>CBDBHR010000001.1:0-16185 GCA_965205865.1 bacterium
GAGTATGGGAGACTCCCGACAATCGGGAAGCCTGGTGCAACGATAATTCCGTTTGCTCTCTTTTCTCTTTCAAAAATTCTCCAATCGTTTTCATAGTGTAAATCATATCTTACTTTTTTCATTGGAATCAAGTTTATTTTGAGTGTAAGATGTACATAACAATATGTGTTTTCCATTTCCATCTCTCCAATAAGTATGGCGAGACAGTCTATTCTCATCATGTGGGTAGAACCTGCTAAATCCTGACTATGCCTAAATTCTAAGATTGAAATTGGAAGACATAACTAACTATTAGAAGGGAGTATTCCTTGATCTATAAGCGACGTCATCCTGAAAAAACAGAATACTACCGCATTATTGAAGCTAACTTTGAAGCCTTTGAAAGGAACTATCCAACCCTCTTTGAGAACGATTATGGTTATCTGAGAAAAGAAGTCATGCAGGCCATTTACGCCTATCTGGACTGTGGGATTCCAGAGAATGGAGTGGCACGGGTGAGATGTGAATGTGGAGAAGACTTCTTTGTGGCCTTTTCCTGCAAAAAAAGAATGGTCTGTCCCAGTTGCTCGACAAAAAGGTCAATCCTCTTTGGCGAGAAAGTTCGGCAAATCGTCAAGCCGTTTCCTCACCTTCATGTGACCTTCACCATCCCGAAAATACTCAGAGGTTATTTCCGCAGAAACAGAAAATTATTGAAATTGTTGATCCAAAGCGCCAATTTTGCCATCGAACACTATTTTCACGAAGCTTTGGGTATGAAGGATGGCTATACTGGGGGAATCTATTGTATCCAATCCCATGGTTCTCTCCTAAATTTTCACCCCCACATTCACTCTCTGGTTCTTGGAGGAATCCTGAAAGATGATAAATTCTATCAACCCTTCCATATTTCTACCGATATCATTGCCAAAATATTCCGAGCAAGACTCCTGGCGGTCTTACTCAAGCAAGAAGTTATCACACAAGAACTCATCGACCTGCTGATGTCCTGGAATTATAACTCCGGCTTTCAGGTCCATAGTGATCAAAAAATCAACGGAGCTAATGGTGATCGTATTGAAAAAATTGCCAGATATATGAGCCGGGCAGCCATCTCGGTCGAGAGAGTCGAGTTCAATCCCGAAGAGAACACGGTAACGGTTTATGAGAAACAAAAGAAAACTTCTTCCTCCAAAAAGGCCCATTACGATATATTGGAGTTTATGGCCCTATTGGCAGGGCATATCCCTTCACCCTACGAAACAATCACTTTTTATTATGGGATTTATAGCAGCTCCTATCGAGGCAAGGAAAGAAAAGAAAAAAGATCAAAGGAAAAGCGAAAGCCAGCGCAAGTTGGGCACGGCTGATCCATAAAATCTTCGAAGTCAATCCCCTTTTATGCCCAAATTGCGGCAAAGAAATGAAGATCATCGCTTTTATTACCAATCATCAGGAAATCAAAAAAATATTGAAACATATCGGTGAGGAAACACAAAGAGCGCCGCCACTGCCATCTATCACCCCCTATGAGACGGATGACTACTATGCCGACTACATCCCCCCGGATGAAGTCTATTTTGCTGATGAAGAATGGGTATCTTGAAAATTCTCCAGAAAAACCCAGGGATCGCTTTGTCCAAAATCCGGCATTTTCAAACCAGCATAAAAGAAAAGCGATAAAAAAATGAACATGCCGCACACCCTCCCAGGAAACCTTCCAAAAAAACAAAAATATCCCTCCTAATTTTATCTTTACACACATATTTCCAAATGCTATCGTCTTGTGTAATTTTTGATTTTCCTATGTGGCTGGAACGATCGTCGTGTGCGCATCCGAAAGTCATGTAAAATAAATCTGTCCCCTTTTTTGAAAAATTTGGAGGAATTGCATGAAGAGTTTAGCCATTTTGGCCCGGTCCCCGTCAAACCCTGACACGTTCACCGGAGGCAGCAATGACTATCCACGGATCTTTCTCCAATTTGATTGGGACACTTCATCTCTTGTAAGAGGACGATTAAAAGCCTGCCGTAACCCACAACAAATACCAATAGAGAAAGAATTGAGGTGGGAGCGGGCGATGAAGGAGAAGCATGAGACGAGTTGATGCGAATGTCATTCTTCGATATGTTTTGGAAGACGATTAGTTGCTGTGATGGATCTTCTTATTTGCGTGGTCTTCGTTTATTGTCTGAGTGGTGTCTGCTAACGTTGAGTACACAGGTTTCTTTTTTGCAGAATGAGAGACGAACGGCGCAAAAAAGAAATCCTTGCGCAACGCCTTGCTCGCCCTACTATCTATCTATTTCAGTTCAAATACATATTTTAAGGCTTGATCAATCTCTTCCATTTTTATTGACTCTAATTTCCCTCTTTGCTTCACGAATCGGTGCTTCCAATCAATGGGTCGTGTTTGTAAACAATCTGCAACAGATTTCTTCGTTAGTCCATTCTCTGCTGAGGGTAATAATTCTACATTCGTTTTAATTTTTGCTTTTTTGGGACTCCATGCAGTAATGGGAATCACCTGGACAACAGGGACTCTTTCATTATAAATATCATTGGTCACAATGAGACAAGGACGAATTTTACCTTTTTCAGCGCCTTGAATCGGATCAAGATTCACATCAATGATCACTCCACGCTTCACTGTTTTCATTCTGGCCATCCTGAAATCGCCGCTTCTGTAAGTTCTTGGGTTTCTACCTCTTCTTCATACATTTCAGCATACAATTCAGCAGACCTTCTCATTTCCTTCCTCACTAATTCTTTCTTCAAACGTTCTAATGCTATCCGTACTAGCGTACTTTTATCCTTGAAACCATAGAACCGAAAATTATTTAAAAACTCAATATGAGTCTCTTCCAGAGTAAACTTAGCCTGTTTCATAAGTACCTCAATAATGGACTAATTTAGGGATATAGAAAATACCCTCAATATAAGGCCTAATACAGGTCGAGTCAATATAAATGATGAAATTAAGAATATTTGATTGAGGGAAAGCAAATTGGCAGAATGGCTAGAAATGCTTTCCGTCCATCCTATCGCCAAGTTCAGGCTTGTATAGGGGAATGAGAATAATTAGTCTTGAAGAAGTCTTTGATGGTTTCCCGAAACGATCTTCATGACCTCCAGATGACCGCAAATCCTCCATTATTGCAGACGATGACGATCAGCTTGTGCCTGCTGAGCACAGAACTGTCAATGTCACTGTTCCTCATCAGGGAAGAATCGTCTAATCGAGAAAAAAGCAGATTTATTTATGAAAAAAAGGGGACAGATTTATTTAAAAATCCCGCGAATTTTTGATGATTACGTCCACCTGACCAAATTCGTTCCATGCATAGTCCGCTAAGGCCTCAACATCTTCTCGCTTTGAAACATCACAGGTATGGTAGCAAGCATCTAAGCCATCCCCGGCAAGCATATCGACTGCATCCTTGAGTCTGCTCTCCCGACGAGCAGCAATGAGAACCCGGGCACCTTGTTGCCGAATAGTTTTGCCAAAGTTTACGCCTCTCCAGAGATTCAAGAGAAATTGCAGTCCTCCGCACTCGGTGCCTTGTCATGCCTATGCACGCCCTTGCGGATGTGGAAGACAATCGTGAGCGGGTCGGGCATTTCCCAGCTTTCCGCCAACTGCCCTCTGATCGCAAAAAGAGGCGTGAAGTTTGACTTAGAACTTATCCTTTAATAACTTGAAAATTGGTATTTCCTGCATTATTTTTGTCATCATGTTCAACCATAAACGCATGGAGGCTATATGGCAAAAGTACAGTCGTGGGAAGTATCTGATTCATTTTGGGCCAGAGTGGAGCCACTGATACCAAAACCCAAACGTGACCCGAACAAGACCTACAAGCGCAAACCCGGTGGTGGTAGAAAGCCAATGCCTGCGCGCCAAATTTTCGAGGGAATTGTATATGTTTTGCGCACCGGTTGTCAATGGAGAGCCCTTCCCAAGGAAAAATATGGGAGTCCTAGTGCCATCCATGCTCATTTCATGCGTTGGAATGAAGCGGGTTTCTTTTTGTCGCTTTGGCAAGCCGGACTTGCCGAATATGATGAGATGGAAGGGATCTCCTGGAAATGGCAAAGCATAGACGGCACGACTGTCAAAGCCCCACTGGCTCAGGAAACCGTTGGTCGAAACCCGACTGACAGGGGAAAAAAAAGGGAGCAAGCGTCATTTGCTGGTTGACGGCCGTGGTGTCCCGCTGTCCCTCGTCGTAACCGGGGCGAACCGGCATGATGTGACACAGTTGGAATTGGTCTTGGAGGAAATCGTCATTGCGCGGCCTGAGGGCATTGAACAACATCTGTGCGCAGACAAAGGCTACCACGGTGAGCCAGCATCACAGATCATTCGATCCAATGACTATGTGCCACATGTGAAAAAACGGGGTGAAGAGATTCAAGAAAAAAAAGCAAATCCCCAATACAGACCCAGAAGATGGGTCGTCGAGGTGAGCCATTCATGGTTCAACAGGTTTCGCAAGATAATGGTCCGATTCGAAAAATATAATCAAACTTATCTCGCACTGCTTCAATTGGCTGCAGCTATCATAACTTACAGGAAAGTTAATGTTATTTAAGGATAAGTTTTTAAAGTGGTGTTCGTTCCGATCGATTCCCCAGTTCCCGTCGGCTAACTTCTCGACAACGCCACTGTGGGCGGCGCCTGCCGGTGAACCAAACCAGGAGTCCGTATGCGGAGGCTCACTCTTCTTGGCATAGGTCAAGGTGCCGCCATATTCCGGTGCACTCACCATCTTGCCGGTGGTGGGATCGGTCACATACTTCTGGGCGGCTGCCGGGCTGACCCACAGGGAAAACGTACCCAGGATGAAGGCCAGCAGCATGGATTGCATTTTTGCGGCAGACCCGAAGCCTGCCGGGATCAGACCCACGATAGGCACGAAAAGTTTATTTAAAATACTCATAATAACCTCTTTTACTTGAGGGTTTTGAAAACGATTCACCCGCCCTAGAGCGAATCGGAGTTTCGCAGCAGACCCGTCGTCTGCCGGGTTTGGCCCCACGAGAGGAGCAAAAAGTTGTTTGAAATACATGTCCATGATAACTCCTTATACAAGAGATTGACAATACTTCACCCAGCCATTGAGCCCATCGAAAGAACGGGGGCTCGAACGCCCGGATGAGGGAAAAAAGATTCCCGGGAAGAGATAATTTTTTTCATTTTATCTCTTTCTCCAGCAATCCTATGGCACAAAGTATGATCATCATCATCATCATCATGAAATCAAGCTAAAAATGCACTTTGGATTATTTATTTGATATTTTTTTTTGGAAGGGGTTTTTAGGGCAGAGATTCCGATAAATTTGAGAAACAGGATTAGTCATTGCGAGCAACTCTATCAAATGTCTTTTCTCAGATTCCGCTGAATCCAACGTCTCCAGCGTGTTTTTCCATTGCGGTATTTTTTTCTGCCAATTACTCCTCTCCCTTTCTCTTCCCATTGCGAATCATTTTATATTGTTCGCTTTGCGGTCTAATGTGTTATCGTTTATAGTGATTCGACTGATAACCGCTCAAGAAAAAAGTGCCAACCAGCGGCTCAACTTGATTTCTTCCCTGCAGACAGAAACAAGTTAGCTCTGCGTTCGGCTATACAAGCATTTCCAGCCGTTCTTCCAATTTGCTTTCCCTCAATCAATTATTCTCAATTGTCATCATTTAAATTGACTCGACCTGTATTAGGCCTTATATTAAGGATATATTATCCTAAGTTGAGCGATTCGTAATAAAAAAAGCTCTCAACCTTGGGGAAAATGTGTTATATTTCAGTGAGTAAAAACAATATCACGACAAAATCTAACACAACCCAACAGGTAGAGAGCTTTATGGGAAAAAATATAACATTTCAGGATAAAAAGAAACAGATAATTGATGCCATTCAGCCAACCGATGAACACTTGACAAGTCGTGCCGGATTGGCCTTGTTTGCCCAGTATCTGCAAAACATTCGGCTGATGCCGATCATCGAAAGGATGTTTGGTTCGATGCGTAAAAAATAAAAAAGGAATTGCTGTCTCTGATTTTTTTGCGCAGATACTTTGTTTTTTCATGGACGGCAGCAGTCGTCATATCAGTTGGTTCGATCACCTCAAAAGGGACGAGGGTTATGCCGCGTTGTTGTCATGCAGTGAGCAGGACCTTGCCTCCTCGCATGCCGTGAAAAGATTTTTTGGAAAGTTCTCTTTTGTACGAGTCTACCTGTTTCGTCATCTGCTGCAGATACTGTTTATCTGGAGACTGAAGAAGACTTGTCCAACGGTGATTGTGTTGGGTCTGGATTCGATGGTACTTGATAATGATGATGCCTTGAAACGCCATGGTGTCCAGCCGACTTACAAGAATGTCAAAGGATTTCATCCCCTGCAGATGAATTGGGGTCGTTATATGGTTGACGCCGTTTTTCGCGGAGGTAGCAAACATTCGAATCACGGGAAAACTGTTCAGAAGATGCTGGTTCATATCGTGAAAAAGATTCGCCGCGAATACCGAGATGATGTACCAATCATGGTGCGCATGGACGCCGCTTTTTTTGACGAAAAGATCTTTGAAACCTGTGAACGACTGAACATCGGTTATCTCTGCGGAGGAAAGTCCTATGCCAATGTGAGGAATGCTGCGGAAGAAGCCACTGACTGGCGGACCTTCACTTCATCGGCCAACTCTCTTTGCCGGGTTTGGATCATGATGGCGTGATCATTACGAACCTTGGTATGGGAGAGGCCATTGATGGCCAACTCAGCCAAGCCGCTGAAGAAAAGCGCATCGATGCTCATAGCATCCTTGGCTCGTACCACGGACGGGGAAAGGATGAACTGGCCAACCGGGTGCTGAAAAACTTTGGTCATCAACAACTACCATTCAAGGACTTCATCTCCAATACCGCATGGTACTATCTGGTGCTGCTTGGCAATAACCTCTTCGAAGCCTTCAAAGAAGATGTCAGCAAGCCAGTGATTGCGGTAACGATGTATGCTGATACCTTCCGGCGCCAGTTTCTTGATACGGCAGGCAATTGGACCAACTATTTGCCACCTGCCAGCATGCATTGGCGCCAATCTGATCAACGGGTTTCGCTTCAATTAAAAAACAAAAACATTAAAGTTTAAGGGGATAAGTGCGTCCAGAACATGAGAAATGAAGACTTTCCACATCTGAAAACAGCATTTTGATGCTCATTCTCACTCAAACATCCATGGATTTGAAGATCAAAATCTGATTTCAGAATGATTGCCTTTCTCAGGCAAAAAAATCATCTTGAAAATCTGATCCTTTTTCAGAATCGCTCAATTTAGGAAATGATAAATTTAAGGACTTGATTCCTCAAATCCTCCCTGTTACAATCTTCTCTACCAACGTCATTTTGGACTATTGTCGGGTTTCCTGACAAATAAAATAGTCTTTTTTATTGGGTATAGGGTAGCTCCCTGAACCCCGACAAATACTCAGGACATCTTCCATTTCTAAAATGATGTTGGTAATAGCCCGGCACCCTACCGTAAGGGGTGCCTGCCATTACAAACAATCGAAGCGGAGAGGAAATATGTCTAAAATACTGTATTGTCTCATCCTATTTCTAAATTTCCACTTTTTTCAAAAGCTACAACGACTAATACGAGATAGGCCGGGTTTGGTCTTGAAGGTGGTTGTGTTGTGTCATTAATGGCGATCATGAGCTCCTGTGGGGGATCGGACTCCCCTTGAGATACCGACACGGACGGGGTGTCGTGTTTTGGACGAACGCCTCTAAGAATTTGTTTGGTTAAGAATTTTCTCGATTGCTCGATTTTCCACTTTTTTCAAACGATCGATAGTTTGGAAACGCTTAAAACCACTGTACAGATTCATTGGCTTGTACCCCCTGGTGTCATCTCGACCTCAGGGAGAGATCCTTGAGATTCTTCACCGCTTCGGCGGACCGATTCGTTGGGAATGACCCCCTAACGGATGGGAAACAAGCTGACGAACTACTGCACCTGAGTCCCAAGTTCCAAAATCCCAAGTTCCAAAATCCCAAGTTCCAAAAACGGAAGGGCAATGGGGAATTTGGAAAATCATGGGCGTCCGAGTGCGTCCTTGTTTCGTTCATTGTTTATAAGGAGAACACTATGTGGAAATCACGTAAGCAGAAAATGAATTTTTATTCCTTCAACCTAAATAAAAAAAAAGGAGAAGTTATGCATGCCACTAAAAATAAGAGGAGCAATGTTATGGAAACGAAATCACTTTCGAAATCCCTTAAAAATCTGAATAGTTACTTTTTTATTTTCTTACTTGGACGCATCATGAATAAGAGATTTAGTTTTACATGACTTTCGGCTATATCAAAAATATACGAAATTTAAATGTCCATTAGTTCAAGACAAATTCGTAAACCACCCCGCTGGAGTACCTGATTTTTAGGGCGTTAAGCTTCGATAAGCCCTTCTGTAATTTATTCATAAACTGAGGATCTTTTTCATTTTTGTTGATGACAATTTTTCGACGATCCGGGAGATGTTCAATTCTTCCTGATAAAAATAAGATGGACTGGATCAAGGTATTCATTTCTATGGGCGTATGATCTAAAATTTCCTTTGCCAGAAAAACGAGAAGATTTGCCAGCGTTAGTCGAAAACTGGTCATTAGTTGGTCGAGTTCAACATCGACATGGTAAACTTTCCGTTTACCCTGGATACGCGCGAATTCTTTGCTCTTTTGCCGTAGAGTCTGAAACTGTTTTTTGAAGGCTTCTTCTATCGTCTTTATTTGACGTTGAATCCTTCGGATATCCTTCTGACAAGATTCAAGATTTTCCTGATTTCGTTGAGATTGATCCCGTTGGCCTTTTTTGTTAATTGTGCTTCTTTCTTTAAATTGACGTTCTTTCTCAAATAAATCCTGGAGTTTCTTCTCCTCGACTGTAATTCTCGAAAGCGGAATTTTTAATTCCTGCCGCAGTTTTCGCAAGTCGGTTTGAAGTTTTTCGATTTTTTCTAAAGTATTTTCATCCGGCAAAAGTTTTTTCCCATAACCCACCACTTGACTAAAACAGGTCGCGGCCTTCATCAGGGCATATTGTTTTTCGCAATAGGGCCAACGATCAAAATAAGCCTTGACCACTTCTGAAGCATAAAAGAGGTTTGAGGGGATACTGGTGACTAAACAGCATTCTTTACCATTATCCCACTGAACCCGCAGCGCGCGGCTCTCGTAGAGATAGCCTGATTCTTTTGAGTCCATTAACTCGATGCGGCAATCAATCAGGAAGGCTTCACCGTACTGATAACGTTGCGGCGCTTTCAGATGCTTAAATTTGCGATCTACTATCTGATTGGTATCGAGAATGGTAATATAATGATAGTCCGATTCTGAAAAAGCTCTCAGTGTTTGAACAGCATTGCCCGCCCCATCAATGATCAATGCGCGGCTGCCAGGTGATTCTTTAGCGCGGGACTCTCGTTTTTTATTTAAAACGATGTCCAATTCATCCATCGTCCGCAGCGCATTTTCTCGTAAGTCCGCATGGCCAGAAAAGGTTCGCAGATAAAGTGGCCGGCCATGGCCATCATGGATCACCACTTGTTCGATACATCCCATCACGCGGCCCATCATCGTCACTTTACCTTTGCGGCAGCGTTTGGAGGACCACAAAGGTTTAACATTACCATCGATATAATAACAGGCCACTTTGTGATCCGGAGCATCATATTGTTGCCAAAATTGATGCCAAAACCGAGCGTTGCAGTTAATCAAGTCTGCCGAGACTTGAACCTAAGTTGAGCGATTCGTAATAAAAAAAGCTCCCAACCTTGGGAAAAATGTGTTATATTTCAGTGGTTAAAATAAAAAAATTCACAAAATCTAACACAACCCAACAGGTAGAGAGCTTTATGGGAAAAAATATAACAGTTCAGGATAAAAAGAAACAGATAATTGATGCCATTCAGCCAACCGATGAACACTTGACAAGTCGTGCCGGATTGGCCTTGTTTGCCCAGTATCTGCAAAGCATTCGGCTGATGCCGATCATCGAAAGGTTGTTTGGTTCGATGCGTAAAAATAAAAAAGGAATTGCTGTCTCTGATTTTTTTGTGCAGATCCTCTGTTTTTTCATGGACGGCAGCAGCCGTCATCTCAGTTGGTTCGATCACCTCAAAAGGGGCGAGGGTTATGCCGCCTTGCTGTCATGCAGTGAGCAAGACCTTGCCTCCTCGCATGCCGTGAAAAGATTTTTTGGAAAGTTCTCTTTTGTACGAGTCTACCTGTTTCGTCATCTGCTGCAGATACTGTTTATCTGGAGACTGAAGAAGACTTGTCCAACGGTGATTGTGTTGGGTCTGGATTCGATGGTACTTGATAATGATGATGCCCTGAAACGCCATGGTGTCCAGCCGACTTACAAGATGGTCAAAGGATTTCATCCCCTGCAGATGAATTGGGGTCGTTATATGGTTGACGCAGTTTTTCGCGGAGGTAGCAAACATTCGAATCACGGGAAAACTGTTCAGAATATGCTGGTTCATATCGTGAAAAGGATTCGCCGCCAATACCGAGATGATGTACCAATCATGGTGCGCATGGACACCGGTTTTTTTGACGAAAAAATCTTTGAAACCTGTGAACGACTGAACATCGGTTAGCTGAAGCGGAGGAAAGTCCTATGCCAATGTGAGGAATGCTGCGGAAGAAGCCACTGACTGGCAGACCTTCACTTCATCGGGCAAGAAGGAGATCTGGCAGTACACCGAGTTTAAGAGCCAGCAGGGGACATGGAAGAAGGCTCGTCGCACGATCTACAGCCGCTTGATTGAACACGATAGCCAACTCTCTTTGCCGGGTTTGGATCATGATGGCGTGATCATTACGAACCTTGGTATGGGAGAGGCCATTGATGGCCAACTCAGCCAAGCCGCTGAAGAAAAGCGCATCGATGCTCATAGCATCCTTGGCTCGTACCACGGACGGGGAAAGGATGAACTGGCCAACCGGGCGCTGAAAAACTTTGGTCATCAACAACTTCCCTTCAAGGACTTCATTTCCAATACCGCATGGTACTATCTGATGCTGCTTGGCAATAACCTCTTCGAATCCTTCAAAGAAGATGTCAGCAAGCCAGTGATTGCGGTAACGATGTATGCTGATACCTTCCGGCGCCAGTTTCTTGATACGGCAGGCAAACTGGTTCGTCATGCCGGAAAACTGATCTTGAAAATACCAAAAAAGACCTTTGAGCGCTTGCAATTGGACCAACTATTTGCCACCTGCCAGCACGCATTGGCGCCAATCTGATCAACGGGTTTCGCTTCAATTAAAAAACAAAAACATTAAAGTTTAAGGGGATAAGTGCGTCCAAAACATGAGAAATGAAGACCTTCCACATCTGAAAACAGCATTTTGATGCTCATTCTCACTCAAACATCCATGGATTTGATGATCAAAATCTGATTTCAGAATGATTGCCTTTCTCAGGCAAAAAAATCATCTTGAAAATCTGATCCTTTTTTAGAATCGCTCAATTTGGGTTGAAGATACTTGAGTTCTCTGAGGTATTTGTCCAGGGTGGCATTTTTATAATTGTACCCACAGGCGTATCGTAAAGCATTCCCTAAGGGGGTATTCACATGACGCATGGCACCGTTATTGGTGACTAAAGGTAAAAACAAGAGGGCTAAATTTTTTCGCTTTAAATTCTCGGCTTTTAATTGAGAAAGGGTGAATCTACTGAAATCTTTATCTTTGACTTTATCGGTGATCGAGGCAAACTTGGTATGACGAACGCTGGCCAGACGATTGTAGCGGGCAGAGAAGGTGCCATCACGATGACGGGCTCGGATATGATCTCCGCCTTTATTGGCTTTTGGCGATGGCGTTTCTTGGACTTGTTGTAAACGTTGTTGAATCGTAATATTCCAATGCTCGAGAAGACCAACATATTGCGCTAAGGCTGAAAAAATTTCAATACCGGCAAACGGGAGTGTTTCCTGCTGAATCGTTTGTGACTTAATGCGCGTTAAATTAAACTCTTGTCGGATTTGCTCAATACGACGTTGGCCTACCGTAATTCCCCATTGATTTTGCAATTCATCTTGTAATGATTGGGACGTTAGGTTGCGATTATAGGCCAAGGTTCCATGAACCAAACTGATCTCGTCGGGTTTAATTTTTCGTGCGTTACCGACCTGACGCTGATCGGCAAGACCAGCTACGCCTTGCTGCGTATAGCGTTTCTTTAAGCGACTATACTGCCTCATACTGATAGGAGTTTGGTGGTTTTGAAAATATTCTTTCACAGAGAGAACTGACTCTTCAACCTTTTTAAAGAGTTTAAGAATTTCTGCTAGTCTTTCTTTTTCTTTTTTGATAGTTCTCAACGAAATCGCCTTGGGCTTAAGGTTTTATTTCACCTGGCATACGGCGATTATATCGAGAAGTTAAGAAAAATGACACTTAAATTTCGCTAATATTTATTTAGCCGAAAGTCATGTAATACTGGATCGGTCCATTTTTTTGTCTTCAATCGAAACTCGAGACTTGCCATATGGATGTGATTGATCTCACTTTTATACCTCTCAAAGCTATATCGAGCAAATATTTGTTCCTTGCTCTACTTCCGGATTGACGGATCTGTTTGCGGATTGTTCCGTAGATTACGAAGGAACTGACATGCCCGGACAATTGTTCACCCATTATTTCCTCACTGACGGAATCAAAACCACTGTCGAGTGGCAGGAGTCGGTCAAAAACCCTCAGCGATTCGAGACATTTCGAAAAGAAATCTCAACGCGATTGGAATCCTTCACTGCGTACATCGAACCCAACGAGGCCGTCACTGAGCAGGAACTCATCCGACCCATGCTCGATCTGCTCGGCTGGCAGGACTACCTCCCACAGCAGAGCGTCTCCGGCGGCGAAGACATACCCGATAACCTGCTGTTCGAGGATGCCGACTCCAAGACCCGCGCCGCCTCCCGTACCGACCCCGAGGCTCGCTTTCACGACGCGCTGCTCGTG
The DNA here is from genome assembly GCA_965205865.1 of bacterium. Classification (GTDB taxonomy): domain Bacteria; phylum SAR324; class SAR324; order SAR324; family NAC60-12; genus CBDBHR01. The sequence goes on from CBDBHR010000001.1 coordinate 13,011, forward strand.
CAGGAAAGCAAGCGATTCGGCCTCCCTCTCGACTCCCGTGACAGCAGCGACCAATCCCAGCGCAGTTCACCACACGCGCAGATCCTGCGCTACCTGCAGACCGCCGATACCGTTTCCGAGGGGCGCATCCGATTCGGCATACTCACCAACGGTTCCGACTGGCGTCTGTACGACCAACCCGCCCGTCCACGAGCCAGTGGCTATTTCGAGGCCGATATTCGCACGATGCTCGACGACGAAAACGTGAATGACCTCCGCGCGTTCTACCTGCTCTTCCGCCGGCAGTCGTTTATTCCCCGACCTGGCGCAACAGCGACCTTCAACGAGTCCGCGCTTACCGAAGGCCGACGCTACGAGGAGCAGGTCGCCCAGGATCTCTCAATCGTCGTTTTCGATCGCGTCTTCCCGAACTTGGTCGACGCCTTGGCAAAAGCAGTGGTCGTTGGTCAATGGCCAATGATCAGAGAAGAGAATAACAGAGGACCGGCCCTGCAAGAAATCCGCGACGCGGCCCTGATTTTTTTGTACCGTCTGCTCTTCATTCTCTACGCCGAGGACAGGGGCTTGTTGCCTGTCAATGACTCGCGCTACGACGACTACGGACTGCGTAAGCGGGTGCGTGACGACGTTGCGAGCAGGACGGCAGAAGAGGACACTTTCTCCGAGGTGGCAAACAACTACTACAACCGACTGCTCGAACTGTTCCACCTGATCGACAAGGGCGACTCTTCCATCGGTCTGCCACCCTACAACGGTGGTCTTTTCGCTTCTGAAACCGCTCCCCTACTGGAAAAAGTCCGCCTCGCGGACGATAAAATCGCTCCCATCATCTACGACCTGAACCACACGGATACGAATAAAACGCGCCACTTCGTCAATTACCGCGACATGTCGGTGCAGCAACTCGGCTCGATCTACGAGCGGCTGCTGGAACGCGAACCAGCTTTCGATGCGGACGGCAATGTCTCCATCCGTCCCAACTCCTACGCCCGCAAGGACAGTGGCAGTTTCTACACGCCTCAGGAACTGGTGGACCTGATTGTCGACCGTACTTTGAAGCCGCTGGCGGAAGAACGTCTGAAGGCTTTCGAAGACAAAGCCTTTGCGCTCAAAAGTGATCGGCGTCCCAAGCCCCAGCGTCTGGCCGAACTGAAAAAGCTCGACCCGGCTGAATCCGTCCTGGATCTCAAAGTGCTGGACCCGGCCATGGGCAGTGGACACTTTCTCGTCACTGCCGTGGACTTTCTTTCCGATTATATTGCCGGGTTGATCGAGTATCTACCTGCCGTGCCCGATTGGTTGGACAGCGCGTATGTCTCGCCGCTGGTGGAGCGCATCTTGGCCATCAGGCGCGACATCATCCACAGGGCCAGGGAAGCGAACTGGGTCTTGAACGAGGCGCAACTGACGGATCAGGCTATCATCCGTCGCATGGTGCTCAAGCGTTGTATCTACGGCGTCGATAAAAACCGCATGAGCGTCGAGTTGGCCAAGGTTTCCCTCTGGTTGCACAGCTTCACCGTCGGCGCCCCCTTGTCTTTCCTTGATCATCACTTGCGTTGTGGCGATTCGTTGATCGGTCTGCGCGTTTCGCAGGCAACCAATGACTTACGGAATATTGCCGAACTGATTCTCTCAAGCGCTATAGCTGGAGCTGAGACTGCCACTGATGGAATGCGACTTATCGAAGAACTATCCGATGCCGACATTGCAGAAGTGCGACAATCAGCGACGCTTTTCGAGGGTGTCGATAAGACAACGGCGGAGTTACGCGGATTGCTCGATTTCCTTTGCGGCTTTCGATGGCTGACCACGGGTCTGAAAAAGAAAGAACGCGACGACGTTGAGACGCAACAATTGATTGAACCAATTGCTCAGTATACGGATAAAAGCTTTGCTCTCCTCTCCCATGGTCCGGAAGTCATCGAGGCAGAGTCGTCGGGTGAGGGCGACACTCCATTGTCGAGGTTTGCCAGCTTGTGGCAAAAGGCTCGCTTCATTGCCGACCGTGAGGAATTCCTGCACTGGGAGGTCGCTTTTCCTGGAGTGTGGCGATATTGGCAGAACAAACGCCCTCAGGGTGGTTTTGACGCCGTCATCGGTAATCCACCGTGGGACCGCATCAAGTTGCAGGAGGTGGAATGGTTTGCCACTCGCGTCCCTGAATTGGCCCACGCCGCCACTGCCGCTGCGCGGAGAAGCGGTATTCAGCAATTACGTCATCAGGGAGATCCTCTTGCAGAGGATTTCGACTTGGCGAAAGAGCGGGCGGATAAGTTGGGCCAATGGATTCGCGCCTCCGGCAACTATCCGTTGCTGGGTGGAGGCGACATCAACCTCTACTCTCTCTTCGTGGAGCGAGCCATGAGCCTCGTCAAACTCGACGGCATCGTCGGTCTGCTCACGCCATCCGGTATCTACGCCGATAAGACTGCTGCCCAATTTTTCAAATCGGTGTCCACCGCAGGACGTATTGCCGGCTTGTTTGATTTCGAGAATAAGAAAATTTTCTTCAAGGACATTCATGCTTCTTTCAAGTTTTGCGCATTGATATTCGGTGGTGAGCAGCGACGCTTCGACGAGGCGAGCTGCGCTTTTTTCCTGCGCGACACCGCAACCATCAACGACCCCGATCGCTGCTTCCCGCTCTCACCGGAGGACTTCGCTCGAGTCAACCCCAACACCGGCACTGCGCCCGTTTTCCGTACCCGTCGCGATGCCGAAATCACTCGTCGTATCTACGAAAATCATCCGGTTTTGGTGGATCGTTCAGGAGATATAGAGCGTAAGGTTTGGCAGATTAAATATCGTCAGGGATTGTTCCATTCGCTTAACGATTCGGCGCTATTTCATACGGCGGAGCAGTTGGAGAGCGATGGATTTTACCCTGTTAAAAGCAATCGCTGGAAGAAGCGTAACGAGTTATACCTGCCACTGTTTGAAGGTAAGACAGTCCAGGCATTCGACCATCGTGCTGCTTCAATCTCCACTCATGGTGAAAACCTGTTTAGACCGGGCCAACCGGTACCAACCCTTATAGAACAGCACCAAGATCCCTATTTCACTGCGATGCCTCGCTTTTGGGTTAATCAGCAAGAGAGAACAGCGACTCAGCATGAACAATACTTGTTGACATTTAAGGAAATTACAGCCGCGACAAATGTACGCACAATGA
>CBDBHR010000002.1:0-3455 GCA_965205865.1 bacterium
CTGTCAAAACTAGAGCCGCTGGCGCAGGCTGTACTCGACGCGCGTGCGGCACATCCTGACGCAACACTGGCCGACCTCTACGATCCCGACTCCATGTCCTCCGATCTCCGAAAAGCCCACCAAGCCCTCGACCGCGCCGTAGACAAGCTCTATCGCCGCACCGGCTTCGCTTCCGAACGCGAAAGGGTCGAGCACCTGTTCATGCTCTACGAGAAGATGCGCTCGCCGCTGGAAGCGAGTATAAAGGGTAAAAGAAAACGAAAGCGATGAATGAAATACTTTTCAAGCCCGTTGAACAAAAGTGGGGGCCGTCAACTGCCCGCGAAACAACTTTCGATTTCCTAGAGCGTGGAGGCCGGAAAGAAGCAGTTGAAATAAGGCAATGGATAGAGTCCTGGTTTCAGGCTGTTCCAGATAACCGAAAAAAGGGCATAGAGAAAAGACTAAAGTCCAAACATTTCAAGCAATTTTTAGGGGCTATGTTTGAATTGGAGGTTCATGAAATATTAAGGCGGCTTGGCTGCGATATTGAAACCGAACCAGAACTGCCCGGCGGCGGAACAGTCGATTTCCGTGTCATCGACAAAAGTCAGGAATTCTATGTCGAAGCGACCGTATGTGGCATAGGACAGGGGGCACTGCATTCCAATGAAAACGAGCAAGATGCCGTCGAGAAGCTGCGTAGGCATCTGAAGAAACCGCTGCATTCTGACCTATGGCTGTCGGTGAAAGGAGAGTTAAAGAGATCCTTGGGCAAAGAAATTGTCAAACCATTTCAGGATTTGCTTGATAAGCATACTCCGGAGCAAGTTCGGAATATCCATAGGCAGTATGGTCGCCAGTTGGGATCATGGCTTCTATCGACAGAATTTAGAGAGGGAGATTGGGTTCTAGAGGGGAGGCTTAAGCCTGCATTTGCCTCAAGTGGTGCCGGTCAAGTTTGGGGAACTGTAAGGGGCGGATGTGGCGATGGAATAGAGCCAATAAGAACAGCCTTAGGGAAAAAGGCGATGAACTGGAAAGAAGGAAAGATAAAAGATCATATCTTTCTAATTGCCATCAATGTTTGCCATTTAGATTCTTTATCTGATGACCCAGAACAGGCCATATTCGATCCTGGAAGACCAAGCAGTGAGGAAGGCAAGTTTAGGGAAGATCTATCCTGTGTGGACGGCGTGATCGTATTTTATAACGCAACGTTGGGGAATGAGCGCAGTGCTCCGGTTAGGCTTTACAAGAATGGCGACAGGGCCATCCCCGAATGCCTTGAGTTCTTGTTGCAGGAGCCGCGGTTGGGAGACTTGCTTGGTATTGGCACCCAATAAAGGAGAAATCGGGGAAGTCATTTATTTGAAGATTCAACGCAAACTTAGCCCCCCAAAAACGAAGGCCCGTAGAATGTTTCCCTCGGGCCTTCAATACGGAGCGGCTAATCCTTTAGGTTTCTTATGAATCAATAGGAGGGCATATGACCGCCAAGCATGCCAAATTTAACCGGACTTGGACCGTTGCCGAAGCCAAGGCGCGATTGTCCGAAATCCTGCGTCTCGCCGAGGCAGAGGGGCCGCAGTATATCGGCAGGAGAAAGACCTTCGTCATCGTGCCCGAACGACTGTGGCACAAGCAATTGCCGCCACGTAAACCGTTGGGGCAGTGGTTGGTTGAGAACATGCCATGTGGGATAGAGCTTGAAGTTCCCAGCCGCCGCGACCCTGATCGGGAAATTCCATTCAGCACAGGGGAGGACAGCAGGTCGCCGGGAAGGCCACTGACACGAAGGCGCCGTTGATTCCACTACTTCTTCATTCTTGGCCTGAACCTGAATAGAGAAACGGTCAGCCTCGGTCATTCTGTTGACCAGCAAGCATTCACATGCTAGATTAAGACCTATGAAACGTAAGCTATCGGATAGAGAAATTACACGAGAAATGGCAAATATTATGGTGGACCACCTGGAAACTTTGCCTGCACAGGAACGTCAGGAAAAGATTAAAGCGGGGCAAAAAGTTATAAAGGGTCTGAAAAAGTCTACATCCTCTTCTTCTGCTTCTGGGAATCCTGCCAAAGCTCCATCACCTTCTGATACCTCTGGCTTCCCTCTTGCAGCCCGTGGGCGTTGAGAAAAGATTTAAATTTTTTAATATCGCCTTCCCTGACTAACTGAAAGAAATCCTCTTCGAACTGTCTCCGTAGTATTTGAGCTTCTCGATCGATCTTTCTCTTCCCTCGGCTCTTTTCTTCGATCATCACGTCCTGGATTTCTTTTTCAGTCGTTTTCTTCTTCATCGTTGGGTAAATCCTCTTTGTATCATCTCCTTCTGCTTGATCGACTTTTCATTCAATCCCAAACGTCAATCCTGCTATTTGCAAAAACCTTTTCACTTCTACCTTGTCAGGCTTTTCGTCAAGCGTGATATACCAAGTCTTTGTCGCACCAAGCGGAATAGGCACCCGCACCATACCTTTCGGTGGAATATCCCCAGGAGGAGTGTTTGTGTCAGCCGTTTGATGATTATTGGGGGTGCCCGAAGGAGTCCTTTTCTTTTTAGTCGAACCATTCTTGCGCGGCCGTCGGACCTTCGTCCCTTGTTGAATGTAATTGGAGATTGCAAGCCCACATGCTTTAGCTGCACCCATAAAGAATGACATACATTTTGACTTTACACTTGGCTGGACATTTAAAGAATTGAAGGTATCCTTAAGCTGCTGGAATGTCCCATGTTCAATTACAGCAATTTGGTCAGGGTAGCTTTCTTTCAAAAGTTCTTGAAGCAGGGTCTTGCGTTCTTCTGGGCTACCTGCTTGATAACGCACAAACCTCTCTGTGGGGCGATCATGCTGATCGGTAAGACCAAGATGCTGGAAGGACTTTAAGATAAGGCCTTGATTTGCACCAGAAAATGTTTTGAGAACACTCCGATCAATTGTGGGAGGAACACCATGTTCAATAATCGAAGTGATTGCCGTATTGAAAGTGGCAAATGAAACGTAGGGGAGGGTTTTCCCGTTTTCCTTGTTGGCTTCTTCGCTCATCTTTTTTCTCCATAGACAAACTGTTAAATTTGGACAATCTAATTATGCGTTAATTCTATAAAAAATGCGTTTGTCTGTCAAGCGCACAATATGGAGAATTTGCAAAATGGAGTTTGCAAAATGTCTGGCTAGGGGATATGGGTCTGAGCCATTGGTTCGATATGTGGCTTGGTTAAATGACGGTTTACTAGCTGTAAAGAGCGAGAAAAGTTATCGAGAATGGCGTCTGGACAAACAGAGCGATTGGCTTGGGTGCCGGTTGAGGATGTTTATGAATATAACCAGAAGGATTTTAATGAGTTGAAATACTTCTGGGAGAAAAACCTAAAAGAATATTTAAGAAAAAGGTGGGTGAAGTGCAAACTGTTCTCTGGTCACACAGCAACAGAACTATGATCCACTACCAACATGTAGTATCGGTG
>CBDBHR010000003.1:0-125780 GCA_965205865.1 bacterium
CTGGCGAGCGCGAGTAGCCGAAAATCCGGGGACAGTTTCAAAAGCTCTTAATACTATAGAGACCAAAGTTATTAACCTGTTCAAAAAATAGAAATGCCATCAATTTTTCATATTTCTCAGTTTGAGAATCCTGAAGCTCTTGAGAGAAGATACTGCCAGAGACTTTGGTAAAAATAAACCATTCAGCATCTTGCCCCAAATTCTGTGGTGTCTTGATATCTACTCTGTCACTCACCATGCCGAGCAATCAATCTCTGTACGTAATTTCTCGATAGCTTCTTCTGTCTTTGGTTGGACATACGCATATTCTTCATCAAGTACTACGATCTTGTTGTATCCTTCATGGCTGATAGCGCACTTTAGGGGCATGACATTCTTTATCTAGTATTGCGCAACGTTTAGGTGAGGCCCGACCTTTCTTGGAAATCACTCAACTTCGTATAACTCAGAGCCTCGGGGAGTAGCAAAATCGCTGTTGTAAGCGTGGCCTCGACCGCCTTGTTGGGCATTGATATTTTGTTTGTATTAGAGATGAGATGCTTTTTCCAGGACATCTGAAGCCCATTGATTGATACTCTTACCATTTACCTCAGCGGCAGTTGCAACAGCGGCATGTACTTCTGGAGAAACCCGAAGCATAAGCTTTCCCGAAAATGGCTTTTTGGCAGGTCGGCCAGTTCGTTGACTGACCTCAAGATAATGATCGACGGATTCTTGAAAAGCAGTTTCAAGCTCATCTACTGTCGATCCGTGAAATACAACAATGTCATCAATCCCTGCCAATCGACCTGTAAAAATATGGTCTTCAGGATCGTATTCAATACGAGCTGCGTAGCCTTTAAAAATCATTGCATTCATGGTTGGACTCCCGCTTTCTCTAGAAATTCACGGGCGGCTTTTATACGATAGCGCAAAGCTTCTTTATTGGGATGAGGGCGATGAAAATCTGCCCGCTTTCCATTGAAAATGAAAGTAATTGCAGAACCAGTCCCTTCGTCTTTTTCAGCCCCCAAAGCTAGAAACAAGGCTTCAATCTTCCGCCATTGAAGATTCCCATTGATGGGATCCGTGAATATATTATTTAAGGTTTTGAGGTTATTTCTATTCATCTGTCATGATAGCATCTTTAGCTATCATTGCAATCAAAATATGATATCAACTTTTCTTTATTGTCGAGTGCCCAACTACAAGTTCACGGGCGCCCACCCAACGAGAAGGGTGGCTCGTTGTAGTGGTAAAGTAAAAAAAGCGATAGAATCGCTAAGCAAAGATCGCTAAGCAAAGAAGGACTCCTATGACCCATACCAACAAAAATTGCCCGCAACCCACCACGGACCTCACCACCGCCAATGCCAATTTGGATGAGATTGGCAATTGCATCAATTCTAAAATAACCTGAATTCGACATAAATCTTCAATAATATGAGTATCCTAGTGTATATGTCATCCTCGCGAAACTTGTCCCCGCGAAAGCGGGGAGCGGGGATCCAGATTTCAGTCTGGCTGCATACCTCCTTAGTAGAATTCATCCGGAGGCTTGTCCGGGAACAGCCGCTGGGCACCGTGGGTGGCATCATCGCGCTGCTGCTGCTTTTCTGCGGCATCTTCGCCGATATGCTGGCCCCCTACGGGATGAACGAAATTCACCTGCTGGACAGGTATGCCCCGCCTTCCTGGAAATACCTGCTGGGTGCCGACCAGCTGGGGCGAGACATCCTCAGCCGAATCATCCATGGGGCACGCATTTCGGTGATCATTGGCCTCTCCGCAACCAGTATCAACCTAGTGGTCGCGCTGCTGATCGGTGCAACGACCGGGTTCTTCGGCGGCAAGTTCGATATGGTGGTGCAGCGGTTTGTGGATGCGTGGATGGCCTTCCCAGGGCTGCTCATTCTGATCACGGTGATGTCGTTGGTCGGACAGGGCCAGCTGCAGATCATCCTGGTGCTGGGCATTGTCGGCGGCATCAGCGGTTCGAGAATCGCGCGCAGCGCGGTCATCGGCATCAAGGAGAATGTGTATTTTCTGGCAGCCAGGGCCGTGGGCGTCCCCATGCGCCAAATCCTCTTCCGGCATGTGCTGCCCAACATCATGGCGCCCATGATCGTTATCTTCACCGTGACCATTGGCGACGTGATCATTGCCGAGGCCTCCCTGAGCTTCCTTGGTCTTGGGCTGCCCCCCGATGTCGCCAGCTGGGGAGGGATGCTCAGTTGGGAAGGACGCCGCTACATGGAGAGGGTCCCGGCGCTGGCTCTCTGGCCCGGGTTTTCCCTGTTCATCGTCGTCTGGGGCACCAACATGTTCGGCGACGCGCTCAGAGACCTGCTCGACCCCAGCCTGAGAGGCGGTGGCGGGCGCTATGGTGCCGCGAAGACGAAGAAGGCTCTATGAAATAACCTAAGGACGCCAACTTCCAGCGCTGCGGCCGGTCACCGGTGACGCAGTCCAAAACATGATCATTTAGAAAGGTATAGTAACCCGAATTTGGATTATCCTGGCACATTTTTTGGGTGTATGTCATCCTCGCGAATGCGGGGATCCAGGGTATTGAAATGAACCCTGGATTCCTGGTCCCGGATCAAGTCCGGGATTGCCAGGAATGACAACCTCGCCAATTTTCATGCTTGGATTATCCTGGCACATTTTTTGGGTGTATGTCATCCTCGCGAATGCGGGGATCCAGGGTATTGAAACGAACCCTGGATTCCTGGTCCCGGATCAAGTCCGGGATTGCCAGGAATGACAACCTCGCCAATTTTCATGCTTGGATTATCCTGGCACATTTTTTGGGTGTATGTCATCCTCGCGAATGCGGGGATCCAGGGTATTGAAATGAATCCTGGATTCCTGGGCAAGCCAGGAATGACAACCTCGCCAATTTTCATGCCAGGACAAACCTGAATCTGATCACCATAGGTATACTCATGACTGATTTCAAAGCAATCACCTCCTCGCTCGAGGAACGGGGCTTCTGCGTTGTCCCGGAATTCCTGAGCCATGAAGAGATCGACTTCCTCGTGGAAGAATTCGATGCCAGCCCAGACTATTCCCCCCCAACGAAAACCAAGCATGCGGCGCAGCACCTTGGCGATAGGCCAGTTGCCGGTCAAACCGGAGCTCTGCGTGCTAACGCAATGGGACGAAAAGAAACCTTCCAAAGAATAGGTCCGCGGATGGAAGCGTTTGCCCAGGGACTCACCGGAGCCAAGGCCGCGCTCTATCAAATTCTCTATCAACAGACCCCGGTAACCAATCTTTCCTTTCATCAGGATCACGATCACTTTTTCCTGACGGAGTACAATCGGACTCATCTCAATTACTGGATTCCGTTGGTCAAACCCTCGCGCACCGAGGCGGGACTGCGCCTGGTTCCCTGGGATCGGCTTCGCGAAAAGTCGCCGCGACTCTTTAACCTCTGTCGGCGCTCGGGCGCCAGTAGACTGCACTCGCTTCGTGACGGGGGTACCTTGTATATTTCCGACTGGAGCGGGGTTCACTGGCTCGAGGAAGATCTTGAAATCGAGGAGGTCATGGAGACTCCGGAGGTGGGACCCGGCGACCTGCTGCTGCTGCGCGTCAACACCATCCACGCGACGCAGACGACCGACGATCGACGCCTCGCGGTTTCGTTACGCACTTGCGATCCGGAGACGCCAATCGACTGGCATCGGGTGGCCGGCAGTCCCACAATGGCAATGATGCAACGTCTCGGAGGCTTTAAGGGGCGGACGGGGCCCAACAAGTTGTTTTCCCCGGTTTTTCAAGCCACCCAGGAAAACGACTTCGGCATCACTCTGGGGGACATCGTGCCGACCCTGACTGGCGAGCGCGAGTAGCCGAGCCGACTTTGCGGAAGAAAATGTGGTGGTGAAAAGTAATTTATGCAACAATACCGGTGGCGGCAGTCCTGTGTTCGTGATCAGTGAAATTCAATGCCACCATCAACTGAAATAAACCATAACAAAGGAGAACAATGACAGGAAGACTAGCAGACAAAGTAGCAATCGTCACCGGAGGCAACAGCGGAATGGGCGCGGGCACGGTGGAATTATTCGTGTCCGAAGGAGCCCGGGTGATGATTGCGGCCCGGGGAGAGGAAGCAGGTCAGGCGCTGGCTGACCGGCTGGGTGAGAATGCGATTTTCAAGCGCACCGACGTTTCCGTCGAAGCAGACGTGAAGGCGTTGATTGACACCACCGTTGAAAAGTGGGGACGTCTTGACGTGCTGTTCAACAACGCCGGCATCGGGCAGGGATACGTCAATGTCGAGGAATTCAGCATGGACGATTTTGACACCCTCTTAAAGGCGAATCTGGCCTCTTGTTTCCTCGGCATCAAATATGCGGCACCGATTATGAAGCAGCAGGGCAGGGGCAGCATCATCAACAATGGCAGCACCGCCGGTGTGACCACTGATGGCTCGGGCCCCCTCTATTCAGTAAGTAAAGCCGGGGTGATCCACATCACCAAAGTTTTGGCTGTTGAACTTAGAGAGCACGGGATTCGTGTTAACTGCATCTCGCCTGGTGCAATCGTGACCCCCATCTTCTGGGGTGGACACCAGACACAGTCCGCTGAGGAAAACGAACTCCGGACCCGTCGGCTCACGGAATACTTTGATGATGATTTGAAACGTGCGGGGACCCCCGAAGACATTGCCTATGCCGCGTTGTATTTGGCGAGTGATGAGAGCCTCCACACCACGGGGCTCAATATGAGGGTTGACGCCGGATTGACCTGTCATAGTCGCCCCCGGAAGGATCTCATCAGCCGGGGCGAAACAAGGTACAAAAAAATTATTGGTGACTGAGGAAAAGCCGCCAATTGTGAGTCATAATGCTGAAACGGCGAGTGCTCCGGAAACTGCCAAAGAAACTGCGGCACGTCAAGACGCTCGTGCGGAAAAATAGATTGACATATCCGGACAGATAGCCAGAACAGGCGTTCTGTGATGGGGTCTGGCCATTGATTATGTCTGATTTCTTAATTCTATCGAAAAAGGGTTAGGCCTTTGATTATTTAATTAAGAACGGGTCAAGTTTTTTGCCTTCTTTTCATTTAATCAAAGGCCTGCCTCCTCATTAATGTGAAAATAAAAAGGAGTTCTATGAAATTTGGAGTTCAATTCAGTTGTTGTGCTTCAGGGTATTTCCATGCATGAGCAATGGCAATATCGAAGCTGAGTGCCCTGCTCGACCCCAGCCTGAGGGGCGGTGGCGGTCGCTATGGAGCCGTGAAGACAAAGAAGGCTCTATAAAATTACCTAAGGACGCCGACCTTCAGCGCTGCGGCCGGTCACCGGTGATGCAGTCCAAAACATTATCATTTGGAAAGGTAGGTAACCTGAGTTCGACAAAAATCTTCAATAATATGAGTATCCTAGTGTATTTGTCATCCTCGCGAAAGCGGGGATCCAGATTTCAGTCTGGCCGCATACCTCTGGATTCCTTCCCTGCGTACGCAGGGATCTCGCAGGAATGACAAGGTTTCTCTAAGATATGAAGATTCCATAACATATTGAATTTATTAAATTCTTATCTCGAACTCAGGTTAGGTATACTCATGACTGATTTCAAGGCAATCGCCTCCTCGCTCGAGGAACGGGGTTTCTGCGTTGTCCCGGAATTCTTCAGCCGTGATGAGATCGACTTCCTCGTGGAAGAATTCGATGCAAGCCCAGACTATCCCCCGCAAATGAAAACCAAGCATAACGCGCGGCACCTTGGCGATCAGCCAGTTGCCGGTCAAACCGGAGCTCTGCGTTCTACCGCAATGGGACGAAAAGAAACCTTCCAAAAAATACGTCCGCGGATGGAAGCGTTCACCCAGGGAATCACCGGAGCCAAGGCCGCACTCTATCATATCCTCTATCTCCAGACTCCGGGGAGCAATCATGTCTACACAAGATAACGCTAACAACAACGAGCAGCTCTTATTGCCCGGCCGCCTGGGTGATCCCCAGAGGGACTGGAGGAGCGATCCGCGCGTTGACCCTTTTATGATCGCCGCGATCGTCTAGCGTGACTTAGACGATGCCGTGGCCGACGGGTCGGCCGTTGGACGCGGATTCGCCTCTGAAGGAAAAACGCGACTATATCGCAAAAATCGAGCCTGACCATGAAGTCCGGTTCAAAGCTTTGAACTCGGACCTTCCCCCGATTGAGAATGTGGAGCGGCGTAGCAAGGTCATCAAGGGTGTGGACGGGAATGACATCCACTTGTATAGTAAAAATCATTAAGATCCGCACGTTCGCTCTGGATGAGAAATATTTTTTTACAATAATTTCAATATCTTATGTTTGATATATTAAATACAGGAAACCCGAATTAATCCTTGGTCAGTGAAAGTCCCGGCTTTTGACTTGGATTGATTTATGCTTCAGTTGTGGTTCCCAGATCATTTCTGCCACCAGGTGGGTCACTCCTTCGGCCACTTGCAGATTTCCAGTCACTCCCATGCAGGAAAGCGTTTTTGCTTGCAAGGAATAGCGCTCGAAAATCTTTTTCCAGATGACCAAGTTCACGAACCCCGTTTCGTCTTCAAGAGTCATGAATGTGACACCCCGCGCCGTCCCTGGTCGTTGGCGGCAAATGACCATACCCGCATAGCGGACTCTGCGTCCGCCTGGCATTTGGTTGAGTTGACGAGCAGTGGGAAGTCCACGAGCCGACAGAGCAGGACGAAGTGGTTTGAGTAGGTGTCCCCGCGGGCTGTGGCTGCTGGTCTGGTGGTCCCATATGATTGATTCCAGACTACTCAGGGGGAGAAATTTAGGCAATGAGGTGTTGTTACTCAATGGCAGTAAGGGTTTTTCCTGGTTTGCAAATCCCTGTATCTGCCACAGTGCGCTACGGCGGTCCAAAGCAAAACACTCGTAGGCGCCTGCCTCGGCCAAGGCTTCCAACTTGTTCTGGCGGAGACCACTTCGCCAGACAACATCCTGAAGATTACGAAAAGGAAGCTGTCGATTTGCCGCTACCAGCTTTTGCCAGTCTCGCTCCCCCAGTCCTTTGACGAAACGCAACCCCATGCGAACTGCAAAAGAAGTGGATTGCTTTCGATGACTGTCAGTCTCAACAAGAGTGCAATCCCAGTGGCTCTCGAGAATATTGACGGGTTGCACCGCGACCCCATGAATCCGGGCGTCATTGACGATGGTGGCGACGGAGTAGAAGCCCATCGGCTGCGCATTGAGCAAGGCGCAGATAAACTCTGCCGGATAATGACATTTGAGATAGGCGGTGGCATAGGCAATATGAGCAAAACTGGCAGCATGACTCTCGGGGAAGCCGTATTCTCCAAAGCCACGGATCTGCTGAAAGATACGCTTGGCAAACTCCTGCCGGATTCCTTTCTTCACCATGCGAGTAACAAGCCTCTCCTGGTGCCGCTCTATGCGCCCTGATCGTCTCCAAGCCGCCATGTCCCGCCTGAGTTGGTCGGCTTCACCGGGGGTGTAGTCGGCTGCCACCATCGCTAATTGCATCACCTGCTCTTGGAACAGTGGAATGCCCAGTGTTTTCTTCAAAACCGGAATGAGAAATGGGTGGGGATATTCGATCTCCTCCTCTCCATTACGTCTTCGTAGATAAGGATGGACCATACCCCCGCTGATCGGTCCGGGACGAACAAGGCTGATCTCGATCACCAAGTCATAATAATTGCGAGGTTTGAGCCGTCCCAACATGGCCATTTGGGCACGGCTTTCGATCTGAAACACTCCCACCGTATCGCTGTCACAGACCATATCATAGGTGGGGGCATCTTCCCTGGGGATGGTGACAAGAGAAAGCTTTTGCCGACGATGCTTCCAGAGGAGATCGAAGCAAAGGTGAAGATGGGTAAGGGCTCCCAATCCCAGCAGATCTACCTTGAATAGACCTGCTTGCTCCACGTCGTCCTTGTCCCACTGGATAACCGTTCTCCCTTCCATAGAGGCGTTTTCGATCGGCACTAAGTTGTGGACGGGACAATGGCCCAACAGAAAACCTCCGGGATGAATGGAGAGATGGCGGGGAAAATCCTGAATCTCTTTCACTAAAGGAATCAGATGGCGCAGCGCCGGATTCCCGGGGTCGAGTCCTGCCTGCCGAATGACCTCATCGCTCCAACGGTCGTGGGAAATCAGCTTAGCCAGTCGACCCAGGCTGGTTGCCGAAATTTCCAGCACTTTTCCTATTTCCCGGATAGCAGATCGGTATCGGTAACGGACTACATTGGCCACCATGGCAGCGTTCTCCCGTCCATACTTTTCGTAGACAAACCGGATCACCTCTTCCCGGCGTTTGTGCTCGATATCGAGATCAATATCCGGAGGCTCAGCCCTTTCCCTGGATAAGAAACGCTCGAAAAGAAGATCTACCTGGGTTGGATCCACGCTGGTGATCCCCAGTGCGAAGCAGACGGCAGAATTGGCAGCCGACCCACGACCCTGGTAAAGGATGTCTTGACGGCGACAGTATTCCACGATGACATGCATAGTCAGGAAGTAACCCTCGTATTCCAATTCCTTGATCAGCGCGAGTTCTTTCTCCAATTGTGGAATTTGCTCTTGAAACTTTCTGCCCAAGCGGCGGGCTGCGCCTTTGAAAGTGCAATCTCGTAAATACTGGCTGGATGTCTTGCCTTCTGGTAATTGTTCCAGTGGATAACGGAAATGTAACTCTTTGAATGAAAAGGAACAACGGGCAGCAATCTCTCGGGTGCACATGACTGACTGAGGATCATCAAGAAAAAGTTTTGCAAGATCATCCGGGTTTTGCAAAGCGTACTGGTCGTTGGGCTGGATAAGCCGGCCAGCCGTGTTCAGGGTCACTCCTTCCCTGATACAGGTCAAAACGTCCTGCAATCGGCGCCGTTCGGGAGCGTGATAAAGGACTTCCACGGCAGCCACCATGGGAAGGTCAAAACGGTCCGCCAATCTACGAAGTCGATCCTCCCGCAATACCTCTTCCGCTCTACAATGTCTGGTTAAAAGTAAATAGAGACGGTCTTCGAATGCTGATTCGAGCTGTTCCAGAACACGCTCCGGACCGCCCTCCGGAGGAGCATCCGGTTCAGACCGGCCAATCCACAGGGCAATCAATCCGGGATTGGAATGATAAACTTCCTGCCAGCTCAGCTTGCATTTTCCCTTTGAGGAACGCCGATGTCCCTCGGTCAACAAGTGACAGAGATTTTGGTAGCCTACTTTGTTTTGAACCAGCAAGAGGATTTCCGATCCGTCCTGTAGGCTGAGCTGAGATCCTACAATCAAGTGAATACCCAACTGAGAGGCTCGAACATGAGCCTTGACGATCCCATAGACCCCATTGCGATCGGTCAACGCCAGGGAAGGAATGCCTTTCTGCTGACAGGCGTCGACCAACTCCTCGGGATGGCTGGCCCCTTCCAGAAATGAATAGTTGCTCTTACACCAGAGGGGAACGTAGGATTGAGCGGGAACAGGTTTTTGAGCACCTGTCCGCTTGGGGACCAAAGGAAATCTCGAGTATTCTGTTGTCTTGGCGATCATGTCATCTCCATTCTAATCACTCGACGCGGCCCTGGGAGTACCAACACCTTCTTTGTTCGTCATAAAAGATCCAGAGAGTCTCCCCCCGTTCAGTATTGACGAAACGATAGTTTCTCCGTACTTCTCGATTCCACCATCCTCCATTTATCCGGTACCCCCTCCCCCCTCCCCTGACCCCTCCCTCGAGGGGAGGGGGATTCCTTAACAGACCTCCCAAACCCGATGATTGTTTGAAGTTCTCCGGAGACTTTCCCATCAGTTCGGGTTGAACCTGGACACGCCGTATCAAGGAGCGTATGGCAACTGAGCGGGGATTGGCTTCGCAGAAACTCTTGAAAGGCTGCCATTCGAAACAAGCTTCCGGCAGATGCCCCGACTCGAGACGGACTGAGAACACCGAATCGGGACCGAACTCAGCCCGAATCCGAGCCAGGGCATGCATAGCCGCCTCACGATTACGGCGAGGATTTCTCTGCAGCAGGTTCAATTCCTCGGCTGAAACGCGCGCGCCTTCCAGCTCGAGGAACAATTCCACCGGAGGAACGTGGAAGGAAACTGTCTCCAGGCGTAAACGGACCAAATCCAGCAAGATTGATCCCTCCAAGGTCGCTCTCGTTGCTTGGATGCGCTGACGATGACGAACTCCGTCTTGCAGTAGAATTTGCAAGTGGAGGGCTCCCACTGCCTGGCATCTTTCCGCTATCGCCTTCAACATGGGATCCAGCAACTGCTTGATCCAAAAAAGCAGTCTCATGGTATTGCAATCGCTCTCATTCAAGTCCATCCAGGCAGATAGGGGCTCTTGGATTCTTCGGGATTGGATTGGCAATGAAAACGCTTCCGAAGCAAATTGGTAAAAACTCCAAGCATGCTCGCCAAGGTGATGTGCGATGCTGTTTTTTGGAAGATCGAGGAAGTCACCCACGCTAAAAACAGCTAATTTCTCCAGCCGATCTCGCAGCGCCGGCTCAAGATGCAGATGCAACAGCCACACCTTGCGGCATTCAGTCTTTTCGACCTCGCGGGAAGGGATGACGGTCACCTGATTCTTTCCCTTGGCAAGGGCGTAACTGCCAAAACGGGTAAAGCCAACTGTGATATTTGCCTGGAACTGCAAACGCGTGAGGTGGGAGTCAATCTGCCTGGCCCATTCCTCCGGAGATTCATAGAGTTTGTCGAGTCCGCTGGCGTCCATCCAGAAAATCCCCGGCTCCTGCTCACAAGGTTCAACCTGGGGACTGAATCGATCCAGCAGCTTGAGGATCTGCCGGAGCACGGCCTGGATTTCTCCCTCTGAAACCGTCCCCGCGCATAGGTTTTGATCCAGAGAGAGGGCGGAGGAATAGCGCATTCCCGACTGTATGCCGGACTGACTGGCTGCCGAATTTATCCATAGAATGGGGCTTTGAGTCTTCTCTTTCTTTAACACTGCAACCGGCCTCTCTCTCCACTCAGGATGTTTCCTCAGCAGGAGCTGCAGTGGCAACTCCCGGATGTTAATGCAAGCCGTTCGGTCCCCGGCAATTCTCGATGTGTCGCCAACCTGGTCCATGAAGTTTGTCCTTCAAAATCTCAATTTCATATTGGAAGTGATCGACCCCCAGATGTCGACAGACGCTTTGCCCTCTCAGAGAGACCATTGGTCCCAGCGAAGGCGCCTCTCGGGCTTTAGAGGTCAGACAGAGCAGTGCGGTATCGTGGGTCCGCGCCTGTTGGGCCAGACGCGCCTGCAGCGGGATGGGAATGCTGGGATTGGAGTTCAAATCCATCACGATCAAGCCGAAAGCTCCCGACTGTATGAGGCGGTTCGCCGCACGAACCACAGTTTGAGCACAAGGAACGCGAATTATCACTAAGGCATTCAAATCCACCCCGTTCTTGTCAACATCAGGAGCAAAGAAAGTTTGCGAAGTCGTCGAAATCCATGCCACCGGCTCCCCTTCGAATTGGGCATCCAGCACCAAACGAAAGGCAGCAGTCAAAAGAGCGGATCCTGCCATGGAGGAAAGCTCACAAAGTCGCCCGGTCAAGTGCGCACGTGACCAGAGAGGCGTTTTCGCTTGTTCTTCACCCGGTATCCACTCGAGGTGGGACTTGAGTTGCCTTAATTCACCGGCCTTTAAGGCTACCATCTCTACTCCTCTTGCTTATTCGATACGCCTTCTTACCTCGATGACTTTACCCAGCAGTGAAAATGGTTCTCCATCCTCTTGAGGGATAATCGGCTCAAAGGCATCATTCTCAGCATACAATTCGATACGTCCGTCCTTTTCCCGGTATCTTTTCACGGTCGCCTTCTCACCCACCAGCGCTACCACGATGTCCCCCGAATTAGCAGATGACTGCTTACGGACGATTACGGTGTCCCCTGGTAGGATACTGGCCCGGAGCATGCTATCCCCCTCAACGGTCAGGGCAAAGAGCTCCCGATTATCGAAGCGAGTCTGAGCAGGGATATATTCGACCGGATCCTGCATGGCCTCGGTTAATTCTCCTGCCCGGACACGCCCCAGCATGGGGATAAGATGGCAGGAAAGAACCTTTGTCGATTCAGGCAGTTGATGAGCGCGAGCTTTTCCGGGGTTTTTAATCAACTTTCCCTCGGATACCAGCGCCTCCAAATGCTGGCGAGCCGATTGAACCGCCCGGAACCCAAAAACCTGCTGAACCTCTCGGGTGGTGGGTGGAGTTCCATTCAGGATCCTTTCCCGAACAAATTCATAGACTTTTTTCCGTGTCTCTCCAGGTTGCGTATAGGCCATGGTATTTCTCCTTGGATAACTAACAAAAAGCCATCAGAGGTCAAAAAAACAATTGATGATTAAATAACAGACATTTGTCTATATTACAAGTTATTTTTGCAGGAAATGGGAGAATCACTGAAGGCGCTTCCACAAGCAGCGAGGGGTCATGTTTCGATTCACCGATGAGGTCGCAATGGGAATACGTATTTAAGAATCGCAAAATTCGTGTTCTTCAAGCAGCCGAGGGGTCATTTGGTAGACAGGTTTCGATTCACCAGACATAGGGTTTTGGGTTGCGATTGTGTGTCTCGATGTAACTATGGCTTCGGTCAACTCGAGAGAAGGCGCCTCGTCGAATCGCAATGGGAATGAAATGCGGGTGAAATCGCGGGTGTTTTTTTTGAGCCATTCTTTCACCTTAAGATGTTTGTGGGTGGCGTAATTGTCCAGGATCAAGTGTATTTCAATAAGACGCAGGAAGCGAATCGGTGCAAAATTCGTGTTCCCTGTCTGCGTATTCTAGCTTTGCCATGACGGATATAATCATGAGTTCTGGTGCCATTGCGCCCTAGTGGCATCACTCGAAGATTTTATCCGAGAAGGGGGGAGAAGAGCTTCTCACAGAACTGACAGCTTCTCAGGGGGCCGATGTACAAACCGATGACATCTTTCAGTTGCGCAGTGAAATGCTTATCAAATGTTCCCTCCAATGAGACGATCGCATACTTTACCCGGTTGTCTTGCCTATGTTTCAGGCTTCTCTTCAATGGTTTTCTTCACAATCTCCTCGATTTTATACGTAGCGAGACCTGTTATTCCTTTTTTCAAGCTTTATCGCAGACAGGATGATGCGCGCACGACGAGTGTCTCGCATCGCTCCGGTATGACGGCGTGCGGTTTTGCCCAATGTCATTTTCTTCCCGGGTCGTTTTATACTGGTCCCCATCAGCGACACATCTTAAAAGAGCTCCGCTTCACATCACTAAGTTACTCCACAGGACTGGGGCCGGGAATAGAAAGTAATCCCTCCAATAGACGTCGCACCAAGCGCTTTTCAAGCTTTATACCAGCGAACGGACACTGTCGTATACGTCGACGTTTTTTTCCGCACCACTTCTTGAAATTCATCAAGTAATTTCTTTTTTATGGTTGACATGGATTTCTCTGTAATCTATTTTTTGAACAGACATCATCCGGAATAAGCTCAGGGTGTGATTTCGAGCAAAATAGGAAATTTTAAACGCTGTAAAATCAATGGTTAGGTGGCACGACGTTTTTCACTGATCTAAGGAGTAAATATAATGTTCATTGTCCTACTGGTAATCACTTTTCCGGAAATCAATAGCCACGATTCTCAGCCGGATCATAGACGAGAAGATTAGAGGGGCCTGGCAGCGGTATCTGACATTCGCGATCTACGTTGTGGGCGTGTCCGGTGGCGTACGGGTATGGGACCTGGAGAAGTACATCACCCCGAGGCCCGAGGAGGCTGAGGCCATTGTGCTCAACCCCGAGCGCTGGACGTTGGAGGTGTACCGCACTGTCGTCGGCACCTTGCAAAGCATCGCCTGGATGCTGCTGGTGTTCTTCGTATTCACGCTGATTGCATACGTGATCGTTCGGGGTCTGGAGGCAAGGAATTCGACGCCGCCCGCAAAGGAGTAAAAGTGCTACAAAATGAGGTAATTGAGCTAAGCCGCTGTGCGGCGGCGCATCTTGCGGGGCGCAAGTCCCCGTCTGGTAAGACCTGGACAGTCACCCGTATGGAGTGTTGCGTGTATAGCGGAGGCTCTACCGGGAAATCTCGTCCGCGAACCGAGTACAAAACTACGTGAAAAAGCGTTGGTTGGGTTTGGCGGTGCCGGTCATTTCCGTTGTGTGAACTTCAGTGCGCACCATGTTGCGTCGATCGCGCAGATCTTGAAGTCCACTAAGCCGACGGAGAGCCCACTTTTACGCAACGTCCCGGCCCGCGATTTCGCTTCCTCCGCGTTCCAATGGACCATTCGAATTTGCGGCATCAGTTCGATCCGCATTGTTCAACTCAACCTATATTTATCATTGAGGCCCACTCCTTCGACAATCAGGGGGATGATCTTTTCGATTCGCTTCGTCTTGGTTTCTTCCCGTTTGGCGTCGGAAACATAGTCCGCATACTCGCGTTGTTTGCCCTTGGTAAGTTCCTTGAAACCAGCATGCGCTTTTCGTTTTTTGAGAGTACGTCTTCGAGTTGCGATGGGAGATTGAGCGGTTTGTTACGCTCCGGCTTGATTTGCAAACCCTTCACCTGCAATTGGATGGCCTCTTCCACATAGGACATTATGAGCGTGGGATTGATTTCTTTATTTGATGAAAACCGCCACTGCCGCTGCGCTTTGGTCCGTCCTTGCTGGGCGTTGATCAGCAACTTCTTCTCGTCACTCAAAAGCGTTCCTTGAAAAAACCAGAGCGCCACGAAGGACTTGAACGCGCCCAGACCGACGACCATTTTCCCCTCCAGCGTGTAACAAGGCATTCCCCATTTCACTGTTTCTTCGAGTTTACTAGAAAGCAGGACCTTTCGCAATTGAATCAACTCCTCTCTCCAATGGTCGCTGGCTTCGATGTAATCATCCACCCTCTTGTATCGTTTCATGGGATTTCCTTTCACTTACTGTTCACCTGCGCAGTGGCTACTCGTTATGAATGAGACCGTGCTTCAAAAAATGGATTTCAATATCGCTTTGATCGCGCGTTTTATCGCCAGCCACTGGACCTAAAAACGCCAAATGTCGATCCGGCTTTGCGAGATCCATTGCTCACCATGAAAAAAAGCTTCATTCGGGGAGATGCCCTCCGTAAAATTGTGAGAGTCGGATAGTTCGAATCGCATGATAGGGGGGAACGGCAAGTGAGTCAATCGGACGATTTCCACGGGTCGTAAGAGCCGATATTCCAGACATGACCTTCCGGATCGCGACAAGCAAAAAAAGTACCGCCGTATTCGGGATTTTCAAGTGGGGATACGATCTCGACGCCAGCCTCTACGGCACGATCATGCAGGGCTTCCGGGTCGTCCACCACGATATAGACGGATTGGGTATTCGCTCCCTCGGGTCCGGGGATACTCATCAGTTTACCATGAGCGTCATCACGCTCGCTTCCGAGCATGATCATTCCGTCACCTAGGGTAAGCTGGGCGTGGGCGATAGAGTTGCCCTCTCCTTTCACGACCAAGTGCTTCGAAAAGCCTAGCACGCGGCATAGCCAGTCGATTGCGGCAGCTGCGTCGCGATAGCGCATCGAAGGAATAACAGGCGATTTACCAAAGATGGGCATGGGAATATCTCTTAAAATAGGAACAAAAAATAGTTATTGATGACAGTAACATCCTGATATCCTGAAGTAAAGTTTTTTTTATTTCTGAGAATTGAGATGGCCGGGTTCAAAGTGCGATGTTTCTTTACAATTTTTGATTTCATTGTTTGTTAATTGCTTGACAATTATCCAGCGTTGGCTAGTATCATTCTTAATAATTTTCATTTAACAAACTTGACAACTACTTGACAATCGTTCAATGGTCACCTCCGAAAATATTTTCGCCTATATCAACCGGCAACAGTCCGTAAGCAGCGCGGAGCTGGCCGCTCACTTCGGCATTACCCGTCAGGCGATCAACCTCCACATTCGCCGACTTATCAATTCCGGCCGAATCGAAAAAACCGGTTCTACACGAAGTGCCCGATATTTTTCCGCTACCAGAGCACCGGAGCCGGCGATTTTCTCGAGACCCTTCAATCTCCGAGGCTTGGACGAATCAGATGTATACGAGCGGGTTGCAGTTGTGCTGAATCTGAAGCGAACCTTGAAATCAAATGTGGAAACCGTTATGCATTACGCTTTCACGGAAATGCTCAACAACGCGATCGATCACTCGGACGCCGTGCAATGCCGGGTTAAGGTGAGAGTTGCTACCGGCACCCTGGGATTTGAGATTAAGGATGGCGGCATTGGTGTCTTTCGGTCCATTGCGGATAAATTCGGACTGCCCGATGAGCAGGCGGCAATGATCGAACTCCTCAAGGGCAAGACCACCACCATGCCTGAGGCTCACACTGGTGAAGGAATCTTTTTTACTTCCCGTGCCGCTGACCGCATGGTGCTTCGCTCGCACCGCCTGCAGATTGCATGGGACCGCATGCGTAAAGATGTGTTCGTCTCGACTCCCCGCTTCTCCAAAGGCACAAAGGTAATATTTGAGATCCGCCGGAACTCCAGGTTGCGATTGGAAGATGTTTTTGCTGAATTCGCTCCGCAATCCTATGACTACCAGTTTGAAAAGACGCGAGTAGCGGTAAAGCTACTGCAACATGACTACTTGTCACGCTCAGAAGCGAAACGGATACTGTTCAATCTGGACAAATTTTCTGAGGTTGAGCTTGATATGCGCGATGTCGTACACCTGGGCCAGGGATTTGCGGATGAAGTCTTTCGAGTTTTCGCGTCACTCCATCCTGACGTCCAAATCCGAACCATCAATGAAAGTGATGCCATTGCCGCGATGATCCGTCACGTGCAGGGTACGGTGTAAAAAGCTTTACAAATAGGGTCCATTTTATGGTTTATGTGGGTTCGGGCTCTTCTACTTCTCACCAAAGGCAGAGGTCTCCCTGGTTATCTCGCTTAACCTTCCTGATGTTCCGTCCCCAACCACATCATGCGCCTGAACCTCGTTTTATCCACCACCGCAATGGGATCAGCGAGTTTCAGATTTCACCTGCCACGACTGGGGAGTCGACGCCGCAATCAGTGTAGATTGTCGCCACCGTTAAATAAGCAGTCTCATGCCGTCATGCTCACTTGTTCTTCGCTCAAATCCACAACGGAGATTGAGCCGCCAAATCTTTCCCGTACAATTTCCAAGAGGTGTAGATGGTGAGTGAAGAAGAGTACCTGCGTCTTCTCAGACAATTTGGACAACACCTCGAAGCCAGCCCCGGCTCTGTCATTATCGAAGTTGATGAACAGATCGTCCGCAACGAACGGCAAAGCGTCTGCCCGTTCGAGATAATCTTCAATGGAAGCAATACGTAAGGCGAGATAAAGCTGGTCCGCCGTTCCGCTGCTCATACCGGGTACGTCTACAATATTTCCATTTGGCCTCAATCCGATCAGACGCGCTTGGTCGTTTTCATCGTAGTCAACTCGAAGATCGATGAAAGAATCTGCGGTGACCGTCGCAAAAAGCTCACCAGCGCGTTTCAGAAGTGGCGCTTGCTTCTCTCGCCGATAGCGATCAATTGCCCATTGCAGCAACATGGCGGAAGTACGCACGCGGACATAGCGCTCCGACACCTCGCGGATTTCGACCAGAGCTTCCTGACGTGTTGTCTCCGCCCGTGCCGCCGCATCATCGCCGCCTATCGCCTGGAAAGCGTCTCTGGCCTGCGATCTGGTTTCAGCCACAGCGGTCAACTGATCGCGCAATGTCTTCAACTCGGCGGCGGTGGTTTCTTCTTGGGCGACAATCCGGTCGATATCGACTGCATCGCATTCCGCCTCCAGTTCGACCACAGACAGACCATCCCCTTCCTGCTCAAGCGTTTGCAAGGTCGTGCGCAAGTGGTTTTGCAAGGCATGGTGAGAATCGGACTTCTCGATGGCGTTCCTTAGCTCACCAATCGTGTCAGCGCTGGCCGCGTGCTTGAGGAAGTTGACTGAATCGCATGCTTTTTGGCGCTCTTTTTCCAAGGCGCGTACCTTGTTCTCGATTTCTTCTATCTCTTTGTCTTTGTTGACTCGAAGGTTTCGTATGCGCTGAGCTTCGGCCAATCGCTTCTCGATCTCGAGCACGGCGGCGTCCGCGACGGTCCCTGTGAGATCGTCTGCCAACCCGATCAGCGTCTTCGCGACAACAGACTCGAAATCAGTGACATCCCGATTGATTTTGTCTATGCACTGATGGCGTAGCTCGTATATTCGTACGTCCTTTTCTCGCATTTGATCAATGACGTCGATCTGAGCGGAGACTTCATCGGGGTTCGAGTCAATTGCAAGTCCAAGTTCGGTCAAGGCAGCGGACCACTTTTCCCGCCACTCTGACCAGGCCTGTAACGCGCGAGTGAGTTCGCGGCACCGCCGCTTGATGTTGCTCGCAGCTTCTTGCAAACCTTTGAGCAAAAGAGTCTTGGTCTCCGCCTCCTGTTCGTATTTGTTCCGCACAGTGTCCGCTCGCTCCAGGATCACGCGCAGGCTGTGGTTCTCCAATGCGGCGCGCTCGATACCGAGCGATGACAATTCTACTAATACATGACTTTCGGCTAAATAAATATTAGCGAAATTTAAGTGTCATTTTTCTTAACTTCTCGATATAATCGCCGTATGCCAGGTGAAATAAAACCTTAAGCCCAAGGCGATTTCGTTGAGAACTATCAAAAAAGAACGGAATGATAGACAAAAAGGCTTGGCATATACTTGGAATCTACTATGATAGATTCAAATGAATTAAACAAGAATCTATCAGAGGAGATTGAAAATGAAAAGCACAAGTCTCATGGAAATAATCAATAAATTCCCAACAGAAGAAGAAGCACTGAAGCATCTTGAAAATCTACGATGGAGCGATAAACCAGAGTGTCCCTACTGTCATTCCCAGAAGGTGTCGAGACACAAAGAAAAGAACCAAAGAAGCCGGCTTCAATGTCAATCCTGCCATCGTTCTTTTTCGGCAACCGTCAATACGATCTTCCATAACAGCAAACTTTCCTTGAGAAAATGGTTCCTGGGGATCGTTCTCGTTTTGAATGCCAAGAAATCAATTTCAAACCGTCAACTCGGAAGAGACTTGGATTTGAGTGTCAAAACTGCCTGGTCATTCGGGAAACGAATCCGGGAAGCCATGGGAAAAGATGGCGAGCAACAACGTCTATTCAAAGGAATCGTCGAGATGGATGAAACCTATGTCGGAGGAAAGCCCAGGAAGGAGAACAAGAAGGAAGACAGGGATGATGACAACAAGCGTGGTAGGGGAACAAAAAAGCTTCCTGTTGTAGGTATTGCGGAGCGTAAGGGGGGAGTTGCGGCAGAGCTCTTTGATGACAAGTCCTTATCGAACAAGAATTTCAAAGAGATGCTGAAGGAGCACGTTGACCTGGCGAAGGCTGTTTTGATGACGGATCAATATTCAGGGTACCGAGCAATGAAAGATGAAATATTTCATTATTCTGTTGATCATGAAAAGCAATTCGTAGACGGGAATATCCACACAAACACGATTGAGAGTTTTTGGAGTCTTTTAAAACGCGCATGGTATGGCCAACATCACTGGTATAGTCGTCGGTATGCGCATCTTTATATCGGCGAATCATGCTTCAAATACAACCATAGACGCAATGAAAACATGTTCACCGATACCTTGAAACTTTGCCTGGGGGGTTGATATTGACAAAAAATAAACGCCGTGAGATCGTTAAACCTCACGACGTTACAAATGAGCGGATTGCAGAAAGGAATATGCTATTAGTCAAGGAAAGAGACCTAACTTACCATTAATCGCTTAAGCCTTAATGTCTATCATTCCGAAATTAAATACTGATTGATGTTTAAATTTTTCATATTCTATTCTTGTTTTAAATTTAACTGTGTTCGAGACAACGAACTATATGATTTGAAGCAGTGTCGCCTCTTTCAATGCGAGCCCCTCGGGGGTCGAATCGTAAAGAAACGTTGCATTTGAGACCCTTCCTGATCGTTTAAATCGCTTGCATACATGAATCTCCTTTTTAAAAAGTGGAAATCCGGTAGACGAGCAACTTATTCGCCAAACAGATTCTTGACCATTTCTGATTATTTTTATTGAATTGCTGTCCGGTTCGAGATGGAATTGTCACGAATTAAATAAACTATATGTCTCAAGATGCGTGCCAAATTTTCTGAATCCGCTGCAATCCAGTAAGCAAGGGAGTTGAGGGGGATTTTTCGAGATAACGGGGGAGTGGTTCGAATGTCGCATATCGCAACACTATTGAAGCGATAAAGCGGCCATATTTTTATGCAACTCTATGATAATAAAGGGATTATTGATATTTGTCGCATATTACGACAATAATCGCATTTTGCAACAGAAAAGGCGACGATGCGCGCCTGATTCTTGCGAACCACCTTCAGCTGATCGATTCAGAGCTTGGTGGGCAGGCCGTACTTCTTCAATTTCCGGTAGAGGGTCGTTCGATTGATTTCCAGGGACTGAGCCGCCTTGCTCACATTGTTACCGGAGACCTCGAGCGCGTGGAGCAGCGCCTCTCGCTCGACTTCCGCCAGCGAGCGGACCGTATTCGGCGCCGGAGTTTCCCCGTATGAAGCCCCCGGCAGGAGTTGGGGGGGAAGATTGTCCGCTTGCAGCGTGTCCGTCGTCTCCAACAGAACGGCACACTCAATGGCATTCTCCAGCTCGCGAACGTTACCGGGCCAATTATATTGCAGCAAGAGTTGTAAGGCAGCGGAGGAAAGGCTATTTACGGATTTATCGACTCTTTCGGTGTGTTTACGGAGAAAATGTTTTACCAACAAGGGAATATCTTCCCGACGTTTTCTTAGAGGAGGAACGAAGATGGGGAATGTAGAAATTCGGTAGTAGAGATCTTCTCGGAAATCATTCTTCTCAATGGAAATATCCAGGTTTTTGTTGGTGGCCACAATCAAGCGAATGTCGATGGGGATGAAGGTCGTGCCACCGACCCGGCGGATCACTCTTTCCTGCAGGACACGCAAGAGTTTGGCTTGAAAAGCTGGAGACATGTCGCCGACCTCGTCAAGAAGAACGGTACCACCCCTGGCGTACTCGAAGGTACCGATTCTTTGCCTGTAGGCTCCGGTGAAAGCGCCTTGTTCGTGTCCAAAGAGTTCGCTTTCAATGAGCTGCTCGGGAATGGCGGCGCAGTTGATGGCCAGGAAACGACCGTTCTTGCGTAAGCTGTTGAAGTGCAAGCATTTGGCGACCAGTTCCTTACCGACTCCGCTCTCGCCTAGAATGAGTACCGTGATATCACTTTCGGCAGCCTGCTTGATGAGCGAGTAAACACTTTGCATCTGATCGCTGGTACCCACCATGTTATCGAAGGAGTGGGTGTTTTCCAGTTCGGCGCGCAAGCGTAGTAATTCGGTTTTCATGCGTTCGATCTTGCACTCTTTGAGCAAGTCGCGATAGACGTAAACATCGCCGAGTGCCTCTCCCCGACCATCGATGACGGGGTGGATGGATCGATAGAACAGACGTTGCCTCGAATCCTGAACGGTGGTGGTTTCTTCCACCATGTTGCTGGCATCCGGGAAGAGGCTTCTTTCCTTCTCATCAGTCAGATTGAGTTCCCGGAAGCGTTTTTTGTATCGTGCCTCGAATCTCTCCGGCGAAGTCTTCTTCAGCGCGTTTTCCGAGAGGTCGAATAGTTTCTCGTACCTCTGATTGGCAAACACAACGCGCGCAGAAACGTCCCACATGGCCATAGGGTCTTCGGCCGCGTCGAGAGCGGCTTTCAATTTCCGATAACTGTTTTTCAATTGTTCCAGTTTCTCCGCCAATTGCCGTTCGACCTTCCACTTTTCTACGAGATAAATGATCATCTGTTGAATTTCTTCTCGCGTAAAAGGCTTCCGGATATAGAGCAATCTGCGCGGCAATCCCATTTTACGGATGTTCTCGGGCATTGCCTGCTCCGTGTCGGTGGTCATGATGACGAGTTCTAAGTCGCTATCGATCTTTCTCACCCTGCGGACCGTTTCAATGCCATCGATACCCGGAGACATCCTGACGTCGATGTAAGCGACAGCTACAGGACAGCTGGATTCCTTTCCCGCCTTGATGATTTCGCAAGCTTCTTCTCCGCTTGACGCATGTAAGAGTACGTACTCCGGCTGCCAGGTCAATTCTTCTTCGATGATAAATTCAGCTTCCACCTCATTCGTTTTCCGCTCCATGAAGCGGGACCGTAATATCTCCGCAAAGTCGTTGTGGATTTCTTTCTGATTATCAACGATCAACACGCGACAGTTCAATTGATCTGTGTTTTCCATCAAATATTCTCTTGTCTGCGTATGTTTCAGAACCTGTTTAAAAATGCCGGGATGAGAGAAAAAAACGTTCTCTCTCCGTGGCAAAAAGGGGGTTAAATAAGAAAGTGGTCAGGCCTTTGATTAAATGAAAAGGGGGCAAAAAAACTGGACTCGTTCCTAATCAAATAATCAAAGGCCTGACCACTTTTCCAATAGGATCTCCCGGATAATTAAGCAGATGTTCCTCACCAACGCCCAATACCGATACCGGTTGACCACTCGAAATTGCAAAATCGCGAAAAAATACCTTTCGACCATCAGGGAAACGTTTCAAATCGATTTCGGGAATTTGCGCTGAAGTGCTGTTGTATGGTATCACGGCGAAACGCACCTTTTTTTCCGCCATTGCCTCCAGTACATCCGGGTGATGTCCAATGACCTGCTGAATCAACCATGCCGCTTCCGCCAAGGCGTATGGACTTACATTTTCGCCTGACACGACGGGCAATCCTCCTGCATCAACCCATTGCTGATAATACGCATCCGGCTCAAATTTCTCACGCACAGTGTCCGGAATGGGGATTTTATTTTCAGCGACATTTTCACTAACCTCACTACTACCACCACCGCCACCACACCCGGCGATGAGCAAGGCAACGAGGAGCATTAAAATTAAATACTGATTGATGTTTAAATTTTCATAATTCTATTCTTGTTCTAAATTTAACTGAGTTCGAGACAACGAACTAAATGATTTGAAGCTGCATCGTCTCTTTCAATGCGAGCCCCTCGGGGGCCGGAACGTAAAGAAACGTTGCATTTGAGACCCTTCCTGATCGTTTAAATCGCTTGCATACATGAATCTCCTTTTTAAAAAGTGGAAATCCGGTAGACGAGCAACTTATTCACCAAACGGCTTCTTGACCATTTCTGATTATTTTTATTGAATTGCTGTCCGGTTCGAGATGGAATTGTCGCAAATTAAATAAACTATATGTCTCAAGATGCGTGCCAAATTTTCTGAATCCGCTGCAATCCAGTAAGTAAGGGAGTTGAGGGGGAGTTCTTAAGATGATATGGGAGGTTTCGAAAGTCGCAATTTGCAACACTATCGAAGCGATCAAGCGGACATATTTTATGCAAATCTATGATAATAAAGGGATTATTTAGAATTGTCGCATATTACGACAATAATAGCATTTTGCAACAGAAAAGGCGACGATGCGCGCCTGATTCTTGCGAATCATCTTCAGCTGATCGATTCAGAGCTTGGTGGGCAGGCCGTACTTCTTCAATTTCCGGTAGAGGGTCGTTCGATTGATTTCCAGGGACTGAGCCGCCTTGCTCACATTGTTACCGGAGACCTCGAGCGCGTGGAGCAGCGCCTCTCGCTCGACTTCCGCTAGCGAGCGGACCGTATTCGGCGCCGGAGTTTCCCCGTATGAAGCCCCCGGCAGGAGTTGGGGGGGGGGGAGATTGTCCGCTTGCAGCGTGTCCGTCGTCTCCAACAGAACGGCACACTCAATGGCATTCTCCAGCTCGCGAACGTTACCGGGCCAATTATATTGCAGCAAGAGTTGTAAGGCAGCGGAGGAAAGGCTATTTACGGATTCATCGACTCTTTCGGTGTGTTTACGGAGAAAATGTTTTGCCAACAAGGGAATATCTTCCCGACGTTTTGAGAAGAGGAAGAAAGGGGTCAGGCCGTGCGCCAGTAGACCTCTGTAATGTCCTGCTTCAACATGCCATTTGCATCAAACTCAATGGGGCCCGCTAGGCTGGCCAGCCCAGACGTCAGACCAAACAGTATCAACTTGACACGGTCGACGGGAACCCCCGCTTGTATAGCCGCTAGTGTGTCGCTCTTTTATTAATGTGTAAAAAAATCCTTGGTTTGCTATACTACGAGCTGTCCTTTTTTTTGCATATATGGAGACAGCATGAGAAAAGCACCAAGTATAAAACTGACCCGGGAAGAACGGGATGAATTGGGCAAAACCGCACGCCGTCATACCGGAGCGATGCGAGACACTCGTCGTGCGCGCATCATCCTGTTGGCTGCTGATGGCCTTAAGAATCAAGAAATTGCCAAAACGCTTGGAACCAGCGGTAATGCCGTTGGAAAGTGGCGACGGCGCTTTGTTGAAAAAGGAATAACAGGTCTCAATGATGATCCGCGGCCTGGCAGGACACGCATTTATGGAGCGGATAAAATCGAGGAGATTGTGAAGAAAACCATTGAAGAGAAGCCTGAGGACCGTACCCATTGGAGCACGCGATCGATGGCCAAGGCAGTTGGCGTAGGCAAGACAACCGTCGGTAAAGTATGGAAGGCCCATCGCCTCAAGCCTCATCTGGAAAAAACATTTAAGTTGTCGCATGATAAGCATTTCACTGCGAAACTGAAAGATGTCATCGGTTTGTACATGAATCCTCCTGAGAAAGCGCTGGTCTTGAGCGTCGATGAGAAATCACAAATCCAGGCACTCGATCGCACCCAGCCAGGTCTGCCACTGAAACCAGGGCGCAATGGCACCAGAACTCATGATTATATCCGTCATGGCACCTGCTGTCTGTTTACTGCTTTGAATACGCAGACAGGGGAAGTGCTCGCTCGCTGTGAAAAACGGCACCGACACCAAGAGTATCTGCGCTTCCTGCGTCTTATTGACAAGACTACCTCGAAGCAACTGCAGGTACACTTGATCCTGGACAATTACGCCACCCACAAACATCTTAAGGTGAAAGAATGGCTCAAAAAACACCCGCGATTTCACCCGCATTTCATTCCTACTTCCTCCTCATGGCTGAACATGGTGGAACGCTTTTTTGGCAAGATCACTGCAGAACGGATTCGACGAGGCGCCTTCAAAAGCGTGCTCGAGTTGACCGAAGCCATCCATAGTTACATCGAGACACACAATCGCAACCCAAAACCCTATGTCTGGACTAAAACTGCCGAAGAAATTATCAACAAACTCAAACCTGTCTACCAAATGACCAATAATACAATGTATTAAACAGGCAATACACTAGTTTATTCCCCCCCGGTGGCGAAGATCCGGTTGTCGAATCGCCTCCTTAGTTAACTTACTGAAAATATAGACTAATACCTCTGAGAAAGGCCTTTATCCACCTGAAGCAGGAGTCTGAATATATTGACTTTACTAGATCGGAAAGAGTGGTTAACTAATTGATATTAAAAATTTAAACACCAAAATCCAAGTTTTAATACATAAGTCTAATGTTTTTGGCAACTATAGGGGGGAGTGATTCGGAGACTGCTTTGACCAGATTGGGTGAGATCGCTGTAACGCGTCCTGTTGGCGATAAACCTAATGATATTCGGCAGAAAACGGGGATTTTTCGTTCAGATACAGATTATGTGATGGATTCTAAACAACAGTAGGTCTTCTGTTTCCGATCAGGGCGACTGAATATAGAGGTGTGAACTGAAGCTTCTGTTCGGACCGTCTGCTGTATGTGCCGTCATACAGCACCAGCCCGTGTGGACAGTTGTTAAATTTCTCAAGCATCAAATGCAGACTTCGCAAGCTGCCGCCTTTGCCGGATTTTACTTCCAGCGGGTAAATGTTCCCTTCGCGAACTACAAGGTAATCTATTTCGGCACTGCTGCCGCGGGCGTCTCGCGCCCAGTAGAACAACTCGGAACTATGCCATGCCAGTAGTTCTTGAGCGACAAACTGCTCGGCCAGCTTTCCGCGGTACATGGCCAGAAGGTTTTCCTGTTGCAATTCCAATTCAACCGGAACCTGGCAAATACGCTGCAAAAGTCCTATGTCCAATAGGGAGGCTTTAAACTTTTTGGGGTTGGCAGTTGCGCCCAATGGCAAACCGGACGGATGGCAGGCCGGGATCTTATGCGCGATTCCGGCTTTTGTCAGCAGGTCAAAGGCTTTGTGATTCATCTGTCCGGAAAAGCCGGAATGAAGCTGGGTATATTTCAATTGTTCGCCGACACTTTTTGCTATATTCAAAAAGACACCATCCAGGCATGTCGTATCGATGCGAGGTTTATACCTGGAGAAATCGTCTCGGAATGAATCGATGATTTCCGATTGAACTTGGAACGTTTCAACCATCGATCCTGAATCGCGCCAAGTTTGGACACATTCGGGCATGCCACCGACTATGAAATAGCGGCGCAATTCTTTGAGAATCATTTGTTGGATTGATTTAGTGACCCTTTCCGGAGGGATTAGAGAATAGTCCGCCATCGGATCTTTGTCCAATGCGAGAAGATATTCGTAGAATGTCATTGGGTGCAGATGCAGGTATTGCACTCGTCCAACAGGGATGGAAATCTCGTCAAAAGCAAACTCCAATAGTGAACCCGCCGTTACAACATGAAGTTCGGGCATTTGTTCGTAGAAATATCGCAATGCGGTAATCGCTCGCGGACAGGCCTGAATCTCGTCGAAAAAAAGCAGCGTTTTCCCGGGAACGATTCGATTCGTTGCTAATTCGACCTGGTTCAGTATTGTGCGGGGCTCCAGACTTCCGTCGAAATACCCATGGAAATCACGACGTTTTTCCAAGTCGATTTTAACAAAACCGTCAAATTGGTTCGCCAAAACATTTTCTACAAGCCAAGTTTTCCCGACCTGACGCTCCCCACGAATAATCAGTGGTTTGCGCCGTGGCGAATTCTTCCATCTGATAATCTCTTCTTCCGCCAATCTCCTCATGAAAAAAACTCCTTTTGATTGAACATCCAAACGCACTATTTAACCTGAGTTCGACATAAATCTTCAATAATATGAGTATCCTAGTGTATATGTCATCCTCGCGAAAGCGGGGATCCGGATTTCAGTCTGGCTGCATACCTCTGGATTCCTGCTTTCGCAGGAATGACAAGGTTTCTCTAAGATATGAAGATTCCGTAACATATTAAATTTATTAAATTCTTATCTCGAACTCAGGTTATTTAAAACAAATACACGCTAAACCACCTACTATTGTCGTAGAAAGTCAACGTTGGTTATACGTTTTTATCGTAGAAAGTCAAGGGTAATACTATCTTAGCAATGTAGAACATCAAGTAAAAAAGAAGATGAAAGAAGTTGGTTTTTTGGTATTCTGTCTTCGACTGCATAAAAAACAGGAAACTCGAGTAGTAGTTTTGGGAAGATTTTGATGAGGACTGGGGGAATAGCTCATTGTATCTGATTCAACGAGCGCAACTTCTTCTGGGATAATCAACTGGAATTAATTTTGTTATTTTTTCTTATTCTAAAGCATTCGATTACCTCCTCCTATCTATCTCGTACTTTTTCATCTTGTTGAAGAGTGTTGCCCGGGAGATCCCCAGGGTGGAAGCGGTTTTTAACTTGTGACCATGGTAATTTTTCAGGGCGCTGACAATATACCCTTTTTCATAATCCACGACATAATAAGCTATATGGCCGACATCGTCGTCGCGGGTTTCTAAAAACTATTTGCGCACCGTATGCCCCTGAACCGGTTGCAACAGTTCAACAAAATCGTACCGATTTTACAGAAGGCCGCCTTGGTGATTACCACTGAGTCCGGTGTTTTTCCATAGACCAGATATTCCTCATAATCACTGCTGTCGATCGTAAATTTCCGTATTAATTCCGTAAAGCCTGGTTTTTTATACGCTTCGAGTATCTTTTCCAGGCCCCGAACTGGCATGCCCAGGTGCGCAAACTTCTGGTTATCATCCATAGCCTCTTCTCTGATTTATTGATCGTGGTTGATACAGATTTGCACCTCGCAGTTATGCGTATGCTGATCGCCGGCACCATGTCAAGTGCCCACAAAGGTACAGTTTCGTAAATTTTTTTTTGGCGATAAATGGGGATTGGTGATTGAATAAAAGGGGGTTGATTTTTCGCTTTCATTTTTTGAGTTCTCTTCTTCTCAAAAGACAAAATAATAAGTCATGTTACCGTGAAGAAAACTATCTGACCTACTGAAACTATATGGTTTGTTATTTTTCTTCATCCTCCGGGGTGAAAATAATTTACATGAAGGTTACGTGTATATTTTTTGCATTCAGCGGTTTCCATGAATACGCTTCCCCACAAGTGTGTCATTCCTGGCGAAGACCAGGAATCCAGGAGTCGCCATCATGAAAACCTACTACGTTTATATCTGAGCAAGTAAAAGAAATGGCACTTTATATATTGGAGTGACCAATGATCTTCTTAGAAGAGTTTATGAACATAAAAACAATCTCATAGAAGGATTTACCAGTAAATACCAAGTACGTCAATTGGTAAACTATGAGACCACTTCAGAGGTAACAACTGCTCTCCGGAGAGAAAAACAACTCGAGAAATGGAAACGAGCTTGGAAAATCGAACTCATTGAGAAAAATAATCCTCAATGGAAAGATTTATATGAAACGTTTTAGTCACCCTGAATCGCCAGCCCGGTGGATTCCTGGTCTTCGCCAGGAATGACGACTCGATGAGACGCATAACTGCAAAATCCGTGCATGCATCATCAGATAATAATTGACCCTTTTTCTTACCGGTGTTCGCACAGCCCACCGTCAATGATGATAGTTTTGCCGGTGACATAATCGGATAGGTCCGTCACCAGGAACTCCACCACTCCGGCACAGTCTTCAATGGTTCCCTCCCGTCGTAACGGTATCTTATCAGCCAAGTTCCTCCGATCACCCAGTCTGCCGGTGCGGATGATGGCCGGGGCAATGCTGTTGACATTGATGTTATACGGGCCAAGATCCCGGGCTAACGATCGGGTATAATGGATGATGGCTGCCTTGGCCGTTCCATAGGGAGTATATCCGGCATGAGCCATCACCCCGTCAGTGGAAGAAACCGTTACGATTTTGCCGGAATTCTGGGATTTCATATACGGGGCCACAGCCATGCAGGTATACATGCAGGTCATGAGATTGCTCTCCAGTACCCGGGTGAGGGTTTCCTGCGGGCAGTCCGAAGCTGTTGCGGTAGTATTGATGTCCCCTTCGCTGCCCGAAACCTCATCGAGGTCATCCCGTTCATCGGCAAAGACAACCGTACCGCCACCGGCATTGCAAACCACAATGTCCACGCGACCTAAATGTGCGACAACCTCCGCAATCGCCTTTTCTGTCGTTTGCCGTTCCCTTAAATCAGCCTCGATACCGATTGCCCGCACTCCCAAGGCTTGGCATTCTGCCATGATGGTGTCCGCTGTCATCGCTATTGTTTCGAATTCGTAGACGGCGGCGGCATTTAAGTTTCTGTCGATGATCGCAATGTCGGCTCCCAGGTTAGCCAGTCGCAGGGCATATCCTCTACCAAGACCACGGGCGCCCCCGGTAATGACTGCTACTTTACCTTCCAACTTTTTCTCGCTCATAGACTATTCTCCTATTTACATCTTATACCGTTTACGATTTGAAATTAGCCACTAGCTGTCATCTCGACGGGGTCGCCATCGACCAACGGGAGGGATCAGAAGATCTCTATCTACTTCGGCATTGGCCGATTTTTGTTTTCGTAACCAGCAGCATTCAGTTTCCGAAACCGACACCTCGCTTTCTTTTTCCAGTTTCACTTCCATGGCTAAAACCCCTGCGCTGGTGTTTCCCACTGATCAGAAATCACATCAATCACAACAGGACTGTTTGGATTACGTTCCCTGCCCAACGCGTCTCTCATCTCTTCAAGCGTTGTTACCGTATAGCCTCTCACACCAAAACCTCTCACCACCGTGGCAGTCGACGTGGGAAAAGTCGGTTGAATCATAATTTTGAACGTAGCATTTCTTTTGTACGCGCATGATCCAACCGAGGGCGTCGTTGTTGAAGATGATGGTGAAGATTGGCAGCTTGAAGCGATTCATCAATTCCAAATGGTTTCAATCGCGGTGATTTTCATAACAAACCCTCCCCCTTATTGATAGTCAGGTAATTTTATAAATGTGTCATCCTGACGGTCCGCCTGGTCCGCATACGGGAAGCGGCAAAGCGAAGAATCTCCGGAATGTTGCACCTAGATCCTTCGCCGTTGGCTCAGGTGGTTCTCCGAACGATGACAAGCTACTACATTGAATCATAACAAAAGATGTTAATAAGTCGAGGAGATCCGCTCTTGATTTTTCTGAAAATTATGGAAGGCAAGGACTCAGGAGTTTCCTTTGAACAGCGAATGGGCGGGAAAGGGGAGCCAATGGTCTTGGGGTAACGGGTTGAGAGCATTTTACCAGTGTATTTCAACCCAGTCTCCTCTCGAGGGAACTCATTGAAAATTGCTGAAATCGTTTGGAGCAGGTATTCCAGCAGATTGGTGGCATCAATGTGTTTCATCACCAGAAGCGCTATCCATAGCGACACCAGTCCTTTAAAGTGAGGTCACTCATTGTTGCCAATTACAAAGTGTTGAGGCCGCCAAGCTCGTATTGGCAGATCAACCAGTTGCAAATGGACGGTGACCGGAACTACCTGTTGAGATCCCACTGCTAGCACATAGACAAGGGCGCTGCCTTCTTTTTCATGAATATTGATGTCCATTTCCGGAGAATTGAAATCCTGGATACTGCCAAGTTGCTGAATGGCTTCCGGAGCGTTTTGCAGAAAATCAATTGCGGTTTGATAAGCAGCTGTTTTTTTTAAGATCAAAGGCTGGATCAAAAGCGCGCTGAAGAAGTAGCCAAAAAAAATAGTATTGGCAGTCATCAAACGAATAATAAAACGACGAGGTTTGGGATTTTCGATAACTACGGTGCGTAACCATCGGTCTCCAAGCCGCCGTCCATGACTGTCTCTCAAAAGTAATATGCCCTCCAGAGGCAAAATCAGCAATGATAAGTTTCTCAGAATACCTTTTGCAGAAGACGGACTTTGCGACAAATTTTCTAATTGTCGAACTGTGATACCAACGATGAATTTTCCAGGACTACATCCCTTCCATCCGTCTTTGCAAAGCAACAGGCAAAAGATTCCCAAGTAAACTGGAATGAGATTTTGCCAAGTTGAAGAAGAAAGCCGCAGGTCCCAATGTTCTGGGTAACTGAGATAATTGATCGTATTGACCAGCAGGAGGGCAAAGGCAAAATCCAAGATTAAGGCGAATAAACGTTTGCCATGGGACGCGATTTTCAGTTTTTCCCGTTTTGCAGCCAAAAAAACCTCGGATTTATGCTACGATGATTAAAGCGCTTCAAGAAGCTTTTTGCTGTCTCGCACGTTCCAGCATTTCCGATGCCAGACTCAAGGTTTGGGAAGTGATTTCAGACCCTCCCATCAAACGAGCCAACTCTTTCACTCGGTCTTGCGGATTGAGAGCCTGGATCGAAGTATAGGTTGCATTTTGATGAATGGTTTTAGAAATTGCAAAATGATGTTGCGAGAAAGAAACGATTTGTGGCAGATGCGTCACGCACAATGCCTGATGGACTTGACCCAGCGAATGCAATTTGTATCCAACCATTTCTGCAATACGTCCACTGATTCCACTGTCGATTTCATCAAAAATTAATGTTTCTACCGGATCAATTGAAAGGAGAACCGTTTTTAAGGCCAGCATGATACGAGATAACTCTCCTCCCGATGCCGCCTTGGCCAAACTGCGGAGACTCTGTCCCGGATTGACGGACAATAAAAATTCCACTTGATCAATACCATTGGGTGTGTGTTGCGCACTTCTTTCAGGGTTCTTCAGGGTTTTTAAGTTCAATTGCGTCTCAAATCTGACTTTTTCCATGCCAAGCTGGAACAATTCTTCTCTGACTTGTCGATTTAATTTTTTTGCGGCTCGATGTCGCGCAGCAGACAAAATATGAGATTGATGCTCCAAGGCTGCTTTGGAGGCTTCCGTCTTTTCATGGAGCGTTTTTTCACTTTTTTCCGGATTTTCCAATTGATCCAGTTTTTCAGTGATTTGTTGCAAATACTCCAGAAGTTCAGGAATGGAACGAGCATATTTACGCTTCAGCGTTTGAATTTGACTGAGCCTTTGATTGGTCCATTCCAAGCGTTGCGGGTTTTCCAGATATCGGGAGGCATATTTACCGAAACCACGGCGTAAATCCTCAATCTCAAGCAAACAATCTTCCAATGTTTGGCGAAAGTCCGTACATTCAGGGTCTACTTTTTCGGCCTCTTGTAAGGATTGTCGAATGACACCAAGACGTTCCACGAGCGAACCGTCCTGGTCATAGAGCACCTCTTGGGCTTCTGCAAATATCAAAGACAATTTAGTGGCATTGCTCAAAATTTGCGCATCCCGGGTCAGAACTTCTTCTTCATCTACTTTTAAGTCCATCTCTTTGATTTCTTTTTGCCGGAACAAAAGTTCTTCAATTTGCCGGGAATCTTCTCTAAGCTGTTGTTTGAAAGTCTCGTATGCCTTCAAATCCTGTTGAAAAATGTGATATGATGTTTTGACAGTGTTGCGTAAATCCATCAAATGTCCAAAACCGTCGAGAAAGTCAACGTGGGATGAGACTTGCAGCAATGCTTGATTGTCATGCTGACCGTGGATGGTGACCAGTAATTTTCCTAATTCTTCAAGAGTGATTCGGGTGACTGCCACTTCATTGAGAAAATTTTTTTGCCGATTGTTAACCTGAAGGACACGTCTGATGATCAATTCCGATTCGAATGGAATATCTATTTTTTGCAGCGTCAACTGTACGTTGGTCAAATTGCTGATATCAAAAATTGCCTCGACCAATGCTTGCGATTGACCGGATCGGATCAGTGAGTAATCGGCTTTTTTGCCCGTAATGAAATGGAGGGCATCGATGATAATGGATTTGCCTGCTCCGGTTTCCCCCGTTAAAATGGAGAATCCCTGTTCAAATTCA
Organism: bacterium; assembly: GCA_965205865.1. Classification (GTDB taxonomy): domain Bacteria; phylum SAR324; class SAR324; order SAR324; family NAC60-12; genus CBDBHR01. Next base: position 33,098 of record CBDBHR010000003.1, read on the forward strand.
ATTTCAATCTGCCGAATCGTGGCTAAATTATTAATCTTGAGGCGCAGTAACATGAGGGTTGGCGGTTAAGAACGTTGACGAAGGGCAACTGATATTTCCAAAAACAAAACCTGGTAATGTGTTGCGCGAGTTAAAGATTTAGATGGAATAATGGCGTTTTTGGGTTGCTTGGAAAATTAGAGAATCAACCGGGTAAGGACGGAGTTCAAGGAGTAACTGACTGATCTCTAACATAGGGGGTTGCCGTTTACAAGGTTATTCCCTTTCATAGAGCGTTTCTTCCCTGCCGTTTTATCCAGCAAACTCGTATATTAACCTGGACTTTGATTTCAATTAATTATATCAGTCACTTGTTGTTTTTTGCATTTGAAGAAACCGGTCAAATTTCGGGATACTCAATGCTGTCCAATATATAGGAGGAATTGTTTATGGGAGATAGTTTAGGACAACTTTTTCGAATTACTACATGGGGGGAATCTCATGGTGGAGGAGTCGGAGTTGTCATTGATGGTTGTCCTGCTGGTTTGCCCATCAGTGAAGAAGAAATTCAATTTGAATTGGACCGTCGAAAACCTGGACAAAGCCGGATCACTTCACATAGAAAAGAAAGCGACGTGGCACAGTTGCTTTCCGGGGTTTTTGAAGGGGCAACCGTGGGAACGGCTATTTCTATCATGGTTTGGAATAAGGATGTTCGTTCCAAGGACTATGAAGCATTGAAGGATCTCTATCGACCGAGTCACGCTGACTATACTTATGAAGCCCGTTATGGTCTCCGCAACTGGCAGGGAGGAGGGCGGGCGAGTGCTCGTGAAACCATAGGACGGGTAGCGGCAGGAGCGATTGCAAAAAAAATCTTAAAGCTGCACTGCGGCATCGAAACCTTGGCGTACGTGACTCAAATCCATGATATCAAAGCACAAATTAAGCGAAAAAGTGTGACCTTTGAGCAGATAGAAAATAATATCGTCCGTTGTCCTGATGAAGCATGTGCGCCCTTGATGATTCAACGCATTGAAGAGGCGCGAAAAGCGGGAGACAGTGTGGGAGGCATTCTTGGTGTTCTCGTTCGAAATACGCCTGCAGGATGGGGAGATCCGATATTCGACAAACTCAGCGCCGACTTTTCCAAAGCTATCATGTCCCTTCCCGCAACACGGGGGATTGAATTTGGATTAGGATTCGACTCGGTTTATTGGACCGGTTCTCAACACAATGATCCTTTTGTTTTTAAAGACAAACGGGTGCGAACCCGGACAAATCATTCCGGAGGAATTCAAGGCGGGATTTCAAATGGCGAAGATATTCATATGCGGGTCGCTTTCAAACCCACTGCCACGATCAATTTTGAGCAGGATACGATAACACGCGAAGGGAAAGCAATCAAATTGAAAGCCAAAGGACGGCACGACCCTTGTGTTCTGCCTCGTGCAGTGCCCATGGTGGAAGCTATGGTGAATTTAGTGTTAGCGGATCATTTTTTACGAAGTTTGTCCAAAAAGAATCAAAATCTTTAATTTGATGTGAAAAGCAATTGAATTATAATCCTTTGGTACCAGCCTTGCTTGCAAAAAAAGTGGACTTATGTCAACCTACCTTTGGAGAGTGTCATGGAAAGAGACTACGAAAAGAAGGATTCTTTTTATCCAATTTATCTGGTCATCTCAGGATTTCTGCTATTTGCTGTTTCGGTTTTGATTCAAATCGCAATCATTTCTTCTTAGTAATCCTTTGTGCACTATGATGTGTTTAATGGGGATGCAGATGGGATTTGCGCGTTGCATCAGTTGAGATTGGCGGTTCCTCTGGAGAGTGAACTGATTACCGGTGTCAAACGTGACGTAACTTTGCTGCAACGTCTATCTGGGATAGTGGGCAGCACAATCACCGTACTAGACATTTCAATGGATACGAACAGGGCCGGCTTGCTGGAACTGCTTCGCTGCCGAAATAAAGTTCAATATTTTGATCATCATTATGCAGGAGAAATTCCTGTTTCCCCAAGATTGGATGTTATTATTGACACGGCTCCCGACATTTGCACAAGTATATTGGTGGATTGTTTTCTACAAGGCCGCTATCGGGCTTGGGCAATAGCAGCTGCTTTTGGAGACAATCTCCACACGCCTGCTTGGAAATTAGCAGAATCTCTGGCATTGCCGGATTTTCAAGCGCAACAGCTTTGCGAACTAGGTGAGTTGATCAATTACAACAGTTATGGAGAAAAAATCACAGATCTCCATTTTTCTCCCATTACCTTGTACCAGGCACTGAAATCCTTCGAAGACCCCTTGGAGTTTTATCACCACTCGGAAGTTTTATCTAAATTGAAGCGTTACTATGCAGAAGATTTGGAAAATGCCAAGTCCTGTTCCCCTTTTCAGCAAAGCGCGGCCGGTTTCGTTTACCAATTCCCTGCGCAATGCTGGAGTATACGGATTGCAGGCGTGTTCTGCAACATTGTTGCTCGTGAAGAACCGGAAAGAGCCCATGCCTTGTTAGTAGATAAGGGAGATGGAAGCTATTTGGTGAGTGTTCGTGCTCCAGTGAATCGGCCCTTCGGGGCTGATAACTTGTGTCAAGCTTTTGAAACTGGGGGAGGAAGAAAGGCTGCTGCAGGGATTAATAAGCTCCCCGACGGGGAGATTGAGCGATTTTTAAAGCACTTCGAAGCAGTTTTTACGTATGCTTGATGATTAAAAATCCCCAAGTCTCTCAAATCCATTGGATCATGATTTCCCTTCACCATTCATGAGATCTACTATGCAATATGGAAATTGGAGATGCGCTTATTTGCTCGCAGGAGGGTTGATCTCTCTGGTGAGTAGTGGATGCGGGTATAGCGAAAAGGAATACATGGCAAAAGTAAATAGGGCCAATGAATATCAACGCTTAGCACAACAAAGACAAGCAGCCCTGGTGACCAATGAAAAAAAAGTGAAGTTTTTAGAAAATGCCTTGCAAACGTTCCAGAAGAATCTGGCGATCGCGCAAACGGAGAAGAAGCGGGAAACTGAACAAAATAAAATCAATAAATTACATTTGGACCAGAGCAGAGAAGCGTTGAAAAAAATAAGCGCGCAATTGGAAAACACCGAGGGCCGTTTGGCAAGCATGGAAAAAAATTTGGAGGAAGCATACCAAGAGCTTGCAAAAACAAATAATCAACTGAAGAGGAGAGATATCCATCTGCAACAGACGAACATCCAACTACGAGAGAAAGACGCGCAACTGCAAACCAAAGAACGCCAACTCAGCGAAAACGCAAGCCAACTACAAAGCATCCGGCTTCAGTTCCAAGAAGTCGAGGAACGACTAACAATTGCCGGTAAGCAATTGGAAAAATCCATGAGCTTGAACAAGAATTTAGAGAAAAATGCCCAAGAGAATCTTCTGCAGATTACCAGTATGGAACAAAAAGAAAAAAAACTGCAAAAGCAGGTCGATCAACTCAAAGAAAATGAACAGCATTTGAATGCCCAAATTCGGCAGTATGGAACAGCGTTGCATGCGGAAGAGGATGAAGCGAATACAGCACTGGAACTCCAGCAAATACTTGTGGCGTCACTGAGAGAACAGTTGGAGACAGACAAGGTTAAAATCTCTGAACTTTCCAATCGCATTGCCTTGCGTTTGGATGAAAGATTGCTATTCGATTCCGGACAAGTCTTTATCAAAGCAACGGGTTTCAAAGTGCTTAACAAAATCGGCGCAGTATTGAAAAAGATTGAAGATAAACATATTCAAGTCGAGGGACACACGGACAACTATCCAATAGGCACTAGTTTACATGGAATATTTGCGACCAATTGGGAACTTTCCGTAGCACGCGCAGTCAGTGTTGTCCGCTATTTAGTAGATGTGGTGAAAATTGAACCCCGTCGAATTTCCGCGGCCGGGTTCAGCTTCCATCAGTCTGTTGCTGATAATAAAACACCAGAAGGGAGGCAGATCAACCGGCGTGTGGAATTTACTCTCTTACCTCTGCGTATAAATGAAGGGGAATGAAGGGAACGTAATCAAAAATGTCAAGGTGCCTTGCAGGTAATAGGAATCCTAATTTGCTTTTCTTCATGAAAGAATACAGGCGAGAATGTTCACATTACTCAAATTGATGCTCAAAGTCATCAAATGGTTTGCGATCATCACTTGCTTTGCCTCAATTGCAGTCGCAATTTCTGCTGGGTATGTTCGATATCTGTTGAATGAAGAATTGCCACAAGACCTCAGGGAATACCACCGGCCCAAAGAAGCCTTTCCCACAGTCGTTTTTGACCGGCATGGAAACCGGATTGACGAAATTTTCATCCATCGCAGAATTGTTGTCCCTTTTGAGCAATTCCCCCCCTATCTGATCCAGGCTTTACTTGCCAGCGAGGATACCCGATTTTTTTCCCATTTCGGCATCGATCCGGTTCGCATACTGGAAGCGTTTTGGAGCAATATCAACGCAACACGTTCTGTCGAGGGATCTAGCACCTTGACCCAACAAACTGCCCGTCTCTTTTTAATGAAGAAGGAAGGGAAACCGATTCGCAAATTTAAGGAAATTTTGCTGGCACTCCAAATTGAGCAGCAATTTTCCAAGGAAGCCATCCTCTCCCTGTATTTAAATAAAATTTTTTTAGGCAATGCGGAAGGGGTTGAATCAGCCTCACAGGGATATTTTGGTAAACATGCCAAAGAGTTGGGCTTGGCGGAAAGCGCGTTGTTGGTAGGATTACTGCCTGCACCTTCGATTTACGCTCCTACGATAAATTCAATTCTCGCAAAGGTGCGCAGGGATTTAGTTTTGGATCGTATGTTCGAAGAAGGGTATATCACAGAAGAAGAACGGAAATCTGCTGTTAAAGAACCAATCCAACTCAGGAGAAATTATGATTCTGATTCTGCTGCAACTGCCTACTATGTCGAGCACGTTCGCAAGGACCTGCTGCATCGGTTTGACTCTGAAATCTTGTATAGAGGCGGGCTTCGGGTCCATATAGCAATGGATCTGGAATATCAGGTTTATGCGCACGAAGCTTTACAAAAAGGAATTTTGGAGTTGAGCAGACGTCAAGGATTTCGCGAACCGTCGGAACGAATAAAAATGAATTTGCAAGGGTTACTACCCCCAAGCGAAATTCATCGCGTGACCCATAAGAATCAAATAATTCTGGGAAGCATCATTCAGGGAGTTGTCACTCGAGTATCCAAAGAAAACACCGTAGTGAATTTAGGGTCTGTAGAAGGTTATCTGGAATGGGCCAATCTCAAAAAATGGAAACTGTGGAGATTGGCACAAAACAGACGTGTGGTTTCAGTCAATAATCCTTCCCAAATTTTGCAGGCAGGGGATGTCATCCAGGTGAAATTGGAGGACTGGGACCCGGCAAGTGAGCAGTTTCGTCTTACACTCCACCAAGAGCCTCTGGTCAATGGCGCGATTTTCTCTGTTGATCCACAGAGCGGAGAGGTTTTGGCCATGTCGGGAGGGTACCTGTATGATCAAAGTGAGTTCAATCGGGCTATTCAGGCGAAGCGTCAACCTGGTTCCTTATTCAAACCCATCATATACGCTTCCGCGCTGGATGCAGGATACACGTTGGCCAGCATTCTCGTCGACAGCCCCCGTCTTTATAAGGCTGAATCAGACGATTGGGAGGAGGATTCTTTGACTCTAAAGAATCATGGAGATACGTTGTTGGGCAATGTTTCTTTGCGTACCGCTCTTGTAAAAAATCTCGATCTTCCAACGATTGGCTTAGTGGAAGATCTTAAACCCAAGCGAATTATCGATTATGCCAGAAAGTTGGGAATTTCTGCTGAAATGAAGAATAATCTGACGATTGCTTTGGGATCTTTTTCGACGACTCTTCAGGAAATCGTCACGGCTTTTGGCGTTTTTGCCAATGAAGGGACCATCACGATTCCAATCTATATCACTCGTGTGGAAGATCTCAATGGGGTTGTTTTGGAAGAAAATTTTCCCCGGAACAAGCCCGTGATTTCCAAAGAAACCGCCTATTTGATTCTTGATGGCATGCGCGATGTCGTGGAACAGGGTAGCGGACAAATTGCCCGTAAAATAGAACGACCTTCTGCAGGAAAAACAGGAACAACCCACAATAGCGTGAACGCCTGGTATATTGGTTTTATTCCTCAACTGGTCACCGGGGTTTATGTCGGATTTGACCAACCGACTCCCATGGAAACAGGCGAAACGGGAGCCAGAGCGGCGACGCCAATTTGGGTCGATTTCATGAAGTCTGTCACACGCGATCTGCCGTCTCAACGCTTTGCTCGGCCTCCTCAAATTGTTTCAGTAAAGATTCATAAATCCGGTCGTCGCGCCGGTCCTTGTGATCCGAGTGAAGAGACTTACTATGAACAGTTCAAACGGGGCACCGAGCCTTTGATAGATCCCGCCCTAGTCCAGCAGTGCAACTTGCGGCAGGAAACCCCTGACATTCAAAAAACCGATTTGGAATTGTAATCTGAAAAGAATGGAGAAAAACATCGTGGAGAAAAAGGATTATTGTCCCTGCGCACGGATATATTCTATTTTATTTTGCCGAATATAGCTGATAGGCCGAACTGTAACATTCTTGACCACATTGGCTGATTCAAAAAATATCATTTGGAAGGGCACTTCCTGTTTCTCATTCAGCTTGAAATTTGAACTCTGTCGTCCGCTCTTATATGTATAAAAATCCTTAATCTTTTCCAAACTCCAAGAGGAAATTTCTTGCTCCGTCAAAACATTGCCCGCATAGACAACAGAAGTTTCTGTAATCCTCCGATTTTCATCAAAAGCCAGACCTTTGAGTTGAATCCAACCCACTTGATCAGAAGTTGGCAGGAGATTCCGTAATTTTCCTTCAACCACAAAAAGAGTTTGTCGGCTTGTAAAATTTCTTACTTGCTTGCTGTCCAACTCTCCCCCAAAATGAACAGGAAATTCCCTGGGATTGAGAAGATGATCGACCAAGGATGGTTCTTTCAATATCAAATAAATGCTTGCCACCAACAGTGTTGTGAAGACCACCATAAAAGTCAGTAAAGCGATGGTTTTCTTTCCCCAATTGATTCCCGTGGGCTTGACAATTTCCTCTACCAATGACAATGGGCTTTCTGGAAATTGGAAAGAAAAATCGCGAGACTGTTCAGAAGATGTTATTTTCGTTTCGGAATCCTCAGAAATTTGGGCTGGCACTGTTGACGATGCAGAGGGAGTTGGCGGTTCGGAATCCTTCGGAGACTCCGGATTCACATTTGAGACAAAAGAATTTTCGTAATCCTTTTTACCTTTGGCAAGAGAAGATCCGGGCTCCACGGGAGATTCATCTCCTTTGGCAGATTCCAGATTTATTGCAGGCAATACATCCTTTTCTCCACTTTTCAACCCGGTGGCTTCAAAATAAGCTTTTTCTGCATCTGAAAGAATAGAAGAAGACGCATCCAATTCTTCGGATTCACCAGAGTTTTGTGAGGATGCGGAAGGGAGTTTTTGAAATTTAAATACCGTCTTGCATTTCGTGCATTTGACTTTTGAAACTTTTTCAGAAAATCGTGATTCGTGAACTCGATATTTTGTGCCACAATTGTCGCATCGAATCGAGATTTTAGCCTCTGAAGAAGAAATCATAGCAACATCATTCTGTTCGTTAAAGAGATCCTCGAGAAAGATTTAATTTGCCGAAATTGTAACACATTTCAGGGGTATTTCAAATCCGGATCCCAGGTCGACCGAAGCCATTTCCCTTTTTTGTGTTGTTAACTTAGTTTTCAGTAGTGGATTTTTTCGAGAAATAATGATAGCCTTTATAGTTTTTCAAAATGCTAGACAAGCAGGTGCGTGTTGATCAAACAAGTTTACTCAATCTCTCAAAGGGATCTGCTGGCCAATGATGGCCTGTTAAGGTAGGGTTTCGTAGAGGGGTTGAATGGGATGCATGTCTGAGGGTTAATTTATCCGACCATTTGAATTGAGACGAAGCATATGTTTCCATTGATACCAGAGGCAATGGCGCAAAGTGTCGCAGGATCTCTGACTGAGAGTCCCCTTTTTGGGATGATTCCATTTGTTCTTATTTTTGTTGTTTTTTATTTCTTGCTGATTCGCCCCCAGCAAAAAAAGCAAAAGGCCTTACAACAGATGATTCAAAATCTGCAAAAAGGAGACAAAGTGATTACAAGTGGAGGGGTCCACGGCACCATTTTCAAAATGGGAGAATTGGTGCTAACTTTGGAAGTGGCAGAAAAGGTTCGCATTCAGGTAGATCGTCAGCAGGTAGCTCGAGTCGTGGAGAAGTAGTAGATGACACTTCATCACTTGGAGAACATCTTCAATATATATAAACTTCAATTCGATACAGTTTTATGGATTTACGTCTAAAAGGGTTGTTGATTTTTGCAGTTCTGGCAATCAGCGTTTACTATTGTTTTCCAACTTACATGGCCTATCGGGAAGGGGGCAATCCTCAGGAAGTGGATAAAAAAGTCAACCTGGGTTTGGATCTTCAAGGCGGCATGTACTTGGATATCGAAGTCATCATCGATGAGGCGGTTATCGCAGTCCTGCAAAGGACTGCTCAGGAGTTGGAAGATCTATTCATTGACAACCAAGTGGATTATTTGAATATCGAAGTGATCCATAAAAACCAACTGCTCGTCGAGTTGGCAGCTGATGAAGTAGTGGATCTGGAAGACTCGCCTTATGAGCGGTTTTTAGTTCAATTCGATCTGGAGCAAAATGCGGACCAGAAGATATTGACGTTGCAAGCTTCAGAAGCGGACCGCATTAAAAGAGGCGCCATAGAACTGGCATTGGAAGTAATAAGGAATCGTATTGACCAATTCGGTGTCACGGAACCAACAATCCAACGTCGGGGAGACAACAGCATATTGATTCAGTTGCCAGGTTTAACTGAACGAGAAAGAGCCATTGATCTGATTGGAACTACAGCCGTACTTCAATTTTTTCTGGTGGAAGATTACGCGACTGAAAATAATTACAACCCCCAAACCTCCACTGTGAAATTCGAAGAAGAAATCGATCCTGCAACAAATGAAATTTTACGGCAAATCCCCTATGTCCTGGAAAAGAAACCGGTACTGACAGGAGAATTCATTCGCGATGCTCAGGTACGGTTTGATCCTAACGACAACCAGCCCTACGTTGGTTTGTCCTTTGATTCTATTGGGGCAGATCGCTTTGCCAAAATTACCCAGAAAAATCGAGGACGCCGTTTAGCGATAGTCTTAGATGGCAAAGTCCAATCTGCTCCGGTTATTCGAGAAGCCATTACAGGCGGAGAGGCATCCATTTCGGGCTTATTCACCATCGACGAAGCCAGCAATCTGGCTTTAGTTCTGCGTTCAGGCGCATTGCCCGCCCCTATCGAGATTCGGGAGGAACGCACTGTGGGAGCTAGTCTTGGGGAAGACTCGGTTCGGCAAGGATTGATTTCCTTACTGATCGGAGGGTTGATTGTGTTGATTTTCATGATGATCTATTACCAGGTCTCCGGTGTGTTTGCCAATGCGGCGCTTCTATTCAATATTATCCTGGTGGTGTCCGTATTGGCAGGATTTGAAGCCACATTGACGCTTCCGGGGATGGCAGGAATGGTCTTGACTCTGGGGATGGCAGTGGATGCCAATGTTTTAATCTTTGAACGGATTCGTGAGGAATTAAAACGTTACGGACATCCCCGTGCCGCAATCAATGAAGGATTCAGCAAAGCATTTTTAACAATTGTAGATGCCAATATTACAACGTTATTTGGAGCTTTGGCTTTATTGCAGTTTGGCAGAGGTCCGATCAAGGGCTTTGCTGTGACTTTGTCAATCGGAATTGTAGCTAGTATGTTTACTGCAATTGTGGTCACCCGCTTTCTGTTTGAAGTGATTTATTTGAACCGTAAGCAATTAAAAAGCATTAGTATATAAAAGAGGATGAATGCGAATTCTCAAGGAAGTTACTCATTTTGATTTTCTTGGAAAAAAGATGATTGCACTGATTGTTTCAGTATTGCTCATTCTGATGGGGACTGTCTCAGTCGTCTATCACCAAGGGTTTAACTATGGCATTGATTTCAAGGGTGGATTTCAAGTAAGAATCAAATTTGAGCGAGCAATCGACTTGAATGCATTGCGCAAACAGTTTGATCGTCTTGACATGAATTCCACCAGTCTGCAGACCATTGGAGATACAAATGAGGTCAAACTGGTCTTACCATTGAATAATCCTTTGGGAACGGGATCTGAATTGACGAGTAATCTGAAAGAATTGTTGGCCGGTGATTATCCGAAATTGGAGATACGCAGCGTAGAAAGCGTGGGACCACAAGTGGGTGATGAATTGAAGTTGAGCGCCCTTTATGCAATTTTGATTGCGCTGGGATTGATTTTAATTTATATCACCATCCGCTTCCATTGGAAATTTGGAATCAGCGCGATTTTAACATTGACCCACGACGTGGTGGTAGTGGTAGGATTTTTTTCTGTGTTTGACAAAGAATTCACGCTCCCAGTTGTTGCTGCATTGCTCACCGTAGTGGGATATTCCCTCAATGACACCATTGTCGTTTTTGACCGAATACGGGAAAACATGGCTCGCTTTCGTAAAAAAAATTTAGAAGAAGTGATCAATCTCAGCATCAACGAAATTCTGAGCCGCACTATATTGACTTCTGGTACCACTCTTTTTGTAGTGTTGGCTCTGTTTTTTCTAGGTGGAGAAATCATTCATGATTTCGCCTTCGGAATTCTGGTGGGAATTGTTGTAGGAACCTATTCTTCCATCTATGTGGCAAGCCCGCTACTTCTTCAAATGAGTGTCAAAGCCCCTGCTCCCAAAACCCAGAGCTAATCGGAAAAAGGATGTTTGATACCGTTGCCGTGATTGGATTGGGATTGATTGGTGGTTCCCTGGCCTTGGAACTGAAACGACTGAAACTGGTCGATCATATTCTGGGTTACGATGTCGACGTTGATCACTGCAAGAAGGCCGAGATGCGCGGATTGGCAGACCAGATTTTCAATGACTGGAATGACAAGCTTTTCAGTGTAGATCTGCTGGTCATTGCTATTCCCGTAGGACAGGTGTCTTCGGTGGTTGAACAATGTCATCAATGGTTGAATCCTCGCACAATCGTGACGGACGTGGGTAGTGTCAAAAAGCCGATTCTTGTCACTATGCAAAACTATCCTGCAATCAATTTCGTGGGAGGACATCCGATTGCCGGTTCGGAAAATTTTGGACCGGAAAGCGCAAAAACGGGTTTGTTAAAAGACAAAAATTTTATTGTCACTCCAACAGACGACACGTCTCCTCAAGCATTGGAAATTGTAAAAAAGTTATGGAGTGCGGTGGGGTGTCAGGTGCACGAAATGGATGCGGAGCTACACGACAAAATTTTTGCGTCAGTTAGTCATCTCCCCCATTTATTGGCTTATGCTACCATCGAAGCTATCGGCACAAGCGGCACTCCGGAAATCCTCAAGTATTTTGGCGCAGGTCTGAAAGATTTTTCCCGAATTGCATCATCAAGTCCACAGATGTGGGCTGATATATTTATCGAGAATCGAGACCATCTTTTGGCCACTGTGAGCCATGCGCGTCAAATTATTGAGAAGATGGAAACACTTGTACGTGAACAAAATCATCTGGGATTGATGGAGTTGTTAGCGCGTTCTAAAAATCTCAGGGACAGCTGGATCAATTGATCCTCCCTCATACACATACGAAGAGCGTAGTGCCGTTCGCAAGTTCATGATCCTTTGATTCGGTTCCGGAAAAATTCAACCAAATCGGGCTTGCTCCATTCTCTTGGACCTAAACTCCGTCCTAAAATAGTTTTGTCACGGTCGATCAAGAAAGTGACAGGCAGGTTTTGAACACCATAGAGGCGACTTATCTCCATTTCCGGATCAGCAATTATTGGAAAAGTGAATCCATGTTTTTTTAAGAACTTCTCGATTTTTTGCTTACCTTCTCCCATTCCCACCGCCAATATCACCATCCCCACTTCTTTCAGTTTTTGATGAAGATGTTCCATGTCCGGCATTTCTTTCAGACAGGGGGAACACCAAGTTGCCCAGAAATTGAGTAAAATGAAATTGTTTTGATACATGTACAACTCAGAGTGGGCGTCATTGATGGGAATACCCTGAAAATTCTCAGCCTTGAGCAACATACTTGGCAATTCGACAAAGTGACTCCTCAGCAAATTCTGTTCTTGAGGAGTGAGATCGAGGTCAGGGTGAGGATGGGAAGCGGATGAGTGATTATGATCCCCATAAGCAAGAAAAAATATCCCTGAAATTTGGAATGCCAAGAGAAAGCAGAAAATGCGGGCTTTTGAGTTTTCCATGTATGAACTGATGTGATAAAAATTGACAATGCTTTCTGGAGATTGCAATGGTGATTCATGTTTCACCTTATCTGAATAATATATTGCAGAATCTCTGGTAGTGCAAATCTAATCTAATAAATCAGCTTCTGGGGTCATCATTTCAGAACATGAAAGCAGCCATCATCATTCCTGCACGTTATCACTCCACTCGGTTTCCCGGCAAACCTCTGGTTTCCATCGCCGGCAAGACGTTATTAAATCGGGTTTGCGATATTGCTTTGCATGCTGCAGCTCGTGTTCAGGGGGAAGTGGAGGTGATTGTAGCAACTGATGATCAGCGTATTATGTGCCATGCAAAGTCTATTGGCGTGCGCGCATTGCATACTTCTCAGCATTGTAAAACCGGGACCGAGCGGACATTGGCAGCAGTTGAACAATTGAAAATAAAACCCGATGCCATTGTCAATTTACAGGGAGACGCGCCTTTGACCCCTGTCCATTTTATAGAGGCCATTCTGCAAAAACTTTTATCGGATCCGTCAATTCAATGGATCACTCCCGTGGCCCAACTCAGCTGGCAGGAACTGGATCAATTGCGAGAAATTAAAAAAACAACTCCATTCAGTGGCACAACGGTGATATTGAATGATAAAGATCGGGCTATCTGGTTTTCCAAAAAAATAATTCCAGCGATTCGCGACGAAGGTAAATTACGAAAAAACACGAAAGCGTCTCCTGTTTTCCGACATATTGGCTTGTATGGCAGTACCTTGGAAATGTTGCGCATTTATGCCAATCTCTCACAAACTCCTTATGAAATTTTGGAAGGTTTGGAGCAGTTGCGTCTATTGGAAAATGGTTACCAAATCCAAGCGGTAAAAGTGCGTTATAGGGATCATCCCGCCATGTCCGGAGTCGATACGCCGGAGGATGCCAAACGAGCAGAAGATCTCATTTTGAAATATAAACCTGGATTATTCCTCGGATGATGACCTCTTTGCGGCGCTGAAGTGGAGCAGCCGCATAGTTCTTTAAGCAAGCCATTCGCGCAGTTATCCGCTCAGTTTTCCTTTGAACGATCGAGCATTGACGGCTCAAGATGTGGAGTGAAACTAGTGCTTGACCGAAAAATACTCAAATTGCTGATATTAAATGACAATTCTTCAATTTCACAGGATGAAGATTGGTTTGATGCAGTGTTCAGATGGCCAGACTAGCGAGAGTGGTCCTTCCTGGCGTTCCTCATCATGTCAGCCAGAGAGTGGCTCTCTCCATGGAAATCTTTTCAGCTGATGAGAATTGCAGAGAGTATCTCTCATTTCTCAAATAGCATGGAGAAAAAATAGTTTGTGCTTGGCAGAAAAATACTCAAATTGCTGATATTAAATGACATTTCTTCAATTTCATTGGATGAAGATTTGTTTGATACAGTGTTCAATTGGCCAAAATCAGCAAAAAATAGGATTTTTGATGAGTTTCGCCAAAATCTTCGTTTCTTGAAAATAGGTGAATACCATTAAATATCATGTAGTTATCTAATTTTCGGTCAAGCACTAACTAAGTAAGCACTGTCTTGGTGAGCAGAAGATACTTATATTAGCGACAAACCAAGTCGATAAAAGTAAAAGAAGGATTTCCACTAATTCACCACGATAATTTCCTCTCCCAGCATATCCACGATTTTCACCGCCACTCTCGCGTCGGCGTGGGGGAGCGTCAGTTCATACCAGCCCCGGATAAAATCGGTCTTCTTTTTGGGCAGGTCGCTTTCCACGATGTTGAAACTCCTGTCGTTGTAATCGGTGTCGATCAGCACACAGTCGATTTGCGCCCGGAAATCTTCAATCTGCTCATCAAAGAGCGTTCTGTCTATTTCCATCCTGGCAAGGATGGATGGGCTGATGTAATCAATTATCTTCACCGTAGCTTTTGCGTCTTCCTTTGTAATCTCTACGATCGCCTCCGCGGGTTGATCCGTTATTACCCCGTCCTGCTGAATATCACAGATGGTGATGCGGTTTATCGGGGTTTTCTCTTCAGCCAGTTCAGTAATGATCCCCATTTCACTGCCATTGCAGAAAACTGCAATATCACGTGTTTCATCCGGCCGGTTGTTTTGAATTTCATCTTTTATAATCTGAATATCCAACCGGGTCAGCGGCCTGTTCAAATCCAAAATTTTCACCAACTGCCCCCCGACGGTTCCGTCGAAAAACAAGTCCTTCCGGTCTGTCTGAATACCGTATTTGGAGACAATGATTTTCTTCAGTCTGTCCTGTTTGGCGAAGTCGTAGTTATTCACTCGGTAATGGATGAAGCCACGTCTGTTTTTCTCCACAAGATCTTCGTTTTTTTTTGCAATGACAACCTGCAAGCGTTTGATGGTGGTTTGAATTGCGCCCTTGTTCAAATCCGCCATGATCCAGCGACGGCCCAACTTTTCCGCGACCACAGCGGTGGTGCCACTACCACAGAAGCAATCCAGGACGATTGAATCTTCATTGCTTGAAGCTTTGATGATTCGTTCCAATAGGTCTTTAGGTTTTTGGGTGGGAAAATCTGATCTCTCTGTTTTGTCTAAAGGATTTATTATGGGTATATACCAAGTATCTCTTCGGAGTATGAAAGTATAAGTGCCATTTTCATCTACAAACCATTCTCGCTCTGCATTTTTTAGTTTTTCCTTCCCTTCTCTTTTACCTTGAACATACTTCTTTTCGTCTTTTGATACATTGAAAATTGCTTTGTCTGTCTTGCTATATAAAAATATGTTGTCATGTTTTTTTGCGAACCCTTTTTCTCCTGCTCCTCCGGAATAATAGTGCCAAATCACTTCATTTATAAAATTCTCTTTTCCAAACACCTCGTCCAGCAAAAATCGCAGGTGATGGCTTTTGTGCCAATCACAATGCAGATAGATGCTACCATTTTCGCTCAGCAATTCCCGCATCAGAATCAGCCGTTCATACATGAATTGCAAATAGTTATCATTGGCCCAGATGTCCACGTATTGCGCCTGCTCGATGGAAGTGTGTCCTTCCCCTTCCAATTTTTCAGTTTGTCTGCGCAGTTTCACTCTACGTATATAATCCGCGCCGGAATCAAAGGGAGGGTCAATGTAGATCAAATCGATCTTTCCCCGGAACCCGGCAATCAACAGCGAGGAGAGAATCTCCTTGTTGTCTCCATGAAAAAGCAGATTGTAATCGCTTTTCACAAATTCCGAATAAGACGGCTCAGCCGGTGGATTGTCCACGCCAACGGTCTCGCATAGCTGCGCCGGGAAATGACGCACCACGTCCAACGGTTTCTTATCAAGCCAATGCAGCATCTGGCGACCCTTGATGGGGGTGATTTTGAGGGGTTTCTTTTTCGGCTCAGTCATGCCACATACCTTTCAATATCGGACATAACCCCTTCTTGAAGATCAGTGAGATTCGGGTACTGCTTGTCCGCGTTCCTGGTTAGATAAGTGACTTCTTTGTTTCCCAGATCCAGCATATTCTCGTATACCACCAGACTGATAAAGGGAAGATTTGCTTTTTTGAACTCCAGCAATGCGATCGCCGTACTTTTTGCCTTGTCGTTCCCGATCACTCCAAAGAGGTAGAATTTACGGTTTTTGTAGCTTAAAGACCAATCTACGGTGAGAATTCTATAGTCCGGGAGAGGAAGGTCATCTTGTTTAGGATCAAATTTCTCCAACTCTTTTGTGGCATACTCTTTCAAGTCCTCGTAGAATGTGGAACGGACATTTTCTCTGCTCCAATAGCGCATATTGCAGACTTTTTGTACGCAGCCAGCAAATTGAAGTACACTCTCATAAAGCATTTCCAGAGTCGTATCCAAATAAAGATTCCCTTCCTCATTTTGAACGTCACTGTTTATCAGAATGCTTTCAAATATTTTCTGGCGAGAATTCGTATTTAATTCATAAGTGTATGAAAGACGCATGACCGCCATGCCAAAGTCGCAGATACGAATATGGTTTTCGCATTCAGGGCTATCTTGCAGATAGATATCCACCATATCACCGTCTTCATGGCGAATAGGAGCGATAAGCTGGAATTTTCCCGGTCTCCGCTCATACACATCAAAGCCAGTTCGGGTTTTTTCGCGGAGTAAATTCAGGGCTCGGTCAATTTTCATCATGATTTAGACTCAAACTCATCTGGCGTGATTCAGGAAAGTACTCTAAATAATTTATTACGCCAATGTCACCAAAGAAAACTTCGAGAGCTTGCTCAAAGGTATTATATCCGTTCGTAATTTCTCTATACTTTTCCTGTGGTTGCGTACTACCGGAATCCATTTCCGTAGCGGTCATGCGATGTATGTGGGGTTTATCATAATGACCATTCTGGGATCGACTTGTTTCTCCATGTGGGCCGTTATAGCGCACGAGCGTGATCGAACCCAGCTCACTATTGTTGGTTTGATAACGTAAACCAATCGAGTAGTTTTCTATAAAATTATTATTTTGACGAATAAAAACCCAAAATGACTCGCCTTCTTGGTTTTGCAAAGTCAAGGCACAACGTTTGTGATTGTTTTCATCCTTGTATCCCGTATTAGGAACTTTTCTCTTTATCTCCTTGGGAGATCGTATCAGGTCTTGAATTGCTTGATCTGTCAGCATAGGACATGTTCGCTTCCTGCCTATAGATTTTAATTTGATTTTTCAGCCTCAAGTTGAAAAATATGTAAAGACAATAATGAGAGTTAAAAAAAGAAAAAAGAAGATCAAGGGAAGAAAGGTTTCAACAATGGTGAGCTTCCAATAACGACTTTTATTTTTTCCTTCCTCCAATAACTCCCATTCACGCTTGAAAAAGGGATAGGCAAGTTTTTTTTCTAACTCATGTAAAGCATCAAATTTTCCTGTATTGAGCTGACGATAGGAACGGATGACAACAAACCACGATACAGAAAGTAAAATTCCCAAAATGCAAAAAGCTGTCAAAACTGATTTAACATGAATAATTTCTGAGCCATATCTGAGAAAAGTAGCAAGGACAAGGACAATTCCCGTTAGCAGACTGACATAAAGCCTGTTAGCTCCTTCCCTTCTTTGGCTCACCCGGTCCGCGAGTTCGGCATGGAGTTTGTAGATTTCCAAAAGTTCCTGTCTGTTTCCGTCCATTATGCTAACTCCCTTATCGCTGAGACAATGCTGTCAGTGTTCCACTTAACAATTCGGGACGCGTTACTTTTAACAATCCGAGATGTTTTCTCACTGCCCCAAGGTTCTACTGCTACAATAGGTTTTGGAGTTGTAAATTCCTTTTGTGCTATTTGTATCTCTTTCTGTATCCACTTGCTGTAGGTTGCATAAACTCCTGCTAGTATGAGAGCGACACTACAGGTTGCATTTGCCGCAAAATTGCTTCATACAATTCCTTGTCAGTTCCCGACGTGTGTAATGGATCATCTTTCGGCACAGAATAATTTTTGAAGGCAAAGTAGGGTCTTTCCCTCAATAATATTTCCAGTTTTTCATAAATGTCCGAATACGCCCAAGAATGGCTGATAAATAAATTATAGGTTCTCATGTCTGTCTCCTTAATTTAATGCGAGTTTAACCAATCGATAATTGGTTTGATTTTCTCTGCTCTTGTTTAAAGTTCCTGTCTGATTTCGTCCATTGGGCTAACTCCCTTATCGCTGAGACAATGCTGTTGGTATTCCAGCCAACAATCTGGTCGGCATGATCTCGGACCTTCGCAGAGATTTCATTTGTACAAGGCCGTAAAGCAAGAATAGGTTTTGGTTTCGAAAAGCCACTTTTAGCAATCTTGATTTCCTTGTCTATCCACTCACTGTACTCAGCATAGACTCTCGCTAAAACGATTACGATACCGCATGGTTGCATCTTATTGTGGATTACCTTGGATAACTGTTTGTCTGTACTATCAAGCACGGGAACTTTTTTGGGGATGGAGTGGTTGTGATAACGAAAGTTGTTGGCTTGTTTCAATAGATTGACCAAGTTGCTGTATTGGTCATGGTATGTCCAGGAGTGGCTGATAAATAAATGGTACGTTTTCATATCTACCTCATTATGAGTTTTTCCAATCTATAACTGGTTTTAATTTTTCTGCGCTTATCGTGGTAGCAGACGTATAAACGACGTGGTACTTGAATTTATCCGGTTGTAAATTTTGCAGCCGTTCCACCGCTTTTTGCTTTGCTTCCACCGTTTTATCACCACGCTCGTTCTCGGTCTTGACCTCGACAATGTAAAACTCCCCCGTCTCTTTCACAAGCACAAAATCGGGAAAGTAGCGATGATAGCGTTTGTCTTGGCCCATATATTCGAAATGAAAGTCGGTTTTCCTGGGATCGGTCAAACCACCGGTGAACAGAAAGGCTTCCACGTCGTCGGGGTCCGTATTGAGATTCGACAAAATCTGCCGAAAGAAGGAACGCTCCGGCTCGCTGTCGAAGTTGTAAGGCGTGTAGTGAAAACTCAAATCGTACTTGTCTGAATAGTGCGCACTTTCAGCTAAAAGTCCGTTGTTCTTCATCTGATCATACGTCCTCTTGAGCAAACGCAAACGGTGGACGTAAACACCATTCTCGTCCTTTTCAAAAACGTCCTTTCCATTTTCATCCTGAACCCGAATCAGCGCCAGGGCAACGGTGATCTTTTCTTCAACGGTCTTGTAGTTCGCCTGCTGCTTTTCGACCTGCTGAAACAGTCCGTATAATTCACTATTTTGTATCTCCCCTTGTGGATACAGACTGTTGAGCCTCTGCAAAACCGGCATGACCGGAAGATGGTATCTCGAGGCGATTTTCCAGGAGGCGGTATGGCAATCCGTGGTTTCTCTTTCTGCAAATAGTTCCTTAGTGTCACCTGTCGGCATCAGTATTTCTCCCGGTCCGCTAAAATCAGGAGTCAGGATGTTACGTAGAATTGCTGGGGTCTTCTGTGGTTCAGGTCGTTCCAGCGTGATATTACCGTCAGGTGTTTCGCTGCGGACAGCCCGCTTGACGGTGCGGGATATTTCCAGTTGCGGCAACTCCGTTTTAACGATTCGCAGGGTTACGCTCTCTTTGTCCCTTGCTCTGGCGCTGAGCCGGTCCAGATCGGTGCCGAAATTGTCCTGTAATTCTTTATCCAACGTTCTGGCATTTCCGTAGTCCAGAAATATCTTTGCGGAATGCTTGTTTCCCGGGATCTGGCGCAGGCAACGTGTTGCCGCCTGGAGGACATAGTTGTTGCTGGTTGTTTGCTCTTTGATAAGCGCGCAGGCAAACAGGCTGGGACAATTCCATCCTTCCACTCCTTTGGCGATCAGCAGAATGACGCGCTTTTGATTACCGGGATTGTTGAGACGCTTGAATTCGTCAACTTGCGACACGTCCGATTTTTGCGTGTTGACCAAGACCTGAGAGGCGCTTTCTCCAATACCCGCCATGGCCTGCTCGATCAGTAGCCTTGAGTCTTCCAGATGTTCCTGCGTCTTGAAATAAAAGGCAATCTTCGCTCTTGCCCCGTTGGGAAGTGTCACGTCCCCATAATTCGTGAAAAATTCTCTGATGATGTCGTGGAACACTTCCTGTTCGGGTTGCTCGCCGATGTCGTATTGATGAATCCCGTGAGTGAGGTCCTTCAAGATGTTGTCTTTGATGCCTTCCCCCAGCCCATACCAGACGATGACCTCTTTCAGGTGCTGTTTCTTGTAATAAGGCGTTCCGGTCGTGTTGACAACAGCGACTATCGGTGTTTGCTCATGGATGTAGTTGATGGTTTCCCGCACCCGTTTCAACTTGTCAAAAGTGTTTCCATAGGTGTGATGCGCTTCGTCAGAAAAGACTCCGGGATTGGGCAAACTGGTAATTTTTTGCAGTCTCAGATTGGCTTGCAGCTCCTCACGCTCGAACGCCCATTCCGTCTGGTTGCTTCTTCTATTGGCACGCAGGCTGATCTTCTCGGTGTTGGTGACAATCAAATTGTAACCGCTGCCTCTCTGCGCCTGTATGTCTTTTTCACTGCCGGGATACTCGATCTTCAAATTTGCGGCAAAATCGCGTTGGAGGTCGGGTGGCAGAACCTGCTCATAGGGCATGTCGCTGAGTTCCCGCAGGCTTTCGATGATCGTCGTACCGGGTGCAAAGACTAGAGCATTTTTCATAAATTTGCCCTCGGGGTAACGGAGAGACATTGCAAACTCGGTGGCGACTATCGTCCCGATCAGCACGGTCTTTCCCGCACCCATGGCCAAGGCGAGGATGTAGCTCGGATAGGGGAGCATTGCAGCTTCATGCAAAGCCTGAATTCTTTTTTCAGTTACGAAAGCCGGATCGTCTTTGACTTTCTTGACCACGTCATCTACTTAAGCCCACTCCAAAGCGTCGCTTGACATCGAAATACCAAGCGAATCAAAAAAGATTTTTTTATCATGCCCGTAGTAGCGCTTATAGAGGTCCAGAATATGAGGGGTTCCCAATTTCAAGCGGACGTACCAGTAAGTTTCAAGAGCAAGAAACTGGGGTTCACGGAGAAATTTGAAGGTTGGTTCACCTGTTTCTGTTTCAGACTCCATTTGCCAGGCGAGAATTTCCCCGATGAGTGAGTATTCATCGCAGGCATATCCACCTTTGCGCCATTCAAAGGCGGATTCTTTCAACTGATCGAAGAGGGATGGCATTTAATAAATTCCGATTTGATGTTATGATTGCTTAAAAAATAATGAACCATTTTCCTCTTCATAGTCCACACCTTAAGCTGTATCTTGTTGTAGTTTTTCTAATGATGCGATTGCACTGCTTAAATTTGACTGAACATCACACCCATATAGATTTTCGAAACTCAACTGTTTTTGTGTCACCAAGTGTGCCAATCGTTTTTCAGTAAAAAAATATTCACAATAGGGTAATGCTAAAGCTGCGTGGAAAAAGTCATGGACGTCATGGCCTTGAAATTTATGCCTTTTGTCCCAACGTACGGCGGCATACAATGCCGAGATAATATGTATTGCCGGCATTGCTTTGCCTACTTTATCTAGTCGGAAGAGATGGTAAATAAGCACCTCCAGTTTGGTTTTAGCTCGATGCTCCCTTGCTTCATTCTCCGATATAGTTTTTCCTGTTGTTTTCTGAAACAGATCTTCCATCATGTCAGCCAGAAGATCACGATAACTCATGATATAACCGCTAACTTCATCCAGAAACATTTGTTTGGAACTTTGTGCTTCATCTTGATGTTCAATTTTTTCTTTATTAAGCTTATTGGCTATATCAAAATCAGATGGAGGCTTCAGCCCACCATTTTTCGCCATGACATCAATCATTTGAGACATGGATAGAAACCACAGGTGATCTAAAAATGCTTTCCGGTGGATAATGTTTTCTTCAGAACTCATAAAACTTAACTCTGGTACTGGAAAAGCATTTGAAGTCACGTGACAAGCAAGCTTAGTCCAAATAAGCTCCTTTGTCTCGTATACTTTGCCAATTTTGCCTATAATTGAATACAAAATATGTCTAATTTCTGGCTTTACATTTCCTGGGATTAGCCGGTTTTGCAAACTGGAAAGCGTTGAATACAAAAAGTGTCGAATTTCCAGCTTTACACGCTCATCATAACCCACTGACATTACGCCGTTGGACAACCTATCTATCAGCTCTGCGGTCACTTTCAGAGTTTTAACATCAGTTTGCTTCATAACCTCCATGAAAACATCTTCACTAATTGGGAATATGCAAATTTGATAAGCCGAAAGCTCAAGAGCCAGATTGAGCAATGTATTTTCTAGTTTATTCTTTTCAGGCTGGAGGTAACCTTCTCGGAGGAGCAACCAAAACTTTGTATCAAGATAGACAATTTTTCTGTCCAAAATTTGCTTTGAAAGCTCCAAACTTAGCGAATAATAATAGTCCTCAATTGATTGTTCAGACATTGACTTGTTTGTTTTCGGGGTAGTCATCCGTGTACTTCGACAGTTTTTTAGAAAATAGCATATTCGTTATTTTTACCAAACAAAAGTTTCAAAGGTGAATTTCTGTTAGTCGTAAATCGTAGTAATCTTGAATTAACATTTTTTCGACGCTGAAGCGAGTCAAAAGGAGGCACTAATGTATTGCCTGTTTAATACATTGTAATATTGGTCATTTGGTAGACAGGTTTGAGTTTGTTGATAATTTCTTCGGCAGTTTTAGTCTGGACATAGGGTTTTGGGTTGCGATTGTGCGCCTCGATGTAACTATGGATGGCTTCGGTCAACTCGAGCACGCTTTTGAAGGCGCCTCGTCGAATCCGTTCTGCAGTGATCTTGCCAATAAAGCGTTCCACCATGTTCAGCCATGAGGAAGAAATAGGAATGAAATGCTGGTGGAATCGCCGTCGCCACTTTCCAACGGAATTGCCGCTGTTTCCAAGAGTTTGGGCAATCTCTTGATTCTTAAGGCCATCAGCAGCCAACAGGATGATGCGCGCACGAAGAGTGTCTCGCATCACTCCAGTTTGACAGCGTGCGGTTTTGCTCAATTCATCCCGTTCTTCCCGGGTCAGTTTAATACTTGGCGCTTTCCTCATGCTGTCTCCTTATATGCAAAAAAAAGAACAGCTTGTAGTATAGCAAACCAAGGAATTATTTACACATTAATAAAAGGGCGACATATTAGTGAACCAGGCGTCCGCCATCCACCGGCAAAACCACCCCTGTTAAAAAATCGCCGTGGAGGAGATAATCCACTGCATTGACAATATCCTTGGTTGAACCTCTCCGTTTGAGAAGGCTTTGCTCGATAGCCGCCTGTTGATCAATATTACTACCCGGGGGAGATGGAAGCACATTTCCGGGAGCAATCGCATTCACATGAATCTCCGGTGCGAGAGCTTTGGCCAAGCCTTGGGTCAAAGTGACCAAAGCGGATTTTGTCAGGCAATAGGGTAAAAATTGGGTCCAGGGCCAAAACGCGGCGACATCGGCGATGTTGATTATTTTTCCTTCTCCAGTCGCCTTCATTTGCTCCCCGATTGTTTGAGACAAAAAAAAGGGCGCTTTCAGATTGAGATCAAAGAATCTGTTCCATTGTGTTTCCGTAACCGAAAAAAAAGGTGTGGGATAAAATGTCGCCGCATTGTTGATCAGTACCGAAATAGAACCCATGCGCTGCCGGGTCTGCTCCAGCATTTGTTGCAACTCCACCAGATTGGCAAGGTCTGCCTGAAAAAGATGATGCCGCAGATGCCCACCCTCCATTTGGGCCAAAGTAGTTTGCGCGCCCTGGAAAGATTGATGATAATGAACAGCCACCCGCATTCCCCGGGATGCAAGGTAAATAGCAATTTGTTGCCCCAAACGAATCCCGGCACCCGTCACCAAGGCAGTTTTTCCCGTCAGTTCCATAATTTTTCAATTACTACCTAAATCCTGCAATTAGATGACAATCAAACATGGAAATGGTAATATACTCAAATAGTTAACACAAGAATCAACATTTTAAGAGATCACCATTTCCATGAAAAACAAAGGTAGCGCAAGATCGGCAAGAACGACAGCAAAAAACATCCATATCAGCCAGGGAGGCAGAGACCTGACCGCGCAAGCAGGCTTGATTCCGGTTGTCAAATTTTTTCACAAAGAAGGGATTGTTTCAAAGACAGAGCAGACCGTAGATCATCGGCGTGGCGCCACGGGTCTTTATGACGCAGTGGACATGGTCATTTTGTCGGTGGTCGGCATTGTTGGCGGCGCCCGTTCGATTCGTTCGATTGTGACAGTTTGGAACGACCGTGTTTTGAGTCGTGTGGCCGGTTGGCTGAGGATTCCGGATGAAACCACATTCGGCCGGATACTGCGTACTTTCACACAGAAAAACATCAATGAGATGGAGAGCTTGAACCATCGGATTCGAGCCGGTATCTGGCGTAAGGCGCTTCGAAGTGGGACAAGCATCGTTGGGGTGTTACACTGTCTTGTGATTGACGTGGACTCCACTGTGAAAACGGCCTACGGCAAGCAGCAAGGAGTGTCTGTCGGATATAATCCCCACAAACGCGGTGCAGCTTCGTATCATCCTCTGCTGGCATTT
The DNA here is from genome assembly GCA_965205865.1 of bacterium. Classification (GTDB taxonomy): domain Bacteria; phylum SAR324; class SAR324; order SAR324; family NAC60-12; genus CBDBHR01. Next base: position 57,487 of record CBDBHR010000003.1, read on the forward strand.
TGCGCAGAGACAAAGGAGATTCTTCAGGGTTGGCTTCGTGATGGGAGTGCCTATACCAGCAATGGAATCGTTGAATTCATGCGGCAACTTCTTGCTCACCTTCCAAATCGGACTCGCATTCTGTTTCGTGGAGACAGTGGTTTTTTTGTGGGGGATTTGCTGGATTTCCTCGAAGAACGAGGCCATGGCTATCTGATCAAGGTCAAACTCAAGAGGCTTGTCTCGTTGTTGGAAACCCAAAAATGGCAAAAAGTGAAGGGGCAGCCCGCTTGGGAAGGGTGTGAGTTTTCCCACCAATGTAAAACTTGGAGGAGGTCAAGAAAATTCATGGCCGTACGCAGGGAGAAAGAGGAGGAACTCAAAGGGATGGCCACCCTCTTTGAGATGAAGGAGTACGATTATTTTTGTTATGTTCTCACCGATGCGCTCACTCCCTGGCAGGCTCACAAAGAGTATGGCCAGAGGGCGGTCGCTGAGACATGGATTGAGGAAGCAAAAAATCAAACTGCGCTGGCTCAGATTAAAACCGACGATTTTTGGGCCAACAGTGCCTTGTTCCAATGCGCGATACTCGCTTACAACACGCTGCGCTGGATGGCCCTTTGTAGTGGTAACGCAATACTGCGCCGTTGGGAACCGGCCACCATGCGCACCTATCTTGTCCGAATGGCAGGAAAATGGACGAGTGGCGCTCGTCAACAAAAACTGAGAGTTCCGGAAAGAACACTTTACAATGCTCAATGGGATGCATGGGTCGCTGTTGGAGAGACCTGGATCCTTTGTTTCACTCCAGTGGAAACGTTTTGCTGAGATGTCGATCCCCAAATCCAGGGAGAAGTACGTCTTGAATCTTGTGCCCGCGAAAGCGGGTATCAGATCATCACAAAATATGACGATCAAATGGAGGGCGGAAAAACCTTTATGAGCAAGGACTGATGGAAATTCAACTCTCAAATCCTTTTTTTTAAAAAAACCTCTCAAAGAGTGAAGGGAAACTCAATCAAAATATTCAATTGCAGGATTTAGGTACTATGCTATTCTGGAAGATCACTACTGAATCCTTTGCCGAAATAAATCAGAGAACGCTCGGCAATCTCTCGAAATATGGGAGCCGCTACTACTCCACCCAGGCTTGAGGTTTTCGGCGATTCAATCACTACCAATATCGTAAGCAAAGGATTTTCGGTCGGCAGGGACGATTCCGATAAAAGAGGCTATATTGTCTTTTTTAGAATAACTCTGAATGGTGTGGTCAAACACTTCGCTTGTTCCGGTTTTACCTGCAACAACAATTCCGGGAATCACCGATTGGTTTCCGGACCCGCCCACCTGGGTCACTGCAATCATGAATTCTTTGATCCGATCTGCTGTTTTGGCAGTGAGTATTCTCTTTTTTTGGCGTGGACCGAAATGCTTGTCCACTTTCCCATCGGCATTCCTCAGTTCCCGGACCACCTCTCCCTGTTCGTTTTCAAGATGGTGGACTATGTAGGGACTGACAAGCATCCCCCCGGTACCCATCACATTGATCGCTATCAGGAGTTGCATAGGAGAAACCAGGATACCGTATCCAAATGAAATAGACGCGTGGTCGGGAGCGGTCCAGCTTTCCGGAGGAGAAACTCTGCCAACAGCTTCTGCCGATAATCCAATATCGATTTTTCTGCCAAATCCAAATTGACGTAGATAGTCGAAAAACGTTTCTTTGCTGATCAACAGTCCGATTTTACTCGAACAAATATTGGACGATTTTTGAATGATTTGCTGGATAGTGAGCCAACTGAAAGGCTGGATATCGTGGATGACTTGATCGGCAACCTGGAAGGAACCGTTTTCGCAGAAAAATGCCTGTTCAGATTGGATGATGTTTTCTTCCATCGCCGTTGCAATGGTGATCAATTTTAAAATCGACCCGGGTTCATAGCCGCTGCTGATTGCATAATTCAGGTAATGCGAACGTGGAAATTGTCGAAAATGGTTGGGATCGAATCCAGGGACATGCGCCAAGGCCAGCACTGCTCCGCTCTGAGATTCCATCACAATGGCAATCCCTCGTTGAGCTTGCGTCTTCGCAATTCCTGTTTTGAGGGCTTTTTCCGCAAAGTATTGAATGGAGCTCTCCAAGGTGAGGTGAAGGGCAAATTGTTGCGTCTCGTATAAATGCTGATGTTGGGTGTAAGGAATAATGCGGCGTGTGCCATCCTGCTCGATAATGTATTTGTTCTTTTCCCCTTGTAGTTCCTCATGATATTCATGTTCCAAGCCTTCCAACCCTTGGGAATCGATCCCTGTGAATCCCAACAACGGACCTGCAAAATTGCCGAGGGGGTAATAGCGTTTGTATTCTTCAATGAAATCGATTCCTGGTATTCGCAACTGTCGAATCCTTTGGGAAACCTCTGGGCTCAGTAGACGCTTGAGCCAAACAAATGAACGAGGGGATTGCAGTTTCTCCAGAATTTCCTTTTCGGACATGTCAAGTAGAGGAGACAATTGTTGCGCCACTTTTTCAGGACCAATCACTTTTGCAGGTAACACGTGAGCGGAGTCGACTTTGATGGATGTCGCCAATAACCGACCCCGTCGATCATATATCGCATTGCGCCGACTTTCCAACAGGATTGTGCGCTGTTGTTGTCTGGCCGCTAGTTCTTCATAATTCTTGGCGTCCCAAACCTGCAAGTAAAATACCCTTCCCAACACCAACAGTAAGCTTAAACCGATAAATCCGACGACCGAAAAAAGTCGTGTTTGAAAATTATAAACATTGAATCGGGCGGACAGGGAACCACTTGGTTTAATCAGACGCATCGCTGCCCGTGGAATCTAAAATCAAACGTTGGGAGGGGGAAGGTAGCTGCATATCCAACTGAGTGGTGGCAATGTGGTCCAACCGCTCGGGTCGCGTCAAGTAGTTCACTTCGATCTCCAAAAGGGAAATGCGTTGCTCCAAGGTGGCTTTCTCTTCTTGCAGGGCTTGGATTTGATATCCGAGCTGGAGGTAATTGGTCCACTGCCGGATATAAAACAAACTGCCGATGGCAATCAATAACACTGCGAATAATGCAGTGCGTAAAGCATATTGTGGAGAAAATAAAATTTTGAGTTCATGCCACCATTTGTGCTGGCGCCGGACTAAACGGGAATGGTAGGGGAAAATGTTCATGTTGCTGTTTCATGTTTCATGGAAATCACATGGGTTCGTGATCCTCGTGAATCAGAAACCAGGGCTATCGAAGAGGTCGGCCGACCAAACCATGCATGAAATACCGGATATCCTGAGCCATTGTCGCACAATCCATACATAAGTCTTTATTTAAACTAGGTCAATAAGAAAATTGAGTGATTCACTCAGGGATTCGAATTAATTCCGGAAACAGAGATGCAACTTTGCGGATCATGATCAGAACAATCCCCTCCCGGGGGTGGCGTGCGTAAAACAGACGGAGCGCGTAGCGTCTTCACAACGTGATCCAAACATGGGCTTGAATCTTGGTACTTTCTTTGGTACCAAAATGATAGTTTACAGGTCTGTCCAAAACCAGATACGGTGAAGTTGAAGATAGGTGACTTTACCCCATCAGGTTCATGCAGGCAATGAACAGTGATCGCTCATGAATTAAACATCCGTACTCGACCGACTCTTTTCAAACTCGAACAAGGGATCCTGAATGTCTTTGAGAAGCTTCCATCCGGTAGTGAGACAATGGTTTACTGAGAATTTTTCCAGTCCTTCTGAAATCCAGTCTTTGGCGTGGCCAAAAATTTTAAAAAAGAAGGACGTCCTGATGTCGGCGCCAACTGGATCCGGAAAAACACTCGCTGCCTTCCTGTCGGTGATTAATAACCTCTTCGAACATAGTCTGGAAGGCACCCTGGAGGAGAAAACTCAGGTTGTCTATGTATCTCCTTTGAAGGCTCTCAGTAACGACATTCATCGCAATCTCCAGCTTCCCCTCGAGGGCATAAAAGCCGTTCTGGCAAAAAAGGGTTACCTCGACGGAGACATTCGCGCGATGGTCCGGACGGGCGATACTCCCAGCCGGGAACGGATTAGAATGACCAAGACACCACCTCATATCCTGGTGACCACTCCGGAATCCCTCTATCTTCTCCTCACAAACAAGCGTGGCAGGGAGATGCTCAGTGATGTGAATACGCTGATCGTTGACGAGATCCATGCAATTGCCGGGAACAAGCGCGGCGCCCACCTGTCACTCTCCGTTGAAAGACTGGCGCGTCTCAGCCGGAATTCGCTCCACCGGATCGGTATCTCCGCCACTCAGAAACCCATTGAGCGGATGGCCGATTTTCTCACCGGAGGCGTAAACAACTGTGAAATCCTGAACGTCGGCCATCGACGTAAATTGGAGCTTGAAATCGAGCTTCCGGGGTCTCCACTCAGTGCGGTAATGGCAAATGAAGTCTGGGAAGAAATCCACGAGAAGCTGGAAAATACAATTTATGAACATCAGACCACCTTGATTTTCGTCCCCACTCGCGCGATGGCGGAGCGCTTATCGCATCATCTGACCGCAAGGTTGGGGCCCGAATTCGTTACGGCGCACCACGGAAGCATGTCCAGAGAAAAACGCCTGAATGCAGAGACGAAGCTCAAGTTTGGAGAACTGAGAGCACTGGTGGCGACAGGCTCTCTTGAATTGGGAATTGATGTGGGTTCTATCGATTTGGTAGTTCAGATCGGTTCCCCCAAGTCCATTGCCTCCCTGCTTCAGCGTGTGGGCCGTTCCGGTCATACGCTGGCAGGAATCCCAAGGGGAAAGCTCTACCCATTGACCAAAGACGAACTGATTGAAGCGGTCGCGCTACTGGACAGTGTGCGCAGGGGTGAATTGGACAACCTCCCCGTTCAGGAGAAACCGCTCGATGTCCTTGCCCAGCAGATTGTCGCGGAGGTCTCCTGTGAAGACTATACCAAAGACGCGCTCTATGACCTCGTCCGCAGGTCGTATATCTATCGAAATTTAAGCGAGAAAGAATACCATAGTGTCATCCAGATGTTGGTTGACGGGTTTACATTCAGGAGAGGAATGAGAAGGTCATACCTCTATTTCAATCCGGTCACTGGCATCCTCAAGGCAAAAAAAGGCGCATGTCTTATCGCCACGATTTCGGGAGGAACCATCCCCGACCAATTTGACTACGATGTGCGTCTCGAACCATCGGGAGTACAGATTGGCGCCGTCCACGAAGATTTCGCAGTTGAAAGTATCCCTGGAGACATCTTTCAGTTGGGCAACACTTCTTGGCGGATACTCAAGGTGGAGACGGGAAAAGTCCGTGTCGAGGACGCGGAAGGCTTGCCCCCAACAATGCCCTTCTGGCTTGGTGAGGCCCCCGGCAGGTCCGCCGAACTGTCTGCGTCGATATCCCGTATCCGAGAAGAAGTCTCCACACGAGTAAACCTGGATAATCTGGGTGACGATGCGTCGCAAGAATGGAAGCGGGATGCCGTCGCCTGGCTCTGCGAGCAGGTCGGTACCAGTGAGGAATCCGCGGATCAGGTCGTCACCTACCTGGCCGCTTCAAAGGCGTGCCTTGGGCGAGTACCAACGCAGAATCACATCGTCTTTGAGCGTTTTTTCGACGTAGTGGGGGACATGCACCTTGTCATTCATTCGGTTTTCGGCAGCCGGTTGAATAGAGCTTGGGGTCTTGCCCTTCGAAAAAGATTCTGCCGCAAATTCAACTTCGAGTTGCAGGCGGCGGCCAATGAGGACAGTCTGGTCTTGTCCCTGGGGGAGACTCACAGCTTCCCGTTGGATGGAGTGATAAACTACTTGAATGCCCACACGGTCCGCGAGATTCTCGTGCAAGCCATCCTGGACGCGCCCATGTTCCAGGTACGCTGGCGTTGGAACGCATCTACGGCACTGGCCGTGTTGAGACGAAGGGGCGGAGACCGGATTCCCCCTCAAATCCAGCGCTCAGATGCAGAGGACTTGCTTTCCCTGATATTCCCGGACCAGTTGGCTTGCCTGGAAAATATACCGGGAGACCGTGAAGTGCCGGACCATCCTCTGGTCAATCAGACCATTCACGACTGCCTCCATGAGGCCATGGACATTGATGAACTAGAAAGTCTTTTCAGCCGAATTCAAATAGGTGAAGTCGAAGTGTCGTTCCGGGATTTACGAGAACCCTCCCCATTGTCTGAAAGCATTCTCAACGCGAGACCGTATACCTTTCTGGATGGCGCGCCCTTGGAAGAACGTCGAGTCCAGGCAGTCAGAACCCGTCGCTGGCTTGAACCCCAAGACGCCAGGAACTTGGGTAAACTGGAGAAAGGCGCGATTCAAGCAGTGAAGCAGGAAGCCTGGCCGGTTGTCAGTGACGCGGATGAACTATACGACGTCCTGGTCATGCATGGATTTTTGACAGATAGGGAATGCTTGCAAAGTGAAGGCGGCGCCTGGCTTCCTTTTCTGGCATCACTCTTGGCGTCCAAACAGACGGTGTCCATAGACTTGAAAGACGATCTCGAGCTCTGGATTGCTATTGAAAGAATTCCACAATTCGAGCTCCTTTACGGAAAATCTATTTCTCTCGAAAACACAAAGGTTCCGGAAACCATCCGTGAGTTTCCATCCGGGAATGCGGAAGAAGCGCTGATCGATCTGATAAGGGGCAGGATTTCATTGCTCGGTCCAACAACGGCGTCCGGAATCGCGAGGGATATTGGCCTTCCTGAAAAAAGGATCAACCTGGCTTTGCTCTCCCTCGAGTCGGAAGGAATTGTGATCAGGGGACATTTCTCTCCCGACAGACCTTCCGACGCAGAAATAGAGTGGTGCGAACGCCGTCTCCTCGCACGTATTCACAAGTACACCTTGGAAAAGCTTCGAAGGGCAATCAAACCCATTTCCTCCGCGGATTTCATGCGCTTTCTCTTGATATGGCACAACCTGACTGAAAGTACTCGAAAGGAAGGCCCTGAGGCGCTCAACGAAGTTTTGGACAAGCTGGACGGTTATGCTTGTCCTGCCGTCTCCTGGGAGAGCGATGTCTTTCCCTCGCGAGTGAAGGACTACGATTACATGTGGTTGGATGCATATTGTCTCTCCGGCAAAACCATGTGGGGCCGTTATCTCAGGACTCAGAGCGCAAAAGCGGTAAATACGCCCATCCGCACCACTCCGATCACCTTGACGAATCGAACCACGGTCTTCTCCTGGCCGCTTTGCTCTTCAGAGCCATGCAGACCAATCCTATCCCAGTCCGCACTGCAGGTCCTGGAGTTTCTCAAAGCCGATGGCGCGCTTTTTTACCAGGACATTCTTGCCAGGTCCAAAATGCTGAAAAGTGAAGTCGAAGGGGCCATTGCGGAATTGGTCGCAGCAGGAATATTGACTTGCGACAGTTTCGCAGGGTTACGCGCACTGCTGATTCCGGAGAACTACAAAGTGAGATCCGGAAGGGGCCGCAAACCCGTTTTCAGGATGGAACTAGCCGGCAGGTGGTCTATTATCGAATCAGGGTTCAAAGAAGAGGATTCCCGTCCGGTCGATCGAACGATACCGTTGGAGGCGGATATAGAGCAATACGTAAGAATTTTGTTGAAGCGCTATGGAGTCGTTTTCAAACGCGTCTTGATGCGGGAGAATGGCATACCACCTTGGCGCGACCTTGTCCGAGTGATGAGGCGGATGGAGGACCGCGGAGAAATTCGAGGGGGCAGATTCGTTGATGGCTGGGGGGAACAGTATGCTCTTCCTGAGGCGGTCACCGTTATTCGCTCCTTGAAACGAAAGCAACCTCAGGGCGAACTGGTTTCCGTAAGCGCTTGCGATCCGGTAAACTTGGTGGGAATCATTACTCCCGGAAAACGTATTCCTGCAATTCCGGGAAACCGAATCCTGTTTCGCGACGGAGAACCGATAGCGCGCTACGAAGGAAAAACAGTTCAGTTTGAAAAGAAACTGGACAATGAAACTGCCTGGCAAATGCAAAAAATACTGGTCCGAAAACGAGTTCCGCCCAAACTCAGAGAGTACCTGGGAAACATCACTCTTCCTTAAAACTCTTTATTTGCAGAGAAGCAATACTCAGTTGGGTGTGATTTCGTAATTTTATCAATTCTGGCTTGACAGGGAATCCAGGGGCGTGCCACGCTATGTGGTATCCGGGCCCTGGATCAAGTCCGGGATGACAATTCATTGAAATCATTAATTGCGCTAAAAAAAACAGAGAAAATCAGACGACTATTTAAAAATTCGGCGGACAAAAAATAATTTATACCGGGCAGGTGGAGATAGACATGATTCACCATGAGGAATTGAAAGAAGTTCGTAAGGATGGTGCCGAAGGGGAGACTCGAACTCCCACGGGCATTGCCCACTGCCCCCTCAAGACAGCGTGTCTACCGGTTTCACCACTTCGGCTATTTCGTAAGCATATATATAAAGATTATCAAAGAATCTTCAAGGTATTTTTTGTTTCCTTCTCCTGCATGGAAAACGTCTAAAAGTTGATTTTTGTTGGCAAACCATTTAATATATTTAGCTTGTACAGTAAAACCGTACAATAACCACCGTATAAAAACACGCGTTCATTGAGAATGATTGATGCCCAGGAAGAAATTAGTTTACAAAATCATTTTCGTCAACCAGGGAAAAATCTACGAAATATATGCAAGACAAGTGAATCAGAGTGATATTTTTGGTTTCATCGAAGTCGAAGGTTTGTTTTTTGGTGAAAAATCCGACGTCGTGATTGACCCGGTGGAAGAGCGACTCAAAGGGGAATTTTCAGGAGTGGAAAGGACGTATATCCCTATGAATGCCGTGGTTCGTATTGATGAAGTTGAAAAAAGAGGCGCAAATCGCGTGACTTCGGTCTCCTCCAAGTCGGACAACGTCACCCCGTTTCCGGTTTCCAATCTTATTGTTCCGGGAGAAGGACCCCAAAAAAACTAACCTGTCCGTGATAAGCACCGCAGATTTGCCGGTAGAATCACTGCTCCTGCCCGTTATGTCCGCCTCATCATTCCTTTCGCGTTTTTCAACAACACCTCGATGATAGGCGTCAGCGATGCTCCGGCAAGGGAGAAATCCAGGGATGCTCCCCATGCGGAATCAAGATCATTTGTGACGCAATTTTTGAGATTTCCGCAAGAGTTGGATTTTCATGGTATCCACGCTTTTTCCAATCGCTTTGTATAAATTTTCATGAGAGGCACTGCTGGACAAAGGTTTTCCCATGTAGGTGCAATTGATCAGCACATGGTGATGTACATCGACTTCTTTGGTCAAACGAATATGAAAGGGAAATTTACTTTCTGTGATTTGAAGCAATTCACGCATCACGTCATGTACATGTTCGATGACTGATTCGGAGTGTTTCATGTTGTTAAAAGCGATGTGTATACTCATAAATCCTTTGCTGGTTATGTAGTAGCCTGTGATTTTCTATTTTTGTCATTCCTGACTTGACCAGCAATTCGGTGAGCAATCCCGTTTCACGTGATTTCCGGATCACGGGTCAAGACTGGGATGATTAATTAGTGAACGGCAAATGATTCTACAAAAAACCCTTCATGGGTCAAGCTAACATTGTGCTGGTGAAAAAATTTAAACGGATATGATAGTTGCGCATTTCCCATTGCAGCAAATTCCTGTATCCTGATTACTGGTTTCACGTACTTGATGGCCACTCCTCATGGAATGCGACTCAGAGTTCTGAAAAGGTCCAAAAATGATCCAACAATCCGAAAAAGCCTCTGCTGATACCGTCCCGTATTCGATAAGTCTGAAAGCAACGTTGCAGAGTATTTTTCGTTTTGCAGAAGACAAATTCCCCAAAAATAGTGCTCGCATTGAGCCGAGCAGCATCACCTATATCAACCACAAGTCTCTTTTGGAGATGGTGAGAAAAACCATTTCGACGATCAAATCGGATGTGCTCCCCATCGAGCCTGCAGGTTTGAAAGACACCTTGTTTGTGACCTGCTTGTCTTTGGCGCACATGCAATACCATTTGAATTTGCTGGAGACCCGCCTGGCTCATTTGTGGGAATACCTGTCCGGACGATTCAGATGGCGGCGTTATATCAAATGGACACGGACCAATGAAGCGTTTCGACATTATCAACTGCTCAAAGAGCAACAGCGAGATTCTCGGCAGATTTGGGAGCAATTGAATCGCGCCTATAGGGAATTGCGCCATACGATTCGACATAACTCCCTGGCGATTGTCAAGGCACACGTCTCTTCTACGGAGGGTCAATTTATCATCGATATTGAAAAGCTGGAAAGCTCGCGGACGGCTTTGTTGGAACTGCTCTATGAAATCGAAGATCAGCATCATCGAAAACAAAAATTACGCAAAATCTTCTTTTATGCTTCCGATCGTCTACGCATTTACAATAAGTTTCGCGGGGCCAATCTGGCGCTCGAGAATTTGTCGATTCAACTAGAGAGAGTCGACTTGGACAATTCCTTCATCACACCTAATCTGTTGAAAGAAATACGTTTCAAAGAAAGAAAACGCATACGCTGGTACAATTCAGACAAATACGTGCTGCGTCAACTCGATAAACGCCAATTTCCTTTGAAAACCCTCATCGACGGTCTCGATAGATTGCTGCAATCCGAGTCCCACAAGTTGAATCTGTATGCCAATCAGGTGACGAATCTGGGATATTTGTTGAGATTTACGCCAACACCTTCCACTGCCGAACTCTCTGGAATCTTAGTTGAGAAGGATCACTCCCGTCCCCTGCCAAGTCCCACTACAGGTGCTTCAAAAAATGAAACCGCTTCTGCGAACGAGGCTCCCCATTCAGAAGAGTCTTCTCCGACATCGGTAGTTGCCGAGCAGGAAAATGGCAATTCGGTATTGACGCTGAGCTTGGAAGAGATTGATGAACCCAGCCGGCAATCCCTGGAAGAAGACACGACGCGCGAACCTCCCTTGCCCAAGGAACCGCTTGTCTCCGAATCCCGCAAGGACGAGGCGGTGCTCTCATGATTGTCAGGATTTCCGGAATTCGTATTGCCATTGTTGATGGCGCATGTTAGGCTTTTTCCATTACTCACTTCCTGCTTCTCTCAGATCAAAGTTCCTCGCCATCCTCGGTTGGAACCCCATTTATGCTCGATATCAAAATCATTCGCAGCCACCCGGACCAAGTCATTACAAACTGCCGCAATCGTCATGTTGATGTAGATATTCCCCACTTGATGGCGCTCGACGAGCAATCCCGGCAGTTGAAAGGAGAATTGGATGCCCTGCGGCAGCGTCGCAATGCGATCAGTCAGCAGATGAAGCGCCCAATGTCTGAGGACGAACGACAGCCTTTGATCGAGGAGGCAAAGTGGCTACGAGAACGAAGCGTGGCCAAGGAACGGGAGTATGATGAGGCAGAGCGTACCCAGCAATCTCTCCTGCGCCAAGTTCCCAACCTGACACACCCCGGTACACCCGTTGGGCAGACCGACGAGGACAATCGGGTCCTTCGTCAAGTGGGTACTCCGTCTGTTGTTGATTTTGAGCTTCGAGACCATCTGACGTTAATGGAAGCGCACGATATGATTGACTTTGCCGGCGGCGCCAAGGTTGCCGGACAGAAATTCTACTATTTGAAAAATGAAGCCGTGTTGCTGGAGTTGGCATTGATTCAATATGGTATAAAAACAGTCCGGGAAGCGGGATTCACCCCTTTCATCACACCCGACATGGCCCGGCAGGACATTGTGGATGGCATCGGATTCAATCCACGCGGGGAGGAAAGCCAAATATATTCCATCGACAATTCCGATCTTTGCCTGATTGCCACTTCTGAAATCACACTGGGTGGTCGTCTCAACAATTCGATTTTCCAAGAGGCCGAGCTGCCATTACTTCATGCCGGCCTTTCCCATTGTTTTCGTACTGAAGCGGGAGCCGCAGGGAGAGAATCCAGAGGACTCTACCGTGTTCATCAATTCACTAAATTGGAAATGTTCATCTCTTGCCATCCGGACCAGTCTGAAGTGATGCATGACAAACTTCTGCTCCTGGAAGAAAAAATTTACCAGGATTTAAACATCCCTTATCGAGTAGTTGATGTCTGCACGGGTGATTTGGGGGCACAAGCGTACCGTAAATTCGACTTGGAGGCCTGGATGCCGGGACGGGGAAAATGGGGAGAAATTACTTCTGCTTCCAATTGTAGCGACTACCAGGCACGTCGCATGAACATCCGTTTCAAGGATGAAAAAACTGGCAAAAATCGTTTTGTACACCTGCTCAATGGAACCGCCATTGCGGTGTCCCGCACCCTGATTGCCCTTCTTGAAAATGGACAGCAATCCGATGGCTCCATACGCTTGCCAAATTGCTTGGGCCTCCCTGACATTATGAGCAAATAAAGGATTGCCCAATGACTCCTGCCGACTATCACCCCGTGATCGACATTTTAGTCCGTCATTTTAACGTGACGAGCGAAGCGCTCGTTCCTTATCAAGAACAATTGTTTGAGAAGCGTAACGATGTGACGGCACTCAAGGAAGTCTTATTAAAATATAAGGTTGTGAAAGAATCCCTCTTTCAGGAAGCGGTCGCCCGTTTTTATGACATCGAGTACCGAGGGCGTTTTGATGATCTGAATGGAATTGAAAGTTTCACGGAAGCCATTCCGATCCGCTATGCCAAGAAATTCATGTTTTTCCCCATAAAAAAGGATGGTTTCAATCTGGAAGTGGCTTTGGAAGATCCAGCTTGCATGCATCCCATTGATGATGTGGCCTTGAAATTGAAGTGTCGGGTCATACCGGTGGTTTCGAACCGGGAGGCGATCCTCAACCTGATCAACCAAGCCTACGAACGGGCCAGTACGACAGTTGCGGCCATCGAGGAGTTGGATACTGAAGGCTTTGACAATATCCAGGACGATGAAACGGAAGACTTGATTGACGCCGTCGATGAGGAGCCCGTTAAGCATTTGGTTAACAGTTTACTCTGGCAAGCGGTGCGGGAAAATGCCAGTGATGTACACATCGATCCCACACCACGGGAAATCAACGTGCGCTACCGGATCGATGGCATCCTATACGATGTATCTACAATTCCTAAAAAAGCGCACTTGACCGTAGTCAACCGAGTGAAAGTGATGTCTCGCTTGGATATCGCCCAAAAAGGAATGCCTCAGGATGGACGGACCATGGTGCTGATTGCCGGGAAAAAAATCGATATCCGGGTTTCCACCATTCCTACCGTGCAGGGAGAAAAGATTGTCATGCGGCTGCTCTATCAGAGTGAAAATCTGATGCAGTTGAAAGATCTGGGATTGGTGAACAAAGTCCACACTGAGTTTAATCGCATGATTCATAAAACCGGTGGCATTATCCTGGTGACGGGTCCCACCGGGAGCGGGAAGACGACCACACTCTATGCGGCATTGGGAACCCTGGACCGGCGTGCAAAAAACGTGATCACGATTGAAGATCCGGTGGAATATAAAATTCCGGGGTATAGCCAAATTGAAGTCAATCCCAAACTGGGTTTGACCTTTGCGAATGCTTTGCGCTCCGTACTGCGACAAGACCCGGATGTGATCATGGTCGGTGAGATGAGAGATTCGGAGACCGCGCAAATTGCTATCCAAGCGGCACTCACCGGACACTTGGTTTTCAGTACAGTCCATACCAACAACGCCCCTGCAACCATCACACGGCTTATCGATATGAAGGTGGAATCCTTTCTGGTCTCTTCCACGATCATAGCAATACTCGCCCAACGACTGGTCCGTCGCATTTGCAAATCCTGCAAAAAAGCTTACGATCCACATGAAGAACAGTTGAGGGAAGCTGGCCTCACGCTCCGGGAATTGAAAGATGCCGGGGTTGAACTGTACCGTGGAAGCGGATGCGAACACTGCAGGGATACAGGCTATCATGGACGAATGGGGATCCATGAATTGCTGATCATGGATGATCGAATCAAAAGGGTGATCCTGGAAAACAAGGACGAGCACACAATCAAACGAGTGGCGATGAGTGGAGGAATGACCACTTTACGACAGGATGGCGCCTACAAGGCATTGCTGGGGATTACGACCCTTGAAGAAGTCCTTTCCGTCACTCGAGAAAATTAGGAAATGATTTGATGGATAAAAGCGTTTTCTAGCCTTATGGACAAGCTCAGATTTTTATTAAAATACATACGTGCCCACAGCCTTTCTTTCAGTCTCGGCATTGTCTTTGTTATCGCAACCAATTGGATTGCGGTCACCATTCCGGATTATGTCCGGCAGAGCATCGATTTGCTTGCTGTGGGATACCAGGTGACTCCCGCCTCTCTGACGCGCATCGAATCCGAGGTCGGTTCTCAAACCAGCATAACTGCTGAAGCTTTGCAGGGTTTGAAATCCTTGGAAAATCAATCATTTGAAGATGAGGCGCGATTTGTAGAGATGCTGGTAAATACCATCGGAAAAAAGGAAACGGAGCTTTTCAAAGAAGTCATTCTCCGCAATACCTATCTCACGGACAAACTGTCGAAAAACCAGGAATTGCTGCTGCAATATTTATTCATCATGCTCGGTTTGGCCTGCGCCATGATAATTGTGCGCACCCTTTCACGGACTCTATTTTTTACCCCGGGTCGCGCCATCGAATGTGAAGTGAAAAATGATTTGTTTGCCAAGTTAATGGAATTACAGAAAGATTTTCATGAGCAACACGCTTCCGGAACCGTCATTTCCAGGCTCAACAACGACATCATGGGCCTGAGGATGATGTGTGGATTTGGCCTGATGCAAATTGTCAACATCCTTTCCGCCCTTTCCCTCACTCCTTACAAAATGTGGCAACTCTCCCCTCGCCTGACGCTTTATTGCATTATCCCCATTATTATTGTTTTCATAGTAGTGCGCTTCGGCATGCATTTTATGTTGATCAATATGCGCCAGCGGATGCAGAATTTGCAAGACCTCTCCGCGTTCACGGTTTCCTCTTTATCAGGGATTGACGTCATCAAGAGTTTTGAAATGCACGACTGGTCGCGAGAAGAGTTTTCCAGAAAAAACCTATCCATGCGTCGGCGTTCCCTCAACCTTGCGCGTATTCGCTCTTTTTTCTTGTCCCTGCTCAGTAATATGGAGCATGCGCTTAAAATTCTCATTTTGTTGGTGGGGGGTACTTTTGTCATTAATGAACAATTCACTATTGGCGAGTTGACTGCTTTCATGACCTATGCGGCCTTACTGACCATGCCGTTGATGGCGTTGGGATGGGTTTCCACAATGATCCAGCAGGGGATGGTCGGCATCGAGAGTCTGCAAACCGTGGCCCGGCAAAAGGCACGGCATATTGAGATTCCCGCCTTGCCTCACAAGGAAGCCGCCCATCTCTTTGACGATGGTTTGCTCGTACGAAATCTTCATTTTCGCTACCCCAAACAAACAACAGACACATTGCGAGGGATTGATTTTCAAATTCTTCCCGGGCAAACAATTGGAATTTTGGGGCGCATTGGCTCTGGCAAAACGACTCTGGTCAATTGCCTTAACCGCTTCCTGGCGGCGGAAGACAGTCAAATCTTCCTTTCCGGAAAAGCGATCAATAGCCTCAGTCACTCCGATATCCGCCATTCGATTCGCACGGTCACCCAGGATCCTTTTTTGTTTTCCGACACGGTTGAGGAGAATATTCACTTTGGCAGTATTGAAAACCAAGAAGAGTCACCCATTGATCTGGAAAACATTCTCTATGAATGCGCCCTGGAAGATGAAGTTCGCCGGTTTCCTCAACAGGAAAAAACGATGGTGGGAGAAAAAGGGATCATGCTTTCAGGAGGGCAAAAACAGCGTATCAGCCTGGCTCGGGCAATGATGGCCCCTTGTGATTTGCTCATTCTGGACAATGTGCTTTCGGCGGTCGACTCGGAAACCGAGAGTTTTCTCCTCAAACAGATTCTCCGTAAACAACATGCGCGTAGTTTGCTGATCGTCTCCCACCGTGCCAAAACTATGGAAAATGCCGATAGGATTCTCATCTTGGAGGAGGGGAAAATTGTCGATCAAGGCGTACATGAGGAATTGATCGAACGTCCGGGATACTACCGGGAAACCTGGCTATTGCAAAATGAGACCACCTGGGCATAGGAGCATATGGATCGCCAAACAACCCCTGAAAAAACAATCCCCCTGGCTGAAGGCCCCCCTTCTGCAGAAACGGCGGAAAATCCGGAGGAGCCTGTCAAGCAAAGCAAGGACTGGTCATTATTGCTCCGATTTTTCGGCTATGTGCGCCCCTATTGGAAATGGGTGGCGCTCAGTCTGTGCGCCATTCCCTTTTCAGTGGGAGCCACCTTGATGCTGCCTTGGTTGATCATCCGTATTGTCGACGATTATCTGCTGGTGAGAAACTTGGAAGGATTGTATCTGTATATCCTGCTGCTTACGGTAACCGTCGTCTTGGGGTATTTGACGGACGCCCTGTACACCTATGCATTACAAAAAGCAGGGCAAATGGCCATTTCGGATATGCGGGAAGATCTCTACTCCCACATTCTCAAACTGCCTCGAACGTTTTACGACCACCGTCCCGTCGGAGTCTTGCTCACCCGTCTGACCACGGACATGGAAGCCTTGGGCGAATCCATGGCGATGGGGGTTCTTTCCATTATAACCGATTTCATCAAAACCATTGCCCTTTTTATCTTCCTTCTCTACCTCAGTTGGGAATTGACCTTGGTCATTCTGCTCATTCTACCTCCCATTTATTGGATTGCCAATTTATTACGAGGCAAGCTCCGTTATTATTACAACCTCACTCGCGAGATACTGGCGACTTCGACAGGATTTTTGCAGGAGTGTCTCAACGGGGTGAAGACAGTGCAATTGTATGCGGCGGAAGAAAAAGTGATCAGGCGATATACCAGTAAAAATGATGAATATCTGCGGGCACAAACCCGAACCAATTACTATGATTCATCATTGTACGCTATCATCGAAGGCATCACTTCCATCAGCCTGGGTTTGCTGATCTGGTATGGCGCGCGACAGATCCTTGCCGGCACGACAACCGTGGGAGTATTGATTGGCTTCATCAATATCTTACACCGTATTTTTATTCCGATCCGCGAATTCACCCAGCAAATATCGACCATCCAACGCGCATTATCCGCACTGGAGAATATCCATCTGCTTTTAGGTGAACCCCCGGAAGAATCCGAAACACTTGATGAAAATCAGTTCAGTCGTTTGCGGAGTTTTGAAGAGTTGCGCTTCGAGAATGTCTATTTCCGCTACAGTGATCACAGTCCCTATATTTTGAAAGGCATTTCCTTCACCCTCAAAAAGGGAGACAGGTTGGCTATAGTAGGCGCCACCGGGTCCGGAAAATCCACGATTGTGCGCCTCATCACGA
This sequence comes from bacterium, assembly GCA_965205865.1. Taxonomy (GTDB): domain Bacteria; phylum SAR324; class SAR324; order SAR324; family NAC60-12; genus CBDBHR01. Next base: position 74,859 of record CBDBHR010000003.1, read on the forward strand.
GAGCTTATACCAATTACCAGGGTTCTGTGAAAATCAATGGAGTCGAATTGTCTGATATTCCACGAAAGCACTTGCTTAAACTGGTTGCGATGATGCAACAAGACGTCTATCTTTTCAATGAAAGCCTGACTTTTAATATCGGACTCAACCGAGTTGGAATCACGCCTGCATCCATCCAACAAGCCGCGGAATATGTCTATGCCCATTCCTTTATCGAGAAATTGCCGGCAGGGTACGAGTTTCAGATTTTGGAAAATGGCAAAAACCTTTCGGCAGGCCAGGCGCAATTGATCTCCTTTTCCAGGGCAATCGCCGGGAACAGTGAAATGATGATCCTGGATGAAGCCACGAGTTCAGTGGACTCCGTGACAGAAGATTTCATCCAAAAAGCCACGCAGAAAGTATTTCTCGAAAAAACAGTCATTGCCATTGCCCATCGGCTCAGCACCATCCGTCATTCCGACATGATTCTCGTGCTTCAGGAAGGACAGATCGTGGAAAGAGGCAGCCATCAGGAACTGATTTTTCAGGATGGCATTTATGCTAACTTGATCTACGCTCTCCTCGACAGTTTCCTGGATTCAAGGCAATGATCACTCAGAATGGCATTTACGCCAAACTGGTCAAGGGTCTGGAAGAAACCACGGCAACCGAACCCACTCGGGCGCGAGTGCAAGTGCTTCGATGGCGTTTTCGGGATTATTTCGGATATAGAATGGCGTGCCTGACCACTTTCTTCAATGCCGCCACGGGAAGAGGGTCGCCGGGTTTGAAATTGATACAACCTTTTCCAGTTTTGATATTCGGGTATTTTTCCTTGAATTCGGCGATATGAGGCGCGCCGCAGGTGTATAAAGAGACATAACTCTTTTGATTGGCCACGCATACCCAACTATCCCGCGCTTTGTATGTTGGCATCTTGTAGGACATGTCCACTTCGGCATCGGGATACAACCCTATGATCAGTTCGTGCAACTTCATCACAAGCCCTTTCCGCTCTTCCGGAATGCTGTCAAAATAAATTTTTACGGCTTCGTCCATTGTTCTCCTTTCTTTGTACTGGTCGGAGGATCGAATTTCATTTAGGGAGAAGCCTGTGATTTCCCTGCTTTTCATGATCCCCACATCAGGAATGCAAAGGCAATATTCCCCAAATAAAGCAAAGCCAGAGTGGAAACGGCCATACGCCCTTTCATTGTCGGATAGCGCCACACCAGCAGGATGCTGCACACCACCACGAGCGCAATCTCGATGGGGAGAAAAATTGTACCAAAATGCTGAGGATCCCAATATGAAAATGGGCTTTTAAATCGCCAGTCGGACAAAGGGAACAAATGCCGGTGCGCATCGTCATGATGCAAAGGAAAATCCAGCATGACATGCAAGAGCATGCCCCCAAAAAATAATTGTAATCCTTTATATTTTTTAAAATGCGCCAACCCCAGTCCCAGCAGGATCAGTGGAAGAGAATTGAAGAAATCAATGATATTCTGCCACTTGGGATCATAGTAAGATACCGACCATATCAAATGTTCCTGAGTTTGACGGATCATTTTTTCCACGAAATAAAAATAGAACATGGGAAGATCCGGAATAAATGAGCCTGCCACGATGAGCCAAGAGTTTCGGGTGCTTGGATTGCGATCCAATACAATTAGATTAGCCACAATGTGAGCAGGAGTGTTCATTTCGACGACCGGCGGTTCCGCATTGCTGCTTTGAAAGATTCAGGATACTTTTTCATCGAACAGTGAGGGAAAGAACCAATGAATTGGTTAAAGTAACCTGAGTTTAAGATAAGAATTTAATAAATTCAATATGTTATGGAATCTTCATGTCTTAGAGAAACCTTGATAGGGGTCAGGAAGGCCATTGCCTCCCTGACCCCTATCATATACACTAGGATACTCATATTATTGAAGATTTATGTCGAACTCAGGTTAAAGTAAGTTTTTCTCCGGGAACAAAAGCTATCTGAAGTATTCGGCTGCGTCCTGCGCCTCAAATCCCAGTATTTCTTTTGCGCGACTCATATCCCGGTAGCCCCATTTGTTTTTCGAAATCACGTAGAAAACGTCGTATTTGATGGTCTTTGGGGCAGTAATACATGCTTCAATCATCTCGACAATATCCCGGTGACTGCACCAGACTGAGAAACCTCGGGAATTCAAGGGCTTGTTCGCTGCATTGACCATCCCAATACGCAGACTGATGACGGATAAATCCCTCATATCGGCAAAATGGCGACCCAGCGCTTCTCCCCAGATTTTGGTTGCGCCATAAACACCATTTGGTCTGGATGGTGTTTGGCGGTCGAATTGTGGCCAAATTTCCGGTGCTTTCTCGTATCGCCCTTCGACAATGGCTTTGAGGGGTTCATCTTTTTCCCACCCGGAAGTGGTGGCTCCACTGCTGGCAAAAATGACTCGCTGGACCCCGGCTTTAAGTGCTGCCAGAAAAACATTGTAGGTGCCGATGATGTTTGTCTCGAGATACTCTTGCCATATAAAATTATTTCCGGATTTAGCTGCAAGATGGACCACAACGTCCTGCCCTTCAAAAGCCGGTCGTATTGCTTCCAAATCAAACAAATCGGCTTGAATACATTTTTCTCCCGGTACTGCACTTCGATTGAGACCGGTGAGTTCGTATTTACCTTGTAAATGTTGGCGGACCAGCCCCCCGATCAGACCACTCATTCCCGTGATCAAAACTTTTTTTATCATATTGGACCTTCCATTGATTTTTGTTGCGGATTTTGTTACGACGTTTCTCACCCCGATATTTGTCCCGATATACGTTTGGAATGTCAAGAGTCGCTCCAGCGAGGTTTTATCGATATACGAATCAGTGGAACGCGCTCAACACTTTCTCGTCCAATTCTTTGTAGATTTCCGGTTTGTTGGGAATTGAATGTAACTTGAATTCGTCAACTCCGACTTCGATGAAGTCCTGTGCGCGATCAATCACGTACTGGGGAGGACCGATCATTTTCCAATCGTCACCACTGCGAAGTTCCGCGGCCTTCTGCTCGTCGTATTCGATTCGTATGGGTACGTGGACCGTTCTGCGAATCTCTCCCGGATCCCGGCCGACGGCTTTACAATGTCGTTCCAGGACGCCACTCAATCGAGTTACCTCTTGCGGCGCGCACATCACGTTCATGATATCGCCATACATGGCAAGCGTGCGCAGGGTGCGTTTCTCTCCCATACCGCCTACCATAATCGGCGGATTTGGTTGCTGTAAGCATTTAGGCTCAAAAGGCGCCTGATATAGCTTGTAGTATTTGCCTTCAAAGTCAACCAGGTCTTTTGCGGCAAAGAGAATCTTCATTAACTTGCAGGCCTCCTCGAGACGGTCACTACGTTCCTTGAGTGAGGGAAAATCCCAACCGTAAGCCTGGTGTTCACGCACGTTCCATGCCGCCCCGATACCAATCACCAGGCGTCCGTTTGAGATGTGGTCGACGGTGGCAGCCATTTTAGCGGTGAGCGACGGGTTACGATAGGTGTTTCCTGCCACCAGCAAGCCCATACGCAAACGCTTGGTCACCGCAGCGGCGGCACAGAGCAACGACCATCCTTCGAAGGTCGGAATCCTATCATGTTCCATTACCTCGTCAGTTGGGCTTAGTGGTGGAATGAAGTGATCATAAAACCAAACACTGTGCCAACGCGTGACCTCCATAACCTCGAGAACGGCCTTGATGTCTCGCCAACTTGTTGCTTGGTTGTGTAACTGGGCTCCAAATTTCATATATTCTCCATTCACTTCTTGTATTCGTTTACACTGCAACATTGCAGGTTGATTTCCACGAAAAAATTCGTGAAGACGACGCTTTTAAAACCTGTTTTAAAATACCGGAATGAGAGAAAAACGTTTTCTCTCCTTGGCAAAGAGGGGTTAAGGGAGGTCCAAATTGGTAAAAACCCCACCTGACATCCTCTTAACAAGGGAAGGAATTGTATTTTTAAACAGGCTCTTGATTTACTGGACTTTGGACATTCGAGTAAATTTTCAGGAAGAAATTCAGACAATCATTCTTTACGGTAGAGTTTCCAAAACAAGCATGCATACAGGAGTTGGCCATGGTTTTTCTTCCCAATGAATTTATAATCAATTTAGAGTCATTTAGACAGCTTTTTTTTCTAACAATGTTGAGATCGACGCTCTCGAATCGGCGAAGGCCGCCGGCTGCTCCACCGGGAGAACCCTGCTGCGCTATATTCTGCCCAATGTGACCGCCCCATCCTCTTACGCCGGGAAGACAAGTTCCCTCTCGACAAATTGGTGACCACACGCTACAAACTGGAGCGGGCTAACGACGCTTGTGACGAGTTGCAAACCGGTGAGATTCTTGGTCGCGCGATCATTGAGTTCTAACAGCATCGATTCTTTCGAGCTTGGCGAGGGCCTTCGTCTTCCGCTGACCTCAATGGAAGAAATACAATTGGAAAATTTCTTGACCGGTCACAAGACAATCAGGCAACTTCTCGTTTAAGACTGATTGAGAGAGGAGAGCTCCGTTTCAACTTTTTAACTCACCCAATCCATACTGACCGCGAGCAACAAATTCGCCTTTGGGCGCATCAATGCTGCCATAGCCATACCAGGGTTTGAATCCAATCAAAGCCAACAGTTCTTCTGAGGCGTCTGTCAACACTTCAGGGGAGGTGCCCAGTAAAAAATTCTCCTGTTGCCGGAATTGCGGGGCGCAGAAATTGATCGTCAGACCGATGCGCGTTTGATTGCTATGATTGGCACCGGTCGAATGCCAGGTGCGCCCTTCAAAAATCACAACGGATCCGGCGGGAGCTACCGTCGGGATCCAATTAGCCTGCGCATCGAGTTCGGGGTCCGGTTGACGACCGTTCAGATGGCTGCCGGGAACGACAATGGTGGCTCCATTGTCTTCCCGAAAATCATCCAGAGTCCACATCGAGTTGCAGACAAAAGCGGGAGCAAAGGCAGGCAAGTTCACGGTGGCCTCCCCCCCTACATGATGCCCCCGATGCCCCTCACGCGTTATGGAACCCGGCTTTATCAGCGTCTCTTTCCGGCTATTTGTCGGGGGTGGCATCCACCATTGATCCGTATGAAATATCTCCGTGCCCCCCGGGTGAGCAATATGACCCACATAGGAACTGAGTAAATATACGGAACCCAGCACATGATTGATCATCTTTCTTACTTCGGGATGGAACAACAAGTCGCGAAACCCTTGCCCTTTGTTGATTAAAAAAAAGACGATTTGCTTCTTGTCCTGCCCCATCGTAGAGAATCCCTGCTGCGTTTCCGCTTCGACTTGTTCCAACAGTCGCGTACGCAATGCTGCGGCCTCCTCTGCGCTGATGGCATTGGCCAGGATGCAGTAGCCAAATTCGTCCATATGGGCTTTAGCAAATCTGAGATCTGTGGTGGGTCGAGGATAGTCTTGGTTTGTAGTTATCATGGAAGTCATTTTGTCCATTTTTGTTTTAAAACATAATTGAAATGGTTCGATACCTTGTCACTCATTCAATAATGAGTCGTCCCGAGTATATGCGATAAATCTTGTAAAATCAATCATTTCAATCACACAAGATTTCTCCTTCCGCTAAAAATGACAAAGGGAGGTGGCAATTGACATGAAATGGAAAAAGTCCACTTATTGCTCTGTTGGATTCAAGAAAAAACAACGCGGAAAGAAAACCCCAAGGGGGTAAAACAATACAGAGCCTGGGGTCAGTGAGCTTGCGAGCACCACCCCAGGATAGAAAAAACACATTTCACGAACTCTGAAGGAGTTCCACAACTTCGTATTTGGCAATGCCTCAAGCGTTATCAAAGATCTATGTTCATATTATTTTTTCAACTAAAGACCGCTTTGCGTTTTTAACAGAGATGGATATACGTCAGAAACTTTATGGTTATTTGACTGGAACGCTGAAACAAATGGGAAGTGACGTTTATATTGTTGGAGGAACCGCTGATCATACGCATATTCTTTGTACACTTCCCAAAAATGAGGCAGTACCAAAGTTCATTGGTGAAATGAAACGTTCTTCCTCCAAATGGATCAAACCCAAAGGAGGAATATATACCAAGTTTGCCTGGCAAAGGGGCTATGGAGCCTTTTCAATCAGTCAGTCAGACCTACAGCGTGTCTATGAATACATCCTCAATCAGGAAGAGCATCATCGTAAAATGAGCTTTCAAGAGGAGTTCAGGAAATTTTTGGAACGATACGAAGTGGAGTTTGATGAACGATATGTTTGGGACTGATTTTGTTGAACGTCTTCAGCGTTCTTATGGCTGGAGGAACCATATCCTGGGGTGGCGTGACTTTCAGCCACTGACCCCAGGCTGGGTATTGTTAATCCCCTTTGGGGAAAAGCAAACAGAGAAATACGAAATTCACCAAAATCCAATCGGGATAGGAAGGGGTTTTTCTCCCCTCCCTCCCACCACCCCGCATACGGGTCCGTACGGGGCGATTCCCAAAGAGTGTCGGGCCGTAGCCGGACCAGATTCGCAACTACAAACCTGTACGTTTATTCGTCCCACAACGCACCTATTTTAACCTGAGTTCGAGATAAGAATTTAATAAATTCAATATGTTATGGAATCTTCATATCTTAGAGAAACCTTGTCATTCCTGCAAAGCTTGTCCCTGCGAAAGCAGGGAGCAGGAATCCAGAGATATGTAGTCAGACTGAAATCCGGATCCCCGCTCCCCGCTTTTGCGAGGACAAGTTTCGCGAGGATGACATATAAACCAGGATACTCATATTATTGAAGATTTATGTCGAACTCAGGTTATTTTAATCATCTCCACCGGTCGGCTTCATCGATGTACAGAGCTTATGGGATAGAGCGTTCTCTTGGGTTCGGGCCTTCACTCTCAAGGAGCTACTATGCCCTCGGCTGAATTCTGACCGCCCTTCGTTGCCGATTACTCGACACCGCGCTACCTGAGACAAACGAGAAGAAGGAGAGTGATGCGCAAGAGAGGAATAAACCGACCGCATCACGATCAGATCTCCCCGGCTAAGAGCATGAACTTTCCTTACGCAATCGCGGCATTTACCATCCTCCTTAATCCGAGTGGACATCGCGATGTTGCGCATGCTCGCCCCGAAGTTCAGCCTTATATGCTGTTTCTGTCCGTCGACTCGTAGGTTTGCGCTCAGGCTTCCTCCGCACGGCTCGTCACCTCCCCGCACTTGCCCTCGGCCAGTACTTTTTTTATAGTTGTATTATTGGTCATTTGGTAGACAGGTTTGAGTTTGTTGATAATTTCTTCGGCAGTTTTAGTCCAGACATAGGGTTTTGGGTTGCGATTGTGTGTCTCGATGTAACTAATGGCTTCGGTCAACTCGAGCACGCTTTTGAAGGCGCCTCGTCGAATCCGTTCTGCAGTGATCTTGCCAAAAAAGCGTTCCACCATGTTCACATGAGGAGGAAGTAGGAATGAAATGCGGGTATATTCTTTCACCTTAAGATGTTTGTGGGTGGCGTAATTGTTCAAGTGTACCTGCAGTTGCTTCGAGGTAGTCTTGTCAATCGAGCACTTCCCCTGTCTGCGTATTCAAAGCATAGGTGCCATGTACAGCTCAAGGGTACAAACCGATGACATCTTTCACTTATCATCACTGCCACGCCCATGAGATCATCATTGAGACCTGTTATTCCTTTTTCAGCGTTTTGCAATTTCCCATGCGGCGGTTTTGCACGCTTTATGACGCGGTGGACATGGTCATTTTGTCGGTGGTCGGCATTGTTGGTGGCGCCCGTTGATTCGTTCGATTGTGACAGTTTGGAACGACCGTGTTTTGAGTCAGCGGTTGGCTGAGGATTCCGGATGAAACCACATTCGGCCGGATACTGCGTACTTTCACACAGAAAAACATCAATGAGATGGAGAGCTTGAACCATCGGATTCGAGCCGGTATCTGGCGTAAGGCGCTTCGAAGTGGGACAAGCATCGTTGGGGTGTTACACTGTCTTGTGATTGACGTGGACTCCACTGTGAAAACAGCCTACGGCAAGCAGCAAGGAGTGTCTGTCGGATATAATCCACACAAACGCGGTGCAGCTTTATCATCCTTTCCATGGTCATTTTGCCCCGAGACAAGCTGATTCCAGGGTTGGCTTCGTGATGGGAGTGCCTATACCAGCAATGGAGTCGTTGAATTCATGCGGAACTTCCGCTCATAAATCGGACTGCACTCTGTTTCGCTGGAGACTGTATTTGCTGGATTTCCTCGAAGAATGAGGCCATGGCTATCTGATCAAGGTCAAAATCAAGGGGCTTGTCTCGTTGTTGGAAACCCAATAAATGAGCAAAAAGTGAATCAGCCCGCTTGGGAAGGGTGTGAGTTTTCCCACCCTTGGAGGAGGTCAGAAAATTCATGGCCGTACGCAGGGAGAAAGAGGAGGAACTCAAAGGGATGGCCACCCTCTTTGAGATGTACGATTATTTTTGTTATGTTCTCACTGACGCGCTCACTCCCTGGCAGGCTCACAAAGAGTATGGCCAAAGGGCGGTCGCTGAGACATGGATTGAGGAAGCAAAAAATCAAACTGCGCTGGCTCAGATTAAAAAAAAGAAATGCGCGATACTCGCTTACAACACGCTGCGCTATGGCCCTTTGTAGTGGTCAGCAATAAACCGGCCACCATGCGATCTTGTCCGAATGGCAGGAAAATGGACGAGTGGCGCTCGTCAACAAAAACTGAGAGTTAACTTTACAAAAAGATGGGTCGCTGTTGGAGAGACCTAGATCCTTTGTTTCACTCCAGTGGATACATTTTCTGAGATGTAGATTCCCAAATCCAGGGAGAAGTACGTCATCTTGTGCCCGGAAAGCGGGTATCATCATCACAAAATATGACGATCTAATGGAGAAAAACCTTTATGAGCAAGGACTGATGGAAATTCAACTCTCAAATCCTTTTTTTTAAAAAAACCTCTCAAAGACGTGGGGGGAAACTCAATCAAAATATTCCAGGATTTAGGTAGTATACTTTTCGGATAATGTACAGGGGACTCACACAATTGCCGGGCACGCACAATTGGATCCAGCTTAGCAGGGGATTGGCGCTTTTTTCAAAATTATCAATAAATTGTGAGTTTATCTCTTTTTCCATGGTCATCGTCCCCCGGCAAGCTGATCCAAAACGTTGGAATCATAAAAATGACTGCATGAACCCCATAAAAAGACTGATTGCGCTACTGTAGAAAAATGACTGCGGAAGGTAAAATAAGGAACGGAGAAAAACTGCAATAATTGAGAAAAAAGGAATCATTCCCAAAAATGAGTAAACGAAAAAGAAAACTTACTTATGTTCAGAAGGCAGAGAAAAAACGTAAACAAAAAGAATTCATGACTGTCTTTATCAATGGAAAGCAAAAGAGAGTAAAACGTCCCCCAACAATTGATGGAATGGACGTTGATGAATTTATATTGAAAAATGCCGATCCCATCTGGTTGCATCAAAATGAAATGTGGGAGTATATTGACCAAAACGAATCAGATCTTGATTTAGATGAGCAAACAAAAAATGAAGAAAAGACAAAAAACGAGATCAATTAAGACTTTTTTTTGTGCCTTTTTTTTTCCAGTTTACAATTTGTCATTTCCTTGGGCAGTCCCCCCGCAGGAGAGATCTTATCTTCAATTCTAATTTATACATATTGGCTGAAAAGTGATGTCTAAAAGAGGAACAAAACATAAGAAGGATTCGCAAAAACGAAAAGTAAATAAAAAAAAGCTGCTCTCTCCACATTCTTTTAGTCCATTACCAAACGAATTGTTCCTGTCAAAATATGAGATTACAGATGAACCCCTGGAAAATAAATTTCCTCCGGAAATCAAAGATCAAGCAGAAACTCTTTATGAGCAGGCTCATTCATCTCCTGAGGAGGCCTTGCTCCAATTAGAAGAACTGATCGAAAATTATCCACAAATTCCTCAACTTCACAATTACCTGACGCTTGCATACTCCAGACTTGGAAAATGGGAAGAAGTTGATGAAATTATCATCAAAAATTATGAGAGACATCCTGCGTATTTATTTGCTAAATCCAATTATGCGAGACTCTGTCTACGTGATGGAAATGTAGGACAAATTCCAACAATTTTTAATCATCAATTTGATCTGAAATTATTATACCCAATACGAACAACGTTTCATGTTTCGGAAGTAATAGTTTTTTTCGGAGTAATGGGAGAATACTTTTTGAAAATAGGACAAAGATCTGCTGCTGAATTATGCTATCAGGCGCTTCACCAAATTGATTCACGTCATGAACAAACCAGAGTTTTTAAGAAAAAAATTTATCCCTCGATATTTTCAAAGTTATTACACAAATTACCAGGGAGTTCATATGAACGAATTTATTGATTTAATGGAAAAAGTCGAAAATCCAGGAACATTTTCCGTAAGTGGAAAGTTGACTTCTATCCCTCCCGGGCTCAAAGTCAAAGGTTTGGGAATTGTTTCTCTACCCCTTCTTGCGCATCAAGCAAAAGCACTGATTAAGATTAGTGAGCAAGCTCCTTATGGACGTGGAGAAGACACGATTGTAGATACAAATGTTCGAAATGTTTGGCAAATCTCTCCTGAAAATTTTGAGCTGATCAATCCCCAATGGGAGGAGGCTCTACAAAAATCCATCAATCAGATAGGAAAGCAATTGGGTTTGCACGGATGCGAAATTGCTTTTGAACAGTACAAGCTTTTAATCTATGAGAAAGGATCATTTTTTAAATTACACCGTGATACCGAAAAAATACCTAATATGTTTGCGACTTTGGTGATTAACTTACCTTCTGAGCATGAAGGAGGCGAATTGATTGTAAGTCATGGTAGTCAAAGTCATCGTTATTCATTTGCTGATAATGATAGCTTCCATCTTGGATTTTTTAGCCTTTTATGCTGACTGTTATCATGAAGTCAAGCCATTAACTTCCGGCTATCGAATATGTTTGATTTACAACCTCGCTATTGCGAATAGACAGGTACAACCTCTATTATCTCAACAATTAAAAATTGTTGAGGATGTTAGTAATGCCATACAAAAATGGACACAGGAAAATAAGGAAAACCCCATTTTAACCTATTTGCTGGAGCATGATTATTCAGAGGAAAACCTTTGTCTCTCTAATCTTAAAAACGGAGATTTTGCAAAAGCCTCTGCTCTATTAAACGCAGCGGAAAAAAATGGCTGCCAAGCATTTTTATGTTTAGTGACCTATTATCGGACAAGTTATGGAGAAACAGTCTATTATGACCGGTATTCTCATAAAGATGATTTGGATGAAGATGATTTTGAAGAATATGATGTTGATGGCGAAGAAGTTTATGCGCATTATTTTATGACCTCTAAGGGGGTAAAAATAAATATAGAAAAATTACATTTAGAAGAAGATGAGCTACTCGCAAAAATTCCTTTACTTGATGGGCCTGGACGAGATTTCTCTATCTCGGAAGCAAGTGGTAATGAGGGAGCAACCAAGGAACTCTGGTATCACCGAGGTGCTGTGATCATTTGGCCAAAGGATCGAGATTTGGACATGATCACAAAAATGGATATCAATTATGGGATACATTATTTAAAAAACCTTCTTAAAGAACAGGATTTATGGGAAGAGGATCATCGTCAAAAAATAATTCGATTGGCAGAATATATTATCGAAGATCAGCCTCGCTATAGTAAGGAAGATATTTCACAAGAGTTAATTGCAATTGGAGATGTTGAGCTGCTCCAAAAGTTTATTCATAGGCAGATGAGTTATCACGATCTAAGTCTCGTCGATGTTCAAACATTTATACAGATTCTAGAGCGTTTTGGTTGGCAATACTTTGAAGAAGATATTTGCACTAGTTTGACCTCTGAACAGGACCTTTATCAATGGAATGTCGACAAACGGGACGTTATTCCATGGATGAACTCCCTACTACTCGTAAAAAAATCTCTTTCCAGTGAAGGTCAATCTGTCATGAAAAAATGGGTTCATGCATTTTGGAAATCGTCATTGGAGTATCGCCTGACCAAAGGGAAAATTGCAAATATGTTACAAATTGTTTCTTTGCTTAAAATTCATGCGTTAACAGATGAGGTCATTGAGTTTTTATCTTTCCAAAAGCAGCCTTCTTTTCTTACCGCTACTTATGGCCCGGCTTTAGTGAGTGCCCACAAGAAGCTTAAAGGGTATGACTATGATCGGGTGATCATGAAAAAATTTGTTGCGAATGTACTCCAACGGATTCAAATAGATTTTCCATCTCCTCCAAATCAACCAAAAGATTGGTTTCGTGAGGGAAATTTGAAATGTAATTGTCAATTCTGCACTCGCGTTAATCAATTTTTACCTGATCCTGCGCAAAGTGAAATCAGTTTTTACAAAACATTAAAACGAAATATGACCCATATTGAATCTGAGATTGAAAAGAGCAAAGTTGACCTGGATATTGAAATTATTCGATCCCCTCCTAAGTTTCAAGGAACCTGCAGGAAGAATCAAAATAGATACGAAAATAAACGTCAATTATTTGATAGTGCTCAAAAAATTGTGAAAGAATTACAGCTTGATAATAATTCTATCGAAACCTGGATCTTGAAGGATTCATCGAAAATTAGGTGTCTTGGTCAAACAGTTTCAAAATGAGAAAAATAGGTCTGAAAAATGCAGAAAAATGATTTTCAGAATGCAGAAAAAAAACTTCTGAGCGGATACAATTCCAACAAATTGATTGACAGGGCTGTGAGACCCAGCAGGTTTTTCAAAGATTCTGCAAAATTTGGATTTATTCTTGTTTCCAACCATAGTCAGAGAGGTCTCACACCTGTCTTCATATGCGTTGTGCGACCTGCAAAGGCGCACATTGGGATAAGAATGACTGTTTCCCTCCCACCCGCTGGGCCGGAGGGAGGAACAGGAGCGGGTTTCGAAGGATTGCCTAGAAGCCCATTTCTTTCTTCAGCTCCTGGTCAATCCGGAGGCGGGAGAAGATGACCATACGATTCATACTTCCCAGCTGGACTTCACCGTTGTAGCCTATGACCCACGGATGGATCGCGTTGAACTTGGCAGGGTGAGGCCCCCAGACATACCCCTGCTGCTCGATCAGGACCATATCTGCCTGCCTGGCGTGCTTCATCTGCTCCTCGATGGTGGTCGCCGCTTCGACCGCTTCTATGATGGCGTCCAACTCAGAGTCCTTGATTCCGGAGAGGCTTCACATGGAGCTCGAGTGACCCCGCATGCGTATTAGAAAAGTCGCATCCCTATTCCAGCCAGCCACCGTACCTTGCATACCTTCCCAAGTCCGTTCGGTTATCAGAGTCATCATAGTAGGAAAATCATGGGCAAGCATGCTCCACTGATAACCCGTTTTCAGGACATACAAAATCGCATTGACGATGCTATGTTTGCTATGAATAACCTGAGTTCGAGATAAATCTTCAATAATATGAGTATCCTAGTGTATATGTCATCTTCGCGAAACTTGTCCCCGCGAAAGCGGGGAACGGGGATCCGGATTTCAGTCTGGCTGCATACCTCCGGATTGCCGCTTTCGCAGGAATGACAAGGTTTCTCTAAGATATGAAGATTCCATAACATATTGAATTTATTAAATTCTTATCTCGAACTCAGGTTAGTTAGTGCCTGACAGAAAAATACAATTTTACTAATAAGAGGTGTAGAATCCGCGAGAACATCTGTTTTTGAACAAGCCATATTTTAGAGAATTGAAGCTATTTTTCTTTGGGATCCCTAATTTTTTGTTACCCCCCTATTTTTGGACACTCACCCCCCCCTCCCGGCCTCCCCTCTTGTTTCAGAATGGGGAGTCACTCTTGGGTTCAGGCCGCTTTTTTGTAGGGTCCTCGTTTACGACGCTGCCGTTCTTTTTGTTGTTCACGCAGGACGGTGCCGAAACGGTGGATGTTTTTTGCCAGCACAGCCAGAGCGACATAGCGTTCGAACCATGGTTTCGTTGAAGCGCACACTGCGGATGATTTGGCTCATGAGTTTTTCTGCGGAGCCCATGTACCCCCGCAAGCGTAGCAGTTTCAAAGAGGAGCGCACCCGTTTTTCCAAAAGTTCCAGGCTTGTCCGGACCCGCAGTTGATACCCCTTGGCCATGAGGACGTATTTGAGATATTCCTTGCGCCTCTTTTCTTCACGGGCACGCTTTATTTGCTCAACTTTCGAAGTGGAGGGCCTGAGCTTTTGGATGAGACGATACTGCTTTTTGAACTGCCTGAGGTTGAACCGATATTGTCGCTAGCTCTCCAACTGGCAACTCCGTGAAAGCCTGGCGCATTCTTCAAGCGTCTTGCGTACGGCGTCGAAGAGCAGGTTGACGTCGGTCGGATAATGTACATTGGTTTCAACCACAAAGGAGTCGCAGCGTGCACGTAGCGCCTTGCTTGAATCATGAAGTTCAATCTTCTTCTCCGTGCGAGTTCGGGTTGGCCCATCTTTTGGGGCGTTTTTTTTTTACCAGCCCATGTCCGGCTTTGACAACCAACTGATTGATCTCATCGAGAATCTCAGGTGTGAAAAGACGCAGGTTATCCTTGATCGTCTGCCGGTTGTACGTCGTTTTGTCCTCCCACCCACCATGTCCGAGCATCTGCCGGATGGTGTCGTGATGGTTAGCCAACTCATGGATGCGGTCGTAATAGGTGTTGAGACCCAGGCGCAGTACGCCAAGCACCAGAATCTTCCACTGCTCCATCCCAGGACGCCCAAGACGGGGGTCCGCTTTGCGATGCCTGTCTTCTTTGCTCAGGCCCGGACCGCTTCGCGAGGGGATAACTCGTTCCGGAACCTTGAATACCGATGCGCGTAATGCTGGCGTGGCGTATATGTATTGCAAACCGCGAAGGATAGGGGGGATGTCATCACGGGATTTTAGATCCAACTCGATGGCGGCAACGTCGACTTCGCCGAACTTCATCTGGGGGTCACGTATGGTGCGCATAATATTTCAAATCTTGAAGATTTACGGAAAAACGAAAGAAACCAGTCCGAAAATACTGTAACTGCAACGATTGACCCTTCATGCGAGCTGGCGCAAACTCGGGTTTTCTCAAATCTTCGCGTCACAAATATCAGTTTATCATCTTGATATAATTAATGAAAGACTTTACATGATATTTAATGGTATTCACTTATTTTTAAGAAACGAAGATTTTGGAGAAACTCATAAAAATCCCATTTTTTGCTGATTTTGGCCATCTGAACACTGCATCAAACCAATCTTCATCCTATGAAATTGAAGAATTATCATTTAATATCAGCAATTTGAGTATTTTTCGGCCAAGCACTAATTAGTAACTGTCCCCAGATTTTAGGAATCAACGCTCTTTAATATCTTCCTTGCATTTAATCAGAATCTTTGATATGATTCGCATTAAATCAGTTGAATTTGGCATGTATTCGATTTTGCGTTAACTAAGTATTGATTTGTCGCTGTCG
The DNA here is from genome assembly GCA_965205865.1 of bacterium. Classification (GTDB taxonomy): domain Bacteria; phylum SAR324; class SAR324; order SAR324; family NAC60-12; genus CBDBHR01. The sequence continues at coordinate 90,341 of CBDBHR010000003.1, forward strand.
CGACAATGCTATCAGTGTTCAGCAACTGCGGCCCGCGTGGGGTTTTCAGTAATAAAAAAGATCTAAAATACCAATAACTGACAGCTAAAAGCTCCTTCTATCTCAAAGGATTCCCCATGAAAATAACGTTCACTCAGCAGATGTCATTGGATCAGCATAGGAACCGGTTTTTGACCGATGATCGCTGTCACCAGCATTTTTTCGCAGTTCGCTGGCCCCAGGGGTTTGTCTGTCCCTCCTGTGGCCATCGTGAGTATTATGAGGTGTCGCTGCGCAAACTGTTTCAATGCAAACAATGTCATTCCCAAACCTCAGCTACAGCAGGTACGATCATGCACCGGACTCGGACTCCACTGCGTTACTGGTTTTGGGGGATTTATTATGTGGCCGCATGCAATGGGGAGATAACGGCTCAACAATTATCAGAAAAAATCGGATTGAATTACCATGCCGCCCGGAGAATGCTGGGAAAAATCCACGAAATCGAAAAGAACCAGGGTTTCCTGGGGGATCTGTTGAAAAGCTTCAAAATTCCTGAAGGGTCAAAGGAAGAAGTCTGCACCGGACCGGGAATGGAAACGCCACCCGGGCCAATAAAAGGGCCTTATCCACTAATAGAGCAGACGATTCCAGACAGAAAAAAACCGGATATACCGGGTTATTCGCTGGAGGAGGTTATTTTTGAAAGCGGACGGACCCGGCTCTGGCGGGGCAGGCGGAATAGCAACGGGCTTTTGGTTTTGATCAAGGGAGCGGCTTCCTCTGAGCAGAGCGCGCAGGAACAGGCGGAAATACGGCACGAGCATGAGATCACCCAGGCTCTCAAGATCGATGGGGTCCTCCGGTCAGAGGAACTGGTGGCGTGTGAGAACGGATCGGCTTTGATCCTGGAAAACACCGAAGGCCTTCCTTTAAGAAAGCTGATGGATGCCACCCGGCTCGACCTGCCGGACTCGCTTAAGGTAGCGGTTTCACTGACCAGCACCCTGGAAGAAGTGCACCGGCAGGGCATCCTGCATAAAATGATCAACCCGTTGAATATTTTTGTTGATCCGGCATCAAGAACAGTCAAATTGACCGGCTTCGGCCTGGCCACCCGGCTTCCCCGGGAAAATTTGACTACGTTGAGTCCCCAGCTTAGCGGGGAAACCCTGCCCTATATCTCCCCCGAGCAGACCGGCCGGATGAACCGGGTGCTCGATTATCGCAGTGATTTTTATTCCCTGGGCGCCACCCTTTACGAACTTTTCAGCGGGAGAGTGCCTTTCCAATCCCGGGAGGCCATGGAAATCATCCACGCCCACATTGCCCGGCAGCCCGTACCCCTGGACCAGATGGCGCCGCAGGTGCCCAAAACTCTTTTCCGCCTGGTGATGAAACTGATGGCCAAGCGTGCCGAGGCGCGCTACCAGAGTCACTCGGGCCTGGCAGCCGATCTCCTGGCATGTCTGGATCAGCTCGAAAATCAGGGGAGCCTGTCCGATTTTCCCCTGGGCCGCTATGACATTCCCAGTGAACTGCAGATCGCCCCGGGGCTTTACGGCCGGGAAGATGAAATCGCCACCCTGGAGGCCGCCCTGGAGCGAGTCAGTCAGGGAGCAACCGAGATGGTGCTGGTCTCGGGATCCGCCGGTGTCGGCAAAACTGCCCTGGCTGCTGAAATTCACAGGTCCGTTGCCCAAAAAAATGGCTTCTTCATCTCCGGCAAGTTTGACCAGCTCCGGCACAATATTCCCTACAGCGCCCTGATCCAGGCGCTACGGGGACTCATCCGGGAGGTATCGGCCGAAGGCAAGTTCGGAATGGAGCGTTGGAAAAGCAGGATACGGGCTGCCCTGGGACCCAGCGGACAGCTCCTGACCCGGGTGATCCCGGAACTGGAACAGATGATCGGCCCGCAACCCCCGCTGCCGGAAATGGGAGCGCTGGAGACCCGCAACCGCTTCACTGCCGTTTTACTGGAGTTCATCTTCGTTTTCTGTGAAAAAACCCATCCGCTGGTTATTTTTCTGGACGACTTGCAGTGGGTGGACGCCGATACCCTCAAGCTGGTTGAACGGATCGCTCAGGATTCGGAGAGGAAACCTCTGCTTTTCCTGGGAGCCTATCGCGACAACGAGGTGGATACCGGCCACCGGCTGATGATCAGTAGTGAAGTGATCAAAAAAACAGGCCAGCTGCTGCAAACGATCCCCTTAAAGCCCCTGAACCGAGAACACATCTCACGACTGCTCGTCCATACTTGCCACTGCCGTCCTGAGGATGCAAACCCGCTGGCCGAGCTCCTGCTGCGCAAAACCGGCGGCAATCCCTTCTTTGTGAGCCAGTTTTTGACCCTACTTTCCGAGAAGAACCTGATCCGGTATCAGCCTGAGGAAAAACGATGGACCTGGGAGCTGGCCGCCATCGATTTCCTGGCGGTGACAGATAATGTAGTTGAGTTGCTGATTGACCGGCTCCAGGGTTTTTCCTCTGAAACCAAGCGACTCTTGAGCCTGGCGGCCTGCATCGGCAATACCTTTGACCTCGAATCCTTGGGACTGATCAGCGGAGAAGGAAGCGGGGAGATCGATGAGAACCTGTTGCCGGCCCTGGAAACCGGGTTGATCCTCGGTTTTTCCCAGGCCCCGCAGCTGGATAATCCGACCGCCGGAGCGAGTGCGGAAGATGGCAGCTACAAGTTCCTGCATGACCGGGTGCAGCAGGCTGCCTATGCCCTCATTGCGCAAAAGGAGAAACCGGCGGTCCATCTTCAAATCGGTCAGACCCTGCTCAAGCAATACGCACCGGAGAAAGGTGAAGATCTGCTTTTTGACATCGTCCATCATTTCAACCTGGCCCGGAGGGTGAAGGATAAATGGAAAGAACGATCGAAGCTAGCGGAACTCAACCTGAAAGCCGGTCGTCAGGCCAGAGCGGCTTCGGCTTTTGAACAGGCCCTGGAATACTTTACCATCGGCCTGGAGCTTTCAGGAGCCACCGCTTGGAAACGGCAATACCCCCTGGCCTTATCCCTGCATGAGGAAGCTACGGAGATGTCATGGCTCTGCGGCCGCTTCGAGTTGATGGAGAAGCTGGCGGGTGCCGTAAAAGACAACGCCCGAGAGGACCTGGACCTGGCCAATGTTTATCAATGCCTGATCAAGGCGTACACGACCCAGGGTGAATTAAAGAAGGCACTGAAAACGGGTGAGGAAATTCTGGAGAAATTTGGGTGTAAACTGAGCCGTCTGTCTCCCGACCAGTGGCAGCAGACCCTCGTTCAAATCAAACCCAGCCTGGCCGGTAAAAGCGCTGAAGAAGTGATGCGCTTTGAGCCGCTCACCCAACCGCTTTCCAAGGTCCTTGTCCATATTCTATATGAGCTCCATTTGCCATATAGCGAGGCTGGGGTTACTTTGGATGACGGTCTTTGGCAGCCCATCGCTTCAAAACGCATCTCTTTGCTGCTGAATCATTTTCATCCGAAACAATCACCCGAATCCTATGCTCTCCTTGGAATGATATATTGCGTGTATATGCAGGATTTTGAATTTGGTTATGGACTCAATCGTCTGGGCATACAGCTCATGGAAGCGCTTGATCTGAAGGAAATAAACTGTAGAGTTTCCGGGGGATTCAATGGTGGGACCCGGTCCTACCGGGAGCCGCTATCGGCGACATTGGAGCCCTTGCTTGAAGCTCATAAGATGGGAATCGAAACGGGAGATTTCTTCTATGCCGGTCGTAGCGCCGTCGTAAGATGTCAGATTGCGTTTATGTGCGGGAAAGAGCTGAATTGGCTGAAAGGGGAATTGTCGACGTTGAAGCTTGCTCTCAAGAAGATCGATTATATTATCGGGTCTCCCCAGGTGGAAATGCTTATGAAGGCGGTCATGATTCTGATGGAGGAGCCTTCGAGCCTGTCGAGCGGGATCATGGATCAATACCATAGGGTGACGGGTGCAGGGTACGTCTATCGTGAACAGAGCTGTTTTAATTACCAAAAGCTGGTGCTGCAATACCTGTTCGAAGAATACGAAGCAGCGCGGGAGACGGTTTTTGAAATGATCAACTTGATGAAAACCTACAAGGATGCCCTTACCGATCCCCTGGCCAACTGCTACCTGTCCCTCGCTCTCCTCGCGCTTTGCGACCAGGGGCCTGAGGGGGAAAAGGAGGAGATCCTCACCCAGGTTAACGACAATCAGGCTTTATTGGAGAAACTGGCGCGCAGTGCCCCGCCCAATTACCGACACAAGCATCACCTGGTGGAAGCCGAACGGTTGCGAGTTTTGGATGGTGAAAGTGATGCGATCCTGTCCCACTATGACCAGGCCATCGCTTTGGCCAGAGAGAGCGAATTTATCCACGAGGAAGCCCTGGCCAATGAACTGGCAGCCAGGTACTTGCTCAACCAAGGGCAAATCGACGCCGCCAGGTCTTACCTGCGCTCTGCAATGGAGAAATACGAAGCCTGGGGGGCAAAACGGAAGGTCGTGCACCTGAAGCATCGATATCCCGGGTTGATTGCCGATGATCACACTGAAGCAGCGGCGTCTCCTTGGGCCAACCTGGATCTGGGGACGATGCTCAAAGCCTCGGAGGCCATCTCCAGTACCATCGAGCTGGAACCGCTGCTGGAGATCTTGCTCCGTATTCTAATGGAAAATGCCGGGGCCCAGACAGCAGCCCTGCTTCTGGAAACCGAAGGTCAGTCTCTCATTGCTGCCCGCGGGAGCGCCGAGCAGGTCGAATGTTTTCTACCGTTTTCCCTGCCTGTGGAAAAGGCTTTCTCCCTCTCCCTCTCGGTCATCTCCTGGGTGAAACAAACCCGGGAACACCTGGTTTTGGACAACGCCTCCCACGAGGAACGGTTTGTCGGGGATGACTATATTAAAAGGGAACGTCCTAAATCGATCCTGTGTGCGCCGATACATCATAAGTCCGCCTTGAGCGGAATCATTTACCTGGAAAATAACCTGGTCGAGGGGGCCTTCACCTCCCGGCGACTCGAGGTTATCAAACACCTTAGCTCCCAGATCGCCATTTCCCTGGAAAATGCCAGGCTCTACGACAACATGAAGCGAGCGGAAGCCGAATACCGGGGAATTTTTGAAAACTCCATGGAAGGCATCTACCGGACGAGCCTAGATGGCCGCTTTCTGAACGCCAATCCAGCGATGGCCCGGTTATTCGGATACTCCTCCCCGAAAGAGCTGATGGAATCCATCACCGACGCCGGGCACCAGCTTTATGTGAATCCGGAACAACGCAACCAGTTCCTGGATCTCATGCGGCAACGACGTCCCGTTTCGGATTTTGAGGTGGAATTTTTCCGTAAAGACCGCAGCACCTTTTGGGCATCCCTGCACGCCCGCCCCGTCTATGACTTGAAAAACCACCAGTTGCTGTTCATTGAAGGGTTGGTAGCGGATATTACCCACCAGAAAAAGGCGCTGGACGAACTGAAAGCGAGCGAAACCTCCCTGCGTCAGGAAAATATCCTCCTGCGAGCCCGCATCAAAGATCGCTTTCGGTTTGGTGACATTATCGGAAAAAGCGAACCCATGCAGCAGGTATACGAGTTGATTTTAAAAGCGGCGGCCACCGATGTGAACGTGATCCTCTACGGCGAATCGGGAACCGGAAAAGAACTGGTCTCCAAGGCCATTCATGAGGCCAGTGACCGCAAGGAGCAAGTGTTTTTCCCGGTGAATCTCGGGGCCATCCCCGAAAACCTGATCGAGAGCGAGTTCTTTGGACACAAAAAAGGCGCTTTCACCGGGGCCGACAGCGATCAGCGCGGTTTCCTGCGCCTGACCGACAAAGGCACTTTGTTCCTGGATGAACTGGCCGATATCGGGCTGAACCTGCAGGTTAAACTGCTTCGTGTCCTGGAGGGCGGTGGCTTTACCCCGCTTGGCACCACCGAGGTCATCAAGCCCGATATCCGGTTCATTGCAGCTTCAAACCAGGAGCTGAGTCATCGGGTGAAGACGGGGCAAATTCGAGAAGATTTCTATTACCGGATCCATGTCTTCCCCATTCGCCTGCCCCCGCTCCGGGAAAGAAAAGAGGATATCCCCCTGCTGGTCGAGCATTTTTTGAAATCCACGGCACCGCTTCAAAAAGGAAAGCCCATCACACCGGGATTTCTGGAAGCCCTGCAGGCTTACGATTGGCCGGGCAATGTCCGGGAGCTGCAAAACACCCTGCTACGCTATGTCACCCTGGGAGAGGTCGATTTTCCGGGGGAACGGATAAATTCCAAAATCAGCGAAACTCCAAATTTTAGAGATAACACCAACCATGGGAAAATTGCGCTGGATCAAGCCGTCGCGGATAGTGAAAATGCGACGATTCTCAGCGCCCTGAAAAATTCCCAGGGCCACAAGGTAAAAACCGCTGCCGCCCTGGGGATCTCCCGGACTACCCTCTTCAACAAAATGAAAAAGTATGGAATTCGGACTATCATCGGAACTTAATAAGGGCATGATCATAACTTAGACCACTTCCCCAAAAAAGGTACCGATTAATGACACAATTTATGAAGCAGTTTCACCTGAAGTTAAAAGAATGGATTGATACAGTGGTTCACTCAAATAAAACCCTGCCTTTTTGCGGAGATCATCAAGATGAGGAAGAAGTCTGTCCACCAGTTTATTTGCTCTTGCTTCCAGCAAAATCCCAACGACTCCCATAACAGGTAATTCTAACCGTTTCGCCATTCGTCGCCCCTCTTTTTCATCCAATAAAACTAAATCTGCGTGTAATTCTAATGCCAGAGCAATCGTCTCTGATTCTCCCAGATCGAGGTCGTTTTCTAAAGCTGTGACAAGGGCTTTATTCTCGACAGAATGTCTTTCAATCCAGGTAGCCTGGGAAACTTCATAGCTGCCTGGCCACTTTTTCCTTTCATGGTTTAATTCATCCCATACGCCCTGGGCAATATAAATAGATTTGTACCTAAATCCTGCAATTAGATGACAATCAAACATGGAAATGGTAATATACTCAAATAGTTAACACCAGAATCAACATTTTAAGAGATCACCATTACCATGAAAAACAAAGGTAGCGCAAGATCGGCAAGAACGACAGCAAAAAACATCCATATCAGCCAGGGAGGCAGAGACCTGACCGCGCAAGCAGGCTTGATTCCGGTTGTCAAATTTTTTCACAAAGAAGGGATTGTTTCAAAGACAGAGCAGACCGTAGATCATCGGCGTGGCGCCACGGGTCTTTATGACGCGGTGGACATGGTCATTTTGTCGGTGGTCGGCATTGTTGGTGGCGCCCGTTCGATTCGTTCGATTGTGACAGTTTGGAACGACCGTGTTTTGAGTCGTGTGGCCGGTTGGCTGAGGATTCCGGATGAAACCACATTCGGCCGGATACTGCGTACTTTCACACAGAAAAACATCAATGAGATGGAGAGCTTGAACCATCGGATTCGAGCCGGTATCTGGCGTAAGGCGCTTCGAAGTGGGACAAGCATCGTTGGGGTGTTACACTGTCTTGTGATTGACGTGGACTCCACTGTGAAAACGGCCTACGGCAAGCAGCAAGGAGTGTCTGTCGGATATAATCCCCACAAACGCGGTGCAGCTTCGTATCATCCTCTGCTGGCATTTTGCGCAGAGACAAAGGAGATTCTTCAGGGTTGGCTTCGTGATGGGAGTGCCTATACCAGCAATGGAGTCGTTGAATTCATGCGGCAACTTCTCGCTCACCTTCCAAATCGGACTCGCACTCTGTTTCGTGGAGACAGTGGTTTTTTTGTGGGGGATTTGCTGGATTTCCTCGAAGAACGAGGCCATGGCTATCTGATCAAGGTCAAACTCAAGGGGCTTGTCTCGTTGTTGGAAACCCAAAAATGGCAAAAAGTGAAGGGGCAGCCCGCTTGGGAAGGGTGTGAGTTTTCCCACCAATGTGAAACTTGGAGGAGGTCAAGAAAATTCATGGCCGTACGCAGGGAGAAAGAGGAGGAACTCAAAGGGATGGCCACCCTCTTTGAGATGAAGGAGTACGATTATTTTTGTTATGTTCTCACTGACGCGCTCACTCCCTGGCAGGCTCACAAAGAGTATGGCCAAAGGGCGGTCGCTGAGACATGGATTGAGGAAGCAAAAAATCAAACTGCGCTGGCTCAGATTAAAACCGACGATTTTTGGGCCAACAGTGCCTTGTTCCAATGCGCGATACTCGCTTACAACACGCTGCGCTGGATGGCCCTTTGTAGTGGTAACGCAATACTGCGCCGTTGGGAACCGGCCACCATGCGCACCTATCTTGTCCGAATGGCAGGAAAATGGACGAGTGGCGCTCGTCAACAAAAACTGAGAGTTCCGGAAAGAACACTTTACAATGCTCAATGGGATGCATGGGTCGCTGTTGGAGAGACCTGGATCCTTTGTTTCACTCCAGTGGATACATTTTGCTGAGATGTAGATTCCCAAATCCAGGGAGAAGTACGTCTTGAATCTTGTGCCCGCGAAAGCGGGTATCAGATCATCACAAAATATGACGATCTAATGGAGGGCGGAAAAACCTTTATGAGCAAGGACTGATGGAAATTCAACTCTCAAATCCTTTTTTTTAAAAAAACCTCTCAAAGAGTGGGGGGAAACTCAATCAAAATATTCAATTGCAGGATTTAGGTTGTATAAGGATTGCAGTAAATCGAATTGGCCAATCGCTGCTAGATTCGTCAAGGGAGAGGTATTGCTCACAACGATCATGATTTTTCCGTTTTCTTCAACTGGGCAAGATCTTCTTCAAAATCCGTTTGATCATAATGAGGCGCAATTTTTCGTGCAGCCAGCAATTGTCGAAACTGCCACAAGCTCATATTCGCTAATTCTTTGGCTTTGCCAATCGAAAGACGATTTTGCGTATAGAGATAAACAGCCATTTCTACTTTGAGTTCGCTAGGCGTCAATCGGGCAGAATCTAAAATTTCTTGAGAAATTTCCAGCATTGCTATAGAAGCCATAAATGTTTTCCTTCTTATAGGGATTGAATTGGTTTTCTGTTCACAGCTATTCTATAGTTTGAGAGCGATTCAGTCAATGATACAATTCATCATCCTTATCGGTTCGCTAGCCCAATGAAAAAAACGCTTCCGCCCTGAGGATCTCCCGGGCCACCCTCTTCAACAAAATGAAAAAGTACGGAATTCGTACCATCACAGGAACTTAAGTTTTGTTGACATTTCATAAAAGTCAGTGAAAATGGATGGTAGGATGGGCTTTGCCCATCATCTGAACAGAGCTGTTTCTCATTTTTAATGGGCGGAGCCCATCCTACCAATCACTATTTACGTAACATCAGAAAATAATAAAGTTTAATAGTGTTCAAAATATTAAACATTTGTTTCAAATTCTGGATTTTGATCTATAAAGATTTAATATCAGTGAGTTAACGACTATTTCACCTGGCTTTAGTTAACATATTTGAACATCTGCTTCGCATACCCAAACCTCCCTCTTGTCAAAAATAGATAATAATTACAGTAAGTTAACTGAATAGACTCAGATTTGGCACACTGCTTGAAGATGAACTAAAGTATCTGGGATGCTGTATCCTAAGCTTGTTGTCAATCCATTCCCTCCCAGGGAAAATTTTTCATTCACTGTCTTATCAGGAGAAGCCTATGGGGAAATCACGTTAGCAGAGAAAGAAAGTTTATACCTTCAATCTCAATAAACTAGTACCGTTGGGCAAAAGTGCGTTTACAGTCATAGCGTCATGCCGGATTTGATCTCCAGCATCCAGGATTCACAGAAAGTTCCCTGGATTCCTGGTCAAGCCAGGAATGACAACTGCATAGATTGTCGAATGTGATTATCTGTAATCTTATTTTCACCGGGCAGTGCTAGATTTGGGAGATAATTATGAAATCAATCGTATTTGGAGAAATTATTATGAAAAAGATAAAAATGAAAAAAAGGTTCGAGTTTATAGGGACTTTGATGGTCGCTATCTTCGCCCTGACGGGTGTCGCGCATGCGGATGGTCACCTCAAATTCCCGATTGGCGAAGGCGAGTTCAGCTGGGACAGCTACCACGCCTTCGCGAAGGAGCACGACTATTCTGGCCAGCAACTCACGGTCTTCGGAGCAATGACAGGTCGCCAAGAGGACAAGATGACTGCGATGTTTGCCTATTTCGAAGAAGCGACCGGTGCCGACGTCCGCTACACCGGCTCGCAGAACTTCTCGCAAGAAGTGATGGTTGACGCCGAAGCAGGTGCATCAGCGAATATCACCGCCTTCCCGCTGCCAGGTTTTGCCATGGACATGGCCAAGCGCGGTTTCCTGACCAAATTGGATCCCGATATTGCCGGCTATACTCGCGACAACTTCGCCGCTGGCCAGTCCTGGGTTGACCTCGGCACCTATGCCGGCCCGGACGGGAAAAAGGCTTACTACGGCGTCCCAACGCATATGTACATTAAGTCGGTGGTCTGGTACGTCCCCGAGAACTTCGAGGACGCAGGCTACGAAATCCCGCAGACCATGGAAGAACTGAAGGCCCTGGCCGATCGGATCGTTGCCGACGGTGGGACACCGTGGTGCATTGGTCTGTTTTCTGAGGGTGCGACGGGTTTTCCGGGAAGTGACTGGATGGAGGACTTATTGCTGCGCTCGCATCCTCCGGAATTGTACGACCAATGGGTCAGCAACGAAGTTCCGTTTGATGACCCCCGAATCGTTGCCGCACTCGAGGAATGGGGCGAATTTGCCCGCAACGAAAAATATGTAGCCGGCGGTGTGGGTAATGTGGCCATCCAGGATTGGCGCGACAGCCCGAAGGGTCTCTTCGACAGCCCGCCGAAGTGCTACATGCACCTTGCGGGAACGTACATTACGAGTTTTTTCCCAAAAGGTGTAAAGTATGGCGACTGGGACTTCTTCTACTTCCCGGCCCGGGCGAGCAAGCCGGAGCTTGGCAAGCCAGTGATGGGTGGAGGTAACTTTTGGACCATCTCCAAGAACAGCCCAGCAGCCCATGGGTTTATCAAATGGCTACAGACGCCGATTGCGGTCGAGCTAGCTTTGGCTCAGGGCGGCGACTTGTCGCCGCACTTGCACGTCAACAAAGCGGTTTTCACTGACCCGGCGTTTGCAGCGTTAAATGATATTCTCTTGAACGCGACCACATACCGGTTCGACGCATCCGACCTGATGCCCGGTGCCGTTGGCGGCGGGACCTTCTGGAGGGGCATGGTGGACTATGTCGGTGGCAAGGATGCCGCCGCCGTTGCACGCGACATCCAGAAGTCCTGGGACGCTATCAAGTAGTCCGTGATGGTCATACGGATCCCGGGCCGTCCGGCCCGGGATACTTCACAGGCACAATGGGTTTTAGCAAATAATACATTTAGAATTTGAAAATATACATTAAAGATGTCATTGCGAGCGTAGCGAAGCAATCTCATGAGATCGCCACGTCGCTATGCTCCTCGCGATGACAATGGATAATTTCAACTTCTATTTGATTTAAGGAAACGCGACATGGCAAAAGATTACACAATCCTCATCGGCACCGCCGGCCAAGGGCTGAACGTGAGTGCCGACTGTGGTGAATCCTGGACCAAAATCAATCAGCCTATCTGGCATGAGTCCAACGTCAGGGCGTTGTGCGTGGATCCATCCAACCCCCGGCGGGTATTGGCCGGTGCTGATTGTCAATCAGTACCCTCATCCCAAGTGGGCGTTTTCCGCAGCGAAGACGGCGGCGCGACCTGGGAAAACCTGGATGCCCCCACAGCGGATATTGAAATCTGGTCGGTGACTGTAGACCCCACGGACCCGGACACCCTATTCGTGGGCACGCGACCCGAGGGATTCCGCTCCAGGGATGGGGGGCGGACTTGGAGCAAGCTTCATATGGGCGTAAACATGAATTGCCCCATCTCTGAACCACTTCCTCCCTCGCCGCCGCGGACCACCTGCATGATCGTAGATCCCAGGGACAACCGCACCATCTGGGCTGGCATGGAGGTTGATGGGGTTTACAAGAGCCTGGATGGCGGATACAACTGGGTCCACCTGCCCGACCTGGGGCCTGACCCCTTCCAGGGCGACATTCACAGTATGGCTCTGAAGACTGGCGCCCGTTCCGTAGTCTACTGTACCTCGCCCTTTGGGATCGCCACCAGCCACGACGAAGGTGAAAGCTGGGATTACCACTATTTCCCCAAGTTCCATGAAGCGGATCGCGTGTCCTACTGCCGCGGCATGGTCATCAAAGCGGATAATCCCGATGTCATGTTCGTCGGCAACGGCGACGTTATTCCCGGTGTTACCGGTGCCGTACAGCGCACCCAGGATGCCGGGAAAAGTTGGCAACTGGTGTCCCTGCCGGTAGAGCCCAACTCCATTATCTATGGGATAAGCTCTCACAAGGAGCGGCCCAATGTAATCGTCGCAGCCAGCATCTTCGGCTATGTGTACCTGAGCGAAGACGGGGGTGATTCCTGGCAAAAGCTGCAAAAGGAGTTTGGCGAGGTCCGTTCCGTGGCCTTGTTGCCCAACTAATCGGCTAACTCCTACGCACAGGCTTATTATTTGACTTAACCTTGTACTATCAACTAAGCTCTAGCAAAACTGACTTCATGTGGAAGATCAATGTACTAACATTAGCTCTGGAGAGGGGCATTCCCAGATTCCCCCCTTGGAAAAAAGGGGAGGAATGCACTTCTTCATTAATTGGAATAAACCCCCACCTCTGGTGAGGGGCTCCTATCGGTTTGACCGTGCGCTGTGGTCCTATTTTAGTCCCGGAGGGACGAAAGGTTATAGCCCAGCCATTGATGGCTGGGGACCGATTTTGATTATGGTTCCAGTCCCAGAGGGACGACACTGAAAGCGCATTGAAGAAAAAGTGTCGTCCCTCTGGGACTAAAAACATTTTGTGGCATAACCCAGCCATCAATGGCTGGGCTATGCCCTGTCACCCCTCCGAGGTTTTCTCACCTTTCCCTGTGTGAGATCGAACCGGACCCCTCGGGGGGACCCAATACATAGCCCTTGAGGCGTTTACAATAAACCACCGGCTTTAGCCGGTGGTCACTTTAACTTACAGGAGACAGGAACATGAAAAATGGGAAGATAAAAACAGCAGTGATTACCGGCGAGCACCCGTACGACGTGGTCGGCTTCCAGTCCATGCTTCGCTCCCTTCCCGAAATCGAGGCCTACCCTCAGAACATGTGGGACTTCATTACCGACCCGGCGCGCGGTCCAGGGGACTACGAGGTACTACTGTTCTACAACTGCCACCATGGCACGCCCGCTCAAGAAGATGGCAAATTAGAGCCAGGAACCTCTAAGCAGAGCGGAGCTATAAAGGAGATACTGGAGGGCCTTGCTGATGGGGACCAAGGGATATTTCTGCTGCATCACGCGCTGGTAGCCTTTCCCGACTGGCCGCTATGGAGAGAGCTTAGCGGCATGCGTCAGCGAGGCAATGTACCGGTCGCCTTTGACCAGACCGTGCGCATCGACGTCGCGGACACCGAGCATCCCCTCACTGCCCCACTGGAGCCATGGGACATCGTCGACGAGACCTATATCATAGACGACGCGGACGAGGATAGCCACATCCTGCTCACCACCAATCATCCCCAGAGTATGAAGACGATCGCGTGGACGCGGACCTTCGGTAAGGCGAGGGTCTTCTGCTATCAGAACGGGCACGATAACCAGGCCTACTCAAACCCCGGTTTTCGTGCGGTAGTGGGACGGGGCATCCAGTGGTTAGCGGGGAGACAAACAACCATCATCAACAACGGAGGGAAACTATGAGGCTGGAAGACAAGGTCGCTTTTATCAGCGGGGGAGCCAGAGGCCTGGGCGCAGCGATGGCCAAGCTGTTTGCCAGGGAAGGGGCCAAAGTGGTCATCGGAGACGTGCTGGAAGAAGAAGGGCGTCAGACCGAGACCGAAATTAATGAAACCAGTGGCGCGTGCCTCTTCGTCCGGTTGGATGTCACCAGCGAGGCTGAATGGCAGCAAGCCGTGGCGTCCACAGTCGCCCACTTCGGGAAACTGGACGTTCTGGTGAACAACGCCGGTACTTACCGAACCGGTCTGGTGGAGGAGATCACCAGCGAGCAGTGGGACCAGGATTTGGATACAAATGCCAAGGGTGCATTTCTGGGGACAAAACACGCCATACCCGAGATGCGGAAAGCGGGTGGCGGCTCCATGATCAACATCGCTTCGGTGGCTGCGCTGATAGGCTCCATGGAGTCTTCGTGCACCTACACCATGTCCAAGGCTGCGATACGGCTATTGACCAAGTCCACCGCTATTCAATACGCCAGGGAAGGTATCCGCGCCAACTCCATACTTCCGCACGGCATCGTAACAATGATGAACGCCTACTTGATGGAGGAGGAGGGATATCAAGAGAAAATGCTCAACAGGATTCCCCTGGACCGCACGGGCCACCCGGAAGACGTGGCCTATGGCGCCCTTTACCTGGCTTCGGACGAGTCCTCTTTTGTCACCGGCAGCGACTTGGTCATTGACGGCGGATTAACCGCGGGGTGATGGGCGAGTTTAGTATGATACGCATCGACAACATTCAGGGAGGAGCGCGTACATGAACGCAGCAATCCAGGGTCTCATCATCATCATCATCGGTATCGGCGGTTGCCTCGGTTACTTCTACCTCGCTAACCTGTTGCTCGACAAAGTCCTGTTCCCGCCGCGCGGCGAGAACGCCGGAGATAACATCAATCGCGCCAACCTGATCCGTCCGTGGTTGTTCGGCTTCCCAGCCATTTTCGTGATGGGGGTCTACATAGCCTACCCGGTTTTCGAAACCCTGCGCTTGTCGCTCACCGACCGCGATTTGGGAGGTGCGTTTGTCGGTCTTGCGAATTATCAGCAGATGTTCAAAGAAGAGAAGTTCTTGGAAGCGATGCGCAACGACGTATTGTGGCTGAGTGTCGTACCCGCCGCCTCGACGGCGTTTGGCCTCCTGATCGCCCAACTGACGGACCGCATTGCCTGGGGCAACATCGCCAGGACGATCATCTTCATGCCCATGGCGATCTCGTTTGTCGGCGCCTCGGTGGTCTTCAAGCTGGTCTATGATAACCGCCCCGAGGTCGGGGTTCTGAACGCGGTCTGGATGCAGTTCGAAGGCGGGATCGGCTCGTTTCTTTTTCTGAGGATATTCCCGGCCACCATCCTGTTAGGTTTCGCTGCGTTGGCGGCGTATGCCTGTTACCTGTTCCTGCGCCCCTTCTTCATTCCGGAGGAACGAAAGGGCGGAATCGTCACCGCGGCTCTGCTAGTAGTTCCCAGCGCAGTAATGGCCTATATCGCCGTCCTGGCGCTTCTGAACGTGATCGATGTGTTCACGATCACCCTGCCTTACGGCAAACCCCAATCCTGGTTGACGATATCGTTCTGGAACAATTTCTTCCTGATGGCCGTTATGATCTGGACTCAGACCGGCTTAACCATGGTGCTCCTCTCGGCGGCGCTGCGCGGCATTCCGCAGGAAACGATTGAGGCCGCCATCATCGACGGCGCAACGCCGTTCCAGTTATTTTTTCGCATCAAGGTCCCGCAAATCGTCGGCACAATCGTCGTGGCGTGGACCATGGTCACGGTGACCGTGATAAGGGTGTTCGACATTGTCTATGCTGCGACCAGCGGTAATTGGGGTACGGAGGTCATTTCAACTTACGTGTTCCGCGAGATATTCCACGACCTCGACTGGGGCGTCGGGTCGTCGGCTGCGATCATCACCATACTGCTAGTGGGGCCGGTCATGATCTGGAATGTGTACAAAGCCCGCTAAGAAATAGGGAGAATTGAACATGGACGGAATAGTAGAAACCAAATCCACGCGCACATGGGTCGTGCGCATCTCAGTCGCTTTGCTGGTCGCGGTGTGGCTGGCTCCGACGCTGGGTCTGTTCGTCTCTTCGTTCCGAACCGCAGACCAGATCAGTGGTTCAGGATGGTGGGCAGCGCTCTTTCCAAACGAGCAGAACGAAGTTCTCCGGGCCGCCGATCCGGACGACTTTCGCGTGGCTGACGGCGACGTCTTTACGGTCTCGGGCAATCTGTTCGGCGAGGGGTCCTCGAAGAAGATTTCCGTCTGGGGCACCTCGTCGCGAGCGATTGATGCCTATGTTCCTGGTGACGTGGCCGACCTGGGAGATGGGGAAAGCATCACGGTTCAAGCCAATGGCGATTACGTCTGGCGCGGCAACGACGATCAGTTGAGCGGCCGCGGACAACGCGTATTCGCCACGGTAAGAGCGCCACCCAAATTTACGCTCGCAAATTACCACTGGATGTTGTTCGACGAGAAGCACGAACGAGGGATATCGCAGGCCTTTCTCAACACGCTGACCGTGGCCATTCCAGCGACGATTATCCCAATCGTGATTGCCGCATTTGCCGCCTACGCGCTCGCCTGGATGAATTTCCGCGGTCGGGCATGGTTGATTGCGGGGATGGCCATGGGCCTTGTCACTCCTTCCCAGGTTGCCTTGATCCCCATTCTAAAGCTACATGTGGACATCGGTATCGGCAAGAGCTATCTGGGCGTTTGGCTCTTCCATACCGCGTTCACCCTGCCGTTCGGCATCTTTCTTTTGCGCAACTACATGGCCGGCATACCGCGCGAAATTATCGAAAACGCCAAGCTCGACGGTGCGAGTGATTTCCAAATATTTATCAGGATCATTCTGCCGCTCAGTATTCCGGCGCTCGCCGCGTGGGCGATCGTCCAGTTTCTGTGGACGTTTAACGATCTCCTGGCTGCCAAGGTGTTTCTGATCGACGCCTCCGGTGACACCATGGTCATGACACAGGCCATTATCAGAATGATGGGGACCTTTGGCGGCAACTGGGATCTCATGGCGGCGGGGACCTTCATTTCCATGGCGGTGCCGTTGGCGGTCTTCTTCGCCATGCAACGATATTTCGCGCGCGGCTTGTTGGCCGGATCGATCAAAGGGTGACCGGTTGAAGAATTGAGGGCAGGGCGTCGCGACATGTGGCGTCCATGAACCGGGTCCGGCAGACGTGCCGGACGGTAAACAAACAGGGAGGGACCGATGTCCGAAATGAGGCTGACCAACGTCGAAAAAATCTATGGAGGAGCGGTCAAGGTCCTCGAGGATATCAATCTTGATATCGAGCAGGGTGAACTGATCGTCTTACTCGGGCCGTCGGGCTGTGGCAAGACGACCCTTTTGCGCATGATCGCCGGACTCGAGACCATCACATCGGGCACGCTGGAGATCGAAGGGCAGGTCGTCAACGATGTGCCACCGGCCCAGCGTGGTATCGCGATGGTGTTCCAGTCCTATGGCTTGTATCCGCACATGAACGTGCGCAAGAACATGAGCTTTGCCCTCGAGCTTGCCAGGAAGTCGCGTCAGGTGATCAATACCACCGTCACGCAGGCCGCGCGGATCCTCCAGATGGAACCCTATCTCGAACGACTGCCCAAGGCGCTCTCCGGCGGCCAGCGTCAGCGGGTTGCTATCGGCCGCGCGATCGTGCGTGACCCCAAGGTTTACCTGTTCGATGAGCCGCTCTCCAATCTGGATGCCGCCTTGCGGGTGGCCACCCGGATTGAGATTGCCCAGCTCAAGGAGTCGATGCCCGAGAGCACCATGATCTACGTGACCCACGACCAGGTGGAGGCCATGACCCTGGCGAGCCGCATCGTGTTGCTCACCCCCGGTGGGCGCATTGCCCAGCTCGGCAGACCGTTGGAACTGTATACCCGGCCCCAGAACGAGTTTGTCGCCCAGTTCATCGGTTCGCCCGCCATGAACCTGCTTCCCGGCGAAGTCGTCGGCACGGGAGAGCAGACCACCATCAAACTCGACACCGGCAGGGTTGCCGTCTCGGCTGCCCCGACGCGAAGTTCGGAGGAAGGCCTGAAGGTCAAGGTTGGGGTTCGGCCGGAGGATTTGGTAGAAACCGACGGCGATTATATTTTCGAGGGCAAGGTGAGCATCACCGAGGAATTGGGTGAGATGACTCTGCTCCACTTTGACCGGGTGCAGGACAAGGATACCGTGCTCGCAAAGCTGCCGGGCATTCACACGGGGTTGCGCGGCAACACGGTCAAACTGACCGCCGAGCCGCCCAGGATTCACGTCTTCCACGAAGGCGTTTCCCTCTATTACCGCTAGGATCTAAGAGGGACAGACCCGTGCTCGTCATCGTGCTCGTGCATGTGCTCGATTGCAACATTCCCGATCCCTTTGAGATGGGGAAGTCCGAAGAGAAGAGAAGGCATGGAATCCAGGGTTCTACGGGATGTCGTTTCGTTCACGAGCACGAGCACGTCTCACGAGTACGATCACGAGGAGCCCCTTCCAGGAGCTAATTTAGGATCTAAGGGGGGCGGAAAGAAATAAGGTAAACTTTAAATGCTTCCCATGCTTCGCATGGGAATCCGAGAACAAACTGAATTCTTAGGAGCTATCCATGCCAATATTAACGAAACATCAGATTGTCCGTATAACAGATGTGATGATGCAGGCGGGAGGAGCCTCGGCTGGCCACGCTGGTATCGTGGCGGACCACCTGGCCAATGCCAATCTTGCGGGATACGATTCCCATGGGTTCCTTCGCATACCCCAGTACCTGAAAAACATTGAGGACGGAGATTGCGATCCAAAGGCAGAGCCGGAAGTCGTTGGCAACCATGGGGGGATCCTCCGGATTGATGGCCATTCTACCTTCGGACAGGTGGTTGCCACACGAGCGACCGAAATGGCGATCGAGAAGGCTCGTGATCATGGAGTAAGCCTGGTAACCATGGGAAACCTTACTCATACGGGTCGAATCGGAACCTACCCTGAAATGGCAGCAGCAGCCGGCATGGCTGCCATCATGTTCACGGGCTGGGCGGGAGGACCGTTCGCCACCCTGGCTCCCTTTGGAGGACGCGAGGGCCGACTAGGTTCGAACCCTTTAGCGATGGCATTTCCTCATGCCGAAGGCGCCCCTGTCCTGCTTGATTTTGCTACCTCTATCACGTCTGAGGGTAAGCTGCGGGTATACCGTAACAAGGAAGAGGAGCTTCCTGATACTTGGGTCATTGATAAGAATGGGGTCCCCAGTAGGAATCCTAACGATTTCTACGATGGGGGTGCGCAATTACCCGTCGGTGGGATGCAAGGGGGCCACAAGGGATATGCGCTCTCGCTAATGATCGCGCTTTTCGGGGGAATTCTTGGCCAGATCGCTTCCCCTCCAGGAGAGATTGATTTTTGGGCAGGATCCACGATACTCGTCATCGACCTGGGCTGCATGGCGCCCCTGGAAACCATCCGGGCCGAGGTCCAACAGATGATGAGATACCTTCAAAACACCCCCCTGATGGAAGGATCGAGCGGGGTTTTCTTTCCGGGGGAAAGATCAGCCAATACTCGCCAAGAGCGATTGGCCCAGGGCATCCCTGTGGATCCCGCCACTTGGGCTCAGGTAGAAGCCCTTTTCGACCCCTACGGGGTCCGTGACCAATTGGCGGATGTCCTTTCCTCCGGAGGGCATCCCTAGAATAGCCATAAGGAACTGTTAGGCGCCCAAGGGGATGACTGAGATTCACTAGCGGATGAAAGCTGATAATTCAAAGCTTCTTCAGGGGTATCGCCAAAAACGGTTTTGGTATATAAACGGATCTGTAACTCAAGGATAAAAATTAACAACATTTTGACTTTTAAAAAACATTGAGGAAGCTTTCGAAAAGGAGATTCCTCTTCTCGAACAGGAAGCCTGGATGAATTCCTGGTTGGCAGAACTTTTCTGTCAGTGGTTGCTAGGGGGAGCCGAACCGCCAAACAGCCTTGAAGACAATATACAGTGCCCGCTCTCCTGTTTGCTGCCCTGGAGTCAGCGCATTCGAAAAAAATTGTCGAAGTCCAGCCATTCCTACAAAAATACCTCAATCAGGTTGGCCTCTAAATAGAAAATTTGGCAAACAACATTTCATCACACCCCTCCTTGTGAATTGTTGAAAAAGGGGTAGATAAGTAATGAATAGTAATCGGGTCGGACCCTATTCCTCCTTCTTCGCGGTGATTTTTCTTTTGGAGCTGGTGATAATGACGAGCGCCTCAGATAGACTTCAGACGGATGCCTAGGCTGTTTAGGATGGCTTGATCAATTTCGGTCATAGTCGCTTCAGTAAGATCCGCCAATTTGGGTTCGAGAATTCGTTTTTTGTCGATTGTCCTAATCTGAGATAAGTTGACGATTGAATCTTTCGTTAGTCCTGATTCTTTCTTCACAGTCACACAAATTGGAAAAGACGCTTTTTTCCTGGAGTATGCGGTAACTACGGCAACAATGGTTGTAGGGGAATACTGATTTCCAATATCGTTTTGAATCACGAGGACAGGTCGTCTTTTACCGGTTTTGTGCCCTACTACCGGATCAAGGTTGGCATAATACACTTCACCGCGTTTAATCATTTTTGTCACCATAAGGCTGACGCGTTACAGATTTTCCGCATCGGAGTATTCAAAATCTTTTGAAATCTCAATATTTTCTTTTGCTAATTCCAGATAAGCGTTTTTTAATCTTACATTAAAAATTCGTGTCTCTATCTGCTCCAATTTTTGCTCTATCGATTCCCTAATTAGAAGGGAACGTTTTTTTCCTTCAACGGTCGAAGCCCAATCCAGTTTTTCTTTCAATTCAAGAGGAACTTGAACATTGATCCGAGTATTTTGTTGTGCTTTTATTTGACGCATTTTTCCGCTCCAATTTGTTAGCAATAATGTTTATAGAAATGTATCAAATAATGACTAATAAAGTAACATACTAAATTTGACTGTAACCAACGGATGAGTTTGTTACCAAAATCAACGGATCTATCTGGAATCATCCCTAGCGGTTTAAACTTGACCACTTCACTCTCAATCCTCACATTCTTAGCTTACCATCAGTCGCTTAAAATTCCGCTAACCATTCCAGTTGGCTGTTTCATCAATCCCGTTTAGGAGGCCGTAGGTGCGTCCTCATCCAGCAGTCCTTCAGCTTTCAGCCGTGTCCACGTAGTGATGAAGTTTCTGTGATGGAAGAAGTATAATTTTCTTGCGTTAAATCATCTGAAAGGTTATACAAACATAAAATTTACAATCAAAAATATTCATTAAATCATCTTAGATGTGGGAGCGCCAAGTGGATGATACAACTCAAGCTTATTCCTTTCATGAGATCCAAAAGCTCTTTTCGAACGATGAAGTCTGTCGCAATCACCTCTTCCACCTCCGTTGGCCAGACGGTTATGTGTGCTCAGTCTGCGGTAGTAACCAATACGATGCCCAGAAAAAACGTCAATTACTGCAATGCAGAAACTGTATCGACCAAGAGCGCTTTAAATCGCCCCTGAAAAAGATGACCCATCCGTTTTTGTTGTTGATTGATGTGGCGCGTGTAACGAAAGGAGAGATTCTGCATTATTTTTGATAAAGTCAGCTCGCCAACTTGAAGAGCAAAATGCATATGAATACTCATCAAACAAAAAGCATGGACTCGATAATCAAATCGCTCGATTCCTTCCTCCAACAAAGAATAGACCACTTGGCGATCACTATCCGAAAAAAAGATATACTGTGAACGGATGTTTTCTTCATTTTTTGTCATCCTGAGGGAACCGAAGGATCTTCTTGATTCCCATGAGATTCTTGCTTAGGCAGCCCTCTTAGCTCAGAATGACAGGTCTTTTGAAAAGTGAAATTTAAACCCGTTCAGAGTATAGCTTGACCTCCATTGCCACGAAGCATCACATGGTAGATGCCTCCGGGGAGATGAATACGGGGTTTACGAGACATAGGATTCCTTCTAAAGATTGGGTGAAAACTTTCAAGGAGATCCTACCATAAATAAAAATTTTAATAACGAATCAACGAAGCCTGACCCTCACTAAGATGGCTAGATTATGGTCCCTTTTTATGAAACATGATAATCTGTCGCTCAATCTCTCTTTGTATTTTCAGCAATCATGCTTAATAAGCCAATCATTTTATCTTGACCGGATTCAAGATTTTCTAAACGTTTGTTGACACCTTGAAGTTCCGCTTTTACTTCTGATATTTCATTAAGTAATTTTTCATCTCGCTCGGCTAGTTCTTGTTGTAGCGTTTGCATTGATTTGTGATCGCTAATCATTATTGATCTATTTTACGGCATCAAGCATATTATCTTGTGTGATATCTTCAGTTTACAACAGTTCTAACATTTTTTCCCTTTAGCTGGGGTTTTGGTAATCTTTTAGAAGTACTTTAGCAACTAAAACGCTACTGAACAATTCAATCATCCGGAGCTTTAACACAGCGAATTTTGCTTCGATTTAAGAGTATCAAAAGTACAAAATTGTCTCTCAAATCAAGCTGAAAAACTGAATAGGGGACATTTTTGCTTTAAAGAAAAGCCATATCGAGAACATGGGAAACGGAATTCCAAGGGTGCTCCTTGTCAAGCTCCCTATTTATCAAATATTTTGACAGGACAACATATTCTTGAAGTTATTGAAAAGTAACAGGATTGAAGATCTGTAAATAGGATCAGTTAAACAATATCTGTAAATAACTTGAATTGTTATTAGATCTATTTTATATGAATTCCTCACAATCACTCATTCGGGACAGATCACAGATGTACAGTATAGGTCAGTTTGCAAAAAAGGTTGGTAAAACCGTTGAAACAATTAGGATATGGGAGCGAAAAGGGATTCTTGTGCCTGCCTATAGGAGCCAGGGAAGTCACAGAATGTATAGCGAAGAACAACTGGCACAAGTACTCCGGAAAGATCAACCCAAAAACAGGATCAATATAGGGTACGCTTTTGTGGATTCCCATAATCAAAAAGATGATCTTCTCAGACAAGAACAATTGATTGAATCCTATCTTGCGCTTCAAGGGAGACCTTATCAAATCATCACGGATATAGGAAGTGGCATAAACTACAAGAAGCAAGGATTGAAACAGTTGCTCTTCACGATCATCAGTAATCAAGTAGAAACGATCTACGTCCTCCGCAAAGATCGTTTGCTTCGATTTGGTTTTGAACTGTTGGAAGAGGTTTGCAGACTCCATAACACGAAGATAGAAATTATAAACCAGTCTGAAGAGGAAACCTCTGAAAAGGAATTAGTCGAAGAGATGATAAAAAACAGATCGAGTGCCTCAGGTTGGAATAGTCCTGATTCGACTGTGGGAACGCACCGTGAAAAAGCCCTCCGCGGCAGATTCCTCCGGAAAAAAACCCGATAAAAAATCCCCCCGCAAGCGGCGGAGTATTAGACCCAAAGGTTCTAACATTTACGTAAATCCGCGGAACTCTGCGGCCAAAGCAAATAAAGCGTCTCCTGGACTTCCTGAACCGGTTGTGAACAAAACGAAATCCATTTCCAGTCCGGAAAAACCAGAGATTCCGGGTTATTCTCTGCAGGAGGTCCTTCTTAAAAGCAGCCGGACCCGGCTCTGGCGCGGCAGGCGACAAAGTGACGGGCTTTTGGTCCTGATCAAAGGACCTTCCACTCAGCAGAGCGCGCAGGAGTTGGCGGAAATACGGCACGAGCATGAGATTACCCAGGCTCTCAAGATCGATGGGGTCCTCAAGTCAGAGGAACTGGCGCAGTGTGAGAACGGATGGGCTTTGATCCTGGAAAACACCGAAGGCCTCCCTTTAAGAAAGCTGATGGATGCCGCCCCACTCGACCTGCTGGACTCGCCTAAGGTAGCGGTTTCACTGGCCGGCACCCTGGAAGAAGTACACCGGCAGGGCATCTTGCATAAAATGATCAACCCGTTGAATATTTTTGCCGATCCGGCATCGGGAACGGTCAAACTGAGCGGCTTCGGCCTGGCTACACGGCTTCTCCGGGAAAATCCGAATACGTTGAGTCCTCAGCTTAGCGGGGAAACCTTGCCCTATATCGCCCCCGAGCAGACCGGCCGGATGAACCGCCCACTCGATTATCGCAGTGATTTTTATTCCCTGGGCGCCACCCTTTACGAACTTTTCAGCGGAAGATTGCCTTTCGGATCCCGGGAGGCCATGGAAATCATCCACGCTCACATTGCCCGGCAGCCTGTACCCCTGGACAAGATTACGCCGCATCTACCCAAAACCCTTTCCCATATGGTGATGAAACTGATGGCCAAGCGTGCCGAGGCGCGCTACCAGCGTCACTCGGGCCTGGCAGCCGATCTCTTAGCATGTGTGGATCAACTCGAAAACCGTGGGAACCTGTCCGACTTTCCCCTGGCTCACCAGGACGTTTCCAAAGAACTGCAGATCGCCCCGGGGCTTTATGGCCGGGAGAATGAAATCACCGCTCTGCAGGCCGCCCTGGAGCGAATCAGCCAGGGAGCGACAGAGATGGTAATGGTCTCGAGAACCGCCGGTGTCGGCAAAACCACCCTGGTCGGTGAAATCCACAAGTCCGTGGACCAAAAAAACGGCTTCTTCATCTCCGGCAAGTTTGACCAGATCCGGCACAATATCTCTTACTCGTGTGTACGATGAAAAGACCGGTGAGTTAGTCGCCGGCGGAATGCCACTTTACACCCCCCTCTTCAAATGGTAAGGTCATCTGTAAATTTTTGATTTTCCTAATGCCGTTCCCGCTTTTTATTACCAGGGGGACTTATGAGTCACAAACCGAAAGGGCACCACATCGTACGAGAAAACCGTCTGCCGGGTCATCCCTCAACTGAGTGGGACATTAACGGCTGGGGTGATCCGACGATTCAGGGCTTCGGTCACGATATCAGCATCAACCGTGGCGAGACGATCTTCTTCAAGATCAAAACCGACTCGGACGACTATCGCATCGACATCTATCGCATGGGCTATTACAGTGGCATGGGCGCGCGTCGCGTCGACACCATCAGGCCGTCCGTCGATCTGCCGCAAACGCAACCCGAGGGCTTGCGAGATCCGGCTACGCACCTGTACGACTGCGGCAACTGGGCGGTCTCCGCATCGTGGCAAGCGCCGCAGGATGCGACTTCCGGGATCTACTTCGCACGGCTGATCCGGCAGGATTTCGCAGGCGAAAGCTGGCGTGCGGACAACAGCCGAGCAGAGCCCGCGCAAGCGCCTGCGCCTGCGCCACATTCCTATGGCGCGCTGGGATACGGCCGACTAACGAACGCGCTGCACGAGCCCCGTGCAAGTCACATCTACTTCGTTGTGCGCGACGACGACAGCCACTCCGACATTCTGTTCCAAACGTCTGATACCACCTGGCAGGCCTACAACCGCTACGGTGGACACAGCGCCTACGGCCGGCTCCATCCGGAGCACCCCCGCGGCCATGGCGGCGAGCCACGTGCGTACAAGGTGAGCTACAATCGTCCTCTTGAGACGCGACATTATCGCGCCGTCAACACGGTGTTCAACGCCGAGTATCCGTGCGTGCGCTTTCTCGAGGCCAATGGCTACGATGTCAGCTATTTCACCGGAGTCGACAGCGATCGGCGTGGTGAGCGGATCTTGCAGCACCGGCTCTTTCTTTCGGTCGGTCACGACGAGTATTGGTCGTTGGACCAACGGCGTCACGTCGAAGCCGCGCGTGATGCCGGTGTCAATCTGGCCTTTTTCAGCGGTAACGAAGTGTTTTGGAAAACGCGTTGGGAGTCTAACATCGAGGGCTCCGGCGACGATCACCGCACCTTGGTCACGTACAAAGAAACCCATGCCAATGCTAAGATTGACCCGGTCGCCGAGGTCTGGACCGGGACTTGGCGCGATTCCCGGCCGTTCAATCCGGAAGGGCCGCAGCCGGAAAACGCGCTGACCGGGACCATCTTCACAGTCAACGCCTGGCGTAACGACCCACTCATCGTGCCGGCCGAATACGCACCCCTGCGGTTTTGGCGCAACACGGCAGTAGCCAAGCTCAAATCCGGCGAGAAAGCAGTCTTGCTCAAGGGGCTGCTCGGACACGAGTGGGACGAAGATCTGGACAACGGCTTCCGTCCGCCCGGTTTGTTTCGTCTGTCCGAGACCATCGTCCACAACCTGCCATACATTCAAGACCACGGCTCGGTGTACGACTCCGGCACTGCGACCCATCACTTGACGTTGTATCGGCACAAAAGCGGTGCGTTAGTGTTCGGTGCCGGTACGGTGCAATGGGCTTGGGGTTTGGATGCGCACCACGATACCGAGACCGGGGTACCGCCGGAGCGTGCCAATGACAACTCCACCCGGGTTGGCGTCGACCTGAATGGTCCCGATCAAAACGTCCGGCAAGCCACCGTGAATCTTTTTGCGGACATGGGAGTGCAGCTGGCGACGCTGCAGCAAGACCTCGAACCGGCGACGGCCTCCACCGACACCGAACCCCCGACCTCGAAGATTCAACATCCTACCGACGGCGCGAAGGTTGCGCTCGGTGAGATGACGATTCGCGGTACGGCGACGGATGCCGGTGGAGGACAGGTAGCTGCCGTCGAAGTGTCGACCGACGATGGCGCCACCTGGCACCCCACGCTCGAGCGCGAGAGCTGGAGCTACCAGTGGCTGGCGCAAGAAGCGGGACATGTCACCATCTTGAGCCGCGCCGTGGACGACAGTGGTAACCTGGAACGACCGTCAGCGAGTGTACGAGTGACCGTCGGTCCGGCGACCTGATGGGGATTATCGGGCGACGAGCTCAGTAAGGCCATTCACTTAGGTTTGTCTTACCTAAAATCACAGCACCGGCTTCCCGAAGTTTTTGGGCGACAAATGAATCCTGGGAAGCAATTGAACCAACAAGAGCCAAAGAGCCGGCCGTCGTCATCATTTGATCGGCCCTATCGATATTGTCTTTGATAAGAACAGGGATGCCGTGCAATGGGCCACGGGGGCCCCTATCTTTACGCTCTGTGTCTAGAGAGTCGGCAAGGACCAAAGCCTCAGGATTAGTGTGATCACCCAGAACCACCGCACGCCCCTAAGAAGGAATGGAGTCACCGTAAAGAACTGACTTATAGTGGTTTCCAGCCACCTTTCGTCATTCCTCCGGTACAGATCCGGACGTGCGCTGCTAACGCATCCGGCTCCTGCTTCGAGTCAGACGCTCAAACGTTGCCGTTTGGCGCACTCTGCTTAAACCGCTCTCTGATTTTACCGGCCTCTGAGTTCCGAACACAGGAGGGCAAGCAGAATTCCTCTCAGCCAAGTCCCTTTGCTCCACAGGCTCCGTTGATTTCCTTTGCATTGTTACTCTCTGCAAATGATCTCATTGTTCGCCGCTTCATCGCTACTACGAACTTGTCCGACTTCCTGAAGACGTAGATATCGGGGTTATTTATTAATTTTCCCGATCCGACTACCAATGGAATGTTGACAGTCATCTTCAGGATCTCCCATGTTCCGGTCAAGAAACTTCCACACATGCACCGGGTCTTTGACTCCGCCAGGCTCAGCCGAGACTCACGCTAACGTCTTCGGTTGATATTGCCTTCCCCACCAGACCACAAGGTCAGCGCCTGAAACTATGATTTCGGAGCTCAATACCGAGCCTATGTTCTCCCCTGTCAACGCTTAGCGCCTATCCTTGCGAATAACCACTCATGACTCGGGGACTCGGCGGGTCGTTACTGCCTTACCGAGTAAGAGACTTTCACTCTCTATTTCTTACCAGCTTTCCTGGCGCACGGTCCTATCCCCATTACATCTGAGAGATGAAACTTTGAAAAAGACATCTCAAGTCGTTGTCGATATAATTCAAGAATTACTTAACGAGTTCAATCAAAAGAAAGATGTTGTTGAAATAAGGTAATTTGTAAGAATTTTCTATAATTTGCGTAATTTTTGAGAATTCTATACAATGAGATTACTCAATGTTTAATTGTTTCAAAATAACACAAGCAACACTAGAAAAAGGTAGGAATGGAAATTGTAACAACCGTTCGAGATTTACCAACAGAAATTCAAAAGCACCATTTGGAGCCAGATGTTCAGGTACGTGTGATTGTGGAAGAAATTCCTAAATTGTTATCAAAAAAAAGTAAGAATACTTCACGAAAATTTCCTTTTCTGGATGCTCCTATATGGGAAGGGAATGAAGATTCACCGACAGATATTTCTACAAATGTTGATCACTATTTGTACGATGATGTAGATCCACATGGCTCATAAAATCTTTGTAGATACAGGCGCTTTTTTTGCCCGCTTCTATCGCCGTGACCAATATCACAATGATGCAGTTTCGATATGGAACCATTTAGAGAGTGAGTCCGTAGATCTCATCACAACAGGATATGTGCTTGCAGAATTTACTTCCCTTCTTGCAAGACGTACAAGTCATGAATATACTTCTCAAATCCTACCCCTTGTTTACAATCCAGGAATCTTCAATATTGAAAATGTTATTGAGGCGGATGAACAAAGGGCAATCAAGCTTTTTGCTAAATATGCTGACCAGAATATAGGATTTGTTGATTGTCTTTCCTTTTCGGTCATGGAGCGTTTAAAAATCGGGCAAGCATTCACTTTCGACAAAAAACACTTTGGATTTGCTGGTTTTGAAATTCTTTCACCCCCATATTTTTGATCTCCAATTTTATAGCAACTAATCACATCTAATCATTAAGCTGTATTGCTGCTAGGCAAAAACGGCTTTGCAATCGTTTTATCAATTTGTTAGACGTTGTCGGCCAGGAATTGTTGCGCCCCATCCACGATTAGATGTCGCAACTCGATCATGGTCATGAGGTCCGTGTGCAGCTTGCCGCCAGCGGCGTAGATGCGGTTGAGCCTTAATCGTAGTCGGCATCGCCAGCAAATCATACTCATTAAGAACCTTGTCATACGACGCTCTCAGCAGTCTACTCAGATTGATTGCCTTTCCATCTTTTCAGGTCGAGGCCCGTCTCAGCAGGCGTACTGGTAACCCAATCCTTCTCCGGATAGATAATCCAGTCAAGTATCTTGTTTGGCATTGATTATATCTCCTTAACCTCCCTTTATATATTTATTCATCCAATCTAATAAGGCCTCATTCTGTGCTTTTTGGACGTTAATCGGTCCGTTTATCGA
This sequence comes from bacterium, assembly GCA_965205865.1. GTDB lineage: Bacteria > SAR324 > SAR324 > SAR324 > NAC60-12 > CBDBHR01. Next base: position 119,374 of record CBDBHR010000003.1, read on the forward strand.
AGCCACATGCGACATTCCTGGGAAGCGGATCATCTCGGTGATGCAGCCGTTGGCTTTGAGGTGGGTGTAGAACTGCTCCGATTGACCGGCCGGGCAACGGTAATCGGCTTCACCCTGAATTAATAAGGTCGGCGTTGCGCAGCGATGGGCGTACGTGATGGGGGAGCTGCGCCGGTACAAGTCCGGAATCTCATGCGGCTTGCCGCCCAACTCGCTTAATGATCCATAGGGACCCATGTCGGCAGTGCCATAGTGGCTTACCAGTTCGGTGATTGGGTTCTCGGCAACAGCGGCTTTGAAGCGATCGGTCTGGCCAACGGTGAAGCAGGTCAAAAAACCGCCATAGGAGCGTCCGCATATCCCCAAGCGGTCAGGATCGGAAAAGCCTTTTTCGATCAAATAGTCCACCCCTGCCATAAGGTCTTTATAGTCCATCACCCCCCAGTTGCCGGATAGCGCGGTTGCGAAGGCATCGCCATAGCCGGTCGAGCCGCGCGGGTTGGTGAATAACACGGCATAGCCGGCCCCGGCAAGCATCTGGAAGTCGCTTCCGTACTGGTATCCGTACCAGCCATGCGGACCGCCATAGATGTAGAGAATGGTCGGATAAGGAGGTTCCCCTGTGCTGGGTACGAGCAGCCACCCCTCGATCTGGCTGCCTTCCGCGTTTTCATAGAGCAGATGCTCGACCTTCGGGAACGCAATCTCAGCGATGTGCCGGCTATTGACTTGGGTAATCTGGCGTTCCTCTGAGCCGTCCAGGTTGGCAATACATAGCTCACCGGGATTTTCCAGGGTACTGGAGAGGAACAGCATACGTTTGTCATCCGCATCCTGAAGAGAAACCGCTCTTTCGCCACCGATGAGCGGCTGCCAATGAGGGTCTCCTGCCAATGCTACTGAGTAAATACCTTTTGTGCCTTCCCTTACGACATTGACCAGAGCCGCAGTTTCTGCGTTTAACATCTTTCCGGCACCGAACACCGGATACCACTGGACCTCAACGCCCCAATTCAAGGCCTTGGTACGATTTTCAGTCGCGCCACCTTCACGGTCGATAATCCAGAGATCGTCCTTGGTGCCCATCGGTTGCTCTCCAGTTGCGGCTGCGAAAACGATCCGTCGCCCATCGGGTGTCCAGTTGGCATTTTTAATAAAACCCCAGTCGAGTCCCAGTATTTTATCAACTTTACCCTCCCCTGGAACCTGTTCCACCTTCGCCACACGCAGTTTGGTGAAGAACAGCTCGGGACGATCAGGATCATGGGAGGCCAGGTATGGAATTTCACGGCCGTTCGGTGACCAACGCAGAGTGCGATTGAGCTGCGCATCATCTGTGAGTTGTTGGGGCTCACCGCCGTCGACTGCCTGGATGTAGATATTTTGCACAGCCTTATCCAGGTAGCCAGTGCCGTCAAACAGGTAGACATAGCGTGTGAGGCGGTACGGTTCCTTTGGGTCCGGAGGGTCAGCATCCAGACCGGCAGTAAAGGCAATGGTTTGTCCATCCGGTGACCAGACAGGCCCCCCCCCTACTTAAGGTCGGTCAACCGGCGGGCATCTCCGCCATCGATTGGCATCAAATATATCTGCTGTTGGCCATCGCGGTTGAAAAGGAAAGTGATCTGCTTCCCATCCGGAGACCATTCAGGCGAGGTGTTGTTCTTATTTCCGTAGGTCAACCGGCGAGTTTCTCCGTTCTCCAAGCTGACCCGCCAGAGGGAGGTGACGATCTCTTCTTTTTCGATATCGTTCTGCGTTAGTTCGTAGACCACCCACTTGCCGTCCGGAGTGATTCTGGCGCTTCCGATAAATGCATAGCGCAGCTCATCCAGGGGTTCAAAGCTGCGTTTTTGGTTTGTGTCTGACATTTATTTTCTCCACTAGGGTTTAGGCGTTCAATAAATAATCAAGCTCAGGTGATTATTTGCATACGATGTCAGCCCCAGCACCTTCCACAGCCGCTGTCCACATAGTTACTATGTAAAACAGACAGTCTCAGAGGGTTGTGCGTATTCCGCTCACTTCGATCACTGATTCCGCTAGACTTCGATCACCCCTTCGGAGCGAAGCGACGCTCTCTTTAAACAACTTTTAATTCATTGCATAGAATTGGTCAACTTGGATCTTTTTTTTCTGACCGACTCTCCTTTCAATTGAAGTATATAGGCATTGCGCACTACTCGGTCGAGGATGGCATCAGCCAGAGTGGGATCTCCGATGATCTGATGCCATTTTTCCACAGGAAGTTGAGCGGTAATAATAGTTGAACCTCGGTTGTGGCGATCATCGAGGATTTCCAAAATATCGCGTCTTTCCTGGTCGTCAAAGACAGAGAATCCCCAGTCGTCTAAAATAATCAAATCCATTCGCGCCATCTGGTTGATCATTTTCAGATAGGAGCCATCTCCTCTGGCTAAGGCCAACTGGGGCAGCAATCGAGGGATTCTCAAGTATTTGACTCGGGCTCCCTGCAAACAAGCTGATGTCCCAGGGCACAAGCAATATAACTTTTCCCGATACCGGTTGGTCCGCAGATGAGGATATTGAGATGTTCTTTAATCCACTGGCCGCTGTAGAGGGATTGCATCAGAGCAGGATCTAATCCTCTGGGCAGCGTATGGTCAATGTCCTGGATACAGGCTTGTTGTCGCAAAGCAGCCTGTTTCAGTCCGGATTGCATACGACTGTTTTCTCTTTCACTGGCTTCCCGATCCACCAGCAAGCCCAAGCTTTCTTCAAAACTCAAACGCTCATACTGACTGGAGGACATTTGTTCTTGGAAAGCTTGGGCCATTCCCCAAAACTTCATAGATTTCAATTTTTCAAAAGTAATGTTTGGCTTCATACTGACTCCTGCAATTACTCTGTCGCGACATCGCCGGGTCCGAAGACTTTCAAGATCTCGACGTCGTCAGAGGCACCTGTTTCGTTATGAATAATCTCGGGCGGTAGAAAGAAACTGTCTCCTGCTCTGAAGGTTAATGTCCCTTCCACCCCTTCAATCTCGAAACTGGTCCACCCCTTGAGCACATAGTTGAAATGAAAGTCATAGTGATTACGGTGCATAACAATCGTAGCTTTAACACCTACCACATTATCTTTTTTGCGTAATTCCGGGTTCCATTTGAGAATGTGTGCGTGGAATTGTCCGCCTGTTGCTTCTGCGAGGCCAAGGTCGGCATATAGCACGTTGCCCCGCATGCCCGGTAAAAATTCACGAACCTTCTGACTAGGGTGACGACCTTCGGCAGTTTGTGTCGTGCAGACTGGTGTCTGCTTGTTCCATCCTTTCAGATATTGATTTTCATTCTCTTTTTTGGTCATGTCATTAACAGACTTCCCGTGCCCGACTCCTTCCTCCAATTGCTTTGTTGCGACATTGGCGGGTGCCTGAAACGACAAGATCTCGACGTCGTCAAAGGCACCAGTTTCGTTATGAAGAATCCAGTGCGGTAGAAAGAAACTATCGCCCGCTCTGAAGGTGAATGTCCCTTCCACCCCGTCAATCTCGAAACTGGTCCACCCCTTGAGCACATAGTTGAAATGAAAGTCATAATGATTACGGTGCATAACAATCGTAGGTTTAACACCTACCACATTATCTTTTTTGCGTAATTCCGGGTTCCATTTGAGAATGTGTGCGTGGAATTGTCCACCTGTTGCTTCTACGAGGCCAAGGTCGCTATATAGCACGTTCCCCCGGAAACCCGATCCAAATTCCTGAACCTTCTGACCAGGGTGACGGCCTTCGGCAGTTTGTACCGTGAAGGCTGGTGTCTGCTTGTTCTATCCCTTCAAATATTGTTTATCACCCATTTTATAGCTACTTTGGTTAAGTGAAGGTTATGAATGCTAAGGCGGTCTGGATGATCGCCTAGCGTTTCCGTGGCCCGAGCGCGATGTGATCGTGCGTGAGCTCGGGCCACGCGGCGGGACGCGAGCAGGCTGCCGCGGCCGCGTCGAAGTCGATATCGGGATCCCAGTTTGCGGCGATGTAACGCCGGCCGGTCACGTTGTCGCCTGCCTCGGCGCATAACCAGATCATCGGCGGCGCCATGCACTCGGGATCGATCAGGTCACTGCGCGCATACGGCGCCTCTTTCGGTATCATCGGCGTGTCCACCCCCCCGCCCGGCAGGACCACGTTCACGGTGACGCCGGTGCCGCGGAACTCGCCAGCTTGGCTCACGGACATCGCCTCCATACCGGCCTTGGAAGCCCCGTAGGGTTGCCCACCGACAAACAGCATCCCGTTGAAGCTCGTCGTTACGTTGATGATTCGGCCGTAGCCCTGATCGACCATGTGTGGCAGCACGTTGTAGCTCAGGTACCACGCACCGGAGAGGTTGACGCCCACGATCCGATCCCAAACTTGCGGACTCAGCTCGTCGGTCCTGACAGGTTGCGTCAGATAGTCCGGGCGCACGGAATTCATGCTGACGCCCGCGTTGTTCACGAGCGCGTGCACGGCGCCGAAAGTGTCGAGTGTCGACTCGACGCAGCTCGCGCAAGCCCGCGAGTCGGCAACGTCGGTCTCGATCGGCATCAGCTGCCGCTGGGTCACGCCGTCCTCGGCGAGCCCGGCGACGAGCCTCGCGAGCGCCGCCTCGCTGACGTCGACGGCAGTGACCTTTGCACCTTCGTTCAGGAAAGCCCTCGTCAGCCGCGATCCGATGCCGCCGCCGCCCCCCGTGATGATCGCTACCTTGCCATCCAGTCGGCCTCCCATAAGTGTTCGTGATTTTGATTTCATGCTACCTTTTCAAGATCTGTGGAAGCCGCTCGTGATGAGATTGAAACAATTTCTGAGTTTTTCGATACATGCCTCTCACCCTGTTAGATCAACACTGGCCAAGAATTGTGGAGGCTGGCGTTGGGTAGCCTGCTCGTAAGCATAGGCTAATCGTCACTTCTTCCACAATTTTGTTATACGCTTGGATAGTTTTTTCCTCGTTCCGGAATATCTCCCGAGACTACCTTTCAGCCTCGGGTCCAAGAGATCTCTGACCGCATCGCCAAACATATTGAGGCCGTAGATTGCAATACTGATAGCAAGACCAGGCCAGAGGGCCATCCAAGGAGCGAGGAACATATAATTGCGTCCCGTGCCACTGAGCATCCCTCCCCAGCTCGGCTGCGGTGGGGGGATGCCAAGCCCAAGGAAGCTGAGGTTGGCTTCAGATAAAATGGAACCCGGCACCTGTGTCGAAAATACGATAATCACGGGAGGCATAATATTGGGCAGGATATGTCGGATAATGGTTCTCCTCGTCGGACTGCCAATAGCCTCAGCCGCTTTTACATACAATTCCTCTCTAATGTTGATAACGGCGCTTCTTATTATCCTTGAAACAGCGATACCTTGTACCAACCCTAAAATGACAATAATCTGCAACATACCTGGCCCGACTACAGAGACAGCGGCTAAGAAAAGGACTAACAAGGGAAAGCAAAGCCAGCCATCAACAAAGCGCTGCACCACAATATCGAACCTACCGCCGATAACCCCGGAAGGAACACCTATCACAAGGGCAATAAGTACAGTCATAGCGCCGGCAGCTATACCTACAATCATCGAGACACGGGCCCCAAAGATAACACGACTTAACATGTCCCGCCCCAGATGATCCGTACCGAGGAAATACTTGGCTGATGGGGGTTGCAAGCGATCTACGGGGCGAATTTCGTTCATCTCATAAGGAGCCAGCCAATCGGCAAAAATACCAGTCAAAAGAAAGAGCAGCACTATAATCCCACCAATAAGACCCAGTGGTTTCTCCTTGACCAGCCTGATAAGAAAATTAACCAACGGGGAGGGAGTGCTTTGTTTCTCTATAAGGCGTATCGATTGCGTCACTCATTCTTCTCAGCTATTTGTTTACTTATCAAACCGAACCCTGGGGTCAAAAAAGCTATAGGACAGGTCAATAACCAGATTGGCCAGCACGATAATGCCAGCCAAAAACATCGTTACTCCGGAGACTATGGTATAGTCTCTATCGTTGATGGCCAGTAGTAGTAAATGACCCAGGCCGGGTAAGCCGAAGATCTTCTCTGTAACAACTGCACCACCAATCATCCAAGGTATCATAAATCCTATTACGGTGACCACCGGAATCAGGGCGTTTCGAAGAGCATGCCGGAGGATTACAATCCTCTCCTTGAGTCCCTTTGACCAAGCCGTCCTTATGTAATCTTGCCTTAGCACCTCCAGCATCATGGTTCGCGTCATCCTCATGATCATCCCCGCCATAATCATGCCCAAAACAAGAGCCGGAACGATGTATTGCTCCAGGTTTCCCAGCGGGTCATCAGTGAACCTGATAAGCTCTAGCGACGGAGACCAACCCCACCAAATCGAGGGTAAGACTACTACCAATGTCCCTAGCCAGAAGCCTGGTATC
>CBDBHR010000004.1:0-69233 GCA_965205865.1 bacterium
CCGCTGAAGACTACAATCACGCTCACCCAGGTTCATCACGGTTCCGTTTAAATCTCCAAGAATTTGAACTTCAATGTGCCGGGCAGGATAGATCAGCTCTTCCACATAGAGATCCCCCTTACCAAAGGCACTGAGCGCCTCAGACTGGCATCTGGTAACCACATCCAAAACTAAATCTCTATTTGTAATCCTTTCCGCAGTCATTTTCTTTATAGTCTCTTCGCTAAGAATTTTTAATGAAGAGTCATTTGATACAACTAGACTATGTAATTTAGCTAAACCAGACGCGCACCCTTGGCCGTTAGCTGAAGGTATTTCAGCAGCTCTCCATTCTCTTGAGTTTTGATGCTTTATAAGATTAGGTCCTTTACCTTCTGCTTTTTGGGCGTCGTTAATTTTAGTAGTTTCAGTGGACTGATTATCTTCCTTAGGGAAGGGTATCATTTCAGCAACTCTGTCTTCTTCGGTTTCTGGAAGTCCAATATAAAAATCAATTTCATTAGGATTGCCTATCTGGTCTGCATAAAAGTTACCAAGACTTTTTCCAGAAACTCTAGTAATTAATTCAGAAGTTAGCCATCCGAAAGTCTTTTAATGATAGCCAGAGGCTGTTCCAGGTTCCCATTTTGGTCTTTTAAGATCAGGCTGTTCCAGGCTAGCTAATTCTCTTGCCATCATTATCTTGGTTGTAATAATCTTCAACTTTCTTGGCTTCAGATCCACAAATTCCAGCTTGATGTGAAAGCAACATGCCAACAGTTATGTCTTCTTTTCCATTACATCCAAACTCAGGCCAGTAATGAGATACTTTTTTTCATAATCTAGTAATCTTTTTTCCACGGCTAAAGCACAAGTAATGGCTGCCACACCTTTTGTTGTGGACCAAACCGTTGCTAATGTATCTTTATTCCATAGAACTGTTTTCTGCTTATCAGCGTAACCACCCCAAATATCTATTATTGCTTTCCCATCTTTATACACAGCAAAAGATGAACCCACATCTCTACCAGAAGAATGAAGCGTTTCAAAAAGATCCTTTACCTCTAAAAATTCTTCTTCGCAATTTCCTTGTATTTCCATAATATTATTTGTTATTCATTGAATTAATTATTTCCCTTTGGATTAGCCAAAATCTATCCTGTCCCTATACAGTATAATTTTCTTTATTAGATTTTATGAGTTTATATCCGGGAACGCCCCAAACAGAACCATCGTACATATCTAGACGATTCTGCTCTAGAACCTCTTTCCATTCGGTATTATCTAGATGTTCTTTGGCTTCATTCCATGGCAAGTCAAATTCTCAATTAGGTTCTTAAGAAAACCTTTATTCGTTTGCCTTGAGCAGGTGGGTATAAAGCTGTTCGTCTTCGGGGCTGTTCGCAATTACGTTCTCAGCCAGGAATTCTGGAGGAATTTGTTTCACATTCATCTTTTTATCCAAATAAGAATTTTTAGGTTGCAATAGCTACCGGCTATCGGGAATCTTATTGTATCGGGTGAAAAATGGGAGTCCACAACAGGCTCACCTCCTATTTCAGGCGTCACGCCATCGTTTAAGATGGCTGTTGTACAAGTGGGTTGATTGGAATGGGTGAGCAAACCGGTACAATTCCACTTGCCACATGCTGGCTACACACACCACTGGATCAGAGGCCACCAGCTGTTGTGCTTCCACAATCGCTTCGCCTCCTTGCGCGTCCGAGAGCCGGCAAAATGCGTCCAAAGCAAAACCGAAGCACACAATGTTGTCATCGGTCCTTCAGCCTCGGGTCAAGCAGGTCCCTCATGGCATCGCCGAACATGTTTGTGCCGTAGACGACGATACTGAGAGCCAGACCTGGCCACAGAGATAGCTCTGGTCGCAATTCCATATATTTGCGTCCCTCCAGGCTCAGCATGCTTCCCCAGCTAGCTATCCCAGGTGGCAGACCAAATCCGAGGAAGCTCAGAGCAGCCTCAATCAGTATCACGCGTCCTACTGTCGTGGTGAACGAGATAATTATCGGAGCCATGATGTTAGGCAGAATGTGTCGGATAAGTATTCTTGTGGTGGGGCAACCGATAGACTTGGCTGCTTCTACATAAATGTTCTCCTTGATAGTAATAGTGGCACTCCGTACTATCCTCGAGTTGCTGATGCCGATTTCCAGATCCAGGACTACTATTATCTGCGGCACGCCCCTGCCCACTATGGACATAACAGTGATGAGGATGAGGAGAGGGGGTAAGCACAACCAGGCATCAACAAACCTCTGAACCACTGTATCCAGCTTGCCGCCAATGAACCCGGAGACACCGCCGATTATAGTAGACATCAGGGTGGCAATGGCAGTTGCGCTCAGGCCAATAATAACGGAGATGCGGGCGCCGTACATAATTCTACTTAAGATATCTCGTCCCAGGTTGTCTGTGCCGAGGAGGTGCGCTCCTGACGGCGGGCTCAACCTGTTCGCCAGGATTCCTTCATTCATTCCATAAGGGGCCAAGAAGTCCGGGAAGACCCCGGCAATAAGCAGTAGCAGTACGATAACTGCACCTACTGTACCCAAGGGCTTCTCCCTGACCAGCCTGATGAACAGGTCAACCACGAAGGATTGCTTCTTTGACGCCTTTACTGTTCCCTCCGGCGTAACTGGAACATTATCGTTGGTCATTATTGCTTTGTCTCCTTTCGTCGATATTTTACCCGCGGATCCAAATAAGCGTAGCTTAGGTCGACAACGAGATTGATGGCCAAAACTATAAAGGCCACAACCAGGTTTATGCCGGAAACGGCAAAATACTCTCCCTGAGAGACAGATTCCAGCAGGTAACGGCCTAGCCCGGGTAGACTGAATAATTGCTCGATAATAACAGCACCGCCAATCAAGAATGGCAACTGAAGACCTATTATGGTAACCACCGGGATTAGCGCATTCTTTAAGACATGCCTGATAACAACCACCCTCTCTCGGAGTCCCTTTGCCCAGGCAGTCCTGATATAGTCCTGCCTCAGCACCTCTAGCACCATGCTGCGGGTCATTCTCATGGTTACACCGGAAAGCACCATACCTAATATGACCGCCGGAATTATCATTAACCGAAGATTTTCTGCTGGGTTCTCAATAAAGTCAACATACATTACAGGTGGCGACCAACCCCACCACAGGGCGGGGTAGATTATTACCATAGTCCCCACCCAGAAGTGAGAAAGGGCGATACAAAGTATGGAGAAGCTACTTGCCATGAAGTGACCAACAGTATCCTGTCGTATCCCTGAATATATACCTATGGGGATGGCTATTACAAGTGCAATCAACATGCCTAGGACAGCGAGTTCCAGGCTTATCGGAAGTCTTTGAAGTATCTCCTCAGTTACAGAGCGATGTCCTCGCATGGTATAGCCAAGTTCACCATGAAGAACAATATCCGTTACCCATCGCACATACTGAGTATGGATTGGTACGTCCAGCCCATACATACGCTCCAATTCCTCACAGTCAAACGTCCCGGCAGCAGCACCGGAACCTCCTGCTCCCGCCATTATTATATCTACCAGATTACCTGGTATGAAGCGCACACTAAGAAAGACTATTATCGATACCATGAACAGGGTGAGTATTGTGAGTAATACTCTTCGGACAATATAGCCACGCATTTGCTTCCCCTAGAAATTAGATAAGCTGGTCAATAAAAAATGTCATCTCGCTGACGAGTTTCTCAGGGTTCTCCCAACACATTAAGTGCCCCTCGTCTTGGAAAAAGACCGCTTTCGCTCCGGGAATCTGCTTCACCGTGCACCACTGTTCATCGGCAGGAAGAGCAATGTCTTTGCCACTAATCAGCATCAAGACGGGCACCTTTATCTCACCGAGACGCGTTACTTTTACCTTTGGTATTTCTTAGCCTCCTTTTTTTCTTTGTAATTCCCCCTCGTTATTGCGAGTCCGCCTCAGGCGGGTGATTAAGGGGGATTCAATAGCGGGATTGCTTCGTCGCTGACGCTCCTCGCAATGACAACCCCCAGGATAGAGGGGGCTGAGCGCTCACGACCTCAGCCCCCTTTTTGACCAGAGTTAGCCTCTAAAGTGGCAGACCCTAATGCCCCATTGATTCCTTGAGTTCCTGGTCTATCCATAAGCGGGTGTATAATGAAATTTATCATGAAGTCCCATTTCTCCCGGTCTACTGACCAGTCGCCAATGGCCTGACCTTCGAGCCAGAAGCTCTCTACCTCCATCTCATTCCCAGTGACGTCAAACGGGTCAAAAGAGGCAAAGTCTGCGGTACTGAAGGTGGTCATTGTCCCGCCGGTTGACGGGTCTTTGACCATTTCCTGGGCAAAAGCCACCGAGCCCATCGCCAGAGCAATCGCGCCCGACAAACCAACCATTATCCATTTTTTCATTTTTTGCTTAATCTTTTTCATGATAATTCCCTTTCCAAATACAATTGAATTAAACAGGGATTTCGAAAGTGATTTCGTACTCCCACCATTGCTCCTCTTATTTTTGGTGGCATCGATAATTTTTCCTTTCTTGTGATTTAGGATGAAGGACGCACTCAGGCGTCCATGATTTTCCAAATACCCCATTGCCTTTCCGTTCCCGGAACGGGGAACGAGGAATCTTAGGGATCTCTCCCTCTTGGACTTGGCGCCGCTTCCGCGTATGGCCCTGTCGAGATAATATAAGGGGGTAGAACTTGGGATGAGGAACTTGTTACTTGGGGCTTGGAACTAAGAACTTGGGACTGGGAACTTGGAATTAGATGCTTGGTGCCGGGTGCGGGTGCCGGGTGCCGGTGCCGGGTGCCGGGATTGTACTATCATTTTAATCTCTTGTCAAGTTATTTTTTTAAAAAAGTGACACATTGTCAATTTCGATAAATGATGGCTTTTTACATTTTTGGCAACTCTTTTCTGCTGATTCCCCTCAAAAACCACCGATTTTCCTTAAATCAATATCGAACGCTCTCGCTTTCCGTCCTTGGAAAGATAAAAATGTTTACTCCCACTGCACATGTCAACTATCACAACCCTTTCTGAAATTCAACAATTAGTCGGAATTGTCCTGATATTCTACGGAATTGCCCCCTTATTCAGTGTTCACTTGAATGCGAGTGTATAACTTTCTAAACTCTCGTGGGCTCATATTTTCATACCGTTTGAACATTCGACAGAAATATCCTGGATCAGGATAACCCACTGCTGCCGATATTTGATCGATATTGTCAGATCGATCCAAAAGCATATTACGAGCATGCATCAAGCGTGTGGTGTGGATCGCGTCGGTTATCGTTCTTCCAAAAACCTGCTTAAATATTCGTCTTAAATAATCCGGATTACAACGTAAACCTGCGGCAACATCAGAGGCACTCAGGGTTTTATGAAAATGGGTGTTGATATACTTTTGGGAATGCTGTGCGAGAGAATTTGCTTGGGATAGAATGATTGGCGAGATTGAGGGATCGTTGACTTTTTCCAGCATCAGGGCAAGCAGAAGATCTGACACATTTTGGCGAAGACGCCTCGATCCTTGCTCCTCTAAAAACCAAAGGAATAGTTTGAGTAGACGATCAGGATCACTCACGGTGCCATGCTGGGGAATATTTAAGCATGAAATAGGTTTTTTAGAATAAAGAGGACTGATGTCAAAATGGATCCAATAAAATTGCAAATCTTCCGGATAAGGAGCAGTGCCTCCATGGTGTCGCTGAGGGAACAAAATCAAATATTCTCCTTCTTTAATTTCGAATTCCAGCCCCTCTTCCCGTATGAGGAGACAACCCTGAAGGACGTAAATAAGCTCATGGCAAGTCATCGTGCGTGTGCGATGCGAACCCACGCCTCGAGAATTGAATAATCCTGCGATTTGACTACGGACGGAGAGCCCTTCTTCAATAATAAGTTCCATCGTCTCATTGGAAAATTAAACATTAAAATCGGAATTGTCCTCTTATTCTCTGGAAATAGACCTTTTACTTCCTTATTGAGCGGGGGTCAACATCAAAATTCTTTCTGGCAAACTCACTCAATCGAAGATGAGGCCGGTTTCCCCTGAAGGATTAGCCCCTGAATGGGATGTGTGAGGAGGCAAAAATCCGTTTTAAGGTGATTTTCCAACTCAAAATCGACCGATTCCATGTGGCAGGGATGTGTATCGGCGGGCCTTACATTATCGAGATGGATTCTTTGGAACAATTTTTCGGTATTAAAAATCCCATAACATCTTCGTTTGATCACTTTAATTTTGTGATTGAAGCCTTCGACAAATCCACTGCTATGACGATGGTCGAAATAATTGAGGATGTCGTGATAATGATTTTCTGGAGTTGTGAGAAAGGGATCGAAACAAGTCAGTTGGCTCGCTTTAACGTTTTTCATCCAGCGTTTTATATTTCGATCTGCTTTTGAACGTGAGGGAGTTTGCTCAAAAATCCGCATTAATTTTTTTTGAAAGCGGTAGGCTTCTTTTAAGGGGAGAGAATGGAGAAAGGCCGTTTTCAAAACGGTTTTCTCTTTTGCCACATAGGAAAATCAAAAATTACACAAAACGAGAGCACCTGGAAATAGGTTTGTAAAGGCAATTTCAGGGAGTCTATTTTTGATTTTTTGGTAGGTTTGATGTGGCGGGCCAAACTCGGTGCGTTTGTCTTCATTGGCGTCGAGGGAATCATTTGCCGCCTTAACAGCTAATAGCCGGGCACTTTAGCTATCGCTACATGCTTGTGAACCGGTCAAGCACATTTCGGGTGATAATCTCCGTGTACACGTCGCGCAATTTCAAACCATTGACCCATTCACAAGTACCCGCACAGAAAATCTGGCCCTTGCCCTTGGGGGCGGCAACGATCATCCCGTTACCACGCTTACCTGAACCTTCTTTTCGGTCGTGCCCTTCTCCGTATCGTATGTTTGCGATACCTAAGTTATCATCGGCTCCGTAAAAATGTACTGTGCCCTTATGCCCATGGTCTTGTTCCGAGTTACCGGCCAAACCCATGGCTATGATCTCCGTGCCCGGCAGTGCGCCGTCACGGTAAGTGGGCTCCGGTAAACCGTCTTCTATAATGTAATCCAGGCCATCTACCTCGTACCCGAAGATATGTGCTTCTGAGCCGAAGACATCACCGTAGCAGAGATCTGTGCCCTGCAATGCCCAATGTTCGGGGCGATACGTCGTGAATCCGGCGCAATGCCGCGGCGCAATACCGCCGACTCGCGCATAGATGCCGTACATTGCATTAACGCCTACGGACTGGGCTCCCGGCAGCCCTACTTTCGGATCTTCCCAAAGCGTTGCGAGAAGATGTGCTTGTTCCGTCTCCCGTACAGGATCCAGCTCATGGGCCGTATGCTTGTAAGAGACTTGCACGCGGCCTTCGTCCTCCAGCCTCACTTGCCAGGCGAAGTTGCCTCCAAAACGAGCAAAGTTGCCGCCGTTCTCAACATATTTGTCCAGTGCCTGGCGCATCTCGAGAGACCAGTACTCATCGTGCCCAGTGGTCATAACACATGGATAGCCTTCCAGCAGCTCGGGCCGGTAATGGAGATCAACTTGCGTGGCGAGGTCTAGCTCATAGCCATTCTGCTGGGCCCAAACGATAAAGTTATGTTCGAATGAACCCCAGCCCGCGCTCGCATACCACTTGCTGTAGCCACGGGTAAAGGCAAACTCAATGGGCGGATTCCTGGGGATGTAACCCGGGCGCGTGTCATACTCGTGAGGTTTGCGAGGCGCGCCCTCCGGCACGTATATAAGCCCTCGGGTCCAAGGTCGATGCAGGTGCAGGCGAGGCGCGAGGCCGGTGTCAGTCTCCCCATGGAGACCGACGTAATTGTTGGTCCCACCCCAGTCATTGTAAGCGGTCCAAGTACTGGTAGCAGCTATGAGCAGAATCTTGGCGCGCTTGTTCGAGCCACCCGGCCGCACGATAAATCCGTGCTCGTGTTCTCGCTCAACGCCGCTCTCGTCAACAACACGACTAACCACCATGTAAAACCCCGACGGTTGGTCATCCGGTATGCGCCAGCGATGAGCTTCCGGCCATCCGCAACCCTTCTCGTAAAAGTCCTCGGGCGTCTTATGAAAGCTCCCCGGCAGACCCTCTACCTTGTAAACACTCTCAGGACGGTAGCCGTCACGAATTATTTCGATGGAGTACTCCTTCGCTGTCGTACTGGTATGGAAGATCACTTCGTCACCGGGCGCGTAGGTCATATGATCTGTGTAGCACCAAACTTCCAGGTAATTTGCATCCCCCATAGAACACTCGTAGAAATGCGGCACGGTGGCATCGAAAGCCTGCCCACGCGGAATGCGCATCGGCGCTGACCACCGAGTATGGTGGCTATAGCGACTTAGCAGACTCTCGTTTTTTTTGGCTGTTTCGCTATTCATCTTCATCTCTTTCTGTCGATATCGGGATCCCATTTCTTTCTCATGTCTTTCACCTATCCAGCGCGTTTTCGATTGGGCGGTTCTCGTCGTCAAATTACGTCAGCACTTCAACCGAATTTCAATTATTGAGAATTTTGCAGTGAGCGCGACTGATAATGAATTTCTTCCAACCAAGACCACGAATAAATCTAGTTGTGCACGCCACCACAAACGTTAATTGTCTGTCCTGTCATATAGCTGGAGGCATCAGAAGCCAGAAATAACGCGGCACTGGCAATTTCCTCCGGCTCACCTATTCGCCCCAACGGCCTTCTGCTCTCAAGCATCTTCAAGATCTCAGGATCACTCCATAAGTATCGACCCCCTCGGTCTTGGTATACCCCGGTGCAATCGAGTTAATCCGTATATTGTGTTTACCGAAATCTCAAGCCAGGCACTAGGTCAGCATGATGGCACCTGCTTTGGCAACATTGTAGGTTGTCCCTAGCCCACCAGACACTCGTTTTCCATCACCTGAGGTTATGTTGATAATGTTCCCTTTTCTCTGTTCGATCATCCTCTGACCCACGACTTGGCAACAAAAGTAAGTGCCTTTGAGATTAGTATCCATAATCGTATTTATTCAGTTCCTCGTCTTTCTCGGCAAAGATGATGTACTCCTTCAGGAAGGCGAGCACCTGAGGGATGGCGCAGAAGCTCTTCTCCTTGGCCTCCAACTGGCCGACGTCGGGGTCTTTCCAATTGAAAATGTTTTGCCGTACCGTGTTCCATGTCACGCCGTAGGAAAAACCGATGGAGTCAGTGGCGGTGAAGAGTTGCTCGGGCACGAACAACTCGGGCGTCTCGCGGTGGTAACGACGGATCTGATCCACGCCGAGGGCAATCGCCTCGTCTTTGTTGGCGTTTTTGCATTCGATCACCAGCACCGGCATGCCGTTGATGAGGAAGACTACATCCTCTCGTGTGCCATAGTTACAGTTGTGAAAGGCCCACTCCTCGGTGACTTCAAAGACGTTGCGCGTTGGGTCGTCGTAATCGATCAGGATGCAGAGAATAATCCCGATGCATGGGTTATCATCGGTCGCCCGTTCCTTTTCATTCAGCACATTCAGATAGAAATCCATCTTGCCTGCGAACTCCGGCTTAAATTCGCCGATCTTCAACTCAATGGCGACGAGGCATTTGAGGAAACGATGATAGAAGAGCAGATCAATGAAATATTCCCTTTTCCCAACCGCCACCCGATGTTGTCTGCCAATGAAACAGAAACCATAGCCGAGTTCCAGGATGAAATCCTTCAACTGCTCAATCAGCCTGTCTTCCAGCTCCCGTTCTTTAATCTCCCGACCGATGCCGAGAAATTCCAGATTGTAGGAACTCTTCTGCGTTTCCTCCACCTGCTCGGCGAGGTGCTCCGGCAGGGCGATAGGGAAATTGTGCGCTTTCCCTTCGGCCAGGCTGCGCTCGTAGGCATCCGCCTTGATCTGGTTCAGCAGAACGGACCGTGTCCAGCCGCATTGGACTGTGGCGTAAAGGTAGTAAAGACGTTCTTTGGGTTCGGATAGCTTGTTGAGGATCAGCAAATTGTGGCCCCAGGGAACTTCTGCAACAAGCTGTTGCAGTTTTTCAACGACTTCGGATTCTCCTGATTTGGCGACAGCTTGTTGCCGATTTGAGGCAGGCAATCCCGTGGCGGGCAATTTGGCAACAGCTTGTTGCCAAATTGCGGCGATGGCGTAGGTGCTGAACAAGCGTTTCATATTTCGCAGATTTCGTGGTGAAAATCCTTTCGTCTCCGGAAAAGCTCGTCTGATATCTCCCGAAAGCTGCTCAACTACCGACTCGCCCCAGCCCAATTCCTCCTGTTTCTCCACGATCCCGCGTCCGATGTCCCAATAGAGCAGGATCAGGTCGCGGTTCACTGAGTGTGCCGCGGAAATACGCGCCGATTGAATCCGCGATTTCACTTCGCCCAACCAGGCGGCGTAGTCAGAGGATGGGGTTAGTTTGTCAGGCATAGTCTTTCACAGAAACAAGCTACGATGGTGTTCCGTGGTTGCAGCAAATCGCTTCCAACTTGTTGTTATAATTCATCAGGTCGTGCTTGCGCAGGTGCTCGACGAATTCTCCGTTGCCGTAGATGTCGGTGTGGTGATGACGGAGTTGGCCGGTCAGTGCGCCCTTGGCGTAACGCGGGTTGAACTCCCGCACTTTCAGCATCAATTTCGTTGCAAAGCTGACCGAGGAAAGATGTGTCGTGTGTGAACACAACCACCTGCCGCGTCTTTGCCTCTTTTGTCAACCTTTGAGCAACGTTACGCCGTCGCCAGTGATCTAGTGAAGAGACCGGGTCATCAAACACAATCCCGCACGCCGGAACTTTCGATGCCGCCGTTGGATCATTCGCATTCGGGTGGATCGGTTCCGTTTGATCTCTAGCCCGACAAGCCCTTTTCATTACCCGTGCATATCCAGACTTCCCTGATGCATTGCCGCCATAGATCACGGTCATTCCGGCGGCAGGCAACGAGGCAGGATCGAGATGTTTGAAGGACACGCTCATACCCCAATCCTCGCCAAAATCTCCCGCAAGGCCTTGTCCGTCTCTCTGGTCTCGGCCTCAATCATATCCAGTTCCGCCACGATCTCCGAGAGCGGCCGGTAGGTCTCCGCATCGCCGGTGTGGATGTAGCGGCTTGGGGAAATGTTATAGTCGTTTTTCCTCAATTCTGAGTGCTCGACGATGCGGCTGAGTTTTGCCTTTTCCTTCCACTCGATCAGGGTGTCAGCGATGCGGGCGATGCCCTCGGGCGGGATGAAGTTCTTGGGGTCGCCCTTCTCGAAAATCCGGCTGGCATTCACGAGGAATACTTTGCCTTGCCGGGCTTTTGGCTTGGCCTTGTTGAGAAAGAGCACGATGCCCGGGGCGGTGGTGTTGTAGAAGAGGTTTTCTGGCAGGTAGAGGACGCTCTCGATAAGGTCATGCTCAACAAACCACTGGCGGACGGTTTTCTCCTTGTTGGCGCCAGCGTTGCCCGAGCCGCGGGAGGCGGCGCCGGTATCGAGGACGACGGCGGCGCGACCGGCTTGAAGACGCTCCGATCCTGACTCGAGGCTGGCGCACATGTGCTGGACCCAGCCCCAGTCGGCGGAGGACTTACCGGGAAAACCAGGGAGGAAACGCTCGAGTTCGTCGTTGTCGTAGTCGGCCACGCCATATTCCCCCTGGTTCCACATGGGATTGGCGACGACGCAATCAAAGGTGCGGAGCTTGCCGTTTTTCTCGGCGCGGAACTTGGGGTTCTTGAAGGTGTCGCCGATCTCAATCTGTCCCTCCATGTCGTGGATGATCATATTCATGTTGGCCATGGCCCAGGTTTCGGGAACGTATTCCTGGCCGAACAGTTTGAGGGGCGCGTATTTCGCCTGCCTGGCGGCTTGCATTTTTGCCTCCATAGCGAGTTCGCACTTGATGAGGAGGCCGCCGGAACCGCAGGTGGGGTCGTAAATCTCCATACCCGGATCAGGCGCGAGGACGCGGGCCATGATCTCGCCGACTTCTCCGGGAGTATAGAACTCGCCGGCGCTCTGGCCGCCGCCTTCGGCGAATTTGCGGATGAGGTATTCGTAACTCTTGCCGATGATGTCGGCCTCAACGTCCTCAAGCCCGAGGCGCTTGGTGCTGATGGCCTCTATGAGGTTGGAGAGGCGGTCGTCGTCGAGTTCGCGCTGGCCGTGGGTGGTGGCGTTGAAGTCGACGCGATCAATAATACCTTGCAGGGACTGGTTTTCACGAGCGATGGCCCGCATGTGGGTGGTTACGCCTTCGCCGATCTTGTCCGAGAGCTTGCGAATGACCGACCAGACCGGTTGTTCGGGATCGTCCGGTACGAGGGGGAGATAGAAGCGGACGAGCTTGTGGTCGGCCTTGACGAGTTGGAAGGCCTTCTTCCGCGAGCCGACCTCTGCGGCAATGCGGTTCACTTCGTCATCGAAGACGTCGCAGAGGCGCTTGGTGAAGATGAGAGGGAGAATATAGTCCTTGTATTTCGGCGCGTCCTTAGCCCCGCGGATGGAGCAGGCGGCATCCCATATCCATGATTCGAGAGATTTGTCTTTGGAAATAATTTCAGCCATGCAGGTATTTTTCAGAGCAATTGGAAATTGTCCACGCCGATTGGTTCAGGTACTTTGCCCGGACTGTCCGGAATTAAAGGGTATAGGAAGTTTAAATGCCCTATTTCGACTATTGAAAATATGCCAACGACCACTTTTTTGCAATGGGCAGTTTCAAGTCATAAGTGTAAAAAAATGTTTTGCTTGTGCTTTATGGCCCGTTCAATTTCAACAAAGCCTATACCTGCGGCAACCCACGCACGTCCCCTTTGGAGTATCGATGGGAGCCTTGACTGGTGAAAATACCATGAAAGCGAACGTGGGTGAAACGGTTCTATTCGTCCATTCCCAGGCAGATCGCCAATCCTTCCCACATCTGATTGGTGGGCCGGCGATCATGTTTGGGAAAGGGGCAACTTTGCCAATCCTCCCAGGAAAACCATAAAAGCTGGCGCATCGCTGCCGGTTCTGCCGCAGCTTTCCACACTGAACCGTTGGCTGAACTTAGGTCTGAGGGGAATTTCACAGATGTTCGTGTGAGCATTCACCGGGTAACATTAACAAATTTCGCCACATAGTGTGCCAACTCCAATTTTATTCAATCCACTTCGAAAAAGTAACATGTTGGCCTTCAGGACCACGAATAGTAGGCTGGTTAGGAATTTATTCATTACCCTCTTGACAGATGCTTTCATAGTAGGAAGTTCTCTTTTGTTTCTCCTGTACCGTCACCATGTTGTCCTCGGGATTCAATTCCACCCTTACGGACCCCCTTTTTCTCAGATGCGTACATGACACCGTCCAATTGCCCCTCCGGTTATGCGAATGATATAATCCCCCGTAGAGACGCAATGCATGGCAACTCTACTGCGAGGAGTTCCGGCATTGGATAGGAGAGTCGAGTTTGGGAGGGGACCTCAGGTAGCTATTGATTGATGGCAAGTAGCACGAAACAATGATAAAATAAAAGGGACTCTTTTACATTCAGTGGGAAATTCAGCAGCCTTATCCAGTACTTCACCGGAGTGCATTCTGCTCCGGGTTAGCGTGTGTGCAGGGCATGGCTCAGAGCTAGTAAGAGGTTTCTTCCAATCTCGATTAGGCAGACAGACGAATTGATCCGGTTTTTTCTGTGGTTGAATGGTAGCCTGGGTAATTGCTGTAGCTAAATAGCTTTTAGCTGTCAGCTATCAGCTTTTGGATCATATTGGTATTACAGCTATTTTGTAACTGAAAACCCTACGCGGGCCGCTGTAGCTGAGCACTGATAGCATTTTCGCGATAGTGACTAGGTAGAGGTTATTCATTCCACGAAAATGAAGGGCAAAGTGGCAATTGAAAGAGCCGCAGATATTACCCCAGAAACAGTCGTTCATAGGGTTGGCGGCGGAAACGCAGATAACTTGCTACTATCAATACTGGAGGAGAAATTAATGCCGCCGGGAATTTCTATCCTTTTGGGCGGAACACCTCAGCAAGCAGCTACTCAGATGAGACAAGCCTTTCCAAGATCCCGAAAGTGGCGACGTACCGCCCACACCGTTGGGACGACTACAGCGGCAGCGTTGCGACAGGCAGGCTTTGAAATTGTACCCGATTCCACGCCTCGTTTTCCCAACCATAAAGGTTGGCACAGACTTTTCGAGACACGAGAGGATGCTTTATGAAACTGTATGCCAAACAATTGGTTGACCTGATCGACGCCCAACAGCGGCAGATCGGCCAAATGAAGATTGGACGCAATGAAAATCATCTCATCTTCGGCAAGTTTTTCCCAAGTTCCGATTTTTCCACCGTAAAGCGTCTCTTTGAGGATTTCGAGGAGGCGGTTAACCTTCAAGCCCTCAGTGTCGTCGATGAACTGGACACTAAAATTGCAGCACTAGGGTTGTACTTACGTACACCGGATGGATCGCAACGTATTGAAATCCATGATGCGCAAATCTGGAGCGATGGTGACATGACATGTCAGCTGTGCGATAGAACCCTTGCCCCCCCGTCGCTGGTACTTTATTCCTCTTTCTATCTGGCCAACGAGATAAAGTTCACCTGCGAGCGTAGCGAGTCAGGTGGAACGTAGAAATCACCGGACTTTGCCGGAGCGAGGTACGCACGCAGGTAAAGCGCCGGTGCATTGAACCGCCCTCATTTCTCTTTCATCTCTACCGCCTTCAAGGCCTTTTCTGTCCATTTCTGGGGATTCATCGGACCGCTTTCATGCGAGCTTGATCAATTATTGTTTAATGGTAGCACTCATTTTAATAGAGTGCTAATAATCGCTTCCCAGCGATTGAAAAAAATACGGTTGACTCATTATTAGCACTCTATTAAGCTGGTCTTTCGTTTTTTTTTTGATAGATTTCAAGAAATCATCTTTGGTTTAAGGTTTTATTTCAATTTCGCTCATATTTATTTAGCCGAAAGTCATGTCAAACCTCATATCCTCACCAGAGGATTTTTAGAAACGGTCAACGGGGAATGGAAAAGTGCCAAAAATGTTGACTTCTGTATCTTAATATTTTTGTTGATCATCAGAAGACACTCATGAATGAATGAGTCGCCCTATTTAAAAAAAATTTGACAAACATTTGCAAAGCATTATACAATATTTTATTCTAGGAACGAAAGTACAATAATGCGATCCTTCGCTTTACTCAGGATGACATGAAAGTCTGAAATTAACTTGTTTCGAGTATAAAAAGATATTGACAATAAGGTAGATATGAGAGTAGCACCAAGCACCAAGCACCCAGTTCCTAAGTTTCCAGTCTCAAGTTCTAAGTTCCAAGCCCCAAGTAACAAGTTCCAAATCCCAAGTTCTACCCCCTTATGTCATCTCGACTTCAGGGAGAGATCCTTAAGATTCCTCAGTTCATTTCAGCAAGAAATTCCTCAAGAGAATTTAAAGTACATGGTTCATTGCCCCATCCTGGAGCCAATGAATCGTTTTTTTGATCACTCCAAAATGAAGGAGACCCAATGTGTAGAGAAATCGTCGAAAACGTGCTTTCGGGCACGAAAGCAGGTTTTAAATCAATCCTTAATATTTTTAAACATCCAAACGGAGAATCTTGTATGTTTAATCTAAAAAGCAGCTCAAAATTGAGCGCAACCCTGCTGGCTCTCATCATGGGAGCAAGCGTCTTCTTGGCTGGCCAGGTCTGGGCAGCCGAGATGGTGAAAGATCCAGCCACTGGCGAGATGGTGGAAGCACCTCGCTATGGAGGGACCATCACCTATCCCACCGCCTCGGGTATTGGGGAGCATGCTGACATCTGGCATGGTACCCATATGGGAGTGTCCATAGTCACTGGTGTGCTCGAGAAGCTCAGCATACCGAATTGGGCGCTTGATCGGGAGGTCTGGGACATGAGGAGTGCCTATGTCCAGCCCGAACATTTAGTAGGAGCCTTGGCGGAAAGCTGGCAGGTGCCCGACGACTTAACCTATATCTTCTACATCCGCCAGGGGGTTCGCTGGCACGATAAGGCGCCTATGAACGGTCGAGCCTTGACGGCCCAGGATGTCGTCTATAACTTTCACCGTATGCTGGGTCTGGGCAGCGGCTTCACGGAAGCTAGCCCTCATGCTCACGATCTCACTGGGATTCCCTTCGAATCGATCACGGCCGAATCACCGAGAAAAGTGGTGATGAAGCTGAAGCGGCCCTACTTTACGGCGCTGAACCTTATCCTTGATTGGTTCGTTTTTATCTATCCTCCCGAGGTCATCCGGCAACACGGCGACGCAAAGGATTGGAGGAACCTGGTTGGCACCGGGCCGTTTATACTGACCGACCTTGTCGATGGAAGCTCGCTCACCTATACGAAGAATCCTAACTACTGGGGCTACGATGCAAAGTTCCCGGAGAACCGCCTACCCTATATTGACAGATTGCGGATCCTGGAAATGAAAGAAGAAGTAACCCGTCTGGCGGCACTGCGCTCGGGTAGGCTTGATTTAGTCGGTGGTATCGGCTCTTCTCAAATAAAATTGATCGACCAGGTGGAGAGCCTCAAGAGGACCAACCCCGATCTCGTGCAATGGCCGCATTTCTCGCGATCGGAGACCGTTTATAATTTAAACCTGACTAACCCGTACTTTTCCGACATCCGGGTGCGCATCGCCCTGCAGAAAGCCTTACCCCTTGAGGAAATTAACCAGGGCTACTTTAATGGGCAAGGCAACTGGATCCCCCACGGGATGGTAGGCGACTCGCTCAAGGGGTATTACATTCCCTATGAGCAGTGGCCCAAAGCCTTGCAGGAAGAGTTTGCCTATGACCCACAAGAGGCCGAGAGGCTCCTGGATGAGGCAGGCTATCCGCGGGGCGCAGACGGCATTCGATTCAAGACCCATGTGCTGCACTATGAAAATCAAGATATCGCCTATCCGGAATTAGTGACGGAATACTGGCGTCGGATTGGCGTTAAGGTGCAGATTCGGACCCCGCCTTATACGGAGGCGATCGCTCTCGCCAGTCAAATGAAATTTGAAGCGATACGTAATGGAGAAGGGGGCCATCACTATTTCGGTGAGCATCTCGTGACCCGCTTCTGGGGAGGCGCGAAAATATGGAACGTCATCGTCGCCAAAGACCCGGAGTTTGACAAGATGATTGATGCCCTTCGCGCGGCGAATGACCTCGAGAGTTACCAGAAAATTTTCCGGGAGGCAGATATGTACGCCATCAAGAAGCATTGGTTCATCTGGGGTCCCGATGCCCCACACTTTCATGTGAGCCATAAGTGGGTCAAAGGGTATAACGGGGAATTCTGGTTTGGATTTGTGAATCGGAATCCCCTCTTGGCCCACCTCTGGGTTGACCAGGAGCTGAAGAAAGAGATGGGGTTCTAGATGGGTTGATTGCCAAGCAACTGTGGGACGGTGGTGGAAGCCTCCATCCCACAATGCTTTGGTTGCTTGTTTGAGACCCTCCCCTCCGCGTTTGTATCGCATTATTGGGGAGGTTTTTTCCAGACAGCCGGCGATCTGCACCAAGAGAGGTTCACCCCTCAGGATCACATCAAGGCCAGCGGGTGGTGCCTTCATAACACCCGCCAATTGATTAAACATGTTTCCTTTTGAGATGGAGGGCTGCTGCGGTGGTCCTCCATCTCGCCACAGCGGTTTCGCTTGCCGGTTCACCATCAGTACGTCATTCTCCCACTTGGCACCAACATGAAAGCAACGTCCGCACCTGCTCGCAGCAGGTGTTGCAAGAGCGACTGGCTATCGGGACTGTAACCCGGGGGAAACGTACCGGGAAACGCCGTCTCTCTGCAAAATCCCAACCCTTGAGAGGGCGAATCTTGCGGAGGACCGGCACCAACACTCAAGAGGGGGACTATCTATTTATGTATCACGGAATTTCTGAATTCGGGAGATCTGATCTTGGACTTTTTCAACTTCATCATCGTAAGAAGCCCAATTGTCAAATGCATCTGAAACTAATATTTCCAATCGTTCTTTATACTCAATATAGGATTTTGAGGTTTTTCCAACTTTAGGAAAGGAAGTAAAGACGTTTAAACAGTTTTGGAGAGTTTCTAAAACCTTTTCAGCAGAGGAAGACTCTTTCTGCAATTCACGAAGTTCTTGACGTTTACGAAATAATAGCTGTTTAACGGTGCTCATGACTCACGCATCCGTTCAAATTTTTCACGAAATTGTTGGCGTTGCTTTTTAAGTGTATCAATTTCCTTATTCATTTCTTCAATAAATGGCTCGATATTTTCATCCTTTGCCATTTGAGAGATTTCTTCTTCACTAAGCTCCGTAATAATTGAAACCGATCTTTCATCTGGGGGCGTTTTTTGGAGATTCTTTGGCATAAGACCTTTTAACACATGAAGGGTAAAACTAATCTATTAATTTGTTATCTTTTGTGATTTTATAACTCTGTTCAACAGCCCATTCAATATACTCTTTAATATGAAGCGCTAAACTCGTGTAATGTTTTAATGTATCAATCATATCTGATTCTGGCCATTCATGCAACTGTAGTCGTTCAACCTTATTCCGGATACCCCACGAGACAACACCCTTGAGCATTCATATCTCATAGTCGTGACAGACCTTCCTGTATCAGGGCCTTGCCCCCCGTCGCTGCTACTTTATTCCTCTTTCTATCTGGCCAACGAGATAAAGTTCACCTGCGAGCGTAGCGAGTCAGGTGGAACGTAGAAATCACCGGACTTTGCCGGAGCGAGGTACGAACGCAGGTAAAGCTCCGGTGCATTGAACCGCTCTCATTTCTCGTTCATCTCTACCGCCTTCAAGGCCTTTTTTGTCCATTTCTGGGGATTCATCGGACCGCTTTCATGCGGGCTTGATCAAATAATGGTAGCATTTTAATAGAGTGCTAATAACGCTTCCCAGCGATTGAAAATAATACTGACAAATTTTTGCACTCTCAGTTTTTCGTTTTATCTTTTGATAGATTTCAAGAAAACGCTTTTGGTTGAAGGTTTTATTTCAATGTCGCTCCTATTTATTGAGCCGAAAGTCATGTCAAACATCATATCATCACCAGAGGATTTTTAGAAACGGTCAACGGGGAATTGAAAAGTGCCAAACAAAAATGTTGACTCCTGTATCTCATTTTCGTTGATCATCAGAAGACACTCATGAATGAATGAGTCGATTTGACAAACATTTGCAAAGCATTATACAATATTTTATTCCAGGGACGGAAGTACAATAATGCGATCCTTCGCTTTACTCAGGATGACATGAAAGTCTGAAATTAACCCGATTCAAGTATAAAAAATTCTTGACAAAAGGTTATATGAGAGTATCATTCAATCACCCGGCACCCGGCACCCGGCACCCGGCACCCGGCACCCCAAGTTCTAAGTTCCCACATTCTAAATCCCAAGTCCCCAGTTCATTGGGTTGTCCCCCCTTATGTCATCTCGACTTCAGGGAGAGATCCTTAAGATTCCTCAGTTCATTTCAGCAAGAAATTCCTCAAGAGAATTTAAAGTACATGGTTCATGGCCCCATCCTGGAGCCAATGAATCGTTTTTTTGATCACTCCAAAATGAAGGAGACCCAATGTGTAGAGAAATCGTCGAGAACGTGCTTTCGGGAACGAAAGCAGGTTTTAAATCAATCCTTAATATTTTTAAACATCCAAATGGAGAATCTCGTATGTTTAATCTAAAAAGCAGCTCAAAATTGAGCGCAACCCTGCTGGCTCTCATCATGGGAGCCAGCGTCTTCTTGGCTGGCCAGGTCTGGGCAGCCGAGATGGTCAAAGATCCAGCCACTGGCGAGATGGTGGAAGTACCTCGCTATGGAGGGACCATCACCTATCCCCAGGCCAGGGGTATTGGAGAGCATGCTGACCTCTGGTATAGCCCCCATATAGCTTTCTCCATCGTCCCTGGTGTGCTCGAGAAGCCCAGCATGCCGAATTGGGCGATAGATAGGGACGTCTGGGACATGAGCAATATCTTCGTCCGGACCGAACATTTAGTAGGAGCCTTGGCGGAAAGCTGGGAGGTGCCCGACGACACAACCTATATCTTCTACATCCGCCAGGGGGTTCGCTGGCACGATAAGGCACCCCTGAACGGTCGAGCCTTGACGGCCCAGGATGTCGTCTATAACTTTCACCGTTGGCTGGGGATAGGCAGCGGCTTCACGGAACCTGGCCCTAATGCTCATGATTTAGCTAATGTGCCCTTCGAATCGATCACGGCCGAATCACCGAGAAAGGTGGTGATGAAGCTGAAGCGGCCCTACTTTACGGCGCTGAACCTAATCATTGAGCGGGAGTACAGCTTTATCTATCCCCCGGAGGTCATCCAGCAACACGGCGACGCGAAGGATTGGAGGAACCTGGTCGGCACCGGGCCGTTTATGCTGACCGACCATGTCGAAGGCAGCTCGCTCACCTATACGAAGAATCCGAACTACTGGGGCTACGATGCCAAGTTTCCGGAGAACCGCCTGCCCTATATTGACACATTGAGGGTCCTGGAAATGACAGAAGAAGCGACCCGTCTGGCGGCACTGCGCTCGGGTAAGCTTGATTTAGTTGGTCCTGCCGGCGTTTCTCAAATAAAATCGATCGACCAGGCGGAGAGCCTCGGGAAGACCAACCCCGAACTCAGGCAATGGCCGTTTTTCATTCGATCGGAGACCATTTATAGTTTTAACGTGAATAACCCACACTTTGCCGATAAGCGGGTGCGCATCGCCCTGCAGAAAGCGTTACCCCTTGAGGAAATTAACAAGGGCTACTTTAAGGGGCAAGGCAATTGGATCCCCCACGGGATGGTAGGCGACTCTCTCAAGGGGTATTTGATCCCCTATGAGCAGTGGCCCAAAGACTTGCAGGAAGAGTTTGCCTATGACCCGCAAGAGGCCGAGAGGCTCCTGGATGAGGCGGGCTATCCGCGGGGCGCAGACGGCATTCGATTCAAGACCCAGGTGCTGCACCCTATTTCTCGAGATATCGCCTATCCGGAATTAGTGACGGAATACTGGCGTCGGATTGGCGTTGAGGTGGAGATTTGGACCCCGCCTTTGACGGAGTTTATCGCTGTCGCCAGTCAAATGAAACATAAAGCGATGCGTGGTGGAGAGGGGGGTCATCACTATCGCATCTCGTGTCCCGCTTCTGGGGAGGCGCGAAAATATGGAACCCCTCCGTCGTCAAAGACCCGGAGTTTGACAAGCATTGATGCCCTTCGCGCGGCGAATGACCTCGAGAGTTACAAGAGATACTTCCGAGAGGCAGATATGTACTCCATCAAGCAGCATTGGTACATCTGGGGTCCCGATGCCCCACACTATCATGTGAGCCATCAGTGGGTCAAAGGGTATAACGGGGAAGGCCAATTTGGATCTAATAATGAGCATGCCCTCTTCGCCCGCCTCTGGGTTGACCAGGAACTGAAGAAAGAGATGGGCTTCTAGATGGGTTGATTACCAAGCAACTGTGGGACGGTGGTGGAAGCCTCCATCCCACAATGCTTTGGTTGCTTGTTTGAGACCCTCTCCTCCGCGTTTGTATCGCATCATTGGGGAGGGTTTTTCCAGAAAGCCGGCGATCTGCACCAAGAGAGGTTCACCCCTCAGGATCACATCAAGGCCAGCGGGCGGTGCCTTCATAACCAAGTGCGGTTTCGTTTGCCGGTTCACCATCAGTACGTCATTCTCCCACTTGGCACCAACATGAAAGCAACGTCCACACTGCTCGCAGCAGGTGTTGCAAGAGCGACTGGCTATCGGGACTGTAACCCGGGGGAAACGTACCGGGAAACGCCGTCTCTCTGCAAAATCCCAACCCTTGAGAGGGCGAATCTTGCGGAGGACCGGCACCAACACTCAAGAGGGGGACTATCTATTTATGTATCACGGAATTTCTGAATTCGGGAGATCTGATCTTGGACTTTTTCAACTTCATCATCGTAAGAAGCCCAATTGTCAAATGCATCTGAAACTAATATTTCCAATCGTTCTTTATACTCAATATAGGATTTTGAGGTTTTTCCAACTTTAGGAAAGGAAGTAAAGACGTTTAAACAGTTTGGAGAGTTTCTAAAACCTTTTCAGCAGAGGAAGACTCTTTCTGCAATTCACGAAGTTCTTGACGTTTACGAAATAATAGCTGTTTAACGGTGCTCATGACTCACGCATCCGTTCAAATTTTTCACGAAATTGTTGGCGTTGCTTTTTAAGTGTATCAATTTCCTTATTCATTTCTTCAATAAATGGCTCGATATTTTCATTCTTTGCCATTTGAGAGATTTCTTCTTCACTAAGCTCCGTAATAATTGAAACCGATCTTTCATCTGGGGGTGTTTTTTGGAGATTCTTTGGCATAAGACCTTTTAACACATGAAGGGTAAAACTAATCTATTAATTTGTTATCTTTTGTGATTTTATAACTCTGTTCAACAGCCCATTCAATATACTCTTTAAACATAGTAGGAAAATCAAAAAATACACGAGATCATAGCAGCTAGAAATAGGCATGTAAATGGAAATTTAGGGATTCTTTTTTTATTTTTTGGCAGGTTTCCTGGGTGGATGTGTGAGCTATTGATTTTTTTCTGGTCTTCTTCGTTGTTGGGTTTCCAATGGTTGATCCTCTTTCTTTTTTTTCTTCTCCTTTCCTCGATAGGAGCTGCTATAGATTCCATAATAAAAAGTGATCGTTTCGTAGGGTGAAGGAAGATGCACTGCCAAAAGGGCCATAAACTCCAATATATCGTAATGGGCCGTTTTGGAGGAGGCGGGGTGCCGACCAGAAGTTTTCTTTTGTTTCTCATAAACCGTTACCGTGTTCTCCTTGGAATTGAGCTCGACTCTCTCGACCGAGATTGTTGCTCTACTCATATATCTGGCAATTTTTTCAATACGATTCCCATTGGCCCCGTTTATTTTTTGATCACGATGAACATTGAAACCAGAATATGGTTTTCTATAGAGATTCAATTGCTGCATGCCTTTTTGCCAGGAAAGGAATGATCTGGATGCTTTTCTTCCCTTTCCTCCTACCTGAGTTCAATGGTATATATGAATCATATGGTGGGTTGCCCTTGAATTCATATAGTTGAAAAGTAGATTCTGCATGACCTTTGGCGAATTAATCAAAAAATTAAAAAAAGCTGATTTTCGTTTAGTGCGCCAAGGAAAAGGGTCTGTCCAGTACTGGAGTAATGGAGAAGTGGAAGTCCGGGTAGATTTTCACGCTAAAAAGGAAGTCCCCTCAGGCACATGTCATAAAATTCTTAAAGACGCGGGTCTGAAATAAGGAGGAAGAATGTTAGATTTGAAATATAATATTATTATAGAAGCAACCAAAGACCCTCAATACTTCGGATATTTTTCACCTGATTTGCCAGGTTTCACGGGAGGAGGAATATCGATTCCCTCTATTCTGGAAGAGCTTAATTTAGCAATTGAGGAACATTTGGAAGTGATGAGAGAGAATGGTCATATCCCCCCTAAGCCCACTTTTAATCCACAGATTGTTATTAAAAATGAAACCGAAGAAATAGAAGAAGTCGCTTAAAGACTGGGCCTTCAAAGATGCCTGCCAGGAGATCTTTCACGTGAATATCCTCTCCTACTATTTCATCATACCCATGTTCGGATATTTTGACATCTTTTTTATCCAGCAAAGCGAGAATCTGTCCAAAAGTCTTGTTCATACATTCGATAAGTTTTGTTTTTAAAGCAAAAAAAGACTTGACCCCATTTTGTGAGCCATAAGTGGGTCAAAGGGTATAACGGGGAAAACTGGTTTGGATTTACAAATGTGAATGCCCTCTTCGCCCGCCTCTGGGTTGACCAGGAGCTGAAGAAAGAAATGGGCTTCTAGGGCTCAGCACTTCACCAGTTGGCTCTGGACAAAAGAGGGGGCTGGGAGGCTCAAGGCTTCCCAGCCCCCCACTATTAGGGAGTTGTCGCTTGAGGAGTGGGAGTACGAATTCACTTTCGAAGTCCCTTTTTAATTCAATAATATTTGATAGGAGGGAATTATGAAAAAGATTAAGCAAAAAATGAAAAAGTGGGAGGAGTACAAGGCGCAGGGCCTGAAGCGAGCTTTGGAGATCGGCAACCGCGGCCCGTTGCGGCTCTGCCCCGACGGAAGGATGGACCAGCAAATCGTACGGGCCTATCGGGCCCAGGGCTACTACGTGTTCGAGGACATGGTTTCGAAAGGGGAGGTCGCCGAGCTGGTGAAGGAGTTCGATGAGGTGCTGGATAACGCCCCAATCAATGAGGGAGGCATCACCGACAGGCACGGCTGCCCCTGCCGGTTCCCCGGGTACATGAAACTGACGGACCCGCCGAGCGCGGTAAGTATTGGGCGATTTAATGTTACAGGGCTTCCATCCACACCCATGCTGGCCGGGGAAGAGGTCCGGCCGGGAGAGGAGAAGCACGTGAAGATGATGTCCCACCCGCTGATGTACATGGACTCGGCAGTTCGGCTGTACGGGCACCCGAAGATCCTCGAGTTGGCGGAAGGCCTGAACGGCACGGACTTCGTGCCCTTCAACGAGACAATCCACCACAAGGGTGCCGGGAACGGGGCCGCCTCGGTCTGGCACCAGGATGGGAAGACACACTGGGACGAACAGGGCAGGGCCCTGGAGAACGAGGACATCAAGAGCCCGGCCCACGGGATCAATTGCAGTGTGGCCATCACCAAGGCTACCCCGGAGAATTGTCTCTGGGTGCTTCCCGGGAGCCACAGTTATTGGCGGCTCCACAACGGCGGGAGCTTTCCCCCTATCAGTGACCGACTCCCGGGCGCCGTGCCCATGGTGCTCCGCCCCGGAGATGTTGGGGTGGTGAGCAGGAGCTCTCTCCACGGGTCCTACCCGAATCGCTCAGAAGGTCGACGGGTGACGGTGCTGCTCGGATTCCACCGGCGGAGCTCCGCTGTCGGCGTCACCGTCACCAAGAACATCCACGCCTCGATGATGTATCATGGTCAGGAGCGCGAAGTCACCTACACCGAGGACTGGGTGAACCGGCGGTCGAGAATGATCCCGCTGGCGATTGATGCGCGCAGGCAGTGGTACCCGCAGGAGACCCCGTACGTTTACAAGGGGATCACCGACGGGGGCAACACACACTGGGGGGCAGAGGCCCGGGCGGAGATGAGCAAGGAGGGGGATGAGTACTGGACCCGCAACATCACTCTCTGAGCCGGAGGGCCACCGCCACTGAAAGGCGCATAGGGCCGCGCTCTATCAGATCCTCTATCTCCAGACTCCGCTAACTAGTGCTTGGCAAAAAATACTCAAATTGCTGATATTAAATGACATTTCTTCAATTTCACAGGATGAAGATTTGTTTGATACAGTGTTCAGATGGCCAAAATCAGCAAAAAATGGGATTTTTGATGAGTTTCCCCAAAATCTTCGTTTCTTGAAAATATAATGGGGTCAGTAATGGGGTCAGGCTTACAAGTTTGCAAAAATGGGGTATCTTTTTAAATTTTAACCTTTTTCAATTTGCCAAGATGTCTCGGAAACCGCGTTTGTACTACCCTGGTGCGCTTTATCATGTGATACTTCGAGGCAATGGGGGGCAACGTATTTTTTCGATGACAGCGACTATCGTCGCTTTTATCAGTTACTGGAAGACGGTCATCAACGCTTTGATCACCGGATTCATGCCTTTTGCTTAATGAAGAATCATGCGCATTTGGCGATTCAAGTGGGAGCGGTCCCTCTTTCCGCAATTATGCAAAACGTTTCATTTCGCTATACCCGTTGGATCAATCAACGGCAAAAACGAATCGCTCACTTATTTCAAGGGCGTTATAAAGCCTTATTGGTGGATCAAGACAACTATTCATTAGCCTTGATTCGCTATATTCATCTCAATCCGATTCGAGTGGGCGTGGTCAAGGATTTGGATAAATTTCCATGGAGCAGTCATAGTGCTTATATGGGAAAGAAGCGGTTGGCATGGTTGAGGACAGATTGGGGATTATCCTTTTTTTCTTCCGAAGTCCTTAAAGCCAGAAAACTTTATGAGGATTATATCCGGGGAGGAAGTGAAATTCCCTCGCAAGTGAATTTTCAAAAAGGTTCTACTCATTCAGAGGTAATCGGAGATGATCATTTCGTGACCTCCATTTTGAAGAAACTTGAAAATACTCCCCCCGCCCCTCCTCTTTTAGAGCAGATCATTCATCGAGTCGCTGAAGTTTATCAGTTGGAAGAAACCACGTTAAAAAGCGGGGGGCAGTCACGACGGCTGAGTGAAGCGCGCGCGATGATGGGGATGTCCGCCTTCGATTGGAAATCCGCAACAATCCGGCAAGTGGCAAATGCTCTCAAGCGAGATGATTCTACTATCAGTCGTGGCGCGCATAAGTTGAGAGAAAGATTGAAGGACTCCACAAATCTCCAAGAGCGGTTAAAAGAACTCAACCTGAAAATGTTTTCTTAAATTTGCAAACTTGCAAGCCTGACCCCGTTTTGAATAAGAAACTTGTTGAGCAAGAGTCATGCGGAGGTGACACTGACCCCATCGACGAGGATATAGGGGGCTTGACTACCTCCCAGGTTGGTGTGGAGCGTGGAACCGATGGCGATGATTTGTTTGAGCAACTCGAAAACGTTTCCGGAAACCATGATTTCCTGAACCGCATGGCTGCGTTGGCCATTTTCCACCCACCAGGAGTTCTTGGCCACCCCTGAAAACTGCCCGGAAACGGGATCGCAATTGCCACTGAAGCGTTTGAGGAGCAGGCCGGTTCCCATTTGCCGGTAAAGGGATTCTTCAGAAACTGTCTGGCTGCCGATGCCGGAAATCGTTAGATTGGAAAATCCGATTTGCGGAAGAGCCATTGCTCCACCGGAAGCATTGCCAGTTGGTGACATACCGGATTGATGGGCGCTGAAACAATTATGAGCGGCGAATTGCAAGCGTCCTTGTCGAATGATTTCATGTTTTGCCGCCACCACTCCTTCCCGGTCAAAAGGACTCCATCCTTCGGGACGATTTTTGTCCAGGGGATCTTCCTCCACCTGCAACAATGCGGAACTGACCAGGTTGCCCATTTGATCCTTCCAGCAACTGATTCCGTCAAAATGGTTTTTGCCATTGGCATTGAAACTGATCGCCTGCCCCAGGATATGCGTCACTGCAACCGGATGGAGAAGGACTGCGCCCCGGTAATCATTTGCAGGACGTGAACCGAGAGATCCCACCACCGATTCGCGGAACCGTCCAATGGTTCGGATGATTTCCGGTTCCAGGTTTTTTTTATTCCAAACCGAACCACCGTCATAGTCGAAGCTGGTGACCTCATTTTCGGTTTTTCCCATCCCCATGGCAAACCAGGAGCAATTGGTCTCGGCCACCTGTTGGCAAACGCCCAGGGAATTGCTCAAAGTCATCAGCTGTCGCGTACAGGAAATTTCTGCGCGATCGAGAGCGACCACTTTTTCCTGGTATGCTTCATCCACCACCAATTGCAGCCATCGGTATAGGTCTGCCGGAGCAATCGCATGCAAGTTTTCATCATAGTTTTCGTGATAGCCACCATCTGCTTTCTTCTCCGCAATCCGATGGTGCTCACTGGGAAGAGAAAGGCGGGCCAGTTTTCGAGTCTCTCCGGCAACCTCACGAAGGACTTGCTCCTCGCCCGAATTGGAAGTGATGAATCCCAATTTGCCATCGATGATTGCCCGGATGCCATAGATGGACGTGCTGTTACTCTTGCTCACGGAAAAATCGTTGCCTTCATATACCACGCTCAATTCCGTGGAATGCCGGGTGCATACTTCCGCGACTCCACCTTGGAGTTCCTCCAATATCATTTTACTATTTTTCAAGAGTTGCGCCATCGTCTCTTTTGCTGTTTTCATTGTTGGGCACCTCCGACAAGCAGTTGACAACGTAAATAAGGACCCCCCGCATCCACTTTGGCAGGTTGTCCTTTTCCGCAATAACCTGCTCCAAGATCCCAGCGAAAATCCTTGCTCACCGCATCCACTGACCGCAAGACCTCAAATGCTTTCCCGGAAACCGTCAGTTCTTGAACAAATCCGGCCAAGCGGCCGTTTTGTATGCGACGCACCTTGGAAGCTCCGAACATGAATTCTCCAGTCGCGTCTGCCTGTCCGCCTCCCGGACCGTCGATGTAGTAGCCATCTTCAATGCCGGCAATCATATCGTCCAAACGGTCTTGACCGGGCTCGATGTAAGTATTGCGCATGCGAATCAGCGGTTCATCGTTAAAGACCCAAGCCCTGGCATTGCCGGTCGGTTCCACGCCGAATTCTGCTGCGGATTCCCGGTTATGGAGATAGCTGACGAGTTTGCCTTGCCGGATGATAGGGGTTTTCTGACACAACACGCCTTCGTCATCAACAGGAAGCTCTCCACCCGCCCCTGCCTTGTATTCGCTATAGCCGCTGTCACAAAGTGTTACCAGAGGAGATGCCACCGCCTGATCCATTTTTCCGGCAGCAACCGAACCCGATTTGACGAAATCCGCTTCCACGGTGTGTCCGATGGCCTCGTGACTGAGCAGTCCCACCATTGCTGGTGCCAGGATAACCGTTTTCTTACCTCCTTCTCCTTGGGGGGCTTTGAGCATCTCCACAGCTTCTTCCGCCGCATCGCCGATCAACTGGTCCACCGGTTTATTGTAAAACAGGCAATCCCAGTTTCCCGTGCCTCCCACACTTTCTCTTCCCTTGGAATGGAGACTGCCATCAGTTCCAAAAGCCATCAGACGCAGCTCCGGTCGGGCAAGCCGAATGTGACAGTCGGCGCCATCGGAAGTGAGGATGATTTTGTCCTCGAATACCTCCGAATAACGGCAGACGGCGGCTTCGATCTTTTGCGCTTCCGTACTCAATTGCTGCTCTGTATTTCTGACAAACTCGAATTTTTCTTCGATCGGCATCGCCCATAGTTCCCGGTATCCCGGGACAATGAAGTCTCCCTTGGCCAGCCGGGATGTTTGCGCCAATCTGATTTTTTGTTTTTTGCGGATAGTCAAAGTCCGCGCAAGCTGTTCGGCATCCTGCAAGGCCTTTTGCAATCCTTTCCGAGACAGGTCGGACGTGGAGGCGAATCCCCATGCCCCGTCCGCCAGCACACGAATTCCCACGCCGCCGAATTGTTTGGAACTCATCTCATCGACTTCTCCTTTGCGCACTCCCAATACGCGGCTGCGCCGATTGTGATAGCGGAACTCCGTCCAATAGGATGCTTGGGACAGGACCTGCTCCATACGTTCTTTTATGGTACTTTCCATAATCCTCCATATTACGTTGATCTGAGTTTTAGAAAAAATTCCCTCCACAGAGGGAGGGGGTGAGTTAAACTGCATTCACTCCGTTCCCAGTCAAGGTAAACGCCTTAAACGGGTGTGGGCGAGGATGAACTCAAAGAGAAACAAGAGGAGTGCCGGAATCAGAAATATGGCATATTGCTCTTCATATTGATGATATTCCTTCACTTTCGCCTCTGTTTTTTCCAGTTCATCAATGGTTTTGTAAATCTGTTGTAGCGACTCGGTATCCGTGGCGTGAAAATAGAGCCCGCCGGTTTTTTCCGCAATTTGCCGCAGCAATGCTTCATCAAGCGATAAATGGACATATTGGATGCGACGGACCCCGCCAGGGAACCCCCGACCCCTTTCGATGGCAATGGGCGCCTCTCCCTCAGTACCGATACCAATGGTATAAATTTTAACGCCAAACTCCTTGGCCGCTTCGGTCGCTTGCAGGGGAGTGATCCTTCCTGCCGTGTTTTCTCCATCGGTTGCCAATATCATCACTTTGGAAGGTGCTTTCAAATCCTTCAATCGTTTGGTTCCCACTGCAATTGCAGAACCAATAGCAGTCTTGTCCCCCGCCATCCCTATGAACACCTGATCCAGAAAGGAAGAGAGGAGTCGATGATCGTGGGTCAAGGGAGCCTGGGTGAATGCTTCCTCGCCAAAAACCACCATGCCGATACGATCCTGAGTACGGTTCTCGATGAACTCCCCCAACACTTTCTTCAAGACTGTCAAGCGGGTGACATGTTCACCGTCCAGTTTCAAATCGAGTACTTCCATGCTTTTGGAAGTATCGATTGTGAGAACAATGTCCACCCCCACAGTCAGCACTTCGGTAAATGATCGCCCGGTTTGAGGACGGGCTAGTGTAAAGATGAGGAAGATCAGCACCACCGTGCGTAAAAAAGGCAAAAAATAAGGCTGGCTCCACCAGGACGTACTGGCAAAGGACTTCAAAGTTTCCAACCCGGAATACTGAATGAACTGAGATTGCCGGCGCTTGACCAGCACCCACCACCAGATGGGTATGATCAACAGAAGGAGCAGTAACCCGGGGCTCTCAAACCTCATGTCACCTCCTGTACCTCCTGCGCCCGAAGTTCCACCTCGGATTCTTGGACTGGATGACAGGCAATTCTTTCAATCCACGTCACAACTTGATTGTAAGCCCCTTCCATCTCCGCACGGGTGGACAGACCTTTCGCATATTTGACCAAATCCGATTTTTGAGTGAGAAAGACAATCTGTTCGTGCTCTTCAGCGGTGTAGGGCGTCTCTGACTGCAAGAGAGGGAGAATTTCCTGAGTGGTCATGCTGCTTGCCGGAAAATCGAATTGATTTTCCAGATATTCTCGAAAAATTTCAGACAGCGCCAAATAGTAGTGTTGCACTTGCCGTGGATTTGTCAAAATAAATTGTTTCAATTCTTGTAAACGGCGCAGGGCTCTCTGATTAGGCGCTTCTTCTTCCTCGACCAATACCGGGGGCTTCCTACGTTTGTAAAACAGATAGCCCAAGACCCCGAGTATTACAGCAACTCCTCCAACCAAGAGCCAAATCCAGGTCTTGGTAAAGGGAGAAGGTGGCAACTCCTGGTTGATTTTCAAAACAGGCGGTTGCGGGTTTTGTGGATCCGATTGAAAGAAAGAGCGTACTGTAAATGTCTGCATCTCCGTCTTTCCCTGATAGCGAACAGGGTGTTGAGTACCTTCAGTCGGCAGGCTTTCTATTTCTATTTCGGGAATAGCCCAGGTGCCCTCCTGCGCAGGCCAAAGGCGCCAGGACCAACGTGTTGTCGGTATCTTCTCCTCATAAAAGAGCCACAGATCGGCGAACAAGGAAGATTCTTCGGCTTGTCCCTGTATGTGAGGAGCAAATTCCACCAGTTCGACATCGAAACCTTCCGGTATATAATCTTCCAGCGTCACCGGCTGCAATTGCAGGTGTGGAGGATGGGTTACTTCGATCTGATAAATGAGGAAATCCCCGGTCGTGAGAGTTTTTTTATCTATTGCGGCGGTGATTTCGAGTGTTTCCGCCGAACTGTGTCCGATTGTCACGAAAAGTAAAACGGTCAGCATACTGATACGTTTCATTGCTTTCTCTTTTCAATTTCCCTCGCCCCCTCTTTGCCGAAGGGCGGATGGATTATCGCCAAGACACTCTGATAAAGGGGGAACAGGTTTTCGCCAAGACATCAAATACGAGAATTCGAGTATACAATCGATTCAAAATCATGTCCAGCCTGTCCCCCGCAGATTTCAGGGGCCTCCCTCCGGATGGTGTTTCCGGGTGTCGAGGATCAAATCAAGAGTTTGCAACTCAATTCAGGCTGGGATACGATAGAGTTTTCAGTCGGAAAGTCGTACAATGCCAATTCAAAAACTTCGTCTGAAATGGAGGATGGCAGGCTGAGTTCGGACTTCTCACTAACGCGAAATTCCTACTGTTTCAACATGCAATTTTACTGCAGGAAATTATGATCAAGACAAAGACAAACAAGGAAGAGTCATCTGCTAAAGTTACGCTGGTCCATCAAACAGATAAGCTTTCCAAAGCGAAATATGAAAAACACTTGGCCAAGCTGCACGTTGAGTTGGTCAAACTGCAATATTGGATCAAACAAAAAGGTCTGCAAGTAGTCATTGTTTTTGAAGGTCGTGACGCGGCGGGCAAGTTTCAACATGGGGGGGACCATCAAGCGGATCATCGAACCTTTGAATCCCAGGGGTTGTACGGTTGTCGCCCTGGACAAGCCTTCCGACCGAGAGAAAACTCAATGGTACTTTCAGCGTTACGCGCACCATCTTCCGGGCGCAGGAGAAATGGTGCTTTTCGACAGAAGCTGGTACAATCGCGCTGGTGTGGAACGGGTGATGGGATTCTGCAGCAACCAGGAATACAAAGAATTTCTGCGGTCCTGTCCGGAATTCGAACGAATGCTGGTTCGTTCAGGAATTATCGTCCTCAAATACTGGTTTTCCGTCAGCGATGAAGAACAAGAACGGCGATTCCGAGACAGAACACTCAATCCCCTCAAACGCTGGAAATTTTCTTCTATGGATTTGGAGTCCCGCAAACGCTGGGTTAAATATTCCCAGGCAAAAGATGAGATGTTTTTCTACACGGATATCAACGAAGCGCCTTGGTATGTGATTGAATCCGATGACAAGCGGCGGGCACGTTTGAATTGCATCAACCATATTTTAAATAGTATTCCCTACAAAGACATCATCCCGAAATCATTCAACTTGCCACCGCTGCCGAAAGGGACTGTCGAAGGCTACCAGCGCCCGCCCAAGGAATCGCAGCATTTTGTAACGGAGTTTGACAAGTAAGACTTTTTCTTTTGAACACCCATGGGTCAGGAAATCGAACGAAAATTTCGTATCCAACGTCAGACAGTTCCACAGGGAGAAGGTATTCCAATCAAACAAGGCTATCTTCCCTCTGCAGGCGTATGTGAAGTTCGAGTCCGGGTTGCGGGTGACAAAGCCTTTCTAACCCTGAAAAGCAAAAACGAGGGAACCACCCGCCAGGAATTTGAATACCCCTTGCCGGTTTCTGACGCAAAACAAATACTATCCGCATTCTGTGCCACTTTCGTGGAAAAAACACGATACAAAGTGGAACATGGAGGGCATACCTGGGACGTCGATATCTTTCGGGGAGAC
The DNA here is from genome assembly GCA_965205865.1 of bacterium. Classification (GTDB taxonomy): domain Bacteria; phylum SAR324; class SAR324; order SAR324; family NAC60-12; genus CBDBHR01. Next base: position 32,964 of record CBDBHR010000004.1, read on the forward strand.
AATGAGGGTTTGGCACTGGCGGAAATCGAACTGCAATGCGAAACTGAAACTTTTCAGAAACCCGGGTGGGTTGATGAAGAGGTGACCGGAGATATCCGATTTTACAATGCCCACCTGGCTGCCCATCCTTTCAAGCAATGGCAGGAAAAATAGGAGCGCAGACTTTCATAAACCCAGCAGACTGATTTCTTTCCACAACTCACTGAAGGCTTGCGCTGCTCTTTTTCGCGGGGCAAAACGAACCACTACTTCCCGCAATAAACCCATCTTCTCCACATCTGAAGAATAGGGAATACGACTGTTCAGGGTGTCGGGATATGTTCGCGGGAACTGTTCAATCACCTCTCGATGCAGCTTTTTACGCCGGTCCACCATCGAAAAGAAAGGAAATATCTTCAGATGATTCAGTCGATGATCTACGCAAAACTGGAACAACTGATTGAAGGTGCGAAGCGAAAGAGGAGTTGGAATAACGGGGACCAGCATGACTTCGGAGAATTGCAATACGTTCTCTGAAACCAAAGTCATACTCGGAGGGCAGTCGAGAAACAGGACATCATAATCCTCACTCAATGGTTTGAGAATTTGATGAAACTGCAGGGTTGGTTTCTTCATTTGATCCAGGAGGAGATCCATGTAGCGATAGGAAAAATCGGCAGGGATCAAATCAAGATTTTCAAAATCCGATCCTTTGATCAAGGTGTCGATCTTACGCTTCCTGCGAATCAGGGACTTGCTCCCTCCTTTGATTTTGGGAGTGACGCGAAAATAAAAACTGGAAGCTCCTTGCGGGTCCAGATCCCAAAGCAAAGTACGGGCGCCTTGTTCCGCAGCAAGGTATGCCAGGTTAACTGCCGCTGCCGTTTTGCCCACTCCGCCCTTGATATTGTAAATGGCAATTTTTTTCATATGCCTTTCTTGCGGGCGTTTCCCTTGCGAAACAAGCGCTTGAAGTGTTTTTGATGGTCAGTGGAAGCGAATTCTTCAAAACGGGTTTGAAAAACCCGGCGGGCTTGTGTTTGCTGGTTTTTGAGATCTTTCACCAGCATCCCCAAAGCCATATGGGTATTGGGGGAACCATGACTATTGCCGGTAATTTGTTCTCCAAAATCCATCAGAGAACTCCATTGCACCTGATAATCCTGGAATTCTCCCAGATTATCCTGCAATCGTTTCAGCACCTTGATTAAAAATCTGATTTCTTCCGCTGGATACAGACTCTGAAAAAATTCCATCAAATAGCGCAGCTTTTTACATGTTTTACGCAGTTCATGCATTATTTCTTCAGGGGTGTCCGGCTTGATGGAACCTCCATCGCGCAGGATGCGCCGGTAGACCCGCCAGATTCGCTCGCTGGCCACCTCGTACACGGGTTGTTGCGCAGGTAACGAAGGACTTTCCGGAAAAAAAGGCCTTTTCAAAAACTGATTCCATTCTTTTAAAAAGCGACGATAACGGGGCGAATCCAAGGCTTTCAGCAGATTCAGATGCTCACTACGTTTTTCTCTTTGCAGTAACTCTCGCAAGGGTTCCAAATCATCACGCAGTTCCTGCGGAAGTTCTGCTTGATAGTCATCGAATTTCAACAAATAAACATCCAAATCCCGCAGCCTGCTCGTCACTTGTCCCAGCCAGGCAAAATCCTGCCGGAAACGAGCAAGTGGCTTTTGCGGAAAAACCTGCTTCAATTGTCCCAACCCGGAGCGAATACGGCGGACGGCTACCCGGAAATCATGTAGAAATTCCGAATCCAGATCTTGGCGCAGGCCGCTTTCATTTTTCTCCAAGGTCTGCAGTAAATATGTGAATATCAATTTGAGTGCTTGTTCCGTGGTTAGTGCCGGAGCAAGAGGGGGATCCAATTTGGCGGCAAAACTCCCAGGATCGATATCGAGCAGGGCCAAGGCCTGTTCCATGGGAGTGTGCTTCATTTTCTGCATGTTCGCGATGCCCGTTAAAATCCGGGAAACCGGTTCCTTGTATCCCCTGACCGGCATCAATCTCAGGCATTTTCCCAACGCATGAGCTTTCCTGTGTTTGGGTGTGAGCAAGGTGTTTTCTTCACAAAACGCTTGCAGCACCATCTTTCGCTCCTTATTCAACAGTTTAAGAGGATGAATATCGCTTTTGATGGTAATTTGAGGGAGCAGTGCTCTCACTTCCAGGATCGGTTCCAGGCGTTTTTTGAATGGACCGGCAGGAAAGTCCCAAATGAATTGTGGCATCACGGAAACCGGCACGCTGCCTAAACTTTGTCCACTATCTCGATCAAGCCAACGCAGCCTCAATTTCCCTTTTTCTATCATCTCGACTTCAAGCATCCCTCCGCTTTGATAGATCCTCCAATCGAAGCTGTCGTAATAGACACGACGGACGGACCTTACCGGACCTTCATCAAATGAGAACTGTTTTTTCAATTTCAGCTTGGTGTCGGAAAGCGGTTGTTTTCCGGGAATGACGAATCGTGAGTTTTCTTGCGTTATTTGTGCGGACATTTTGCCGTCAGTATTGTTTTTAGTCTTCTGCGGAACCTTTTCAGTTTGTCTGATTTTGGGTGGCGGATTTTTCGGGCGCCTGGTCGGGGTAATGATCCGTTTTGGAACGAAGTTGAAAAGAAAGCAGCAAAGCCACCACGAGAGTGGCCACCACTAAATCCATCGTGGCCACAATTCCCCACTGGTCCGCCAATCCACCAATGGGTCCGATTATCAATGCCCCTACGCCCCATCCGAAGCCCATCGTGATCGCGGACGCCGTACTGGCATGACCAGGAAGTTTTTCCTGAGCATATGCGACCACCACCGGATTGTTTCCAACCAGCATGAATCCGCCCAACATCAAGAATAAAAAGGATAGCACCCCTTCCGTGTGAAGGAAAACAAAGAGAGCGGGCAAAGCGATCAGCAAGGAAATAACTACTACCGGACGGCGACCATAACGATCTGAAAGCGGTCCTCCAGCCATGATGCCGAATACCCCTGCTACCAAAAACAAGGACAATCCCAGGCTTGAGAAAAGATACGAATGTCCGCGTTCCTCCAGCAAAATGATCGTGAAGACCATCAAGCTCAAATAGACGACGTGCCGGGATACCACGATCAACCAGGGTATCCACAATGCTTTGATGGCCTCCCATGGTATGGTTGAGTCGATCCCACAATATTGAACAATCGATCGGGCGGGAACCCTTGGGTGGGAACTCTCAGACCGCGGAGTTTTGCCGGAACTTCGAATGCCGGAATGCATAGCCCGTTTCAGCACAACAAGTGCGACCAAAATCATTGACAACAACAGCCAGGAGCCTCCTTCCAGACCCAAGGTCTCGTACATCAAGGCCGAAGCCAGGGGTCCCAGGGAAAATCCGGCGGTGCCACAGGCGATGAATAGCGCAATGGTCAACCCCCTCTGATTGGGTGCAAGCGCACCGGCTACAGCAGTGGCCCCCGGATGGAACATAGCGGTTCCAAGACCAGCGATTGCGACTGCCACCATCAGCAACCAATAATTCGCCAAGAGTCCTGCCAGACTCAAGAATATCCCGGTCAAAGCGATGCCGACGAACATGAAGTTGAAACGTCGAAAGCGATCGTTGAGCACACCAAAGATGAGTTGAGCAAATGAACCGGCAATGAGGAAACCGGAGGCAAGAAAACCCACCAATGCTAACGACAGGTCCAGCTTGACAAGTAAGATGGGAAGCAGCGCCGGCAAAATATTCGCGTAAAAATCATTGGTGAAGTGTCCCAGCAAAACCGGCCAAATCCGCTTTCCGAGCAGGATTGAATTTCGAAGCGAGCGGCGGGGACTAAGCGAATTACTGCCGATGGTATTGACTGACATATTATCTCTGATTGGGATTGGTGAGACCATAGGCATGTTCACCATGAAGAGAAGCGTCCATTCCCGTCACTTCTTGTTCTTCGTTGATTCGGAAACCCACCGTCTTTTGCACTACAAAGCAAATAATCCAAGTGCCTATCAATGCAGTGACGACGGTTGCGCCCAGCCCCAATAATTGCACAAAAAACTGATCTATCATATTCCAGCCTGTGATCCGGACAGTCGAATTTGCTTCTTCCATCCAACTGTCTCGGATAAAAAACGCGAGCAACAAAACTCCCAAACCACTACCCACGCCGTGGATACCGAAGCAGTCAAGACTGTCATCATAGCCAAACTTATTTTTCATTCTAAATGCGTAGAAACAGGCCATCGAAGACAAGGCTCCCAAGGCGAGTGCACCTGTTGGTTGAACCACTCCTGCCGCAGGCGTAATTGCCACCAGACCCGCCAATATTCCGGAAACAAAACCAAGGGAGGTGGCTCTTCGGAACATTATGGCTTCGATAATGATCCACATCAAAGCGCCACTGGCAGCTGAAATCTGGGTCATCGTCAGCGCCCGTGCCGTTTCCAATCCACTTTGAACCGTGGAGCCGGCATTGAAGCCGAACCAACCCACCCAGAGAAGTCCGGCTCCCAACAAGGTGATGGTCATATTATTTGGATGCATGGCGGTTCTGGGATAACCCTGGCGTGGCCCCAAAAACAATGCAACCGCCAATGCGCTGAAACCTGCGGAAACGTGGATTACCAGTCCCCCGGCCAAATCAATAACACCGGAGGGACCCACATTGGCGAGCCACCCATCCGATGCCCAGACCCAATGGCACAAGGGACTGTAGACCAGCAGCATCCAGAGTACGACGAATAAGCAGTAACCACGGAATGAAACGCGCTCTGCCAGCGCTCCACTGATCAGGGCGGGCGCGATGATAGCAAACTTGCCCTGAAACATGGCCAGCACGTACTCAGGCACCCCATCCGTGATCGTGTCGTCAATTCCTTTCAGGAAAAAATAATCATTATTCCAACCCACAAAACCACCCAGGATATTGCTACCAAAGGTGAGGGAATAACCACAAACCGTCCACAACACGCCGACTATGGCCATTGCCACAAAACTGTGCATCATCGTGCCCAACACATTTTTTGTCCTTACCAACCCCCCATAGAACAAGGCCAGTCCGGGAGTCATCAGCAAAACAAGGGCAGTCGAGGTAAGCATCCAGGCAGTGGTTCCGGTATCCACTGCATTTTCTTCTGCCGCCAAAACGATTTGTGGCAACAAGAAAAAAATTGCGCCTGCCAATGTTACTTTGTTTATTGCTCCTCTCATAGTTCCTCCTCAACAATTAAAAGCACTCAAAAAATCTTCTTCACTGAATTTCGATCAAAAATATTGAATCATAATTCTGTTTTTAAAAACCCGGTTCTCATTTAGCATTTATACCAGTCGATTTCAATCTTTAAAGAATGTTCCGTCGTTTCAACCCCTCAGGACAGCAGATTACACGACGTGACGATCGAGGCTGCGATATTGAATGGCTTCCGTAATGTGAGGCGTTTCGATGGTTTCGGTCTCAGAAAGATCGGCAATGGTGCGAGCCACTTTGAGGATACGGTCATAGGCCCGAGCGCTCAAGCCCAACTTGTTCATGGCCGTCTCCAAGATTTTTCGGGCTGCAGGAATGGGCTGGGCAAATTGATCGCTTTCTTTGGGTGTCATATTCGCATTGTTGCGGGTCGTCGAGTCTTGAAAACGAGTGAGTTGGATGGCGCGGGCTTGAATGATCCGTTTACGAATGGAAGCGGATGATTCTCCTTTGCGTCGATCAGAAAGTTGGTCATATTCCACTGCAGGCACCGACAATTGAAGGTCAATGCGATCAAGCAATGGTCCCGAGATTTTGGAGCGGTATTTTTCGATCCGGATTGGATTGCAGTGGCATTCTTTAAGCTGGACGGTCAATCCCGAAGCCCTACTGCCAAAATAACCGCATGGGCAAGGATTCATGGCTGCCAATAACAAAAAGTCACAAGGAAACTCCAATGACATTGCTGCCCGGGCGATAATGATTTTGTGATCTTCCAGGGGTTGCCGCAACAATTCCAAAACCCCTCGGGGAAATTCCGGCAGTTCGTCTAAAAATAAAACACCATTGTGTGCCAACGAAATTTCCCCGGGTCCCGGAATACTCCCACCTCCCACCAAACCAGGGGACGAAATGGTATGATGCGGGGAACGAAAAGCACGAGTTGCCAATAAAGCTGTTTCTTCCGGAAGAAGACCGGCGATGCTGTGTATTTTGGTCGTTTCCAATGATTCTTCCAGGGAAGGATAAGGCAAAATGGAAGCCATCCGGCGAGCCAGCATGGTTTTGCCGGACCCGGGGGGGCCCATCATCAATAGATTGTGATTCCCTGCCGCAGCCACTTCCATGGCGCGTTTGACATGTTCCTGTCCTTTGACGTCCTGAAAATCTTCCACGTAGGTTTGACTTTTCTCGAACAGCGTCCCGATTTGATATTCGTTTTGCTGAATGACCAGGTTCCCTTGAAGATAGCGCGCCACGTCGCTCAACGACGTGACAGGGATGCGGGGAATCTCTGCAACCACGGCAGCTTCCGCTTCATTGGATTTGGGAAGAATCAATCCTTTCATTCCATATTCCCGGGCAGCCACCGCAATGGGCAAGACACCGCGAATCGGACGAATGGTGCCATCCAGGGAAAGTTCTCCCACAATCATGTAATCATGCAACATCTCCGCAGAAAAGATGCCCAGGGCACCCAACAATGCCACTGCAATGGGTAGGTCGAATCCGGAACCAATTTTACGTAAATTGGCGGGTGCCAGATTGACAATAACCTTGCGCACCGGCATACTAATTCCGGAGTTGGTGATCGCCGTCATCACCCGGTCTCGACTCTCACGGATCGAATTGTCCGGCAGTCCCACTATGTTGAACACGCTCAACCCGAACGATACGTCGACTTCCACGTCAATCGGATGAGCATTGATACCCAATACAGTTGCAGAATAGGTTTTGGCAATCATAGTGGTTCGCAACGTTAACAAGGAGGAGTTCCAACTTTGGACCTGTCCTCGGCGGGATCATTTTTACGGATGAGAGGTATTCGTCCATAACTCTATCCCAGGCCATCTTCTCAGTAAAGTAAAAAGATAAACCCAGCTATCTTGTTGAATCTCCTCATCCCATTGAATCCCGACCTCGAGGGGAAGTGGAAGTCAAGCGGTTTGTGGTCTCGATTGAAGAGATTTTGACAACAAAGTTCAATACGAAGATTTTTTTCAATTAGAGTTTGAAATTTCCATTCATTCAATTTAGATTAGGAACTCGATTTTTACGAGACGCCGCCTTCAAGTCTGAGAGGACCAATAGTAGGCTTTCGCATATCTTACCGGAAATGATTACCCATCACATAAAGGAAAAAAAATGCCTAGAATGACTGGAGCTCGATTTTTCGCAGAAACTGTCCATGGTTACGGAATCACCCATGTCTTTTTCATGCCCTATATTGGCCCGAGGGCGTTGATGGAAATGGAAAAGCTGGGAATTAAACGTGTTCAGAGTCGGGGAGAAAAAGGAGCCGCGTATATGGCCGATGCCTATGCCCGTGTGAAACGGGGTCCCGGCCTTTGTATGGCACAATCCGTCGGCGCGGTCAATCTGGCCGCAGGGTTACAGGATGCCTATCTCGCCTGTTCTCCTGTAATTGCAGTGACTGGACGGGAACATCAACAATACCAACAACGAAACGCGTATCAAGAAGTCGATCACAGAAATCCTTTCTCGGCGGTCACTAAATACAGCACATATATTTCCACGCCGGAACAATTCCCCACCTATTTGCGTCAAGCTTTCCGATCTGCAATGTCGGGCACGCCAAGACCAGTTCATCTCGATTTGGAGGGGCTTGCCGGGCAGAATGTGATAGACGGGGAGGGGGATCTTGAAGTCGTCATTGAAGAGGATTTTTCCCAACTGCCACCTTTCCGTCCTGAAGCGGAAAAAGAAAAAATCGTGGCGGCCCTCCAACTACTCAATCAGGCCAAGCGCCCCATAATTGTAGCAGGTGGGGGCGTGACCGCCTCCGGGGCTCGCAGCGAGTTGATAACCCTGGCCGAAAAACTCTCCATTCCCGTGGCCACTGCTTTGAATGCTAAGGCCATGTTCCCTGCGGATCATCCATTGGCGGTGGGCGTCCCTGGCCATTATTCGCGAGATTGTGCCAACCAAGCCGTCTGTGAAGCAGATCTCGTTTTTTTCATCGGCAGTCGATCCGGGGGCCAAGTGACCTACTTTTACCGCATTCCTCCACAAGGAACACCGATCATCCATCTCGATATCAACCCGGAAGAATTAGGCCGCAATTATGCCACCAAGGTGGGCATGCAAGGCGATGCGCAAAACACTTTGCGCCGCATGCTCGAGCTTGCGGAAACCGCGGAACCGCGCACGGGCTGGATCAACCGGGTGCAGGAATTAGTGAGGAACTGGAAAGAGAGCATGAGTGATGTCGTCAACTCGGACATCCTGCCCATGCGTCCGGAACGTCTCTGCCGGGAAATATCCGATAACCTTCCCTCCGACGCGATTCTGGTCTCTGACACCGGTCATTCGGGAATCTGGACAGGAACAATGATCGACTTAAAACATCCCGGACAGAGTTTCATCCGTTGCGCCGGTTCATTGGGGTGGGGGCTGCCCGCAGCCGTGGGAGCCAAATGCGCCGCTCCGCACAGACCCGTACTCTGTTTCATCGGCGATGGTGGCATCTGGTATCACTTGTCGGACCTGGAAACTGCAAGGCGATGTGGCATTAATCCGGTTATCCTTGTCAACGACAACCATTCCTTGAACCAGGAACAGGGTGGTGTCGAGGGAATCTATGGTGCAAGGTCGGCTGGTTCTGACGAACTCTGGCTCTTTCCCGAAGTCGACTTCGCTAAGATTGCAGAATCGATGGGATGTTTCGGAATTGTTGTCCATAAGCCCAGTGAACTATCCAGTGCACTGGATCAGGCCTTTTCCGCAGGGAAACCGGCGGTGGTTGATGTCAAGACGCACCTCGAAGGGGTTGCTCCACAACCGTATCTTCCTCCCACGGTATAGAATAATTGATCGGGTGAACCCTCAGGATTAAAATGAAACGAAGCGATATTGAAAAAGCAAGCGTGATTGGTGGTGGAATAATGGGTTTCGGCGTCGCCATCAACTTTGCGCGAAATGGTTATCCCACCATCGTCCACGACCTGAATGATAGAATTCTGGAGCAATCGAAGAAGTCTGTTCAATCTGCCTTGGCTCTCTTTGTCGAAGAGGAATTAATCACTCGATCACAATCCGATGACACCCTGAGTCGCATTCGCTGGACCACCGATTTGAGGGAAGCTGCCGCGAGTGATTTCATCACCGAAGCTATTGTTGAGCGCTTAAAAGACAAGCAAGAGCTCTTCAACACCTTGGATAAAATTTGCCCATCGCATACCATCATCGTCAGCAATACTTCAGGTCTGGTGTTGAGTGATATCGGTGCAGGTGTCCGGCGGCAGGACAAAATCGCGGTGACCCACTATTTCGCTCCAGCCCACATTGTACCCGGAGTCGAGGTGGCAAAAGGTCCCGGTACCAGTGATGAGACATATGAGATCGTTTATAACTTGATGAAAAAGGTGAAGAAAATACCGATTCGGGTGCTCAAAGAGTTGCCAGGCTATCTTCTCAATCGTATGCAAAATGCGCTTTCTGCAGAGGTCAATCGATTGTGGGCCGAGGGGGTGGCAACGGCTGAAGAGATCGAACTTGGTATCAAAACGACCTTTGGTTTTCGCATGCCCCATGAAGGTTCGATGGGACACTATGACGTATGTGGCGTATGGAAATGGCCGGCCGATATTCGCACACCCTGGCTATTCAAACCCGACTCCCAACCTGTTAATGAAAGCACTAAAAAAATCAGGGCACGTTTCGAGGAGGGAAAACCATGGTTTTTTGCCCCGGATCAGTTTGAAGAGGCCATGGAAAAAAGAGATCGAGAGTATGTCCGTCGCCTGAAATCACTATATGGGTCTGATCTCGCTTAACCTGCCTGTCTGAACAAAAGTTAAACGTTTGACGAAACTATACTCGCTTGTTGAACAGTGGGACTTTCAGCCAATACTTCCATGGGTAGTTTTTGTTGAATGGAAGGAGCAAGATAGAGGACCATCGAAACAGTCCCCTATCCCGGAGGCAAGTTTCTGAAGAAAACACGGGTGTTATATAGGCACCGCCCGCTGGCCTGAAAAGGGTCAAGTCCTGAATTTAGCGCTACGAATTCCCATTTGTCCTCAAAATCTGCGTCAGGGGTACCCTGGTGTCCAACCGTTGAGAATCGAACACTCCGAAGTTAGTCACCCCTGGTCAATCGAGACGATACAAACTCCCAACTTATTCTTGAGAACTGAACATCGACCAACCGTATACTGGTTGCGCAATGTTTTACCCGCAGGGGATTTTCCAAACTCGACGCTTGAATGGGAATGAGCATCAGTCTTCCTTGACATATGCCTTATGTAACCCGAGTTCGACATAAATCTTCAATAATATGAGTATCCTAGTGTATATGTCATCCTCGCGAAACTTGTCCCCGCGAAAGCGGGGAGCGGGGATCCGGATTTCAGTCTGGCTGCATATCTCCACTTGTCCCCGCGAAAGCGGAGAGCGGGGATCCGGATTCCTGCTTTCGCAGGAATGACAAGCTTTCTCTAAGATATGAAGATTCCATAACATATTGAATTTATTAAATTCTTATCTCGAACTCAGGTTTATGTAGGAGGAGATATTATTTTTCGTATAGGAAAGCTGACAAGGTTCTTACAATATCCAAATAATAAATACAAATCAACAACATTTTTTATTTTTTACACTTCATTCAGAACTAACATTTTCGAATCAATTTTGGGAGTCGATCCTGCCAGAATCGAATTATTGCAACCCGTGCTTGTCAGGATTGAACAGCAAATCAAATGTTGATCACCTTGGCTTTTTTTGATTTCGTTTTGACGTTCAGCTTCTCCCGAATCTGGCCGAGTTCTGATTTTAACCATTGACCTACCAGCATGGAATCGGTTTTATGGATGAGCATGTTCGCACCCATGCTGAACAGCCGAGTCTGGTATTCCGGATCCCCCCATGCATGAATTCCCGCACCCACTCCTTTGGCGCGTGCTTTTTTGAATATTTTTTCAATCGTTTTCAAATAGAGAGGATGATTGTAATTTTCAGGAACCCCCAGATTGCAGGTCAAGTCATGGGGACCAATCTGCACGGCATCAATTCCGGGAATATCGAGGATTTTGTCCAACGCATTGAGGGCAGGAACACTTTCAATGTTGAGGACAAGGATGTTGTTTTTATTGAAGTTTGCTAAATATTTTTGCATTTCCCGATCTACTTTGGCGCCGGCGAGAATCTCGTTCATCCGCCCCCCCTTGAGAGGACGAATTTTGGTAGCGCCTCGCAACTGAATCACTTGTTCGACTTGCTCCGTGTAAGGAGATACAATTCCTGCCGCCCCATCGTCCAATGCCATTGTGGCATCATAGGGATTGGGGGAATTGAGGCGGACGATAGGAGGCAGTCCCATTGCCGAATAAGTTCTGCACATCCATGAAACCTGGCTGCGGTCTAAACAAACATGCTCGGTGTCAATGAACAAGAAATCAAGGCCGCAATTTTCAAGCACCTTCGGCCAAATCGGAGAGGGAGAAACAACTCCCGTTCCGAAAACGATGTCGCCCTTATGTAACTTTTTTTTCAATTCTACTGGTGTCATTCGTAAATTTTCCTTTCGACTCATTGGCAATCTTGATCGTCTCTATCAACTGTGTGATTTTTTTCTCAAAAAAGTTTTTGTAAAATCTTTATCCCTTCTTTTTTTTGTCACGCATCTTCATGGCTCTCTTCGAGCCACCAAAACCACCGATATTGCCCCTCAGTCTGGGATCCAGCAGATCTCGCAGGGCATCACCAAACATGTTGACGCCATAAACGACGGCTACGAGACAGAGCCCTGGCCATAGTGCCAGGCGGGGGGCCATCTCCATGTACTGACGGCCTTCCCTACTGAGCAGACCACCCCAACTGGGGACCTCAGGGGGTAAACCAAAGCCAAGAAAGCTGAGAGACGCTTCCGACATGATGACGGCGCCGATGTTGATTGAGAAGATAATTATGATGGGAGGCATGATATTGGGTAAGACATGTCGCCTGAGGGTTTGACTGAGGGGCGTACCCACTGCTTTGGCCGCCAGAAAATAGTCATTTTCTTTGATGGAGATAACGGCGCTTCTCACAATCCTCGAGTTGCCAACTCCATACGAAACTCCCAAAACCACGATAATCTGCAGGACCCCTTGACCCACCACGGACATGACCGTCAACAACAGGAGCAGACCGGGAAAAGACATCCAGGCATCAACAAATCTCTGGATTGCCAGATCAAATTTTCCGCCCAGGAAACCTGCAACGCCACCGATCAGTACGGATACCAAAATACTGAGTGCCGTTGCTGAAAAACCAACAATGGAGGAATGGCGAGCTCCATAAATGATGCGGCTCAAAAAGTCTCTCCCCAACTGGTCCGTCCCCAAAAGATACGTGGTAGACGACTCTTGAAGCCTGTCTATCAAGTGGATTTCAGTATAAGAAAAGGGCGCCAGAACATGAGCGAAGAGACTGACAAGAATGAATATCAAGATTATTACTCCACCCACGGTACCAAGGGGTTTTTCCTTAAACAATCTTCGCACCAGTTCGACTAGCAAAGATTCTCTCTTTTCAATTTTGATTGTTTCTGCAGGGTGATCGGTCATTTGGTTCCTCCCATCTGTTTATTTGAATTTCCTTTTTTATTTATATCGTACTCTGGGGTCTAAATAAGGATAAATCAAGTCAGTTAATAGATTACCTCCCATCACCAGAGAGGCAAAAAGCAGATTGACTCCGGAGACCACCGGATAGTCCCTGTCAGTGAGGGCATCCAACAGGAGACGACCCAAGCCTGGTAAGGCAAAGATATTTTCGATGATCACGGAGCCTCCCACCAGGATCGGTAAATGCAAGCCAATCAAAGTGATAACCGGAATGAGGGCATTTTTAACGGCATGTCTCACGATTACAATGCGCTCCTTGAGGCCTTTGGCCCAAGCTGTGCGAATATAATCCTGGCGAAGCACCTCGAGCATCATCGTGCGTGTCAGGCGCATGATGCTTGCCGAAAAGTGAGTTCCTAAAATCAAACAGGGAATGACGAAGATGGAAAGATGCGCTACCGGATCTTTTGTGAATGGAACCAATTCCATGGGGGGAGACCAGGCCCACCAGATGGCCGGATAAATCATCACCATGGTGGCAAGCCAGAAGTCAGGCGTTGCCAAGCCGATAATGGCAACGGAACGCCCCACGTAGTCACCTGTTGTGTCTTGGAGAATTGCTGAATAGATGCCGACGGGTACTGCAATCAGAATAGCGATCGCAATGGCGAGGAGTCCCAATTCAATCGTCAGTGGCAATCTGCCAAATACCTTTTCTTCTACAGTCCACCCACCCAACAAGGACTCACCCATGGTACCTTTAAACAATATCCCTCCCATCCATTTTCCATACTGCACATGGACAGGTAGGTCCAGCCCCAGCATCTTCTCGAGGGCCTCCCGGTCAATGTCCCCCGCCATGTATTGCATACGACCCACCATGGCATCAATGACATCGCCAGGAATGAAGCGGACTGAGAGAAAAACGAGGATAGTCAATAAAATCCAGGTGGGGATGAGCAGCAATATCCGCCTGATGATATACGCTTTCATGTCATACGCCTTTCAATTGTTTGAGGATTTCCCAGGAATTTTGGATAAGAAATCGTTTCTCGGAATCAAACATGACGTCCCTCTCCCGTCAAGATGCAACTAGGGTAGAATCATTGGCTACTCGAACGACGAGCTTGCCGAAATTCTCACCTCTGAGCAAACCACTCAAAGCTTCCGGAGCTTTTTCCAATCCATCAACAATATCTTCGTGGAAACGCAGTTTTCCTTCCCGGATCCATTTTGCCAAACTGGTGAACGCCTCTTGTTTCTGATCGGCATAATCCCCAACGATAAAGCCTCGGAAGGTCAGTCGTTTCGTCAGTATTTGGCGCAAAAGCATGGGCACCTGGTTGGGTCCCGGAGGCAAGGAGGTCGCATTGGCAATAGCGATCGTTCCGCAGACAGGAATCCGCGCAAAATTATTGAACAGCGGCAGCACTGTTTCAAATACTTTACCCGCCACGTTCTCGAAATAAACATCGATACCATCAGGACATGCGGCTTCCACTTGCTCTGCGAAATTGGCATCCCGGTGATTGAGACAGGCATCGAACCCCAGTTCACCGGTGACGAACCTGCATTTTTCTGCTGATCCGGCAATGCCTACCGCGCGCGCGCCTTTTATTCTGGCGATTTGTCCCACTACCGATCCCACAGCTCCGGATGCCGCGGCGACCACCACCGTCTCTCCTTCCTCTGGTTTACCGATGTTGAGTAATCCCGTATAGGCGGTCATACCCGGCATTCCCAGCACGCCCACTGCCGTCGAGACGGGTCCCTCTGCGGGATCAACCTTGCGCAACGCCCTGGCCGGCAATGAGAAATATTCTTGCCAGCCACCGGCACCCACAACGATTTCTCCTTCCGAAAAGTCCGGATGCCTCGACTCGACCACCTGTCCTACCGTGCCACCTTCCATCACCTCTCCAAGTTCCACAGGCTTGGCGTAGTTTTTCCCCGCATTCATCCGTCCTCGCATGTAAGGATCAAGGGAGAGGAAAATCGTGCGACACAAGACTTGACCGTCACCCGGAGAAGGTATGGTTGTTTCAACCAGCTTGAAATTGCTCGCTTTGGGTTCTCCCTGCGGACGGGAAACCAAGAGGATTTGACGGTTCACAGAGACAGGCATTTCTTTCTACACTCAAGCAAGGGTGAGAACGCCACGGTTGATTCGTCCGGCAAGCATGTCGGCATAAACTTCGTTGATTTGATCCAGCGGAGAACGGCGTGAGATCAATTCGTCGAGTTTGAGACGGCCTGTTTTGTACAACTGGATGATCCTGGGAAAATCCCTTTGACAGTTGCCGGTGCCATAAAAACAGCCCAGTACTCGTGTTTCCTGATGGTGCATACGGAAGGTATCAAAAGTAACTCTCGCATCGTGAGGCGCCACTCCCACCAGGGTTAGCGTGCCACCCCGCCTTAACGAGTAAATCGCCTTTTCCTGGACAGCCGGATTGCCGGTGGCATCGAGCACGTGATCGATACCACGTCCATTGGTGAGATCGAGCAGGGTTTGTGAGGCATCTTCTCTGGCATCGATTGTATGAGTGGCGCCAAATTCTCGAGCACTGGCGAACTTTTCGGGGACCGTATCGATCCCTACGATGATCTCTGCGCCACAGAGTGCCGCGCCTTGCAGGATATTGAGACCAATCCCGCCACAACCAAATACCGCCACTGTCTCACCAGGGCGAATTTGCGCCGTATAAACGGCAGCGCCCACCCCCGTCATCACGGCACAGCCAACGAGCGAAGCGGACTCCATCGACACTTCAGGATCGAGAGTGATACAAGCCTGTTCGGGTACGACTGCGTACTCGGCGAAAGTAGAATGGGTAGAAAACTGGGTCAAAGGCTCACCACCCAACCGCAGCCGGGTTGTACCGTCCATTGCCGTTCCTTTTTCAAGAAATGGACGATAGGTCTCACACAAGTTGGTACGTTCTCGTTGACAGTAGAAGCAGGTTCCACATGCGGGGAACCACGATAACATCACATGCTCGCCTGGAGAAAACCGAGTAACGCCTTGTCCCAACGTTTCGACCACACCGGCCCCTTCATGGCCCAACACAGCGGGAAAGTGTTTTGGAATTTCTCCCATCACTTGGTGCCAATCGCTATGACAAACCCCGCTTGCGGCTAAGCGGACCAGTATTTCTCCAGGACCCGGGTCCTGCACTTCGATCGTCTCAATGACAAAGGGGCCGCCTACTTGATGAACGACGGCTG
Organism: bacterium; assembly: GCA_965205865.1. Classification (GTDB taxonomy): domain Bacteria; phylum SAR324; class SAR324; order SAR324; family NAC60-12; genus CBDBHR01. Next base: position 48,916 of record CBDBHR010000004.1, read on the forward strand.
CTTTTGCTGTTTGCATAATGAATCTCTGAATAAGGATTAAATCAAAACAAAATAAAACGACAAATTAATCAAAAGCCGCAACAATTTTCTCTACCACAGGTTGCAGGACTTCTACATTTTCGAATGGGGCGCGGATGATCTCTTCAGCCCCTGCATCTTTAAATTTTCCAATGACATCGATAAGATAATTGCTTGGTCCAACCGTTGCCCGAGGCAATGCTTTGAAGTAGCGCTCTCAAGATTCGTTGTCTTCGGCAAGGATCAACGGCATATGCGCCGTATTGCATTTACTTTTTAATTGTCGATGGCTTGATGTTGGGCAAACCATGTTTAAGCTACTCTCCCTATTCAAGATGTCAAGAAATTTTTAAGAAAAACTTCACTCCTCATGGAGATACGCTTGAACGTCGTTTTCCGATTTTTTGAAATCGAAGAACGAGGTGGCTCTAAATCCTTGCCTAAACTACTCTCCCTATTCAAGATGTCAAGAAATTTTAAGAAAAACTTAACTCCTCATGGAGAAGCGCTTAAACGTCGTTTTCCGATTTTATTGAAATCGAAGAACGAGGTGGCTCTAAATCCGTTTCGTCACTGTGTTGAAGAATGGTATCGCGGGCTCGAGTACTGAGATTACGAGCAGCCATCCAGTCTGCGCCCCGGGAATAAATAGGGGATGCGATTATCACTTCCACGGGAGTACGCTGGGGTTTCCAAGTGCCATCAGGAAGAAGCGTGCGAGTCCCTTTCAGAATGAGGGGCACGACGGGGAGGTTGTTTTGGGCCGCAATTGTGAATGCTCCCAGGTGAAAGGGTAGCAGTCCGGGTGCACGGAAGAATGTACCTTCGGGGAAAAATACCAGGGAATGTCCGTCCCGGGCCATTTGAGCAATCCGTTCATTGTCTTTCACACTTTCATGAAGATCAAAGCGTTCCACGAATAAGGTGCCGAAATGCTGCAGAAAGAGTCTGGCCATTCCAAAGGATTCCAGTTCCCTTTTTGCGACGAATCGCGCAAAGTCAGGCAAGGTGGCAAGCAGGATTAGTCCATCGATATAGCTGGAATGATTGGCTACGAAAATGCAGGGGGATTGTAATTCAAAAGAACCTTTGCGTTGCGCAGCGATCCCGGTCAGTGAGAGAAGGCAGCGAGCCGAGGTTTGAATAAAGCGAAAGCGCTGAGGCATGCTGGGGATCAACATCATACCTATCAAGGTCAATGGCGCGATAAGCCCCAAACAGGCCCAGGCATAGATGGCATAAATTTCTTCGCGCAGCTTTTTACGCAAACGTTTGATCCATGTCGGCCACGCTTCCAGACCCAGGCGGATCAACTGACGCCAAAGGGGCAATATGCCTTTTCCTAAATTCCCGCTTTCATACAATTGTTTCAAGGCTGCTCTACGGATTTTGCCGCTGGAGGTTTTGAGCAGGGTATTTGGAGGGGCTAACACGATCTCATCAGGAAGTGTTGCCAACAACTCGTCGGAGAGTACCTGTACTTGAAGGCGCAGGGATTCCAAAATCCTGGCATCCTTTTCCCGGGTTTCCGCGACCACGACCAGCCGTTCGGTTCCCAGTTTAGCGTCCATGGATCCAAAGACGGCCACTCTCCCTTTTCGAATGCCTGCCAGGTTACCGACTGCTTCTTCAAGCGCATAGGGATAGATATTGCGACCTGCGCGAATAATCACTTCTTTTGCCCGTCCCGTTATAAAGATTTCTCCGTTGGCTTGATAGGCGTAATCGCCGGAATCCAACCATTTTCCCCGAAATAATTCCAGGGTCGCCTCTTTGTTCCGATAGTATCCCGAAGTGCAGGAAGGCCCTCGGAATTCCAATCGTCCGACCTGGCGTTCGGCAACCTCGTTTCCCGAGTCATCCAGCAGTCGTATTTCATATCCTTCCAAAGGTCGCCCACAAGAAACAAACGATATGGTTTTTTCTTCCCACTCGAATTCGCTCGGCTCTGCCCGTCTTTGTTGCATAAAAGGTTCACGTTTGATGTGCTCCACCAGGGGTCCCCTGCCTGGTGGCGTGAAACTGAGAGCCACACTCGCTTCCGCCAACCCATAGACCGGCATCATGGCCTGCGGGTTGTATCCGTATGGGGAAAATCGTTCCGCAAATCTCTTCAAGGTGGCAGGTTGGATCGGTTCAGCGCCATTGAGCGCGAGACGCCAGCAACTCAAATCCAGATTTTGAATTTGCTCGTCCCTCACTTTATTCAAGCACAGTTCGTAGCCAAAATTAGGCGCAACGGACAAAGTCGCCCGGTGATGGTGAATTGTCCACAACCATCGGGCTGGTCGATTGAGGAAGGAAAGAGGAGAGAGGACAACCAATGGCGTCGCATAATAAATAGACACAAACCAGGTGCCGATCAATCCCATATCGTGATAAAGGGGAAGCCAGCTGACGCCGACGTCTTTCGAAGTAATCTGCAGGGCTTTTCCAATTGCCCGTATATTGGCGAGCAACATGGCATGGGTCAATACAACCCCTTTTGGATTGCCGGTGCTTCCCGAAGTGTATTGAATCAGCGCCGTGTCACCGGCCCGCCGGTTGGGACGTAAATCATTCGTTTCCGCCACTCGTAATTCCGCCACATCCACAATGTGTTCCATACTCTCCACTTGGGCACGGAGAAGATAAGCCATGGGTCTGGCTTCAGAGATGGTAATGAGCACTGATGCCTGCGCGTTTTTGAGAATGCTTGATTGGCGCCGCAAATGGTCTTCAAGGTTTTTCAGACTGGCGGGAGGATAGAGTGGTACGGCAATGCCACCCGCGAATAAAATACCAAAAAATGCAAAAAAATAGTCCACCCCGCTGGGAAGCATCAAGGCGACCGGTTGATTGGGAGACATCCCCAATGCTCGTAAACCGCCTGCAACTTCCAATGCCCCTGCAAGCAACTGCTCGAAGGTGATCACTTGCTCTTCTTTTGCGATTTGAGCAAGGTAGAGATGTGGCCGCTGCGGATTCAGTTTTGCGCGCCATTCCAGTATTTCCAGCAAGGTGGAAAAGCTTTCGGGAGAGTTTTCTGTCCGGACCATTTCCCCCGGCAATTTCACGGAGGCTGGATTAAAGTCGGGCACTTCTTCTTCGCCCCCGAGAATGGCTTGAAATAATTCTCCAGGCGTCTGAATCGACGCTAAAACATCATCAGGGAGGGCGATGCCATAAATATCTTGCAATCGGGAAAACAATTCTACCCGAGCGATACTATCCAGACCTAAATCGCGGGTGAAATCAGATTCCAACCCGACCGGAGCCGTGCTATGAGGAAATAGTTCCTTACACAGACTGTTCGTAATCTCCAAAACATTATGAGCAAGGGATTCCGCTTGCGGCGCCTCTGAATAAAGAATTCCCCTCCCCTGGAGGGAGGGGTTAGGGGAGGGGGAAATTTGAGGCTTGGTTGATGGAGTACTCAAGAAGTTTTTTTCCACGGTCAAAACCTTGATCGAAGTAATTGAATTCATTAAACCACCAGGTCTGCTGATGCGAACCTAATAGGCTTTGCCGATCAGACATGAGTAACGTATACGTGTCCGTGAGCCGTGCTCGTGCTCGTGAACGATTAGTGAGATCGTTGACACATTTTTGTTAACATAGCGACAATGCGATGTAGTAACTGTTTTCCTTTATCGAATAATGGAGACTGAATGATCTTCAAAACTTTCAAAACATCGAGAATCGCACCACATTCCATAGAGGATCCTCGAGCAATCGCGTAGAATCGCTGCTTATCGGAAAGAGACGTTTTGCCACACCCCTCGGCAATATTGAGAGGAATCGACCATGAGACACGCTTCAGTTGATCAGCTAAGGCAGAGTTTCCTCTGGGCAATGTCTCAATGATTTGGACACTCAATGCTAAAAATTCGATGGAACATTGGTAAACATCTAATTTTTCATGATCTGGCATAACTCCTTTCGTTCACGTTCACGAGCACGTTTTACGAATACGAGCACGTTTTGCCCCCATCCTGGGGGCCTTTTCAAGCCACCTGCTCTGCCGGTGGTGATGACTTTTGAATTTCCTGAGAAATCCCCAACATCTCCAAGATCGAGGGCAGTGTGGGTTTAAATCGACTCCACGATTGCATTGAAGGTGGCACTGGGACGCATCGCTTTTGCGGTTTTCTCGGGATCGGGTTTGAAATAACCACCAATGTCCAACGGTTGCCCTTGAGCTGCATGCATCTCCTGTATGATTGTTGCCTCGTTCTTGCCAAGTTGCCGGGCAACCATGGTAAAACGAGCTTGCAAATCAGGAACTTTATTTTGTTTGGCCAAGGCTTGCGCCCAATACAGGGCAAGGTAAAAATGGCTACCCCTGTTGTCCAATTCATGGACTTTACGCGAGGGTGATTTCCCATTTTCCAAATACTCCGCGACGGCTTGATCCAGCGTTTCGGCAAAAATTTGAGCGGCCTCACTTTGGAAGGTATTGCCAAGATGTTCGAATGAGGACGCCAGAGCGCTGAATTCGCCAAGAGAATCCCATCTCAAGTGTCCCTCTTCGAGAAACTGCTGAACGTGTTTGGGTGCCGAGCCACCGGCTCCTGTTTCAAAAAGACCTCCTCCCTTCATCAAAGGGACGATGGAAAGCATTTTTGCGCTGGTGCCCAATTCCAGTATGGGAAATAAATCAGTAAGATAATCGCGTAGTACATTCCCTGTCACTGCTATGGTATCCTCTCCCTTTCTGATCCTTGCAACCGAATATCGCATTGCTTCGACGGGGGGCATGATGCCGATATGCAAACCCTGCGTGTCGTGATTGGGTAGATACTGATTCACTTTGGCAATGATCTCCGCATCATGCGCTCTTTTTGCATCCAACCAAAAAATGGCAGGGTTGTTAGTTGCTCTTGCTCGATTGACCGCCAACTTGACCCAATCCCGGATAGGAGCATCTTTGGTTTGGCACATTCGGAAGATATCTCCTCCTTCCACTTTCTGCTCCAGCAGTATTTTTTGAATCCCCCTCCCCTTGAGGGAGGGGTCGGGGGTGAGGTGTCGCGGGGAGGGGTCGTTCCCGGAAGTTTCAACCACTCGAATTGTCCCGGGAGCAGGCGCTTCAAAAGTTTTGTCGTGAGAACCATATTCCTCGGCTTTTTGCGCCATCAAACCCACATTGGAAACGTTTCCCATGGTGGCCGGATTGAAAGCCCCATGTTGTTGGCAATCTTCCATGAGGGCTTGATACATGGTGGCATAACATCGGTCCGGGACCATGGCGATAGTGTCATGAAGTTGATTGTCGGGTGCCCACATTTTTCCTCCATCACGTATGACAACAGGCAATGAGGCGTCGATGATCACATTGTTCGGCAGATGCAAATTCGTGATGCCTTTGAAGGAATCCACCATCGCCAATTGTGGGCGACCCTGATAAACGGTTTGAATATCGGCTTCAATTTCAGCTTGTTGCGCTTCCGGCAAATGCCGGATTTTTGCATAAAGCTCTCCCAAGCCATTGTTGACCTTGACCGCCAACTCTTTTATGAGCATCGCATGCTTTTCAAAAACATCCTTATAAAAAATGGACACACAATGACCAAACAAGATAGGATCTGAAACTTTCATCATCGTCGCCTTGAGATGCAGAGACAACAACACTCCCTCTTTTTTCGCCCTTTCCATTTGTTCTTCATAGAATTGACGCAATTCCCGAATATTCATGACCACGGTGTCAATCACTTCATTTTCTATTAACGGGATCTTTTCATTGAGAACCGTGACGCTGTCGTTGTCGGCAACATACTCAATCTTCACATTTCCCGCCTTTTTCACGGTCTGCGATTGTTCACTGCCATAAAAATCTCCCCGGATCATATAAGCAATCCGGGATTTCGAATCCACCGGCCACTCCTTCATCATTTTGTGGGGGTACTTTTTTCCAATTTGTTTAACGGAATCAGCGACTCTCCTATCCGAATTCCCCTCTCTCAAAACCGGATTGACGGAACTTCCCAGCACTTTGGCAAATCGTGCTCGAAGCGTTTTCTCGGCATTGGTATCAGGGTTTTCGGGAAAGTCCGGGATATCATAGCCCTTGGCTTGCAATTCCCGTATCGCCTTTTTCAATTGGGGAACGGAAGCGCTGATATTGGGCAACTTAATGATATTGGCCTCGGGTTGCTGGATGAGTTCACTCAATTCGACAAGAGCATTGGGGATTTGCTGCTCCTTTGTCAGGTTTTCGGGAAAATTCGCAATGATTCTCCCTGCCAGAGAGACGTCTTTTGTTTCAATCGCGATACCGGAACCTTTGAGAAAGGACTGGAGGATTGGGAGTAAAGAATGCGAGGCCAGCGCAGGGGCTTCATCCACTACTGTGAAAATAATCGTTTGGCTAGTCATACATAATCTATCGGTGAATGCCTGTTTGTCAGGGTCTTGAAAAGGACTGAGAATAACGCGAACGAGTGGAATAATCCAGAAAGATCCCTGCCATCCCCGTTGCCGGGAGACGGAGGGGGAGGAGGCTTGTCTCAAAACGGAGTTGTTTTTACATTTGACGAGTCAATTCCCGGATTTCCCGGATCAAGTTTCGTCTTCGTCGTAATCCTTCCAAGGCGCTGCCCCCTTTTCGCTTTCTGTTATCATGTCATTGACTCAGAACGATTGCTGTGACTGTTTCTGACCTCGAGGATGCAACTGCTGGAAAGTCTCAAAATAATCCGGAACGTTGACATGCGCGTATTGAAAGGTCGCGTCCAGCTTCGTGTATCCAAACAGCATGCGGATGCAGGTCAAATCCATTCCGTTTTGGATCAAATGCATGGCAAAAGAATGGCGTAGCATCCGTGGAGTGATATTGCTTTGAATACCTGCGCGCCTTGTATGCTTTTTGACCATGTTCCAAAATCCGATACGGGTCATGCGCACGCCATTGCGATTGGGGAACAGGCAAGGATCATCTTTATTCAGCAATCTTGGCAAACGTGCCGATGCCAAATACATTTGCAACACTTCCACGGCTTTGGAGGTGATGGGCACCATCCGCTCTCGTTTACCACGGACTTTGAGAAAACCCAAATCCGGAAAAAGATCATCGACGTTCAGATTCAGCAATTCTTTCACTTTGAGTCCACTGGAATAGGAAAGTTCCAGGAGTGCGCGGTCTCGCAATCCGAGATAGTGATTCAGGGACGGCGCCTCCAGCAAGGCCACGACTTCTTGCTGAGAAAGCATTTCAGGTGGCGTGTATTCGATTTTCGGGAATTTTACCAAGTCCAAGGGATTGATTTCAAGCAAGCCTTGTTGCTCGAGATTGAAAAAGAAAAGTCTCAGTGAAGAAAGATGCCGCGCCACGGTTCGGGGCTTGACACTAAGTTGCAAATACTCTATATAAGTCCGGATATCCTCCACCGCCAGTTTTTGCAACCGGTGCAGTGCCGGGCCGCCCTGGCTTTCCAGCCACTCTTTGAAACGCAATAGATCCAATCGATGATTCTGTATACTATTGAGAGAATATTTTTTGGTTTGCAGGTATTCGACGAATTGCGCAATTAATGGATCCATGAAAACACTTCCACTGTGTAATTGATCGGCTTGCTTCCTGAAGACGATCTATGTTTTACTCCATTTTGCCGGGAAATCCAAGACACCAATATGGAAGAGGCGAGAGGACTGCGAGATAGGCAGTACGATTCGGAACAAAACCAAGTTTGACCCGCGTTCCCGGCCGGTATAAAGAATGGACCCATGAGCAATGTAACCGATTTGGAATTGGAGGATTATTTTCTCCAAACCTTTCAAAAACAAAAAGACACCGGCAAGCAGGAGTTGTTGGGCACGGAATACGAATATTTCGTACTCCGCTCCCTCGCTTCCTCTCCCCGTTACCGTCCCTTGCCAATGGATGGAGACCCCGGGGTGTATGAGCTGCTTTCCTTGATTCACCAAATCGCCCAAGAGGAAGGGGCTATCTGGGAAAAACGCTTTGAAAACAATAAATTGATTGGTTTGTTTAACAATCAGCAACAAACTATTACGATTGAACCGGGAGGACAATTCGAATTCTCAGGTGCTCCTCTGAGTTCTCTGCACGCGATTCACGAGGAACAGATGACCTACCTGCAACTTCTCTCCCAAGCCATTGCAAGGTTTGACGGCAAAATTCTTTCCCTGGGTCTGAATCCTCTCTACCGGCTCGAGGAAATTCCGCTGGTGGACAAGCACCGCTATCAAATCATGTTTCTTCACATGAAAAAAGTTGGTAGCCATGGTCAGTTGATGATGAAAGGAACGACTGCCACTCAAGTAAGCCTTGATTATTTTTCCGTGGAGGATTTGCAACGCAAATTTGTCTTTCTCAATCGTCTCTCGCCGTTTTTGACAGCCATTTTTGCCAACAGTCCGCTTCTTGAAGGAAAATCCACAGGCTACTTGTCATTTCGTGGAAGAATTTGGCTGGACACGGACCCGGCACGGGCAGGATTGCCGATGCCTTTCTTGAAAGAAACCTTTCAGTTGAACGATTACATTCAATGGGCCCTGCAAGCTCCTCCTTATTTTTTAATGCGTGATAAACGCGCCATTCTACTGACCGACACGCCTTTTCGGAAACTGCTTGCAGGAAAACACCCGGAGATTCAAGTCGAAGCAGACGATTGGAATCTGCACTTGGGGATGCTTTTCCCCGAGGTCCGCATCAAGCAAATCATTGAGGTGCGGGCTCCGGATGCGCAACTGCCCGAGAATTCCATTGCCATTCCCGCCTTGTTGAAGGCGCTCGTTTATGACGAACATGCTTTTGAAAGAATTCACGCTCTTTTGATGGATCTGCCTTTGCAGGACTTCCCGCTTTTCCATCTTGCAGGCGCCAGGGAAGGTCTGCATGCGGAAGTCCATGGCGTCAATTTTGCTAATATGGCACGGAATTTTTTTGAAATCGGCCTCAGCGCCCTCGGTTCGGAAGAGGAGGAATGGCTTCTCCCTTATTTTGACAAATATACCAAAGATGGAAATACTCCTGCAGATCTGGTATTGCGGCATTTTACGGATAGCGGCAATGACCTTGAAAGCTGGGCTGAACAGTATATTACGGGAACTCGGCTCCCCTTCCTCACCGAAGTCTGATTCATCGCGTCAGGGAATCGAAGGTGCAAGTCCGAGTCCATGAAAGGAACCAACATGTCTGATTTCAATTTCACTATTCCCAAACGTCCTAAAATTAAAACCGGGGCTTTTCAGATTTACACAGGAAACGGCAAAGGCAAGAGCACGGCTTCCCTGGGATTGATGCTACGGGCTTTGGGATGCGGATTTCACGTGTATTATTTGAGGATGTTGAAACCCCGTTGGCAAACGGGGGAATTGAAACTGGGACCTTCCCTGCATCCGAACCTGACCTTCCGCAATATTCCCCACTACTGGGCCCTTTGCGTCAGCAAGAACGTGCCACGGGACGTGGAGGCCATGCGGGAGAAACTGAAGCCCGAAATGGATGAGTTGCAAGAAAATCTCACCTGCGGCGCCTATGATATGGTGATTGTGGACGAAATCAACTATTGCGTCTATCGGGAGTTGGTGTCCGTCGAACGAGCGCTCGAGTTGGTTGAAAGCCGCCCTGACGACGTTGAACTGGTTTTTACCGGTCGACATGCGCACCAGGCATTGATCCAAAGGGCGCACCTGGTTACAGAAATGCAGAGCATCAAGCACCCCTTCGAAAAGGGAATCAAAGCACGCATCGGTATCGAATTCTAAACCCCTCTCTGATGATGAGTCCCACAATTCCCTCCCACGGCATGATTCTGACGGGCATGCAGAGTAGTAGTGGCAAAACTGCCATCACCTGTATGCTCCTGAGCGTCTTGCAAGAACGGGGATTGGACCCCCAGGCCTTCAAGGTTGGTCCTGATTTTATCGACCCCGGATATCACAGCCATTATACAAAACGTCCTTGCATCAATCTGGATGCGTGGATGATGGGAAAATCTCGAATTTTGCGAGAAGTCGAACAATACCTTGCCGGAACCGTAGGGGTTGTCGAAGGCGTGATGGGACTCTTTGATGGCGCCAGTCCTTCTTCCGATGAAGGCAGTACCATGGAACTAGCCCACTGGTTGGGTTGGCCAGTGGTTCTGATTGTCCCCTGCCGTAAAGCAGGTCGCTCGATTGCCGCGGCGATTCAAGGCTTTATGGAAAAAGCCGGAAATGGGCGTATCTCCGGTGTGATTTTGAATCAAGTCGGAGGCGAGTCCCATGCCCAATACCTCAGAGAGGCCTTGTCCTATTTGAAGCTTCCCATTTTAGGAGTAGTCTCACACCACGAAATTCTCCAATGGCCCGAACGGCATTTGGGATTGCATCCCCAAGCGGAAATGCAATTGCCTGAATCAAAAGAACTAGCCAGGTTGGCAGAGGAGGTTTTAGACATTCCTGCCATTCTGTCCCTGCTCACCCCGGCGCCCCTGCTTCAGCAACCAGCAACTCCTTTTCAAGACCCCTCCCCTGGCCCCTCCCTCAAGGGGAGGGGGAATCACTTTTCCTTTCGCAAGCGAATCGGTCTCGCCAGGGACGAGGCATTTCATTTTTATTACCATGCCAATCTCGAATTTTTAAAAAGCTGCGGAGTGGAACTCATCGAGTTTTCACCTTTGTCCGATTCCACCTTACCGGCAGGAATCGAGGGAATGATTTTTGGAGGAGGATTCCCCGAAGTCTTTGCTGAACAAATTGCTGAAAACAGAACGATGCGTACCGCCATCGCTCAGGCAATCAACGACGGCATGCCTTGTTATGCGGAATGCGGAGGTCTGATGATTCTATCCCGGGAATTGATCAGCCGGAAAAAGAGCGCTATCCCATGGCCGGGGTGCTGCCGGGGGCAGTGGAAATGACGGAACGTCTCAACAACTTTGGCTATTGTTTCTGCAAACCCCTGGCAGCGGACCCTCCCAATGATTCAGCAGGAAACCAATCCTGGCGAGGTCATGAATTCCACTATTCACGCTGGCTTGCCGAAGCGGAGGCCGCCAATTTATGGCAGGTCACCAAAAAATATCGAAATGTGACGAGAAAAGAAGGGTTCCGCTACCAGCAACTCCATGCCTCCTATGTCCATCTCTATTTTCCGACCGCCTCTGCCGTTCTCGAGGAAATATTCGGATTGACGCCACCCCCTTGAATCCCCCTCCCCTTGAGGGAGGGGCCAGGGGAGGGGTCAGGTTTTTTATAAAATATTTAAAGTTTAGGCTGTTTAAAGATTTTAGGAATGCTAGTGTATTGCCTGTTTAATACATTGTATTATTGGTCATTTGGTAGACAGGTTTGAGTTTGTTGATAATTTCTTCGGCAGTTTTAGTCCAGACATAGGGTTTTGGGTTGCGATTGTGTGTCTCGATGTAACTATGGATGGCTTCGGTCAACTCGAGCACGCTTTTGAAGGCGCCTCGTCGAATCCGTTCTGCAGTGATCTTGCCAAAAAAGCGTTCCACCATGTTCAGCCATGAGGAGGAAGTAGGAATGAAATGCGGGTGAAATCGCGGGTGTTTTTTGAGCCATTCTTTCACCTTAAGATGTTTGTGGGTGGCGTAATTGTCCAGGATCAAGTGTACCTGCAGTTGCTTCGAGGTAGTCTTGTCAATAAGACGCAGGAAGCGCAGATACTCTTGGTGTCGGTGCCGTTTTTCACAGCGAGCGAGCACTTCCCCTGTCTGCGTATTCAAAGCAGTAAACAGACAGCAGGTGCCATGACGGATATAATCATGAGTTCTGGTGCCATTGCGCCCTGGTTTCAGTGGCAGACCTGGCTGGGTGCGATCGAGTGCCTGGATTTGTGATTTCTCATCGACGCTCAAGACCAGCGCTTTCTCAGGAGGATTCATGTACAAACCGATGACATCTTTCAGTTTCGCAGTGAAATGCTTATCATGCGACAACTTAAATGTTTTTTCCAGATGAGGCTTGAGGCGATGGGCCTTCCATACTTTACCGACGGTTGTCTTGCCTACGCCAACTGCCTTGGCCATCGATCGCGTGCTCCAATGGGTACGGTCCTCAGGCTTCTCTTCAATGGTTTTCTTCACAATCTCCTCGATTTTATCCGCTCCATAAATGCGTGTCCTGCCAGGCCGCGGATCATCATTGAGACCTGTTATTCCTTTTTCAACAAAGCGCCGTCGCCACTTTCCAACGGCATTACCGCTGGTTCCAAGCGTTTTGGCAATTTCTTGATTCTTAAGGCCATCAGCAGCCAACAGGATGATGCGCGCACGACGAGTGTCTCGCATCGCTCCGGTATGACGGCGTGCGGTTTTGCCCAATTCATCCCGTTCTTCCCGGGTCAGTTTTATACTTGGTGCTTTTCTCATGCTGTCTCCATATATGCAAAAAAAAGGACAGCTCGTAGTATAGCAAACCAAGGATTTTTTTACACATTAATAAAAGAGCGACACACTAGTATTATGAAACTGAAGTTACGTGAACGATTTTTACAGTTATGCGTCTCATCGAGTTGTCATTCCTGGCGAAGATCAGGAATCCACCGGGCTGGTGATCCAAGGTGACGTCCCAGCCCTAACATATGGGGTGCAGGAAGTTGTTAACCCCTTGCCCGCCGGAGGCAATTATACCGGATGAAATATTACTTCAAGGTTTCATCTTGACCTCCATACATGGTATAAAAAACCCTTTTTGGTTCCGGCTATGCCGGGTTAGGAAACTCCTATGTATAATCGGGTTAACTCCCTATTTTTAGAGCTTCCTCAAGATTTTTCAGGAAAGGCTCTCAGAATCCATATAGAAACGATATTCGTTAAAGTACACCGGTTCGACGCCAGATGATAAAGGCTAGCTGAGGGGAAACAATGATTGAACTTGCGGTCTGTGATGTGCCGAAACTTGAGGTTAAGCAGGAACTTCAACCTGTTGAGAGGGTTGGTCTCGGTAAGGTGCACACATTTTGCTACAATGTCAGTGACCATAACGAACTTCCTCACGTGATAAAATTTTCTGGCGGAAGGTCAAGCGGTCTGCTTCTATTTATCCTTCTTGAATCAGGTCTTCTCAAAGCCGAACGAGGCGATGTGGTGGTGTTTAACAATACGTCGGCCGAGCACCCTGCCACGTATGACTTTGTCGGGCGCTGCAAGGACATAACCGAACACAGATATGGTATCCCATTTTTTCTGATTGAGTTTCAGACATATGAGGATGCCCGCAACGGAGAGTGGACACGTCTTCCCACGTATCGTCTTGTACATCCCACTCCCTTCTCCGAGACGTATACAGACGGTTATCGTTGGCGTGGCGAAGTATTTGAGGAACTGCTGTCATGGACAGGATACACACCGAATCAGTTCCGGCGCACGTGTACCTCAAATCTGAAGCTGGAGTCGACACGGGCATTCTTGAAGGACTGGTTCACCTGTAAGCGGGAAACTAAACGTCTCGGTCATTTTGGCAAGAGCAGCCATATTGACGATGATGAACTATACGAGCGCCATAGACGCAATAAGGGGAGCGTTCCTCGAGACATATTGCTGGAGAAAAAGACATTTGTTCGCTCAAGACCGGTATTTCGTCCATCACAACGTTTTACGGAATACTCCCGAGCCGTTGCTCCTATTACTAATCCACATCTTGAAGGGAAGAATTTTAGGGATGTTGAGTATCTTGCTTTCGTAGGACTCCGGTATGATGAGAAACGGCGCGTGATAAGGGTCCGAAAACGCAACAGCGGCGGCCCGGAATCCACTGGCTATGAGGGTGAACATGTGTACCTTCCTCTGAGTGATATAGGTATGACAAAGGAGCGTGTTGAGGCTTTCTGGAAGAAACAGGAATGGGACTTGGTACTCAAAACTGAAGATGGGCTTTCCAATTGTACTTTCTGTTTTCTCAAGGGCATCCAAGGGCTGCGCAAAGTTCGTTCAGCCATAGGACCCAATCTTGACAAAAGTTTTAAAAATACGCCCAGTGATCTTGAATGGTGGATAGGGATTGAGAAGAAATATGGTCGTGACTTAGAGGCTGAAAAACGCGACATTCGCAGCCCTGTTGCAAATAATTTCATCGGCTTTTTTGGTACGCAAAGCGGTTTTTCGTATCAACGGCTGGCACAGTTGGAGAGTGATGAGGCTGATTTGGCCTGCTATGCGAACAACGTTTTGCCATGTGACTGTACGGACTGACGACTCATCGACTAGCAGGCGATTTATCTCGACAATGCGGCAGATATTCTTGCCGAGGCCGCTGTAATGAAAAGGAAATAGATTATGGATACGCGTTCAAGGCAGATTGAAGATTGGATAAACGAAGTTCGGCGTGGAATTGTTCGTTTACCCAGATTCCAGCGTGAAGAGGTTTGGACACCGAATCATATTGAAAATTTTTTTGAGGCAATTTTGAAAAAAAGTCCTCTGGGTGTCTTTCTTGTCCTTGAAGTAGATTCGAATAAGCAACCATTTGAAACGCGGCCACTTGCCGATGCGCAGAACAATGGCGAGAAGTGCAGAGAGCATCTGTTGGATGGTCAACAGCGTCTGGTGGCTTTATGGAGAAGCTTCAAAGACAATCATGAAAGCCAGAGCTTCTATGTAACTTTTGTGAAGTCCGAGAATGGATTCAAAGAAACGGGTGTACGAGCAATATCAAAGAAAGGAAAGGATAAGAACAAAATTGGCAATCCCATCGAAGAGTTTAGTCAAGGATGGATACCAGTAAGAATTCTGAATCCAGGAGAATCTGGCTCCAAACAAGCAACTGCTTGGCGCATCTCGGTCTCGAAACTGGGAGATGAAGAATCCATCTCGGTAATAGTTGATCGGCTTAGAAGTAAGATAATCGGAACTGTAATTCCATATCTATCCTTGCCTCTAGACACCTCTAAAGAAGAAGCAATAGACATTTTTATTGAAACCAACAGATCGTCTGTACGCTTGTCTCCTTATGATCTTGCTGTTGCCCAAATGGAGGAGCAGACATCTGAGTCTTTGAAAGAAAAAGTGGCAGATTTGATACGTGATGTTCCGAGAATCAAGGAGTTGGAAAACGATGCGGGTGATCTGGTTCTGAAGGTGCAATGCCTTTTGGAGGGGAAGACCCCAACTTACGGGAATTATATCAAGATAGATTTTAATCACTTCAATGACGGTTGGCAGAGGATCGTTGAAGGGGTTAAATGGACAACCGAAACTTTGGAAGAGATGAAGATCTGGACCAGTCAGAGGCTGCCGACCGTAGTACCTCTACGTGTTTTGCCTGCACTTCATGACTATATTCCTCGGACTGGCACTGACCATGCAAACGCCATGCAGCTTATCAGGAAATACCTGTGGCGGTCATTTCTCACGGACCGGTATGATCGGCAGGCTAATGACCGCCTCAAGGAAGACTTCGATACGTTAATTGGTGTGTTGCGAGGAGAGAGAAAAGAATCAGATGTGCCCGTGTTCAAATGCGACAGGCCGACAAAAGAAGACATTAAGGAAGCAGGCTGGCCAGCGCAAAGAGGTATATTGAGTCGAGGCATACTCGTGGCCTGTTCACTGGATGGGGCCAGGGATATCGCAACCAATAGCCCTGTGAACCAAGAACAAAACGTTGATCACCACCATATTTTTCCAAAGGCTCTTTTGAAAGCAAGTGAAAGAAAACCAGATCTTGCGTTGAATTGTATGTTGCTGGACGAACGGACAAATAAGAATTGGGGGAAGAAATACCCCGGTGACTATCTCATTGAAATGGTAAATGATTCTGAAAAACATTGGGCAGAGCCGGAAAGGGAAGTGGAGAAGCGCTTGAAAACTCACCTTCTTCCCCCGCAAAAGCTGATTTCCATCAAAGAAACTTCGAATGCAGATTTGGGAAAGTATTATGATGATTTTCTCGACCAGCGGGCAAAGATGGTCATGGAACGGATAAACCTGCTATTGACTAAAGGTGAAAAGGATTAGTCTAATGACTCGGAAGAGAAAAAAGACAAAGACTCGGCAGGCGAAAAGCTTTCAGCCCGATCTCCGGTTTGGTGTTGGAGATTTGTCTGGTTTCACCGCGGCTGGGATCACCGGATTTCACGACCTCAATCCGGCGGCGATCGTAAGAGAGCTTTTGCAGAACTCTTTGGATGCGGCACGTGAAGCAAGGCGTGACCCTGCCATCATCAGGTTTGAGATCGAAAACCATGATATGGACCTGGTTCCTGGCATCAAGTCTTACCGAGCAGCATTTGAACTGGCTGTGTCTGGCCAGAAAAAGGTCTTGTGTGGAGAATTGCCAGATCATGCAATCGGGATTGTGAGAGCCATTTCGGATTGCCTCAAATCAAACGAATGCACAACGCTTTTCGTCCTGGATAACGGAATCGGTCTGGACAAGAAAAGGATGAAGGGCATACTCGCAGACGGTCAGAGCTACAAGGGCAATGAACAAACCGGAGCCGTCGGCAATGGCCATCTGACGGTTATCCCGTCATCTGATCTGCGTTATGTTCTTTATGGTGGCCGAACTGAACATAACGAAATTGTCGGATCTGGACACGCTGTTCTGGCTTCCCATCAACAAGACGGCAAACGCAGAAGCAAGGATGGATTCTATGTCAAGGTTATCAGGGACGATCTTGACGCTCCCTTTGTGTTTGCCGAGAACGACAGTGTTCCCGAATATATAAAAAACAAGTTGGAATGGATTGCGGACGCATGGAAACCTGGAGCTGGCACCGTGGTGGCTGTACCGGGATTCAACCGGTTTCGCGAACATGAAGAAGAGTCCTTGTGGAAAATGGTGTCACAGGCCGCTGCATGTAATTTCTTCGCTGCTTTCGCGAAAAAAGAATTGCGCGTTGAGTTCAGAGAAAACGGTGATGAAAAGTTTCTGGACAAATCGAATATTGCCGAGACTTTGAAAAAATTCAGCACAGAAAAACGTACACGTAGCGGATTTCTGAATGGTTCAAGAGCATTTACTGCTTTTGAGACTATAAAAAATGGCGAAGATGTTCGAGTAGATACAGAAATTGGCTGTATATCCATGCGATTACAGTATCCTTTCCCTCGGGGAGGTCCCTCACGGGTAGAACTCTGTCGGAATGGCATGTGGATTGCCGAAAACCTGCCCAAGCTTCAAAAGCATCGATTTACGAATTTCAAGCCGTTTCATTGCGTTATTCTTCTGAATGCGAGTAATGGCGAGATTCATCAGATTGTACGCAAGGCGGAAGGTCCACTCCACAACCACCTGGAAGCTCGAAAATGGCTTTCTGATGAGGAAAAACTCAAGCTCAACAACGCAATGGAAGCGGTGTTTTCCAGAATAAAAGAGATTGTTTCAACCTATGATAATGAACAATTCCTGATAGATGACATTCTGGCAATCACTTCCTACGGGATTTCGTCTGGCGGGAGACGGTCAGGGCTTACAGGACAATTTGAAGAGGTACGAAGACCGCCGCGCTTTCAAATCGTACCGGACACGGAAGATGCGGAAGGAGGCCAGGGGCCCGGTGATCGTGAGAATGATGGGAAGGGGTCAGGCGTCAATAATAACAGAAGAGGACGTGGGACGTTTCGCCGCTCGGGCAATGCTATCCGATTTGGTGCACTTCCGGTTCCCCTAAGTGAGCGTTCCTTTCGTGTTGATCTAACGCCCGACGAGAAAGCTATCGGAAGCGAGGTGCGGTTCGCCCTTGATGAAAGTCTGGACGAGAGTTGTGATCCTTTTGGATCAGAGGCATTTGTGAGGCTGAAGAACGTCAAAATAGATGGTCAGCCTGTAATTGAAAGTAGGTTGTGCCGAGATAAAAATGGTCAGGTGCTTGGTGTCATACTTGGTGAACTCCGTCCAGAGAAGATGCTCTGTATCGAGTTTGATTATGAATTGCCAAAAGACATTGAGTTGACGGATGACGTACCGGTTGTTTTGAAGACGCAACTAATTCGTCGTGTCGCTGATTCGGAAAAACGAGGGACAACTTGATGGCACAGTTTGGAGAAATGGTCCGGTCTCTTCCTTATCCGGCGATTGAAGACGGCAACTTGTCCTATCCGAATGGGGAGTATGTGGTTGAGATAACACCACAATCAGACAACGTTTCCGTCATCCTGATTCATGCGGTCAAAGGGGCGAACTTTATTGAACGTGTGATTTCTGAAGGTAAAGCCAAATATGGATGCCTAGTTGCCGTACCATTGGTGGGATACAGACGATTGTGTCTGTCAGATAACGCACGCCAGAAGTTGGAGTTGAATAGGGGTGTGATCGGTGAGCCGCCCATGCTACGTCCTATCATCATTTCCGTTGCTGAAATTTCCTGCACGCTTGGTCCAGACGATGGTGTGGCGAAAGCATGGCAAGGTCGAGAGATCCATATTCCCAGAGGCGCACGTCTCGCCCTGAAAAACTACTCCAGACCGACATCTTCTCTCCACCATTTGCTTCATGTCGTGAACGATCAAGAGCTGCCTAAAGGCAGTTTTGAGGTCAAACCATGCACTGAGGAAGGTTTCTACTTCAAAGTCCATGTAGCAGACGATTTGTTTTCCTTCCTGCAAAGTGCAAGCGGGCACGAAGCGCATCGCAGGAGTGTGCTGACCCATATCGCAAGCAGATGTTTTGAGATACTGGTGCGAGATTATGGCAGGCAGGATGAGGAAAGAGAAGATAGCTCAAAATGGGAGTCATTCCGTAATCTTGTTGCCTTGGCAGATGAACTGAGAAAACAAGAACTTCCGATTTGGAATGAAGATGATTTTTCTGCCGATAAGGTCTCAACGCAACTGTATCCCCACCGCCCACCCGAATCTGATGGAGATGATTGAGAATGTCTTATCAAGAATTTGAAGATGCTTCCTATACCGCGCTGCGCAAGAAGCTGCTCAGGTCGAAAGGGTCTGACGATCAGCAAGAATTTCTGTCTGTCCTGCGCTGTAGCAACGAATTTTCGAACTGGATCAAAAAGCAGATCAATATTGATCCTGGAGAAAGTCTACCAATACTGGAAGAACCACTTACGGAGTCGGAATTCCGAGAGCCGCCTAAAAGTACCGAGCAACGGATATTTGATGCCTGGAAGTCAATTGCTCCGGCAGATGCGTGCCGTGTGACATTCTGGGGGTTTATGACCTTACGCCATATAGATGACAGCATAATTCAATCGAGTTTCTTAGCGGCGAACGGGGGGCCATTACCCAGTGGTATTGAACGTATTGACTGGGTATTGAAAGAAGGAAACGAAAAAGAAATAGATGTTGTCGTGCGGACGGCTTTGCGGCGCATCAGTGGTTTGCCTGAAGCACGTGGCAACAGAAGCGTCTATGTGAACTGTCCATTCGCTTGCGCTTGGTGGCGCAGATATTTGGCCAATCAGGTTTGCAAAAACACAGAGGCCGAATTGACAGATGTCCTCAAAGTATTGAGACATTCGCAGACTTATTGGGAAAAGCTTATCGACCTTGCTGTATCAAGAAATTCAATTTTGGGTGACGAAGGGGTTCGCACCGCTCTCATATGGGCGTTGTCCGAACTTGTTAATGAGGAAGAAAAGATGCATCTATTTCGAGGGGAAACGATAAAGACGATTCGGCGGCTCATAGGTATCCACTCGGCATGGCAAGAGTTGGGTGTTTTTTCGGTTGCAGAGCTCAAGGAACTTATGGGAGCTTGGTTGATGCATAACACTCAACCTCAAGAGGGTTGAGACATTGGCGACGACCTTTCCCCACTTAATTCCTCCACCCCTTTTCCGTAGGAATGGAGTCTACCATCTTTATTTAATCTGGGTTGAATACCCCGCTGTCTGCAGCATAGCCAGGGTTTCCTGAAAATATTTATTGCGATGCACGGGTTTAATACCCCACAGCTTGCTGCGTTTTAAAAATTGAAGTTCCGAAAAATACCCCGCTTGAGCGAAGCGAAAGTCGAGCCTAAGCGAGAGGGCTTGCCTCAGGTATTTTTATTGAACAATAATTTCAATATCTTAGGAATACGTCTCAGCAACCCTCAGCTCTTAATCTCTTTTGGACATCGTTAAGGTGTGTTCAAAAGAGAAGTTCGCGAAAAGGAAGGGTTGCATATGCCTTTCACAAAAGGGGGATTTTTCCTATCAAGTACAGACATTAGAAACAAAAAAATCTATGATCATTTGTATTGGCATTGGTCCGGGAGACATGGACTATCTCACCCGACGAGGAGCGGAACTGATTCGCAACGCTGAAGTGCTGGCAGGCTTTTCCTCCGTAGTGGAGTTTGCGCAACCCCTGTTTTCGGAGAAAACCCGTGTGATCACCATGGGATACAAAGACCAGGTGGCCAAACTCGAAGAAGTGGCGCGGCTTCACCAACTAGGCAAACGCTGC
>CBDBHR010000005.1:0-3583 GCA_965205865.1 bacterium
CAAAATAGTCCTTACTGCTCATTGGTGTTCATTCCTTTCTGCAAGCGGATGTTGTACTGCCATAATGTGAGGAAAGGAGAAGGCTCCGTCTTAAGGCTTCTGTATTGCATCAATAAGCGACCGAGTTATTTCATCAGGACGATCTGTATCTCTTTCTTCATCAGTTGGATGAAGTCAACATTGTTGGGATCAAATCCAAAATGCCTGTATCGTATTTTTCCTTCTGTGTCAATAACTATTAAGACGGGAATGCCTTCAATTTCGAAAAGTTGGCCCATACCCGTATCAAAAATAACGGGAAATGTGTAATCCTTTTTTTCCATGAATTTTCGGACGACATCTTTGGATCGATCCTGACTAATTGTGAGAAAAGCAACAGATGGTTCGTCCTTGTAAAGGTTCACTAACTCTTGAAAATATGGCAATTCTGCCAAACAGGGTCCACACCACGTAGCCCAAAAGTCAAGTATCAGAACTTTGCCTTGATAGTCTGACAAGGAGACCTTTTTCCCCTCAAGAGTCTCCGCCTGGAAATCTGGCGCAGACATACTTTTTTTGATCTGTGCTTCCGAGATTAGTTCATCAATATTGACGACTTTTTTTTCAGGAACAGATGTCTTAAGCCCGGTAATTTGGCTTCCCAAACGCTCGGCAAACTTACGCACATTCTTATCTTCTCTTTCCGCCAAACTATTTGCGTATGCGACCATTGCATCATCCCACTTTTCTATTTTTTCGTATGCTCTGCCCATCCAGAAATAGCCTTCAGCATCTAAAGCGGAATCGCCCATTTTACCAATTGCTGATGACAAATGCTGAATCGCTTCCGTGTAGTCTTTTTTGACAAATTTGGCACGCCCAAGCAAACTTTCATGATACGCGTCCAACTCTTCACAGATCTTTGAATATCCGCTTTGGCTGCGTGGGGTATCTCCCAAAACAGTACGTCCCCACAACTGGTCTGGATTATTGACTTTTTTAGCCTTGTTAAGTAACTGGATTGCTAATGGAATCTCTCTTTTTATTCGTATGAGTTGATATCCCAAATATGAATAGATGTTGTGGTTACTTGAATTGGAATTCAAAGCCTGGACTGCTACATCTATTGCTTTGGTTGTATCTGTTTTGATCCAGTGGTGATAGAGAAAATGGTATGCTTCGAATGGTGCCCGGCGATCATAGAAAGGAGGACGGATTCGGGTTATTTTTTCGGCCAGATCTACAGCCTTTTGAGGATTTGTTTTTTCATAAGCGTGATACAAATCCAAATACACATCAGAAAAGGCGAAATCCGTTTGTTCCATTAAAGTCATCGTCTTTTCCAGCAATTCTATTCTTTTTTCGTCGTTTTCTTCTGAAGACGTAAGTGCGCGATAAGCCCTGCAGGCATCAATTGAATCTGGATATGAAGTGATGATTTCACGACACAGGTCTTGTGCGCGTTCAGGTTTTCCGATGGATGCAAACAACCCTGCTTGTGCCATAATCAATTCGATTGAATGGGGCTGGATTTTTAATCCCTTTGAAAGGATATCTTGAGCTTTTTCATAATTCGGACGGTATGCCGAAAGCAACTGAGTATAAGCGGACGTAAAGGTTGAATCTATACCTATTGCTTGCTCCAGTAATTCAATTCTTTCGTCAGAATTCCGATCAAGAATACGAGCTAAGAGAACATATAGAACAGCATTGTGGGGGTCTTTTTTGATCCGTTCTCTGTATTCGGTGCGTATTTCTTCCTTTCTCTCAAAGAAAAAGAACTCGACATTCTGGTAATATTCATGGGCTTTTTGAAAATTTGGATCTAATTCGATAGCTTTTTTGAATGACTTGCCGGCTTTTTCCCATTCGCCTTCGTAGAGGTAATCAATCCCTTGATTAAAAACCGTTTCCGCGGACTCAGTAGAAAATGCGGTATTCAATGGTGCAAAGGCGAGCAGAAAAACAAATACTTTAATTGCTTTATACATTTTATCTTCTCCTTTTTTTCAGTCGAGCAGGTGGATGAAAAAAAATGCCCTCAAAATCTTTGCCTCTCCGTTCACTCATCCCGCAGCGCGTCAACTGGATTGGCGCAGGCCGCACGCCAGGCTTGTCCGCCCACGGTGATAAGCACAATCCCCAGCGTCAATAGCCCCCCCGTGGCAATGAACATGAGTGGCTCCAGGTTGATGCGGTAGGCGAAATCATTGAGCCAGGAGGACATGAGAAAATACGCCACCGGCCATCCGATCACATTGGCTATGATAGTTAGCCACAGGAAATTGCGGGTTAGTAACAGAACGATCTTGCTCTCCGAAGCACCGAGTACCTTGCGAATGCCGATCTCTTTGGTGCGCTGTTGTACGGCAAACGCGATCAATCCGAGCATCCCCAAACAGCTAATAAAAATGGATAGCGTGGCAAAAACGCCGCATACTTTTTGCAGCGTTATCTCTGACCGGTAATACGCATCGAGTACTTCGTCGAAGAATTGATACTCAAAAGGTCGGGCCGGTAAGAACTGCTTCCACACGCTTTCCAGCGTGGCGAGTTGTGTCCTCAGGTCCCCGGGTGCCAGGTGTACGGCAATCCGGTTCACACTGGGGGAGTTTTCCAATATCATGGGCGCAATGCCGTAGTGCAGCGACTGGTTGTGGTAATCCTTGACAACGCCGATTACATTTCTCTGAACCCGGCCATCAGTAGTAAAAAAAGACTTTCCCACGGGATCGTCCCATCCGAGTTCCCGCGCGGCTGTTTCATTGATCAATGCGGAAACTTCCCATTTGTTCTCGTCGATTTGGCGAAAGGCAGGCATACCAATCAGGTTCCTGCCCGATGCAATGGACAATCCAAACAGATCGAGATAACTGTCGTCAATGCCGTTCCAGTACAGCTTGAATGTCTCATCGCCATGCCCTTCGGCGTGCAGAATGCGTCTATCCGGACCGATTTGCCCAGGCGTCATGTGAAATGCAGATGCCTTCAACACACCCGGCTGTGCGCGCAATTCATTGAGGATTGTTTTCGCCTGTGGCCGCAGTCCGCGGTCTTTCAAAAAGAACGGCAGAATGACGGTGTGTTCCTTTTCAAATCCCAGTTCTTTGCTACGCACGAACGCAAGCTGACTGTACACCACCAGTGTCGTGATGATCAAGACCACAGCCACACCGAACTGCAGGACAACCATCACTTGATTCAAACCCATGCGCCGAGATTGCAGCGTGCCTTTTAACGCGCGAACCGGCTCAAATGCCGATAAGACAAATGCCGGATAGCTTCCGGCGAGCAGGCCCGTGCCCAATAATACACACAGCGACAGTGCCAGGACGAATGCCGAACCTGCGTCGGTCAAATGCAGATCGATACCCATGAATTTATTAAAAAAGGGCAGGGCATCGATGGCAAACAACACTGCCAACACACCTGCCAATAAGACGATGAGCAGGGACTCGCCCAAAAATTGACCCATCAATTGCAACCGCGTTGCACCCACGACCTTGCGCAGGCCAACTTCGCGCAGCCGACTGGCTGACCGCGCCGTTATCAAATTGATGTAATTGATGCAGGCGATCAACAGCACCAGCAGTCCAATGAATAG
>CBDBHR010000006.1:0-23081 GCA_965205865.1 bacterium
TTCTTAAAAATAGGTGAATACCATTAAATATCATGTAAAGTCTTTCATTAATTATATCAAGATGATAAACTGATATTAGTGACGCAAAGATTTGAAAGAACCCGAGTGCGCGCCACCTCGCATGAGGGGTCAATCGTTGCAGTTACGGTATCTTCGGACTGGTTTCTTTCGTTTTTCCGTAAATCTTCAAGATTTGAAATTTTATGCGCACCATACGTGACCCCCAGATGAAGTTCGGCGAAGTCGACATTGCCGCCATCGAGTTGGATCTAAAATCCCGTGATGACATCCCCCCGATCCTTCGCGGTTTGCAATACATATACGCCACTCCAGCATTACGCGCATCCGTATTCAAGGTTCTGGAACGAGTTATCCCCTCGCGAAGCGGCCCGGGCCTGAGCAACGAAGACAGTTATCGCAAAGCGGACCCTCGTCTTGGTCGTCCCGGGATGGAGCAATGGAAGATTCTGGTGCTTGGCGTACTGCGCCTGGGTCTCAACAGCGATTACGACCGCATCCATGAGTTGGCTAACCATCACGACAGCATCCGGCAGATGCTCGGGCATGGAAGGTGGGAGGACAAAACGACGTACGACCGGCAGACGATCAAGGATAACCTGCGTCTTTTCACACCTGAGATTCTCAATGAGATCAATCAGTTAGTTGTCAAAACCGGACATGGGCTGGTAAAAAAAAAACGCCCTAAAAGATGGGCCAACCCGAGTTCGGAGGGAGAAGAAGATTGAACTTCATGATTCAACCAAGGCGCTACGTGCTCGCTGCGACTCCTTTGTGGTTGAAACCAATGTACATTATCCGACCGACATCAACCTGCTCTTCGACGCCATACGCAAGACGGTTGAAGAATGCGCCAGGCTTTCACGGAGTTGCCAGTTGGTGGGCTGGCGACAATATCGGAACAAGCTCAGGCAGTTCAAAAAGCAGTATCGTCTCATCCAAAAGCTCAGGCCCTCCACTTCGAAAGTTGAGCAAATAAAGCGTGCCCGTGAATAAGAGAGGCGCAAGGAATATCTCAAATACGTCCTCATGGCCAAGGCGTATCACCTGCGGGCCCGGAAAAGCCTGGAACTTTTGGAAAAACGGGTGCGCTCCTCCTTGAAGCTGCTACGCTTGCGGTCGTCAGTTGGGACAAGGGCGCTCACAGCCCGCAGAATCAGCGTGAACTCGTTGAGCAAAGCAGACCGGCAGAGAGAAGATTCCCGGGAATTCAAACTCCTGCGCCGCCAACACTCTGCAGTCGAATCCGCCATCAACGCTCTGGAAGTGCACGGACTCGACCGATGTCCGGATCATGGAATCAAGGGGTTCGAACGCTATGTCGCTCTGGCTGTGCTTGCAAAAAACATCCACCGTCTCGGCACCGTCCTGCGTGAACAACAAAAAGAACGGCAGCGTCGTAAACGAGGACCCTACAAAAAAGCGGCCTGAACCCAAGAGTGACTCCCCATTCTGAAACAAGAGGGGAGGCCGGGAGGGGGGGCGAGTGTCCAAAAATAAGGGGGTAATAAAAAATTAGGGATCCCAAAGAAAAATAGCTTCAATTCTCTAAAATATGGCTTGTTCAAAAACAAATGTTCTCGCGGGTTCTACACCTCACTATTAGTAAAATTGTATTTTTCTGTCAGCCACTAATTATGCAAGATGCTGTTGTGATAAGAATTTTCATCGCCCCCGAAGCGGGCACCGAAATGATTGCTGTGAATGAGGTTAGTGCTGTAATGAATCGAGGCTTGATCGGCGACCGTTACTATAAATTGACAGGCACATTCTCAAAACCACAAATTGAACGCGATCAAGAAATAACACTAATAGAATTTGAAGCAATTGAAGAATTAGTGGTCAACTATGGAGTTAAATTAGAACTCTCTCAATCGCGGCGAAATATTGTTACGCAAAACGTGAAGTTGAACAACCTCGTAGCAAAACAATTTCAGGTTGGAGAGGTATCGTTAACAGGGATTCGACTTTGCGAACCATGTAAATATTTAAGTAAAATGACTGGGAACCGCTATCTAGATCCTAGCCGAAAAGGTATTTTTTAGAATTATATCTTTAACTTGAGGTTAGAAAGTGCCATAATTCATTGAAATAACTGTGAATAACTTCAATATTAAGAATTATGGCACCCAAAATGAAACCATTCATTCGAGCAGAAAAACATCTTATTTTAAGCGCTCCTGATACAGAATTTGAAAATTTCTTATCAGAACTTGATCAATTGTCTGAGCGAGAGCCGGAGATATTGGACAAAATTGAACAGGATTTGGAGAAATACGCAAGAAATAAAAAGAAAGAGCGTTTAGAGGATAAACGATGGCAGGAAGCCCGGAATCCATGGCTTCCTCATCTTCCCGTAGAAGATGAGGAATTGAAGCCGGAAGAACTGAGGCTGGAAATAGGGTGTCCTCGGATGTCGGCTTTTTTAGTCTACCTTTTTATGATGATTCGGGGATATTTAGGAAGTATCAAATCCCAAACGGCCCAAATATTTCTTTCAGAGTCAATCACACTGCATCTGCTTCTGCTCAACCGTGGATTGAAAATGCCGGGAGCGAGTACAATCCTTGATAATGTCAATGCTGTCAGCAACGAGAGCAGACAGTTTATTTTCGATGCTCAAATTCGAATGGTTCTCAATGAAGAGTTGGACGATTTTGATATTTTAAAACTGGATAGCACCTCTGTAAAAGGAAATACAGCTTGGCCTACTGATTCGTCGATATTGACTCGTCTCGTGGAGCGAAGCTACCATCGAGGGCGTTCCCTTGATACATTTGGAATCGCTGAGATCAGTGAAAGAAATTTTGATTTCCTCATCAAGGAGATGAATAAGCTCTCTAAGATGATTGCTTTTGAGACAGGTAAAAAGGACAGTAAAACGAAGCGAAAAAAACATTACAAAACCCTATTGAAGAAAGCTCAAAGCGCTCATGGGAAATTTTTAAAAGAAATGGCAAAGGTGGATATCCGTGCCCAAAAAGCTCTTCTCCCCCCTTCTCGGAAAACGCGTTTGATTCGCCTCATTGAAATGATGAATGAAGATATTTCTAATTTGCAACGGGTAATCATCTACTGTCATCAAAGAGTTTTTGAAGAAAAGAAGGTTCCTTCTACTGAGAAAGTATTGAGTCTTTCCGATCAGAGCTCGGCTTATATTCAAAAGGGAGATCGAGAAGCGCTTATCGGATATAAGCCTCAATTAGGAAGGAGCGGAAATGGTTTTATTTCCGTGTTAATTACTCCGGAGGGCAATGCTGCTGATTCAGGGCAACTCGACCCTGCCCTTGTTGAACATTTGCGATGCACCATCACCATTCCCTCTGAAGTGAGCCTTGATGATGGATATGCCAATCAGGCGATCAGAGAAAAGTGGATGGGCAAAGGCGTTAAGGTTTTTAGTATTAGTGGGGCAAAGGGAAAAAAGATGACCCCGATTGAAGAATGGGAAAGTGAAATCTATTTGGAATCACGAAATGGAAGATCTGCTGCAGAGTCGTTGATGTTTCATCTTAAGCATCGTTTCCATTTCGGACAAGTTATGCGCAGAGGGATTGAAAACGTTCGGGCAGAGTTGCTGGAAAAAGCATTAACCTATAATTTTTGCAAAATGATTGAGTTGAAAAAAAGACAACTCAAACAAGCGGCCTGAATATTCAATGGGGGAGTGTGAAATATGAGCAGGGGCGAGGAAAGTATGTCCAAAAAAGATTTTTTCCCTATAAAAACTGTGCTGTGGGCGAATAAAAAACAAAAAAATCGTTTTCTCGTCATATTGAATCAAATAGAGAATCAAATAGAATCCAATCGGTTATATTTACTATTTTCGAAACCCTTTTCGGCTAGGGTCTAGCTAGACTGCACCCATTCCAGGTTGGGATCGACATCTACGGTTCTGTTTCCGACACCAGGGGCGGACCGTGGCTCAAGAAAACCTGCTTTGTGGCTGCTTTCCAATATTTTCAGCCCCCCGACTTCCAATGGCGTATCACCCAATGGCGCCCAACAGCTGATGGTCTCTATTGAACCACCAACAAAGACCCAATCCTGATGGGGTGGGGTGCCACGCTCATTATCACGAGGGAAGGCGATACGCCCGATCGTTTGGGGAAAAGGAACGACGCCTTTCTGGAAGAGGGCTGCCATGATGTCGATGATATTTTTGTGAAACTTCAGCTGGTGGAAAGCTTCCAGGGCTTGGACCCGAGCGTATACGGGAGCGTATTCCTCGTCCATTTCCATAATCGGGGCGCCGATCCGTCAGGCCATCCATCAAATCGGCCCCCTGGCGCAACCAACCGGCATCCTGACAAAATTCAAGGATTTTTCGTCTCAAGTGCAGAATCTCGTCTTTCGGGAGGATGTTTCTGAGAAACAAATAGCCGTCGTTGCGCAGCCGCTTACGCAGTCCCGATGGATCGTTAAGAAGGCAGTTCGATTCTTTAAACGGTTTCACTTTGTGCCTCCTGGAGGATTTTCACAAAATGCAGGATTCAATCCCTTGCGAAAAAAGGAGGCTTACTAGTGTATTGCCTGTTTAATACATTGTATTATTGGTCATTTGGTAGAAAGGTTTGAGTTTGTTGATAATTTCTTCGGCAGTTTTAGTCCAGACATAGGGTTTTGGGTTGCGATTGTGTGTCTCGATGTAACTATGGATGGCTTCGGTCAACTCGAGCACGCTTTTGAAGGCGCCTCGTCGAATCCGTTCTGCAGTGATCTTGCCAAAAAAGCGTTCCACCATGTTCAGCCATGAGGAGGAAGTAGGAATGAAATGCGGGTGAAATCGCGGGTGTTTTTTGAGCCATTCTTTCACCTTAAGATGTTTGTGGGTGGCGTAATTGTCCAGGATCAAGTGTACCTGCAGTTGCTTCGAGGTAGTCTTGTCAATAAGACGCAGGAAGCGCAGATACTCTTGGTGTCGGTGCCGTTTTTCACAGCGAGCGAGCACTTCCCCTGTCTGCGTATTCAAAGCAGTAAACAGACAGCAGGTGCCATGACGGATATAATCATGAGTTCTGGTGCCATTGCGCCCTGGTTTCAGTGGCAGACCTGGCTGGGTGCGATCGAGTGCCTGGATTTGTGATTTCTCATCGACGCTCAAGACCAGCGCTTTCTCAGGAGGATTCATGTACAAACCGATGACATCTTTCAGTTTCGCAGTGAAATGCTTATCATGCGACAACTTAAATGTTTTTTCCAGATGAGGCTTGAGGCGATGGGCCTTCCATACTTTACCGACGGTTGTCTTGCCTACGCCAACTGCCTTGGCCATCGATCGCGTGCTCCAATGGGTACGGTCCTCAGGCTTCTCTTCAATGGTTTTCTTCACAATCTCCTCGATTTTATCCGCTCCATAAATGCGTGTCCTGCCAGGCCGCGGATCATCATTGAGACCTGTTATTCCTTTTTCAACAAAGCGCCGTCGCCACTTTCCAACGGCATTACCGCTGGTTCCAAGCGTTTTGGCAATTTCTTGATTCTTAAGGCCATCAGCAGCCAACAGGATGATGCGCGCACGACGAGTGTCTCGCATCGCTCCGGTATGACGGCGTGCGGTTTTGCCCAATTCATCCCGTTCTTCCCGGGTCAGTTTTATACTTGGTGCTTTTCTCATGCTGTCTCCATATATGCAAAAAAAAGGACAGCTCGTAGTATAGCAAACCAAGGATTTTTTTACACATTAATAAAAGAGCGACACACTAGAATGAAAACGTTCTAGCCGTGGGCCGCCGCCGGTTGCTCGCGCAGGAGGGCGGAGAGATACTCGTCCACCTCATTCAATCCTTCGTCCACACTTTTCGATTTATCCCAAACCTTGTCCAGCATACGAGTGATTGCGCTTGAGCTGGCACCGTAAACTGAAAATTCAGCTCCCTTCGGATGAGAGACATCCCAAAAAGCAAACTGGCCATTTTCTTCGGAACCTTTGAAGTATTTCTTATGCGGTGAATTGACGTACCCTGAATAATCAAGCCCTTCTTGGGTCACCGGAATTTGAGAAGAGGCCACGCCAAATTCCCCGGCATGCTCGGCGTAGTACCCGTAAATCTTGCCTATTGCTTCCTTAACGTCATCCGGACGTCCATAGGGGAGCACCAAGCCGCTATACTCATACATTACTGCCCGTTTATCTCCTAATACCGGCATCACGTCGCTATGGAAATTGAGGTTTTTCTGAGCAAGCGAACTGCCCACCACCCAGGTGCCCGAATAGAACGTCGAGGCCTGCCCTGTCAGCCAGTAGTCGTAGCGTTGAGTGATATTGGGATCCGTGATTTCCCATTCGTACAGGGTATTGAGGACGAATTCAGCGGCTTTCCGTCCTGCTTCATTATTGAAATTGGTCTCCTTCCCATCCGTGGTAACGACCGAACCCCCGTACTGGTAAAGCATTGCTCCCCAGATATTGTTGGGCAGAACCCCTGATCTCGGACACGAAAATCCGGACTGAATGATGTTGCCACTGCTGTCACGCAGGGTCATTTTTTTGGCCCACTCTACGAATTCTTCAAGGTTTTCCGGTTCCCGGTCGGTTGGCAAGCCTGCTTTTTCCAGGTGATCCAGGTTGTAGAAAAGGACCCATGAATTCCAGCCGTGTGGCACCGCGTAGAGTTTTCCATTCCAGCGACAACGGTCCAGCGCAAACGGCAAGATTTTGTTGAGAGGGTAATTGGCCGTAGCCAGCATTTCATCCATCGGATCGAGTGCCTCGATACCGAGAACAAATCCTCCCATGTAAGGATAATCGCATTCGTACATATCCGGTAAATCGTTCGCGCCAAAGGCAGCGACGAACTTGGTTTCCGCATCATTCGCAAAATTCTCGAAAGTGACGTCATATCCATGTTCTTTCGCAGCGCGTTTGCCAAATTCGATCAGCGGATCTCCGGCAGACGCTCCCAATCCCAACCAGAACCGCATTTGCCTCACCGCGTACGCTTGCTGGGGCGTTAAATTCAGCGCTGCTGCCCCAGCAATGGCCAACGATGAATTTCTGATGAATCTTCTTCTTGTGATATTCTTCATATATGGTTTCTCCAAAAAAATTAAATTATATCTCAAATCTTTCTAAATAAGAATTGAGATCATGCAAACAATAGTGAAGCCACGAACCGGCTTCCTGGCGTAAATTGAAAAAATTTACGCCTCCTCTGTGGAAATCTCGAAGCAATGAATAATTTCCACTAAGTTTTAAAAAATCCTCCAAACAGAATTATATTTTGAATCTTGTACATAAAACGTATTGCATCGGATCGGGAGCATTATCCCATTCATGGTACGAAGCAACGATGGTGCCATCCGGGATTTGAACGACGGAGGGATAACCGATATGTTGATAAACGCCCACATTATGGGGATTAAGCACTCCCGGGCGTTCTGCCCCCACCTTTTCGGATAAAATAAAGAATTGGCTTCATCCCAATGGACCCCATCTTCAGAGATCACTCCCTTCACCCCGTAAGGTGGTCTTCGATAACCATAAACCATCAAATATCTACCATCCATCAAACGGATTAATTCAGCAGGATAGCCCCAGATATTCGTCCAGATGGGTAATGACCAGCTAAAGCCCTTGTCCTCTGAAATGACATAGGCCATATTTTTAGCATCGCTACTGGGATTGACATGGGTGCGCATAAAGCAGACAAATCGTCCGTCTTCCAATTCCAGCAATGCCGGTTCTTCAAAATCAATAATAGAAGCCGCATCGTAGGCCAAGGTCGAGTAATACTCCCAATTGTCACCGCCGTCATCCGAACGCATCAAAGCAGAACGGATCGTTTCTCTTTCCCCTTCTTCTCCATATCCGCGTATTCTGCCATACAGTCCCATTAAAATGGAGCCGTTGGAGAGTTGCCAGCATCCCAAGCGGCAGCCTCCATGTTTGAGCGGTCTCACGTTGACGGGGATCAGATCGGACCATGTTTCACCCTGATCATTTGATTTGAGCACATAAGTTCCTAACCACCCCTGTGTTTTATAAGCCCACGTCCAATCCCCCCATTTTTCGCTCCAGGGTTGCATCCTCCAGGAAGGCTGCTCGGCTTTAATTCCCCGTTTAAAAAATCCGGCGATCGTCAGGTTAACCAATAATGATTGGTCATTGAGTTCACATATTCCGCAATCCCAATTTCCTATTGTCTCCGACTAGGGTAAAACGATTTTTGGATCGGACCAAGTCACTCCTCCATCTGATGATTTAACCATGACGGTTTGTCCACTGTCATGATGAAACGGAAAGCGTTCTTCATTATAGACTGCAACAATTTCACCTGTGGTCAACACCCGCGTGCTGATCTGATTGAGACAATGTTCTTTGTGAGTTGCAATGGTATGATGCTCTGCTTGAATATTCATGGACGTTTTCCATATCCCAGACAGTGAAAGATGGTTTCGTTTTATCCGGATCCTTTGGGTCGTTGTATATTATCAAGATGTGAACTTTAGAAAAAGAACCATCGATAATCCTATAGAAAGCAGTGGAGAGCAATCAATATTTTCAACAGGTGTCCTCATTTTAAAGGATTTTCTCTGGGATTTCCCTGAAAAAGCAGTGCCTTCAATGGGGTTTGAACTCAAAGTCATGCTCCTTTTCATTTTCCTTTCGTAAAATTTTAAGTCGCAAATCACAGTATATCATTAATTATTTTCAGAATCTTGGCATTTTGCGCCAATAAATTGGCATTTTGCGCCAATTTTTAAATACTTCTCAACTAACTTATTTTTGAGAAACCGGCTTTTTGGCAGAACATTATAACAATGGGATCGTGGACATATAGTACCGTGAATACGGGATTATCATCTTGATCTTGATTTGGGTGGCGATCTTTAGCGATGTTTTGGCCCTTTTTGGATATACGAAAATACTCTTGGCCGACAGGCTAACTAGCTCGATCCTAGCCGAAAAGGTATTTTTTAGAATTATATCTTTAACTTGAGGTTAGAAAGTGCCATAATTCATTGAAATAACTGTGAATAACTTCAATATTAAGAATTATGGCACCCAAAATGAAACCATTCATTCGAGCAGAAAAACATCTTTTTTTAAGCGCTCCTGATACAGAATTTGAAAATTTCTTATCAGAACTTGATCAATTGTCTGAGCGAGAGCCGGAGATATTGGACAAAATTGAACAGGATTTGGAGAAATACGCAAGAAATAAAAAGAAAGAGCGTTTAGAGGATAAACGATGGCAGGAAGCCCGGAATCCATGGCTTCCTCATCTTCCCGTAGAAGATGAGGAATTGAAGCCGGAAGAACTGAGGCTGGAAATAGGGTGTCCTCGGATGTCGGCTTTTTTAGTCTACCTTTTTATGATGATTCGGGGATATTTAGGAAGTATCAAATCCCAAACGGCCCAAATATTTCTTTCAGAGTCAATCACACTGCATCTGCTTCTGCTCAACCGTGGATTGAAAATGCCGGGAGCGAGTACAATCCTTGATAATGTCAATGCTGTCAGCAACGAGACCAGACAGTTTATTTTCGATGCTCAAATTCGAATGGTTCTCAATGAAGAGTTGGACGATTTTGATATTTTAAAACTGGATAGCACCTCTGTAAAAGGAAATACAGCTTGGCCTACTGATTCGTCGATATTGACTCGTCTCGTGGAGCGAAGCTACCATCGAGGGCGTTCCCTTGATACATTTGGAATCGCTGAGATCAGTGAAAGAAATTTTGATTTCCTCATCAAGGAGATGAATAAGCTCTCTAAGATGATTGCTTTTGAGACAGGTAAAAAGGACAGTAAAACGAAGCGAAAAAAACATTACAAAACCCTATTGAAGAAAGCTCAAAGCGCTCATGGGAAATTTTTAAAAGAAATGGCAAAGGTGGATATCCGTGCCCAAAAAGCTCTTCTCCCCCCTTCTCGGAAAACGCGTTTGATTCGCCTCATTGAAATGATGAATGAAGATATTTCTAATTTGCAACGGGTAATCATCTACTGTCATCAAAGAGTTTTTGAAGAAAAGAAGGTTCCTTCTACTGAGAAAGTATTGAGTCTTTCCGATCAGAGCTCGGCTTATATTCAAAAGGGAGATCGAGAAGCGCTTATCGGATATAAGCCTCAATTAGGAAGGAGCGGAAATGGTTTTATTTCCGTGTTAATTACTCCGGAGGGCAATGCTGCTGATTCAGGGCAACTCGACCCTGCCCTTGTTGAACATTTGCGATGCACCATCACCATTCCCTCTGAAGTGAGCCTTGATGATGGATATGCCAATCAGGCGATCAGAGAAAAGTGGATGGGCAAAGGCGTTAAGGTTTTTAGTATTAGTGGGGCAAAGGGAAAAAAGATGACCCCGATTGAAGAATGGGAAAGTGAAATCTATTTGGAATCACGAAATGGAAGATCTGCTGCAGAGTCGTTGATGTTTCATCTTAAGCATCGTTTCCATTTCGGACAAGTTATGCGCAGAGGGATTGAAAACGTTCGGGCAGAGTTGCTGGAAAAAGCATTAACCTATAATTTTTGCAAAATGATTGAGTTGAAAAAAAGACAACTCAAACAAGCGGCCTGAATATTCAATGGGGGAGTGTGAAATATGAGCAGGGGCGAGGAAAGTATGTCCAAAAAAGATTTTTTCCCTATAAAAACTGTGCTGTGGGCGAATAAAAAACAAAAATAAATCGTTTTCTCGTCATATTGAATCAAATAGAGAATCAAATAGAATCCAATCGGTTATATTTACTATTTTCGAAACCCTTTTCGGCTAGGGTCTAGCTACCGTAGCGGGGATATTCTGCTATTCAAAATGCTAACTATTCACGCTGCGGCTGCCAACGTCACGCCGGATGTCTTGCGACTTTCTGTTGATTTTCGATATACTGGTGAAAGTCACGTGATAGCTGAGGACTGGCTCCTCCCTCACTCTAGTTCTCGAGGTGAACCATTTACCTGG
Organism: bacterium; assembly: GCA_965205865.1. Classification (GTDB taxonomy): domain Bacteria; phylum SAR324; class SAR324; order SAR324; family NAC60-12; genus CBDBHR01. Next base: position 10,930 of record CBDBHR010000006.1, read on the forward strand.
GACACCTTAGAAAAAGAGTGGCGCGATAGCCCCATTGCCCACTACTGGGAACGGCTGCCTAAATTGAAAACGAAACCCCATCAATAGTTTTGGGAGAAATGATATGTCTGCCTACAAACCGATCACGCCTCCCAATAGAATTGCTGAGCAACAATTCGCCGCAAAACCTTGGTGGGTGTTTGCCTTGAAGCGACTCAATCCTGCGGCTTATACCTTTGTGATTCCTTTCTTGATCCTCTTCATTCTATTCAGGATTTATCCATTTTTGCTCGGCATAGTGACCAGTTTCACGAACGCTAAAATCGGGCCAAGACCGCCCAAGTATATTGGCTTCGACAACTACATCAATGCATTTAGCAATTCTGAAGTCCACCGTGCTTTCATCGTCACCCTCCAGTACTCCATCATTGTGGTTCCAATGGCATTTTTTTTCGCTTTGTTCATGGCGGTCTATGTCAACCGGAAGTTAGCCACTCATACTTTTTCACGTTTGGTCTTCTTCGCGCCCTATGTCCTGGCAGCCACACTGGTGGCCATCATCTGGAACTGGATGTTTCAAACGCAATTTGGCCTGGTCAACGTGGGATTAGGGATGCTGGGGTTGCCCAGTCGGATTGCCTGGTTGAAGGAGCCGAATCTGGTTTTACCGGTAATCGCCTTTATTACAACCTGGTGGCAGGCGGGTTTCGGGATGGTGATCTTTCTTGCCGCGCTGCAAAGCATTCCCAATGAATTGGTCGAAGCCGCTCGCATTGACGGCGCGAATCCCTGGCAAGTCTTCTGGCGAATCACATTCCCCCTGTTGCTTCCCGCATCTACTTTAGTGATCACCATCACCCTCATCGAGGCAATGCGGGTTTTTAGTCTCATCCATATTATCACGCAGGGGGGCCCCAGTGATTACTCGACATCGGTAGTTTATTATATCTTCCATGTCGGCTTTACCCGCTATGAACAAGGTATGGCCGCAGCCGTTGGCGTCTTGCTTTTCTTAGTGATTATGATTTTGACTATCTTGCGTTTCACTTTGTTGCGTGGAGAGCAACGCTACTATTAGCCAGGATTTATGGGACATGAAATTTTTTAATGCCAGGCAAAAAAAACAAGTGCTCCCCTATGGAGTCGCCATCATAGGATTGGTGTTCACCATTTTATGGTTTTTCCCTTTATTGTGGATCATCCTTACCTCGATCAAACCGACGGGAGAAATCCTCACCAATCCGCCGCAATGGGTTCCGACTGAATTTATACTGGCACACTACGAGCGGGTTTTCGAAAAACCAATTGCGCAATGGACCTTCAACAGCCTTTACATTTCCATCGTTTCAACCGGAATGACGCTAATGATGGGAGCAGCCGCGGGTTATGCGTTTGCGCGGTTGCGATTTTTTGGACGCGATATATTATTTTGGCTGGTGCTCGCCTCTTTTATGATGCCCTTCGAAGTGATGCTGATTCCCTTGTATCGGATGATGGGCAATTTTGAGCTGATTGGGACAAGGTGGTCTATTATTCTGCCCTCGGTTGCCAGCCCCTTTTCAATCTATTTATTCCGTCAGTTCTTCCTCAGCATTCCCCGTGATTTGGAAGACGCAGCCGCCATCGATGGTGCCGGTCTCTGGGGGCGTTTCTACCGTATCGTACTGCCGTTATCCATACCGGCGTGCACCTCTGTGGGGATTCTGGCATTTGCTGAAAATTTCAACCAGTATCTCTGGCCTCTGATTATGAGCACTTCAGACACGGTGAGAACACTGCCTGTCGGGATCGCCCAGTTTTCGCCATCGCTCCGCGGGAGCACTAATATTACGGAATACTATGGTATGGGAGCGGCGGCGGCCTCACTGCTGGCCATTCCAAGCCTGATCGTTTTTTTGATATTGCAACGTTTTTTCATGAGCAATGTAATCACCTCAGGGATGAAAGGCTAACCTAATTCAGAGAACCCTTTCGAGATTAACTAGTACGCTTTGGCAAAGTCTGTGGTGATTCCTGATGAAAAATAATTTGTACAAACTCCCCTTCACTCTCCAACAAGACGATCCTTTTGGAAAATTAGCGAAAGAGCATCCGATCAATCGTGAATCCCTGAAATTCGTATTTGTGCTTATTCCGGAATTCCCAATTTATGCGTTGATTCCGGCAATAGAAACTCTCAGGATTTGCAATATTATTCTGAAGAAATTTTTTTTTTCATGGACGATGGTCAGCATGGGGGAACAAAGTGTGATATCCAGCAATGGCATACTCATCAACGTCGACAAGATATTGGACGAATCGGTGTTGGAGAGCGATATTCTGTTTGTTGTTTCAGGAAACAAACCCCAATTGTGTTTTGATCAAAAGCTGGCAAAAATTCTACAGCGCTTGAATTTGAATAAACAAATCCTCGGGGGGATTGATACCGGCACTTTTGCCCTGGCCTACGCTCAATTGCTGAATGAAGGGGAATCCACCTTGCATTGGGAGGCGATCCCTCTCTTTAAGGAATTTTTTCCGGATGTCAGGGTCAAGGAATGTTTATTTTGCGTTCATGAAAATTGTGTCACCTGTGCCGGTGGCATGGCGACGGTGGATATGATGTTTCATTTGATCCATTCGTTCCTGGGCGGGGAAATAGCGGAATATGTGGCCAATGGGCTTGTTTATAATACCTGGCGCGACCATACGGACGATCAACGGGTTCATCCCTTCCTGGGCAAGAAAAGGGCACAGGTGATCAATGGGTTGGTTCATAATACATGGCGTGACCATAGCTGGGATCAGCGGGGCCATCTGGAAGGGGAGAGTCAGAACGACCCCAACCTTCTCTGGATACGAATTTTACACTACATGGAAGATCATATAGAAAATCCTCTTCCACCCCAGGAAATTGCAGAATTTTTCTACATGTCCCGCCGCAGTTTGGAAAGATTGTTCCGAAAATACGCAGGTGACAGTTATGCCAGGTGCTACTTAAAGCTGAGGCTGAATTCTGCCTGTAACATGCTTTTTTACAGTGACATTTCCATCGCTTCCATTGCTTATGCCACGGGTTTTACCCCGTCTTCTTTTTCCAGATGCTTTCAAAAACATTTCAATGTTTCCCCCAGAGCCTACCGACAAGCGAACCAAACCCGACGGCATAACGGACCGCAACCCATTTTTACAGGAACTGTTCAATGATCTCAGCGAAATATGGTGTCTCTAAAGAAGAAGTCCGACAATACCATCGACAGGAGTGGTTTGGCCCATTTACGCTCATTTCTGAATTAGAGATGGCTGAGATACGGTAAAAGATCGAGGGGTATTTCGCTCCCAACTACTTTCAATTATTCACATACTGCCACTCAGGAAATCATGACCGATTATGAAAAATTGAAAAGCAAATTAGCAGGATGTTATGTGACGATTCCCACTATGTTTCACGACGAGGATCTCTCCTTGGATGCGGAGTCGATGAAATCCCATGTCCATTACTTAATTGGGAGAGGAATGCGTGCTGAAAACGCGGTTTTTCTTGCTGGCGGAGCAGCAGGCGATTTTTCCACCATGACATTTGGTGAACGGGTTGCAGTGACAAAAGCTATTATTGAAGCAACTCGAGGAAGAGTGCCGGTAGCGATGGGAGGGCAAACCACCAATACCCTGGAGTTGGTCAAACTCATCAAAACCGCTGCGGACATCGGGGCGGATTACGTGCAAATTTCGCCTCCTTATTACTTCACTCATACCGAAGAGGATTTTTATGAATTCGCGATGGCGGGAGCAAAGGCCTCTAAAGAAATCGGTATTATTATGTATAACACATTTTGGACAAGCACCAATATCAGCAATTCTCTGGTTGAGAAACTGGCGGAAATCCCCAATATCGTTGGCTTGAAATGGGCCGTACCGCGTACCGATGCGATGGAATTCGAGACGGTATGTGCCAAGTATTCCCATCGTTTTTGCATCATCGACAACAATCTCTTATTCAATATCAGTTTTATGATGGGAGCAAAAGCGATAGAAGTGCATGCCTGCAATTACTGGCCGGAACTGGGAATAAAAATGTATGAAGATCTGAAAAATAAAAATTACCAAGAGGTTCAAAACGATTTGATTGAAAAGATCATGCCGTTTTATCACCTTTGGGCGCAAATCGAACAAGAGTATACCAGTGGAGACGGATATCTCGATAAACTGTGCATGGAACTGGTTGGGCTGCCATCGAGCTGGTGCCGCCCACCCACCCGCGATATCCGTCAAAAATACAAAGACCAAACCAGAAATATGATGCTCCGCTCTGGTGTTCCGGGAGTGTTGGCCTGATAAAAAGTCGTCAGTCCCCAATCGTAACGAGCCAGGGAAGATGGTACGGTTTTCTTGACGGGGGTCGTCTGAATGAAAAAAGCAGAAGAAATAACAGAGCTGAGATTCCCCTCACCCTGACCCTCTCCCTCCGGGGGAGAGGGAACATCTAAATAATTGGAGCGTGGTTGATGGAAATTTACCTATCCTTTGAACTGAATGAGCCACAAATCACCCGTTTGCGAAAGCTTACAGAAAACGGACGCCTTCATATACGCGCCGATTACGATGATAATGCGGAGATTGATCCGGCGTTTGCGGATTGTGAAGTGGTATTTGGTAACGTACCGGCTGCGTGGCTGGAGAAAACATCCAAGCTGAGATGGGTACAGCTTGAATCTGTCGGCTTCGGTGAATACCGAAATCTGGATTGGTCAGTGTTGGAAAAGCAGATCACGATAACCAATCTGGCAGGCTTTTTTTCAGATCCTGTTGCGCAATCAACCTTGGCGGGAATACTGGCGCACTTTCGTGGTATTGATCAATTGGTGCTGCTGAAGCACAAAAAGGAGTGGGTGGGTGACCCAATTCGTGAGGAGTTGCGAAGCCTGACCGGAGTAGACGTTGTGTTATTCGGTTACGGTTCAATCAACCAACGCTTGGCTGAACTTTTGACTCCATACCAGTGCCAGATCACTCATTTTGGCAGTGACTGGACACCGGCTCAACTCGATCAGGCATTGGCCGTGGCTGATATTGTGGTTTGCACGGTGCCGGAAACCAACGCCACCATCAGGGTTTTTGAGCAGGCACGTCTGGATTTGCTCAAAAAGGATGCATTGTTTGTCAATGTCGGACGCGGGTCTGTAATTGACGAGCAAGCACTCGCGGTAACACTCGAAAACCACGAGATCGGCGGGGCTGTCATTGATGTCACCCTGGAGGAACCATTACCGGATGAACATCCGTTCTGGACTGCACCAAACATGATTCTTACCCAACACAGCGGAGGGGGGAGTCGAGATGAACTCGATCGCAAAATTGACATATTTGCCGAAAACCTTGCGCGCTACAGTGCAGGAAAAACGTTGCTCAGTGTGGTAGATTTTGAGAGAGGATATTAATGCCCAACATTCAACAAGTCAGATGCGTCTTACTCAGTTCCTCCTATGCTGGTGCCGATGATCCGGAAATCAAAGAATGTTTCCCCAATGGTCCGAAGCGGACCGTGGGTATGGTCGAAGTCACGCTTGATAATGGCGTTACCGGTCTTGGCGAAGGTTATATGGCGGTATTTGCACCCAAGGTGTTTCAAGCGATCGTAGAATTGACCACTCCTTATGTGCTTGGTAAGGATGCGTTTGCAATCGAAGATCGGGTCAGGGATTTGTGCAGTGTTTGTGATTATTGGTCGCAGCAAGGCGCTGCTCGTCATGTCACCAGCGCCTACGAGATTGCGCTGGTAGATGCAAAAGCCAAATCGCAAGGCGTTCCGGCTTATGAACTTTTAGGTGGAACTGAGAGTGAGTCTATCCGGATCTATGGAAGTGGTGGCTGCTGCGATGCGAAGGAGCAGTTTGAGCGAGAACTGGATTTATTAGATTCGTTGGGAATAGAATTGTATAAAATACGAGCGGTCAAGGGAGATATCTATCGCACAGCTTGGGCTCTTGAGGCGGCAGGGCAGCGCGGCGTCCGGGTGGGGATCGATATGTGCCAGAATCTTGCCGATCCGCCGCAGGAGGTCGACGATGTGGTGGGCTATGTCGAAGCGGTACGAAAACTCACCGACAGATCTATCTTGTTTCTGGAAGAGGCTATCGGCCCCGATTGTCCGGAAGGGTTCAAAGAACTGCGTTCACGAGTGGATATCAAGATTTGCGGTGGAGAAATCATTACCACTCCGAAGGAGATGATCCATCGTATCCAGGATGAGGTCTATGATTTTGTACAACCGGATGCCTCGGTAATCGGTGGTATTAGCGCAGTAATGGATATATTCTCGGCAGGTCATGCGCATGGTACGGAGGTGGTTGTACATGCCTGGGGGGGCGCCGTTGCCATTATGGCAAGTTATCATGCGGCCTTTGCGGCGGATGGCGAATTGGTGGAGTATCCTATGCTCGATTTTCCCCTCGGTCGGGAGATGATGGGAGATCAAGGTAAAATTGTACAAGGTCGCTTGCTGAAACCCTCCGCGCCCGGTCTCGGTATCACGCTTACATCCGCGCCCGGTCTCGGTATCACGCTTACACCCGAGATGGAAGCCAGCTATCCATTTGACAAAACCGCCGTGTACTCTTGCATGTTACATGACTGGGGGCCGCCACCCGATAGTTACTGGAATTCATGATATCATGGCAATTTTGCTTGAACCCCTGATATCATGGCATGATATCATGGCAATTTTGCTTGAACCCCTCAGCCTGCCCTAGTCACTACGGTTGCTAAAACTTGTTCTCTTTGGGGATTCCGCTTTATAGTGTTTCTCACTTCTGTTCAAAATTTTGCTTCAAAATACCAATTTGCTTCATGTTGGTGGACAGCCAGCCTATGAAGCCACTGTTCGCAAATGGATAACCCGTCAAATAATTTATTTGCTGGATTAAACCCGATGGGGGTGAGGACCGAATTCTGCTTGATAAAAGGGGGAAACAAAAGTTCCGGGAGGAACTAATTGATCGACTTCAGCACAATCTTCCTCGGTTAATTTGAGATCTAATGATTTCAAATTATCTTCCAATTGTTCCATGGTTCGGGGACCGATAATCGGGCTGGTGATTCCAGGTTGATTCATGACCCAAGCAATGGCAAAGTGAGACACACTGGTGTCCTTCGCTTGCGTATATTCTTTCAATTGATCGATAATGGCCAAGACTTTCTTGTTATACCGTTCTGCTTGGACAGCATTAGCGGTGGCAAATCTCGAATCCCTGGGAGGAGGGGTATCCATTGAATATTTACCAGTCAACAAACCCCCACCTAAGGGACTCCAAGGCAGAGTTCCAATACCGTAAGTTTGGGCCATCGGAAGCAATTCTCGTTCGATGCGACGATCCAGAATGTTATAAGGAGGTTGTTCTGAAACAAAACGATTCAACCCCCACTCTTTAGAAACCCATAACGCTTCCACTACCTGCCAAGCTGCAAAAGTTGTCGTGCCAATATAACGAACTTTTCCTGATCTGACCAAATCATCAAGAGCTCGCAAGGTTTCATCAATAGCAATATCAGGATTAGGGCGATGCATTTGATATAAATCGATGTAATCCGTTTGCAGCCTTTTTAAGCTCGCTTCACACTGCTCAATAATGTGTCGACGTGAATTGCCTGCAGCATTGGGATCCTCATCAGCCATACGGCCATGGACTTTGGTGGCTAAGATAATCTTATCCCTCATCCCATTTCTTTTCAAAGCTTCTCCCGTGACTTCCTCGCTCCGTCCAAGAGAATAAACATTGGCAGTATCTAAAAAATTAATTCCCTGGTCAATCGCTCGATCAATAATCGCATAGGATGCTTCCGGTTCGGTTTTTCCACCAAAATTCATGCATCCCAAACACAATGGAGTGACTTTCACTCCGGTTCGTCCAAAATTTCTATATTCCATTTCAATTTTCCTAACTATTTTGATGCTCCCCGGTTTTCCGGATTTCAAAAAAGAATTATAAGTTTAGCACTAATTGCGGTCACAAGTCAAGGTAGTGTAGTGGTCAAGTAATAATTGACAATTGATAAGAGTTTTTTACATTTGCATAAATCCGGGGACAGTTACTTAACCTAAGTTCGAGATAAGAATTTAATAAATTCAATATGTTATGGAATCTTCATATCTTAGAGAAACCTTGTCATTCCTGCGAAAGCAGGAATCCGGAGGTATGCAGCCAGACTGAAATCCGGATCCCCGCTCCCCGCTTTCGCGGGGACAAGTTTCGCGAGGATGACATATACACCAGGATACTCATATTATTGAAGATTTATGTCGAACTCAGGTTACTTATTTTTATCATTTTTTAGGTCTCCCTGGTTTTTTGAGACTCAATTCTCGTTTGGTCATTGCTTTCGCCTTTCTCAAAAACGGTCATCTCCCAAGGATCGACCCGTCCGAAAATGCATTCGAAATCTTTCTAAATCCTGGGACTCTTCCTTTCTTTGGGTGATATGATGGGGTACGCATGGAAGTACCACTCTCGCTAACCCGGCTATCTTACTTGCAATTTCCGAATTGAAAATTCAATGCTCGATGATGATTCACAACAATTATCGAATAAAGGAAACCATTGAAAATAATCAGTGCTTGAACGAAAACCTTTCATTCCTTGAAAAATAAGGGATACAAGGATATTTTTGAAAACAATATTTCCAAGTCGAAAATATACAAAAAATTACGGACTATAAGGACAGTGATGAGTAAATTTACAAAAACATTTTTTTCCAGGGAATAGAGATTGAAAACCACTAACACCCCGCGGGCATTGTTTGATAGTCAGTGCCGGGTCCAACTGTCTTGATTTATCCATGCGCCTGCGCAATACTGGCGATCACCCTTTGGCAGGATTTCGTCAAGGAACTTATTCCGTTTGACGTTTAATCAAAAACTTTCGGAACCGAGGGGGACCAGATGGGTAGCCAGCCAATTCCGATGATGGGAGATGCAATATTTTTTATACGATCAGCAACCTTCATGAGACGATAGGCAATGAGTTGGATCAAAGAAGTGGAAGCCATCAACAAACGGCGGGAGTTGGCAAGTCAGCAAGGGGGAGAGGAATCAGTAGCGCGCCACCATGCCAAAGGATTCAGCCTGTCTTGGAGACTCTCAAAGGTCCCCGCGCTTTTTCAATGAGACCCTGAAGATTTGGAAAGGTTCACGGCCATTGAAAGTTGTTTGTCAAACAAATAAAATCGAAACTCACAAAATAATCTTTCCAAAGAATGTTGTAGAACGCTGTACTTTGAGAAGCAATCCGGATTCGATAACCATCGAGAGGAGGTCCTATGAGCAACAACCCCACACTGGTCGATATTGATCCCACGGAAACCCGTGAATGGTTGCAAGCCCTCAGAGGGGTAATCCAACATGTAGGAGTAGAGCGGGCTCATTTTTTACTGGAAAGGCTCATTGACGAGGCAAGACGTTCCGGGGCGCATTTGCCTTATGATCCCAATACTGCTTACCTCAACACAATCCCTCCGAACCAAGAAGAACGGAGTCCGGGTGATATGGAATTGGAGTGGCGGATCCGATCCTATGTTCGTTGGAACGCTTTGGCAATGGTGGTGCGGGCCAATCGTATCACTCCGGAGCTTGGAGGCCATATTGCCAGTTTTGCATCCTCGGCGACTTTGTATGATATCGGGCTCAACCATTTCTGGCATGCGCCCGGTGACAGCCATGGAGGGGATCTGGTATTTTTCCAGGGACACTCCACTCCCGGGATGTATGCTCGTTGTTTCCTGGAAGGGCGATTGAGTGAAGAGGATTTGATGAAATTTCGACAGGAAACCGATGGTTCAGGACTTTCTTCCTATCCCCATCCCTGGCTCATGCCGCATTTTTGGCAATTCCCCACGGTTTCCATGGGACTGGGTCCGATCATGGCCATTTATCAAGCGCGTTTCATGAAATACTTACAAAACCGTGGTTTGTCGAACACGGAAGGGCGTAGAGTCTGGGTATTTATAGGAGATGGAGAAACCGACGAACCGGAGTCCTTGGGTGCGATCTCATTGGCAGGACGTGAACAACTGGACAACCTTATATTTGTTGTCAACTGCAATTTACAGCGTCTGGACGGTCCCGTGCGTGGCAATGGAAAAATCATTCAGGAGTTGGAAGGCATTTTTCGAGGGGCGGGATGGAATGTGATAAAAGTGATATGGGGCAGCTATTGGGATCCTCTGCTGGCCCGGGATACCAAAGGGTTATTGCGCAAACGCATGGAAGAGGCGGTGGATGGCGAATATCAGGCCTTCAAAGCCAAAGGAGGCGCATATACGCGGGAGAATTTTTTTGGCAAGTACCCGGAATTGAAGGAAATGGTCTCCAACATGAGCGACGAGGACATATGGCGATTGAACCGGGGTGGGCATGATCCCCATAAAGTCTATGCAGCCTATGCGGCCGCCACCAAACACAAGGGTCAGCCCACCGTGATTCTGGCAAAGACGGTCAAAGGATATGGCATGGGTGAATCCGGGGAAGGCCAGAATATCACTCACCAGCAAAAGAAAATGGGAGAAGAAGCCTTGAAGAAATTTCGGGATCGTTTCAGCATTCCTATTTCTGATCAGGAAATCAAAGATGCCCCTTTCTATAAGCCTGCCGGGGACAGCCCGGAAATCCGCTACCTCAAAGAGCGCCGCGATGCATTAGGAGGCGCTTTCCCGGCCCGATATACTGAGAGCGCACCCCTGGAAATACCAGATCTTCTGGCATTTGATGCGCAGCTCAAAGGCACGGGTGAACGGGAAATCTCCACCACCATGGCTTTTGTCCGCATTCTCAACACGCTGGCTCGTGATAAAAAAATCGGCCGCTTTGTGGTGCCCATTGTGCCGGATGAATCCCGCACTTTTGGCATGGAGGGCATGTTCCGCCAATTGGGGATTTATTCTCCAAAAGGTCAATTGTACAATCCGGAAGATGCCGACCAACTGATGTATTACAAAGAAGATAAAAAAGGCCAAGTACTCCAGGAAGGGATCACCGAAGCCGGAGCATTCTCTTCCTGGATGGCCATTGGTAGCGCATACAGCAATCATGGCATGAGTATGATTCCTTTTTATATTTATTATTCCATGTTTGGTATGCAACGCATCGGCGATCTCGCCTGGGCTGCCGGAGACATGCAAGTGCGTGGGTTCCTCTTGGGGGGCACTGCCGGACGGACGACACTGGCAGGAGAAGGATTGCAACACCAGGACGGTCACAGCCACATTCTTGCTTCCACCATCCCGAATTGTATTTCATATGATCCCACCTTCGCTTACGAGTTGGCAGTCATCATACAAGATGGTTTGCGCCGTATGTTCCAGGAACAGGAAAACGTCTATTACTACATCACCGTCATGAATGAAAACTATACTCACCCTCAAATACTGAAAGGGTGTGAAGAAGGAATCCGCAAAGGCATGTATTTGTTGCGGGAAGGCCGAGACGGGAGCAAAAATAGCCAGGTGCAACTGCTGGGCAGTGGAACGATTCTGCGTGAGGTGATGGCTGCTGCTGATTTGCTGGAACAAGACTTCAAAGTATCCGCCGATATTTGGAGTGTCACCAGCTTCAATGAGTTGGCGCGTGACGGAGACCAGGCGCAACGCTGGAACATGTTGCATCCCGGGAAAAAACAAAAAATCAGTTATGTCACAAAATGTCTGGCGCAACGCAATGGAGTGGTCGTAGCGGCAACTGATTACATGAGGAATTATGCCAATCAAATCCGTGCCCTTATCCCCCAACCTTATCTGGTTCTGGGAACGGACGGATTCGGACGAAGCGATACTCGCGTCAAATTACGGCAGTTTTTCGAAGTGAACCGCAATTATGTAGTGCTTGCCACCTTGAAAGCTTTGGCTGAAGAAGGAACCGTTCCCGTAGCAAAAGTGGCGGAAGCAATCAAGAAATATGGCATTGATTCGGAAAAACCCTATCCGACCACCGTATAATTAAAGCGTACCTGGAGAAAGACGCATGTCAAGAGAAGTATTATTGCCTGATATCGGAGATTTTCGGGATGTAGAGGTCATTGAAGTACTGGTTTCCCCTGGAGATCAAATCAATGAAGAAGACGCCTTGATTACTCTGGAAAGTGATAAGGCGACGATGGAAGTTCCTGCTCCGGTTAGTGGGACCATTGAGGAAATAAAGGTCAGAATGG
>CBDBHR010000007.1:0-7651 GCA_965205865.1 bacterium
TTCTCATCTCCATATAAGACTGATTCATCTCAAACCTCATGCGGAAACCATGCGCCGTATCATTCTTTTGGGCTGGCCCGCAGCGGCGCAAAACTTACTTGAGCGCGGCGCCCTTCTCATCTTGCTGAAGATTTTGGCGTTGTTTGGGCCGTTGGTGTTAGCCGCATGGGCGATTGGCAATCGGCTTGGGACGTTTTCGCGATTGCCCGGCTTCGGGATTCAGTCTGCCGTCCGGACGATGGTGGGGCAAAATATAGGCGCCAATCGGCCGGATCGGGCCCTAAAAAGCGTGCATCTCGCTATGGCTGGCTTATTTGTCATAATGTGTGGAGTGACGTTTGTTTTGTATTTTTACGCCAAGGAAATTGTTTTGATCTTCGGCATGAAAAACGAGGGAATCGATGTTGGCGTCATTTGTGTCCGCATACTCACCATCGGCACTTTGTTTGAGGCTATCCGGCGAATGTTGGCGGGTGCTTTTCAAGGGGCGGCGAACACAAAGCCGCCTATGGTTGTGGAAGCCTTTATTCGATGGGGTTTTCAGATACCTCTCGCATATTTTGCCGCTTTGCCGTTGGGATTCGAAGCCGCTGGTGTATGGGGCGCGATGACGATAAGCCATTTTATGGGAAGTGTGTGCCTTTTGGTTTGGTTTTTAGTTTGGTGCCACAAAAGAGGGATAGGCTCACATGCGGAAACAAGATTTTAATGACAAACAGAGAGAGGGTTTTTGCGTGGGATTCAGTCGCTCCCTTGTGTTTTGGGTGTCGCTACTTTTAGTGGTCGTGGCGAGTCATTCTCGCGAGGGTTGAAAATCAATAGTATATATAGTGAGACCGCTTGATATGGGGCTTATTATTCACCTTGAAACCAGCCGGCGCAAAAGATATTGAAAGCGAGAAACTAATGAGCCGCAAAATAGTTTGTCTTTATTTCGTTTTGGTGATTTCGCTTCTCGTTTTTCCGCTCGCGCATGCGGAAGAGGTTTCTTTAGACGAAACAACAGAGGTGCGGGATTGGGCGATCGTTTTACGAGAGGCAACGCTTTATCTTAAAGGCGACGAAAAAACCCCGGCTCTTACCCAGGGGTATTTGTCCTTGTTGCGACAAATCCTCTCACGTGCGGGCGACGTCAAAACAAGATCCCAGAAAGAACTCCAGCATTCTGAAAAAATACTCAAGGCCATCGGCCCTTCTCCCGGAAAGGACAACCCGCCTGAAGCGAAAGAGATAGCCGACAAAAGAGAGCGGTACAATCGTGAAATCACGGCTGCTCGCGCGCGTATCGCCGAGGCAGATCTGGCTATTGTTCGTGCTACGGAGTTGGAAGAATCCTTCTCCCGGCAGAGGTTCGAGCGGCTTTTGGGAGAATTATACCGCCGTACGCCGATACCCATCTCGCCCGGCGTGCTCATAAAAGGCGTTCCGGAAATAGCGGCCGAAGTTCGGCGTATTCTCCGTTCTCCCTTTGATTTGCTCGCGAAACTCCCTTCCGGCGTTGGTGTTCAAACCGTCTTGCTGCCGGGAGTCGTGGTTTTGATTATCGGCGCATTTTTGGGATGGGGAATTAGGCGCAGTGTTTTGAGTTTCTTCAGACGTGACCCCGGGATGTTGGAGCCCTCGTATGCGCATCGTTTTGGCGCCGCCATTGTAGAAGGTGTCGGTAATAGCATTTTGCCGGGGGCGGTTTTAGCGGCCCTTTATTTATGGGTGACCCGACCAGGCGCTTTGGTGAATGGTCTATTTGGAGAAGCGCTCACGTCTTTTCTATTATCCGTTTTGTTGTTTTGTTTGGTTGTTTCGTTTGCGAGGTCTTTTCTCTCCCCCGATCAACCGGCTTGGCGGTTCACGGGACAATCTTCAGAAAATGCGCAAAGCGCTTATCGTTTGATTCTCATGCTGGCGGCTGTTTTTTCAGTCGACATGTTTTTCTCGAACATCGAGAGCGAGGGGGCGAGATCCGCCGAGGCGATGGCGATTTACGCCGCGGTGTTCGGAGCCTTGGAAGGTTGGTTCTTCGTCAAACTTGCGCGGGGGAGACTCTGGGGAGCCGAAGCGGACCAGGAAGGTGAGATCGCACGGGAGGGACAGGCGTGGCGATTGATGCGTCGCACTGCGAGGGTGCTTGCGGTAATCGGTATTGCGGCGTTGTTTGTCGGATATGGAGCTTTAGGCAAGCGCCTCCTCACCAATCTTATTTTGACGGCCCTTCTGTTATCGGTAATGGTTTTGTTGCGTGGTTTGATGCACGAACTTGTATCCTGGTCGACGAAATCCGAATCTATACAAGACAAGCTCCACATTCCTTCCCGCATAATCGAGAGATTTAGTTCCTGGGGGAGAGTCATTGTCGATCCTGTAATTTTCCTTTGCGGCATCCTCATTATCGTGCCCATTTGGGGAGTGCCCCCGGATGATCTGATTCGCTGGACGCTGCAAGCCCTGTCCGGATTCCAGGTAGGCAGCATTCGCATATCTATAATCGATATTTTCCTGGCTATTGCCGTCTTCTTCTTCACCATGGCCGGAGCAAGGTTCTTGCAAAGGCAGTTGTCAGAGCGTTTTCTGGAGAAAACGAATTTGCCTGCAGGTATTCGCCACTCCCTGAACGCAGGTTTCGGTTATGCAGGTGTAATCGTTGCGGTGTTATTGAGTATTTCGGTAACGGGAATCGAACTCTCGAACCTAGCGCTGGTTGTCAGCGCGCTCTCGGTGGGGATCGGTTTCGGGCTGCAAAATGTGGTGAACAATTTTATTTCCGGGTTGATACTTTTAGTCGAAAGACCCATCAAGGTTGGCGATTGGGTGCGCGTGGGCAGCGATGAGGGAGTTGTAAAAAAAATACAGTTTCGCGCGACGGAGCTTGAAACCTGGCAACGTGCTTCGGTCATTATTCCGAACGCTGAGATCATTTCGACATCGGTCACCAACCTGACACATCGGGATCAGTATGGTCGCGTGGAAGTGGAGGTTGGTGTTGCATATGGGTCTGATGTGGGAAAAGTGCGAGAGATTTTGCTGGATATCGCTGAGAAGAATGAACGTGTGAGCCAAGTACCCGCACCCACTGTCGTTTTTCGGGATTTTGGCTCAAGCAGCTTGGATTTCGAGTTGCGCTGTTTTACTCCGAATGTGATGAGCCGATTGGGGGTCGCGAGTGATTTAAGATTTGAAATTGAACATCGGTTTCGTGAGGAGGACATCGAGATACCCTTCCCGCAAAGAGTCGTTCACCTCATGAGTCCACAAAAAGACGATCAGGAAAAAGAATCGTAAGGTTATTTGTATGTGTAAGGTTTGGGCTCTGGTTTTTGGCCAATCTTGTTTCTCATAATTCCCAGTGGGCCCATATCAATTTCCACGATATCCCCCGGTTGGATCCATCGGTCTATTTCCATGCCGCACCCCCCGGGAACAGTGCCTGACCCCATTAGATCTCCCGTGAGGAGATTCTCATCCCTGGCGGTGTAGGCGATTATTTGCGCGAAAGTCCAATACATCTCTCCGGGCGTGGTTTCCACCCATGTTTCTCCATTGATCCTTGCGGCCATGGGAATATTTTTTGGATCACCGACCTCATCGGGCGTAGCTATCCAGGGACCAAAGCTCCAGCACCAGTCCTTGCTCTTGTATGGTCCGGTTCCCATTGCCATTTCGCCTCCCTGTGCGTCTCGGGCGCTCCAGTCGTTTAATATCGCATAACCGAAGATGTGCTCATGTGCGTCTTCTTCTGAAATATCCCGCCCCGGCATGCCGACCACACAGCAGAATTCGAGTTCAAAATCCATTTTTTCGGTGAAGCTGGGCCAGGGGACTTCCTCCTCAGGCCCGGCCATGTGGGCGCAACTCGCCTTGAAGGCAAGTGGACGCTCGTACCAGGTTTGCGGGATTTCTAGGCCCATCACTTCAAATGTTTTTTTGAGATGGCGCTCGAATCCGGCAAAACCACGAATGAGCGGAGGTTGTTTTATCGGCGCAAGGAGCCGGGCTTCGCTTGGCGCATATATAATTTGCTCCCCGCGAGGGCCGGTAGCGTCTTCATGCTCGAGTGCGTATTCGAGAGCTTCTTCAGCGGCTTCGATGCCGCCTTTGCCCGATGCCGCAATGGCCAGCATGTCGGATGGAATGAGGGCGTCCGCCATGGCTTGGGGACGTGAGGA
The DNA here is from genome assembly GCA_965205865.1 of bacterium. GTDB lineage: Bacteria > SAR324 > SAR324 > SAR324 > NAC60-12 > CBDBHR01. The sequence goes on from CBDBHR010000007.1 coordinate 4,161, forward strand.
GCCACGCTGTTTGAATTCCGCAGCCGCCGCGAAATTGAGGTCGATGTATCGGGGGTCATCGCCTTCGGATACAACGGCACCCAAACGCTCGAATGGGCCAACAGGTGTTCGCACTTCAAAGGTGCAAAATTTCATGGCGTCTCTCCGGGTTGGCTAATTGGATGGTGTCCATATCTGTTTATTTCATGTTTATTTCAAATCGACTTTGTCCCGCTCGTCCGTTTCCGGGAAAGGGCCTTCCTTGATTTCGATGAGTTTTGAGTCATCTTCCAAGAATTCAACTTCGTGTCCTTCGTACATCAATATGAGATCATCGCGATGCAAAATTGCATCGCCTAAATTTCCCCCTTCTTTGGTAAATACGCCGACTCGAACTTTGCCACGCTGGCACAAGAGAATCTGGTGCCGTGTGGTATTCGTAGTTCTCTCTTCCACCACGTGATAATGCGCTTTGGTAATGGAGCCTTTGGGTCTGTTCAAAACGATGATTTGTAGGGGCACTTCATCATCCGTCATATGCGCCTTTGTGTTGCGCTCGGCCTCAATATCTTGGCCAGCGTATGCGGTGCGGATGTGATCTTTCGCCTCATCAGTATCCAGATAAGGAGGAAACTTGTCGTAATCGTTGAAATCTCCTTTGATGTGGATGGCGATGATGCGTCCGTCAGAAGCTTTGTAGTAGTCTACGTTTTTAGAATCGACTTCTAGAGACATAATGTTCCTCGGAAGTGATTAAAGTCGGGGAAACAGCTTTTCACCATAAATCAGTTAAAAACAAATCTTCGAGAAAATCATAAATCTACTTTTGTGATTTTCATGTGAAAGTCAAGTGGAGGGGCGGAGCGAACGAGCGAACTGGTGGAAATATAGTCCACCCCCGTCTTTGCGATGCTCCTCATGCTGGCGTCACCGATACCGGAGGCCTCGAGCTCATAGGGTTTTTGTGTTTTCGAGGCGATACCAACCTTTCGGGTGCGGGAAACGGCTTTTTGGAGTGTTTCGATGTCCATATTATCGAGCAGAATCATGTGCACGTGTCCGTCTTCGATTACTTCTTCTAACTGCGTTAAGTTTTGTACTTCAATTTGAGTTTCCGTCATATAGCGATTGCCGAATTGTCTGTCGATGGCGGCAGTGATGGAGCCGGCAGCTACAATGTCGTTATCCTTTATCATTTCACCGTCGAAAAAACCGAGGCGGTGATTTTGGCCACCACCTGCGCGTACTGCGTATTTTTCAAAATAACGCAAGCCTGGGCGGTTCTTTCTGGTATCGATAATGCCCTTGAGAGTGTCGGGAAAATCTCCGAAGCGAGCCAATGTATGAGCCGTATGCGTGGCGATTTCAGAGATATGTGAAAGAAGATTGAGCGCGGTCCGCTCTGCCTTCAAAATGGTTTGGGTGTGGCCTGACACATATGCCAATAGTTCGCCTTTGGAAATCGTGGAGCCTTCATCTTTTTTGCCAGTTGACTTCAGGTGGAATACTTTTCCCGAGAGCCAAAAGGTTTTGGGTTTCCTCCAATATATGAATGAAAAAGTGGGAACCTGCGAGAATAGCATCGCTTTTCGAGCGCAACTCGGCCACGCACAAGGGTTCTTTTTCGGCGTCGTACTGAAGAGGAGCGCCTGCAAAATCTTCTAGGAGCCATTCCTGAATTTTAGAACGGATGTCCATATCTAGTGGTATTTGGTGTTATACGATTTCGAGCATACGCTCGATGGGTATTCGCGCGCGCCGAGCCAGCTCCGGATCCACGGTAATTTCATGCTTTAGATCACGTAGGCATTCATACAGGTTTTGTAACGTGTTTTGTTTCATGTAGGCGCAAAGTGCTTCGCGGCTAGCGGGAATTAAGATTTTGTCCGGAACCGCTTTGGACATTGGGTGGAGGTTTCCGACCTCGGTAGCCACGATGACTTCGGAGTGAGGGACTTCCTCCACCAGCTTGATCATACCCTGAGTTGATCGGAACTGAAGCATATCCTCAGGCACGATTCCATCGTTCACTTGACGCATGCAGGCGCTGGTGCATCCGCACTCGGGGTGAACCACGGTGATGGCTTCGGGGTGCAATTGTTGCTGCTCCAGGACGTGATGCGGGCGAATCCTTTCATGCACATGACATGCGCCCATCATAAGATGGAGGCGGTCCAAAGAATGTCCTTTGTTCTCCAGGAGTTTGGCTGCGTAGAAGCCCAAGAATACATCGGGCAAAAACAATATAGGTTGCTCGGGTCTGGAGTTTTCAAGGATATGCAGGGTGATTTTGCCCGCGTTGGCGGACGCGCAACAGTAATCGCTCTCCGCTTTTACCTCAAGGTATGTGTTTACATAGCTGATGACGATTCCGTCAGGATGCTTCTTTTTCCATTCCCGAATTTTATCGACATCGGCATGAGCGGCCAAAGAGCAAAGTGCCTGTAGACTGGGAGCCAATACAGTTTGATGCGGTTTTTTGAGCGCGGCCAAAATTTGATTCATGAACAAGACGGATGGTTCAACGAGGTAATCTGCGTCCGAGGCAGCGCCTTGTTGGGCTAAAAACAATGAATCTCCGATGACATCGGATACATCCTGAATGTCTCTGGGAACATAATTATGAGCCAAGATGAGTGCATTTTTCTCTTTTTTGAGTCGCCTGACCTCACCTTGCAGAAATTCTCTTTCCTCTTCCGTAATGTTCTCGGGGTGTGCGTTTTCGGGGATTTCGGGGACATCAATGGAAGGTCCGAGGTCTGTTTGGTCCATTAAAGCGATGGCATCTTTTGCTGGAAGGATGTCACCGGCCTCAATATCTAAAATCATTTCAAACTCCATTTTTTAGAATGGCTATAAAGTTCGCATCTTGTTCTTGGGAGTTGAGCTTTCATTCCGCTTGCGCAATAAATCACAAGCTTGCGCAAAAAATAATGACTCCCATTAAATCAATAGTTTCACTTTTGGCGAATAAAGCGTGATACGGGACATGATTTCTCCCACCCCCTTCAGAGTCTTATTATTCCATGCTTTATCATAATAAGTAAAATAGAAAGAGAGAAAAAAATCTGGTTTATTCTTGCCGAGTTGTGCTCTTTTTGTTAGGTTTTGTGATTGAGGTTTATGCGTTAGGTTATTGACAACGCAGTGGGCGAAGATCATCTCCCTGTCAATTGGTTCGAATCGCGGGTCGCCGAGCGAGACGACTCGTTTTTATTTATTTGAACCAGAATCCGACACGGCTCCTTTATCGGTATTTGTTTTACATGAGGAAATTGGGGGTTTCGGGGAATCCATCATGACACGTGGAGTGATTTGGTTGTTGGGCGCCTTTGCTTTTGTCAGGACTGTTGATTTTTGCGCTAAATAGGATTTGTTCGAATACGTTAATTTTTCCAACATTAACCGGATATTTTTGTCCTAAACCCCGGATGAAATTGATAACGGTACCGCCGAATCCTAAGTCCGAAGGGGTGGAGCGAGAAAAGAATTGATCAATTCCCAAGTATTTT
>CBDBHR010000008.1:0-11464 GCA_965205865.1 bacterium
GGCAGAGCTCCCGAACCCAGTGCTGCAATGATTGATAGTCAATCCGTCAAAACCACGGAACTGGCTGATAGTCGAGGTTTTGATGGAAATAAACGAATCAAAGGGCATAAAAGGCATGTAGCTGTCGATATCTCGGGAATTCCTCTCATGGTTAAAGTCACTGATGCCAATGCCTCCGATTCCAAAAGTGCTTACGATCTTTTGGAATCGATGTTTAGCTGGACCCTAGCCGAAAAGGGTTTCGAAAATAGTAAATGTAACCAATTTGATTCTATTTGATTCTCTATTTGATTCAATATGACGAGAAAACGATTTTTTTGTTTTTTATTCGCCCACAGCACAGTTTTTATAGGGAAAAAATCTTTTTTGGACATACTTTCCTCGCCCCTGCTCATATTTCACACTCCCCCATTGAATATTCAGGCCGCTTGTTTGAGTTGTCTTTTTTTCAACTCAATCATTTTGCAAAAATTATAGGTTAATGCTTTTTCCAGCAACTCTGCCCGAACGTTTTCAATCCCTCTGCGCATAACTTGTCCGAAATGGAAACGATGCTTAAGATGAAACATCAACGACTCTGCAGCAGATCTTCCATTTCGTGATTCCAAATAGATTTCACTTTCCCATTCTTCAATCGGGGTCATCTTTTTTCCCTTTGCCCCACTAATACTAAAAACCTTAACGCCTTTGCCCATCCACTTTTCTCTGATCGCCTGATTGGCATATCCATCATCAAGGCTCACTTCAGAGGGAATGGTGATGGTGCATCGCAAATGTTCAACAAGGGCAGGGTCGAGTTGCCCTGAATCAGCAGCATTGCCCTCCGGAGTAATTAACACGGAAATAAAACCATTTCCGCTCCTTCCTAATTGAGGCTTATATCCGATAAGCGCTTCTCGATCTCCCTTTTGAATATAAGCCGAGCTCTGATCGGAAAGACTCAATACTTTCTCAGTAGAAGGAACCTTCTTTTCTTCAAAAACTCTTTGATGACAGTAGATGATTACCCGTTGCAAATTAGAAATATCTTCATTCATCATTTCAATGAGGCGAATCAAACGCGTTTTCCGAGAAGGGGGGAGAAGAGCTTTTTGGGCACGGATATCCACCTTTGCCATTTCTTTTAAAAATTTCCCATGAGCGCTTTGAGCTTTCTTCAATAGGGTTTTGTAATGTTTTTTTCGCTTCGTTTTACTGTCCTTTTTACCTGTCTCAAAAGCCATCATCTTAGAGAGCTTATTCATCTCCTTGATGAGGAAATCAAAATTTCTTTCACTGATCTCAGCGATTCCAAATGTATCAAGGGAACGCCCTCGATGGTAGCTTCGCTCCACGAGACGAGTCAATATCGACGAATCAGTAGGCCAAGCTGTATTTCCTTTTACAGAGGTGCTATCCAGTTTTAAAATATCAAAATCGTCCAACTCTTCATCGAGAACCATTCGAATTTGAGCATCGAAAATAAACTGTCTGCTCTCGTTGCTGACAGCATTGACATTATCAAGGATTGTACTCGCTCCCGGCATTTTCAATCCACGGTTGAGCAGAAGCAGATGCAGTGTGATTGACTCTGAAAGAAATATTTGGGCCGTTTGGGATTTGATACTTCCTAAATATCCCCGAATCATCATAAAAAGGTAGACTAAAAAAGCCGACATCCGAGGACACCCTATTTCCAGCCTCAGTTCTTCCGGCTTCAATTCCTCATCTTCTACGGGAAGATGAGGAAGCCATGGATTCCGGGCTTCCTGCCATCGTTTATCCTCTAAACGCTCTTTCTTTTTATTTCTTGCGTATTTCTCCAAATCCTGTTCAATTTTGTCCAATATCTCCGGCTCTCGCTCAGACAATTGATCAAGTTCTGATAAGAAATTTTCAAATTCTGTATCAGGAGCGCTTAAAAAAAGATGTTTTTCTGCTCGAATGAATGGTTTCATTTTGGGTGCCATAATTCTTAATATTGAAGTTATTCACAGTTATTTCAATGAATTATGGCACTTTTTAACCTCAAGTTTAAAGATATAATTCTAAAAAATACCTTTTCGGCTAGGATCTAGCTGGTTCTTTTCGATTCAGATGATTTGGGCCGACGGAGGTTATCGAGGGGAATTAGCCCAATGGTTATGGAATCGATTTCAATGTGAACTTGAGATCACTCTAAACCTCCAAGGAACGGGCTTTCAGGTCCTACCGAAAAGGTGGATCGTCGAAAGAACCTTTTCCTGGTTTGGATGGTATCGAAGACTCAACATCGATTATGAAAGAAAAACAAAAAACTCTGAAAACATGATCTATGTCGCTATGATTTGCTTGATGTTAAAGAGAATTAAATGACTTTCAAACAGGTTCTAAACAATAATTGACAAACCAGCAAGAAAGCGGTCCGATGCATTCCCAGAAATGGACAGAAAAGGCCTTTGAGGCGGTAGAGCGAGCCGAGGCATTGGCCATCGGCAGGAATCCAAACACCTGTTGCATAGAATACCATGCTCACCCCACCTCTACCGTACTCTCGATTATAGGCTCTCGCTTTGGCAGCGCACCACAGACGAACACGACGTTCATCCAGAGAAAATTCCAAATCTTTAAATTCTTCTTGAGTCCTGAGGACGGCTTTGGTATCCATTCGAAATGAATATCAACATTAGATTAAATGTAACCTAAATCCTGCAATTAGATGACAATCAAACATGGAAATGGTAATATACTCAAATAGTTAACACCAGAATCAACATTTTAAGAGATCACCATTACCATGAAAAACAAACGTAGCGCAAGATCGGCAAGAACGACAGCAAAAAACATCCATATCAGCCAGGGAGGCAGAGACCTGACCGCGCAAGCAGGCTTGATTCCGGTTGTCAAATTTTTTCACAAAGAAGGGATTGTTTCAAAGACAGAGCAGACCGTAGATCATCGGCGTGGCGCCACGGGTCTTTATGACGCGGTGGACATGGTCATTTTGTCGGTGGTCGGCATTGTTGGTGGCGCCCGTTCGATTGTGACAGTTTGGAACGACCGTGTTTTGAGTCGTGTGGCCGGTTGGCTGAGGATTCCGGATGAAACCACATTCGGCCGCATACTGCGTACTTTCACAGAGAAAAACATCAATGAGATGGAGAGCTTGAACCATCGGATTCGAGCCGGTATCTGGCGCAAGGCGCTTCGAAGTGGGACAAGCATCGTTGGGATGTTATACTGTCTTGTGATTGACGTGGATTCCACTGTGAAAACGGCCTACGGCAAGCAACAAGGAGTGTCTGTCGGATATAATCCCCACAAACGCGGTGCAGCTTCGTATCATCCTCTGCTGGCATTTTGCGCAGAGACAAAGGAGATTCTTCAGGGTTGGCTTCGTGATGGGAGTGCCTATACCAGCAATGGAGTCGTTGAATTCATGCGGCAACTTCTTGCTCACTTTCCAAATCGGACTCGCATTCTGTTTCGTGGAGACAGTGGTTTTTTTGTGGGGGATTTGCTGGATTTCCTCGACGAACGAGGCCATGGCTATCTGATCAAGGTCAAACTCAAGGGGCTTGTCTCGTTGTTGGAAACCCAAAAATGGCAAAAAGTGAAGGGGCAGCCCGCTTGGGAAGGGTGTGAGTTTTCCCACCAATGTGAAACTTGGAGGAGGTCAAGAAAATTCATGGCCGTACGCAGGGAGAAAGAGGAGGAACTCAAAGGGATGGCCACCCTCTTTGAGATGAAGGAGTACGATTATTTTTGTTATGTTCTCACTGACGCGCTCACTCCCTGGCAGGTTCACAAAGAGTATGGCCAGAGGGCGGTCGCTGAGACATGGATTGAGGAAGCAAAAAATCAAACTGCGCTGGCTCAGATTAAAACCGACGATTTTTGGGCCAACAGCGCCTTGTTCCAATGCGCGATACTCGCTTACAACACGCTGCGCTGGATGGCCCTTTGTAGTGGTAACGCAATACTGCGCCGTTGGGAACCGGCCACCATGCGCACCTATCTTGTCCGAATGGCAGGAAAATGGACGAGTGGCGCTCGTCAACAAAAACTGAGAGTTCCGGAAAGAACACTTTACAATGCTCAATGGGATGCATGGGTCGCTGTTGAGAGACCTAGATCCTTTGTTTCACTCCAGTAAATACATTTTGCTGAGATGTAGATTCCCAAATCCAGGGAGAAGTACGTCTTGAATCTTGTGCCCGCGAAAGCGGGTATCAGATCATCACAAAATATGACGATCTAATGGAGGGCGGAAAAACCTTTATGAGCAAGGACTGATGGAAATTCAACTCTCAAATCCTTTTTTTTAAAAAAACCTCTCGAAAGAGTGGGGGGAAACTCAATCAAAATATTCAATTGCAGGATTTAGGTATTATTCTTTTTTCCATTGTGTCCCCTTACATTTGAGGTGCAATAAAAAGATTCACCCGCCCTGGGACGAATCGGATCCCCGCTTTCGCGAGGACAAGTTTTTGTACAGCAGACACGACGTCTGCCACGATCAACCCCACGACGGGGGTGACAAGTTTGATGAAATTATCTATTTGTGAGGAATCAATGTCAATGGGCGCATCACTGATTTATGGCTTCAAAAATTCTGATAAATGCCTCAGAAAAATTGAAGGAGGTATCGGATTTTCAACCCTTCAGTGAGATGAGTATCGCCAGGATTTACCAGTGGGAAGGAGGAGGATGGGAGATACGAGTTATTAGGCTACGATCTTTTCTTATTTCATGTTGCCAAACGATATACAGTTACAAGCTATTCACAAGGTTGTTATAGGCTGCATGACTACCAATCCAGAACCATACCATGTACTCTCCTTTATGTAAGCCGAGTGCACGCCAACCTAAACCAATCCGTACTGAATAAATGTTGTTACGGATATTTTTGTAATAGAGAGAGGGGTGCTGGGAATCCTGTTTCCACAGTTCGTAGGATTTCTTTGCCCGCTTCTGAATATGCCGGGGAAGGCTGGCATATAGTCTCCGAAAAGCAGGCGTTGTCTTTGATTTCACTTCCAGAGGTTTTCAAGAGGTTCAGTTGAGTCTTCATGTATCGACTGTTCTGCCTCTGCGGCAAGCTGATCCAATACGTCAGGAGATTCGGCAAAACTCTGAGCCCATTGTGCCTCATCAAGAATATCCGAGAAATGTTCCAGAAGATATTGAGCAAGCGATTCCTGCTCGGCTTCTGGCAATTCTGCGACTTTATTGACGACTTGTTCTAGTATTTTGGTCATGGTATCCATTTGTTTAGAGGAAGTAACCGTTTTATTTTCATTATACCAAAAAGGGCTTCTTTTCACAAATTTCCAATTATCGTTAAATTTAGGAATGAAATTTAAATAAGTTAGAAGTATGGATACGCAAAATTAGGGTACGCGTAACAGCAGGCATAAAACAGTAGAGTTGGGATGCGCAGCGGTGTACATGTCCCCCAATTTTGCTCACGCCATTGGAAGAATTACAGGTTATTTAAGGTTTGTTCTTTAGGAAAATCAAAAATTTGCGGAAGACCCGACCATTCAAAAGTAGGTATGTGAAGCGAGATGCCGCCCAAGAGAATTTACAATGGTATAACTGTATATTATTAGGATGCGTATTCCGCTCTCTTTGAAAACGATTATGGCTACCTGAGAAAAGAAGTCATGCCAGCCATTTATGCCTACCTGGACTGTGGAATTCCAGAGAACGGTGTAGCAAGGGTGAGATGTGAATGTGGAGAAGACTTCTTTGTGGCCTTTTCCTGCAAAAAAAGAATGGTCTGTCCCAGTTGCTCGACAAAAAGGTCAATCCTCTTTGGCGAGAAAGTTCGGCAAATCGTCAAGCCGTTTCCTCACCTTCATGTGACCTTCACCATCCCGAAAATACTCAGAGGTTATTTCCGCAGAAACAGAAAATTATTGAAATTGTTGATCCAAAGCGCCAATTTTGCCATCGAACACTATTTTCACGAAGCTTTGGGTATGAAGGATGGCTATACTGGGGGAATCTATTGTATCCAATCCCATGGTTCTCTCCTAAATTTTCACCCCCACATTCACTCTCTGGTTCTTGGAGGAATCCTGAAAGATGATAAATTCTATCAACCCTTCCATATTTCTACCGATATCATTGCCAAAATATTCCGAGCAAGACTCCTGGCGGTCTTACTCAAGCAAGAAGTTATCACACAAGAACTCATCGACCTGCTGATGTCCTGGAATTATAACTCCGGCTTTCAGGTCCATAGTGATCAAAAAATCAACGGAGCTAATGGTGATCGTATTGAAAAAATTGCCAGATATATGAGCCGGGCAGCCATCTCGGTCGAGAGAGTCGAGTTCAATCCCGAAGAGAACACGGTAACGGTTTATGAGAAACAAAAGAAAACTTCTTCCTCCAAAAAGGCCCATTACGATATATTGGAGTTTATGGCCCTATTGGCAGGGCATATCCCTTCACCCTACGAAACAATCACTTTTTATTATGGGATTTATAGCAGCTCCTATCGAGGCAAGGAAAGAAAAGAAAAAAGAGGAGAGAGCCCAATGCAGATGGAAAAGATCAAAGGAAAAGCGATAGCCAGCGCAAGTTGGGCACGATTGATCCATAAGATCTTCGAGGTGGATCCTCTGCTATGTCCAAACTGCGGCAAGGAGATGAAGATCATCGCATTTATTACCAATCATCAAGAAGTCAAAAAAATTTTAAAGCATATCGGAGAAGAAACCCAAAGAGCGCCGCCACTGCCATCTATCACCCCCTATGAGACGGATGACTACTATGCCGACTACATCCCCCCTGATGAAGTCTATTTTGCTGATGAAGAATGGGTATCTTGAAAATTCTCCAGAAAAACCCAGGGATCGCTTTGTCCAAAATCCGGCATTTCAAACCAGCATAAAAGAAAAGCGATAAAAAAATGAACATGCCGCACACCCTCCCAGGAAACCTTCCAAAAAAGCAAAAATATCCCTCCTAATTTTGTCTTTACACACATATTTCCAAATGCTATCGTCTTGTGTAATTTTTGATTTTCCTATGTGGCCTAATTCCGCATTGGGAGCACTAGAGAGCAGCAATCTACCCAGCAAGTCAAATTTTCAAAGACTTTCCGGTCTTGCCGCAAAAACGGGGAAAGCCAACTTTGATATTGCGGAATGGATGCTGATTGCATTGCTTGAGAGCCTCAATAACAGTACGGCTTGTTTAGCAATGCTCTGTAAAACGGCAACTGCGCGTAAAGTATTAAAGTATTTGTGGAGTCATGAGGCGAATATCTATCATTCTTCCATGCATCGGATTGATGCCAAAAAATACTTTGAAGTATCGGTGGATGCTTGTCTCTTCATCACTCATGTAAAGAAAGGCAGAAGGGAGAAAACCGCAGCCGTTTACTCAGATTTGAATTTTGAAGATCCGATTTCCAAATTGGGAATTCGTGGAAATGAGTTGATTGCAAATATTGATGATTACCAACAATTTCAGGATATTGATGGAATTGAATATTACAAATGGCGCTCTGGTCTTAAACATGATGCTGCAAAAGTCATGGAGTTAACCAAAAGTAATGCCCATTATATTAATGGGTTTGGAGAACAGATAGAGATTGAAGTTGCCTATGTTTATCCCCTTTTGAAATCTTCTGATTTGGCAAATCAACGTCTGACTCCCAGAAAGCATGTTATCGTAACTCAATGCAATATTGGAGATGAGACTGAGCCTCTCATGGAAGAAGCCCCCAAAACATGGCAATATTTAGAAAAATACTCCAATATTTTAGGCAATAGAAAAAGTAGCATTTATAAAAATCGCCCCCCATTTTCTATTTTTGGCATTGGAGATTATAGTTTTTCTCCATGGAAGGTTGCTATCTCCGGATTGTACAAGAAAGTCGAGTTTTCTGTGATTGGTAATGTTGAAGGTAAGCCAATTATGCTTGATGATACCTGCTACTTTATTCCCTGCGAATTAGAGGAAGAAGCCACTTTTATTAGTCATCTATTAAATTCTGAAATATCTCAAAAGTTTTTAAATTCTCTCATTTTTTTTGATTCAAAACGACCTGTCAATATAGACGTGTTAAAGCGCATTGATTTAAAAAAATTGGCAGAACGTTACCACCTTGAGGAGCAAGCTATCCAGTATCTCTCAAATGCTCAAGTAATGTTCACACAACAATCTCTCTTCGTATTCGAAAACCAAGAAAGTTATCGAACAATTGGATGAACAACGGCTTGTGGGGGCTGCACTTTTTCCAATTCGGGACAGTCGCCCGGTTCTTGGAGACTCGACGGGTCCGCTTTGAGGTGTGCCGAAGCGGCGAGGAGGGACCAACGGCGCGGGTTCTCGACGTGGGACGGCAAGCTCGTGCCGCCGTCCCTCGTCGTCATCCGGCGATTCTCCTAAAACCCCATTTCCTTCTTCAGCTCCTGGTCAATCCAGAGGCGGGCGAAAATGGAACGACGGTCCGGGAGTCCCAGATCAGATTCACCGTAATAACCCTTGACCCACGCCTGGATCGCGTTAAAGGATGGAACTTTAGGACCCCATACATAAGTGAAATTCTTTATCTGGTACATATCTGCCTCTTTAGCTAGCTTAATCTGCTCCTCAATGGTGGTAGCTGCGGAGGCGGCGTCAACCATGGCGTCATAAGCCGGGTCCTTGAATCCGGGACGGTTCCCTTTAAATGTCGATTGAAGGAACTGTAGCCCCCACATAACACTATAATCTATGGCGGCCACCATATTGACCATGCCTTCGAACGTATGTTCGTTGATACTAGAGATATGGCGAGGGACATCCACTGTCTTAATCTGTACATGAACTCCGATGTCAGCCCAGTAGGCGGCCGCTAATTCTGCATAGTCTAAAGGGAAATACTCAGAGAGGTTTTCCAAGGTGGTCTTGAATCGAATGCCGTCGGCGCCACGCGGATACTCAGCCTCATCAAGCAACGTTTCTGCCCCTTCCGGGTCATAGGTATAGCGTTCCTTGATCTCTTTGGGCCACTCTTCAAATGGGATGTGATACTCGACGAGACCATCCCCTAGCATCCCCTGAGGTTTCCACTTTGCATAACTCTTAAAGAAGGTCTTGTTAATGGTCTCAAGGTCCAGTGCCTTCTGCATTGCTATGCGCACCCTGATGTCGTCAAAGGGCGGCTTGAGCATGTCCAGAGCAAAGCTCTGATTCGAACGATTGTATTGCGAGAATAGCTCGATTTCGGGGTTCATCTGCTGGAGCCTGAATACCTGGTCGATAGACTTTATGTCAGCTCCCGTGTTGGAACCTGCGTAGTCAAGCCTACCTGAACGAAGTGCCGCCAGAATTGTTGCATCCTCTTTCATAATCAGGCCCTTTAACCGGTCAGTATAGGGCAGGCGGTTCTCCGGGTATTTTTCGTCGGTGCCCCAGTAGTCAGGATTCTTGTCGTAGGTCATAGAACTGCCCTCGACCCACTCAGTCATCATCCAGGGTCCGGTGCCGACGAGGTCCCTCCAATCTTTAATGTCGCCGTGTTGCTGGATGACCTCGGGGGGTAACACCCACAGACAGGGGCCGATGAGGATCTCCCTCAGCGCATCGAGGTTTACCGCCTTCAGCTTGATAACAACCGTCCATTTGTCGGTGGTTGTTACCGATTCGAATGGTAGACTGACGAGTGCCGAACAAATGCCGGCAAGGGTCGGTTCGCTGAAGCCGCTGCCCAGACCCAACATCCGGTGGAAAGAATACTCGACGTCACTGGCAGTTAGCTCTCGACCGGACATCGGCGCCTTGTTGTGCCATTTGACTCCGCTACGGATCTTGAACATGTACGTGAGAGGATCCGGGGTCTCCCAGCTTTGCGCCAGCTGCCCTTTTATGGCAAACAGAGGGAATAACTGATTTTGGAAGCGAAATAGATCCCTGTCCGTTGCCCAGTTCCCGATGCCTAGCTTTTCTGAAACGCCACTGAGGGGGTCGCAGGTAGAGAACCAGATGTCAGTATTCGGCGGCACACACTTCTGGGCATAGGTGATTGACCCGCCATACTCTGGTGCGGTCAATACCTGCCCGGTGGCCGGATCTTTGACCATCTTTTTCTCAGCAGCAGCTGTCGGGCCCATCGAAAGGACAAATACACCCAGGATGAGAGCCAGCAGCACCGAGAGGAGTTTTGCAGCAGACCAGGTGCCTGCCGCGATCAGCCCCACGACGGGGGCGAAGCATTTCTTCATAATACTCATAATAACCTCTTTTAATTGAGGGTGTTGAGAGCGATTCACCCGCCATGGGGCGAATCGGATTTTTGCAGCAGACACGGCGTCTGCCACGGTCAGCCCCATGATGGGGGCGAAAAGTTGCTTCAAAGACATATGAACTCCTTTACAAGAGATTGAAAATAATTCACCCCACCATGGAGCGAATCGGGTTTTTGCAGCAGACACCACGTCTGCCACGGTCAGCCCCACCAAAAGGGTGAGGCATAAGAAAACAATTTATTCGGTTTCATACTATTATTCCCTCATTACAGATTAATCATTCCCCACCTTCTTCACTCACTTGAGCGTGAAGCATTCTCGGATGACATGCTAGCACTTTCCACTCACGAGTCATTTAAGATGGGATGAAAACAAGATTGCTCAGAAACAGGAACGCCTGCCGGCAGATTTTTTTCATTTGATCGCCTTCCCAAACAATCCTTTAGGAGGCATTTTTGCAGAAGAAGAAGAAGTCAAATTTTATTCCATTTTTTTTTCATTTTGAGCAAAAAAAGTTAGATTGTATTAAATGGCACTTCGACGCTCTCTGGTTTTGGGCAGGATTACCGGGGCCTGGAGGGGATTTCAGGGGGCTGAGGATGAATGGCAAGCACCAAACAGGAGGCTAATTCCTCCGGGTCGAGGCTGGATAGGACTCGCTGAAACGTATCATGAGATGGAATACCGTGAGGCAATTCCAGAAACTGAGCAAACCACTCTCGTTTGGATTGACCATAATCGGCTATATCTTCCCAACCATCGGCTCCACAAATGACAGCACACAACGAAATAACCCAGATGTCCAATAAGAGATGGCGGGAATTATCGCGTCTAGGATCACTCAGTTCTGAAAAATGTTCTAGGATCTTTGATGAAAGAACTAAACTCATATGCACGCTCCATGATAGGTTCCAAACTTATGACAATACCGGATAGTGAGACCTATCTGAGAAAAATGCAATCAAAATCCAAATGCGATTGCCCTACATCTAAATACCTAACTAGTGCTTGGCCGAAAAATACACAAATTGCTGATATTAAATGACATTTATTCAATTTCACAGGATGAAGATTTGTTTGATACAGTGTTCAGATGGCCAAAGTCAGCAAAAAATGGGATTTTTGATGAGTTTCCCCAAAATCTTCGTTTCTTGAAAATAGGTGAATACCATTAAATATCATGTTAAGTCTTTCATTAATTATATCAAGATGATAAACTGATATTTGTGACGCGAAGATTTGAGAAAACCCGA
>CBDBHR010000009.1:0-7623 GCA_965205865.1 bacterium
CCACCCCCCACAGAAATCCCAGGAGCAGGCCGCTCGCTCCGAGCACGAACAGTTTATGGCGAATGGATGAAGTATGCATACTCTCGGATTGTACACCACACAGAAGGAACGGGCACATGGAAAAAGGGGCCGGGGTGAGGGGCTGTCATTTCGAACGCAGTTCCCGGTCTGCCATCCTGAACGAAGTGAAGGGTCTCGTAGTTTCTCCTTTTCCCTTATCTGTCATCCTCAACCTGATCGGCGCTCCAGGGTCTTTGGTCTTGTTGTTTTCTCCCCCTCCCTCACTTGAGCAGAAAAAGCCACACATGGCAGTGTTATTCATAGAAACAACCTTGGTGGTACCGGTCGGACACGATACGCATAGCAATATTCGAATGCTTCTCATGGGGTGAAAAATGAACAAGGAATTAGATGACGCCAACAAATTGGTCGGTTTGACAGCAAAGCTTGTAGATTTAGCAGCCGAATCTCCGGAGCTAAGGGAAGCTGGGAAAACGTTGGCAAAATCGTCTCTTACACTAGCAAAGACAATCGATAATTGTTTACTTCCAATAGCCGCAGTAAATTTTGCCTTCGATAAAGCCCGCGAATATTTTCAGGGCAAATTTCAGACGGATTTGGAAGAAATGACAGAAACAATTCCACCTGAAAATCTTATAGAACCAAAAGCTTCTGTGGCGGCCCCAGCCTTACAAGGTTTGGCATTCTCTCACGAGGAACCCGACTTAAAGACAATGTATTTGAAATTGCTTAGCACAGCGATGGATGGCAGGAGCGCGGAAAAGGCACACCCCGCATACGCAGAAATCATTCGTCAACTCACATCAAACGAAGCACGGTTATTGAATCAGGTCATAAATTTCGGATCAAAGCTTCCTATTGTTACTCTAAACGAAAAAGGCTCGGTTGGAGTGATAACAATACACAAAAATATTGTTAATTTCGTCAATGCTAAAACGGAATCACCAATGGTGAACCCTGGCCTGCCTGCCATGATTGATAATTGGCAGCGACTGGGATTAATTTCTGTCACTTATCAATTTAGCCTGGTCGCGACAGGAGCGTATGATTGGGTCAAAGAGAGACCGGAATATATTGAATTAAAGAAGAAGGTAAATGAAAATGTGGATATCAAGAACGGGATTATGGAATTGACAGCTTTTGGCAATTCATTTGCAGAAGCCATATCAAGCAAGACCCAATCGTGATGCAGAAAGCTTGACAGAACACACCTACAGTCACCGCAGGACGGTAATTGAACGTCAAATATCATGGTCCTATAAGAACGCCGGATCCCTGAAAAAAAGAGACAAAGTCACTGAATTCCTGTATGCCTTTGTCAGAGTCATGGTTCATTGCTGAAAGCATAAAACCGTCGAAAGAAGGTATCGGATACCAGATAGCGGGGGTCTATACAAACAAGCCGGATAGGCTTCTGCGTGGAGACCGGAGCGAGATCCACTTGGGCGGCCTGATTCTCAAGACTCATGGTCCACCGCACAGGCCGAAGAGATTGACGGGCGAGTACTGGACCGACCGGAAAACGAAAGGGCGCATAATGCTGAGCGCGAGGGTCCCGAAAGTCTTTACGCGCTCTGAGGAAGCGGAACGGGTCTACATTGCCATGTGAGGGTGCATCTGGCTACCCCATCCTAGTTCGACCTAGGCAGTTACGGCGCACCCTCCAAGCACCCCTTCTCAGCAAGCCCTTGACCACACCGTGGACCGGCTCTATCGCCGAAGTGAGTTTGCGTTCGAACGCAAGCGGGTAGAGCACATGTTCATGCTCAACGAGAAAATAAGTGCCTCTCTGAAAGTCGCGATGCAGACAAAATCGAACGACGTCGCTAATTTTTCGATGAGTCGCTGATTGGCTATTTACTTCTACATGGCATGGGAGTAGGAAAAACGAATGGCTTACGATCCCTTTCACGAAATACAGTATGATACTGCTGACGATTTGTGGGATTCTCTCAGCCCAACCAAAGAACTGGTAAAACCACCTTGCAAACTCATTTATAGAGGCCAGAAAAATGCTGAATGGGGATTAGTTCCATCAGTTTTCAGAGGAGAAATGAGAAAACCGTTTGAAAGATTTTGGCTGGGAGACATGAAACATGAAGATCAGATTCATATGGAAGTAATATTGCTTCAACACTTTATGGCATATTGTGACGATGTTGGGATTAAAATCCCGAATGACTCATTAGATTTTCGACATAGATTCACTTCAGGACAAGATCCCTATTATCTTGGTTCCAAAAAATGGCCAAATTCCGAATTGCTGGAGTTTATGGCACTAGCACAGCATCATGGTGTGCCCACAAGACTCCTTGATTGGACCAAGAACCTCTATGCCGCGGCCTATTTTGCCGCTAGTAATGCTTTATCATCTTACCGCGACTGGGAAAAGGGGCAAAGGTTGGCGATTTGGGTCTTGAATATAGAATCCATTGCTTTGTATCCACGAGCAAAGACCATCCATCCACCCGGCTCGATCTCACACCATCTGGCTGCCCAAGCCGGCTTATTCACTGTCCATTTTCATGAAGGAACTAGAGGAAATTCCTTTACTATAAGAGGTCTCGAAAGCGAATTTTCTGCACTTCCAGACACTCCTTTGATGAAATTGACTCTTCCTATCGAAGAGAGCAGCAGATTACTTGAATTATGTACGAAAATTGGATTCAGTGCTGCGAGGATGTATCCTGGTGCGGACGGAGCAGGAAAAGCTGTCATAGACAGCATTAATCTATGGGCAGCCAAGAGTCTTTAGTTTCTCTCATTTGATTGCGAGGCAGAACACTTGGCGCGATTTCCTGAACGAGCCGATCGGAAGCTGGTCAGAAAACGGTACAGCCCCAAAGGTGCCTGTCTTTCCTGCAAGCTATACGCTAAAATATGCCAAAAGTAGTCTAAAAGGTATACTTTTGGTAAACTTTTAGCGCCCTTTAGGTACCTTTTATACTCTATTTAGCTGCTTTTTGTCGTCTTCGTTATTTCCGGCACGGATCGCGCACGAGAAGGCCTTACTTGAAAGATCGTTGCGGAGGTTAGCAAAAATGGGAAGTTACCGTATTTGTGGCGCGAACGACCGGGTGCAGGCTTCCAACTCCCCTTCCAGATAGGTGCGAATGGCTTGCAACCGTTCGGCCGAGGTTGCTTCGAAGCGAAGGACCAACGCGGGTTGCGTGTTGGAGGCACGAATGAGTCCCCAGCCGTCATCGAAACAAACACGAACTCCGTCAATCGTGACGACTTCACGAATCACGAGGCTCGGGTTCTTAGAGTTCGTCGAAGCCGACTGCCTGGCCGCCTCGACAAGCCGGTTTCGTATTGTCTCGACCACCTGGAACTTCACGTCGTCCGGGCACTCTAAACGAATCTCCGGGGTGACCTGCGTGGACGGCAGATCCGCCAGGAGAGAAGAGAACGGTGCTTGCGCTTTCAACAGGATTTCAATCAACCGGCACGAGGCATAGATGGCGTCGTCGTACCCGAAATAGCGATCGGCAAAAAACATATGTCCCGATATTTCTCCGGCCAGCGCGGCTTGTTCTTCCTTCATCTTGGCTTTCATCACGGAATGGCCCGTCTTCCACATGACACCGTTCCCTCCCCGTTTCCGAATATCTTCGTACAGGCATTGGGAGGCTTTGACATCGGAAATAACCGTGCTCCCGGGTCTGTTCTTCAAGAGATCCCGTGCAAAAATCAGCAGCAGGCGATCTCCCCAGACGATCGTTCCCCTTTCGTCAATTGTCCCGATTCGATCCGCGTCGCCGTCGTATGCAATCCCAACGTCCGCGCGATGGCGCTTCACGGCTTGAATGAGATCCTGGAGATTCTCGACGACGGTGGGATCGGGATGATGGTTGGGGAAACGGCCATCAAGGTCATCATACAACCCTGTAACGCGACACCCCAGTTGCTCTAAGGCCGTTTTTGCCACCAGACTCGCGGCGCCGTTTCCGCAATCCACGACCACGTGCATTCCTTTTCCATCAAGACCGGCAAAGTGTTCTTTGAGATAACGCAGGTAGGGAGGGATCACCGACGCCGTGGAAACGGTTCCCGATCCGGACGCATGCGTCCCGGTCTCGACCAGACGCTTGAGTTCCTGAATGTCTTCGCCATACAGCGCCGCTTTATCCAGACACATTTTGAAGCCGTTATATTCGGCCGCATTATGGCTCCCGGTGACCATCACGCCTCCATCAACGGGCAACTCATATAGGGCAAAGTAGAGTAACGGCGTCGGACAAACCCCGATGTCCACGACGTTCACCCCCGTGGCGGTGATGCCGGCAAGCACCCGATCCCGGAGATCCGGCGAGGTCAGGCGTCCATCCCGCCCCAAGGCCACCGTTCGACAGCTACGTTGCCGGGCCATGGTCCCATAGGCGCGACCAATGGATTGCGCCACGTCGGGAGTCAAATCTTTCCCGACGATTCCACGAACGTCATATTCTCGAAAGATACTCAAAACCGGGTTCCGCTTCCACCGGCAAGAATGACTGCATACAGGTGGGGAAAGCTCACAAGTGAACACCCTTGTCGGGCTTTGCGCCCCCGATTAAAAACGTCGGGGACAAGCCTTGCGCGGCCAAAATCAGGTCGGCCACTTCCCTGACCGCTCCTTCACCGCCCTTGGCTTTACACACGTACTGTACCTTTTTCCGGACGGGGTCGCGTCCGTTCGCGGGAGCGGCGGAAAATCCCACCGCCTGAAGAGCGGGCAAATCAGTCACATCGTCTCCCACGTATGCGACTTCCTCAAGCTGAATTCCATATTTCGATGCAAGTTCTTTCAACACTGCCAGTTTGTCCTTGACGCCCTGGTGAATTTCGGAAATTCCGAGTTTGGCTGCCCGAACGTTCACCAACTGCGTTTGATCCATGGTGATCACAGCCGTCACAAGCCCGGCTTTCTTTAACAGAACCAACCCCAGGCCATCCCACACGTTGAATTTTTTGCTCTGCTCACCCGAATCTGAATAATAGAGGCCGCCGTCGGTCAGGACCCCATCGACGTCGGTCGCGACAAGCCGAATTTTTTTGAGGATCCGGGTAAACCGACGAGCACGCGGAGGCGTTCGTCCCGATCGAGGGTTCATCACCATTTTTTTCTCAACCGAATGGAGCGCAATTAAAACACACTCCACTCTTCAAGCAAAGAGGTTTTACGTTTCCTTAAGCATACGGGCTATCCCCGTCACGATTGTAAATATTCTGTGATTCGTTGACAAAATCAGGGGCCGTCCACATCATGATTGTCATTCTGTACGAAGTAAAGAATCTCGTGCGGCCTCATTTTATACGGGCCTATGGATGCCTCTACCTCCCCTTACCCCTCCTTACAAAGGAGGGGAATTTAAGGAGCCTCCTCTCCCCTGGCGTGAGAGAACCTGCCCCGGACTCGATCCGAGGGCCGGGGTGAGAGGGGAAATATCAACGAGAATGAGTGAACTCGGACAGCCATGACGATTCTCGATCGCTACATATTGAAAGAACTGTTCGTTCCTTTCTCCCTCAGCCTCTGCATCCTTTGCTTTATCGTCTTGACCAAGGAGATGTTGCGGCTGGTTGAATTATTGGTCACCAACGGCGTGGGCCTCCTGGCCGTTTTTAAAATTATCGTCAATCTCATGCCCTCTTTTTTGGTGCTGACGCTTCCCATGGCCTGCCTGATCTCCTCGATCACCACCTTCAGTCGATTTTCCTTCGACAAGGAACTTGTCGCCATGCGAGCGGCAGGGCTGAGCTTGCTCAGGATCGCGGTACCCGTTTTTGTCTTTTCGTTTCTCGTTTTCCTGGGAACCCTGTTCCTTTCCCAATGGGGACAACCCTGGTCGTCGATCTCCCTGAAAAAAATGGCCATCAGCCTGATCCAGGATCAATTACACCTGGCGTTGGATCGAGGCGTGTTTAATGAACCAGCGGACGACTTGATGATTTTTGTTCCCAAGCCCGAGCCCGGAGAGAAAGCCAGGGGCATTTTCATCCTGGATCAGCGGGACTCGGCCAAAAAAGTCATTGTCACGGCTCAAACCTTCCAAATGCTCAAAAATCCGCAACGCAAGCAATTCGGCATTCGATTACATGAAGGGGAGATTCACCATATTTCCAAGGACGGCGCCCAACATCATCTTGTGGCGTTTTCCACGTATGATCTCAAAATGGCTCCGTCTCCCGCTCTCAACGTCGAAAAACCCGAACGGCCGGATTATCAACACATTATGGCCGAATTGGAAAAATCCGACTGGCGGGACACCGACATGCTTCGCCGCCTCATGGAATACTACAAAGACCTGGGGTTTCCCATGGCAACGCTCATCCTCGGCGTCCTGGGCATGCCGGTGGGTATTGTCTCAAAACGAACCGGACGCATGAGAGGGTTTGTTTTGGGAATTTTCATCATGGTGGGCTATTATTTGCTCAACGTGCTGGGAGAATTTTCCGTCACGGCCTTGTTCCTTCATCCGTTTGCCGGAGCATGGCTCCCAAACGTCCTCTTACTCCTGATGACGTGGATGCTGTTTTATCAAGCGAGCCGGCGCTGACATGAGCATTTTATTCTGGTACATCGTTCGACATTATCTCGGGATCCTGGCCCTGTGTCTCACCGGGCTGACCACTATTTACCTGGTGATCGACTTTTTTGAAAAACTGCGAAAGTTTCTTCGACACGATGCGGAACTGACTTCCATGTTGCTGTATTTCGTCTTGAAAATCCCCGACATTTCCTTTCAACTCGTGCCTTTTGCCGTTCTAATGGCTTCCCTCCTCGCCATCGGACTCCTGAACAAAAACCAGGAAATCACCGCGATGAGAAGTTGTGGGGTCAGCATCGTTCACGTTACCATGCCGTTTTTGGCAGTCGCAGGCATCATCACGGTCATCCTGTTGGGATTGACGGCAGTCGTTATTCCCCTGGCCAATGCCAAGGCGGAATACATTCGAACCGTGGAGATCCAGAAAAAACCGCAACCGCTCTCTTTTACAAACGAAAATCTGTGGCTGAACATTCGCAACCATGCGCTTATGCACGTTCAACGAGTCGATCCCGAGGGCACGCACCTCCACGAGGTCACACTCTACCGGCTGAGCGATCAATTCTCTTTGGAGGAATTGCTGACGGCGGCCAGCGCCAATTTCACGGATGGCCGATGGTTCTTGCACGACGTCGCTCGACGGTTGGTCAAATCGGATGGGGAGATCAAGATGACTCAACAGACGACTCTTCCCCTGGCGTTGTCCTTAACTCCCGATGACCTAATGACCTGGAACGCTCTCGAGCCTGAACATATGACGTTGAACCAACTCGGCACACACATCGAGCACTTACGGCAAGAAAAACAGAATGCCACAAAATTTCTCACCGATTATTGGAGGCGAGTGTCTTTTGCTTTCGTCCCTGTGATCATGACCCTTCTTGGCGTGTCCATCGGACTCCTTGAAACCGGCACCCGGACGGCCAGCATTGGGAAAGGCATTGGTCAGGCCTTAATCATCAGCTTTTTGTTCTGGGCCACGAATTCCGTTGGCATTACGTTGGGAAAAAGTGGAGCCTTACTTCCCGTGGTTGCTGCCTGGATCGCGTGCGTGATGTTTTTCATTGTC
>CBDBHR010000010.1:0-112709 GCA_965205865.1 bacterium
AAATGGCAGGAGCCCGAAGGTTATGGAGAAACCCTGGGCTTGCATGACGATACGCGATTGTATGATGGGCCTCTGCCGGGAGTGGTGCCTCACACTTTCAATTGCAATTGGATTCTCACGGGACTATACCAAAGAGAACGGCGCCTTTTGTATCGTACCCGGCTCCCACAAACTTTGCCGGCACCCCAAACCTGGGGAAGGCGTCGAAGACGCGATCCCGGTGGAAGCGCCAGCCGGTTCCGCCATCGTCTTTCACGGCAACGTCTGGCATGGCGCTTTTCCCCGTCTCACTCCAGGCATCCGCTTATCGGTCAATACCTATTACTGTGGCCCGGCATTTCCGTTGTCAGGAAAACTTTCAGGGCCGGATCACTGAGGAAATGCTGGCACGCAACGATGAGCGGTTTCGCGTCCTGGTGGGCTATGAAGATGTCTGGGGATGGACCGATGAACGGGGCCCCATTCCCTACTACCTCCGTGGGACCTGGGGACACCATGACGGAAAATGAACGACAGGCCGTCTTTGACGATATGCGAGAAAAAACGATCTTTATAAGAAAGGGACCCCATGATTACCCAAGACTGGAAAAAACCAAGCTAAAAACCATGCCTTCGACCTATCAAGTGATCAGGGAACGCGGGCTCACCAAAAACCTGGAAGAACTCGATGCCTATGGATTGACCGTGATCACTCCAGGGCAAATCGGTGAGCCAGACCTTCTTGAGCAATGCCGGGCAGCCGTTCTTCGGATTGCCGAAGAGCGCACTGGTGTCAAGCACGACCTGGAGACAGGGGCCCACGGTAACCTCGATATCATGGCCTCCTATCAGCATCAATATCTCCTGATGTCCATTCTCGAGGAAGATCCCGCCTTTGAAAAAATCATTCAACACCCGATGACCCTGCCCCTGGTAGAAAACTACTTGGGCCACACCTGTCTGCTCTCTTCCCTCTGTGCTTTCATCAAATGGCAGGATCCTGAGGGCTATGGGGAGAACCTGGGCCTTCATGCCGACGATCATCTCTTTCAAGGAACCTATCTGCCGGATCCTCCCCAGTGTTTCAACACCAATTGGATTCTCACCGACTACACTAAAGCCAATGGCGCTTTTTGTGTTGTTCCGGGCTCCCACAAACTCCGCCGTAAGCCCAAATCTGGTGAGGGGGTGAAGGAGGCGGTTCCGATCGAAGCCCCTGCCGGCTCCGTATTGGTGTTCCATGGCAACGTGTGGCATGGGGCGTTTCCCCGGGAAAATCCAGGATTACGGCTCAGCCTCAGCTTGTTTTTTGGCGCGTTCCACTACCGTTTGCAGGAGAACTTCCAAGGCCGGATCAGTGATGAAATGATTGCCCGCAACGGTGTGCGGTTTCGTAAATTGCTCAACCTCGAAGATATCTGGGGCTACAGTGATACTCGCGGGGTGTTCCCCTGGCGTGAGCGCACCACTGAGAAGACATGGTCCCAACTCTTTGAGGAGCCGGTCACCATCCATGGGCTGCAGTATCGCATCGTGAAAGACCCCACCACCAAGGACCATTTGTATCTGAACTATGTCCCTGTGGAGGAGGCCTGAAAATGCATACCAGACTCCTTTTTATTAATAAATAGTGAAAAGGGGTCAAATATAAAAAGACAATTTAATACTAGACCCCTTTTCAAATCGGAAAATCACACGCTCCTAAGCAAGCTCAAGCAACTTTTTGCGAAAGCTGCTTATTTTGAGTGAGCATCACTCCTTGAAATGATTTGCTCTGCATCCCATACTTTTCGTTCCTGGAAAGGCAGGATTGCACAGTATTTTCAAGGACAGACACAGAGAGCAGCGAGGATCAAGTCCTGGATGAGACAAGCACTCGCCCCTGAGGAGTGAAGAGGAGCAAAAAAAATCGATTGACCTCCTCTAAATATTTTTATACTGTGCTGGAAGGATGCCTTCGCTATTTTCAAGGACTGATACAAATAGGAGCGAGGATCAAGTCCAGGATGAGACAAGCACTCGCCACTGAGGAATTAAGGTGAGCAAAAAAAATCGATTGACCTCCTCTAAATATTGTTATATAGAGAGGATACTGAAGGGAAAATGAAATCTACCAGGATTTTGCCATCATTGTTCTTTTGTGATAGTTTTCAAGAAATCGCCTTGGGCTGACGGTTTTTAAGAATTTCGGCTTTTTTTCGTTTTCTTTTTTTGATAATTTTCAACGAAAACGCCTTTGACTGACAGAAGGGCAATTTTGATAGTTCTCACGAAATCGCCTTGGGCTGACGGTTTTTAAGAATTTCGGCTTGTTTTTCGTTTTCTTTTTTGATAATTTTCAACGAAATCAGCTTTGGGCTAATGGAAGGGCAATTTTGATAGTTCTCACGAAATCGCCTTTGGCTGAAGGTTGCTAAGAATTTCGGCTTGTTTTTCGTTTTCTTTTTTGATAAATTTTTAAAAAAATGATTGCTGCCACAGGGTTAGATTGAATGAGCTTCACTGAACACCCACTAAGATTCACTCAGGGAAGAGGAAGAAAAAAGAAGAAGAGCAGGATCAAGGGAGAATAAAAGTGAGAAAGAAAATGGAAGAATCAAAATCAAGAATATTGAAAAAGAAAAACGATTGCTGTTGCACTTCAGACTAATGGGGAGTATTGTACGTTGATACTAACTTTTTTGCTGCACTTTGTCAGTGCTATTAACAAATAATCAAATTTTACTTTTATTTTATAATTGGGCATGATATTTAGAGGGATAAGTGAATAATCAAATTATTCTTATCTTACCAAATGTCCGTAAACTCTTTAAAAACCATAAGAAAATACTCAATTATTAATGAATCATCTTTTTAAAAAATCCCTTGATAATAAGGTGAATATGAGAGTAATCTTAAACACCCAGTTCCCAGTTCCCAGTTCCCAGTTCCCAGTTCCCAGTTCCCAGTTCCCATATTAAGTTATCAGTTCCTTGTTTCCAGTTTCCACTCTCAAGCTCTAAGTCAAAAGCCCCAAGCAACGAGTTCCCAATCCCAAGTTCTACCCCCTTATCTTATCTCGACATCAGGAGAGATCCTTGAGATCCCTCGTTCTCCGTTCCGGGAACGGAACGGCAATGGGGAATTTGGAAAATCATCGGCGCCTGAGTGCGTCGGTTTATGGTCCATTGCCCCATCCTGGAGGCAATGGATCGGTTTTTTGATCACTTGAAAATGAAGGAGACCCAATGTGTAGAGCAATCGTCGAGAACGTGCTTTCGGGAACGAAAGCAGGTTTTAAAGCAATCCTAAATTTTGTTTTTAATCAAAAAGCAGAAAGGAAAAAGATGGATAATCAAAAAGCAAATCAACCTTCAGTGCAACTCTGTTGGCCCTCATCCTGATGGTGACCGCATTTTGGGTCAGCCCAGCCGTCGGGGCTGAGAAAAAGATGGTCAAAGATCCGAGCACTGGTAAAATGGTGAGTGCACCTGAGTATGGCGGGACAAATAACCGCGTGGATGGGCGCCGGTTGGACTAAGGCGCCTAGTGACCCCTATTTCGGCGGCGCGCCGCACTTGATACTCTCGGGTGTGAATGAGAAGCTGGGCATCCCGAACTGGGCAATAGATAGAGACGTATGGGACCTTACCGCGGCCTACTACCCTCTGTCGGTCATGACGGGGAGGCTGGCGGAAAGCTGGGAAACGCCCGACCCACTGACGTATGTCTTCAACATCCGCAAGGGCGTTCACTGGCACAAGAAGGCACCAATGAACGGCCGTCTCTTGACGGCGCAGGATGTTGAATGGAACTATCACCGGATGTTGGGTCTGGGCGAGTTCACCGACGCCGGACCGACTGCCTTTGCCGCCCAAGTCACCGGCATCCCATTCGAATCGGTAACGGCCACCGACGATTCGACGGTTGTGATGAAGCTGAAGGAGCCATTCCTTGATGCGCTGGGGATTATGCTCGGCCACAACTCTACTTTCATAGTGCCCCGCGAGGTCATCGAGCAATACGGCGACATGCAGGATTGGCGGAACGTGGTCGGCACCGGGCCCTTTGAGCTGACTGAGGTTGTCGATGGGAGCAGTTTCACCTATGTCAAGAATCCTGACTACTGGGGCTTCGACGAAAAGTATCCGGAGAACCGCCTGCCTTACGTTGACGAGGTAAGGGTACTTGAAATGGGAGAGGAAGCAACAATTATGGCGGCACTACGCTCAGGCAAGCTTGATTACATACACTATCTCATTAATCTGGACGGGGTACTGAGCCTCAAGCGGACTAACCCCGAAATCGCGGTGCACACGATTCTGAATCGGTCGCAGAATTCTTTTGCTCCAAACCTGCGCGTGCCGCCCTTTGACGACATCAACGTGCGCCGGGCGATGCAGATGGCGCTGGACAACGAAACTGCGGTAGCCTACGTTCTGGAAGGGTGAGGCAGATGCGACACCTTTCGGGTGGCAAGGGGTGAAAGGGTATCACATCCCCTTCGAGGAGTGGGACGAAGAGGTCAAGCAATACTACAGGTATGACCCGGAAGCTGCCGAGAAGCTCCTCGATGAGGCTGGGTATCCGCGCGGCGCGGACGGCACGAGATTCGAGACCGTCTTGAGTCAGAGCCAATATCATGTCTTGGACTTTTCAGAAATAGCGGTCGCCTACTGGGCTGAGATTGGCGTCGATGTTGAGATTGAGGTACTTACCAACGCCGAATTTCAGGAAAATGTACGGGCGTACTAATAAAGGCATGATAAGTTCGATTGGGGGCAGCCAGGGTGACCCTGTCCGTTACGTATACCACCTTCGATCGGATTCAACATGGAACCGCTGGTTACAGCAGTGGCCTGAGTTGGACGCCATGGTTGACGCCGCTCTGACCGCGACTACCCATGAGGAGCAGCAGCGGCTGATTGTAGAGGCAGATATGTACGTAATAGAGAAGCACTGGCAGATATGGGGTCCCAGAAGTCCAACTTTCATGGTGGCCCAGCCGTGGCTCACAGGCTATAGCGGTGAAATTGGCCACTGGGCGGTAGGCGACCAGTGGACCACCCATTCCCGCCTCTGGATTGATAGTGAGCTGAAGAAAGAGATGGGGCATTAGGGATTTTCCATGAGAGCCTATATCATCAGGCGGTTATTGCTCATCATCCCCACCCTGTTTATATTGAGCATCCTGGTCTTTCTATCGGTGCGCTTCCTCCCTGGCGATGTCATAGACGCAATGTTGGGTAAGCCGGAATTCATCGGTCTTGAGCTAGACCGAGAAGCTGTTGAGCGTATACTGGGACTAGACGTGCCCGTCTACGTGCAGTATGGACGCTGGATAGGAGTGTTGCCGACCCCTGATTGGGTTACCGGTGAGTCCCACTTGAAAGGTATCCTCCAGGGCAGCCTTGGCCATTCACTGTTTGGCGACCATATGCCGGTAGAGGAGAGGATACTAGGTAGACTGCCGGTAACCGTTGAGCTTGGCGTCATGGCAATCGTCATCGGGCTGGTGATCGCCCTGCCGGTCGGCATCTACTCGGCGATTCGCCAGGATACCGCCGCCGACTACGCGGGGCGCTCCTTCGCCATCGTTGGTCTGGCAACGCCTAACTTCTGGCTGGCCCTGATGGTCATGATCTACCCCACCATCTGGTGGGGTTGGACGCCCCCGTTGGAGTGGGTTCCTTTCTCAAAAGACCCGCTGGGGAATCTCTGGGGGCTCTTCTTCCCCAGCCTGATTCTGGGAACGGCCTCCTCTGCCGCCACCATGCGGATGATGCGCACCATGATGCTGGAGGTGCTCCGGCAGGACTATATCCGCACCGCCTGGTCCAAGGGGCTCAAGGAGCGGGTCGTGATCATCCGGCACACCATCAAAAATGCCTTCATCCCGGTGGTCTCCCTGATCGGCCTGCAGTTGCCGATCCTGGTCGGGGGCGCGGTGATCATGGAGGTCATCTTCAACCTGCCGGGGATCGGTCGGCTCCTGCTGCTTGCCCTCGATGACCGAGACTACCCGATGGTCTCCGGAATCAACCTGTTTTTCGCCACCGGGGTGGTGCTGCTCAATCTCCTCATCGACCTGATTTATCCCTATCTGGACCCGAGGGTGCGCTATGAGTGAATCCAAGCGATGGGGCCGGTTTGCGGATTTCTGCATCAGGCTGTGGCAGGAGAAGCCGCTGGGGACGATCAGCGGGCTCATCATCCTGCTCTTGATTGTGGTGGCCATCTTTGCCGATGTGTTGACCCCGTACCCCTATGATAAACTCAACTTGGCCGACCGGCTGCAGGGAGCCTCCGCCCGGCATCTCCTGGGTACCGACCAATTGGGCCGAGACCTCCTGAGTCGCCTGATCTTCGGGGCTCGTATTTCGTTAATTGTGAGTCTGGCTGCAACCACAATCAATGTTCTCGTCGCGCTCCTGATCGGCGGAACGTCTGGATTCCTGGGGGGGAAAGTGGACCTGGCAGCGCAACGCTTTGTCGATGCCTGGATGGCTTTCCCGGGACTGCTGTTCTTGTTAACCATCATGTCGGTCGTGGGGCAGGGTTTGCTCCAGATCATCGTGGTCCTGGGGATCGCTGGCGGCATCGGGGGCTCCCGAGTCGTGCGAGGGGCGGTGATCGGCATCAAAGAGAATGACTATTTTCTGGCCGCCCGGGCTGTGGGCACCCCCACGGGTCAAATCCTGATCCGCCATGTATTGCCCAATATCATGGCACCGATCATCATCGTCTTCTCGATCAACATTGGCGGGGTCATCATTGCCGAAGCATCGTTGAGCTTCCTGGGATTCGGACTGCCCATCAAGGTGCCTAGCTGGGGAGGGATGCTCAGCCGGGAAGGGCGCCGCTTCATGGAGCAAGCCCCCTGGCTGGCCTTCTGGCCGGGGCTTTTCCTGACGATTGTCGTCTACTCCCTCAACATGTTCGGCGACGCGGTGAGGGACCTGCTCGACCCCAGGCTACGAGGTGGCCAAGGCAGTTATGGCGCCACGGGGAAACGCAAAAGAGGTCTCCTCGCCCGGCTGATCAATCCTTTTAACTGATAAGCTCATAAAACTTGTCCTCGTGAAAACGGGGAGGAGACCGTTACTTTTTCCTTCCGGAGAATCGCTATTTTTTTTCTTCGTCAAGTTTGTACCATTGGGACATGCGACCTCTTGTCGCACGCTAACGTCGAGGTGAGCCGCACCCACCATAAGCATCGCTCTTGCGACAAATTTTAAAACTACTCTAAACTCCGAGCGAAGCGGCGTGGTGGGCGTCGATTCTACCGACTTGTCCTGCGTCTGATTGCTTGGTGACCTAAGTCTCACTTTTTAATAAGATCGTAAACCCTGCCTGCTCAAAATGATGATCCGTTGTAAAAATCTCCGTTATTTCTTGATCTTCCGCAATGATCATCCCAATACAGTCAACCAAACTCCAATTTTTGTCTGACCTTTGCTTATAACGAACAAATCCTCGATTCATTAATGCATGATCGACTAAAATACGCTTCCATTTCTTTGACTGATTGATGGTTTCGATTAATCTGATGGCTGTAGATCGTTGGTGGGATTGACTAAAATAACTGGCTAATTTCAATATGACGGCATTCGTCGTTATAAAATCTATTTGAGACTGCTTCAATTCATCTCTGACTCTCAAAGCTTTGTGATGAAACTGATCTCCTTTGTCTCCCATTGCAATTAATGCAGTGGTGTCTACGAATACGGAATTCATCTTTTTGGGGTCCCGTATATATATTGATCGTGATTAATTGAACCATCTCCTCTCCCTGTATCTATCGCAATCTCCTCTAAATCAAGAGCATCCCAAGGATCAATCTCTGAATCGATTGCTGTGTCTTCTTCCTTTTGAAAGATTTCCGCCTCTTTTTTTAGGTTTGCTTCTATTTCTTTAATTCTTTGCCTCAACTGTTTGGGAGGCAAATTATCAGGCACCTCAATCGTTACTTGCATTGTTACTTCTCCTTTTCATTATTCGGCTCCTCCTAATCGGAAATAGGAGCCCTTTGATTAATTTTCAATTTACCAAACCCCTCTCACATAATCAACAGTGATCCATAATTGCCCCAAGCTATTCAGCAGGTTGCTCTACGCAAGTTGAGAATGCTTAATCGTGCCACAAGGCTTAATGATCTACGCGTTCCGCCTGGCAACCAGTTGGAAAAGCTTACCAAGGATCGAGCAGGGCAACACAGTATCAAGAATTAATGATCAATGGCGTATCTGTTTTGTACGGAACAATGGAGACGCAATGAATGTAGAAATTGTAGATTATCATTAGAGGTCACATGTCCCGTAGAAAATAGAGGTCACATGTCCCGTAGAAAATTAACTCCCATCCATCCGGGAGAAGTGCTATTGGAAGAATTTTTTCAAACCGATGGGCTTGAGTCAAAACCGTTTAGCCTTAGAGCTTGGAGTGCCTGCTCGACGCATTAATGAAATCGTATTGAAAAAGCGTCGAATTACTGCTGATACCGCATTACGACTGGCCCGATACTTCAGCATGTCTCCCCAATTTTGGCTGGGCTTACAAATGGATTATGAATTAGATATAGCTGAAGATGACCTTGCTGACCGCTTGGAACAAGAGGTTCAGATTCATGCTGCTTCCGGTTAAATCAGCCTACCTGCGGCAGACGATCAAGGATAACTTGCGTCTTTTCACACCTGAGATTCTCGATGAGATCAATCAGTTGGTTGTCAAAGCCAGACATGGGCTCTGCAAAAAAACTCATGAGCCAAATCATTCGCAGGGTGCGCTTCAACGAAACCATCCCTCATCATGAAAAAATCTTTTCCATCTTCGAGCCCCACACCGAGTGGATCAGCAAGGGCAAGGCGGGAGTGCCGGTGGAACTCGGACTGAGGGTCAACATCATCGAGGACCAGCATCAATTCATCCTTCACCATCAGGTGATGCGCAGGCAGAGCGATGAGAAGGTAGCCGTGGAAATCATCGAAGAAAGCAAAAAACGCTTCTCCGAGCTTGCGGTCGTGAGTTGGGACAAGGGCGCCCACAGCCCACAGAATCAGCGTGAACTCAAAGCACTGCCGGATCTTGTCGTGCTTCCCAAAAAAGGCAAGCTGAGCCAAGTAGACCGGCAAAGAGAAGATTCCCGAGAATTCAAACTCCTGCGCCGCCAACACTCTGCGGTCGAATCCGCCATCAACGCTCTGGAAGCGCACGGACTCGACCGATGTCCGCATCATGGAATCAAGGGGTTCGAACGCTATCTCGCTCTGGCTGTGCTTGCAAAAAACATCCACCGTCTCGGCACCGTCCTGCGTGAACAGCAAAAAGAACGGCAGCGTCGTAAACGAGAACCCTACAAAAAAGCGGCCTGAACCAAAGGATGACTCCCCATTCTGAAACAAGAGGGGAGGCCGGGAGGAGAGGGCGAGTGTCCAAAAATAGGGGGGTAACAAAAAATTAGGGATCCCAAAGAAAAATAGCTTCAATTCTCTAAAATATGGCTTGTTCAAAAACAGATGTTCTCGAGGATTCTACACCCCTTATTAGTAAAATTGTATTTTTCTGTCAGGCACTAAATATTTTTATACAACCCTGTACACAAGCAAGCTCAAGCAACTTTTTGCGAAAGCTGCTTATTTTAATGAAAATTTTTTTTAGTGAAGATCTCACGCGTGCCGAGTGCCCATCAGTCCTTGAAATGATTTGCTCTGCATCCCATGCTTTTCGCTCCTGGAAGGGCAGGATTGCACCGTATTTTCAAGGACTGACACAGAGAGCAGCGAGGATCAAGTCCAGGATGAGACAAGCACTCGCCATCTGAGGAGTTAAGATGAGCAAAAAAATCTATTGACATCCTTTGAATATTTTTATATTGTGTTGGAAGGATGCCTTCGCTATTTTCAAGGACTGACACAGATAGGAGCGAGGATCAAGTCCAGGATGAGACAAGCACTTGCCATTGAGGAGTTAAGATGAGCAAAAAAATCTATTGACATCCTCTGAATATTTTTATATTGAGAGGATATTGAAGGGGATAATGAAATCTACCAGGATTTTGCCATCATCGTTCTTTTGTGATCGTTTTCAAGAAATCACCTTGGGCTGAAGGTTTTTAAGAATTTCTGCTTGTTTTTCGCTTTCGCTTTTGATAGATTTTAAAAAAGAAAATTGATTACTGCTACACGTTAGTTTGAATGAGCTTCACTGAACACCACTAAGATTCAGCCAGGAAAGAGGAAGAAAATAGAAAAAAGAAGAGCAAGATCATGGGAGGATAAAAAAATAGGGAATAATCATAATCAAATTATTCTTATCTTCCCAAATGCCCGTAAATTATTTAAATAACCATAAGAAAATACTCAATTATTAATGAATCATCTTTTTAAAAAATCCCTTGATAATGAGGTGGATATGAGAGTAAACTCAAATACCCAGTTCCCAGTTCCCAGTTCCCAGTTCCCAGTTCCCAGTTCCCAGTAATAAGTTCCAAGCAACAAGTCACAAGTCCCCAATCCCAAGTTCTACCCCCTTATATTATCTCGACATCAGGGAGAGATCCCTAAGATTCCTCGTTACCCGTTCCGGAAACGGAACGGCAATGGGGAATTTGGAAAATCATTGTCGCCTGAGTGCGTCGGTTTATGGTTCATTGCCCAATCCTGGAGCCAATGAATCGGTTTTTTGATCACTTGAAAATGAAGGAGACCCAATGTGTAGAGCAATCGTCGAGAACATGCTTTCGGGGACGAAAGCAGGCTTTAAATCAATTCTTAATTTTGAACATGCAATCGAAAGGAAAAAGATGGAAAATCAAAAAAGCAAATCAACCTTCAGTGCAATCCTGCTGTCCCTCACCCTGATGGTGGCCGCCTTCTGGGTCAGTTCAGCCGTCGCAGCTGAGAAAAAGATGGTCAAAGACCCGGCCACCGGGGAGATGGTGACAGTACCGGAATATGGCGGGACAATCACCTTCGCCCGAAAAGAAGAGATGCCGGGTCCTGACACCGTGGTCTCTGGTCCCTGGGCACAAGCTTATGCCGCTGGTGTTTCAGAGAAGCTGGCCATCGCGGACTGGACAACGCCCAGAGACAAATTTGACTTCCAGTTTCACAGCCCTCCAACTCACTCGAAAGGGCAGCTGGCGGAAAGCTGGTCGCAGCCCGACCCCCTGACGTATATCGTCAAAGTCCGCCAGGGCGTGCATTGGCACAAGAAAGCCCCATTGAACGGTCGAGCTCTGACGGCCCAGGATATCGTGATCAACTATCACCGTATGTTGGGGATAGGCAGCGGTTTTACCGAACCGAGCGAATTTGCTACTACCTTCAAAGGGATGCAATTTGAATCGATCACGGCCTCCGACAAATCGACGGTTGTTTTTAAGCTGAAGGAGCCACACCTCGATGCGCTGGCTGCTATCCTCGATGGCGGCATCGCTTGGATATATCCCCCCGAGGTCATCAAGGAACAAGGGGACGTTACGGATTGGAAGAAACTGGTCGGCACCGGACCAATGATGCTGACTGACTGGACCAAGGGCAGCTCGATCACCTGGGAGAAGAATCCTGACTACTGGGGCACCGACGAAAAATACCCGCAGAACCGCTTGCCCTATATTGACCGGTTAAGGTCCCTGATTATGCCCGAAGTGGCGACGGCGCTGTCGGCACTGCGCACGTGTAAGGTTGATTACGTAGGCCCGATCGGCGCAGCTCAAATGAGGACTCTGGACCAGGTAGAGAGCCTCCAGCGGACTAACCCTGAACTCGTGATTTGGCCGTATACCAATCGGTCAGATAACGGTATTGGCATGAACGTTCAGATAAAGCCCTTTGACGACATCCGGGTGCGCCAGGCCATGCAGATGGCCATCAACCTCGAAGAAATTAACAATGCCTTCTACAAGGGTTTTGCAGATGTGATACCTCAGGGGCAGACACACCGGTCTTTTACAGAGGTTGTCACCCAATTTGAAGAGTGGCCCGAAGAGGTCAAGAAAGTCTTTGACTACGACCCGGAAGGTGCCGAAGCGTTGCTTGATGCGGCCGGGTATCCTCGCGGCGCCGACGGCATTAGATTTAAGACCGAGTTGATGCACCTCGAGCGCTACGATTTGAACTATGTCCAATTAGTCGTTTCATACTGGGCTGATATTGGCATTGAGGTTGAGATTGAAGTACAGCCCGCCGCTGTCTTTGGCCCTAGAAGAAGTGAGAGGAATTTCGTAATGATCAATGCGGAAGCGGCCGGAAGGTGGTTCGTATTGCCACTGCAAATGCGCTATACGCCGAGCGCACCATGGAACAGCTCCAATGTCAACGACCCGGTTTATACAGCCAAGTTTGAAGCCGGCGGAAAGGCTACCACCATCGAGGAGTGGAACAGGATAGCTGGAGAGTTGAATCAGTATGCGATCGAGAAGTTCTGGACGATATGGGGTCCGATGGCCCCACAGTATCTGGGGATCCAGCCGTGGGTCAAAGGTTTTAACGGTGAAACGATTTTGGGAAATGGTCAATATAACACCGTCTTCACCCGCCTCTGGATTGACCAGGACCTGAAGAAAGAAATGGGTCATTAGAGGTTTCAGATGAGAGCCTATATCATCAGACGGTTATTGCTGATCCTCCCCACCCTGTTTATTTTGAGCATCCTGGTCTTTCTCTCGGTGCGCTTCATCCCCGGCGATGTCATCGACGTCTTGCAAGGGAGGATGCAATACTCAGAATCGGGGGTGCTTGACCGGGAAGCGCTTGAGCGCCGTCTGGGATTGGACGTGCCTGCCTGGGTGCAGTATGGACGCTGGATCGGCGATATTCTCCTGCACGGCTCTCTTGGCAAGTCCCTGCTGACCAGTTACGCGGTAGAGGAGGTGATCTTAGAGAGACTGCCGGTCACCCTTGAGTTGGGTGTCCTGGCAATCCTCATCGGGCTTGTGATCGCGCTGCCCGTTGGCATCTACTCGGCGATTCGCCAGGATACGGCTGCCGACTATTTGGGGCGCAGCATCGCCATCATCGGCCTGGCCACACCGAACTTCTGGCTGGGAGTGATGGTGATGATCTATCCGGCCATCTGGTGGGGCTGGTCGCCGCCGCTGGAGTTGGTTTCTTTCACAGAAGACCCGCTGGGGAATCTGGCGGTGTTCATCATTCCCAGCCTGATTCTGGGAACGGCCGCTTCCGCCGCCACCATGCGAATGACGCGCACCATGATGCTGGAGGTGCTGAGGCAGGACTATATCCGAACCGCCTGGTCCAAGGGTCTCAGGGAGCGGGTCGTGATTATCCGGCACACCATCAAAAATGCCCTCATCCCGGTGGTGACTCTGATCGGCTTGCAGTTGCCTATCCTGGTAGGAGGCGCCGTTATCATGGAGAACATCTTCAACCTGCCAGGGCTGGGTCGGCTCCTGGTGGATGCCCTCCAAAACCGAGACTACACGATGGTCTCCGGAGTCAACCTGTTTTTCGCCACCGGGGTGGTGGTGCTCAATCTCCTGATCGACCTGATTTATCCCTATTTGGATCCGAGAGTAAGGTATGAATAATCGCTGGCGCTCTGGCCAGGGGTTTGCCTGACGATTGTCGTCTACTCCTTCAACATGTTCGGCGATGCCATGCGGGACCTGCTCGACCCCAGAATGCGGGGCGGTGAGGGCAGTTACAGCACCGCGATGGTGAAACGCAAACGAGGCCTCCTGGCCCGACTGATCAACCCTTTCAAATGGTAAGCGGACAAAAGGAAACCCTCCCTTTTACCTTCCTGAGAATCGCTGTTTTTTTTCTTCCTCAAGTTTGGGCCATTGGGAAGAATCAAGCTTGAGAGAATCTATTCCTTTAGACCTGGATTATTTATAGTGCTAATTGTTGGGTGTCTTGTTTTATGAATACTAAACGTCTTAATCTGTATTGAGGAATTTTTCCAATTCTTCTCGACTGAAGGTTTCCTGAGTTCGCCTCTTCTCAATGAGTTTCCAAAATGAATGATCACGGCCCAACTCCAATTGTTCCTCGTCTATACCAATCACCAATGCTACGGGCTTACCTTCCCGCATGACAATGACCCGTTCCCGTTGGGCTTCAATCACGCAAGAATCAAGAGAGGTTTTTTCGAGTCCGATGGTTTTCATAGGATTTCCTCCGTTGTTTTATGTGGCGATTTATGCCGAATGGCGCGGACAATCACAACAGAAGTCCGCTCATCGACATCATAAAAGACACGATACTCGTCTAGGCGTAATTCCCACACGGGTTCAATATATTCCCATGGAGGAATCAGTCCGACAAGGATTTTTCGTTTTTTGGTTTCGACAGTAGGTTCATGCATCAAATGTTCGTCAATACTATCCAGGATTTGAGTGCGATCATATGCCCTCACGCTTTTCAAATCATCTGCAATTCCCTTTGCATACTCAATAGTAAACACCGATTAGACCTTTTTATGGCTCGCTGTTTTCTAGAATTTTTTGGAGAGCCCCTCACATTCTTCTGCCTCGGTCACTGCTTTTTCAGCTTCGTTTTCAGGAACATGAAGGGGGACCCCATCCTCACCCACACTCCGTCACTCAAATCAGGGGCCTTGAGCGACGATGAAATTGGAAGAGGAACCACAAAATCCGGTTATTCGACTTGCTTTTGTGTCAAATTTGATTGCTTTGGAGTTCTGATCAATGATTGTCAAGGTACTCTTCGACTGCTTTTAGGAGGAGCGTCGAGCGTTTTAATCCTTTCGCTTTGCGAAATTCATCCACCCGTTCCAGAGCACTCAGTGGAAAAATGATAGAGATTCCTGCCAGGCGATCTTTCACGCGAATAACATCTTCTGCTAATTCCTCATACCCATGTTCAGATATTTTGACATCTTTTTGATCCACCAAAGCGAGAATTCGTTCAAAAGTCCTGTTCATATTCTTCAGCAGGGAATGCTTGAGTGTTCATAATGGCTAACAATGATTTCACGACGACATTTCTCTCAGAAAATGCAGAAAGCGATTCAAGTCGTTTTTCACCTCCTTATACGTTTTTTCCACCTTTTGAACGAGTCCTGACAGTTTATCACTATCGATTTCAAAACCATAAATGTTCCGGACGACATGACGAAAGGCCAGGTATTCGGATAGTGCTTTTTCGGTTTTGTGGGACAACACCGGCGGCCTGATATTTTCTATGTCCAGCGTCATGCTTCTTAACAAGCGTTTGTGCCAATCCGGCGAGGTTGGCACATTCCCATTGATGTCTCCTGCTATTTTCTGAAATATTCTTTCATGGCCGGTATAAAAATTGTGCAATTTCAGCGCAAGACTTTCTTCATAGATTCGCTGCTCGCGTGGGGATTGAGGAATATTCTGACCTGTCTCTTGAATTTCGGATACCAGCTTTTCCAATAAACGTAATTCATCTTTTATTTCCGCAATCAATTCAGGAAGACTCTCTTTTTTCATACAAAATCTGTCCTTCGGCAATATGGTCTCTCAGCAATTTTTCCATCTCTTCGATGGGTTTCAAATCCACCTCCCAGGGACTGGCCATCATCAGCCTGGCCAGTGCGGGAAAATATTCTTCCTTCGCCAATCCTTCGACTGCGATGTCAATGTCAGAATCTGCTTCAAAAGCACCTCTGCATAAGACCGAACCAAACAAGATAATACGTTTTACACGAAATTCGTCTATGAGAATCTGCTTGAGCGTCTCAGCCTCTCTCAAAGCCGCCTGTCGGTGCTGTTCTTTCTCTATTTCTTTTCTGAAAAAGGCTTCCTCCCAGTGCTTTTTGTAAACTTGGAATGGTTTCATTGATCAACAATTTGGATGTGACGAATTCTAAGATTATGTTTTCAAGAAAATATGAATAATATTAGACTTATCACAATAGATTGCAATTCAATAACCGGGAAGGAAACGCTTCCATCAAGCTTTCGAAAAAAAACATTGAACCTTCGCGATCCAAGCAGCTCGAAGGAAAAAGATGGATCATCAATAAAGCAAATCAACCTTCAGTGCAATCCTGCCGGCCCTCATCCTGATGGTGGCCGCATTTTGGGTCAGTTCGGCCGTCGGGGTCGAGCAAAAAAATATATTGACCTCCTCTAAATATTTTTATATTGAGCTGGAAGGTTGCCTTCGCTATTCTGGGAGCGAAAGTCACGTATCTCAGACACGTTTTGAAATATCGTCAGATGGTAGGATACTGAATGGCATAATGAATTCTATCAGGATTTTGCCATCATAGGGTCAAAACATTGTAACTTGTTGATATTATTACTTATAGTCAATTGCTAAAAAATTGGATACATCATAAAATATGTTTATTTATTTCCAGATAAATATTTTGACACTGTTCACTCATCATTCCTAAAATAGGTTCAATCGAGCGCATATCTGTTTGATTTTATTGAACTGATAGAAATTTCAAATATTTTAAAATCTTTTAATCCTGAAAATCAAGCGGTCCGCACAGGCTCTTAAAT
The DNA here is from genome assembly GCA_965205865.1 of bacterium. Taxonomy (GTDB): domain Bacteria; phylum SAR324; class SAR324; order SAR324; family NAC60-12; genus CBDBHR01. Next base: position 16,424 of record CBDBHR010000010.1, read on the forward strand.
CTGTCAGAAGTATTGCTTAGAAGGAGAATCATGACTGAAACAACAATGAACGAAAAAGCCCAAATGGGCAGACAAAACAACCGCACACACCTACAGAAGGTCAGGTTACCTGCCGGGTCGTTGTTTGATAATCCGGACAAAGCCGCTTTGGAGCAAACTTTCTCGGAGATTCATGAATTGAATTTAGAGAGCAACCTGGCTGAATTGGAAGTCCAAGGGTACACCACCATCAAAGAGGCCATCCCCCCCGAGCAACTGAAACGGGCCAAGGAGACGATTATTCGGATCAAAGAGGACATCACCGACAAAAAAGTGGATATCGACAACGAAACCGACCCCCTTTGGAGTGACACAAATGTAGTGTTTTACCTGCTGTTTGAAGACCCAGTGTTTGAATCCATCGTCCAAGCCCCCAAACCTCTGGCTCTGATTTCTTACCTTTTGGGTCGCAGTTGTAAGCTCTCCAGCCTGACCTGCCACTTCAAAGGCATGGGGGACAATCCGCTCCCGCTGCATTGTGATAATGGCAATGGCCAACCGCCCCCCTTTTCCACGATCTCCGAGGTGGCCAATGTAAACTACGCTCTCACCCCCTATAGTGAAGAGGCGGGGGCCTTAGCCATGGTGCCCGGCAGCCACCGGCTGTGCCGCAAACCGCATGGGGATGAAATACAGCTTGGGGGGGATCATGGCAATCCCAATGCCGTGCCGGTCAATATGGCCCCTGGCGATTGCACCGTGTGGCATGGCAATACCTGGCATGGGTCGTATCGGCGTCAAGTTCCCGGGATTCGTATGAACCTCGCGGTGTACTTCTGTCGTCAGCACATTCAGACCCAAGAGAAGTGGGGGGAGGTGGTCCCCGATGAGATTCTCGAACGCCAGGCCAACAACACCCGTTTTCTCCAATTGCTGGGACAGACCCAAGTCTACCCCTATGCTGCGGCAGGTCCCGATCCGGAGAAATGGAAAATGATTCCTAAGGGCCAGTTTGACTAAGAAAGGGGATTTAGGTGATTTCCCAAAAAGAGTTTACCAGAATCGCGTCGGATTTTTTTCTGTTGGAAATAATGGAAAATGAACAGTCTCAATTTTTCCTCAAATACTACCCGGTTGCGGTCAGAAATCAATTGCCTGGCGGCTTTTATTCATTTTTTCATCTAGAAAAGGAGGTGCCCTATTTGGATTCATGAAAGTAGTTCGTTAAATCTTTTTTTCCAATTATTCTCTATTAAGGGAGGACATATGAGTACTATCAGTAAAAAAATGATGACCATGTTGGTCGTGTTGTTGGTAGCAGGCGCCGTGTCTGCTGCGGAAATGGTGACGTTGAAGCTGAAGAAACTCGATGGTACGGAGGTCACTAAAGAAGTAGAAAAGCCGCAATATGGCGGCTCCATTACCGACCTCATGCGGGCCGGAACGACGACGTGGGACCAGTTGTCGGGACGTCACATCAGCCATACCACTACCCCGATTTATGATAATATCTGGCAGATGGACTGGACGAGAACAGCAGCGGGGACCGGCGAGGCTCGCTTTGCCGACATCTGGCCTCATTATAAGTATATGACAGGAGGGATAGCTGAGCATTGGGAATTCAGAGATGGCAATAGCATGAGATTAAGAATTCGCCGGGGCATACACTTCTGGAATAAGGAGGATGTGGTCCAGCCTCATGACCAGTTGGCGACTGCTTACGGACGAGAAGCCGATGCCGAGGATGTCGCGTTTGCCATCAATATGCATAGTTCCCTTTGGGGCCAACCGTACAAAGCAGTGCCTCTGGATAAGCGGAACCTTATCATCCAATGGGACCCCGCTGACTATACCTCCATGCCACGGTGGTGGGTTTCTTTCTTTACGGCTATGTTACCCCGAGAACTCGGAGAACTGGACCGGAAAGATTGGAAAAATGCCTTGGGCACCGGTCCCTTCATCCCCACCGATTTTGTCAGTGGGGGGACGACCACTTTTAAAAAGAACCCGAACTACTGGGACTATGATCCCCTCCATCCCGAGAACCGGTTGCCTTATCTCGATGGCATGAAGATGGTCCACTTTTCCGGAGATTGGGGGGCTCAGGTGGCAGCGCTGCGAACTGGCAAACTGGATAAGATTGCCGTCTCGTATGGGGTTCCGACCGATTACGTGGTTGAACTGTCGAAAACCAACCCCGAGTTGCTGCACACCCCTTCCTCGCCAAATCAATTAGCCATGCCCGTACGGCAGGACTTGGAGCCCTGGAGCGATATCAGGGTGCGCCACGCAGCCATGCTGGCCATCGACCACCAGGGGATTGTTGACGATTTCTATCTTGGAAACGCGCAGATTGTGCACAATTTGACCTACAAGGAGGGATCAGATCCCTATTATATGACCTTGGAAGAACTGCCTGCGGATGTTCGGGAACTCTTTGGCTATAACCCCGAAAAAGCGAAACAGCTCCTGGCCGAAGCCGGCTATCCCAATGGCTTTGACACCGAGATCGTGACGGCGATATTCCCCGAGGAGTCGGAAATGATTGCCGGTTACCTCGCCGCAGTGGGCATTAACGCCGAAATCAAGGTGATGGATCTCACAGCGATGGAGAATCTGATGATGAAGCCAGAGCACTTGGGGATGGCTGTGAAAGACGCTGGCTCCCCCGGGTTGAGCCCCTGGCACTGGTTGGCATTTGATATGAATGCCACCATGCCCCATGTTGGTATAATCACCGACGAATCTTGGGATGCCAACTTTCGGGACGCAAAGGCGACCGCCGATCCTGTGGAGCGGCTCAATAAATGGAAAGCGATCAATGTTACCGCGCTGCGTAACAGTTGGTTTTTGTTCTCAGTAGCGTATTATCCGCACAATTACTGGCAACCGTGGTTGAAGAACTATAATGGAGAACAGGGATTCTCGTTCAATTTCTGGCACACTAACAAGTTCCTCTGGGTGGACTGTGCCATGAAGAAAGAAAAAAGCGGCCGCGAGTGTAATGACTGATATCCCAACTCCCCCCTTTTTTTCAAAGGGGGGAATGGGCTGTCGGTCATATCTCGAGGGGCGTTCTCTCCTGGCGTGAGCGCGCCACTGAGAAGACCTGGTCCCAACTGTTTGAGGAGCCGGTCACCATCCATGGGCAACAGTATCGCATTGTGAAAGACCCCACCACCAATGACCATTTGTCTCTGAACTATGTCCCTATGTGGAATCGTTCCCACACTTTTCGTGGAAATGCAGACTAGTAGTCTAACAGGTTCAAATTGATGAACGTGTAGCGTGAAAAAAATGGGGACATGTACTTTTTTGTTACATGTCCCCATTTTTGCCCTCTGTAAGAAGGGTCAATTACTTCCTGACAGCAGTACTGGGATGATCAAGGCGGGCGGCCAGCAGCCACTCAGAAAACATCCGCTCAGAACGTCTGAACGGACCAGAGAGAAAGGAAGAACGAAGATGTCAAACAACACCAATAGCGCACACTTCGACACCGTTGTGATCGGCGCCGGATTTTCGGGGCTTTACATGCTCCACCGCCTGCGCGATGAGCTGGGCATGTCGACTCAGGTCTACGAAGCGGGCGACGGCGTCGGCGGCACCTGGTACTGGAATCGCTACCCCGGCGCACGCGTTGATTCCGAGAGCTACGTCTATTGCTATTCATTCGACGAGGACCTGCTCCAGGAATGGAACTGGAGCGGCAAGTTCCCCTTGCAGCCCGAAGTCCTGGCGTACCTCAACAAAGTCGCCGACCGCTACTATCTGCGCAGCAATACCCAGTTCAACACGCGCGTCACCGCCGCTCACTTTAACGAGGAAGACGGCCTTTGGGAGGTCGAAACCGATCAGGGCGACCCGGTAACGGCGCACTATCTGATCACCGCGATCGGCTGCATCTCGGCCGGTCAGATCCCGAATATTCCGGGTCTCGATACCTTCGCGGGTGAGTGGTACCACACCGGCGGCTGGCCCCACGATGGGGTTGACTTTAAAGGCAAGCGCGTCGGGGTCATCGGCACAGGCTCGAGCGGCGTGCAGGCGATCCCGGTCATCGCCAAGGAATCCGGACACCTGACAGTCTTCCAGCGTACGCCCCAGTTCATGTGGCCGGCGCGCCACCACACCGTCGATCAAAAGTTCCTGGCGCAAGTCAAGGCCAACTACACCGAGATCTGGAACAAGTGCAAGACCAATAAAAGCGGCCATCCCTACGACGAACCGGTGCGTTCCGCGCTCGAGGCAAGCGAAGAAGAACGCCGGGCAACGTATGAATCCGGCTGGGCCGAGGGCGCTTACAGTTTCATAGGGTCGTTCAGCGACATCACACGCGACCTGCGCGCGAACAACACGGCCTCCGAGTTCATTCGCTCCAAGATCCGCGAGATCGTTAAAGACCGGAAGACCGCCGAAAAACTGCTTCCCCGAGACCATCCCTTCTCTTCGAAGCGGGCGCTGATCGACACCGATTATTTTGAAACCTACAACCGTGACAACGTCGACCTGGTGGACATCCGACACTTCCCAATCGAGGAAATCACGCCGACGGGGATGCGAACCGCAGACGACCAGGAACATGAACTCGACGTCATCGTCTTCGCCACCGGCTACGACGCGATGACGGGCAGCTTCTTCAAAATGGACATCCGCGGCCGCGGCGGCCTTGAATTGAAAGAGAAGTGGAGCGAGGGACCCAAGACCTACCTCGGCCTGGCAACCGTCGGTTTCCCGAACCTGTTCATGATCACGGGGCCAGGCAGCCCCTCGGTGCTGACCAACATGCCGGTTGCGATCGAGCAGCACGTCGAGTGGATCTCCGGCTTCGTCGAGTACCTGCGTGAACGCGCGATCGACGTGGTCGATGTGGATCCGGAGGCCGAGGTCGAGTGGGTGGCTCACGTGAACGAGCTCGCTGAGGAGGGGCTGTTCTTGCTGGCCGATTCGTGGTACCTCGGGGCGAACATCCCCGGTAAGCCGCGTGTTTTCATGCCGTACAGCGGTGGTATGATAAACTACCGCGAGCGCTGCAAAGCGAGCGCCGCCGACGGTTACTCTGGCTTTGTGATGAACAAATCATCCAAGAGTGGCGGATAGCCACGAAATCATGGATTGCGAGTGATGGGCGAAAAGAAAATGAGGAAAGTCCCAAGACCTGTTGGAATACATGCGCTATGGACTGCAACAGGAAGAGGTTGGCGAGATGGTCGTGTCGGGCACTCGCGAGAACGCCGCGTACCTCCACACCCAAGACTGGAGCGAGGCCTTTGCCGACCAGTTCCAACGCCTACTGAAAGACTTCGAGTTGAAGGACTTGAAGCGGCCTCGGAAGAGGTGATTTTCAACGCAGCCGCTCGGCGTACCGAAGCTGTGGGGAATTAGACCTGATACTTCGCAATAAAAATTCAGGCTTAGTGGCTCATAGTCCAACCCCTTTTCCGGTTCCCGGCCCTTTGCTTCTGCTTCTTTATCTTCTCAAATCCATGTTCTCTTCAAAAGCAATCCTAAGATTTGAACAATTTGGTGGAATACATTCTGGGCTCCCGATGCCAATTGTCCTCGCTGGTTTCCTTCCTCAAATGGCAGGAGCCCGAAGGTTATGGGCAAACCTTGGGCTTGCATGACGATACGCGATTGTATGATGGAATTCTGCCGGGAGTGGTGTCTCACACTTTCAATTGCAATTGGATTCTCACGGACTATGCCAAAGAAAACGGCGCCTTTTGTATCGTACCCGGCTCCCACAAACTCTGCCGGCACCCCAAACCTGGGGAAGGCATCGAAGACGCGGTCCCGGTGGAAGCGCCAGCCGGTTTCGCCATCGTCTTTCACGGCAACGTCTGGCATGGCGCTTTTCCCCGTCTTAATCCTGGTATTCGCTTATCTGTCAATACCTGTTACTGTGGCCGGCGTTTCCGTTGTCAGGAAAACTTTCAGGGACAGATCACTGAGGAAATGCTGGCACGCAACGATGAGCGGTTTCGCGTCCTGGTGGGCTATGATGATGTCTGGGGATATACTGATGAACGGGGCTCCATTCCATACTGCCTAAGTGATGCATGGCATACGATGACGGAACGCGAACGACAGGCTGTCTTTGACGATATGAATGAAAAACGGTCACTATAAGCATCTCAAAGAGTTGTAGTCTCAAGAGTACTGCAATGAGGACAGATCCCTTCAATCTGCAAGCGAACCTGTTTGAGTTGAAATCCTGAAGGGAGGGGTAAAGTGGCAATTTGCAGTGTATTTTTCTCAATACATGAAACACTGCCGCAATGTAAGCAACTGAAATGGGAATGATTGACCTGGCAGTTGGCTTCCATGTGCGCTTCATACAACCGGCGCAGGTCCCAATGTTCAACGGTGGTGATCAAGTGTTTGTCTACAAAATTTTCCAGAATACGATATATGGTGACTTTATCGATGACCGTATCCTTCAGATTTTGAATGATCTCTTGAGTGAAAACCGGTCGATGGGCTTTGACTAAATACTGAAGCACTGCTAAACGAGTGGGGGTGCATTTTAGACCACAATCTCGAATTTTCTTTTTCAAAACATTATTTTCCATAGACCTCCGTAAAAAATACAGATATTCATTGGCATATTCATGCAAAGTAGTCTATACAAATTTGATCGACATTTCAAAACAACTATACTATTCATAGGAAAACCCCATGAAAGTGTTGATCACGGGAGGCGTGAAAAGTGGGAAATCGCAATTTGCTGAAAAACGCTGTTTGAAGTTGGTCGGCAAGGAGAAACCCATTTACCTTGCCACTTCAGAAATCGATGATCCGGAAATGAGACAGAGGATTGCCGTCCACCAGCAGCGGCGCCAAAATCGATTCGTGACAGTGGAAGAACCGCTGGAATTGTTGCGATGCATGAAGGGGCGGCAGTCAACCGTCTTGGTCGAATGCTTGAGCATGTGGATCAACAATATGCTCTACCACCAAAGGAGACCGCAATCGATTTTAAAAGAAGTGGAATACATCATGAAATTGACCATCCCCATGGTCTTGGTGATCAACGACGTGGGCATGGGGGTCATTCCAGACAATGCCTTGGCTCGACTGTTTGTCGATCTCTCGGGAAATGTTGCGCAATTAGTGGGACACTGTGCCGATGAAGCTCATTTTTGCGTGGCAGGCCAAGTGCTGCGGGTTAAGTAAATCATGCAACCGTTCACAAGTTTTCTCTCATGTTTCCGATACGGATTCCCCCGGTTTCTTTTGCCATCCGCAAGCACTTGCAAGACAAGATTGACAGCAAAACCAAGCCATCGGGAGCCTTGGGTAAATTAGAAAAATTGGCTCTGCGGTTGGGGTGCATTCAACAGACACTCAATCCGGATCTCAAAAAACCGGCAATCGTCGTATTTGCAGGAGATCACGGAGTTGTCGCGGAAGGAGTGAGTGCCTATCCCCAGGAAGTTACCTACCAGATGGTAATGAATTTTTTAGTAGGAAGCGCTGCCATCAACGTCTTTAGCCGGCAGCATGGTATCGAGATTCTCATTGTCGATGCCGGTGTAAATTATGATTTTCCACCACAACCAGTCCTCCTGCAGGCCAAAGTGGCCAAGGGCACGCAAAATTACTTGAACATGCCCGCCATGACTCCGGAACAATGTGATACTGCCCTGAAAAGGGGGGCGGCTATTGTTGCTGAATTGTATGAAAAGGGGAGCAACGTCGTTGGATTTGGAGAAATGGGCATTGGCAATTCTTCTTCTGCCGCGATACTGATGAGTTTGTTCTGCCAGCTTCCCTTGGAAGATTGCGTGGGTCGGGGCGCAGGTATGAATGATGCGGGTTTCGAGCGAAAAAAAAGGATTTTGAAGCAGGCAATCGCCGCCAATCAGGTAGACAAGACCCCTCTTTCCATCCTCTCCTCCTTTGGAGGATTTGAAATGGTGATGATGTGTGGCGCATTCTTACAAGCAGCTGCTTTGCGGATGGTGATTCTGGTGGACGGTTTCATCGCAACGGCTTCCCTTCTTGCAGCATCCAAGTTGGCCCCGGAAGTCTTGGGCTATTGTGTTTTTTCCCATCTCTCGGATGAAGCCGGGCATAGGCTATTGCTCGAGTTTTTGCATGCGGATCCCTTGCTCGACTTGAATATGCGATTGGGTGAAGGAAGCGGAGCTGCCATTGCTTTCCCACTATTGCAGTCTGCTATCAATTTTCTGGCAGAAATGGCTTCTTTCGATTCGGCAGGTGTCAGTGACAAAGATTCGTAATGAATGGGACTCGTTTTTGATAGCGTTGGCCTTCTATACCCGCATACCCGTTTCGACTCCTTTTAAAAATTCAATTGACCAGGCGAGGTCTATTCTCTACTTTCCCGTGATTGGATGGATTGTGGGGGGAATAGGCGCCTTGATCTTCCAAATAGGGTTCTTCTTTTTTCCTCAGTCTGTAGCACTGCTCCTCAGTATGATCGGCACCATCCTGCTGACAGGCGCCCTCCATGAAGACGGGTTTGCTGACAGTTGCGACGGATTTGGCGGAGGATGGACTCGGGAAGAAATCCTGGCCATTATGAAGGATTCCCGGCTGGGTACATTCGGCATATTGGGACTAGCACTGTTGTTGGCATTGAAGTACGTGACATTGCTTTCTCTGGACGCGGTTCAGATTCCCTTACTTCTCGTTGCCACTCACAGCCTGAGCCGCAGCGCGGCAGCTTCCTTGCTCTTTTCCCACGATTACGCGAGACATCCCGAAGAAGGGAAAGCGGGTATACTCGTCAAACGAATATCCGGAGGGGAATTGGGAATCATCTTATTGTTGGGAATATTACCCTGGCTGATCTTCATGGATGGGGTTTATTGGCTCATCGTTATTCCTCTCATTTTGCTGCAACAGTTTCTGGGGCACTATTTCAAACGGCGTTTGGGAGGATATACGGGAGATTGTCTTGGTGCAGCCCAGCAAATAACGGAGGTGCTCTGCTATTTTTTTGTATTGGCTCTCTACCGGGCGGGTGTTGTTGAATTTTTTTGATGGATTTCAGAGATCATTAACTCGGTATATTTGGGATCAATGTTGCTTGCTAAGACGGGCACAAGCGATAGTCGATTTCGGATTTCATGATTTTCGTTTGAAATATTATCAGAATTGGGATAAATATTCATAACATCTCAAAAGCGAGAGTAGCTCATTCGGTAGAGCGCGAGCTTCCCAAGCTCGAGGTCGCGGGTTCGACTCCCGTCTCTCGCTCCAATGATTTCAATAAACTATACACATTTCAGAAATCCTCTGAACTTTGCTGTCGATTCGTAGACAATGGGTTCCCCAATGTTGCCATTTTTTATTTTGACCAGATCCAGCGAGTTATTGGAACCGCTCCTGATAGACTCAGGAAAATATATTTGAGCAGTTTAGCCACAAATGATCCGGACTCAACTCAATCACCACCGGAAGGCTCTGTTTCCGTCTGCAAATGAACAGCCTCTCTCAAAAAATCGCTCTGCGAGTGCGCGAAAGGTGTCCAACGATGCGCAGCCGTTGCACCTGTCCACGAACTCGGAAGTTATCTTGAATTATGAACGTCGTCGACCTTTTATTTTTGTTGTTGTAATGCAGGATACGGATTATATTGAGAATTTAAGAATATCCTCAATATATAAATGAGGGATAGATTGAGTGATTGGGATTTAGGGCAAAATTTAAAATTTCACGAAACGCAGTTGCAAGTCAAAGAGTACTTGACAAATTAATCTGACATGGCCAGACTAGGAAAAAGATTCACATTCAAATGAAACCACTTAGAGGAGAAAAAATGAAATTTGGCGTACAAATTAGTTGTTATGTTACAACATGGGACGACATCCGCAGGTCGGTTGAGACCATGGAGTCAGGACGATGGAACAGTTTATGGTTTGCTGACCACTTCATTCCACCTTCACGTCCGCCCGAGTTGGAAAATCAAACAGCATTTGAAGGTTACACGTCCATTGCGGTGGCAGCAGGTATGACAAAAAAGCTCAAGCTCGGTCACTTGGTACTGGGCAACACCTATCGCAATCCGGCACTGCTTGCGAAGATGGCCACCACCTTGGATCAAGCCTCCAAGGGACGATTCATTTTGTCGCTCGGCGCAGCCTGGTTTGGGCGCGAGCACGTTGCTTATGGTTGGGATTTTCCCACGATGAAAGAACGACAGGACCGATTTCAAGAAGCTTGTCAACTGATCCACATGCTTTTTACGGCAGAGGGACCTGTTGATTATAAAGGTCAGTATTACCAACTCGATCAAGCACCGCTTTCACCAGGTTGCTATCAGAAACCGCACCTTCCGATTCTGGTGGGAGGAGCAGGGGAACGTCGCACACTGCGCACCTTGGCGATGTATGGAGATATCATGAATCTCGATGGTTGGTCAGGTCATGGCATGTCTTTTGAAGTTTACCGCCACAAAGCCAGTGTGCTGGAGAGGCATTGTGAGGACGCCGGTCGCGACCCCACAGAAATCAAACACACCCTGCTCTGTCCCTTGAATATTAGCTATGACAAGCCTTCACCCTACTCACAATCACTACGCTTTTATAATGTTTCTTCAGAATACTTCCTCAAACATTTAGGCCCAGGCTCCTTCACCGGATCGACAAACTATATCATCGATCGTATTGGTCAGTTTGTAGACGCAGGAGTCGATGAAATTATGTTTGGCAATATTCCCACTGGGGACGTAGAAGCTTTGCAACGCGTGGAAGAGGAGATCGTCGCCGCCTTCGACTAACTGTCGAAGACAAGCTGCAATACCCTATCAAAAGCAGATCGCAGATCCTTTCTTTATCTTTACGGAGTCCAATAAATCAAGGGATAAGAGTTGGTTCTGATGCCCATTGCTTTCTTTCTTTGAGAATCCCGACATGAACTCATTCAAAGGTATAAACAAAGGATTGACGAATTATGGGGATCCTGATTTTTCAAGATACTTACGTCGTTCTTTTGCCTCTTCCATGGGATGGTCTCGAGAAGAACTGGAACGTCCTATTGTCGGGATTGCCTATACAGCCAGTGGCTACAACAATTGCCATCGCCATTTTCCTGAGTTGTTACAAGCTCTCAAGCGCGGTGTGATTGCGGCAGGAGGGCTGCCGATGGAATTTCCAACCATATCATTGGGAGAAGTTTTTTTAGCCCCTACCAGCTTGATGTTTCGCAATTTAATGTCGATCGATACCGAGGAGATGATTCGGGCACAGCCGATGGATTCCGTCGTGCTGATGGGCGGGTGCGACAAAACCCTTCCGGCCCAATTGATGGGCGCCTGTTCCGCGAATCTCCCAACCATTGCTTTGATTGCAGGGCCAATGATCACTTCCCGTTTCCAAGGGGATCGCTTGGGGGCTTGTACCGATTGTCGTCGATTCTGGGCCCGCTATCGCGCGGGGGAAATTCCATCTGAGACCATCGATACCATTGAAAGCAGATTAGCCACTACTGCGGGAACATGCGCGGTGATGGGAACAGCGAGTACAATGGCGTGTCTTGTTGAAACAATGGGCATGGCATTGCCGGGGACAGCCGCCATTCCAGCAGTTCATGCAGATCGATTGCGTGCTGCGGAAGCAACAGGACGGGCTGCCGTCGCATTGATAAACAAGAATTTCACCCCATCTCAAATCATTACGGAACGATCGCTTGAAAATGCCTTGCGAATATTAGTGGCAATCGGTGGTTCGACCAACGCCATTGTACATCTGACTGCCATTGCGGGAAGATTGGGGATACGCTTGTCTCTGCAGCAACTGAATCGGATCAGTGAGGAAACACCGGTTATAGTGAATCTCAAGCCGACAGGCCCCTATTATATGGAGGATTTTTTTGCGGCAGGTGGTATGGAAGCCGTACTGCTGGAACTGAAAGATCACCTCCACCTGGATTGTCTCACGGTCACCGGAAAAACCCTTGGTGAAACCTTGCAACAAACTTGCCTGTTTGATGTCGACCGACGTGTCATTGCTCCTTATCTCGAACCCCATGAAACAGTAGGGGGGTTGATAGCTTTGTTTGGGAATCTGGCGCCGAGAGGCGCGATCTTAAAAAGATCGGCAGCTGACCCAAATCTTTTTGAAAGTCAGGGAACTGCAGTGGTTTTTGAATCTCCGGAAGACTTGAGTCTTCGCATTGATGATCCGAATCTGGAAGTCACCCCCCATTCTTTCCTGATTTTGAAAAATGCAGGACCCACCAGTCCGGACGCCATGCCGGAAGCGGGTTATTTGCCCATTCCTAAAAAATTAGCAATAAAAGGCGTGAAGGATTTGGTGCGTATTTCCGATGCGCGTATGAGCGGAACGGCCTATGGTACCATCATCCTGCATGTCACTCCGGATTCTGCTTTCGGGGGACCCTTGAGTTTGGTACAAAACGGGGACCGGATCCAATTGAGCGTCCAAGAACGCAAATTGGAATTGTTAGTCGAAGAGGCAGAACTGAAAAAAAGAACATTGGAAAAACAAACGACTCCTCCTCAATACAAACGTGGGTACCGCCAACTGTATCAGCAATCCATTCTGCAAGCCGATGAAGGTTGCGATTTTAACTTTTTACAGGGATTTTCGGATTGAACGATCTCGTTATCGCATGCTTTCATGACGCATTTTTTCTGAAAAAAGGTGTCGATCGTTCCAAAGAGGAATGATATTGCCAGGCAATTGGGAGTATTCTCGCGCAAGACTTTGGAGAAGATTGCTTTGTTTTAAGAACGATATCCAAGACTCCGGGGAAAGAAGAACGTTTCACTTGAGAGTTTACATATTAGCTCTCATAATGACCGATCATGATTGTTGTCGTGCTTGATTTTTTTTGATGCGTTGAATGATGTGTCGCACTGCATCAATCGATTCCAAAGGAGAAAGAGGCCGTCGCTGTTTTTTGAGTGCAAGACTTGGAATTCCTTCTTTTTTCGGCAAGGCGGACGGGGAGTCGTTTTGCTGAATCAATTGTTTCAGTCGTTCATAAATGGAAATTGGATCATTGGCAGATTCGGCCATCAGAACTGAGGAAGTGCGGACCTGTTCCGGATTCATTCCTCGTTGCGCGATGAATCCGACCTTTTGAATGACAAATTGGATTTCAGGAAAAATGTGATAAATGCTGTCCAGCAATTTGCGGGAATGCATGGGGGTTTTCAGTAGAGCGTGCACTGCTGGATTGGAAACATAAATCATCAGGGTGGCGCCATAATAATTGGAACGCCGAACAAAAGCCGGTATGCAATGGCCCGCAAATTCCGGGCTGAGAAGCGTTTCCCAAACAGAGGCAAGCGCGCCAATCCAAATTTGATCTTGATGTTTTTGTCCCAAATCTCCAACTTGACATTGAATCCGGTCGATTTGGAAATTGGCGAGGAGATGATTGATTTGTTTTAAATACGAGGGCATTTCAAATTGAATCGCTTGGATGAAAGCTCCATCGTATACTACCAGATGGAGGATTGTTTCTCTGAGAGTGAAGTTGGCAGGAGCGAGTAGTATTTTTTTTTCTTCAGGGGTGACCTTTCGCTTCAAGCGCTGACAAAGGAATTTGAAAAAATGGCTTGGCGTAAAATACGCATTTTCATGATTTTTTAAAAATTCATGGAAACTGGGAGAGAGAGCAGATTCTTCTTTCAGAGTCTCTAAATACTTTGAAGTGATTTTTAAATCCCAAATTGCCGAGATACGTTGCGGATAGGCATGACGTGCTAGAAATTCATCGCTTTGCTCTAACCAATATCTTCGCAGTTTGATCAAATACAGCAGATTTTTTTGACCAGCAGCCATAAAAATATCGACGATCGTGCCATCAAGAGTTGCTAAAATATCGGTCTGACGGTGGTAGTGAATCTTTTTTAAAAATTCACCGATTGCTTTTTGTGCTATTTGATTGTTTTGGATGTGACGACTCATCTGTAAACCAGGGTCAATCGGAATGCGCAACAATAGCCTTACCATATGTGAGATGATAATTTTCTCCAACTATTTTGAAAGTTTCAAGGGATGAATGAAGAAGATTTAACTCCAGGACTTTTGGTAGCAATGCCTGCTCTCAAAGATTCCTATTTTGAAAAAACTGTAATTTTGCTTTGCAATTATACCGAAGAAAACGCTTTTGGTTTGGTTATCAACAATCCGTCATCGATTCGCATCAAGGATATAATTGCCACCGATTTGAAATTCAAAGATGATCTGACAGCTCCTTTGATGTTGGGGGGGCCGGTTCAGCAAGAGTCTCTATGGGCCATCCACTCACACGAATTCAGCTGCGATACCACCTCTGAAGTATCTCCTGCAATCAGCATCAGCGCAATTCATGAGGTTTTGAGTGCGATCGCCCGCAAAGAAGGACCGGAAAAATATCTCTTAGGATGCGGGTATGCCGGATGGGCGCCCGGACAGTTGGATCGAGAAATTGAAGATGGCGCCTGGTGGTTGACCCCCTTAGAGACAAAATATGTCTTGGAAATGCCTTTTGATGGACGTTGGGATGAAATCTTGAAGCAAATTGGCATCGATCCTCTCTCGAGTTTTTTTCATTCCGGAGAACTCTAATATCGATGACCTTGCTTGACCCCATTATTGCAACCATGGAACGTGTCGTCGTTTCTTTGTAAGAAATACAATTTTGCAAGGCTTACAAAAAAAGGTTTCGATTAACTCTTACAATCCATCAACGAATAACAATTATGCAGTGGAAATTTGTTGACCGGATCACAGAAACAGATGGCATCACTCACATCAAGGGGAAGAAACGGTTTCCGCTCAATGAAGTATGGCATGAGGATCATTTCCCAGGAAGCGCCATTGTTCCCGGAGTTTTGCAGATTGAAGTGGTCGCCAATTTGGCAGGAAAACTGATTTTGTTGAGAAATCTAAAAGAATCAACGGAGTGGGTCGCTCCAATCCTATTGAAAACCGGAGAATGTCGCTTCAAAGACCTCATTCGTCCTGGAGAATTGATCAACGTGGAAGTGAGCATTGAAAAATACAATCGTCGGCTTGTTTGCTCCACAGGAACACTTTATGTGGACAACAAAGAACGGGCAAACATCTCCGTCACCTCCGCACGCATCCCCGTGGAGACCATCGGGGACCCTACAATCCTCATTCCTTGGAAAATCCGGGAAATTTTGGAAGTCTATCCGGATATGAGCGAGGAAATGCGAAACCGGTTGGAGCAGGAATTAGCCCAGATTGAAGACACATTGAATTTCCCTGCGAAAATCAGCTTGCTGAAGCAGGAGGTGCCCACCGCATTCGATGAAATTAAGAAATGATCTTTCCGTAAATCAAAGATTCCTCAAAATCATAATTTTTCCGTTTCTGCTGCGGCAATTGACTGGGGTTTGTTTCTTTGAAGCCATTTGCCGTAAATATATGGGAACTCTTTGTGGTGAGGGCAAATATCAGGGTTTGCTTGTCAAGCGCCGCCTGCTCTTGCGCAGCAACAATCAATTGTTTGCCAATACCTCGATTGCGGTATTCTTGTTTGACGGCGAGACTGGCAATCTCCATGGATTTGTTTTCTTCATAGAAAATCAACTCGCAACACCCAATTAAGCTTTCATCGATGCAAAAAACTAAAAAATTCTCAATATGCTGTTCGAGATAAGTAGAACTTTTATGAACCAAGACGAGTTCGCTGACCGGTTTTACCAGGATCTGTTGGATGTGATGGATGTCAGGGAGCTTGGCAAAACGTATGTGTTCATAAGCGCTGTTGGTGAGCATAATCCCGGTTCCTGTAGAAGTGAGGATTTCTCCCAATATCGCGCCATCGATAGTGCTGTCCAGCCAATGACAGCGTTCCACACCTCGTTCACACGCTTCAATGAGAGCTTGCAACTGCAAACGGGGTTCACATGTCAAAAAGGTTGCCTGCCGGAGCCATTGCCGCATGGCTTCGGGTTTTGTTTCTCGAAGCGCATAAATTTCCTCAAAAGGGAAATTATCCCGGTGTTCCAGAATGATTAACTTACGTGCCCGCAAACGCGCAGCCACTTCCAAGGCGATCTGATTGGCTTCCAAAATCAGCAAGCGTCCATTTTCTCCAATTGCGAATGGTGCGATGATTGGAAGATAATGATGAGCGAAAGCCTCTTGCAAAGATTTAACATGAATGTCCTGCACTTTTCCAGTGCAGTGCGATGCGGAATCTTGAGAAAATGAGACTTTTTCTGCCCGCACGAAATGCCCGGAATATGGGAAAATATCGCGTCCATAACGGCTCAGTTTCGTAATCAGCTTCCAGTTGGTGCTGGCAATGGCTTGCTGGACAATGGGTAGGGATTCCAAGGGAACTCTAATCCGCCCTTCTACAATTTTCTCGTTATGTCCGTGAATTTGAAGGATCTCCCCGATCTGAGCATTGGCACCGTGCACAATGATGATCTTGATGCCTATGCGATACAACAGGATCATATCATCCATAATACCGGACAAATTCTTCTGCCGGAGTGTGTTTCCACTGATTTTGACGACGAAAGTTTCGTTATGAAATTCTTCTAAGTAGGGCAGAGCCCCTCGCAACCCATGAATGAAGTCTCTGAATTGTGACGCATCGGAGTCGGATTTTGCAGACATGATTCATTTCAAGGATTGATGTGAATGTAAGAGTATACAGATTTTTGCGTCATTTCCATGTCCTGATATCCCAAGTTTTCAAGGATTTGCTGTGGGTGGGGTGTTACAAAATGACACCCTGCAACCAACTCGTGGAAAATGGCGACAGAGGGCGTCATTCTTCGAGCAACCCGACAATTCGTAAAGTGTTTTGCTGCTATTATAGCAAACATCGTATCTCTTTTCGAGAAGTTACAAAGTTAGTCTTTTGTTTGAGCTGGGTTTCCGGAAAACTTTTTATCAGAATTGAAATAATCTCACAAACCATGTATTTTTTATATTATCGAGTCATTTCCTGTAGACGGACTGGCTTGCTGTTATGCCTTTTTTTCAAGAAACGTCGTATTCCCAATATTGTTGACTGAACATCCATCTATGTTATCAAAATTCACAACCTATAAAATTTCAAGAAAATCATTGCATAAATTCAAAAAGCAAGGATTCAGCGAAGAGAGTCTCAACACCCTGGCTGCGCTTGAAGAAAAATATTTTCCTTCCATGGAACAATTCCTACTCTATTTGGAAAAGCTGCCCAACAACGTGGAAATCCTGGAACGGAAAAACATGATCCTCAAACACACACGCAGCTATTTCCGTATGGATGGATGGATCACCCACAAATCAATTCGTGAATGGGTAGAAGCCTTGATATTTGCGGTAGTGGTGGCCATGATTGTCCGCACTTTTCTCTTTGCTCCCTTTCGTATTCCATCCGGATCGATGATCCCTACCATTCAAATTGGGGATCAAATCTTTGCCACGATGTTTAGTTATGGGATTCCGATTCCATTTACCGATATCAAATTACTGCGCCAACCGATCCAACGGGGAGACATTTTGATCTTCCCCTCCCCGCCGAACCCTTCCATTGATTTTATCAAGAGAACGATTGCTCTGGAAGGAGAAGTGATTGAAATCCGCAATGACGAAGTCTACATCAATGATAAATTGTTACCGGAACCCTATGCTTTTTTCGACCCTGACAGTCGATCCGCCTCCCGCTTGCGGAATGTGAGCAACTTCGGGCCAATTACCGTGCCCAAAGGGCATATTCTGGCAATGGGAGACAACCGCTATAACAGTCATGATGGGCGTTTTTGGGGTTTTGTGAATATTAAGAAGGTCAAAGGAAAAGGTCAGCTGGTTTATTGGTCCAAGGACCACCGTAAAGGTCTGTTAGGTTTTTTCGATTTACAATCCTATCGTGTGAATCGTATTTTACATTTCTTGGAGTGAACTCCTTTGCCAAAGGCCTCAATTCGGTTGGTTCCACATCGATGAAATTATGAAAAATATTGCGCGCAATGATCCTTGTCCCTGCGGGAGCGGGAAAAAATATAAAAAATGTCATCTCAAATTTGACCGCAAGAACCAACAGTGGGGCAAAAGCAACCGGTCTGGGATTATCGTCAAAAACCCGGAACAGGTGGTGGGGATTCGTCAAAGTTGTCAGCTGACCAGCAAAATTCTGGATTTGCTGGAAGAGCAGATCCACCCGGGTATGACAACGAATGATATCAATGAGTGGGTTCATAATTACACCATTACGCATGGAGCTTATCCTGCACCCTTGAATTATCGTGGGTTTCCTAAAAGTGTTTGCACGTCACTCAACGATGTCATTTGTCATGGCATTCCCGACACAACCGTCATCCGTGATGGGGATATTTTAAATGTAGATGTGACCTGTATCCTCAACGGTTATTATGGCGATTCGAATCGCATGTTTTGCATTGGGGAGGTGTCGGATGAGGCCAGCGCGTTGATTCGTATTTCCAAAGAATGCCTGGAGTTGGGCATCGAGGAGGTCAAGCCCTTCAACACGATAGGGGATATCGGACATGTCATTCAACAGCATGCGGAACAGCATGGTTTTTCAGTGGTACGGGATTTTTGCGGACATGGCGTTGGCATCGAATTTCATGAAGATCCTCAAGTTCCCCACTATGGTGATCCTAAAAGCGGTCCCGTGTTGGTACCCAATATGGTTTTCACAATCGAGCCGATGATCAATATAGGGCGCTACGAAAGCCGGATTTTGGCGGACCGATGGACTGCGGTTACCCTCGATGGTTCCCTCTCCGCCCAATGGGAGCACACAGTCCTTGTCACGCAATCCGGTGTGGAGGTTCTAACGGCATCCTCATCGAATTGAGATTTTTCCATGCCCTTTGCTATTGGCAATTCTACTCTGCCGCTTAGACAAACTGCTACATCACCCTTGGTTAAAGCAATAAATGAAACAGAAAATTGTAAGCTGCGTTCTCATTTTGACCTTTTTATTAGTAGCATTCGTGCTTAACGTCGCAGAAAAATCTGCCAGTCTCATAACCATTTCGGCATTGGAATCGGCTGCATTGATTGAGAAGAACAAAAACAATCCCGATTTCATAATTTTGGATGTGCGCACTGCCGAAGAATACGACGCGGTCCGTCTTATTGATGCAGAGATGTTGGATTTCCATTCTGCAACCTTTACCGACGCGTTGAAGGAGTTGGATAAGGAAAAAACCTATCTCATTTACTGCCGGAGCAGGGTCCGTAGTAAAAAAATTCTCAGACTGATGGAAGAAATGGGGTTTGAAATGGGTTACCATATGTTGGGAGGAATTTTGGCATGGCAAGCAGAGAATTTTCCGACCATCTGAAAATTGACGAGAGCAGTTCTATTCTAAGACAAATGGAGCTAAGGTCGTTTGGAAGCAATTTTGATTTTGCGAATGATTGACTGATGCAAGACAAGCACGGGCGGTCCTTGCGGGCGTCCCCAAATCCAGGTGGCCAGGATCAATCCACCAAAAATCGTGTAACCCATACTGAAGACCCAGGGTTCTGCCTGGTAGAAGACGGTTTTGTGCAGCCAATAGGCAACGAAACTCCCGGAATAGGAAATCTTATCTGCCATCCCGCGTAGCTCATGTTCCCAGATCGTCAAAGGGCAAATAATACCCATCCAACTCTGGATGACGACAATGCCGATTGCCAGTAAATGCGCGAGCCTGAACCAGAAACTACGTACCCAACGCCATTGTCTCAGCAAGCCCATCACAATCAATATCAGTCCAAACACCACAAATGCAATGAAGCTCGTGTGAAGAATCAAAACAAAATCAGCAAGCAAAGAGTATGGATTCATCTTGATTGGTCACTGTTTGAAAAAAGAACACTTCCCCCACATTTTCTATGCTTCAGGGGACGATTTGGTAAATGTTTCCCATCAACCCCACCACATAGACTTCTCCAGCTTCATCTTCTCCGAAACTGGAAATATTGATGTTTGTATTTATCAATAGACTCAGGTCCAGCAGGCGACCATTTATTTGGGTCAATCCCCAGATTTTGCCTGATCCAAAATCCCCGTAAAGGTAGTTGCCCTGCAAAGATGGGATCGCCATCCCACGGTAGACGAAACCGCCTGTGACCGAGTAGCCTTCGCTGTGGTCATATTCAACTAAGGGACGCTGCAACCCCCTCTGGGAGCAACCGAATGACGGTGCATAGCAATGATCGCCTTCCATGATATTCCATCCGTAGTTTTTCCCTTTTTCAATCAGATTGATCTCTTCATAACGATTTTGTCCCACATCGCCCGCATAAAGTTCACCGGTCAAACGATCGAAGCTGAAACGCCAGGGATTTCGCAGCCCATAAGCCCAAATCTCAGGAAGGATATTTTGAAGGCCCACGAAGGGATTATCTTTAGGGACGGCATAAGCGGTTTTACCGCTTTCACGGTTGATATCGATACGTAGAATGGCTCCATGCAGAGTTCTTAAATTCTGCCCATTGCCCAAAGGATCTCCGCCTGCGCCGCCATCTCCCATGCCAATGTACAAGTAGCCATCGGGACCGAAGGCAAGTTGACCTCCATTGTGATTGCTGTATGGCTGTTCAATCTCAAGAATGCGAACTTCACTGTCTGCCATCGCCTGGTTCGGATTTTGGGAAAGCGCACGAAATTTGGAAATGACGGTACGCCGGGGCAGTCCGACTGTATAATTGACAAAGAAAATGCCATTTTGCAAGTATTGTGGATGAAATGCCAGGGAAAGCAAGCCTTCCTCATTTCCCCAGCTGAGGACTCGTTTGCGGATATCCAAAAAAACATGGGAGACCGTCCGTCCTGTGGCGGGGTCTCGGTCAATGACCTGAATCCTCCCTTCCTGCTCCACCAAGAAGATCCGGCCGCTTCCATCCCAGGAGGCCGTTAGGTGAACAGGGCGATCTAACTCCACAGTTTGAAATACCTGCTTCAAACCCAGGGCCCATGGACCAGGATAAAAGCTGCAAGAGATGGAGAACCCCACCAATATGATTCCCTGAACGATGATTTTCATACCACTTTCATTGCAAAGGTGACCAGGAATTTTCCTATCATACCATTTCTCACTTCAAATACCATCAATTCCCAACCCTTTTCTCCATAAAAACAGCCTTGCCCACACAAAGCGGATTCTAATCTTCGCAATGTTTTTTCCCCTTAAGGCGAATCTATGGTGCCTTAACGAAAACCTCATCCTCTTCATTTTTTTCTGGAATCGACAAATCTTACACGATAATATCGATTGATCACATCATCACGGATCAAAAGTAAAAACCCGCGATAATCTCGTGAAGAAAAAGACAGAAAGTAAATAATGCCACAAGCAGCAAAGGAGATTTGGGTTACAATAGGCAGCGCGGACGAAATCAATATCGACCAAATCAAGGCTGTTCAAGTTGGACCGGTACGAATCATTCTCGTACGAACAGAAACAGGTTATTTTGCCCTGGACAGCCTCTGTCCTCACCAAGGAGTGCCTTTGAAAGACGGCACCGTCTGCAAGGGCGACAGAATTCGTTGTGTCTGGCATGGCTATTTGTTTGATCTGAATACTGGTAAAGGACATGGCAATGAGTACGAAGTGGAGACCTTCCAAATTCGAGAAAGTTATGGCACCATTGAAGTATTGTTGCCAAAGCAAATGCGCAGGTGGGACTCTCTGTTAAGTGGTTGCAAAGCCCTTCTCTGAACGATATCGAGACTATGAACTCGCAGAATCCGGACAGAACTCGCTGGAACAAAAAATATTCTCGGAAAGGGATGGAAAGCTGGGAATCTCGTCCTTCAGACTGGTTGCGAAGCCATCATTCTCTTTTGAATGCGCAAAGGCGAGGAGCAGCGTTGGATGTGGCCTGTGGCAATGGGCGCAATTCATTTTTTTTGGCTGCCATGGGCTTTGAAGTGGATGCTGCCGACATTTCGGATGTGGCAGTCGTTTGGTTGCAGCAGCAAGTTGCTCAAAAGGTTGTGTCCATCCAACCCATTCAGATGGATTTTGAAAACAATCTCCTTGCCAAGGAAAAATATCAAGTAATCCTTTGTTTCAATTACCTGGAGCGTGGTCTTTTCCCTGTCCTGCAAGACGCATTGCAGGCTGGAGGACTTTTGTTTTTTGAGACTGCCTATCGTGACGACATCACCATCTTGGGTAGCAGCATGAATCCACGGTATGTGTTGGATTACAATGAATTGCTGCGGGAATTTTCGGATCTGCGTATTCTTGAATATCAAGAAAAAATCGTTTATGTTGCGGAGCTTACTAAAAAGAAAGCCTTGGCCAGTATAGTGGCTCGCAAAATTTAATCGACTGCGAGGAGAGCGAAATGCCATTCCCCCACCCATTGAGACGCGCCACAAGGCTTGGTTGGATTCTGATATTCGCTTTTACAGGCTTGTGGGGAAATCCATTATGGAGCCAGGAGTGGCAGTCTGCGCGTCAGGAGATGGTACGGGTTCAACTCGAGAACCGGGGCATTCAGGATCCTGCTGTCCTACAAACCATGCGGGAAGTACCCCGACATTTATTTGTTCCGAAAGAACTCGAATTCGTGGCCTATTCAGACCGTCCTTTACCAATAGGTTCAGGACAGACGATCAGCCAACCCTATGTGGTGGCCTTGATGACAGAATTGCTCGATCTGCGCCCAGGGATGAAAGTTTTGGAAATCGGCACGGGATCAGCGTATCAAGCAGCAGTCCTTGCGACCTTGAATATGGAAGTCTATTCAATTGAGATCATTCCGGAATTGGCCAGAGGAGCGATAGCTCGCTTACAAAGCCTGCAATTTCCGGTTTCCGTCAAAAATGCAGACGGTTATTACGGCTGGTCGGAGCATGCCCCTTTCGACCGTATCATCATCACCGCCGCCGCCAATCATGTACCCCGCCCCCTCCTCAACCAATTGAAACCGGGCGGAAAACTCGTGCTTCCCCTGGGACCGACCCTGTTTTATCAAACATTGACGATTGTCACTGTGGATGAAGACGGTCAAACCTCGGTTGAATATTCCATCGATGTCCGCTTTGTTCCCATGACTGGCAAAGTCCGGGAATGAGCCCCTCATCCATTCAGGCGAAATGCTGACAGCCAGGCAACTGTATAACAGAGAGTAGCTGCAAGGAACAGTGAGGAGAGTCCGGCGAATTGGGCCAGTAACAATGCTCCGATGGGACCAATCACTGAAGCGCAGCCATTGAGGCACCATGCCACGGCAATACGATTTTTCGTGATTTCCGAATCGGGATCCCGAGCTGAAATGGCAACCACCCCACGGGGGAAAGGAATGCCCATCAAAATCCCCAACCCTCCCACCGCTATTACAGCAACTGCCAGGCGTACGGGGAAATCACTACCAGCCAAGACGGACAAAAATTCAGAAAATCCAAAAAAATACGCCACCAGGATTACAAGCAGGAGCCCTTGACCTTGGTTGAGCCGCCGCACAGGCAGATAGCGACTGACGAAGGATCCAATTCCGGATGTCAGTAAGAGGGTACTCAGCACCAGAGCCAAGGAATAGACCGGTTCTCCGAGAAACAAAATCAGTTTCTCAAACAAAGCGATTTCCACTCCCATAAACCCCAAGCCAATCCAAAAGAAATAGGACATCTTCCAGCTAAACAACGATTTTGTTTGACGATGCGCCAGGAATGGCAACAACAGCAATACCAGTACGATGAGGAGAACTTGTAGCAGCAGAAGAGGCAACAACAGTCCTCCCTCTACCAGACCTTCCCATTTGCGTCCAAGGATTTCGTAGGTGTCGCTCAATCGGTCCCATCGCAGGAAATGAAAAAAGAAGGGCTTGTCATCGCTCACCGGAGTCAGATCGAACAAACTTTGTTCATGAAATGCGCGAGCATCCTGTAGCAATTGCCGCACGGCGTCTGCGTAAATCGGTATTGCAAAACGGTTGATCCGGTTGGCGTCTTCCTTTTTCATGTCGGGGTAGTAAACTGGAGTGTATCCACGCTGCTCACAGAATTGCACGAACAGTTTTTTATCCCTGTCTGACCATTTCCGGGCGGATCCCACAATCATCAGGGTGGAGATGGTACGAAAAATTCCCAGTTGCCGGCTGGGTTGCCAGTTCAGTTCTTTCATGGCGGCAATCAAAGTGGCGATCCAACGGAGTTCTCCCCTTGGAGGAGGCAATAAATAGCGATGCACGCCAAACCACCCTTCCGCTGTCAAACGCTGAAGCAGAGTCATGTTACCTTCCACGGTTTCCAGGGAGCTTTCCTGCAAGGCGTGCATTCCTGTGGAACCCGTAGGCAGGGCCCCTTCCAAGGAAACCAAAATACGATCATAGTGTTCTTCCGTGCGGGAAAGCAGCGTCCGTGTTTTTTCAGCAACAATGGTTATATGAGATAGATTGTTTTGCTCGCTCAACCAGCGGGCAATCAATTGGTTTTCGGTTTGTACGACGATTTGCGGTACTTTGGCGTTGACCGCAGACAGCACTTCCTGGCCGCCAATCACCTGGAGGATCAACACATTTCCGGGAACCGGCGGAAGCTTATAAATCAGCCAAGAAGGCAGGTTTTGGGCATAATCCAAATGATCCACCTCCCACGAGCTGAAGGCCGTCAGTCCGTCTCCGTCAATGGTGATGCCGATTTGCGGAGGCAAGGATTCCCGGTAATTGAGACTCAATCCGGGAGCGGTGCGGACTAAGGGACTTTGCAGCCAATCCACTCGTGATGCCGCATCCCATGTCGTTTGCAAAAGGCGGCTATTGGATAATTTCAGTGCATGAGGGAGACTCTTATAGGGACTCATCTTCCACTCCGGCAAACCAACGAAATGCCAATATCCCAGTAATCCTCCTGCCAGGCAGACCAGAAGTGCCCGTTGGGACCATTTGGACATCAGGCAACCGGTTGCCAATCCGCCAATCAAAGCAGTGAAAGCCAGCCACTCCATTTCAAGCCAGTAAGGTGCAATGAGAAAAAAACAGGCACAGCCGGCGCCTGCTCCAATGAGATCGCAACCATACAAGGAAAAAGTCTTCTGGGGGTATCTTCGCAGCAATAGATTGATCGTCAATCCGCTGAAGAAAAAAGGGACTGCCAACAGCAGGAAGAGCACATACAAATATCCCCACTGCCAGGCGGCAAGCGTGAGCAGCACCGGATCAAAAGGAACTTGCTGAAAGAGCGCAAACAAGGGAAGAATCGTGACTGCAAAGAAAAGGGACGGCCAGGCAGGGTGGGAAGGCCTCTTGAAGAGGAGCGAATAAGTTCCGGAAAACGCATATCCCAACAAGGCGCAGCTGATGATCAAGAACGCAAAGTGATACCAAAACCGGATGGCCAGCAGCCTCGACAAGCCGATTTCAAACATCAGGGCGGCAAATGTCTGAAAAAAAATGCCGACGCCAATGCGGAGGGGCATCTTCATTGTTCGCGTTATTGACAATCTATAGACTTCTCGAAAATTTTCTTATCAGGAAAATAGGAGTCCGCCCCTCATCGCCAGGACCGGGACTGTCCTTCCATTTAATTGTTTGCCGGGAGGCTACAGTTGCGTGATTGGGTTATTTTTGTTTTACTAAAACAGCATCAATTTATATAGTACCTAAATCCTGCAATTAGATGACAATCAAACATGGAAATGGTAATATACTCAAATAGTTAACACCAGAATCAACATTTTAAGAGTAAATCAAATCAAAACTATCAAAGAAGTATGGAATCGTTCCCACGTTTTATGTAAGATTTTGTCGGTGGTCGGCATGCCGATTCGACCGCTACGCGGTGGCAAGGGACGCAAAACGACGGAC
This sequence comes from bacterium, assembly GCA_965205865.1. Taxonomy (GTDB): domain Bacteria; phylum SAR324; class SAR324; order SAR324; family NAC60-12; genus CBDBHR01. The sequence goes on from CBDBHR010000010.1 coordinate 42,136, forward strand.
GAGGAGTCAGAGGAGAAAAAACATGCGCGCAACCTATATTTCAACCGCAGATCTGGCCCCCCATCTCCAGGACCCGGATTGGGTCGTGATCGACTGTCGATTCGTACTCGATGACAAGGAACAGGGACGGCGGGACTACCACAAAGGACACATTCCTCAAGCGCTATATGCGCATCTGGAAGAAGACCTGTCGGCTCCTGTGGTTCCACAAAAAACCGGACGGCACCCTTTACCGGATCCTTTTGATTTTTCACGAATTTGTTCATACTGGGGAATTGATGGCAAAGTCCAGGTCGTGGTTTATGACGACGCGATCGGTGCCTTTGCTGCCCGCCTGTGGTGGATGCTACGTTGGCTGGGTCATCATCAGGTTGCCGTATTGGATGGAGGATGGCAGCAATGGCAGAAAGAGAATCGCCCGGTTTCCGATGATGTTCCCAGTCGGACACCACGGTCTTTTTTGCCCCTGTTGCGCTCCTGCTTGCATTTGAATGCGAATCAAGTCCTGAAATTACTGGAGGATCCCGATTACAGGCTATTGGATGCCCGTGGAGCGGATCGCTATCGTGGAGAAAATGAAACCATCGATCCGGTGGCAGGACACATTCCCCATGCCCTTAGCGCTCCTTATATGGAAAATGCAAGCCCCGACGGCAGGGTTTTGCTTCCGGCTGCCCTGCAAAAACGCTTTCTTGCCATGTTGGGTCACGTGAAGTCTGAGCAAACTGTTTGTTATTGTGGTTCCGGAGTGACGGCATGCCACAATCTTTTGGCCATGGCACACGCAGGTTTGGGAGATGGAAAATTATATGCCGGTTCCTGGAGTGATTGGATCACGGATCCCAAGCGTCCCATTGCCTGTTAAAATCCGCAAAAATTGGACTTGTCTTTTTTTCATGCTAAACTACCGACATATTATGAATCGTGGTGTTGACGAAACACGGCACTTGGAGCAAATCGCCGGTTCACGGCAGTAATTCAACCATCACTGGAAAACACCAGCAGTAAGTCATTTAGAAAAGATAGATTCATGTTACAGTCCCTTTTGACTAAAAGCACTCGTTTGTTTGGCAATGAAAATGAAAAAAACCTCAAGCGCTACAAAAAGATCGTAGCGCAGATCAATGCGCTCGAGCCGGAGATGCAAAAGCTGAGGGACGATGAATTCCCTCTAAAAACAGCAGCATTCAAAGAGCAAATCTTTGCCAATTCATGCTTCACCCTCACTGAACGGAGCTTGTTCCGCATGGAATCGGAACTCTCATCAAAGACGGTGTGGAAACAACTGAGAAGTTTGAAAGGCAAGGAATTCCAATCCCGGCAAGAACTGCTTGCTGAAATTGAAAAGCGGGTGATCGAGGAAGAAGCCGAAGAGATCCTCTATGCTGCCAGGCGCCAGATTCAGCAAGACGCCAATACCGTACTCGATGAAATCCTACCGGAAGCATTCGCACTGGTGCGGGAAGCCAGTGTTCGCACTCTCGGAGAACGTCATTACGATGTGCAGTTGATTGGTGGCATGGCACTCCATGAAGGCAATATTGCCGAAATGCAGACCGGGGAAGGAAAAACGCTGGCATCCACTTGTCCGGCCTATCTCAATTCCCTCACAGGCCAAGGGGTTCATATCGTCACTCCCAATGACTACCTAGCCAAACGGGACAGCGAATGGATGGGGCAGATCTACCATTTCCTGGGAATCATAGTGGGACTGATCCAGCATGATAATCATCCGACACAGCGTCAGAAAAGTTACCGGGCAGACATCACCTATGGTACCAACAACGAGTTCGGCTTCGATTATTTGCGAGACAACATGAAGATGGATCTGGCCGATTATGCGCAGCGTGATTTCCACTATGCCATCATCGATGAAGTGGACAGCATCCTGATTGATGAATCCCGTACCCCCCTGATCATCAGTGGGGCCACTGACGACAACATCGAAAAATACCGAATCGTCAACAAACTGATTTACGACCTACAGCGTGAAATTCAAAAAATTGAAGTGCCATTGCTCCAGGATCACGAAGCTTATGACATTGATCCCGAATGGGAACTCAAGGAAGACCGCGACATTGTCCGTGAGGGCGATTATACGCTGGATGAAAAATCCCGGCATGTGGCCTTGACCGATCGTGGAGCTGCCAAAATTGAAAAGCGTCTGGCCGCCTTTGAAAGCTACCAACTCACAGATCAAGAAATCCAACAGTTGGAATCGGAATTCAATGAAGAGATAGTGATCCGGGCATTGAAAAGTCTGGCTAATATTGAATTCAAACAGCAAGACGCATTATTGGATACCCTGTCCGCTAAAATCGACGATGTCAACGAGCAGATCTCATTCCAGCTACCCTTCAAATCACGAATCCTCCAGTTGGCCCACAAAGGCATGCTTTTGCCAACTTATCGACTTTCTCAGGATAGCCTCGAGCACTTGGAAGCAAATGCGGAGTTGGAATCTGTTTTACCGGTGCTCACCAGTCTCAAGGATTTGGAATATGAAACCGAAGAAGCATTTTTTGAAGCCTTGCAAAGCACTTTGGGCGCCGAAAAAGCCTCTCAATTCCGATCCACGATTTTCGCTGAAATACAAGTTTTGAAAAGTTTGTTCGACCGGGTGAACACGCCGGTTTTGCACCACGTCAATCAAGCGCTGAAGGCCCATTTGGTCTTCAAAAAAGATGTGGATTATGTCGTCCAGAACGGACAGGTGGTCATTGTCGACGATTTCACAGGTCGACTGATGCCCGGACGTCGCTACAGTGACGGGCTGCATCAAGCCCTGGAAGCCAAAGAAAAAGTCCGCGTTGAAATGGAAACCCAAACCCTGGCTTCCATCACCTTTCAAAACTACTTCCGGCTTTACCGGAAAATCGCCGGAATGACCGGGACGGCTGAAACTGAAAAGGAAGAATTCAAAAAAATTTACAACCTGGGTGTGGTGGTGATCCCCACCCATCAACCCGTGATTCGCCAAGACAAACCAGATGTGATTTATAAAACGCAAACGTCCAAATTCAACGCCATCGTCAAGCAAGTACAGTCGCTTCATGAGCGGAGACAACCGGTCTTGGTGGGAACAGTCTCCGTGGAAACATCCGAACTGATCAGTCATCGTCTACAACAAAAAAGCATCGAACACCGAGTGCTTAACGCAAAATATCATGCTCAAGAAGCGGAGATTATAAAAAACGCAGGTCAATTAGGATCGGTAACGATCGCCACCAATATGGCGGGTCGAGGAACTGACATCAAACCGGCAGCGGAAGTCTTGGAACTTGGCGGAGTTTTCATTTTGGGAACGGAGCGGCACGACAGCCGCCGCATCGACAATCAGCTCCGGGGACGATCCGGACGACAGGGAGATCCGGGCGAATCCCAGTTCTTCCTTGCAATGGAAGACAATCTTTTACGCATTTTTGGGGGTGAAAAGCTGGCCAAATGGATGGATCGCTTCCAAATCGAAGAAGACTTGCCCATTGAACATGTGTTTGTTTCACGGGCCATCGCCAATGCCCAGAAAAAAGTGGAATCGATGCATTTCAGCGCCCGTAAAAGTCTACTCGAATACGACGATGTCATGGAAAGGCAACGAAATATTATTTATGACAGACGCCGGGCAATTTTAAGCGATGATATCCATCATTGCTTTTTGGATATGTGCGCAGAGACTATCGAAAATCTGATGGACCAATTCTGTAGTGACAAATTCCAGGATCAGTGGAAGCGAGATGAATTTACCCAAGAATATTTTCATATTTTCAACTCACACTTGGATGAGTCGTGGGAAGATCCTTCACTGCGTCGGGAGGAGATTGTCCATAGGCTTTTTGAGATCACTGAAGATTGTTACCAAATTAAAATCGATCGCTTCAAGGAGGAATTTTTCAATAAATACAATGAATCAGAACTGTTCGAAGTAGCGGGGATCTACCTGCATATTATTCTTCATGAAAACGCCCGCTCCGGCAATGCGGCAAACTGGGAGTTCCCACATCCTCAAATGCCGCAGGTCCGGCAATTTTTTGAAAATTGGCTCAAGCGCTTCGAAAGCTATTGCCGTAACAAACAGATGAATTCCCGAGTGGAAGCCATTGCACCCTTCCTCAATGAAATTCCTGATGATTACCGGCAACAGTTTTTTGCAAGGTATATGCAGTTCAAGCAGGAAATTTTTGAAACCCTCGTACTGTTAGTACAACGTCAGAATCTCTTGCTCACCAATGACGAACGCTGGAAAAACCATTTGTTGGCCATGGATCATCTCAGAGAGGAAGTGGGCTTGGCAGGCTATGCCCAGAAAAAGCCCATTGATGAATACCGTCGCAAAGCATTTGTCTTGTTCGAAAACCTTATTTCGGATATTGCCCGCGAGTCGACCACTCAATTTTTCCATCGCAGTAAACTGCCTCATCCACGTTATTTGTTCTTCCATGTAGATCCTCGCCAGGCCTCCGAAGCCGTTTATAGCCATGGGAATGAAGCCACATTGGTCAATAAACCCAAGCCCGCTGACCGGAAAAAAGTCTACGTTTCCAATCGGGAACGCAAAAAACAGCGTGCCAGACGCAATAAAGCCCTTTCGGTTTGAAACAGTCAATCAGTGACTGCGCTTTCCTCCTCCCAAGCATTCCGGCGTGTCTCGAATGGCATGTGCGGAGTGTCCCCATTGAGTGGGTGTTTTGGCTTGAATGGATAAAGCGTGGATAGGACCTGCCAGTTCTTCCGCCAGCACGTGATTGATGAGTTGATGCTGCTGTAAAAGGCTTTTTTGCTCAAATTTTGCCGAGACAATGACAACCTTGAAATGCGATTCTGACCCTGGAGGAACATTGTGTTGGTTGCTCTCATTTTGCACTTGCAGAAAAACGGGGTCGAATGCCGATTGTAGTTTTTTTTCTATTCTTCCTTGAACTTGCATAATTCTCTCACTTTGAATGGTTACCCTTTGGAACAGACTACTGATTTTGCATATATATACAAGAAGAAAACGCATTTGCTCAGCATCACACCTTGTTTTTGACGTGGAAAAACGTAAAATTTCCTGGTTCTCTTTGCAAAGAAGAGTCGATTCTCTCGAACCAACTTGAATCATGATTCTTTTATTTTTCCTGAGTGCTCCTGTAGTTCAACTGGATAAAACAACGGATTCCTAATCCGTAGTTCTGGGTTCGAGTCCCGGTGGGAGCACCAATAATTTTAATCGGAAAATCCAATGCTCGATATTAAAGCTGTTAATCATATCGGAATTCGAGTCCGTGAAAAGACGCGTTCCGTTTCGTTTTACAAATTACTTGGTTTCCAATTCACCTCAGATGTCGGTTTTGAAGAAGGCCATCCCATCATAATGAAACATCCCAGCGGCGTTGTTCTCAATTTACTGGGACCCGCGAATGGATCTTTCAATTCCAACATTCTGATGGATTCCGATGAAAAACACGCCGGAATCACGCACTTTGCTCTCACGGTCGAATCTATGGAAGAGACCAAGGAATTTCTGGAAGGGAAGCAGATTGAAATAACGGGATCATTCAGTTTTGGAGGAATGTCAGCCGTCTTTATACGGGATCCGGATCGCAACGTTATCGAACTCGATGCTTACGGACTGGATTGTAAGCAAGACATGGCCGAGTATTCCAGCCATTTATAGAGAACCGCCGAATTGGTAGAGTAGTTCATTCACATATATACAGGTGTTATTTTCATCGGAAATTTTATGACTTTGCTATGATTTATTCGAAAGAAAAGAGAGAGGAGGAAGCACAGGCATTGCTCAGGGGGCATCCCCGTGTTGGTTGGGTGGAATGCCGCGAAATTGAAGTCCACGAGTCTCTGCCACTACCGGGGTAACACTTCCATCCTCTCCTGGAGCGTTACCTGGAAAACAGCGCCGGTCCTACCACTGACACATCCATCCGACGCTGGGTGTTTCGCCCCACTCTAATGGGTGGTGTCCGGGGAAATTGTCTCGCTGTCCTGCAGGGCTGCAAAATTTACCAATTTGTCCTCGAGACGCCTGGAATAAGTGACAAAGTTAGAGAGCGTACCAGCATCGCGTCGACCCGGTTGTGCTAGCAAGGGTAGTAAATCCCTGTTGATATCGTCCAGCAATTCTTGGAGTTCTCCGGCTCTTGCCGTTACGTCCAACTGTCCTCCCACCACAAGCGATTTACGGATGTCTTCGAACATGGCCAGCGTATGATTGGAGAGTTCCCTGACCATCAGCAAGAGGTCGCTCCTCAACTCGATATAGTGTTTATTCATGGCTTTTTTCGTGTTGAAGATGTCATCTATTGAATCGTAAATCTGAAAGAGATAATCAAATTGCGTATTCATTCTCAGTAGTTCCCGAGATTCGTGTTCATGGCTGACGGAAGCGACGGCTTTTGAAAAATATTCCACATACTCTTTCTCCAGGAAATTGATGTACTCCATCCGTTTGGAGGACGCCTCAAAGATACTACGATAGTTGGACTCGATACTCAGTGTCACCAGATTGTAACATTCCTGTAAAAAAATCAGCAGGTCCCTGAGGTTTTGGCGAAGTTCGGACTTCACCGTCTCAAAATCGGTTTGCTTATCAAAGGTTGGAATGACCAGTCTCTCGAAATCCATCTTGTCCTCCCCCAAAAGGACGTTGACAAGTCGAGTGAAGGGATTGATCAATATTACAAAAATAACACTCGTTGCAGCGTTGAATACGAAGTGAATATTTGCCAGCACAATTGCAGGTTTGCTATCGAATCCATTCAACCTGTCTCCAAACAACAAGAGGACAGGCAGAGCAATCAGTACGCCACCGAAATTGAACATGAAGTGACTGAGCGCCGTCTTCTTGGCGGCGACGTCCATATTCAACATCGCGATCAACGCGGTTGCCGAAGTTCCGATATTTGCGCCTATGACGAGTGGAACGGCATTTTCGAGACTCAATAACCCTTGTTGCAAGAAGATGATCGCCAGCCCCGTCGTCACTGAGCTCGATTGCACCGCGGCCGTAAATAGACATCCTACCAGAATAGCGATTAGCGGATTTTGAGGCTGAATGAGGTAATTGGTCAGCGCCGGTTCACGCTGCAAAGGTTCGAGCGCGGAAGAAATCAGATTGAGGCTGAAAAAAACGAAACCAAAATAAAATATGGACTTGCCGAATATAGCAATTCTGGAGCGTATGAATGAGAGCGCAAATCCCAGAATGATGAACACGGGTGCAATCGCTGTGAGCTCGAATGCGACCAATTGGGCAGTAATCGTGGTTCCAATATTCGCCCCAAAGATGATACCTACGCTGTTTTTGAACGAAAGCACTCCCGCATTGACCAGGCTGACGGCAATCACTGAAGTGGCAGAACTAGACTGGATAACAGCGGTTACCAAGGCGCCTATCAGCATGCCTATTACTGGAATTTTCGTCGCCCTGGCGAGAAATTTGCGGAATCTTTCACCAGAAATTTTTTCAATCTCTGAAGAAAAATTTTCCAATCCAAAGATGAAGAGAATGATGGCGGTCAACCCAGCCATTATAATGTGGATATGTTCCATTGTTTCCTTACATCCGAGAGTATTGAGGCCTTCTGTCGTGTTTTCCGACAACCACGATTATCCCCAGCTAATGTGGTTTGTAGCAAAGGGGCTCTGATGAAACTGATTCAGTGCAGGCTGTTCTTGACATGTTCCGGACATCCATCGACTTCATCGTCAGTGAGTCCGTGGAGAGAGATTAGACTGCTGATACCAGCCTTTTCCAAGAGGCGCATGTAGAGTTAGTAGTCGAGTTTCCCCATCTCAACCGCAGGGAGAGCTTTAAGATTTCTCAATTTTTTTCGGAATGACAGTCTTTGAATGAGTAACACCTAAACCTGGAATTGAATATGATTGAGTTTCCCCCCACTCTTTGAAGGTTTTTTTAAAAAAGAATTTGAGAGTTGAATTGATCAGTCCTTGCTCATAAAGGTTTTTCCAAGTCCATGGAAGATAATCAATTTTGTGATGATCTGATACCCGCTTTCGCGGGCACAAGATTCAAGACGTACTTCTCCCTGGATTTGAAGGACTGATTTACATCTCAGCAAAATCTATCCACTGGAGTGAAACAAATCCAAACCTCCAACAGCGACCCATGTCATCCCATTGAGCATTGTAAAGTGTTCTTTCCGGAACTCCGGTTCAATGTCAATCCACTCGTCCATTTTCCTGCCATTCGGACCGATAGGTGCGCATGGTGGCCGGTTCCCAACGGCGCGATGCGTTACCACTACAAAGGGCCATCCAGCGCAGCGTGTTGTAATGTATCCGCATTGGATCAAGGCACTTTTGGCCCAAAAATCGTCGGTTTTAATCTGAGCCAGCGCAGTTTGATTTTTTGCTTCCTCAATCCATGTCTCAAAACCGCCCTGGCCATACTCTTTGTGAGCCTGAATCCAGGGAGTGAGCGCATCAGTGAAAACATAACGAAAAATAACGTACTCTTCATCTCAAAAGGGTGGCCATCCCTTTGAGTTCCTCCTCTTTCTCCCTGCGTACGGCCATGAATTTTCTTGACCTCCTATGTCACATTGGTGGGAAAACTCACACCCTTCCCAAGCGGGCTGCCCCTTCAGCCATTTTTGGGTTTCCAACAACGAAGACAAGCCCCTTGAGTTTGACCTTGATCAGAAGCCATGGCGTTCTTGGTCCAGCAAATCCCCCACAAAAAAACTTCACTGTCTCCACGAAAGGAGTGCGGAGTCCGATTTGGAAGGGAGCGAGAAGTTGCGGCAGACGCTCATTGCTGATAGACACTCCTTATCGCCAACCCTGAAGAATCTCCTTTGTCTCTCGCAAAATGCAGCAAGGAGATACGAAGCTGCACGCGTTTGTGGATTATATCCGACAGACACTCCTTGCTGCTTGACGGATCGTAGGCCGTTTTCACAGTGGAGTCCACGTCAATCACAAGACAAACACCCCATTATTCTGCTTGTCCCACTTCGCAAGCGCCTTACGCCAGATACCACTCGAAACACGGTTCAAGCTCTCCATCTCATTGATGTTTTTCTGTGTGAAAGTACGCAGTATCCGGCCGAATGTGGTTTCATCCGGAATCCTCAGCCAACCGGCCACACGACTCAAAACATCGTTCCAAATGTCACAATCGAACGAATGAACGGGCGCCACCAACAATGCCGATACCGACAAACTTTGACCTGTCCACCGGGTCATTGAGACCCGTGGCGACAACGCCGATAATCGCCTGCTCTGTCTTTGAAACAATCACCTTCTTTGTGAAAAAATTTGACAGCGGAATTGCCTGCTTGCGCGGTCATATCTGCCTCCCTGGCTGATATGGAGTTTTTGGAAAGAGACTTGCGCTACCTTTGTTTTTCATGGTAATCGGTGAGCTCTTAATGTCTGATTCACTATCCGAGTATTTACCATTTCCATGTTTGAATGACACGTCTTTGAATGAGTAACAAGCTATCGAACCGCTTGTTCTCACAGGTCCACGCGCCTCAGCTCAACTAATTCATCCGGGCTTTGAAGACTATTGAACAATTCCTAAAATTCCGTTACTGTCAATTCAAATATCATGGGGCAGGTCTCCCGACAATGGGTTCATGTCAGGAAACATCAAACCTACCGGGAAAGTCCCATGGATTCATGCCCTTCTCAATTTCACGCAAATTAATTTAACCTGAGTTCGAGATAAGAATTTAATAAATTCAATATGTTATGGAATCTTCATATCTTAGAGAAACCTTGTCATTCCTGCGAAAGAAGGAATCCGGAGGTATGCAGCCAGACTGAAATCCGGATCCCCGCTCCCCGCTTTTGCGGGGACAAGTTTCGCGAGGATGACATATGCACTAGGATATTCATATTATTGAAGATTTATGTCGAACTCAGGTTAATTTATGCAATCGATGAGACGTCATTGACTGGTATTAAAACGCATGGAATGGATCTTTAGAATAAAAATAAAGGATGTCCACTTGGGTCTCGACTTTGAACATTTTATCCAACTTTTGGGTTTAATAAAATCAATGTCTTACGAATCTGTATTGGAATTAATACAGGTCGTATCATCAAAAACGGAAAACAGTAACCTGTATTAATTTTTTACAGAATTTCAACCAATTGATATTATTGAATAATGAAAATTAAAAGAATAAATCGAATGTCCAAAGTCCAGCTTGGGTGATAATTGCTATAAAAAAGTGAAAGAAGGAATGAAACATTTCGAGACAAAACATGAGATATTGACAACTGGGAATTCGCAAAGGAAGGTTGAGAAATGAGTGCAATGAATAAACAAATCATCCTGCGTCGCACAGTGCAGGGTATGCCGGTTCCGGAAGATTACGAACTTGTGGAAAATCCCATACCGCAACCGGGGGAAGGGGAGGTCCTGGTTCGTACCATCTATCTGTCCCTGGATCCTTACATGAGGGGAAGGATGGGTAGGGCCGAGGCGGTGGGTCAGGTCTTGATTGGCGGTGTGGTTGGCCAAGTAGTTGCTTCACGCAATGCGCAATTCCAAGAGGGCCAATTCGTTTGCCAGTACGTGGGAGGTTATGGATGGCAAAGTCATGGTGTGGCTGCAGGCCCCGAGTTGCGCGTCTTGGACCCGGACCTGGTGCCATTATCCACGACCCTTGGTGTGGCCGGTATGCCGGGGGTGTCCGCTTATTTTGGCTTGTTTGCGGTAGGGAAACCGGTCTCCGGAGAGACAGTCGTGGTTTCGGCTGCAGCGGGCGCCGTCGGCGCCGTCGTGGGGCAGCTTGCCAAAATGAAGAACTGTCGGGCGGTTGGCATCGCGGGCAGCGACAAGAAATGCGCCTACATCGTCAATGAACTCGGTTTCGATGCCGCCATCAATTATCGTACCGGAGACCTGGCTGCCGGGCTTGCCAAGAGCTGTCCTGGTGGCGTCGATGTTTACTTTGACAACGTCGGAGGACCCGTCTTGGATGCAGCGCTGGCGCAGATCAACTCCCGGGCGCGCATCGTGCTCTGTGGTTCCATTTCCGAGTACAACGAGCCTCTTGGCGGGCGACAGGGACCAAGCCTCAACCGCCTCTTGCAGGGAAACCTGGCCCGTATGGAGGGATTCAATCAGGGTCAATACCAGGACCGTCACGAAGAGGCCCTGGCTCTGCTCGCCTGGTGGGTGCGCAGCGGCCAACTCAAGTACAAGGAAGACGTCATCGTTGGGCTGGAAAATACGCCCGACGCGTTCATAGGCATGATGCATGGCAAGAACTTCGGCAAACTGCTGATTCAGGTTAGCGAGGATCCTACTCGCTCCAGTGGCGCGTAGCGTTGGAGGAATGCATTCATTCCCGTCGTACCCCTGGTATGGCTGCAGATTCCTTTTCTATTAGGAAGTGCCGTCATCGTAGAGCAGGTTTTTTCCCTGCCAGGCAAGGGATGTTTGGTTCGATGCGTAAAAACAAAAAAGGATCAGGGTCAGCGCGATTTGAGAATTCGTGTTTAGAATTTTCTTATTTTGGCAACACGCCGAAGGCATTCTGCGTAGGGTGAAGAAAGACGAATCCTGGCCGCGCCAAATCCCTTCGATCAGTACAGCCAACGATGAACTCCGCGCTTTTTTCACAAAAAGTACGACTTCGATTTTGGGAGAAGATGAGGAACAGATAAAATTATGTATCCCACAGTATCCACCGGTGGGAAAGCGGATGTTGATCGAGAATGGCTCTTGGTCGCGAGCATTGAAGCGGGAAAAAGTCCATTTTTCCAAATGCGAAATGCGCTGCATCCTGGGGTGTCTCAAATTGCTGCTGGAAACCGGTCACGCCGCTCTCGACTGCAAACAATCCGTCCATGACATTTACAACCAATGGGTGGACGAAGGGAATCTGCAAAGACCCTGGGGAGCGCCCCACATGAAAAGCTGGTCCAAAAATAGTAAAGGTCGGATGACCCAAAACTGGCCGTATACCTTGCTTGAGTTCTGGAACCAAACCCAAGCGCCCAAGAGATCGGATAACAACTTATTCTTTCACGACTGCGAACAAACTTTGAAATGATTCCAACTCAGTTGACCAGTCCCAGCGTTTTCAGTTTTTGAAACAGCTCGCTTCGTTCGGAAGGGGTCAAACTTTGATAGGGCGGACGGGGATCACCGCAATCGACACCAAGCCTTTCGCTGATCACCGCTTTGATGACGGCTGGAAATCGAGGTGTTTCGGCTAAAACTGCCACCTTAGCGCATTTTTCCTGCGCAGCAATGGCTTCTTTGAAGTTACCGGCCTGGAACGCATCCCAAACCGCCACCCACAATTCGGGTGCCATATTGGGAGGACCATCGATACACCCTTGCGCGCCCACAGTGAGGGCAGGCAGCATCAAGCGACAATTTCCAATCATGCAGTTCAGTCCCATGTTGCTGAAATGGCGAACGAATCCCATGTTAAGTGCGGAATGTTTCAGTCCCTCTAGTTGGGGTACCTTATCCTGGATCTTCTGTAACAATGCCGGAGTGATTTCCACTTGGGTCGCTTGGGGAAGATTGTAAACAAAAAAAGGCAAATCGGCAGCCCCCGCTACAATGCGGTAATGTTCAACAATTGCCTCGTCCGACTGCGAGTAGAAAAAGGGCGGTACGCAACAGATTGCGTCAACCCCGCATTTGGCAGCATGTTCCGCCAGCTTGGCTGAGCGGACCGTGGTCGGGGCGCCCACATGCATGATGTTTTTAATTCTCCCTTGTGCCAGATCTACTGCAATTTCCGCAATGCGACGATTTTCTTCATCGTCCAACAAGATACTTTCCCCCGTGCCTCCGGCAACCCAGAACCCATGGACCCCGGCTTGGATGTTGAATTCCATCACTTGCCGAAAAATGGATTCGTTCAATTGCCCGTCTGCTGTCATAGGCGTGATCATGGCGGGATAAACCCCGCTGAATTTTGATTTCATTTGATTCCTTTATAAGTAGGAGATTATGATCTCCCGAGTCAGAAAATCGCAAAATTTCAGGTAAATATTTACTACTAATTCAGGCAACTTCAGATGTCAAGTATATTTTTGCTCATTGCTTTCTCATGTAACTTCAACCTGTTATTTATTCGCCTTCCTGAAGGCATCACGTAGTTTGTTGCTCTGGAGGGATTTCTAAGGAAATTTGAGGAGATCATTGCTCAAGACACAGGCGGAAACCAATGTTGCCGCTGCGAAATTCCGGTAAAAACTTATCACGATTCCCCGAGCGCAAGTAATTCGGGATGCTGTCCCAACTGCCACCACGAAAGACTCGGAAAAAGCCTGACTCAGTCCCCAGGGATTGGCCGCAAAACTCTTCACCGGTGCTGCTCTCGCATGCGCATCCTCGCAGGATTGTTTCCATTGCAAATCTGAAGATTGGTCGGCCAAATTAGCCGATTGACAAATATCCGCTGTGCTATCGCCCCAATGGTAGATCGTCGTGCTACCTGCGCGTGCCGCATATTCCCATTCTGCTTCGCTGCACAACCGGTATTGCTGTTCAGTGGTCTGATTTTTTCAGGCAATATATGCCTGCGTATCATGCCAACTGACACACACCACCGGATGATCGACCCCCTGTGAAAAACCAGGATCCAGCCAGGTTTTCGTGGGATCTTTCTTCCAATTCTCTCCCGTATGGAAATAACACCCCTCTCCTGGGTCGGATTCACTGGGGTACCCGGTGGCCTCCACAAACTCCTGAAATTCCCCACAGGGTCACTTCATGGTCCGAAATCAAAAAGTGTTGGCTGATGTGGACGTTGTGGACGGTTATTTCATCTTCATCATGCTCCAGGCCGCCCCTCTGGAATTTTTCCGCTTCGATCCGCACAAACGCTAACGGGACCGTTTCCCGGGCAGAAAGCCCGCTCGTTGACAGTGGCAGCAAAGCGATTATAAAAAAGAGAAAAAATTTTCTCATAATTTACTACCTTCAGCCCGGGTGGAGTTCCCCTTCAGCCTAAAATTAACCTTTGATTGCTCCGGCCGTCAATCCGGAAGCGAAATAGCGCTGCAGCCAGATGAAAACGGCCACGACTGGCAGAGAGACAAACAAAAGCCCGGCGGACATCGTCGAGTAATAAAGGTATAAGAAAAAACTTGCTTTGGCTCTCTTATTGAACTAAGGTTAGTTTAGTTTAAATCAATGAGGAGAAAAAACATGAGGTCGATCAACATGCATGAAGCCAAAACGAATTTATCCCGCATTGCCGAGGAGGTGGCCGCGGGAGAAGAAATTATTGTAGCTAAAGCCGGGAAACCGAAAATGAAATTGGTCCCTTGGGATCATGGCAAAAAAAAGATAAAGCTCGGCGCTTTAAAAGGGAAGATCCGGATCAGTGAAGATTTTGATGAACCGTTGCCTCAAGAAATGTTGGAGGCGTTCTATGGATTCCGTCAATGAGAGTGTTATTGGACACGCACATTTTTTTGTGGTGTTTGGCTGAAAGCAAGGATTTACCGAAAGAAGCCCATCAGTTGGTATTATCTGCCGATGAAGTGTACGCCAGTACTGTCAATATTTGGGAAATCGTGATTAAGCGTTCGCTCGGAAAACTGGAGCTGACGTTTGACATTCAAGAATTGATGAAAGTGACGGCAGAAAGTGGTTTTGAAATGCTGTACATCCAACCGGATCATGCCCTAAAGCTAATGGATCTGGAAAATCATCATAGCGATCCCTTTGATCGGATGTTGATTGCGCAAAGCCTGGTGGAACCCCTGCATTTAGTGACCCGCGATGCCATCGTGGCCAAATACAATGCTAATATTATTCAAGTGTAGGTATGGGCCGTTGCACTTGGAGCAAGGTCCCGAGAGGAGGTTGATCGATGCGAGTAAGATGACCGTCCGGCCAAATCACTTCCAAATGCTGTATGTCGTTGGCTTTGGCGTTGCCCAAACCAAAATGGACGCGGGGCGGAAGGCTGGAGAGATAACCGCTGCTGAGGCGTACCTCACGATGCAGGATCCCCTGGGTGGTGCGCAAACGCAGCTTTGCGCCAATGGCACGACGATTGGGGGAGCCCTCCCAGTGCAAGGCGACTTCCAAGGCGCTGCCGCCACAAAGTCGATTCTCGAACAGGACCGACGGCTTTGCGAGGTTGTTGACCACGATATCCAAATCCCCATCATTGTCCAAATCGGCAAAACTCATCCCCCGTCCGCTCTCGATAGCCCCCAGGCCCCATTCCGGAGCTGGGATGAAGTGCCCGGTGCCATCATTGCGCAAGGCCTGGTTTTCTTGAACCAATTCATTTCCTGGAAAAGTTGCAAAGATAACCGGGTCGAACATGCCATTGACGACGTAGATGTCGACGGCGCCATCGTTGTCCAGGTCCCCGAATTGTAACGACCAGCTCCAGCCGGTGGCATCCACCCCTGCCTCCCTGCCACGTTCGGAAAAGGCTGAAACGTTGCTGCGGCGCGACTGTAGGGTATTGGCGAGGAACTGGACCCCATCTCCAGACTGCATCGAAACAGGGCCTTCCAATTCCGGCTGCCAAATGGGGTCTGCCAGGTAGGGCTTCATATCGGTCGCCATGATTTCAAATTTTCCGTCGTTGTCAATATCGCCTTCTGCGAAGCCCATGGTATTGGAGGTGGTGCGCTCGAAGGGAAAGGCATCCTCCCAGCCCTCCGGTTTGTTGAGGAAGGCCACGTCAGGCGGAGCGAAATCGTTGCCAACCAGAATATCCCGGCGTCCGTCGGCATCCAGATCAGTTAGCAAGATCGCCAGGGCTTCGGCGGAAGGGAAAAGGAGAAATGCCTTGAAGCTCCCCCTTTCATTGGTGTAGAGATAGATTCCTCCACCCACCGGAGTGCCAGCAAAAATAGAGCCTAGCCCGAGAGAGTTGAGTTCACGATCATAGGAGCCCCCAACCATGTCGAGATCCCCATCATCGTCCAGGTCTCCCCAGGCCATCACAAAGGGAAATTGCCGGTTGATGAAATCTTGTTTGGCGACGCGGGTGAAGTCAGGCTGCCTGGGATTCCCTCCCGCACGCCAGAAAGAAGGGCGGTTACCGGAGTGGGTGAACACCAAGTCGAGCCGACCGTCGCCATCCACGTCCACCGCATTGACGGCGCGTGAACCGTCGGCATCCAGGGATTCGCTCTGAAAACTCAAGCCCCCCTGGTTCCACAGAATGTTCGATGGCACATGTTGCCCGGCCAAGATGATATCGATCTGGCCATCCTCATTGAGGTCCGCCAAAGCCACTCCGGCCCCATGGCCTTGATACAAGCCGATGCGTTCTTTGTCACTGCGGGTCACATGAGGTAGGCGATGGGGCACGAAGGAACCGCTGCACTGACGTGAATCAATGGACAGGGGTTGAGATTCCTCCACGACGGAAGCTGACGGAGCGCCAGGCCGCATAGTGGTACACCCTGACAGTACGATTGCTAGACCGAAAAGCGCTATAATTCGACTTTCAATGAACGCGATTCCATCCATGTTGCAGATAAACTTGTGGTCACGGCAACTATTTTAACCTTTTACCGCTCCAGATGTCAATCCGGAGGCATAGTATTTTTGGAATGGAATATAGATAATTGCGATAGGAATGATGATTAAAAGCAACCCTGCGGACATAGTAGCGTAAAATGTATAATAATTAATGCTATACTCTCTTAAGAGTCCCATTGGCACCGTCAACAATGTCTCACGGGTATTGAGGATCATCACATATGTAGTGACCACGGGTTGTCAATGGAGAATGCTTCCCAAAGATTTTCCTCCTTGGCAAAGTGTTTATTACCACTACAATAAATGGTGCAAGAACGACACTTGGTTCCTGATTCACCAGTTTCTCCATCGGCAAACCCGAATAGAAACGGGCAGAGCTCCCGAACCCAGTGCTGCAATGATTGATAGTCAATCCGTCAAAACCACGGAACTGGCTGATAGTCGAGGTTTTGATGGAAATAAACGAATCAAAGGGCATAAAAGGCATGTAGCTGTCGATATCTCGGGAATTCCTCTCATGGTTAAAGTCACTGATGCCAATGCCTCCGATTCCAAAAGTGCTTACGATCTTTTGGAATCGATGTTTAGCTGGTTCTTTTCGATTCAGATGATTTGGGCCGACGGAGGTTATCGAGGGGAATTAGCCCAATGGTTATGGAATCGATTTCAATGTGAACTTGAGATCACTCTAAACCTCCAAGGAACGGGCTTTCAGGTCCTACCGAAAAGGTGGATCGTCGAAAGAACCTTTTCCTGGTTTGGATGGTATCGAAGACTCAACATCGATTATGAAAGAAAAACAAAAAACTCTGAAAACATGATCTATGTCGCTATGATTTGCTTGATGTTAAAGAGAATTAAATGACTTTCAAACAGGTTCTTAAGAGTCCCATTGGCACCGTCAACAATGTCTCACGGGTATTGAGGATCATCACATAGAGCAAATGATTCCAGGAAGCCAGGAAGGAGAACAAGGCGACCGATGCGATGCCCGGCGTAATTACTGGGACCACAATATTCCATAAGATCCGGAATCTTGATGCGCCGTCAATGATGGTTGCATCTTCAAGGTCTTTATCAATCGTATCACAAAAACTTTTTATCATCCAAATTGAGAAAGGAAGCACTATCCCCGTCATAGCAATGATCAGTCCTGTATAGGTATTGAGCATCTTCAGGTTTCTTTACATGACATAAAGTGGGACAACGATTGCGATGTAGGGGAACATCTGTGTATTGAGGGCAAGAACCATCAACGATATCCTGCCAAAAAACTGAAACCTTGAAAACCCATATCCTGTCATGATTGCTAAGACTATACTCAAATATGTCACTGAACCTGAGACAATCAACCCATTAATCACTAAACCAATAAAAGGGGAGAAACTGGGCCATGCTGGTGACTTGTTCATGACTACCTCACCAGTTGTTTGATTTTCAAAGCGTCCTATTAAAGGGTGTAAATAATTATCCAGCGTGAAACTCCTCGGCAGCCAATAAATTGGACTGATGATGGTTTCACGATTATCAATGAAAGAGGTTTTCAGAAGCCATAATACGGGAAACAGAACTGCAATCAGACCAGCCGTGAGCACAATTTTTCTGCTGGCTTCTGTTATTGATTTTTCAAGTTGTTGTGCCATCAGAACACCTTCATTGTTTTAATTTAAATTACTGAAAAAACCATCAGTGTTAACAGCCACATTACCCCAAGGGCGCTTGTATATCCAAGATCCAGGTCCTTAAATGCCATTCTCTGAGCCAGGATGACCAGTGTTTCAGTTCGAGCATAAGGCCCTCCTGAAGTGGTAGCATAGATCAGGTCGAAAAATTAAATCCCCAAACGATGGAAAGTATGGTTGTGATAACAATAATATTTTTAAGAAAAGGAAGAGTAATGTACCTGAATTTTGAAATTCCCCCGGCTCCGTCAATCATGGCAGCCTCCTCAATTTCCTTGGGTATGGTTTTGAGACCGGCAAGAAACATCGTCATGAAAAATGGAAAAGCCAGCCACGAAGTGACATTGATGATAAACCATGGAGCCAGCGTTGGGTCGACAAAAACATTTACGCTTTTTTCAACAATGCCAAACATCACCATGAGTTCCACCATGACCCCCATCCTCTCATCGAACAAGTAGACGCACATGTAAGCAACACATACCCCCGGCATGATCCATGGAAGCATAAGGACAGATCCTATCACTCTTGAACTTCTTTCCTCTCTGTTAAGGGCTAAAGCCATCATGAGGCCGAAAACAGCACCAAAAATTGTCCATAACCCCGTCATGAATATTGTATTTGAAACAGCCCCCCAAGAAATAATCATCCGCAAACAGCTTCTCGTAGTTACCAAAGCCAATACAAATTGAAGATATGATAAAAAATGGTATCTCTTTAATTCCATTTTTAAGTGATAAAATTAAAGATTTTACTTTAAAGATATATTCCTAAGTTGAGCGATTCGTAATAAAAAAAGCTCCCAACCTTGGGAAAAATGTGTTATATTTCAGTGGTTAAAATAAAAAAATTCACAAAATCTAACACAACCCAACAGGTAGAGAGCTTTATGGGAAAAAATATAACAGTTCAGGATAAAAAGAAACAGATAATTGATGCCATTCAGCCAACCGATGAACACTTGACAAGTCGTGCCGGATTGGCCTTGTTTGCCCAGTATCTGCAAAGCATTCGGCTGATGCCGATCATCGAAAGGTTGTTTGGTTCGATGCGTAAAAATAAAAAAGGAATTGCTGTCTCTGATTTTTTTGTGCAGATCCTCTGTTTTTTCATGGACGGCAGCAGCCGTCATCTCAGTTGGTTCGATCACCTCAAAAGGGGCGAGGGTTATGCCGCCTTGCTGTCATGCAGTGAGCAAGACCTTGCCTCCTCGCATGCCGTGAAAAGATTTTTTGGAAAGTTCTCTTTTGTACGAGTCTACCTGTTTCGTCATCTGCTGCAGATACTGTTTATCTGGAGACTGAAGAAGACTTGTCCAACGGTGATTGTGTTGGGTCTGGATTCGATGGTACTTGATAATGATGATGCCCTGAAACGCCATGGTGTCCAGCCGACTTACAAGATGGTCAAAGGATTTCATCCCCTGCAGATGAATTGGGGTCGTTATATGGTTGACGCAGTTTTTCGCGGAGGTAGCAAACATTCGAATCACGGGAAAACTGTTCAGAATATGCTGGTTCATATCGTGAAAAGGATTCGCCGCCAATACCGAGATGATGTACCAATCATGGTGCGCATGGACACCGGTTTTTTTGACGAAAAAATCTTTGAAACCTGTGAACGACTGAACATCGGTTAGCTGAAGCGGAGGAAAGTCCTATGCCAATGTGAGGAATGCTGCGGAAGAAGCCACTGACTGGCAGACCTTCACTTCATCGGGCAAGAAGGAGATCTGGCAGTACACCGAGTTTAAGAGCCAGCAGGGGACATGGAAGAAGGCTCGTCGCACGATCTACAGCCGCTTGATTGAACACGATAGCCAACTCTCTTTGCCGGGTTTGGATCATGATGGCGTGATCATTACGAACCTTGGTATGGGAGAGGCCATTGATGGCCAACTCAGCCAAGCCGCTGAAGAAAAGCGCATCGATGCTCATAGCATCCTTGGCTCGTACCACGGACGGGGAAAGGATGAACTGGCCAACCGGGCGCTGAAAAACTTTGGTCATCAACAACTTCCCTTCAAGGACTTCATTTCCAATACCGCATGGTACTATCTGATGCTGCTTGGCAATAACCTCTTCGAATCCTTCAAAGAAGATGTCAGCAAGCCAGTGATTGCGGTAACGATGTATGCTGATACCTTCCGGCGCCAGTTTCTTGATACGGCAGGCAAACTGCTTCGTCATGCCGGAAAACTGATCTTGAAAATACCAAAAAAGACCTTTGAGCGCTTGCAATTGGACCAACTATTTGCCACCTGCCAGCACGCATTGGCGCCAATCTGATCAACGGGTTTCGCTTCAATTAAAAAACAAAAACATTAAAGTTTAAGGGGATAAGTGCGTCCAAAACATGAGAAATGAAGACCTTCCACATCTGAAAACAGCATTTTGATGCTCATTCTCACTCAAACATCCATGGATTTGATGATCAAAATCTGATTTCAGAATGATTGCCTTTCTCAGGCAAAAAAATCATCTTGAAAATCTGATCCTTTTTTAGAATCGCTCAATTTGGGACAGTACTTGGTTGACCGGGAAATAATAGGTGAACAGGAGTTTCAGGATCATTGTGATTCTTCTAATTTGCCAGATGTGCTGCGTGATCGTACAGCTACGGAGAAATTGTTTACATGGCTCAGCGAAACTTTTAATGGTGACATGTTCCTTCCGGCTGCTACGGTGACACCCGAGGCTAACCATCTCAGCAGAGTAGCAGATTTTCTGGAAGCGGTGGATCCGAAAACCGGACAAACCACGTTTTTCCCGTATCAGTTTGACGTAATTCCGGTCGAACTTCTCAGCGCCATTTACGAACAATTTGTGCATACGGAAGAGAGACAGAAGGCAGACAACGCCAGCCATTCTAGTGCCAGACAGATGGGTGTCTATTACACCCGTTTGCCGGTCGTTTCCCTTGTGATTGACGAAGTTATGAATGACCTGACAGGAAAAGAAACCGTACTCGATCTTACTTGTGGGTCGGGCGTTTTTCTTGTCGAAGCTTTACGAAAACTTGTTTCCCTCAAGTCGAGAGATTCGGTGCGGAGCAGTGAAATGATTAGAACAACGCTGTACGAACAAATCTATGGTGTGGATATCAGCGAGAACGCGGTGCGTATCGCAGCATTCAGCCTTTATTTGGCAGCATTGGAACTTGACCCTGATCCGAAACAGCCGCAGGCCCTGAAATTCGAACCATTGCTTGGCAAAACTCTTTTTGTAGGTGATGCACATGATGTTGAAAACACGTCTGATGGAAAAAAGATTTTTGCCACAGGAACTGGTCTGAGAAAATTTGACATCATCGTCGGCAATCCGCCATGGAGTTTCAGAGGAAAAAAGGGCACAGATGTACGCCGAAACCGAAACTTTAATAACCCTCTGCAGCCTCGCGGTGAAAGTCTAGATTTTGTCATGAGAGCGAAGGAATTCTCTCATGACGATACGCGCTTTGGCCTCATACTTAGTGCAACTCCATTTTTTTCGCGTAGCAGGACAGGCTTGAATGCTTCACAACAAGTTGTCAAGAAGCTCTCACCCGTAACTTTGGTTAATTTATCTAAGCTTTCTTCCTGGCTGTTTCCAGAGGCCAATATGCCGGCAGTCGCATTCTTTGCGCGCCACCGTGCCCGGCAACCTGCAGATCAGATAACTCTTGTACATATTCCGTGGTCACCAACCGGAGACCAAAGTCATACTTTTAAGATTGCGCGTAGTGACATTATGACACTCCCGTTAGCTGAATGGGAACGTCAGCCGGAACGATTAAAAGCATCGATTTGTGGGTGCCGTCGGGATATTTCCTTGTTGGAGAGACTGACAACCACCCATAGAACACTCAGCCACCGGCTTAAGGCGCTGGAGACAAAACTCAACGCCGGACTGAAGTTTGGAAACAGGAGTCGCGACGCAACATTCCTTATGGGCATACCGTTGCTTCGCAAGCAAGATCACCAACGGTTTTTCGTATCTACTGATAATCTGTCGTCTTTCAGCGAAGATGCAGCAGAATGGTCGCGCACACGCGAGACCTATCGGGCTCCTCTGGTAGTTGTGAGGGAGTTTCTGAAGGAAGAACCTCGTCCGGTCGCTGCCGTAGCGGATCATGATCTTGTGTTCACTGACGCGTATTTTGGTGCCGTGTTGTCTCCTGATAGAATTGAAATTGCCCACCTGTTGGCGGCCATCCTGAGTTCATCGCTAGCTTCGTGGTATTTTATAATGACGGCTTCCACTTTTGGATTATGGATGCGACGTTTGCTAATCAAGGATGTAGCCAAGTTGCCAACAACCGACCTCGAAAAAGCTGTACAGTCCGAAGCTGGCCAGCACATTCTGCGACTGGTGAAAACATTTCAACGGGATCACTTGAGTGACGGTGATTGGAAAAGGCTTGATGAAGCCGTTCTCGATTTATACGGGCTGGATGAACAAGAGCGTATTGTCGTTCATGACGGCTTCTTTCGCGCAAGCTGGGAATGGAAACAGGGCCGACTTGAATCGGTTAAACCGGCTGACATTCAAGATCACATGCCAGACTATGCTCGCGCGTTCCTTTCGACAATCGACGTTTGGTTGTCCGCACGTAACCGGAAACGGATGTGTGCTGAGATATTCAATCTTTCTCAGCACGACCCACTCAGGGTTGTTCGATTCGTCCTTGAGGAAAAACCCGGCAACTCCGAAGTGAAAATAATTCAACCTGAAGGCCCACTAAAGGAGCTTCTGTTACAAATCGGTAACCGCCTTAATTTTCCGCTGACAAACTCGCTGGTTGGTGAGCGAGAACTACGCGTGTATGGCCCTGATGAAGTTGTGATCATAAAACCTGCGGCACGCCGGTACTGGCTGGGTGTTTCAGGGTTGGAAGATGCTGATACTGTTATCGCCGAAAGCTTTTCCGGAATGAACGCGTGACGATACCACACGAAGACAATATCGCATCTGGTCAAGTATTCATTAATCTTGCGAATGAGATCACTGCCGCAATTCTCCTGACACTCGAAGCTGGCTGGGCGATTGCGTCAACTTATCCCGATGTAAATGCTGCTACAGGAGAGGTTGAGATTACTGAACGTCTCCGAGATGGTATGCGACAAGCGTTGAACAATAATAAATTTCGCTGGAACTTGGAATTAAATATGGTCGTTCTTCCTGGCACTGAGTCCCGTTCGCAACTGGAAATTCTACACCCTGATGGCAGGACGGACATACCAATATTTATGATCAAAATATTTCTGCAATACCAAGCGCACGACCCCCACGCGATTATCGAATGTAAACGTGTAGCAGGAAGCGACACCAATCTCTGTCGTCTATATGTTGTTGAAGGCATTGATCGTTTTCAAGCCGGTAAATATGCAGGAAACTACAGGGTCGGTTTCATGGTCGGATATCTTTTATCGGGCGATGCGGCCGCTGCTGTCTCAGGCATAAACCGGTATCTGACCAGCAAGGGGCGACAAGCACAACACCTTAAACTATCCAATATAATCAAGAAATCCTGGGTATGGGGCAGCAGCCATTCGCGAACAAATTCATCATCACCCATCGAGTTGAATCACGCTTTTTTAAGGCTCAATGCAGCGCCGTCTTGAGCTTAGCTGTTCTGACCATCGCAGAATTTATAACTCGCCTTTGAAGGCTTTGTCGAGTATGGCGGGAAGTATTGCGTCGAGTTCTTTCTGATTATCTGATTGGGCGTTTATTATGTCGGATACTTTAGTCTATTAGAAGGGGGTCAGGCTTGCAAGTTTGCAAATTTAAGAAAACATTTTTAGGTTGAGTTCTTTTAACCGCTCTTGGAGATTTGTGGATTCCTTCAATCTTTCTCTCAACTTATGTGCGCCACGACTGACAGTAGAATCATCTCGATTGAGAGCATTTGCCACTTCTCGGATTGTTGCAGATTTCCAATCGAAGACTGATAAAAGCGTCGAGAGTCGCAGTCATCGAAAAAAAAACGTTGGCCCCCATCGCCTCAACGTATCACATGATAAAGCGTACCAGAGTCGTACAAACGCGTTTTCCGAGACATCTTAGCAAATTGAAAAAGGTTAAAATTTAAAGAATACCCATTTCGTGCATGACCACCTTATACCTACCCACCGAACTATAGGCCATATGATGCTTGTTTTTCGAATAACATCAATTGCTTATACCTTATCGGCTCTTGGTATTCATAATCTGATGTATCGTAGTTAGTGACAATTGCTTCTATCATTGGATTGCGATTCTTTTCGCTACCACCAACATGATAGAAATGCTTTCGAGTTAAAACGTGAAAATTACCCCATAGAGTATTTATATAATCGTTTTTTCTAAAATCATTGTGATGCCATGTGGACAATATAAATTTACTTTCTGCATTTGATAAGGCCTGACACAGATTTTCTTCATGCTTTCCATTCCATCCATTGTAATAATCAACATGTCTATCAATGTAGGGTGGATCGCAGTATATAATATCGTTACTCCCACTTTGAGAAATGGTTATATCAAAAGGCTGACACTTAAATGAAAAATCCCTAGTTCTTAGTAACTTAGCTACATGAGCAACTTGATTTACTATTTTCGTTACATACGCCTGTGCAAATCTTTGAGGTTTTCGGCAAAATGGGATATTGAATTGCCCTTTTCGATTGAAACGAATCATCCCATTAAAACCAGCCCTATTGAGAAACAAAAAATCCAATGGTTGATGTTCTTTGTTAAATCGTTCTCTTATTTCGTAATAATGAGATTCGCCTACCTCTAAAAGCTTTGCGCCTTCCCGGTTTAAAAAATCTCTAACTATTTCATGTGTGATATTTCCATTAGATATAGATTTATAAAAATTAATTAAATGCGGATTTGTATCACAAAGTAGCACGTGACTTGGCGCAAGATTGAAGGCAACAACGCCAGTGCCCATAAATGGTTCTATCCATAAGCCATTAAAATCATGCGGAATTATACTTTTTATCCAAGGAACAAGCTTTGTCTTTATTCCTTGTGATTTTATTGGTGGTACGTTGACTTTCATCTCTCGGCCTTTCCGCGTATTCGGTTGTGTTTTGGGACAATTTTCGATATATCGCCCTTGCGGTATTCGACAAAATCCCTTAGCGAAGTGATCTTTTTCGTACCGCCTTGCTCTTCTGTAATGGTGATTTTATTATAGTTCATCCAATAATCATCAAACCATGATTCGCCTAGCTTTGAAAACATGCCATTTTCATTGAAAATATCATCTATGTTGTTGATACTGCCTATATTTGCTGTATTCCCACTGCCACTCTTATCACTTGCAATTTTCCATTTTTCCACATTAAAAAATTGAAAATCCTTCACCACTGAAGAGATTGAATGCATCTCACTTATTTTGTAGATTTTTGTTTCGTCAACACTAGAGTCATCCAAACGATTATAGATAATCCCCAAACAGAAATGTCCTGAATATGTATTATATGGGAATTGAATGTTCTTTTTGCTTGTTCGGTCTTCAAAATATTTACCATGAGAACCAAGCGTAAAACCGTTGCATAGATATGGCTTATCGGGATTTCGATAAGTAGTCTTGAAGTCTACTGCAAACTTTATCTTTTCATTATCGGCTTTTACGAAAGAAATGTCAGGATAATAGTTCTGATGTTCAGCAAGAACAATTTTGTATCCGTGCTCCTTCGCAAACTCCACGATTTTCGGAAACATATGAATTTCGAGTATTTTTGACACAATTTTTGTATCGGTGGAAATTGTATAAACGTTTTGAAACACATCAACAAAGCCTTTGATAGTCCATTGTCCATCTTTTGTGCTGATATATTCTTGCAGCCCAACAACAAATTCATTAAGATGAGCCCCAAATTTTTCTTTCGTTAACATGTGTTTCCGATACTTCTTTTTTTGCAACATATAGCATTTAATCAATAATGGTCTGATTGCACATTCATTTATCCTAGCACAAATTTCTGCAACCATTTCGGTTAAAATGCGTTTTCACGGAACTGTTTTTAGGGAGCTTACCGTGTATTTTGCTATTTTTATTGTATAAGGGAGGAAGAGCGAGAAAGCGAGTAAAAGGAGAGCTATAATCGAATCTGGTGTTTGAGGAATTGAAAAAAGGCGGCATATCTGGTTGACTAGAATTTTCGAATATCAATCAACCAAATAAAAAGGATATGCCACTATGGGAAAGAACAGCATTTTAGAGTTCGATAATAAAGAAAGTGTTTCAGATGTTCTGAACGAGTTGTTACGAGACGGGGCACAGCAATTAATACGTCAGGCTGTAGAAACAGAATTGAGCGAGTATTTGTCTCAGCATCAACGCATAGCCGATGATGGAAGGCTTGCGTTGGTACGCAACGGCTACCTGCCAAAACGAGAAATCCTGACAGGTATAGGCCCAGTCAGTGTCCGCATCCCCAAGGTACGTTCAAAAGATGGGAAGGCACTGACTTTCCGTTCTGCCTTGGTTCCGCCCTATGTCAGAAAAACCAGATCCCTGGAAGCAGCATTACCATGGCTGTACCTGAAAGGTGTTTCTACCGGAGAGATGGAGGAAGCATTAAAAGTCCTGGTCGGTCATGATGCACTGGGCCTCTCAGCCAGCACTGTCTCACGCCTCAAGAGTGAATGGGCAAATGAATATCATCATTGGCGGGAGGCACCACTGGATGAAGACCGCTGGGCCTATGTCTGGGTAGATGGCATCTATTCAGGTCTTCGATCCGAGAAAGATAAACTTTGCGCATTGGTTATCATTGGAGTCAACGAAAGAGGTCAGAAACGTTTTTTAGCCATCGAAGATGGTGTACGAGAGTCCACTCAGAGTTGGAGAGAAGTTCTGCTGAAACTCAAAAGCCGTGGCATGAATGTTCCTCAGTTAGCTATTGGTGATGGAGCCATGGGGTTTTGGGCTGCCATGGATGAAGTATATCCTCAGACACGTCATCAGCGCTGCTGGGTACACAAAACAGCTAATATCCTTAACTCTCTGCCCAAAAGCTCACAGCCTAAAGCTAAAGAGGCGATACATGAAATCTGGCAGGCAGAGACTAAAATCAATGCGGAGAAAGCCTTTGAACTCTTCATTGAAACCTATCAGGATAAATATCCAAAGGCCACCCTTTCTCTACAGCAAGATCGTGAAGAGTTACTGGCCTTTTATGATTTCCCTGCTAAACATTGGCAGAGTATACGAACCAGCAACCCGATTGAATCCACCTTTGGTACCATAAGGCACAGAACTAAAAGATCAAAGGGCTGTCTCAATCGTGAAGGAATGCTGCACATGATGTTTAAGCTGGGACAATGCGCAGAAAAGAATTGGAGAAAGTTACGTGGCTTTGATTACCTGGCAAAGGTGATTGAAGGTGTACAATTCTCTGATGGAATCGAGGTGATTCCTGAAATCCGGATTGCCGCTTGATTTTTAACTCAAACACCACTTTTGACAATAACTCGTAAAAGGAAGAGCCGTTGGCGTAAAATCTGATGGTATAGAAGACATACTGATATTGATTTTTATGACATTCAACTACAAAACGAAATAATTAGTGTCTGGCAGAAAAATACAATTTTACTAATAGTGAGGTGTGGAATTCGCGAGAACATCTGTTTTTGAACAAGCCATATTTTAGAGAATTGAAGCTATTTTTCTTTGGGATCCCTAATTTTTTGTTCCCCCCCCCCTCCCGGCCTCCCCTCTTGTTTCAGAATGGGGAGTCGTCCTTTGGTTCAGGCCGCTTTTTTGTAGGGTCCTCGTTTACGACGCTGCCGTTCTTTTTGCTGTTCACGCAGGACGGTGCCGAGACGGTGGATATTTTTTGCAAGCACAGCCAGAGCGACATAGCGTTCGAACCCCTTGATTCCATGATCCGGATATCGGTCGAGTCCTTGCGCTGCCAGAGCGTTGATGGCGGATTCGACCGCAGAGTGTTGGCGGCGCAGGAGTTTGAATTCCCGGGAATCTTCTCTTTGCCGGTCTGCTTGGCTCAGCCTGCCTTTTTTGGGAAGTACGACAAGATCCGGCAGTGCTTTGAGTTCACGCTGATTCTGTGGGCTGTGGGCGCCCTTGTCCCAACTCACGACCGCAAGCTCGGGGAAGCGTTTTTTGGTTTCTTCGACGATTTCCACGGCCACCTTCTCATCGCTCTGCCTGCGCATCACCTGATGGTTAAGGATGAATTGATGCTGCTCCTCGATGAGGTTGACCCTGAGTCCGAGTTCCACCGGCACTCCCCCCTTGCCCTTGCTGATCCACTCGGTGTGGGGCTCGAAGATGGAGAAGATTTTTTCATGATGAGGGATGGTTTCGTTGAGGCGCACCCTGCGGATGATTTGGCTCATGATTTTTTTTTGCAGAGCCCATGTACTCCCGCAAGCGCAGCAGTTTCAAGGGGGAGCGCACCCGTTTTTCCAAAAGTTCCAGGCTCGTCTGGGCCCGCAGGTGATACGCTTGGGCCATAAGGACGAATTTGAGATATTCCTTGCGCCTCTCTTCTTCAAGGTGAAAATGGATTAAAATTTAGTGTCACTAGACTTTGCGTATGTGATCTTGTATGCTTGTATCATAAGCTTCGCAACGTGATATATCCGATCTATACATCGTTTATTCAAATTCTTTCAAACAGGAAAATTATGCTAGTAACAGTCAATGTCCCTGACAATATTCCTAGAAAAGAACTCGAAATCAGAATCAAAGAATTTGAAGAAAGTTTGGCAAATGAAGTAAAGAAAGAAGAGAAAAAGGGAGTATTAATTGAAACACTAGATAAATTACGATCTAAAGGAACTTTCAAGGGGATTAAAGACCCCATTGCATGGCAAAAAGAAATAAGGAGAGATCGTGTCTTATCTGATCGATAGTAATATTTTCATTTATGCAGGTAATGCCACTTCAGATGAAGAAAAAGCCTACCAGTTCTTAACGGATTTAGCTTCATTTTACTTTGCGTCTGTAACAAAGATTGAGGTATTAGGATATCATGAGCTTGACGCGGAAGATAAGAAAATTCTTGAGTCAATGTTCATTAAAGGGAGAGAAATTCCGCTTTCTTAAAAAGTAAAGGATAAAGCTATTGAACTGAAGCAAGAAAGGAAAATGTCTTTAGGAGATTCGATTATTGCAGCTTCCGCTCTTATACATAACGCAATACTTGTTACACGTAATGTCGATGATTTTACTCATATCGATGATTTGCAACATTTGAATCCGTATAAACCAACGGAATAACACCGTTAAAAAAAACAAAATACCAAAACACGCTCGAATCGGGATAGGAAGGGGTTTTTCTCCCCTCCCTCCCACACCACCCCGCATACGGGTCCGTACGGGGCGATTCCCAAAGAGTGTCGGGCCGTAGCCGGACCAGATTTGCAGCCACAAACCTGTACGTTTATTCGTCCCACAACGCACCTATTTTAATCATCTCCACCGGTCGGCTTCATCAATGTACAGAGCATATGGGATAGAGCGTTCTCTTGGGTTCGGGCCTTCACTCTCCAGGAGCTACTATGCCCTCGGCTGACTTCTGACCGCCTTCGTTGCCGATTACTCGACACCGCGCTACCTGAGACAAACGAGAAGAAGGAGAGTGATGCGCAAGAGAGGAATTAACCGCTCCTGGCTCTTCTAGTCTTCATCTCACTATCTCCGACCGCATCACGATCAGATCTCCCCGGGTAAGAGCATGAACTTTCCCTACACAATCGCAGCATTTACCATCCTCCTTAATCCGAGTGGACATCGCAATGTCGTGCTTGCTCGCCCCGAAGTTCAGCCTTATATGCTGTTTCTGTCCGTCGACTCGTAGGTTTGCGCTCAGGCTTCCTCCGCACGGCTCGTCACCTCCCCGCACTTGCCCTCGGCTAGTACTTTTTAAAGTTGTAATCACAAGCTGACTAGTATACTTTTCGGATAATGTACAGGGGACTCACACCCCATAAGTTCATGCCCATGCCGGGCACACACAAGCTGCTTGAGGTCGAAATTTGGGGCGGCGTTTGTACCTCACTCTGCCCCAAAGTCGCCTCAGCTGTTCGATTAGACCCTTCGTGTCCCAGTCCAGCTCTCCATCGGGGCACGATGGGGATGTCCCTCAAAATTCATTTCGGGACCGCCGGCAGAGGCGGTCCAGCGCACGCCATTGGCGAACACCTGACGAATCTCGGGCTAGTGATACTTGTTCTGCATTGTGATTCAATTTCCTGATGGGAGAGGATATTCGGTCACTGCTCGAGCAATGACCGAGAAGGAGAAACGACGTTTTATACAACGGAAGAAACAATGAAAAAGCTAAAAATTGCCGGGTTAATTTGTCTTGGAAAGTATCTTTCAGACGAGTTCCAAGGCAATCTGCCGCATTCCCCATGTGATATCGGATTCTTCCCTTGATTGTCGTCTCAAATCGTCAAGATCAGACTGGAGTTGTTGAATAGAGGCAGGGGAATAGTTCGCCTCAATGAAAGGGCTGGCTTTCCAAGTCTGGATATTCAAATAAAACATGGCAGCAGCACGAGCCGTGGAGACCTTTAATTGACGGACTACATTGCTGCGTTTCTTCAGGCTCTCAGTATCTTCAAGGCTATTCAATAGGGGGCCGATATAAAGTCGGTTGGCTTGCTGATCCAGAATCGTCTCCAGAATGCGGAGATAAGTCGCCAAAGTAGTATGTTTTGTCTGAATCCACTCCACTTCCTCCATCAGCAACTGCCTTCCCGGACTAAGCTGGCTTGCCCATTTGGCAATCAACTTTCGAGGATCTTTTATGTGCGAGAGCAGAAATCGGCAATAAAGTAAGTCGCAGGGTCCCACTGGGAAAGGGAGGGAGGTGATGTCGTGGTGATAAAATAAAACGCTGCTGGATGCAGTTTGTCGAGCAAGCGCAATGAAGCGTGCCGAATTATCGATCCCCGCGACATGTTGGCATTGGAGGACTTCAGCTAAGTGATGGGTGGAAAATCCTGGTCCACATCCCAGGTCTACAGCCAATTGCGTAGGGCCGACTGTGACCTCCTGAAGAAAGAGTTTACTGGACTCGTCAAATACGTTGGCGAGCAATTCAAGCCTGTGAGCGGCCAGGTCTGTATCACCAAAGAGATAAGGCATGAAAATTTTATGATGAAACTCAACAGTACAAAAAATGATTGCAAATCATTTTAGAATTGTAGCATAATCTGATTTTGTTCCAATCGCTTCTAATTCTTATGCCCAAAGAGCCTCTCACTCACCCCCCGAACGAAGTTGATGGTAGTCTTTTACAAATCCTTCCTTTGTTCCTGATTTTCTTTCTGATGGTGATGGACTACCTGGTGATGATTCCCTTGGGTCCGGACATCTCAAAGAGCATTGGTCTCGCCCCTGAATATAGTGGTTATTTGATTGCAGTCTACCCCTTGTCTTCTGCCATTTCCGCACTCATCTTGGCTCCTTTTTCAGATCGCTGGGGTCGCAAAAAAATGTTGGTAATGCTTTCTGCAGGATTCTGCCTGGCGACCTTTGGATGCGCTTTTTCCTTCAATGTCGTATCCATGTTGACATTCCGCATTCTCTCCGGCATTTTTGGTGGACCCATCATGCCCAACCTGATGGCATATTCTGGGGATTTGTTTCATGGAGAAAAGCGCACCAAGGCGATCACCACAGTGATGCTGGCCTTTGCGACTTCGAGTATCTTAGGTGTGCCTTTCGGCGCATGGATTGGCGAAAGGTTTTCCTGGGAAACTGCGTTTTTCATAATTGGAACCGCCGCCTTTTTTTCGATTCTGGGATTGATGAAAATCCGCTCGGTTGGCACCGGGATCAAGCAGGGAAAAATCATTTCCCAGTATGTCGAGTTGTTCCAATTGTGGACCATCAAAGAAGTGCGAAAATTGTTTTATATACGTATTTTCATGACGGTTGGCATGTTTGGTTTGATGCCCAATATCGGTATCTGGCTGACTTTGAATATGGGGATGAACGCCACAGAGATCGGGTTGTGCTATATGCAGGGTGGAATTGGCGCAGTGCTGGGAATCCAGTTATCCGGTTGGCTCTCGCGGGTGATTTCCAGACCGGCAGTGATCAGTCTGGGTTGCATATTCATGGGGGTCGTGATGTTGCTTTTCACCAATCTCACTTTTCCCGGAAAACTGGCAGGAATATTTCTGGCAGGTCTCATGTTTGGAGGCTCGATGAGAATGCCGGCGTTCCAACTGATCATGACAGAAGCGGCTCCTATCTATTTACGGGGACGTCTGATGTCGATGATCATGATTGTCGGCAGCCTTTCCATGGGATTGGGCGGCCTCTGGGCCACACCACTCCTCACTATCGAAAATGGTAAGCTCCAGGGGGTGCCTCTTATTGGCGGCATCACCTTCCTCACTCTCTTGGCTGTCATACCATTGGTGTATTCTCTGCGAAAACATCCAGTGTCCAATCTTTAAATAAAATGAGTTTCCAAAAAAATATTTGTTGTTTAAAATACTCTTGACACGTCTGCAAGAGATTATAATTTGAGTTTTTTTACGCAAAGGAGTTTGAAATGAATGAAAATCGAATCAAAGCAATGTGGAAAGAAGGCAAGTCGGCGGTTCAAGTATGGAGTTGGACAGGCCATCCGGAAATTTGCAAGATATTGGCAAAGGCGGGTTTCGACGCGGTCTGTCTGGACTGGCAACATGGTCTTGGCGTAACCGAACAGTCGTTGGTGAACTGCATCCAGGCCATCAATACAGTACCCGGAGTAGCGGCGCTCGTCAGACTGCCCAAGGGGGATGCCTACTACATTTCTCATGTTCTGGATGCAGGAGCGGCCGGGGTAATCGTACCAATGGTGAACACGCCGGAAGAGGCCAAATCCGCGGGACTTGCCTGTCGCTTTTCTCCTACGGGAATTCGCAGTTTAGCCCATACGCCATTCATCAAACCTGGTGAGACGGTTGAAGAATATACGACCCGCGCCAATGAGGAGATTATTTGTTTGGTCATGATTGAAACCCGACAAGCCATTGAAAACATTGAAAGTATTTGCAATGCGCCCGGCATTG
This sequence comes from bacterium, assembly GCA_965205865.1. Taxonomy (GTDB): domain Bacteria; phylum SAR324; class SAR324; order SAR324; family NAC60-12; genus CBDBHR01. The sequence goes on from CBDBHR010000010.1 coordinate 75,306, forward strand.
ATGGAGTATACATTGGACCCTATGACTTATCCCTGGACATGGAGGTACCGACTTCCGCTTGGTATAATGATGAGCGGCATCTGGCCGTTGTAAAACGTATCATTCAGGTTGCCGAGAATGCCTGTATCATTGCCGGACATCATGGATCCGGGCCTGCAATATCAGCAAAATTTGTCAAAATGGGTGCTAAGACGTGCCAAATTGGGACTGATTCCCTTATCTTGTCGGGAGCATTACGCGCATCCTTGAAGGCATTTCAAGAGGCACTTGAAGAATAATGAATCCTCCTTTGGCCAAGTGCGAAGGTGGCAGAACTCGACAAGCATTCCCTGCTTGGCCAATCTTTGATTTCTCCCAGGATTCAGTCTTCAATGTAACGTATGGGGCTTTCTCCATCGTCTTTGACATCAAATTCCTTCATTCGCTCTTCTTCTTGTTGACAATTGATGCAAAGCCTGGCGAATGGGACAATCATCAACCGTTTTTTGGAGATCGGTTCACTACATTCTTCACAGTTCCCATAATTGTTTTCTTCAATGCGTCTAATCGCTTCCTCGATTTTTTCTAATTTTTCTTGTTCGCGGTCATGCAAAAGCATGGTCAATTTCCGTTCCTGCTCTTCCACGGAACTGTCAATTTCGTCTCCAATTTCATGTTCTGTGACAACCTGTTCCTTATTTTTAAGAATTTCCTCGATCAGGTTTTCTTTTTCTTTCTGCAACATTGCTTTGATGTCCTGCATCTTCCCGTCCTTCTGCTCTCAAACAATCCTTTTATGAAACGAATAAGAACCCGCGATTTTGACAGTCGGAACAATTTCTGACAGTGAAACATGCAAAATGCCCCTGCTTTTAGTACTTAGCGAAACTGCTCTTTGAAATCGTGAATTTTTAGAGGATTTTTATCTGCAAGTCAAGAGAAATTATTCGATCGTCTCTCAGCGCGGCGTGATAAAACTGCTGCGAATAACCCCATCAAATCAGGAGAAGGCAGTGTTTTGTAATAGCCTTCTTCTGTCAAAAAAGGCATGCCGGGTTTGCAATGAGATAAAAATTGTCGAAACGGGAGAATAGCATAATCCGGATGGTTTATCAAAAACTGTTCAATTTGAAGTTCGTTTTCTTCCAACTCCAAGGAGCAAGTCGCGTATACCAGCATGCCCTCCGCCTTTAATAGATACGATGCTTGGTCTAACAGCTGCTGTTGTATGTGAGTTTTGCTCAACAAGGCTTCCTTGGAGGCAATCCACTTTATATCCGGATTTTTGCGAATCGTACCTGTTGCAGAACAAGGAACATCCAGGAGAATCACATCAAATGGCTCTTTGAATGGAAGTTTCAGACCATCTGAGACGAGCAACCCCGATGTCGGAAGTCGCAAACGTTGCATATTTTGACGAAGCTTTCTCATCCGTTTTGGAGAATTATCATTGAAAAAGAGTCGTTGCGGATGAGGCGCTTGTAGAATCCCGATGGATTTCCCCCCAGGTGCTGCGCAGACGTCCAGAATTTTTCCCTTCCAGAGAGGTGCCGTGCAATCCAGAAAAATTTGAGAGGAGCTGTCCTGCGCATAACACGCTCCCTGCTGAAAAGCAGTCGTATGGAACAAATCGGCCGCGTTTTCAACTACCAGAGCCTGAGCGGCGATTGGATGCAAGCGTACCGAGAGACCTTCTTTTTCAAGGCATTCTAAGAGATTTTCCCGTTTCCAGGGAGGCATGCTGCGAACCGTGACTCCTTCAAAAGTATTATTGGCCGTGCAAATGGATTCTACTTGCGCCGGTGTGTAAAATTTTTGCCAGCGGGCCACCATCCAATCCTGGTGGGATGTTCGAATTGCCAAAGGTTGACGGTGATAGGAATAATTTTTTTCCATATCACGCGCGAAATTCCTCAGTACGGCATTGATGAGAGCCTTTTGCGCGATGATACGGAAAGGATGGGCCAAAGCAACACTCTCATAGATGCTGGCGCGAATGGGAATGCGGTCCATGAAAAGAAGTTGATAAATCCCCAATACCAAAATTCCCACCACACTTTTTTGCAATTTGTGGAATGGTTTGTCCACCCGATTTTGGATTTCCGCATGCAACAAGCGTCGATGGCGGATCATGCCCTGCAAGAGATGGAAATAAAAACGACGATCTTTACGGGTCTTCAATTGCTCCGGAAGCTGATCCTGCCAGTGGGAGGAGTGGGGGAATTTTAGAAAATCTCTCACTACCAGAAAACGAACTCGATCATAAACCATCATTCTTTCCACAAATGAGTTCTTCTACAAGAATCCTTCAATTGCCAAAAAAACGCGAAGGGATTCCCGAAAAATTGATTTGAACTTCCCGTGGGTTATCGATATGCTTGGCGTTCATACCTTACGTCCCACTCATGCCTTGAGGGTGTTGTGCAGACTTTAGTTCGTTTTAACTCAAAACGTGTCCTGCCTTTGGGAGGTTGTCTTCTTCTTGGATTTTTGTTTTTCCTGCATTTCCACAATTCAGAGGCGGTTTCCGATTCCCCCTTTTGGCTTACGGTTGCTGGTGATTTGAGGGGTGAGATCAAACCCTGTGGCTGCAGTTCCGAAGGAGATATGGGGGGGTTGCTGCGTCGCGCCAGCTATCTGGAACAACTGCGTACATCCCGGAGTCCGGTCTACTATCTCGATTTAGGAAACAATTTTCCTCCCCCTTCCGAGCAAGGTCGTTTGAAGGTGGAATTGATTCAAAATACCCTGAAACGTCTTAAGCCTCTGGTTATTTTATTGGGCCCGAATGAATTGCTCTATGAGCAATCGCTTTTGGACCTGCAGCTTCCTTATATACTCACCAATGTTCGTGCAGACTGGTTTGTTAAAAAATCGCACTTTGAAATGCAGGCAGAGCAACGAATCGGCATATGGGGTTATCTCTCTCCCACGCAAATCTATCAAAACAAGAACGAGGAACAAGCTGTTTTTCCCGTTGACTCCACACTACTCGAGGAATGGCGTCAGGAGTTGCAAAAAAGCCGGGTCGACTATACCATTTTGTTGTTCCGGGGCAATGAAGAGGAATTAACCCAGTTCGAACAAAGTCATTTATTCGATCTCATCATCACTGGCAGCAACAACGATGATGAATTGAATCAGATTCTAAGCATGCAAACCGCAACAGGGACTTTTCCCGCAGTGCCCACTAAAGGGCAAGGCGCCCTCCAGGCACACATTGATTTGAGCAACAAGTCACCTCAATTCGAGGTGATTTGGCTCTATGATGATTTTGCTGATCATCCTGAAATTTTGCCTTTTTTTGACGATTATAATGAATACGTCAAAGAACTGTTTTTTACCAATCTTGATCGTATGGAAAAACACGAACGCGAAACCCCCTATGGGGGAGATATCATTTGTAAAGCATGTCATATTGCCCAGCATGCAATATGGAGCAGTAGCGGACACAGTCATGCCTACGCGACCCTGCAAAATGTGAACAAGCATTTTGACTTGGAATGCTTGCAATGCCATGTGGTGGGTCTGAACCAAGATGGCTTCCTCAGTGCGGAACTGACCCCCACCCTGCTCAACGTGCAATGCGAGAATTGCCACGGGCCTGCCATGGCTCACATCCGCAATCCAACTCAGGTGCATCCCCCAACCAAACCTGCCGGAAAAGCCTGTATTTCCTGCCATCGAGGCAGTCATTCTCCGACTTTTGAATTCTCAACGTACTGGGCTAAAATTGCGCATTAAAGAGATGCGTCACCTTTTTCAATCCTATCCGATTTCCCCTTTTCTCCTTTGGGAACCCCTCCCTTTGGGAACCCCTCCCCGCGACACCTCACCCCCGACCCCTCCCTCAAGGGGTCGGGGGTTCCTCGGCGCGGGATTCTTTGATCCCTTGCGCAGGGGTTGGGGGTTCCTCGGCGCGGGATTTTTCTTCCCGATTTTCCAACCAATTTAAGATAGCGGCCGGGTCCACAAAGCAATTGGGATAGGTCATTGTGGGGCGCTTTATCACAATCAAGGGAATATCCAACGTCAGGGCTGCTGCGGCTTTTGCTTGATAACCACCGGCTTCTCCGGAATCTTTGGTGACGATACAATCGACTTGCCAGCTCTGCCAAAGCGCTTCATTGAATGCCTGCGTGAAGGGCCCTTGCACGGCACAGATATGATTGGCCGGGACCCCGCAATCAATAGCGCGTTGCACGATGGAAGGGTCAGGAGTAGTGCGGATGAACCATTCACGTCGGGCAGAGCCTGAAGTGTCGAGAAAAATACCGAGATCTTTAGAACCGGTCGCCAAAAAGATGCGTTTCCCTTTGGCGATGGCGACTTTTGCCGCCTCTTCCATGGTTTGACATACCGTGATGGAGGGAGACTCGGGTGTCCCTGAGGGTTGGCTTCCCGGACGTTCCAAGCGTAAATATGGAATCTTCAGTTCAGCGGATAGCCGCATCAGTTGTGAGGAAATTTCAGTTGCAAAAGGATGGGTTGCGTCAATAAGGGCACAAGCAGAGCTTTCCTGTAGTTCTTGACGACGTATTGCGATGCCTTTTCTTCCTCCTGTTACCGGCAATTGAGGATATTTTTTTTTTACAAACGCCTTTCCATATTCAGTTGCCGTGGAAACTATGACGGAATAACCCCGCGTTCTCATCTCCGCAGCCAGGCGGTTGCCATCGCTGGTTCCGGAAAATACCCAATAAGCATGGTGAGGAATTGCGCTATTCCTTTGAGTCGATTCAGCGACGTCTTGGTCGGACGCCTGCCATCCGAGATAACCCCGTGGGGTGACCAGAAAATTGCCTTTGCGACGCGTGAAACGATTGCCGACGATAATAGTGGTGAGCATATCGAATTGCTGATCGAGCAGATCTTCCAAGGCTACGATGGCAATTTTTTGCTCTTCACGATAAGCATTACGCACCACCCCGCACCAGGTCGTTGACGGTTTATATTCTAACATGATACGCAAAATCCGATAAATCCCTTGCTGCCGCGCTTGGCTTTGGATGTTATATAAAACGGCTGCCAGATCGGCCTGCGCGATGGACGTCGCCCGTTTCTCAATCCAATCCCAAGGGCATAAAAGGTCTGAAAGCGAAAGGGCGGCAAAATCATGGGACAAGGGCGCCCCTAAAAGTGAAGCACAGGCGTTGGCTGCCGTGATACCGGGAATGACTTCCACTTGAAAAGGTTCCTGCTCTTCCATCAACTCAAAGGCAAGGCCAGCCATGGCAAAGATGCCGATATCGCCACTGGATATCAAACTCACCTGCTTGCCGGCACGTGCCAACTCGATTGCTTTAAATGCCCGTTCTCGTTCTTGGGTGAGAGGGAAGGTATGGATTGCTTTACCTGCCAATTCCTCCTTGATCCATCGCAGGAAGCGATCATAACTGACAATCTCCTCACTCCTCTCAATGGCCTTCGTAGCCAAGGGTGGAATGAGCTCTTTGCTGCCAGGTCCAACGGAGACAAGATAGAGTTTACCCTGCATATTGTTTCCTTATCTTGGTAAAAACACAGGATCTTCGACAATGGCGATCGCGATGCCGTTCCAGACCGTTTTCTCCAAAATTAACTCCCCACGTACACTGGCCAGCAAGGCGCAAGGCTCACATACGCCTGCCACTCCCACGTTCTGCCGCACCCATTGGGAAGACCGGGTGACCCAAGGACGTTTTGCCAGCAGTTCACCTTTGATTCCATGTAAAAGAAAACCACGACTCGCACACCACTGGCGCAGTCCTGGCTCTTTTTCCTTCAAATCAATCGTTGCGATTTCACGAACTTCCTGGAAGCTGCGCCCGATCTGTCGCAATGCTTGGCATACCGCATCTTCGATTTGATCAGATGCCACTCCCTTGCGGCAGCCAATGCCAATCACAAGCGGTTTGAGGGTTTCAGTAGCGGTGGTGACTACCGGAACTGCGCCTGTCAGTGTGGCGATGCGGTGGGCCAGTAAATTGGCTTTCCCTTCGTGACCTCCGAGCAGAGAAACCGCGTAACGTGACCCTTCGTCCAGCACGACTACTCCCGGATCTGAGTGTTTGTCCTGAGGCAATCCGTGTAAATAGCGCACTGCAATCCCTGTCGTCATCACCAACACCCACGGCGCGTATTCAAAAAACAACTCCGCAAACAGGGACCTCCCGGATTTTCCCGGATGCTTCCATGGATGCAACAACTCTCCGGAGAGTTTTTGTTGCAAAAAAATACCCAAAGGTTCGGCTTCCTGGCGAACCAGCCAAATGCCTGGTTTCATATCTTTTTTGCTCTGCGAAAACGGTGGGTGTATCGGTGAGAGTACAATTGAGATTCCTCCCGCAGTTCCTCTCCCAAAACGGATCCCACAAGAATCATGGTACACAAGGCCCATTCCTGGACTTTGATTTCATTGAGAATGTTACCCAGAGTGCCACGATGGACACGCTCTTCAGGCCATGTGGCTTTTTGAACCAGGGCAATAGGCGTGTTGCTGGCATAATGTTGACCGAGTTCTTTGACGATTTCCGGCAAACGGGGACCAGAGAGAAAAATACACAAGGTGGCCTGGTGCGCAGCAAGCTTTGACAAACATTCCTCTTCAGGCACCGGGGAAGCTCTTCCTGAAATTCGTGTCAAGATGACAGTCTGCGACATATACGGTTTGGTCAATTCCGTCTGTAAACAGGCTGCCGAAGCGGAAAAAGAAGAGACGCCCGGCACGATTTCAAAGGGGATCCGCAATTGACGCAATCGCTGAATTTGCTCAGCAATCGTTCCGTAGATTGTCGGATCTCCGGAATGCACACGGGCTACCTCCCAATCGTTTTGGCGGGCTTGTCGATAGTAAGCTTCCTGTTCTTCGAGGTTCAATAAAGCCGTATCGATCACTTTTGCAGCTTCTTGGCAATGCATGAGAATTTCCCGACTGACCAGAGATCCCGCATACATCACCATTGGCGCTCTTTTGAGGATTTGGATGCCCCGCCAAGTAATCAGATCCGGAGCCCCGGGTCCTGCTCCTATAAAATAGACTTTCATAAATGCCGTTTTTCTCGTGGACGCTTGCGTATCAACATGGTGGATAAATAACCTGTTGCCTCTTCGGCATGTAATTGTGTCAGATCGTCACATAAAATCTCTTTTTCGAACCCCAAATGTCCGGCAAAGGCACAAAACAGTTCGATCTTCATGGATTGCAGGAGTTGCAATACCCGGGGAAGCCGTTTGCCGATTTTCATGAGTACCACCACGTCATGGCTTTCAATGTCTTCCTGCAGACTTTCCATCGTTTCCGGGCAGGGTAGAATCAACAACCGTTCTTTTCCCTCACCCAAGGGCCAGTTCAGGGAAGCGGCAATGGCAGCAAAACTGGTAATTCCAGGGAAAGTATGGTGAGGAACGTCGGGAAGCGCATCCAGTAACGCTGAAATCGTATAACCATAGGTGGAATAGGTCAGGGGATCCCCCAGGGTGAGATAGCCTACATTTTTTCCCTGCTTCAACTCCTTGGCGATCAGATTCGAGACTTGAAGGTAATGCTCTCTAAGCACATCACGATTCGGGTCCATCTTGAAGGGAACTTCACGGAATTTTGCTTGGGGAATCTCGAGTCCTCTCAAACACCACCATGCTTTGGAAACCTCTTTGGAGTCGGCTCTTGGACAGAAAATAACATCACAATCATCTAGTGCTTGCAGAGCACGGACAGGCACAAGCCCCGCAGGTCCCGGTCCTACCCCAACCCCATAAAAGGTGCCCAGATGATTTTTAGTGTCGGAATAGTGCGTCATGATTCGTAACAATTCAAGCAAGCATTAAAGTGTTCCACGCAGTAGGGTTCGCTGCATGGCAATCAATCGCACTTGCACCTCTTGCGCGCGTTTTGTTTTTTTTTGAACAATCTCTGCGATTTGATTTTCCACCTCCTGCCAAAAAAGCATGGGGGACGTTTCTTTTTCCAGCAACCGGATGACCTGTTCCATGGAGGTCGATTGCCGGCATTTGTCAATCAGTAATGGTGCCATTCCGAAGTGTTTTGCTGCCCGGCATATCGCATACACGGCAGTCCTACTGGTTTTGGAATGAGTGTCCCATACCCGATCCAGCAATTTTGCCAATTTTCCGGGATGTCCAACCAGCCAGAGCCGGGGAAGCACGAAATCATATTCCACCAGGGTTTGGTTCAACGAATCAATGGAAAATCCGACAAAATTGGACATCTGTACGATGCGCTTAAGGGGGAATCCCAAATTCCGAGAAGCGAAACGCTGGCCAATATTTCCGGGAGTGAAGACAATCTCCCGGGGACGGTCGGCCATGGCAATCCGGATGTACAATTCAATCGATGCCAGATAAGACGAGAGTGATTTGGGTTCGACAATGCCGGTAGTGCCGAGAATGGAAATTCCATCGACAATCCCCAAGCGAGCATTGTAAGTTTTTTTGGAAATTTCCGCTCCATTTTCACAGCCAATCTCGAGATCAAAGCCAACATCTCCCGAATACTCGACCTCATTCAGAATCTCATGGACGGCTGCAATCATCATTTGACGAGGGACGGGGTTGATCGCAGGTTCTCCGGGGGGGAAGGCAAATCCGGGTTCAGTGATCGTCCCTACTCCCATTCCTGCAATAAACCGAATTTTTGCTTGATTATTGGCTCGAGCAATCGCAAAAATCTTTGCTCGATGCGTCACGTCGGGATCGTCTCCCGCGTCTTTCTCCACAGTGGCCCGCACCCGACCCGGGTATTCCTCCAGGATGCTCAAAATGGGAATTATGATAAAATGAACACCGTCCACTAAATTGACCACGACCTCACAGCATTCCCTGCCTCCTACCAACTTGAGCAAAGCCGCTTTTACAGCAGCTGTCGCACAAGATCCGGTTGTCATTCCACGACGCAATCCGTTGGCTGCCGGTTCTTCAAAATCGAAAGGTTGTCGTGGCGGGAAGGTCATGCCGATGCCAGACGATTGACAGCTCGAATCATGAGGGCATTCATCACAGATGCTGCCCAAGGGGAACCCCCACGGTTACTGGTGTTGGTGATGTGAGGGACCATTTGGCATTGATTCAGTACTGCCTTGCATTCCCGGGTTCCGACAAACCCAACTGGCAAGCCAATGATCAAGTGGGGACGCCAGTTTTGCTCATTGACAAGTCGCACTGCTTCCTTAACAGCAGTCGGCGCATCGCCAATAGCAAGCAACACATTGTCTCCCCATCGCTCCCAGGCACGTCGGATCCCTGCCGCAGACCGTGTGATCCCTCTTGCTTCTGAAAGCAATCGTGTATCTTCTTCATGCACTCCACAGAACGCCTCAATTGCCAACTGGGAGATTAAATTCCTTTTCAATCCGCTCTGCACCATGGTCACGTCAGTAATGACATTGCTGCCGGAAATCAATGCTTGCACCGCCACTTCGACGGCATTTGCAGAAATCCTCACGTCGTCCACGATTGAAAAATCACCACTGGCGTAAACCAGTCTCTGCAAGATTGGGATATGCGATTGCGAGAACCGGGACCAATCCAATCCCTGTTCAATGATTCTGAAACTTTCAGCCTCTAATGGATGTTGTTGATACATTTCTGGTTTTTGTCCTGTCTTCCTTGCTTGCCCGCGTAAGGGAGGATGGGGGTCCTGGTGAGAGTGAGGGTGGTGATGAGCCTCTTGCATTCCCCGCACATGGAAATGATGGGCTCGCTGCTCGGTCCCTACTTCGTCTTCAAAACCGACAATTTGCGCACGGTATTTGCACAGACTACAATTCATTACTGCCCGTCCTTCGATTCCTTCCTGCGCTTTTTCCATCCAGACATCTGCCACATGTGGGTGCGCCCCAAGATAGTGCGCTTTCAGAATTTCAACTTCCGGATGACGCTCACTGACAGCATCCGCTACCTGATAAATCCGTTTGACCAGGATCCCTGTGAATAAAAAATATGGAATGACGATCAATCGTTTGAATCCCATACAGGCAGCAAATTCAATCCCTTCGGCGACGAGAGGTTTTGCCGTTCCTGAATAACAGACATAGGATCCTCCAAATCCCATCCCCTCCTCCATCATCCGTGCCAATTTGCTTACATTTGAATTGATATCCGGATCCGTCGTCCCTCGCCCGACCACTACCAGCAAAGTTTCAGAGCGTTTTGAGAGCAGGGAGGAATTTTCCTCTGCCCGAACAATCCTTTCCCGGAAAAGTTTCAGTAGCAAGGGATGGAGTTCCATAGCTCCCCCATACTGGAATTCGATTTGCGGAAATTCTTGCTTCATGGCCAGTAATTCGATGGGCATATCATTTTTGCCATGACTGGCGGCAAATAAGATGGCCGGGATCATTACGATACGCGTCGAGCCTTGCTGGATATTTTGCCGAATGGCGGTATTGATGGTGGGTGTCGCAAATTCTAAAAAACCATGGGTGATGATTTGCTGGGGGTGAGTCTTTTTCAGCAATGAGATGGCTGTTTCAAATTCTTGCGTACCAGCAGCGTCCCGACTGCCATGACCGGCGACAACGATGCCATAACTGGTTGTTTTTGACATGAGAACGTCCGTTGCTGATATTTACAGGGAAGATTTATAGGAGTAGTATGGAAGTATGAGCTACACTGGTGGTTTGATTCGTTAATCTCTTTCTAACTAAGAATAATTGGAGAACAAACCCTTTTCAAGGTAAAAAGCAAAGGGCTTGGTTTACAAATAAATTGTCTCTTGATCATCGATATGGTAAATTTGACGAAATGAATGGACTCCGAGTCGAGAACAATGGATCCGAAATCACCTGTGGAGTAGGAGTGAAGTCTTATGGAAAAAAAAAACAAGGAAACTAAAAACGGTCTCGCGCATCGCATATTTTCCACCAACTGGATCCTGATCGCCCTCTTAGTCCTGATGGGGTATTGGATTTTCTTTGGAGGGAATAAAAGGTTTGACCAATCCTTTTCTTTCCAGCCTCGCAGATCGATTGTGGGAATGAGTGATTCCCTCAATGCAGATGCAATTGCAAAATTAGGGGTGGATTTGACAGAAAATCTGGATCCCAAATTGATCCCCTCCCTTGTCGAGCAGGCGATGAAAGAAACGGTGGAGTCCGGAGTCAGAGAACAAGAATTTGTCCGGACGCTGGTCACTCGAGTTTCCAATAAAATTCGAGATATCAGCACCATTGATTTGAACAACGATAGCATTGCGGACCCGATTCTGGTGGTGCCTCAAAACATTGCGGAAGGCGGGGAAAATCTTCAACTTTCCATTCGGGTACCGGATCCTGCTGAAGTGGGCGCTTTTCCTCGAGGCAGTGATCAGAAAGCCTGGCTGGATATCGCAGAAAACAAGTCGATCGAAGTAATGACGGCAACTGCTATCAAAGAAAATGACCAGAATATGGTCATTCAATCCGCCCCCAATCCCCAAGTTTATAGCACCCATCCTCCCTATTATCACCATAGCGCCAGTCTTAGCAATGTGTTATTGACTTCCATGATGCTCAGTTGGATGTTCTCTCCGGCATATTATGGCCCGGGTTTTGGATCTGGTTATTACGGGGGATCTCCCCGGACAACGACCGTCATCCGGCAAAACCGGGCGGGCAACATCAGCAATTTGCGAACGGCGAGAGGTTCTTCTGCTGCAGCAGTCAATTCCAAAGGACAATCGATTGCCTCCAATAAATTCAAGAACGTCCCCCCCAAATCGCTCAATCAAATCAAGACCACCCAATTCCGGTCCGGAAGTGGTCAACGCGTTTCCCGTGCTGGCGGGTTTGGTAGATCTTCTGCCGTTCGCGGCGCTCCTTCTTCCAGAAGCACCTTCCGTTCCAGTTTGTCACAGCGCCGCAGTTCTAGCAGTTTTGGACGCAGAGGATTCCGCCGCAGTTTTGGTGGATTCGGTCGCAGACGCTGACAAATTTTCACTGAAGAATGGGATTCATAGCAAATTTCCCCAAATGTTTTTGGGGAAACCCCTGCCTTGTTTATAATGTTTTCGAAACCTCTTTTATCTCCACGGGAGCAGGTTCTGATTTTGGGAACAGTTTTCGGAAAGGAACCAGGATGTCTTCCAGAATGAAATAGAGAGAGGGAATGAGTAGCAGGGTGACGAAGGTGGCCATCATCACGCCAAATCCCAGGCTGATCGCCATCGGGATGAGAAAACGGGCTTGCAGTGAAGTCTCGGTGATCATAGGCAGGAGGCCAAAGAAAGTGGTGAGGGAGGTGAGAATGATCGGACGGAAGCGTCGTGCGCCCCCTTGCAAAATAGCGTCTTTCAAAGTTGCTCCCCGCCGACGGGCATTGTTGATGAAGTCCACCAAAATCAGCGAATCATTGACCACAATTCCCGACAAAGCGACAATCCCGAGCAGACTGACCAAGCTCAATTGATATCCCATAATCCAATGCCCGACAAAAGCGCCAATGACGCCAAAAGGAATTGCCGACATCACTACCAAAGGCTGAAAATAACTACGGAATTGCAATGCCAATAAGCAGAAAATTCCAAACAAAGCAAATATGGCGCCTTGGCTCAAGCTGTTCATAGAATATGCGCGGCTGCGATTTCGTCCGGCAAAAGAATACTCCAGTGCCGGATAGTCATTTGCCAATTCCGGTAACACTTCGTTGTCGAGATTGGCTTCGATTTGACGGGTATTGGCAATTGTATGGTCGACTTTCGCCGTGATATCCACAATCCGTTTACTATCCTCTCGATTGATTTGGCTGTAGGAGTATCCATATTCGATATAGGCCACTTCGGAAAGAAGAATCTCTCCACCTGATGGGGTTTTGACCACCATTTCATCCAAATTTTGGCGATATTGTCGTTCTTCCCGCGGGAAACGCAGCATCACCTTCACTTCATCACTACCCCGTTGCAAACTCAACACTTCGGTTCCCTGAAATGCGGCACGGACTTGTTGGGTCAATCCCAGAGTGGTCATGCCCATCGCATTGCCTTCCGGTCGAAGCCGGAGTTGGATTTCCGGTTTACCTTCGGCGTCACTGTCCTCGATATCGCTGACACCAGGGTATAGTGCCAAAGTGTTTTTCAATCGCTCTAGGGCCTGGGTCAAGGTATTATAGTCGGGATGGACCAAACGAACATTCAAATCCGAACCGGCGCCCGGACCAATGCTGAAACGCACTGTTACGGCTTCAGCACCCGGAATGCCTCCCACTCGACTTCTCCATTTCATGGCAAATTCCCCGGCAGAAAACCCACGCGCGTCCAAAGGCTGGAGAAAAACTCTGGCGTTGGTAAGGTGAGTGCCCCGATTGCCGCGTCCACCATGACCACCAAGCGTGCTAAAAATACCTCGCGATGTGGGATGGCCCTGCTGCCGGTCATATTCAGCAATGAGGCTCTGTGCTTCTTTGACCAGTTTTTCCTGCGCTTGTCGGGTGATGTGAAGTGGTGTACCAAAGGGCATGGTGACGGAAGCAATCACCCGATCTCCTTCGATCCTGGGCATAAATGTGTATTTCAGATGTCCCGCCGCTACCGCTCCGCCTCCCACAACGAGCATGAAAACTCCAATGGCCAGAGTTGTGTAACGATATTCGATGGCCAGGTTGAGCAATTTGCGATAAGGTCCATGGATGGCTTTCTCCATTCCCAGGCTGGGATAGGCTTTGATCTTTTCCAGTTTGCCCAACAATCCTTTATGCTTCCTGAATTTATTGGAATGGGCCAAGTGAGCAGGCAGGATATAAAGGCACTCCAGCAAAGAGACCACGAGAACTATGACTACGATGATCGGAATCGCTTTCATGAATTTTCCCATTGTCCCTGCAATGAAAAAGAAAGGCATAAAAGCAACAATCGAAGTCAAGATTGCAAACAAGACCGGCCCACCTATCTCTAGTGTCCCTTCCACGGAGGCCCTTAATTTGGATTTCCCCATTTCTTGGTGGGCATAAATATTTTCTCCCACCACAATGGCATCATCCACCACGATCCCCAGCACCAGGATAAAGGCAAATAGTGACATCATGTTGATACTCGTATCGGCAGCTGGCATGAGAAGGAACGCCCCCATGAAGGAAATGGGAATTCCCATACTGATCCAAAAGGCCAATTTTGATTCCAGAAACAATGCCAGAAGCAACAACACCAGCCCCAGCCCCAGTGCCGCGTTTTTCACCAGCAGGTTGATCCGGTCTTCCAATGCCAGGGAACTGTCATCCATGATTTCTATTTCAACACCAGGAGGGAAGCGGTCCTTGATATCAGCCAGACTGATGCGCGCCGTTTCTGAGATTTCAGTGGGCGTCTGATTTCCCACCCGATAGATTTCTATGAGGATAGAAGGCATCCCATTGTACGTAGAAACGGTGTCGACTTCTTCAAAACTATCTTTGACGGTGCCAATATCTTCCAGCAGAACTTCGCCGTCTTCTGTGGAAAGGATTGGAATCCTGGCATACTCTGCTGCCGTGTAACGCCGCTCCTTGGTGCGAATCAAGACATCCCCACCCGAAGTTTTCAGCGTTCCACCCGGCAAATCCAGAGTCGAGACCCGAATCGTATTGGCCACTTGCTGCATGGTCAGTCCATAACGCCGCAACTGTGTTTGTGGGATCTCGATGGAGATTTCGTGATCCCGTATACCGATAACATCCACCTGGGTGATTTTTTCTTTGCTCAACAGATCGTTTTTGACGCTTTCTGCCAGATCAATCAAGGCTAGTTCGCTAATATTTCCAAACAATACGAGTTGCATCACTTCTCGTCGACGTCGAATCATGTTGACGAGCGGGGTTTCCGAATCTTCGGGGAAAGAAGATATATTGGAAACAGCTGTTTTAACCTCCTCCAAAACACGTGGATTGTCGCTTCCTTCCTCCAGTTCTATTCTGAAACGCCCCGACCCTTCATTTGCATATGCCCTCACGTTTTTGATATCAACAATGCCTTTCAATGCTTCTTCAACTGGAATCAGGATGCTTTCTTCAATATCTGCAGGAGTGGCTCCGCCATAGGGAATTGCGATGTTGATGATATCCAGTTCAAACTCGGGGAATACTTCCTGTTTGATCGAATTCAAATTGATAAATCCGCCAATCAGGCAAACAAACATCAACAAATTGGCCGCCACCGGATTTTTGGCCATCCATTCAACTAATTTCATAAATCCTCCGGGAAAACGAGTGAATCATTATTTTGATTTTGTTTGATCATCTGTTGTCGACGTTTTTTGTAATGAGCCTCTACCCTCCTCAGCGTCTTTTCTAAAAGGTTTTTTGCCTTGTAACCGTTTTTTTCCGTCAACCTCTGACGGATTCCTTTGTCTGCCAAGCCCTTGATTTTCAAGAGGTTGTCCTTTTTTTCCAGCCACTCTCAATTTCAAACCCGGGACAGCGCCTTTCAAAGGAGAAATAATCAGTTTTTCACCTGCTCGTATTCCATTGGAAATAAAAACCTCATCTTTCTGAATGTATGCTATCGCCACAGGCCTAATCTCCAACAAACCTTCTTTTTCCAGAAAAACGGTGTTTTGATCCCGCAGAGCATGGGCTGGAATGATGAAAACATTTCGCAAGGTTTGTGCTGGAATAGCAACCTCCACAAATGCGCCAATGAACAGAGAAATTGGAGGATTATCATGCTGGTAAGGGGCTTTTAACTGAAATGGATCCTGAATTTCAATCAAGAGTTGGGCCATGCCGCCTTTTGACGTCAGTTCCGGTAAGTTATGTTGCACGATCCCATTCCAGACTTGATTGCGATTCCCATAGCTAAACAGGACTTCTGCCGGAATGTTGAATTGATTGGAAATTCCTTGCAAGGGAAGCCGTGCCATTTCACGCAAGGGAAGATCGACTTTCACTTGTGCCGTATCACTACCAATCAAGGTAGCAATGGCAAATCCAGGGGAGACATATTGATCGCCGGAAACATCCAATGCCTGCACTATCCCATTGAATGGCGCTTCCACTTCCGTGTAAGTCGTATTCACTCCTGCTGCCGGTTTGATGCCGAGGAGGACCTCTTCTGCGCGTATGTATCCTCCTTCGACCAGCGAAGGGCTGATGTAATCGACAATCCCTGCAATGGGTGGGGTAAGAACAACCCGTTCTTTCGCGCGAACAATGCCATGAGTTTGGATTTGGATTTTTCGGGTTTCTTGCTCAAGAGTGCTGACTTCGACTAAAATTCCTGAAAAAGAGCTTCTTCGAGGAGTGATTTGGGGTTTGGTTGCATCAAAATATTTCCAGACTGCCCCTCCTAGTACAAGAATGACTACAGGGAGAACGATCTTGAGCAGGATTCCTACTGATTTCGACATGGACCTCTTTGATGTGATTTCCTCGTTTACAAAGATCTCAGGCAAGGGTTAGCGCATAGAGGACAATGCCCACGTATAAAATGAGCATCAACGCTGATTTGAATTGGTTGAGTGTGTAATTATTGGAATAAAAAAAGACTATTGTTATTATTGTAGCTCCTATCAGAGTCCATAACAATTCTTTTTGAGGCAGTTCGATAAGGGTATATGCCGAACCGCCAAAAAACATCATTGCCACGGGAACACTCAAACAAACGCAGATGTCAAAGATATTGCTGCCAAAAACATTGGAAACCGCGGCATCATAGTTGCCTCGTTTTGCGCTGAGCACGGAAAGAACGGTGTCCGGTACCGATGTTCCCGCGGCAATCACCACAAATGACATAATCACCGCATCAAATCCCAATAAGTTTCCCATACCAATCGAAGCCTCCACCAACACGTAAGAAGTTCCTCCCATGACCAGCATCATGCCAATAATCCAAGCCCAGGCTTCTTTTTCACTGGCGATGCGCAATTCTTTCTTTTTCTTTTCAGGAGTTTCCGGGTGCGCTGTTTGTTCCTGATGATTCTTGTAGTGTTGGTGCAGTAAAAAGATATAGGCGACATAGAGGAAAAAGAAAACGGAAGCAATACCAATACTCCATTCTGTCGTTTGGTATAAAAAAAACACCAGAACTGTTACCACAACGAGGTAAAAAAGACTGTCTCGCCAGATCACTTCGCGGCTGAGAACGAGTGGAGTGGCAGCGACCAGTCCGGATGCGGCAGGAATCACCAGCACATTGTACAAAGCCGAACCGGCTACGGTAGCCACACCAACTTCAAATCTTCCAATAACGATTACTGCAATCACCACTACCGCAAATTCAGGAAACGAACTGGCAATGGCATCGATCACTGCGGCTTTAACGGATTGAGGAACATTATAATGCGCTTCAATAAATTCCGCAGCGGGAGAAAAATGGTCCGCCGCCCGCCAGATCACCAGAGAAGAGAGGGCAATCAATGAGAGATAATAGAAGAACTGCATCATACCAACCGGGAAGGGCCAGGTAATGATGGCAATTCCTCCTAAAATCAAACAAGGTTTATAAACGTTACGGCCTAAAAAACGTTCTAATTGGGTCAAGGGAAACATCTGGTTTCTAATTCGGAAGAAGTTGCAAGAGTAATAATCGGTTAATTGGATTTTTGAAAAATGTTGAGTTGTTTTTCTTCTCCTTTCAACAAGCGGGCAATATTCTCACGATGCCGGTATATCAGTAAGGCTGATAATCCGCAGAATAGCAAAAATTGCGGAAAGGATATCGTCTTTTCCATTCCCCACGGAATGATCAGAAATAAGAAAGGTAATAGTGTTAACGTCACGAGAGCCGCCAAACTGGAAATGCGTTTCACCAGAAACACGCCAACCCATACAAGCGCGGAGACCAGACCAACGGGTAAGTGGAGCACGGCCAGCACGCCGAACAAAGTGGAAATTCCCTTGCCCCCCTTCAATTTCAGGAAAATGGAATAAATATGACCACAAACCAAGGCAATCCCCAAACAACTCCACTGGAACACAAGGACACTTCCGCTCTCATCCAGCAGCCATGGTCGAGCAATCGCCATCATTACCCCCCCTTTTGCGAAGTCCATTAAAAAGGTAAGAATGCCTGGCAGTTTCCCCCCCACTCGCATCACGTTCGTCATGCCAATATTTCCACTGCCTTTGGTGCGGATATCCACCCCAAGTATTCCTTTTCCAATTAAAAATCCGAAAGGAATGCTGCCAACACAATAGCCAATCAAGAGAAGAAGGTAAAACATACCAGGGTTACTTTTGCATGAGAATCAAGAATTTGAGAAGAAACTATATCCAAAATTCCGGAATAAACCAATTGCTTTTCCAGGGACGCCGGATTAGAGGCGCCGTGGTCTGTCGATTTATAGGAAGGACGTTGGTAATATTCCATTGGCGTTCTATTACGCCCGTGATAAAAGAAAGTGAAGGTGACTCGAGGCTTTGTTGCGTAATTAAGCGAGATCACTCGTCTTGGCGGATGGACGGAAGGATTCATTGAAAACCGGCTATGCCTGAAAAATGGGGACAGCATTTCTTGATCCGGCAATCTTTTGTCGACCAGATGCTGGAAACAGCACAAATCTCGACCGATGATCGCGTCCTGGAAATCGGTCCTGGCAAAGGGATGCTGACCCGCGCGTTGCTTGCGCGACAAGCGAGAGTCACGGCAATAGAGGTGGATCCGGTTTTGTATGGCTTCTTGAAAAAACATTTTGCCAGAGACGTGTCTCTGTTACTCCTCCATCGCGATGTCTTAGAGTGCGACAGGGAATTTTTAGCAAACCTGTATCCCAATCCCTACAAAGTGGTGGCAAACCTTCCTTACAGTATTGCCACTCCCATCTTTTTCAAACTCTTGGAACTACGTCCTTGGTTGCAAACAATCACGGTGATGATTCAAAAAGAAGTCGCCCAACGGATCTGTGCCACCATCAAAAAACGCTCTTTCTATGGAGTGCTCTCACTCGTGGCGGAATTGGGATTTGAACGCAGACTGGCATTTTCGATTCCTCCCACGGCCTTCTCTCCTATTCCCAAGGTGGAATCTGCGGTGGTACACTTGGTTCCGAAACCCAGGCTGTTTTCTGCCAAAGAGGAGCAGATTTTTCTCAAGTGGATACAGCGTGTTTTCAATCAACGCCGCAAGACATTGTTGAACAATCTCCAGCGCTGCTGTCCTACTGAATTCAAACGTCATGAAATATATCTAAAAGAAAAGTATGCGCAAAAACGAGCCGAAACCCTCACCTTGCAAGAGTTAATCGATCTGTTCCAACTGCTTTTTCAAGCAGAGGGACAACTGCCTCTAACAGGTACCTCAAACCATAAGAAAGCAATTTCGCAATAACCGCTTTTTCAAGGAAAGCTTCTTCACCTTCTATTCCGTTTTGGAAATTTTTTGATTTTCCCCGAGACCATGTTGGAACTGAGAAAAGAGCACAATCGCAATTTGGCTGGTCGACTGTTGGACGGGATTCGATGGTTCATTCCTCCGAAATGCTGGGATTGCCAGCAATGGCTGGTCCGGGAAAAGATCACCCTGCAACAACCCCCGCAAAATGCATATCCCTTTCTCTGCAAGCATTGTCTGAAAAATCTACCGTGGACGATACCGGAGTTCTGCTGTACCCATTGTGGTCAGCAAACTGGCGAACCCAACCGGAAATATTGTGCGGAATGCCTGGAGCGTCCTTTCTATTTTGATCAACTTTGGGGTGGTTTTCACTATGATGGGCGGATTCAACAGTGGATTACACAATACAAATATGGGAAAAAAATGCACATGGCCCCCTTGCTGGGGCGCTTGCTTTCCTTGAGTCTGGATCGCTATGCTTTGCCTGCTGAGGTGGATGGCGTCGTTCCCATTCCCTTGCACCGGAAACGATTGTGGGAAAGAGGATTCAATCAAGCATTGCTGCTGGGTCATCATACTTTTACGAAATCATCCCTCCTGCAACCTTATTGGCTGCAGCGGGTCCGGCTTACCGTTCCACAAACCAGACTTTCCTTCAAAATGCGGCTCCAGAATATGGAAAATGCCTTTCAAGCCGATCCCCAGGTTGAAGGGAAACACCTACTGCTCCTCGATGATGTAATGACCACAGGTGCCACTCTCAATGCAGCAACTCGAGCACTGAAAGAAAGGGGAGCCCTCTTTGTCGGAGTGGTAGTACTGGCGCGTAGAATGCGATCCGCATCCCTTATTACGGAATATCAGCTTTAGTCTCTTCGTGTCTGATTCTTAAAAATTTGCTGCATGACTATTCGTTCCCTCGCTACGCGTCCCCCGAGACCGAGAAGCAATCGATTCGACATTCCCACGCAAAAGGTGAGATCAATTCTAATAACTCGATCTTGCCGCAGGAGTGTATTTTCTTAAGAATATTTCATGATATGCTTACAAAATAGATATATTTAATTTTTAATATAAAAAAAGTTGATATATCTATTTAAAGTGTATATTTTGGAACCCATTATGAAATGGGAACAACAACAACGTCTGACAATCTTGGAATTGACTGTGCTTTTCAGAGGACAGTTGACAACCAAAGCATTGACAAAAACTTTTGGAGTGGGACGAGTGCAGGCTTCCAAAGATTTCACTTTCTATCAGCTACGATTTCCTGAGAATTTGGAATATAACCGCAAAAAGAAATGCTACCTGCCTACCGGGCAATTCGAGCCCGGCTTTCTACCTAAAAATGGGGATGAAATGCTGAAGATGTTCTGCCAGTATATCCAACCGGAAGCGTTTCTTTTTTTTGGAGAAAACCAATTCAATGCTGCTCTGGAAGTCATCACTCCCATTAACCGAGTGATGGATTGGCAAGTGGTTTCCCGACTCAGTCAGGCCATCCATCAAGAGAAAATTATACGAATTGAATACCAAGCGATGAGCCGGGAAGATCCCAATCAGCGTGAGATTGCCCCCCATTCCTTCGTATTCAATGGCTATCGCTGGCATGTGAGAGCCTATTGTATGACCAAGAAAAAATACCAGGATTTTTTACCGACCCGCATCTTGGGGGTGCCTCAATTGGGAGACGAAGCTCCGTTTGGAGTTTCAGAGGACAGGGATTGGAACGAAACAGTCGAAGTAGTGCTCGTTCCCAATCCTCAATATGCGGTGAATCGTAAACAAGTCATTGCTCATGAATATGGTATGAAAGATGAGCAATTGAAGATTGTTTTGAAAAAAGCGCTCGTCGGCTACTACTTGCAGTATCTCAGGTTGGATCGGCAAGATGCTGAAAAAGACCCACATCAGCAAATCTTTGTTTTGAACCGTGAAGCCTTGAGGCCCTACATTTGGTTTTGACAGTTATTTCCCGCTCTACCTCCCCAAAGATGCTTCTGTTATCAGCTGAAGCAAGGGAGGTTGAGCAGTAGTTGGAGAGGAAGACAGGAAAAACAGTCCAAAGGAGGATTCACATGACACGACAATTAAGCGTCCCCTCTTGGGAATACCCACAAACTGTTGGCACGGCGGTTCAAAAACTGATAGCGCATCTTTCCCCTCTGGAAATTGAAGAAATCCGCAATGCATCCCGTGATGACTTGGAAAGCTTTCAGTTGTCGCTGGGTTCCTGGATTAGCCACAATTTCGGCCTTTGGTACCAGAATCAACAATTGCTCAATTCCTGCAAAACTACCATCGGCATCCATCAAGCCCTGAACCTGAATCCGGACCATGCTTCCGAAGTGATCATAGAATCACTCTGGGAATGCCTGCAAAAATAATGGATTCCAAGCACCTCTCAGTTTAAGACGATGGTACTGACCAAGCCGATTGCAGCGCCAAAAACACCACCCCAGACCACCAACCATCCCAAGTGTTCACGGATCATTTGATCAATGATTTGCCTTACTTGCTCAGGGCTGAGTTCGGCAAGACGATCGTCGACCATCCATTCTACTTTGGGTCTGAATTCCTCGAAACCTATTTCTTTGCGCAAAAAAGCCGTCACGTCGATTTTTGATAGCAATTCCTGCAATTGTTTGTGAAATTCTTTTTGGAATGGCGCTTTCAAGGGTTGCAAGGCCTGTTCGCCTCCGAGCAGCCCAAGCATGCCGCCGAAGGGAGATTCTTTGATCACCAGGACAAATCCGTCAAACACTCTTTCGAAGTCCACCTGCCCCGCAATCCAATCCGTGGGAATTTCAGTCGGCAGAGTCTTTTCAGTCATTTGGACAAAATTTGTTTCCGTAAAAAAATTGTCCATGATCAACGAACGGATACCCGACTTGAATTCTTCGAAATGGAGTGGAATGATTCCGGATCCGTAGAAGCCGGGCACTTTTTCAAAAAGCATATGAATTGCCAACCAATTGGTCAATGCTCCGGAAAGAGCAAACAGGGCGGCTTGGGTGAGGTAGACTTGTCCGGTAAAGGAAGGGCTCCAATAAGCGACGAGAAAGACAATGGCGGCGATGAGATTTGTGAGAAAGCTCTTGCTCATAATTCAAAGGATCGGTTCCAACCACTGAAACATGTCTTGTGCCTTGCCGTATTGGATTCTCATAATTTCATCAAAAAATCGACGAGCAATGGGACCGGTGGCGCCATTACCAATAGGGTGTTCTTTCCCCTGGTAATGCAGAGCGCTCACGGGAGAGATGACCGCGGCTGTGCCGGAGCCGAAAATTTCTGTCAAACTTCCGTCTTCAATGGCTTGCACTGCCTCGTCGATTGTAATCCGACGCTCTGAAGTTTTCAAATCCCAGCTGCGACTGAGCTGCAGCACGGAATCGCGGGTAATTCCGGGGAGTATGGTGCCTGTCAACTGTGGAGTGACGATTTCGTCATTGATCACAAAAAAGATATTCATGGACCCCACTTCTTCCACATAGCGCCGCTCCACTGCGTCCAGCCAGAGGACTTGGGTGTAACCTTTTTCTTTGGATTTCTTTTCGGCCAGAGTGCTGGCAGCATAATTGCCGGCGGTTTTGGCTTCTCCCACACCGCCGGGAGCAGCCCTTGTGTATTCTTCGGACACAATGATTTTTACCGGATTGAAGCCTTCCGGATAATAGGGTCCCACCGGGCAAAGGATTATGAAAAACAAGAAACTGGCGGATTCTTTGAGCCCCAAGGCCGGTTCTGTTGCAATGACAGTGGGTCGGATATACAAAGAAGTGCCTTCTTCTTTGGGAATCCAGTCGATCTCGAGCCGCAGTAGTTTCTTGAGCGCATTCAGGACAAATTGCTCATCGAATTCGGGCAAACACATCCTGCGGGCTGTACGGTTCATGCGGGCAAAGTTTTGATCAGGGCGAAAGAGGACATAGCTGCCACTTGAAGTGTGATAGGCTTTTAAACCTTCGAAGGATTCCTGACCGTAATGGAAAATGATGGCGGATGGCTCCAGCGTCAAATGATGATACGGTTCGATGCGCGCGTCATGCCAACCTGTACCTCGATCCCATTCCATGAGGAACATGTGATTGGTGAATTGCGTGCCGAATATCAGATTGGAAACATCCTGAGGCGGTGTTTTCTTATCCTCTCGCAAAACGGTTGTGATTTTGATTTCCATAAGGCTCCCTGAAAAAATACAAGACCCTTGACTTTAGTTCGATCAGCGGGCGTTGAGTTGTTGAATAGTCTGATAGAGTTGTTCTTGACGGATTTCATCGTAATTGACGAGAAAATAAACGATCAAACTTCCCATTACCAGGATCAATGTGATTCCAATACTTGCTGCAACTTTTTCACTTCGGCGCATACCTCGACTTCGCAATGATTCGTTCTCAACTTCCAAGCATCGGACGGCTTATGCCAGTTAAACGTGTCATGATACGAAAAACCTCCGGCGCAAGTCAAGATGTTGTCGAGTTTTGTAATTTGAGGTATTCAATCCTCTTTCAGAAAATTCCATGGAAATGACCCCTCATCGGGATTCATTCCTCCTGTGACCCTTTGGACGAAGAAGGCTACGTCCATCTGCCCCGGGAACCGGGGTTGGGATATCGAATCGAGTGGGATTATATCATGGAAAATCAGGTCTCGGACGTGGAACGCGCGCTCGGTACCTCCGAGGATTTCACCCTTGAACAAGCCATTCAAAAAAAGGTAGTACTCTTTCATGAGGTGATAGAGAGATTGTACTCGATGATGAACCAATGGGTCACCCTTTCATGCCACCAGTCGCTCCGCTTCGTCGGCCTCCGGCATGTCTGACTCGCAGGCAGGGAGCAGGGTCTCCCTGACCTCCGGGAGGGTGTCGAGTTTTTTTCAGCCAACTCTCCACCGTGTCGCGGGAAAGCTTGAAGGCCCGGGCAATGCCACGGATGTTCATGCGTTCGCGGTAGACCCGCAAAACCCGCTTCTTCATCTCCTGCGAGTATCCCTTGGGTTTGGGATTGAGAACCCGTCGTCCTTGCGTGCTCTGGCACGACAAGGCACTGGTGAACGGGTGCGCGTTAACTGCTCGGGACGTCGTATTTATCTTCCACCGGGCATACGGTATGGGCAACGGTTTCACAGAGCCTATTCCCAATTTTTTGGCTCATGCCGAAGATGGAGCGCTAAAGATTTTTTATTGCGGACCTCCATTGTTGCGCAATCCTCCTGATCCTGACTTGCTAAAGGAAATTTTTTAATCTTCCGTATTTGTTCCCCACGAAGCTTGTCCCTGCGAAAGCAGGGAGCAGGAATCCGGAGATATGCAGCCTGGTCTTGGGGATTGCCGGAGGCATCGGTGGCTCCAGAGTCGTCCGAAGCGCCGTGGTGGGCATTAAAGAGAATGACTATTTTCTGGCAGCCCGGGCCGTGGGCACCCCCACGACCCAAATCCTGATCCGCCATGTCCTGCCCAATATCATGGCGCCCCTCCTCATCATCTTCTCGATCAACATCGGAGGCGTCATCATTGCCGAGGCGTCGCTGAGTTTCCTCGGATTCGGACTGCCCATCAAGGTTTCCAGCTGGGGAGGGATGCTCAGCCGGGAAGGGCTTCAGTACATGGAGATGGCCCCCCGGCTGGCGCTCTGGCCTGGTTTTGCCCTGACGATTACCGTCTACTCCCTCAACATGTTCGGCGACGCGGTGAGAGACCTGCCGGTTCCCCGGCTGAAGGGCGGTCAGGGAAGTTACGGCGCCGCGACGGGGAAACGTAAAAGAGGCTTCCTGGCCCGGCTGCTCAACCCTTTCAAATGGTGAGCGGGTAAAAATTATGGAAATATTTGCTTGCTGATGGGAAGTCATGGCAAACACTCCATCTTCACGATTTTGATCCTGTAAACTTCGATCGTGAATTTCTTGGGACCTATTGCCGAGAAAACAAGCAACAACCCGGCAGACCCGAAGTCCTTTTCCTGGGAAACGGCTTCGAATCCAATGATGCTTTCGGAAAATCCGGAGCTGCATGGCGTTCTCAGGATGCTGGAAAAACCTGGCAGCGGATGCCGCTACCCGTCGAACCATTTTCAACAGTCTGGGATTTCGCAGTCCACCCTGCTGATCCGAATCGGGTTTATGCCTGCACGATCTTTGGGGAAATCTTCCTTTATTTAATCTGCGTTAAGATTCTTTAAAATATTTTTTGCTAATGGCTCTTTAATTTCGGTTTGTCGAGGGACAGCTTCCATCGCCCCGTCTTTTGGATTAATCCAAAGGGAGTGAGAACCTCCTTCCCGTTTAAGGTAGCAGCCTGCAATTCTCAGCCCTCGTTCCAGGTCTCTTCTTTTCATCCAATCAACACCTTGTCTTGGATAGCATCCTCTGGCAGCCCTCGGAGAATATCGGCTTTGCGGTCCTCAAAGATCAATTCAATTGCCAGTCGTAGATTATTCTTGGTTTCTTCTATAGTTTCACCTTGTCCATTGGCTCCTGGCACTTCAAGACAGATAGCCCAGAATCCGCCTTTGGGTGCAGCTTCTATAATTGCTGTAAATTCTGCTTTCATTATAATCTCCTATTGTTTGTTTATGATCAAACGTTGTGTTCAATAGTAGCGGAAGCATGCCACTAAAACCGAAAAAGGCCATGAGTTGCGCCTGATAGCAACCCTTTTGAAGGTCGGAATGGGGTCAGGCTTGCAAGTTTGCAAATTTAAGAAAACATTTTTAGGTGGAGTTCTTTTAACCGTTCTTGGAGATTTGTGGATTCCTTCAATCTTTCTCTCAACTTATACACTCCACGACTGAAAGTTGCATCATCTCGCTTGAGAGCATTTGCCACTTCCCGGATTGTTGCAGATTTCCAATCGAAGACTGATAAAAGCGAAGAGAGTCGCTGTCATCGAAAAAATACGTTGCCCCCATTGCCTCGAAGTATCACATAATAAAGCGCACCAGGATACTACAAACGCAGTTTCAGAGACATCTTGGCAAATTGAAACGGTTAAAATTTAAAAAAATACCCCATTTTTGCAAACTTGCAAGCCTGACCCCGATACTGACCCCGATAAGATGCTGACTATCGGCCGAGCCTTGCTGAGACAACCGCGCTTGCTGTTGCCGGATGAACCCCTCGGAAGGCGTGTGGGTCGGTGTGGTTTCCGAGATTGGAGACCGCTTATGCGATTTGGCCCGGTAGATGACAATCGTGATTGTTGAACAAAACATCGATCTGGGATTGCGTGTGGCTGATTTGGCCTATATAATACTCCGCGGGGAAATTGTTTTAAGTGGTTCAGCCGAGGAAATTCAAAAAGAAAATCGACTGAAGCAGTATCTGGCACCCTGACAACGAGGAGAAGCCGGCGATTATCTCTGGCCACGGATAGCAAATCCTTCGAATACGCGGCTTGGTGATTTCATCAGCCGTCCTTACACCATAGACCGGGGTTCATTGCATGGTGAATGATAAGCAACAGTTAAGAGCAAATCATGAGCGAGAGGACATCCTCACGAAATACGCCCGTGATGGGTACTACTTCCCCATCAAAGTACTGTCGCCTGCTGAGGCATTCGGTTATCGTAAGATGCTGGAAGCGGAAGAAAACAATGGCAAGTACGATGATCAAGAAAAAAAGTTATTGTACAAATCTCCCAATTTCGTATTACCTTTCGTTGACGAAATCACCCGACTGCCAGCGATCCTGGAACCGGTGCAAGCGATTCTTGGGCCCAACCTCCTGGTTTTTGAAACGGTCTTTTTTATCAAGGAGGCCCACACCCCCCACTTTGTGAGCTGGCATCAGGATCTCACCTACTGGGGGTTGGATGAGCTATCAGAAGTCACTGCTTGGGTGGCGTTAACCCCTGCGACTGCGCAAAGCGGGTGCATGCAATTCGTTCCCGGCAGTCACCATAACCCGATTGGCGAACACCACGATACCTTCGAGGAAATCAATATGCTTTCGCGGGGTCAGGTACTCAGCAAAGAGGTCCGGGAGGAGGAGACCATCGATATTGTTTTGCAGCCGGGAGAACTGTCCCTGCACCATGGCAGAATGTTCCACGCCTCCCCGGCAAACCGCTCTGCAGACCGGCGTATTGGTTTGGCGATTCGCTACATTTCCCCTGAGATGAAATTGGTTTCAGGCGAAAAGCGGGTGGTGCGCTTGGTGGCCGGTGAAGACACTTTTGATCATTTTGAGAGGGCGGCTCCTCCCTCGGGAGTCATGAGGGAAGCGGATAAAGCTGTTGCCGCCCGGAACAATCAGGTTCGCAATCGTATTAACTTTAAAGGAGCGGCGCGTCGTATCCCGGGTGCAGGGAGCCCCCTTCGCTCAACTCGAGCACGCTTTTGAAGGCGCTTCTTCGAATGCGATCTTCGCTGATCTTTGCAATAAAGCGTTTCATTTTGTTCAGCCACGAGGAGGAAGTTGGAATGAAATGCAGATGAAATCGAGGGTCTATTTTAAGCCATGCTTTCACTACGACCTGAGCGCTTTTTCCAATTTATAACATGTGACTATCACACCTACACTCGACTGCTGGGACCTGCCTTCATAATACCAATACTCTTCTTTTAGACCTCGCAGGCTGAGTGAGAACCACTGTTCCAGCGACGTCAAGATGATGATTTATGAAATGTTAAAGGATTACTCGGCAATCATGAAAATTCCAGGATTGCTTGATCCGTCGCCCCAATCGATGAACCCTGTCATTCTGGGATGAAAGGCAAAATCAGAATCCCACCTGAAAAGCATTTTTCCAAACTTGCAAGCTTGACCCCCGAACAAACTTGCAAGCTTGACCCCCGAACTAGTAGTGTATTGACCGGTTAAAAAATTTCGAGATGATATATTTATGGGCTTGATATTTTGATTTTCCCTGCTATAATAGAGGCAACTTAACAATAAGGGAGTCAAAATGAAAGCAATAAGTATCATAGAAATATACGAACGTTTCCCGAACGAGGAATCTGCACAAGATTTTTTAACAACCCTTCGCTGGGGCAACAAACCTGAATGCCCCTACTGCCATTCCCACAAGATAGCCAGGCATCAAGAAAAGAAAAGGCGCAACAGGCTGCAATGCTGGGGTTGCAATAAGTCTTTCTCTCCTATGGTAGGCAGCATCTTCCATAAAAGCCATTTACCATTGAGAAAATGGTTTCTGGCTATTTGCCTAGTTGTCAATGCCAGGAATTCACTCTCGAATCGTCAACTTGGCCGTGATTTGGGTGTTGCTGTTCCTACTGCCTGGAGGATCGGAACAAAAATAAGGCAAGCTATGTTGAATGACCCGGCACAAAAAATGCTCTTTAAGGGTATCGTAGAAATGGATGAGACCTATATCGGGGGGATCTCCCAGAAGAGAGAACAAGAAAGATGATGATGAGGGTTCAACCAGGGAACGTGAAACGAAAAAGCTCCTGTCCCGAAGGTGGGAACGAAGGTTCGATTCCTTGTTCGCCGCTTCATCGCTACTACGAACTTGTCCGACTTCCTGAAGACGTAGATATCGGGGTTATTTATTAATTTTCCCGATCCGACTACCAATGGAATGTTGACAGTCGTCTTCAGGATCTCCCAGGTTCCGGTCAAGAAACTTCCACACATGCACCGGGTCTTTGACTCCGCCAGGCTCAGCCGAGACTCACGCTAAGGCCTTCGGTTGATATTGCCTTCCCCACCAGACCACAAGGTCAGCGCCTGAAACTATGATTTCGGAGCTCAATACCGAGCCTATGTTCTCCCCTGTCAACGCTTAGCGCCTATCCTTGCGAATAACCACTCATGACTCGGGGACTCTGCGGGTCGTTACTGCCTTACCGAGTAAGAGACTTTCACTCTCTATTTCTTGCCAGCTTTCCTGGCGCACAGCCTGACCCCGATTTAGGCTTTCGTCGCGCAGAAGTAACCTTTGGTACCGGATTTGAAGGTGGCGCTTCGCCAACTTCCGGCAAATCCTTCTGCGGAGATTTCATGTACTTCCAACACTGTGTAGGCGCCATCGTAACGGATCAGGTCACGCTGGTTCGCGGTCGAGCCAAGCCGTAAAAGGATGCTACGCTCGCCGGTGTAGTTCCCCTCTAGTACGAGTACGCCGGGAGCCTGCGGGTCTTCACTGAGCAGACTGCCTACGCGATGTGCTCCAACCGCTTTGATATCGACGTCCGTGAATCCGTACAAAGGCGTTGATGCGCTGCCCAACGAGTCGAGTCCTTCCGGAGCATCGAGCAACGTGAGCGTGCCTTGCGCAGACCGGCCATCTGCGCCAAATGAAGGTTTTACGAGCGTCAACCGGTAACTACCGCTTCTGTCCGCCAAAGTCGCGTCCATGCTGAGGCTCCCGGAAACAGGCATACAAGCGTCTTGCTGTGAATTTCCAGTCTTGGATTCGCCTCCAACGATGGGTTTCACGAACGTCCCGCAACCCACCAGCACGGTGAGGGCAATCATGGTCAGAAATGCGCTCTTGTACCTACCCACGAGTCTCATTTTGCTACCCTTCACTCGATTATGTCGACAACGTTACCATCCGTATCGATCACCTGGATGGGACCTCTTATGACATCGTCGTAGTGATGAATTTGGTCTTCAGGGGCCCTTCTCGACGCAGTACCCGGGGAAGGCAGACGATACGGGTCGGCCTGAGAGACATCAACGGTATAGCCGAGATCGGCCAGAGACTGGATTGTGATCGCGCTCACCGGTTCCTCAGAACCACCTCCGCCGATTGTACTCATGATCTCGTTGCCGAAGACGGACTCCCGCCAGTGAGAGTCCCGGGAGCCGGCACCCCATTCTTCACCGTTTTCCACCGGCACCTTTTTTCCCCGGTAGTTTGCGCCGCCCGCATTGTTGAAAGCTGCAATGGCCAGTGGGCCCGAAAAATATGTGTCAGGCGCAGGATCAATCGGTTCGTAATTCTCATCGAGGGATGGATTTTGTAGAAAGCCGAATTTGTCCCAGGGAATACTACCAATCCCCAGAGCGTGTCCCATCTCATGCACGGCCGTGTCGAGAAAATCAATCCTTGACATATCATTTATATCAGCAATGTCGAAGTGCACTATTCCCGTAACCGGCAGAAACGACTGCATCCTTACGACTCTCGTACCAGCATTTGCCCATGCGCCAGCGGGACCATCGATTTCTTCTAATTTCACCTCTATCAGCAAGTCATCGACAACGCCCAAGAAGACATAGTCACGAGTTTCATAAAACTTCGGGCTTTGCATGTCCAGCAGATCGCCTGTGATGATGGATTCCCATCTGTCAGCGGCTTGCTTGAACATCGCTCTCTGATCTGTTGTGAAAGCGCCGGTGAAAAGTAGATCGATATTGAAGTTACCCGGGTCCGATGCGCTTACCGACACTGAGATATCCTGGGATTTGTCATTCGAAGCGTTGGGATCGGTCGCTGTCACCCTGACCGTGGCTGTTCCCTGCGAGCGCGGAATGAGTATCACCATACCGTCCGAAATCCGGGTACTTACATATCTACCATTGCTCGAAAGCGCCGTATAATTCAGCTCTTCGGCCGGGTCGTCGAAGTAAAGCGACAAACAGGAATGCTTACTGCCCACAGTCGTCTTGAATACCGCAATTGCATCCACTTGCAGGAACAAACAATCAGGAAAGACTTCCCCCGCCATTTTTTCTACCAACACCGTGTGCCAATTCAATCCAATGTTGGAAAATCCATCGCTGCTTACGAGATCATAGGAACCTGCGGTAGGTGAATCAAAGGTAAGATGGAAATTATAATGGAAGGGAAAATAATCAAAATTCAATTTAAGCAAACCTTCATTTTGGCCTTTTTTCGAGTAGGTATAACTCCCAGAAGACCCGCCGTCTAAGTTTGCATAAGTTATACGGAAACGGCCTTGAGGCATAATTTCAATAAGGTCCAAGTATGTTATCAAACGTCTTCCTTCGAAAAGACGGCTGAACGCCTGCGGATCTGCCGGAGCGTGAGTGGCAGGAATATCGGTTAGCTGCCATATGCTTGAATCGCTTTCTCCTTCATTGCAACCAAAGGTCGTGATCTTATCGGTATCCGAGGTGAAAGTGAGTTGGATTGTACAAGGGGAAGGATTGCCATTATAGAAATTCATCGTCAGTTCTCCCGTGTGCAGAACTGTTTTGGAATAGGTGTAGCTCCCTCTGTATTTTTGGCTGTCCCTGGCGTAAATGAATCGATTCTGAGACAGAAAATCGATATAATGTTGGGCTGATGCTTGTAAACGTATGCCGGTTACGAGATTATTGAATGCATGCTGGTCTGCCGGAGCAAATGATATAGGTTCCTCATCATTGTCGCCATCATCTGTTGGTCCAGAAGTGGTTTCCTCACCTTCGTCACCATCACCACTACCTCCGCCTCCACACCCGCCGAGCGAGACAACGATGACAAGCAGTGCGATTACCAGAAGCTGAATTACAATTCTTACAGGTTGATCGATCGTAGTGAGTGATTTTGACATATTTCCTCTTTTTTCCGGAGTTGCAACAGGAGGCGCTTGTAACGGCGCCGGGTTATTGCCGACAAGACCAGGACTGAGGACACGTCCCGATTATTTATCCACTTGAAGGGAGTTACTCTGCAAGTTGGGATTAGGGATTCTTTTATTCACCGGGTGACCCGACAAATATCCAAGTCCAGTTCACTAAGAATATTCAGAAGCCGTTTGTCAAAAAAATACATGTCTACCAGATTTCCACTTTTTTGAATAGCAGATTGATGTATCCAAGCGATTTAAGCGATCAGGAACGGTCTCAGTTTGAACATTTTTTTAAACGTTCCGACTCCCGGCGGGGCAAAAATATTCTTAGCAAACATACAATCGTCAATGCGATTTAATATGTGGTGAAAACAGGTTGTTAAGTGTGAAAACTGAAAACGATTCTAAAGATAAGGGGCATTAATTGGGAAAAATAAAAGCGTATTAACGCCATACCAGTGTCGACATTTCAGGTAACCAATATCCTACACCATCATCCGTTCAACGATTCATGACGGTGATTTCATGATCTGCAACAGACTCGCCGTTTACATGCACCTCCATACGCCAAATTCCAGGAGGAACAGACACAATTATATTCCAGTACCAGTATGAATGGCGATGCTCTTTTTGAAAGGTCACCCGTCTATCATATTCTTGTCCATTATTTCCACTACGTAAAACGACACGTAGCTCGTCACCTCTATCGCCTCCTGCTGCCGAAAGCCCTACACCCAGTGTCGAGCCCACAAAGATCGAGTCGATATTGGGTGGAGGATCCTTCACATCGTCAACTCCCGTTATCATTCCATCTTGCACGTTGTAGTCCATGAGCGTTAGCGGCCTGTCGTAGTGCGGTGGATCTCGCCACAGCTTTTCGAGAAAAGGGTCGATAACTTCTCCGCTTTTGCTTCGTAACTCGAAATGAAGATGAGGTGCTGTCGAACACCCGGAGCTACCGATGACGCCGAGTTCCTGTCCGGCTTTCACCTCTTGCCCTATCGAAATCTCGACGGAGCCTTTCTTGAGGTGGCCATAAATGGAACGCAACTCGTTCAAATGGGTTATCTCCACAAAGTTCCAGTCCCCGACACAAGATACGTTTCGATCGTATTCACCATCGTGAAGCGCAGTGATACGGCCCGCTGCTGCGGCAAGTATCGGGAAGTCGTTGTCCATCCAACGAAAGTTGGGAACATCGATGTCGACGCCATTGTGCCCATCATATACCTTTGTACCTTCGCGGTAGTCACGAAGTCCCGGCCCGGGATCAAGATCCACATAATTGTTGATGACCCAGTCAACCCCGTCTACGCCAGGCACGGGCCAATGAAGACGGAACGATTCAGGTTGCTGCTCTGTACCATTGTCATCACTTGTCGTCTTCTCACCATTGCCACCACTTGTCGTCTTCTCACCGTTGCCACCACCACCACACCCGGTGAGCATAGTCGAAACAAAAAAAGCGAATATCAGCAACCAAAGCGCATTATGTAAATTGTTTTTCATAAATTCCTCTTTGATTTAGTCTATTGACTTGTCAATACGTTTTAAAATTAGTCATTTGATAGACGGGTTTGAGTTTTTCAATTTTTTCTATGGCAATTTTAGTCCAGATAAAGGGTTTTGGATTACGATTGTGTGTTTCGAGAAAACTATGGAAAGCCTCGGTCGACTAAAGAACGCATTTGAAGACTCCTCTTCGAATGCGTTCTTCGCTGATCTTTGCAATAAAGCGATTCACTTTGTTCAGCCACGAGGAGGAAGTTGGAATGAAATACAGATGAAATCGACGGTCTATTTTAAGCCATGCTTTCACTACGACCTGCGCGCTTATTCCAATTTATAACATGTGACTGTCGCACCTACACTCGATTGGTGAGACCTACCTTCAAAATACCAATGCTCTTCTTTAAGACATCGCAGGCTGAGTGAAAACCACTGCTCCAGCGACGTCGAGTTGATAATTTATGAAATGTTAAAGGATTACTCGGCAATCTAAAAAATTCCGGGATTGCTTGATCCGTTGCCTCAATTGATGAACCCTGTCACTCAAGGACAAAAAGCAAAATCAGAAACACACTTGAAATGCATTTTTCCAAACTTGCAAGCTTGACCCCGAAACAAACTTGCAAGCTTGACCCCGAAACTGCCTTACCGAGTAAGAGACTTTCACTCTCTATTTCTTGCCAGCTTTCCTGGCGCACGGCCTGACCCCATTTAAGGCCGCCGTCGCTCGTGGTCTGGCCGGAGGTCTCGGTGTCCCAGTTACTGGCGGTGACGGCGCCATCGAAGTGGGTTGCCCCAACCAGGCCGCCGCTCCAAATGGATTTAGCCCGGCTCGTCCTTCCCAAAAGCTATGATGGATAGCCCCAAACATCTTGCGGCCTTCCTTGGAATCCTTTCTCTCTGAAGCTCTACGGACGAAGGGCTGCAACTGCCTCTTCCAGCAGTATCTGATGGTACTCCAGGAAATTCTGACGCGTAACCGGGATGTAGGTATCGGGTTGTGCTGGGTTACCCTCCAGGACTTCGCCGTTTGGTCGAATTGTGTGACCAATACTCCACTGGAACTTCACCACAGGCCTTGTCGTACCTGGAAAGTAGAGTACTTCATCCTCCTCCCAAGTGTTGCTGTATCCTCCTGTGGGCACCCCCACGAAGACCCCGAGATCGTTATCGACAAGCATGGCAACGAACTGGTCCAGGTGTGAACCACCCCAGGTTCTGGCATTCATTATGGCCACCTTCCCACTGAAGTGTACAGGGGCAGGCTGGAGAATGCCGTCGGAATCCTTGGGCAGGTGGGCAAGTTTGAAGGGCACCGGAGGGGTATATTCATCGCCGCGGCGGATCGCTTCGGTTGCATCGGTGTGCGCCCAATCGACCAACCACCTATGGCTTAGATTGAGACCGAATATGTCCGGCTCATCTGTCCTTACACTTATACGCATAAGTTCTCCAATCTTTTCCCTTCCAAGGTCGCTTAGACGGACATTACCGAATGTCGTGCGGAAAGGACGGTCAACCAACCGTTGTATCGCGTAGGCGCCGCGCGAACCGCCACTACTGTAAGTAACGTCTATGATCATGTCGTAGTCGAGTATCTGCTCCTGCTCCGCATACTCCATCAGGTCAACGATGTCCTGGATCAGCGAGTACTCAAAGTCCAGCCATTCAAGCAAGATTATTCGCCGACTCCGGTCAAGCAGGATATTGAAATTTTCCCTCTCCATGACCTCGACGAACCCAGGGTAGGTGTCAATTAAAGGCCAATAATAGCAGCCATTGCTATAAGGCAGCGAAACGTCGTATTGCTGACCCGACGGGCGCTCAAGGGTGAGGTTCAAGCGTTTTGAATATGAACTCAGCGGGACGCTGGCAACCTGTTTAGGCAACTCGTATGCCATTTGCCAATATAGCCCGTGAAGAGTGGAATGGTGAATCCAGGGAGCGAATTCGTCTATGTACGCCGACATTGACTGACGGTTGACGCCTACGATAATGTCACCGGGTTCCGGTGAGGACAACCCGTCACGAACTGCGGCGACAAAGAACATTGGATTCTTAATGTCCGAGTAGTCAGGAAGTACATGAATCGGTGCAGAGACGCATGGCATCCTTTCTGGGGGTTGCAAGCCGCCCTCAACCGGGCGCACCCGGAGATGTCTGTCACGCCGTGCGTTGCTGAGCTTCACTAGCGCGAAATACAGGTCCGCTTCGGTTTCGGAGGCGATGAACTCGGCACGGAGTTTCTTCATATCCTCCAGAGCGGAAAACCCTATGTTTCTTTCTTTGATCACTGAAAAGGCTTCCCGTTGTTCAGTCTTGCTAATGATCTCATCAAACAGCGGCTCCAGATATTCATCCCAATCCTTTGATGGACTATCATCTGGTGGACTATCATCACCAGCTGGTGGACTATCATCTTGTGGACTATCATCACCAGCATTAGAACATCCATTCAAGACGCTTGCTCCCATGATGAGAGCCAGCATGAACACCATCATCAGCAAATTAATTTTCATAAACGATCCAAAAAGGATTCCCTTTTTCTTAATAGACATAACTTCTCCTTATCTTATTCAGGTTGAAGGAATTAATTAGAAAGGGGTCAGGCCTTGATTAAATGAAAAAGGGGCAAAAAAACTGGACTCGTTCCTAATCAAATAATCAAAGTCACCGTAAAGAACTGACTTATAGTGGTTTCCAGCCACCTTTCGTCATTCCTCCGGTACAGATCCGGACGTGCGCTGCTAACGCATCCGGCTCCTGCTTCGAGTCAGACGCTCAAACGTTGCCGTTTGGCGCACCCTGCTTAAACCGCTCTCTGATTTTACCGGCCTCTGAGTTCCGAACACAGGAGGGCAAGCAGAATTCCTCTCAGCCAAGTCCCTTTGCTCCACAGGCTCCGTTGATTTCCTTTGCATTGTTACTTTTACCTAAATTGAGCGATTCTATAAAAGAATCAGATTATTATGACGCTATATTCCCCGTCAGACCGGTCAAACTCTTGTATATTTCCCATAAAGCTCTCTACCCGTTGGGTTGTGCTCGATTCTATCGAAACAACAGTATTACTCACTGATATAAAATACTTTTTCTCCACGAGTAATAGATTTTTTTGTCATGAATCGCTCAATTTAGGTTTTACTCTCTACAAATAATCTCATTGTTCGCCGCTTCATCGCTACTACGAACTTGTCCGACTTCCTGAAGAAGTAGATATCGGGGTTATTTATTAATTTTCCCGATCCGACTTCCTGAAGAAGTAGATATCGGGGTTATTTATTAATTTTCCCGATCCGACTTCCTGAAGAAGTAGATATCGGGGTTATTTATTAATTTTCCCGATCCGACTACCAATAGAATGTTGACAGTCGTCTTCAGGATCTCCCAGGTTCCGATCAAGAAACTTCCACACATGCGCCGGGTCTTTGACTCCGCCAGGCTCAGCCGAGACTCACGCTAAGGCCTTCGGTTGATATTGCCTTCCCCACCAGACCACAAGGTCAGCGCCTGAAACTATGATTTCGGAGCTCAATACCGAGCCTATGTTCTCCCCTGTCAACGCTTAGCGCCTATCCTTGCGAATAACCACTCATGACTCGGGGACTCGGCGGGTCGTTACTGCCTTACCGAGTAAGAGACTTTCACTCTCTATTTCTTGCCAGCTTGCCTGGCGCACGGCCTGACCCCTTTTTTGGCAGAATAGTAAACAACGGCAACGCTGGGTGGCCACTGCTTTATTGGAGATTGAAGGCAATCTCAGAAGAGTGAAGGGCTATAAACATCTCGCTCAGCTCAGAGAGGCTATGGCATATTTGTCTCTAATGAAGAAAAAGAAAAAAGTAGCTTGAGTGTCATCAAAAAATTTCAACTAGAATTGGGATTGACCCCATTTTACATCAATTCGGAAATATTTGAGTCTCTTTTTTGTTTATCTCTGCTTTTTCATAATTATTTATCCATCTATAATCCGGCATATGATGCTCCGATACTAAAACGAGTCTGATTTTTATTATATCGTTCTAAACTTTCTCCATATCCATTCCAATATTGAATATAAATATTAAAAAGATCAGCTAAAGAATAATCAGTTCCATATGGGAAATTCTCAAATATCAAATTAACTTCAGTACCACCTATTTTTTTTAAGAAATCATATCGTCCCATTATTTCAAAACGAATTTCGTCATATCCGGAAATACATCCTTTGCATT
>CBDBHR010000011.1:0-17222 GCA_965205865.1 bacterium
CACGGATATCCCTCTCCCAGAGCTAAAAGAGGGCGCGACGGCCCAAATTCTTGTATCGGCCAAACGAATTCGCAAAATACAAGATGATTTTGTTCATGTAGAAATCAAATCTCGTTTCGATCCAGTGGACTTGGCTCGATTCAGCGCGTTCATTCCTCCCGTTGATAATCTTTCGAAAATCAAAGGAAACGTAAGTGGAAAAGCGCGCGTGGTTTTTATTTCCGGCGATCGAGTGGAGTGGGATGTGGCTCTGGAAGCCCAAGATTTTGGCGCGAGCGTGAGGATGGAGCAGAAAAAACGATGGGAAGTCCTCGAATTAGGGAGAGCTATTCTTCATTCGAGAGGAAACTTCGACATGAAGAATGAATCCGCGCGTATAAACGCCCTGAAAATCAAGTTGCCATTTGCCACGGCGAAACTCGAAAGGCCCGCGAAATGGAATGTAAATGGCAATGATGAAGCCGCATTTTCTCTTGATGTGAATGATTTTTCTTCTGCAACTGATTTGCTGGAGCGGCTCGGGTTCGTATCGCACGGAGACGTTTCCATGAATGCGAAAATCCTTTTTAATGCCACAGTGTCGCGAAACCGGAAAACCTCCCCGGCCTTCAGGATAGATACGAAAGCGCATTTCGACTCTTTGCCGATTGCGCCAATTGTGGATTTGCTCCCCTTGCCTGGTTATGTGCAAACAGTCACTGGCCGGGTAAGCGGCAAATTGCAGGTGTCTTCAGCCCCGAATGGGGTTGTTAGGTGGAATGCGGATATTGCGGGAAAGAAAGTCAATCTAGGGATCAAGGCCATTTCAAATGAAAAGTGGCGTGAAATTTCCTTGGAATCTATGGGACTTCAATCGAACGGTTTCTATCTCGCCTCGAAAGGTTCTTCGGAAATACAAACATTAAACTTGAGGCTTCCTTTTGCGAGGGCATATCTGAATCGCACGGCTTTATGGAATCAAATAGGTAAGGATGAATTTTCGTTGACGCTTGAGGTAATGGACTTGAGTGTTGCCGAAGTCTGGCTAGGTAGATTGATGGAGCATTCTATTAAGTGGGGACCAAAGAAGAAAAAACTAAAAATTTTACTCTCCGGGACGAGAAATAGAAGAGATGAACTTGGTTTTACTTATAAGGGGTCTGCGGTCTTTGATCCTGTGCATATATCTCCTTGGGTGAAATTTCTGAATATTTCTCCTGCTTTTCGTAATTTAGCCGGAGAGATCGCCGGAAAAATAGAGTTCCTATACATGCCGGGGAAAAAGATAGGCTGGGTTCTCAATATCACGAGTGAAGATTTGGGCGGAGAATTCCTTGCTCTGATGAGTCAAAAATGGAGG
This sequence comes from bacterium, assembly GCA_965205865.1. Lineage (GTDB taxonomy): Bacteria > SAR324 > SAR324 > SAR324 > NAC60-12 > CBDBHR01. Next base: position 1,340 of record CBDBHR010000011.1, read on the forward strand.
CCGATGCGTACGGGCAAGTTCCGCATTGAAACCGTGGGTTCGTATGACTTGCAAAATCAATCTGGAAGGTTGCGAAGTCTGAAGCTAAACATGGCATTTGGGCATATTCTAATACCGAGGTCTGTTGATTGGAATGTGAACGGAATGGATTCGATCAGATTCCAATGGACGGTATCGAGTCTTGAAGATGCGGCTCGATTGGCTAGAAGTATTTTGGGAGACCCGGCATCGAAGTTCTTAGTGGCTGGCGGCGCCGATGGTTTGGTGGAAATTTCGAGAAGCAGAAAGAAAACGCATTCGATTTCCACCAAATGGTCGTTCGCGGCGAATCTGTCAGCGCTCGCTCATGTTGCTTACCCGAATTTGAATTTAACGGGAAGTGTTTTGGGGCAAGGGGATGACGATGCGATTAACATTAGGATTCCGACGCTGAAGACAATCAATTTTAGCAAACCGAATTCAGAGCCTGACGTTATTCTTCGAGATTTAAGCGCATCGCTGAATCGCTCGTCAATCTTGCGGGGAGAGATACGCTCGCCGAGCGTTCGGATTAATAAGTTGAACGTTCGATATGTGCGTCATGAAAAGGGAAAAACGAATTTTGGATCTTTGTTCAAGGCGGCGAAGGCAGAGGAGAAACAGACCTGGCGAATGAGAAGCCGAGATAAAACGGCGCCGACAGATACAAGGACAACATCCAGGAAACCTCGAATGGCCGGAAAAAAGGATAATGGACATCTTTTCCCGGCGATCAAAATCGCGAAATTCGAAGTGGCTAGATTGGGATTTCATTTTCAAGATTTTATTGCGGCAAATAAACCTCCGGTTGTTTTGAAGGTTCCGGACGCCAGGCTTTCGATAACGAATTTAGATACGCTTATGGCTCCAAACCTACGGGAAACGCGCTTGGAGTTCAGGACGCTCGGAGAATCTCCCTCGCTCCTGGCAAAGGCGAACTTGAACCCCGGCTTGGCGCCTCCGGATGTAGATGGGTTTTTCAATCTCTCGCGTTTTGACCTGCGCAAAATATCTCCTTATGTCCGCGATATCCAGGGAGAGAGTGCAAGCGCTTTGTTAATGCGAGGAACCGAGATCAAAAAGGGTATGCTGGATTTCAAATCCACTTATTCATTGAGAAAGAGCCAGTTGGAATTGGAGGGGAAGGCGAAGATCGCCGGATTGCGCTTGGAGCCGGACGAGACGTTTCCTCTGGCCGATCTTGTGGTGAAATTGCTCCGGGCGTCAGTGTTCCGTCTTTTCGAGAGACCGGACGATACCATTTCACTGAACCTTCGTGTATCGGGGCGTTTGGATGACCCTGAGTTTCATTTTCTGGATGCTATTGTGGAACCGATGTTTGTAGGCTTGTTTGAGCAGGCGCAGAACTTGGGAGGCAATTTGAAGGATATCGTAACAGGTATTCTCGGCACCGCCATTGAGGGGGTGCAAAAAATAGTGCCGGCGCCGAAGAGCAGTGGAGCGCCACCTGTCGAAGGTACTAGGAAAGAACCTGATGGAAAAGGAAACCAACTTGAGCAGTTAGGGAAAAAACTCGAAAAAACTTTGCAAAAAGGACTCCGTGGTTTGTTTGGCGTCAAGTAATCTAGATGAGGAGAACCTCCCTTTTACACAGGGTGTCCTGATAGTAAGTCCCTACCATCAGAAATACACTGAAGAATTGAATCGGCAAGTACCATGTATTTTCGTTGTTGGGTGCGGTGGTATGGAATGTGCGCCTTCGGATTTATCGCCATTTGATACTGTCCTTAGCTGGAAGATGGACAATGCGTTTTTGGAGCGTTGGCATACACTCAAGTGGATACAAATGGTATCTACGCTAATCCCATTGCCAGCTATGTCATGATGATGATGACCGCTTTGTCGATGGGTTTGAATCATATGATTGTCAATCAAAGGGAAAAAAGATGGAAGCAATGGGGCTGGCGAGATTTGGAGGGAAAAACGCTATGTCAAATTGGGATGGGGGCAATTGGGGTCGAAGTAAAGCGCCGGTCCAAACGCTCTGGAATGCGTGTGCTGGGTGTGAGCCGTTCAAACAAGGTAAGTGTTGTTGATTTGGATTCCCACTTCACTATAGATAGACTGAAGGATGCTCTTCGATATGCTGATTACATTGTTGTCGCCATCCCATATACCGCAGAAACGAAATACTTGATAGATGAGAATGTAATAGCTGCTATGAAGCCAGGCGCTTATTTTGTCAACGTGGCGCGGGGTGAGGTTATAGTCGAGGACGATTTGATTCGCGCATTAAGCAACGGTCATTTGGCAGGGGCTGCGTTGGATGTTTTTTCGCAATAACCTTTGCCTGATGACAGTCGGTTATGACAGGCGAAAAACATCAATACCACTCCTCACATTGCAGGCTTGATTCGAGACTATATCCCAAGGGTATGTCGTATTTTTGTCGAAAATTATGAAAATCGCATCAACGGACTTCCGCTGAAAAATGTGATAGACAAAGAACTCGGTTACTAATTTCTGCACCTCGACTCATTAACTTAAGACTTTTCTTGCATTTCCCACTTAAATTTGATAACGTTTCGAGGTTTTCCTCTGCCCGAGGACGCATATCCCATTCTATGTGTGGGTGGGATCATAGGATTCCATGTATGCCTACTCGTCGCTCGGGTATCCAGGCCAAGCCATCCCCGTTTTCCCAAAGAACCAATGAGATCGTAGGTTTGTCCTTGGTTGGTTTCGCGGTTTTTCTGGCGATATCGCTGTGGACTTTTGATTCTGGCGATCCGTCTTGGGGTTCACATGTCAATCAAAAATGGCGGATTCATAATTATGGGGGAGCCGTAGGCGCATATGTCGCCGGCGTAATGGTCCAAGTGGTCGGCGCATTCTCTATTTTTATGCCCATCGGATTCATTGTTTGGGGGGTAACCGCATTTGCAGGTTTGCGATCATGGCGGCCGGGCTGGCGTGAACTGGTTGGTTTGTTCTTTCTTTTGAGCGCCTCGGGGTTATTTTTCAAGGCATTTGAAGTTGATCCTCTTTTTGGAGCGACGACGTTAGCCGGTGGAATTGTCGGCTATAGTGTCGTGATGTTGTTGGACGCCTATTTAGGCAGTGCGGGCAGTTGGGTTTTGCTTGGTTCCGTATTTCTGGCCTCGTTTGTCGGCATGACTGGTTTTTCCTTCAAAAAAATGATTTCAGGATTGGCGATTGCGCATTGGTGGTTTTTATCGCGCATTTTTACGGTTTTCAAAAGGGTGGTGCTCGCAACGGCCGTGGGTGCTGTATTCGCGACCCGAAAACTGTTTTCTGCAGTCTTAGGTTTCCCTGCATCTCTACATGCCAATGAATCATATGCCGGATATGCCGAGCCGATAGCCGATGGTGAGGGCGCAGAGACGAGATATTTCGAGCAGGATAGCTCAGATGGCAAGGAACCGCGGCTAAACCCTTCGAAAAAAGATATGGGCGAATTGATTTTGGAACCGAATAGGCCTTACTCGTCAAATCAAAAAAATGGCAGGCGTGTTTTTCGATTATCGCCGCAAAATGGCCCTTCGCTGTTTGGAGGAGAGAAATTTCCAGAGTTGGAGTTGCCTGCGCTACGCGGCCCGGCGGCCAGCGAGGAGGAATTGGAACTCACTGAAAATACGAAGAGTTTTTTTCATGAAACAATGCCCGGTTCGCTAGCGGAAACACTTCTCCACAGTGATGATGATTTCCTCCCAGCGGCTGGCGATGGAGCGCGTAATGGCTTGCTTCCGAATGTGACGGACGAGCAGCCGCCAAAGGCAGGTGAGGAAATCGATGATGAAGTAAAACAGGTGAAAGCTGAGAGAAAATCAGTGACCGGAGGTCTGCGGATTAAGCGGAGAAAAAATCTTGATGGCGATAGCGACATATCGCCCGCAACGTTGGCAGAGGTACTCGATTGCGGGGAATTACCTGAAGCGCTTCCCGATGTACCTTCAACTAATGTTGAAGACTCACCAGAAAGCGGAGAATCGCAAGCGGATGTAAAAGTCCGATACGCCGGAACTGTCGGTGAGTCGGATGCCGTCCAAATTCAGGACCATTCTCTGGTCCGCTCCAATGCGCAGACGGAAAATCGGCGGAAGGAGCAACGAAGCTCCGAAACGAAGAGAGAGTACGTTCTTCCCTCGTTGGATATTTTTGCGGAACCGTCCTCCGGCGGACTGATCGTGGACGAAGCGGACATACGCGAAAAATCCTTGCTCCTTGAACAAACGCTGAAAGAATTCGGCGTCGTCGGAAAAGTCAGGGAGGTAAAAACAGGTCCGGTCATTACGAGTTTCGAGTATGACCCTGCGCCGGGAATCAAGGTTTCTAAAATAGCCGGTCTTGCAGATGATCTCGCCCGGGCCTTGTCCGCGTTGAGTGTCCGCATCGTCGCCCCGATACCTGGAAAATCGGTTGTAGGCATCGAGGTTCCCAACATCAAGCGTGACGCCGTATTTGCGAAGGAAGTGCTCTCCTCAAGGGAATTCAGACAGGCCGAAGATAAACTCACGATGGGCTTGGGTAAAGACATTTTAGGAAGAACGGCGTTTACCGATTTGGCTAAAATTCCACATCTATTAATTGCGGGTACGACCGGCGCAGGGAAAAGCGTTGCTCTGAACATGATGATTTGTAGTCTTTTGACTAGGTGTACGCCAAGAGAGGTTCGTTTTTTGATGATCGACCCCAAAATGCTGGAGTTGTCGATATATGAAGGCATCCCTCATCAACTCGTGCCTGTGGTGACAGATCCCAAGAAAGCCTCGGCAGGCCTAAGGGGTGTTCTGGCGGAGATGGAACGACGCTATAAGATAATGAGTGAGGCAGGGGTGAGGAACATCCAGAGCTACAATGACTCCGTGGTGCAGCAATTGGGTGAGAGAGAGGCGAATAGAAGGTGTAAGGAACCTCTGTCCGAAAACGATTCCTCCCTTGATTTTCTTCCTTATATCGTTGTGGTGATTGATGAATTGGCGGATCTGATGATGGTCGCGCCACGTGAGGTGGAAGAATCGATGACGCGCTTGGCCCAGATGGCTCGCGCTTCTGGAATCCATTTGCTAGTAGCGACCCAACGTCCTTCTGTGGATGTTCTCACGGGTCTCATCAAAGCGAATTTCCCGTCCAGAATGGCTCTACGAGTCGCTACGCGTACAGACTCACGAACGATCTTGGATTCGAATGGGGCGGAACGCTTATTGGGGAAAGGGGATATGCTCTTCGTGCCGCCCGGGTCTAGTATTCCGGTTCGTATTCATGGGGCGTATGTTTCAGATAGTGAGATTTCTCAATTAGTTGCACACTGGAAATCCCAAGGAGAAGCAATATTCAGGGAGGATTGGTTCGTAGAAGATGAGAGTACATCTCAAAATGAATCAAATAGCGATGAAGAATATGATGAGAGGTATGATGATGCGATTGCACTCGTATCTAGGACACGTGAAGCATCTATTTCTCTTATTCAGAGACATTTGAGGATTGGGTATAATAGGGCGGCGCGCATGATTGAACGTATGGAGCAAGAGGGGATCATCGGCCCGGCGGATGGGGTGAAGAGAAGACAAGTCTTAGTGAGTGAAATTCCAGATGAAGGGTCGGTAGAGACGTCTTGAATTTTTGATATACCCCTTTTTGTTCGTTATCTTTTCCTTAAAGACATGGTAAGGCGATGTAGGTTTTGGAATCAGAGAAAATCCGGTTATGCAGTTGGAAAAGTGGAGTTGACGCCTATCAGTCTATGAGGAATGATGCTCCACGTTCACTGGTTGAAAAGATGTCAAGTTTATCTGTGATTAAGATTGTTGACATGGTTTTTCTAGAAACTTATTGATTGCTTGAGTGATTTTTTTGGCCCGGTAGATTCTGATCCTGGAGGAAATGAAATGGCGGAAGGTGTTTTCGAGTTTACGGACCAGAATTTCGAGACGGACGTGATCGGATCAGATACGCCCACATTAGTCGATTTTTGGGCGGAATGGTGTGCTCCTTGCAAAATGATTGCGCCTACGGTTGAAGCGCTTGCCCAAGAATACGCAGGAAAAGTTCGCATCGGGAAGTTGAATATTGATGAAAATCCATCTGTTCCGACGAGATTCGGAATCCGCGGCATTCCAACCTTGATGTTGTTTAAGGGGGGTGAGGTTGTAGAGCAGGTCGTAGGAGTGAAATCCAAAGCCGATTTGAAGGCCGCCATTGATCGTGCCCTTCAGGTCTCTCACCTATAGCTAGCCGACAACTTAGGGAAACTCTCTTCTTGTCTTGGTTACGTCCTGGTACTCTAAGTTTATCCGATTATAGAATTGCTTATTGCGAGGCTGGTCCCCAGGATTCAGGCAGTGTTGTCGTGTGCATTCATGGTGCGGGGGGGGATCGGGATAGCTGGATTCGCTTAATGCACAATTTAGCAGGACGGGGTGTGGGTTGCTTTGCCCTAGAATTGCCCGGTCATGGCGAGTCTGATGTAGCCCAAATCTCGGATGTCAAAGAATACAGTCGAGTTGTTCTTGAATTCCTGGAAGCTAAGAAATTGAAGTCAGTTTATCTAGCTGGCCATTCCATGGGTGGTGCAGTAGTTCTGGCAAGTGTTATGTCGAAAGCTGAATTATTGAGAGGTGTCATTCTTATTGGCTCAGGCGCGAAACTTAGAGTGAAGGATTCAATTTTAGGGGGTGTCAAAAGTGATTTTGAAGCAACTGTGGATGAAATTATTGGCTATGCTTTTTCCCCGACAGCTGACCCATCTCTTATCCGGGAGAGCACTCGAAGTTTGTCAAAATGTCACGCGGGTACACTCCACGGTGATTTTATTGCGTGCGATCGGTTTGACGTTCTCTCCGAATTGGAATCTATTACTACGCCCACTTTGATCTTATGTGGAGAAGATGATCTTTTAACCCCTCCGAAATATTCGCAGTTTATGTCTGATAGGATTCCAAATGCGAAATTATCCATTGTGCCGCAATCTGGACACATGGTGATGCTGGAGCAACCAGGGATAGTCGGGGATTTGATCTCGCAGTTCATGAATGATTTTTAGGAATCTTCCAAATCCAAAGTATCACTTTATCGATGTCTGGTTTTTAGAAGCATGAAAATTCCCGTGTATTTCTATTTGTTCGTCGGGGTCATCGCCCTTGGCTTTTCCGCTATTCTAATAAGATTGGCGGATGCCGAACCTTTGGCGATAGCGGCATATCGCATGGGAGGCGGAGCATTATTGTTGTTGCCGTTTACAATAAAGAACGTCATGAATTTATGGGGCACTTTGTCTCGTAAAGAGAAGATCATTTGGGTGGGATCCGGTATTTTTTTGGCGTTTCATTTTGCGTTTTGGATAGAGTCGCTTTCACATACGTCTGTGGCAAGTTCCGTTGTGCTTGCTACGACCAACCCCATATTTGCAGGCATTGGCGGAATCGTTCTTTTAGGAGAAAAGGAGGGGCGGAATTTTTGGCTCGGCGTAGTGATGGTGATTGGGGGCAGTGCAACTCTGGCATATTCTGACTTTGTAGGCTGGGGAGGTAGCTTCTGGGGAAATTCTCTCGCGTTGTCTGCGGCCGTGATGGCTTCTGCCTATATGCTATGTGGCCGAAAACTGAGAATAAAAATTCCCGTGGCGACATATGTGACGGGGTGTTATGGATTCAGTGGGATTTTGCTTTTCGGTGCTGCCTTAATTCTGGAACAACCTCTCAGCGGATATTCCAGCAATACTTGGTTTCTCTTATTCGCCATGATACTTGGCCCGACATTGATCGGGCATACCTCTATCAACTATGCGTTGGGACATTTACACCCGGGAAAAGTGGCGCTTGCAGTTGTGGGAGAGCCATTAGTAGCTACAGGATTGGCTTGGTGGTTGCTTCATGAAATTCCTGCATCCAGTCGGCTTTTCGCTTGTTCTATCATATTGATGGGTATCGTATTGGGAGGAAGATCGAAGAGTTAACTTTTTTTTTGTGTTTTGGAAATGTCTTGGTTGCCTTCCCAAATAGTGGGGTAGGATATTTAATTTTCGAGGGCTTTGTGCGTAAACATGCAAATTGTGATTCTTCTGCTTGAGGGATATACACCTTTAATTCATCTTGAGGAAGCAAGAGTTCTATTTAACATCTTGCGTTGAAGAGGCATGCGGGGCGATAGGCAATGACTTCGAGTGTCAGATTATGCGTGTTGTCGGATACACATGGTCGACTTCCACAAGAAGTGCTCGAATATTGTCAGGATGTAGACCATATCCTTCATGCTGGCGATGTGTGTTCTGATTTTATCTTGCCGGAACTCGAGAGCATCGCACCAGTCATCTGTGTTTCGGGGAACATGGATGGATCTGGTTTGGCGCCAATGAATTCGAAAACCGTTATAGCAGGTTGGCGCATTATGATTCAGCATATTGTTTGGCACAGGGGAGGCCCATCTCGAGAAATACAAGTGCTTCTTAAACATGAAGCGATGGATTTGGTGGTTTTCGGTCATACTCATCAGCCGCTTTGCCGAATGATAGATAAGACCGTATTTTTTAACCCCGGTAGCTGCGGTCCGAGGAGATTTGATCTCCCTAGGACTGTTGGAGAGGTGATTCTGGATAATTCCGGAGGTTGGTTTCGAATCTCCGAGTTAGCCCGCATAAAAAATGCGCCGCCGATCATTGAATTTCGGTTTGAACGACCTCACTTTCCGGATGAAAGCTGATTTAATATTTATTGCATATCATTCGAAAGTAGGACTATAGTGTGTGAGCGTGAATTTGGGAATAGGCATATTAGATTTTACATTTCGCTCAGGAGGAGTGTAATTGAGAGTCAAGCTAGCTAAGACGGCTGGTTTCTGCTGGGGAGTGGAAAGAGCGCTCGATATCGTCTTGGATACGGCCAATGACACATCCCGCGAAGTTCTCACGCATGGGCCGCTAATTCATAACCCGCAAACTGTGGAATTGTTGGAAGAGAAAAGTGTTTTTGTGTCTGATCCTCAGGAGACGCCAAGTAGTACGAGCCTGGTCGTCATTAGGGCGCATGGCATCTCGCCGCAAGTTCGTGATCGTCTAAGAAGTTCGGGCGCCGGGATTAGGGACGCAACATGTCCTCTGGTCGCCAAGGTGCACGGGGTCATCAGAAAACATTCTCGCATGGGCGCATTCACGGTGATCATCGGCGAAGAAAGCCACCCGGAGGTGGAGGGTCATAGAGGCTATGCGGAGGCCGGCAGCCACTTGATAACCTGCATGGAAGATGTGTCCGGGTTTCCGGACATTGGTGATCGCCCCGTCGTGGTGGTCGCGCAGACGACTATTAACATGCGTGAATGGAAAGATGTGGAAGAAGCGATTTTACGGAAATACCCCCAAGCCCAAATGTTTAATACGATTTGTGATGCAACGGAGGTTCGTCAGGAAGAGGTAAAGAAACTCGCGCCCGATATTGACCTGATGGTCGTCGTCGGAGGTCGCAACAGCGGCAACACAAACCGCTTGGTGGAAGTGGCGAAGGAAGGGGGCGCGGATTCTATTCTCATTGAAACTGAAGATGAGATTGATGAGAAATTTTTACAGAAATATAAAAACATTGCTGTTACAGCGGGTGCCTCCACACCCGATTGGATGATCAGGCGTGTCGTGAATCGAATTGAGGCGATTCCCGATCCAAATCCAAATATTGGAGATAAGATTTTTGATATCATCAAAGTTTTGTCGAGAGCAAATGTGCTTCTTTTCTTGTCGGCATTATTAGGTAGTATCGCCATCACGATATTAGGTGGGTTTCCCCTCTCGATAAAACTTGCCATAACGGCAGGTCTTTACCTTTTCGCCGCTCATACTATCAATCGTTGTGTTAGCTATGAGGCGGATAGGTACAACGAGCCTAATCGAGCTCAATTTTACGAAAAACACAAAAGCAAATTATTGTCCTTGGGTGGCATCGCTGCTTTTGTCTCTATCTTGTTCGGTATCAGTGTCTCTTATTTGACTGGGGGCATTATGGTCGCGGGATTAATTTGGGCCATTTTCTGTAGTCTAAAGCTCGAACCCCGGGCACTTGTGGGAAGGGTAATGAATTTTCCGGCCTTGAAAATCTTGGTTCTTACATCGGGCTGGGCCTTTAGCATGGCGATTTTGCCTGCATTAGCGAATTCTCAGTTGATTTCCGCTGGTTGGGTAATATCCATATTTGTCGCCTTCGGTTTGATTTTTTTCCGGACCGGCCTGATGGAATTGAGAGATATTCAAGGCGATCGAATCGTGGGTAAAAGGACCTTACCGATTGTTCTAGGAAAGGGACAGACAGAAGCGCTTTTAGGAGTGATTTGTGCAGCATTAGCCGTCGTTCTTATAAGTGCTTCCATTAATGAATGGGTGACTCCATTGTTTGGTTATTCCATGCTCATTCCGGTTATTTATGCAGGTGCATGTCTATACTGGTATACTCAAAAGATATTGGGACATAGTGGACTCATGGAAGCGGTGACTGATCAGATATTTATAATTGCTGGGGTTTTAGCTCTTTTGGTAGCGTAGCGTTCGTGCGCTCCTCAAAAAAACCACGCGCGCTCTCTTTGAGCGCGCGTGGTTTTTTTGAGGAGCAGGGGGAGCAGAGCCGATTTCTTGATATTTGTTCGTTAATTACCTCTTGCAGCTCGTTTCGAAGCTTTCAGTGGGTTAAGTTTCTTCTCTAGAGGGGCTTCAAAGTCTAATTTGATATGCGTTGCCAGGGGGCATCTGCCACGCTCCCAGCGATTTTCCGGATTAGGGAATTTAGCGCAAAATTTTCCTTTTGGAAGTTCCAAGATATGCTCGCATGCTTTCTCATCATCACCCGAAAGGCATTCCTCCACGATGGGTAAGCAGGAACTCCCATTATATGAGCATTTATTTTGGCCATTGGGGCCTTTCGATGCAAAATGACATTCTATAGTTGCTTCTAAAAGAGTACATTCCATTACTTAGCCTATCCTCATTGAAAACGAATAAAAGGTCTTTAAATCAACTCGCATATAGTCAGTTCTCAAAAAAGCAAAAGAATTGTATGGAAAAGCCATGCACGATGCAACCGCTCTGTGTTGCGGACCGAGGAAATTCCGGAGATTTGCCAAACATCTGAAATCGTTCATGCTCTCTATGTAACACCACGGAAACATAGTTGGTGTAAATACAGCGTTTTAGAGAGTAGGGAGCTGTCATTCATGCGGTTTATTGATTGACGACCAAACGCGGCGTGTTATAGTCGGTGGAAATCATCCCATTAGAACTTTCACTTGAACTTGGGGGATACATGACATGCGATTGGTTGTAGCCATAATCAAACCTTTCAAGATGGATGAAGTAAAAGAAGCCCTTGGAGCAATCGGTGTGGCTGGGATGACGGTGACCGAGGTGAAGGGATTCGGAAGGCAAAAAGGACATACGGAATTATATCGAGGCAGTGAATATGTCGTCGATTTTTTGCCGAAAATCAAACTAGAGATTATATGTGAAGATTCCAGTGTGGAAACAATTATCGACGCTATTATGGGATCTGCCAGAACAGAAAAAATCGGGGATGGCAAAATATATGTTCAGCCCGTCGAGGAAACGGTTCGAATTCGTACTGGAGAACGAGGTATGGAGGCGATTTAACGATATCTTCCGATGACACCATCTCTCAATAATCTATTAAAACTTCAAAACGATATTCGGGAAACAACTTTTGCTGCTGGTGGCTGGGGGCGAAGCGTTTTTCTCCGCTATATCAAAGAGGCTTACGCGCAGGCCGGAGAGTATATATGCAATGCGCAGCATGAGGGTGCGGGTGGATATGAGTTATGTGAAGCGCATGCAAATTTTATAGATGTGTATATTTTTCAGGTCTATACTTACGCTTTAGAGGGAGAAAGAAGAAAGTCCGGCAATACCGATCAGGCGTTTCCATGTGCTTTAGTTGCCATTGGTGGATATGGACGGGGGGAATTGTCTCCTGGTTCGGATATCGATCTACTGTTTTTGTTTTCTGGGCATGAGGGGCAAATCAGCGAATTGATACGCTCTGTCTTGTATCTCATGTGGGATGCAGGTCTTACAATAGGTCATAGTGCCAGAACCATTTCCAATTGTCTGAAAATTGCCAAGGAAGATTACCAAAGCGAAACCGCCATGTTGGAAAATCGATTATTGGCGGGCAGCGATGAAGTTTTTCGAGAATTCAATAAGAAATTCGATGGTTACCTGCAGCGTGTTGCGAAAAGTTCGCACCTTCGAAATCGACTTGAAGAACGAATGAGGCGATATCGCTCATGGGATCCGTCGGTTTATGTCCTTGAGCCCAACGTGAAAGAAAGTGCCGGGGGCTTGCGGGATTTCCATGCTGTTTGCTGGTTGGCTAAGGCTTTCGGCCTTAAAGAAATGGATGAGATATGGCGTAAGGGTTGGGTGCCACAAGCAGAGTTCGAAAAAGCAATGAAAGCGTATGATTTTCTTCTTCGGATACGTGCTCAACTGCATGTACGCGCAAAAGCTAAAAACGATACGCTAAACTTCCCAGCCCAAGCGGAGATCGCTCCTGCATTAGGTTATGAAGATGAGGAAAGCGCATTGGCTAGTGAATGTTTGATGCGTGACTACTTCTTACATGCCAGGGACCTGCATATTTTTTGCCGTGATTTTTTTGAAACCCTTGAAGACCATCTGAAGAGCAGAAGATGGGTCAATAGAAAACCGAAGCTCCAGCCCCTGAAAAATGGATTGGCTTTGCAGGACTATCATACGCTTGTGCTGGATGAGTCTAATTCTCGAGCAATACTTGAAACCCCTACAGGCTTAATGAAAATATTCGAGTGTCAGTATCGTTTCGGGTGTCGCTTATCGCCGAATGTGAGAAACTTTGTTCGAGCCCACCTGGATACTGTCGATGACAATTTTCGCGCTTCGCCTGACGTAAGGGACAGCTTCTTGCGGATATTGAATGGCAAAGCCGGTGTGACGACCACTATGCACGAAATGCACGGCCTAGGTTTGCTGGGGTGTTATATCCCCGAGTTTGAACCTCTGACATGTTTTGTTCAGTACGATCACTATCATCGGTATACAGCGGATGAGCATACTTTGTTGACGTTAGCTGCATTGGATGAGCTTACATATACGAAAGATGTATCCTTGCAGCATGTGGCCTATATCCATAGAGAGATGGAACGTACGAATATATTGAGGCTTGCGCTTTTGTTTCACGATATTGGAAAAGCGAGAGGACCGAGGCATGTGCATAAGAGTTCATCTGCGCTTCCCGATATCATTATGCGCATGGGTCTGCCGGCGGATCAGGGGAGCATCATCGAATTTTTAGTGGCTTGCCATATTGAAATGAGCATCACGGCTGAAAGACGTGATATCGACGATCCTGTCTTGATCAGCAATTTCGCCGATAAAATGGGGACGGTGGAAAGACTCCAAATGCTTTATCTCTTGACATATGCAGATATATCCGCCGTTGCTCCCGGCATCTGGAATGAATGGCGAAGCGCTTTGATATACGAATTGTACAAGCGGGTGCTCAGGGTAATGGAAACGGGAGAGGATTTGTACAGGAAAAAGCGCAGGGAAGACATTGTAGAGCAGGTAAGTTTGGAAGCGAGGGCGGGAGGAAGCCGTATAGGGCGCGAGGAAATCGCCAGACATATGGAGTCCATGCCGGATAGATATCGTATGGGAACTCCACCACAAGATATCCTGCGTCATATCGAGCTTGGAGTCCGTCTTTCAGATGAAACAATATGCGAGATCGATATCACGCATCGCAGAAAACGGGGAAATACACTCTTGACGCTGTTGTGCAAGGATCAACTGGGTTTGTTCGCACTTGTAGCCGGCGCGTTTGCGGTGTACGAACTCAACATTTTGGACGCGAAAGTATATACACGCGAAGATGGTTTGGTAATAGATACGTTCGAGGTAGTAGATTCCGAGGGAAAGGCCGTCGTCGATGAAGGTCTTTGGAAAAAATTCCGAAAATCCTTGGAGCAGTTGCTATCAGGCGAACTGGAATTATTGGAATTTCTCGGCAGGAGCAAAAAATATCTACGGCTGAAAAAACGGATGTCGTTCGATTTGCCGATACTTGTAGAATTCGACCAGACTGCGAGTGAGGATGCGACGGTTCTAGAAGTTGTTGCACCGGACCGGCACGGCCTGCTGGCTCAAATTGCGCAATTCTTTGTGCATGAGGGGATATCTATCTCACGGGCCAAAATCACCACGGAGGGCCAATGCGCAGTAGACGCTTTTTATATCACGGAAGATAGTGGTGAAAAAATCGAGGATACAAGGAGACTTAAGGAGTTGTGCGCACATCTGAGCGAAATTCTTGAAGAAGGGCGCCCGATAGGCGCCATCGTGTCATAACAAAGCCTAATGGGCTGAACAAATCCTGGTTTTGTGTCGAACATTTCCCGCAAAACCGCAATTCCGCATGGAGGTGTAACAGATGGTTGCAGATGTCATAAAGCTGGCTAAGGAAAGTGGCGCTAAAATAGTTGACTATCGTTTCATAGATATGCCTGGTATGTGGCAGCATTTCTCAGCACACATCAGTACGCTCGATGAGGATACCTTCGAGGAAGGCGTCGGTTTCGACGGTTCGAGCATCCGGGGATTTAAAAGTATCGATCAGAGCGATATGCTTCTCATTCCGGATCCGACGACCGCGTTCATGGATCCATTCATGAAAATTCCGACCCTGGTTCTCATCTGTGACATCAAGGATCCTATTACGCTCGAACTCTACGAACGCGACCCACGACACATCGCTCTTAAAGCGGAACAATACATGAAATCTACGGGCATAGGAGATGTCGCCTATTTCGGCCCCGAAGCCGAGTTTTTTGTATTCGACGACGTGCGTTACTCGGGCTCGGAAAATCACGCCTTCTACGAGGTAGATTCATGTGAGGCGGCCTGGAATACGGGCGCAAATGAAGATCCCAATCTAGGCCACAAAAACCGCTACAAAGAAGGCTATTTCCCCTTGCCGCCCAACGACACCCTCCAGGACGTTCGTTCGGAAATGATGCTGGAAATGCTAGCGTGTGGGGTCGTGTGTGAAGTGCACCATCATGAAGTGGCCTCCGCCGGGCAGTGTGAAATCGATATTCGATTCGATACCCTGGTGACCACGGCGGATAAATTGATGAAGTATAAATACATCGTCAAGAACGTCGCGAGAAAGCATGGGAAGACGGCGACTTTTATGCCGAAACCTGTATTTCTTGACAACGGCACTGGCATGCACGTCCACCAGAGCATCTGGAAGGATGGCGCGAACATCATGTATCGCGCGGGAACTTATGGCGACCTGAGCCCGGATGCGCTTTACTATATCGGTGGTTTGTTGAAGCATGCGTCTGCATTACTGGCTTTCACCAACCCGACGACGAACAGCTATCGCCGTCTGGTGCCGGGCTATGAGGCACCCATTAATTTGATGTATAGCTGCCGCAACAGAAGCGCATGCGTGCGCATTCCGATGTATTCTTCGAGCGAGAAGGCCAAGAGGGTCGAGTTCCGCTGCCCGGATCCCTCATGCAACCCCTATATGGCCTTCTCCGCGATGTTGATGGCCGGCCTGGACGGCATCCAAAATAAAATTATGCCGCCCGAACCTATCGACAAGAACCTCTACGATCTCGGACCCGAGGAGCGAAGCGGTGTGGCGCAAACACCCGGAAGCCTGCCCGAGGCATTGGATGCGCTTGAAGCGGACAACGAGTTCTTGTTGAAAGGCGATGTGTTTACGAAGGATGTCATCGACAACTGGATTGAATACAAGCGTATAGAGGAGGTGGATGCGATTCGCCTGCGTCCGCACCCACATGAATTTACCCTCTATTACGACATCTAGATTCGAGTAGTACGGAA
>CBDBHR010000012.1:0-3270 GCA_965205865.1 bacterium
TCACTGTTCTAGGCGGGCTTGAATTGAAAGGGCGCACGTTGGAAGCCCAGACCAACTCGGCTGATCGTGCAGAGCGACTGCAAGCCAGATTATCTGACTTACTGGGTGATCTGGTTGGCGCACCGCTCATTGAACGTGAAACCATAGAACAAGCTTTCAAATATCACCGTGACAATCCCCGCGAGCCATCGGAACCCCTGAACATATCCAAAGAAGAGGAGGCCGATATGATCAAGATGTTCATGGATCAACAGTATAAGGAAACGCTTGATCAGCCTGTTGGCATGCTGGGCGATAAAACCCCACGAAATGCTGCTAAATCCAAGGTCGGGAAAGCTGAAGTTGCCACCTGGATCAAGTATCTGGAAAAACAAACCGCACGCCAAGGCAAAAATGCACAAACGGACACATATGATTTTACCTGGATGTGGGAGGAATTAGGTGTCGGCCATCTCAGAAAGTGATGTTCACTTTTGTTCTGTTTTTTGGCCGAAATCGGAGACTCGGTCCTGTTAGGCCCATTCACAACAGGCTCATTCCAAAGCCTTGATGCGGCTTCACTGGGATGTGGCGCATTTCATGCGCATGAACGTACCAGCGCTGGAAAACGATCAAGATGCAGAGAAAATCGAACGGCAACGGCAGGAGCGTGAACGTCTCCGCAAACGTGGCCCCAGCCTGACTCCATAGGAAAGATTCGTCCGATTGGTAAAACATACTTTACCAATCGACAATGAAAAACCCCTTGCCAGTAAACTATGTTTTACTATATGATAAATTTAGAAGAAAAACTAAAAGGATTTTTACCGTGGCTGACCTTTTATGGGGCAGAGTCTATTACAAGGAGCATTTTGCGGGGTTTTTACGCGAAGAACCAGGCGAGCGCACTTCGTTTGCCTATGATGCAACTTATCTTGATTCCAGTAATCTGGCAATTGCCCATACCCTCCCCAAACGTGAACAGCCCTATATTAGCGAATCTGGTCTCCCTTCCTTTTTTGACAATCTGGTATCTGAGGGTTGGCTGGAAGAAGCACAGTCCAGATTTTTGGGCAAGCGCAAAGCAACACGTTTTGAGTTGCTGCTCGCTTTTGGTTCCGATTGCGCGGGCGCTGTTTCTATCATTGATCCAGAACCAAAGGCCTTTACAGAAGCGCTAGCTGATCTGAGCGACCCGAAAGAGCTTGCCGTTATGACTAGCCGCGCTTCCTTGTCCGGCGTTCAGCCGAAGCTGGCGATTGTCGAGCGGGATGGGAAATATCTACCGGCCAAAGTCGGAGAACTCAGCACACATATTGCGAAGTTCCCATCCAGAAATCACGATGATCTGGTTATCAATGAATATCTCACCATGCAAGCTTTCAAAGCCCTGCTGCCGAAAGAAACCATTGTTGATCTGCATCTGGGCACGATTGAAGGTGCACCGGAAGAGGTCCTGATTATCAAGCGTTTTGATCGTGGACCTGATGATGAGCGCTTCCATTTTGAGGAATTCAACCAACTCCTTGGATTTCCGTCGGATGCAAAATATGAAGGCGCACATAAGGACATGGCGGATTTCATGGCCAAAACGGACGGATGCATACCAGTTGAGATTTACCGTCTTTACCAGCGCATTCTGGCAGGAATTCTTCTCGGTAATACGGACATGCACCTGAAGAATTTTGCCATGCTCCATACAGATGCTGGACTTCGCTTGACGCCTTCCTACGATCAGGTTGCGGCGGCGCTTTACAGCTATCAGACAATGGCGCTGGCGATTGGTGCGGCACGTGATCTGCGGATCGGAGATTTGAAGCCACGCTCACTCATCAAAATGGGCGAAGAATTTCAACTCTCCAAAGAGGCCATCAATATGGCCAGTGACGAACTGGTCGCCAATATCGATGCTGCCAAGGAAGCTGTTTATACCGCTGATACCGGTAGCAATGCGCTAAAGGATAAACTTATCAACTTCATGGAAAAACGATGGAACGGAACATTCGCCTTGATTGGCAAGAGCTTGTCGAAGAAGCAATAAGCCGCCGCAAGCAGCAAAAACTCACACAAAAAAAGCTTGCGGTACTCTCGGGCGTCAGCGGTCCGACCGTGAACAGTTTTGAGCAGGGCAAAACAAGCATTACGCTCGCCTCGGCCTTGAAAATCATGAAGTCACTTGGTCTGGCATAGGCGTGTTGTATTTTTTTTTGGGTTTTAGGCATAACTGAAAAGATATTAATTTCAGGGTATCGGTCACAAATCAGAAGAAATATATTTATCCACCAATCCCTTAGTGTCTTTGCAATCTCGCAATTGTTGATGAAGATTGGGAGTATCTGAAACTCTGTGTATGGCGCTCAGCCCATGCAGTTAAAACGGGTCATTTGTTGAACCGTTCCGGGTAGAGAATAGCGAACTGGTTTCGGGCGGCAACCCATTCTCTGACGCAGCGACCCGCCTTTTCGAAATTGCGGATGGCCAGATAGATCAGCTTGGTGGCGGCGGCATCGGTTGGAAAGCTGCCACGGGTTTTGGTGGTTTTCCGGATCACCCGGTTCAGGCTTTCGATGGCGTTGGTGGTGTAGATGATCTTGCGCACCGCTGGCGGGAAGGCAAAGAACGGGATGACCTCCTGCCATGCTCGCCGCCAGCTTGGGGCGATTGAAGGATATTTGTCGCCCCATTCGGCTTCAAAATCATCAAGGGCTTTGGCGGCTTCCCCGTCATCTACGGCCTGATAAATCAGCTTCAGATCTTTGGCGACAGCCTTGCGATCCTTCCAGCCGCAGAAGTTCAGGGAACGGCGCACAAGGTGCACGATACAGGTTTGAACCGTCGTATCGGGGAAAGCTGCGTTGATGGCGTCAGGGAAGCCCTTGAGGCCATCAACGACGGCAATCAGGATATCCTCCAGGCCCCTGTTCTTCAGATTGTTCATGACCGACAGCCAGAATTTGGCTCCCTCGTTGTCGGCAATCCAAAGCCCCGGAACCTCACGTTCACCCTCAGGGGTGACGCCCAGAGCCACATAAACGGCCTTGTTCTTAACCTGGCGGCTTTCCGCATCGCGGATTTTGACCCGCAGGGCATCTGGGAAAACGATGGGATAGACCGGCTCCAAAGCCCGGTTTTGCCAGTCTGAAACCTCCTCCAGAACCGCATCGGTGACACGGCTGATCAGATCGGTGTGAATCCCGGAGACAAAATACCCACGGAATCGGTCGGATGATCTGACCGTCGCGGAGCAAAATTCCGCACCTTGAAGCCTGAGGCAAACGAGCTGAGGGCGGG
>CBDBHR010000013.1:0-17528 GCA_965205865.1 bacterium
AAAAACAAAAATAAATCGTTTTCTCGTCATATTGAATCAAATAGAGAATCAAATAGAATCCAATCGGTTATATTTACTATTTTCGAAACCCTTTTCGGCTAGGGTCTAGCTCGGATCGAAGCGCACGTCGTAGTCCATACGGGTCTTGAAGCCTGGGATAACCCGTCTCAGCCAGCAGCTTTTTCGCGCCTTCCGGGTCATACTGATAGGTTTTCTTGACCTCTTCGGGCCACTGCTCGAAGGGCGTGCCCACTCCCGCCTTGGAATTGGCCATGTATCCGTTCGGAGTAGCATCGCCAAAACCGCTGAAGAAGCTCTTATTGATCGTCTCCAGATCCATTGCCATCTGCATGGCCTGGCGCACCCGGATGTCATTGAAGGGCGGTTTGTTGATATTGTTGAAAATAAAAGAGTTGCCACCCCGAAACTTGAAGGTCCACATATTGATTTTGGGATTGGTCTTTTGCAGGTTCTGGATCTGATCGATGTTGCGCAATTGAGAGTCGCCGGCCGTCCCCAGTATATCAATCTTCCCCGAGCGCAGGGCCGCCAGCCGCGTCGCTATATCCGTCATGACGACGGCGTTGATCTCGTCGACGTAGGGCAAACGGTTCCGCGGAAACTTCTCGTCGAAGCCCCAGTAGTTGTCAACCCGGGTCCACTTCATAGAGCGGCCTTCGTCGTAGTTCGCCAGCTCCATGGGCCCCGTGCCGACCAAGTTCCTCCAGTCCTTGATATCCCCGTGCTGCTTGATGACCTCCGGAGGGTAGATCTGGGAAACCCATTGGTCGAAGATTAAAGGCAGGGCATCAACAGATGGCCGCTTCAGCTTAAAGACCACCGTCCATTTGTCGGTGGCTGTTACGGATTCAACGAGTTCAGGGATCCCACCAGCCATGGGGCTGACTTCAGTGAAGCCGCTGCCCAGCCCCAAGAGACGATGATAGTTGAATTCGACATCGCTGGCGGTCAATTCTCTGCCATTCATGGGGGCCTTGTCGTGCCAGTGAACGCCCTTGCGGATGTGAGCGATGATCGTGGTCGGGTCGGGGGTAAACCACCGTTCCGCCAACGCCCCTCGAAACACAGACCAGGGCAGGTCATAGGTCCGCAAGTTATTGATCTTCCGATTGATCGCCCAATCCGCGATGACGAGCTTCTCCGTGACCTCGCTGACGAAGTGGGTCGCCCAGCCACTGATGTACCAGACATCGGTATGCTCCCCATGGTTGGGCCGGCCATAGGTGATGGAGCCGCCATACTGAGGTACCTCCACCATCTCTCCTGTGCTGGGATCCATCACCATCTCCTTCTCAGCCGTAGCTAGCGGAGCGAACCAGAGGGCGATCACTACCAGGATAAGGGTTATCAACAATGATTGCATTTTACTTGTTTTACTTTTTTCCATGATTCCTCCTTTTTCACTTTGATTTTGGCAAAATGTGGGGACGTGGACTTGTTCCGTGTCCCCATATTTTGTAGATTGTTGCGTTACATGTCTCATCATTTCTCCTTTCTCAGAAATTTATTGCTTATAATGATTGTAACTATTCAAGTCTCTGAAAAACCCGTTTAGTTCAATATCATTAAAAAAGATTCCCGGGGAGGATCGATCGTTTTCAATTCCTCTCATGATATTGTTCAATCAATCGGGAACCTTCTCTGTCACTAAAACAATTTAGTGAAGGCACGATACTAGCACAACAACAACAACGCAATGTGAACCCCCTGCCGTAAAAAAAGTGCGGAATTCGCGAAAAAATTAAAAAAAGTGTTTAAGATTCCAGCGCTCGCACGTTCACTCTTGCTTCGTGAAAGGTACCTCCACCTCCCAAATCGGTTGTATTTTGGGAAGTCAACTCATTGATACTGCTCATGCGCGACGCTTCGCTTTCCCAATAAATCCCTTCCAAAACCAGCAAACCAGGCTGTGTCTTTTCAGAAACAACGGCTTTTCGGATATTGCTGCCACGCCCATTGAATACTTCGACCATTGCCCCATCTTCGATGGCGCAGGCTTTGGCATCCCGAGGATGGATCAGCACGGTGCCGGTTTCATTTTTATAGCGTTCCCCAAAAGTGGAGTTCAACAGGTCGATCATAGGCGGGGTGATCATTTGAAAGGGATAGAGGATTGATAAACTGATATCGTCGAATTCTTCCTTGGGCTGGAGAGAAGGGATCCGGGGAACGGCAGGATCTGCGGAATTCACTGCGAATCGAAAGCGTTTGCCTTCAAATTTCGAAAAATTCCCACCGGCTTCCGTCATTTGGGAAGGAAGCACTTCTCCGGGAAGCAACCCACTTTTTTTGCGTTCGTCCGAAACACCTCTCATACTATTGACAATAATCGAGATTCGCTCATCTACGCCGTGTTGAAAAAGAGGGTCGCCATATCCCATTTTTCGGGCGAGGGTTTGAAACAGTTCGAAATTGCCGAGGGCCTCACCTTTTTCTGAAATGACAGGCGCCACGCGTTGCATAAAGAAATGGCCGTACCCGGTGTAGAGATCGGAATTCTCAAAAGAAGTGGTAGCCGGCAACAGTAAATCCGCATAACGCGCGGTTGGCGTAACGAACTGCTCATGGACGATGGTGAACAAATCCTCTCGTGCCATTCCTACTCGCACTCGACTGGCATCGGGAGCCACGCTGAGCGGGTTACTGTTGTAGACAAACAGCCCCTTGAGCGGGGGTCTCAATCGAGTGAGGGCGTCCCCCAACTGCACCATGTTTACTTTCCGATTAGGAGTTTCCCTCAAAGCCTGGTAATTCAAATAGTCGGGTTTTAAGGAAAAGGCATTGCTCGAAAGCAAAGCCCCTCTTCCGCTCTCGCCATCAAACAGTCCCAAGGCGGCGGAAAGGCAGGCGATCGCCCGCACCGACATCGCGCCTTGCGTGTTGCGGGTCAATCCAATACCGATGCGGATAAAGGTTTTCGGAGTGTTCGCCAACATGCCTGCCAAGTCCCTGATTTGAGACTCGTCGAGTCCCGAATCTTTGGCTGTTTTTTCAAGCGGTAGCTGTTGCGCATATGATGAGAGTTCGTCGAATCCCTCCGTATGGTGAGCAATGAAGGCGTGATCGACTGCATCTTTTTCCAGCAAAATCTTGAGCAGTCCCAATGCCAGCGCCACGTCGCCTCCCGGTTTGACGGGGTAATAAAGGTCCGCACTCTGCGCCGTCGCATTCAGATAGGGATCAATAACGACAAATTGGGCCCCCTGACGCCTGGCCTTCACCACGAAGGGCATGAAGTGAATATTGGTTACTTTGACGTTGATACCCCATGCGATAATAAGATCGGCATTCAACGCTTTTTCGGGAGGACTGGCAGGCCCAGGTCCATAATGTAGATTCCATCCTGCGTCGGCTGCTGCGCAACAAATGGTCTTCAACAGTTGGGAGGCGCCATATTTGTAGAAAAACGGTTCTCCGGCAAAACGGTTGAGCAAACCCATATTGCCCGCATAGGTATAGGGCAGCAGCGCTTCCCCGCCATATTTGTTTTTGATGGTGGTCAATTCATGTATCAGTGTTTGCCAGGCTTCTTCCCAGGAGATTCTTACAAATTTTCCCTCTCCTTTTTTTCCAATCCGACGCTGAGGATACAGGACTCGTTCCGGCGATTGCGCACGATGATGATACGTGCTGAATTTTTTGCAGAGAAACCCTTGAGTGAAGGGGTGGTCAGGGTCGCCATCCAATTTAGTAATTTCCCCATTGCGCAGAGTGGCAATCACACTACAAGCATCCGGGCAGTCCAATGGGCAAACCGTTTTTCGCTTTTCCAAAACCATGAGTCTTGTTTGTGAATGAGATGGAACCAAGCGAGGGTGAGTCAAATTGAAAGATTATTTTACACATTTTCTTTTGAAAAGCAAATAAACACTGGTGCTTTCAAATGCAATATTTCGCTGCCACGCAAGGGAAAGAAAGCACAGACGGTCAGGCGAAATCCATCTAAATATCGTTTGAGCTCCATATCCGTATTTGTTATGATTTCTATTTAGGAATGAAATTTAAATAAGTTAGAAGTATGGATACGCAAAATTAGGGGACACGTAACAGCAGGCATAAAACAGTAGAGTTGGGATGCCGCTGTACATGTCCCCCAATTTTGCTCACACCATTGGAAGAATTACATGTTATTTAAGGTTTGTTCCTTAACAGGACACCAACAGCAATTATGATTGATGAGGAGATCATGAGCAAATTATTGTGGCAACCTTCTGCGCAACAAATTGCCTCCAGCCAAATCAGCAGTTTGATGGAACGGATTCAACGCCGTCACGCGATTGCCGATAGCCAATATACAACCCTCCACCAATGGTCAATCGACCACCCGGAACTATTTTGGGAAGAAGTCTGGCAGGATTGTGAGATTCAGGCTTCCCAACCCTACACGCAGGTGATGGGGAAAGCGAAAATGCCTGGTACGGTTTGGTTTGAAGGCGCCCGTTTGAATTTTGCGGAAAATTTGCTGCGTTTCCGACATGAAACTCGAGAAGCCATTTGCTTTTTTGATGAACGTGGCAGAGGGAATTCACTGACTTATCGGCAACTGGCGGAAAAAGTATTCCAGTGTGCTGCAGGTCTGCGCGCCCATGGTGTTGGAGTGGGGGATCGGGTGGCGGCCTTTTTGCCCAATTGTCCTGAAACCGTCATTGCTGTTCTGGCCACCAGCAGTATAGGCGCGATTTGGTCATCCTGCTCGCCGGATTTTGGAATAAATGGTGTTCATGACCGTCTGGGACAAATCACTCCAAAGGTTTTGTTCACTACCAATGGCTATTATTATAATGGAAAAACCATCGATTGCCTGGAAAAAACCAGGGGAATTCTGGATAAAATCGATTCGATTCAAACGGCAGTGGTCATTCCTTTTATCGAGGCACCTTATGAATCATTCCCCAAGAGCCAAAAATGGGAGGAATTGCTCAACATGGCGGAGCCGCAGGTAGCATTTGAGCAGTTGCCTTTTGATCATCCACTGTACATCCTTTATTCCTCCGGTACCACTGGCGTACCCAAATCGATTGTTCATGGCGCGGGCGGCACTTTACTCAAACATTTGTGTGAGCATCGCTACCACTGCAACTTGAAAAAAGCAGACCGGCTGTTTTATTTCACCACCTGCGGTTGGATGATGTGGAACTGGCAGATCAGCGGTTTGGCGTCCGGAGCCACCCTCATTTTGTATGAAGGTTCGCCGTCTTACCCGGATATTGGTCATTTATGGCGGCACGTCGATGACTTGCAAATCACCCATTTTGGCACCAGTCCCAAATTCCTGGGGGTCGTGCAAAAATCTCAGTATCGTCCCCAAGACCAACACAGCCTCCATTCCCTGAGAACTTTGATGTCTACAGGGTCACCTTTATCTGAAGAATTGTTCCAATGGGTGTATCAGAATGTCAAATCCAACTTGCAATTGGCCTCAATTGCGGGAGGGACCGATCTGATTGGCTGCTTTGTGCTGGGGAATCCGAATTTACCGGTCTATGAAGGGGAAATCCAATGCAAAGCTCTGGGTATGGATGCGCATGCCTACAACGAGCAAGGGGAATCGGTTGTGGGAGAGAAGGGGGAATTGGTGTGCAAGATTCCTTTCCCTTCTATGCCGATCTATTTTTGGAATGATCCGAATGGAGA
Organism: bacterium; assembly: GCA_965205865.1. Classification (GTDB taxonomy): domain Bacteria; phylum SAR324; class SAR324; order SAR324; family NAC60-12; genus CBDBHR01. Next base: position 5,656 of record CBDBHR010000013.1, read on the forward strand.
AAAATACCACAACGCCTATTTTGCGTCGTTTGCGGGAATCTGGACCCATGGTGATTTTATCGAAATCACCGTGCGAGGAGGGGCCTTGATTCATGGGCGCAGCGACACCACCCTCAATCCCGGCGGAGTACGCATCGGAACCGCGGAAATCTATCGGCAGGTCGAAGCCATGCCGGAGGTGCTGGACAGCATTGTGGTCGGACAAAAATGGGAGAATGATGTGCGGATTGTGCTTTTTGTGGTGCTCCGCTCCGCTCTCACGCTCGATGCCGAATTGCGTGAGAAAATCAAAACCACTATTCGCGTGGGTACCACCTTTCGGCATGTGCCGGCCTTGATCCATCAAGTAGCGGATATCCCCCGCACCATCAGTGGAAAAAAAGTCGAAAAAGTAGTACGTCAAGTGCTGGAAGACGAAGCTATTTTGAACAAATCAGCCCTGGAAAATCCCGACTCCCTGAAGGCCTTCTCAGCCTTCAGGGACTCTTGATTTTTCATTTGGCTTCAACGGCGTAGAATGGCAAGCCAGCGCCACAAGTTGAGCAGTCCTGCCAGGGAACTTGCCACGTAGGTAAAGGAGCAGGCGGTCAGGATACTACGGACTACCTTCTGGTCGTTTTTTCCGATGTATTCACCTTGCCGGAGTATGGGTAGGGCTTTTTTGAAGCTGGCATCCAATTCTACGGGAAGCGTGACCAAGTGCACCAAGGAGGGTCCTCCCAGCGCGCACAATCCTCCCAGAAAGGTGAGCAAACCCAAAGCCGGGGCCCGGCTGAGCAAGGTGAGGAACGGGGTAGCTAAAATGATCAGCGAACCGAATTTCTCCATTTTTTGAGAGATCAGGACCAGCCGGGTACGCCATTCCAAGGGGCGGTATCCTGTATGATCCTGCACCGCATGTCCCACTTCGTGAGCCGCGGTTGCCACTGCGGTGAGGGATTTCCCATGCATGTTATCCGCCGATAATCTTACGGTTTTTGTGAGTGGATCATAATGGTCTCCCAGCTCTGTTTCCTCGACCCGTACCTCGCGCATGCCGAAATTTTCCAGCAAATGAACTGCAAGTTCTTTTCCGGTACCGGGAATATCTTCCCGAGGTTTGCTATGACGCAAAAGCGTGGATTTGGCCCAGTAATTGGGAACATAAAGCACCAGAAGGAAGAAAATCAAGGGGATCAAGATGTGCATGAGCCTCTCTTAATTTGTTGTCACGGGCATATTCGGCAATTCCGGTTGTTCTGCCAAAGAACGGGATTCTGCCAATTCTTGATTTTCGCCAGTCGCCTGGTCTGTTTTCTCCGTATCCTGATTCATATCCAATTCTGTCAGGCTGGGGAGGTTGCTGATTTTTTTCAAACCAAATACTTCCAAAAAAAAATTGGTCGTACCATATAAAATTGGCCGTCCCGGGACTTTTTCTTTACCAGCCACCCGGATCAGTTTTCGCTGCAGGAGGACTTTCAAGGTATGGGAGGAATCCACGCCGCGTATAAACTCGATATTGGCGCGGGTGATCGGTTGTTTATAGGCCACGATAGCCAGCGTTTCCATGGTAGGCAGTGAGAGTTTGATGGGCTTGATGGGTTCCAGTTTTTGAATCCAAGGGCGAAATTGAGGTTCGGTCCGCATTTGAAAGCCTCCTGCAACCTCCCGGATACGAAACACCCGCCCTGTCAGGTCGTATTGTTGATTGAGATTCTCGATGATTTCTCGCGCATCTCGAATATTTTCCATGCCAACCAGTTCGAGCAGTTGCTTGGGCGAAATCGATTGGGGCGACGCAAACAGAATCGCTTCCACAATTTGTGCCAAGTTTTTTTCCATCGAAACTTTCTTTATTGTCGTCACATCTCCGGAATCTATCCTCGGGCAGGAACATTGACGAAAATCAGGGCTGTTGCCCGGCGAAGGCTCCCTGACTCTAAAAATTTTGAACTTCACTTTTTGCCATGTCCCTTACAAAGAGTCAATTTCCCATTCTTTCAAAAAGCATATATACTGCCACTCGAACTATTGATATTTCACTCAAGATAGATTATTGAAGTTCTATCTGATTTCAATCGTTTTTTTGCCGGTATCACAATATAGGAGAACCATGGTCGTTACCAATGCAAACTTTGCCAAAGATTTTATAACCCCTCTCGAGTGTCTTTATCACTGGGAAAAAGAGCGAGCCCATGCCAACTACTTGCACCAGCCCTGGAGCGATGGCAGAGTGGAGACTTTCAATTGGGGCCGGGTTATGAAAGAAGCCCGCAGCATGGCTGCCTATTTGCAGTCCTTGCGTCTGGAACCCAAAAGTAAGATCGCTTTGATGTCCTCCAACTGTGCCCATTGGTTCATGGCGGATTACGCCATCTGGATGGCGGGTCATGTCTCCGTACCCATCTATCCCACTTTGGCCAAAGACGACGTGAGCTATATTGTGGAACACAGTCAATCGCGAATCTTCTTTGCAGGAAAAATGGAACACTGGGATCAAATCAAACCCGGAATTTCCATCCCATGCCTTGCATTTCCCCACAACAGCGATTCCCAAATCCCTTCCTGGGAAAAAATTGTTGCTGAAACGGATCCCTTGTCCGGCAATCCCAATCGAGACATGGATGAATTGGCCAGTATCATTTATACTTCCGGAAGCACCGGAACGCCGAAGGGAGTGATGATCCATTTCCGGCATATGGCCATGGCTGAAATCGGATTCAAGGAAATTCTGGATTTATCGCCTGCCGACCGCATGATTTCCTATCTTCCCTTGTCCCATGTAGCCGAACGACACCTGGTGCAAATGGGCTCCGTCTATCGAGGTTTTGAGGTCTTCTTTGCCCACAGTCTGGAGACCTTTCTACAAGATCTGCAAAGGGCCCGTCCAACCTTGTTTTTCAGCGTACCGCGGCTTTGGACAAAGTTCCAAATGGGAGTTTGGGAAAAAGTACCTCAGAAGAAATTGGAAATGTTTCTGAGAATTCCCATTCTTTCTTATATTGTGAAAAAAAAGATTATGAAAGGATTGGGATTGGATGCGGTGCGCTATGCAGGAAGTGGAGCGGCACCCATCCCCCAGAGTTTATTGCAATGGTATCAAAAGTTGGGGTTGGAAATTATTGAAGGCTATGGGATGACTGAAAATTTCGCCTATTCCCATGCCAATGAACCCGGCAATGTAAAATTCGGATCTGTGGGAAAAAACAACCCTTTGGTAGACACCAAAATTGATGAAAATGGCGAGATCCTGATCAAAAGTCCCACCAATATGGCAGGCTATTTCAAAGACCCTGAAAAAACCAAAGAAACCTTGACGGAGGATGGTTATCTACGCACCGGGGACATGGGGCGTTTCGATGAACAGGGACGACTGACTTTAATTGGACGCGTGAAGGAGCAATTCAAAACCACGAAGGGGGAGTATATTGCTCCTGCCCCCATTGAAGATTCTATCATGAGGCATGAAAAAATTGAAATGGCCTGTGTTTGCGGAGCTGGAATGTCCCAACCCATCTGCCTCTTGAATCTCTCGGAACAAGGACAGCAGGAATATGTCAATGATCAAAAAGCAATTGCTGATAATCTGGGGCAGTTTCTGGAACAGGTCAACAAGGACTTATTGAGCCATGAACGAATCGGTTATTTTGTAGTTGTGCCGGAATCTTGGCAACCTACCAACGGATTCCTCACCCCCACCTTAAAAATCAAGCGCCATGTGATTGAAAAAGAATATGGCTCAAAATTCGAAGACTGGACAGCGAGGAAAGAACCGGTGATTTGTCTGTAGATCATTACCTGAGAAAAGCCGGCGAAGGTCTTTTCCGCAAGCTAGACGAACGGCAATGAAATTGCCTGTTCCTCTCTCATGCTGAGGCTCACTGCTTCCGTGAACTCCATGTATTTGACGCCATCTTCAAAGGTCGTGTGCGTAACAAGCTCTTTCCCCTCAATGGCGCTGATGAATTCTTCCTCCACTCGCCAACTTCCTTCTTCCTCGGGAGGGATGAGAATCTCTGCCAGGGATTTGTCGGAACGTTGTCCTCCGAGCAGTTTGTTGTCCATAAATTTCAGGGTGCCCTGACTTCCGAAAAGGGTGAATTCGAGACCGGGTTGCAGTCCGGTGACATTGGAGATACTGAAACGTGCCTGGGCGCCACAAACCATTTCAGCCAGCACATCCAGATGTTCCGGAATTTGCACGGAACGCAGCAAACCTGTTTGCGGATCTTTGCGCATTTTTACAAAAGTCTTTCCCATCGCCATCACTTTGCTGGCAGGGCCAATCCAGCGTATGATGGCTTCATAGAAAATTCCCATTGTCATGATATTGAGACCACTGAGTTCGATGTCGTGACGCCAATGCAGAGGAGCATCCCTGTCTATGAAGTTGCCGTAATGCTTGACTTCAATGGCCAGGATGTCTCCTAAAAAACCACTTGCAATCAAACGCTTTATCGTATTGTCCACTTTCAGAGTGAAAGGGGAAGGGACAATCTGAGTGATCAGATTTTGTTTGGCAAGTGCCGCATCCAACATCGCACGGGCTTGATGGGAATCCATTGCCATGCGCGCTTCACACAAAACATGTTTATCGGCATTTAGCGCTGCCAAAGTCATTGGGCAATGGGTATAAGGCCAAGTTCCAATGACAATCGCATCGGTGTCCGTAGCCTCGATCAATTGTGACCAGTGCTCGTAAATGGCCGGGATATTGAATTGGTCTGCAATTTTCTTTGAGGACTCATAGCTGCGATTACAAACACTGATTATTTCAACACCCTCAAGGACCTGCAAACCAGGGATGTGGAATTTTGTGGTGTTGGCTCCGGCGCCAATCACGCCAATACGAATCATTTCACTACTCATAGAGATTTTCCCGTGTAAAAGAAAAAGGGATTTGCAGTCTCAAAAAGAGCAACCACGGTATAAATTTTGTCTTTGATCAAGCTCAGTCTTCTTTCCTCGAATCCAGTCCGGCGGATTTCAAGAGGGTTTCCAATTGGCTGAGATCAGCAGGCAATAAGACGTTGGTGTCTCCTTTGGCAAGTTGACCAAACTGAGTTAAATATTTTTTGCTCAGTTGCAGACGAATGGATTCGTCACCATGCTCTTGAGTGATGGCCTTTCCGACTTGCGTAATAGATTGGGCAGTGGCGCTGGCAATGGCCCGGATTGCCTGTGCTTTTCCTTCTGCTTCATTGATCTGCCGCTGCTTTTCTCCTTCCGATTGATTGATCAATTCCATTTTCTCACCTTCGGAACGATTGATTCGGCTGATCATCTGTCCTTCCGATTCGGCAATGATCGCTCTCCGTTTTCGCTCGGCGGAGGCTTGCTTTTCCATGGAATCTTTCACGGTATCGGGAGGAACAATGCTTTTGATCTCATAACGATTCACATGAATGCCCCAAAGATTACTGGCTTCATTCAAAACGTCGACCACTCGGGCGCTGATAAAATCTCGTTCTTCAAAGGTTCGATCCAGTTCCAACGTTCCAATGATGGAACGAATTGTGGTTTGCGCCAGTTGGATAGCCGCTTCGTGGTAATCGATGACACCGTAACTGGCTTTGCGAGGCGCTTCCACTTGGAGATACATGACACCATCGACCTCCACTTTCACATTATCCTTTGTAAAGCACTCTTGTGGCAACACTTCAATGGATTGCTCCTTTTCATTCTGTTTGTATGCCACCTTATCCACAAAGGGAATCAAGGTATGCAAACCCGGATCGAGCGTACGATGATACTTGCCGAAACGCTCCACGATATAGGAGGTTTTTGTGGGAACGAATTGGATGGCTCTGATAAACTGAATGACGAAAATCAGAAAAATCACACCCCAAAATATAAAGTTGAAACTGTCTACTAAATCAATTCCTCCAAACCAATCCATGATATTTCCTCATCTAAATGTTAATTCATAACAGTCTTCATTCCCCCCTCGGACTCCTCCTGCTTTTACCCCTTTTTTTCTGCGGAGGGAATGCTGTCTGCCACTTGATTGATACCTTCAAAAAACCCTTTGATGTTCGCCAGTTGCGCCGGTACAACCGATACGTTGGCATTTTGCACTATTTCGCCAAATTCCTCGATAAAATGTTCCTTGATCTGCATAGCCACCGCTTCATTGCCTCCCGGTGTTGCGATAGCCTGGGCAATGACAGTGACTCCATAGGCTGTGGCTTCTGCTATCAATTGAATTTCTTGGGCTTTTCCTTCGGATTCGTTGATGCGCAGAACCCGTTCGCCTTCTGATAAATTGATCTTTTCCTGACGCTCTGCACTGGAGGCGTTGATGGTAGCTTGCTTCTGGGCTTCGGCTAAAGTGATTTCCGCTCGTTTTTCCCGTTCTGCTTCCATTTGCTGTTCCAAGGTGGCAATCATCGTGTTGGAGGGTGTGATGTCCTTGATTTCGTAGCGCAGTACTTTTATGCCCCAGGGATTGGAAGCGTTGTCGATTCCCTTGACAACATTTTCATTCAAGCTGTCTCTTTCTGAAAAAGTCTGGTCCAGACTCAACTTACCGATTTCCGAGCGCATTGTAGTCTGTGCCAGATTGGTGCTGGCCTGGACATAATCTTCAATGCCATAACAGGCTCTGTAAGAGTCCATTACTTTCAAGTAGACCACCCCATCGACGCTCATTTGGATGTTGTCTTGTGAAATGCAATTTTGTTTGTCCACGTCATAGAATTGTTCCCGCATGTCCACTTTATAGGCGATCTTGTCAATCAAAGGAATCAAGAGGTGAAATCCGGGATCCAACACTTTTTGAAACTTACCAAAGCGCTCTTTGATCATGCACTGGTGATTGGGAACAATGACCAGGGAAAGCTTCAGGATGATTAAGATTGCAATCATTAAGAGAGTGAGAATCGTCATAATTTCCTTTCATGAATCATAGGATGGAATATTTTCCGGAGCATAAGCCTCGACGAACCAGACCAATTCTTCCCGCTCTATCAGTTTCACTTTTTCGCCTGGAGGAATGGTGCCCGTGCCGGTGGTTGCTGCCCAGGTAGTGCCACGCAAACGGATGCGCCCTTTTTCATGCTGAGGACTGATTTCTTCCACCACCTCGGCGATTTCGCCAAAAGCATCCAGATCCTCATCTGCGTATTCGATATGGCTTTCACTGGGAAATAACTTGGTCAGCGTCCCTCGAAATAGGAGAACCATGCCCATGGAGAGCGCAAACCAATAAGTGAAAGAGTCCATCAAGCTATCAATCCACCCGGTCCAACGTCCCAACGCGATGATAATCGCACTGGTTCCTAAAAATGCCACCACGGCGCCTGGAATGACGATTTCCGAAAGGATCAATATTATTCCGGCAATGAGCCAGATCCAAGTAATCATATCCATGGATGAACCTCCTGAATGAACTGCGTTTGACCAGATATCAAGCCATTCACGGGGTCATAACGAACAATAATTAATACATTCTATAATGTTCTCAGATTTTTCTCAAGCATATTCTTGCTTGAGCGCAGTCGTTACTCTTCAATTAACACCAACCGCTTTTCGCATCTGCCGCATCATTGGTGTCTCAATCTCGCGGAGGGCTTGAACGGCGCCCGCAAAAAAACCGGTCAATGTACTCACGGTCTTTCAATAAATTTCTCAGGCATCTCCGCATCGATCACGTTATGGTTACTCATTGGCGTCTCTTTACTACTATGATGTTCTTCTTATTGCAATTGAATTCCAGTAACAGGATACGCTACCTTTTCACTACGCTCCGTAAGGCAAGTTTCGCTATCAGACGTTCAACTAAGTGGCGTGGACTCGGACGTGAAAGTGGAAGAAAGGTGGCTGGTGTCATTGAAACGCCGTAAAACCAGCTGTTTCCCTTCAGCGACGATATGACTGATGGAGGCGTTGTCGACTGAGTTAAAAGCAAAGGCGCGAGACTCGGTGACTTGTGAGAGAATCTGGGAAATTACGCCTCCATGGCTGACAATCATCACCGTCTGGTCGGGATGAGCCGTCACAATCCTCTTCATCGCCACTTGGATTCGAGAATTCAGCTGATCTCCGGACTCGGCACCCGGAATAACACCCCAGTCTTGTTGTCGCAACAGTTCCAGATAGAGAGGGTCCGGTTCAGCAGCCTTGTTGCGGAACAGACCTCCTTCCCATTCTCCGAGATGCACTTCCCGCAGGTCCTTTTCCATACCTGGAGTAAGCTTCAAGCGACGAGCCAAAGGCGCAGCGGTCTCGGCAGTGCGGCGCATGTTTGTCACATAGATGGCGTCAATCGGCTCGATTGATAAACGTTCATCCAGACGCAGCGCTTGTCTTCTGCCTTCCTCGGACAGTTCCGGATCGCCCTGTCCGTCCACTAAATCAAAAGGATCTTCCAAAGAGGCAGCTCCGGATTGGCCATGACGGACCAGCAAAATATCGGTCGCCCCGCGAGGTTTGAGATAGCGATGTTGGGGATAACTTTTCTTTTCAGTCATAATTGATTGCAGATTAAGGAATAGGATCCAATCGTCCGTGGTAGATATCGTTCCCATGTTTCAAGTGGGAACGTTCATTTTCTTTTTAGGCAGGTAAAGGTCCGTGATGGTGCCTTCGAAGGCTTCTGCCGACATGGCAATTGTTTCCGATAAGGTCGGATGTGGATGGACGGTCAAACCAATGTCCTGCGCATCGCATCCCATTTCAATGGCAAGCGCGACCTCGGCAATCAAATCACTTGCGTGGGGACCGACAATTCCGGCTCCAATCACTTGTTTGGTTTCTTCATCAAAGATCAATTTGGTCAGACCTTCATCGCGACCGAGGCTCAAAGAACGGCCACTGGCTGCCCAGGGAAATACCCCTTTGCCGACCTTGCGGTTTTTTGCTTTGGCTTCTGTTTCAGTGAGTCCAAGCCAAGCCACTTCAGGATTCGTGTAAGCGACTGAAGGGATGACTTTGGCCTCAAATCCACTCTTCATCCCGGCTGCCACTTCTGCAGCCACTTTGCCTTCATGGATTGCCTTGTGAGCCAGCATGGGTTCTCCGACGATATCGCCAACAGCAAAAATATGAGAGATATTGGTGCGCTGTTGCCGGTCCACTGGAATGAAGCCTTGCTCATCCACCCGCACCCCTGCTTTTTCGGCATCAATCATTTTGCCATTAGGACGGCGACCGACGGCCACGAGTACTCGGTCGAACAGGTCGGACGTCGAAGTTTTTTCTCCTTCCAGGGAAACATGGACCCCCTCAAGACGTGTTTCCATGAGGACAATTTTGGTTTTCAGATAAATATTTTCATATTGCTTTTTGACGCGTTTATACAAGGGTTTGACGATGTCCTTGTCTGCCACTGGAATGAGGGAATCCATCAACTCCACGACGGTGATTTTAGATCCCAGTTCAAAATAAACGGTTGCCATTTCCATACCGATGATGCCTCCACCCACCACCAGCAGCCGCTTGGGAATATCGGCCAATTGCAGAGCCCCCGTCGAGCTGCTCACTCGTGGATCATGGTGTGGAAATCCAGGAATTTGAAATGCTTGCGATCCGGCGGCGATAATTGCTTGGTCGAAGGAAATTGTTTTTTTTTCGCCCTCCATTTCCACATTCAGTTGGTGGGGGGAGGTGAAGCGTCCGAATCCTTGAATGACCTGAACTTTCCGTTGCCGGGCCAGTGACCCTAAACCGCCTGTCAAGCGCTGAACCACGCCGGATTTCCAAGCCCTCAGTTTGTCGATATCGATGTTTGAAAGGTTGAAATCAAGTCCATGTTCGCTCATTTCTTTGCTTTCCGCGATCACTTTCGCAGCGTGCAGCAGCGCTTTGGAAGGAATGCAACCAACGTTCAGGCAGACGCCTCCCAAGGAAGGAAAACGCTCCACGAGTAACGTTTTTTTCCCGAGATCCGCTGCTCGAAAGGCCGCCGTGTAACCACCGGGACCGGAACCTAAAACCAGCACTTCAGCATGCATGTCACTGACTGTCATCGAAGTCGTTGGAGCACCTGCGCCGACAGGCGGCGAGTCGAAGTGAGGAGATTGCCCAGGCGTTTGGGCTGGCTCTTCCCACGGTATCTTCTGATCAATCGGGCGGGAACCCTCAGGCCGCCCTGCGCCGGCTGCGACGTTTACTACGTCCAGGGTGAGAATAACGGCGCCTTGCGAGACTCTATCTCCTGTTTTCACTCGCATTTCTTGGATAGTACCGCTTTCGGGAGACGGTATTTCCATCGTGGCTTTATCGCTTTCCAGAACAATCAGGGAATTTTCCACTTCAATCTGATTGCCTGCCGAGACCAGCACTTCAATGATTTCGACATTTTCAAAATCACCAATGTTAGGTACTTTGACTTCAATGATGTCGCTCATAGGAACAAACCTAAAATAACCTGTAATTCTTCCAATGGTGTGAGCAAAATTGGGGGACATGTACACCGCTGCGCATCCCAATTCTACTGTTTTATGCCTGCTGTTACGTGTACCCTAATTTTGCGTATCCATACTTCTAACTTATTTAAATTTCATTCCATAATTTCTCCTCCCACCGTATCCTCCGATCGATCGGATGGGGAACCTCTTCTAGAGCAGCAAGTTACGTGGGTCTGATAAGATATGGGATAAGTAGGTGGTAAAGCGGGTACCGGTTGCGCCATCGATAACTCGATGGTCATAAGAGAGAGCTAACGGAAGTATGAGACGCGGTATAAATTCACCGTTTTCGTAAACGGGTTTCATGGCGGAGCGAGATACTCCTAAAATTGCAACTTCCGGCGCATTGACAATGGGGGTAAAGGCCGTTCCACCGATACCACCGAGGCTGGAGATTGTAAAGGAGGCACCCTGCAAATCCTTGGGCTGTAGCTTTTTTGCTCTGGCTCTGTTGCTGACCAAACCCAATTCTTCGGCCAATTCAAACAACCCTTTGCTTTCCACTTCCCTCACAACTGGCACCACGAGCCCTTCCGGCGTATCTACCGCAATCCCGATATGGTAATATTTTTTTAAGATGAGATGTTCTCCTTCGGAATCCAGTGAGGAATTGAAAAAGGGAAACCGCTTCAGAGCCGTGACACAAGCCTTCATAATAAAGGAAAGCATGGTGACTTTTACCCCTCGCAACTCCCCTTCGGCCTTGAGGCTTTTGCGGAATGCTTCCAGAGTCGTGATATCGGCTTCATCGAATTGAGTGACATGGGGTACGTTGAGCCAACTGCGGTGTAAATTGGGGCCGGAAATTTTATTGATGCGACTCAGTTCCTGCTTTTCGATTTCCCCGAATTTACTAAAATCGATATGAGGAATGGCGGGGATGCCCGTGCCGCCGCGGGGAATTCCCACTGTTTTTTCGGAGGTGGGTTGGGACAATTCACCTTTGACAAAGGTCTGTACATCCTCTTTGAGAATACGTCCTTTGGCTCCGGACCCGGTCATTCCTTGCAAATCCACTCCCAATTCACGGGCAAAACGACGCACCGAAGGACTGGCGTGAACTTCCGACTGGTCCATATCGACTACGGCTGCAGGAATAGTCGTGGTCTGTTGCAAGGGCGCTTCTAATTGAGAAGCGCTTGTTGATGCAGTAACTTGTGATGGAACAGTGGCTTGCCGGGGTGGCGTTTCAACCGGGGGGGTGACAGGTCTTTTCATTCCGGGCTGCTTGACGCCATCAGGACTGGGAAGTTCGGGCATCACCATATCTCCTTCCTTGATGACAACAATCAGCGAACCCTCAGAAATTTTGTCTCCCATTCTGACCTTTATTTCCTCAATGGTCCCACTAACCGGAGCAGGAACTTCCATCGTCGCCTTATCACTTTCCAGAGTAATCAAGGCGTCTTCTTCATTGATTTGATCTCCAGGGGAAACCAGTACTTCAATGACCTCTACATCCCGAAAATCTCCGATATCAGG
>CBDBHR010000014.1:0-14244 GCA_965205865.1 bacterium
GGGTGCTCTCAAGAACAACACGGGCGCTCAATGAGTTTCGCATTGAAGGAATCGCCACCTCGATTCCATTTTTACAAAACCTGCTGCAGCATCCTGAGGTGGCTTCCTGGCAAGTGCATACCCGATTTGTCGAAGAGAACCTGACGACGCTCACTCAAATTGATCCAACTACCCAATCCCGCTACTTCAGCACGACCCAACCACCGTTGAGTGAGCAACCGGATATCCGCTCAGCTGGCTTGGCAGGTGCCCAGATTGATACCCTGGATCCCCTGGCTCTTTTCTCACATGATCAGACCATTATAAAGAGCCCAAAGCGAATCACGTTCAGAAGCTGAAACTGCCGCACCAGAGCTGGCCGGGCCCGACGGGACCATCGGCCTCCCTGTCCCCATTCAAGGAACGATCGTCAGTGTCATGGTTGCTGAAGGAGACAGCATCAACCGGGGCCAACAACTGGCCGTCTTGGAAGCGATGAAAATGGAACATGTCATTTCAGCCGATCGTAGCGGGATCATCCGGCGCATTACCCTGGCGGTTGGGGATGTCATCCGTGAGGGATATCCTCTATTTTTTATTGAAACCAGTGAAGGCCAAACCGCTGCAGACGAGGTTGCCAAGACAATTGACTTGGATTATATCCGACCTGACTTAGAGGAGACCCACCAACGACATGCCTACACTTTAGACGAAAACCGGCCTGAGGCGGTGGCCCGGCGCCGAAAAACCGGGCAACGGACAGCCCGGGAAAATATTATTGATCTTTGTGACCCTGACACTTTCTTCGAGTTTGGAGCTTTTGCAGTAGCAGCGCAACGATCCCGACGAGATGAAGAATGGCTTCGCAAATACACGCCTGCCGATGGTTTATTAGCGGGTGTCGGAACGGTCAATGGGGAACTGTTTGAAGGACAGGATGCACGTTGTATGGCCATTGCCTATGATTACACCGTTTTAGCTGGGACACAAGGGATGCGAAATCATTACAAACAAGATCGCATGTTTCAACTGGCGGATCGTTATCAATTACCGATGGTCATTTTCACAGAGGGAGGAGGTGGACGGCCTGGAGATACAGATGGCGCATCCCCCGTGGGCATGGATGTTTACACCTTTACTCAGTTCTCTAAACTCAGTGGACTCGTACCGCTGGTTGGGGTCAACTCAGGACGCTGTTTTGCAGGCAACACGGCTCTGCTGGCTTGCTGTGATGTCATCATTGCCACCGCTAATTCCACCATCGCTATGGGGGGCCCCGCAATGATCGAGGGAGGAGGCCTCGGTATTTACACACCGGAAGAAGTCGGTCCCATGTCCATCCAAGTTCCGAACGGCGTCGTTGATATCCTGGTCGAAGATGAGGAAGCTGCGGTAGCCATAGCGAAAAAGTACCTTTCCTACTTTCAAGGCCCCATCCCGGACTGGGAATCTCCGGACCAAAGGATTTTGCGGCACATTATTCCCGAGAACCGGGTAAGAATGTACAATGTGCGGGATATCATTGAGACCCTGGCCGATCGCGATTCGGTGCTGGAAATCCGTGAAGATTTCGGTATTGGGATTATCACAGCGTTCATTCGCATTGAAGGCCGTCCACTGGGATTGATTGCCAATAATCCCCACCATCTGGCTGGAGCAATCGATAGTGACGGAGCTGATAAAGGAGCACGGTTTCTACAGCTTTGTGATGCTTTTGATCTTCCTATCGTGAGTTTGATGGACTGCCCCGGCATTATGGTTGGCCCTGAGGTGGAAGCCACCGCCTTGGTTCGACACAGCGCTCGACTCTTTAATACAGGCGCCAACCTTTCAGTTCCTCTGTTCGGATTAGTCTTAAGGAAAGGCTATGGGTTAGGGGTACAGGCGATGTGTGGAGGAAGCTCATTAGTTCCATTCTTCACAGCGGCTTGGCCCACCGCGGAATTTGCTGGGATGAATATTGAGGGGGCGGTCAAACTAGGCTATCGCAAGGAATTAGCCGCGATAGAGGATCCGGAAGAACGACGGATCAAATACGACGCTATGGTCGCCGAAAGCTATGAAAACGCGAGAGCTTTACACGCGGCCAGCTATTTCGGGATTGATGATGTCATCGACCCCGCTGATTCACGCCGTTGGATTGTGGCCGGTTTGCAGAGTGTCCCTTCCCCTCCACCTCGCACTGGTAAAAAGAGACCCTATGTCGACACATGGTAAGGAATGAGGATTAAATAACTTCTGGATCTTTGAACAGAGTAAAAACTGGGGACATGTACAACAAACTTTGCCATTCACTGCCCAATGAGCTAAATGAAGCTCTTTGCTTAACGAAAAGTTAATCATAAACTGTTACGTGTCCCCTGGTTTTACGGATCACTTTCGGAAGTTATTAAATCCGGAGTCCTAAAGAGAAGAGAAGAAGCCCCAGGTTCTATTTTTAAAAAGCCTGTTAGCGTTAAATTTTAAGAAACCTTTATCCTTAGAAGGCACAGGAAACCTTATGAATTCAGCATCCAAACAATTTTCCGCTCTAAGCGGAATCATCGTGGTTGAGGTCGCAGGCGGTGTCGCGGGAGCGTACTGCGCGAAGCTCTTTGCCGACATGGGAGCTACGGTTTTGCGCATTGTCCCGGCAGAGGGCGATCCCATGGAAAGCGAACTGATTCACCCCGATGAGAGATCAACGCGCGGACTGTACGCTGCTTATCTCAACGCAGGAAAGCAGGTGGTTCCTCCGAACGCGGTGGATCAAGTCGACATTGCCCTTTACAACGCCCGCACTGCTGACTCGGCAAGCGACTGGGCGCGAGCCGGTACGCTTAGGCAACCGGCATCCGGTGCTGGTCCCACACGGATGCTTTCAGTGCCGTGGGGAAAATCGATGGATTGCAGTCGCGGTGGCTGACGGGCAAAGCTGGAAGGCACTTGCCGATATTATCGGGTGTCAAGATTTGCGCGACGATGCAACTCTACTTGAGAGTCCGGTCCGCCGTGCACGGCAAGCCGAGTTGGAGAGCGCCATTGCGAACTGGACACTGGAAAAAGAGGCGCGCGAGGCCGCGTCCACGTTACAGGCCGCCGGAATCTTAGCCGCTCCGATTCACCATCTCGACGAAGTGGAATCAGATCAGCACCTGGTTGCCAGGCAATTCTTCTATGCCATTGAACGCCCGCACGTGGGTCTGTAGATCCAAGGCGGATTGCCATTGACGGTCAACGGTGAACGATATCCGATGCGTGGACTGGCACCCTTGTTGGGTGGCAATTCCGCGGAAGTGCTGAAACGACTCGCGGATATAGATACGCAAAGCTTCGAGTCGTTACTGAACCGGGGATTGTGAGCTTGAAGCCGACCGAACTTCGAAAAGCTCGGTAGCAGCGTGTCGTAAAATGGGGGAAGTTCAGGCCTGATATTAGCCGTGATCGATATCTTTCTCTTGAAGGAGAGCACGCAACCGTTCGACTTCTGCAAGAGCTTTTTCTTCTCTTGCTAAGGCGTTTTCTTTCAGTTGTCGCTCTTGTTCTTTTTGTTCTCGCTCTTGTTCTTTTTGTTCTCGCTCTTGTTGGAGGCTTTTTAGGAGGAACGGTTGGTAGAGAGGATCTTCGATTAATTTTTCAAAGGGCACCTGTTTTTCTAAATCCTCAAGACGAAATGCGAAACGATCCAAGACCCTGGAATGAATCACGCTGGGCTCTTGGCTCTCCATACTTTCATAAACCCCCTGCTCATTGAGGGTATAGAAGGCCGTATGCTTGTGCAAGCGGTCTAATATATAATATTCAGGCACTCCCACTTGGGCGTATTCTTCTTTTTTGTGGACCGTATCCCGTTCTACCTCCGTAGGATCCGAGTCGGATAAAAACTCAATACAGAGATCACAAACTCCACCAAAAGAACGATCCAACGGCTTGGCCTCGACAGGATTGGATTGGAGAATTACAGCCAAATCCGGTTTGCGAATACTGACCTTGTTCTTTCCCAGCTCCAAACGAAAGCCCATTTCCAATGCCATCATCCGTCCGATGGGAAAGACGGTTAAATATTCTTCTAATAAGCGGAAGAACCATTGATATAGAGAGATGCTTAAAAAATCGGGCATGGGCTTTTCCTCTAAGAGTCCATTGTTCCATTCATATTGACAATCCGGGTGTTCATAATACGCCTTCCAATACTCGGCCTCACTGACCACGAGGGGCTCCTTGGAAGCGGGAGGCAAACGTCTTTGAGAGGAGTGGTTTTTGACGGATTCTAAAGTAGTCATGACGCCCTCAATGGGAATGAGATGTGAAATTTGTCATCTTTTCAAAAGAATAACATATTGTGCGAAGGACTACAATTTCCCGTGAATCTCTTGAGAGAGGAAATAATGAGAAACGAGGCCATTCCCATTTTGACATCAACCCTCTTTATTCTAAAAAATCTATGTCATGCTTAAATATTCCTCAGAATGGCACAGTGAGTGATCCTGATCGTCTACTCAAGCTATTCCTTCTCGTGAGTGTTTTTCTTCCAAGGGGACAATTTAGTAGAATACTAGGATGATTCCGACTGATTATTGATTTTCAGGAAGGAGTGTGATAATCAAAAATTCATGTCACATCCAAACGGGGGCCTCGGAGCCAGTGGTGTGTGTAATCAACATATGGCAAGTGCAGTGGCTTACCATGAGGGGCTCGAGTGAAAGAGTTAGGCTTTCTTTATTGGTTTATTTATTAAAATCTCGTAAACAAAATCTCTTACTTTAAGGGTCCCTATGACAACAACTACCAAAATTACTTCCGGTTTTTGGCAGGAACGCCAAATGCTCAATCGAGACCACTCATTGCCTGCGATCATAAAAATTTTTGAAGACACCGGAAGGGTTCGTGTTCTCACCCAGGAACTGAAAGCCGAGGAAAAACAACACATTTTTTGGGAATCCGATTTGGCAAAATGGATGAAAGGGGCTCTCATTCACTTGCAGCAGGAACCTGATGAGGAATTGAACGCCTATGTTGAAAATCTGATCGACCAGCTGATTGCCAATACAGGAGTCTGACGGATATCTCAATTCGTTCTTCAGTTTCTACGAACCTCAAAATAAATTTACGAACCTAAAAGTCCGGCATAAACTTTACTGCGCTGGCCATTTATTGGAAGCGGCCATAGAACATCTGAAATTGCATGGTACCAGTCGTTTCTTTGAAGCAAGGCCACATTTATTCCCTATTTCCTTTGGGCCAATCGAGGAGAAAGTGAGATGCTGGTTTGGATCAACGAAAATTAAATCCGGTTTTCACCCAACAAAATAAGATTGACAGAGCATTAGTCTCTTTTAAGAACCCTTTACCATGAAGAAAACCATGAAATATTTTGAAACTGAACCGGCACCCGGCAATTTTGGCAAACGCATTCTCGGTCTCAACCTTTCAGAACCGCAAACTCCTGAGGTCCTCAAAGCGCTGTTTTCTACCCTCTATGAGCATCGTTTTTTGGTGATTCCAGGACAAGACTTGACCCAGGATCAATACCTCCAGTTTGGAGAGTCGTTTGGCACACCGATCCCCCATGTGGTGGACCAGGACCGCTTGGAGGAATACCCTGGTATCACGACCATCCATAATAGGACGCAGGAAAAGAAAAAATATGTTGATGGCGCCGCGTGGTGGCACACAGACCAATCCTATGAAACCCAACCGGCCATCACGACGATGTTGTATTCTGTGCAAGCGCCTAAAAAAGGAGGAGAAACCCGAATTGCCGATATGGTTGCCGCCTATGAGGCCCTTTCGGATTCCATGAAATCCCGCATTGCGGATCTGGAAGTCGAACATTTATACGGGAAAGGCATTGCTCTTCAGAAAGACGATATCCCAACCCCTTCTCTTTCTGAAGCGCAGAGCAAGCGGGTTCCTCCCGTTAGACACAAATTAGTGCGTCCTCATCCGGTGACTGGCCAAAAAACCTTGTATTCTCCGGCAGGCACCAGTCAGGGAATCCAGGGGAGGCCATATCCTTTTCTCTTGTAATTTGGTTTTGTCTCTCCTACAATGCGCATTATTATGTGCACAGAAAGGAGATATGATGAAAAAACGACTGAACATTACCCTAGAAGAAGACATATATTTTGGTCTCCATCAGATGATTGGGCATCGTCGGATCAGCCAATTCATAGAAAACCTGATTCGTCCTCATGTAATTCAAGAAGATCTGGAAGCGGCTTATCGTGAAATGGCGGCTGATGATGAGCGAGAACAAGCAGCATTGGAGTATGCGGAAAACACCATTCAGGACCTGGATATATGAGGCGGGGCGAAGTCTGGTGGGTCGATTTTAGCTTTACTATTGGTGGAGAAATCAAGAAAAATCGTCCATCGGTTATTATCAGCAATAATAGCGCCAATAAAGTGTTGAATAGAATCCAAGTTGTTCCCCTGACCACTAAAAAAACAGAAAGAGTGTATCCTAGTGAAGCAGCGATCTTCATCAAAGGGAAAAAACATAAAGCCATGACCGATCAGATTGACACCGTTACCAAACAACGGGTCCTCAATAAAATCGAGAAATTAACCGATTCAGAAATATCCCGGATTGAGCAAGCTTTGAAAGTGCAACTTGGGTTGAACTAGTACCGAAAGAGAACCCCCGAAGCAGGAGATTCCCCTGCTCAAAACAGGTCTTGCAGCATCAAAAGATAATTTATGCCCCCTTCTTACCCTCCCTAAATTGAGCGATTCTATAAAAGAATCAGATTATTATGACGCTATATTCCCCGTCAGACCGGTACAAACTCTTGTATATTTCCCATAAAGCTCTCTACCCGTTGGGTTGTGCTCGATTCTATCGAAACAACAGTATTACTCACTGATATAAAATACTTTTTCTCCACGAGTAATAGATTTTTTTGTCATGAATCGCTCAATTTAGGCCCCTATTTATTATTTGAAGGAAATTTTCGATAACCTTTTGCGATAAAATCACAAACGAATCCAAGGTTGGGATTTTCGGCGAGTTGAGAGAAACAGTTGTTCAAAGTTCCGGAAATGATTTAATCCTCATTCCTAAAGAATTTTGATGTTGACCCCCGCTCAAAAAGGAAGTAAAAGGTCTATTTCCAGAGAATAAGAGGACAATTCCGATTTTAATGTTTAATTTTCCAATGAGACGATGGAACTTATTATTGAAGAGGGGCTCTCCGTCCGGAGTCAAATCGCAGGATTATTCAATTCTCGAGGCGTGGGTTCGCATCCCACACGCACAATGACTTGCCATGAGCTTATTTACGTCCATCAGGGTTGTCTCCCCATACGGGAAGAGGGACAGGAATTCGAAATTAAAGAAGGAGAATATTTGATTTTGTTCCCTCAGCGACACCATGGAGGCACTGCTCCTTATCCGGAAGACTTACAATTTTATTGGATCCATTTTGACATCATCCCTCTTTATTCTAAAAAACCTATTTCATGCTTCAATATTCCCCAATATGGCACAGTGAGTGATCCTGATCGTCTACTCAAACTATTCCTTTGGTTTTTAGAGGAGCAAGGATCGAGGCGTCTTCGCCAAAATGTGGCAGATCTTCTGCTTGCCCTGATGCTGGAAAAAGTCAACAATCCCTCAATCTCACCAATCATTCCATAGCTTTATCTGCGAGAGAGAGAATTGACGTGGTAAACATTGACCTGGTTAATGTGCCGTACTATGCAGCAGTGGGAGCCTTGTCAGATATGACTGATTTTCTGAAAGGGAAGACCTACTACGATAAGCTTAACAAAGCTATGTTGGCATTAGGTACGCTCGAGGGGAAACATTTCGCTGCACCAAACGCGGCAGATGTTTCAGCGTTTGCTTACAACAAAAAATTGTTAAAGCAGTATGGCTTTGATGGTCCACCAAAAAATTATGCTGACATGCTCACCATGTGTAAGGCATTCGCAGGTACAGGAAAGTTTTTCATGGCATGGCCTTCAGTAAGCACTGGGGGAATGATCTTTACGTTTCAGCCGATGGCATGGGCGAACGGCGGCTCGTGGATCAGCAAGGATGGGAAAAAAATGGAGATCAATCATCCCAAGAACCGAGAAGCGTATGCTCACTATTTGAAGATGCTCGATATGGGATGTGTACCAAAAAATGTGGCTGCATGGGATTGGCCCGACAAGCAGGATGGGTTTCTGGCAGGTGATGTTGCCATGATCGGCACAGGTAATTTCATGATCAATCAAGTCAAGGATCATCTGGATAAGGTTGATCCGGGATTCACCCCTTTTTTCAGTAAGGACGGAAGCAGGAAATCCGCTTTTGTAGGAGGAGACCTGATTGCGGTACCAGCCACTACAGGCAATAAGGAAGCCGCCTTGGAGTACATCAACTTCGTCTTGTCTCGCGAAGGACAAGTCGATGTTTTTTTCACTGGCGAAAGGGCATTGTGGGCTGTGAATATCATGGTCACGTGGAAGTATGCAGGCATTCAAATGGTCATCTTGATCGCAGGCATGCAGAGTATTCGGGACGATTTGTACGAAGCCTCAACGCTGATAGGAGCATCACGTTTCCAGAACGTCATTTACATTACTGCGCCGCTGCTCAAGCACTCAACAGCACTGGCTTTGGTGATATCAATCGCAGGATCAATTCAAGCCTTTGAGCAGTTTTTCATAATGACATCAGGGGGGCCTGCGAATCAGACCAGAACTTTGATGATGTTAACTATAGATACAGCCTTTAATTTTGGCAAACAGGGTCCAGCATCTGCGATCTCAACATTCATCGTGCTCATCATATTTGCCGTGACTGTCGTGCAGTTGAAGTTATTTAAGAGGTAGTATGAGATTTTATATCTATGAAAAATACTTATATTACGGTTTTGCATACAGTTTGGTTATAATTGCTGTTTTTCCAGTCTATTGGACACTGATTTCTTCCCTGAAAGTTCCAAGTGAGTTGATCACCAGTTCCCCTACATTTTTTCCTGAAAAATTCACTTTTGAATACTACATTGATGTCTGGAATCTAGATAATACCGGATTGAAGGATGGCGAAACAATAGTTCATGATAAACCTCCGATAGGGTTGGTCGACGCATTTTTGAATAGTACAATCGTATCTATTGGCACAATCATTTTGAGTGTCATTCTAACAACATTAACTGGGTATTCGTTATCAATGTTTCAATTGCCGTTTAAAAATCTATTCTTCATTCTTCTGATTTTTCCTATCTTGGTGCCAAATCTGTCACTGGCGGTGCCCTTGTATAAATTACTAAAAGATATTGGTCTCTTAGATACCCATTTGGCGTTAATTTTCATTCATACCGTCGCCATGCTCCCATTGGGAACATTCATGATGAGGAATTCATTTGATTCCATACCAAAATCTCTCAGAGAAATATCAATCCTTGAGGGAGCCGGTGAACTTAAAATCATTGTGACTGTGATGTTGCCATTGGCACTTCCTGGATTGTTGACGGTCATGGTATTTGCGTTATTCATTTCATGGAACGACTACCTGATGGCATTCATTATGACAAATAAACCTGAGATGACCATGCTGAACGTGGCCTTATCCAAGATTGCCAGAGGAGGATCTCAGTTCGAGATGAAATGGGGGCATTTAACTGCTGGTTCCATGATTAGTTTTCTCCCAATTATTATATTTTATACCGTCTTGCAGCGATATTTTGTAAGAGGGGTCACTGGAAGTGCAGTAAAAGAGTAAAGATGCCTAATTTGACTTTAAAAAATGTAACCAAAAAATGGAAAGAAATCACGGGTGTCAATAACGTTTCCCTCAACATCAACGACGGGGAATTCATTGTTCTGCTGGGACCCTCAGGATGTGGAAAAACAACCACGATGCGTTTGATTGCAGGATTGGAGGAAATCACAGAGGGTGAGATCTATATTGGGGATGAATTGGTGAATGATGTTGATCCGAGGAAAAGGGATGTTGCCATGGTCTTTCAGAATTATTCACTATTTCCGCACATGAGCGTGCGAAACAACTTAGCCTATCCACTGAAGATAAAAAGATTTTCCAAAGAAGCACAGAAAAAACTCATCCAAGACGTCGCAGACCTTGTTGAATTGGGCGAATTATTGGATCGTAAACCTGCAGAATTGTCTGGGGGTCAGCGACAACGTGTCGCTTTAGGAAGAGCGTTGATCAGAAAACCAAAGGTGTTCTTGATGGATGAACCCTTATCGAACCTGGATGCAATATTGAGATTATCAATGCGTTCAGAACTAAAAAATCTTCATCATAAATTACCGGTAACCACAATCTATGTTACTCACGATCAGGTTGAGGCGATGACTTTGGCAGATAGAATCGCAGTCATGAGCCAAGGCAATCTCCTCCAATTTGATGATCCACATATAATTTATGACCAACCAAAGAATAGTTTTGTGGCTGGATTTATCGGCAACCCCGCCATGAACCTGATTGATGGGACGATAGAAAATAATGAATTCAAATCCCATTTATTGAAATTCAAAATCAATACTGAAAATAGAGATGAAGTGACGATGGGGGTAAGGCCCCAAAATATTAAAATTTGTAGCGCAGCAGACGCTTTTGGTAATGGGCGCATTTTTTCTTCAGAAATGACAGGAGAAGATACAATCATCACTATTGAGTCGGGTGACAAGCAAATAATCATTAAAGAAGATCCTGCTTTTACGGGAGAAATCGACGAAATGGTACATTTTAATTTTGATTTGTCGAATTGTCATTTTTTCGAATCAGAAAGTGGTAACCGCATTACTATATAAATGATATGCGAATCAGGAGTTGAAATTTAATTTATAAAATCAATATTTTAATAACTATGATGTGTCATGCCGGACTTGATCCGGCATCCAAAATATCGCCCGTATCCCCCTGGATTCCGGGGCAAGCCCGGAATGACACGTTTTTTAACTCCTGATTCACGTAAATGATATAATGGAGTCGTCATGAGTCATTCTTGATGGCTTTTTTAAATGTAAACCTTCACCAATGGCAGAACGATGAGAAAAGAAGAATATGCACTAGGAGAATCAAATGTGATTCCACCCGCTCATTTTTTTAGAAAAGAAGAGAGCGAATACACCAATTATGCACTAGCAGAACAAAATGTAAATCCACCCGAATGTTTATCATCGGGAAGGAA
The DNA here is from genome assembly GCA_965205865.1 of bacterium. Lineage (GTDB taxonomy): Bacteria > SAR324 > SAR324 > SAR324 > NAC60-12 > CBDBHR01. The sequence goes on from CBDBHR010000014.1 coordinate 11,112, forward strand.
CTGGATGGAAGACAAGCTTGCTGCCTTCAAGCAGGATATTCTTCTAGGCAATAAAGAATTCTGTTTTATAAAACGTTTGAAAGTTCAACAGAGAGTGAAAGCGGAGCTTTCTGATGTTGCTATTGATGAAAGATATGTCCAGGCGCTGGAGTGGATGCTGGAGGATTTGTCGACGCCTTTGGTAGAAGGAGAGGTGTTGGCCGGACGAATGGTCGAAGGCCCGTGGCCCCATGAAATGGAGGCTCCAAAAATGCCAGAAGAGGGGGGCGTTCCGGCTGAAGTGGCCTATCCTTTTTTCCCAAGATCAGCAAGGAAGACGCTTGTAATTACAGCTTTACCGCCTGTAACCGCATTGACCTTCCGGGCCTCATGTCAACCTTTATGACCGGTAATGAGAACTTCCACGTCATGCCAACATGGCTCCTGGCTGCTTTGAACGGCGGCCATGCTGTTGAAGACAGTTACGCCTTACATGACCAAGGATACCATGATCTGGACATTGATCCAGACGCTTGGAACATCCCGGGGGCGGGGGGCCCGGTGGGCGCGCTTCCAAAAGTCCAACCAGTTGAAGGGATAATCCCCTTGGATCAGACCAGATCTATGGAGGACTTCCTGAGCAATTTCCGTCTTCTGGTCGAAGCTGGGGTCGCCCATGCGCACAAGAATGCCGTGGAGCAACATAGAAGATTTGAACCCCCGGAAACATTTCATTTTGATTCGGTCTTGATGCATGATTCCCTGGAAAAATGCCTGGATATTACGCAAGGCGGGATGCGCTATCCTACGGACATCCATCTTTTTTTGGGTCTGGCCACCGTTGCCGATTCTCTGACGGCCATCAATCAGCTGGTTTTTGAGGAAAAGCGGTATTCCTTGCCGGAGTTCATGGCCATCGTCAGAAACAACTTTGAGGGTCATGATAAGTTGCGGAGGGAGATTTTGTATCAATTTCCGCGTTACGGTAACGACAAAGAAGCGGCTGACCGCTGGGCCGTGGTTGTTTCCGACCTTGTCCTGGATGTGCTCCATTGCACAGAAGGCGAACCGAACTACACCCTCATTCCCACAATTTATTCATTGTTCCTCAGTCATAAGTTGGGGGACGCGTATCCGGCTACCCCCGACGGACGCAAGCGGGGAGAATCCATCAGTGAAAACCAATCACCAACCCACGGGGCCGATGTGGACGGAGTGACCTCTTGTTTGCGAAGCGCGGCAAAAATTCCAAACGGGCGCACCGTGGAAAGCGGCTTGAATCTCCGCTTAGTGGAAAACTCGACCCGGAACGGTTTATGGCTTTGGCAGAAACCTTCTTCGATCTGGGAGGACAGCATCTTGGTGTTTCCCTGACAGATGTTGATACCCTCAAGGCAGCCGTTGAAAGCCCTGAAGAGCACCTGGATCTTGAAGTCTGCGTTACAGGTTACAGCGCCTTTTTCACGGGGCTTGGAGAAAAAACCCAGCAAGACATTATAGACCGAACCGACCATTAAGTAATAGGACAAAATTAAACTGGTATTTTGTTTTGTCATTCCTGGCTTGCCCGGGAATCCAGGGAATCAATTGAAGCCCCCTGGATACCGGATCAAGTCCGGTATGACACAATCATCATGAATGTAAGATATACTTACAAATCTTCATTCAAAATCATGGAATAATTTTGTCTAGGTACTTAATTGAGAATTTTTTAACGGATGTGAGAGATCTTTATGATGAACCCCAAATTTTTTCATGCCAAAGGTAAGCCTGCCGAAGAGTTAAAGGGCACCGTGATCAACATGCAACGATACGCGATGCATGATGGTCCAGGAATTCGAACGCTGGTCTACATGAAGGGATGTCCCTTAAGGTGCGTGTGGTGTTCCACCCCTCACTCGCAACTAAGGGGTTTCGAAATTCTTCATGATCAGAATAAATGCCTGCAAAGCGGAGACTGTGTTGAAATATGCGAGGCTCAAGCAATTACGCTTTCTGAGGAGGGGATAAAGATTAATCGAGATCGCTGTACAAAGTGCAGAGAGTGTGTCACCCGCCTGCCCGAACCTGGCCCTGGAAATGGCAGGAAATTACATGACCGTTGATGAACTGTTCCATGAGGTGAACAAGGATAGCCCGTTCTATAAGACCTCAAAGGGTGGCGTAACGGTCGGGGGCGGCGAAGCCACCATGCAGCATGAATTCCTGACCGCGTTCTTCAAAAAGTGCAAAGAGCATGAAATACACACGGCGATCGAAACATGCGGCTATGTCAAGTGGAAGAATCTAGAGGGGATTCTTGAACATCTCGACCTGGTCCATTTCGACATAAAGCACATGAATCCCGTCACTCACAAAGCACTCACCGGCGTTCCCAATGAACTGATCCTGGATAATGCCAGAAAAACCGCCGCCTTGCGTCCCATCATTATCCGCATTCCTGTCATTCCAGGGTGTAATGATTCCGAGGAGAACATAGCGGCCACCGCAAGGTTCACCGCGGAATTGGGGGATAATTTTATCCACCTTGAGCTGATGCCCTATCACAACTTAGGTTCCCATACCTTTAGCAAGCTTGACCGACCTTATGAACTTTCTCACCTCGAGCCTCCCTCTGACGAGCATATGAACCGCCTGAAAATGGTGGTTGAATCCTGTGGTGTCTCCGCTCATATCCATTAAAAGCCAAACGAGAGAAATAAAGGGAGGGGAGAAAATCAATTCTTCCTACCGTGGCGTCAACGAAAACAGGATTATGAAGATAGAGAAAAATATTCTCTTTCTTTCCATGGGAATCTCTGCTAGCTTAGCTAAGGCTATTGGTCAAGTTAACTAATAAAAGGAAATACCATGCATCAAGTGACGATTCATGAAGCCAAAACGCATTTATCCAAATTGATTCAAGAAGCGCTGAATGGAGAGGAAGTGATTATTGCCAAGGGCAAAGCCCCCCTCGTTCGTTTAGAAGTGCTTCCTCATGTAAAAGTGGAACGGCGGTTAGGCGGAGCCAAAGGGCTCATTGTCCATATGGATGACGATTTTAACACACCTCTTGAGGATTTTGCGGAGTATATGGAATGAAGCTCCTGCTGGACACACACGCATTTTTGTGGGGTATTGCCCGGCCAGAAGCCCTGAGTTAAAAAGCCAAGTT
>CBDBHR010000015.1:0-15808 GCA_965205865.1 bacterium
CAAAAAATCCTTGCCAATACGATCATTCCTTGCCATTAATGAAGGTTTTTGAGCCTCATTAGAAAATTTTGCTTCTTGTATTTCTGGCATTTTAACAGTTTTTTAAAGGGTGAGTAATCCGTATTTAACGAGCATATAATATTACGATATTCGTAACAAAAATCCAGATAAAAATTACGAATATCGTATTTTTTTGTTAATATTTCTCACATATTCTAGAAATTCTTGCCCCGTTTTTTCTGTAATTTTATGAAGTTCTTGAAGTAGGGCAAAGTGGTTGATATGGTAATCTTGGGGATTGGTAAGGATTTCATATAGTCGTGTTGGTCCAGAAAGTCCAAATAGCATAGAAAAATCTTTTTTTTTGATGTCTACAGACTTGCAAAAAGCATCTATTTTTTTCTCTAAATGAATATCTTGCATGTGATATACTCTAATAAACAGTTCCAATGACTTCAAAGATATCCATTTCTGTTATTAGACTCAAGTCATATTGGGCTGTTTAACAAGGAAATGAAGATGGATTTCCTCCCTGTGGTCGGAAACTACTTATTTCTGCGTTCAATTAGCCACGGTCATCTGGCCTTTGTTTGAAAAACTATTTGAAGAAGGCAGTGGTTTGCGGTATCTTGAGGAGGTACTCTACTATTTATTCAAAGCCAGTTCCCACCTCAAAGAAGAGGAAGTGGTTCAGCAAGTGAAAAACCTGCTCAGCTATGAAGAGGCTCACGAGGTTCTTATGACAGTCGCCGAACAATTAGAACAAAAAGGACTCCAAATCAGTTGCCAACGGTTTCCATGGCAAGGCCGGTTTTCCCCACCTTGCGTTTCCCTCTTGCTTTTCCTATATTGAGGCTGTTCTTGGGCGTTCTTGGCTGAAACTCAAAACCGAGTCCAACGATGAACCGGAAAACATTGCGGGAACTGCTGGAGGGGTCCGTTCATGGGAAGGAAGACGCTTTTGAGGAGTTGTACCAACACTACAGGGCATATATCGTCCACACTGCCCAATCGCTGATTGGCAAGTATCGGAGCCTCCATCAGACGGATGAGGTGGTTCAGGAAATCTGGAAGGATTTGTGGGAGAGCAAGCTGGAGAAATTCCAAGGCGAGGCCGATAAAGCCTTCCAGGGTTGGCTGTACAGAGTCGTTCAGAATCATCTGCTGGACCAAATCAGACGTGACAAACGGTAGCCGGAAGTCGCTGCCCCGGAAGAGGTGGATGAGCTGCGCTCTATGCAGGCCTGGAGGGAGGCCCAGTCGGCGGAATTGCAGGAAGAGAAGATTGAGCGGGCAGGAGGGGCCCTGAGACAACTGGAAGACGAGCATCCCCAGACCGCTCGGCTGCTGCGCCGCTGCTATTGGGACAGGCTGTCCCTGCAAGCCCTTGCCGCCGAGGAGTTGGCGCTTCCCATAGAGGAACTGAGCCAAACGGAAAAGCACCGGATCGCCCAACAGTTGTACCGCGCCAGAGAGCGATTTCGGGGAATTTTTGAGAAAATTTGATTTTTTTTGTCATATTCTGGCTCTTGGTACGTTATACAATTAGGAGGGCTCGGTTTCCAAACGCTCATTTTCCTCAAAAAAGACCCATTCTGGTCAAAAAAATAGTCCGGATGAAGATGCTCGCGAAGAAACTTTTCGCCCTCTTGCAGAGAGCTCCCTGTGGCAGACGCCGTGTCCGCTGCGAATCAGCCGATTCGCCCCACAGCGGGTGAATCATTTTCACAACCTAAATAACAAGAAAGGAAAAATTATGGAGATGACCAAAAATAAGAGAAGCCAGGGTAGGGGGACGAAATCCCTTACCAAATCCCTGTTTAATTCAATCGTATTGGGAAAGGAAATTATCATGAAAAAGATTAAGAGAAGCAATGGTAGGGGGACGAAATCACTTTCGAAATCCCTGTTTAATTCAATCGTATTTGGAAAGGAAATTATCATGAAAAAGATAAAAATGAAAAAAAGGTTCGGGCTGAACCGTCAAAAAAGTAGAGAAATCCTCGACAACGTGCTTTCGGGAACGAAAGCAGGTTTTAAAGCAATCCTTAATTTTGAACCTCCAATCGAAAGGAAAAAGATGGATAATCAAAAAAGCAAATCAACCTTCAGTGCAACCCTGCCAGCCCTCATCCTGGGGGTAGCAGTCTTCCTGGGCAGCCCGGCCTGGGCAGCCAAGTATGTGACGGACCCCACCACTGGAAAAGTAGTGACAGCACCAGAGTACGGCGGTACATTGACTTACGTCAACATGCTCGAGCCTGCGAGTATTGACCCCGCTATCGTGCTCATCGCGTCACACGCTATCGGGCTCGTTAATGAGAAGCTAGGCATCCCGAACTGGGCATTAGATAGGGACGTACATGACTATAGAACAATTTGGCTCCCTGAATCTGCCATTATAGGGCGGCTGGCTGAAAGCTGGGAAATGCCCGACGCCACAACTTATATCTTCAAAATCCGTAAGGGCGTTCACTGGCATAATAAGGCACCGATGAACGGTCGGGAGCTGACTGCCTCCGATATCGAGTACAACCAACACCGTATCTGGGGACTCGGCAGCGGTTTCACCGAACCTGCCGGAAATGCACCCCTCTACCCCTATGTCAAGAATTCTGAAGGGCTCTTGAATATTGAATCGGTAACGGCCACCGACAAATGGACGGTTGTTTTTAAGCTGAAGGAGCCAATTCTCGGTACGCTGAAGGACATCACGGTCCAGGAGCCTAATTTTGTATTAGCCCCCGAGGTAATCGAGCAATACGGCGACGTTACGGATTGGAGGAATGTGGTCGGCACCGGGCCCTTTGAGCTGACTGACTGGGTGGAGGGCAGCTCTGCCACCTATACCAAGAATCCTGACTACTGGGGCTTCGACGAAAAATACCCGGAGAACCGCCTGCCCTATGTTGACGAGATAAGGGCCCTGATTATGAAGGAAAGAGCGACAATTGTGGCGTTAATGCGCTCGGGTAAGGCTGATTTCATCGGTAAGGCGGGCCAGTCTCAATTAACTAGTGTCGACGCGGCAATGAGCCTCCAGCGGACCAACCCCGAACTGAACCTGTGGCCGTTTTCTTATTTTGCCGAAACGGCTATGACTTTTGACAACCAGAAGGCGCCCTGGAACGACATCAGGGTGCGCCAGGCAATACAGATGGCAATCGACCTTGAGACAATTAACCAGACGTACATGCAGGGTTGGGCAGATACGACACCTACGGGGCCTGTAGGGAGAGCTCTTATGGAGTATACCACCCCATTTGAAGAGTGGCCCGAAGAAATCAAGAAAACCTACAGGTATGACCCGGCAGGGGCCGAAGCGTTGCTTGATGAGGCTGGATATCCGCGCGGCGCCGACGGCATTCGATTCCAGACTGTCTATGAGCACTACGAGCCCTACGATTTAAATTATTACCTGACAGTCATGGAATACTTGCGTGCGATTGGCATTGGTGTAGAGATGGAGGTAAAAGACCGAGCTTCTCATTCCGCTCTTAAGCGTGACCCTGAGATACGGCAAGGTATGCTTACTGAAGTTTCCAACCGCGACACTCCCCCTATCGGCTCAATAAGTCAAGCTTACTCGAAAGCATATAACCCCCCCAACGTCAATGACCCGATTTATGACGCCATGTATGTTGCCGCCGCCGCAGCTACCACCGTTGAGGAGCAGATGAGGCTGGTTGCACGAGGCAGATATGTACATCATAGAGAAGCACTGGTGGATCGTGGGTCCGAGAGTTCCTCTTTTTGCTGTGACCCAGCCGTGGGTCATAGGTTATAACGGTGAAGCCGAATTCGGAAGCAATGACTATGTCTTCTTATCCCGTCTGTGGATTGATAGTGAGCTGAAGGAAGCAATGGGTCATTAGGGGTTACACCCCTTGTGGCTGACCTGAAAAAAGGGAGCCCGGGAGGCTCAGGCTTCCCAGCTCCCTTCTCATTGAATAGTGAAATAGTTGGTTAGATAGTTTCTTATTTACGCCAATTTTTCAGCAAGAGGGAAATATTAATTAAGGAAGCATAGAAGGATGTCTATACTTATTACCGGCGGAACAGGTTGGGTGGGTACTGGCCTGGCACATAGACTGGTAGAGAGGGGCGAAGACCTCATCTTGTTTGACATCGCTCCGCAAATAGAGCGCGTGGCGGATATCAAGAATAACCTAAAGGTTGTCCAGGGAGACCAAAAGGACTGGCCTGAAGTGTTGAATGTTGTCAAGGAAAATAACGTAGAAGGCGTATTTCACCTTGGAACGATACATAGCTCCCCCCTACACCCCTGGGCCGTTTATGAAGGGAATATCGCCGGAATAATGCATGTACTGGAAGCGGCGCGACTCTTCGGGGTAAAGACGGGTGGTGTTTACCAGCAGTATGATGACCTATGGGCTGGGAATACCTACTGAAACTATCACCGATGAGACACTACAACGGCCTGCTAGCGTGTACGGTGTAACCAAGCTATATGGTGAGCTTATTGGCAGATACTATCGGAAGACATTTGATCTTGACTTTCGCTGCATACGATACCCCAACATCTTTGGTCCCAGTGTTAAGATCAGTAAGAAACTGCAATATATTGCCTGGATGATTCAAAGTGCGGCCCTGGGCAGGCCGGCTGAATGTCCTGTCAGCGAAGACACCAAACTTCCTGTCCTGTACTATGAAGATGCTATGCGGGCCACACAAATGCTGTATGATGCACCCAAGGAGCAAATAAAGACCGTATGCTATAACGTAGTAGGGGTCTTCCCATCACTAACGGCCAGGGAGGTAGAACTGGCTATAAAGAAGTTCATTCCGGAAGCTAAATTTACCTATAAGCCGGACCCCTGGGTCATGGATTATTACCGCAGTATCAATAATATCGATGATAGCCGGGCTCGTGAGGAATGGGGGTGGAGGCCATTGTATGTGGATTTCGAAAAGATAGTGGCCGATTTCATTAAAGAGGTGAGATCGAAACCTGAGTACTACAGCCTGGCGTTAACAGACACATAGCTAGAGTATTATAAACAGAAGACCCGCTGGGGAATCTGGTGGTGTTCCTCATCCCCAGCGTGATTCTGGGGATCGGCAACCACCATGCGCATGCACCATGATGCTGGGGTGCTGCGGCAGGATTCATCCGAACGGCCTGGTCCAAGGGGCTCAGGGAGCGGGTCTGACATACCATCAAAAATGCCCTCATCCCGGCTGATTCTGCAGTTGCCGAGCTCTGTGATCTGGGAACATCTTCAACCTGCCGGGGTTGGGCGGTCTGATGCTGACAGCCCTCGCCGACCGAGACTACCCGGTGGTCTCCGGAATCAACCTGTTTTTCGCCGCCGGGGTGATGGCCATCATCTCCTGATCGGCAGACCCCAGGGGCGGTATGAGTGAATCCAGGACGGAGCCGACTGGCCATTTCTTTGTCAGGCTTCTCAAGGAGAAGCCACTGGGGGCCTTCAGTGGGATGATTGTATTGCTCTTTATTCTGGTGGCGATCTTTGCCGAGGTGCTGGCCCCTTATCCCTTTGCGGAATCCACCCGGCAGACAGGCGCAGGGGGCATCCACCAAGTATCTGCTAGGGACAGACCATCTGGGGCGAGCCTGAAGCCGCCTGATATGGGGCGCGTCTTTCTTTAATGGTCGGTCTGGCGGCGACCACCCTCAATGTGGGGGTCGCTGTCCTGATAGGCGGTCTCTCAGGATTCATTGGGGGTAAATTCGACTTGGCGGTGCAGCGCTTCGTCGATGCCTGGATGTCTTTTCCGGGACTGCTCTTGCTGTTGACCATCATGTCCATCGTGGGACGGGGGGTCCTGCAGATCATCGTGGTGCTGGGGTCGTCGGGGGCATCAGCGCCTCAAGAATTGTCCGCAGCGCCGTGATTGGTATCAAAGAGAATGTGTATTTTCAGGCAGCAAAGGCGATTGGCTGCACCCAGGGGAGAATATTTATCCAGCATGTCCTGCCCAATATTGTGGCCCCCATCCTCATCATTTTCACCATCAACATCGGCGGGGTGATTATCTCTGAGGCTTCTTTGAGCTTCCTCGGATTCGGTCTGCCCCTCAAGGTTCCCAGTTGGGGCGGTCTGCTTGCGTATTCCGCTCACTTCGATATCAAGCTTATGGAATATAATTCTAAATACGGGGACAGTTACCTATTTTTCCTGAAATTAGGTAACTGTCCCCCGTATTTTAATCCTTTTTTTAATACGGTGATTCATCAACTCTGTATTCTTATAAATTCAATGAAGATCTTTATCTTATAGGGAGATCAAGAAGTCAAATATTTTCTTTTTCTCATAGCGAGATAAGGAGGAGTTCCATGATTTAGAAAGATTTCGCCCTGTGTCATAAAACTATTTTTCTTTAAGCCTCTTTATCCAGTAGTCTGGTTTTCTATGTAAATTGGCAATTGCAACAATCAGAATTTCCTTCTCAAGTATTTGATAAATTATACCATAAGGAAATCGTCTGATTTGACATCGTCTAGCATTTTGTGTGAAGGGGTGCCAAGCTTCAGGAAATTGTTGAATACGTTCAAGAGATTTAACGACCTCAACTATAAATTTAGTGCCAAGTCCTGGTGATTCTGCGTTGTAATACTTAACAGTTTCATCAAATTCCTGCTCTGCAACTTTTAAGAATCGAATCTCTTTCATTTTTGGTATTTTGAAAGAACGTCTTGGAGAGAAATAGAGGTGAGATGCCCTTTGCGATATGCTTCAATTCTTTCTTCGACTTCCTTCTGCCAGACCCCATCTATGCTTTTATCGGGTACATCTAAGCTGGATAGCAGATGATTTATAAGATCTGCTCTTTCTATTGCCGGCAGGTTGAGAGATGCTTCTAATATTTCTTCCACATTAACAATCATTGATAATCTCCTTTTAAATCAGCGTACTATTCATCTAATTCAGACAAGATGGAATGATATTCCTCGTTCTTAGAATATTTGTTTTTTTCATATTCAGCAACTACAATTTATGATATCAGTGAATGGAATTGCAACTTTTTCATAAAAATATATCAATTCAGGTGATTGCAATTGAAACAAAGCTAATCGGGATAGGAAGGGGTTTTTCTCCCCTCCCTCCCACAGCACCACTCATACGGGTCCGTAAGTGGCGCCTCGCCTACTATCAGGTAGAGGTATCTAAACGATACCAAGTGTCTACCGCGCCGTAGCGGGGTAATGAATCTTAATCCATAGATCACGCAAAGAAACCATTCCCTGTTTAGCAAGAAAGTCATCTGATAAGCCCCAGTTGGTTGCTTGCGTCCGAGAGAGTCGCCAGTATCCTTTTCGGCTGAGGCCAATACTAATGGACAGCTTTACAGGAACTCCCAGCTTGATCAACTCTCGAATTTTCGTACGAGGTTTCCTCCATTGTTTGATGTAGGCCATACGAACCCGTCTTCGAAGCCATCCTTCCATCTCCACGATAGTATTGTACAACATACCGCATCCATAGTGCCCCATCCAACCCCTGGCATATTCTGCCAGACGTTGAAAGCGGCCCTCCATGGCAATCCCCGAGCAACGACGTGAGATTTTACGAAGTTCAGATTTGAACTTTCCTATCTTTGGGTCGATGGTTCGGAGCTTCTTTCGATGGATTTGGAATCCGAGAACGGAACCCCCTTTGACTTTGCAGATGCTACTCTTCTGAGTGTTCACCTTTACCTTGAGAGTCTCCTCCAGATATCGGCTCGTACTCATCATGACTCGCTTGGCCGCTCGTACTGATTTGACAAAAATTGCCAAATCATCTGCATAGCGGACAAACTCAAGCCCTCGCTTTTCCAGCTCCTTATCAAGATCATCCAACAAGATATTACTCAATATTGGAGAGACCGGAGATCCCTGTGGAACCCCTTTTCTTGTAGCGTTCAGTCTTCCGTCTACCATGACACCTGCCCGTAGGAAGGTTCCAATCAAACGGAGAATCCCTTTGTCCTTTATCTGACGAGAAACACGGTTCATCAATATGTCATGATTGACCGTATCGAAAAACTTTTCCAGATCCAGATTGATCTGGTATCCGTACCCCTTCTGATAGTAACATTGGGCTTGACGTGCGGCATCCTGTACCGATCGCCCTGGCCGAAAGCCGAAGCTGGATTCAGAAAATAAAGGTTCAAACACCGATGTCAACACCCAAGCGATTGCCTGCATAATGACTCGTTCCATTACAGCTGGAATACCAAGCTTTCGCACACCGTCTCCTGAGTCCTTTGGAATTTCAACTCGCAGAACTGGACGAGGTTTAAATTCCCCCTTCAGCAATTGCTCTTTGAAACCTTCCCATCTGTGTTTTACCCATTTTGGATACCTTTCAATCGATATATTGTCGATTCCAGGTTTTCCTTTATTGGATCTTACCTTTTTCCATGCGCGAATCATGCTCTCTCGTGAGACAACATACTCCACGGATGTTTGATTGACAGACGGTTCTTCTGCGACGTGCCCATTTCCAACTCCTCGGTTCGAGGATAAACATTTAGAAACAGAACTCACAAATACCTCCCTGTCCACACTGCGCTCAGGCCTTCTATCTCATAAATGAGATTTTCTCGCCCTCGGCTGACTTCTGCGTCATCACCTTCGATGTTACCACCAAAGGCGCTGAATTCCATTGAAACCAAGAGGAGAGTGTTCCGTTTTCCACGGTCTTCTAGTCTCTTGGTTCCCCCGGCAATCCGCATGTAAAGCAGATCTCCCCGGGTAAGAGCATGAACTTTCCCTACACAATCGCAGCATTTACCATCCTCCTTAATCCGAGTGGGCATCGCAATGTTGTGCTTGCTCGCCCCGAAGTTCAGCCTTATATGCTGTTTCTGTCCGTCGACTCGTAGGTTTGCGCTTAGGCTTCCTCCGCACGGCTCGTCACCTCCCCGCACTTGCCTTCGGCTAGTACTTTTTAAAGTTGTAATCATAAGCTGACTAGTATACTTTTCGGATAATGTACAGGGGACTCACACCCCATAAGTTCATGCCCATGCCGGGCACACACAAAAAACTGAACCGGAGCCTGAACACAGCGCATTTTGCTCCGATTGTTGTGGATTACAAGCACATAATTTATCTTTCAATTTAACATTAACGCGGCCCGGTTATTTCGGTCGTTCGCATACTTCATAGAATCTCAAAAAATCTTTTTTGCTAATACTGGCTAAATCCCGTATAGTATTTGTTGCACGGAGGCTTAAAGTATGAGTAAAAAGAAAAAAAGAGATCGAAAAATTCGGAATAATCCGAGTGGGATTGCTTTTGAAGAAGCGTTACAGTGGTTATACGAGAATGATTTTAAATTAGAGAGAGTTTCAGGAAGCCATCACATCCTACGACATTCGGAAACGAGAGCAAAAGTGAATTTTCAACCAGATAAGAACGATAAAGCAAAGTCGTACCAAATCAAACAAGCTATCAAAGCTATCGATGATATCAATTAACTTATCGAGTATAAAATGGAAGAAAAGTATACGATTACCATATTTTGGAGCAACGAAGACGAAGCTTATATAGCAGTTGTCGAAGAATTAGAAGGGTGCTCTGCCTTTGGCGAAACAAGAGAAGAAGCATTACTTGAAATTAAAATAGCTATGAAATTATGGCTAGAGGTAGCTAGAAAGCATGGTGATGAAATTCCCCTTCCTCAACAAACAAAAATTCCTGCATAAATATCTGCGAACAAAACGCTCCAGTTGACTGCCACCACGCCGCTTCGTCCTTCAATTTGTCATTGAAATCCGGGGACAGATACTAATTTTTATCTTTCTTTTTCTCCATGCGCGTTGAGCAGAGAGAGATACTCTCTGCGATCCTCGTCACTTGAAAAGATTTTTATGGAGCGAACCCCTCCTTGGGTGATGACCAGCTTCTCTAGAACGGGACTGGTGAAGGCCCATGGCGCGTAGCCACCTTTCATTCAATTAGCCACGGTCATCTGGCCTTTGTTTGAAAAACTATTTGAAGAAGGCAGTGGTTTGCGGAATCTTGAGGAGGTACTCTACTATTTATTCAAAGCCAGTTCCCACCTCAAAGAAGAGGAAGTGGTTCAGCAAGTGAAAAACCTGCTCAGCTATGAAGAGGCTCACGAGGTTCTTATGACAGTCGCCGAACAATTAGAACAAAAAGGACTCCAAATCAGTTGCAAACGGTTTCCACGGCAAGGCCAGTTTTCCCCACCTTGCGTTTCCCTCTTGCTTTTCCTATATTGAGGCTGTTCTTGGGCGTTCTTGGCTGAAACTCAAAACCGAGTCCAACGATGAACCGGAAAACATTGCGGGAACTGCTGGAGGGGTCCGTTCAAGGGAAGGAAGACGCTTTTGAGGAGTTGTACCAACACTACAGGGCATATATCGTCCACACTGCCCAATCGCTGATTGGCAAGTATCGGAGCCTCCATCAGGCCGATGAGGTGGTTCAGGAAATCTGGAAGGATTTGTGGGAGAGCAAGCTGGAGAAATTCCAAGGCGAGGCCGATAAAGCCTTCCTGGGTTGGCTGTACAGAGTCGTTCAGAATCATCTGCTGGACCAAATCAGACGTGACAAACGGCGGCCGGAAGTCGCTGCCCCGGAAGAGGTGGATGAGCTGCGCTCTATGCAGGCCTGGTGGCAGGCCCAGTCGGCGGAATTGCAGGAAGAGAAGATTGACCGGGTAGGAGGGGCCCTGAGACAACTGGAAGACGAGCATCCCCAGCCTGCTCGGCTGCTGCGCCGCTGCTATTGGGACGGGCTGTCCCTTGAAGCCCTTGCCGCCGAGAAGTTGGAGCTTCCCATAGAGGAACTGAGCCAAACGGAAAAGAACCGGATCGCCCAACAGTTGCACCGCGCCAGAGAACGATTTCGGGGAATTTTTGAGAAAATTTGATTTTTTTTGTCATATTCTGGCTCTTGGTACGTTATATAAATAGAAGGGCTCGGTTTCCAAACGCTCATTTTCCTCAAAAAAGACCCATTCTGATCCAAAAACTAGTCCGGATGACAGAGAGCGATTTCAGGAGATTTTTGAGAAAATTTGATTTTTTTTGTCAGATTCTGGCTCTTGGTACGTTATATAAATAGAAGGGCTCGGTTTCCAAACGCTCATTTTCCTCAAAAAAGACCCATTCTGGTCAAAAAAATAGTCCGGATGAAGATGCTCGCGAAGAAACTTTTCGCCCTCTGCAGAGAGTTCCCTGTGGCAGACGCCGTGCCCGCCACGAAACTCCGATTCGCTCCACAGCGGGTGAATCATTCTCAAAACCCTCAAATAAAAGAGGTTATTATGAGTATTATAAAAAAACTTGTCGCCTCCTTCGTGGGGCTGAACCCGGCAGGCCCCAGGTCTGCCATGAAACTCCTCTCGGTGCTGCTGGCTTTCATTCTGGGCGCGACCCTCTGGGTCAGCCCGGCGGCTGCTGCTGAGAAGAAGTATGTGACGGATCCCACCACTGGAAAAGTAGTGACCGCACCTGAATATGGTGGGACACTGACCGTGGGCTTAGGAGCCGAGCCTACGGGTTCTGACGCCTGGTTCGGGCATCCATCGATGAAGTTGAACGAGCAAGTTGGCGAGATGCTAGGCAATCTTAACTGGGCAGTAGATAGGGACGAATATGACCTTACGGCCTTTTACATACCTGACTCTGCCAGAACAGGGGGTCTGGTGGAAAGCTGGGATATTTCCCCGGACGGCCTCACCTTTACCTTCCACATCCGCCAGGGCGTTCACTGGCATGATAAGGCACCGATGAACGGTCGGGAGCTAACTGCCAAGGATATCGAATATAACTGGCACCGTTATACGGGTCTGGGCAGCGGCTACACCGAATTTAGCCCCAATATTGCCCAGTGGGGAGGAATCGACGATCTGGGAATCGAATCGATAACGGCAACCGACAAATATACGGTTGTCTTTACCATAGAGGAGCCAAACCTGCAGGCGTTTCGTGAAATCTTCTGGGGGTACCCTTTGTACATGTTACCCCCCGAGGTAATCGAGCAACACGGCGACGTTACGGACTGGAGGAACCTGGTCGGCACCGGGCCCTTTGAGCTGACTGACTGGACCAAGGGCAGCTCTCTGACCCTTACTAAGAATCCTAACTACTGGGGCTATGACGAGAAATACCCGGAGAACCGCTTGCCCTATATTGATGAGTTAAGGGTGCTGATTATGCCCGAGGAGGGAACACGTCTAGCGGCGGTACGCACGGGTAAGGTTGATTACCTAGGTAGGATGTATTATACTCCAATAAAGAAAATCAGCATGCTAGAGAGCCTCCTGCGGACCAACCCCGAGATCCAAGTTTTTCCCTTTTACATTGAGCCGTATGGTATTGCTCAGGACGCGCAAAATCCGCCCTTTAACGACATCAGGGTACGCCACGCAATGCAGATGGCAGTGGACGTTGAGGCAATTAGCCGTACCTACTTGAAGGGTTGGGGAAAGACGACACCTGTGGGGTATATGTCGGACGCGATGGTCGGGTATGTCACCCCATTTGCAGACTGGCCGGAAGACATCAAGCAATACTACAGGTATGACCCGAAAGGGGCAGAAGCGTTGCTTGATGAGGCTGGCTATCCGCGCGGCGCCGACGGCATTAGATTCAAGACTGGCCTGGACTTCAGAAATATATATGATCAAGGCTATTATGAATTGGTCGTAGCATACTTTGGTGAGATTGGCGTTGAGGTCGATCTCAAGCCAATGGATTCGGCGTCTTGGGGTGGTCGTCTACGAGAACATAAATATGAAGGTATGACCAGTGAAGCCATAGGGTTTGCGACGAGCATACTCGGGCACCTAGGACAAAATATCTCGACCTCACCATGGAACCCCGCCGGTGTGCGGGAACCGGCTTATGACGCCATGTATGAAGCCGCCAAAGCCGCTACCACCCATGAGGAGCAGCAGAGGCTGGTTAGAGAGGCAAATATGTACCTAGTAGAGAACCACTGGCATCTATTTCTTGGTGGCGCGCCAAGATTTTCTGTGCTTCAGCCGTGGGTCATAGGCGGCAACGGTGAAAATATAGACACTGGGGTCGTCATTGCCCGCCTCTGGATTGACAGTGAGCTGAAGGCAGCAATGGGTTATTAGGGGTTGCACCCATTGTGGCTGACCTTAGGGGAAAAAGGGAGCTGGGAGGCTTAAGCCTCCCAGCTCCCTTACTCGTTGTCATCTGAAGGGCTCGCAATGACGGCAGAAATCGCAATGAGGAGTGTCACATGAGAGCCTATATCATCAGGCGGTTATTGCTGATAATCCCCACCCTGTTTATATTGACCATCCTGGTCTTTCTCGCGGTCCGCTTCATCCCCGGCAATATAATAGACGCAATGGTGGCTAAAATGGGAGTCTATTCAACGGGGGAGTATGACCGTGAAGCTCTTGAGCATATGCTGGGATTAGACGTGCCCGTCTACGTGCAGTATGGACGCTGGATAGGAGTGTTGCCGACCCCTGACTGGCGTACCGGTGAGTCGCACTTCACAGGTCTCCTCCAGGGCAGTCTTGGCCGCTCACTGGTTGGCGGCCGTTTGCCGGTAGAGGAGGAGATCATAGCTCGATTGCCGGTGACCATCGAGCTTGGCCTCCTGGCAATCGTGATCGGGCTGGTGATCGCCCTGCCGGTGGGCATCTACTCGGCGATTCGCCAGGATACCGCCGCCGATTACGCGGGGCGCTCCGTGGCCATCATCGGCTTGGCTACGCCGAACTTCTGGCTGGGAACGATGGTGATGATCTACCCGGTAATCTGGTGGGGCTGGACGCCACCGCTGGAACTTGTTTCTTTCACAGAGGACCCGCTAGGGAATCTCTGGGGGTTCTTTATTCCTAGCCTGATCCTGGGAACGGCTTCAGCGGCCGCCACCATGCGCATGATGCGTACCATGATGCTCGAGGTGCTCCGGCAGGACTATATCCGCACCGCCTGGTCCAAGGGGCTCCGGGAGCGGGTCGTGATTATCCGGCACACCATCAAAAATGCCCTCATCCCGGTTATCACCCTGATCGGCCTGCAGTTGCCGATCCTGGTGGGAGGCGCGGTGATCATGGAGAACATCTTCAACCTGCCGGGGCTCGGGCAACTGTTGGTGAATGCCCTCAATGACCGAGACTACCCGATGGTCTCCGGAGTCAACCTCTTTTTCGCCACCGGGGTGGTGCTGCTCAATCTCCTCATCGACCTGATTTATCCCTATCTGGACCCGAGGGTGCGGTATGAGTGAGAAATCCTCCCCCATCCGTGAGCCCAAGCGACGGGGCCGGTTTGTGGATTTCTTCAGCAGGCTTCTCAAGGAGAAGCCGCTGGGGACGTTCTGTGGGATGATCGTCTTGCTCTTTATGGTGGTGGCGCTCTTTGCCGATGTTTTGGCCCCTTATGGTTATATGGAAGTACACATGGAAGACATGCTGCAGGGCCCGTCAGCCCAGTATTTGCTGGGGACCGACCATATAGGGCGAGACCTCTTCAGCCGCCTGATCCACGGGGCTCGTCTTTCGTTAATTGTCGGTCTGGCAGCGACCACTCTTAATATTGTCGTCGCTGTCCTGATCGGCGGCATTTCTGGATTCCTTGGTGGTAAATTGGACCTGGCGGTGCAGCGCTTTGTCGACGCCTGGATGGCGTTCCCGGGACTGCTGCTGTTGTTAACCATCATGTCCATAGTCGGGCGGGGATTGCCGCAGATAATAGTGGTCCTGGGGATCACCGGAGGCATTGTCGGTTCAAGAACAGTCAGAGGCGCCGTGATCGGTATTAAAGAGAATGATTACTTTCTGGCAGCCAGGGCCGTGGGCATCCCCACGCGCCAAATCCTGATCCGCCATATCCTGCCCAATATCATGGCGCCCCTCATCATCATCTTCAGCATCAACATCGGCGGGGTCATCGTTGCCGAAGCTTCACTGAGCTTTCTCGGATTCGGACTGCCCCCCAAGGTTCCTAGCTGGGGGGCTATGCTCAGCCAGGAGGGACGTCAATACATGGAGAGTGCCCCATGGCTGGCGCTCTGGCCGGGGCTGTGCCTGACGCTGGTCGTTTTCAGTCTCAATATGTTCGGCGACGCCCTCAGGGACCTGCTCGACCCCAGGCTGAAGGGCGGTCAGGGAAGCTATGGTGCCAGGAAACGCAAACGAAGCCTCCTGGCCCGACTGATCAACCCTTTCTCTTAGGAGGCTCTCCCTCATCTATGAGGCCGCCAAAGCCAATAACCAAGGATTAGCAAATGATTAAAACCCCCTGCAAAACCTTGTTAATCAAGGGATTGACGCGGGTTCGACCGTAACGACGGACCGTCGCAGCGGCGGACCGTTCCCGCCACCTCCACCAATTTACTTTTATTATTTCAATAGCTTAAATATATTCCTCATTCTTCAGCACGTTCCCACGCTCGGTTTTATCGCGGTCCGTTACTGGGGGCTTTATTCCAACGCTGCCCAAAAGGGAGATTACGTCAAATGGAGGGAATTCCTGGGACAAGAGGTGTGGGAAAGCAAGAAAGAACCCCAGGATTGGCAGAGTGTTCCGGAGCGGTGTTTCCCTGACGATTCCACGCAGTCCTGGTTCTGTCCGGTTTGCGGCAAGCGATTGAACGCCAAAGCCTTGAAAGAACCCTCCTCCTTCTCTCACTGCAAAGATCCTCCCCTTGTGATATCCAAGGTGGCATAATGAGGGGAGAACGCGTTTCGAGGAAACGAGGGGGATCACTGTTTACAAAAGGGAGCCAAAAAAGTAGTTGCCATGAATCCGCGGCTCTGTCCAACAAAAAAAGATGAAGCGGAATTTCCATCCTCGCCGTTTCAAAAATCCT
>CBDBHR010000016.1:0-50654 GCA_965205865.1 bacterium
TCGAGGACACAAAGAAAAGAACCAAAGAAGCCGGCTTCAATGTCAATCCTGCCATCGTTCTTTTTCGGCAACCGTCAATACGATCTTCCATAACAGCAAACTTTCCTTGAGAAAATGGTTCCTGGGGATCGTTCTCGTTTTGAATGCCAAGAAATCAATTTCAAACCGTCAACTCGGAAGAGACTTGGATTTGAGTGTCAAAACTGCCTGGTCATTCGGGAAACGAATCCGGGAAGCCATGGGAAAAGATGGCGAGCAACAACGTCTATTCAAAGGAATCGTCGAGATGGATGAAACCTATGTCGGAGGAAAGCCCAGGAAGGAGAACAAGAAGGAAGACAGGGATGATGACAACAAGCGTGGTAGGGGAACAAAAAAGCTTCCTGTTGTAGGTATTGCGGAGCGTAAGGGGGGAGTTGCGGCAGAGCTCTTTGATGACAAGTCCTTATCGAACAAGAATTTCAAAGAGATGCTGAAGGAGCACGTTGACCTGGCGAAGGCTGTTTTGATGACGGATCAATATTCAGGGTACCGAGCAATGAAAGATGAAATATTTCATTATTCTGTTGATCATGAAAAGCAATTCGTAGACGGGAATATCCACACAAACACGATTGAGAGTTTTTGGAGTCTTTTAAAACGCGCATGGTATGGCCAACATCACTGGTATAGTCGTCGGTATGCGCATCTTTATATCGGCGAATCATGCTTCAAATACAACCATAGACGCAATGAAAACATGTTCACCGATACCTTGAAACTTTGCCTGGGGGGTTGATATTGACAAAAAATAAACGCCGTGAGATCGTTAAACCTCACGACGTTACAAATGAGCGGATTGCAGAAAGGAATATGCTATTAGTCAAGGAAAGAGACCTAACTTACCATTAATCGCTTAAGCCTTAATGTCTATCATTCCGATAATATTTTATTCTTTCTTCTTTTTAGAGAAATGCTTGACTTACCATTTTAATCCCTTTATTCTATCTCCGAAAGCGGTCAGATTTTGTTACATTTGAGCAAGATTTTCACTGCATTTCGTTAAAATACCGTTGGAGATTGGCAAGAAATTTATTAACTTTATGTCCTGAGATTAGGACGGGTTGTTCAATAATATTTTATTCTTTCTTCTTTTTAGAGAAATGCTTGACTTACCATTTTAATCCCTTTATTCTATCTCCGAAAGCGGTCAGATTTTGTTACATTTGAGCATGATTTTCACTGCATTTCGTTAAAATACCGTTAGAGACTGGCAAGAAATTTATTAACTTTATGCCCTGAGATAGGACGGAAAAGCATTAAGGCGATCCTTCGATTTGCCACATCGGCGGACCGTCAGGATGGCATGAAAGTCTGAAATTAACCTGTTTCAAGTATAAAAAATATTGACAATGAGGTGGCTATGAGAGTATACTTAAAAACCAGTTCCAAGTCACAAGTCACAAGTCCCCAATCCCCAATCCCAAGTTCTACCCCCTTATATTATCTCGACATCAGGGAGAGATCCTTAAGATTCCTTGTTCCAAGTTCCAAGTCCCACGTTCCAAGAACGGAAGAGCAATGGAGAATTTGGAAAATCATCGGCTCCTGAGTGCGTCGGTTTATGGTTCATTGCCCAATCCTGGAGGCAATGAATCGGTTTTTTGATCACTTGAAAATGAAGGAGATCCAATGTGTAGAGCAATCGTCGAGAACCTGCTTTCGGGAACGAAAGCAGGTTTTAAAACCACCCGAAATCTTGTTTTTAATCAAAAATCAGAAAGGAGCATGATGAACCGTCATAAAAGTAGAGAAATCGTCGACAACGTGCCTTCGGGAACGAAAGCATGTTTCAAATCAATCCTTAATATTTTTAAACATTCAAACGGAGAATCTCGTATGTTTAATCAAAGAAGCAGTTCAAAATTGAGCGCAACCCTGTTGGCTCTTATCCTGGGAGCAAGCGTCCTTTGGGTTAGTCCGGCTGTGGCTGCCGAGAAAAAGATGGTCAAAGATCCGACCACTGGTAAAATGGTGACTGCTACCTGAGTACGGCGGCACCCTCACTATCCCGGGCAAGAACGAGCTGTTGGACCAGGACCCGTCGATCGGCGGACACTGGGCCGCCTTTCAGATCTCAGGGGTCCAAGAAAAGCTGGCGATCCTCGACTGGGCCACGCCACGAGACGTGTTTGCAGATGAATATTCTATTACCAACCGCCCGAGCTCTTGACCGGTTGGCTGGCAGAGAGTTGGTCGAATCCCGATCCCCAAGACGTTCATCGTCAAGATCAAGCAGGGGGTCAAATGGCACAACAAGGCGCCAGTCGACGGCCGCGAGCTGACCGCTGAAGACGTCGCCTGGACCTACCGCCGCATCGGTGGCCTGCTCGACTGGAAGCCGGAGTACACCTACGTGTTGCGCAATTTTCCGTGGCAGTCCATCGAGGCCACCGACCGGTACACGGTCGTGTTCAAGTTAACCGAGCCGCGCATGGACCTGGCAGACTCGGTGCTTTTGAGAGGTCGGCACCTGGATCCTGCCGCCGGAGGTCATTGAACAGCACGGCAACTACTCCGACTGGCGTAACGTGGTCGGCACCGGAGCTTACCAGCTGGATGACTTCCAACCAGGGTGTGCGCAAGCGGTGGGTGCGTAATCCCAACTACCATGGGGCTTCGACGAGAAGTACCCGGACAACAAGCTGCCCTACATCGATGAGATCATCTCTCTCTCACATGGAAGAAGAGGCGACCGCCACGGCCGCGCTGCGCACCGGTCAGTTAGACATGCTCAATATCGGCGGTGGCATCACGCTGACCACCTTCGAAGCGGTGAATGCCGTCCAGAAGACCAACCCCGACATTGCAGGTATTCCCGTACTACATTCGGGCGCTGCAGGTGTCCGGTATGAATATCCGCAGACCGCCCTTCGACGATATCCGCGTGCGCAAGGCCATGAACATGGCCATCGACCGCGCCGCGATAAACGAGAGCTACTACGGAGGCTACGCCTACCCGACCGTGCAGGGCTTCGTCGGCGCCGGGCTGGGACCCCTCCACACACCGTTCGAGGAGTGGCCCGCGGATCTGCAGGCCGAGTACTCTTACAATCCGGAGGAAGGCAGAGCAATTGCTTGACGAGGCCGGGCTTCCGCGTGGTGCGGACGGGGTGCGATTGCGGGTCACCTACGACCACCGCGATGTCATCGACCTCGGTTGGCTCGAGATCGTGGCCAGCTACTGGAAGGAGATCGGCGTGGAGGTGGAGATCAACGTCATGGACACCGGCGCCTGGGCCGATCGCGGTTCCCGCGGTCTCTACGAGATGAGGACCGGCGACTCGGGCTGGGATCTGGCTCCGGCGCACATCATGAGCTTCTACGGCCACGCGTTGAACTCTTCGGACCAGTCGGGTGAATATGCCGGCGGGGTCGAGGACGCGACCATGAGTCGGCTCTACGAGGCGTTCAACGCAGCGACCAGCAAGGAAGCGTGGATCCCGATCATGAAAGAGTTCAACGAGTACATCATGCGGCAGCACTTCCAGGTCTATGGCCACAAGGCGCCGCTGTTCCAGCTGGCCCATCCCTGGGTCAAAGGGTTCAACGGCGAGACGCAACTGCATGGCGCGGAGGAGCACCTGGCTCTCACGCGGATCTGGCTCGACCAGGACCTGAAGCGGGAAATGGGGTACTGACCCCGCCGGCAACACGGTCGAACAGAGGTGGGGTGGAGGGAACGACCTGCCACCCCTTTTTCTTGCACAACCGAGTGTGGAGGTAAACTGACGTGCGTGCATATCTGATCAGGCGGGTGCTGCTGGTCATCCCGACCCTCTTCATCGTCACCATCCTCGTGTTTCTCTCGGTGCGCTTCATTCCCGGCAACATCATCGAGGTGATGGTCGCTCGGATGGGCTACGAAGGCGGCGGCACGATCGACATTGATGCCGCAAAGAAGCGGCTCGGGCTCGACGTCCCCTTTTACGTGCAGTACTCGCGGTGGATCGGAGGCATCGTCGTGCGTGGCACTCTCGGCAGATCGCTGTATGGCGGCTCGAGCGGCTACACGGTGGAGGCGATGATGGCCCCGCGGATAGGCGTGACTCTCGAGCTCGGGCTGTTGGCAATCCTGACCGGTCTGATCATCGCGGTGCCGGTCGGTATCTATTCGGCGATTCGGCAGTACACGGTGGCTGACTACCTGGGTCGCTCAGTGGCGATCATCGGTCTGGCGACTCCGAACTTCTGGCTTGCGCTGCTTGTCATCATCTACCCGGCTATCTGGTGGGGTTGGACGCCCCAAATCGTGTACGTCCCCTTCGGCGTCGATCCACTGGCCAACCTCTCCATATTCATCTTTCCCGCCCTGATCCTGGGAACCTACCTGGCGGCCAGCACCATGCGCATGACCCGCACGATGATGCTGGAAGTCCTGCGTCAGGATTACGTGAGGACGGCCTGGGCCAAGGGCCTGCAAGGAGCGCAAGAGTGGTGCTGCGCCACGCGGTCAAGAACGCCCTCATCCCGGTCGTCACGTTGATCGGCCTGCAGATCCCCATCATCGCCGGTGGCTCGGTCATCATGGAGAACATCTTCAATTTGCCCGGGCTCGGGCGCTTGATGCTGGACGCGCTCAACAACCGCGACTACCCGGTGGTGTCCGGCGCGAACCTGTTCTTCGCCTTGGTCGTGGTAATGATCAACCTGATCACCGACCTGACGTACGCCTTCCTGGATCCGAGGATTCGCTATGAGTGAGCCACTCCCAGTCGATCATGAAGAGAGCACATCGGACGCTCCCGCAGCCGAACGTCGTCGACCCGTTGCGAGCTTTTTCCACCGGCTCCTGAAGGAGCAACCGCTGGGAGCGGCTGCCGGCATCGTCGTCCTGGCGCTGGTCTTCGTCGCCATCTTTGCGGAGCAGCTGACGCCCTACGAGTACGACATCGGCCGCATACGAGAGCGGATGAAGGGGCCGTCGCTCGAGCACCCGCTCGGCACCGACCATGCCGGCCGCGACGTTCTGGCTCGAATCTTGAAGGGCGCTCAAGTATCGCTGCTAGTGGGACTGACGGCGACCGTGCTGAACACGATGGTCGCGCTGCTGGTTGGCGGCACCACGGGATTCATCGGTGGACGGGTCGACGTCTACACCCAGCGCTTCGTCGATGCGTGGATGTCGTTCCCGGGATTGCTGTTGCTGCTCACCATCATGTCGTTAGTAGATCGAAGCATCGTCACGGTCATCGTGGTGCTCGGCGTGACCGGTGGCATCCCCGCCTCGCGGGTGGTACGCGGCGCGGTGATCGGCATCAAGGAGAACGACTACTTTCTGGCAGCGAAGGCCGTGGGTACTCCAGCGATCCGGATCCTGTTAAGGCATGTACTGCCCAATATCGCCGCACCGCTCATTGTCATCTTCAGCATCAACGTCGGCGCCGTCATCATTGCCGAGGCCTCACTGAGTTTCCTGGGATTCGGCTTGCCGGTGAACGTACCCAGCTGGGGCGGTATGCTGAGCCGAGAGGGTCGCAGGTACATGGAACTGGCGCCACGGTTGGCGCTCTGGCCCGGGCTTTGCCTGACCATGACCGTCTACTGTCTCAACATGTTCGGCGACGCCATGCGGGACCTGCTCGATCCCCGACTTCGTGGTGGTCAGGGCAGTTACGGCGCTGCAAAGAGGAAACGCAAACGAAGCTTCCTGGCCCGGCTGCTTTCCCCTTTCAACTGGTAAGGGGATCAGGATCAATAATAAACTAATTGGTAGAGTAGCAGACAGGCATCGCATTTTCAGACACGGCTTATCAGTTTCCCGCCCTTTCATCTGACGGTGCCTGAATATCCGAATCGTGCGTGTTCCACCAGTCCGACCTCATCAAACCGCGCATATGGTTTTCCCAGCTTTCCGATGTTCTTCATGTCAAAGCATGCGCTTTTTTCCAAAGAGCTGAAGTCGGGATTTTATAAAGCCCGTTCTTCCAGCCCAGCGAGCAACCCGCTCACCCCTTCTCCACTCTCTATTGCGCTGAAACTCACCCCGTCTATGCCGGGAGAACCTTGATTGGCAAAGCTCTCCCTGTGAATTCCATTGTCTGCTCGGCAGATAGCAGCCTTCCCCTTCTGACCACAGGGTCGGCGCTTTCGGCTTGAGTTTCGAGGCTATCTCCAGGTTCACTTTCGTTACGGCCCGTTGTTTTGCCTGAAGGAACTCACAACCCGGAATTACTCCCAGTTCACTTTCGTTACGGCCCGTTGTTTTGCCTGAAGGAACTCACAACCCGGAATTACTCCCACCTTGCTGATAGGTTATTGGTTGCTCTTTATTTACCAGCAAAAAGTGATGGTCTTGGCAATTCAATTATTCAACTCCTGATTCACATATTATTGTCAGCAACTCAAGGGTTGCTTGATCGAATCATGCAAAAAAACATTTAGGAAGTCTGGCCTGAAATTATAAAGAATGATATACATTACCCTATGTTTATGACTATAGTACCTAAATCCTGCAATTAGATGACAATCAAACATGGAAATGGTAATATACTCAAATAGTTAACAGCAGAATCAACATTTTAAGAGATCACCATTACCATGAAAAACAAAGGTAGCGCAAGATCGGCAAGAACGACAGCAAAAAACATCCATATCAGCCAGGGAGGCAGAGACCTGACCGCGCAAGCAGGCTTGATTCCGGTTGTCAAATTTTTTCACAAAGAAGGGATTGTTTCAAAGACAGAGCAGACCGTAGATCATCGGCGTGGCGCCACGGGTCTTTATGACGCGGTGGACATGGTCATTTTGTCGGTGGTCGGCATTGTTGGTGGCGCCCGTTCGATTCGTTCGATTGTGACAGTTTGGAACGACCGTGTTTTGAGTCGTGTGGCCGGTTGGCTGAGGATTCCGGATGAAACCACATTCGGCCGGATACTGCGTACTTTCACACAGAAAAACATCAATGAGATGGAGAGCTTGAACCATCGGATTCGAGCCGGTATCTGGCGTAAGGCGCTTCGAAGTGGGACAAGCATCGTTGGGGTGTTACACTGTCTTGTGATTGACGTGGACTCCACTGTGAAAACGGCCTACGGCAAGCAGCAAGGAGTGTCTGTCGGATATAATCCCCACAAACGCGGTGCAGCTTCGTATCATCCTCTGCTGGCATTTTGCGCAGAGACAAAGGAGATTCTTCAGGGTTGGCTTCGTGATGGGAGTGCCTATACCAGCAATGGAGTCGTTGAATTCATGCGGCAACTTCTCGCTCACCTTCCAAATCGGACTCGCACTCTGTTTCGTGGAGACAGTGGTTTTTTTGTGGGGGATTTGCTGGATTTCCTCGAAGAACGAGGCCATGGCTATCTGATCAAGGTCAAACTCAAGGGGCTTGTCTCGTTGTTGGAAACCCAAAAATGGCAAAAAGTGAAGGGGCAGCCCGCTTGGGAAGGGTGTGAGTTTTCCCACCAATGTGAAACTTGGAGGAGGTCAAGAAAATTCATGGCCGTACGCAGGGAGAAAGAGGAGGAACTCAAAGGGATGGCCACCCTCTTTGAGATGAAGGAGTACGATTATTTTTGTTATGTTCTCACTGACGCGCTCACTCCCTGGCAGGCTCACAAAGAGTATGGCCAAAGGGCGGTCGCTGAGACATGGATTGAGGAAGCAAAAAATCAAACTGCGCTGGCTCAGATTAAAACCGACGATTTTTGGGCCAACAGTGCCTTGTTCCAATGCGCGATACTCGCTTACAACACGCTGCGCTGGATGGCCCTTTGTAGTGGTAACGCAATACTGCGCCGTTGGGAACCGGCCACCATGCGCACCTATCTTGTCCGAATGGCAGGAAAATGGACGAGTGGCGCTCGTCAACAAAAACTGAGAGTTCCGGAAAGAACACTTTACAATGCTCAATGGGATGCATGGGTCGCTGTTGGAGAGACCTGGAACCTTTGTTTCACTCCAGTGGATACATTTTGCTGAGATGTAGATTCCCAAATCCAGGGAGAAGTACGTCTTGAATCTTGTGCCCGCGAAAGCGGGTATCAGATCATCACAAAATATGACGATCTAATGGAGGGCGGAAAAACCTTTATGAGCAAGGACTGATGGAAATTCAACTCTCAAATCCTTTTTTTTAAAAAAACCTCTCAAAGAGTGGGGGGAAACTCAATCAAAATATTCAATTGCAGGATTTAGGTATTATAGAAAAACGCTAATTATCAAGTATTTTATTGATAATGTTCAAAATTATGATAGAAAATCTTCATCGAAGAACAAGATCTGACTAAGGAACTGGACCAAAGCATGCTGGATGCTGCAAAAGAATTAAGGAAATTGGTACCTGAAATAAGAACAGATTATCATGCATTGAAAGAGAAAGGGAAGAAAAATGAAAAATATTAAATTACGAACTGAATAGGAGAAATATGGATATTAACAAAGAAATTACGAAAAAATACATAGAATCTTTTTTAAAAGAATATGATCCTGAACAAAAATATATACCATTTAGTATTATGGTAATGGCTTTGACAAGTCTTATTGTCTGGAGAGAAAAAGGATTAACAATAGGAAACACCGAATCTGAAATAAAAAAAGAAATTAAAAGAGTGTTACGAACAACTTCATCATCTTTAAATACTGATGAACAACATCTATTAGATTTTCTCACAATTAGTACTATTGATTTTTATAAAGAATTGCATAAAAATTCCTAGAGGAAAGGGTAAACAATAAGAGGACCAAAAGGAGAAAAACGCCCGGCCAACATAATAGCCAGGTCCGTGATGATTGCGCAGATCGCCACCGGTGAGATTGAAGACACTCATTATGAACAGCCTAACAGGGTCAAAGGTGGCAAGGCCGGAGGGAAAGCCCGCGCTGAGAAAGTGATCAACAATCAGTTAACTCTGGAGACCGAGAAAATGCAAGATGATTTACAGAGATCATTTGATTTCTATGAGAAAGATTCTGTCGGTGTTTATCTACCACCTCAAAGTTACAAAGGACTATCAGGCTTCCACAAATATTGGGGGAAGAAGCCTACTGAGACCTGGCGATTTCTTATAGAAAATCTCACTGAACAGGGAGATATAGTTTTGGACCCATTTCTTGGTTCTGGGCTTATAGCTAAGGAATGTGCTGATCGAGAACGCCGATTTATCGGTTTTGATATCAATCCGATTAGCATTGAACTAACAAAACTTTATCTACAACCACCACAATACGTAGATTTGAGAAACGCGATTCATGAGATTGACAGAAACTTGAAGGCTACTATTAACTCAACTTATCTGTTATCGGATGGAAATATAGCTACTCATTTTCTATGGAAGAAAGATCGAATAATTAAGGTGTGGACTAAAAACGGCAGAAAGCGAGTCGAACTTAATGTAGACAAAGAAGAAATTGACAAGATCCAGAATGCAAAAACATATAAGCCAATAAAACTAAGAAATCTGCGGTTATTTGACAACTCCAGAATAAATTCCAAAAAAGGCCTTTCAGTCACAGTACTCTTCACACCTCGGGCGTTGCGGACGATTGATTTAATTAAAACTGAAATAGAAGGGTATTCTAGTGCATTAAAGAGAGCATTGCAGCTTATACTCTCGTCATCTTTGGGACAAATGTCGAACATGGTATTTGCCATCTCAAAGAGAGGGAAAACCAAAGGTAAGAAAGCCGACAGGATTGAAGTTGGTAGTTGGGTAATTGGGTATTGGCGCCCCGATATGCACTTTGAGATTAACGCTTGGAATTGTTACGAGAACAAAGCCCATAAGCTGTTAAAAGCAATTGATGAATTGAGAATAACTCAACAGACCAATATTTCACCAAGTTTAGGGTTTTTCTTACAAGGACAAGAAGCCACATTTATACACAAGGGCGACTCCGAGATACTTCTGAAAGATATACCTACAAGCACAATCAAGGTGATATTGACAGACCCGCCTCATGGCGATAGAATTCCATATCTAGAACTCAGTGAGTTGTGGAACGGCGTCATAGGTCTTGATTCAAACTACGAAGAAGAACTCGTTGTCTCAGATGCGAAGGAGCGTGGCAAAGACCTAAATGCCTATAACAATAAACTTTCATCGATATTTCATGAGTGTTCTCGTGTATTGAAAAAAAATGGATTATTGGCTGTGATATTTAATTCAAGATTGAAGAACTATTGGAATAGTCTTCACGAGTTAGAAGAGGCTTCAAGCCTTGCATACCTAGGGTGTTATCCGATGGAATATTCGGCAGGATCAGTTATCCAAGATAACAGAGAAGGTAGTCTAAAAACTGATTTTGTGTTGCTGTACGGCAAGGATATCAGCGAAGATTATAGGATAAAAATTCTGGAGATTTTTGCCGCTTTAAAGGAATGGTCGCTTGAGTATCCAAAGAAGGTTTGTTAAGAATGTTGGACTTTGATACAGCAATAAATCTATTCAAGACCGATGGAATTCGAGAACTCTCATCAACAGCTGAGGGGATGCGGTTTTTGAAACTGCGCTCATTATCTCGAAAAGACCAACTGGAGTGTTTAATTAATAGATTTGAGATAGAAATAGGTAACGTAAATTTCAGGGGGTGGCTGAAGTTAATTTATAAATCAGGTGTAAAATCAGAAGATATAGATGAAATTATACTGGAACTGTATAAAAACGAACGAAGAGGCAGAAGAAAGAACGAAAAGCAGTTAGTTAATGAGTTGTATAAAGTTCAGTCTTTTGAATGGGGAGGTCTGCATCAGAATAGCTTGGAAACAACAATTGTAGACAATTATGTGAAGAAAATAACCTCCTTTGATGTCTTGTGCAACGAAATAGAAAATGGGCTACATGATAGTATGCGTGCTTATGTATTGGCTTCTTGGTACAACCATTGGAGTTCAATTATCATTGAAGACGTTTTTAAGGACAATGAGAAAGTGATTCCAGCAGTAGGACTGATAAAAAAGATTGATTTTTTTGTTAATGATAAACCGTTTGATTTGAAGGTCACATACTTACCTGAAGGATACATTAAAGTCTATCGAAAATCCTGTGGCTTACGTCCTGAATTAACGTTAATGAAAGGGTTGGCTAGAAGGTTAAATGTGGGATTTGACACTTCCGTAGCCGACTCAGTGCTAATCCCCGATCTATGGCGAAAACTAGATGACAATCCGGAAGATTGTGCACGTGAATTAATCAACGAGTTACAGGAATGCAGGGAAATGTTGCTAAATGAGTGTGTCGCAAATCCAAAGTCGCTGGTTCGATGGCTTTATGAAAATCAAGGATTAAGACGATTCGATGCTTCAAATCGCTTGTTCTTAGTGCTTGTAGACAAAAGCAACTTTTTTGATTCTTGGAAACTAAAAAGAGCTAGACCTCTAATTTCAGCCACAGTAAACAATTATCTTGACCAAATCAGCAAAAAAATAGGCTTCCAACTCGAGTTTGTTTGGGAAGGAGACACTTATTTGACCGAATCAGATGTAATATTCGTTGTTAAGTAGGGAAGGGGTCAGAAGGGGGTCAGGCCTTTGATTAGATGAAAAGGGAGCAAAAAAACTAGACTCGTTCCTAATCAAATAATTAAAGTCACCGTAAAGAACTGACTTATAGTGGTTTCCAGCCACCTTTCGTCATTCCTCCGGTACAGATCCGGACGTGCGCTGCTAACGCATCCGGCTCCTGCTTCGAGTCAGACGCTCAAACGTTGCCGTTTGGCGCACCCTGCTTGAACCGCTCTCTGATTTTACCGGCCTCTGAGTTCCGAACACAGGAGGACAAGCAGAATTCCTCTCAGCCAAGTCCCTTTGCTCCACAGGCTCCGTTGATTTCCTTTGCATTGTTACTCTACAAACGATCTCATTGTTCGCCGCTTCATCGCTACTACGAACTTGTCCGACTTCCTGAAGACGTAGATATCGGGGTTATTTATTAATTTTCCCGATCCGACTACCAATGGAATGTTGACAGTCATCCTCAGGATCTCCCAGGTTCCGATCAAGAAACTTCCACACATGCACCGGGTCTTTGACTCCGCCAGGCTCAGCCGAGACTCACGCTAATGCCTTCGGTTGATCTTGCCTTCCCCACCAGACCACAAGGTCAGCGCCTGAAACTATGATTTCGGAGCTCAATACCGAGCCTGTGTTCTCCCCTGTCAACGCTTAGCGCCTATCCTTGCGAATAACCACTCATGACTCGGGGACTCGGCGGGTCGTTACTGCCTTACCGAGTAAGAGACTTTCACTCTCTATTTCTTGTCAGCTTTCCTGGCGCACGGCCTGAACCCGTTTCCATTGGCACATGGCTACTCTAGTGAGAAATCTTGAATGGAAAAAACGAACGAATCATTTTTTGCAAACTTGCAAGCCTGACCCCCTTCAAGTCCATGATTCTTTCGGTCAAAGGTGGGAAGACCGTAAGACCAGTGGACATCAGAGAACTAAGGGGGAGTCTTGAAAGAGAAGATGATACCGTCATGGCTGGGTACCTCTCAATGACTGATCCCAGTAAGAAGATACTAGAAGAAGCGGACAGCGCAGGAACCTATGAACATCTTGGAATCAAGTACCCCCGGATTCAATGTCTGACAGTATCTCAAATATTAGAAGGGCAGTTAGATTTCAAAACACCTTCTAAGATTGGAACCAAGATTGCCACAGGGCAACAAAATCTGAATCTGGACCTATAGGGAATAAAATAGCCGAATCATGCTTCAAATACAACCATAGACGTAATAAAAACATGTTCACAGACATGGTCAAACTTTATGAAACATCCCGTCTGAATATTGAAGAAGAAAAGACTTTTAGTTCATATTTCAACAAACCATTTATTACTTTGAAACAGGAAATAAATAATTTGCGACAATAACAAATAAGGCCAGAATATTAGCAGTTGTGGTACCAAGAAGTGTTATGATGATTGTATCTGAAAGATAAAATTTTATAGATGTGAATCCGTGAAAAATTAAAACCGACCCGACAAAAATCAGCCAACCACTATTAAATACAGATATCAATATCGCATAATTTTTTTTCTGAGAAATTTTTTGTTTAAGAAGTTCTAGTTCTAGTTTTAAATGTTCTTTTTCAAATTCTGTATATTCATTTGTACTGTCTTGATATTTTTCTTCAAGATTTCCCGGGTCTTTAAGCATCAGAATTTTTTATAATACTCTTGAATTAAACTATCTTTGATTACACTTTCATTATTAACATGGGCTTGATACCATGGGGTACCTTCTTCATGAGTTAAATTTGAAAGCTCAATAGCTGTATATTTCCCGTAGATTTTCCAAACTTCATCAACAAATTTCAGAATTTCTTTTTCTTTGACTACGGGCGTGTACATATCGGCTTTCAGAATGTTATTGTCTATATTTTGAAACCTTTTTTTTAAATCCACAGTCGTTCCTTTTTCTGTAATATAATTATGTCCGTATATTTTAAATTCTTCGTATACAGAGATTATAACAGGCCCATACTTCCATGCTCTGACACGTTCATGAATTAGTGGGAAATCTTGAATTGCAAGATAATATCCATGAGCGATATAAATCAGTTTCTGAAGTTTCATGTGCGTAATTTTATTTTCTGATTTTTTGGCTGCATCCAAAAATTCATTGGCGATAGCAAGGGCTTCGTATGTTTTTTTCATTTCAGAAAAAGAATATAAGATTGATAGATATTAATCATAATCTTCGGGGAGAGCTCTAAGAAAAAACACAGAAATGCTCTCTAACATTTGTAGAACATATACAGTGATTTATTACAATGTCAATAAGTTTTTTTATGGGCGGAATCGGGGTCAAATCGGGGTCAGGCTTGCAAGTTTGAATCGGGGTCAGGCTTGCAAGTTTGCAAAAATGGGGTATTTTTTTAAATTTTAACCTTTTCAATTTGCCAAGATGTCTCTGAAACTGCGTTTGTAGTACCCTGGTGCGCTTTATTATGTGATACTTGCGAGGCAATGGGGGCAACGTATTTTTTCGATGACAGCGACTCTCGTCGCTTTTATCAGTCTTCGATTGGAAATCTGCAACAATCCGGGAAGTGGCAAATGCTCTCAAGCGAGATGATGCTACTTTCAGTCGTGGAGTGTATAAGTTGAGAGAAAGATTGAAGGAATCCACAAATCTCCAAGAACGGTTAAAAGAACTCCACCTAAAAATGTTTTCTTAAATTCGCAAACTTGCAAGCCTGACCCCTTCACACGATCAATATAATATCGTCTTCGAGACAAAGCTCTACTTCCAAGAGCCGAAAGTTCTGAACTGTGATATCTTTGATTCTCATTTTAGGCGCAGGTTGTGGACACGCATCTTCGCGGTCATCGGTAGTGTCTCATTTTGAAAATCCCAGCTGAATAAGTTTTGTAAATTAAACTTGAAATATATTATATTTTATTCAATTTGGACTTTGTAGAATCCGCAATAGAACCTACGATTTTGTTTGTCGGGTTACTTGATGAATAAAAAAGTCCATTCTGATGTTTGGGAGTAGCTCTCCGAAGCAGGACGAATAATCGGGACAATACACATTCAAATGTGGGTTTTGTTGCAGTAGCCCGGCCTTCTGCAAAGGCGCCACACGCAACCCTGAATGAGAGTGAGTTATGAAGTACTTGATTATTGTTTTAATGGCAATGAGTTTATCGGTGTGTACGACACATCAACAATCAACCTCTAATCTGGTTCAGGGAGTTCCTGATCCAAATAAAGTGCAAGCAAGAGTCGGGACAATAAAAGATTCTGTTTCAGTTCCCCAGCTGCCTGAAGTAAAGGAAGAAGTTAGAGAGCCTGAAATTCTGTCTTTGGAAGACAAGTTGAGAAGGCTGTTTGTCGATTGCATCATCGAAATAAAAATGCATGATGTTTCCGGGACGGATAGAATACATGATACAGATTTGGATGCTGATAAATATCCTGATGGATCATCAATAACCATTGTTGCTTTATGGGATGAAGACGTTCATGAACGTTGTAGTCTAATTTACATGAGAGGAGGAAATCGTAATGATGGAGGAAAATACAAAGCGCTTTATCGTATTGTCCATGAAGAAGAAGGTATGATTTCTCTTGATTTTATGATTTTTGAAGTGAGAAGGGATTCATTTGGTTATGATAATTTATTATTACAAATTACCGGACCTTCTATCAAAAAAGTAACAGCGGATAAAATCAACTGGAATCGTGATCATGAAGTAAATTTTGGGAATATCCAGAAAATTAGCAGAGCGTATTTTAGTAGTTTTTTTCCTGCTATTCATCAAGAAATGAAGGAAATTGTTTTTAAACGGTGGGAAGAAAAAGCGGAAAAATAACTTAGAACTTATCCTTAAATAACTTGAAAATTGGTATTTCCTGCATTATTTTTGTCATCATGTTCAACCATAAACGCATGGAGGCTATATGGCAAAAGTACAGTCGTGGGAAGTATCTGATTCATTTTGGGCCAGAGTGGAGCCACTGATACCAAAACCCAAACGTGACCCGAACAAGACCTACAAGCGCAAACCCGGTGGTGGTAGAAAGCCAATGCCTGCGCGCCAAATTTTCGAGGGAATTGTATATGTTTTGCGCACCGGTTGTCAATGGAGAGCCCTTCCCAAGGAAAAATATGGGAGTCCTAGTGCCATCCATGCTCATTTCATGCGTTGGAATGAAGCGGGTTTCTTTTTGTCGCTTTGGCAAGCCGGACTTGCCGAATATGATGAGATGGAAGGGATCTCCTGGAAATGGCAAAGCATAGACGGCACGACTGTCAAAGCCCCACTGGCTCAGGAAACCGTTGGTCGAAACCCGACTGACAGGGGAAAAAAAAGGGAGCAAGCGTCATTTGCTGGTTGACGGCCGTGGTGTCCCGCTGTCCCTCGTCGTAACCGGGGCGAACCGGCATGATGTGACACAGTTGGAATTGGTCTTGGAGGAAATCGTCATTGCGCGGCCTGAGGGCATTGAACAACACCTGTGCGCAGACAAAGGCTACCACGGTGAGCCAGCATCACAGATCATTCGATCCAATGATTATGTGCCACATGTGAAAAAACGGGGTGAAGAGATTCAAGAAAAAAAAGCAAATCCCCAATACAGACCCAGAAGATGGGTCGTCGAGGTGAGCCATTCATGGTTCAACAGGTTTCGCAAGATAATGGTCCGATTCGAAAAATATAATCAAACTTATCTCGCACTGCTTCAATTGGCTGCAGCTATCATAACTTACAGGAAAGTTAATGTTATTTAAGGATAAATTCTTAACTAAACGGGTTTTTCAGAGACCTGAATAGTTACCATAAAATCAAAAAAAATCAATTAACTTCTGAAAATGGAGAAATTATGAGACGTGCAATGAATCAAAACCAATTCACTTCCAATAAAGGAGGAGCTATGGAAAATCCAAGGAATCATAACCCAAATCAATACGAAAGCGGAGGAATCATGGAAAAAAGTAAAACAAGAACAATCCAATCATTGTTGTTAACCCTTATCCTTATGGTGGCTGCTCTCGGGGTCGGTCCGGCAGCTGCTGAGAAAAAGATGGTCAAAGACCCCTCCACTGGCGAGATGGTGACCGCGCCCGAGTATGGCGGGACATTGACCTTTGCCAATCGAGGCTGCGGGTCGACTTATTATATTGACAGTTGGTTCGGCGGCTTCGCCGGTTCCACCCAGGCCGGCGTCACGGAGAAGCTTGGCATCGGCAGGTGGGAAATAGATCGCGACGAATTTAACCTGCAAAGCGGCTACGTTCCTCTTTCTGTCATCAGAGGCTCGGTGGCCGAGAGCTGGGAACTACCCGATCCGAAAACCTATATTTTCCATATCCGCGAGGGCATTCGCTGGCATAACAAGGCCCCTATGAATGGGAGAGAATTGATCGCTAAGGACGTAGAATTCAACTGGCACCGTATGGCGGGCCTGGGCGAATTCAGCGAAACCGGAGGAAGCCCCCATCAAGGCCAGATCACCGCCATCCCCTTTGAATCGGTAACGGCTACTGATCGGTATACGGTTGTTTTCAAGACGACGGAGGCACAAACCGATACACTGAGGAATCTCCTCATCCACCACGCCGCTTGGGTATACCCGCCCGAGGTCCTCAAGGAGCACGGCGATCTCAAGGACTGGAGGCATTTGGTCGGTACCGGGCCCTACATGCTCACCGATATCGTCGATGGCAGCTCTACGACCTTTACCAAGAATCCTGACTACTGGGGCTTCGATGAAAAATACCCGGAGAACCGCTTGCCCTACATTGACCAGTTAACGGGCCTGTTTATGGGGGAAGAGGCAACGATTGTGGCGGGATTGCGCTCGGGTAAGGTGGATTACATCGGTCTGCCCGGCGGTTGTGGCGCTCAACTAGGTTCTATCGACCAGGCAGTGAGTCTCCGGGAAAACAACCCGGAACTCATGCTGACCCCGTGGGCCTATCGCGCGGAGAATGCTTTTACTTTTAAAATCATGGAGCCTCCCTTTAATGATATCAGGGTGCGCCAGGCCATGCAGATGGCATTGGACCTCGAGACCATTAACACGAAGTACTATAAGGGCTTTGCCGACACAACCCCTCGCACGAAGATTGGAGATTCGCTTGCCGGTTTTACCGTCCCGTTTGATGAGTGGCCCGAAGCGGTCAAGAAAGTCTATCAATATGACCCGGAAGGGGCGAAGCAACTTCTGGCGGAAGCGGGCTATCCCAATGGCTTCAAGACCAACTTAACTGCTTTAGATAGATTTGATATAAACTACGCCCAATTAGCAGCCTCCTACTGGGGTAAGATTGGCGTTGATGTCGAGATCACCCTGTTGGACCGACCTGCTTTTATTGCCGCTGTGCAAGGACTGACTTATGAAGGTATGGCAAGTTCGGTAGCAGCCTATGATTTTGATGCTTTGGAAACGGTCAGAGAGTACCACTCGAGCTCTATAGGGAAAACCGGGACCGGACCGAGCACAACCGGACTCAGTGACCCGGTTTACGACGCTTTGTTTGATGCGGCTCAATCCGCTCCCACCGTCGAGGAGCAGAAGGGACACATTAGAGAGATCGATTTGTACCTCGCCAAGAACCACGTGCAGGTGTGGAGTCCCAAACCCCCACAGTTTAACGTGAACCAGCCGTGGGTCAAAGGGTATAACGGCGAAATCGACTTGGGATGGGGCGACCGTTCCGTCATCTTCTCCCGCATTTGGATTGACCAGGACCTGAAGAAAGAAATGGGGCATTAGGGTCTCCCATGAGAGTCTATATCATCCGGCGGTTGTTG
The DNA here is from genome assembly GCA_965205865.1 of bacterium. Lineage (GTDB taxonomy): Bacteria > SAR324 > SAR324 > SAR324 > NAC60-12 > CBDBHR01. Next base: position 18,249 of record CBDBHR010000016.1, read on the forward strand.
CTCATCATCCCCACCCTGTTCATCTTGAGCATCCTGGTCTTTTTCTCGGTGCGCTTCATCCCGGGCAATGTCATAGACGCCATGGTGGGCAGGATGGAACACGTGGGGAACTATGGGGAATTAGACCGTGACACGCTCGAGCAGATGCTGGGACTGGACGTGCCGGTCTATGCGCAGTATGGACGCTGGATCGGCGGTATTTTCCGGCACGGCACCCTGGGCCAATCACTGTGGGGCGATTGGACGGTAGAAGAGAAGATCATCGGACGATTGCCGGTCACCCTTGAGCTTGGCCTCCTGGCCATCCTCATCGGGCTGGTGATCGCCCTGCCGGTGGGCATCTACTCGGCCATTCGCCAGGATACCGCCGCCGACTACCTGGGGCGCTCGGTTGCCATCATCGGCCTGGCCACGCCCAACTTCTGGCTGGGCATTATGCTGATGATCTACCCGGCCCTCTGGTGGGGCTGGTCCCCCCCGTTGCAGCTGATTCCTTTCAGCGAAGACCCGTTGGGGAACCTGGGGATGTTCTTCTTTCCCAGCCTTATTCTGGGGACGGCCATGGCGGCGGCCACCATGCGGATGACGCGCACCATGATGCTGGAGGTGCTCCGGCAGGACTATGTCAGGACAGCCTGGTCCAAGGGGCTCCGGGAGCGGGTCGTGATTATCCGGCACACCATCAAAAATGCCCTCATCCCGGTTATCACCCTGATCGGCCTGCAGTTGCCGATCCTGGTGGGGGGCTCCGTGATCATGGAAAACATCTTTAACCTACCGGGGCTCGGGCGTCTGCTGCTGGTTGCCCTCCAGGAAAGAGACTACCCGGTGGTCTCCGGAGTCAACCTGTTTTTCGCCACCGGGGTGGTGCTGCTCAATCTCCTCATCGACCTGATTTATCCCTATCTGGACCCGAGGGTGCGGTATGAATAGTCGCTGGCGCGAAGCGAGGCGGCGCTGAGCTTCCTGGGATTCGGTCTGCCCCTCAACGATCGTAAGTGGGTAGAACACTAGCTTGGGACGTCATTAAAAGCTTCACGATTTCCCCTTTTCAGGAAGGATTGCTTTATTCACAACCAATTCGGGATCGATAGAACCGTCCAGACCTGCCAGCACGTTTTGTACGGTGACAACACCCATAGCAATCAGCGAATTCTCTGTGAGTGCGGCTGAATGGGGACTGAGCACAATCCTTTCCTCAGTCGCGATCGATGCGCCTGTCGGCAAAGGTTCCTTTTCAAAAGTATCAAGACCAGCGCCATAGAGACGTCCTGTTTGAACTCGTCTCAACAAAGCACTCTCATCTATCAGACCACCGCGAGCCAAATTCAAAACAATAGCGCCCTCCGGCAAAAGGTCCAATTGCCTGGCGCCAATGAGGTGCCGCGTTTCCGGGAGGAGTGGAACATGCAAGCTCAAAAAATTTGCCTGTGGGAGCCCCTCCTCCGGAGACTCAACAAAGCTCACACCGGGAAATTGATTTCCATCGACGTATGGATCAAATGCAAGAATTCGTAAACCAAAGGCACGTGCTCTTGCGGCGACAAGCTGTCCAATCCGCCCAAATCCGACAATGAATAGCGTGAGTCCCAGTAATTCGATTCCTAAAACACGAGAACGTGCCGCAAAATCACCCCGGCGTACGGCCTGGTCCAACAGAATTCCAGATTTGGCGGCAGCAAGCATCAGAAACATCGTCTGCTCAGCCACGGAAACCGAATTGACTGCCCCAACAACGGTTACCAGGATTTTACGCTTGGTACAGTAGTCTACGGGAATGTTGTCAAAACCGACCCCATGACGGGAAATCACCTTGAGCTTTGGGGCATTTTCAAGGACTTCGACGGACAATGGAGCATCGCGAATCGTGATCCCATCCGCGTCACCAATATGTTTGAGAAGATTGGAGAGTGAGAAATCCGTTATGAATTCGTATGTGATGTCTTTACGACTATCTAAAAGCCGAAATGCTTCCGGCCTTAATGGTTGAATGATCAGTATTTTCTTCGTCATGGCACATCCGGCTAAAACCCTATTTAACCTGAGTTCGAGATAAGAATTTAATAAATTCAATATGTTATGGAATCTTCATATCTTAGAGAAACCTAGTCATTCCTGCGAAAGCAGGAATCCACGTCCTTGAAATGCCTATAAACAGTCCGTTTCAGATGTCGGCGCATGAAAGCGAGAGGATTGAAACCAGCATAGCAACAGTGGCCGATATCGAGGCAAATCTCAAGAATATCTTCATCAATTTTTGTTGAGAGTGGATCAGTGGCTGCCGGAATGAAAGCGGAATTGTCGAGAGTAGTATATTCAATGGATCATAAATCGTCCAATTCCAAATGAATGTCTGCCGTATGAACGTCATCGATTTTTTCCACGCGCAGACGTGCTTTTCTGGCGATATTTTGTACTTCAAAAACGCGCAGGCGTGGATCGACCACGATTTCAATTTGCACGCTCAGTCGTTCTTGCAGGAAATGGCAAAGGATATGCGAGATGCCTTTGATTTCGGGAATGTGCTGGAGATTTTGTCGGATATCGGTCTCTATTTCAGTTTGGGGGCGCATCAGCGCCGGATGGGACTCATCAATATCTTCTTCTGCATCAATATGCACCAGTACTTCATTCACCTGGGGGTTTTGTTCCAGAAGAACCATGCGCACCCGTTCTCCGATTTGGTGGGCCGCAGAAACACTCAGGCGGGCGTCGACTTGCACGTGAAGATCCACAAGCACGTAAGAGCCCATGCGACGCGAGCGCAAATCGTGGTATTTTTCTACCCCTTCGATTTGATTCAATGCCTGTTTCAATGCTGGCAAAAGGCCCTCCTCTACCGCTTCATCGCTCAATTCCTTGACGCTGTTATAGCCGATCGTTAATCCGGTTTTGATGATCCATCCTGCCACCAGGATACCGGCAATGGGATCCAAAACGGGAAATCCCAATTGCGCCCCTCCGATACCAATCAAAGCCACTACCGAAGAGATAGCATCCGAGCGATGATGCCAGGCATTGGCAATCAACATACGGGAATGGTTGCGTTTGCCAATATGTGAGGTGACTTGATAAAGCACTTCTTTGAGAAGAATGGAAACAATGGCCACTCCCAGGGCAAGATTGCCTGGAATTTCTCGATGCTCTACTTTCTCAAAAGCATGAATGGCAATGCCAATTCCGGTGGCAATCAGCATCAATGCCAGAAACAATGCGCCAATGGTCTCAAACTTTCCATGGCCGTAAGGATGGTTTTTATCTTTGGGAGTTTGTGCCATACGCAACGCCCAAAGGGCAACAATATCGGTGAGGACGTCTGAAAACGAATGACCCGCATCCGCGATCATGGCGGCTGAATTTGAAAAGATTCCCGCAACTGCTTTGAGCAGGGCAAGCGCAACATTGGTCAGCAAACCCACCCATGTCACATAGAGGGGTTGATTGGCAGTTACGGGAATCATGAACATCCGCAGTTTAATTGGGAACGAGCGTAGTGGCTGGTCGAGGCACGGAAAGTTGGTGCTGTTCGATCAATTGAGTGGCAGTAAGCCGATCTTCAATTGCAATCATGGGATCATACGGGGTTTCGATGGCAAACATCCGTTGCAGAACTCGAGAGGCTTCCTGTTTGCGTCCCAATTCCAACAAATGCCGGCTCAAATAGAGGAAATGGGTGGTGTAGTCGGGTTGGTATTGGGTTGCCAAATAAAAATATTCAATCCCTTTCAATTTATCACCTCCCAGCCACCAGGGAACTTTGAAATACCAAGTACCTAAAATAAGATGAGAATATGGATTGTGGGGATCCAATTGCAAGACGATTTCCATTTCTTCTTTGACGGGAAAAACATAATACCACGCTCTCCACAAGCCAACAAGCAAAATATAGTGACCGTAGCTCATGCCTAAAACAAGATGGGCATCAATACTTTGGGGATCCAGATCCACCGCTTTTTCCGCATACTCAATACCTTTTTTCATCAATTCGGATTTAATGGCCGGGTCAGGTTCAGCGCGTGAAACCCCATACATGGCACGAGATAACCGCCAATAGACTTCCTCCTGGTTCGCTTTCAATTTCAAAGCTTGGTGGTAGTATTTCAGAGCTATTTTGGAGTTGCCCGGGATTTCACGGGAATAATAAAACTGGTCTCCCAATTTGATAGAGAGTTGGTATTGTTCTTCTTGGTGAGCAGGAATCTCCGCAACTTGGCTCATGACCGGCCGAGGCCATGAAAGAGCCAGGCTGCCAAGAGTGCAGAGTAGAAAAAAAAGGAATGGTCGCATTTTATGAAAAATCTATTTTTCCGTATCGTTATTGAAGCAGGCCGCAAAAAGGGTCAGTTCGCAAGCTTGAGCAAAGGACTGATAAAACGAGCGGTGTGACTGGCTGCGCAATAAATAACCTCTTCAAGATTTCCGGCATAAACGATCTGTCCACCATTATCACCCCCTTCAGGTCCCAGGTCAATTATATAGTCAGCAGTTTTGATCACGTCGAGATTATGTTCGATGACGATTACCGTATTGCCTTCCCGGACAAGTCGATGCAGGATATGAAGCAGGCGCGCGATGTCATCGATGTGAAGTCCGGTGGTCGGCTCATCCAGAATATAGAGGGTCTCACCGGTAGAGCGTTTTACTAACTCTGCAGACAGTTTAACGCGTTGGGATTCTCCGCCAGAAAGCGTGTTGCCCGGTTGTCCCAATTTGATGTAGCCCAATCCCACATCTTGCAATGTTTTGCAGATTCGCAAAATTCTGGGTTGATGCTTAAAAAGTTCAACGGCCCGATTGACTTCCATATTCAACACGTCGGCAATGGAATGTCCTCGAAAAGTGACCCTCAGCGTTTCCCGGTTATAGCGCTTCCCTTTGCATTCGTCACAATCGATCCAGACATCCGAAAGAAAGTGCATTTCAATCTGATTTTGTCCTTGTCCTTCGCAGGCGGGACAGCGACCTTCAATCGCATTGAAGGAGAAACGTCGTTTTGTAAATCCACGGGTTTTGGCTTCCGGCAGGTGAGCGAACAAATCTCTGAGAGGATCCATCAACTTTGTGTAAGTTGCCGGATTGGAGCGCGGCGATTTTCCAATTGGTTCCTGGTCGATGACCACCAAATTGTCAATATACTGCAACCCTGTGACTTTATCATGCTCACCCGGAGAGATCCGGCGCATGTTCCATTTTTTCTGGAGGGATTTTTGGAGAATCTCGATGACGAGGGATGATTTCCCGGAACCGGACACTCCCGTCACCACGGTAAAGGCGCCCACTGGAAAGGAGACGTCAATGTTTTTTAAGTTGTTTTCCCGGGCGCCATGGACCGTTAAGAATTTTGCTCGACCCGTCACGTCTAAAACCGGAGGACGCCTGTTCAATGGCAGTGGGATTGATTTGCTGCCTTTGAGATATTGACCGGTCAAAGAGGTTTTGGAACGAGCAAGTTGTTGGGGAGAACCGTATTGGACCACTTCGCCTCCATATTGACCTGCTCCCGGCCCGATATCGATGATGTGATCTGCAGCGCGCATAGTCTCCAGATCGTGTTCCACAAGAATGACTGTGTTTCCCAGATCGCGCAGTCGGTGCAAGGTATCCAGAAGCCGACTCGTGTCTCGGGGATGCAAGCCAATCGTCGGTTCGTCCAGAACATACATCACTCCCATCAATCCGGAACCGATTTGGGAGGCTAATCGAATGCGTTGCGTCTCTCCTCCCGAAAGGGTGGAAGCAGCTTGATTCAGAGAGAGATAATCCAAACCAACGTTCACCAAAAAACTCAAGCGCGCGGTGATTTCCCGTAGAGCTTGTTCGGCCACGATTTGTTGATTCTCGCTCAGTTTCCAGCGTTCCGTTTCCGCAAGGGCCGCCCTGACGTTTGAATGGCAAAATTGAATGATATTTCGATTGTTTATTCTCACGGCACGATATTCCGGCTTGAGGCGCTCGCCTTCGCAGCCGGAGCAGACGGCCGGCGCCAACTGATTTCTCCAAGCATGGCAGGGAGACAGGGAGACCCCCAAACCGTCACAAGCAGGGCAGGCTCCCACATGGGAATTGAAAGAGAACATGCGCGGTGTCAGCGCTTCCTCCTGGTAATAATCGCAGGAAACGCATCCTGGATGCTCCGATAGAAACAAGGTGGCATTGTTTTGATCGGGAAGCAGGAGTTTGAGCAGTCCATGCCCTTTTTGATAGGCCGTTTCTATCGCTTCAGCAAAACGTTTTTGATCCGATTTTTGGATTTTTACCCGGTCAATCACCAAATCTACGACGCTCTTGGAGGTTAAGGGAAGCTTGGGATGGACTTGTTCCCACTCATCGAGATGAATGACGGTGTTGTTGACGTAAAGCCGAACAAATCCTTCAGTCCGTAAATTAGAAACGATGTGTTTCAAATGAGAGGGATTATCCAGCAAGAGAATTTTAGGAGATTTGGGTCGGAAAAGGGGAGCTAAAAGAATAAGGCGTTGTTGATCGAATTTTTCTACAAGGAACTGGGCGGCTCGTGTTGGAGTATAATCTTGCAGGGGCTGGTCACAGTGTGGACAGTAAGACTTGCCAATCCTGGCATACAAGAGGCGTAGATAATCATAAATTTCCGTTGTCGTGGCCACGGTGGAACGTGGATTGCGGCTCGCTGTTTTCTGGTTTATGGCAATAGCCGGAGCGAGACCATCGATGAAATCGACAGGGGCTTTCTCGACTCGTCCCAAAAAGCGCCTGGCATAGGTGGAAAGCGATTCCAAATAGCGGGCTTGTCCTTCCGCAAATATCGTATCAAAGGCCAAGCTGGTTTTTCCAGAGCCAGATACTCCAGTGATCACCGTCATCTTATTGACAGGAAGGGTGACGTTGAGATGTTTTAAATTATTTTTGGAAGCCCCCTTGATAACAATATTCCGTTCTCCCGCATCTGCCCGTTTATTCGCTTTGATTTTACTTTTGCAGTTATTCTGCAGATTCTTCGGATTCCATGCCATTTCTTCCTTGAGCACCGGTTGCAGAAATTTCCCTGTGAGCGACTGCCGGTTTTTTGCCACTGTTTCGGGAGTGCCATGGCAAACCTGCAGGCCTCCATATTTACCTCCTCCCGGCCCCAATTCAATCAGGTAATCGGCCACCTTGAGCACATCGAGATTGTGTTCAATGACGATGACGGTATTGCCCTGGTCGATCAAACGGTTGAGACAAGCCAGTAGAAAGCGTATATCTTGAAAATGAAGGCCGGTGGTGGGTTCGTCCAGGATATAAAGGGTATTTCCAGTGGATTTCTTGCGCAATTCCGCAGCCAGTTTCACCCGTTGCGCTTCTCCTCCGGAAAGAGTGGTTGAAGGTTGTCCCAAGTGAACATAACTCAATCCGACGTCTTTGAGCGTTTGCAGAACGCGCGCGAGGGGAGGAATGGCCGCAAAAAAGTCAAAAGCTTCGTGGACTGTCATTTCCAAGACGTCATAAATCGTTTTACCTTTGTAGTAAATTTGCAAGGTTTCGCTGTTGAAACGCTTCCCCTGGCAAGTGTCACAAGGAATCCGCACATCACTCAGAAACTGCATTTCAATGGTTTGGATGCCTGCGCCATGACAATCCTCACAGCGACCTCCTTTCACGTTGAAGGAAAAACGCCCGGGTTTGTACCCCCGTGATTTCGATTCGGGAACGGAGGCAAAGAGTTTGCGGATTTCATCAAAAGCCTTGGTATAAGTAGCAGGATTACTGCGGGGCGTCCGTCCAATCGGAGACTGGTTGATTTCGATCACCCGATCAATCTGTTGCAATCCGGTGATTTTTTTATGACGTCCCGGAATTTCAGCACTGCCATGTAAGTGTTGGGATAGTGCTTTTTTCAGAATTCCATCTATCAAAGAAGATTTTCCGGAACCCGAGACTCCTGCAATGCTGACAAATACTCCCAAGGGGATTTTGACGGTAATATTCCGCAAATTATTCAAAGCCGCTTCATGAATGGTCAGATAGGCTCCATTGAGAGAGCGTCGTTTGACAGGGACTGGTATTTTTTCGCGACGCGCCAGAAAATGTCCCGTGATGGAATCAGCGGCTTGGATCAAGGAATTCAAATTTCCTTGGGCAGTAATGTATCCCCCTTTTTTTCCTGCAGTGGGACCGATATCAATCAGATGGTCGGCTGAAGTGATGGTTTCTTCATCATGTTCGACAACAAAAACCGTATTTCCCCGGTCTCGTAAAATTTTGAGGGTATGAATCAATTTTTGATTGTCGCTTTGATGCAGACCTATGGAGGGCTCATCCAGAACATAGAGCACCCCTTGCAAAGCGGAGCCCACCTGAGACGCCAAACGGATGCGCTGCCCTTCGCCTCCGGAAAGCGTCGCGGCAGAGCGGTTGAGGCTGAGGTAGCCTACTCCCACATCATTCAAAAATTTGAGCCTACTTCTGATTTCTCGGAAAATATCCCGACCGATTTGTTGCTCTTTCGCATCGACCTGCAGTTGTTCGAAAAATTCCAGGTTTTCTTCAATCGACATCAAAGAAATAGTTTCGATGGTCTGTCCGTGAAATCGGACTGCAAGTGCAGTAGGATTCAAACGATGGCCAGTGCATTGCGGGCAGAGGAGTTGGTCCTGATATTTTTCAAGAGCACTTTTCACAAATTTGTTGACATATTCTAAAATAGGGATGACTCCCGGCCATTGTTTTTGATTTTTCAACCGTTTGCGCAACGCATATCCATGGCGGAATACATTGGAAATGGCGAGAGGTATCGGCCCATTCCCCTGGAGGATCAACTCGCGTTGCGTTGAGGAGAGTTGCTCCCAAGGAAGGGACGGGTCAATCCGGAATAGTTTGAAGAGAAGATTGAAATGGGATTGGTCAATACGGGTGAACATGATGTTTCCCTTTTCGGTCACGCATTTGAGGGCGCCGTCGTTCAACGCTTTCTCCGGATCACATAATTTTTCTTCTCTGAAAAAAGTAATGCTGCCGAGACCTTTGCAACGGGGACAAGCCCCTTGAGGGGCATTGAAAGAAAAAAGTCGGGGTTCCATTTCCGGAATGGCAATTTGGCAACGGGGACAGGCCATCAGTTGGCTGAATAAATGATCTTCATTTTTATAATGAACGATGACCAATCCCTCGCTAAGATGCAATGCCCGTTCGACTCCTTCGACAAACCGGCTTTTTTCTGCAGGAACCAAGGTCATCCGGTCGATCACCAAATTGATAGAATGCGTTTCGTAGCGGGCCAATTTGATCGCTTCATCCAGCCGCCGGATTTCCCCGTCGATCTGCGCACGGAGGAAACCCTCTCTGAACCATTCCTCCAACTCACGCCGGTATTCTCCTTTTCTTTCTTTGACCATGGGCGCCAAAATCAAACATGGCTCATTCAAAGCTTCCATATAGGCATGGTCTGTGATCTGATCGGCGGTTTGAGACGTGATCTCAATGCCACATTGGGGACAGTGTGGCTTACCGAGTCGAGCGAAAAGGAGTCGGAAATGGTCATAAATTTCAGTGATGGTCCCCACCGTGGAGCGTGGATTACGGTTGACTGTTTTTTGATCAACCGAAATGGTGGGACTGAGCCCTTCAATATGTTCTACTTTTGGTTTTTCGCTTTGACCCAAAAATTGACGGGCATAGGAAGAAAGGGACTCGACGAAACGACGCTGTCCTTCTTTAAAGATGGTGTCAAATGCCAAGGATGATTTTCCGGAGCCGCTCACTCCCGTGAAAACGGTCAACGTGTCTCGTGGAATGGTCAAACTGATATTTTTGAGGTTGTGCTCATTGGCACCTACAATGACAATTTCTCCGGGGTTGTTTTTCATGAGAACGGCAAAATCAGGAAAAAGTGAGCGGTTTCAGGAAGAGACGGAAGAATCTACCAGTACCAAATGATCCCGGTTAATGACGGCTTTTTTGCTAAGAGAACGTCCATGCTGGCTCGAGCTGAAGCGCTGTCTGCTGTTATCAGATTTTTGATATTGGAGAATTTGTTGTTTTAGTTCTTCGGAAGGAAGATTGATCCGTCCCACGCCTATTTTAACATCCGCCTCGTTATAGATAGTGACCAGATCTTTAATTTGAAAATTTCCGGAGACTTCAGTGATTCCTGCTGCCAACAAACTCTTTTTATTTTGGAGCGCTTTTTCTGCCCCCGCATCGATCGTCAAGCGACCATTTCCCATCGCGCCCACGGCAAGCCATTTGCGGTAGCTTTTGACTTTTTCGCCTTGGGCGACAAAATGGGTCCCTATGCGCTCTCCCGCCAAGATCCGGGAAACCGCATTGTAGGATTTTCCTGAAAGAATGAAGGTATCAATTCCAAAAGACATCGCCATCCTGGCCGCCCTGACTTTGCTCAGCATGCCACCTTTTGCTCCTGGCGCAATGGTAGGATCGCAATAGTTCAAGATCTCGTCGTTGACTTCCGTCACCGATTCAATCAAGTTGGAGCCCTCTAGCAATCCCGAGGTGTTGGTTAGATAGAACAAAGCATCGGCACTGACCAGCGCAGAGACAAAGACTGCAAGCTGATCATTATCTCCAAATTGAGGAGCCAATTCTTCCGTGGCCACCACGTCGTTTTCATTGATGATGGGCAACACCCTGATTTTCAAGAGACCTTCCAGCGTGTTGCGGATATTCAAATAAGCAGAGCGATTGCCAAAATCAGAACGTGTTACCAATACCTGGCCAATCACGATTTGATGCTCCAGGAAAAAATCCGAATAGATCTGCATCAAACGCACCTGTCCCACTGCCGCCATCATTTGCTCTCGCAATATCATGTCTTTTTCATCGGAAAAGGACTGCAACTCCTGACCCGCGCTTATCGCCCCGGACGTGATGAACAGGATTTCATAGTTTTGCTCCAGAAGTGAAGAAATCTGCTCGGCAAGATCCCGGACTAAATTATAGTCCAATTTGCCTTTCCTGCTTTGCAAGACATTGGTTCCCACTTTGATAACAATCCGTTTTTTTTTCATAAGACTCGCTTTGTTATCCTCTCGAGCGGAACCGATGCCTGCAAACTGTGAAGAAATTGGATGAAATATCGATAATTTTCGTAGAGGGCCGATTTGGTGATTTTTTCATTACGTTGATGCGCTTCTTTCGTATCCCCGGGTCTCAGATTGATCGCTGGAATGTTGAAGAGCGCCAACCGTGCCACTTCTGCCCAAGCCTTTTGGCAATTTGTGGCAGATTGGTCGTCTCCAAAAATTTCTGCAACCAAGGATTATCAAGGTAGCAGGGTCCTGCAGGGGATTCATCTATAAATTCAACACGAGCCCGGTTTGCTACGAACGCCATTAGCTCCTCTTTAGCGGTTTCGATTTCTTTTCCCGGAGCAAAACGGTATAGGATTTCTTTCAACAGTTTTTGCATTTTACTGAAAAATTCGTTTGTTTGGTATTTGCGGGACGATCAACTCATTCAAAAGGCGAGGCGCTATCATTAAACATGATTCAAGCCAGAAAGAAATACTATCAGAAACTGAAATAATAAAACAGGATTTCAATTATTTACTCCTCCATATCAACCTGCTTGATCGGGTTTAGGATTGATCCATTGTAAAACCGTCGTTTCATCTATAACGTCAACTTCGAGCTTTTGAGCTTCAGCCAGTTTTGATCCGGCATTTTCTCCTAATAAAAGATAGTCGGTTTTCTGAGACACGCTATTGGTAACGAAAGCCCCAAACTGTTCCAAGCGCTCTTTCCAGATTTCCCGTGATTCTGAAAGCGTTCCCGTGATGACAATCGTTTTTCCCATTAATCTCGATGCTTCTGCAAACGCCGTTTGCTGAAGCACTGGGATTTCGGGCTCTAAAACAATTCCGCTTGCCAGGCATGTCTCAACAAGGGCTTGCTTGTCAGGGTCCTTAAAAAATTCAAAAACGTTTTGAGCGATAATGGGACCGATTTCATCAATCTCACTCAATGCTTCCAGAGTGGATTCCTGCAAAGCATTCAGCGTTCCAAAACGACGGGCCAGCAGTTTAGCGGATTTCTCACCAACGTTTCGAATTCCCAAGGCATAAATAAAACGAGAGAGACGTTTGTTTTTAGATTGTTCAATGCCTGTCAGAACATTGCGTGCCGATTTGTCTCCCATCCGCTCCAATCGACTCAACTCTTCCAGGCGAAGTCGATAAAGATCGGCTATATTGTCAATGAGTTGCCGATTAAACAATTGCTCCACCAAAGCTGGACCAATCGTTTCAATATCCATGGCTTTACGCGAAACAAAATGGATAATACTTTCCAGTTGTTGAGCAGGACAACGGGAATTGGGACATCGCCAATCGACTTCATCAGTTAACCGGAGGACCTCCGTGTTGCAAGAAGGACAAACCACAGGAGGCAGAATAGGCCGGACATCAGTTACCCGTTCATGTTTTTCCACGGCAACAACTTTGGGAATGATTTCTCCACCCTTTTCCAGGACCACCTGATCACGGATCTGAAGATCTAAACGAGCAATCTGGTCATAATTATGCAGCGTAGCACGAGAAACGAGGGTTCCTTTGAATTCCACAGGCTCTAAAATGGCCACTGGCGTCAGAACACCAGTTCTGCCAACTCTGACTTCCACGTCCAGAAGGCGCGTATGCGCCTGTTCAGCGGTAAATTTAAATGCAACCTCCCATCGTGGAGATTTAGCAGTGGCGCCCAGTTGGGCTTGGTGCCGGAGACTGTCGACTTTGATGACCACTCCGTCGATTTCATAAGGCAGTCGCTTTTTTTCGCGTTCCCATTTTTGACAATAGGCCACCACTTCATCCATAGATTGGCATTGCCGGGTTTCCTTATTGACAGGTAGTCCCAGAGTCCGCAATTTTTTCAGGTTTCTGAAATGCTCTTTATCCAGAGGACCACTCATCATGGCATAGATGAAAACATCCAATCCCCTTTTATGGACTTCGCTGCTGTCGAACATTCGCAATGTCCCTGCTGCCGCATTTCTGGGGTTTTTAAATATAGGTTTTCCCAAAGACTGGCGACGTCGATTGAGCTTTTCAAAATTAGCGCGAGAGAAGTAAATTTCTCCCCGCGCTTCTGTGGTCAGTGGCTCGGGAAGTTCTAATGGCAAACTTTCAATCGTTTTGATGTTAGGGGTGATATCGTCACCAGTGATGCCGTCTCCTCGAGTGACAGCTTTGACCAGTATTCCATTTTCGTACAAAACAGAAACTGCCAATCCATCGATTTTGAGTTCACAGGTATACTCGATTTCATCCGTATGCAACAATTTCCCGGCTCCGTCCGCCCAAGATTGCATCTCCTCCACTGAATAGACGTTGCTCAGGCTCAGCATGGGGAATTGATGGGTGTGACTGGCTAAAGCAGAAAGGGGCGCCCAGTAAATATTAGTCGTAGGAGACGCAGGATCCTCAAGTGATAAAAAACGGCGTTCCAACAATTTTAATTCGCTTGTCAACTGGTCATAATCGTCATCCGAAACAAGCGCATTTCCAATATAGTATGCCCGGTTGCAAGTATGGATCTGTTGACGGAGAAAGCGGATGCGTGGCCGCGCGGTTTGCAAGTCCATAATCGGAGAAAAGATGATTGCTTTTTTATGGTAAAATCTAATCGCTTATTTTAAAATGAAAACCAATTATTAACGACAGTATGATGCCATTTCAAACAATTCAAAAAACAATGTCAATCCATAAGAATCCAAATGATCTCTCTCACTCCGTATGCGATCGATTGCCCTATCGAAATCGAATCTGCAGAGTATGAACAATTGGTTCGTCAAAAAAAGCAGGGATGGAGCGTGTGTTATAGCCAAAAGGAATGGTTGGTCAAATTGCATTATCTGCGACAGGGAAGGAAAGAAAGAAAAATCGAGGAGGCAGCTTTTCAGGAAAAAGAGAGAGCATTGGTATTGAATTGGTGGAGAAAACTTTGCTAATACAATCTTTTTTCAACGCTCTTCCATTTCCTTTGACGTAAAATCTTTCCAGTCGACGATAACAAGCGCAATTATTTCTAAAACTCTTGATTGCTTCCAATAATCGATGATGAAAACCGCAGAATCGAAAAACGAGGAGCAACGGTCTTGACTTGCCAATGAATAGCTTGCGGACAATAATTGTTGGAGATGTGCATGGATGTTTGGAGGAACTGGATGCCTTACTCTCCAAAGTAGGCCATCGTTCCGGGAAAGATCGGTTGATATTCGTCGGAGATTTGATCAACAAAGGTCCACGCTCCCTCGAAGTTTTACAAAAAGTGCGTTCAATGTCGGCAGAAGTTGTGATGGGTAACCACGAATGGAAATTTCTGCAATACCTGAAGAAGGATTCCTCTCCTTCAGAAGGCTTTTTTCAATTAAAACGGCAAATGGGAGAGCAACTCCTTTTCTGGCAAGAGTGGCTCAGTCGGTTGCCTGCCTTTATCGAAGCAGATCAATTTCTTGTGGTTCACGGCGGTCTCGTGCCTCACCAACATCCTTCGGAAACTCCAATCTCGATCTTGTGTCGTATCCGCACTTGGGATGGAGAGGGCAAGGATTTGAATAATCCGGCAAATCCCTCCTGGTATGAATTGTACCGTCTTCCAAAACTGGTTGTCTTTGGACATTGGGCAAAACGTGGGTTGGTGATACGTAAGAATGTGATGGGTCTGGATACGGGATGTGTCTACGGCAATCAATTGACCGCTGTCGTCTTACCCGAAAAAACCCTATTCCAGGTGCCAGCCAAACAAATTTATAAAGCCGTACAAGATAGAATGTGAAACAGTTTCTTTTCTTTTTTGTTCTTTTATCGACCTTCCTCCTCTTGGGAATCTCCGGTTTTCTGGTTTATCTGATCTTTGTTGCGCCCGGCGACCATTTGGAGCGGCATCGGATCAAACAATCGGTATTGACCGAATCGACATTCTATTATCGAGACGGGAAAACGAAGCTGGGTGCTCTCTATAGTGAAGCCCATCGCGAATATCTGCTCATACCGGACCCCATGAGTATCAGTATTCATCCGGTCAGCACAATACCTCCCCTATTCCTCAAGGCGATAATTGCCAGTGAAGATAAAAATTTTTTTAGCCATATCGGTGTCTCTCCTCTTAGTATTTTAAGAGCCGCAATTGCCAATCTCAGAGCGCGAAAAGTGGTCCAGGGAGGAAGCACCCTGACTCAACAAACAGCAGAAATTCTCTTCAAACACAAAGCAACGGATCAATGGGGCAAATGGAAGGAAAAGGTCCTGGAAACCCTGGATGCCTTTCGCTTGGAAACACGTTATTGCAAGGATCAGATTTTGGAGTTTTATACAAACTTGTTTCATGTGCATGGAACCGGACAAGGATTGGCAATTGCAGCCCGCTACTATTTCGACAAAAAAGTTTCTGAACTGAGTCTTCCCGAAGTCGCCTTTATTGCGGGGTCCGTGAAAGGACCTGCCAATTACACTCCATTTGGCACAGATGATCCTCAAATACGGAACCATTTTATTGAGAAAGCCACAGGACGCAGAAATTATGTTTTGAATAATATGCGCCTTTCGGGCAGCATCACTGCCAGGGAATTCGAGCAGGCCAAAGCGCGTCCGGTTGCCTTCCGTCAAGGAGATTTTCGCTTTGAAGAAAGCCATCAGATGGATGCCGCTTTGAAAGTGTTGCAGACCGACCCCTGGAAAAGCAAGTTGTTGGAGAAAGGAATTTCGGACTTACATCAAGCAGAAGTGAATATCTATACGACCCTTGACGCAGACTTACAGAAAGTCGGGGAGTTTGCTCTCAAACGACATTTGTCGAGATTGGAATTCCAGATAGTCCCTTACGCTCCTCCCAATGAGCTGCCATTATCCGAAAAAATAAAACCCGAGATCAACAGGTTTTATATTGGAACCATCCTGCAGACGTTCTCTGAAACCCCTGCAAGAGTGAACGTCCGAATTGGCGCGGAACAGGGTGTGGTGGAAAGTGCGCATTTGAAAACCTTTGTTCAGCAAGTCCTCAACTTGAAAAAGGTAGCCGAAACCGGAGAGCTCCGGACGTCTCAGTACCAGGAAGCGTTGGAATCGTTGAAACCGGGAGATCCTATCCTGGTATCGACTCATCAGAGGAAAGCGGATGGACAATGGAACCTTGCTATTGAACAAAAACCCCGTTTGAACGGAGGAGTGTTCATTTTGCAGGAAGGAGAAGTGCGTGCCATGATTGGAGGTTATCATAATTATGGGTTCAATCGTGCCTTGCAGGCAAAAAGACAACCGGGTTCCACCTTCAAACTACCAGTCTATTTGACGGCCCTGCAACTGGGATGGAGTCCTTTGGACATTTTACCGAATGAACGCCGGATTTATTCATTTCAAGGCCAGTTCTATTTTCCAAGACCGGATCATGCCCCTCCGGCACCCGTCAGCAGCATAATCTGGGCAGGGGCCAAATCTGAGAATCTGGCCAGCGTTTATTTGCTGGTCCATTTATTGGATTACTTGAATCTGGAGCAATTCACCCAGTTGATTCATTATAGCGGATTGGCCCGAAAACGAGAGGAATCCATACAAGAATATCACCAACGACTGCGCGACGACTATGGGGTTGTTGAAAATGAAGCGCATATGCTACCGGGGATATTTTCAGTGGTCCAAAAACGCTTGAAAAATGAATTTTTGATGGATCAGGTTTCAGGAGAAGTACAAATCTGGGATCGCCTTCATTATGGCCAGGGGTGGGAAGGAACACGCAAAGCGAGGGGAGAAAACAAAAAGAGTCAAAGGGAGCCTATAGGAGAATACCTGGAACATAATTTTCTGCGATTTGAAAAAATAGCGGAAAAAGTGCTGGAAAAGTTGGCGCTTCTTGATGCAATTTATTCCGGAAACAGTGCCGATTCTCCGCTGGGAAAAGCCCCCCTCCCCCGGCCCCTCCCTCGAGGGGCCGGGGGAATAGAAGAACTCCCGGAGGTCGTTCCGCTGCTGGACGGTTTTTTTGTACGGACTCAGTTGAATGAAAAAAACGATGTTTCTGCCGGCGAGTATGCCGGTGCGGGCGTTCGCGGGGATGGCATGGCATCGGGTGGTGATTCGTCAGTCGATCTTCCGCTCTTGGCTTTTGCGGATGCAGAAAATTCTTTGCCTCCCGAATGGAAACCTCTTGATTATCTTACCTTGCGCGTCTACCAACAACATTTAGGCAATCAATGGAAACAGTTCCTCTTTCGTCCTGACAATATTTGGATTGAGGGAAAAATCCGCGTGTCCATCCTGACGACTGCAATAGACCTGATGAAGCAGCTTCTGGAAGAAGCGAAACAATTCCATTCTTATGCCCCCCAACGTTTGTACTACCATCATGACTTCCGTATCACCCTTGCATTACACACGGTGATCAAACTATCAAAAAGTTTAGGGATCCAAAGTGAGCTCAAGCCGGTTCTTTCCTTTCCCTTGGGTTCAAATGAGGTGACACTCGATGAATTGGCTCTTATGTACCAAAGTTTTATTTCAGGACAGATTATGACTCGTGAAGAAATGTCCCTGAAAAACACATGGAAATTGATTGACCGTATTGAAGATGCCAAAGGCAATATCATTTATGAGGATCAACTTGTCAGTAAGCAAGTGATTTCGGAAGATACCCGCCACGCATTGCGAGAAATTTTAAGAAACGTCGTGGAATATGGAACAGGAAGGCGGGTCAAACCATATCTCGTCGTGGACGCGCACCATTTATATGGTGGTTCTGCAGAATCCCGAAATACTCTGCGCATGCCTGCTTATGGAAAAACCGGAACAGCCAACAATTACAGCAATGCTACCTATGTCGGCTTTTTACCAGCCCTTCAGGAATCGGGTATATCGGTGCGGGGAGGGTATACGATTTCGACTTATGTAGGTTTGGATCGTCAAGAACGAGACGCAGACCCGCTTCCCTTTCGATTGACGGGATCTTCCGGAGGATTGCCAATATGGGGGGAAATTGCCCGTCATCTCATTCGTAGCCCTGCTTATCAAAATAAACTGCGATGGCTCCCTTTGGAGAAGGAAGATGAGGTCGAACTCACCTTACCCAATCCCGAAAATTACTCCCTCTCCGTATCAATGGATTCCGGATTACCCCTTTCCTCACAAGAGCGCTCTTCCCAACGAGCGGCAATTGTTCATCTTCCCCCATCGGGCGAGTCCTCCAGGACGGTTAATTTGTTTAAGAAACTGAAAGGTATACAAAAATGACATCCTCTTCCCTCGATTCCGGTCAAGCCAACCGCTTGATCCACGAAAAAAGTCCGTATTTGTTACAGCATGCTCATAACCCTGTAGATTGGTATCCTTGGGGGGAGGAAGGGTTTGAAAAAGCAAAAAAAGAAGACAAGATGGTGTTGGTAAGCATTGGTTATGCAACCTGTCATTGGTGTCACGTGATGGAACGGGAATCTTTTGAAGATCCTGCTTTGGCAGGCTATTTAAACGAGCATTTCGTGGCCATCAAGGTGGACCGCGAAGAGCGCCCGGATGTGGACAAAATCTACATGGATGCCCTGCATGCCCTCAACCAGCAAGGAGGCTGGCCACTGAACATGTTTGTGACACCGGAAGGAAAGCCCGTGACTGGCGGAACTTATTTTCCACCCGATCACCGATATGGCCGCCCCAGCTTCCGACATGTTCTGCAGGTCATTGCTCGCACTTGGAAAAACGAGCGGGAACGAATACGCCAAACGGCAGAATCCCTCACGACACACTTGCAACAACAAGCGGCTCTGATGACTCCGCATTCTGTAAAATGGGACTGGAGCGCTGAAGATCAGACGGTCGCCTCTTTTAAACAGAGTTTTGATCCTGAAGAGGGTGGATTTACTTTGCAGCCCCAGAATAAATTTCCTCCGAGCATGGGACTGATGCTGCTACTGAGGCACTACCGAAGAACGGATGATCCCCTAATGTTGGCCATGGTTGAAAAGACACTGGGAAAAATGAGAAATGGTGGCATATATGATCAGCTGGGAGGAGGATTGAGCCGCTACAGCACCGATTACCAGTGGCTTGTCCCACATTTTGAGAAAATGCTTTATGACAATGCCCTTTTTACCGGGGCCTTGATTGAAGCCTATCAAGTGACCGGAAATCGTTTCTACCAGGAAGCCGCTGAGGACGTCTTGTCTTACATTCAAAGAGATATGCGATCCCCGGAAGGCGCCTTTTATTCCGCCGAAGATGCCGACAGTGAAGGAGAAGAAGGAAAATTTTATGTCTGGAACGCAGAAGAGATTCTAAAAATTCTAGGTCCTGATATCGGACAGCAGGCCTGTTTGTATTGGCATGTAGCCGGCCAAGGCGTCAAAGAAGGAGGGAATTTCGAAGGACAGAGCATTCTTCACCGTCCACGTTCAGCAGAGGAGGTGGCACAACAATTGGGTATTTCTGCTCAGACCCTGCTGAGGAATATGGAAATGGCTCGGCATAGATTACTGCAAGTACGCTCTCACCGAATCCGTCCCTTTTGTGATGATAAAATTCTCACTTCCTGGAACGCACTTATGATTTCGCAATTTGCCCGGGCAGGGCGGGTTTTTGATTTTCCGCATTATGGAAACGTTGCTTTGCAGGCGGTCCGGTTCATCTTTTCCAACCTGGTCAATCCGGAAAACCGACTGCTGCGCCGTTATCGTCAGGGAGAGGCGCGTTTTCCGGCCTATTTATGCGACTACGCCCAATTGGCAGCGGCCTGTCTGGATTTGTACGAATACTCCTACCAGCCGCACTGGTTGGAAAAAGCAATCCATTTGGCAAGTGAAATCAATCGATTGTTTAAGAATGACAGCGGACCTTATTTCGATGTGGGGATAGATGCGGAAAAACTGCTCGCGCGTAACATGGAAGGATACGATGGCGTGGAACCCTCAGGCAATAGCACGGCTTCCCTGGTGTTTCTCAAATTAGCGGCTTATGGCCTCGAGGGCAGCTATCTGGAGGACTCTCAACGGATTCTCGATGGATTCGCCCCCTATCTCAATCAAGCAGGTGTCAGTTTTGCAGCAATGCACTGGGCCTTACATTGGTTGATAAGCAATCCCAAACAATTGGTAATTGTGGGTGAGCGCGGTGAGCTGAAAACGGAAGCTTTGTTGCAAGTGGCGCGACAGGGCTACTATCCCAATCTTGTTACTGTCTTTGTCCCACAGCATGCGATGGGTCAGGATCGCCTGTCACTTGTCAGTCAAATCATCCCCTTGGCCGCGGGACGGGTGGCGCTTGATGACAAAGCAACCGCTTATGTCTGTCAGAACATGGTATGTCAACTCCCCGTTCACACGCCCGAAGCCCTTCAAGAACAACTTGCCTGAGAAACCAGCATGCTCATCTTGAATCGTACAGGATTGCTTCACTCGCAGTGGCGGGTGGATCGTTACTGGAATCAGTCAATCCCTCGTCTGGTACTCTCCTTGACAATCCACCAGCGAGTGCTATGCTACCGACAAGCAGTTCTGTTGAATTGAAAAAGAGTTCGCTTTCATTTTCTGGCCACCAGTGTCTGGTTTGCCAACGTTAGGGACGTGATGCAGACGAAAATGCTATTTATTACAGGTGGAGTGGTGTCTGGCTTGGGCAAAGGAATTGCCGGGGCTTCCATAGGCGCCTTGTTGGAGAGTCGAGGTTTGAACATTTCATTGATGAAATTGGACCCCTATATCAATGTCGATGCCGGCACGATGAATCCGTACCAACATGGAGAAGTGTTTGTTACGGAAGATGGAGCAGAAACCGATTTGGATTTGGGGCATTACGAACGCTTCACCAATGCAACGCTCACCCGCAAACACAACTGCACCACCGGGCAAATTTATGATGCCGTCATTCGCAAGGAAAGAGCTGGAGAGTACCTGGGTGGAACGATTCAGGTGGTGCCACATATCATTGACGAAATTAAAGATAAAATCCGGCAAGCTTCTCAGAATGTGGATATTTCCATTGTCGAAATTGGAGGAACAGTCGGGGACATTGAATCCTTGCCTTTTCTGGAGGCCATTCGCCAATTCCGTCATGATCATGGACGGGAAAATACCCTTTTTATCCATCTCACTTTGATAGTTTATGTCGACAACGGGGACGATGGAGAAATGAAAACCAAACCGACTCAGCATAGCGTCGGTAAGTTGAGAGAAATCGGAATCCAACCTGATATCCTCATTTGTCGAACTCGCCAATACTTGCCCGAGAATATCAAAAAGAAAATTTCTTTTTTCACGAACGTGGAAGCGGAAGCTGTCATCAATGGCAGAGATGTGGAAAGCGTCTATGAAGTGCCTCTCATCTTCCATCAAGAAGGTTTGGACGAAAAAATCGTGGAGTATTTGCGCATGTGGACAGGCCGTCCAAAACTGCAACCCTGGGCCGACACGATGGATCGCTTTAAAAATCCTCTTGATGACGTGACCATTGCCTTTGTTGGCAAATACGTGGAGCATCGAGATTCCTATGAAAGCCTGAATCAGGCCTTGATTCATGGAGGGATTGCTCACCATTTGCGTATCCGATTGCAATATATCAACTCAGAAGATTTAGAGCAGAGCAAGGTGTTGGCATTGTTGAAAAACGTGCATGGGATTCTGGTTGCCCCTGGTTTCGGGGAACGGGGGAGCGAGGGAAAAATAGCGGCGGTTCAATATGCGCGGATTGAAAAAATTCCTTTTTTTGGCATTTGTCTGGGGATGCAACTGGCAGTGATTGAATTTTCGCGAAATGTAGCCCGGATCTCCAACGCCAGCTCCGGGGAATTCACCCCTGATTGCAAAGAAAATGTCATCGATCTGATGCCGGAGCAAGAGGGGGTTGAAGAAACGGGAGGCACCATGCGTCTGGGCGGATATTCGGCCACTTTGAAGCCGGCAACGCTCATAATGTCCATTTATCAAACTGAGCATATTGTCGAACGTCACCGTCACCGCTACGAAGTGATGAATGAGTTCGTCCCTCAATTGGAAAAAGCCGGCATGGTCTTTTCAGGATATCACCTTGAGCGGGATTTGGTGGAAACAATCGAATTGGAAGATCATCCCTGGTTCATTGGATGTCAATATCACCCGGAACTGAAATCGAAACCATTAAAACCCCATCCCCTATTTGCATCATTTATCGCGGCATCGTATCGCTATAAAAGAGGATTGAATCAAACGAAAGTATTTGCTGAAAAGGAAAAAGAACATGATACCATCTGATAACCAATGCAACAAGAAACATCCTTGTATCCTCCACGTCGGGAGAGCGCTGTTTCAGCAAATCAAATTGTGGGGATTGTTTTGTTTTTTGGCAGTGTTTTTGTCTTTTTCTGCCAAAGCAAACCAGCAAGTGGAGAATTTTAGAATTACCAAAAAAACCCTGCAGACTTTGCGGCAGGAAAATGTACCACCATCACTGTTGGAAGCACTCGATCCGCTGCTCAATCAGCTTTATACCTCCAAGGCTGAATTTTTAAAAATTTTGCAAAACATTCAGAATCCTGTTCCGCAAGCGCAACAAATCGACTTGATCCTCAAACATGCGATGCTGAATAAATTATGGGTTCAATC
Source organism: bacterium (assembly GCA_965205865.1). Classification (GTDB taxonomy): domain Bacteria; phylum SAR324; class SAR324; order SAR324; family NAC60-12; genus CBDBHR01. The sequence goes on from CBDBHR010000016.1 coordinate 40,770, forward strand.
AGAAAAAACGCGGGTGGATCTTGAAAAAGGGGAAAGTTTGCTGACAGGAAGTGTCCGAGGTGGTATTCCGAAGGACAATATAATTTTTTCTGCAGATAAGGTCCGTATTGTTACGGAAGGTTCCCAACGTTACAATAAAATTATCGCGGAAAGTAACGTACGAGTGATACAGTTGCAACGAGAGATCACCGCGGATCGCGCAATTTATAATCGTACCACTCAAAAACTGGATCTGGTGGGCAGCGTCGTAATCAAATATGAAGGCATCAATCTTTATGGCGCAACTGCGAATCTGGACCGGAGGGCAGGAAAGGTTGATGTACGGGGAAATTCCAACCAACGAGTGATGGTCGAATACACTCTCAACGAAGCAGGGACTCCATCCGATGCTCCGAATCCGCAGCCTTCCATCATTCAAGCCCAACGCGCTTTACTTGATAATCAACAGAGGCTGGCGATTTTTGAAGGTAATGTTGAAATGACACGACCTCAGCTCGACCTCTACTTGAGAGCAGGTAGAGTAATCTTGGTTTTCAACGAAGCGAGAGAGTTGTTAACAAGTACTGCGGAGCAAGACGTATGTCTCGAGCAACCAGGCAGGGCGGCCCGTGCAGATAAAGTACAATTGAGCGAAACAAATCATTCGATTTTTTTGGAGGGCAATGCTGAAATCAATCGAAAGGGGGTCTATTTAAATGGTCCTACCATCAACCTGTTTTTAGACGTGGAGCAAGGTGAGGCCATTGGAGACAGCGCGACACCGGTACGGATGATAATCCCGCTGGATGAGGAATCTTCGGAACAATCTTCCTCCTCTCAATACTTTGTTTGCCAGTGACTCGACCCTTCTTTCCAGCGGGCTTCGATCCGCTGCCTGCTATTGCCATACCATCGGTGGCGATTCGACGTTACCAACCCTTCTGTCCGTCCTTTTTCAACCAGCGAAGTTTTTCATGGATAAATTGACGCTCATTCCACAACCTCGCCATCTGGTTTTGCAAGGGGGGATTTTCCGAATGATGTCCCGCCAACCCCTCATCGGCCAAGGTGATCCTCTGGTTTGGTTTCCCATTGCCCAATTTCTTCAGCAAGCATGTCTCGATCAATTGCGGATTCGACTGGAATTGAATGCCTGCAGCGTCAATGATCAGGTCAGGGACGGTATTGTTTTACGCTTGTGTCCTGACGTACCGATTCCTTGCCAGGGATACCGCCTCACCGTCAGTGCCCGGAAAATCGAGATACTGGCAAAAGATGGTGCCGGAGTGTTTTATGGGGTGATGACGCTCCAACAGATGATGCGGCAAAATGCGGGTCTTTTCCATGCATGCATACTCGAAGATTATCCGGATTATGCGGTCCGTGGCGTGATGCTGGATATAAGCCGGGATAAAGTTCCAACACTGCCCACCTTGTTTGCCTTGATCGATCAATTGGCAGAATTGAAAATCAACCATTTGGAGTTGTATACGGAACATACCTTCGCCTACCGCAATCACCAGGAAGTCTGGGCAGAAGCGAGTCCTCTGACGGGTGAGGAGGTATTGCAACTCGATGCTTATTGTCAGAAACGTTTTATTGAGTTGGTTCCCAATCAAAATTCTTTTGGCCATTTTCACCGTTGGCTCGAATTACCACGCTACCGCCATCTGGCAGAATGTCCGAACGGATTTGACTGGCCATGGGGAGGACGCAGTGATCGACCTTTCAGTCTGGATGCCACAAATCCCCAATCTCTTGAATTGTTGGAGGAATTGTATGCCGATTTGCTACCGCATTTTACAAGCCGGAAATTGAATGTCGGATTGGACGAATGCCTGGACTTGGGACAGGGAAAAAACAAAGAGATCTGCCAACGAAAAGGAGTCGGAGCGGTCTACTTGGATTTTCTACTACAAGTGCATCACCTCGTTGCAAGTCAGAAACGTACCATGCATTTCTGGGGAGACGTCATCATCGAGCATCCGGAACTGATTGCAAAATTGCCCAAGGACGCGGTTGCCTTGGAATGGGGCTATGAAATTGATCATCCTTTCGAGATTCATTGCAATTCTTTTGCTCAAGCGGGACTTCCCTTTTATGTATGCCCGGGTACCTCTTCCTGGTGCAGCATTGCCGGGCGTACCAAAAACTGTCTGGAAAATCTGAAAAATGCCGCGTTCCATGGAAGGAATAATGGAGCAATTGGTTATTTGATCACCGATTGGGGAGATCGGGGTCATTGGCAGCATTTGCCTTTCAGTTTTTTAGGATTTTCTGCAGGTGCCGCCTTCTCCTGGTGCTATCAGACCAACCAGAGAATAGATATAATCCCAGCGCTTGATCTCCACGTCTTTCAAGATCGCGCCAGGGTTATGGGAGAACTGATATACGAATTAGGAAATGCTTACCTGCATGTCGGGCGGCTTGTCAAAAACGGCAGTGCGCTTTTCCATCTCTTGGTTCGTCCTTTGACGCAAAAGCTTGCGGAAGGGATCACATCCATCACTTTACAGCAAACCTCCGAGTTTATTCAATCGACAATCGAACCCCTGAAATGGGCCAGGAGCGAAAGAGACGATGCAATGCTGATTGCCGATGAATGCCGGAATGCCGCCCAATTCCTGCTGCATGCCTGTGACAGGGGAAATATGATTCGGGGAGAAACAATCAATGATTCAACTGCACGAAAAACGTTGGCGTCGGGAATGACAAAGCTTCTTGGAGAATACCGCCGTATTTGGATAATGCGCAATCGCGAAGGAGGATTGCGGGACAGTACCCGCATACTGGAATCCCATTTGCAGGAATATTCAGAAATCACTCCCCCTCTCCAACGGAATTTCTGAAATCTCCCCCACTTCCTCTCCAAAATTGACCTTTTCCGTTTTCATTTTGCTTCGAAAACTTCCGTTGAGCTGCCCTCTGAAAGAGTGAATAAATTTTTAATTTCTTTTTTTGCATTAACCAATTGATTTGAAAAAACTATTTCTCTCGTGGAAGAAAAAGTGCCATTTATTGCCCGAACCGGGGTTTGACTTTTGAGCAAGATTTGTGTGTCATTATAGTAAATATTCCGATTTCGTCAGGAATATTTTTTATATTTGATAATTTCTCCCAATCCATTCTCTTCCTGTTATAAACGTATGCGCGTATCTAGGGCACGCCATCTCAATTGTTCCATCCCTTTGCTCAGGGTACTTGATTTCATTGAACACAAGCCTTCTTCCGTAGAGTTTTTTTCAGTATGGCGGAAGAGCGCTGTTGAGCCCCGCTGTTTTCCAACCTTTTCTTTTCCACAAGCAGTGAGCCTATTCGTTATAGGGAATTTGCCGTCCGGACCAGCGAGGTTCAATTCGCACCGAGATTGCGATATAGTGGGCTGCCATGGTTGTACCGGCGTATGCGTAGAATTCATATCATGCTGCTTTGATTCCGACACAAGGACGTGTTATCAAGAGCCCATGGAAGGGCTCACCCCTCGTTTTCCGCATGATTTGTTTATTTTTTTGCTAGAAAAATCAATAATTTGCTCCAATAAATGGCCTTTTATTACAATAAAACCAGCTGGAAAATCTATGGGGATCGACGGATTACTTGAAACGGATAATCCATATTCGGTGGGTTGCCTCCTTCTTATTCGAAAAACCATGGCGTTTGAAAACAGAATAATGCGAAAAGACGAAAAATGGAAATCAGTGATTTGAATCCGGATCCCATCCTCGAGTTTGAAAAATGGTTTAAGCTGGCAGAAGAGACTGACCTGCCTCATCCCAATGCCATGACGCTTGCTACCACGACGAACGATGGCAAACCATCATCCAGGGTGGTATTGTTGAAAACCGTGGATGCCCGGGGATTTGTCTTCTATACCAATTTTGAAAGCCGAAAAGGCCGGGAACTTGCGCAAAATCCCTGCGCTGCCCTGGTGTTTCATTGGGATATTTTGAGACGACAAATTCGTATCGAAGGAAACGTGGAGCGAACCGTGGGGGAACAATCAAAGACTTATTTTCAATCCCGTCCTCGGGACAGCCAATTGGCCGCCTGGATTTCGGAGCAAAGCGCCGTCATTGAAAATCGAGCTGTCCTTGAAGAAAAAATGGCGAAATTGGAAGAAAAATACGCAAACCAGGCAATCCCGGTTCCTCCATTCTGGGGCGGCTACCGAGTGATCCCCGATGAAATAGAGTTTTGGCTGGAAGCGCCCCGTCGTCTGCATGACCGTTTTCGCTATAGGAGACTAAATCTCTCCCGGTGGTCGATCCAACGGCTCGCTCCCTAGCTAGACCCTAGCCGAAAAGGGTTTCGAAAATAGTAAATGTAACCAATTTGATTCTATTGGATTCTCTATTGGATTCAATATGACGAGAAAACGATTTATTTTTGTTTTTTATTCGCCCACAGCACAGTTTTTATAGGGGAAAAATCTTTTTAGAGAGCTTATTCATCTCCTTGATGAGGAAATCAAAATTTCTTTCACTGATCTTAGCGATTCCAAATGTATCAAGGGAACGCCCTCGATGGTAGCTTCGCTCCACGAGACGAGTCAATATCGACGAATCAGTAGGCCAAGCTGTATTTCCTTTTACAGAGGTGCTATCCAGTTTTAAAATATCAAAATCGTCCAACTCTTCATCGAGAACCATTACACGACAATGACGGGGTTTTCCAGCGTCCCGATTCCCTCGATCGTGATGCTGATCACATCGCCTTCCTGAAGACTGAATCCTGACGGTGGGTGACAATCACATCCGGTGAGCACCGTCGTCAAGTCGGGCATGGAGTTGTGCCGTTGGATCCAGTCGGCCAGTTGGGCGCAGCTGCGGGCCAAATGGGAAGTGGAGCTCTCGCCGTGCCACACTGCTTCGTTGTCACGTCTTGTAGAGCAGCGTAAATCCAGATCCTCAGGGGTTTGGATCGATTCCGCAGTCACGAAGCAGGGCCCGATGGCGCAGCTACGATTATAGACTTTGGCCTGGGGCTGGTAATAGGTATTTTCTGCCTCGAGGGACACGGCGCTCATGTCGTTGGCGATGGTGTAGCCAATGATCTCCCCCTGGTAGAGCACAAAGGCGAGCTCAGGCTCCGGGATGTTGATCGCGCTGTCCTCCCGTATTCCAACGGACTCAAAGGGGCCGACACATCGTTGTGGCGTTGCCTTGAAGAAAAGCATCGGGCGCTCTGCCTGATAGATCTTGATGTAACTTTCTGAGGCCTTGCTCAGGTCTTTGTTATAGGTCGCGCCGGCACCCCACACTTCCGGAGGGTCGAAGGGACGAGCCAGTCGCAGATCGCTTTTTTCATCCAAGACCTCCTCCATTTTCAGGATTTGGGGCTGGCCGGACTTGATGATCCGTTCTGCAATCTTGTCTATGCTGACTCCGGAGAGGGATGCGGCACGAGCAATGACTTCCAGGCCTGACAGATTTTCATCCACCGAAGTCAGGTCTGCGAGGAGGCCTTCCTCTTGTTCCACGGTAAATCGGGAGCTGCCATTTGCTGAAATGAGTTTGTAATACTTCATATTTTCCTTTCATTTTATCTGATGAAACCACGTCCTTTGGGCGGGGACGCCTAGTTGTGGTCAGAGACAATCGGCTCTGCCAAAAACGTGCACGTGTTCGTAATCGTGCACGTGCACGTGCTCGATAGAAACGTTCCCGATTCTCTTGAGATGGAGATTCCGAATAGAAGAGACGGCAGGGAATCCAGGATTCTCTGGGATGCCATTTCGTTCACGAGCACGGCTTACGAGTACGATCACGAGCCGCCCCTTCCAGGGGCCCATCAAAATCACCTTCTAAGAAGGTGGATTCTTTACTTATCTTTTTAAATCCCGAACACCTATGAAGATTTAGCATTGTGGAAAAATTTAAGCAAGTGTTTTTACAATTTTTTAGTGCGCTTACCATCTCGAAAGGGTTGATCAGTCGGGCGAGGAATCCGCGTTTGCGTTTCCCCGTGATGCCGTAACTGCCTTGTCCGCCCCGCAGCCGGGGATCGAGCAGGTCTCTGATGGCGTCGCCGAACATGTTGAGCGCGTAGACGGCAATCGTCAAGCAAAGACCGGGCCAGAGCGCCAGCCAGGGGGCCATCTCCATGTACCGGCGCCCTTCCCGGCTGAGCATCCCTCCCCAGTCAGGAATGTTGGGTGGCAGACCGTAGCCGAGGAAGCCCAGAGCAGCCAAAGTCATAATCACCCCCCCGATGTTAATGGAGAAGATAATGATGACGGGTGCCATAATATTGGGCAGCACATGACGGTTGAGGATTTGGCTGCGTCGGGGTGCCCACGGCCTGGGCTGCCAGAAAATAGTCATTCTCTTTAATGGCGATCACCGCACCCCGCACGACGCGGGAGCCTTCGACTCCACCGGCGATCCCCAGCACCAGGATGATCTGGAGCAACCCCTGTCCCACGACGGACACGAGGGTCAACAACAAAAGCAGTCCCGGAAAGGCGATCCAGGCATCGACAAAGCGCTGCACCGCCAGGTCCACTTTACCCTCGAGGAATCCTGAAATGCCGCCGATGAGGACAGCGAAGACCACATTGATTGCGGTCGCGGCCAGGCCGACAAGTACGGAGATACGCGCCCCGTAGATCAGGCGGCTGAGTAAGTCTCGTCCTATGTGGTCGGTACCCAGCAGATACTTGGCTGATGGGGTCTGCAGCCTGTCTATCAGGTGTGCTTCCTTATGGGAATAAGGCGCCAGCGCATCGGCAAAGATTGCCACTAAAATCAAGATCAAGATGATAAACCCGCAGGCAGTACCGAGTGGCTTCTCCTTGAGAAACCTGATCAAGAAAGCCGCAAACCGGCTTCGTCGCTTGGGCTCACGGATAGCGGGTGTTTCTTGGGTGTTGTTCATGATCCCGATTTTTCTATGATACAGTCCCTGAGGGACGAAAAGGTATAGCCCAGCAATTCATTGCTGGGTAAGGAAACCCCCTTCCTCTCAGCTAGTCCCAGAGAGACGACACTTCTTCGGTCGAGCGAATTAATGCAAAATATAACACTCATCATATTTAAGATTATGTTTTCATGGGATATGAGACCTCATTGTTGTTTCGTCCCTCCGGGACTTTGAAGGAGCCATTTGTACCCAGCGATAAATCGCTGGGCTACTTTCTTTCGTCCCTCAGGGACTTCTTCCTACATACGAATCTCAAACCCATATTTACCAGTAGCAAAACGACTATTTATACTGAACCCTGGGGTCCAAGAAAGCATAAATCAGGTCGATGAAGAGATTGATCCCCACTACCCCGGTGGCGAAAAACAGGTTGATTCCCTGGACCGCCGGGTAGTCTCTGCTCTCGATTGCATCCAGGTATAAACGACCGATCCCCGGCAGAACAAATATTTCTTCCATGATAACGGAGCCCCCGATCAGGAGGGGCAAGCTGCAGGCCGATCAGGGTAACTATCGGGATGAGGGCATTCTTGATGGCGTGCCGGATCACCACGACCTGCTCCTTGAGCCCTTTGGACCAGGCGGTGCGGATGTAGTCCTGCCTTAAGACCTCCAGCATCATGGTGCGTGTCATCCGCATGGTCTCGGCAAGACGCATGGCCGTCCCCAGAATTAGGGCTGGGAATGAGGAACATCACCAGATTCCCCAGCGGGTCTTCGACAAGAGGGATATACTTTATCGATGGCGCCCAGCCCCACCAGATTGCCGGGTAGAGGATGACCATAATTGCCAGCCAGAAGTTAGGCGTGGCCAAGCCGATGATGGCGATGGAGCGCCCCAGGTAGTCGGTGGCAGTATCCTGGCGAATCGCCGAGTAGATGCCCACCGGTAGCGCGATCACCAACCCGATCACGATGGCCATGAGACCCAAGCTCAAGGGTTACTGGCAATCTACTCTAATACCTGTTCCTCTATCGACAAATGGGTGGCATACAGTGATTTGCCAAGGGTGCCCTGGAGGATACCGCTGAATTGAGACTTACCTTGGTCTTCCAGTCAGGGGTCGGCAACACTCCTATCCAGCGTCCGTACTGTACGTGCACAGGCACGTCTAACCCCAGCACACGCTCAAGAGCTTCACGGTTTGTATAGCCACCCCCCCCATCCGTGCATCTTAGCTACCATGATGTCGACGACATCGCCGGGGATGAAGCGCACCGAGAGAAAGACCAGGATACTCAGGAGAAACAGGGTCGGGATCATGAGCAACAACCGCCTGATGAAATAGGTTCTCATGGAATCCTTCTCCTTCTCCCACTTAAGAAAAGGGGGGCAAGGGGGATTTCGTTGGACAAAGCTTTTAAAATCCCCCTGAATTCCCCTTTTTCAAATGGAGACTTGTCCTATAAGTACTAATGCCCCATTTCTTTCTTCAGCGCACTATCAATCCAGAGGCGGGCCATGAAGGTATTACGTGAGGCCCGTTGCATACCTGATTCACCGAAATAACCCTCGACCCACGGCTGGCTCACGTAAAACTTAGGGGATTTGGGTTTGATTATGGCGTAGTGCTCCCTTACCGTTTTCTCATCGGCCTCTCGATGTAAGCTCATCCACTCCTCCATGGTGGCAGCGACTTTCATGGCGGCAACTATGTCGTGCATTCGCTGGTCCTGCGTTTTGGGCCAATGACCATCTGCGCAATTTGATAAACAATATATATCCTTGGAGGGGGCGAACATGCTATACCCCACCAAATTGTGTATATCCCACTTCATCGTCGGCCCCCTTGCGGCAGCTCCCGCCTCGGCCTCAGTAACCACTTCAATCTCGCTATCGACGCCAATGGCATCGAAGTACGACATGAGTATTTCTCCATAGGTCGTTTCAACCCTTTCCGAACTGGCTAGCTTGACCTTGAATCTATAGCCATCGGCGCCGCGCTGGATACCCAGCCGCATCAAGCAACGCTTCCTCGGCCCTTTCCGGATTATAGGTATATTCTTGCCTTGACCTCTTCGGGCCAGTCTTCATATGGCCAGTTCCACCCTTTTGAAGCTTGACTTATTAACCCATAAGGTGCTGTATCTCCATAACCCTTATAGAAGGAAGTGTTAATGGTCTCGATGTCCACTGACATCTGCAGTGCCTTGCGCACATTGACGTCCTGCATGAGCTCCGAAGACTGGTTAAAACCGTAAATGTCCCCGACCCCGACATAAATGGTCCACACATCGATTTCAGGGTTGGTCCGCCGGAGGGCATCTACATAGTCGGGATTCAGTATATAAGCGTCGCCGGCTTCAGTCAGCATATCAATCTTACCCGTGCGCATTGCCGATAAACGTGTCGTTGACTCTGGCATAGCCAGGCTCACTAACTTATCAGTATAGGGCAGGCGGTTCTCCGGGAATTTTTCGTCGTTTTTCCAGTAGTCAGGATTCTTCTCCCAGGTTGCCGAGCTGTCCTGGACGTGATCAGTCAGTCGATAGGGCCCGGTGCCGACCGTGTTCCTCCAATCCTGAGCGTCGCCGTATTTCTCGACTACCTCGGGGGCGTACATAAAAGTGTAGGTGTGGAGCATTTTCCCAGCACATCGGCGTCAGGCCTCGCCAACTTAACCTCAACCGTCCATTTGTCGGTGGCCGTTACCGATTCGTACGAGAGACCATTAGTTATATCCTCAACTTCGGGCTAATTCCGTCTTCGCTGAAATCACCCAGACCCAAATAGCGGTGATAGTTCCATTCGACGTCATAAGCATCGAACTGACGACCGTTCACCGGCGCCTTATTGTCCCAGAAAACGCCCTGGCGAATGTGCCAGATGAACGTTGTGGGGTCGGGCTGCGACCAGCTTTCCGCCAGACACCCTGTGGTCATCTCTGGGGTCACAACGACGTAAAAGTCAGCGGTCTTTTCCCTGGAGAGTCCCCAGTCGGCGAAGGCTAGCTTCTCATTAACACCACTGATGAGGTGAGGCGC
>CBDBHR010000017.1:0-96775 GCA_965205865.1 bacterium
TCGGATCAAGTCCGGGATGACACAGAAAGGGTTAATTACCTCGTAACTCCTGTACTACTAGGTTGAGGACTGAAATTTAGACTGATACCCTAACAGTCTTCTACCTTCAGCCTAATCCCCTTTATTCATACCGCACCCTCGGGTCCAGATAGGGATAAATCAGGTCGATGAGGAGATTGAGCAGCACCACCCCGGTGGCGAAAAACAGGTTGACTCCGGAGACCATCGGGTAGTCCCGGTTATTGAGGGCACTCAGCAAGAGACGTCCGAGCCCCGGCAGGTTAAAGATGTTCTCCATGATCACCGCGCCCCCGACCAGGATCGGCAACTGCAGGCCGATCAGGGTGATAACCGGGATGAGGGCATTTTTGAGGGTGTGTCGGATAATCACGCCCCGCTCCCTGAGCCCCTTGGACCAAGCGGTGCGGATATAGTCCTGCCGGAGCACCTCCAGCATCATGGTGCGGGTCATCCGCATGGTAGCGGCCGCTGAGGCCGTTCCCAGAATCACGCTGGGAATGAGGAACATCGCTAAATTCCCCAGCGGGTCTTCTCTGAAAGCAATCAGCTCCAGCGGGGGCGTCCAGCCCCACCAGATTGACGGGTAGATCATGACCATGATTCCCAGCCAGAAGTTCGGCGTGGCCAGGCCGATAATGGCCAGGGAGCGCCCCAGGTAGTCGGCGGCGGTATCCTGGCGGATCGCCGAGTAGATGCCCACGGGCAGCGCGATCACGAGCCCGATGACGATTGCCATGACCCCGAGTTCAAGGGTGACCGGCAGTCTACCTATGATCTTCTCCGCCACTGCCCCATGGCCCATCAGGGATTCGCCCAGGCTGCCGTGCCGGAAAATCCCTCCTATCCAGCGTGCATACTGCACGTAGACAGGCACGTCTAGTCCCAGCTGACGCTCAAGCGCTTCACGGTCGACATCTGTAGCTTCAAATCCCATCCTGCCCACTATAAAGTCTATCACATCTCCCGGGATGAAGCGCACCGAGAGAAAGACCAGGATGCTCAAGATAAACAGGGTGGGGATGATCAGCAATAACCGCCTGATGATATAGGCTCTCATGGAACCCTTAATACCCCATTTCTTTCTTCAGCGCACTATCAATCCAGAGGCGGGCGAAGACTTGAAATTGATCAATCGCAGTCAACCGGGTTTCACCGTTGTAACCTTTGACCCACGGCTGGATCGCGTTAAATAATGGATTCGCAGGACCCCATACAAACCAGTGCCTCTCCATCGGGTATATATCTGCCTCTTTAACCAGCCTCTGCTGCTCCTCGATGGTGGTAGCGGATCCGGCGGCGTCATACAAGGCGTCATAATCCGGGTCTTCTACTGCAGCGGTGTTATAGGGACCGGTAGAGAGAAAGCGGCTTGGCCCAAGGAGGGGACTGGACGTAGTCCCATAGCCCGCTTCGTGTGAGATCATTTCGAAAGTACGGTCTTTTCTTATCGCGGCAAATGCAGCTATTGGCTGTACCTGAATCTCGACATCAACGCCAATCTTCTTCCAGTAGGAAGCGATTAACTCTACATAGTTCAAATCGTACCGTTTGAGGAGGGTATAGGTGGTCTTGAATCCCTTGGGATAGCTCGCTTCTGCCAGAAGCTTTTTCGCTCCTTCCGGGTCATAGTCAAAGACTTTCTTCAGCTCGGCGGGCCACTCTTCAAAGGGGATGAAATACCCAGTGCCACCATCCCCTATCTGCCCGTGAGGTGTGGTATCTCCATGACCCTTGAAGTAGGCATTGTTAATGGTCTCAAGGTCCAGTGCCATCTGCATGGCCTGGCGCACCCGGATGTCGTCAAAGGGCGGCTTATTCACGTTAAGACCAGTTGAGGTGCCACCCGACACAGTGGCACTCACCCACTGCACGATTTCGGGGTTGGTCCGCTTGAGGCTCTCTGCCTGGTCAACAGACCTTATTGCCGTGACGTTACCGATGTAATCAACCTTACCCGAGCGCAGTGCCGCCAGATAGGTTGCCGGTTCCGGTATAAGCGGACCCCTGATCTCGTCAACGTAGGGCAGCCGGTTCTGTGGGTATTTTTCGTCAAAGCCCCAGTAGTCCGGATTCTTGGTAAAGGTGATAGAGCTGCCTTCGACCAAGTCCGTCAGCATAAAGGGTCCGGTGCCGACCAGGTTCCTCCAGTCGGTCGCGTCGCCGTGTTCCTTGATGACCTCGGGGGGGTAGATATAAGCAGCATAGTCGTCCAGGATAGCCAGCATCGCACCGAGTTTTGGCGCCTTCAGCTTAAAAACCACCGTCCCTTGGTCAGTGGCCGTGATCGATTCGAATGGCACATGCACCAGAACCCGAGTATAGGCGGATGGTTCGGCTTCACTGAACTCGGTCCCTGTCAATTTATTTCCCAACAGGCGGTGATAGTTGAACTCGATATCCTGGGCTGTCAAGGCTCGACCGTTCATGGGGGCTTTCTTGTGCCAGTGCACGCCCTGGCGGACTTTGATGATATAAGTCAGGGGGTCGGGCTGCGACCAGCTTTCCGCCAGTGCCCCTTCTAAGGCAAATAGAGGCGCGGCGTAACCGATGAAGTTAAATTCGGCCCTATCTATTCCCCAGTTCGCTTCGGTTGGCTTCTCCAAAACACCTCTGATTCCCCCCACCCATCGCGTAAACATGAGGTCAGGATTCGTACCCTCTTCCTTACGGGGGATGGTCAATTTCCCGCCATACTCTGGTGCGGTCACCATTTTGCCAGTGCTGGGGTCCGTCACCATCTTTTTATCAGCCGCGACGGCTGCAGGGCTGACCCAGAGGGCGGCCACCATCAGGATGAATGTTAGTAACAATGATTGCATTTTTCTGGTTTTACTTTTTTCCATGATTCCTCCTACACTTGAGGTGAAATAAGAAGATTCGCTATACCATCGAGCGAATCGGATTTTCGCAGCAGACCAGATGCCTGCCGGGTTCAGCCCCACGAGAGGGGCAAAAAGTTGCTTGAAATACATATCCATAAGAACTCCTTATACAAGAGATTGACGTAATTATTCAGGTCTCTGAAAAACCCGTTTAGTTAAATATCATGTAACTATTTAGGTCTCTGAAAAACCCGTTTAGTTAAATATCGTTAAAAAAGATTCCCGGAGAGGATCGATCGTTTTCAAGTCCTCCCACAATATTGTTCAATCGATCGGAAACCCTCTTCTTTCATGACAACAACTTAACGAAGGCTTTACTATAACACAAAATAACACAATGTCAACCCCCTGACATAAAATAAATGCGGGATTCGCAAAAAAAAATAAAAAATCAATAAATCTGCTCAAATCCGGGGACAGTCAGAAGCCGTTCTGTCTTCGGCATGAGCCAAAAAGCGAATGTTCGCTCCACAATCCAGCGTTTTTTCCAACGGTGATAATGATCGTAAACGCTTTGCCAGGAAGGTAAATCATGGACAAGCATGCTCCACTGACAACCCGTTTTCACGACATACAAAATCGCATTGACGATGCTATGTTTGCTATGAATACTTTTAGCCACGCAGGGGGCGGAACGTTTAAAAAAAAGGAGAGTTTCAGTAACAAGGAGGAGCATGTATAGCCTGTCCCGGACTTGATCCGGGGGATGCAAAGCCTGAGTGAGCAACTCGAGGATGGATTTCCCCTGTTTTCTGGTAGTGGAAATGGGCTCGGATACAAAAAGCCTGCGTTCCTTCAGCAGTTCGCAAGCCGCCTGATATTTTCTGTTTCAATTTGACCATGCGGATATCTCTCTCGGCTTGGTTGTTGTCAAAAGGAACTTGAAAGTCTTGCATGAATAACAAGCTTTCCTTCATTCCCGCTTTGCCGCGTTTGTCATGGAAAAAATAAAAAGTCATCTGTTCTGTGGAGGCCGAGTGAAGCCAGCGACGTTTTTTGTTTTCAAACAGAGAGGTTTCATCAAAATGAACGAGCGGGGATTGAATCAAAGCTTGAGCCACTTGTTGTTGCAAGGGATGCAGCAAATGGGCTGCTTGCCGGAGGCTTTCATGAATCGTGGCTACGCTGGGAGACTGACCGAAAAGATCTTCAAAGCATTGACGGCATCGCTCAAAGGGGAGGAATTGATAGTGGTGCAGGTAAACGGCTAAGCCTTTGATTCTCGCACCATATTGAGTCGGTGCTGACACCCCTGCCGGAAACGTCGAGTGATTCAGATGCTCGCAGCAGGGACAAATTTTTTGTTCCACTTGGTGTTCGGTAACCTCTCATTGCAGAGAGGGGAGATCAAACACCTGACGTTTGAGCGTGGCCTCAACCGTCACCTTGGATAAATCTTCTCCACAGGCTTCACAGGTGTTGACAAAATGAGGCTCCACATGATCTGGCGATTCACTGAAAGCCACATGATGGCCTTGATGACCGGGTTGACCTCCCACGATATTGTTTAATCGATCGTGTGGGAACCCTCCGCGAGAGCGACCCCTGCTTTTACGTAAGCTCTTGCTCTTGCGACTTGCATCGCTGGATGGTGGCTTGCTCGAGTTTTGGCTGTTGAGAGCCAACTGATCCCGAAGTTGCTTATTTTCTGCTTCTAGAGCTTCAATACGCTTATTTTCTGTCTCGAGAACTTCAATACGTTTGAGGAGTTCTAAGTGCTCTTGCTTCCATTGCTCACGTTCTTTTTCAGAGAGTAGACAGGCTTCTTGAACTTGAAGAGCCTCGAACTGGGGAGTCGATGAAATGGAAGCAATATATTTTTGAACTTTCGAAAGCATAAAATCCTTTCTGAATCTTATGCAATGCAAAATCCGTGATTAAATCGAAGAGGTCTCTAAAGAAACCTGAATAGTTACATAAAAACAATGATTACCTTGGAAAAGGGAACAAGCGAAAAAAGGATGAATGAGGAAAGCTAAGCGTCCCGCTGTTTTCGGAGCCGCTCCAATTCTTCCTGAAGTTCTTGGATGGTTTGCTCTGCCTGATCGGCACGTTGGGCTTCTTGTTTAGCGCGTTGCTCTGCCTGGTCGGCACGTTGTGCTTCTTGTTCGGCCGTGGTGAGGATCGGAAAGCCTTCAGCATCGAATAAGCGCAGGGTATTGGGCACTTCCAATCCAACCTGAATTCCCAGGAGGGACATTTCCCAATGTCCCTGGGCATTGGATTCGATCAAATGATAACCATCGTCTCTCAGTTCGAAGAAGTGGAGATACATCGCATGGGGATCAAAAATCAAGTAGTAGGGAACTTTTAAAATGTTGGCATAGATTTGTTTCTTTTTATGATGGTCTTCTCGCTTGGTATTGCTCGAACTGAACTCCATGACCAAATCCAATTGACTATTCGGTTCCCAGGCGTGATATACCCGTTTTTTTGCTTTGGACTGAGTCTGGCAGAGGAGGGTATCAGGCGAGGTCATCTTGCGGGGATTGCCTTCTTCATAATAGAGACAAATGTTCCCGGAAACATAAGCTTGCGGAAAAGCATTCTGTAGTAAGTGGACCATCCGCGTTATGAGGTCACGGTGGGTATCAGTTTCCGCCATCGGTTTTCCATCGGATTCAGGGTAAAAGATCGCTTCTTTTTGAGGGGCTAACATGGGAGATTCTCCGTTTCGGTAGAAGACTAAGGTTTGAGGATGTCTCTTCCTTATATGCTGTTTTCTGCTGAAATTCAAGAAGAGCTCGTTTATGGCTTTGCAGTGTAGGGTCCTCCTTTTGGCAAGGCCCCCAGCTCTTGCAAAAACATCTAATCTTTCTGCGGTGATGGGACTTAAATACTGCTCAAACGCCATCGACGCTGATCATTTCACTGGTGATAAAGCGCGACTCATCAGAAGCCAAAAAGAGGACGAGATTGGCCACATCTTGATCAGGATAACCCCAAACCAGATTGGGTTGTAACCCAATGCCACCACGGCAGGCAGGGTCACCGGCAGGGTGAGACGCGAACTTCACAAAAGCTAAGTTTTTGAATGGGTTACGGGCTAGTTAACCTGAGTTCGAGATAAGAATTTAATAAATTCAATATGTTATGGAATCTTCATATCTTAGAGAAACCTTGTCATTCCTGCGAAAGCAGGAATCCGGAGGTATGCAGCCAGACTGAAATCCGGATCCCCGCTCCCCGCTTTCACGGGGACAAGTTTCGCGAGGATGACATATACACTAATATACTAATATTATTGAAGATTTATGTCTAACTCAGGTTAAATACAAATTAAAAATTAAATATTGTACATAATTCAGTCAATAAGAAGGGATTTTAAATATAATTCAACTGATACCTAAATCCTGCAATTAGATGACAATCAAACATGGAAATGGTAATATACTCAAATAGTTAACACCAGAATCAACATTTTAAGAGATCACCATTACCATGAAAAACAAACGTAGCGCAAGATCGGCAAGAACGACAGCAAAAAACATCCATATCAGCCAGGGAGGCAGAGACCTGACCGCGCAAGCAGGCTTGATTCCGGTTGTCAAATTTTTTCACAAAGAAGGGATTGTTTCAAAGACAGAGCAGACCGTAGATCATCGGCGTGGCGCCACGGGTCTTTATGACGCGGTGGACATGGTCATTTTGTCGGTGGTCGGCATTGTTGGTGGCGCCCGTTCGATTCGTTCGATTGTGACAGTTTGGAACGACCGTGTTTTGAGTCGTGTGGCCGGTTGGCTGAGGATTCCGGATGAAACCACATTCGGCCGGATACTGCGTACTTTCACACAGAAAAACATCAATGAGATGGAGAGCTTGAACCATCGGATTCGAGCCGGTATCTGGCGTAAGGCGCTTCGAAGTGGGACAAGCATCGTTGGGGTGTTACACTGTCTTGTGATTGACGTGGACTCCACTGTGAAAACGGCCTACGGCAAGCAGCAAGGAGTGTCTGTCGGATATAATCCCCACAAACGCGGTGCAGCTTCGTATCATCCTCTGCTGGCATTTTGCGCAGAGACAAAGGAGATTCTTCAGGGTTGGCTTCGTGATGGGAGTGCCTATACCAGCAATGGAGTCGTTGAATTCATGCGGCAACTTCTCGCTCACCTTCCAAATCGGACTCGCACTCTGTTTCGTGGAGACAGTGGTTTTTTTGTGGGGGATTTGCTGGATTTCCTCGAAGAACGAGGCCATGGCTATCTGATCAAGGTCAAACTCAAGGGGCTTGTCTCGTTGTTGGAAACCCAAAAATGGCAAAAAGTGAAGGGGCAGCCCGCTTGGGAAGGGTGTGAGTTTTCCCACCAATGTGAAACTTGGAGGAGGTCAAGAAAATTCATGGCCGTACGCAGGGAGAAAGAGGAGGAACTCAAAGGGATGGCCACCCTCTTTGAGATGAAGGAGTACGATTATTTTTGTTATGTTCTCACTGACGCGCTCACTCCCTGGCAGGCTCACAAAGAGTATGGCCAAAGGGCGGTCGCTGAGACATGGATTGAGGAAGCAAAAAATCAAACTGCGCTGGCTCAGATTAAAACCGACGATTTTTGGGCCAACAGTGCCTTGTTCCAATGCGCGATACTCGCTTACAACACGCTGCGCTGGATGGCCCTTTGTAGTGGTAACGCAATACTGCGCCGTTGGGAACCGGCCACCATGCGCACCTATCTTGTCCGAATGGCAGGAAAATGGACGAGTGGCGCTCGTCAACAAAAACTGAGAGTTCCGGAAAGAACACTTTACAATGCTCAATGGGATGCATGGGTCGCTGTTGGAGAGACCTGGAACCTTTGTTTCACTCCAGTGGATACATTTTGCTGAGATGTAGATTCCCAAATCCAGGGAGAAGTACGTCTTGAATCTTGTGCCCGCGAAAGCGGGTATCAGATCATCACAAAATATGACGATCTAATGGAGGGCGGAAAAACCTTTATGAGCAAGGACTGATGGAAATTCAACTCTCAAATCCTTTTTTTTAAAAAAACCTCTCAAAGAGTGGGGGGAAACTCAATCAAAATATTCAATTGCAGGATTTAGGTGATAGATAAAATGGGGGTGCAGGGGGTTGTTAACCCCTTGCCGGTCGAAAGCAATTATAGCGGCTAAGATATTGCCTCAAGGTTTCATTTTGACCTATAGACAGTGATAAACAACCTTTTTGGTTCTGGCTAGGGTTGGGTTAGGAAGAATGAGAATTGGTCTTCCGTTTGCGCGATATGAAATCGACCACTTTTTTTAGAACGAGCGGTAGAATGCCGAGCAAAGCAAAAGAAATCAATAAACTGGGAGAGGCAATGTCTTCCAAGGAATCGAGTTTACCTAATTCTGATCCTGCGTTCACGTATACGACGGTTCCTGCCAACATCCCAATTTGACTGACCCAGGCAAAAGTAAAAACTCGCATCGGGGTCAAGCCCATGACGAGATTGATCACAAAAAATGGGAAAACCGGTACTAACCTCAAAGCAAACAAATAAAAGGCGCCCTCTTTTTCAATTTTTTCATTGATGGTTTTGATCTGATCTTTAAATTTTTGTTGGACATAATTTCTCAATAGAGTACGTGCCACCAACATGGCAATGGTCGCCCCAAGGGTGCTGGCGAATGAGACCACGATTGTTCCCTCAATCACGCCAAAAAAGGTTCCTGCCGCAACTGTCAGAATCGTGGCGCCAGGTAGGGAAAGGATTGCCATAGTGATGTAAATCACCATGTAAATACCTACTGTGAGAAAGGGATGCCGGGCATTATAAGTGGCGAATTCGGCCTTGAAATCACGCAAGTATTCCAAGGTCAAATAATGGTGAATGTCAAAGAGGAAAAATAAAATGATGCTGATCAGAATGATCAGGATAATAAGAATTTTACCGGCATGCTGTTTGAGAAAATCCATATATTGTGAGATGAGGAATGCATAAAATTTAGCTTTACTTGCATTGAAATAGAGTCACGCTTCCTAGGACAACACGCCGCCACAACTACTTCCAGCCCCGGCCGCGCATCCAAAACAATGAGCGCCGGTTGCGATAAATTTTTCTTGATAATGATCAATGCTATCAATATTCCAGATAGTCGTCTGCGTGCCAGGAACTTTCATTTCAAGCATCTGATTGAAATCACAATCATACAAATTGCCTTGCCATCCTACAGAAATGAGACTGCGACACATCAAATTTTCCAAGTTCGTCGGATTGAATGCCTCTATCAATAAATTCATGTAGGTTTCCAATTGCGATGAACGCTCCAATTGGTCTGCGAAACGGCTGATTGGCATATTGACAATTGTGAACAAATTGTTGAATTCGATATTAAAGTGAGTTTTCAATTGTTTTTTGTAATCGGCTTCCAAGGTCGCTTGTGGAGGGGGCAGCGTGTTGCCTACAGGATTGTATACTAAATTCAGTACCAAACTGTTTCCGGATTTACCGTATCCTAGTTGATTCAATCTCCGGAGGGCAGTAATACTTTTTTTGAAAACCCCACGCCCTCTTTGGGAATCCACATTTTTTGATGAATAACAAGGCAATGACGCAACAATTTCGACTTCGTTGTCTGCTAAAAATTCGGCCAGGGTTTGCTGTCCTTCTTCCAGCAATATCGTCAGATTGCATCGATCCATGACGTGACATTTCAATCGTTTGGCTTCTTCCACCAAATGTCGGAAATGTGGATTCAATTCAGGGGCTCCTCCCGTAATATCGACAACACTTACGGAGGGAGAGTTTTCTAGAAGGGTAATGATCCTGTCCACAGTATTGAGCGTCATTTGTTCGGTACGTTTGGGACTTGCATCGACATGACAATGGTGACATGCTTGATTGCACTTTTTTCCCACATTGATCTGCAAAGTCATAGGGTTGTCCCGAATGAGGGACAATCCGTAATGTTGCAAGTGCTTGTTGAAGTTGAACTTCTTCAACATTTCGATATGGAGGGGCATGTAATTTTTCATAATTATTTTCTCTTATTGAATAGAGCTGGAAAAGTGGTTCACTGCTTTATTGTATCCCATTTTTTCAAACTATTACAACCAATGCCTCAAATAGCTTCCTTCGCTTGTAAATTCCGATGAGAATAAATCTTAAGACAAATGATCTCGGATCAACTGAATAAACTTGGTTTTAGATTTTTTCCCAAGCCGTTGATTGCTAAAGAACAAACACTCGTCCAAGTTTGAAAATCTTGGTATTTCATCTTTTCCAGGAAGTATACAATCATGCCAAATGTAATAAATACCTTTGCAGATTTTTTAAACAAACCCGTAAAAGAAAGGCTTTCTTATTATGAAAAAAAAGGACGTCTCTACCACATTATGATGTCCCAACAGTTCTCACATGAGTTTCTTGAAAGATTATTCAATACGGCCGATTTGATCAAATATATCACTCAAAAATCCGATGGCGTGGAATTTCTGGCTTCCTTGTTGAGACACAAACGGGCGATGCTCTATTTCACACAACCTTCTACGCGAACTTTCCTGTCTTTCTTGAGCGCCTGTCAAATTGTAGGAATGAATACGGGTGAAGTGCGCGATCCTGCATTATCGTCTGAAATAAAAGGGGAAAGTCAGGAAGACGGATTGCGTACTTTCAGCAGCTATTTTGATATCATTATCATGCGAGACAGCAAAGCAGGCTTTTGTGAATACATGTCCTATTTGCTGGATCTGACTGGGAGAAGCGTTCCCATTGTTAACGGAGGAAGTGGAAAAGATCAACATCCAACCCAAGCTTTACTAGACGTTTATACGTTGCATCGTTCTTTCCAAGATCAAGGGGGTATTCCTGGAAAAGTCTACGGATTTGTTGGAGATTTGTTGCGGGGTCGTGCGGTTCGTTCTGTTATTTATTTATTGACGCGATACAAGGATCTGGAGATGTACATGGTGGCTCCTGCCGGTCTGCAAATTGCTCCGGATTTGGAAGAGTATTTAGAAGAAAACAATGTCAAAGTTCGCATAAGCGAGTGTTTGGAAGAGGTACTCCCTCATGTGGATAGTCTCTATATGACTCGAATCCAGGATGAGTATGATCTTTCAGGGGAATCATCTCTCATCGATTATTCCAAATTCCATCTGACACCGAAAAATATCAATCTCATGAAACCGAAAGCCATCATTTTGCATCCTTTACCCCGGCGAGATGAAATTGATCCCGTACTCGATTCGGACCCAAGGGCGATGTACTGGCGGCAGCTCCGCAATGGGATGTACATTCGTGCTGCTTTGCTGCTATATTTGTTCGAAATGGAACATCGTCTGATTGACTACTGAAGTCTGATTTAAGGAGGACAGTCCGCTGAAGCGGGCATGTCGAATCGGTTTGATGAAGGGTTCTCATGAAAGAATCTCAGATTCCCCCCAAACAATTCATTTCCCGTAATTTCGCTATCATTCTCGTTTATGGCAGGCCACCTCTGGTTTTTGTTGGAATGCTCTGTGCGATCACAGTCATGCTCACAAAAAATCCGGCCGTCTATACATTCGGGGTGGTTTGTTTATTTGGGGCGATGTCTTTTGATCTGGTCGATGGCTGGTTTGCCGCAAGATTCCATCCTCATTCCAAACTGGCGCATTTGGCAGACCGCATCATGGATAAGATCGTCTATTCGATCATCTTCCCTTTACTCACACTGGGCATGATGTGGCGATTTCATTTCATTGAATCAGAGAATTCCAATCAGGCGTTTTTGCATGTCATTTTCGTACTCATTTTATGTGTGAGTGTGCTCATTCGTGACAATTTTGCCCATTTCATGCGTAATTTTGCTCTGCGCAAAGGTGAAGATGAAGAAATGACGGAAATCACCAGGCTCCGCACCATTGTTGCCGCACCAGTCGCCGCCCTGCTCTATGCTCATGCTTTTTATGTACCCGTAAGGCCTCCCTCCGCAATTTATTTCTGGATTTCATGGTTGGGAAATATTCCTCTTCGTTTTTTATTTTTTTTTGAAATTCTTTTTTTAATTATTAATTTTGGTTCCGTTGCATTGTATTGCCGAAAATATGGCGCCTATTGTCTGGACGACTTATGTCTGGGGGATGAAATCCTCAGGCGGCGCATCCTATCTTTGTTTCCTAATGCCCTCACGGTAATGAATGCCATGATGGGGATATTGGCGATTTTTTTTGCGTATCAGGAACGGATTTTGGAGGCATATTTGATTCTCTTGGGAGCTGCCATGTTTGATAAGCTTGATGGCGCAGTGGCGAGGAAATTGGGCTTGAATGACCCTCAACCCAATGCAGAAAGTCCTCAACACATTACCTTTGGCGGCATATTGGATGATATTTCAGATGGAGTCAGTTTTTGCTTGGCACCAGCAGTAATCTTTTATGTCGTCCTGCAAAATATTCCTAATGAACTCATTCAACACTTGCCGTTTGGATGGGTGGCTCTATTGTATGCTTCTTTAGGCATAGCCAGGCTTATTTATTTTACCATCGACCGCGATCCAATTCCGGGCTTTTTTAAGGGGCTGCCAACACCAGGTGCGGCACTTTGGGTGACGGCTCCTTTGATCATGCTAAACGAAGCAGTAACCACTTCATATAACCAAGTCTGGTTTTGGGGGATTCTCAGTTTTGGCTTAATGATTATTGCTTCGGTTTTGATGAATTTTTATCCGGTCCGTTATATCCATTTGGGACGGTTGATGAGTCGACAACCCTGGTTTTTTCGATTCACTATTTTGATTATCGCGCTCTTTGTCTTCACTCCCTATTTTGGGCATCTGGCATTTCTTTGCATGACCTTCTATGCCATCTCTCCTCTTTTAACCTGGCGTGTTTCTCCTGAAATCGCAGAGAGAGAAACGGTTAATAAACCTTTCACAAATCCCTGAATAACATGGAAGAAACACGAGTCGTCAATCCGGAAGTACAGATCGGCGAACAATATGATCTGTCATTGAGACCAACCAAGTTGAGCGAATATATAGGGCAAACGGAAGTCAAGGGGAACATGCAGGTTTTTATTGAAGCCACTAAAAAACGAAGGCAGGCCTTGGATCATGTCCTCTTAAGCGGTCCTCCCGGCTTGGGAAAAACCACCCTGGCAACTATCTTATCCCATGAATTGGAGGTGCCCCTCCATGCCACTTCAGGACCTGTAATTGAACGCCAGGGAGACCTTGCCGCAATTCTGACTAATCTGGAATCCGGTGCTATATTGTTCATTGATGAGATTCATCGGATAAATCGGGTTGTAGAGGAAGTGCTTTATTCAGCAATGGAAGATTTTACGTTGGACATAATGATTGGTCAGGGACCCGCTGCCCGGACCATCAAATTGGATTTGTCTCATTTTACGCTGGTGGGAGCAACCACAAGGTCCGGCTTGCTTTCCAATCCACTGCGAGAACGCTTTGGGATTCACAGTCGACTGAATTTTTATGCGCCTGAAGAATTAAAGATCATCCTCCTCCGTTCCGCCGCAATTCTGGGAATTGAGATCACGGAGGAAGCGGCGTTGGAACTTGCCAGATGTTCTCGAGGCACTCCCCGCATTGCCAATCGTCTCTTGAGACGTTGTCGTGACTTTGCCGATCTGCAAACCTCCGGTGTGATCACCGACTCATTGGTGAAGAGTAGTCTTGCCCGATTGGGAGTGGATGTATTGGGATTGGATTCCATGGATCGTCTCATATTGGAAGTGATTATCGATAAATTCGGAGGAGGGCCTGTGGGTCTGAATACTTTATCTGCTGCCGTTTCTGAGGAACAAGACACCTTGGAAGATGTTTATGAACCATACTTGCTCTTGCAGGGCTTTTTGCAGCGTACCCCACGTGGTCGGATGGTCACTGCAAAAGCCTATCAGCATCTGGGATTGCAAGATCAATCCCCGGATCAGATGAAATTGTTTTGAATTTCAGGGATTTGTTATTTCACTACAAGCAAAGAATTCACTTCCATTACACCTTTCACTTCTTGAGCAATCTCCACGGCACGGTCGGCAATTAGCTGATCAGAAAGTGTCCCGGTCAAGGTAACCAAACCCCGATAAGTGTTCACATCGATATCGAATATGTTGATTTGCTCATCCGCAAGATAGAGTGTATTGATTTCCGTGGTGATTGCGGTATCCTTGAAAATCCTTTTTGCAGTTCTTTCATCTTTGCCTACTAGATAGCCTCCTACCGCAGTGCCTCCTATGAGGACAACAGGATGGCATCCCGCCAGAAAGATCATGATTAGGATAACAAAAAATAAATTACTATACTGCTTCATATCATTGCTCCTTTAAAAATAATGTTCCCGTTGTCGTAAACAACGGATCAGATCGCCGGACTTATTCAAGGTACTCTTGCCCGACCACAGTCTCCACTGACACGATTGGATATATAACTTGTATGCAAAAGTCGGGCACACTTGCCAAAACACAAATGACAAAATGTTAATAAAAGACTATGGATTGAATTCTTTCCGTATAAAAATACCATTTTTAGTTTGTTGCGCTTAAAGTTACGCTTTATTCGGCGAGAGCTCAGGAAAATTGGGGACAAGGGAATATTGAATATGATAGAGTATCTCACTTGTATTAACGTTCAGCAAAAAAGATGAAAGGAACATATGTCCACGATTCGCGTACTCGTCAATGGTGCTCAAGGAAAAATGGGTCAGGAAGCTAGTAGGGCGGTGGAAGCAGAAGAAGGATTGACACTAGTTGCCCAAACAGACCTGGAAGATGATTTAGGCCAGTGCATTTTGGATTCGAAAGCGCAGGTCGTGGTGGATTTCACAACAGCGACCGCTGTTTTTGAGAATACAAAAACAATCATTGCATCATGCGCTTGTCCGGTGATTGGTACCAGTGGACTATTGCCGGCACAGGTGAAGGAGTTGCAAGAACTCTCTAGTACTAGATCCTTAGGAGGTTTGATCGCTCCCAATTTTGCGATCGGTGCAGTTTTAATGATGAAATTTGCCAGGGAGGCGGTTCGCTATTTACCGAATGTCGAGATAATTGAACTGCACCATGATGGCAAGGCTGATGCTCCTTCAGGGACAGCGCTCAAGACCCTGGATATGCTGGCGGAAGCTCGGGAAAAAATCCCGGCTCCACGACAAGAAAAAGAAATTCTTCCAGGCGCCCGAGGGGCGAGCCAACATGAAATTCATATTCATTCCGTTCGCTTACCGGGATTGGTGGCCCATCAGGAAATCTTGTTCGGTGGAAACAGTGAAACCTTGATCATCCGCCATGACTCCATTCATCGAGCATCCTTCATGACAGGGGTATGTTTTAGTTGTAGAAAAGTAACTGAGTTGAACGAACTCATATACGGGCTGGAATACATCTTGTGAAAGCAATTATTCTATTTCTTATTTGACCATTCAGGGTTTGAAATTGGTATGAGTCAACCTATTGCAAAAGCTTACAATCCACAAGATTTCGAAGATCGAATTTACCAAAGATGGGAAAAGCACGGTGCTTTCAATGCGGATGTCCACTCTGCAAAAAAACCTTTCACAATATCCCTACCTCCTCCTAATGTAACGGGGCAACTGCATGTAGGCCATGCAGTAGGAGTGGCAATTGAGGATGTCTTAATCCGTTGGCACCGGATGCTTGGGGATGAAGCATTGTGGATTCCCGGAACTGATCATGCTGCTATTGCAACAGAAAATTTGGTGATTAATAAAATTCAGACCGAGGAAGGGATCGACGATCCTCGCAAAGCACTGGGACGAGAAAAACTTTTAGCAAGGATTGCTCGGTATGCTCACGAATCGCGAGAGACAATCCGAAGTCAAATCCGTGAAATGGGCGCCAGCTGTGATTGGTCCCGCGAACGATACACCATGGACCCGCAACTCAATCGTTGTGTCAATCATATTTTTATCCGTATGTTTGAGGAAGGGTTGATTTATCGTGGCTATCGCATAGTCAATTGGGACCATGTTCTACAAACCACTATCTCTGATGATGAAATTGAATACAAAACCATTCCTGCTACGCTTTATTATATAAAATATGGGCCTTTTGTCATCGCCACAAGCCGACCTGAAACAAAGCTTGGAGATACAGGGGTCGCCGTTCATCCCACAGATATGCGTTATCAGCGATATTTAGGACAAACGATTGCGGTGGAATGGCCCAAGGGTCCTGTCATTCGGGTTAAAGTATTTGCTGATGAGCAGGTTGATCCTGATTTTGGTTCCGGAGTGGTCGGCGTCACACCCGGCCACAGCCAGGTCGATTTTCAAATGTCAAAAAACCATGATTTGGCGGTTGTTCAAGTGATTGATGAAGATGGGAAAATGCTGGAGACGGCCGGTGCTTATCAAGGAATGACAGTAAAGGAATGCAGAGAGGCATTTGTGAAAGATTTGGAAGCGTATGGTTTGATTGAAAAAAAAGAAAGTTATGATCAACCACTGTCCATTTGTTACCGTTCGAAACAGCCTATTGAACCTCTTCCCAAAGAACAGTGGTTCATTGATGTGAACCGGGCTGTCATAGAATGGAAAGGAAAAAAGCAGAGTTTAAAAGAAATTTTACTGGAGGTCATCCAATCAGGACAGATCCGTATTGTGCCGGAACGCTTTGAAAATACGTATTTCCATTGGATTGAAAATTTGCAGGATTGGTGTATTTCTCGGCAAATTTGGTGGGGACACCGAGTGCCGATATGGTACAGTGATTCCGAAATGCGTCCCTTCCTCCAAACGCCCGAAGAAGATGGTTGGAGTCAAGATCCTGATACCTTGGACACCTGGTTCTCTTCTGCATTATGGACATGGAGCACTTTGATCGACCCGCAAACAGCTCAAAATTATTCTTTTTCTTTTGAGGAAATGTTGGAGCATAGTGCAGACTTTCAGAAATTCCATCCGACCCAAGTGATGGAAACCGGATACGACATTTTATTTTTTTGGGTTGCGCGAATGATCTTAATGACCGTATACATGATTAGAGATGTTCCTTTTGAAACGGTTTATCTCCACGGGTTGGTCCGAACTCGGGAAGGCAAAAAAATGTCGAAATCCGATCCTGCCACCTGTATTGATCCTCTGGAATGTATTGAATTGTATGGAGCAGACGCGCTGAGGATTGCTTTGATCAGTGATACGGCACCGGGGACGGATTTGAGAATTTATCCGGAAAAATTGGAAAGTTGCCGACGTTTTGTAAATAAAATTTGGAATGCGGCACGTTTTGTTTTGCTTTCCATTCCACCGCAAACATCAATCGAGCCCCCATTGGATGTGAAAAGGCCCGTTTCTCAATGGATCCTGCACCGGCTCAATGAGCTCATTTTTTCTGTGCAAAAAAGTCTGGAAAGTTTTCGTCTTTCCGGTGTTATCGAAAAATTACGTACCTTTTTATGGGGAGATTTTTGCGATTGGTATTTGGAAATGTCGAAAAAAGAGCAACGTACGGATGAAGACAACCAAGTACTTGCTTACACCTATACCACCTTGCTGAAACTCTTTCACCCCTACATGCCATTTGTCACTGAAGCCCTGTGGGAAGAATTCAACGCTTCGGAGATGTTGATTCGCAGCCAATGGCCCCAACCAGTGAAAGCCCATCATTTCCCGGAGAGTGTTACCCGGATTTCGCTGGTGCAGCAAGTAATTATTCAAATCCGGATGTTGCGAGATAAAGCCAACATTGGCCTTAATTTAAAAAACAATGCTCGTATAAATTCAGAAAAACATGCGTTGCTCTTCCAGGAACATGAGGCGATTATCAAACAATTGGCACGTCTGGAAAATTTGTACATTGAATCCCACAAACCGGAAATGACCCATGAATCTTTAAGTTCCTATTTTGAAGACACTCTGGTGCAAATAGAAGCTTCAGCCGTGGATTGGCAGGAAGAAATTGTAAAATTGAACAAAAAATTACAAAAAGAAGAAAACTTTCTGTCACGAAGTCTTAAGAAACTAAAAAACGATCAATTTTTATCGAAAGCCCCAGTACATATTGTTGCTGAACTGCGAAACAAGGTCAATTCCAAAGAAAAATTGATCAGTGTCCTGGAGCAGCAAATTTCGGAATTAGAGAGTCGGAATTGATGATGCCCGGACTCATTCGTACAGCCGTTATCGGGGTGGGACATCTAGGGTGGTTCCATGCGCAAAAATATGCCCAACTGGAAGGTTGCGATTTAATCGGAGTGGTGGATAAAAATTTGGCAAGAGCCCAATTTGTAGGAAAAGAATTAGCAGTGCCCTTCTATCAGAATTATAATGCGTTGCTGGACCAGGTGGACGCAGTCAGCGTAGTTGTCCCAACAAAGGATCATTATCAGTTGGCGAAAATCTTCATTGAGCATGGAATTCATGTTTTGGTAGAAAAACCGTTTACGGCTACACTGGCGCAGGCAAAAGAATTGATCGCTCTGTCCCAATTGTATCATGTTCATCTTCAGGTTGGACATTTGGAGCGATTCAATGTCGTTTTTTCAAAGTTCCAAAAACTGATCGACTGTCCTCAATATATTGAATGCGTCCGCATTTCCAAGTTCCCAAAACGAGGAACCGATATTGATGTTATTCTGGATCTAATGATTCATGATATCGACCTCGTGCTCACTCTGCTCAATCAATCGCCTGTTTCTATAGACAGCGTGGGAACTGCCGTTTTGACAACCAAAGTCGATCTGGCCAATGCAAGATTGAAATTCGCCAATGGATGTGTGACTAATTTCGTAGCTAGCCGTGTCTCGGATAAATCTGAACGGAAGATGCGAATTTTCCAAAAAGGGTTGTATCTGTCATTAGACTATGGAACCGGAAATGTCCGAAAATTGGAATTAGACCCTGAGGAGCGGTTGCAGGACGAAGATTTGAAGCCGATGGTATTTCAAATGGAAAAAAACGATGCCTTGCTGGAGGAAATTCGCAGTTTTCTCCATTCAATACAGCACCAAACTCCGCCTTTGGTCCCCGCAGAGGCAGGATTGAAAGCAATGGAAGTGGCATGGAAAATAAAAGCGCAAATGAAGCACTCGTCTTAAACATTGATTTTCAGCAGTTATTTATCATGAAGATTCCCTATTGTGTACTGATGGTTTTTTGGATTGGGATACAAGGAGGATTCCTTGTCCATGCAACAGAAACTGATATTTTAGAGCGCATTCAACAACGCTATCAGACAATTTCCAGTTTTCAAGGAAATTTTGTACAGAGCAACTATATTGCCCAACGCGAAAAACCTCGTAAAGCTTCTGGCGTGGTTACCTATGCCCGTCCCGGCAAAATGCGGTGGAATTATCACAAACCGGATGAGCAACTGTTAGTCACCAATGGTGAGACTTTGTGGCTTTATGATCCATTATTGGAAAATGTTACGGTTCAATCCCTGAAAGAGGTCACCCCCGGTACGACTCTTTCCTTTTTACTGGGAGCAGGGAATCTGAAAAATGACTTTGATCATCGCGCTTTGACCCGGAAATTGATTGACGCTGCTGATATGCTCATAGTGGAACTCAAACCAAAAAACAGCATTGCTGCTTTGGACTTTATTCAACTGGCGATAGATCCTGTCACGTTCGACTTTAAACAAATTGCTCTGATAGACATGCAAGGCAATTACCGATTGATCGCCTTTCAGGACATGCAGTACAATCTCTCTTTGGATATGAACCAATTCAATTTTGATATCAAAGAAGGAATAGAAGTCATTGATGCCAACCAGTAACTCCCTACGGGCTAAAAAACCATGAGTCTTTTAAGATCTTCTTTAGGCGAGAATGAAGAATTGCAAAAGATTATGGAAACCGGGCCGCGAAGCGATGGGCGCAGTTTTGATGAACCACGTCCTATTCGCATCGTTTCGGATTTCACTATACATGCGCAAGGGTCCGTGCTTGTTGAAACGGGAAACACCAAAGTGATTTGCACCGCATGCCTGGAAGAGGGCGTGCCTGGTTTTATGCGAGGGAGCGGAAGGGGATGGCTGACTTCAGAGTATAGGATGCTTCCGAGTTCGACCTTGACCCGGAAAAAACGAGATACTTCAGCAAAAACTGATGGTCGTAACCAGGAAATCCAAAGGTTTATTGGCCGTTCTTTACGTTCAATTGTGAATATGAATTTTATAGGGGAACGAACCATATGGATTGATTGTGACGTGATTCAAGCGGATGGTGGAACCCGAACGGCTTCGATCACGGGAGGGTTTGTGGCCTTGGTGCTCGCATTGCGGCGTCTATTTGGGGAAAAGAAAATCAATGGAATCCCCATCACGCGGTATTTGTCCGCGATCAGTGTCGGAATTGTCAAAGGACGTCCTCTGCTGGATTTGAACTACGAAGAGGACAGCCAAGCAGATGTTGATTTGAATGTGGTGATGCTCGAGGACCACTCCCTCATTGAAGTCCAAGGGACAGCCGAAGGTAAACCCTTTTCTCGACAAGAAATCAATACGATGTTGGACTATGCGGAAAAAGGATTGATGCAAAATTTTGCCACTCAAAAAAAAGTTCTGGATGGCTTTTTGATCATAGAGGATTGAATATCAAACCAGAATATAAATAAATGTTGTTTTCTCCCCTATTGACACTTGAAACCTACCGCCCTTATATTTTTTCTCTGGAAATTCCAGGCATTGGACTCACTCTGGAACCGCGATTTTATGGGTTGTTTTATGCCTTTGCCATCATTGCCGGGTATAAGGTTCTGATATCAGAAGCAATTCGACGTGAGTTGCCTTTGAACGCGGACCAAGCGATGAACTGCGTGTTGTTTCTATTCTTGGGAGGGTTGTTGGGAGGACGAATTTATGAAGTGATTTTTGAATGGAATGCCTATTACGCAATCAGGCCATGGTGGGAAGTCTTTGCCATTTGGCATGGAGGGTTGGCAATTCACGGAGGCATTTTGGGGGGTTTACTTGCTGTATATCTCTATACAAGTGTCAGAAACCTGCGTTTCCTGGAAATTGCCGATATAGGCGCATTGGGTATAATTTTGGGACAAGCGATTGGAAGGTGGGGCAATTTTACCAATGGTGAAGCTGCAGGCCCAGTTACCAATTCTTGGACCGGAATTGTTTTTCCTCCCGGGTCTCCCATTGACCTTTATGCCCATGGAGAACCTGTACATCCGACCATGATTTATGAATCGATTGGCAACTTGATCATTTTTGCAATTTTATGGAGGGTGCGACTGAAAAATTTTCGTCCTGGAATGTTGTTGTCCCTTCATTTTATTCTCTATTCTATTTTACGCGCACTTCTCACACCGTTACGTTTGGACAATCAATATTTAACACTGATGGGAATCAAATTATTGGCTCCTTATACAACGGGTGGAATCCTCATTCTTGCTGCTATTTTCCTGATTTGGAGAGGGCGGCTTTGGCAACATGAAAACCCTGTTGCCCCAGTGAAAACTTCCTCACTCAGATAATCTTCCGCTGAAAAATTCGTAACTTGTAAGATTTTTAATCCGACTGCAAAGTCAGATGAAAGTGTAAAGGTGGGAATTTTTGTTCATCTTGGTAAAAAGCCTTGCTACGAAAATATGGATAAATAGCAAGAATTTGATTTTGATGGCAGATTAAGGGGAGTCTATTCCTTTGATGTAAAGGGAAGTTTTGATCTCTCAAAAAGTCTTTCAATTTCAATGGATTGGTCCTCCAGTGAGGATGGAATCGGTCTCCGGCTTCCCGATATCGCACTATCAAGTGACTTTGAGGCGCAACATTGAAAATCACGAGTCCTTTCAACGGAAAACCCTGGCCGGATTTCAAAAACTGACAGTGAACTTGCTGACCGGAGTCTAAATGATTTCTGATTTCGATAGTATCAAATCGCCAAGTCGAAAAATTTGAAACTTTTTCGGAGCATACCGAAATGATTTCTCCTTCACGTTTGCAAATTTTTTTCCCAGGTAGGTGGAATTCCCACTGATTTTTACCAAATAAAAGTAGGTCAAGAATTTGCCGGATGTGAATGTAGTTCAAATTGCAGACTCCTTGAGCACTTAAATATTGATATAAGTAAGTGCTTTGCATGATGGTCGATTTTTCCTGCAAATTCTTGATCAAAAGCATGCCCTGATGCCTCCCCTGTTTCCAGGGGGTATCACATCCACTTTGTCGGATCCATTGTTTGAGTTGTGCGCTTTGTTCTGAAAGATCTTCGATCCGAGAGACAATTTCTCCCCGAGCCAATACATTCATCAAAGGAATGAGTTCCAGCCGGATACGATTCCTCAGGTATCGGGAAGACTGATTAGAGCGATCTTCCATCCAGGTCTGCGAAATACTCCGGAGATATTGCTGGAGTTCTAGTTTAGTGCAATTGAGCAGAGGACGAATATGGAAACCATTTTTCCATTCCATACCTCGTAAATTGGAGAGATGGCAACCTCTTAACATTTTGAATAAAAACGTTTCTGTCTGATCATCGGCATGGTGTGCGGTCACAATACAAGCTGCATTGATTTCAGCACGAATTTTTTCGGACAACTGTATGCGCCAATGTCGAGATTTTTCCTGTACGCCGGTAAATTCCCGGGCTGGCGACTGTGATATGAACGTATAACAGGGAAGGTTATATTGCTGTGCCAGTGCTTCGACAAAATGACGTTCCGCTAGAGACTCTGGCCGAAGCTCATGATCGAAATGGACAATATGTAATTGGTGTTTCCACTTCTTCTGTAACTCTAATAAGATATGCAAAAGTGCTACAGAATCACTTCCTCCGCTAACACAGACCACGAGAGCGCTTTCTTGTTCAAATAGTTGATGCCCTGAAATATTGTCCGAGATTTTTTTTGCAAAAGAAGAGATCGCCATAAGTATAAATTGAAATAAGGCAAAATGTGTTTCAGTAAACCTTCTTCCTGACAGTGTAAATAACTCAAAGGCATTTAGTCAATCTACATATACCCTAAATCCTGCAATTAGATGACAATCAAACATGGAAATGGTAATATACTCAAATAGTTAACACCAGAATCAACATTTTAAGAGATCACCATTACCATGAAAAACAAAGGTAGCGCAAGATCGGCAAGAACGACAGCAAAAAACATCCATATCAGCCAGGGAGGCAGAGACCTGACCGCGCAAGCAGGCTTGATTCCGGTTGTCAAATTTTTTCACAAAGAAGGGATTGTTTCAAAGACAGAGCAGACCGTAGATCATCGGCGTGGCGCCACGGGTCTTTATGACGCGGTGGACATGGTCATTTTGTCGGTGGTCGGCATTGTTGGTGGCGCCCGTTCGATTCGTTCGATTGTGACAGTTTGGAACGACCGTGTTTTGAGTCGTGTGGCCGGTTGGCTGAGGATTCCGGATGAAACCACATTCGGCCGGATACTGCGTACTTTCACACAGAAAAACATCAATGAGATGGAGAGCTTGAACCATCGGATTCGAGCCGGTATCTGGCGTAAGGCGCTTCGAAGTGGGACAAGCATCGTTGGGGTGTTACACTGTCTTGTGATTGACGTGGACTCCACTGTGAAAACGGCCTACGGCAAGCAGCAAGGAGTGTCTGTCGGATATAATCCCCACAAACGCGGTGCAGCTTCGTATCATCCTCTGCTGGCATTTTGCGCAGAGACAAAGGAGATTCTTCAGGGTTGGCTTCGTGATGGGAGTGCCTATACCAGCAATGGAGTCGTTGAATTCATGCGGCAACTTCTCGCTCACCTTCCAAATCGGACTCGCACTCTGTTTCGTGGAGACAGTGGTTTTTTTGTGGGGGATTTGCTGGATTTCCTCGAAGAACGAGGCCATGGCTATCTGATCAAGGTCAAACTCAAGGGGCTTGTCTCGTTGTTGGAAACCCAAAAATGGCAAAAAGTGAAGGGGCAGCCCGCTTGGGAAGGGTGTGAGTTTTCCCACCAATGTGAAACTTGGAGGAGGTCAAGAAAATTCATGGCCGTACGCAGGGAGAAAGAGGAGGAACTCAAAGGGATGGCCACCCTCTTTGAGATGAAGGAGTACGATTATTTTTGTTATGTTCTCACTGACGCGCTCACTCCCTGGCAGGCTCACAAAGAGTATGGCCAAAGGGCGGTCGCTGAGACATGGATTGAGGAAGCAAAAAATCAAACTGCGCTGGCTCAGATTAAAACCGACGATTTTTGGGCCAACAGTGCCTTGTTCCAATGCGCGATACTCGCTTACAACACGCTGCGCTGGATGGCCCTTTGTAGTGGTAACGCAATACTGCGCCGTTGGGAACCGGCCACCATGCGCACCTATCTTGTCCGAATGGCAGGAAAATGGACGAGTGGCGCTCGTCAACAAAAACTGAGAGTTCCGGAAAGAACACTTTACAATGCTCAATGGGATGCATGGGTCGCTGTTGGAGAGACCTGGATCCTTTGTTTCACTCCAGTGGATACATTTTGCTGAGATGTAGATTCCCAAATCCAGGGAGAAGTACGTCTTGAATCTTGTGCCCGCGAAAGCGGGTATCAGATCATCACAAAATATGACGATCTAATGGAGGGCGGAAAAACCTTTATGAGCAAGGACTGATGGAAATTCAACTCTCAAATCCTTTTTTTTAAAAAAACCTCTCAAAGAGTGGGGGGAAACTCAATCAAAATATTCAATTGCAGGATTTAGGTATACTCTAAACGGGTTTAAATTTCACTTTTCAAAAGAACTGTCATTCCGAGCTAAGGGGGCTGCCTAAGCAAGAATCTCATGGGAATCAAGAAGATCCTTTGGTTCCCTCAGGATGACAAAAAATGAAGAAATCATCCGTTCACAGTATATCGTCGCTGTGAGAGAAAAAAAGTCTGGTGAAATGCCGGTACATTTTTGAACGAGACTTTGCCAGTAATGACAAGAAAGAAATACTAAATTCCAGGAATATTGGGAGAAGATCCGCTTTTAAGCATCCTCTTTTTCCCGGAGAAAGGCTGTGTTTGGCAAACATAGGTATTATCTGTTCTTTATGGGCAGAAGCAAAACCCTTGCTCTCCTGGCATTCTCAGCCTCGGATTTTCCAGTTCAAGCAGCATACTTGGATTGAAATGAAGTTACAGGAACATCTACTGAGGGTCTTGGTCAGTAAAGTGGGAAAATCCAATAGTATGCGTGCAACGAAGCTGATCATTCAAGAACATATTCCTAAATTGATCGTCAATTTTGGCAGTGCCGGCGCTATAGCGCCCACCGTGAAAATAGGGGATGTTATCGTTGCTACCGCCACGGCAGAATATTTGCAACCTCCTCCTTTTTGCGATCTCTTATTCGCAGATCCCAAAGTTCTTGCCATTGCCCGAGCCATTCCTCAAATCCGACTGGGACCCATTGTTTCAGGGGAACAGAATATTGAGAATGAAAAGTTGAAACATGATTTGTTTGTGCGCTACAAAGCATTCTGTGGAGACTGGGAAAGTGCTGTCGTAATGAGAATTTGCCGGGAACTTCAAACAGATGCTTTTGCATTTCGCGTAGTTACGGATTTGGCAAATAAACAAGCAATTGCAGATTTTGAACGGCATCATGCAATAGTTTTGCAGAAAGCAGCTCAGTTGCTGAAGCAGTACTTAAACCGTTGGAACCCTACTGGCTGAAAGAGCATCTTGGATTTCTTGAATTACATCAATGTGACGTTCTTGTTTGTATGACTCCTTCAAAGTTTTTCTGGCATCAGGATGATCGATTTGTCCCAAAGCCCATGCAGAATGAGACCGAATGAGCGGTTCTTCTTCCTGCAAACCGTGTTTCAGAGCCAGAATAGCCAGAGGACTGCCCCAGTTACCCAAGGCAATGGCCACATTGCGTAAGAATCCTTTCCGTTTTGCCCGTTTGACTGGACTGTTTTTGAATCGTTTGCTGAATTCTTCCTGGGTCAAAAACATCAATGAAATCAGATTCGGCATGATGTTTTCGGCTCTTGGTCGGAATCCGGGTTCCAGTGAGATAGGAGCATTTCTGTTCCAAGGACACACTTCCTGACAAATATCGCAACCAAAAACCATATTTCCCATGGTAGACCTGAATTGTTGAGGAACGCTCCCTTTCAATTCAATGGTGAGATATGAAATACAGCGTCTGGCATCAATTTGTCGTTCGTTTAATATAGCATCAGTGGGGCAGGCTTCCAGGCACTTGGTGCAGTTTCCACAATCTCCCCAAGGGGTCACAACATCATATTTCAGCTTTATGTCCAGCAGGATTTCCGCTAAAAAAAACCAAGATCCCTTTTTCCAGTTGATCAGCATCGAGTTTTTACCCAGCCATCCCAGACCGGCTCGATGGGCGTATTCACGCTCTAGGATAGGACCGGTGTCCACGTAGACACGACTGTATTTTTGATGAGGAATCGTTGTTTCGATATAGTGGCGGAGTGCTTCCAATTTTTCCCGTACCACCTGATGATAGTCCGTCCCCCAAGCATAAGAACTAATTCTTCCCTTGGAAGATTCGTTTTTTTCTGATTCAGGAATGGAGGCAGTGTGATAATTGATACCCAAAGAAATCAAAGAAAGGGTTTCCGGCATCACCTTGCGAAGATCTCGCTTTTTTTCATAGTGTTGATCTAGATATTCCATTTCTCCTGAATATCCCATAGTAAGCCATTGTCCGTAAATGTTAATACTTTGGCTTGGTGAGACAGGTATCACATGGACTAAATCAAAGCCGAGTTCTCGGGCTTTTTTTTTATTTCAACAGTGATTTCGACGTTGTTGGATATAGTTTCCACGGCACTCCTCAGGTAATGAAAGTTTAACGAAAATCATTGTGCCTAATGTTGGATTTGTCGTGACCAAGGGTCCGTTAATTGTTTCGATACGCTGGTATGGAAAACCCGGGATATTGAGACTATTCAGTTCGAACTCACTGACTCTCTTTTAAACTCTTCAAATAAACTGCAATTATGTTGGATCGTTCCCGGGCAAATTGCCCGTATTTTTTATGTTCGGAAGTCTTTGTTTTGATAACCCGGTCGTAGTGAAGTTTTGCTTTTCGCCACTGTTCCTGTTGCTCGTATAAAATGCCCAATTTCAGGTTAACTGTAATATACCATTCGAGGTTTTTTGAAATTGGACGGAATGCCATTTTTGCAAGTATCTTGATGGTTTTGACAGGGTCGGATTCCAGTTCCGCCAATTGCCAGGCAGCACTCAATTCTTCTTCTTGGATTCCTCCCTTGTCTGCTTCGGCAAACCATTTTCGCGCCTGAGTTTTATCGTTCAAAGGACTCAAATAGAAACTTCCCAGTTTGTAGGCAAAATGAATTTGATCATCCGTGTCTCTCAATAAAGGATAGGTTTGTTCATAGACGTCTACTACTTTTCTATAATTTTTTTCGTGCTCATAGATGACGGACAAACTCTTAGTCAAAAAGATCAGAGTTGCCTGATCTTCGATCGAGACAATTTTGAGGGCATTGCTATAAAACTTTTCAGCAAGCTGATTGTCAGATAATTTAAGGGCCGCCTCTCCTCGAGTAAGCAAAGCTTCCAGGGATTCTGCTTTAGAGGCATCCAGCTTTCCCCAATCCTGATATGCGTCCAAAATGCCTTGCCAATTTTTTTGATGACGCTCGGCATAAACCAGGACCTCATAAAGTTCATGGCTTGGAGTAAAATTTTGTAGGCTGAATCCATTTCGAATGCGCAAGGCCACGTCTTGCCATGATTTGTTTTTAATCAATTGATCCAACTCTTGAATGGCATTGTTTTTTTCAATCTCTTGAATCCGTTTTTCCGCGTATTCTTGAAGTTCCAAATCTTCCTTTTTCGTGATTGCTTTATCGCCAGCCATCACACGGTATTTTTTCAGAGCTTCTGGTAAAAGTTGATGTTTTTCATATAAAATTGCCAGACGATAATTAACATTTAATGCCCACTCGGGTTTCAATGAGCGTTCGGTGAGGTTGTTCAAAAGTTGAATTGCCTGATCCATTTCTCCCAACTCTTCGGCAATGTCACTCAGCAACAGAATTGCGCGCACCTCTAAGTCAGTCGCTTGACCCCGGTCCACTTTTTGGAGCCATTGCCTTGCCTTATCGTACTCTTGGAGAGAATCGTAGTATATTTGCCCTATCACAAGAGCATACTTTTGTTGAGCTGTCGTTTCGCTGAGATGGGGAATCAGGTCTTGTTCATATATTTGTACCACACTTATATAGTCTTCATCATTGAGGTATGAATCCGCCAATTGAAAGACAATCCCTTCTCTCAACTCCAGGTCGATTTCCGGAAGGGATAGGATTTTTTTGTAAAGGTCTCTACTCTTTTCAAGGCGATTTAATTTTTCTTCCGTCTCTGCCCAATCGATTAAAAATTCTGATTTTTGAACTTCTTTTGGAAAAACAGATTCCCAGCGTATATAAGTCGCTGCAACATTTTTCAAATCCTCGAGTTGGTGATAAGCATCCAGCAATATTTGAAAGTGGTCGGGGAGCAATGGAAAGTTTTTTCTTTTTAAAAATTCTTCGATATGCGTCGCCATGCTATTCCAGTCTTTAGTTTCCTGGTATATTTCTATCAATTTTTCGAAAGCGAATGTTTCATAATTTGGATTATGTTTGATAGCGTGCAAATCAACTACCGCCTGCTTCCATTGTTTAGTCTGGTGGAAACAGACACTCCTGGCATAGAGTACAAATTGCCGGTCTGCTGGTTTCAAGGTAGAAAAGACCTCTCTGCTTTCTTTAAGAATCTTTTCGCATTGATTGTTCTTTAGAGCTATATCGATGTCCTTCATCCAAAAGTAGTTTCTGTGTTGATCACTCAACGTCGAGTTGTTTCTCGCCTCTGCCAGCAGGTTTTGCAATTCTCGATGACGATTCTCTCTCTCAAGAAGCTGTGATAATTGCAGGATCAATTCCACATCATTTTGATATTCTTTGCTTTTTCTAGCAAACTCGAGTTCTCTAATTGCCTGTACATTATCCTCTTGATTGATAAAAAGCTGTCCCAGTTCATAGTGAACGCCAGCTACATGAGTACTATCCCCAGTTTTTAAGTATTGCATATAATATGAAATCGTTTCCAGTGGTTCATTTAATTCGAGAAAAAGTTTGCCTATACGTCGAAGAG
Organism: bacterium; assembly: GCA_965205865.1. GTDB lineage: Bacteria > SAR324 > SAR324 > SAR324 > NAC60-12 > CBDBHR01. The sequence continues at coordinate 28,891 of CBDBHR010000017.1, forward strand.
CGCGAGCATGATATTGTTTGTCTTCCGTCTGCAGATAATTCTGGTAGAGTTCGACAATGCCTTCCAAGTGAGCTCTTTTTTGCTGAGACTCAGGTTGGCTGAGCAAGATTTGATACTCCCCTTCGGCTTTGAAAAACAGGGTGGATTGACGTAGGGGAAATCGAGGAAATTGCTCTAATTTATCAAAAAAAGCGACGGCCTCTTTGTAATTTTGCTTCTCCCACTCCTGCTGCCCAAGCTGATAGTAAAGCGCAGCGATCCTTGCATTGGCATCGCCTTGATACTGGTTGTCTTCCGTTAACAAATAATTTTGGTAAAGTTGCGCGATTGCTTCCAGGCGAGTTCGTTCATACTTTGACTTTGGTTCAATCAACAAGATTTGATACTCACCTTCAGCTTTGAGATAGAGGACCGGGTGACGCAAGGGAAATTGAGGAAATTGCTCGAGTTCGTCAAAAAATGCGAGGGCCTCTTTGTAGTTTTGCTTCTTCCATTCATTTTGACCGAGCTGGTAGTAAAGCGAAGCGATTCTCGCATTAGCGTCACTTTGATATTGGCTGTCTCCCGTCTCCAAATAGTTTTGGTAGAGTTGCACGATTGCTTCCAGACGAGTTCGTTCATGCTTTGACTTTGGTTCGCTCAACAACATTTGATACTCCCCTTCGGCTTTGAGAAAAAGGGTGGGATGGCGTAGAGGGAACTGCGGGAATTGCTTGAGTTCGTCAAAAAAAGTGAGGGCCTCTTTGTAGTTTTGCTTCTTCCATTCGTTCTGGCCGAGTTGAAAGTAAAGCGAAGCGATCCTCGCTCTGGCATCGCTTCGATACTGTTCGTCCTGGGTTACCAAATAGTTTTGGTAGAGTTGCGCAATGGCTTCCAATCGAGCTCGTTCGTGCTGTGATTCAGGCTGATTGAGTAGAATTTGATATTCCCCTTCAGCTTTGAGAAAAAGGGCGGGGTGACGCAGGGCGAATTGAGGGAATTGTTCCAGTTCGTCAAAAAAAGTGATGGCCTCTCTGTAGTTTTGCTTTTCCCATTCATTCTGCCCGAGTTGATAGTAAAGTGAAGCGACCCTCGCTCCGGCATCGCTTCGATACTGTTCGTCCCGGGTCACCAAATAGTTTTTGTAGAGTTGCGCAATAGCTTCCAATCGAGCTCTTTCGTGCTGTGATTCAGGCTGACTGAGAAAAATTTGATATTCCCCTTCGGCTGTGAGAAAGAGGGTAGGGTGACGTAGAGAGAACTGGGGGAATTGCTCTAATTCATTAAAAAAAGCAACGGCTTCTTTGTAGTTTTGCTTTTCCCATTCATTCTGTCCGAGTTGATAGTAAAGCGAAGCGATCCTCGCATTGGCATCGCTTTGGAACTCATTGTCCTCGGTTTTGAGATAATTCTGGTAGAGTTGCGCAATGGCTTCCAGGCGAGCTCGTTTGCGCAGCGTTTGAGGCTCGCTGAGCAGAATTTGATACTGTCCTTCGGCTTTGAGAAAGAGGGCCAGATGCCGTTGAGAGAACTGAGGGAATTGCTCGACTTTCTCAAAAAAAACAACGGCTTCTTTGTAGTTTTGTTTTTCCCACTCTAACTGACCAATCTGGTAGTAAAGCAAGGCAATCCTCGCTCTGGCATCGCCTTCGTACTTGCTGTCCTGGCTCTTTAAATAGTTCTGGAAGAATTTCACGATGGTTTCCAAGTGAATTCTTTTATGCTGAGACTCTGGCTGGCTGAGCAGAATTTGATATTCCCCTTCGGCTTTGAGAAAGAGAGTGGAGTGACGTAAGGGGAATTGAGGAAATTGCTCGAGTTCGTCAAAAAAAGCGATCGCTTCTTTGTAGTTTCGCTTTTCCCACTCCAACTGACCGAGCTGATAGTAAAGTGAAGCAATCCTCGCATTGGCATCGTTTTGGTACTGACGGTCCTCAGTTTTAAGGTAGTTTTGATAGAGTTGAATGATACTTTCCATTCGTGCTCGTTTATGTTGGGACTCAGGTTCACCGAGCAGGATTTGATACTCCCCTTCAGCTTTGAGAAAGAGAGTGGGGTGACGTAAGGGGAATTGAGGGAATTGATCGAGTTCGTAAAAAAAAGCGATCGCTTCTTTGTAATTTTGCTTTTCCCATTCCTCCTGTCCGAGCTGGTAATAAAGCGAAGCGACCCTCGCTTTAGCATCGTCTTGGAACTTGCTGTCCTCGGTTTTGAGGTAGTTCTGATAGAGCTGAATTATGGCTTCCTTGCGAGCACCCGTTTGCTTGGACTGAGGCTCGCTCTGCAGGATTTGATACTGCCCTTCGGCTTTGAGAAAAAGGGTGGAGTGGCTCTGACGAAATTGAGGGAATTGCTCGAGTTCGTCAAAAAAGGCAAGGGCTTCATGATAGTTTTGCTTCTCCCATTCCTCCAGTCCGAGCTGATAGTAAAGCAAAGCGACCCTCGTATTGGCATCGTCTTTGTATTGGCTGTCCTCGGTTTTCAAATAGTTTTGATAGAGCTGAATGATGGCTTCCTTGCGAGCACCCGTTTGCTTGGACTGAGGTTCGCTCTGCAGGATTTGATATTCTCCTTCGGCTTTGAGAAAAAGAGCGGGGTGGCGCAGAGGGAATTGAGGGAATTGCTCGAGTTCGTCAAAATAAGCAATCGCTTCTCTATAGTTTTGCTTTTCCCATTCATTCTTACCAAGTTGGTAGTAAAGCGAAGCGATCTTCGCCCGGGCATCGGCTTGGTATTGGCTGTCTTCAGTCTCTAAATAGTCTTGGTAGAGCCGAACGATGGCTTCCAAACGAGCCCCTTTGTGCTCAGACTCAGACTGGCTCAATAAGATTAGGTACTCCCCTTCTGCTTTAAGAAAGAGGGTGGGATGGCGAAGAGGAAATTGAGGGAATTGTTCCAGTTTGTCAAAAAAAGTGATGGCTTCTTTGTAGTTTTGTTTTTCCCATTCATTCTGACCGAGCTGATAGTAAAGCGAAGCAATTCTAGCTCGTGCATCGGCTTGGTATTGGCTGTCCTCCGTCTCCAAATAGGTCAGGTAGAGCAACACGATGGTTTCCAGGCGAGTTTGATTGAGTTGCGATTCAGGCTGGCTCTGTAAAATTTGATACTCCCCTTCGGCTTTGAGAAAAAGGGTTGGATGACGTAAGGGGAACTGAGGGAATTGTTCTAGTATATCAAAAAATGCGATGGCTTCTTTATAGTTCTGTTTCTCCCATTCCTGCTGACCGATTTGGTAGTAAAGGGAAGCAATTCTCGCTTTTGCTTCTCCTTGATACTGGTTTTTCTCGGTTTTGAGATAATTCTGATAAAGCAACACAATGGCTTCCATCCGAGATCGATTCTGCTCAGGCTCAGGCCGATTGAGCAAGATTTGGTACTCCCCTTCGGCTTTGAGAAAAAGGGTGGAGTCGAGCAGAGGGAACTGAGGGAATTGTTCCAGTTCGTCAAAAAAAGCGATCGCTTCTTTATAGTTTTGTTTTTCCCATTCCTGCTGACCGATTTGATAGTAAAGCGAAGCAATTCTCGCTCGAGCATCAGCGCGGTATTGGCTGTCTTCTGTTTCTAAATAGGTCTGATAGAGCGCAACGATGGTTTCCAGGTGAACCCGTTCGTGTTGTGATTCAGGCTGACCGAGTAAAATTTGATATTCCCCTTCGGCTTTGAGAAAAAGGGTTGGGTGACGTAAGGGGAATTGAGGAAATTGTTCCAGTTTGTCAAAAAACACGACGGCTTCTTTGTAGTTTTGTTTTTCCCATTCCTGTTGACCGATTTGATAGTACAGCGAAGCAATCCTCGAATTGGCATCGTCTTGATACTGACTGTCCTGGGTCTCCAAATAGTTTTGGTAGAGCTGTACAATGGCTTCCGGACGAACTGGTTTATACCGGGACTCAGGCTGGCTCTGTAAGATTTGATACTCCCCTTCGGCTTTCAGAAAAAGTGCTTGATGGCGTAAGGAAAACTGAGGAAATTGTTCCAATTCGTCAAAAAAGCTGATCGCCTCTTTGTAGTTTTTCTTTTCCCATTCCTGCTGACCGATTTGGTAGTAAAGCGAAGCAATTCTTGCTTTCGCTTCTCCTTGATACTGGCTATCCTCCGTTTTAAGATAATTCTGATAAAGCAGCACGATGGTTTCCATTTGTACTCGATTATGCTGCGACTCGGGTTGACTCATTAAGATTTGATATTCCCCTTCGGCTTTGAGAAAAAGGGCCGGATGGCGTAAGGGGAATTGAGGGAATTGCTCCAGTTCATCAAAAAATGCGATGGCCTCTTTGTAGTTTTGCTGTTCCCATTCATTCTGACCGAGTTGATAATACAGGGAAGCAATCCTCGCTTTGGCATCATCTTGGAACTGGACATCCTCGGTTTTGAGATAATTCTGATAAAGCTGCGCAATGGCTTCCAGGCGAGCTCGTTCGTGTTGTGATTCAGACTGACTGAGTAATATTTGATATTCCCCTTCGGCTTTGAGAAAGAGGGTGGGATGACGTAAGGGGAACTGAGGAAATTGTTCCAGTTTGTCAAAATACGTGATGGCTTCTTTGTAGTTTTGTTTTTCCCATTCCTGCTGACCGAGTTGATAGTAAAGGGAAGCAATCCTCGCTTTGGCATCGTCTTGATACTGACTGTCCTGGGTCTCCAAATAGTTTTGGTAGAGCTTTACAATGGCTTCCGGACGAACTCGTTTATACCGGGACTCAGGCTGGCTCTGTAAGATTTGATACTCCCCTTCGGCTTTCAGAAAAAGTGTCTGATGGCGTAAGGGGAACTGAGGAAATTGTTCCAATTCGTCAAAAAATGCGATGGCCTCTTTGTAGTTTTGCTGTTCCCATTCATTCTGACCAAGTTGGTAGTAAAGGGAAGCGATTCTTGCTTTCGCTTCTCCTTGATACTGGCTATCTTCCGTTTTAAGATAATTCTGATAAAGCAGCACGATGGTTTCCATTTGTACTCGATTATGCTGTGACTCGGGTTGACTCAGTAAGATTTGATATTCCCCTTCGGCTTTCAGAAAAAGGGTCGGATGGCGTAAGGAGAATTGAGGGAATTGCTCCAGTTCATCAAAAAATGCGATGGCCTCTTTGTAGTTTTGCTGTTCCCATTCCTGCTGACCGAGTTGATAGTAAAGGGAAGCAATCCTCGCTTTGGCATCATCTTGGTACTGGATGTCCTCGGTTTCGAGATAATTCTGATAAAGCTGCGCAATGGCTTCCAGGCGAGTTCGTTCGTGCTGCGACTTTGGTAGGTTTCGCAGGATTTGATACTCCCCTTCGGCTTTGAGAAAGAGGGTGGGGTGACGTAAGGGGAACTGAGGGAATTGTTCCAGTTTGTCGAAAAACGCGATGGCTTCTTTATAGTTTTGTTTTTCCCATTCCTGCTGACCGATTTGATAGTAAAGCGAAGCAATCCTCGAATTGGCATCGTCTTGATACTGACCATCCTGGGTCTCCAAATAGTTTTGGTAGAGTTGTACAATGGCTTCCTGACGAGTTCGATTGCGCTGCGACTCAGGCTGACTGAGTAAGATTTGATATCCTCCTTCAGCTATGAGAAAGAGGGCGGAGTGGCGTAAAGGAAATAAAGGGAATTGCTTGAGTTCGTTAAAAAAAACGATCGCTTCCTTATAGTTTTGTTTTTCCCATTCACTTTGACCGAGCTGATAATACAGAGAAGCGATCCTTCCTCTGGCATCGCTTCGGAATTGGTTGTCCTCGGTTTTCAAATAGTTTTGATAGAGCTGAATGATGGCTTCCATGCGCACTCGATTATTCTGAAACTCAGGCTGGTTGAGCAAAATTTTATACTCTCCTTCAGCTTTGAGAAAGAGGGTGGATTGGCGCAGAGGGAATTGAGGGAATTGCTCGAGTTCGTCAAAATAAGCAATCGCTTCTCTATAGTTTTGCTTTTCCCATTCATTCTGCCCGAGTTGGTAGTAAAGGGAAGCAATCCTCGCTCTGGCATCGTTTCGGTATTGGCTGTCCTGAGTTTCCAAATAGTTTTGGTAGATCTGCGCAAGGGCTTCCAAATGAGCTCGTTCGTGCTCTGATTTCGGTTGGCTGAGCATGATCTGATATTCCCCTTCGGCCTTGAGAAAGAGGGCAGGGTGGCGTAGCGGGAATTGAGGGAATTGTTCCAGTTTGTCAAAAAACGCGATGGCTTCTTTGTAGTTTTGTTTTTCCCATTCCTGCTGACCGATTTGGTAGTAAAGCGAAGCAATCCTCGAATTTGCATCGCCTTGATATTGACTGTCCTGGGTCTCCAAATAGTTTTGGTAGAGTTGTACAATGGTTTCCAGGTGAACTCGTTTTTGCTCGGATTCAGGTTGGCTGAGCAAGATTTGATACTCTCCTTCGGCTTTGAGAAAGAGAGTGGGGTGGCGCAGAGGGAATTGGGGAAACTGCTCGAGTTCGTCAAAATAAGCAATCGCTTCTTTGTAGTTTTGCTTTTCCCATTCATTCTGGCCGAGTTGATAGTAAAGGGAAGCAACCCTCGCTCCGGCATCGCTTTTGTATTGGTTGTCCCCGGTTTTGAGATAGTTCTGATAGAGTTGAATGATGCCTTCCAGGCGAACCCGATTGCGTTGAGGTTCAGGCTGGCTGAGCAAGATCTGATATTCCCCTTCGGCCTTGAGAAAAAGAGTGGTGTGGCGCAGAGGGAATTGGGGAAAATGCTCGAGTTCGTCAAAATAAGCAATCGCTTCTTTATAGTTTTGCTTTTCCCATTCATTCTGGCCAATTTGATAGTAAAGGGAAGCAATCCTCGCTCTGGCATCGTTACGGTATTGGCTGTCCCGAGTCTCCAAATAGTTTTGGTAGAGTCTCACGATGGCTTCCAGGCGAACCCGATTGTGTTGAGGCTCAGGCTGGCTGAGCAAGATTTGATACTCCCCTTCGGCTTTGAGGAAGAGGGTGGGATGACGTAAGGGGAATTGAGGGAATTGTTCCAATTCGTCAAAAAAGCTGATCGCCTCTTTGTAGTTTTTCTTTTCCCATTCCTGCTGACCGATTTGGTAGTAAAGCGAAGCAATTCTTGCTTTCGCTTCTCCTTGATACTGGCTATCCTCCGTTTTAAGATAATTCTGATAAAGCAGCACGATGGTTTCCATTTGTACTCGATTATGCTGCGACTCGGGTTGACTCATTAAGATTTGATATTCCCCTTCGGCTTTGAGAAAAAGGGTCGGATGGCGTAAGGGGAATTGAGGGAATTGCTCCAGTTCATCAAAAAATGCGATGGCCTCTTTGTAATTTTGCTTTTTCCATTCTTGCTGACCGAGTTGATAATACAGGGAAGCAATCCTCGCTTTGGCATCATCTTGGAACTGGACATCCTCGGTTTTGAGATAATTCCGATAAAGCTGCGCAATGGCTTCCAGGCGAGCTCGTTCGTGTTGTGATTCAGGCTGACCGAGTAAAATTTGATATTCCCCTTCGGCTTTGAGAAAAAGGGTTGGGTGACGTAAGGGGAATTGAGGAAATTGTTCCAGTTTGTCAAAAAACGCGACGGCTTCTTTGTAGTTTTGTTTTTCCCATTCCTGTTGACCGATTTGATAGTACAGCGAAGCAATCCTCGAATTGGCATCGTCTTGATACTGACTGTCCTGGGTCTCCAAATAGTTTTGGTAGAGCTGTACAATGGCTTCCGGACGAACTGGTTTATACCGGGACTCAGGCTGGCTCTGTAAGATTTGATACTCCCCTTCGGCTTTCAGAAAAAGTGCTTGATGGCGTAAGGAAAACTGAGGAAATTGTTCCAATTCGTCAAAAAAGCTGATCGCCTCTTTGTAGTTTTTCTTTTCCCATTCCTGCTGACCGATTTGGTAGTAAAGCGAAGCAATTCTTGCTTTCGCTTCTCCTTGATACTGGCTATCCTCCGTTTTAAGATAATTCTGATAAAGCAGCACGATGGTTTCCATTTGTACTCGATTATGCTGCGACTCGGGTTGACTCATTAAGATTTGATATTCCCCTTCGGCTTTGAGAAAAAGGGCCGGATGGCGTAAGGGGAATTGAGGGAATTGCTCCAGTTCATCAAAAAATGCGATGGCCTCTTTGTAGTTTTGCTGTTCCCATTCATTCTGACCGAGTTGATAATACAGGGAAGCAATCCTCGCTTTGGCATCATCTTGGAACTGGACATCCTCGGTTTTGAGATAATTCTGATAAAGCTGCGCAATGGCTTCCAGGCGAGCTCGTTCGTGTTGTGATTCAGACTGACTGAGTAATATTTGATATTCCCCTTCGGCTTTGAGAAAGAGGGTGGGATGACGTAAGGGGAACTGAGGAAATTGTTCCAGTTTGTCAAAATACGTGATGGCTTCTTTGTAGTTTTGTTTTTCCCATTCCTGCTGACCGAGTTGATAGTAAAGGGAAGCAATCCTCGCTTTGGCATCGTCTTGATACTGACTGTCCTGGGTCTCCAAATAGTTTTGGTAGAGCTTTACAATGGCTTCCGGACGAACTCGTTTATACCGGGACTCAGGCTGGCTCTGTAAGATTTGATACTCCCCTTCGGCTTTCAGAAAAAGTGTCTGATGGCGTAAGGGGAACTGAGGAAATTGTTCCAATTCGTCAAAAAATGCGATGGCCTCTTTGTAGTTTTGCTGTTCCCATTCATTCTGACCAAGTTGGTAGTAAAGGGAAGCGATTCTTGCTTTCGCTTCTCCTTGATACTGGCTATCTTCCGTTTTAAGATAATTCTGATAAAGCAGCACGATGGTTTCCATTTGTACTCGATTATGCTGTGACTCGGGTTGACTCAGTAAGATTTGATATTCCCCTTCGGCTTTCAGAAAAAGGGTCGGATGGCGTAAGGAGAATTGAGGGAATTGCTCCAGTTCATCAAAAAATGCGATGGCCTCTTTGTAGTTTTGCTGTTCCCATTCCTGCTGACCGAGTTGATAGTAAAGGGAAGCAATCCTCGCTTTGGCATCATCTTGGTACTGGATGTCCTCGGTTTCGAGATAATTCTGATAAAGCTGCGCAATGGCTTCCAGGCGAGTTCGTTCGTGCTGCGACTTTGGTAGGTTTCGCAGGATTTGATACTCCCCTTCGGCTTTGAGAAAGAGGGTGGGGTGACGTAAGGGGAACTGAGGGAATTGTTCCAGTTTGTCGAAAAACGCGATGGCTTCTTTATAGTTTTGTTTTTCCCATTCCTGCTGACCGATTTGATAGTAAAGCGAAGCAATCCTCGAATTGGCATCGTCTTGATACTGACCATCCTGGGTCTCCAAATAGTTTTGGTAGAGTTGTACAATGGCTTCCTGACGAGTTCGATTGCGCTGCGACTCAGGCTGACTGAGTAAGATTTGATATCCTCCTTCAGCTATGAGAAAGAGGGCGGAGTGGCGTAAAGGAAATAAAGGGAATTGCTTGAGTTCGTTAAAAAAAACGATCGCTTCCTTATAGTTTTGTTTTTCCCATTCACTTTGACCGAGCTGATAATACAGAGAAGCGATCCTTCCTCTGGCATCGCTTCGGAATTGGTTGTCCTCGGTTTTCAAATAGTTTTGATAGAGCTGAATGATGGCTTCCATGCGCACTCGATTATTCTGAAACTCAGGCTGGTTGAGCAAAATTTTATACTCTCCTTCAGCTTTGAGAAAGAGGGTGGATTGGCGCAGAGGGAATTGAGGGAATTGCTCGAGTTCGTCAAAATAAGCAATCGCTTCTCTATAGTTTTGCTTTTCCCATTCATTCTGCCCGAGTTGGTAGTAAAGGGAAGCAATCCTCGCTCTGGCATCGTTTCGGTATTGGCTGTCCTGAGTTTCCAAATAGTTTTGGTAGATCTGCGCAAGGGCTTCCAAATGAGCTCGTTCGTGCTCTGATTTCGGTTGGCTGAGCATGATCTGATATTCCCCTTCGGCCTTGAGAAAGAGGGCAGGGTGGCGTAGCGGGAATTGAGGGAATTGTTCCAGTTTGTCAAAAAACGCGATGGCTTCTTTGTAGTTTTGTTTTTCCCATTCCTGCTGACCGATTTGGTAGTAAAGCGAAGCAATCCTCGAATTTGCATCGCCTTGATATTGACTGTCCTGGGTCTCCAAATAGTTTTGGTAGAGTTGTACAATGGTTTCCAGGTGAACTCGTTTTTGCTCGGATTCAGGTTGGCTGAGCAAGATTTGATACTCTCCTTCGGCTTTGAGAAAGAGAGTGGGGTGGCGCAGAGGGAATTGGGGAAACTGCTCGAGTTCGTCAAAATAAGCAATCGCTTCTTTGTAGTTTTGCTTTTCCCATTCATTCTGGCCGAGTTGATAGTAAAGGGAAGCAACCCTCGCTCCGGCATCGCTTTTGTATTGGTTGTCCCCGGTTTTGAGATAGTTCTGATAGAGTTGAATGATGCCTTCCAGGCGAACCCGATTGCGTTGAGGTTCAGGCTGGCTGAGCAAGATCTGATATTCCCCTTCGGCCTTGAGAAAAAGAGTGGTGTGGCGCAGAGGGAATTGGGGAAAATGCTCGAGTTCGTCAAAATAAGCAATCGCTTCTTTATAGTTTTGCTTTTCCCATTCATTCTGGCCAATTTGATAGTAAAGGGAAGCAATCCTCGCTCTGGCATCGTTACGGTATTGGCTGTCCCGAGTCTCCAAATAGTTTTGGTAGAGTCTCACGATGGCTTCCAGGCGAACCCGATTGTGTTGAGGCTCAGGCTGGCTGAGCAAGATTTGATACTCCCCTTCGGCTTTGAGGAAGAGGGTGGGATGACGTAAGGGGAATTGAGGGAATTGTTCCAGTTCATCAAAAAAAGCGATGGCCTCTTTGTAGTTTTGTTTTTCCCATTCCTGCTGACCGAGCTGATAGTAAAGCGAAGCAATCCTCGCTCTGGCATCGTTCCGGTACTGATGGTCCTGGGTCTCCAAATAGTTTTGGTAAAGCCTCACAATAGCTTCCAGGCGAGTTCGTTCGTGCTGCGACTCAGGCTGGTTGAGCAAGATTTGATACTCTCCTTCCGCTTTGAGAAAGAGAGCAGGGTGGCGCAGAGGGAATTGGGGAAATTGCTCGAGCTCGTCAAAAAAAGCAATGGCTTCCTTGTAATTTTCTTGTTCCCACTCATTCTGACCAAGTTGGTAGTAAAGAGACGCGATCCTTGCTCGGGAATCGTCTTGGTACCGATTGTCCTCGGTTTTGAGATAGTTCTGATAAAGATATATAACTTTTTCCATACCTGCCCGATCGTGCTGCGATTCAGGCTCGCTGAGCAGGATTTGATACTCCCCTTCGGCTTTCAGAAAAAGGGTGGAATGGAGCAGGGGAAATTGGGGGAATTGCTCGAGTTCGTTAAAAAATGCGATGGCTTCTTTGTAGTTTTGCTTTTCCCACTCTTGTTGACCAAGTTGATAGTATAGCAACGCGACTCGAGATCTGGCATCATCTTGATACTGGTCGTCCTCGGTTTTGAGATAGTTCTGATAGAGTTGAATAATGTCCTCTACGCGAACTCGTTTATTCCGGGACTCAGGTTGACTGAGCAGGATTTGATACTCCCCCTCGGCTTTCAGAAAAAGGATGGAGTGACGCAGAGGAAACTGAGGGAATTGCTCCAATTCGTCAAAAAAAGCGATGGCTTCTTCAAAGTTTTTCTCATGCCATTCATACTGCCCGAGTTGATAGTAAAGCGAAGCGACCCGGGCTTCAGCATCACTTCGGTATTGGCTACTTTCGGTTTGGAGATAGTTTAGATAGAGCTGTATGATGTTTTCTATGCGAGCTTTGTTGTGCGGGGAATCCGGCTCGCTGAGCAGGATTTGATACTCCCCTTCGGCTTTCAGAAAAAGGATGGAGATGCGTTGGGGGAACTGTGGGAATTGCTCGAGTTCGTCAAAAAAAGCAATCGCTTCTTTGTATTTTTGCTTATCCCACTCACTCAGCCCGAGCTGGTAGTAAAGCGAAGCGATCCTTGCGCTGGCATCGCTTTGATACTGGCTGTCCCCGGTTTTGAGATAGTTTTTATAAAGCTGCGCAATAGTTTCCAGGTGAGCTCGTTTTTGCTCGGATTCAGGCCGACCGAGTGAGATTTGATACTCCCCTTCGGCTTTCAGAAAAAGGGTGGGGTGGCGCAGTGGAAACTGAGGAAATTGCTCGAGTTCGTCAAAAAAAGCAATCGCTTCTTTGTAGTTTTTCTCTTCCCATTCATTCTGCCCGAGTTGGTAGAATAGTGAAGCGATCCTCGCTCTGGCATCGGTTTCGTACTTGCTGTCCTCGGTTCCCAGATAATTTTTAAAGAGTTGTACAATGCCTTCCATGCGAACTCGATTGTGCTGCGATTTAGGCTGGTTCATCAAGATTTGGTATTCCCCTTCGGCTTTCAGAAAAAGGGCGGGGTGGCGCAGTGGAAACTGAGGAAATTGCTCGAGTTTATCAAAAAAAGTGATCGCTTCTTTGAAATTTTGCTTTTCCCATTCCTCCTGTCCGAGCTGGTAATAAAGCGAGGCGACCCTCGCCCTGGCATCGGCTTGGTACTGATCGTCCTCCGTTATGAGATAGTTCTGATAGAGCTGAATGATGGCTTCCAGGCGAACTCGTTTATGCTGCAACTCGGGCTGGGTCAGCAGGATTTGATATTCCCCTTCTGCCTTGAGAAAAAGGGTGGGGTGACGCAAGGGGAATTGAGGAAATTGTTCCAGTTCGTCAAAAAAAGCAATCGCCTCTTTGAAGTTTTGCCTTTTCCACTGCAGTTGAGCAAGTTGATAGTAAAGCAAAGCAATCCTCGCATTGGCATCGTCCACGTACTGGCTGTCCTCGGTATTGAGATAGTTCTGATAGAGTATCACGATTGTTTCCATGCGAGCCCCTTTGTGCTGGGACTGAGGCTCGCTCAGCAGAATTTGATACTCCCCTTCGGCTTTCAGAAAAAGAGCCGGGTGGCGCAGGGGAAACTGAGGAAATTGCTCGAGTTCGTCAAAAAACGCGATGGCCTCTTTGTAGTTTTGCTTGTCCCATTCAATTTGACCGAGTTGGTAGTAAAGCGAAGCGATCCTCCCTCTGGCGTCGTCTTGGTACTCGCTGTCCTCGGTATCGAGATAGTTCTGATAAAGTTGAATGATGCCTTCCAGGCGAGTTCGTTTGCGCTGGGACTCAGGCTGATTGAGCAGGATTTGATACTCCCCTTCGGCTTTCAGAAAAAGGGTGGGATGGCGCAAATGGAATTGAGGAAATTGTTCTAATTCATCAAAAAAGGCGATGGCCTCTTCGTAGTTTTGCTTGTCCCATTCAATTTGACCGAGCTGGTAGTATAGCGAAGCGATCCTCGCTCTGGCATCCCCTTCGTATCGGCTATCTCCGGTTTTGAGATAGTTCTGATAGAGCTGAATGATGGCTTCCAGGCTAACTCGTTTGTGCTGGGTCTCGGGCTGACTCAGCAGGATTTGATATTCCCCTTCGGCTTTCAGAAAGAGTGCCGGGTGGCGTAGATGAAAAAGAGGGAATTGCTCTAGTTCGTCAAAAAAAGCAATCGCTTCTTTGTAGTTTTGCTTTTTCCACTGCAGTTGACCAAGTTGATAGTAAAGCAAAGCAATCCTCGCATTAGCATCGTCTTCGTACTGGCTGTCCTTGGTATTGAGATAGTTCTGATAGAGTTTCACGATGGCTTCCAAATGAGCCACTTTGTGCTGGGACTGAGGCTCGCTCATCAGTATTTGATACTCCCCTTCGGCTTTCAGAAAGAGAGCCGGGTGGCGCAGGGGAAACTGAGGGAATTGCTCGAGTTCGTCAAAAAACGCGATGGCCTCTTGGTAGTTTTGCCTGTCCCATTCAATTTGACCGAGTTGGTAGTATAGCGAAGCGATCCTCGCTCTGGCGTCGTCTTGGTACTTGCTGTCCTCGGTTTTGAGATAGTTCTGATAGAGCTGAATAATGCCTTCCAGGCGAGTTCGTTTGTGCTGGGACTCAGGCTGATTGAGCAGGATTTGATACTCCCCTTCGGCTTTCAGAAAAATGGTGGGATGGCGCAACGGGAATTGGGGAAATTGTTCCAATTCATCAAAAAACGCGATGGCCTCTTCGTAGTTTTGCTTGTCCCATTCAAATTGACCGAGTTGGTAGTAAAGCGAAGCGATCCTCGCTCTGGCATCGTTCCGGAACTGCTTGTCCTTTGTCTCCAAATAGTTTTGGTAGAGTCGCACGATGGTTTCCAAGCGCACTCGTGACTGCTGGGTCTGAGGCTGGCTGAGCAAGATCTGATACTCTCCTTCGGCTTTCAGAAAAAGGGTGGGGTGACGCAAAGGGAATTGTGGGAATTGCTCCAGCTTGTCGAAAAAAGCGATCGCATCTTTGTAGTTTTGCTTCTCCCATTCAATTTGACCGATCTGGTAGTAAAGCAATGCGATCCTCGCTCTGGCGTCGTCTTGGTATTGGTCGTCTTGAGTCTCTAAATAGTTTTGGTAGAGTAGCACGATGGCTTCCAAACGAGTCCGTTTCTGTTGGGATTCGGGCAGGCCGAACAAGATTTGATATTCTCCTTCTGCTTTGAGAAAGAGAGTGGGGTGACGCAGGGGGAATTGGGGGAATTGCTCCAATTTATCAAAAAAACCGATAGCTTCCTTGTAATTTTGCTTTTTCCATTCATTCTGACCAAGCCGATAATAAAGCACGGCAATCCTTGCATTGGCATCACTTTGATACTGGATGTTCCCGGTTTTAAGATAATTCTGAAAGAGAAGTACGATGGCTTCCAGGCGAACTCGTTTGTGCTCAGATTCTGGCAGGCTGAGCAGGATCTGATACTCCCCTTCGGCTTTGAGAAAGAGAGCCGGGTGGCGTAAAGGGAATCCCGGAAATTGTTCCAACTCATCAAAAAAAGTGATGGCTTCCCTGTAATTATGCCGTTGCCACTCCTGCTGACCCAGTTGATAATAAAGCAAAGCAACCCTCGCCTTAGCATCGTCTTGGTACTGATTGTCCTTGGTTTTCAAATAGTTCTGATAGAGTTGGACAATAGCTTCCAGGCGAGCTCGTTTGTGCTGTGATTTAGGCCGCTTGAGCAAGATTTGATACTCGCCTTCGGCTCTGAGAAAAAGAGTCGGGTGGCGGTGGGGAAATTGAGGAAATTGCTCGAGTTTCTCAAAAAATGCGATGGCCTCTTTGTAGTTTTGCTTTCCCCATTCATTCTGACCGAGTTGATAGTAAAGCAAAGCGATCCTCGCTCTGGCGTCGTCTTGGTACTCGCTGTCCTCGGTTTTGAGATAGTTCTGATAGAGCTGTACAATGGCTTCCAGGCGAGATCTTTTTTGCCGTAACTCAGCCAGACTGAGCATGATTTGATACTCTCCTTCGGCTTTGAGAAAGAGTGCCGGATAGCGTAATGGAAATTGAGGAAATTGCTCCAATTTCTCAAAAAAAGTAATGGCCTCTTTGTAATTTTGCTTTTTCCATTCAATTTGACCGAGTTGGTAGTAAAGCGATGCAATCCTCGCGTTTGCTTCTCTTTGGTACTGGTCGTCCTGGGTCTCCAAGTAGTTTTGATAGAGTTGCGCGATGGTTTCCATTTCAACTCGACTATGCCGGGACTCAGGCCGACTGAGAAAGATTTGATACTTCCCTTCGGCTTTGAGAAAAAGGGTGGGTTGACGCAGAGGGAAATGAGGGAATTGCTCGAGTTCGTCAAAAAAAACGATGGCCTCTTTGTAGTTTTGCTTCTCCCATTCCATTTGACCGAGTTGGTAATAAAGCGAAGCAATCCTCGCTTTGGCATAGTCTTGGTACTGGCTGTCCTCGGTTTTGAGATAGTTCTGATAGAGCTGTACAATAGCTTCCATACGAGCTCCTTTTTGCTGCAATTCAAGCTGACTGAACAGGATTTGATACTCGCCTTCGGCTTTAAGAAAGAGGGTGGAGTGACGCAGGGGAAACTTTGGGAATTGCTCCAATTTTTCAAATAAAGCGATCGCTTCTTCGTAGTTTTGCTTTTCCCACTCCCTTTGACCAAGCTGGTAATAAAGCGAAGCAATTCTCGCTTTAGCCTCGTCTTGGTACTGACGGTCCTTGGTTTTGAGGTAATTTTGATAGAGCAGAATGATGGTTTCCATGAGAGCCCCTTTGTGCTGGGACTCAGGTACGCGCAGCAAGATTAGATATTCCCCTTCGGCTTTGAGAAACAAAGCGGGATTCCTTAGAGGGAACCGCGGGAATTGCTCGAGTTCGTCAAAAAAAGCGATCGCTTCTTTATAGTTTTGCTGTTTCCACTCTTTCTGCCCGAGCTGATAGTAAAGCGTGGCAATCCTCGCTTTACTATCTTCCAGGTACTGGTTGTCCGTGGTTTTAAGATAATTCTGAAAGAGAAGTACGATGGCTTCCAGACGAGCCTTATTGTGCTGCGACTCAGGTTGGCTGAGCAATATTTGATACTCCCCTTCGGCTTTGAGAAAAAGAGTGGGATGGCGTAAGGGAAATTGAGGGAATTGCTCGAGTTCGTCAAAAAAAGCGATTGCTTTTTTGTAATTTTTTCGTTTCCACTCACTCTGGCCGAGTTGGTAGTAAAGCGTTGCGATCCTCTCATTAGCAATTTTTTGATATTGGTTGTCCCCGGTTTTGAGGTAGTTTTGATAGAGCCCTGCGATAGCTTCCATACGAGCCCCTTTTTTGCGGGTCTCAGACTCACCCAGCAATATTTGATACTCCCCTTCAGCTTTGAGAAAGAGAGTGGAATCGCGCAGGGGGAACTGAGGGAATTGCTCCAATTTGTCAAAAAAAGCAATCGCTTCTTTGAAGTTTTTTTGCCCCCACTCATTTAAGGCGAGTTGGTAATAAATTTTGGCCTGACGGTCTTCGTCTTGAATATGGTTTACATATTCCTGCAACCATTTTTTCGCTTTCTGAAATTCTTGTTGATGCTGATAGGCCAATCCCAACAGATGGAGCCACTCAATTTTCATCTCCTTGGTCAGGTGTTCTTTGGTTGTTATTTTGGAAAGTGTATTACTGGCTTTCTGATAAAGAGGAATCGCTTCTGAAGATTGATTTTGACGGGATAATTCCGCTGCATAAAAAAAAGAGTTTCCTAACCAATAGAGGGCAATTTCCCGATTACGACTTTCTGGAAATTTTTTTGTGAACTCCCCTAAAATTGAAATGCTTCGCTCGTATTGCAACAAGCTTGCTCTCAATAGACCTTCCCGAAACATCGCATCTTCAGTCCATTGACCCGTTGGATATTCTTGACGATAATTTTGGTATTCGTCCGCAACCCCTGACTTGTCTTCCGAACTCAATTCTCCGGACCGTATTTT
The DNA here is from genome assembly GCA_965205865.1 of bacterium. Lineage (GTDB taxonomy): Bacteria > SAR324 > SAR324 > SAR324 > NAC60-12 > CBDBHR01. Next base: position 46,088 of record CBDBHR010000017.1, read on the forward strand.
CAAGAAAATAACTGCCTCTCGAAATTGACCCTCAGGAAATTTATTGAGGTATTCTTCTGCTTCCTCTTGAGCAAGTTCATGAAATCCGTCCTTGAAAAATCCCTGAATTATTTGAAACTGTTCTTCCTCAGTTAAAGAAGCCAATGTATTGATAGGAAAAAATAACCCCATGAGGAGTAGTAAGAAGATTATGAAATCCACAAAATAATATTTATTTAAAGAGGCCATTTTTAATCTTTTCTGAGATAGTGGTTTCAGTGAAATATTTTGATTTGTTGAATTACATTTTCCCAGCAAGCGCTGTTGATGTTGTCAACACGAACGACCTTATTTCGGTTGTTTACGCCATGCTGGATGGAAATATTGGAATGGGGAACTTTTAGCGCTTTGGCGAGAAAAGAAATGCGCTGTTTGTTTGCCTGTCTTCCTTTGGGGGCGGCAGTAAGACTTAGTTTGATTTTATTGTCAAAGACACGTCCCCATGACACTTTGGAAGCGCGTGGTTGGACATATAAGTAGAGAGTGAGTTGGTTCCCTTCTAATACAAAACCGTTTTCTGCAGACATCATTGCACCTGAAATATGAACCAATCAATTATTCGGAATTTCCCCTTTGCAATATCTTTGCATGAACTTGACCACTTTGCTGCTTACAAAAAATTTTGTATTGAAAAGCGCTATGAATCAAGAATCTTCAAGTTTCAGCACTTCTTTCTGGCCGGAGATGTCATCAAGTCTCATTGGAAGGCGTGAATTTATAATTCGACGGATTTCATTCCTTTCTTCAAAATATTCCTCGTTTTGTTCTGCGAATTAGGCTCCCTTTTTCAACTTCATAATTGTATGGCTTGATTGGCTGGTCAGGTTTTTTAAACAGTAGTCACTGATTTGCTGAAAAAGGTTCTCTACAGGTGAACTGGATGATCGTGAGTCAATTGTTGCAAAGGCTAAAAAAATAATGAATACGTTCTCTGTTGAACGATCATACAAACTTCTGTAGACTAATAAGATAATTTACAACAATTCAAAAAAATAGTCATCCGGAATTAGAGATAATTGTATGATGGCACAAACGTGTATTAAGGTTTGTGGGCTGACTAACCGTGAGCAGGTCAAAGCCTGTGTCGTATCAGGTGCGCATTGGTTGGGATTCAATTGCTATCCTCAATCCAAAAGGTATGTTTTTCCTGAAAAAATACGTGAATTGTTGAATGTTGTACCCGACAATGTGAAAACGGTTGGTGTTTTTGTCAATGAATCTTTACAAAACGTAAATCAGATTATGGAATACACGGGCATGCAACTCGTCCAACTGCATGGCGACGAGTCTCCTGATTATGCCAAAGCCCTCAATCATCCGTACATCCGTGCTTTCCGTGTCTCTCCCATTTTTCAACCGAATCAGATCAGTCACTATCACTTGACCCATTTTTTACTGGATTCTTACCATCCCAATCTTTACGGAGGAACAGGCGAATCTTTCAACTGGGAAATTGCAAAAGAAACAAAAAAGTTTGGAAGATTGATCTTGGCCGGCGGTTTGCGTTCCGAAAATGTTCAAAAAGCTGTTACCACTGTTCGTCCTTTTGGAGTCGATGTCTGTAGCGGAGTTGAATCTGCACCGGGAGTGAAAGATTTGAACCGGGTCGCTACTTTTATTTCGGCGGTAAAAAAAGCAGACTGTTCCTTAATGTAGTGGAGTCATTAGTTAATGCTTGGACGAATATCGCTTATTCTCCCGTTTCATGAGGATTAGAGGTCAAAAATAATTTTGTAGATTTTTGAGCTATCCTGAGATCTTTCAAAATTCTCTCAATGATATGGCCATTTTGATAATTAGGAAGAGAATACGTTTGATCCCACGTAGAGTGGTTCAGTACCTCCCAAACCATGATTCTTGTAAAATTTCTCAAAGGCGTTATCATATCGTCTTTGATTGCGGATTCCATTATATCGTATCGTGAAACGAGGTTTTTATGCGAGTCATTCCAATTCTATGTTTGCAAGACAATTATGCGTATTTGATCGTTTGTGAAACTACCAATCAGGCAGGAATTGTAGATCCTTCCGAATTCAGACCCGTGTGGCAGGAAATTGAGCGTCAAAAGGTACAATTGGTGGCTATTTTGAATACGCACCACCACTGGGATCATGTAGGAGGAAATAAGAAACTGCTGCGAAGAGTCCCCGAATTGAAAGTGTATGGGCATCATTCGGATCAAGGTCGCATTCCCGGGCAGAATGAGATGTTGGAAGAAACAGACAAATTACGAATCGGGAAACTGGAAGCACGCCTCACCCACAATCCAGGACACACCACTGGGGCGATTTCCTTTTATTTCGAGGACGCGGTATTCACTGGAGATACCCTATTTGCTGCAGGCTGTGGGCGGTTGTTTGAGGGAACCCCACAAGACATGTACTCCTCCCTCAATGAAAAAATTGGAGCCCATGCTCCTGTCACAAAAGTTTATTTCGGTCATGAATACACAGAAAACAATCTGAAATTTGCCCAATTTTTGGAACCCGACAACGCGTGGGTTCAAAAAAAATTGAAAGAGACCCGACGCTTACGGCAAGCAGGAAAATTCACGACCCCTTCTACCTTGGAGTCAGAATGGCAGACCAATCCATTCATGCGATGTGACAGTCCTCAAATCCGGGCTGCCGTGAAACGGTACGATCCTCAGAACGACTTGACCCCCGTCTCGGTTTTACGGGTCGTTCGGCAGCTTAAAGATGATTTTTGAGTAAGATACATGCTATCCCCCCTCAATAGCTTTGATCGGTTGACGCATATTTCACGTCAACCGCAACGGCGTATATTGGGGTTGATGTCAGGTACTTCTCTCGATGGAGTGGATCTCGCCCTCACTACGATTTCCACCGTGGATCAAAAACCCAGTCCTCAATTGGAGCGATTCCTCACCCTCCCTTATCCGGATGCATTAAAAGAGAGAATTCAGACGCAGATGCAGCCTTCTTTTTCCAGTGTTGATCAAATTTGCGCCCTTCATGTGGATTTGGGACAATTTTTGGCGGAGAGAGTGCTGGAAGCATTGAACCAATGGCGAGTGGAACCTTCTCACATCGATTGTATCGCCAGTCATGGACAAACGTTGTTTCACTTGCCGGAAGGCCGTAATTGGCAAGGCAAACCTTTGCATGCGACCCTGCAAATCGGTGATGCGGACCAAATTGCCGCGCAGACAGGAATTCTGACAATTTCCGATTTTCGTATGAAGGATTTAGCAGTGGGAGGCGCCGGCGCCCCCTTAATCCCTTATGTGGATTTCCTCTTGTTTTGTGAGTTAGGAAAACACCGGGTGCTGCACAATTTAGGCGGTATTAGCAATCTGACGTACCTGCCGGATACCGGTGATTCTCAAGACCTGATAGCATTCGACACAGGACCTGCGAATGTCTTGATCAATTTGGCAGTAGAATCCCTCATCGATCCACAGATGCATTATGACGCGCAGGGACAAATTGCCGCAAAGGGAAAAATCGCAAAAAATTTGCTGGAGGAGTTGTTGAATCATCCTTATTTTGCGGCAGTTCCCCCCAAATCGACAGGGCTGGAACTCTTCGGGCCGATTTATTTGCAGGAAGTTTTGAGCAAAGCAGAGAGTTTGAATTTGCTGACTGAAGACCTGGTCGCCACTTTGACCGCACTAACGGCGTATTCTATTCGGAATGCCTACCAGAATTTTCTGCCCCGCAATCAGCCAATCGAAGTATATTTCAGCGGAGGAGGGGTCCACAATCAGACCTTGATGCAACAAATACAATCCCTCCTTCCCCACTTGAGCATCCATCCGTTTTCTGATTTAGGGATGAATGCGGATGCGCGGGAAGCAATCTGTTTTGCAGTGTTGGCGCACGAGTTACTCTCCGGAAGACCAGTGACTCTTCCAGGAATCACGGGCAGTCGACACATCACGACATTGGGAAAAATTTCGCTACCTTGATGACTGTGGATTTCCGATCGGAATTCGAATCGGAGATGTGTGAAGGAAAGAAAGAGAGCTCAAGACCATGACTATTCCTTCGTGGGTGAAGAATTATTCTCAAAATGCGCTGGATTGCGTGTATGCGGGAATACCCCAGACTTTTCCTGGTGGAGAAATTTTAAAAAAATGCAAAATCGTTTCACATCGAGGAGAGCACGACAACCAGACTATTTTGGAAAACACATTCCCCGCTTTCGATGCCGTCTGTTCCAAGGGAGTATGGGGGCTCGAGTTGGACATCCGATGGACTAAAGATTTGCAACCAGTTGTGATTCATGATCCTGATTGTCGCAGAATTTTCCATACTAACACTTTCATCAATCAAGTTTTATTGAATGCGCTGAAAACGCAGATTCCACTGATTCCCACTTTGGAAGAAACAATTGAAAAATATGGTCAAAAAATGCATTTGATGGTGGAATTGAAACAAGAACATTATCCGGATCCGCATTACCAAAGCCATCTCCTCAAAAATCTTTTCTCTTCATTGATCCCTACAAAGAATTTTCATTTCATTTCACTGACCCCTGCCATGTTTCAATTTGTGGAGTTTGTCCCTAAATCGGCGTTGCTGCCAGTTGCAGAATTGAATTTCCGAGAACTCAGTGAATTAGCTCTCCGGGAAAAATGGGGAGGACTGACGGGGCATTACTTTTTCATTTCCAAAGAGATGATTCAAAAACACAAGGCAGACCAACAAAAAATAGGGACCGGTTTTGTGGCCTCAAAACAGAATCTGTTCCGGGAGCTGAATCGAGGGGTGGAGTGGATTTTTTCAAATCATGCCATCAAAATCCAATCACTTCGGGAACAACTGCTGCAGAAATATTAATCGTCGGTAACTATTCAGGTTTCTTAAGAACCCGTTTGGTTAAATAACGTTGAAAAAAGATTCCCGGGGAGAATCCATCGTTTTCACGTCCTCCCACAGTATTGTTCAATCGATCGGGTGGGAACCCTCTCCTTCACAAAACAACTTAATAAATGTATGAATTTAGCGCTATTATGCAGGGTCGAGCCCAAAATGAAAAAATGCAGGATTCGCAAAAAAATCAAAAAATCAGGGAGATTCGCTCCTTTATGATAGGGAAAAAGCAAAAGGAGTTATTGGGGAACAAATAGGGAAGATTAAAAAAAATCCTTTAGCAAGTCAGGATCAGCAGGATTGCGCAACAATGGAGGTCAGCTATAAAAATTCTTTAGCGGTCCATCTTCGGCATGAGCTAAAAAATGATGAAATGGAATTAACATTTTTTTGAACTTTCGAGAGCATAAAATCCTTTCTGGATTTCATGCTACGCAAAATCCGTGCTTAAATCGAAGATGTCTCTGAAGAAACCCGAATAGTTACAATCGTCGTTTAATTATTTGCTGATTGCAGGAGCAAAATATGTCGGAAAAAAGATGTGGCCTGATTGGCTTGATTGGTCGTCCCAATGTAGGAAAATCGACGCTGTTCAACTTAATCATCGGACAAAAGATTTCAATAGCCACCCATCGTCCTCAAACCACCCGCAACCGGATATTGGGGATAAGAACCACTGTAGCTTGTCAAATGATTTTTATTGACACGCCTGGTATTCATCCATCAGAAAAATTGCTAAACCAAAGAATTGTAAAATATGCCGTGCGAACTTTACGGGAATCCGATCTAAATCTGCTACTGGTGGACCCCGTCCCTTTGGGAGTGAATGCCATTCACAAAGATGATGCCAGGATATTGCATTTGTTGGACAATCAATTGACTCGAACGATTTTGCTCATCAATAAAATAGACACTGTCTCTCCTGAAGTGGTGCTCAGGACGATCTCAATATTTGATCGACAAGGGCCGTTTGCCGAGATTGTACCAATTTCTGCGTTGAAATCCATCAATGTGGACCATCTGGTTGAGATGCTGCCCTCATATATTCCAGAAAATGCTTTTTATTTTGAAGCAAATCAGATCACAGATATTTCCGAGCGTTTCTTAATCGGAGAGTTGGTACGCGAAGCTGTATTTCGTGTTCTGCAGCAGGAGTTGCCTTATTCCGTTGCCGTGCAAGTCGATTCTTTTGAAGAGACTCCGGAACTGATTCGCATTCACTGCATAATCTATGTGGAACGAGAATCTCAGAAAGGAATTGTCATTGGCAAGAAGGGAACTATGCTTAAACAGATTGGAAAAAGCGCCCGTCAGAACATGGAACATTTATTGGGAAATAAAGTCTATCTTTTCCTACGGGTCCGCGTATTGAAAAAATGGAGCACAATTCCTCAATACCTCGACCATCTCGGCTTGGAATAAATAGAAATTCCAAATTAAACGCCTTAGTTCATACCAATGCCCTTATACTCGTCGGAGGAATGAAACACCGGAGAGGCATGAAAGTCATAGATGCCAACTTGATCTCGCGGATCCGCGCGCAAAAGCTCAATAATTCATCTGGACTTTGAAGATAATTGAACAATTCCTTGAATTCTGTTACTGTCACATCCAATTTTATGGTGCTTTTTCCTGATAGTGGGTTCAATTTCCACAACATCAAACCAACTGGGAAAGTCCCATGGATTCATGTCCTTTTCAATTTCACACAATTTAATTTGCACTATCCGGGAACTCACAATTTCTAACGCAACTTGGCAAAAGTCGGAAAGCAAAGGACATTTTTTTCAATGAAACCGGCAAAGGGACTATCACGGAAAAAGTCTATGAAAAGACAATCAATAACGGTTCGTACCTCAGTGTATCACCATGTCGGATAATGAAAAACTCATGGTAGAAAATTCTATTCCTCCTGACAATGAGGAAATGCAATCCAATGACAACAAATCCATTGTTCTGGCAACGGATGTCTTACCAGGCTACCTTCCCATCATTCCCATTCACGACCGGCCGATGTTCCCCAAGATGATGGTACCACTGATCATTGTTGATCCGATTGTGAAAAAGGAGATGCGCAAACTTCTAAAAGACTCCCAATCCGCTTCCATCTATCTGGGGCTTGTCCTGGCAAGATATGTCCCGGAAGAACCCACACAGAAGCCCCAAACCGCCCGCGATCTCTATCGAGTTGGCAGTGTGGGTAGAGTCCTGGAAATGAACCAGTCCGAAAGAAATCAACCCCTTCATCTTGTCCTGCAAATCCTGGAACGCTTTGAAATCGAGGAAATTGTTCAGGAGAGCCCCATCTTTCAGGCAAAAGTTACATACTGGCCTGAGGTGCAAATGGAAATCAACGAAGAATTGAAGGCCTATTCAGTATCCCTCTTGGATGCCATGAAGGAGTTGATTCAGAAAAAACCGGCGTTTCGGGAAGAATTGAATTTGCTGTTGAACCGTCTCAACATCAATGAGCCCGGCACGCTGGCAGATTTTTCTGCGGCAATGACAACCTCCAGTGGGGAGGAGTTGCAAGAAATCCTGGAAACCCGCCAAATTCGACCTCGTATCGAAAAAGCGCTGATCTTGCTCAAAAAAGAACTGGAAATCTCCAAACTGCAGGGACAAATCAACAAGCGCATCGAAGAACGCCTGACCACGCAACAGCGTGAGTTTTTTCTCAAAGAGCAGCTCAAAGAAATTAAAAAAGAACTGGGTATCACCAAAGAAGATCAGGAAACGGAAGCAGACAAGTTTGAAAAGAGACTGAAAAATCTCCAGCTTAGTGAAGAAGCCCAAAATCGGATTGAGGAAGAATTGGAAAAGCTGCATCTGTTGGAGCCCTCTTCGGCGGAGTTCAATGTCACTCGCAATTACCTGGACTGGTTGACGATTCTCCCTTGGGGACGCCATACCCGGGACAGATATGATTTGAAACGAGCAAAACGCATCCTGGAAAAAGACCACTTCGGATTGCAGGATGTCAAAGAGCGGATCCTGGAATTCATTTCCGTGGGAAAGCTGAAAGGCAGCCTTTCTGGTTCTATGATCCTGCTGGTCGGCCCTCCGGGTGTGGGGAAAACCTCCATCGGACAATCAGTGGCCAAAAGTGTGGGACGTAAATTCTACCGTTTTTCGGTGGGGGGGATACGGGACGAAGCGGAAATCAAAGGCCACCGCCGCACTTATGTCGGTGCCTTACCTGGAAAATTCATCAATGCCATCAAAATTTGCAATACTGCCAATCCGGTGATCATGCTCGATGAAATCGATAAAATCGGAGCAAGCTTTCACGGAGATCCTGCGTCTGCGCTTTTAGAAGTGCTGGACCCGGAGCAGAATAAGGATTTTTTGGATCATTATCTCGATGTGCGATTTGATCTCTCCAAAATGCTCTTTATTTGCACCGCCAATCAAGTGGAAACGATCCCGGCGCCTTTACTCGATCGTATGGAAGTGATTCGCCTCTCCGGCTACATCTTGGAAGATAAAATTCAGATTGCAAAACGGCATTTGATCCCCAAGCAATTGCAACTGCACGGCTTGCAGCGGCAACAGTTGAGCGTTTCGCAATCAGCGATTCGTCAGATCATTGACGGCTATGCCCGTGAAGCTGGCGTGCGGGGGTTGGAAAATCAAATCAAAAAAATCTTTCGTAAAGCCGCAAAAAAAATCGTTGAACAAGGCAGTGAAAAAGTCTCGATCCAAAGCGGAGATCTCCCCAAACTGCTGGGACGGAAAATCTTTCAAAAGGAATCCCTTTATAAAAAACCAAAGATCGGCGTGGTGATGGGTTTGGCCTACACCAGTATGGGAGGCACCACGCTTTATGTCGAGGCGGCCAAAATCCCTTCAAAAAATCCGGGACTGAAACAAACAGGACAGCTTGGGGAAGTGATGGTAGAGTCTTCCGAAATCGCTTACACCTACGTCCATTCGTTGCTCAGCGAACATGCCAAAATTCGGGATTTCTTCACAGAGAATTTTGTGCACCTCCATGTCCCGGCAGGGGCCACTCCCAAAGACGGCCCGTCTGCCGGAATCACAATGGCCTGTGCCTTGTATTCCCTGGCCAGCGAACAGCCGATGAAAATCAATATGGCAATGACCGGCGAGCTCACGCTTACCGGCGCCGTTTTGCCGATTGGGGGATTGAAAGAAAAAATCATTGCGGCCAAAAGAGCCAATGTGGCTGAAGTCATTTTACCGCAGAACAATCAGGAAGATTTTGAGGAATTGGAAGCCCACATCAAAGAAGGAATCACTGCCCATTTCGTAAATTCTTTTGAGCAAATACGTGATCTTTGTTTTTCTGTGTGATTGTCACTTGCAAACTTGGTAATCAATGGAAAGGGGGCAAGTCATCCAGGGTGAAACGTAAAGGAAAATGAAATTGAAAGAATAAGGGCTTTTCATTCAGAATTTACAAAGAAAATGCGGCTTACCCCAAAAATATCATCGAGGATGGTGTCCAGATCTTTTTCCTCCTCTTGCCGAATAACCATATTTCCATGAGCCTGATGATTTTGAGAGAAACCAAAGATCCGTGACATTCGACTCCATTGACGGTGTGGAGCAAATCGTGAGCAATAAAATCAAACTGACGAAATACGAGTTGGAAATGTTGGCAGGGAAGCATGGCATTCCTCGCCGTTGGGCGATGGAACAGCAAATGCTCGTGGCCGGGTTTTTCGATGCGGAAGACTTTGTCGAAGTCTCGCGGGCGCACATCATGCGTGATACCGAATCTCTGGGAGAAGCAGGAATCGAGCAACTGGAGTACCTTGCCAATCAACCGGAAGGGGATAACAAAGTAGTAATTCCAACGGTTACCGACCCACGTGGGCTCGACATGAGTATCTATCAAAAACTCAATCAATCCGAAGAGTTTGCGAAACGCGAGCGACGCGCAGCCAAGGCCCTTTGCGCGATGGGCATCCTGATGACGGACACCTGTATTAATTATCAGACGATATCACCACCGGTTTTTGGGCAGCATCTGGCTTTTGGCGATACTGGCTCCGTCATTTATGCCAATAGCGTATTTGGAGCCCGCAGCAATTTCGAAGGGGGACCTGCGGCACTGGCTGCAGCTTTCACCGGTCGCGTGCCGAAATACGGACACCTGTATTAATTATCAGACGATATCACCACCGGTTTTTGGGCAGCATCTGGCTTTTGGCGATACTGGCTCCGTCATTTATGCCAATAGCGTATTTGGAGCCCGCAGCAATTTCGAAGGGGGACCTGCGGCACTGGCTGCAGCTTTCACCGGTCGCGTGCCGAAATATGGATGCCATCTCTCGAAAAATCGTAAAGCGACCCATCAGTTTCATGTTGATCATTGCCCAAGAACATTATCAGACTGGGGCGCTTTGGGTGCGGTAATTGGTAAAATGGCCGGATCCTACTGGTCGGTTCCCGCAATCACAGGAATTGAAAACTGCCCTACGTCGGATGAACTCAAGCACTTCGGGGCGGCTCTGGCGAGTTTCGGTTCCGTCCCCCTCTATCATATGGAGGGCGTGACGCCGGAAGCCCTGGACATTCGAAACGTTTCGGATTCTGCCGATATTGATCATGCCACCATAAGGGATCGGGACATTCGGGGGTTTTACGCTTCATTTCAGCAATTCGAAAAGGTCGATGTAGTGGTCTTTGCGGCCCCGCAGTTGTCGCTATTCGAAATTCAACATATCGTCAGCATTATAAACGGACGGCAAATCAGCAACTCGACCGCTCTTTTGATCGCAACTTCTCCGGAAATCAAGTCCGCGTGCGATAGATTCGGCATAACTGCCGAACTGGAAGATTGGGGAGCAATTGTTCTAACTGGCGTTTGCTTTTACCAGATGTACGCCCGCGAGCTTCGGGAAGCGAATGGTTGGGATCGTTTGGTGAGCAATTCCGCAAAACTGGTCAACATCATCGCCGGATATGGATATGAACCGGTGCTTGCTACCACAGAGCAGTGTGTCGAAGCAGCGATAACAGGAAAGCTGTAATGGAAACGCATAATATTTACGAATGCCACTTGGGAATTGGGCGGAAGGTGAGCGGAATGGCAATTGCCGCGGGCGATGATTTCAGCGCGCGTTATGATCTGGACCGTATTCGAGGCGTGTTTTCGCGACCGTCTCATGGGCTATATGGTAAAAGCTATGTAAACAAGATCCTCGTATTAAATACGGCGAAAGGCGGCGTAGCAACTGCATGGATGCTGCTGGATATGGTATCCCGCAAAATAGCGCCGACCGCTCTTGTGCTGAATTCGGCGAATCCGATCATGGCGCAAGGCGCCGCTTTTTCGGGTTTGACGCTTGTAGACCGGTTCAATGTGGATATAACGAGCGAACTGTCTACAGGGGATTTTGTGACCGTCGACCCGCAAGCCGGCCTTGTCATCATAGAAAGGGCAGAGTCGCCTTTTGACCTTTCGACTTGACTTCTTTCGAAAAAATAAAGTGTATTGCTCCGCTGGCTTTTAGCCCATTCAATGAGGTGGTATTCCGAATGAATGTGAGGAATCTTGAAGATCCCTCCCTCCGGTCGAGATGACACCTGGGGGTACAACCTGATGAACCATTACAATCAGCTTTACCGTTTCAGGATAAATATTTAATGCCTGCGCTCAATCTCAAACCGACCCACAAGGTCATCAAAGATTACTATCATTTCCTGCAACAATTTGACAAATTAAGTTTCACCCATGAAAGTTCTGTGCGACCGGCATTCCATTCCTTGCTCGAAGGGTGTGGAAAACAGTGCGGTTGGAAGCTGATTCCCGAATATTCCATCAACCTCGCTCTAAACAAACGGATTGTCGTCGATGGCGCATTGATCGACGATTTTAAATTGACGCACGGTTACTGGGAGGCTAAGGACATCCACGACGATTTGCCTGGAGAAGTGCTTCGCAAGTTCGAGGCGGGCTATCCGCAGACCAACATTCTCTTCCAAACCCCAAAACGAGCTATTATTTGGCAGAACGAACAGCGAGTGCTCGATAATGACCTGAGCGATCCGGAACAATTAATCGAGACGCTGCAGACCTTTTTTTCATACCGTCCGCAACAATACGCCGAATGGCAGGAGGCAGTTGCGCAGTTCAAAGACAAAGTTCCTGACATCGGAAGTGGAGTGGCGAAGCTGATTCAGGAGGAACGAAGGAGCAACAGAGTCTTTACCAACGCCTTTAAGGACTTTTTGGAGAAATGTCGCGCCTCGATCAATCCCAACCTCTCTGAGGTTGCCGTCGAGGAGATGCTGGTGCAACATCTCCTGACAGAACGGATTTTCCGGAAGGTCTTTGACAACCCCGACTTCACCGACCGTAATGTCATTGCCAGAGAAATCGAAACGGTGATCCGGGCCCTCACCTCACACGCGTTCAGTCGACGTGATTTCCTTAAAAGCCTGGACCACTTCTATGTCGCAATCGGGCGAACGGCGGCAACCATCAACAATTTTTCACAGAAACAGCACTTCCTCAACACGGTCTACGAACAGTTTTTCCAGGGCTTTTCGGTCGAGGTTGCCGATACGCATGGTATCGTCTACACGCCACAATCCATTGTAGAATTCATAGTGAAGAGCGTAGAGCAGATCCTACGAGAAGAATTTGATTGTTCTCTTTCAGACGAGGGAGTGCGCATCATCGACCCGTTCGTCGGCACCGGCAATTTCATCGTCTGCATCATGCAAGAAATCCGCAAAACCGCGCTGGGGGGCGGGGCTTGCGAATGCCCCCGGCGCCACAGACTCCCGAAGGCCTCAACGCTCGCCTTGGTCTCGTCTTTCCCGAGGCCCCTGGCGGCCCGCAGCCGGGTGTCGATGTCGGTCACGGTCGAGCGCCAGAAGGAGCCGCTTGTTTCGGTTTCTCGATAGTTTTTTTTGAACCCTTGTTCTGCACATAAGCCCACAGGCCATCGATTTGAGCGCGCCGCACCTGGTGCTTGCCGAGCAGGAACTCCTCGACTTCTTCGGCGTGTTCCCCGGCTTCGCGGACCCAAGAGAGGATCGTGTCGGTCTTCACTCCCTTGGTCCGGGAGACACTGCTGATGCGCGATCCTTCCGCAATCTGCGACAGGGCATCGAGGATCGTCTCCTCGGGACTGCGCTTCCGGTAGAACAGGGTGCCCTTGGTCTCCGTGAAGCTTGAGCCGCAGACCTTGCAGCGGAACCTTTGACGACCCGATCGGGTCTTGCCGTGCTTGATGATCATGCCAGGGGAGCCTTCCTCTTCGCATTGGTCGTGGTTGGAGCAAGATGAGTTGGGACAAAAGTCTCCCACTTGGGCCAGTCTTCGCATTGGATACTTTCAGAAACAGGGTGAACACAACCCTTAAGAATAACCAAAACCGCAACAACACTCAACAGGGTGACTACCAACGGGCGATTTGCTGTTTTAATTCACGGAGTTCTTCTTCTGTAAGATTCTGGACTTTGGACATTCGATTTATTCTTTTAATTTTCATTATTCAATAATATCAATTGGTTGAAATTCTGTAAAAAATTAATACAGGTTACTGTTTTCCATTTTTGATGATACGACCTGTATTAATTCCAATACAGATTCGTAAGACATTGATTTTATTAAACTCAAAAGTTAGATAAAATGTTCAAAGTCGAGTAAGATTGGTACTGTATAATTTTAATAGTTCCAGCTGCAAATCAGTCAACGGTGTTCGAAACCCTTCTTGAAATTTGGATTTGTTTGGTTGCATAAACCTCCTTCCGGAAAGTCGTCTCCATATCAGTCTTTCCTACGGATCTTAATTTATGACAAAATCATTGTAAATCTTGGCACCTTTCATTTTCCAGTTGACAGTTCCTCTGTCATCCTCGCGAATGCGGGGATCCATCTTCGTGACTACCACTGGATTCCTGCCTGTACAGGAATGACGACAAAGGCGGCAAACTGTCAACTATTTTTACTATTTTTGAAGGGTCCAGAAATCTTTATCAATTTGTTCGTAAACATTATATCAAAGCCCCTATGACAAGCAAGTTATACTACGTTGCGTTTAAAATATGACAATTGAGATAGGAGAAGTTGGTCATTTGCCGGAGAGCTTTGGAAACCTGAGTTAGAGGGCAAGGGGGCTCCCTCCACCGGGGACACGACGCGCCACCCCTTTAAAGTTAATACGATTGCGAACCTTGTTGTTCCGCGCGGCAACAGCTTTATCCGCTTCCCTCATGACTCCCGAGGGAGGAGCCGCCCTTTCAAAATGATCAAAAGTGTCTTCACCAGCCAACAAATGCACCACCCGCTTTTCGCCTGAAACCAATTTCATCTCAGGGGAAATGTAGCGAATCGCCAAACCAATGCGTCGGTCTGCAGACCGGTTTGCCGGGGAGGCGTGGAACATTCTGCCATGGTGCAGGGACATTTCTCCCGGCTGCAAAACGATGTCGACGGTCTCCCCCTCCCGGACCTCTTTGCTGAGCACCTGCCCCCGAGAAAGCATATTGATTTCCTCTAAGAACCTGTTTGAAAGTCATTTAATTCTCTTTAACATCAAGCAAATCATAGCGACATAGATCATGTTTTCAGAGTTTTTTGTTTTTCTTTCATAATCGATGTTGAGTCTTCGATACCATCCAAACCAGGAAAAGGTTCTTTCGACGATCCACCTTTTCGGTAGGACCTGAAAGCCCGTTCCTTGGAGGTTTAGAGTGATCTCAAGTTCACATTGAAATCGATTCCATAACCATTGGGCTAATTCCCCTCGATAACCTCCGTCGGCCCAAATCATCTGAATCGAAAAGAACCAGCTAAACATCGATTCCAAAAGATCGTAAGCACTTTTGGAATCGGAGGCATTGGCATCAGTGACTTTAACCATGAGAGGAATTCCCGAGATATCAACAGCTACATGCCTTTTATGCCCTTTGATTCGTTTATTTCCATCAAAACCTCGACTATCAGCCAGTTCCGTGGTTTTGACGGATTGACTATCAATCATTGCAGCACTGGGTTCGGGAGCTCTGCCCATTTCTATTCGGGTTTGCCGATGGAGAAACTGGTGAATCAGGAACCAAGTGTCGTTCTTGCACCATTTATTGTAGTGGTAATAAACACTTTGCCAAGGAGGAAAATCTTTGGGAAGCATTCTCCATTGACAACCCGTGGTCACTACATACAAAATGGCGTTTATGATAACTCGTAGTTCCCATTTACGAAGGTGGGCTCCACGAGTTGAAAGTTCGGGAAGGTACTCTTGAAGTCTTTCCCATTGTTTATCACTGACATCACTGTTATAACCTGAACGTTCCATGTTCACTCCTTGTTATTAAGGCTTCATTTCTCTCAAAATGAATGTGACATGGAACACTTCCAATTGGAAGCTCAACTTATTTCAAACAGGTTCTAAGTTCCTGAGCTGGTTCGAATTCCGTACTATTTGATTTTGTTGAAGAGGGTGGCCCGGGAGATCCCCAGGGCGGAAGCAGTTTTTACCTTGTGTCCCCGGGAATTTTTCAGGGCGCTGAGAATCGTCGCTTTTTCATAATCCGCGACGGCCTGATCCAGCGCAATTTTCCTGTGGTTGATGCTATCTCCGAAATTTGAAGTTTCGCTGATTTTAGATTTCATCTGTTCCCCCAGAAAATCAACCTCTCCCAGAGTGACATAGCGATTCAGGGTGTTTTGCAGCTCCCGTAGGAATGCCACTTTTTTAAACGCAACTCGGTATAAGGGGTCATAAAGTCAAAATGAGGTTTTAAGGGTCGCTTCAAATTCCTCAGAAAAAAATATAAGGTATTCTCAATACATTTGTGGTAATTTGTATACAATCGTATCACAATCAATCCAAAGGAGGAAAATGAGAGTTTCCATTCGTATCAACGATGAAATATATACAGCAGCAAAGATGACAGCCAAGGCCGAATGTAGAAGCATCGCCAATCAAATTGAATTTTGGGCTAAAGTGGGAAAAGCGGCACTAGAAAACCCCGATCTCCCCATTGATTTTGTTCGAGACATCCTGATTTCTAAAAATCAAGATCCGAGCCTTGCTGAACCTTTTGTTCCAGAAGGAGCTGATGAATAAGGCTCAAGTTTTTCAAAAACCTCTATTCAAGCGTGCCTATAAAAAACTGCATAAAAATCAAAAAAAGGCGACCGATCAGGCCATTCATGAAATCGTTGAAAATCCAATGATAGGCGTCCAAAAGAAAGGGGATTTAGCAGGGGTTTTTGTGCATAAATTTGATTGTGTGAATCAACAGTTCCTTTTTGCTTACCAGTGGAATCCTGAAAAACGGATTTTGCTCGCTCTTGGAGTTCACGAAAACTTTTACCGAGATTTAAAAAAGGAATAGCCCAAATCAAATAGCCAACAAGCACTTGTCTATTTGTCTTTTATTAATTTATCTAAAATTACAGGTTTCCACTCTGAGTGCCTGACCCAGGAGCCGCAGAGCCACCCCGTATCGCTAAGGGAAGCGAGTTGGTACGCAGCACCGATTCGGACCGCCTCGCGCACCCGATTATTTCCCTCGTTTGGGTTTTAATGGAGATGAGCAGATACGTCGCAGGATTCAACCACCATTTTCAGCCGTTCCATATGCTCGTCAGAGGGAGGCTCGAGATGAGATAGTTCATAATGTCGGTCAAGTTTGCTAAATGTATGGGAACCTAACCGTTCATGAAATTTTTTTTTCACCCCCGATCATGAAAATACTGTATACTTCTATTGATCGGTGTTGAGGTCGTCGCAACTTTGGAGGCACATCATTGACCCCGTAACATAAGCTGACCCAAGCAGCTTCGTTTGAACCCCCGATTGCACATGCGTTTTTGAGCATAGTGCACATAGTAAGATAACCAACTTTCATGAGGTTATCGAACTGCTGTACCGATCATTCTTGTCCCTTTTTGAAGAGGACGTTATCTTTGCGAATCGGGAACTCAAAGAATATTAGTGTCAAACGACACATTTAAATGTTTGAATGATCTTTAAATTGTTATCATTGTCCCGCTGACAATGCTGTTTATGTCATCACGGGTGAAGTGCGCTCTCAAACAAACATTATTTTCATAGTAAGTTGTGATAGGGCATCAGCTCAAGGTAGATAAAATCACCCCCTAATTCCGTAGCGAATCTTGCAGCGGCCGCTATGTTCTCCTCGGAATCATTACACCCTGGAATGACAGGAATGCGGATAATGATTGGACGCAAGGCGGCGGTTTTTCTGGCATTATCCAGGATCAGTTCATTGGGAACACCGGTGAGTGCTTTGTGGGTGACGGAATTCATGTGCTTTATGTCGAAATGGACGAGGTCGAGATGCTCAAGAATCATCTCTAGATTCTCCCACTTGACATACCCACATGTTTCTATCGCCGTGTGTATTTCATGCTCTTTGCACTTTTTGAAGAATGCGGTCAGGAATTCATGCTGCATGGTTGCTTCGCCGCCCCCCACCGTTACACCATGTTTGACCCGGGCATAGGCATCAGCCATATACGCCGCTCCTTTTTCACCACGGTTCTGAACACGCTTGATTCCTAACTTTTCCATTTCCATCAAGGTTCTCGGGCCGATGTAAGGCATAAAAAAAGCATGGGTGATGCCGTACCCATGGACGGTTTCTGCTTAAAATTAAGCTCCGGTCATTTTTGGCATTTTGGTTATCCTGTAAGCAAGGTGTTCTTGATCTCAAAAGAGGGAAACTCCCACCGTCTTGCTTTGAAAAAATGTCAAAATTCAAGACCTGACCCCTTTTCCATAGCATGCATGCCTAATTGTCGCGCGCCTTCTTCGCTGCGGAAAGTACCTCTGGTAGACGCGTACCTTCATCATGAGTACGTAAAAAGAGAGGGTCTTGCCAAGACCGTCTAGATTCAAGCTGTGACAAGCGCCACCCTGTAGAACGTCATCGATATAGTAAAAATCATTAAGTTCCGTACAGTCGAACAATGTCGTCGATAGGAGTTTCTGTCGGCTGATAAGTGCGAATTTTTTTGAGGTTTGCGAAGTGTTTTTCAATTGGGTTGAAATCGGGAGAAAAAAAGGAGGAAGAAAGAGTAGTTCGTGTCCGCTTTCCTCAATGAGTTCCCTGGTTTTCCGAGTTTTGTGAAAGGAGGCATTGTCCATGATGAGCAGGGAGCCAGGCTCAAGTTGCTTGAGCAGTTGTTCTTTGAGGTAGTGATTGAATATAAGGGCATTGAGCTTCCCCTCAAAAAGCAGTGGGGCGAAGAGTCTTTTTCCCTTGGCTGTGGCCGCGACGAGGTTGGTTTTCGGTCGGCTTCTTCCGTTACGCTCCCCAAAAACCTTGCGTCCCTTGAGGGCCCATGCCCAAGGACGGTAGGCCGCACGCTCAAACCCGGTTTCATCAAGATAAACTCTGCGACCGAGGCCATGCCGCATCAAGCTTTGCCTCAGGTCTGCCAAGTATTTGATTCGGCTGGTGAAATCTCTTTCACGATAACGCGTTTGTTTTTTTTCGGGTCGCTCCCATCCGCTTAAGAACCTGTTTGAAAGTCATTTAATTCTCTTTAACATCAAGCAAATCATAGCGACATAGATCATGTTTTCAGAGTTTTTTGTTTTTCTTTCATAATCGATGTTGAGTCTTCGATACCATCCAAACCAGGAAAAGGTTCTTTCGACGATCCACCTTTTCGGTAGGACCTGAAAGCCCGTTCCTTGGAGGTTTAGAGTGATCTCAAGTTCACATTGAAATCGATTCCATAACCATTGGGCTAATTCCCCTCGATAACCTCCGTCGGCCCAAATCATCTGAATCGAAAAGAACCAGCTAAACATCGATTCCAAAAGATCGTAAGCACTTTTGGAATCGGAGGCATTGGCATCAGTGACTTTAACCATGAGAAGAATTCCCGAGATATCGACAGCTACATGCCTTTTATGCCCTTTGATTCGTTTATTTCCATCAAAACCTCGACTATCAGCCAGTTCCGTGGTTTTGACGGATTGACTATCAATCATTGCAGCACTGGGTTCGGGAGCTCTGCCCATTTCTATTCGGGTTTGCCGATGGAGAAACTGGTGAATCAGGAACCAAGTGTAGTTCTTGCACCATTTATTGTAGTGGTAATAAACACTTTGCCAAGGAGGAAAATCTTTGGGAAGCATTCTCCATTGACAACCCGTGGTCACTACATACAAAATGGCGTTTATGATAACTCGTGGTTCCCATTTACGAAGGTGGGCTCCACGAGTTGAAAGTTCGGGAAGGTACTCTTGAAGTCTTTCCCATTGTTTATCACTGACATCACTGTTATAACCTGAACGTTCCATGTTCACTCCTTGTTATTAAGGTTTCATTTTTCTCAAAATGAATGTGACATGGAACACTTCCAATAGGAAGCTCAACTTATTT
Organism: bacterium; assembly: GCA_965205865.1. Classification (GTDB taxonomy): domain Bacteria; phylum SAR324; class SAR324; order SAR324; family NAC60-12; genus CBDBHR01. Next base: position 65,317 of record CBDBHR010000017.1, read on the forward strand.
CAAACAGGTTCTGAATCTCTTCCTTAAAATTTACTCAAATGTCCATAGTCCAGATTAAATATCATGTAAAGTCTTTCATTAATTATATCAAGATGATAAACTGATATTTGTGACGCGAAGATTTAAAAAAACCCGAGTGTGCACCACCTCGCATGAAGGGTCAATCGTTGCAGTTACAGTATCTTCGGACTGGTTTCTTTCGTTTTTCCGTAAATCTTCAAGATTTGAAATTTTATGCGCACCATACGTGACCCCCAGATGCAGTTCGGCGAAGTCGACGTTGCCGCCATCGAGTTGGATCTAAAATCCCGTGATGACATCCCCCCTATCCTTAGTGGTTTGCAATACATATACGCCACGCCAGCATTACGCGCATCGGTATTCAAGGTTCCGGAACGGGTCATCCCCTCGCGAAGCGGCCCGGGCCTGAGCAACGAAGACAGGCATCGCAAAGCGGACCCCCGTCTTGGTCGTCCTGGGATGGAGCAGTGGAAGATTCTGGTGCTTGGCGTACTGCGCCTGGGTCTCAACAGCGATTACGACCGCATCCATGAGTTGGCTAACCATCACGACAGCATCCGGCAGATGCTCGGACATGGAGATCGGGAGGTTCTTTGGTGGGTGGGAGGACAAAACGACATACAACCGGCAGACGATCAAGGATAACCTGCGTCTTTTCACACCTGAGATTCTCGATGAGATCAATCAGTTGGTTGTCAAAGCCGGACATGGGCTGGTAAAAAAAAACGCCCCAAAAGATGGGCCAACCCGAATTCGCACGGAGAAGAAGATTGAACTTCATGATTCAAGCAAGGCGCTACGTGCACGCTGCGACTCCTTTGTGGTTGAAACCAATGTACATTATCCGACCGACGTCAACCTGCTCTTCGACGCGGTACGCAAGACGGTTGAAGAATGCGCCAGGCTTTCACGGAGTTGCCAGTTGGAGGGCTGGCGACAATATCGGAACAACCTCAGGCAGTTCAAAAAGCAGTATCGTCTCATCCAAAAGCTCAGGCCCTCCACTTCGAAAGTTGAGCAAATAAAGCGTGCCCGTGAAGAAAAGAGGCGCAAGGAATATCTCAAATACGTCCTCATGGCCAATGGGTATCAACTGCGAGTCCGGACAAGCCTGGAACTTTTGAAAAACGGGTGCGCTCCTCCTTGAAACTGCTACGCTTACGGGAGTACATGGGCTCTGCAAAAAAACTCATGAGCCAAATCATCCGCAGGGTGCGCTTCAACGAAACCATCCCTCATCATGAAAAAATCTTTTCCATCTTCGAGCCCCACACCGAGTGGATCAGCAAGGGCAAGGCGGGAGTGCCGGTGGAACTCGGACTCAGGGTCAACCTCATTGAGGACCAGCATCAATTCATCCTTCACCATCAGGTGATGCGCAGGCAGACCGATGAGAAGGTGGCCGTGGAAATCGTCGAAGAAACCAAAAAACGCTTCCCCGAGCTTGCGGTCGTGAGTTGGGACAAGGGCGCTCACAGCCCACAGAATCAGCGTGAACTCAAAGCACTGCTGGATCTTGTCGTGCTTCCCAAAAAAGGCAAGTTGAGCAAAGCAGACCGGCAGAGAGAAGATTCCCGGGAATTCAAACTCCTGCGCCGCCAACACTCTGCGGTCGAATCCGCCATCAACGCTCTGGAAGTGCACGGACTCGACCGATGTCCGGATCATGGAATCAAGGGGTTCGAACGCTATGTCGCTCTGGCTGTGCTTGCAAAAAACATCCACCGTCTCGGCACCGTCCTGCGTGAACAACAAAAAGAACGGCAGCGTCGTAAACGAGGACCCTACAAAAAAGCGGCCTGAACCCAAGAGTGACTCCCCATTCTAAAATAAGAGGGGAGGCCGGGAGGGGGGGGGCGAGTGTCCAAAAATAGAGGGGGTAACAAAAAATTAGGGATCCCAAAGAAAAATAGCTTCAATTCTCTAAAATATGGCTTGTTCAAAAACAGATGTTCTCGCGGGTTCTACACCTCCTATTAGTAAAATTGTATTTTTCTGTCAGGAAAAAATGGGATTTTTGATGAGTTTCCCCAAAATCTTCGTTTCTTGAAAATAGGTGAATACCATTAAATATCATGTAGTTATCTAATTTTCAGCCAAGCACTAATTATCACAATGTCCTTCGTCGGACTCGTTGGTCCGGATTAGCCGTCGACAAAATTTTTTTAGGACTGCTCATTGTTTTGTTTGTGCCAGCTAATGCCGCCCTAGTGAAGCGTGGTGGAAAGATTGATGTTTCTTGTCGATACCAATATTTGGACAGAGGTATTCTTAAAGCAAGAAAAAACTGAAGAATCTAGAAAGTTTTTAGAAACCCAAGGACTTTGACCGTACAGATCGTGGGAAAAACCTTCCCAATCAAGCACTCGAGCAGTTGCCGATCCTGGTCGGGGGCGCGGTGATCTTGGAGAACATCTTTAATCTGCCGGGGATCGGGCGTCTCTTGGTGAATGCTCTCAATGACCGGGACTACCCGATGGTCTCAGGAATCAACCTGTTTTTCGCAATTGGGGTGGTGCTGCTCAATCTCCTCATCGACCTGATTTATCCCTATCCGGACCCGAGGATAAGGTATGAATGGGGAGATTTCCGGACAAGAGATTCTCCTTTCGACGATCGGCCTCAGTTGAATACTTTGCAGATACTGGGCAAACAAAGCAAATCCGGCAGGACTTGTCAAGATTTCATCACTTGGCTGAATCGCATCAATTGTTTGTTTCTTTTTACCCTGAATTGTTGTATATTCTTCCATCATGCTCTCTACCTGTCGGGCTGTGTTGAATCCCGTGGTGGTTTTGGTTTTTTCTCACTGAAATATAACATTTATTCCCATGGTTGAGAGTTTATTTTATTTGAATCACTCAACTCAGGTTTAACCATGAACAACACCAAAGAGATAACATCCGCAATCAGCGAGCCCAAGAGACGCAGCGTACTGGCGGATTTCTTTATCAGGCTTCTCAAGGAAAAACCGCTGGGGACGTTTAGCGGGATTATCGTATTGATCTTTATTTTCGTGGCCATCTTTGCCGATCTGCTGGCACCTTTTCCCTTTGATGAAGTCAACATCCTTGACAGGATGCAGGCCCCCACCGAGCAGTACCTCCTGGGGACCGACCAGTTGGGGCGTGACTTGCTGAGCCGCCTGATCTACGGGGCTCAAATTTCCTTAACCGTCGGTCTGGCGGCGACCGCGCTCAATGTGCTCATCGCTGTGTTGATTGGCAGCCTTTCAGGATTTCTTGGAGGGAAAGTGGACCTGACGGTGCAGCGCTTTGTCGATGCCTGGATGGCCTTCCCGGGACTGCTCTTGTTGTTGACGATCATGTCCCTCGTGGGGCGGGGCCTCCCCCAGATCATCGTGGTCCTGGGGGTCACAGGAGGCATCGGCAGTTCCAGAATCGTCCGCAGCGCCGTGATAGGGGTCAAAGAAAATGTCTATTTTCAGGCGGCAGTGGCGATTGGTTGCTCGAAAGGGAGAATCCTGATCCGCCATGTGTTGCCCAATATTGCCGCTCCCGTCATCATCATTTTCACCATCAACATCGGGGCCGTGATTATTAGCGAGGCTGCGCTTAGTTTCCTGGGATTCGGTCTGCCCATCAGGGTGCCCAGCTGGGGAGGGATGCTCAGCCGTGAAGGGCGTGAGTTCATGGAGATGGCGCCACGGCTGGCGCTCTGGCCCGGTCTTTGCCTGACGATTGTCGTCTACAGTCTCAATATGTTCGGTGACGCACTCAGGGACCTGCTCGACCCCCGACTGCGGGGTAGTGAGGGAAGTTACGGCTCCGCAAAGAGGAAACGCAAACGTGGTCTCCTGGCCCGGGTGCTCTCCCCTTTCAACTGGTAAGCGGATAAAAAAACGAATACTGCTCTTGTCCCTGATGCAATAGCACTTGAATTTTTATATCCGGCTTGACAAAACCATGGGATACCTTTTATATCAATAAACCCTAAAACAATTTTGCTGGAGGATACAGACAATGATTGGAGATCGCATCAAAACAAACATTTCAGGTGGGTTGAACTTCCCGTTGCCGAACATGGTACCTGTGAGAGTGCATTTCGATACGTCCCGTCTTGAGGATATTGAAGGAGCCATTCGGGCAGAATTTCTACGTGAAGAGATTGCGTCAAAGATCAAACCCGGCCAGAAGATTGCCGTGGGCTGTGGAAGCCGTGGCATCGCCAACATCGCGCTTGTGGCGAAAATGGCGGTTGCTGAAATCAAAAAACGAGGTGCCCATCCTTTTATCTTTCCTGCCATGGGAAGTCATGGTGGAGCTACGGCGGAAGGCCAGAGAGGGGTGTTGAAAGGATACGGGATAAGCGAAGACACCATGGACTGTCCGATTCGGGCCACCATGGACACCGTTGAATTGTCCAGTCTGCCAGATAGCACTCCGGTTTTTATTGATCAATATGCGGCAGAGGCAGATGGAATTGTATTGGTCAATCGTATCAAACCCCATACCTCCTTCCGGGGGCCGATCGAAAGTGGCATTGTAAAGATGATGTCCATCGGCATGGGCAAAATCAGAGCAGCCACCACTTACCATCATCATGGCATGAGCACTTTTCCTGAAGTGCTTCCTCGAGTGGCAGAAGTGATTATTAAGGAACGACCATTTCTTTTCGGCATTGGATTAGTGGAAAATGCTTTGGACGAAACTGCTATTGTCGAAGCTATTCCGGCGGAAACCCTGTTTCAGCGGGAAGTTGAACTGCAGGCAAAGTCCAAGCAGATGATGGGAAGGTTGTTATTCGATGAGATAGACGTGCTGGTCATCGATGAGATCGGTAAAAATATTAGCGGGAGCGGTTTTGACCCCAATATCACCGGCAACAAGGGCGTCCCCGGATGGGGTGGACCCTCCATCCAAAAGATCGTAGTCCTGGACTTGACCAAGGAAACCAAAGGCAATGCTACCGGTCTGGGTGGAGCTGATGTGATCACGATGAAGTTGTACCGGCAGATCGACATTGATTCTACCTATGCCAATGTGATCACCTCGGCATCTCTGGGAGGAGGAGCCATTCCGGTCATTATGAATACTTCAAAAGAAGCAATTCAACTCGCCGTCAAGACCTGTTTACGCGTGGAGCCTTCCGAATGCAAAATCGTGCGTATCAAAAACACCCTCGAGGTGGCGGAAATTATAGTTTCCGAACCCCTGCTAGAGCAAGTAAATACTCATGCCCAAATGAAAGCGGTTGGTACGCCTGCTCCTTTCCAATTTAATGAGGACGAACAACTCGATGCAGCCTGAGCCGACAGATGAAAGGGAATATGGAAAATTGGGCGGAACTTTCGATCAGCAATGATATCTTTCCTCGTGAAAATGCCCAATACATGTTGGAAGATGACAGTGTCGACATTTTACAGTTGGTGAATGTTGCCGGTCGGGTACGCATGAAATTTTTCGGTCGGCAAGTAAAGCTACATCAAATCAATAATATTCAAAATGGTCTATGCCCCGAGGATTGCGGATATTGCGGACAATCGAAGATCACCAAAGCACCCATTAAGAAATATCCTTTGAAGAAAGAAGATGAGATTGTCCGCGAGGCGCATGAAGCGAAAATACGAGGGGCGTACCGTTATTGTATGGTCGCGAGCGGGAGAGGACCCACCGATCAAAGGGTGTATCGACTGGCCAAAGCAATCAAAAGAATAAACCAAGAAGTTGGAATTAAAACCTGCCTGTCTGTGGGAATTATCAATAGAGTCCAGGCAAAAATTTTAAAAGAAGCTGGTCTGGATCGTCTCAATCACAATCTGAACACGAGTGAAAGACATACTCCCAATATCGTCACCACTCATACCTTCGGAGATAGGATCGAAACCCTGAAATCAGCGCAGGAAGCTCACCTTGAGATGTGCAGTGGCATGATTGTCGGCATGGGAGAAACGAATCAAGATATATTAGAAGTCGCCTATGAGCTCAGAAAGATGAAAGTGCCCTCCATTCCGGTTAATTTTTTGGTTCCGGTCCCAGGGAATCCACTTTACGATTTCAATCAATTGACGCCCCTACGTTGTTTAAAAGTCCTTTGCATGTTTCGATTTACAAATCCCGACGCCGAAATACGGATTGGAGGGGGTCGCGAAGGGCATTTGAGGGATCTGCAGGCATTGGCGCTTTATCCGGCAAATTCTTTGTTCATAGAAGGCTACTTGGTCACACGGGGGCACAAGGCCGACAAAACGATTCAAATGATTAGAGATGCCGGATTTGAAATCGAATCCCCAACAAACACCGAAGAGCAATGGAATGCTGCTCAAAAATATGTCTTGGACAGTAATCCAAATATCTTGAACCCCAAAACGGCATATACCGATCAGCCCCATTAATACCCACCTTCGGCAAACTCTGAAAGTGTGCTCCTCAAAAAAAACCCGAAAGTCCATGCGTTTGCGTGAGATACGAGTGGCCAGTGGAGGATTAAGATTACCCGAGTATTGTACATGCCATTGGCTGCGTGTTTGAAAGAGGAACAGTTTTTCGAATCAGCAGAGAATGCTTCACTTCCCTTTGGCAGCAAACTGCGACAGTCGCCTTGTGCTGGGGGGTCGGTTTCAGCAGCCAGAATTGCCAGTCCTGCGGATTGTCCCGGAGCCAGGGATCGAAGAAAATGCTGAGGGGCTGGTTGGGCGATATATGAAAGGAAAATTGATCCAGAGGGAGGGACAATCCCATGCCTCGTGCCTTGATGTAGGATTCCTTGAGGGTCCAGTAATCGAAAAAGCGATCTTTTTGCTCCTTGGGCGGAAGCATATATAAATCATCCATCTCCTTTGGAGAAAAATGCTTCTCCGCAATTTTCAACGAAATTTTCCGTTGGGCTGTCTCCTCCACGTCCACCCCAATGTCCTCCCGTAACACCACCCCACAGCTGATCAAACCGTGAGTATGCGACAGATTGAAACGCAAGTCGGGCATTCCCATTTCCGGGGAGATTTCAGGCCGACCATGCTCATTTTTTAAAAAGCGCCACTTTTCGGGAGGGGGGGGGCAATAACGAGACAAGGTAGCACGGAGCAAAGCACGGGTGATCAGGTATTGATGCCGCTGTCTCTCAAAACGAAGGCGCTGTTGCTGGGCTTTTTCTTCCTCATTCATCAACTGCCGATAAGCAGACAACAAATTGGGCGCCTGAATTTCTTCGGGAAATGTAAACCACAAATGGATTTGTCCTGGTTTCAGTGTTTCCGGATTCATTAAATCTGCGGTTGGACAATGACTGTTTTGATTGGTCGGGGTGACTGGGCTCGAACCAGCGACCTCATCGTCCCGAACGATGCGCGCTACCAAACTGCGCCACACCCCGACTGGAAGGTGGGTGGAAGGAAAATGTCAGACCTTATATATGTCGAATATCCGGAAAAAAAGCAATGCAAATCTCAGCACTCCTCTTCGCTGGTATCACACACTTGGAGTTGGAGGAACAAGACACCGTTTTTCAGTTGCGGAGGTCTGGGGGTCGTCATTTGCGGGGTTGGCAAATTAAACATGTATTCAACAGGTCCATGCTGCCGTTTGCAAATGAGAAAGTCTGCAGTCTCCTTTTTTTTAGATTCGGTAACTGTTCCAGTGATTTTCAAATAGCTGGGGGTGAGGTCCACAGAAATATCGTCCTCTGAAACACCCGGGAGTTCAAGCTCGAGATAAAGTGTCTTTTCCAGCCAATACAGGTCGTAAATCGGTTCATTGGCGGGGGATTGCTTCTCCATGGTGGATGTTATAACCGAGGAGGTGCGCTTTTGAATTTCCAATAACTTTTTGTTGACTTCATGCTGCTGTTGCAACAAAAGCTCCAATGAAAGCTCTTTTACCATCTCATACTCTTATGGGTTTCCGGATAATATGTTCGTCATTCGCGTAGGTGTCACCTCCATAGGCAATGGGCGGGACAGCAAATCCGGCAACCTGTGATTTTCTATTTTTGTCATTCTTTGCCTGAACAGGAATACAGGGGCATGCCACGCTATTTCGTGATTCGAGTTTTTCAAGGCGCCAAGCTTTTTGAAACAATTTCATAAACATCCTTTGACAATCCCGGGGCACGCACAATGCGCTCCAATTGGTGTTTCATTTGTTCCTGCCGCTGCAAATCATATCGTTGCCAACGACTCAAACTGCTCGACAAACGTGCAGCAACTTGAGGGTTGAGTGCATCTAACCGTAAGATGCAATCTGTCAAAAATTGATAACCAGCGCCACTGACTTCGTGAAAACAGAAAGGATTGCCGCTACTGAACATACCAATCAGAGCCCGCACTTTGTTGGGGTTTTTGATCTCGAATGCAGGATGATCCATTAATTTTTTGACTTCCTTCAAAGTCCCTGGAAGTGGAGCCATAGCCTGGATGGAAAACCATTTGTCCACCACTAAGGGATCTGCTTGCCACATTTCATAAAACTCAGACAAAACCTGGCTGCGATAGGGCGAGTTGTTGAGAACCAGGGCATTGAGCGCTCCCAGTACGTCAGTCATATTGCGTGCGGACCTGAACTGGTCAAGCGAGTGCTCGAACACGAGCGGATCATTCAATTCCGCAAGATATGAAAGACTCATGTTTTTCAATCGACGTTTCGCCATTGAGTGAGTGTCAAGCCGGTAGGGACCGTCTTCCTGATATTGCTGGTATGTATCAAAAAAAGCGTCTTTCAACTCCCGAGCCAGACTTTCCCTGACGAAATCCCGCACATCATGGATGGCGGTCACGTCGATGACCTCCATCATATCAGCCAGGTAGGATTCCGAAGGCAAACTGAGGATTTCTGCCAGCAACGACAAATCCAATGCCGCGTCCGTGAGAATCTCGTGGAATGCCGCAACAAAAGATTGATTGAGCAGTAATTTTTTATGCTGTTGATAATCGGCGACCAAATCCAGCATCGTTTTGATGGCAAGTCGTTGTCCGGCTTCCCAACGATTGAAAAGATCACGGTCATTTGCCATTAAAAAAGCCAATTCTTCATCCGAATAATCAAAATGCAGTTTGACGGGGGAAGAAAAGCTTCGTAGCAATGACGGCACGGGTTGTCGATCAATACCAACAAAGCGGAATGACTGTTGTTGTTGCCGAAGATGCAACACCCGGATGGAGGATGGCGAAGGGTGGTCCTCCCCTGACAGCTGAAGGGGGAGATCGCATCCCTCCGGATCGAGCAATCCCAAGGCAATGGGCAGGTGAAAAGGTCGTTTATGGGACTGATTCGGCGTGGGTTTGCAGGATTGTTGAAAAGTCAGACTATAGGTTTTCGCAGAGGCATCGAATTCGGTTTGCGCATCCACTTCAGGCGTCCCGGCCTGGCTGTACCAATTTCGAAACAGGGCAAGATCGGTTCCGTTCGCATCTTCCATCGCCTTGACAAAATCATCAGTGGTCACAGCTTGTCCGTCATGACGCTCAAAATACAGATCCATACCAAGACGAAAGCCCTTGGCGCCCAAGATCTGGTGTATCATTCGCACCACCTCCGCGCCTTTATAGTAAACTGTACTAGTATAGAAATTGTTGATGGTCATATAAGATTCCGGACGAACCGGATGCGACATGGGACCTGCATCTTCCGCGAACTGTGAAGCCCGCAGTCCTCTCACATCGTTGATCCTCTGCACCGTGGCAGATCCCATATTTGCCGAAAAAGACTGTTCCCGAAATACGGTCAAGCCTTCTTTGAGACTCAGTTGAAACCAGTCCCGACAGGTGATCCGGTTTCCGGTCCAATTGTGAAAATATTCATGCGCAATCACTCTCTCGATTGCGCTGTAATCCCAATCCGTTGCGGTTTCCGGTTTTGCAAGTACGTATTTAGAATTGAAAACGTTGAGTCCTTTGTTTTCCATGGCTCCCATGTTGAAATCATTGACAGCTACAATCATGTAGATATCCAAATCATACTCTCGCCCATAGACCTCTTCATCCCACCGCATCGCTTTTTTGAGAGATCGCAGGGCATGCTCACATTTATCGGCATTCATTTTTTCAACGAATATCTGCAGGGTAACGGTTCGGCCCCCTCGAGTCACGAAGAAATCTTGCTGGCAGACCAAATTCCCGGCAACCAAGGCAAACAAGTAGCAAGGTTTTTTATGAGGATCTTCCCATTTGGCCCAATGACGTCCATCCGATAGCTGACCCTTTGCGATCAAATTTCCGTTCGAGAGCAACACCGGGTACTTTTCCTGATTGGCAGTGATAGTGGTGGTGTAGCGAGCCATCACATCCGGACGATCCGGAAAATAGGTAATACGGCGGAAGCCTTCGGCCTCACACTGAGTACAAAAATTATCGCTGGATTTGTACAATCCTTCCAACGCGGTGTTTTCCTGGGGTTTGATCTCGGTTTCGATTTCCAATACAAAGGAATCCGGAACTTCATCGATGCGTAGAGTTTTCTCCTCCAAGCAGTATTCGCTTGTTGACAAAATACGGCCATTCAGGCGAAGACACTGCAAAACGAGTTCCTCACCATCGAGAACAAGCGGGACTGAATGAGATTGCGAGGCATCGCGCCGTATGGACAATCGAGACAGTACCCGAACAGCTTCTTCGCCCAAGTCAAAATCCAAATCCACGCTATCAATCAGATAATCAGGTGATTTATAGTCTCTCAAAAAAATAGGTTGGGGGGATTCTCGTTGTATCAACTTTTTCCTCGAAATATGTTTGTCAACGGCAATTATTGGTAGTGACGTCCATGCCGGAAGTTCTCATTGCTGGTTCCGGAATTAGGGCAAGTCCCTTTTTTTACCTCCACAGCCATCCGGGATCCTCTATAATCGTCACCTCTTCCATTTCCTCTTGTGTCTGTCTTACTTCCCGTTCTTGTTGGGCTTTGAAGCGCTTTTTGCAAATTTGATCTCCTTGAAGAATGACATCTTGCAGGACGTCATGTCCGGAAATTAATCCTTCTTCATCTTCGTAAGCAAGATCGTCTTCGGAAATTTGATCTTGGACGATCTTTTCCATTTCTTCAAAAAGGTTTCCCATCCCCAAATCGAAACGCCAATCATGATTTTCAAAAAAGTGTTCATCGCTGAGCATGGCTAAAAAAACCATATGATAAGGATCCACTCCTTTGAATTCGGCAACTACGACCCGCAAATCCGCCCAACGTTCATCCTCCAGAAAATCGGATTGAGGGTCCGCAAAAATACCTGCTGCCAGATCCACTCTTTCATAAATTCCGAAATGCCGGGCATAAGCAAGTCGTTGATCGATCAGTTTTTGATAGAGTTGTTTTCCTTTTTCGGTAGCTTCGTAATAATACTCAGCGCCACGCCGCACCATTCCCTTGTCTTCCAATGCATCCAAGTAAGGCTCCACCAGTCTGTCATTGCTCTCCATGAACGACGAATGGATGCGCTCTCCTTCGGAAACAAGTCGGTGCATGATCAACAATCCGGCAAATTCCAGTTTGCTCTCCTCGGAAAGAAGAACTCTTGCGTGGGTCATGACTTGATCCCTTACTTCAAATCTTATATACACCTAAGTTGAGCGATTCGTAATAAAAAAAGCTCCCAACCTTGGGAAAAATGTGTTATATTTCAGTGGTTAAAATAAAAAAATTCACAAAATCTAACACAACCCAACAGGTAGAGAGCTTTATGGAAAAAAATATAACAGTTCAGGATAAAAAGAAACAGATAATTGATGCCATTCAGCCAACCGATGAACACTTGACAAGTCGTGCCGGATTGGCCTTGTTTGCCCAGTATCTGCAAAGCATTCGGCTGATGCCGATCATCGAAAGGTTGTTTGGTTCGATGCGTAAAAATAAAAAAGGAATTGCTGTCTCTGATTTTTTTGTGCAGATCCTCTGTTTTTTCATGGACGGTAGCAGCCGTCATCTCAGTTGGTTCGATCACCTCAAAAGGGGCGAGGGTTATGCCGCCTTGCTGTCATGCAGTGAGCAAGACCTTGCCTCCTCGCATGCCGTGAAAAGATTTTTTGGAAAGTTCTCTTTTGTACGAGTCTACCTGTTTCGTCATCTGCTGCAGATACTGTTTATCTGGAGACTGAAGAAGACTTGTCCAACGGTGATTGTGTTGGGTCTGGATTCGATGGTACTTGATAATGATGATGCCCTGAAACGCCATGGTGTCCAGCCGACTTACAAGATGGTCAAAGGATTTCATCCCCTGCAGATGAATTGGGGTCGTTATATGGTTGACGCAGTTTTTCGCGGAGGTAGCAAACATTCGAATCACGGGAAAACTGTTCAGAATATGCTGGTTCATATCGTGAAAAGGATTCGCCGCCAATACCGAGATGATGTACCAATCATGGTGCGCATGGACACCGGTTTTTTTGACGAAAAAATCTTTGAAACCTGTGAACGACTGAACATCGGTTAGCTGAAGCGGAGGAAAGTCCTATGCCAATGTGAGGAATGCTGCGGAAGAAGCCACTGACTGGCAGACCTTCACTTCATCGGGCAAGAAGGAGATCTGGCAGTACACCGAGTTTAAGAGCCAGCAGGGGACATGGAAGAAGGCTCGTCGCACGATCTACAGCCGCTTGATTGAACACGATAGCCAACTCTCTTTGCCGGGTTTGGATCATGATGGCGTGATCATTACGAACCTTGGTATGGGAGAGGCCATTGATGGCCAACTCAGCCAAGCCGCTGAAGAAAAGCGCATCGATGCTCATAGCATCCTTGGCTCGTACCACGGACGGGGAAAGGATGAACTGGCCAACCGGGCGCTGAAAAACTTTGGTCATCAACAACTTCCCTTCAAGGACTTCATTTCCAATACCGCATGGTACTATCTGATGCTGCTTGGCAATAACCTCTTCGAATCCTTCAAAGAAGATGTCAGCAAGCCAGTGATTGCGGTAACGATGTATGCTGATACCTTCCGGCGCCAGTTTCTTGATACGGCAGGCAAACTGCTTCGTCATGCCGGAAAACTGATCTTGAAAATACCAAAAAAGACCTTTGAGCGCTTGCAATTGGACCAACTATTTGCCACCTGCCAGCACGCATTGGCGCCAATCTGATCAACGGGTTTCGCTTCAATTAAAAAACAAAAACATTAAAGTTTAAGGGGATAAGTGCGTCCAAAACATGAGAAATGAAGACCTTCCACATCTGAAAACAGCATTTTGATGCTCATTCTCACTCAAACATCCATGGATTTGATGATCAAAATCTGATTTCAGAATGATTGCCTTTCTCAGGCAAAAAAATCATCTTGAAAATCTGATCCTTTTTTAGAATCGCTCAATTTGGGATACAATATATTCTATGAAAAGGACTTTGCTTTCCTCTCAAAAAACTGGTAGCTTTCTTTTCCTCAACCATATCATAATGAAGATTAGTTAGAAGCTTTAAAAGCATGGCAAATGATTCCCGGCATGAATTGAAACAATTCAAAATCAACATCAAAGGGCATCAATTTTCGGTTTCCAGCCAATATTCAGAAGACCGCATTCGTAGGGTTGAGACTTTTCTCAGCGAGAAAATTGATGAAGTTGCTTCCAATTCGGACACGTACAATCTGACGAGTTTGACTGTCTTGGCAGCTTTGAATTTAGCTGATGATCTATTGAACATCAAACGCAACAGAGAGTATATGTCCGAATCAGCCAAAGAAAGTCTGGTGGCTATTTGTCAGCAATTGGACAACATTGTTGAAAAATAAAAATTGACCAGGGAATCTCGAGGTCCATATTGGATACAGATACCTGGCACTGAGGGATTTTTGGGGGAGAGTTTATGAACCATATGTCGAGAACCCCCGATTTGGTGAAGATATTCCTGCGGTTCTCGTGATGAAATCTTTTGCTACCTTACTGCATTGTAACGGGATTTGTCCCTAAGAATGGTGCGCATGCCTTCAAAGAAGGAAGCCTGAAATTTTTATACGTTATCCCACCTGGAGCACCAGGTACAAAAGTATTTCACACGGTTTCGCGGCAATATCTTCCCCAACTTTTCCCTGCGCATCCATCTTCCACAACCGGAATCAGCAGTTGGATTCATGACAATGGTCGAGTTCGTATTCTCTCCTTTTTCTTTTTTTGAATAGCCGTATTCGACGGCGCGTGCAAAATTTCTTCAAGCACTCCCGAATGCCGCAAATGCATATACATTTCCCGACAAATCCAGGCATCGGTTGCCGCGTATGTGATCTGAGCGGGTGTCAGCTCTTGGTTTTCCCAATTCGATAAACGGGTACGTTTGGAGATACGCACGCCTAAAAAAATTGCGGCTAAACTTCTCAATCCGAAATTTTTTAATCCCAGCTTTTTAGCAATTTGCGCAAAATCAAGAAACCCTTTCGGTTCAAAGGAGGCCAATTTTTGTAAGGCTTGGACGTCATCATACATGGCCACTCCCAATTTGAGGATCTTTTCATTTTCCAGAATCCTCTTTAAAGCAGCAGGTAGATGGACGTAATTCAGTCGAAAAAGAAAGACTTCATGCGAGGTCGACAATTGCAGCAATGAGACTGTGTTTCGTTTGCCTTTTTGAAAAGAAGGGCGGGTTTCCGTATCAAATCCGAGCCAGGATTCTTCATTCAAGCAAGCAAGCGCAGGTTTGATTTTTTCAGGCGTATCTACCAGATGGACGGGGCCCTCAAACTGAACCTGGTGAAAATCATTGATTTCCTTTTTGCTGATTTTCTCGGGAAATGGATGCTCTATCATAAAATATAAGGCAACAAATTCAGCATTGCTCCACGCAGGGTTTCCCGTGTCCGTGGTTACTCGGACAGTGCGAAATCGTTTGGTACGGGCATCCGCGTTTGTCCCTTCGATCAGATAGTATTTGAAAAATGTGGAATCTGGGAGTTTTCTTCGAGATAGCGGTCAAAAAGCATGACGATATTACGCATGAAAAGGACACCAAGCTGGCTCAATTCAATCCCTTCCGGCTTCAATTCCAACAATCCTTCTGCTTCAAAAGTCTGTATTGCCTGGCAGGCATTCTTGAAATATTCGGGAAAGACGATTTGGAATTTTTTTTCAATTTCGGGGACAGGAAGAAAGCAATGGCACATCATGGTTTCTATCACTTCCCGTCGTAGCAAATCATCCGAATTCAAAATTCGTTTTCTGATGGTTGGAATCCCCCCTTGATCGACCCCTTGTATATAGGCTGTCAAATCTTTTTCCTTTTGGAAGTAGCCATTGCCAAAATCCGAAATGGCCGACACCCCCACTCCAATTTGCGACAATCCCCGCAAGGTGGTGTATCCCATGAAATTGCGGTGAAGGGTGTGGTTCTTTTGAGCAACTGCCAGTTCGTCGTCCACTTTGGCATAATGATCCATGCCAATCATCTGGTAACCTGCTTGGGTAAAAAACTGAATGGAAGCCAAATAAATAGCAATTTTTTCTTCCGCAGTGGGTAAATCTTCTTCTTTGATCGCACGTTTGTGGCTGTGAAACATGCTGGGAATATATGCAAAACTATAAATTGCCAACCGGTCCGGCTTCATGGCGTTGATGGTTTCCATGGTGGACTGGAAGGTCTCCATAGTTTGACACGGCAAACCATAGATCAGATCCATATTGATGCTGGTATATCCCAGTTCCCGCGATTTATAAAACGCATGTCGTGTCTGCTCCGAGGTTTGCTCCCGATTGATCGCGTGTTGTACTCTGCGATCCAAATCCTGGACGCCAAAGCTGATCCGTCGGAAGCCTAATGCATACAAAGCTTCCAGTTGCTCACTCCGCGTTACCCGTGGATGTGCTTCCAGAGCCATTTCCCCGTCCGTTTCAAAGTCAAAATGCTCTGCAACCATCCCATGAAGCCGTTGCAGTTGATCGACATTGAGATGAGTGGGGGTACCCCCTCCCAGATGGAATTGTTTGACGCTTTTACGATTTCCTAAATGCCGAGCCGTTTGTCGCAATTCTTCTGCGAGGGCTTGCAAGTATTTTTCTACTAAATCCTGATCCCGGGTGATAAAACGATTGCAGCCACAAAAGGTGCAAAGACGGCTGCAAAAAGGGATATGGACATACAAGGAAAGCGGTGCCTCTTTTTTCCCCTCTTCACGCAGAAATTCACCATAATCCCCGGCAAACTCACCTCTTTCCCAAAGCGGCACCGTGGGGTAGCTGGTATAACGTGGGCCAGGCCGGTTGTAATGACCGACCATTTTTGCAGAGACTCGGGAATAATCATGCATGGTTGCTCTTGTCAAATGAATCTTTAAAACTTCAACGGATCAAGGTTCCTGGAGCAGCTTCTGCAGGAGGTTCCACCAGCATATAATGGCCATCGTTTTCGGTACAGAGGATCATCCCCTCAGAAATCACACCCCGCAGCTTCGCAGATTTAAGATTGCAGACCACCACCACCTGTCGTCCCACCAAGCTCTCTGGCTTATAATTCTCGGCAATCCCTGAAACAATGGAGCGGAGTCTTCCTTCTCCTATGTCCACTTGAGAGTGCAAGAGCTTGTCTGATTCCTTCACGGACTGACATAAGACAATCCGACCAACCTTCAATTCAATTTTGGAAAACTCTTCAATCGTCACTTCATTGGTGGCTGCAACGGACTCTCCTGCATGCATTGGAACAGATGAAGTGTGAGGCGCATTTTCTGAGGAGACTTCCTTGATTTTTGGAAACAAGGGAGAGGGTTCTGGTAAAAGCAGTCCTTCTGGCAGTAGTCCAATTTCAAATTGAGCGTGGTCTAAGGTGTCTTCCGCAAGTCCAAGTGCTTGCCAGGCCGTTTTCATTTTTTCCGGCATCACCGGAAACAGCAATTGCATGAGGATGCGGACAGCATCCAATGCCGTGTAGAGAACGGTCCCCAAACGCACATGGTTGCCTTCTTTAGCCAGTTTCCATGGGGTAGTCGAATCAATGTATTTGTTGACTTGGCTGCTCATCAAGGCAACCTGTTCCAAGGCTCGATGCAATTGAAACCCCAACACTAGTTGTTGCACCAGCGCCGTTCCTCGAGCAAAACGGCTGTGGAGTTCTTTTTCCAAATCCTCCAATTCGCCTTTTGGAGGAATGCGGTTGTCGAAATTTCTACGGCTCATGCTGATACTGCGATTGATCAGATTACCAATGTTGTTTGCCAAATCTCCGTTGTAGCGCACAAGCAGTAATTCTTCCGTGAAATTGGCGTCTTCACCATAAACCATGTCTCGTGCTAAAAAATAGCGCAAGGGATCGGTGCCAACACGATCTTTCATGGCAAGAGGATCCACAACGTTTCCTATGGATTTGCTCATTTTTGAACCACTGCTGATCCAAAAACCGTTGACTACTAATTTTTTAAACATGGGAAGACCTCCTGCTTTGAGCATGCAGGGCCAATATACCGCGTGGGTCTTGAGGATGTCTTTACCAATCAAATGATGAACCTGAGGCCAATATTTGAGATATAATTCCTCATCCGGCCAACCTAAGGCATTTGAATAATTGAGCAGGGCATCGAACCATACATATGTGACAAAGTTCGCATCAAAGGGAAGCTCAATGCCCCAGGTGAGTCTGTCTTTTGGTCGTGAAATACACAAGTCTTGCAGGGGATTCTTTAAAAACTTCAAAACTTCCGTCCGATATCGTTTGGGATAGATCCAATCTTCTTTGGTTTCAACCTCTCGAATCAACCAATCCTGGTAGGCACTCATTTTAAAAAAGTAGTTTCCTTCCTGATGTAACCGAGGTTCCACTTGATGATCGGGACATTTACCATCCGTCAATTCACTTTCATCCATGAAACGTTCGCATCCAACACAATACAATCCTTCATATTGTTTGAAATAAATTTCTCCTTGATCATAAATTTTTTGCATCACTTGTTGTACACGCGTTTTATGATCAGGATTGGTTGTCCGAATGAACTGGTCATATTGGATGTGGAGCTGAGGCCAAAGATCTTGAAATTCTTGTGAAATTCGATCCACAAAAATTTGAGGAGTGATGTTGGCTTTTTTTGCCGATTCGGCAATTTTCTGACCATGTTCGTCAGTTCCGGTTAAAAAATAAGTATCCTCGCCAAACAACCGGTGAAAACGGCGAAATATATCTCCTACGATAGTAGTGTAGGCATGCCCGATATGAGGATGGCTATTCACATAATAAATAGGGGTCGTAATATAGAAAATTCGGGACATGGGAGTTTTAAATATATTTTCTCGATACAGGGTAAAGAATGAAAATGTAGCGGATTTTTCAGCACTCCTTTTTTCAAATCACTGGAGTAATTGAATGACAGGCTTTTCCGGATGAGAACGATACAACAGCAAAGTTCGTCCAATGATCTGAGCAACATGAGAACGGGTAAGCATTGATATTTGTCGAGAACATTCTTTTTTATCTATTGGGCAAGAATTGAGAATTTTGATTTTGATCAATTCATGCTCCAACAAACATTGGTCGATTTGCTCATACAATGTAGGCGACAACCCGTTTTTTCCCACACTGACCAAAGGATTCATCAAGTGAGCCAATCCGCGCAGATAACGTTTTTGTTTTCCGGTCAAGGACTTTTGGATCAAGGGCGCAGAGGAAGGCATTCAATTGAAATTTTGCACATTTTCATAAATTGCTGAAATCAGAATTTCAGCTTGTTTTTCATCCCATTGGCGGATCTGTTTCACTTTTTCAAGCGCTTCTGCTTTGCTTCCCGCGCGTATGTGACAGTGGGCCAAACCGATATGGGCTTGCAGGTGCTCAGGATCTTGTTCCAGAATGGCAGACAGTTGTTCTTCTGCTTCGCGGAGACGAGTCCTTTCGAAAAAATGCTGTGCCAGATAAAGGCGCAATTCTAACATATACGGTGCTTTTTGAATAGTCGCCAGGAGCATCTCCTCGATTTTATCGAACTTCCCCAAAGCTTCGTATGCTTGTACAAAAGCCAACACCTGCCGGCAGTGTTCTGTGTTCAAATCAATTGCCTGTTGCAATACTCTGTAGCCTTCTTCCAATTTTCTTTGCTGCCGCAATACTTTGCTCAAGGTAATCAAAGCATCTTCCTCGTGAGCATCCAGGGTGATGATACGCAGCAATGTTTCTTCTGCAGCACTAAAGTTCTTTTGGGCCAGCTCCACATTGACCTGCTGTTTGAGAAGTTGGATAGCTTCCATGCTTACTTTTTTGCGCAACCATTGGTGAATGCGTTGTAACATGTCTAAGCCCGTAAAAAGAAAATTGAAGTGCAAATACTCAGCCTTACTATTTTTAAAGAGAGTTTCGTCCAAAGCTCGCTCCCATGAACTCCAGTGCAATGTCTGGTTAGCCCAAACTCGTTGAATCATTTTATCGACCTTAGTTGAGCGATACATAAAAAAACTCTCAACCATAGAGATAATTTTTATATTTCAGTGTGTGACACTAAAATTATCACGAGATTTAACACAATCCGATAGGAAGAGAACTTTATTGGAAAAAGATACAACAATTCAGGATAAAAAAAAACAGATAATTGCTATTCAGCCATGTGATGAACTCTTGACAGTCGTGCCGGTTCGGCTTGTTTACCCGTTATCTGCAAAGCATTCAACTGAAGCCGATCATCGAAAGGATGTTTGCTTGGATGCGTAGCAACAAAAAAAGTATTAGGGGTTGGCACGCCTTTCGACGAGTGGCCTGAAGAGCTCAAGCAATACTTCAGTTATGACCCGGAAGGAGCGAAAAAGCTGCTGGCTGAGGCAGGATATCCCAATGGCTTTAAGACCCGTTTGGACTACGACGTGCGCGCCGATCAGAGCTACGCGGAACTCGCCGGCGCCTTATGGCGTGCGATTGGCGTGGAAGTCGAGATCCACACTTGCGACCGGACGCAATGCACTGTGCTATGGAAAGAGAATACTTCAGACGGAATGTTAGCCACTGCCACGGCTATCACGTATTCGGCAATCAATACCATACAACGTTTCACAAGCGGGTTCATCTGGAACGGGGCCACAGTGAGCGACCCGGAATATGACGCGCTCTGGAAGGCCGCCAACACGGCTGCCAACGTCGAGGAACGAAATCGCTTGCTCAAAAAGGCGAATATGTACAACGTAGAACAGCACTGGAATATCATGGGTCCAGTGACCCCACGGTACAAACTCGCCCAGTCGTGGGTTATGGGTTTTAACAGCGAACTCAGATTAGGACTGGGCATTTACTCTACGGTCATGACCCGCGTCTGGATCGAACAGGTGCTGGAGAAAGAAATGGGTTTCTAATACTGTCTCAATTATATTTTGTCGGGTGTGGTCTATCCCCGCGGATGCCTTGTTTCCTTTCTCTTGTTGCCAAGCTACTTTCAAGGTCTGCCTCTGGCAGATCTTATCTATCAGGCTACACCATGCTCAAAAGGTGAGTACCCGCTTCCACGAGTTGATCCTTCCGGACAAAGATTTGCTGAATGAACCCCGACTCTCTTGCAGAAATGCTGGTTTCCATTTTCATGGATTCCAGCATGATGAGTGGTTCTCCTGCCATCACTTTTTGTCCGGGAGCAACAAGAATGGCAACAATCCGCGCCGGCAATTTTGTTTGGTATGGATTTATTTCCTGGAAAACTGGCCGGAGAAGAGATTCGGTCTGTCGGGTGATGCAATGACAACCGAGAGAGCCCGAATAAATATGCAGTTTTTCTTCCACCTCTGCCAAATGAAAGGTCTGCAAGACGTCTTCAATTCGGATTTTAAGAGAACCCGTGGCGGTGTCTTTACTGGCATCCGGACAAGGTCTGACGGTCGCCTGGATGACTTGCCCTGCAATTTGCAACTCAAATTCCAGGTTTCCCCGCATATAGTAAGAAATTTCATACAATTGATTACATACCCTTAATTTTTCAGTATGAAGCACATGGAAGCCACCCTGCCAGTTTTTTATGGCCTCCGCTGGTCTACCGAAGTCCGATTTTTTTAAGTGAAACCAGATAACACTTGCCGTGAGAAGCGTTTGGATCAGCTTCTCTTCAGGCTCCGGTTTTACTTGAGCAATCGGTTCGGCAAAGCAATGCTGGAGCGATGAAAAATGTTGCTCTACAAAATTCGTATCAATGCGTCCCTCTACAAATGCAGGCAACTGCAAGACTTGCCGCAAAAATCCATGATTGGTGGTAATACCGAGGGCATAGGTCTCCCGCAAGGCATAATGCATGAGGCGTAAAGCTTCTCCACGGGACGCTCCCCAGGTCATGATCTTGGCTAAGAGAGGATCATAAAAGATGGGGATCTTACTGTTGGTTTGGACACCTGAGTCAATGCGAATGTTGGGTCCCCGCGCCGCTTGCCATTGGAGGAGCTGACCGGTGATGGGGTGAAAATCACTTTGGGGATCTTCCGCATACAAGCGACATTCGATGGCATACCCTTGGGGTTTGATTTCATGCTGTTGTAGTGTTAGAGGTGCGCCTTCGGCAATTTGAATTTGCAAAGATACCAAGTCCAAGCCGGTCACCATTTCTGTGATGCCGTGCTCTACTTGCAGGCGTGTGTTCATTTCCAAGAAGTAAAAGGGCACCTCTTCTGGCTCTTGATTTGAGGAATGGTTCACGATGAATTCAACGGTACCGACTCCGCTGTAGTGGATGGCTTTGGCAATCGAAAGCGCAGCCTTGCCATCTTTTCCCGCAGCTCCAGTGTGAGGAAAGGAGATGGAGTTTCTTCGATTAATTTCTGACGACGGCGTTGAATCGAGCATTCTCGTTCTCCGCAATGAATCACGTGTCCGTGCAGGTCTCCCATCACCTGGAATTCAATGTGACTCACAGGGGTCATGTATTTTTCCAAATACAAACGATCGTCGCCAAATGCGTTGTGCGCTTCCTGTCTGGCACTGCTCACTGCTTTCCTCAATTGGTTCGGCTCTCTGACGACCCGCATGCCGATCCCCCCACCCCCGGCAGAAGCTTTGAGTAGGATGGGGTACCCATTTGTCTGGCTGCCTGACTGAAAGCTGTTGTGGGATCCTCGGAATCCACATTCTCGTCATATCCGGGAACCACCGGGATGCGCAAAGAAGCCACCAATTGACGCGCTTCGATTTTCGAGGCCATCTGTGACATGCTTTGCGGAGAAGGACCTATAAATATCAGCCCTGCTTCCACACATCGGGATGCAAAATTCATGTTTTCTGAGAGAAATCCATAACCGGGATGGATGGCATCGGCACCAGTTTTCAAAGCTGCACCGATTTGTTTTTCCTGATTGAGATACGAGTCCCTGCTCAGTGAAGCCTCCAGAGCCACCGCTTCATCTGCTTGCCGGACAAAGAGGCCGTCCTGATCGGCATCTGAGAAAACTGCCACCGTTGCGATTCCCATCAGGTTGCAGGTTTTGATAATCCGCAAGGCAATCTCACCACGGTTGGCAATCAATATTTTCCGGATGGGGACCATGACACCCGAACTCCTCACTCGACTCTTTACAAATTCACATCAAGTTCATATTTTCCAAACAACAGATGGATCTCGATTTACCGGAGTGGGCGCCGCGATCTCATGTGGATCAGTCAAGTGTATTCTCTCACTTATTCTTCCAATTCAATCCGTTCGGAATGGGAGTAGATGGTACAAGCTTTACCTCGCACAAAACCGATGATGGTCATTTGCATTTCTCTTGCCAGCAATACTGCCTGATGCGTTGCCGCTGCCCTCGAGACTACAATAGCGATCCCACATCGTCTGGCTTTGAGGAGGATTTCGGAAGAAATACGGCCTGAGCACACCAGAAGCATTTGAGAAAAATCCAAGTTTTCCATCAAGGCTTTACCAATGACTTTATCCACTGCATTGTGCCGGCCCACATCATCAATGACGATGCGGGGAAGGTTTCCTTTTTCGCTCAATGCAACCGTGTGGACGCAACCGGTTGCTTGGAATAACTCGGAGCTGCCTTGGAGCCACTTGACCAATTTGAAAATGTCCTCTTTTTTCACTTTGAAATCGTTACGCAAAGGCTGTCGCGACGCAAGAGCGACCGCATTGGAATACATCACTCCTTTGCCGCAACCTGAAGTATAGACTCGCTTGCCCGCTATTTCCAGGTCCGGATCTTTATGTATAGTGAGACTGGCATTCCAACGGGTTTTGGAACAGCTATATGCAAGGACGTGCCTGGCAGAATTGATGAATCCGGACGTAAAAAGAAATCCATAAGCATATTCCCGCAAATGAGACGGCATGCACATCATGGTAGCCACTTCAATATTGTTGGCCTCGATCGTCAAAGGGACTTCAGTGGCAACCGGATTGGGGCCTGTCCGGATTGCGCCATTTTTAATTTTCATGACTTCAATTTCGACAAAGGGTCCCAATTCTTCCAAATCTTCTTCTTCTTGCCTGTCTGAACTCGCATTTAAAGCATCCGGATGAGCCTCCTCTTCTATGGCGCTTGCTTTTTCCACTTTCTCATCCATTATTCCTCTTGTCATTCAAAGCAGTCCAACATGCAACTGCGAATTTTTACGCCTTCCTCGCTGCAAATGCGACTGACCCTTTTCGGACTGACATGCATTTCGGCAGCAATCCTCAAGGCCACTGAACAGGCGATTCTTTTCTTTCCCCGGATCAGTTTGGCGTTGTCATGAATTAGCTGTTTCAGTTCTTCACCTGTTGCTTTTTTTTTCTGTTTTGCAGGCAGTTTCATCAACAAGGAAGTCAGCTGTTCGTTCATCCTACCTCCAGAATCTATTGGGGCAACGCATCGTTTGAGAGATTCCCTGAAAAATCAGTTACATTGCTGTTATTATCAAAATTGATAGCAAAAAGCTACTGTGATTTCCATCGTTATCGGATCAATCCCATTTTTGCCAGGGCCTCTTTTGTGGAAGGACGAGCGAGGATTTCCAGAAAGGATTGAACGGCAGATTTGCGCAGGTGGACTTTGGGAATGATAAAATCGTATTCTTCATCCTGCATTGGAAAGAATCCCAAGCCGAGTTTTTGGGCCACTGTATGAATTGCCATACCCCAATCTGCCCGACCTTGGGCAATGGAGGCAGCGACAGCATTGTGTGATTTGGCTTCTGAGAAAAAACCGGCAGGACGGTGATTTTCCAAGAGCTGATCAATGAGGACGCGGGTTCCACTCCCGCGATTTCGGTTGATGAGGCGGATATCGGGGTGGTTCAAAATTTCTTTCAGGGTCCTCTCAAAAACCTCTCTCAAGCGGGAAAAACGACAATCATCCAGGCGATATAAAATCCCTTGTTTGCGTTTGTATCCCTTGATCAATTGTTGGTTTTCATCCAACAGATGCTTATTGTAAAGTCCTGTATTTTCATCCATCAGATGGGAACCTGCAATGTCACATTCTCCTCGTCGGGCTGCCATGATGCCGCCTTGACTGCCCACGGATATAAATTTGCAGTGGATTTGTTGCTGCGTCAATACTCCCACCAGAAAATCCAGACCAATACAGTGACTGCCGATTATCATCAAATCTGCCGGCTTCACATGGGGCCCCAGTACCTGGATCTGCACTTGAGTTCCTGCATCAAGTATCTCTGTTTCACGGGGTATTTCGATAAAGCCATCCGCTTTGGCAAACGCGGTCACCGAACCTGAGCCTTTACCTATCGAATAAGCGCTGTACCCTTCGCGGGATTGGACCAGGTTGATCATATCGAATTCGGTTCTTCCTTTTTGCGAATTGAATTTCAATGGAATCGTAGCCTGCACACTTACTTTTTGGTTTTCCGCTTTTCCGGCCATCACTTGCAAAACAGGCGCAATGAATTTGGAAAAAGTAAAAATCGCAGACGTGGGAAATCCCGGCAATATCGCCAGTGGGGTTCCGTTGACAGAAGCCAGACACAAGGGTTTCCCAGGTTTCAGGGCTACTCCGTGAACGAGAATTCCGGGATTGCCGATCTGTTCAATCACGTCATAGTTGAGATCGCCCTCCCCTTTCGACGTGCCTCCGGACATTAAGATAAAATCCAATTCCAGGGCGTTGCGTAGCGTTTTTTCCAACTTTTTTTTGTCATCAGGAACAATCCCGAAATGGACTGGCTGACAGCCTATTTCCCGGAGGGAATCCGCGAGCACCACCGCATTGGAGTCATAGACTTTTCCAACCTCCATGGGGGCACCGGGAGCAATGATTTCATCGCCTGTGGAAATAATGCCAACTTTCGGCTTTTTGCAAACCCAAACTTGGGATTCTCCAATTGCTGCCAAAACTCCGGTTTCGCGGGAAGTCAGTTTTTCTCCCTTACGTAAGACGGTTTCATCGGCACCGATATCTGAGCCTGTAAATAAAACTCCTTCTCCCGGAATAATGGGCTTGAGTATGAGAATCGTGTTTTCTTCCGCCAGAGTTTTTTCAACCATAATCACTCCATTTGCGCCCCGAGGCAAGACTCCCCCCGTGGCGATTGCAGTGGCAGTTCCCGAGTGCACCTCTATTTGAGGACGGACTCCGCTGGCGAGGATTTCCGGATTGAGTTTCAATTGGAGGGGAGCGGTTTCTTCTGCGCCAAAAGTATCCTCCGCCTGCACGGCAAATCCATCGAAACTGCTGCGATCAAAAAATGGAATGTTCAAGGTGGAGACGACATCTCGGGAAAGAATGCGGCATAAGGCGTCTTGCGCAGCAATTTGTTCTTCTCCAATTGGTGCAGGTTGGATCGCTCGCCAAAATCGCGTCTCCGCCTCTTCCGCCGTGGCCAGTTTTAAAAATTGATATTGTTTCATGGGGCTCCGTCTTCTATGCGCAATCGATCCTCAGTTCTTTTCCTTTCCGGTCCGGTGTGGAAGAGGAGTTTGAGACGTTTTAGGAATCATAGAGCCATACTTCCACGAGTTCTCCCTCTGCATACCCTTCAGATGCTTCGGGAACCACCAGAAATCCATCGGCTTTTGTTGTGGAAGAGAGAATAGCAGCCCCACTGGTTGCAATCAAGGTGGCACGTTTTTCCCGGATCCGAATCCGCACATAGTCCACTCTTCCCGCTTGGGAAGCTACATTTGTTGCCAAGGGAAGCGTTGCTTTTCGATAGGGCCATTGGAGATGTCTTCCTGCCAGGATACGAATGGCCCGTGCAACAAAAAAATCATAGGCAGAGAGACAGGAAACCGGGTTCCCCGGTAACAAAAAAACCAATTGTTCTGCAAGTTTCCCCAATCCCGTAGGGGAGGCCGGACGCATGGAAATACCATGTGCCAGCAATTCGCCCAACTCCTCGATGAGAGTTGGGGCAAGATCTTCAACACCGATTGCTGTGCCGCCAGACAAACAAATTATATCCGCCTGCGAACGGAGGAGTGCTTCTTGGATGGTGTCACGAATATCCGGCAAATGCTCAATCGAGACCACCTTTCCTCCATCACGTTCTATGCAGTGCCGGAGCATGACCGAATTGGAATCGACAATTTGAACGCCTTCAGGCTTTTCTCCCGGTTTGAGGAGTTCATCTCCCGTAATCAATAACAGCAGCTTCGGTTTTTGAATGACAGGGATTTCATTCATTCCCACAGAAGCCAGCACAGCAGCATCTTGAGGTCGAATTTTTCTTCCCTTGCACAATAAGATTTCTCCTTGTTGAATGTCTTCTCCGACGAAACCGACATTTTTGCCAGGCGCAACGCCTTGCAAGGCCTGCATTTGCCCTTCATTTTGTTCTGTGTATTCTGCCATCAGAACGGCATCTGTGCCTGGAGGCAAAGGTGCTCCGGTCATGATTCGAAGGGCTTCTCCTTTGTGGATTTCTTTATCAAATGCGTGACCTGGGGTGACTTGTCCGACGACTTTGAATGGAATAGGATTGTAGCTTCCCGCTCCAAAGGTGTCTTCTCCTTTCACGGCATACCCGTCCATTGCGGAACGGTTGAAATCAGGAACATTGATTGGCGCATAAATCGTTTCTGCCAAAACCCTGTCATAACATTCGGCGAGGGGGATCTGTTCTGCAGGGTTGATGCAACTGTGCTGATCGATCAAAGCTGTCAGCGCTTCCACAGAAATTCTTTTTTGGAAGCCCTTCATACGTATATCTATCTTCTCAGACATTTTGGTTGACTCTGGAATGATCCTTTTTTCCCGCATTGAGGAGCCGAAGGGTACATTGTCGTTCTGCCATGGAATTCACGTTGTGTAAATGGGCTTCCAAATTTGCGGGAATGCGCAACTGGTGGATAGACAATTGCTGAAATATTTGTTGGAAAGAGTACTTCCCATCAAGCAGGGAACGCTTCAATTGCAATCCCATGTGTGGTTCATAAATGGCCATTAAAGGTTCAAATCGTTTTTTTTTATTGAAAAAGACCGTTCCGACCTTCAAAGGATTTCGGTTTTGGATCAAATATGCGATCGTTTCGTTTTGCAAATCCACCAAATCACATGCAATGACAAGCCATGCGGCATTTGGATCGATTTCAAACAAAGTCAAGATCCCTCCTAAGGGGCCAAAATTGAGAAAACGATCTCGGAGGATGGTCTCCGAGGCGATTGATTGGGGAGGAGCGCTCAGAGGCGTTCCTGAATAGAAGACTTTCTCGATTGTCGTAGTTTGTGTCAGCAAGTCAAATAGATGAACCGCATGGGGTCCCTTGCCATAATCCAACCAGGCTTTGTCCTCTCCCATGCGGGTGGATTTGCCACCAATCATGACAGCACCATTGAGAGGAAAAAGCTGCTGATAATACTGCTTCATCTGCGTCAACAGATGCTCGCTGACGGACTCGACGTTGTCTCTTTGGAAGGCCAGGGGTTGCCTGAGATTCTGGTTGATTTCTGTTGCTTGAGATTGATCCGGTGTCAGATAGGCCCAAATGGGTGCCCGGTGTGGAGAAGGATTATTCCATCCCAACTCGTCCGGAACCTCTTTTTCCGGATGCACGCATATCACTTTTGGATGGTTACTTTTTTTGAAACCCTCTAAGAGGAGAACATCTGTTTGAGCATGGCTGCACAGTGCCATCTCATCAAGCGGACCGTGTTGGTGCATGGCCCATTTTTCATCAGTGCATACTACAGAAAAAGAGGCGCCTGCAGCCAGTTGGCGCGTGCTGTCTTTTCCCGGCGTATCGAGCATATATTTTCCACCGGCATGCTTAATGTAGCCAGGACAGTAGCCGCTCCGTTTCAAAACATGAATGAATTTTTCAATAAATGACGTCTTTCCGGAACCTGAAAACCCGGTCACGGCAAGCGTCGGAACAGGAGGAGACATTGAAAATCACTTTGATTGCTTATGCCGTCATAAAGGACGCATTTCCGGAAAATCCTCTGCAGTATGAGATTGCGGAAGGAACGACAGCTGAACAACTCGTCTCATTACTAGCCATGGATTTTCCGGCAGTGGCGGACATACTTCCTTATACCCGAGTGGGGCATCAGGATGACTATGTCGATAAAAAGGCGAAATTGAAAGCCGATAGTGAATATTTTCTCATTCCTCCCGTCAGTGGAGGAGGATCGGATTTAAATTTCCAGGAGGCGTTATCGGAGTCTACCCGCCAATCGACGACATCATCAGAGAAGATCCGGTGAAGGTGGACGCTCGTTTTTGCTCCATTGCCCGGGTGAAGATGGCTTTGAGCTTTTCTTCCACATTCTCCTCTTCCAACAAATACCGAATGGGGAATTCCTGAGGATTGCTCAAGCATCCCACTAAATTTCCGGTCGCCGTCAAGCGCATGCGGGAACAGGTTGCGCAAAAAGGAGCGCTTTCATTGGCAATGATCCCAAATGCGCCTTCCGGTGTTTGAAAGCGCAGCGCCGTCGAATCCTTCTCGGCACCACATTGTTGAAAAGCAAATCGTTCTCCGATACGCTCGAGCATTTCTTGCATTGAAACAAATTGGTCCGGTTTTTTCGGAGTCTTGTTTCCATTTTTGTAAAGCGGTCCCATTTTCATCAACTCGAGAAAACGGACCTCAATACCTCGGGGAAAGGCATAGGCCAAAATTTCATTGAGTTCATGGTCATTCTCTCCACCCATCACAACGGTGTTGATTTTTAATTTCAGACCAGCGTCCAGGGCGCTTTCAATACCATCCAACACTTTCTGCAAGGTGCCGGCCCGGGCCAGTCGACGAAAATTTTCAGGGTCGACCGAATCCAGACTGATGTTGGCACTTTGCAGGCCTGCTTTCTTCAGTATAAGCGCTCGTTTCGGAAAAAAATGGCCATTGCTGGTGATACCGATGTTGGAAATCCCCAAGGCGACTATTCCTTGGATCAACTCCGGAAGTTTTCGATAGAGGAGTGGTTCACCTCCTGTAATGCGAATTTTCTCGATGCCTGCAACGGTTTTGAGAAATCCGATCAGGGTGAGCATTTCTGCAGTGGTTAACGGGCGTCGGGAGACCTGATGCCCTCCCACTTCTTCCACACAATAAATACAGGAAAAATTGCAGGCTTCGCCAACGGAAACACGTAATTTGTTGATATTTCTACCGTAACGGTCAATCATGAGACGTCTCCTTTCCAAACACGGGAGGCCTGCAGGTTTTCCTCCAAACCCTATCGTTCATCCAACCCTGGCCTGTGCTGTAGGTTATGACGAATCGGAGATCAGTTGAGGATAATAAAGGTGTTTTTTATGATGCCGTTATATTAGTACGATTCGGCAGGTAAAACAAGAAGAAAGCTCCCTTTGTTTCATCCGAAGAAGAATATGCTTTTCCGGTGCTCACTATTTTATTTGACTGTTTGATATAAAAATAATATAAATATAGCTTTATTTTCAAAATCATTATTTTACGAAGACCGTTCAGTAAGGTGCATTGATGCGATGACGTCCTGATGGTCTTCGTATATTTGATGGACACGGAGCAAGTTCAAGTCCATTATTTTTTGATGCATATTTGATCTATAGACTTTCAGAAAAAATTGGTGTAGTGGTCGTCTCGGCGCCTACAATGGGTGGGACGCCCACGCTACTGCGCAAAATAAAATTCCGAAGTCCTGTGGATTAGCATTAATCCTATAACCTGACAGACGTCATCTGAAAGGGAATAAAAAATGTCACGAAAATCAATTCCCCGCCACCGCGCATGTCGCCGTCTTGGAGTTTCCGTTTGCGGCGCGGTCAATTGCCCCTTGGGACGTCGTCCTTCTCCGCCAGGCCAACACGGGGCTACGAGGCGGCAAAAGGACTCTCAATTTGGTTTGCAGTTGAAAGAAACACAGAAGCTGAAAGCCTACTACGGAGTTTCTGCAAAGCAGTTGCGCCGCTATTTTAAAGAAGCCTCCTCGTCACAAGAGCAAACCAACATTGCGCTGGTTCAAAGTCTGGAAAGCCGTTTTGACAATATGACCTATCGCATGGGATTTGCCTGCAGTTTGCGGGCTGCTCGGCAAATCGTGGTACACCGTCATCTCCTTATCAATGGTAAGAATGTCAACAAACCAAGCTATCAACTCCGACCGGGAGACACCATTCGATTGAGACCCAAAAGTCAAAAAATTGAAAGATATCTGGAATGGTTTAAATTTTATGATCACAAGCTCCCTTACATTGAAAAAGATGCCGAAACACTGACAGCCACTTTAGTACAGGTTCCGGAACGTACAGAAATTCCTATTCTTGTAGACGACCAGCTTATTGTTGAATTCATGGCCCGTTGAGTGGATTTGCTATTGGGAAGGGGTCAGCCCAGAGGGTTTGATTTCTGCTTGTTGTCCAGGAGAGGATCAAGGTGTTTTTTTTCCGTTTGAACTACCCGAATATTTTGGGCAATATCGAAAGGGATGCTGGCGACGCTTTCTTTTGATTCGAGGATGAGGGTATGGGTCGCGTTCAGCCGTTCCGCAATTCGATGTTCGGTCCCGGGGATCACCGATTTCTCATGCAAATATTTAAGCAACTCTTCCGACTCTTCAAGCGATTCATGGATCATCAAAATTTTGACCCACGTTCCTGCTTCTCCTTGGTCCAAAGAAAAGCTATCCTTAAAAAAATTCTCATCGTAGCCACCCAGAGGAACTCCATGAGGGCAGAATTCCGGGTGTTTTAGAAAATCGGCCAATTTCTCCACCACCAGAGGAGTCATGGCATGTTCCAGTTTATGGGCGTGTTTGTGAACCTCATACCAGGGAATGCCGAGGGAATTGCAAAGAAAATTTTCTGCCAGATTGTGGCGGATTACGAGATCTTTTGCCTGTTCTTCTCCTTCTTCGGTGAGGGAAATATTTTTCTTTTTATCCACCAGGATCAAATTGTCACGCCGCATACGGAACAAAGTCGCATGAACCGTAGAGGGAGTGGCCTGCATGCGGGCTGCAAGCATGACGGCTTTGACCGGAGTGTCTCCTGACTGCTGGAGGTAAATTTCCTGCAGATATTCTTCCACGACGATCGATTGCCTGTCTTCTGACATAGTCTTCCCGAGTTGATTTTAGGCAGAATGAGTCAATCTTGAATCTCACCATGAACGTATGGATCTGTTAAACGAGACCCTCATTCTTGCACGATAAGAAATTAGTGTAACAAATCACGCAAAAATATGCCATCATTAGATTTCTTGCCCGGTTTTTGATTTTTCG
>CBDBHR010000018.1:0-8937 GCA_965205865.1 bacterium
TGCTGCCCGGGCAATCCGTCAGACCCCGAACAATCTTTTTGACAATCCCAACCTTGCCGGGGTCGTCCTTGAACATGGAGTTCCGCGCAACTTCGCTATAGAAAGGAAAAACTCTGGTCGAGTTCTTAGTTACGTGGAAGGTGAAAAATATTTTATTTCATATTGCTATTCGCGTGACAAGTTCTTTCAGTTTTACCTTGAGTTCTTTAGAAATGCCTGATTCCAAAAGTTTTTCAATTAATTCTTTTCCTTCATACCATTCGTAAGTAGGTAAATCGCAGGTTCCCAGATAAATCAAAAGCTTTGCGACCGCTTCGGGATAATTCTCCCACAAGTCGGACTGGTTCATCTGGTGGACGATATAAAGTTGGCTTAGCTCTGCCGGCGGTATCCGGATTGCCAGTTCAACCGCCTCGGGGAACAGCCCGTCCATATGTAACAAGCAGTTAAGCATGCGGCTGATTTCAGAGGAATCGAAATTCGACGGAACCCCCCTTAACCGGTTTTCCCAGTAGCGTTTCAGCCAACGTTTCCACCACTCCCGTTTTTGTGTCTCATCCATATGATCGAGATGCCTCTGCAACTGAAATGCAAAATCAATCTTGTCTTCGCTATCGGCATTATCGAAAAACCTGGGAATGAATGTATCGAGAGGACTTGCGGCGAAATACACTGATATGGCTGTGTACACTTCAACAAATCTTCTACGCGTCAGCCTTTGAGGAGAATCCCGCTTAACATTT
The DNA here is from genome assembly GCA_965205865.1 of bacterium. Lineage (GTDB taxonomy): Bacteria > SAR324 > SAR324 > SAR324 > NAC60-12 > CBDBHR01. Next base: position 744 of record CBDBHR010000018.1, read on the forward strand.
TTAACGGCGTTAAGAAACGCTTGTTCCAAAAGTTCCGCAATGAAGGGGGTAACCCTTTGCCAAATCAGAAATCCGCTCCATACAGCATTGTAATCGCCCTCGTCGGGGCATTCATTGAAAAACGGGAGCAGATTCTCTTTCGTCCATTTTTCATCAGCCTCCAAGAGAAAAGAAAGGTTGCCGGCAAGAATGCATCTGCCCAGTCTTCCGGCCGTAGTTCCATCTTGAATTATTTCCGACAGCACAGAGTAATATTCTCCGCCGAGAACGTGCGGAATCGGGTCTTGCCGCTTTCGCCATAAATAGAGGCTCGATAGCCAGAACTGAACCAGAACACCCGCGGGATGGTTGATCGCTCTTGTGGGCCACTCAAAATCTCTCGACAAGGTTTCTTTCCGATCAAGATTTTCCCAAAGCGTTGCGGCAATCTTGTTGGCCTGGGCCAGCAAATCAGGCGGATAAAGATCGCTGGCATTTTTTACCAGCGCGAAGAGGACTTCGGCAATCCGCAGAGTGTTTTTACCATGCAGTTCGCTCCTGCTCAAGAATTGGAGAACCTCCTGATGTTGACTCTGGTCTATGTTTGTTTTCGACCAGGCACCTAACAGAGCCACCCAGATATCGGCACTCCACTCTTGTTGGTCGGCAAGCAAGCTGGCCAGAACCAGCCCCCATTCGAAATTCTGTTTAGCCGCTTCCTCAATGCTCAGCAGAAGCCCCCTGCGGTCAGATCCGAGAATTTCCGCTTGCTGGAATGTCAACAGATCCTTTAACAATTCGTCAGCAGGCTTTGAAAGCAGTTCCTCGGTTGTCCAAGGACTTTGCGGGCCAACCCATCCAATATCCCCAAACCATATTTGGTGGTCAGGATGTTCCCTCGGGCGAAAGCCCGGAAACTGTTTCAAAACCTTGTCCAAAGCTTTCTTGGCAAAGTCGCAGTCAGGTTTCGCTTCATGCAGCGAATGAAGCCAATTAAAATGCTCGCTGGCTGTGTATTCATCTTTCCTTTCGTTTTCTTCATCCGAAAAGCGGTAAGCCAGAACCGCCTTTATGATATTCCGCCGCCGCTTCGGCCTGGCGTCCAGATAGATTTTCCCTACTGCCAGAAACAATTCGTGGTACGCGGAATCGTCGTGCAGGTCCATTCTGGACAACAGCCAGTCAGTTTTTTCGTCCGCGGTCAGGTCTTTGCGAGCTGGCAGAATATGCACCGCCAGCCGACGCGCAATCGGGGCTTCCGATACCGCAAGCTTGTCGCATAGTTGAGCCGCCGCTTGTGCCCGGTTCAATGCGAGCCACTCCATGCAGTCGCGCGACGCGTCAATCAAGACATCAAAGGGTTTTGGATGTTTGTCCTGTTCGCTGGGTTCAATGGCGCTACGGCTCATGCTTGCCGGATTCTGCTTCCGGTCGGCGGCCCCCCAAGTGCTGAGAGTGAAATGGTGTCTTTCAAGATGACCGATGACATTCGCGACAAGAGGTTCGGCCACGCAGTCAAGGTTAGGCTTCAGGGAATTTTCCCAAAGGGTGCTGATAGCGTAGTGGTCGCTTAACGGTTCTAAATCCGCGGTTATTGATGAATTCTCATCGTCAATATTCGGCCAGGCAAACAATGTCAAACGGCTCGCCACCATTGCGTCAAAGACTTCAATCATGCTGCCGAACAGCTCGTGCTTGACACATCGTTCTCCCAACCATAGCAACATGATAGCCTGCGGATACGGTGGAGCTGTGGCCAGCAGCAGGGATATCCAGCGGGACAAGGTCTCTTTGTCCCACGAGTTTTCCTTATCCAGTCCTACAAACCTCGCGAGTGCGTGTCAGAAATCAGGATTCAGGCGCACGCCGTGTCTGCCAACAAGGCCGAAAAGCCGGTTGGCATGGTCGCATGAGAATTTTACGGCCAGCCAATAAGCCAACTGGGCATCCGGTTCAGAAAGAGCGCCGTTATTGAAGAGACCCTGCAGATTCCCGTTCCGGTCAAGCCAGTCAATCCACTCGGGCGATGATGCCGCCTCCGTAAAAAAACGCGTCTTGCTCACGTCCGCCAGCGCTTGGTCAATGGTATCTCTCTCCTCTTCATTCAGTAAAGAAGGGGGGTTGCCGGCAAGTTCGTTTATCATTCGTCGCCAGTCCAGTACGCCGCGCTTAAAATGCTTGGCGAGTCTGTCTATACCTTCGTAAAGAGCACTATGACTTCCATCAGGCGAAGGGTAGATAACCGGTTCGATTCCTAGTATTTCCCATTTCCCCCGCGCATCCTTATCCAGCGCAAAGCGCGGCTTTCCGTGCCCCGACAGCGCCCGCGCCAGATAGTTCATAATCGTGTCGTTGTGACTGTAACCGATGAAAAGAACGGTGAAGGAACGAAATAACTCAACCAGAAAACGTCGAGCCCACCCTTGAACAAGGTAGGCGCGCCCGAAGTCTTCATCCGCGAGTATCATGTCTTCGGGACTGTAAACAGACCCGTGAACATGGACAATTCCACTGAACTTGTTCCCCAGAGGCAGCGCGGGAGCCCGAAATACCTCGGGGCCTGAGTCAAACACTTTTTCCGCCGCATGTTCAAACAGCAGGTCGAAATTGGTAGTTACAATGCGGACCGATTCAGGAGTTGAAAAAAGCCCCAACAAGTTACAGTGCAGTTCGGTCGGTTCTAAGCCAGGTCGATTAAGCACTTCTGAAGCACGCCTATAAATATCTACACCGCTGTGCTTGAGTTCACCTAGGAATTGGTCTTCAGGCTTATCCTCGCTTAGTTTCTTCCCGGTTCCTTCAGCAATTTTCTTTGCCAGATTTTTGAAATCTGGAAGATTTGCCGGTTCTCCCATAGAAACTCCAGCGCCAGCAAAAACAACCAGACTGCCGTCGCTCAAAGCATTCAGCAATTTCTTGGGAAAATCGATGTCCGATAGCTTCATTGCAATTTCAGTCGATTATAGAAGCCAAGCTCATCCGATAGTGCTCGGAATTTTTTGTAGATAACATATTATATGAATCTCAGGCCGTAACACTCGATCGGTTATTGCTTGCCTCGACCGGATTTAAGCGTCCGAACGATAAAAAACACCCCTAGCGCCAAGGAACCCTAAATGTCTCCAATCCTCTTTTTCAAGATTTCTGCACGATGACCCAGATTAGATTTGTGATGCTGCAAAAAACCATGCTAACCAATTCAGTTTTCAAGATTCCCTTCAATATACTTTCGCAAATTCGGATTTAATTCTAAGGCCCGCACAAAATCGTTCTGCGCCTCTTCAACTCTGCCCAATTTCTTTTTTGCAATAGCCCTTTTGTAATAAGCTACAGCATCTTCGGGATTCAGATTTATAAGTTGGTCATAATCCTCTATCGCTTCCTATAGTTTGCCCAAAAGTTCTTTCGCTTTGACTCTGTTCCAATATGCCTCGGCATACTCAGGATTTAATTCCATGGCCTTGTCGAAATCTTCTAAGGCTTCCTCCAGATTGCCCAGCTCACCTTTTGCTATACCCCTGTTTAGATACGGTTCGGCTATCTTGGGGTTTAATTTTATCGCCTGGTCGCAATCGGCTATCGATTCTTGCAGTTTATCCATCTTGGCATTTCACCTTGCCTTTAGTAATTCGAAAACTATGTAAACGACACATCCCAAAGCAATAAACAAAGGAAGAAACATCTCCAAGTGAGTCAAATCTATCGAGTTTTTCTTTTCTTCACTCAACATCTTCCATTCCATTTCAAAAGCAGCAACGGGAAGATCTTTTTCTATCTCAGAGACCACAGCGAATTTCGCCTTCGCCAGCCTGCGAAAATATCTGATAGTCAAAAACCAGACCATCGATATCAAGAAAATCAGCGAAGCCGGGTAAATCAGCTGCATGTTATAACGAACGACGCCGACTGCGGTAACAATTGCCGCAATCATACCAAGATATACCACCGATGCCTGCTGTCGGCGGTTCTCGTTGGCCGTAATGGTAGAAACTAAAACCTTGTAGATCTCAAGTTTGCGATCAAGGTCGGCCATCGCGATACAACTCCCATATCCCACGGATGATGCTTCTTTTGTTCCAACCGACCGTATTTTGAGCAACATCCCCTACAACTGACGATCTTCGCTGTTGGCCCCATGGATTGACGCCCAGAATTGGTTTCGACTTTAGCTTTGCACCCTGAACCTCCTTTTTGATCCAATTGCTGTAGTTCGCGTACATACCCAACGGAATAACTATAACGTGACTCCTTTCAATCTTTCTGTAAATGGCTTCCCTCAAAGCCTTGGCGTTGGCCGGTTTGTGAATGGGGTTATCCTTCGGCACGGAGAAATCGCGAAATTTCAGCGAAGCTTGTCCGAGACGGTTTTTTTCTTCGAATATCCAACTACGCAGGATGCCGTAGTGATGAGAATAGGACCAGGAGTGGCTTATAAAAACATGTATCCGATGTTCGCTCATTATTTGTCTTTAAGTTCGAAAACAACTAACGCAAGCAGTACAACAGCAGATAAAATCGAGCTTGAACTGACAGGCTAATCTCCTCCAATCTGTCCGTACTTCAAACTCCTTTTGCTGAAATATACCGGAGAAAAAATTTAGTCACCTGTTCAGCTCTTCTATTGTAAAAACCGCTTTTTCAGCATAACCATGATTAGGGAAAAGACCCCAGAAATCAAGATAAAACGAAGCAACGCATTCTGGAATTTTTTCAGAATCACCTAGTGAACACCTGAGAGACTCTTTTGTTCCCGGTGGAAATATCGTTCCATTTCTTATTGCGAAAATTGCATTCGCATAGTCATGCGCTAGGATTACGCCTTTTCCTTTTGTGCGAATCTCCATTTCAATAACATACTCCACGGTTGGAACAGATGCCTGACTTCTTATTTGGTCGGCCCAAGCTGCCAGATTAGCAAAAACAAAAATAGGCAAATCGGACGAAAGGCAGAGTTCATCTCCATAATCACGAGGACGAAAATCCGAAACAAACCCCATTTCTACAAGTCCGTTGCTGTGAAGTTCCCGATAGGTGTGGACAGGGAATTTAGTATCACCAACTGCTGGGACTTGCCGTACGCCATGTGGAATCGTATGCCAAGTAAAACCACCCCCAGAAAAGTATTGCATGTCGTCTAAAATTCGCTTGCTGCTGTCAGCTTTCTGAATGAAAACCCTGGGATGTGGTTCTTTGAATTTTTCTACAATCGTTCCGCAACAAAAAATGCTGTTTAAGTGAATTTCGTTCGTCTCGGGTATGGCGGTGGAACGAATTCCGAACGCGTTTTCCGGATCTGTTAGGTATCGAAATTCCTCCTGGAAACGTTCGGAGCGCACTGAGAACTTCTTGTCAAGGTCATTGATTTTTTGAGTCGTGTTCTGCTTCATATATTGAATCTCCCGTATGACTTAATTCTTCTTTTTCTTTTATACGATTATATGTTTTATTGCCCAAGATACACCCATCCTATATGTATTATATCTTTAATAATGTGTTGTGACATTTACTTCCTCCTTGCTTTTTGGAATCAGTATTAAATTTCTACACTAGAAGTTCCAGAAAAGAAATTGCAATTTTTCTAAAAAGTTCAGAAGTGGATAGAATGTGGAGTTGTGCTTAAAATTGCGTACGGGGCTACACGACGAATTTTCCGCAGATATGGTGAGAGAAACGGCGCTAATTCCCCGGCAGGTGTACGGCGGGGTGCACAAGTTGGACGAACTGGAACTGCCGATGGAACCAATCCCGCCTGAGTCCAAGATGGCCGTAACCCTAGAGCAGTCCCACGGCGCCGGGAGCGGCGCATGGCGGCTGAACCGCCTTTGGCGGCCTTTCCTCTTGAAGTCTTCCAGCCCGCCTTACATCCCCAAGGCATTCCGATTGCCTGTATATAGCACCTTCGCACGGCACGCTGGGAAATCCAAGCCAAGACTTCGCGCAAAGGATTCAAGAAAAACAGCTTAAAATCGCGCAGGAATAAGCACCACGTAAATCAGGTCATGATCTCTTTCCGCCTCGCCTATTGGTTTTTGGTCCGCTGTTTGTAATAGTTAAAAGCATCTAAAACTAAGTCTTTTCTTCCGGCTATATATTTAGCGCCACGTAGGAGGTGTTCCTTGTTATTTATTTGGATGTCAAAGTTCAAGATTTGTGAGGTTATCATATTTGCTTCTGGTAATTCCGGGTGTGGATGATTTTGATAAGTTCTGGAAGGAACTATTCTTGCTGCCTTTTTTTTAGAAACAGGAAAAATCAAGGAAAAATCTTTATCATCAAGACTTTCAAATTTTTTATCCCTAAAAAAGCAAGAATCGCTGATAAGAAATTCCTGCTCAGAGTTTGCTGGCAACTCAACTATTCCAACCCCCCTGTCCATTATTGCTCTTAGAATGTTCTGATTTGATGTCGGGTGAATAAAAAAGTAAGGGGACAAAGCTTCGCAGTTCATCTCAATGAATTTTATCTTGTAAGCTTTTCCTTTTTCGTTTAGGTGTTCGAGAATATTTTCCCCTATAATGTGTGCTTCATACATTTGTTCAATTATGTATTCAAAATATTCAAAACGATTCTTCCCTATAAGGAGATCCTTTTTATGCTCTTGAATCCGGTGCCGAAATGCTTCGAAAGCAGCAGGCAATCTGGACATTGTGTAAACAATGTGACATTTTAGCGTCTCTGATTCACGCCAAGACAGATTCTTAACTTCAGAACGACAAGAAGCAACCAAATTCTTCACCACTGGAGCAGTATAGTTCTCTGCGTTACTCATCAGGTTTTCAATTCTGTTTTCACACTTGTCAGATTCAACAAGCCTTTTGCTGTCTTCATCTTCCATTTCAGGCATCTTTATTTCATGAAAAAGATTTTTCACGAGAAATTTTTTAGGATTCACTTCTATGGGACATTCCATTTTAACGTGATACCCCCACAACTTTCCTTCATCATCCAAAAAGTTTTTTAGTAGGAAATAAGGCACAATGTGTTGTTTCTTTTTCATTTCCGTGTCAGTTTGTCCCCTTCTGACTCCTTGTTGATTCTCAATCCTGGCAACTCAGGAACCATGCGTTTTATTTGCTCTTAGGTTTTGTTGCGTTGGGGTTAGGAAACCCGCGGCAACCATGGTTTTTGCAACTTCGGAAAGCGCTGAAAATACCGTAGGCACTCTATTAAAATTCTCATTTATAGCGCGACAATCAAGATGATACTCCGGGTGTCGCTGATTGTGGGACGATACCGGTATATCTGACAGATATCAATCTCCAGTTTTCGAGGTCAAACCCTTCGAGTTGTTCTCGGTAGCGTATTTCGCGGGTCTGCCCCGTTTTTTCTTCACTTCCTCCTTCTTTTTCTCCATAGCGTGACGCAATCTGTAGCTCTGTACGTTCATTTCAAGGATTACGCAGTGATGCACAAGACGGTCCACGGCCGCCACGGCCGTATTTTCGTCAGGAAACACGTTTTTCCACTCCTCAAAGGGCTGATTCACCGTAATAAGCAGCGACCTGCTCTCATAACGGTTCGATATAAGCTCAAACAGCACTCTGGTTTCGTCCCGATCCTTGCGTACGTACGCAAGATCATCGAGAATCAGCAGGTCATAACGGTTGAGTTTCTCAAGCACGCTCTCAAGACGAAGCTCCCTGTGAGCCATCTGAAGTCTTTGCACAAGATCCGTGGTACGGGTGAACATAATGGTCATTCCCGCTCCGCCGTGCCCGAGCCTCTAAGCCGTTTAGTTTCGGAGGCGACTTACTCCGGCATTCTGGAAACCAGGAGGGAGGTGCTCTCGGGCATTTGCCAAGACAAGAGATACCTGTCCAGAAAATACGAAAAGAACAGGAAACTGGAACCGGGACCGGACTTCGGCGGACAGAGAGCGTCTGGGCTTTACCTTCCAGCCGTACAAAGATATAAAGGTACGCTGTACTCAAACGTCCCCGCTCTTTCATCACGGAGCAATCGGGATGGCCAGATTCTCATCCTGTCGGCACTCTACGGACCGCTGCACCCCCTCAGCCGCATTCAGGACTACAACCTGCAGATGAGCGATGGGCCTGCTTACAGAACATGGAAGAAGCGCCTTCCGGGTTTTCTTCGGAACTATGCTCTTTTGAACGGGATTAAGGATGTTCACCTCTTTTTTGGAAGCAGCACGTACTATCTGAAAGCGGCTCAAGCCGCCGTGGAACCCCTGTTAAAAGAGAAACTGATTAAA
>CBDBHR010000019.1:0-13806 GCA_965205865.1 bacterium
GTTGACAACACCCGCCTGTTGTCCCAGCCGGCCCATGAGGGCGTCGATGACATTACCCGGGATGAAGCGCACCGAGAAAAAGACCAAGAGGGACAAAATAAACAGGGTGGGGATGATGAGCAAGATCCGCCGGATGATATAGGCTTTCATGCGCTAATTACCCAATTATTTCTTCATGTCCTCATCAATCCAGAGACGGGCCCAGGTATACGGGCCATAGTTCATCCCTCCCATGGTGACTTCGCCGTTGAATCCAAGGACATAGGGATGGGCTACCTGATACCAGGGAGCGCTAGGCCCCCATAAATACCAATGCTGCGCCATTGCGTAAAGATCTGCCGTGCGCGTCCACTTCTGCAACTCCTCTACAGTGGTCGAGCCCACGGCATTATCATAGATTATGTCGTATATCGGGTCGCTGATTCCCATGCGGTTCCATGAGGTATCCGTTTGACCCCAGCTGATGGAATCAACCGGATTATACGGCGTTTTCATAACCGCAAACGTCAACGCGTCAAATTTCTGGTTCTGAAAAGGGGTCAGGCCTTTGATTATTTGATTAGGAACGAGTCCAGTTTTTTTGCCCCTTTTTCATTTAATCAAAGGCCTGACCACCTTCTTGCGTGACCCTGGCTTAAATGACGATAAAACCAATAACCGAAATAACCCGCTTCATAGACCGCTTCGATATCGAGCGCTTTGAAGGGACTCAACAGCTTTTTCAACGCCGACCAACTAGCTGGGATCGACTGACTGCTCATCTCGCAATCAAAGCTCCGAAAGGTTACGTGAAAACTCTTCTTATGCACGTCAATGCCAACAAAAAGGATTTGGCCTGATAATGATTCAATGTTATCCTTTTTCATGACAGTCTCCTCTAAAAGGGTTGTTTGTAATATGTAAAACTTCATTTTTATCACAACCCTCGGAGACTGTCTGGTTTACATAGTAACTATGTGGCGGGCACTGATGATATGGAGCAAACTCATTTGACGACATCCCCTAGAACAATCGGAGCAATTATGCCAAATGACCACGAACTGGAGGAATTCAATACGGAGCCGTTTTCCGCAGCAGTGTCACAGTTCCGCGAACTCATCAGTGGCTGCGATGGTATGGCGTTCCTAATCGGGGCTGGTTGTAGCAGGTGTGCCGGGCTCCCTCTCACCAAAGAACTGACGGACAAAGTTCTTGATGACGGAGAGGTAGACTGCTTGAGCAAGAAAATTCTTGGTGCAGTGAAGGCTATATTCTCCGAAGCTACTGACTCTCACATAGAGGACTACCTCAGTGAGATTGTCGACTTACTCGCTATCACGGACCGTAGAGCCGAAAGGGGAGTCAAGAAAAACACTGTTTCAGTGGGGGACACTGAATACACTGCTGACCAATTGCGAATAGCGAGCAACCAGATCAAGCGAGCAATTGCCGGAGTCATAAGAGGGAAAGTAAACATATCTACGCACCAGGACTTCGTGACTTCGGTGCATCGGCCTGTGCGAGTTGGGCGACCAGCACCTACGCAACCTGTGGACTACCTTGTGCTTAACTATGACACCATCATCGAAGATGCACTAGCTCTGGGAAATGTTCCGTATGCCGATGGTCTTTATGGAGGAGCAACCGGCTGGTGGGACCCTAATACATTCGAAGCGACTGGATTGGCTGCCCGTGTCATCAAGCTCCATGGATCGATTGACTGGCGCCAATTCCCAGATGAGCAATCACCCCGGAGGATTGGACCGAGCATAGAGATACCAGGCGAACTAAACCTGCCAGTGCTCATTTGGCCCTCCTCGACCAAGTACCAAGAGGCGCAATTGAACCCATTTGCTCAACTGCTAGACAGGGCAAGAAGAGCCATTAGGTCGGCTTTTGGAGCACAGCACTTGCTTGTTGTATGTGGATACTCATTTGGGGACAGCCACATTAACTTGGAAATAGACAATGCGCTTAAGGAGTCTGAGGGCAAATTAACAGTTGCTGCTTTCACTAATATGGACAAACCAACTGGACTGTTGAAAGATTGGCACGACAATGAGGCGGTTCGAGGGCAAGTGTTGATCTTTGCAAATCGAGGCTTCTTCCACGGCGATAGGGAAGAGATTTCTCAAAGAGATCTCCTGTGGTGGAAGTTCGAAAGCCTCACAAAGATACTAAAAGGAGAAATATGAACTCCGACAAACGTAACACTGGCGAACCAATCGAGAATTTGGCAATCGGCAAAATCGTCGAGGTCGATGGGACACACATTGTTGCCGAGTTGGATTCCGGTCTTACCGAGTTGTCTCGAATATACGGAGGCGAAGTCTATCCTATCGGCCAATTCGGCTCGATTGTCAGAGTGCATTTTGGGCGGCGTATCATATATGCGTTTGTAGGACGCCTCCGCATGAAGGCAGATTATGAAGCCGAACGTGGGGTGTCGATAACGACAGCAAGAGACGAGAGAGTTGTTGAGGCCGACCTTTTTGGGGAAGGCGAATGGAAGTTCGATTTGACCCATGGCGAAGCCTTACTTAAATTTGAACGAGGTGTAGCAAACTTTCCGTTGCCGCAACAAACTCTGTATCTCACTCCCAAATCTGAGTTAAGGTTCATATACGGTCACACTGAGAGCGCTGCCATTCAACTCGGCGAACATGTAGGGTCAGGAGGTGCCCCTTGCTTTGCTGACCTTAACGAATTGTTGGGAAAGCACACTGCAGTCCTTGGTTCAACTGGTGCTGGGAAGTCTGCCGCAGTTGCCGCAATTGTGCATAGCATCTTAGAAAGAGGTGCACAAGTTAAATACGAAAGTTGGCATCCCCGCATCGTCATTCTTGACCCCCATAACGAATACGGATCGGCGTTTCCTTCCAGTACGGGCCTTTCGACAGAGAACGGAACTCTCAAACTCCCCTATTGGCTTCTAAATTTTCAGGAAACGGTGGCCTTGCTGATTGGAAAGACTGAGTTTGTAGCTAGACCCTAGCCGAAAAGGGTTTCGAAAATAGTAAATATAACCGATTGGATTCTATTTGATTCTCTATTTGATTCAATATGACGAGAAAACGATTTTTTTGTTTTTTATTCGCCCACAGCACAGTTTTTATAGGGAAAAAATCTTTTTTGGACATACTTTCCTCGCCCCTGCTCATATTTCACACTCCCCCATTGAATATTCAGGCCGCTTGTTTGAGTTGTCTTTTTTTCAACTCAATCATTTTGCAAAAATTATAGGTTAATGCTTTTTCCAGCAACTCTGCCCGAACGTTTTCAATCCCTCTGCGCATAACTTGTCCGAAATGGAAACGATGCTTAAGATGAAACATCAACGACTCTGCAGCAGATCTTCCATTTCGTGATTCCAAATAGATTTCACTTTCCCATTCTTCAATCGGGGTCATCTTTTTTCCCTTTGCCCCACTAATACTAAAAACCTTAACGCCTTTGCCCATCCACTTTTCTCTGATCGCCTGATTGGCATATCCATCATCAAGGCTCACTTCAGAGGGAATGGTGATGGTGCATCGCAAATGTTCAACAAGGGCAGGGTCGAGTTGCCCTGAATCAGCAGCATTGTCCTCCGGAGTAATTAACACGGAAATAAAACCATTTCCGCTCCTTCCTAATTGAGGCTTATATCCGATAAGCGCTTCTCGATCTCCCTTTTGAATATAAGCCGAGCTCTGATCGGAAAGACTCAATACTTTCTCAGTAGAAGGAACCTTCTTTTCTTCAAAAACTCTTTGATGACAGTAGATGATTACCCGTTGCAAATTAGAAATATCTTCATTCATCATTTCAATGAGGCGAATCAAACGCGTTTTCCGAGAAGGGGGGAGAAGAGCTTTTTGGGCACGGATATCCACCTTTGCCATTTCTTTTAAAAATTTCCCATGAGCGCTTTGAGCTTTCTTCAATAGGGTTTTGTAATGTTTTTTTCGCTTCGTTTTACTGTCCTTTTTACCTGTCTCAAAAGCCATCATCTTAGAGAGCTTATTCATCTCCTTGATGAGGAAATCAAAATTTCTTTCACTGATCTCAGCGATTCCAAATGTATCAAGGGAACGCCCTCGATGGTAGCTTCGCTCCACGAGACGAGTCAATATCGACGAATCAGTAGGCCAAGCTGTATTTCCTTTTACAGAGGTGCTATCCAGTTTTAAAATATCAAAATCGTCCAACTCTTCATCGAGAACCATTCGAATTTGAGCATCGAAAATAAACTGTCTGCTCTCGTTGCTGACAGCATTGACATTATCAAGGATTGTACTCGCTCCCGGCATTTTCAATCCACGGTTGAGCAGAAGCAGATGCAGTGTGATTGACTCTGAAAGAAATATTTGGGCCGTTTGGGATTTGATACTTCCTAAATATTCCCGAATCATCATAAAAAGGTAGACTAAAAAAGCCGACATCCGAGGACACCCTATTTCCAGCCTCAGTTCTTCCGGCTTCAATTCCTCATCTTCTACGGGAAGATGAGGAAGCCATGGATTCCGGGCTTCCTGCCATCGTTTATCCTCTAAACGCTCTTTCTTTTTATTTCTTGCGTATTTCTCCAAATCCTGTTCAATTTTGTCCAATATCTCCGGCTCTCGCTCAGACAATTGATCAAGTTCTGATAAGAAATTTTCAAATTCTGTATCAGGAGCGCTTAAAATAAGATGTTTTTCTGCTCGAATGAATGGTTTCATTTTGGGTGCCATAATTCTTAATATTGAAGTTATTCACAGTGATTTCAATGAATTATGGCACTTTTTAACCTCAATTTTAAAGATATAATTCTAAAAAATACCTTTTCGGCTAGGATCTAGCTACGTCGCAGGCGAACATTGTTAAGCGAGCGCTTGCTGTCGGACGCGATAAGGGAGCTTCCATTTTGAAACTGAAAAAGGAGGCCATAACAGTAGACTCTCCTGTCCCATATAGCCTTGATACCCTTCGTAACGAGATTGAAAATGATAAACCATCCGCTGCCAGTAAGCAGGATTCCCACAACTCGATCCTCCAAAAACTCGATGTCTTGCGTTCCGATGCTAGGATGGATTTCTTGATGTCAGACTGGAACCAAACCGAAGGCGACCCGTTTGGAAGCATAATTGGTCAACTCGTCGGAAGAGATTCTCCGCTGAGAATTGTTGACCTGGCGGGAGTTCCTAACGAAGTGGCAGGAGTCGCCAGTGCCGTAATAGCCAGAACTCTCTTTAACCTAAAGGTTTGGCAAACCGAGGACGAACGGAAAATGGATCCAGTAATTCTAATTTGCGAGGAAGCCCACAGGTATGTTCCAAACAGTGGAGAAGCTCAATATGAGGCAGCGCAGGAATCTATTCGCCGGATCGCTAAAGAAGGGCGTAAGTATGGAGTGGGGTTATTTCTTGTATCTCAGCGTCCCAGCGAGGTCGAATCAACAGTCCTTTCCCAGTGTAATTCGTGGATAGTCCTTAGAATTACCAACGAGTCCGACAGAAATCATGTCCGAGGTATTCTTCCAGATTCATTAGAAGGTCTGACCAAGATGCTATCTGGATTGCGGAGGCAAGAAGCTGTATTTGCAGGGCAGGCGGCAACTCTACCTTCCAGGATCATGATCCGGGACCTTCGTAAAGATCAACTACCAGCGTCTCACGACATAGATTTTGACGAAGGTTGGCAAAATAAAGCGATGACGGACAAGCAACTTACCAAAGTGGCGACTCGCTGGCGCTACCAGATGCGCTGAAAGAGGTTTTTGTCCATACCACAGCAACAACTCTGGCCTTCTTTGAGGACAGGCCAAGGACGGTTTATGAGTCGGCCGGAAATTCTAATTTCGATCCTGACAATCACACATAGGGTAAGTCCCTGGAACCAGTCTAAATTATCCGTTCTGCTGCTTTTCGCCGCACAGCCAAGATGAAGGCTAACGGACTCGGAGGATTGACGGGAGCCGCCAGATTAAGCTGATTTACCGACTCGCATCGGCTTTTCGTTGTGGGCCGCGTTATGCTTCTGATTCAACAACGGGGATACTACAGTCCCATCCACAACTCAAAAACGGTACTGTCTATCGTCAAGTTAGGTCCACCACCGGGCCCTCACAGATACGGAATGACGGCTTTTTCTCTCAGGTGCCAACCAATGAATGGTCGTCTAGCAGGTTTCTGACCTCAGTCTTCGTCAGGCGGGATGGGGTTTCATCATCAGCCTGAAGGCCTCCGGCAGGTATTCCGAATACTACCTGGACAGCTTGGAGCGTACCGTGGCCTTGGCCGCGCTCTTCGCCGAAGCGCAGGAGTGGCTAAATTATTGAGAGGCTATTTCCGAAGAAACAGAAAACTACTAAAATTGCTGATCCAAAGTGCCAATTTTGCCATCAAACAATATTTTCACGAAACCTTAGGAATGAAGGACGGATATACTGGTGGCATCTTTTGTATTCAATCCCACGGTTCTCTCTTCAACTTTCATCCTCACATCCATGAGTTGGTTCTTGGTGGAATTCTCAAAGACGATACATTCTACCAACCGTTTACCATAGCAGTTCCTATCGAGGCAAGGAGAGAAAAGAAAAATGAGGGGAACCCTTTGAAACAGAAAAGCGAAAAGGGAGAGCCAAAGCCAGCGCGAGTTGGGCATGGCTGACCCATAAGATCTTCGAAGTGGATCCACTCCTATGTCCCAATTGCGGCAAAGCACAGTAGATGCATTGGAAATCAGAGATGTTCGCGTGTCCTGATGTGTCACGCGACAGTGGGCTACTCAAAGACTACCAATTCGCCATCCTTGACAATCAAGACCTTCGCGTCATAAACCGCGTCCCCGTTGGCGTCAAAAGAGAATTTACCGGAAATTGTGTCGAAATCTTTGACATTTGCCAGCGCGTCTCGGATCGCGGCGACATCCGTGGATTGCGTTTTCGCGATCGCCTCTGCTAAGATATTGAATGTTGCGTACGAACGCGCAGCAGGATTAACCGGTTCCGCGCCGTATCTGGCACTATAGTTCTTCACGAAAGCTTGATTCCCCGGCGTTTTGATTGGAGCGCCCCATCCTACAAAAGTTATCGCATCCTCAGCGGCTGGACCTGAGGCTTGCACATCTTTTCCAGTCAATGTACGCACAATAAAGGGAGCGGATATACCGAGTTCGTGCCCTTGGGTGAGTATCCCAGGCTTCTCCGGCGATAAACATGAAACATAAATAACGTCGGGGTTCAGTTTTTGTATTCGGGTTAATTGTTCAGAAAAGTCGGTATCCCCACCTTGGAAGTTTTCAGTGGTTAGCACCTCAATACCTTTGGCAGTGAGGACTTCCTGCACGGACGCATCCCCGTCGGTAGAGAAAAAATCTGCTGCATCATATATCGTAGCGGCGCGTTGGTAACCGAGTTTTGCGTGTGTTACCTCAATGCCGATGGGGATAAGCGTATCTGTAGTAAGCGCGACGCGAAAAACAAAATCACCAAGCCCGCTGAGACCGCGGAGCGTATCTGTAGTAAGCGCGACGCGAAAAACAAAATCACCAAGCCCGCTGAGACCGCGGGCAGAGGATGTCGGACTTATTGCTACCACCTGATTCACTTGCGCAATCGGAAATGTTTCCTTGGTTTGACCGGAGGTTGCAGGTCCAAGGATAATAGACACCCCGTCCGTGTGAATCAGCTTATTAAGGAGTTCTTATTGGAAAAGATTTTCCTCATTCCAACCAGGATTTGAGCAATTTTATGGAAGCTCCGAGTTCTTTTCCTTCCCGATCAAGGGTATTAGAGTTATTTACGTGCGTTAAGATATTACGAACAGCATATGGTAAAGGGACAAGGTTTTCCTTGCCACGTTCCTTGTATAGCTTGAGGAATTTTATTTCTCCTTGAATAAGCTTATACATCTTCTTTCGCGTTTCCGTCCCCGCGAAGACACCGTATTTCTGCTCGAATCTGCCGTATAGTAGGAAGAATTCCCCAATGTTGTGTTCGTACAACCCCTTCTCCTCAATGACGGACACAAGGATAGTCTGAAGAGCGGGGTCAAGAGAACCTAACGTATATGACTTCTCAATCACGTCCCTTGCCGCTTCCACGATTTCAAGCTTAGTAGCTATTTTCCAATCCAGTTCTATCTTGGCTGCCGTCAATTGAACTGTATCGCCTCCGCGCACTTGGCGTAAAGTTAAATTTTCCAGGTGGAAGTGATGCCCACAACGGCGGTATTCTTTCGCCAGACGCAGTCCTTCACACCGGATACTGGCCAAGTGTTGATCCCACCAGTCATCCGGTCTGACGGTGACAGAGACCCCAAGAGTTTCTTTTCGTGCCATCGTATTTCCTCTTACCTAAATTGAGCGATTCTGAAAAAGGATCAGATTTTCAAGATGATTTTTTTGCCTGAGAAAGGCAATCATTCTGAAATCAGATTTTGATCATCAAATCCAGGGATGTTTGAGTGAGAATGAGCATCAAAATGCTGTTTTCAGATGTGGAAAGTCTTCATTTCTCATGTCTTGGACGCACTCATCCCCTTAAACTTTAATGTTTTTGTTTTTTTAATTGAAGCGAAACCCGTTGATCAGATTGGCGCCAATACATGCTGGCAGGTGGCAAATAGTTGGTCCAATTGCAAGCGCTCAAAGGTCGTTTTGGGTATTTTCAAGATCAGTTTTCCGGCATGACGAAGCAGTTTGCCTGCCGTATCAAGAAACTGGCGCCGGAAGGTATCAGCATACATCGTTACGGCAATCACTGGCTTGCTGACATCTTCTTTGAAGGCTTCGAAGAGGTTATTGCCAAGCAGCATCAGGTAGTACCATGCGGCATTGGGAACGAACTTCTTAAAGGGCAATTGTTCATGACCAAAGTTTTTCAGCGCCCGGTTGGCCAGTTCATCCTTTCCCCGTCCGTGGTACGAGCCAAGGATGCTATGAGCATCGATGCGCTTTTCTTCAGCGGCTTGGCTGAGTTGGCCATCAATGGCCTCTCCCATACCAAGGTTCGTAATGATCACGCCATCATGATCCAAACCCGGCAAAGAGAGTTGGCTATCGTGTTCAATCAAGCGGCTGTAGATCGTGCGACGAGCCTTCTTCCATGTCCCCTGCTTGCTCTTAAACTCCGTGTACTGCCAGATCTCCTTCTTGTCCGATGAAGTGAAGGTCCGCCAGTCAGTGGCTTCTTCCGCAGCATTCCTCACATTGGCATAGGACTTTCCTCCGCTTCAGATAACCGATGTTCAGGCGTTCACAGGTTTCAAAGATTTTTCCGTCAAAAAAAGCGGCGTCCATGCGCAGCATGATTGGTACATCATCTCGGTATTCGCGGCGAATCTTTTTCACGATATGAACCAGCATATTCTGAACAGTTTTCCCGTGATTCGAATGTTTGCTACCTCCGCGAAAAACTGCGTCAACCATATAACGACCTCAATTCATCTGCAGGGGATGAAATCCTTTGACCATCTTGTAAGTCGGCTGGACGCCATGGCGTTTCAGGGCATCATCATTATCAAGTACCATCGAATCCAGACCCAACTCAATCACCAGAGGAGAGTTCTTCTTCAGTCTCCAAATGAACAGCATCTTCAGCAAATGACGAAACAGGTAGACTCCCACAAAGAATTTTCCAAAAAATCTTTTCACTGCATGCGAGGAGGCAAGCTCTCCCTCGCGGCATGCCAGCAACGCAGCATAACCCTCGTCCCTTTTAAGATGATCGAACCAGCTAAGGTGACGGCTGCTGTTATCCATAAAAAAACTGAGCATCTGTACAAAGAATTCAGAGACCGCAACACCTTTTTTATTTTTACGCATCGTACCAAACATCCTTTCCAGGATCGATATCAGTCGAATGCTATGCAGATACTGGACAAACAAGGCCAAACCGGCACGACTGGTCAAGAATTCATCGGTTGGCTCAATAACATCAATTTTCTGTTTCTTTTTATCCTGAATTGTTGTATCTTTTTCCATGAAGCTCTTTACCTGTTGGGTTGTGTTAGAAATTGTGGATATTTTATGTGTTACCCACTGAAATATCACACTTTTTCCAAAAGGTTGAGAGCTTTTTTTATCGTGAATCGCTCAACTTAGATATTACTACCTAAATCCTGCAATTGAATATTTTGATTGAGTTTCCCCCCACTCTTTGAGAGGTTTTTTTAAAAAAAAGGATTTGAGAGTTGAATTTCCATCAGTCCTTGCTCATAAAGGTTTTTCCGCCCTCCATTAGATCGTCATATTTTGTGATGATCTGATACCCGCTTTCGCGGGCACAAGATTCAAGACGTACTTCTCCCTGGATTTGGGAATCTACATCTCAGCAAAATGTATCCACTGGAGTGAAACAAAGGATCCAGGTCTCTCCAACAGCGACCCATGCATCCCATTGAGCATTGTAAAGTGTTCTTTCCGGAACTCTCAGTTTTTGTTGACGAGCGCCACTCGTCCATTTTCCTGCCATTCGGACAAGATAGGTGCGCATGGTGGCCGGTTCCCAACGGCGCAGTATTGCGTTACCACTACAAAGGGCCATCCAGCGCAGCGTGTTGTAAGCGAGTATCGCGCATTGGAACAAGGCACTGTTGGCCCAAAAATCGTCGGTTTTAATCTGAGCCAGCGCAGTTTGATTTTTTGCTTCCTCAATCCATGTCTCAGCGACCGCCCTTTGGCCATACTCTTTGTGAGCCTGCCAGGGAGTGAGCGCGTCAGTGAGAACATAACAAAAATAATCGTACTCCTTCATCTCAAAGAGGGTGGCCATCCCTTTGAGTTCCTCCTCTTTCTCCCTGCGTACGGCCATGAATTTTCTTGACCTCCTCCAAGTTTCACATTGGTGGGAAAACTCACACCCTTCCCAAGCGGGCTGCCCCTTCACTTTTTGCCATTTTTGGGTTTCCAACAACGAGACAAGCCCCTTGAGTTTGACCTTGATCAGATAGCCATGGCCTCGTTCTTCGAGGAAATCCAGCAAATCCCCCACAAAAAAACCACTGTCTCCACGAAACAGAGTGCGAGTCCGATTTGGAAGGTGAGCGAGAAGTTGCCGCATGAATTCAACGACTCCATTGCTGGTATAGGCACTCCCATCACGAAGCCAACCCTGAAGAATCTCCTTTGTCTCTGCGCAAAATGCCAGCAGAGGATGATACGAAGCTGCACCGCGTTTGTGTGGATTATATCCGACAGACACTCCTTGCTGCTTGCCGTAGGCCGTTTTCACAGTGGAGTCCACGTCAATCACAAGACAGTGTAACACCCCAACGATGCTTGTCCCACTTCGAAGCGCCTTACGCCAGATACCGGCTCGAATCCGATGGTTCAAGCTCTCCATCTCATTGATGTTTTTCTGTGTGAAAGTACGCAGTATCCGGCCGAATGTGGTTTCATCCGGAATCCTCAGCCAACCGGCCACACGACTCAAAACACGGTCGTTCCAAACTGTCACAATCGAACGAATCGAACGGGCGCCACCAACAATGCCGACCACCGACAAAATGACCATGTCCACCGCGTCATAAAGACCCGTGGCGCCACGCCGATGATCTACGGTCTGCTCTGTCTTTGAAACAATCCCTTCTTTGTGAAAAAATTTGACAACCGGAATCAAGCCTGCTTGCGCGGTCAGGTCTCTGCCTCCCTGGCTGATATGGATGTTTTTTGCTGTCGTTCTTGCCGATCTTGCGCTACCTTTGTTTTTCATGGTAATGGTGATCTCTTAAAATGTTGATTCTGGTGTTAACTATTTGAGTATATTACCATTTCCATGTTTGATTGTCATCTAATTGCAGGATTTAGGTACTAATAAATATGCGACGACTACCACACCACTTCTCATTATTACCCCACTCTAATTCTAAAATTACATTCAATTTCTGATCAACTAGTTCTGCAGAATTTATTGTTACTTTTTCGATTCTCTTTACAAAATTCAAAGTTGGCTTCGAATCTGAATTACTTTTATCTTCAGATGTAGGTATCAATGATAAACGAATAAACTCAAGCTTGATTAGCCGAGATAACGTGTTTAAATCATCTTTATAATCCCTGTAATACTCAGATATAAAAGATCCCATTGTAGTATCTAAACACCACTCTCCATATGCAGTACTGGCAGCAGTTGTTAAATGCTGTATAGCAGCATCCATCCCAGTTACTAATTTTAAATCTCCATTCTCTAAAATTAAATCTACATCTTCACCTAAAGCCAAATCCCGACCTGCAAAATTGGGGTCTATGGGCTGATATTTCTCAGCAACTTCAACAACTATAGAATATTCTTCTGATTGATTAAAAATCTTTCTAATTTGCTTAATTTTTCTTGCATCACCTTGAGACTCAACAAGAACAAATCTCTCTTCTGATTTTAAAGAACTGAAATTCAAAATATATGTATCTAATTCATTTTTTGATCCTTTTAAGTATGAACCTAACCCAAATCGCCATTCATTATGGCTTACGAACTCCCAATAACCGTTTACGATTATTCTCAAACCTATCGCGATTAAAGTGCTATTGTCTTCATAAGCGTAGCAATTTGGATACATAAGATTTTTATGTGCTTGCACTTCTGCCTGCTTTTTCCAAAGTCTCAAGGTTTCAGCTGAATACTCTTTGAAATCTGCATCAATAAAAGTAGCATGTGTCCGGCACATCCATATTCCATTCTGGATAGACCTTCTTTCTTCAGAAGACATAAGGGGATTGTAACGAGGTCCTTTTGGAGATTTTGCACAAATATGTGAGGCTTGGCCAAGATTCAAAGATTTTGAATCATCTCCCATTTGTGGTCCAACAGTTGGCACACTACAGTTAGGAAAACTGCATCTCCAAGCAACTCTTTCAGCTAAAGTTTTTCTTACTTTCGATGTGAAACTATCATCATTTTTCATATTCGGGTCAATCCCAATTCTAGTTGAAATTTTTGATGACACTCACGCTGTTTTTATCTTTTTCTTCATCTGATTCAAATTGGCCATAGCCTTTCTGAGCTGAGCGAGATGTTTATAGCTCTTCACTCTTCTGAGATTGCCTTCAATCTGCAATAAAGCATTTGCCACCCAGCTTTGCCTCGTCTCTCCTCGGCTATAGGGATCTCCAGCTAATTGAGTCACTTCTTCCTGCGGTATTTCCTCTACTGCCATCAATCCTTAAGGAATCAACTGTTGAATTAATCTTAAGCGGGTGGAAAACTCAAAATCGCCCTGCACTAATTCTTTATATGCCTCCACTCGATCTTTCGCGTTGCTTCTTTCTCAGGGTTTGATTACCATTTTCACACGACCACCCTTTGTTGGGTTGGGTTTTGTTTAGTCAATGAAACCACAACATAACGAATGGGAGATCATCCTTCAATTTGCAACTACTTTTAGGACATTTCCCTTGCGTAGAAAAGCTCTCTTTCAACAATTTCTTCACTTTGTTCAACAAGCAACTTGTACAAATTTCTTCTCCACATTGGGGTAGAGGTCATCTAGCTGTTGCTGGATTGTGATTGTGCGCTCGATGGCAGTCACCATCCGGCAGTAGGTACGGATGTCGGTGGTTTGGAGACAACGTTCCTTGCGGTCTTTCAGCCATTTTTCACTGACCTGATAGCCACCGATGCGGTATTCGTAAACTTCCAGAGGGAGGGGGCTGAAGTAATGCGTTCTGTTGACGTGCATACGTTGCTCAGCGGCGTCGTAGCGAAAGCCCTGCGCCTTTGTCCGTGCGACGACTGTATCGTTACCTTCACCTTCAAAGTGGCAGGTTGGCGGATCGAGTTCCGGTGACTCGAGGAGATGTAAGGCGACCAGTCGTGAACCCAGACCGGCGAGCATGTCAAACAAATCCTTGTCTGTAGTAAACGGG
>CBDBHR010000020.1:0-6702 GCA_965205865.1 bacterium
ACGTCTGGATATGATTCATGGCCTCATCCATGTCCTTGACGACTTTGACGGCCAACGTCAGCGCGAGAAACTCCTGGCCATAATCTTCTTCCGTCGCGACGTGGGCCTCGGGAATATATTGCCGGGTTTTTTCACAGCCACGGATGTCCACCTTGGCCTCGGTCAGGGCTTTGCCCAGCTTCGGCAAGAAAGTTCTGGCAATGTTGTGATGAACCAACAAAGTCTCCATGGCATTACACGTCGAAGGCCGTTGAACCTTGGCATTCACACTGATGGCTTCAGCCATCGTGAGATCGGCATCGGCATCGATATAGGTGTGGCAGACCCCTTTATCATGCTTGATCACCGGGATGGTCGAATGCTCGGTGACGAGTGCCATCAGGGACTCCCCGCCCCGTGGGATAATCAAGTCGACGAACCGGTCCTGTTTCAGCAACTCCAGAACCGCCTCCCGTTCAGTGCGTTCAACCAGGGAGATGGCCCCTTCGGGAATGCCGGCCTTTTGTGCGGCTTCGGACAAGACGCGGGCTATAGCCATATTGGAATGAATGGCTTCCGAGCCCCCTCGCAGCACGCAGACGTTCCCTGATTTCAGACACAACGCCGCGGCATCGGCCGTGACGTTCGGGCGGGACTCGTAAATGATCCCGATCACCCCAATGGGCACGCGGACCCGCCCAACCTTCATGCCGTTGGGCCGTTCCTGCATGCCTGACGATTGGCCAACGGGATCACGCAACTTGGCAATTTGCCGAAGACCGTCTGCCATTTCCTGAATGCGCTCGGGAGTGAGTCGAAGCCGATCAGCCATGGCCTCTTGCCCATTATTCACGTCAAAGGCTTCCAGGTCTTTCGCATTTTCTTCCATGAGCGCGTCGGTGGCTTCTTCCAGTCCCTCGGCCATGGTCACCAGAGCCTCATTTTTGACTGATGCGATCAGACGGCTCAATTGGGGAGCTGCGGCTCGTGCCTTTTCCAGAAGCATGCGAAGATACGTCGGGGTATCAACAATCTCTTCTTCGACAACCTCTTCCAGTGGAGTATCGACGTCTGCTGTCGACTCTTCTATATCTTCTTCGTTCAGTTCTTCTTGGGTGTCTTCCATGCTCATCTTCTCCAGCCTTTACAATATGACGAGTTTATCTTGGGTTCGAGAATACCCATGCCTCATGAACCAGGTCAAGCAAAGCAGGAAGTAGCCGAGATTAAAGTCCAATTTCAGACGCATTCAGGAGAACCAGCGTCTTTCTCCATGCCGTTTCCTTGATTTTCCGCATTCAATCCTGTTACACATGTCGGCGCTGTTACTTCAGCGAACATAGAAATACCGCCTCCCCATCGCGATCTGACCTTGTGCCGAGGTAGCTCAGTTGGCAGAGCACAGCCCTGAAAAGGCTGGTGTCGGCAGTTCGATTCTGCCCCTCGGCACCATATTTCTTACTCACCCGCGCCCGCCTCTTACTCGATTCTCTGCACGATCCATGTCCTGAAGCAATTCGGACTGCACGCGGTAGGCGAAATTTCCGCAAGGAAGTTATGGCCTATCTATTGAACGAAATCACAAAATGTCGCAATCTGTTGATTTCTCGACGAATAATAGCGTCATATTACAGTCACAGTGTTGACTTTATTTATTTTTCTGTCATATTTCGAAAACTTAATGCGAATTTAAAGTCAACCTCATGAGAGATTATGGATAAATTAAAGCTTCGCGTAAAAGCCTCTGATTACGAACTTGAGGCCGAGGGCTCGCGTGATTTCCTGAACGAGCAGTATGAGGCATTCAAGCAGCTGCTTGAAGATGTGGCGCAAAAACAGGTTGTGTCAAAATCACGGGAGAAAGATGATTTTTCGTCATCGCATGAATCGCAGGTGTCTCCCCTGCCCCGCGACAAGACAGATGTTCCAGGAGGGTCCCCGGTCAAATCTTTTCAGAAATTGTTGGTTTGGAATGACCGGAGCCAACGGGTTACGAGTACGGTTCTCCCGGATGGCCCTACGAGAATAGCTGATACGGTTCTGTTGTTCTTGCTGGGATATCGTGAACTTCGAGGGCTAAGTCAGATATCCGCGCTGCTTCTGAATCAAGCCCTGAAAGCCGCAGGCTTCGACGACTACCGGCTGGACCGGGAAATGGCCCCTTATCTGAAGGCCAAGCTGGTTCTGCGTTCCGGGGCCGGGAAAGGCAGCCGGTATCGACTCACCACACGCGGCGTCAAAAAAGCCCAGGAGCTCGTTCAATCCTTGGCCGCGCTGATTCCCGATCCCCTACCCTGATAGGCTGGGTGATGATCCCGACGCCGATCTCCGATGGCGGTCGTTGCACAGAAAGCGCCATAAAAGGAGCATTTATGCATTGCCAAAATTGGAGAAGCTTGGCAGACAAGATAGTTTTCTTTTCACAGTCTTATTTTCAAACTATGAAATCATGTATTTCATATACAGTTTTGCGATTGCATCCTGGTCAATGGTTCTAGACTTAACATCCCTGTGGAGGTCCGATTTCAAGGCAACCTCAGCATTGTCAAGTTTTTGGTTAAATTCGTCTGTTAAATTTCCCAGAATAAACAAATAGGCAATGGTCGATTCAGAATTGCGAAAAGATCGCTTCAGATCATTAATTGGTTGGTCAGTATCAACATCGCCGCTGTAATTCTTGCATTGAACCGGAACGTTCTCATGAAGATACTCGTCTGAAAGGGGGTCCAGAATATTGATCAAAAAATCCCAGCCTTTGCCGCTATCACCTGAATCAGGAACAACCCCAACCCCTGGAATTTCCTCAAACAACTCTTTCGCAAAAGTCTCAAGTGCCTTTCCCGGCCAGCGCGTGCTAATGATGTCAATTATCTTTTCAATGACGGCTAGCTCCATACGTTCTTTTTCAAGGCCAACCGTCCTTTTTATTTGGGTTCCGGCGCTTTTCCAAAGTTGTTGCTCAAGCAGGGAATCAAAATGTTGTATGGTTTCCTTGCGATAGATCTGGTAATACTGGCCGCGTTTGCTGAGATCGTGCCTGACCCATGCCGGAACAAATTCGGCATCACTGGCGATGTAGTCTTCAGTAATTGCTCGACATTCCCTATAGTGATTGAAATCATCTTCTGAACCCAAAAATCCGTATGGACCGGTGACCTCCGCAATGAGAAATCGACGTAGTGGTCGTTCGGTCTGAATAATCAACCTATCTCCAATCTGAATACGATTGATGAGAAACTGGGTGTAACGCCAACATTCTTTTTCTTCGTCGTTGAATTGATCGCTATTTTGCAATTTTCTCAGATCCATCCCGAGCCCACTCCATCCAAAGTGTGCCTTTCCATGCAGAACCTGTTGGTGAATCCAATCGGCCTTGCCCTCTCGAAATACATTAAACTTGAAATAGCGCATCGAACTCATTTCTCCTTTGTCGCGTTTGAACTGCGTGGATCGAACCGGGGCCAGCACTCAGATGCCCAGATCCTGGAACAGGTCTTCGGCCTTGCCAAAACGCTTGCCTTTGCCTTCGTTTAATTCCTTCATGGCTTTGAGGGTCGTGACGTTCGGCACTTGGACGGCGAATGGCAGTCGCTTTTCATCGGCCACGCGCACCAACAACAGGCGAATGGCATCGGATACTGACAGGCCCATGGCCTGGAGTACTTCCGTGGCCCGTATTTTGGTCTTGCTCGCGATCCGAGCGCGCACGACGCTATCGGCATTCATCTCGGCGTTCTCCTGAATTGTAGCTTGAATGTAGCTACATGGCATTGCCATGTCAAGTGGATATCCAGGAGAAAGCTGGATTCCCGATCCCCTACCCTGATTGGCCTGGTAATGATCCCCGCGACAGTCTTTCCTGCATGTCACATGTAAAGAGGGAACCTTGAGATAGCGCGACGACGAATGCGGTTCGTCTGCGTGGTTCGACGGTGCTTGACTTTCGGGCAATCATGCCGGCGAAGTATTTCCGGTTGGTGGTTGAAGTAGTGGTGGATGGGGTGAATGCGAGTGATTGGTTGCTGGCGGAGGGGTTAGCTGAGTTATGACGGGGGGACAAAGAGCAAGTGGGGGGGGCAGGAAAAGGTGAGTCGATTGGAGAATTTGGGCAAAGTGACGGGGACAAATTTCACACTATGAATTTAAGAGAGACCTCGAATTGTTTGATCATAGATCTCTTGGATGTGAGATTCTCTAATTTTCCCACGAAGGGTCCGTCTCAGAAAAACCTTTAAATCTCGTTCATTTAGTAATAAAACGATGCCCTGAAATTCAGAGAAAATTCTCTTGATATGTTCGTCGTAATTTTTCTTTTTTTCACCTCTAAAAACCAAAATTACAAAACGACCGGTTGCTTCAGACATATAATAGGCAACTTGGTGAAAGTCGTCAGCCTCTAGATTTTCGTAATTCTTGCACTCCCAAATTACTTGAACCGCCTTGTACCGTTGTCGAATGATTTCCAAAAATCCTTGCGTTGCGACATTTGCCGCTATCCAATCGCGAATGACAATTCCATTTTTGGTTCTGCTTTTTGCTTCCACGTCTGTTAGAGGACTAAAAAAACATAGTCGGATTATCTCGCCTACAATATCCTCAAAAGCCTTTGCACCGGCTCTCCCTTTCTCAGTGCTATCTAGCTGATCTAGCACTGTCTGTACGCGCTCGTAATATGTCTCTAAGTTAAGGGCCTCAGGAAGATCAGGTAGCAACCCTTCGTCTTTAAGGTAAATCTCCTGATCTAGGGTGGCGATCACGTAATTTTGTAAGTTCAATGCATCTACATAACTTGGATGAACGACAGCGTGAGTTGTTTTTTTAATCCGCACTAGATTGGAAGACTTCACGCCCATAGATCTGAAATCAATATCCATTTCATCTTTACCGCCATCTTTAACTCCAAAAAATCCGATATTATAAAATAGTTCAATGAATTGTTCCGGCGAGGTATATCTGAAAATCCATTCTTTACAATGTTGTTTAATTGAAGGATCGACCAATAATTTTTGGATAAATGCCGTAATGCCCGAAAGTGTATATTCCGTTCCTAACCCGTAGAATTTTGTCAGAACTAAGTTAAGATTAGGATAATTTTCTGCGTATTCGTCCCCAAGATCCTTGAGTCTGCTGTCGGAAAATCGTCTTCTTGCCTCCTGAAGGTCCTGAAGCAAAACTTTTTGTTGGAGATGGTTTTGAGCATTTTCTATAGCAAAGCTGCAATAAACCAAAATATCGCGAGGCCTTTCTTGGCAGTACTCGAAAACCATATCTCTAGATGATCTATCTGCAGCATTTTCAAAGAAATAATCCCAAGTTTCTCCGCCAAGGGGCAGTTTGGTGTTGAACGGTAAATTCAGTCGCCTTTCGATCAGCTGAAGAAGCAATTCATTGGTCCAGTCAAGAGAAACAACACAAGTTTCGAGTCGAGAAAATTCATTGTCGATTTGGCGAACCCTTTCGAAGATGTTCTCTCTGAGAAACAGTAAGGGCCTTATACAATGCATTGAAGAAGCCATTTCAACACACGAGTGCATCAGTGCCATTAGAAAAATGACTCCGGTATCAGAGCCATCCCAAGCTTCATCGATTCGGTCAATCATTAAAATCGCCTGAAGCCGATGCTGGTCACCAATGTTTTCACAATGTTGGGCAATGGCTTTGCCACGATTTATTTGTTTATTCCATTCCTTTTCGTTCTTATTAGAAAGAGATTCCAGAGAATCAGCAAGGAATAGTCGCAGCCTTTGATCGAAATCTAGTGTTTCAATATTGTTGCGTTCCCGCATTAAGTCAGAAGGGAAATTTGAATAGCCAATCATTCCATTTCTGGTCCATTCTGAAAGGGCCTGATCGACTAAAGTTCGCTTAAAAGACGACACCAAGGATTTAAAGGGGCGCTGTCTGGTATCCTTGAAAGTATCTGTATCTATTTCGAATCCCCAAGGAACAGTGAGATCGGGGACCAGTAAAAATGCCCATTTTGAAAGTGTTTGCACGTAAAAGGTAAAAGCGGTTTTTCCCGTCCCTCTTCTCCCAACGAAGAAACATTTTGAACGTGTAGAGTCAAGAGCCGCATTCATTGCCGGAGTTTTCACAAATACCCCGTCACGCAATAACACCTTGTCGTATTCTGCAAAAGACTGCCCCAAAATGATTTTATTTAGCGCATCCTTGGGGAGCTGTACATTTGATTTCTTGTGTTCTTTTTTCTTCATGCCTTTGACTTTCCCCCCAATTTGAGTCTTTAGTTTAGGTGAGCCCGAAGGATTGGGGTATTATATCAACTGCGGTGACTGTGGAGAAGTAAATATCTCGAAGAATGCACCACTGGCTTAGGGGACAGCGTTATCGTCGGCCGCATACTCCCCTCACCCTCTTTCGCCTTGAGAAGGGGGTAATGCTCACCTGTCTTATTCCGTGCGTGAAGAGGTCGGAGTGCGAGTCGATACGGACTAGGTGCACTCAGATGCCCAGATCCCGGAACAGGTCTTCGGCCTTGCCGAAACGCTTACCCTTGCCTGCGTTTAATTCCTTCATGGCTTTGAGGGTTGTGACGTTCGGCACTTGGACGGCGAATGGCAGTCGCTTTTCATTGGCCACGCGCACCAACAACAGGCGAATGGCATCGGTTTCAGAACGCGATCCGCCGGACACCGGCGACCACGTCAAAATGAGTATCGTTGCTCAACACCGGGAGAGCGTGCTGGCGGGCAAGTGCCGCGA
>CBDBHR010000021.1:0-5214 GCA_965205865.1 bacterium
GGTAACCCCACTGATGAAAAAGCAGAACTGGGGAAGAATAGTAAACATAACCTCAATAGCCGTTAAACAGCCGATAGATGGACTAATACTCTCAAATACTTCCCGCGCCGGGCTTATAGGTTTTTCGAAAACCCTTTCAAACGAGCTCGCAAAATACAACATTCTAGTGAATAACATTTGTCCTGGAAGGATTTACACGGACAGAATAAAAGTGCTTGCGGAAAAAAGAGCCGCACAGTCTGGTATCGAATATGAAAAAGCCATAGAGGAGATGGAAAAAGATATTCCCCTGCAGAGAATAGGCACCCCCGAAGAACTGGCCGCCCTAGCCTGCTTTCTTGCATCTGAGAAAGCAAGCTATATGACCGGGACAACTATACAGGTTGACGGGGGACTGCTGCGAGGCTTGTTCTGATTTCCTTTTCACGAGATATACAAAATCGGCCTTGAAAATCTTTGGAAACCTGAGAGAAGTTTTGAGTGAAATCATCTACTTAGTTGGAAATTAAACTGCCATGCGTTTATCCTGGAATGAAATACGTGTTCGCGCTGCCGATTTCTCCCGCAAATGGGCCGACGCTGCCTACGAAAAAGGCGAAACTCAGAGTTTTTACGACGACTTTTTTGAAATATTCGGTGTTAAACGCCGTTCCGTGGCCCGTTACGAAGAGCATGTACAAAAACTGGATAACAGTTCGGGATTTATTGATTTGTTCTGGCCGGGAAAGCTGTTGGTCGAGCAAAAAAGCGCAGGTCGTGATCTAGCTCCCGCCCATGAGCAAGCAGGAGACTACTTTGATGCAATACCCGAAAAAGATCGCCCACGTTATATACTCGTAAGCGACTTCCAAAACTTTGAACTTAAGGATCTTGACGAAAGAGAAAAAATTGCCTTTACGCTGCCTGATTTACCAGTTCACGTTGAAAAATTCGGATTTATAATTGATGCAGACCGTAAGACCTTCCACGATCAAGACCCGGCCAATATCAGGGCGGCCGAGCTTGTCGGACGGTTGCATGACGCGCTTGATGAGGCGGGTTACCGCGGCCACGATCTGGAACGCTTCCTGGTGCGGACCGTTTTCTGCCTGTTCGCTGATGACACGGGTATTTTCGAGCCACGTGACATGTTCCTTGACTTCATCGAAACACGTACTAGAGAAGATGGTTCCGATCTAGGGCCTCTGCTTACCCAGCTTTTTCAAGTTCTGGATACACCGGGTAACAAGCGGTCTCTGACACTTGATGAAGACCTTGCAAACTTCCCTTACATAAATGGTGACCTTTTCCGGGAACCCCTGCTCATCCCTTCTTTCAACAGTACAATGCGCGAGCGGCTGCTTGAGACCTGCCGTTTTGACTGGTCAAAGATTTCACCTGCAATTTTCGGTGCGCTTTTCCAGTCGGTCATGGAACCGACTGAACGTCGCGCCCAAGGCGCGCATTACACGACCGAGAAAAACATTCTCAAGGTAATTGAACCTCTCTTTCTCGATGGCCTCCGTGAGGAGTTCGAAAAGATTAAAACGCTGAAAAGAAACCGTGGAAGGCTGCTTGAGGAGTTTCAGAAAAAGCTTGGCAGCCTTACCTTCTTCGATCCGGCCTGCGGTTGTGGGAACTTCCTGATCATCGCTTACCGGGAGGTTCGTCTGCTTGAAATAGAGGTAATACGTGAACTTCGCACACGTGAAATCCGCAGAAAGGAAACGAGGCTAGGACGGCAAAGGGAATTCTACATGGAAATACTCTCCTTAGTGAATGTGAACCAGTTCTACGGCATTGAACTCAGCGAATTTCCTGTCAGAATCGCTGAAACCGCTCTTTGGATGATGGACCACATTATGAATAACGAGTTGAGCCTAGAATTCGGGGAGACTTATGCACGCATTCCGCTTAGAACATCACCCAGTATCGTTGTTGGCAACGCTCTTGATATGGACTGGCAAGAACTCTTGCCCAGCGAAAAGTGCACATATCTTTTCGGCAACCCACCGTTCGTTGGTCATCAGTGGCGGACCAAAGAGCAGCAGTATGACATGGCGCTCATTTGGGGAAAGAAGGGGCAATTTAAGCGATTGGACTATGTGACATGCTGGTTCAACAAAGGCGCACGTTATGCAGCAAGGAACCGATCAATCGAAATCGCTTTCGTTTCCACGAATTCAATTACGCAAGGAGAGCAATGCGGCATCCTGTGGCCAGTCATTTTTGCCCAGGAACTATCAATCCGCTTTGCTCACCGCACCTTTCAGTGGAATAGCGAAGCGCGGGGTTCGGCGGCGGTTCATTGCGTGATCGTTGGCTTGACCTTAGCAAAGGACGGAAAACGATTCATCTACGAATATGACCATGTGCGCGGAGAACCGTATTTGTCGGAAGTAGCACGTATCAATGGCTACTTGATCAACGGCCCGCAGTATACGGTACCTGCCCGTTCCAGACCACCCGAGGGGCGGTTGAAAATGCACAAGGGTAGCCAGCCAACGGATGGGGCTCGGATCAGGAAGCCCGAGGGGGGTTACCAAAAATTCAGCAATCTGATCCTGGAGGACAGCGACCGGGAAGAGCTTCTGGCTGCCGATCCAAACTGTGGAAAATGGATAATGCCATATGTTGGAGGAAACGAACTGATTTCCGGCCACTGGCGATGGTGTCTTTGGTTTAAGGATGCGGATCCGTCCGAGTTGAAAGCATCGAAACTGGTATGTGAACGCCTAGAACGTGTCCGCTCAGGAAGGCTTCAAAGCCCGACTGCAAGCGTTCGGGATTACGCTAATTACCCAACCCTTTTCACACAGGACCGGCAACCCAAATCAGACTATCTCGCCGTGCCGGAAGTTTCATCGGAAACGAGGGAATACCTTCCAATTGATATCTTGCCGCCGACCGTAATCGCCTCAAACAAGCTTCAGATTATTCCCGGTGCACCGCTTTATTATTTTGGCCTTCTGACATCAGCGATGCACATGGCCTGGATGCGAACAGTTGCCGGACGGCTCAAGAGTGATTACAGCTATGCGCCAGCTGTTTACAACTCGTTCCCCTGGCCGGGAATGACAGACACTCAGCAAAATCGAATAGAGAGATTATCGCAAGCGATTCTCGATGCACGGGCCCTGTTCCCCGATTCATCGCTTGATACTCTTTACGATACCGATACCATGCCACCTGTGCTTCGCAAAGCCCATATCGCACTCGATAAGGCCGTGGATCGGCTCTATCGTAAAGCTGGTTTCACCTCCGAACGAGCACGCGTCGAACATCTATTTGAGCGCTATGAAAGAATGCGTGCTTCTTGAAGCTGGAACTACGGTGAAACGACGGCTACGGTCAGAGAGGAGAATTGGACAAGACCGGTGCTGTGATGCTGACGTAAGTCGTGTGAGGGAGTTCCCACCTAGGGTGTATATGGAATAATATTGCGGGCGCAACAGCAATCTTTATAAATACCTATCTCACCACATTGCACGATTAAGATAGAAGAGATGGAAAAAGGTATTCCCCTGCGAAGAATAGGAACCCTTGAAGAGCTGACCGCCCTAGCCTGTTTTCTCGCTTCTGGGAAAGCAAGCTACATGACTGGGACGACTATCCAGGTAGATGGAGGATTGTTACGGGGGCTGTTTTAATCCCCTGTTCATTACGAAATCTGGTGGCTGGTCTTGAAAATCTATGTAACAAGTAGAACATCGCTTCCAGAATACGACGCATTCATTACATGACCTGACCAAAAAACATCCTCAAAGTATGTGTCAGCGATAAAATTCCAGATGAAAACGAACATCGCCCATTGCCTCAACCTCGTGCGCAATCTCCGGTTCCACTATCCCAGACCTTTCAGGAGATAGTTCAATCTCCTGAGTCTCGGGTTCTAGGATACGGTATAGGAGCTTTCCTTCTAAAACGACAATTTGCTCGCCCAAGTTTTCGCTTTAGTTTGATGGGATTTCCTTTTAGATTCTCCGGTATTGATTGTCCTGAGAATTCTGGGCTACTGGCATAACATAAAACTTCGCTGGGCAGTGTTTTCATTTTGGTCTCTCTTCTTTTATAATCTCCTCCCCCCTACTCTTCTATTCATTAGTCATCTTCTTCTTCATCCCGCCTGAAAAGAGAATCTATCTTGTAATCGTAGATGCTGTAATTGCTCCTCTTGATCTTTTCCCTGGATCTCACCATCATCAAATCTTCTTTAGTCCCCTGAGTACCTCATCTTTCCATGATTGGCTTGACCTTGAGATTTCCCCCTACCGGAGTTTTCATGATTTTTATCGCTGGGTGGAGTCTCAAATATTTTGGTCTCTCGTCTTTTATAATCTCCTCCGGTCATTGTATTTGTCTGGAACCCGCATCTCATGAGTACTCATCTTTGGACATGATTGGCTTCCAGTTTTCTTGATTTTTATGCCGGGTGGAATCTCAAATGTCGTGCCATTGTATTTGTCAAGCGAACTCTTTCCAGACGGGGGCGGCAGCCGATCCCGACTCCTCGTCCCCTAGCGGCGTGTTATCATCTTTTCCGATCCACACCCCGGTGACAACCATGGGACTGTATCCTACGAACCACGCATCCGTATAGTCATTTGTGGTTCCTGTCTTACCCGCGATTCTCGCCTTGGAATTAAGCGAGTTGGAAAGTATCCCTGTCCCCTCCGAGATAACCGCCTTCATTATGTCTGTCATTATATATGCCGTCTCGGGGCTTATAACCCTGTCAAACTCTTCTATATTACCAAAGAAATGAATGGGGACCTTTTTAATAAAAGCCCTGAATTCCTCCGAGGTGACAAAATCTCTTTGTTCTTCGGCGAAAAGGCCTAAAAACTGCGACCTGACGTCTTGCTGTGGTGATTCTCTTTCCTGGTAATGCCATTCCCCTGACTCTTTTGCTCGCTTCAGCTTCTTTTCGTACCGAAGGTATACCTCCCCCGTGTTGTCCTCAATGAGGGTTCCGTTTCTGTCATAAATCCTGAGTATGAAATTCGGTTTTCTGTATATCCCGGAATTTGCGAAAACAGAATATGCGGTAGTTATTTCCAGTAGAGTTACTTCGGAACTTCCCAATGCAAGCGAGGGATAAGGATTGATTCTGGATTTAAAGCCGAAGTGTTTGGAATAACCTGCCACATATTCCGGATCTATGTCCATGATCAGTCTTATTGAAGAAAGATTCCTCGAGTTAACGAGGGATTGCCTGAAGAAAATCGATCCCAT
>CBDBHR010000022.1:0-5735 GCA_965205865.1 bacterium
TGATTTTTGACGGATTCTAAAGAAGTCATGACGTCCTCGATGGGAAGGAAATGTGAAATTTATCGTTTTTTCAAAAGAATAACACATTGTGTGGAGGACTGCAATTTCTCGTGAATCTCTGAAGAGGTGTAAACATTGGAACAGAAACAATTGACAACAATTTACAGGGGGAGTAAATTTCTTTTAGCTTCCAAGAACGGAAGGCAATGCGTTCATTGTGTTAAAAACATTTTGACAAAAATTTGATATGCGTCCCAATCTCCCAAAGAAGAACTCTTTCAAAAAAACAGAGGAAGCGTTAAAAACCCTGCTTGAACAATTGGAAAACAACTGCCCGAATACGGGAAGTGCCAAACTGGCCGAGGGCTTCCTGTTTAAAAACCCATTGTCATTTTTTTGCCTCAGAGCGATAAGCCGCGTGACTACTCCAAGGGTAGTTTCCCAGTTTTTTTTCGATACCCGCTCTCAAGGGATTCCGGTGAACGTAGCGAATTAATTCCAAATAATATGAGCCCACGAGAGTTTAGAAAGTTATACGCTCACATTCAAATGAACACTGAATAGGGCAAAACGTCCCCCTCGTGAGTGTTTTTTTGGGGACAATTCCGTAGAATATATGGACGATTCCGACTTATTGTTGAATTTCAGAAAGGGCCGTGATAATCTCATTTGAAGCGTGAGTAAAATTTTAATCTTTCCAAGGACGGAAAGCGAGAGCGTTCAATATTGATTTAAGGAAAATTGGTGGTTTTTGAGGGGAATCAGCAGAAAAGAGTTGCCAAAATTATGTAAAAAGCCATCATATACCGAAATTGACAATGCGTCACTTTTTAAAAAAATTGACAAGAGGTTAAAATGATAGTACAATCCCGGCACCTGCGCACCAAGTACTAGTTCCAAGTTTCCAGTCTCAAGTTCTAAGTAACAAGCCCCAAGCAACCAGTTCCCCATCCCAAGTTCTACCCCCTTATATTCTCTCGACGGGGCCTTTGTTGTGCCTGGTCCGGAGGCGACCCCCCGCATACGGCGCATCGGCGTATCGGAAGCGACACGGAAGCGGCGCCCAGTCCGAAGGGGAAAGATCCTTAAGATTTCTCGTTTCAAATGCCAAACCTCAAATCCTACGTTCCAAGCTCCAGGAACGGAAAGGCAATGGGGAATTTGGAATATCATGGACGCCTGAGTGCGTCCTTCAACTAATAACAAGAAAGGAAAAATGATGGATTCTGTCAAAAATAAGAGGAGCAATGGTATGGGGAGGAAATCCCTTTTTAATTCAATAGTATTTGATAGGACCTAAATCCTGCAATTAGATGACAATCAAACATGGAAATGGTAATATACTCAAATAGTTAACACCAGAATCAACATTTTAAGAGATCACCATTACCATGAAAAACAAAGGTAGCGCAAGATCGGCAAGAACGACAGCAAAAAACATCCATATCAGCCAGGGAGGCAGAGACCTGACCGCGCAAGCAGGCTTGATTCCGGTTGTCAAATTTTTTCACAAAGAAGGGATTGTTTCAAAGACAGAGCAGACCGTAGATCATCGGCGTGGCGCCACGGGTCTTTATGACGCGGTGGACATGGTCATTTTGTCGGTGGTCGGCATTGTTGGTGGCGCCCGTTCGATTCGTTCGATTGTGACAGTTTGGAACGACCGTGTTTTGAGTCGTGTGGCCGGTTGGCTGAGGATTCCGGATGAAACCACATTCGGCCGGATACTGCGTACTTTCACACAGAAAAACATCAATGAGATGGAGAGCTTGAACCATCGGATTCGAGCCGGTATCTGGCGTAAGGCGCTTCGAAGTGGGACAAGCATCGTTGGGGTGTTACACTGTCTTGTGATTGACGTGGACTCCACTGTGAAAACGGCCTACGGCAAGCAGCAAGGAGTGTCTGTCGGATATAATCCCCACAAACGCGGTGCAGCTTCGTATCATCCTCTGCTGGCATTTTGCGCAGAGACAAAGGAGATTCTTCAGGGTTGGCTTCGTGATGGGAGTGCCTATACCAGCAATGGAGTCGTTGAATTCATGCGGCAACTTCTCGCTCACCTTCCAAATCGGACTCGCACTCTGTTTCGTGGAGACAGTGGTTTTTTTGTGGGGGATTTGCTGGATTTCCTCGAAGAACGAGGCCATGGCTATCTGATCAAGGTCAAACTCAAGGGGCTTGTCTCGTTGTTGGAAACCCAAAAATGGCAAAAAGTGAAGGGGCAGCCCGCTTGGGAAGGGTGTGAGTTTTCCCACCAATGTGAAACTTGGAGGAGGTCAAGAAAATTCATGGCCGTACGCAGGGAGAAAGAGGAGGAACTCAAAGGGATGGCCACCCTCTTTGAGATGAAGGAGTACGATTATTTTTGTTATGTTCTCACTGACGCGCTCACTCCCTGGCAGGCTCACAAAGAGTATGGCCAAAGGGCGGTCGCTGAGACATGGATTGAGGAAGCAAAAAATCAAACTGCGCTGGCTTAGATTAAAACCGACGATTTTTGGGCCAACAGTGCCTTGTTCCAATGCGCGATACTCGCTTACAACACGCTGCGCTGGATGGCCCTTTGTAGTGGTAACGCAATACTGCGCCGTTGGGAACCGGCCACCATGCGCACCTATCTTGTCCGAATGGCAGGAAAATGGACGAGTGGCGCTCGTCAACAAAAACTGAGAGTTCCGGAAAGAACACTTTACAATGCTCAATGGGATGCATGGGTCGCTGTTGGAGAGACCTAGATCCTTTGTTTCACTCCAGTGGATACATTTTGCTGAGATGTAGATTCCCAAATCCAGGGAGAAGTACGTCTTGAATCTTGTGCCCGCGAAAGCGGGTATCAGATCATCACAAAATATGACGATCTAATGGAGGGCGGAAAAACCTTTATGAGCAAGGACTGATGGAAATTCAACTCTCAAATCCTTTTTTTTAAAAAAACCTCTCAAAGAGTGGGGGGAAACTCAATCAAAATATTCAATTGCAGGATTTAGGTAGGAGATAATTATGAAAAAGATTAAGCAAAAAATGAAAAAGAAGAGCAATGGTGGGAGGACGAATTCACTTTCGAAGTCCCTTTTTAATTCAATAGTATTTGGAAAGGAAATTATCATGAAAAAGATTAAGCAAAAAATAAAAAAATGGATGATGGTTGGTGTGTCGGGGGCGATTGCTCTGGCGATGGGCTCGGTGGCTTTTGCCCAGGAAATGGTACTTTACCCGTCAACCGGCGAGATGATAAAAGCGCCTCAATACGGTGGGAAAATTGCTTTCACCTGGAGAACCGAGAATGCGACGCACGCTGACAACTGGTGGGGGAGCGCCTCAACTACTGTCATTAGTCCCGTGCTGGAGAAGCTGGGCATGGTAGACTGGTCAATACCCAGGGACCAATGGGCCTTTTCATCGTGGTATACTCCTATCGAGATTGTTAAACCACACCTGGCGGAACGATACATCATGCCTGACCCGACCACCCTCATCTTTCACATCCGCAAGGGCGTTCACTGGCAGAACAAGGCGCCGATGAACGGGCGTGAGTTCACGACTGAGGACGTTGTATTTAATCTGCACCGTTACTCGGGTACGGGCAGCGGCTTCACCGAGAGAAGCACCTTTGGAAACATGGTTGCCAATGTAAAATACGAATCGATAACGGCGCCCGACAAGTATACGGTTCTCATCAAGCTGAAGAAGGTAGACTTCATTGCGCTGGATATGATTTACTTCGAAAGCAACGAGGGTGGCTTTTTCTATTCCCCTGAGGTAATCAAGGAGCATGGCAACGCCCAGGACTGGAAAAACCTGGTCGGCACCGGACCCTATATGCTGACCGACTGGTTAGAGGGCAGCTCTCTCACCTGGAGGAAGAATCCTGACTACTGGGGCTACGACGAAAAGTTCCCGGCGAACCGCCTGCCCTACATTGACGAGATCAAGAATTTACTCATAACAGATGAAGCGACAAAACTGGCGGCACTACGGTCGGGTAAGATTGTTTTTCTGAGGGATCAAGGCAAAGACCAGGCAGAGAGCCTCCAGAAGACCAACCCTGAACTCGTGGTGAAAACCGGAACCTTCAATCGATCATCGACTGCTTATGGCATGAATGTGATGAAGCCCCCCTTCGATGACGTCCGGGTGCGCAAAGCGATGCAGTTAGCAGTAGACACCGAGGGCATTAACCAGGCCCTTTTTGGGGGTTTGGGAGCGAATACACCTTCCGCGATTGTTGGGGAGGAGGCTATCGGGTTCTACATCCCCTTTGAGGAGTGGCCAGACCAGCTCAAGGCAGACTATGGCTATGACCCGGCAAGGGCCAAAAAGCTTCTGGCGGAAGCCGGCTACCCCGATGGCTTCAAGACCGTCCTCAATTATCGCAAAGCGGTGGACGCGGATTTAGAGTATGCACAAGTAGCTAAGGACTACTGGGCGAAGATTGGCGTTGATGTCGAGATTAAGATTCTAGAGTCCAGTGTTTGGCAAGGTATGGTTACTGAGCGTACTTGGGAAGGTTTGACGTGGGGAGAAATGGGCAACAGTTATAGCCCCCTCATGTACGTAAGAACCCATGGTCACTCAACCGGAGCATGGAACTTTTCCGCAGCCGCGTACCCTGATTACGACGCCATCGTGGAAGACGCCGAAGCCACCTCCGACTTCAAGGAGATGCAAAGGCTGGTGAAAAAGGCCGATATGTACTCCATCGAGAACCATTGGGCCATATGGGGTCCAAAAGGGCCTCAATGGCACTTCCAACAGCCGTGGCTCGGAGGTTATAACGCTGAGCTGAGCATGGGAGGCGGTATGATTTATACCATTTTCTCCCGGCTCTGGGTTGACCAGGAGCTGAAGGAATCAATGGGGCACTAGTACTCCTGCAGCGAAAGTCCGTACATAACCTCTGTGTCATTCCTGCGAAAGCAGGAATCCAGGGTATTGCAACGAACCCTGGATTCCGGGTCTGCGCCCGGAATGACAAGCTCGCATTTGAGCTGAAAGAGCAAAACAATGTACGTACTTTTGCCTCATGATACTAGGGATTCACCTCTTCGGTTGATCTGATACAAAACAAGGGGCTGGGGGTGTAGGCTCTCAGCACCTACGTGTCGAGGGGGTAGTGTCATTGCAGAGAAATCAATAATATGCGCACCTACATCATCAGAAGAATACTGTTAGTTGTTCCCACCCTGTTTCTGGTGACTATCATTGTCTTTGCTGTCGTTCGCATGATCCCCGGTGACGTTATCAACTCTATTATGAGTGACATGGCCCACAGTGCTGATCTGGGCAGTGACGTCCGTGAACTCATCAGGCGTAAGCTCGGTCTGGACCTGCCGGTGCATGTCCAGTATGGTCGTTGGATTGGAGGAGTGCTTCAAGGCGACCTGGGGGTGTCACTCAGGGGAGAGGTACCTATTGCCCCGAAGATATTAGCCAGGTTGCCGGTGACGCTCGAGCTGGGGGTGATTGCCGTTATTATCGGACTGCTGATATCACTGCCGATCGGCATCTACTCGGCCATTCGCCAGAATACCATCAGCGATTACGCCGGGCGCGGCATTGCCGTTACCTTCATCTCAGTCCCGACCTTCTGGACAGCGACCGTGGTCATGCTTTACCCCTCTATCTGGTGGGGATGGTCTCCCTCGATGGAACTCATTCGTTTCGCGGAGGACCCCCTCGGAAATCTGGGGATGTTTCTGCTCCCTGCCGCGATCCTGGGGACGGTCCTATCA
>CBDBHR010000023.1:0-188883 GCA_965205865.1 bacterium
TCGTGGTAGCGTTGCCGGAAGCGATCGAGTTGGCTTTTCCCGCTTTGCCGCGTTTGTCATGGATAAAATAAAAAGTCATCTGTTCTGTGGAGACCGAGTGAAGCCAGCGACGTTTTTTGTTTTCAAACAGAGAGGTTTCATCAAAATGAACGAGCAGGGATTGAATCAAAGCCTGAGCCACTTGTTGTTGCAAGGGATGCAACGAATGGGCTGCTTGCCGGAGGCTTTCATGAATCGTGGCTACGCTGGGAGACTGGCCGAAAAGATCTTCAAAGCATTGACGGCATCGCTCAAAGGGGAGGAATTGATAGGGGTGCAGGTAAACGGCTAAGCCTTTGATTCTCGCACCATATTGAGTCGGTGCTGACACCCCTGCCGGAAACGTCGAGTGATTCAGATGCTCGCAGCAGGGACAAATTTTTTGTTCCACTTGGTGTTCGGTAACCTCTCATTGCAGAGAGGGGAGATCAAACACCTGACGTTTGAGCGTGGCCTCAACCGTCACCTTGGATAAATCTTCTCCACAGGCTTCACAGGTGTTGACAAAATGAGGCTCCACATGATCTGGCGATTCACTGAAAGCCAAATGATAGCCTTGATGACCGGGTTGACCTCCCACGATATTGTTTAATCGATCGTGTGGGAACCCTCCGCGAGAGCGACCCCTGCTTTTACCTGAACTTTTGCTCTTGCGACTTGCATCGCTGGATGGTGGCTTACTCGAGTTTTGGCTGTTGAGAGCCAACTGATCCCGGAGTTGCTTATTTTCTGCTTCGAGAGCTTCAATACGCTTATTTTCTGTCTCGAGAACTTCAATACGTTTGAGGAGTTCTAAGCGCTCTTGCTTCCATTGCTCACGTTCTTTTTCAAAGAGTTGACATGCTTCTTGAAGAGCCTCGAGGTGGGGAGTCGATGAAATGGAAGCAATATATTTTTGAACTTTCGAAAGCATAAAATCCTTTCTGGATTTTATGCAAGGCAAAATCCGTGCTTAAATCGAAGGGGTCTCTAAAGATACCTGAATAGTTACATTTTATTTTTATATAACCCTAAGTTGAGCGATTCGTAATAAAAAAAGCTCCCAACCTTGGGAAAAATGTGTTATATTTCAGTGGTTAAAATAAAAAAATTCACAAAATCTAACACAACCCAACAGGTAGAGAGCTTTATGGAAAAAAATATAACAGTTCAGGATAAAAAGAAACAGATAATTGATGCCATTCAGCCAACCGATGAACACTTGACAAGTCGTGCCGGATTGGCCTTGTTTGCCCAGTATCTGCAAAGCATTCGGCTGATGCCGATCATCGAAAGGTTGTTTGGTTCGATGCGTAAAAATAAAAAAGGAATTGCTGTCTCTGATTTTTTTGTGCAGATCCTCTGTTTTTTCATGGACGGTAGCAGCCGTCATCTCAGTTGGTTCGATCACCTCAAAAGGGGCGAGGGTTATGCCGCCTTGCTGTCATGCAGTGAGCAAGACCTTGCCTCCTCGCATGCCGTGAAAAGATTTTTTGGAAAGTTCTCTTTTGTACGAGTCTACCTGTTTCGTCATCTGCTGCAGATACTGTTTATCTGGAGACTGAAGAAGACTTGTCCAACGGTGATTGTGTTGGGTCTGGATTCGATGGTACTTGATAATGATGATGCCCTGAAACGCCATGGTGTCCAGCCGACTTACAAGATGGTCAAAGGATTTCATCCCCTGCAGATGAATTGGGGTCGTTATATGGTTGACGCAGTTTTTCGCGGAGGTAGCAAACATTCGAATCACGGGAAAACTGTTCAGAATATGCTGGTTCATATCGTGAAAAGGATTCGCCGCCAATACCGAGATGATGTACCAATCATGGTGCGCATGGACACCGGTTTTTTTGACGAAAAAATCTTTGAAACCTGTGAACGACTGAACATCGGTTAGCTGAAGCGGAGGAAAGTCCTATGCCAATGTGAGGAATGCTGCGGAAGAAGCCACTGACTGGCAGACCTTCACTTCATCGGGCAAGAAGGAGATCTGGCAGTACACCGAGTTTAAGAGCCAGCAGGGGACATGGAAGAAGGCTCGTCGCACGATCTACAGCCGCTTGATTGAACACGATAGCCAACTCTCTTTGCCGGGTTTGGATCATGATGGCGTGATCATTACGAACCTTGGTATGGGAGAGGCCATTGATGGCCAACTCAGCCAAGCCGCTGAAGAAAAGCGCATCGATGCTCATAGCATCCTTGGCTCGTACCACGGACGGGGAAAGGATGAACTGGCCAACCGGGCGCTGAAAAACTTTGGTCATCAACAACTTCCCTTCAAGGACTTCATTTCCAATACCGCATGGTACTATCTGATGCTGCTTGGCAATAACCTCTTCGAATCCTTCAAAGAAGATGTCAGCAAGCCAGTGATTGCGGTAACGATGTATGCTGATACCTTCCGGCGCCAGTTTCTTGATACGGCAGGCAAACTGCTTCGTCATGCCGGAAAACTGATCTTGAAAATACCAAAAAAGACCTTTGAGCGCTTGCAATTGGACCAACTATTTGCCACCTGCCAGC
This sequence comes from bacterium, assembly GCA_965205865.1. Lineage (GTDB taxonomy): Bacteria > SAR324 > SAR324 > SAR324 > NAC60-12 > CBDBHR01. The sequence goes on from CBDBHR010000023.1 coordinate 2,548, forward strand.
ACGCATTGGCGCCAATCTGATCAACGGGTTTCGCTTCAATTAAAAAACAAAAACATTAAAGTTTAAGGGGATAAGTGCGTCCAAAACATGAGAAATGAAGACCTTCCACATCTGAAAACAGCATTTTGATGCTCATTCTCACTCAAACATCCATGGATTTGATGATCAAAATCTGATTTCAGAATGATTGCCTTTCTCAGGCAAAAAAATCATCTTGAAAATCTGATCCTTTTTTAGAATCGCTCAATTTGGGATAACCTTTCAGATGATCTAACGCAAGAAAATTATACTTCTAAGATGAGAAGCAATTTGTTGGTATGATTTTTTTGCGACTGAACCGTTAACATTCTGGGCATACGAAAATTCAGTTTACTCGAATCTTCCACCTTGACAAGTTACATGTATTCTTGCGACAATTGACGCATGCATCAACTAAGGCGATTTCCTGCAAAGAATTTACCAGTCCTGTTGGTCTTTTTTTTAGATCTTCGGCGTTATCGCTCCAGTTACATAGCGAGCTATGCGCCCTTCGCGATGCCTTGAAGCTCTAAAAAATTCCGGCACAATCTTGGTAAATTCATTCTTGAAAATCACCTAAAACTGGAGAAAAACATGCATTCACGAAATTTAAAATTACTCAAAGCCTCAGGGATGGATGAACGTACGGGATTCACTCCCATTCATATTGTCAAAGCAGCTCGAAGCGGTGCTATGATGCGGTGGGGAGAATATCCTTTTTCCGGAAAAGAATTCAGAGAAGATTTCGCTTTTAAGCATGATTTAAGCGATTTTGACTCTCTACGAACTTGAATACAGTTTTGAGAACGCACCGGAAAAGAAAAAACCAGCTATCAGATCAGTCATTCAAGAAATAGAGCAAAGCGGAATCTTTCAGATAATACCTCTCTTAAATAAATCCGCTTCGACTTTTGGGAAACTGAAAACATGGCTCTTTGAGATTTCCCGTGGTTAAAAAATGATGAAAAATCAACTATATAGTTCAAAGCCGACCGGATCGAGATGGATTCTTTGGAACAGTTTTACGGTATTTAAAATCCCATAACATCTTCGTTTGATCACTTTAATTTTGTTATTGAAGCCTTCGACAAATCCACTGCTATGGCGATGCTTGAAATAATTGAGGATGGAGTCATAATGATTTTCTAGAGTTGTGAGAAAGGGATCGAAACAAGTCAGTTCTCTCGCTTTGACCTTTTTCATCCAGAGTTTTATATTTCGATCCGCTTTTGAACGTGAGGGAGTTTGCACAAAAATCCGCGTTAATATTTTTGAAATACGAACATTTTATTTTCTTCCCTCTTGCGTTCAGAATCTCACTTTGTTCAATCTTGGCTACAATCGTACCGTCGATATCGAGATGCGCCGGACCTGGCGTTCCAGGAAATTAAATAGATCCATCCCCTTTTTTCTCTGCTTCGGAGCCTATTTCAGAACGGACGAAGCCTGGACAAATAAGACTGACAGATATAAAATCAGGGACCTCTCCGGCAAGTGCTTCTGTCAGGGAAAAAACCGCGTGTTTGGAAGACATATAGGGAGAGACAAGCTGATGATATCGCGCCAGGGGCGATTGTGGCCGGTCAGCTTCTTCCGCAAATAGCTATCCATTTTTTGTGTATACTGGTATCAATAGCTATAGAAGGATTTAGAAGAATCGTAATTGAGAAAAAGTTGAGCCTGCTCCAAGGAGAATCGACCATGACAAAGAAAACAATTGACGTTCATGAAGTAAAACCAGACTTTAAAGAACTGCTATCATTAGTAGGGAAAGGAACAGAAATTATCTTGACTGAAGGAGATACGCCTTTGGCTCGGATAACCCCTGTTAAGACATCTTCAACATCTCGTATTCCCGGATTGCATACCGGGGCAATTTGGACGAGTGCAGATTTCGATACCCCCTTATCGGATGAATTTTGGACAGGAACTACATGAAAGTGTTATTGGATACACACACATTTATTTGGTGGGATAGTGAACCAGAGAAACTTTCTTCAACGGTTTTGACGCTGTGCCGAGATCGAACGAATATTCTTCTTTTAAGTATGGCAAGCGTTTGGGAAATGCAAATCAAGCTTCAATTAGGAAAACTGAAACTCAATCTACCTTTGGCAGAAATAATTGAAAATCAACGACAGACCAATAATATTGAGATCTTGCCCATTGGTCTAACGCATGTCTTAGCATTAGACAGTTTGCCTTCCCATCATAAAGATCCATTTGATCGTCTATTGATCGCACAAGCAAATGTAGAAGACACTATCTTAGTGAGCCGTGATCCAGTATTTACCCATTATCCGGTTGAAGTCGTATGGGAAAACTTTCCATAAGACAGTCAGCCCAACCAGTGTGTGGAACGAGTGAATCTCAGTCATCCCCTTGGGCGCCTAACAATTCCTTATGGCCATTCTAAGGATTTCCTCCAGAGAGAAGGACATTCACCAATTGGTCACGGACCCCGTAGGGGTCGAAGAGGGCTTCTACCTGAGCCCAAGTGGTGGGATCTACAGGGATGCCCTGGGCCAATCGCTCTTGGCGGGTATTGGCGGATCTTTCCCCCGGAAAGAAAACCCCGCTTGATCCTTCCATCGGGGGGGTGTCTTGAAGGTATCTCATCATCTGTTGGACCTCGGCCCGGATGGTTTCCAGGGGCGCCATGCGGCCTATGTCGATGGCGAGTATCGTGGATCCTTCACACATTTCCGCCATATAAGTCTTTCCTTGAGGGACAGCAATCTGGCCAAGAAGTCCCCCGAAAAGCGCGATCATTACCGAGAGCGCATATCCCTTGTAGCCGCCTTGCATGCCACCGACGGGAAATTGCGCACCCCCATCGTAGAAATCGTTCGGGTTCCTACTGGGGACCCCATGCTTATCAATGATCCAAGTATCCGGAAGCTCCTGTTCCTTGTTACGGTATACCCGTATCTTACCCTCAGAGGTGATCGAGGTAGAAATATCAAGCAGGACCGGGGCGCCTTCGGCATGAGGAAATGCCATCGCTAAAGGGTTCGAACCGAGTCGGCCCTCGCGTCCTCCAAAGGGAACCAGGGGGGCCCACGGTTTTCCCGCCCAGCCCGTAAACATGATGGCAGCCAGGCCGGCCGCTGCTGCCATTTCAGGGTAGGTTCCGATTCGACCCGTATGAGTCAGGTTTCCCATACTAACCAAGCTGACTCCATGATCACGAGCCTTCTCGATCGCCATTTCGGTCGCTCGCGTGGCAACCACCTGTCCGAAGGTAGAATGGCCATCAACCTGGAGGATCGCCCCATGGTCGCCAACGACTTCCGGCTCTGCCCTTGGATCGACAACGCCTTCCTCAATTTCTTTCAGGTACTGGGGTAGGCGAATGAACCCATGGGAATCGTATCCCACAAGATTGGCATGGGCCAGGTGGTCCGCCACGATACCGGCGTGGCCGGCCGGGGCTCCTCCCGCCTGCAACATCGCATCTGTTATCCGGACAACCTGATGTTTCGTCAATATTGGCATAGATAGCTCCTAAGAATTCAGTTAAATGGTTCCCCTCCCCTCGTGGAACCGTACGCGGAAGCAGCCGACGTGGAACGGGGCATCAGCGGAGAGCACCCTCACTCACCCATCAAACCTCTGCGGTTACTCCACCGTCAATGACCAAATCGCTGCCGGTGACAAAAGAGGACTCGTCCGAAGCCAGGTAAAGGGCGCCGTAGGCTACGTCTTCCGGCTGGCCCAAGCGGCCCAGGGGAGTCGTGTTCAACAACTCCTGCGCTCTGTTGGCGATCATCATTGTTTCGATGTTGGCCGCAAGTATGGAGTTGACGCGGATACCTTCCCTGGCGTATTGAATAGCGGTGGACTTGGTCAAACTACGCATCGCAGACTTGGACATGCCGTAGGTGCACGACGTCACCTTGTCGCCCATTCCCAGCGCAGCAATAGAAGCGTTGTTGATTATGGAGCCGCCACCCGCTTTCCGCATCTCGGGTATAGCGTGTTTTGTCCCCAGAAACGCACCCTTGGCATTTATATCCAAATCCTGATCCCACTGCTCGCTGGTGATCTCCTCCACCAGAGCGAATCGGCAAGTACCAGCATTGTTCACCAGAACGTTCAGTTTCCCGAAGCGGGCGACCGTGGACGCCACGGCTTGCTGCCACTCGGCCTCGCTGGTGACGTCCAACCGGACGAAGAGGCACTCGCCACCAGTTTCATTAATTTCGGTCTCGGTCTGACGCCCTTCTTCTTCCAGCACGTCTCCAATGACCACTTTGGCCCCTTCCCCGGCAAACAGCGTGGCCATCGCTGCGCCCAGGCCCCTGGCTCCCCCGCTGATAAAAGCGACCTTGTCTTTCAGTCTCATGGTTTCCCTCTTTTATTGATGATTGATGGTAGTTTGTCTCCCCGCTAACCAGCCGTGTTCATGTCCGCGATCCGTCTTAAATGTTGTCCCTGTGTGTTATTGTCATAAGAAGCTCGCCCATCCCAGGGAGTGGACTGTGAATGCCTTCTTTGGTTTACCCACCAGTGACCCAGTCCACACCATTCAGAACGATCTTCTGAAACTCCGCGGTCTGGCAACTCTGCCCATCATGCCCCAGCAATAAAACGAAGACTTTTCCATCGCCATACTTGCGAGTCCATCCTAAGGGATAGGCCCCTCCCGGAATATCTTCAGTTGTACCAGTGATGAAGACATCGTTATCGTCTCTGCACCCCATGCCCATGTAAAGTTCATCGTTTGTCGTGAAGTCTGCTACGCCGTGGACCCCCGGATGTTTCGGGTCGCTCACGTTCACGAGGACCTTGCCGTAAGGTGAATGGTGGCTTTTATAGTCGATCCAGCCTCCGCCGGTAATGTCGTGGTAATCTGGCCAGCTTAAATCCAGATAACAGGCGATGTGGAGACAGACGAGGCCTTTACCTGAGCTTATAAATTCTTTTATCCCAACTTGTTCCTTTTCGGACCAGTTAAAAAGTCCGTGGTTGAAACAAAAGATGGATTCCCGTTTCGTATTGAAGACCAGCGCATCGTAGCTTTTCATGTTGACAGGCTCTCTAAGGACGGAAGCGTCTTCCGTAACGCTAACATCATGACCGGCCGCCTTCAGAAAATTTTCAATAATGGGTGTGGTTACCACAAAGGGGTGGTCCATCCCCCCGGAAATCATCTGTAGCTTCATTGATTACCTCCTAAAATTGTTTGATCGTATAGCAAGCGTGATAGTCTATGTCAGAAGCCTTGGAACCGTAGGGCAAAATTCGTAAGTTAGTTGGGCAGCAAGGCCACGGAACGGACCTCGCCAAACTCCTTTTGCAGCTTTTGCCAGGAATCACCCCCGTCTTCGCTCACGTACACATAGCCGTAGAAGCTGGCCGCGACAATTACGTTGGGCCGCTCCTTGTGAGTGGCTATCCCATAGATATGCGAGTTGGGCTCTACCGGCAGGGACACCGGTTGCCAACTTTTCCCGGCATCCTGGGTGCGCTGCACGGCATCGGTGACACCGGGAATAGTGTCGCCGTTGCCTACAAACATGACATCGGGGTTATCAGCTTTGATGACCATGCCGCGGCAGTAGGACCCTTGGTCCGCTTCATGGAACTTGGGGAAATTGTGGTAATCCCAGCTTTCGCCTTCGTCGTGGCTGGTGGCGATCCCAAAGGGCGAGGTACAGTAGACTGCGGAATGGGCGCCAGTCTTCAGAGTCATACTGTGAATGTCGCCATGGAAGGGGTTAGGCCCCAGTTCGGGAAGGTGGACCCAGTTGTCTCCGCCATCCAGGCTCTTGTAAACCCCGTCAACCTCCATGCCAGCCCAGATGGTGTGGTTGTCCCTGGGATCTACCATCATGCAGGTGGTGCGCGGCGGCGAGTCAGGAAGTACTGGAGACAGGGGGCTCTTCATGTTTACGCCCATATGAAGCTTTCTCCAAGTCCTCCCCCCATCCCTGGAGCGGAATCCCTCGGGTCGCGTGCCCACGAACAGGGTGTCCGGGTCCGTGGGATCTACAGTCACCGACCAGATTTCAAAGCCCGCTATGGGGGCATCCAGGTTTTCCCAGGTCGTGCCGCCGTCTTCGCTGCGGAAAACTCCCACTTGGGATGAGGGTAATAATTGATGACCATCAACACCGGCCAATACCCGCCGGGGGCTGGCCGGATCCACGCACAACGCCCTGACGTTGGACTCATGCCAGATAGGCTGATAGATTGGGGTCCAGGATTGACCGCCGTCGGCACTCACGTTCAGCCCTTGACCGACGGTGCCGATGAGGATTGTGTAATTTTTTGCCATGTCGCGTCTCCTTTCTAAAAATCATTAAGCTCTCTTTTGGAGAGACCTCGCCTGAGACCCGCCATAGCGCCCTGCAGCGCCTCGCAACCGGGGGTCGAGCAAATCCCTGAGGGCGTCGCCGAACAAGTTGAGGCCGTAGACGACAATCATCAAAGCAAGACCAGGCCAGACAGACATCAAAGGAGCGAGGAACATATAAGAGCGTCCGGAGCCACTGAGCATCCCTCCCCAGGTAGGCTCCGGGGGGGGGATGCCCAAACCCAGGAAGCTGAGGGCGGCTTCCCCTAAAATCATACTCGGCATCTGTGCCGAAAATAGGATGATGATGGTAGGCATAATATTGGGCAGGATATGTCGGGTTATGATATTCGTAGTCGGACTGCCAATCGCCACCGCCGCATTGACATACGTATTCTCTCTAATTGCGATAACGGCGCTTCTCATGACCCTTGAAACACCAATACCTTGTACCAACCCCATCGCGATAATCAGCTGCCACATCCCTGGCCCCACGATAGAGACAGCAAATAAGAAAATGATAAACGGGGGAAAGCAAATCCAGCCATCCACAAACCGCTGCACCACCATATTGAACTTACTGCCGAAAAACCCGGAAGGAACTCCGATCAATAAGGCAATCAGTATCGCCAGAGTAGTCGCCCCGAGACCGACAATCATCGAGATACGAGCCCCAAAGACAATACGGCTATAAATGTCCTGCCCCAGGTTATCCGCCCCGAGGAAATACTTGGTTGAGGGGGGATGCAGGTAATCTCTGGGGTGAATGTCGTTCACTCCGTAAAGAGCTAGCCAATCGGCAAAAATACCAGTAAAAAGAAAGAGCAGCAGGATAATCCCCCCAATAAGACCCAGGGGTTGCTCCTTGACCAGCCTGGTCAAGAACACCGTCGGCCTGGCACGTCGCCTGGGCTCCCTGATTTCGGGCGGGATTTCCAGGGTATCATTCAAGATCTCTCCTTTTATCTATACCGAATCCTGGGGTCCAGGTAGGCGTAGGTCAAGTCAATCACCAGAATGGCCAGCACCATAATGATAGCCACAAGTATCGTTATTCCGGAGATTACGGTATAGTCTCTTTCGTTAATGGACTGTATCAATAAATGACCCAGGCCGGGCAAGCCGGATATCCTCTCTGTGATAATGGAACCCCCAATCACCCACGGTAACATATATCCGATTACGTGATAATGGAACCCCCAATCACCCACGGTAACATATATCCGATTACGGTGATCACCGGAATGAGGGCGTTGGGAAGCGCATGCCGGAGGATGACCACCTTCTCCTTGAGTCCCTTTGACCACCCAGTCCTGATGTAATCTTGCCTGAGGATCTCCAGCATCATGGTTCGCGTCATCCTCATGACTAACCCCGACATCAGCATACCCAAAACAAGAGAGGGCACGATGAACTGCCCCAGGTTTTTAAGCGGGTCCTTAGTGAAACTGGTATACTCTATCGGTGGAGACCACCCCCACTAAATCGAGGGGAAGATTATTACCAGTGTCCCCAGCCAGAAGTCGGGCATCGCGATAGCGAGCATAGAAAAGCTGCGCGCGGTGTAGTCACCCATGGTGTTCTGCCGTATCGCTGAATAGATCCCGATAGGGAAGGCCAGGAGGACGGCTATTGTCAAAGTAAAGAGAGCAAGCTCAAAGGTTAATGGTAATCGCTTGAGTACTATCCCAGTCACAGGGAGCTGGTTCCATAGGGATAATCCAAGGTTGCCTTGAAAAAGTCCGGAAAAAGAGCCATGTTGGTCCCGAATCACTCCTAACCAGCGTCCGTATTGGACATAGTTCAGCACATCCAGTCCCAGGCGTTTTCTTACTTCCTCTTTGTTCATATGCATGATACCAATCCCAGCTGCCATCTGGGACACTACATCGCCGGGAATTAAGCGAATAGCGAAGAACACGATGAGACTCACTACGAATATAGTGGGTATAATCAGGAGTATTCTCCTGATGATGTAGGCTTGCATTTTGTATCCCCTTGTTTCTCTACCCTAACCCCCCCCAATTCACAACGTTATACACAAATTCGACGGGTATTGCGGCCAAAGTCAAAAAACACCAGGCTCAACGCATTTTTTTGAATCCTGTCTAAGTTGTCATTCCCGCGCAGCAGGCTGTTGCAGATTTTTTTGCCTGCATAACGGGTCATACAATCAGTGAGAACGGGGTATGATCCCAATTCTCATCATAATGATGAAATGGTTTTTGATCTTTAAAATTGTTAGAATCATATAAACCTTTGCGTATGAAGCGTAGAGAAAGCGAATCAATCGAATCACCTCAAGGAGGCGATAGAGAATATTGAGGTTGTGAGCAATGGCCATGAGCATAAATTCGCCTTTGACTTGTCTCTGCCCTCGAAATCGAAATGAGGTAAAACCGAGATTGGCCTTCAAGTTGCCGAAGACCGGTTCGACGGTACTCATGCGCGTTTTGAGTCGTTGTTTGGCTTCTGGGGTTTGCAATTTATTGCGCATGGCTTCGGCGTAGGGCTCGCGCTCTTGGCGATGGATCTGTTTGAGTCGCGAGCGATTCTTCGGGGGCAGACACCGCTGAGCGAGGGGACAATCTTCACAGGATGGGGCCTGATAGGTGCTCCCTTGGGCCTGGCCCCGCTTGAAGTTACGCTGAAAGGAGAGCTGTTGCCCATTGGGACACTGATAGACATCATTTTTTGCATCGAAGAAAAAATCAGAACGTTCGAGCTTTCGATCGTTTTGCAGTAATTCTTCCAGGGGGGTCGGCTGGAGAGGGTTGGCTCTATTTTGCGGTTGCGGGTCGGCAATGACGGCATCAATCTGATGCTGCTCGATATAGTTGAGTTGCTCAAAACTATGATAACCGGCATCCATATTATAACGACGTTGCCGATCTTCGGGAAGGTGGGTTTCTGCCTGTTGATGCATCGGCGCAAATTGTTGGGTATCGTTGGCTTCGCAGACCACCTCAGCGGCCACAATCAGATGAGTGGCACGATCGACGGCTGCCTGCACAATTATAACCGGGTGTGTTAATCGAGGGCATCATGCGTGCGTCGGCATCGGTCAGATTGATCTTATGGCCATCCCGATGTTCGGGTTTGAGGGTTTGCTGACGCGCTTGAAGATCTTGCTGAGATTGGAGAATCGTTGCTTCGAATTGCTCAAGACGGGCTTTTTCGCCACGAAGGGCGGCTAAGTCTTCTTCATCGCCTTGATGATCTTCAGACTCGCAATTTAGAGGGGAGGCGATCGATTGACGCGTTTTTTCTAAAAGACGTTCTAATTGTTCTGCATTTTTCGAGCGTTTCTTACTGGCAGAGGTTTTCAGCTTCGAACCGTCAAGGTTTATTTCAGCGAAACCGGAGACCTGCTGATCAATGGCCATTTGAATCAATTGCTCAAAATAGAAGGGCAGGCGTTGCAAATGACGACGACGGAACCGGCTCAAGGCACAGTGGTCGGGGGTCAGATGCGCTGAAACATAGATATAACAAAGATCGCGTTTACAAAGTTTCTCCAAAACACGACTACTCTCAATGCCTTCACTGTAGGCATAAAACCAGGTCGCTAACAGAATCGCCGGATCATAGGCATCCCCCCCTTGCGATTTGTAGGAGCCATAAAGCGAGGATAAATCCAAGCGGGAGACGAAATCTACCACAAAACGGCATTTATCGTTATCCGGGATCAAGTGGTTCAAATCGGTGGTGGATAATTGGAGGGTGGAACGATCATTACTCAGAAAACCCATAATAGAAATCCATTTTTACTATGGTTATATGAAAAGTGGACTCAAACCAGATACTAGACTATGAAAAGTGTAGCAAAATCCACCTGGAAAAAGCAAATAAAATCTGCAACAGCCTGGAAAGCGGGAATCCAGGGTTTGAAGCTCCAGACCCCTGGATCCTCGCTTTCGCGAGGATGACATACGGACAAAGTTTTTCAGGAATACCAACGAAATATGACACTACTCGTCGACTTTGAATATATGGTTTTTTTTAATTCACTCACCTCCTAAACTGAGCCCGGGGGAAGGGTAGTGACCCTCCCCCCGGTTTATCAGAGAAGCATGAGATCGCTCCATTCCCCGATTGGCTCATTACTGTCCCAATATTTCTGCCTTTAAATCGCTGTTGATCCAGGCACGAGCGAAAATCCCGCCTACAGAAAAACAACAGGTATCATTGACTTCGCCGGCGTAGTTCTCTACCCATAGCCAGTAAGCCATGGTTACCATTGGAGTTGGTGCATAGGCCACATAAGCTTTCGACAGTCACAACTGGTTCAAACCCTTCATGATCTTGTCCGCTTCAACTGGGTCCGTTGTTTGTGACCACTGCGCATAAATCTGGTTTAATTCAGGATCATCAACCACCGCGACTTGACCCAAAGGAGCCTCATCAATTGCAAAACTGTTCATAGTATGCCCCGGAAGACCAACTGAGTTAGCCAACACAGTAAGCGGCGCATGCTTATTTTTTCCTAATATGCCATATAAAGTAGACGAATTCCGCAAATCAATTTTGACGTCGATTCCGATATCCTTCCACATAGCTGCCAGAAAAGCGACCACATCTCGCTCAGGCTCCTGTACAAATGCTTGTATGGTAGTCTCGAAACCGTTCGGGTAGCCTGCCTCGGCTAATAGTTGCCTCGCACGCTCAGGGTTATACTCAAAATTTTCCCGAGTTGATTCCGGTAGCTTCTCCAGAGGAGTATAGAGATTCTCTGCATATCCTGAATGGAGCTCAGCGTTTAAAATCACTCCACTACCCCCCCACAAGGTATTGATAAAGCCTTCTCGATCTATAGCCATGCTTATTGCTTTCCGCACCCTGATATCGTCAAAGGGCTTCACATCCAGCCTCATGCCGATTCTCCAGGCTCTCTCTGCCGGTCTCTCTATCATCTTTAGTTCGGGACTTGATCTTCTTAGCTAGATCCTAGCCGAAAAGGTATTTTTTAGAATTATATCTTTAAACTTGAGGTTAAAAAGTGCCATAATTCATTGAAATAACTGTGAATAACTTCAATATTAAGAATTATGGCACCCAAAATGAAACCATTCATTCGAGCAGAAAAACATCTTTTTTTAAGCGCTCCTGATACAGAATTTGAAAATTTCTTATCAGAACTTGATCAATTGTCTGAGCGAGAGCCGGAGATATTGGACAAAATTGAACAGGATTTGGAGAAATACGCAAGAAATAAAAAGAAAGAGCGTTTAGAGGATAAACGATGGCAGGAAGCCCGGAATCCATGGCTTCCTCATCTTCCCGTAGAAGATGAGGAATTGAAGCCGGAAGAACTGAGGCTGGAAATAGGGTGTCCTCGGATGTCGGCTTTTTTAGTCTACCTTTTTATGATGATTCGGGGATATTTAGGAAGTATCAAATCCCAAACGGCCCAAATATTTCTTTCAGAGTCAATCACACTGCATCTGCTTCTGCTCAACCGTGGATTGAAAATGCCGGGAGCGAGTACAATCCTTGATAATGTCAATGCTGTCAGCAACGAGAGCAGACAGTTTATTTTCGATGCTCAAATTCGAATGGTTCTCGATGAAGAGTTGGACGATTTTGATATTTTAAAACTGGATAGCACCTCTGTAAAAGGAAATACAGCTTGGCCTACTGATTCGTCGATATTGACTCGTCTCGTGGAGCGAAGCTACCATCGAGGGCGTTCCCTTGATACATTTGGAATCGCTGAGATCAGTGAAAGAAATTTTGATTTCCTCATCAAGGAGATGAATAAGCTCTCTAAGATGATTGCTTTTGAGACAGGTAAAAAGGACAGTAAAACGAAGCGAAAAAAACATTACAAAACCCTATTGAAGAAAGCTCAAAGCGCTCATGGGAAATTTTTAAAAGAAATGGCAAAGGTGGATATCCGTGCCCAAAAAGCTCTTCTCCCCCCTTCTCGGAAAACGCGTTTGATTCGCCTCATTATATGGTCTCTGCGATGCAGAACCGGCGCACATTAGGAGTGATCAGGCGTTCCTTGATCATCGCTCGGAAAAATTAACCTAAAAGTTGGCAACGAATGCTGCCGGTGTTTCCCATTAATTTTTGAACTTCAACTGGTAAATAGATCTGGCGAGACCCTGTGATTCCCAGGCTGCCGATGTAGAAAATGGCAGCAGTGTGCCGTCTTCTGACATGGTGATGGGATTCTTGGACACCTATCGCATCGAAATTGAAGAGTTTCTCAGAGAAACGGGCTATCTTGCTGTTCAGAATGAACCAGAACAAAAAGGTAGGATTAAACAAATCCCTATCCTTACCTGGACACAGGCTGGCCATTGGAGAGAATGTACAAATTCTCAACAGGAGGATTGGAAGCTTATGGAGACCGATTCCAAAGGCACGTTTGCTTTGCGGGTTCGGAGAAATAGCATGGAACCGGAATTTCATCAGGAAGACATTATTGTGATTAATCCTTATCTCAAAGCGGAGCACAATGACTATGTTGTTGTTTGTAATGAAGAGTGGGAAGCAACGTTCAAACAATTGAAGAAGTATGGATAAACCAGGGTGCCGCATCCCTTGAATACCAAATATGAGGACATTGAGTTGAGCAAGCACATGGACATTTGTAAAGCAATATTCTCTTTCAATTACCAACCATCACCAGAGGTTAACTTGGGGTGCAGGGGATCGTTGATCCCTTGCCCGACAGAGGCAGCATTTAAGCAGCCTTAGCAAATTGTTGAAGTTCAAACTGTCCGGAGCAAATATTTTTCTTTGGCTCTCATGTATGAGGAAATCCAAATCAAGACAGTGATTTGGATTTATTAGTGATTGTAAAAAATAGTGAACTGTCACCGACCATGAGGGCCTCCCTGGCTTATCGTCTCCTCAGAGATATTCCCTATCCTTTAGATATTTTGGTAAAAACTCGAAAAGAAGTTAATAAATTTTCAGAGGTTCCTGCTGCCTTAGAATATCAAATATTGCAGAGGGGGAAACGTATTTATGGATGATAAAGCAATTTTGGTAAAAAATTGGCTGATCAAAGCAATTCATGACTTGTCTCGTTTGGTCATGGCTTCCGCCTTTCTAAAAATGGTCATCTCCTAAGGGGCGACCCGTCCGAAAATGATCTCGAAATCTTTCTAAATGATGGAACTCCTCCTTGAGATACTCCTTCCAATCGTCAGGGCTCCCAAACCATTGACTTTGTTGAACCAAGGGATCTCGATCAATCATCCCCAGATGAAATCGGACGCTAGACCAGGGAAAATCTTTGGCGAGGGGGAGATTCCAGCTGGAAACAGGGATTTAGTCCTTGACGCTTTCATGGCTCACAGGGGAGCCAAATTCTTCAAGCCGTTTAGGAAAAAGAACTAGGCGACTTAGGCATCAGGCAAGAAGTTCAATAGTCAGTCAAAGTATTAAAAGACGGCATATTAAAACCATATTATGAATGAAATACCGATAGATGATTTATCACTCATTTGGCAGGATCCTGATCTGTTTGCAGGAAAGGATTGAGTGATCAGCAGTGATGAAAATCAGGTTATAGATCAATGCTGTTGCCACGAGAAAACGATCAGCCGGATCTTGATGGGGTAAATCCAGCAGGCGGCTTTGCAGAGCGATTTCATGGTTCAAGGGAGCTTCTTTGAATGGAATCCTGGAGTAAACTTTTTTTATCCATTCGGAAGGGTTGGAGCCATCCAAAGTGATTCGGTTTTTCTCAGCCATGATCATGATTTCCCAAGTCGTAATGGGTGATAGCCAAAATTCATTTGATGCGTTTTCCAGAACATCTGTGACTTGTTTTGAAAGTTTGCTGGGTTCCAATATACTCCACAAAAAAATATGGGTATCGAGCAGAAACTTCATTTTTTTAAAACCTCCCATTCTGTTTCATCCAATATTGGGGAAACAATATCTCCCTCGATTTTCCCTTGCCCCTGAAACATCCCTAACCACGACGACGGTTTTTCTTGTGGCGGGGGAGGAGAAATGAGAGCAATCGGGTCTCCTCTACGGGTTATTAATACGGAATCCCCGGTCCTTCGTACTTGTTCTAAAACCTTCAAACAGGTAGCCTTGAATTCTGAAATAGCGATCACCTCCAATTCATTTTCCATTCTTAATCTCCTCTCTAAAATGGTTATTGATTTTTCAAATTTAATATAAATGAAGACTATGGTCAATGATTATAGTCTAACTTTATTTTTGAGGTTATTTTACTAAATAAATTTCATTATAGTCAACCATCGACTCGTATCGATTTGATGAATCTGGATTGAGGAACATAAAGATTAAGATTGGCCACCAAACTGGATCTTTAGGGAAAACGCCAGTTCTGAAAGAAAGATTGAGCTGCGTTAACGGATATCCTTAATATTTTGGAAAGCAGTCTATCATCTCATCTCTCCTCGGGCGGATTACTTCGTAGTAGAGATGAAGTTTCTGTGATAGAAGAAGTATATTTTTCTTGCGTTAAATCATCTGAAAGGTTATACCAATCTAAAATTTAAAATCAAAAGTTTTTGTTAAATCATCTTAGCGGATTACTTCGTAGTAGAGATGAAGTTTCTGTGATGGAAGTATGATTTTTCTTGCGTTAAATCATCTGAAAGGTTATACAAATCTAAAAATTTAAAATCAAAAATTTTCACTAAATCATCTATGATGTGGGAGCGTCAAGTGGATGAAACAGCTCAAGACCATCCCTTAATTTCCATTAAACCATCTTAGATGTGGGAGCGCCAAGTGGATGAAACAACTCAAGCCCATTCCTTTCATGAGATCAAAAAGCTCTTTTCGAACGATGAAGTCTGTCGCAATCACCTCTTCCACCTCCGTTGGCCAACCGGTTATGTGTGCTCAGTCTGCGGTAGTAACTGTTACGATGCCCTGAAAAAACGTCAATTACTGCAATGCAGGAATTGTAAACACCAGACTTCAATCATCGCGGGCACGATCATGCACCGGACGCGGACTCCGCTGCGTTACTGGTTTTGGGGGATTTATTTTGTGGCTGTATGCAATGGGGAGACGACGGCTCAACAATTAGCAGAAAAAATCGGATTGAATTACCATGCCGCCCGGAGAATGCTGGGAAAAATCCACGAAATTGAAAAAAACCAAGGGTTCCTGGGGGATCTGCTGAAAAGCTTCAAAATTTCTCAATGGTCCAAGGAAGAACTCTCTACCGGACCGGGAATGGAAACGCCACCCAGGTCAATAAAAGGGTCGTATCCACTAATAGAGCAGACGATTCCCGACGGGAAAAAACTTGAGATTCCGGGTTATTCACTGGAGGAGGTCATTTTTGAAAGCAGCCGGACCCGGCTCTGGCGTGGCAAGCGGCAAAGCGACGGGCTTTTGGTCCTGATCAAGGGAGCGGCATCATCCGAACAGAGCGCGCAGGAGTTGGCGGAAATGCGGCATGAGCATGAGATCACCCGGGCTCTCAAGATCGAAGGGGTCCTCAGGGCAGAGGAACTGGCGCAGTGTGAGAACGGATGGGCTTTGATCTTGGAAAACACCGAAGGGTTCCCTTTAAGAAAACTGATGGATGTTGCCCGGCTCGACCTGTTGGACTCGCTCAAGGTATCGGTTTCACTGGCCGGCATCCTGGAAGAAGTGCACCGGCAGGGCATCTTGCATAAAATGATCAACCCGTTCAATATTTTTGTCGATCCGGGATCAGGAACGGTCAAACTGACCGGCTTCGGCCTGGCCACCCGGTTGCCTAAGGAAAATTTGACTATGTTGAGTCCCCAGCTAAGCGGGGAAACCTTGCTCTATCTCTCCCCCGAGCAGACCGGCCGGATGAACCGCCCACTCGATTATCGCAGTGATTTTTATTCCCTGGGCGCCACTCTTTACGAACTTTTCAGCGGGAGAGTGCCTTTCCACTCCCGGGAGGCCATGGAAATCATCCACGCTCACATTGCTCGGCAGCCTGTACCCCCAGACCAGATAGCGCCGCAGGTGCCCAAAACTCTTTCTCGCCTGGTGATGAAACTGATGGCTAAGCGTGCCGAGGTGCGCTACCAGAGTCATTCGGGCCTGGCTGCCGATCTCCTGACTTGTGTGGAGCAACTGGAAAACCAGGGGAGCCTGTCCGACTTTCCTCTGGCTCGCCATGACATTCCCAAAGAACTACAGATCGCTCCGGGGCTTTACGGCCGGGAGGATGAAATCTCCGCCCTGGAGGGCGCCCTGGAGCGAGTCAGCCAGGGAGCGACCGAGATAGTGCTGGTCTCGGGATCCGCCGGTGTCGGCAAAACCGTCCTTGTCGGTGAAATTCACCGGTCCGTTGCCCAAAAAAATGGTTTCTTCATCTCCGGCAAGTTTGACCAGCTCCGGCACAATATCCCTTACAGCGCGCTGATCCAGGCGCTACGGGGACTCATCCGGGAGGCATCGACCGAAGGCAAATCCGAAATGGAGCGTTGGAAAAGCAGGATACGGGCTGCCCTGGGGCCCAACGGACAACTGATGACCCGGGTGATCCCGGAACTGGAACAGATGATCGGCCCGCAACCCCCGCTGCCGGAAATGGGAGCGCTGGAGACCCGCAACCGCTTCACTGCCGTTTTACTGGAATTCATCTCCGTTTTCTGTGAAAAAACCCATCCCCTGGTTATTTTTTTGGACGACTTGCAGTGGGTGGACGCCGATACTCTTAAACTGATGGAACGCATTGCTCAGGATCCCGAGAGGAAAGCTCTGCTTTTCCTGGGGGCCTATCGCGACAACGAGGTGGAGGCCGGCCACCGGCTGATGATCAGTTGTGAGGTAATCAAAAAAACAGGCCAGCCGCTGCAGACGATCCCCTTAAAGCCCCTGAACCCGGAGAACATCTCACAACTGCTCGTCCATACCTGCCACTGCCGTCCTGAGGAGGCAAACCCACTGGCCGAGCTCCTGGTACGAAAAACCGGCGGCAATCCCTTCTTTGTGAGCCAGTTCTTGACCGTACTCTCCGAAAAGGACCTGATCCGCTACTCACCTGAGGAAAAACAGTGGATCTGGAACCTGGCTGCCATCGAGTTCCTGGCGGTGACCGATAATGTGGTGGATTTACTGATTGACCGGTTCCATCGGTTTTCCTCTGAAACCAGGAAACTCTTAAGCCTGGCGGCCTGCATCGGCAATACCTTTGACCTGGAATCGTTGGAACGGATCAGCGGAGAAGGAAGCGGGGAGATCTATGAGAACCTGTTGCCGGCCCTTGAAACCGGGTTGATCCTTGGTTTTTCCCGGGCCCCGGAGCTAGATAATCCTCTGGCCGGAGCGAGCGCGGAGGGTGGCAGCTACAAATTCCTGCATGACCGGGTGCAGCAGGCTGCCTATGCCCTCATTGCGCAAAAGGAGAGACAGCCGGTCCATCTTCGCATCGGTCAGACTCTGCTCAAGCAATACGCTCCTGGAAAAAGTGACGCTCTGCTTTTTGACATCGTCCACCATCTCAACCTGGCCCGGAGGGTGAACAACGGGTCGAAAGAACGATCGAATCTGGCGGAACTCAACCTGAAAGCCGGTCGTCAGGCCAGGGCGGCTTCGGCTTTTGAAAAGGCCCTGGAATATTTTACCATAGGCCTGGACCTTTTAGAGGTTGCCGCCTGGAAACGGCATTATCCCCTGGCCTTATCTCTGCACGAGGAAGCCACGGAGATGTCATCGCTCTGCGGCCGGTTCGAGTTGATGGAGAAGCTGGCGGGTGCCGTAAAAGACAACGCCCGACAGGACCTGGACCTGGTCAATGTTCATCGATACCGGATCCAGGCGTATACGACCCAGGGCGAATTAAAGAAGGCCATGGAAATGGGCAAGGAAATTCTGGAGAAATTGGGGTGTCAACTGAGCCATTTGTCTCCCGACCAGTGGCAGCAGACCCTCGTTCAAATCAAACCCAGCCTGGCCGGTAAAAGCGTCGAAGAAGTGATGCGGTTTGAGCCGCTCACCCAAACGGATGCCGAGGTCCTTGTCCCTATCCTGTATGGACTCCAATTGCCATATGGCGCGGCTGGGACTACCTTGGATGACGGTCTTTGGCAGCCCATCGCTTCAAAACGTATCTCTTTTCTGCTGAATCATTTTCATCCGCAACATTCACCCGAATTCTATTGTCTCCTTGGATTTATATATTGCGTGTTTACGCAGGATTTTGAATTTGGTTATGAACTCGGTCTTCTGGGCATACAGATCATGGAAGCGCTTGATCTGAAGGAAATAAACTGTAGAGTTTCCGGGGGTTTCAACGGCGCGATCCGATTCTATCGGGAGCCGCTATCGGCGACATTGGATCCCTTGCGGGAAGCTCATAAGATGGGAATCGAGACGGGAGATTTCATCAATGCCGGTTCTAGCGCAGTCGCAAGGTGTCGTATAGCGTTTATGTGCGGAAAGGAGCTGAATTGGCTGAAAGGGGAATTGTCGACGTTGAAGCTTGCTCTCAAGAAGATCGATTATATTATCGGGTCTCGCCATGCCGAAATGCAGATGAAGGCGGTTACGATTCTAATGGAGGAACCTTCGCCCCTGTCGACCGGCATCATGGATCAATACGACAGGGTGACAAGTACGGAGTACTCATATCATAATCATAGCAGTTTTAATTACCAAAAGCTGGTGCTGCAATACCTGTTCGAAGAATATGAAGCAGCCCGGGAGACGGTTTTTGAAATGATCAACCTGATGAAAACCTACAAGGATTCCCTTGCTGATCCCCTGGCCAACTGCTACCGATCCCTCGCTCTCCTGGCGATTTACGGCCAGGGGAGCGAGGAGGAAAAGGAGGAGATCCTCACCCAGGTCGATGACAATCAGGATACATTGGAGAAACTAGCGCGCAGTGCCCCGCCCAATTACCGACACAAGCATCACCTGGTGGAAGCCGAACGGATGCGGGTTTTGGATGGTGAACCCGATACCATTATGCACCACTATGACAAGGCCATCGCTTTGGCCAGAGAGAGTGAATTTATCCACGAGGAAGCCTTGGCCAATGAACTGGCAGCCAGATACTTGCTCAGTCAGGGGCAGAACGATGCCGCCAGCTCTTACCTGCGCTTAGCAATGGAGAAGTACGAAGCCTGGGGGGCAAAACGGAAGGTCGCGCATCTTAAGTCTCAATATCCCGGGCTGATTGCCGATGATCGTGCTGAAGGGGCGGCGTCTCCTTCGGCCAACCTGGACCTGGCGACGATTCTCAAAGCCTCGGAGGCCATTTCCAGTACCCTCGAGTTGGAACCGCTGCTGGAGATCCTGCTTGGCATTCTCATGGAAAATGCCGGAGCCCAGACAGCAGCCCTGATTCTGGAAACCGAAGGTCAGTCTCTCATCGCTGCCCGCGGGAGTGCTGAGCAGGTCGAATGTTTTCTACCGCTTTCCCTGCCTGTGGAAAAGGTCGGCTCTATCTCCCTCTCGATCATCTCCTGGGTGAAACAAACCCGGGAACACCTGGTTTTGGACAACGCCTCCCGCGAGGAACGGTTTGTCGAGGATGACTATATTAAACGGGAACGTCCTAAATCCATCCTGTGCGCGCCGATACATCATAAGTCCGCCTTGAGCGGCATCATTTACCTGGAAAATAACCTGGTTGAGGGAGCCTTCACCCCCCGGCGACTCGAGGTGATCAAACACCTTAGCTCCCAGATCGCCATTTCTCTGGAAAATGCCAGGCTTCACGAAAACCTTAAAAAGGCGCTGGGCGAGTTGAAAGAGAGCGAAACCTCCCTGCGTCAGGAAAATATCCTCCTGCGAGCACGCACCAAAGACCGCTTTAAGTTTGGCGATATTATCGGAAAAAGCGAACCCATGCAACGGGTATACGAGTTGATTTTAAAAGCGGCGGCCACCGAGGTCAACGTGATCCTCTACGGCGAATCGGGAACCGGGAAAGAACTGGTCTCCCGGGCCATTCACGACGCCAGTAGCCGCAAGGAGCATGTGTTTTTCCCGGTGAACCTCGGGGCCATCCCCGAAAACCTGATCGAGAGCGAGTTCTTTGGACACAAAAAAGGCGCTTTCACCGGGGCCGACAGTGATCAGCGCGGTTTTCTGCACCTGACCGACAAAGGTACTTTGTTCCTGGATGAACTGGCTGATATCGGACTGAACCTGCAGATTAAACTGCTTCGTGTCCTGGAGGGCAACGGCTTTACCCCGGTTGGCACCACCGAGGTCATTAAGCCCAATATCCGGTTCATCGCAGCTTCAAACCAGGACCTGAGTCATCGGGTAAAGACGGGGCAAATTCGAGAAGATTTCTATTACCGGATCCATGTCTTTCCCATTCGCCTGCCCCCGCTCCGGGAAAGAAAAGAAGATATCCCTCTGCTGGTCGAGCATTTTTTGAAATCCACGGCACCGCTTCAAAAAGGAAAGCCCATCACACCGGGATTTCTGGAAGCCCTGCAAGCCTACGATTGGCCGGGCAATGTCCGGGAGCTGCAAAACACTCTGCATCGCTATGTCTCCCTGGGAGAGGTCGATTTTCTGGGGGAACGGATAAATTCTAAAATCAGCGAAACTTCAAATTTCGGAAATAACACCAACCACAGGAAAATGGCGCTGGATCAAGCCGTCGCGGATAGTGAAAAAGCGACGATTATCAATGCCCTGAAAAATTCCCAGGGCCACAAGGTAAAAACCGCTGCCGCCCTGGGGATCTCCCGAGCCACCCTCTTCA
This sequence comes from bacterium, assembly GCA_965205865.1. Taxonomy (GTDB): domain Bacteria; phylum SAR324; class SAR324; order SAR324; family NAC60-12; genus CBDBHR01. The sequence continues at coordinate 23,538 of CBDBHR010000023.1, forward strand.
ACAAAATGAAAAAGTACGGAATCCGGATCACCCCAGGAACTTAATAAAAGGAGGCTCTTTCCTCTACTCGTCTTCACTTGCCGTTCGCTCTTGTTGGGCAATCTCCAGTAACACTTCAAACAACGTCGGCTCAGTACTTTCCAAAATATCCTCTCCGATATGTTTATGATGAGGAAAAGTAGCGATATTCCGATGATGGGGTGCATTGTCATAACGAAAGATACAGGTATGATCTCGAGCCATATAATGGTATCGATATTTGACTTTTGAGGGGAGATCCATATCTTTGACTTCGACAAAATCAAGCCGATGCCCGTTGCTGAAAAGCAAAGAACCGTTGATATAGCCTTGTTTGACGTTATAAATCTTCTTCTGAAGCGTATGGGTTTGGATATTCGGAAACGCCTGAAGTATCTGTTCAAGTTGCGCAAAATAGGTTTCGATCATGTGAGTTCTTGAAGGCGACGTTCATTGTCTTGCAACATTTCATACAATCCTGCCCACAGCATCACATCTTCGCTATCATCGGTCTCCCCCTGCTCGAATTGTTGGTAAAACTTCTCGCTTGATTGTTGGTATTTATTTTCAAATTGTTTCAAATCAAGGCGAATGTTTAACAAGCCTTTTTGAAGTTCGGCAATCTGATAGGCAATGATATTTTGCGCAAACATTTCTTCATCCTGCGTGTACTCTAAGATTTTTTTCAGCCGTTGTTCCGTCTGTGGCTGAATATCCAGTTCTAAATTTAACATCCCTCTCCTCATGATTTATGGAAAATTACTTCTTTGGTTATTTCAATTGCTATGACTTGGTTTCCCTGTACAGTTGGTTTTCTTACCTTAATACTGTTTTTTCGGAAGTTTATCCAGCAAATTATTTGATGAGTAATGATCATTTTGTCCATTCCTTCAGTCATTTAGACGAAGCAAAATCTTTCGATCCCTTTGTCCGGGGCGGCCTTCCGCATTTGTCCCTTTGCCCCTGAATCATCCAAAGGGGGAAATATGATCTGCTTTCAAAATCTATATTCACAAATTCGACGGGTATTGCCGACCAAAGTCGAAAAATACTAGGCTCAACGCATTATTTTAATTCTGTCTAAGTTGTCATTCCCGCGCAGGCGGGAATCCAGGGCTTGAAGCTCCGGCACCCTGGATCCCCGCTTTCGCGAGGATGACACTCAGGCAATGTTTTTCAGGAATACCAACGAAATATGATGCTACCCGTCGACTTTGAATATATTACGTAGCATCAGTAAATAATAGAGTTTAAAAGTGTCAAAAATCTTAGACTTAAGTATAAAAATTTAGATTTTAGTTTATAAACCTTGAATATCAATAAGTTAACCATGATTTCCGATCTAGTTAAGTCAAAATATTTAGACTCCTGCTTCGCAGACCCAAACCTCCCTCTTGTAAAAAATAGATAATAATTACAGTAAGTTAACTGAATATTCTCAGATTTGGCACACTGCTTGAAACAATAGTTTCTGGGATGCTGCATCCCTGAGCTTGTGGTCAATCCATTCCCTCCAAAAGCAGCGGATGGGGAAAATTTTTCATTCACTGTCTTATCAGGAGAATCCTATGGGGAAATCACGTTAGCAGAGAAAGAATGTTTATTCCTTCAATCTCAAAAAACTAGTGCCGTAGGGCAAAAGTGCGTTTACAGCCACAGTGTCATGCCGGACTTGATCCGGCATCCAGGATTCACAGAAAGCCCCCTGGATTCCTGGTCAAGCCAGGAATGACAACTGCATAGATTGTCGAATGTGATTAACTGTAAACTTATTTTCACCGGGCAGTACTAGATTTGGGAGATAATTTTGAAATCAATCGTATTTGGAGAAATTATTATGAAAAAGATAAATTGGGAGATAATTTTGAAATCAATCGTATTTGGAGAAATTATTATGAAAAAGATAAAAATGAAAAAAAGGTTAGTTATGGTGTTTTCGGCGATAGTGCTGATGGCCGGGATCCTCCTGGCGATGCCCGTAGTAGCAAAGGATATACCCAGAGAAGAAACGTTAATCGTTAGGATGTTACACAAGATTACAAACTTCGAGGTAATGAACAACTACCTTCCAACCCACCAGGAAAGGACGGGGAACGATTGGAATGCTGAACGCCTTATGTACCTGAACTGGGTCACAGGAGAGGTTGTGCCGTGGCTTGCAACGGGTTTTGAGTACGGTCCGAACCATGACACCATAACCCTTAAATTAAGGAAAGGTGTTAAATGGAGCGACGGAGAGACCTTTAATGCCGACGACGTTGTCTTCACCCTCAACATGCTTAAAGAGCATGCACCCAAATTGAGATGGTCAACAACAATAAAGGAGTGGTACAAAGAGGTCAGGAAGGTAGACGATTACACCGTTTTCATAAAGCTTAAAGGACCAAACCCAAGGTTGCACTACCAGACCATAATCGGAACGAATACCCCTCCCCCGGTCCCAGAGCATCTTTGGTCTAAAATTGACCCAACTACCTTTAAAAACTTTCCCAACCCGGTGTGGACCGGTCCCTACAGACTCGTTAGTGCCACGGCTGAAAATACGATCTGGGAGCGTAATGATAATTACTGGGCAATTGACGTGCTGGGGAAATCCGTAGGTGCAAAGTTCATAAACGTCACAGGAACAGAATCTGCCGAGGTAATGATGATAGAGCAGATAAATCATAGGATGGATGTCTGGTCTGAGTTCACAAAGTCCCAGGTCGAGACGGTAATGGCGAAGAATAAGCATGTGGTACCCTGGTTTGTTAGCGCCGGGTGCGTAAAGGGTGTATATGTTAATCATCTTAATCCTCCATTGGATTCCCCTGAGGTCAGATGGGCCATTTCCTATGCTATTAACAGAAATAAAGCGAATATCGTAACTGATGAAGGAGCAAATTATATTCCTACAATGCCATTTCCCAACCAAGGGAAGACAGACTGGGAGGAAGAGTATAAGGACATTTTAGAGAAGTACGATATCACTAAATATGACCCTGCGATGTCGGAATCGATATTTAAGGAGCGAGGATACAAAAAAGGGAGCGACGGTATCTGGGTAACAGCGGATGGAACCCGCTTATCCTGGGTTGTTTTAACTAGTAGTGTGCCCGGTTTCAGAGAGTTGGCTCAGAGTATAAGCGATGATCTAAAGGCAATAGGCATAGATGCAGCGTATAAGGTTTTGGAATATCCACCCTTTCAAGACCAGTGGAATCGGGGCGAGTATGACATGGCGGCAGTATGGATTTGTGGTCAGCAAGCTATAGCAGCTGTGGACCCTTATGATATATTATATTCATACCATAGTAAATTTGTAGTCCCTAAAGGAGAACCTGCAGGCCAGGGAGGAAACTACAACCATAATGCAGCTCGCTACTCAAACCCTGAGTTCGACAGGCTTATAGATCAGCTAACCGGTTTTAGTCCCGATAGTCCTGCGGCAATGTCTATACTCAAAAATGCTACGAAGATCTGGATGCGGGATTTGCCGGTGGTACCTGTCCTTGGTTATCGAAGTATGGCCCAAACCTATGATACCCTTTACTGGAAAGGTTACCCGAGTGCAGAGAACCCCCACAGTACGCCGTTCCACTGGGAACCTAGCTTCCTCCACCTCCTGCTAAACCTTGAATCTACAGGGGTGAAGTAAGTAGAAAGCCCACCTACCGATTCCCTCTCTCCTTGCCAAGGCATTAAGGGGAGAGGGAATTCCAGACGGAGTCCAACGTCAATCTTAAGAGAGAGCTATTATGCCTGCTTTTATGAGATATATGAGATATATCGGGAGTAGGTTGATACCGTATACAATAACGGTTTTTGTCGCAATTACTGCTAATTTCTTTATTCCCCGTCTAATCCCTGGAGATCCTATTACAGTCATGTTGAGTAAAATGTCTATAACAGGTGCCATGACAGCGGATGGACCAGAACTAGTAGAAGCGTATAGAAAGCAGTTCGGTTTGGATGGAAGCTGGCTTACTCAATATAAAAACTATATTCTAAATTTGTTACAAGGTGATCTGGGGCCTTCCATCATGTCCTTCCCCACGACTGTGCAAGAGCTCTTAATGACGGCCATCCCCTGGACGATAGGACTCCTTGTTGTCGCCACCGTTATCAGTTGGGTTCTTGGCAACCTACTTGGAGCACTCGTTGGGTGGAAAAGGGAATCTAAAACCAACTCAGCGATCTTATATTTAAGCCTGTGCCTCAATCAGGTTCCCTATTACTTCATAGCCCTAATCCTCATCTTCTCTCTAGCCTACACTTTTCCCATTTTCCCAACAACAGGAGCGTTCAGTGTAATGGGGACCCAGCATGAGGGTTTAAGACTGGTAGTGGATATCGTTTACCATGCCACCTTGCCTGCCCTTTCTATAATAATCAGCTTCATCGGATATTGGATTATTACCATGAGATCTTTGATTATAACCACCCTGGGAGAAGACTACACATTACTGGCTGAAGCCAAAGGTCTAAAAAGGTCCGTTATTCTTAGTAAGTACGCCTTTAGGAACGCCCTCCTCCCCCAGACGGCGGCATTAGGGATGGCGTTGGGGTTTGTTTTGAACGGCTCCATCCTATTGGAAACCATCTTCAATTATCCCGGCATAGGCGCTTTACTTTTACTAGCAATAGGCAACGTTGACTACAACCTTATGCAGGGAATCTTGTTACTGACGGTTATGGCAGTCCTTAGCGCAAATCTCATATTAGAGATGGTGTATCCGCTGATAGATCCTCGAATCAGTCATGGAGGGGATTAATGTTGAATGTTGCGGTCTCTGGCAGGGATGTTTTCGATGCTTTTAAAGGAACCTTGAACTTCGTCTTTCGAAGAAACGCAAGGCTTTCTGCCGGATTTACAATCATATTTTGTCTTCTACTCATTGCCGTGCTGGCCCCCGTTATCGCCCCGTACGACGCATCAGCTGTAGGATTGCACCTCTTAGATCGCCCCCCCTCTTTTGAGCACCTCTTAGGCACCGATACCCTCGGCAGGGATGTTTTCGATCAATTAATCCATGGCTTAAGGCAATCGCTCATCATCGGGATTTTTACCGGGTTAGCCGGCCTCTTGGTGGGCATAACCGTGGGCATCATAAGCGGCTACAAAGGGGGTTGGGTCGATGATCTCTTAAGGAGCGTTACCGATGTCTTTCTGGTCATACCAACCATCCCCTTACTCGTCGTCCTGTCATCTTTCGTGAGGTATATGACGGTACCGGCCATGGTGTTAATTTTAGCGGTATTCGCCTGGCCATTTCCTGCCAGAACCTTTAGGGCGCAGGTTCTCAGTTCCAGGAAGCGGGAGTACATAAATATGGCCAAACTCTCCGGTCTCAGCGATATGAAAATCGTGTTTAAAGAGGTGCTACCCAATATGCTTCCCTATGTTAGCACGACTTTGGCCAACGCCATTTCAGCGGCTATCCTGGCTGAGGTATTCTTGGAGCTTTTAGGCCTGGGGCCTCAGAATACAATTACCTTGGGTACCATGGTCTACTGGGCCATGAAGCGTGCGGCCTTGATCCGTGGTGTTCTGTGGTGGGTCTTTCCGCCCATTTTCGTCATCGTGTTGATATTCATCGGTCTCCAGCTGATTAACATAGGCCTGGACGAGGTCTTCAATCCCAGATTAAGGCGAGGAGTCACAGCATGAGCGGATCGACACTCGAAATCGAGGACCTCAAAGTCTACTACTGGACCGAGCGCGGGCCGATCAAGGCGGTGGATGGAGTCAGCCTCAGCGTTAAGAAAGGAGAGCGCTTTGGGATTGTCGGTGAGTCGGGGTGCGGCAAATCGACCCTGGCCATGTCCCTCCTCCGGCTCATCAAACCGCCTGCTGCCATTGAGGGAGGGAGGATAGGCCTGGACGGCACGGAGGTTCTCGACTTAAACGATGAGGAGCTGAGAGCTGTGCGCTGGAGCCGCATCTCTCTCATCCCCCAGAGTTCTATGAACTCGCTCAATCCGGTGGTGAGGGTGGGGAGCCAGATAGCCGATGCGATCAAGGCTCATACCGCCTCCCGGGAACGTGGTGATATGAAGGAGAGGATCACAGAGCTTCTGGGCCTGGTCGGCCTGCCGAGCCGGGTATACCGTATGTACCCCCATGAGCTCTCAGGAGGGATGAAGCAGCGGGTCTGCATCGCCATGGCCATCGTCCTCAAGCCCCAGGTCATCATCGCCGACGAGCCGACAGGCGCCCTCGATGTGGTGATGCAGCGCGTCGTTACCCAAACCCTCGTCAAGGTCCAGGAACGTTTGGCGGCATCTCTCGTGATTATCGGACACGACATGGGCTTCCTGGCCCAGTTGGTCGATCGGCTCGCCGTCATGTATGCCGGTAAGGTGGCCGAGGTCAGCGCCGCGGAGGATATCTATAACGACCCCCTCCATCCCTACACCCAACTGCTTATCGCCTCGGTGCCCTCGGTCAAGGAGAAAAAAAAACTTCTGGGGATCCCCGGACTCCCCCCTACCCTGCTCTTTCCCCCTCCCGGCTGTAGCTTCCACCCGAGATGCCCCGATGCCATGGAGGAATGCCGGGAGCAGGTACCGGAGTTCCGGGAGGTCAAACCTGGAAGATTCGTCGCATGCCATCTCTATCATGGCGATGTTGAGACAGCAGGAGAGGGGGGAGAATGAGGAACCGAACAGAAAGTAAGAGGGACAACGCTGTTCTCGAAGTAAAAAATCTGACTAAGGTCTTCGGTAGCTCTCCGGCCGCCCTGGAAGACTTCTCCCTGACCCTCTTCGACGACAAACCGATGATCACGGCGATCGCCGGAGAGTCAGGCAGCGGCAAGACGACCCTGGCCCGCCTCATTCTCGATTTCATCCGACCCAGCTCAGGTGAAATCTCTTGGCGAGGTCGTAACATCCATAAGATGTCAAAGAAAGAACGGATGGCTTACCGCCGCGAGTGCCAGGCCGTTTTCCAAGACCCATACGCCGTCTTTAACCCCTTCTATCGCGCTGATCACGTGTTCAATATGGCCGTCTCCGGATTTAAGCTGGCCCGCAGCAGGGCGGAGGCGAGAAGGATGATAGAGGAGGCGCTGGAGGTCGTGGGCTTAAGACCGGAGGAGATCTTGAGGAAATACCCTCATCAACTCTCGGGTGGACAGAGACAGCGGATCATCGTGGCCCGCGCCTTCATGATGAAACCGCGCCTCATTGTTGCCGACGAACCGGTCTCCATGATCGATGCCTCGCTGAGAGCCCAGATCCTCGAGATCATGCTCAAGCTGAAGGAGGATTTCGGCATTAGCTTCCTCTTTATCACCCACGACCTCTCCACCGCGTATCAGATCAGCGACCGAATCTTCATCCTGTACCGGGGGTCCGTCGCGGAGACCGGGGATGCCACCGGAGTCATCAATGACCCTCAGCACCCCTACACTCAGCTCCTTATGAGCTCCATCCCCACTCCCGATCCCTCCGCCAAATGGCAAGAGGAGGTAGAGGTATCCGTTGAAGAGGAGATGGGAAAGGGCGATCGGGTGGGATGCAAGTTCTACCGTCGTTGTCCCCACGCCACGCAGATCTGTCACGAGCGTCCTCCCCCTCTGTACCCAGTGGGCGATGGTCATCAGGCTTCGTGCTACTTGTACAGGGAACTAAAGAGGGACAAATGACATCTGTCAAAGAAACACTTTGGGGAGGAGATGAAGCGACTCTCACCCAATATGTAAAGAACCGAGATGACACCCGATTTATATAATTTTCTGACCGTTAATAACATTATTTTAGCAACTCGAATAAGGAGACGCGATATGGCAAAAGATTACACAATTCTCATCGGCACCGTCGGCCAAGGGCTGAACGTGAGTTCAGACGGCGGTGAATCCTGGAACCATGTTGGGCGCCTGGACCCCAGGCAACCAATACCGGATGAAGGCAACGTCAGGGCATTGTGCGTGTATCCGGACAACCCCCGGCGGGTATTGGCCGGTTCCGACGGGGGCGTTTTCCGTAGCGAAGACGGCGGCGTGACCTGGGAAAACCTGGATGCCCCCACATCGGACCTCGAGGTCTGGTCGGTGACTGTGGACCCCACGGACCCGGACACCCTGTTCGTGGGCACGCGGCCCGATGGATTCCGCTCCAGGGATGGGGGGAGGTCTTGGAGCAAGCTTCATATGGGCGTAAACATGAATGGCCCCATCGGGGCGCCGCGGACCACCTGCATGGCCGTAAATCCCAGGGACAACCGCACCATCTGGGCCGGCATGGAGGTTGACGGGGTTTACAAGAGTCTGGATGGTGGCGACACCTGGGTCCACCTGCCCGACCTGGGTCCTGACCCCTTCCAAGGCGACATTCACGATGTGGCTCTGAAAACTGACGCCAGTACCACAGTCTACTGTACCTCGCCCTTTGGGCTCGCCACCAGCCACGACGAAGGCGAAAGCTGGGATTACCACTATTTCCCCAAGTTCCATGAAGCGGACCGCGTGTCCTACTGCCGCGGCATCTTAATCAAGACCGATGACCCCGATGTCATGTTCGTCGGCAACGGCGACAATATTCCCGGTGTCACCGGTGCCTTGCAGCGCACCCAGGATGGTGGCAAAAGTTGGCAACCGGTGTCCCTGCCGGTAGAGCCCAACTCCGTTATCTATTGGATAAGCTCTCACAAGGAGCGGCCCAACGTAATCGTCGCGGCCAGCCTCCTCGGCTATGTGTACGTGAGCGAAGACGGGGGTGATTCGTGGCAAAAGCTGCAAAAGGAGTTTGGCGAGGTCCGTTCCGTGGCCTTGCTGCCCAACTAGTACCGTAGGGCAAAAGTGTGTACACGTTTTTCTCCTTCCGGCTATTCGCAGCGTTGTCATTCCTGGCTTGCCCAGGAATCCAGGGTCTATTTCGATACCCTGGATTCCCGCTTTCCAGGCTGTTGCAGATTTTTTTGCCTGCATAACGGGTCATACAATCAGTGAGAACGGGGTATGATCCCAATTCTCATCATAATGATGAAATGGTTTTTGATCTTTAAAATTGTTAGAATCATATAAACCTTTGCGTATGAAGCGTAGAGAAAGCGAATCAATCGAATCACCTCAAGGAGGCGATAGAGAATATTGAGGTTGTGAGCAATGGCCATGAGCATAAATTCGCCTTTGACTTGTCTCTGCCCTCGAAATCGAAATGAGGTAAAACCGAGATTGGCCTTCAAGTTGCCGAAGACCGGTTCGACGGTACTCATGCGCGTTTTGAGTCGTTGTTTGGCTTCTGGGGTTTGCAATTTATTGCGCATGGCTTCGGCGTAGGGCTCGCGCTCTTGGCGATGGATCTGTTTGAGTCGCGAGCGATTCTTCGGGGGCAGACACCGCTGAGCGAGGGGACAATCTTCACAGGATGGGGCCTGATAGGTGCTCCCTTGGGCCTGGCCCCGCTTGAAGTTACGCTGAAAGGAGAGCTGTTGCCCATTGGGACACTGATAGACATCATTTTTTGCATCGAAGAAAAAATCAGAACGTTCGAGCTTTCGATCGTTTTGCAGTAATTCTTCCAGGGGGGTCGGCTGGAGAGGGTTGGCTCTATTTTGCGGTTGCGGGTCGGCAATGACGGCATCAATCTGATGCTGCTCGATATAGTTGAGTTGCTCAAAACTATGATAACCGGCATCCATATTATAACGACGTTGCCGATCTTCGGGAAGGTGGGTTTCTGCCTGTTGATGCATCGGCGCAAATTGTTGGGTATCGTTGGCTTCGCAGACCACCTCAGCGGCCACAATCAGATGAGTGGCACGATCGACGGCTGCCTGCACATTATAACCGGGTGTGTTAATCGAGGGCATCATGCGTGCGTCGGCATCGGTCAGATTGATCTTATGGCCATCCCGATGTTCGGGTTTGAGGGTTTGCTGACGCGCTTGAAGATCTTGCTGAGATTGGAGAATCGTTGCTTCGAATTGCTCAAGACGGGCTTTTTCGCCACGAAGGGCGGCTAAGTCTTCTTCATCGCCTTGATGATCTTCAGACTCGCAATTTAGAGGGGAGGCGATCGATTGACGCGTTTTTTCTAAAAGACGTTCTAATTGTTCTGCATTTTTCGAGCGTTTCTTACTGGCAGAGGTTTTCAGCTTCGAACCGTCAAGGTTTATTTCAGCGAAACCGGAGACCTGCTGATCAATGGCCATTTGAATCAATTGCTCAAAATAGAAGGGCAGGCGTTGCAAATGACGACGACGGAACCGGCTCAAGGCACAGTGGTCGGGGGTCAGATGCGCTGAAACATAGATATAACAAAGATCGCGTTTACAAAGTTTCTCCAAAACACGACTACTCTCAATGCCTTCACTGTAGGCATAAAACCAGGTCGCTAACAGAATCGCCGGATCATAGGCATCCCCCCCTTGCGATTTGTAGGAGCCATAAAGCGAGGATAAATCCAAGCGGGAAACGAAATCTACCACAAAACGGCATTTATCGTTATCCGGGATCAAGTGGTTCAAATCGGTGGTGGATAATTGGAGGGTGGAACGATCATTACTCAGAAAACCCATAATAGAAATCCATTTTTACTATGGTTATATGAAAAGTGGACTCAAACCAGATACTAGACTATGAAAAGTGTAGCAAAATCCACCTGGAAAAAGCAAATAAAATCTGCAACAGCCTGTTTCGCGGGAATGACATAGAGAGTATGTACGGACTTTCGCCGCAGTGTACTGGGTAGATGTGATTTTCTATTTTTGTCATTCCTGGAGATCCCGGACTTGATCCGATTTTTAACTACTCAGAAAACCCATAATAGAAATCCATTTTTACTATGGTTATATGAAAAGTGGACTCAAACCAGATACTAGACTATGAAAAGTGTAGCAAAATCCACCTGGAAAAAGCAAATAAAATCTGCAACAGCCTGTTTCGCGGGAATGACATAGAGAGTATGTACGGACTTTCGCCGCAGTGTACTGGGTAGATGTGATTTTCTATTTTTGTCATTCCTGGAGATCCCGGACTTGATCCGGGACCAGGAATCCAGGGGTATGCAACGCTACCAGGTAACTGGATCCCGGATCATCCCGTACTTGATCCGGGACCGGGATGACACATCATTGTAATCATTAATTATTCTAATGCAGGAGACAGGAACATGGCGAATGGAAAGATAAAAACAGCAGTGATTACCGGCGTGCATCCGCACGATGTGGTGGGCTTCCAGTCCATGCTTCGCTCCCTTCCCGAAATCGAGGCCTACCCTCAGAACATGTGGGACTTCATTACGAACCCGGCGCGCGGTCCAGGGACCTACGAGGTACTACTGTTCTACAACATGCACCAACGTACGCCTGCTGAAGAAGATGGCAAATTCGAGGCCGCCATGAAGGAGACGCTGGAGGGCCTTGGCGATGGGGACCAGGGGATATTTCTGCTGCATCACGCGCTGGTAGCCTTTCCCGACTGGTCGCTATGGAGAGAGCTTAGCGGCATGCCTCAGCGAGGGGGGAACCACCCGTGTGCCTTTGACCAGACCGTGCGCATCGACGTCGCGGACACCGAACACCCCATCACTACCACACTGGAGCCGTGGAAAATCGTCGACGAGACCTATATCAGAGACGATGCGGACGAGGATAGCCACATCCTGCTCACCACCGATCATCCCCAGAGTATGAAGACGATCGCGTGGACGCGGACCTTCGGTAAGGCGAGGGTCTTCTGCTATCAGAACGGGCACGATAACCAGGCCTACTCAAACCCCGGTTTTCGAACGGTAGTGGGGCGGGGCATCCAGTGGTTAGCGGGGAGACAAACTACCATCAATCATCAATAAAAGAGGGAAACCGTGAGGCTGAAAGACAAGGTCGCTTTTATCAGCGGGGGAACCATTTAACTGAATTCTTAGGAGCTATTCATGCCAATATTAACGAAAAATCAGATTGTCCGTATAACCGATGTGATGTTGCAGGCGGGAGGAGCCTCGGCCGGCCACGCTGGTATCGTGGCGGACCACCTGGCCCATGCCAATCTTGCGGGATACGATTCCCATGGGTTCCTTCGCATCCCCCAGTACCTGAAAGAAATTGAGGAAGGCGTTGTCGATCCAAAGGCAGAGCCAGAAGTCGTTGGCAACCATGGGGCGATCCTCCAGATCGATGGCCATGCTACCTTCGGACAGGTGGTTGCCACACGAGCGACCGAAATGGCGATCGAGCAGGCTCGTGATCATGGAGTCAGCTTGGTGACGATGGGAAACCATACCAATACGGGTCGAATCGGAACCTACCCCGCAATGGCAGCAGCGGCTGGCATGGCTGCTATCTTTTTCACGGGCTGGGCGGGTAGACCGGTCGCCACCGTGGCTCCCTTTGGAGGACGCGAGGCCCGACTAGCGACGAACCCTTTAGCGATGGCATTTCCTCATGCCGAAGGCGCCCCTATCCTGCTTGATTTTTCCAGCTCCATGACGGCTGATGGGACGCTACGGTTATACCGTAACCAGGAACAGGAGCTTCCTGATACTTGGATCATTGATAAGCAAGGGGTTCCCAGTAGGAACCCGAACGATTTCTTCGATGGGGGTGCGCACTTACCCGTCGGCGGGATGCAAGGGGGCCACAAGGGATACGCGCTCTCGGTCATGATCGCGCTTTTCGGGGGACTTCTTGGCCAGATCGCTTTGCCTCCAGGAAAGATTGATTTTTGGGGAGGATCCACGATACTCGTCATCGACCTGGGCCGCATGGCGCCCCTGGAAACCATCCGGGCCGAGGTCCAACAGATGATGAGATACCTTCAAAATACCCCCCTGATGGAAGGATCGAGCGGGGTTTTCTTTCCGGGGGAAAGATCCGCCAATACTCGCCAAGAGCGATTGGCCCTGGGCATCCCTGTGGATCCCACCACTTGGGGTCAGGTAGAAGTCCTCTTCGACCAATACGGGGTCCGTGACCAATTGGCCGATGTCCTTCCCTCCGGAGGAAATCCGTAGAATGGCCCTATTGATCCAATTAACCGCTTTATAGAGTCACCAGATGAGATTTGATCTAAACACCTTAGCACTTTCAGAAATTGCTAGCGCCCTACGTTAAGGAGAAAGTGATGGACCCACTGGAATTGGTCGAGATTGGAAATACGGGGCTCAAAGTAAAACGGCTGGGGACCGGCTGTGGACCGTTGGGTCGATTTGTTACCGACGACGAGGCCGCCGCAACTCTCAGAAAATGCATCGAACTGGGAGTCAGCTACTTTGACACGGCACCAAGATATGGCGGAGGCGTTAGCGAGCAACGCCTCGGCAAGGTTCTCTCTGAAATCACACGGTCCAGTTTCACGATTTCCACCAAAGTAGGCAAGTTATTGGAACCAAACCCGCCTGCTCCGGTGGGAGCGGTCATTGGACCGAACAGGGAGAACGAGATGCCTTGGATATACGATTACGACACCACCATGCGGGTTTTCGAGGGGAGCCTGAAGCGGCTGAAACTAGACTACGTCGACATCCTTTTGATCCACGACCCGGACAACCATTTCGAGCAGGCGATGGACGGGGCCTATAAGGCCCTTTCAGAGTTGCGTTCCCAACGGGTGATTTCCGCCATCGGCGTCGGCATGGGCCAATGGGAAATGTTGGCCCGTTTCGCTCGGGAGGGGGACTTCGATTGCTTCCTACTGGCGGGACAGTACACCCTTCTTGTCCATTCGGCGCATTCCGAATTCCTTCCTCTCTGCCAAGAGAAAAAAATAAGCGTAATCATCGGCGCCCCGTACAACAGCGGTATTCTGGCCTCCGACCTGACAGAGAACGCGACCTTCAACGAACTGCCGGCCTCGGCCAAAGTCTTAGAGCAAGCAAGGCATTGTAAAGCGATCTGTGACCGCCACGGCGTACCGCTCAAGGCCGCCGCTCTCCAGTTCGTTTTTGGCCATCCCACCGTCGCAGCAGTGATACCAGGCTCGCGGTCTGTATCGGAAGCGGAAGAGAACTTCCAGATGATGGCACATCCCATCCCCCCCGCCCTGTGGCAGGAGCTACGCCACGAAGGTCTCATACCTGCCGACGCTCCCACTCCACAATAGCAATGCGGCTAAGCGGTCGGGCCGGAGCATCGACGAGATCGATGTCGTAGCGTTAATTCCCTTCGCCGTTAGTGAGAAACGTTCCGTGCAGGAGAAGGCAAAGCAACTCTTGAAGAAGACGTTGGTCTTCCACACAAGGCTCCTGAAGGATCTGGGCGTGGAAGTCGCGGACGAATCTTCACGGAAGGATCTGGAGTATCAGAACATTGCGCCCACCACGGACTATGCGAATGAATTAAACAGGGCCGTCGAACAGCTTCAAGTCCCGGAGGAGGCGCTAGATCGAGGGATCGATGAGATGATGGCGGTGGGATCCCTCCAGCAATGTCTCGATACTTTCGAGAAGTTCGTGAACTTGGGTGCGACGAACATAAACCCACAACCCCTCATCGCCGATGAGGAGAGTGACGAAATCCTGTCCAAAGAAATCATTCCTTACTTCAAATCGAGAGGCTCATGAAAGTTTTGTTAACGGGAGGAACGGGATTCATAGGTGCCAGGTTGGCACGCGCCTTGTTAGATAGAGATGTTTTGACGGGGGTTACCGGCGAAGAAGAGGCCATCGATGAGTTGGTGCTCTTTGACTCGGTTGAGGGACCCGGGCTTTCTAAAGATCCGCCAAGACGCGCCAGGAGCGATTGGCCCAGGGCATCCCGGTGGATCCCACCACTTGGGCTCAGGTAGAAGCCCTCTTCGACCAATATGGGGTCCGTGACCAATTGGCCGATGTCCTTCCCTCCGGAGGACATTCCTAGTACATTGGGTCAAAAATTATTATAAATTCATTTTTGAAGAAGCCTCATTCAGGAGATTTTTGTCTTTGTTCTCGTCTGCGATAATGTTCAAAGAGTTGATTTGCTTCCTGAATGAGTTTTTCCTGGACTTGTTCGAATGAGATTTCAGAATGGATCATTTTGGGCTTCGCGGTATCACAATCTTCAAAATAGGTGAGTCCCTTGAGGTAGAGAATCGGGTTAAATTGAGGGTACTTGTTTTCTGCCGCCTCAAAAATCTCTTGTAATGAAACTTTTTCGAGCAAGCAATACAAATCAAAATAATCTTTTTGGGTCGCTCTTTGATTGGCGACAATGACCTTCATCGGGGCAATGTCTCGGAAATCAGCAAGAAGGGAAAATTCCGTTTCAATGAGTTTGTATTGGAGAGGATAGCGGTAAAAAAAGGGTCAAGTCTTTTTTTGCTTTAAAGAAAAGCCTTATCGAAAGAACAGGGGAAACGGATTTCCAAGGGTGCCCCTTGTCAAGCTACCTTTTCCTCAAGGCCAGCGGGCGATGCCTGTCTGCTACTCTACCCCTTTATACCGTCAGACGAAAGGGGGCGGAAACCGATAAGCCGTACCTAAATGTACATGCCTGTCTACTACTCTACCCACCATTTTGTTGAATTCCCTCGGTCATTTGTTTTTCCAAGTATCCAAATAACGTTGTATATCCTTGGGAGAGTAATTTTTTAAGACCTCTACCGGGAAGAAGTCCTGCAACGGTTCATCAAAGATGCCGCAGGCCTCGCTTGGTACGGGGATATTGTCCAAGTACAAATCGGCCGGGATCCTCATTTTTTCGATGGATCGGACCGTGGGGTGAAGTTGACCCTGGGGTATCAATTCTAATCCTAGCGATTGGAAGCCTCTTGGAAAAGTTGTCATATTTGCTTGTCTCTCAGTCATGATTTGGCTATTATAGAAACAGAGGTTACAGTAACTCTTGTTTCTCTAATGGTAAAAATAATGAAATTTTATAATCGGCTCGATGAAATAAACCTATTGGGGCAATTAAAGAAGCAATCGGCGGTTGCCTCACGATTGACAGTGCTCATGGGCAGGAGGAGAGTGGGTAAAACGAAACTTGCTCTGGAATTTGCAAACAATCACAAACATCTCTATTTTTTTATCGCCAAAAAATCAGAAAACTTACTTTGTGAGGAATTCCTGACAGAAATAAAAAAACAGTTTTCGATCCCGGTCATTGGTGACATTCGATATTTTAAAGAGATATTCACGCTGCTCCTCGAATTATCCAAAGCAGAGCCATTTACCCTGATCCTTGATGAGTTTCAGGAATTCGCTACGATCAATCCAGCCGTCTACTCTGAGCTTCAACATTTATGGGATATCAATAAAGATCAGACGCATCTCAATCTGATTTGCATTGGTTCGGTTTATTCTCTCATCAACAAAATTTTCCAGCATTCGAAAGAGCCTCTGTTTGGTAGGGCTGATTGCATGATTTTTCTCAAACAATTTTCCATCAATACCCTGAGCCAGATTTTAGCGGACTCTCAAATAAAAGATGGCAGAACCTTGTTTGACTGGTATGTATTGACTGGCGGAGTGCCCAAGTATATTGATAGTTTGATAAGCAATAGCGACGGTTCTTTTGAAAGTATGCTACAATTTATGATCTCAGAGTACTCCCCGTTTTTACAAGAAGGAAAGCAGGTCCTCATTGAAGAGTTCGGCAAAGAGTATGGCACTTATTTTTCGGTCCTTGAACTGATCAGTCGTGGCAAAACGAGTCGTCGGGAAATCGAGTCAGTCATGGAGAGAAATATTGGTGGTTTCCTGAATAGACTTGAAGAAGACTACTATCTCATCGACCGGGTCAGGCCCATCAATGCCAAACCAAACGCCAGGCTTGTCAAATATTACCTCAAAGATCACTTCCTCCGATTTTGGTTTCGTTTCATCCATCGCAGCTGGCGAGCAGTCGAGATTGGGAATTTCGACTATATCAGGCAGGTGATTCAGAGAGACTATCAAACCTATTGCGGTCGTCTTCTTGAACAATTCTATCAGGATCTCTTTGCCGCAAGCGGGAACTATAATCGTCTGGGTGCTTATTGGGAAAAGAAAAACCTCAATGAAATTGATCTGGTGGCCATCAATGATGCTGAGAAAATCATTGTCATGGCTGAGATCAAATTGAACAAAGAACGAATCAATTTGAATCTGCTTCAGGAAAAATCTAAAAACCTGATAGCCTCTTACCCAAACTATCAGCCTCAATGGCTTGCCCTTGGCATCGATGATATTCAGCAATATGCCTTCCAGTCGACAAGTGAATGAGGGGGTTGATCTTTCTATCCATTTCAATTATTGTAATGATTGTTTGAAATTTTACTTCAAATTATCATGATAATCGGAACCAGATGTTTAGAAGAAAACTCAATTTATCCGCGGAGGAAACCTTTTTCCTCTGGGGGCCTCGGCAAACGGGTAAAACCACTTTATTGAAGGCTCAATTTCGCGAGTCTCTGTGGATCGATTTATTGAAATCCGAAGAATTTCGCCGCTACATGCAAGCGCCGCATCAGTTGCGGGAAAGGGTTGCCGGCAATCCGGGCATAAGGCATATTGTCATTGATGAAATCCAGAAAGTCCCGGACCTCTTGGATGAGATCCATTGGCTGCTGGAAAACACGGTGGCGCAATTTGCCTTATGTGGATCGAGTGCCCGCCGCGTCAAGCGGGGTCATGCCAATCTCCTGGGAGGACGGGCCAGTCGTTTTGAATTATTTGGCTTAAGCGCCAGCGAAATGGGAAGCGCGTTTGATTTGACACAATGCCTCAATCAGGGGTATTTACCCCGGCATTATCTGGGCAAGCATCCCCAACGCAGGCTCAATAGCTATATTTCGGATTATTTGAAAGAAGAAATTGCAGCTGAAGGCATGGTACGCCGTCTCCCGGTGTTTGGGCATTTTTTAACCGCCGCCGCCTTATCGGATGGTCAAATGGTCAATTATTCAAATATCGCGAGAGATTGTGGGGTTTCCAGCCATACGGTCCGCGCTTACTTTGAAATCTTGGAAGACACGCTGCTGGCTTCCTTTTTGCCCGCCTATCGCAAACGGATGAAACGCCGCACCATTCAAGCGCCTAAGTTTTATTATGCCGATGTGGGCCTGGTCAATTTTCTCTGTAAACGAGGCCCCCTGGAAGTGGGATCGGAATTGTTTGGCAAGGCATTTGAAAATTGGGTATATCACGAATTGAAAACTTACAATCACTATGCGGAAGCCTTTGCTGATCTCTCCTACTGGCGCTTGGCCAGTGGCATCGAGGTGGATTTTATCATCAATGACTTTTGGTTGGCACTCGAAGCAAAGGCCACCCAAAACGTCAAACCGTCCCACCTCAAGGGGTTGAAAGCAATCGCGGAGGAAATCACTTGTCAAAAACGGGTGCTGGTTTGTTTGGAAGAGCACAAACGCGAAACGCAGGACGGGATCTTGATTCTGCCTTACCAAGTTTTCATTGAAGAAATGTGGGATGGGATCTATTTTTAATAGGTGAGATTCCGGTTCTCATTTCAGCCAAGCTTGTCATGAAACTTTTTCGAGGAAGCAATACAAATCAAAATAATCTTTTTGGGTCACTCTTTGATTTGCGGCAATGACCTTCATCGGGGCAATGTCTTCGTAAAGATGGCTAGATTATGGTACCTTTTTATGAAACATGATAGTCTGTCGCTCAATCTCTTTTTGTATTTTCAGCTATCATGCTTAATAAACCAATCATTTTATCTTGACCGGATTCAAGATTTTCTAAACGTTTGTTGACACCTTGAAGTTCCGTTTTTACTTCTGATATTTCATTAAGTAATTTTTCATCTCGCTCGGCTAGTTCTTGTTGTAGCGTTTGCATTGATTTGTGATCGCTAATCATCATTGATCCGTTTTACGGCATCAAGCATATTATCTTGTGTGATGTCTTCAGTTTTCAACAGTTCTAACATTTTTTCCCTTTAGCTGGGGTTTTGGTAATCTTTTAGAAGTACTTTAGCAATTAAAACGCCACAGAACAAGTCAATCATCCGGAACCTTAACACAGCGCATTTTACTTCGATTTAAGGGTGTCGCAAGTACAAAATTGTCTCTCAAATCAAGCTGAAAAGGGGTCAAGTCTTTTTTTGCTTTAAAGAAAAGCCTTATCGAGAACATGGGAAACGGATTTCCAAGGGTGCCCCTTGTCAAGCTCCCTATTTATCAAATATTTTGACAGGACAACATATTCTTGAAGTTATTGAAAAGTGATAGAATTGAAGATCTGTAAAAAGGCTTTTGAGGTAAATAGGTAACATATCATCATCTTCCCGTAGGATCAATTAAACAATATCTGTAAATATCTGTAAATATCTTGAATTATTATTAGATCTATTTTATACCGAGTTTCGTTTAAAAAAGTGATATTCCAAAGCATCTGTCATTCTGAGAGTAGCGAAGAATCTCAATGATTTCAAAGAGATCCTTCGCTTTTCTCAGGATGACATAGGGTACACTTTTAAACGCAACTTGGTATTACATGAATTATCACAATCACTCATTCGGGACAGATAACAGATGTACAGTATTGGTCAGTTTGCAAAAAAGGTTGGTAAAACCGTTGAAACCATTAGAATATGGGAGCGAAAAGGGATTCTTGCGCCTGCCTACAGGAGCCAGGGAGGACACAGAATGTATAGCGAAGAACAACTGGCACAAGCACTCCAGAAAGATCAACCCAAAAACAGGATCAATATAGGTTATGTTTGTGTGGATTCCCATCATCAAAAAGATGATCTTCTCAGACAAGAACAATTGATTGAATCCTATCTTGCTCTTCAAGGGAAACCTTATCAAATCATCACGGATATAGGAAGTGGCATAAACTACAAGAAGCAAGGATTGAAACAGTTGCTCTTCACTATCATCAGTAATCAAGTAGAAACGATCTACGTCCTCCACAAAGATCGTTTGCTTCGATTTGGCTTTGAACTTTTGGAAGAGGTTTGCAGACTCCATAACACTAAGATAGAAATTATAAACCAATCTGAAGAGGAAACCTCTGAAAAGGAATTAGTCGAAGAGATGATGAAAAACAGATCGAGTGCATCAGGTTGGAATAGTCCTGATTCGATTGTGGAACGCACCGTGAAAAAGCCCTCAACAGCAGATTCCTCCGGAAAAAAACCGGTAAAGCGTTTCCTGTACCTCCTGAACCGGTTGTGGACAAAACGAAGTCCATTTCCAGTCCGGAAAAACCGGAGATTCCGGGTTATTTATTGGAGGAGGTCATTTTTGAAAGCGGCCGGACCCGGTTCTGGCGTGGCAGGCGGAAAAGCGACGGGCTTTCGGTCCTGATCAAGGGAGCGGCATCCCCCCAGCAGAGCGCGCAGGATCTGGCGGAAATGCGGCATGAGCATGAGATCATCCAGGCTCTCAAGATCGATGGGGTCCTCAGGTCACGGGAACTGGCGCAGTGTGAAAACGGATGGGCGTTGATCCTGGAAAACACGGAAGGGCTTCCTTTAAGAAAGCTGATGGATACCGCCCGGCTCGACCTGCCGGACTCGCTCAAGGTAGCGGTTTCACTGACAGGCACCCTGAAAGAAGTGCACCGGCAGGGCATTATTCATAAAATGATCAACCCGTTGAATATTTTTGTCGATCCGGCATCGGGAACGGTCAAACTGACCGGCTTCGGCCTGGCCACCCGGTTGCCTAAGGAAAATTTGACGACGTTGAGTCCCCAGCTAAGCGGGGAAACCCTGCCCTATATCTCCCCCGAACAGACCGGCCGGATGAATCGCCCCCTCGATTATCGCAGTGATTTTTATTCCCTGGGCGCCACCCTTTATGAACTTTTCAGCGGGAGAGTGCCTTTCCAATCCCGGGAGGCCATGGAAATCATCCACGCTCACATTGCCCGGCAGCCCCCGCCCCCTGACGAGATTGAACCGCAAATACCCAGAGTCCTTTCCCGCCTGGTGATGAAACTGGTGGCCAAGCGTGCCGAGGCGCGCTACCAGAGCCACTCGGGCCTTTCAGCTGATCTCCTGGCATGTGTGGAGCAGCTGGAAAACCAGGGGAGCCTGTCCGACTTTCCCTTGGCTCGCCATGATATGCCTAAAGAACTGCAGGTCGCCCCGGGGCTTTACGGCCGGGAGGATGAAATCGCCGCTCTGGAAGCCGCTCTGGAGCGAGTCAGCCAGGGAGCGACCGAGATGGTGCTGATCTCAGGATCCGCTGGTGTCGGTAAAACCGCCCTGGTCGGTGAAATTCACAGGTCCATTGCCCAAAAAAACGGCTTTTTCATCTCCGGCAAGTTTGACCAGCTCCGGCACAATATTCCCTACAGCGCCCTGATCCAGGCGCTGCGGGGACTCATCCGGGAGATATCGGTCGCAAACAAATCCGGAATGGAGCGTTGGAAAAGCAGGATACGGGCTGCCCTGGGGCCCAACGGACAACTGATGACCCGGGTAATCCCGGAACTGGAGCTGATGATCGGCCCGCAACCTCCGCTGCCGGAAATGGGAGCGCTGGAGGCCCGCAACCGCTTCACAACCGTTTTACTGGATTTCATCGACCTTTTCTGTGAAAAAACCCATCCGCTGGTTATTTTTCTGGACGACTTGCAGTGGGTGGACGCCGATACCCTCAAGCTGGTGGAACGGATCGCTCAGCATCCGGAGAGGAAACCTCTGCTTTTCCTGGGAGCCTATCGCGACAACGAGGTGGAGGCCGATCATCGGCTGACGATCAGTTGTGAGGTGATCAAAAAAACAGGCCAGCCTGTCCAAACGATCCCCTTAAAGCCCCTGAACCCGGAGAACATCTCACAACTGCTCGTCCATACCTGCCACTGCCGTCCTGAGGATGCCAAACCGCTGGCCGAGGTTCTGGCGCGCAAAACCGGCGGCAATCCCTTCTTTGTGAGCCAGTTTTTGACCGTACTCTCCGAGAAGGACCTGATCCGCTACTCCCTTGAGGAAAAACGATGGATCTGGGAGCTGGCTGCCATCGAATTCCTGGCGGTGACCGAGAATGTGGTGGATTTGCTGATTGACCGGCTCCACCGGTTTTCCGCTGAAACCAGGCGACTCTTAAGCCTGGCGGCCTGCATCGGCAATACCTTTGACCTGGAATCCCTGGAACGGATCAGCGGAGCCGGAGGCAGGGAGATCGATGAGAACCTGTTGCCGGCCCTGGAAACCGGGTTGATCCTCGGTTTTTCCCAGGCCCCGCAGCCGGATAATCCGACCGCCGGAGCGAGCGTGGAGGGTGGCAGCTACAAATTCCTGCATGACCGGGTGCAGCAGGCTGCCTATGCCCTCATTGCGCAAAAGGAAAAACAGCCGGTCCATCTTCGTATCGGTCAGACCCTGCTCAAGCAATACGCTCCGGAGGAAAGTGACGCTCTGCTCTTTGACATCGTCCACCATCTCAACCTGGCCCGGAGGGTGAAGGATAAATGGAAAGAACGATTGCACCTGGCGGAACTCAACCTGGAAGCCGGTCTTAAGGCCAGAGCGGCTTCGGCTTTTGAACAGGCCCTGGAATACTTTACCATAGGCCTGGACCTCTTAGGAGCCGCCGCCTGGAAACGGCAATACCCCCTGGCCTTATCCCTGCACGACGGTGCAACGGAGATGTCATGGCTCTGCGGCCGGTTTGACCTGATGGAGAAGCTGGCGGGTGCCGTAAAAGACAACGTCCGGCAGGACCTGGAGCTGGCCAATGTTTATCAATGCTTGATCAAGGCATACACCTCCCGGGGTGAATTAAAGAAGGCCATGGAAACGGGCGAGGAAATTCTGAAGAAATTGGGGTGTCAACTGGGCCGTTTGTCTCCCGACCAGTGGCAGCAGACCCTCGTTCAAATCAAATCCGGCTTGGCCGGTAAAAGCGTCGCAGAAGTGATGCGCTTTGAGCAGCACACCCAACCGGATGCCAAGGTCCTTATCCATATCCTATATGAACTCCATCTGCCATATGGCGAGGCTGGGGTTACTTTGGATGACGGTCTTTGGCAGCCCATCGCTTTAAAACGCATCTCTTTCCTGCTCAATCATTTTCATCCGAAACATTCACCCGAATTCTATTGTTTTCTTGGAATGATATATTGCATTATGCAGGATTTTGAATTTGGTTGGGAACTTGGTCGTCTGGGCATAAAGCTCATGGAAACGCTTGATCTGAAGGATATAAACTGTAGAGTTTCCAGGGTTTTCAACATCGCAATCCGGATCTACAGGGAGCCGCTATCTGAGACATTGGATCCCTTACTAGAAGCTCATAAGATGGGAATCGAGACGGGAGATTTCACCAATGCCGGTCGTAACGCCGTCGCAAGATGTCAGATTGCGTTTATGTGCGGGAAAGAGTTGAATTGGCTGAAAGGGGAATTGTCGACGTTGAAGCTTGCTATCAAGAAGATCAATTGTATTATCGTGTCTCCCCACGTCGAAATCCTGACGAAGGTGATCATGATTCTGATGGATGAACCTTCGACCCTGTCGACGGTTATCATTGATCAATACGATAGGGTAACGGGTGCAGAGTTCGTATATCATGACCAGAGCAGTTTTAATTACCAAAAGCTGGTGCTGCAATACCTGTTCGAAGAATACGAAGCAGCCCGTGAGACGGCTTTTGAAATGATCAACCTGATGAAAACCTACAAGGATCCCCTGATTGATGCCCTGGCCAACTGCTACCTATCCCTCGCTCTCCTGGCAGTTTACGGCCAGGTGCCTGAGGGGGAAAAGGAGGAGATCCTCACCCAGGTTCATGACAATCAGGATACGTTGGAGAAACTGGCGCGCAGTGCCCCGCCCAATTACCGGCACAAGCATCACCTGGTGGAAGCCGAGCGAATGCGGGTTATGGGCGGCGAAAGCGATGTGATCATGTCCCATTATGACCAGGCCATCGCTTTGGCCAGAGAGAGCGAATTTATTCACGAGGAAGCCCTGGCCGATGAACTGGCAGCCAAGTACTTGCTCAGCCAGGGGCTGAAAACCCCCGCCCGAACTCACCTGCAGGCGGCATTGGAAAAGTACGAAACCTGGGGGGCTAAACGGAAGGTCGCGCACCTGAGGTCTCGATATCCCGGGTTGATTGCCGATGATCGTGCCGAAGGGGCGGTGTCTCCTTCGCCCAACCTGGATCTGGCAACAATTCTCAAAGCCTCGGAGGCCATCTCCAGTATCCTCGAGTTGGAACCGCTGCTGGAGTTTCTGCTTGGCATTCTCATAGAAAATGCCGGGGCCCAGACAGCAACCCTGATTCTGGAAACCGAAGGTCAGTCTCTCATCGCTGCCCGCGGGAGCGCCGAGCAGGTCGAATATTTCCTGCCGCTTTCCCTGCCTGTGGAAAAGGTCGGCTCTATCTCCCTCTCGGTCATCTCCTGGGTTAAACAAAACAATGAGCATCTTGTGTTAGACATCGCCGGCCGGGAGGAACGGTTTGTCGAGGATGACTATATCCGGAGGGAACGTCCTAAATCCATCCTGTGCGCACCGATACATCATAAGTCAACCTTGACCGGAATCATTTACCTGGAAAATAACCTGGTTGAGGGGGCCTTCACCTCCCGGCGACTCGAGGTGATCGAGCACCTTACCTCCCAGATCGCCATTTCCCTGGAAAATGCCAGGCTTCACGAAAACCTCAAACGAACCGAAGCGAAATACCGGGGAATTTTTGAAAATGCCACCGAAGGCATCTACCGGGCGAGCCTGGTTGGCAGATTATTGAGCGCCAATCCAGCGATGGCCAGGTTATTCGGATACTCTTCCCCGAATGAGATTATGGAATCCATCACCGACATCGGGCTCCAGCTTTATGTGAATCCGGAGCAGCGTCATCAGTTCCTGGATCTCATCCGGCAACGACGCCCCGTTTCTGATTTTGAAGTGAATTTTTTCCGTAAAGACGGCAGCACCTTCTGGGGATCTCTGCACGCAAGCCCAGTCTATGATGAGACCGATGAATTATGCTTCATCGATGGGATTATTTCCGACGTAACGGAGCAGAAAAACCGGATGGAAGCCCTGCATCAAGAAAATGTCCGCCTGCGCTCCAACATTAAAGAGCGTTATCGGTTCGGAAAGATCATCGGCAAAAGCCCCGTGATGCAGGAGATTTATGAATTGATCTTAAAGGCGGCGGCTAGCGATGTTGGCGTCATTGTATACGGTGAATCAGGGACGGGTAAAGAACTGGTGGCCGAAGCCATTCATGAGATGAGTGATAGAAAAGAAAAACCCTTTGTTCCCGTCAACGCCGGTGCTGTTCCGGAAAACCTCTTGGAAAGCGAGTTTTTCGGCTACAAAAAAGGGGCCTTTACCGGAGCCAATGCGGATAAGCGCGGCCTGCTCCAACAGGCAGAAAAAGGAACGCTTTTCCTGGATGAATTGGGCGAAATCGGCCCCAATCTGCAGGCCAAACTGCTACGTGCTCTTGAAGGCGGAGGGTTCACGCCAGTAGGCGGACTTGAAGTGGAAACCTCCGATTTTCGCATCATTGCTGCCACAAATAAGGATTTAAAAGAACAGGTGAAAAAGGGATTAATGCGGGAGGATTTCTTTTACCGCATCCATATTATCCCCATTCACTTGCCGCCTCTCAGGGAACGTAAAGAGGATATCCCCCTTTTGATCGAGCATTTTATGCAAAACCACCCCCCCTCAAAGAACCTGCCCAAAATCACCGTCGCTGTCATGGAAGCTCTGCTAGCCTACGATTGGCCGGAAAACGTCAGGGAACTGATCAACACCATGCATCGATACCTGACGCTCAAGAAACTCGACTTCCTCGATACCTCTTTAATCGATGACAGCCAAACAGAACCATCGGTCTCGGTTGAGGAGAGTGAAACCAATGAACCCTTGGATGCCACTGTGAAGCGATTCGAAAAACTGTATTTGACCAGGGTGCTGGAAGATAATGACTGGCAACAGGGCAAAGTTTCAGCCTTTCTGGGGGTTGATCCTAAAACGTTGTATCGAAAAATAAAACAGTACCACCTAAAACCCTCATAAAGTAAAGAATCCACCTTGACTGGCCGCCCTCCATTTGTGTTTTTCAAACAAAATCCGTACAATGCGATTAAAATTGGTGTCAAATACAACTCTTCCAAAGAGGAATGGAGAGCCTTGCGGACGGCTAGTCTCTGATTGAAAAATGCCGCTGTGCCTACCTAAAGCTCTATATGAAAAAACCTGACAAATACGAAGTCGAAGATCCTGATTTTGATCAGGAACACCATATTCTAAAAAATAAATTGGGGATTGTTGATCCTCTTGAGTTGGAACGTGTAGAAGTTAGAGCTTTAGTAAAGGCTACCCAACAAGCGGTCCGGCATTATGAGGTAGATCATTGCTTTTCCAGCAAAGATGTGCGAGATCTACACAAACTTTTCCTGGAGGAGATTTTTGAATGGGCTGGACAATACAGGAGGGTTGATATTTCCTCACCCCAAATTCGATGGTGCCATGCGCCTCACATTCCAACCGAGATGGAACGGTATTCTCAATTGCTCAATCATTTCACACCTTTTAGTCCAGTTTCATCAAGAGAAGAAATCTATAGCAAGCTTGCCCAGATCCATGGGGAACTGATTGTGATTCATCCTTTTCGGGATGGAAATGGACGAGTGACCCGGTTATTGTGTGATCTTCTCTTGGGACAAGCCCAATTAGAAATGAAGGATCCCAGCAGGTTTTATGAGCAACACATTCGAGAGGAATACCATCAAGCGATTCAAGAAGTATGGAGCCGTGGGAAAAATCACAAACTCATTACGCTTTATTCTCGGCTAATTCGCTAGAGGTAGGAGAAGCATGGCGTTGCATTTGCTGAAGTTCCTCTTCCAAAGGTTTCACGGCTTCTTCCATTCCTTCCAGTAAGGAAGAAGCAATTGCACGTTCTAAGCTCCATATTTTCAGTTCTCTTTCGTCTTTCAAACGAGGGTGAGCTTCATAAATTTTCATGGGGGAATCTCTCTAAAATAAATTTTATCATATGCTGATTATACCAAATCTATAAGATTGAGCAACCAATTCTTCCCAAACCTCTTGAGGCACTGTCATCTTCTCAAACAGTTTTGATAACAAATCAAGAATCCCTCCAATGGCAGATTCATTCGGTCTCGGTTGAGGAGAGTGACACCAATTAACCCTTGGTTGCCACTATGAAGCGACTCGAAAAACAGTACCATCTAAAACCCTCATAAATCAAATCGGGCATTTCTGCCCAGTAATCAGGCATTTCTGCCAGAATCTCGAATTAGTGTTTAATATCAATACATTACTGCTGAAAATCCATCATTTTTTGCGTTTAAGTGTGGCAAAATTGCCCCATTTTACCAAAAAATCACCTCAAAACTGGCAGCCCTCTTTCCCATAAGTCGCCTCAGCCCCCACCAATCCTGCGTTTCGAGCGGATGGCATGACTTTTGAAGTATAGGTCGTCATGGAGATGTTAATTGTGGGTGCGAACTGTTTGGAGCAAGAGTACCTGAACGACCTGACCCGGGATCCCGAACATCGTGTGGTGATGGTCGATTCGGGGGAAGAGGCTTTGCAGCAGGTGCGATTAGAAGCCTACGATTTGATTTTTTTGGATCTTTCCCTTCCCGATATATCAGGAGCCGATCTGATTACAAAAATCAAAGAAGAACTGCAGGAAGTGAAGATCATTGTGACGACAGAGTCGAACTCGAAAGAATTGGAGATTCAGGTGAGGAAGAAGGGTATCCTCTTTTATTTGATTAAACCCATTGTCCCCCATTATTTGAGAAGCATTATTGACCATTTAATCACCGTTGGGGCGAAATAGCGATTAGCCGTCAGCTATCCGCTATCAGCTTTTGGATCTTATTGATATTATAGATCTTTTTTATTACTGAAAACCCGATGAAAGGAGGAAATGCCTATGGAATAAAACCCGTTTTGAAACAGCTGATGGGCGCGTGAGAGCGTCATTTTGTCATTTATTTTTTTAAGGAGAATCTTATGAAATCGAAAATCGCTATTCTGTTAATGCCATTTATTCATTCATTTTTTTTTAAGGAGAATCTTATGAAATCGAAAATCGCTATGTTTAATCTAAACAGCAAATCAACCTTCAGTACAACCATGCTGGCCCTCATCCTGGGAGGAGCAGGCTTCTTGGGCAGCCCGGCCTGGGCAGCCGAAATAATTGGTTTTTCGTCGGAGGCGGCAAAGAACGCCGGGCCGCAATACGGTGGGACGATTACATTCCTGGATGGATATGGAGCGGCTCAGGCGCCTACATCCTGGCACAAAGGACCAGGCAGTTTTTGGAATGCTGGTATTTGGCATGAACCGATGTATGAGACCCTTTTGGCTAATGACATTGTGCTTAAGGGGCCACGCGGCACAGGGGAATCTGGATTTTATCACTCTGCAGGTGAAATTATGGAAGTGATGACAGGTCGATTGGCTGAAAGATGGTCGTTACCCGATCCGAAAACACTTATATACCATCTACGTCGGGGAGTCATGTGGTCGGGTAAGCCGGGAGTCATGGAATCAAGGGAACTGACAGCGGAGGATATCGTTTATAGCTTTGAATTGGGTTGGACGCGCTATCCGGATTGGTCAACTACTAAAGACGTGGAGTCGATAACAGCTAAGGATAGGTACACGGTTATAATAAAGAGTAAACAAATCCCTAAAGAATTTGAAACTTACTTTGGAGCCGGGCATTGGCTTGGGAACACCATCGTACCTCGTGAGCTGACGGACGAGGCTATGAAAGACTGGAAGACTCATGTGGGGCTGGGGACAGGCCCGTTTCATCTCCAGGACGTCGTGGAAGGCAGCTATGTATCTTACGTAAGGAATCCCAATTACTGGGACAGTTACGTATTCAATGACAAGAAATACGAGATCCCGTTTATCGACCGCTTGGTAAAAACTCTAATAAAGGATAAATCCTCCCAGGTCGCTGCGTTACGAACAGGGAAGATTGACGTGTTCGATGCACTCGAAAAAAAGTTCACCGACTCGCTAAAAAGATCAGCTCCCGAAATAAAGATGATAGAGAGAGTGGCGGAGAGAGCCTGGAGAATGGGCATGAGGCTGGATGTGAAGCCCTTTGACGATCTCAGGGTGCGCAAAGCAATAAGCATGGCTATAGATCGAGAAGCCTTTATCAATACCATTCAGGGAGGTCGTGGAGAGATGTTAAACGCTGAGATCCATGTAGGACATTCAGAGGATTATTATACTCCTCTGGAGAAGCTACCGCAATCAACTCGGGAAAATTTTGAGTATAACCCTGATCGTGCGAGGCAACTATTAGCCGAGGCAGGCTACCCGAACGGTTTCGAGACTACCATACAAGCATATTCACGGGAGCCTGAGCGAGATGTGGTGTCTTTTCTGGCAGCTATGTGGAAGGATGTCGGAATCGACGTTAAAATTGATCTGCGGGAAGCGGCTACTTTGGATGGATTGCTATCTAAAAATGAGCATGCGCCGCTTACTTTTGCTGCTAACTCAGTTTTTATGGCGGGAGCTACTTTGCACAGTTATGCAGTTGATGAGGCTAATACTTATCACGTCGCGGTGGTTGATGACCCTGAAATAAACGAGGTTTATGAAAAGTGGGCAAACACATTTGACAACGTTGAAGCGGCAAAGATCATAAAGGGTTTGAACGAGTTGTGGCTGTCGAAAGCTTATGTAGCCTATTTACCAAGTCCATATGTAACCGTGGCTTACTGGCCATGGGTAGAGAACTACTCCGGCGAAGTCAATGATGCTTCTACTTTTTCTGTAGGCGGGATTTTCGCTCGTACCTGGATCAACAGCGATTTAAAGGCAAAAATACAGTAATGAGCCCATCGGGGAATGGAGCGATCTCATTCCCCGATTATGATAGGGTAGAGAAACAAGGGGATACAAAATGCAAGCCTACATAATCAGGAGAGTCCTCCTGATTATACCCACTATATTCGTAGTGAGTCTCATCGTGTTCTTTGCCATTCGCTTAATTCCCGGCGATGTCGTGTCCCAGATGGCATCTGGGCTTGGAAAAATGACAGAAATGACCAAAGAGGAAGTAAGAAAACGCCTGGGACTGGATGCGCCGATCCCTGTCCAATACGGACGCTGGTTAGGAGTGATTCGGGACCAACATGGCTCTTTTTCCGGACTTTTTCAAGGCAGCCTTGGATTATCCCTATGGAGCCAGCTCCCGGTGACTGGGATAGTCCTCAAGCGATTACCATTAACCTTTGAGCTTGCTCTCTTTACTTTGACAATAGCCATCCTGATAGCCCTCCCTATCGGGATCTATTCCGCGATACGGCAGAACACCATGGGCGACTACACCGCGCGCAGCTTTTCTATGTTCGCTATCGCGATGCCCGACTTCTGGCTGGGGACGCTGGTAATCGTCTTCCCCTCGCTTTGGTGGGGGTGGTCTCCGCCGATAGAGTATACCAGTTTCACTAAGGACCCGCTTAAAAACCTGGGGCAGTTCATCGTGCCCTCTCTTGTTTTGGGCATGCTGATGTCGGGGTTAGTCATGAGGATGACGCGAACCATGATGCTGGAGATCCTCAGGCAAGATTACATCAGGACAGGTTGGTCAAAGGGACTCAAGGAGAAGGTGGTCATCCTCCGGCATGCGCTTCCCAACGCCCTCATTCCGGTGATCACCGTCATCGGATTTATGTTACCGTGGGTGATTGGGGGGACCATTATCATAGAGAGGATATTCGGCTTGCCCGGCCTGGGTCATTTATTGGTACAGGCCATTAATGATAGAGACTATACCGTAATCTCCGGAATAACGATATTTGCCGCTATCATTTTAATGCTGGCCAATCTAGTGATTGACTTGACCTACGCCCTTCTGGACCCCAGGATTCGGTATAGATAAAAGGAGCGATCTTGAATGATACCCTGGAATTCTCACCCGAAATCAGGGAGCCCAAGCGACGTGCCAGGCTGGTGGTGTTCTTGACCAGGCTGGCCAAGGAGCAACCCCTGGGTCTTATTGGGGGGATTATCGTGCTGCTCTTTCTTTTTACTGGTATTTTTGCCGATTGGCTAGCTCTTTACGGAGTGAACGACATTCACCCGAGAGATTACCTGCATCCCCCCTCATTTAAGTATTTCCTCGGGGCGGACAACCTGGGGCGGGACATTTATAGCCGTATTGTCTTTGGGGCTCGTATCTCGATGATTGTCGGTTTAGGGGCGACTGCTCTGGCGATACTGATTGCCTTATTGCGGGGTCCCTTCCGGGTTTTTCGGCGGTAAGTTCGATATGGTGGCGCAGCGGTTTGTGGATGGCTGGATTTGCTTTCCCCCGTTCATCATTTTCTTATTTGCGGTCTCTATCGTGGGGCCAGGGATGTGGCAGCTGGTTATCGCGATGGGGTTGGTACAAGGTATCGGCGTTTCAAGGATCATGAGAAGCGCCGTTATCGCCATTCGAGAGAATATGTATGTAGAAGCGGCGGCGGCGATTGGCAGTCCGACTACGAAAATCATAACCCGACATATCCTGCCCAATATTATGCCGACCATCATCATCCTGTTTTCGGCAACTGTGCCGGCTATGATTTTAGGGGAAGCCGCCCTCAGCTTCCTGGGTTTGGGCATCCCCCCGCCAGATCCTACCTGGGGAGGAATGCTCAGTGGCTCCGGACGCTCTTACATGTTCCTATCTCCTTTGATGTCCATCTGGCCTGGTCTTGCTCTGATGATTGTCGTCTACGGCCTCAATATTTTCGGCGACGCCCTCAGGGATTTGCTCGACCCCCGGTTGCGGGGTGCTGCAGGGCGCTATGGCGGGTCTCGCCAAAAGAGAGCTTAATGATTTTCAGAGCAAGATTATTGGCTGTCTTAAGTACTTAAATAAAGAAAAATAAGAAAGGAATGATTATGCTTACCAAAAAACGGTCAGAATGGCGCACTTGGGAGGATTGGAAAAAAATCGCCTCTCAGCAGATCGAAGTACGTGGCCTCACAAAAAATCTGGAAGAGATTGAAGCACAGGGATTCACCGTGATCTCCCCTGAGCAAATGGGCGACCCTCGCCTGTTTGAGCAAACCAAAGAAGCGCTCTTACGGGTTGGAGAAGAAATCACCGGGGTGCGGCCCAATGAGGAGACCGGGGAACATGGTTTCACCGACTGCACGGGTACCACCCCAACCCAAAATTTTTACCACGGGATTCTGGAAAAGGATCCGATTTTTGAGGAAATCATCCAGCATCCCCTGACTCTGCCCTTGATCGATTACTACCTGGGTCCCGGTTGCCTGCTTTCCGGGTTCAGCGGGATTGTCAAATGGCAGGGCCCGGAGGGCTATGGGGACGCAATTTACTTGAATTACGGGGGCTTACATGCCGATACCAACATGTATCCTTTTGAACCGTTGCCCGATCCCCCCATGAGGTTCAATACAAACTGGTTGCTGAGTGATTATACCAAAGACAACGGGGCACTGTCGGTCGTCCCGGGATCCCATAAACTCCGCCGCCACCCCAAGCCGGGGGAGGGGGGGGATCAGGCCATCGCTGTCGAAGCACCCGCGGGTTCGGTCATTTTTTTCCACGGGGCCCTCTGGCACGGAGCCTTCCCTCGGATCAATCCAGTTTTACGATTGTGCGTCTTCTCTGCCTACGATGCCTTCTACTGCCGCACGATGGAGCATTACCACAACCGGATTTCGGAAGAAAGTCTGGCTCGCAATGGGGAGCGGTTCCGTCAACTGCTCAACATTGATGATATCTATGGCCATGAGGATCATCAGGGCCCCATTCCCCGGCGGGAGCGAGCCTCCGGAAAAACGTATAGCCAAATCATGAATCAGATCGTCACCCACCATGGGAAAAAGTATCGCGTTGAGAATGACGACCGCATCGTCAATTGGGGGGCAATGCGCTACATCCCCATCGATGACGAAGAAAATGAGGAATCTCTCGCTCAATCCTAGGAATTGATGAGAACTTTAGAGGAGTTTCTGTGATATGGAGGTAGTAACATGAGTGACATGTTTGATCTTACCGGAAAGGTGGCCATCGTTACCGGCGGTAACGGCGGTATCGGGCGCGCCATTGCCGTGGGGTTGGCACAGCACGGGGCGGATATCGTCGTGGCGGCGCGCAATGAACAGAAGACGGCCGTCGTCGTCAAAGAAATCGAAGCCCTGGGTCGCCGCTGCATCGGGGTGCGCTGCGACGTCCTTGAGCAGGACGACATCCTCAACACCGTTGATAGGGCGGTCCGCGAACTGGGTGGCCTCAACATCCTGGTCAATAATGCCGGTATCGCTCCCGGCGGTGAACCGACCCCAGACCGTGGCCCTGGAGACCTGGCATCGGGTCATCGATACCAACCTGACCTCGGTGCTCCTGTTCTCTCAGGCGGCTCACCCGATGCTGGTGAAAGCCGGTGGGGGCAAAATCATCAATATTGGGTCGGGCTATTCCCTGATAGCCGCTGCAGGTGGTGCGCCTTATTCGGCGAGCAAGGCCGGTATGTTGAGCCTGACGCAGGCGATGGCCCTGGACTGGGGAGCCGATAACATTCAGGTCAACCTGTTGGCGCCCAGTTTGACCCATACGGACATGCCCGCCCGTTTCCTTGAAAACAAAGAGCGCACCGCCTACATCATCGACGAGACCCCGGCCGGTCGGATAGGCGAGCCGGAGGACCTGGCGGGGGCGGCTGTGTTTCTTGCCTCCCCGGCCTCTGACTTCGTTTCGGGAACGTTCATCAACGTTGACGGGGGTCTGAAGGCCGGCGACAAGGCGCTGCATCACATGAGCCAGGAGCTCTGAGTGGTCAAAACCAGACCAACCGGCTGAGGAATGACTTCAGAGGGTGAGGTAACGCAGAAATAACCGGGCCGATTCCAGTTTAAATGGAGGGTTTCAGGCGAGGTCTCGCCTAAAGAGAGCTTTATGATTTTTGGAGAGAAGAGCTTTAATTATTTTAATTTGCAGGTAGTAATTGACTCTGCCTGTACCTGGTGTTCAGGGCCCACCACAAAACTCCTACTGCTTTAAAAAAAATCAGCAAGTCTCAGGCACTGTTTTTCAGCTGATTCATGCCCAGATTCACAAAAAATATTTTTTAAATCTTAATAATATTAAATATTTAAAAATTAAATGAAAAAAGTTTATATCTTTTACTTGACAAAAATGGAGGGGGCTATTATCCACGATATATATATTACTATATATAATATATATTATAAATGCAACTGCTCCAATCCAGGAGTAGTGGAGTCGTTCGGTTGGTTAATGGCCCAGTTCCGGGTGAGTGAATCAGCCTTAACTAGACCGATTCAGCATTTTACTTCCTGAGCGGCTGAGTCTGAAGTTATGCACATCGAAATCGAGAGGAATATGGCTGTACTTTATTACGCTGAAATAAAACTTAAAAAAGATAAGAAGGATGAATTTCTGGGTTTATTGAAGTCTCCAAAAGGATTTGCTATCGCAAAATCAAAACCTGGGTTTATTTCTCTGGAAAGTGGAGTTTCCACAGATGATTCTGGTCAAAGTACTGTCTACTTATGGGTGAAATGGGAGAAAAAGGAAGATTATGAAAATTACACGAAAGATCCTAACCGAGATCCTGAAAGTGAGTACATGCAGAAAACGGCAGGTATGATAGACGGGCCTCCAAAAAAGGTGGTTTGGCTTGAAATTATTGAGTAAGCGGTAAAGAGTATGAGTATTCAGATTGGCGCGTTTTTTCCGACCAATGACATGCCGGCCGACCGAGTCGCGATCCGCGATTGGGCCCAGGCGGCAGAGGCGATCGGCTTCGATTTTGTTGTGGTCTCGGACCACGTCCTCGGGGCTGACTGGTCAGCGCTACCCGACTTTGATGAGTCTTTTGTTAAAGCAAATGGTAGTTACGATGTGGACGACTCGTTCCATGAAATCTTTGTGACCATGGCTTACATTGCGGCGGTGACCGAGCGGGTCGGCCTCGCCAGCGGGGTGTTGATTCTGCCGCAACGGCAAACCGCCCTGGTTGCCAAACAAGCGGCCCAGCTCGATGTCGTCTCCGGCGGCCGGTTGCGCCTGGGAATTGGGGTGGGGTGGAACCCCGTCGAATATGAGGCGCTGGGTCAGGACTGGCGCGTGCGGGGGCGTCGCCAGGCGGAGCAGATCGAACTGATGAACCAGCTCTGGACCAACCGCACGGTCACGTTTGATGGCGAGTTCGATCGGGTGCACCACGCGGGGATCAAGCCACTACCGATTCAACAGCCGATTCCGATTTGGTTTGGCGGTGAAGTGGAGCCGGTGTTGAGACGCGCTGCGAAATACGGCCAGGGGTGGATTCCAAGGTTTCGGCCGGACGAGCAGATGGAAGGTCCCCTGGAACGCCTACATACCTATCTACAGGCCGAGGGGCGGGAGCCAAGCACATTTGGTCTCGAGGGCTTGGTGATCAGTGGCATCGGTGGACCGGACAAATGGCAGACGGAGGCCGAGCGCTGGGTGGCTCTTGGGGCCACTCATGTAACGTTTTACACCTCGGGGCAAGGCATTGGCGCGGTAGAGCAACAAATTGAGGCCATGAACCAATTCTACGATGCCGTACGATGAGAACCGAGTTTATCCAGGAGGAAAAATGAACCTACCCACTTGGACCCGCGACGCCGGGACAATGAAACGAGATATCGACGAGCATGGATATTGTCTCGTCAAGGAAGCACTGACACCGGAACAGCTTGCCGAAGCTCGCGAGCGCCTCAGCGAGCAGGCCGAGGCCGAGCGCAAGGCCGGCGTCGCCTTCTTCACTAACGGCCGGATCCCTGGTGACCTGGGAACATTTCCGGAACCCGAGTATGGTAACAGCCAGAAAGTGAACTTTCTCGCAAACAAGGGCCGCATCTTTCGCGAGATGGCTTCGCTGCCGGACATTCTGGACATTGTGCACCATGTGCTCGGCGAGGAAATCCGTATCCAAAATCTCTTGGCCACCATCATTCGCAGTGGCGGCCAGGCGCAGACGCTGCACCAGGACCAATGGTTCGTCCCATCGGCCGGCCGCTATGACGAGCCGATGCGGGCCGGATCGATCACACGCGCGAATCCTGGCCAGCCCGAGACACCGGGAGCGACACTGATGCCGTGCATCGTGTGCAACGTCATGTGGATGCTGGACGACTTCACCAGCCAAAACGGTGCAACCTGGATCGTGCCCGGCAGCCACAAGCTCGGACGCCGACCGAACAAGGACGACCTTAAGGACCAGATGCAGGTGACAGGCCCGGCCGGCAACTGCTTCATCTTCGACGGCCGGCTCATTCATGGAGCCGGAGCCTACCTCTCTCAGGATCCGACTGGCGAGCGGAAGGCCCTCACCTTCGCTTACCAACCGCCCATGTTCAGGCCCTTCGAGAACTATCCGATGGCGTTGCTTCCTGAGGTGTATGAGGAAGCGTCCCAAGAGCTTCTCGATCTCCTGGGCTTCAAAGTCTGGTTTGGCGTGGGCCATCTGGGCGACCGCAATGCGAAGCGCATCTCACTCAACACACCGATCATCGGGGAGCTGAAGCCGTGAGCGAGGCTTCGTAATTGGGAGACAGCCAAGGAAAGTGGGATTCATAGGCCTCGGCGCCATGGGCATGCCTATGGCCATCAATATTACAATCTGCCCTCTTTTTTTAGGGGGTGCGTGAATGAAGAAAGGGACACTATGAAACGTTTCGAGGACAAAGTGGCTATTATCACGGGGGGAGCTCAAGGGATTGGGGAAGCAACCACCCGGAGACTCGCCAACGAGGGCGCCATGACGGCCATTCTGGACATCCAGCTTGAGAAAGCACAGGCGGTGGCTGAGGAGATCCTCTCCCAGGGAGGAAAAAAGTCGATCGCGGTGAAGATGGATGTGACCGACAGCCAGGAGGTGAAGCGCGCAGTCCGGGAAGTGGAGGAGACCTTTGGAAGGGTGGACGTCCTGATAAACAATGTCGGTAGGGAGGAGCAAGGGCTTTTTATTGAGAGTACCGAGGAGAGCTGGGACTGGAAAATAGCGCTGAATCTCAGGGGACCCATGACGGTGACCAAAGCCGTCCTGGAGGGGATGGTCCCCAGAAAGTATGGCAGAATTGTCAATATTAGTTCTGATGCAGGTCGGGCCGGGCAATTCGGTGAAGCGGCTTATGGAGCCGCCAAGGCTGGGATCATCGCCTTGACCAAGGTTTGGGCACGAGAGCTCATGGAACATAATATCACGGTGAACAGTGTTGCCCCTTTAGCCACGACTCCTGGAAGTGCCCTTAATGGGAAGCGATGGGGGGAGTCAAATGCTTTTAAAAAGAGTCCTCCCTCTCCTCCTAAATTGTACGACAAGACGGGGACACCTGAAGAAATGGCTGCGGCTGTGGCATTCTTTGCCTCGGACGAAGCAAGCTATATTACTGGACAGACCCTCAGTGTGAATGGGGGGAGGTTTATGTTTTGAGAAGGAGAGCTTTATGATTTAGAGCGTTTGTTCCGTGCCGATGAAGCTCCTGTGGGGCTCTTCCATCGACAATCCGGTCAGCTATTCCGGGGAGCACTATCGCCTCGAGGACGCCCATCTCTCTTTGCTGCCGGTCCAGAAGCCCCATCCGCCCATCTATATCGGCGCATTCACGTCGACGAATCTGTTCAACATCATTGGCGAGATGTGCCAGGGCTGGCTGTCGGGCAATCCGAATACGGAGGCCTCCTTCAAGAGAAAGGTCTCCGTGATGAGCAATGCGGCGGAGCGGTCGGGCCGGAGCATCGACGAGATCGATGTTATAGCGCAAATTCCCTTCGCCGTTAGTGAGACACGTTCCGTGCGGGAGAAGGCAAAGCAACTCTTGAAGAAGACGTTGGTCTTCCACACAAGGCTCCTGAAGGATCTGGGTGTGGAAGTCGCGGACGGATCTTCACGGAAGGATCTGGAGTATCAGTACATTACGCCCACCGCGGACTATGCGAATGAATTAAACAGGGCCGTCGAACAGCTTCAAGTCCCGGACGAGGCGCTCGATCGAGGGATCGATGAGATGATGGCGGTGGGATCCCTCCAGCAATGTCTCGATACTTTCGAGAAGTTCGTGAACTTGGGTGCGACGAACATTCTTGCAGTTCCCCTCATCGCCGATGAGGAGAGTGACGAAATCCTGTCCAAAAAAATCATCCCTTATTTCAAATCGAGAGGCTCATGAAAGTCATCAATAAAAGAGGGAAATCATGAGACTGAAAGACAAGGCCGCTTTTATCAGCGGGGGAGCCAGGGGCTTGGGCGCAGCGATGGCCACGCTGTTTGCCAGGGAAGGGATCCGCGTCAACTGCATAATGCCGGCCAACATCGAAACAATGATGATCGCCCACTTTTTGGAGGAGGAGGAATCTCGACAGGACCTGTTCAACAGTATTCCCCTGGGCCACGCGGGCCAGCCGGAAGACGTGGCCTACGGCGCCCTTTACCTGGCTTCGAACGAGTCCTCTTTTGTCACCGGCAGCGATTTGGTCATTGACGGTGGAGCAACCGCAGGGAGGTGATAAATGGTTCCCATGCTTCGCGTGGGAACCCGAGAACAAACTGAATTCCCAGGAGCTATCTATGCCAATATTAACCAAACATCAGATTGTCCGTATAACAGATGTGATGTTGCAGGCGGGAGGAGCCCCGGCCGGCCACGCTGGTATCGTGGCGGACCACCTGGCCCATGCCAATCTTGCGGGATACGATTCCCATGGGTTCATTCGCCTACCCCAGTACCTGAAAGAAATTGAGGAAGGCGTTGTCGATCCAAGGGCAGAGCCGGAAGTCGTTGGCGACCATGGGGCGATCCTCCAGGTTGATGGCCATTCTACCTTCGGACAGGTGGTTGCCACGCGAGCGACCGAAATGGCGATCGAGAAGGCTCGTGATCATGGAGTCAGCTTGGTTAGTATGGGAAACCTGACTCATACGGGTCGAATCGGAACCTACCCTGAAATGGCAGCAGCGGCCGGCCTGGCTGCCATCATGTTTACGGGCTGGGCGGGAAAACCGTGGGCCCCCCTGGTTCCCTTTGGAGGACGCGAGGGCCGACTCGGTTCGAACCCTTTAGCGATGGCATTTCCTCATGCCGAAGGCGCCCCGGTTCTGCTTGATATTTCTACCTCGATCACCTCTGAGGGTAAGATACGGGTATACCGTAACAAGGAACAGGAGCTTCCGGATACTTGGATCATTGATAAGCATGGGGTCCCCAGTAGGAACCCGAACGATTTCTACGATGGGGGTGCGCAATTTCCCGTCGGTGGCATGCAAGGCGGCTACAAGGGATATGCGCTCTCGGTAATGATCGCGCTTTTCGGGGGACTTCTTGGCCAGATTGCTGTCCCTCAAGGAAAGACTTATATGGCGGAAATGTGTGAAGGATCCACGATACTCGCCATCGACATAGGCCGCATGGCGCCCCTGGAAACCATC
This sequence comes from bacterium, assembly GCA_965205865.1. Lineage (GTDB taxonomy): Bacteria > SAR324 > SAR324 > SAR324 > NAC60-12 > CBDBHR01. The sequence goes on from CBDBHR010000023.1 coordinate 62,838, forward strand.
CGGGCCGAGGTCCAACAGATGATGAGATACCTTCAAGACACCCCCCCGATGGAAGGATCAAGCGGGGTTTTCTTTCCGGGGGAAAGATCCGCCAATACCCGCCAAGAGCGATTGGCCCAGGGCATCCCTGTAGATCCCACCACTTGGGCTCAGGTAGAAGCCCTCTTCGACCAATACGGGGTCCGTGACCAATTGGTGAATGTCCTTCTCTCTGGAGGAAATCCTTAGAATGGCCATAAGGAATTGTTAGGCGCCCAAGGGGATGACTGAGATTCACTCGTTCCACACACTGGTTGGGCTGACTGTCTTATGGAAAGTTTTCCCATACGACTTCAACCGGATAATGGGTAAATACTGGATCACGGCTCACTAAGATAGTGTCTTCTACATTTGCTTGTGCGATCAATAGACGATCAAATGGATCTTTATGATGGGAAGGCAAACTGTCTAATGCTAAGACATGCGTTAGACCAATGGGCAAGATCTCAATATTATTGGTCTGTCGTTGATTTTCAATTATTTCTGCCAAAGGTAGATTGAGTTTCAGTTTTCCTAATTGAAGCTTGATTTGCATTTCCCAAACGCTTGCCATACTTAAAAGAAGAATATTCGTTCGATCTCGGCACAGCGTCAAAACCGTTGAAGAAAGTTTCTCTGGTTCACTATCCCACCAAATAAATGTGTGTGTATCCAATAACACTTTCATGTAGTTCCTGTCCAAAATTCATCCGATAAGGGGGTATCGAAATCTGCACTCGTCCAAATTGCCCCGGTATGCAATAGAGCTATAATCGAATCTGGTGTTTGAGGAATTGAAAAAAGGCGGCATATCTGGTTGACTAGAATTTTCGAATATCAATCAACCAAATAAAAAGGATATGCCACTATGGGAAAGAACAGCATTTTAGAGTTCGATAATAAAGAGAGTGTTTCAGATGTTCTGAACGAGTTGTTACGAGACGGGGCACAGCAATTAATACGTCAGGCAGTAGAAACAGAATTGAGCGAGTATTTGTCTCAGCATCAACGCATAGCCGATGATGGAAGGCTTGCGTTGGTACGCAACGGCTACCTGCCAAAACGAGAAATCCTGACAGGTATAGGCCCAGTCAGTGTCCGCATCCCCAAGGTACGTTCAAAAGATGGGAAGGCACTGACTTTCCGTTCTGCCTTGGTTCCGCCCTATGTCAGAAAAACCAGATCCCTGGAAGCAGCATTACCATGGCTGTACCTGAAAGGTGTTTCTACCGGAGAGATGGAGGAAGCATTAAAAGTCCTGGTCGGTCATGATGCACTGGGCCTCTCAGCCAGCACTGTCTCACGCCTCAAGAGTGAATGGGCAAATGAATATCATCATTGGCGGGAGGCACCACTGGATGAAGACCGCTGGGCCTATGTCTGGGTAGATGGCATCTATTCAGGTCTTCGATCCGAGAAAGATAAACTTTGCGCATTGGTTATCATTGGAGTCAACGAAAGAGGTCAGAAACGTTTTTTAGCCATCGAAGATGGTGTACGAGAGTCCACTCAGAGTTGGAGAGAAGTTCTGCTGAAACTCAAAAGCCGTGGCATGAATGTTCCTCAGTTAGCTATTGGTGATGGAGCCATGGGGTTTTGGGCTGCCATGGATGAAGTATATCCTCAGACACGTCATCAGCGCTGCTGGGTACACAAAACAGCTAATATCCTTAACTCTCTGCCCAAAAGCTCACAGCCTAAAGCTAAAGAGGCGATACATGAAATCTGGCAGGCAGAGACTAAAATCAATGCGGAGAAAGCCTTTGAACTCTTCATTGAAACCTATCAGGATAAATATCCAAAGGCCACCCTTTCTCTACAGCAAGATCGTGAAGAGTTACTGGCCTTTTATGATTTCCCTGCTAAACATTGGCAGAGTATACGAACCAGCAACCCGATTGAATCCACCTTTGGTACCATAAGGCACAGAACTAAAAGATCAAAGGGCTGTCTCAATCGTGAAGGAATGCTGCACATGATGTTTAAGCTGGGACAATGCGCAGAAAAGAATTGGAGAAAGTTACGTGGCTTTGATTACCTGGCAAAGGTGATTGAAGGTGTACAATTCTCTGATGGAATCGAGGTGATTCCTGAAATCCGGATTGCCGCTTGATTTTTAACTCAAACACCACTTTTGACAATAACTCATACGGGTTGCTTCTTCTGCCATAAGGATGGCCCTTAACTGGTCAACATACGGCAAGCGGTTCTCCGGGTATTTCTCGTCGTAGTCCCAGTGGTCAGGATTCTTGGTAAAGGTTTTGGAGACACCTTCGACATAGTCGGTCAGCATAAAGGGCCCGCTGCCGACCACGTTCTTCCAATCCTCATAGTTGCCGTAATGCTCGATCACGTCGCGGGGTAGTATCCAATTCTGATTTGCGTTGAGGATTGGATGTAGCGCGTCGAGGGATAGCCTTGTCATCTTCATGACAACCGTGTATTTGTCGGTGGCTTCTATCGATTCCCATGGCAGGTTGAAAAGGGGGCCAGGCTTAAGGGGACGTTCGGTGAAGTCACCCTGAGCGGTAAGGCGCTGATAGGTATAGACGACATCATCGGCGGTTAGCTCCCGACCGTTTACTAAGCGACTGGCCTCACTGTCCGGATCAAGAGCGTAGTGAACGCCCTGACGGATGTGGAAGATGTAAGTTAGTGGGTCGGGCGTTTCCCAGCTTTCCGCCAGATGCCCTGTCAAGAAGCGCGTAGGGACGTAACTGTCTGTCCAGTCAAATTCTTCCCTATCCAGTGCCCAGTCCCCGAGGGCGAGCTTCTCATTAACACCGTCTATGAGCCAGCCCGCTTCCCAGGCAACAGCAAAGGGGTCTACATTGTCGCTTACTCTTCCACCCCAGGCGTAGGTCAATGTCCCGCCATACTCCGGCGCGGTCACCACCTTGCCGGTGCTGGGGTCCGTCACCATCTTTTTATCAGCAGCCACGGCTGCCGGGCTGACCCAGATTGCGATCACGGCCAGGATGAAGGTTAAAAATATTGATTGGATTTTTCTGTTTTTTCTAGTTTTCATATTTCCTCTTACAATTGAGGTGAAATAAAAAGATTCACCACACCATTGGACGAATCGGATTTTCGCTCCCCGCTTTCGCGGGGACAAGTTTGCGAGGACAAGTTTTTGTACAGCAGACCAGATGCCTGCCACTTTCGGCCCCACGAGAGGGGCAAAAAGTTGCTTGAAATACATATCCATGAGAACTCCTTATACAAGAGATTGACAATACTTCACCCAGCCATTGACCCCATCGAAAGAACGGGGGCTCGAACACCCGGATGAGGAACAAAAGATTCCCGGGGAGGATCCATCGCTTTCACGTTCTCTCACGATATTGTTCAATCGATCGATCGGGAACCCTCATTTTTCACTAAAACAACTCAGTGAAGGCATGATCCTAGCACAACAACAACAACCCAATGTCAACCCCCCAAGGCAAAATAAATGCGGGATTCGCAAAAAAATTATAATATAAAATCGATGATGTTTATTGAAAATGTTGGATGGCAAAGGACTGGGAGTTTCCTTTGACCCACGACTCTCTTGTGTTGAATTGTGGGATTTCCGGACCCCATACCTTCCAATGTTAAATTAACCTGAGTGCGACATAAATCTTCAATAATATGAGTATCCTAGTGTATATGTCATCCTCGCGAAAGCGGGGATCCGGATTTCAGTCCGGCTGCATACCTCTGGATTCCTGCTCCCTGCTTTCGCAGGGACAAGCTTCGCAGGAATGACAAGCTTTCTCTAAGATATGAAGATTCTATAACATATTGAATTTATTAAAATCTTATCTCGAACTCAGGTTAAATTACGCTGCGACGCTTTCTGGCTTTGGGGAGTAGTCGGGAGTCCTGGAGGGAACCTCGGGTGGCTATTAATTGATGGCAAGCAGCACGAAAAAAAGATAAATTTCGGAGCGTCTTCTGCGAAGGGTCAATGGAAAGAACACTTGCTTGGTGACGCAGCTTCGGCAATCTCCTGATATTTGTGCTATATTTTTAAATTCTCTATCAAATAGAAGTCATTGAAATCGCTTCCCAGTCATACCTTTTCTGGAAATTGTGGATGACAATAAGACAAACAGTAGGAGACTAAAGATGGATTGGGATTTGAACCCGCCTCCCCTTTCAGAGATGAAAGATCGCGATGTCCGTGAAAGAGGCAATCATCTCAAAGGAAAACGGATTGCGCTTTTGCTCACAGGAAGCATCGCTACCTACCGCGCACCGGATTTGGTCCGAGAGCTACGTCGCGAAGGAGGCGAAGTTGTGGTCTTTATTACGAAAGAAGGTCTGCGCTATGTGAGCAAGGAAGCTTTGGAATGGACATCCCTCAACCGGGTGATTGATGAGTTTACTGCAGATGCGGAGCATTTGAGCGATTCTGCTCCATTTGACGCTTATTTGGTCGCGCCGGCCACTTACAATGTGATCAACAAAGTCGCCCGAGGAATTGCGGATTGTGTTGTCTCATCCACTTTGGCATCCGCGTTGGGGAAGCTTGAACAAAAGCAGACCACGGTGCTGATCGCTCCTGCAATGCATGGTAATTTGCACAACAGCATCCTGAGCGACTCATTGAAGAAGCTCCGCTCCATGGCAGTCTCTCTCATTCCACCACGCCAAGAAAACGGGAAAAACAATTTACCTTCCAAAGAAATACTGGTTGCTGAGACAATTCGAGGAATCAAGCCCTCTCCCCTGAAAGGGTTGGATATTTTAGTAACGGGAGGATCGACTCCCGTTTATCTGGATAGCATCCGCCGCATCGTCACTCGTTTTACCGGCGCCTTATCAATCGAGATTGCCAAAGAGGCCTACTTTCAAGGAGCAACGGTACATCTGGTTATAGACGCTCACAGTCATTCCCCTCCCGATTATCTGAAGAGTCATCTTGTAGAAAACTATGACGATTACGGGGAAACCGTTAAGCAATTGCTGCAAACCAAGCCGATCTCCGCAGGTATTTTTTCTGCCGCTGTTGCGGATTTTCGTCCGGAAACGGTTTTTCCCGGAAAAATGCCCAGTGGGCAACCTCAAATGCTCAAATTGGTCACTACGGAAAAAATCACCCAACAAGTCTCTGAACAATTTCCAACACTGCTTATGGTCACTTTCAAGTATGAAGAAAAGCTCAGCCATGAGAAATTGATGACGATTGCCGAGTTTTATTTGAAAAAAGGATCTTCTATTGTCGTGGCAAACCGGGGGGAAGAAAAAGGAGCGGCTGGAGAACAAGTGGCTTGGTTGGTTGAACAAGATCTGCCGGCTCAAAAAATGGAGGGAAAACCTCAAATTGCGCATATCCTGCTGAAAAGGCTTGCAGAGAAACTATCAGGTTCTCCAATTGCGGATGACCAGCCAGTGTCGTTTTTCTTGTGATGATCTCTTCCTTTGTCCGGTGACCAGAAAAAGTATTGCGACAAATGTAAGAAAATGAGCAAAGTTTGGTAAATTTATTGCTTATTTGATTCCATTCCGTATATAGTGGATGCTGATTCGGCGGAGGAGACGCCTCCCTCTGATTCCGAGCCCTTATGAAGAGAGCTTGAAAATTAATTCTGTTGCTCTTTTACTTATGACAAATCGTATAATTTGGAGAATAATATGAAAAGGTTGATAGTTGCAGGAATGACACTCGCACTGAGTCTAGGAATGTCAATTGCGGTTTATGCTGCCGGGGATGCGGAAAAAGGGGAAACCCTTTTTAACGTTTGCGCAGTCTGCCATGGCGAAAATGGCGAAGGAAATCCCGCGCTGAATGCCCCGGTTATTGGAGGACAGGAAGTTTGGTACGTTGAGAGGCAATTGCAAAATTTCAAAGCCGGTTTCCGCGCAGGAGATCCAAGAGATATCTATGGCGCCCAAATGCGCGCAATGTCCATGACGCTGGCCGATGATCAGGAAATTGCAGACGTGGCCGCTTACGTGAACTCCTTGAAACCTCCTAAACCTCCGAACAGCGTGACAGGCGACGCTGCTTCAGGACAAGCGAGTTTTGCGCTTTGCGTGGCCTGCCATGGGGCAAAAGGGGAAGGAAACAAAGCCTTGAATTCACCTAAATTGACAAACCAGTACGATTGGTATGCAGTGCGACAACTGAAAAATTACAAAGAAGGTATACGAGGAGTCAATCCCCAAGATCTATTTGGCATGCAAATGCGTCCCATGGCAATGATACTTATTGATGACGATGCCATCAACAATATGGCCGCATATATCAACACTTTGGAATAAAACTCGAGCACAACGGCTTTCTTCTATAACGATTGAAAGCCGGATTCTCCGTTTCGACTCACTCTTTTTGTTATAAATCCGGCTGGATTCTGAGAGTCCCCCACTCCAATTTAAAAAAATTAGCACTCACCGGACATTAGTGCTATTTTTTCTTGATTTCTGAAAAATATCTGGTATATTCGTAGGGTTAATAGCACTCACCTTTGTTGAATGCTATTAATTTGAGTAAATAGTAAGCACATTCATATTAACCCTATTGAAATTAGGAGGAACATGATTCGTCCCTTACAAGATCGAATTATAGTAAAACGATTAGATGCGGAAGAGAAGACCGTTGGTGGTATCTTCATTCCGGACACGGCAAAAGAGAAGCCTCAGGAAGGGGAAGTCATTGCGGTTGGCAAAGGAAAGCGTTCGGAGAGTGGTGAGATACAGGCATTGGACTTGAAGAAAGGCGATCGTATATTGTTCAGCAAATACGGAGGAACCGACATCAAGATCGATGGACAAGAGTATCTTATCATGCGCGAAGACGATGTTTTGGGAGTGATTGAATAAAACATATCCCAAGGATTATTTTCAGTAATGTATTCATTTAACTATCATTAAACAACGAGGTTACATGGCAGCAAAAGAAATCAAACATGGTGCTGACAGTCGTCAGCATTTATTGAACGGAGTAAACAAGATGGCCAATGCGGTCAAGGTCACGTTGGGTCCCAAGGGGCGAAACGTGTTGATTGAAAAATCTTTTGGCGCACCGGTTGTGACGAAAGACGGAGTGACAGTGGCAAAGGAAATCGAGTTGGAGGATAAATTGGAGAATATGGGTGCCCAAATGCTCAAAGAAGTGGCTTCCAAGACCTCCGATAATGCAGGAGATGGCACAACTACTGCGACCGTATTGGCACAAGCCATTGTTATTGAAGGAAATCGCAATCTGGCGGCAGGAGCAAACCCGATGGATCTGAAACGTGGCATTGATAGAGCAGTTTCTGCAGCCACCAAGCATCTCAGTGGTATTTCCAAATCCGTTTCCGATTCCAAGGAAATTGCTCAGGTGGGAACCATTTCTGCCAACAACGACAGTACGATTGGTAATATCATTGCCGATGCAATGGACAAAGTGGGCAAAGATGGCGTCGTCACCGTAGAGGAAGCAAAGAGCGCCGACACGACTTTGGACGTGGTAGAAGGCATGCAGTTTGATCGGGGTTATCTTTCTCCCTATTTCGTCACAGATGCCGATAGCATGGAAGTAGTTTTGGAAGATCCTTACATCATTCTTGTCGAAAAGAAGGTGAGCAACATGAAAGATTTGCTCCCGGTGCTGGAACAGATTGCAAAAACCAGCAAACCCTTTTTGCTCATTGCAGAAGATGTGGAAGGAGAAGCATTGGCAACGTTGGTGGTCAATAAAATTCGCGGCACCCTCAAGTGTGCTGCAGTGAAGGCTCCTGGTTTTGGAGATCGTCGCAAGGCGATGCTCGAAGACGTTTCAGTTTTGACAGGCGGTATTGTGGTTTCGGAAGACATGGGCATGAAACTGGAAGATTTGAACTTGGATCAATTGGGACAAGCCAAGACCATCAGCATTGACAAAGACAACACCACCATCATCGATGGTGCTGGAAGCAAAGATGGGATCAAAGCCCGCATCAATCAAACCCGCAATCAAATCGAGGAAACGACCTCCGATTACGATCGCGAAAAGCTGCAAGAACGCTTGGCCAAACTAGCGGGCGGAGTGGCTGTCATTCAAGTAGGGGCTGCTTCAGAAATTGAAATGAAGGAGAAAAAAGCTCGCGTGGAAGATGCTCTGCATGCGACCCGTGCCGCCGTAGAAGAAGGTATCGTGCCAGGTGGTGGCATTGCCTTGCTACGCTGCGTCAACAGTGTCTCAGATGCGATCAAAGATATCGAAGATCCTGATCAAAAAGTTGGTGCCAACATTATTGTGAGAGCGTTGGAATCCCCCATACGTCAGATCATTTCCAATGCAGGCTTGGAAGGCGCTTTGATTGTCGACAAAGTCAAAAACGCTGAAAACGTCAATGAAGGATTCGACGCAGCCAAAGAAGACTATGTCGACATGGTGACTGCCGGAATCATCGATCCAACCAAAGTTGCAAGGGTGGCTTTGGAAAATGGCGCATCGGTGGCAGGCATGCTCTTGACCACGGAAGCAGGTGTTTTTGAAATGGCTGACGAAAAAGAAACACCCCCAATGCCAGGTGGTGGCGGAATGGGTGGTATGGGAGGAATGGGTGGTATGATGTAGTTCCCGTTTTCTGCTTTTCAAACGATCTCGGGCTGGCAACTTGCCAGCCCTTTTTTCTGAGAAATATTCCCTCCTATCGTTCAGTGGCTTCTAATTCGGCCTTGCAATCGATGCAAAAAGTGGTAACCGGCCGAATCTCGAGACGTGGCCGTCCAATCATTTTTCCACAGCTTTCACAAAGTCCGAAGGTTTTGTCTTCAATCCGATCAAGGGCTTCTTGAATTTTACTCAGCAATTTTCGTTCACGGTCTCTAATCCGTAAGACGGTGTTGCGGTCTGTTTCCAGAGAAGCCCGGTCATTGGGATCAGGAAAAAGGGTGCTTTCGCTTTTCATTTCATGGACAGTGGTAGTACTTTCAGCTAAGAGCGCCTTTTTCATCTCAAGCAATAATTTTTTAAAATATTCTAAATCTTCCGGAATCATATATACCTCGAAACAATCGATTTCCCATGATGCTCTTTTTCAATAAATCGTCAATTCGCTCCCTCGACTACGGAACAATGATAGGATGAAGGATCGTCTTTGCTAAGCGTTATGGAGGTATCAGCCAAGGATCAAAAACGGAAAAAGATGCGTTCGTATACACGTTTGGCAAATGCATTGGTGACTTCATCAAGTCCACGTCCGATCGTTGAGCCAGTCAACCCCGTGCTGGTTTCTCCTTGTTCGTAAAGGAGAATTCCTCTCGCATTCAAGCCTTTTTCACTCCAGAGGACGATGTTCTGCTTCCTATCGTTGAGAACAACGATTCCTTTCAACTCCAATTGTAGCACGACTGTGGATCCATCTGCGGAAACAGAGGTTTGTTTGGCATCAAGGGTCTGTAGTTGGATATCTAAAACCAAATCCGCATCTTGTGGCCTGCCTAATTCTACAGAGGAGTTGTTGCGGAACAATTGCCGCAATCGCAGCATCAGCCGAGTTTCCAACCCTGCCTGAAAAGTCTGGTTTTGGATAGGGACAATCGCCAAGGTTGTCGCATCAGAAGGGAGTTGGGGATTGGTCCCTTCCAGTTGATAGCCACACGCGGCTAAACCGATTAGCATGACTATGACTAAAATTCGTAAAATACCAAAGGGCTTCATCATCGTCCGTCAAAATCTATTACTTGATCGGCCTGAAAAATTACTCTTTTGTTGCCATTTTCAATTCTGCGTTTCTTGCCAGCGTCCAAGTTGGCAATTATCGTTATATACGGAAATTTCAGGAAATACAAAACCGGAATGTCTGCTCCGTGAGAGTCCCAAAAGGATTGTCCAGCGGCTACAACAAAGAACTTGTCATCCTCGGGTTCATCAAGTATTTTTCAGATCTGTCTTTCCAGAGGAAAAGAAGGTCACGCTGTTAAATCCTCCGTTCCCCTCGAATTCCCGCCATATCTGCAATTGCGTCCGTAGCTCAGTCGGATAGAGCAACGGATTTCTAATCCGTCGGTCACAGGTTCGAATCCTGTCGGACGCGCCAATACAATCAATAATTCAAGTGGCCTTTGCGATAGGTCTCTGCTTAAAGTACAATAACGGCTCTACATCTTTCTGCAAATGCAGTAACTTCTTTGGAAAATTTTCGACGTCCTCCTCCAGCTTTGATAATTATTAAAGGAGAAACCACTAGGTGTGGTATGCGGAGTTAAACCCTTCTGCTGTTTCTCGTTGCCATTTTTGCTGACTTATTAGCCCCTTATGGAATGAACGATGCTATGGTGGGAGGTCGTCTGCTTTCGCAGGAATGACAAGGTTTCTCTAAGATATGAAGATTCCATAACATATTGAATTTATTAAATTCTTATCACGAACTCAGGTGAAATTAGCTTTTCTGACCTCATGGCTGCTATGGGACGAAAAACCTGGGGTTGTAAATATTTCAACTCGCAAAAATCACCCGAACAAAAGTTATTTTCTCAGGACAACATAAAATGCTTGATTTATCAGCTACTGGCAGCAGCATAATTCTCAATATATGTCTGAAGTCCGGCATTCAAGGACTATAAAAAAAACATTCCATTCCTTGTGGTTTCAGGATATATCGAAGAAAAACGAATTTTGTCGAAAGGAAAATATTCCAATGGAAAAATGGGACTGATTCTACTAACAATTTTGGCACTTTTTGCGGTAGATGGAAGAGTATCCTATGCCTTTGCGGAAGACGAAGATACGGTTGGCTTTGTCAAATCGATAGAATATGGTAATTACACTGTCGGCCTTGGAATCTTCAATCTGTCCAAATTACCGGCAGAGGTGTTGAACACGCTGAAGGAATTGGGTTTGGAAAAAAATGTTGCTTTAGGAACAAACCTTAAATAACCTGTAATTCTTCCAATTGTGTGAGCAAAATTGGGGGACATGTACACCGCTGCGCATCCCAACTCTACTGTTTTATGCCTGCTGTTACGTGTCCCCTAATTTTGCGTATCCATACTTCTAACTTATTTAAATTTCATTCCTTAGTCATCGTGACTCCGACGTCTTGGGCGACCGACTCTTCGGATGACCATAGTTGGCTCATCGTCGATGCTGATGGGAGCAAATATCGCAGTCTCGATCCTTTTCTCCAGGATGATCTTGCAAAGAAGGTAGAGGTATTAGGGGGATCACATCAAAAGCATAATTTACCGCAGCCGTCCCCGCCACACTTTCGCTCCCAAGCAGGCAAATCCCTTATTGGTTTTCTTCTCGGCAGAACTTCCTCCCATTGATTCCTGGAAACGAGCTTTTCAATATGTATAGCTTTTCAGGTCTAACTCTTTAAATCGGTGACAGGCTACAAAGGCTTCTGGTTTTCCGGGAATTGGTTCAAGCTCAGGTAGTACTTCTTGGCAAATATCTTTTGCATAGGCGCAACGGGGGTGTAATACACAACCAACCGGTGGATTCGAGGGGTCCGGGATACTGCCTTTTAATAAAATTTCCCGGGTGCTGCCTGCTTTATATTTTGATATGGCTGCCAATAATGCTTCCGTATATGGATGTCTGGGGTTTTCATAAATATCTTGAGAAGAAGCTATTTCAACAATCTTTCCCAAATACATGACGATTATTCTTTCGCTGATATATTTCACGACACCCAAATCGTGGGCGATAAACAGGTAAGATAATTGAAACTCATCCTGAAGATCCAAAAGCAGATTCAATATTTGAGCTTGAACGGATACATCTAATGCCGAAACAGGCTCGTCACAGACTATGAAATCGGGGTTTATGCTCAGTGCTCTGGTAATTCCAATACGTTGTCTCTGACCGCCACTGAATTGATGGGGATATTTACGTATATCATGTGCCGATAACCCGACTCTTTCCATCAACTCTTCTGCTCGCTCTATTCTCTCTTTCTTACTGCCAACGTTATGTATTGCCATCGGTTCGGTCACGATATCCGCAACTTTCATTCTTGAATCCAGCGATGAATAGACATCCTGAAACAGCATTTGAAAATGTTTTCTCATACTCTTCATTTCCTTCTTCGGAACTTCAGCGATATCTATAACCTTTCCATTTATATTGAATTCAACACTTCCCTCTGTCGGTTCATACAACCTGACGATACAACGGCCTACAGTTGTCTTTCCGGATCCACTTTCTCCGACTAATCCGACAGATTCTCCTTTTTTTATAAAAAAATCCACTCCATTAACGGCCTTGTTATAATTCACAATCTTGTAAAAGAAACCTTTGCGGTTGGGAAAGTACTTTTTAAGACCTCTTACCTGCAATATATTTTCGTTAGGCGTATCTATAACCCCTCCTTGTCATCATATTTCCAACAACTCACAAAATGCCCATCCAGATCAAAAAGCTCCGGGGTTTTCTTTTTACAAATTTCCATCGCGACATCACACCTTGGTTCAAAGCTGCATCCTTGCGGGAGCAGGTAAGGATTTGGCACAGACCCTTTAATTGAAGAGAGTCTTCCTTCCGTTCTGATTTCAGGTCGGGATTTGAATAACGCTTTCGTATAAGGATGCAGAGGTTCTTCAAACAGCTTCCTGGTGTTTGCCTTTTCCACAATTTTACCAACATACATGACGACGACATCATCCGTCACTTCCCCGATCACACCAAGGTCGTGGGTAATCATCATAAGGGACATTCCCAGTTCTCTTTGAAGGTCTTTTATTAAATTCAATATTTCAGCCTCTATGGTAACATCCAGGGCTGTCGTAGGTTCGTCTGCAATAAGTAGATTGGGATTGCATGAAAGTGCTATCGCTATCATCACCCTCTGTCTCATCCCTCCACTCAATTGAAAAGGATACTCGTTCGTTCTTTGCTCTGGAGCAGATATTCTCACACGTCGGAGGGCTTCAATTGCAATTTCTTTTGCCCTTCTTTTATCCACTTTTTGATGCAATCGTATTGCTTCCATCAGTTGCTGGCCTATTTTGTACACGGGATTCAGGGACATCATGGGTTCCTGAAAAATCATTGCAATCTCATTTCCCCTCGTGTTACGGATTTGTTTACTATGAATCCCCAATTTTGCAATATCAATACGACTATCGCCATCGGGATAATAATATATATTCCCGCTTTCAATCTTACCTTCCGGTTGTGGATGTAGAAGCATAAGAGACAAAGCTGTGATGGTTTTCCCGCATCCGCTTTCACCAACGATGCCAAGAGATTTCCCTTTTTCTATTTGAAAACTGAGCCCGTCAATTGCTCTGACAGTTCCCTGCTCAATATGGAAATACACTTTTAAGTCTCTTACATCTAATAAAACATTTTCCTTTTTCAATTCGTTCATCCTTTCAAAACAGGAAGCGATTTTTAAAACATCAGAAAATTAATCGGAATAGGGATCATAAACATCTCTTAAAGCATCTCCGATAAAATTGAAACAAAGAACTGAGATTACAATTATTCCTGCAGGACTTATCAACCATGGATAATGCTTTAATGTCTGCACTTCTCTAAGCTTGGTCAAGAGAAGACCCCAGCTTGTCATTGGCGGTTTTATACCCAGACCTAAAAAACTCAATGCCGCTTCACCTATGATCATCATTGGTATACTCAAGGTGGCAATAACGATGATATGACTCAAAACGTTCGGTATGATATGTTTTATAATAATTCTGCCCGTACCGGCACCGGATACTTCTGCAGCATAAATATAATCCGATCGTCGAATGGCCAACACTTTCCCTCTGAGCTCTCTTGCCAGACCGGTCCAACTGATAAATCCAAATATAATGACGATTCCTAAATAGACATATGTAGAGGGCCATTCCTTGGGTATTATCGCTGCAAGCGCCATCCAGAGAGCTATTTGCGGAATGATCCTGAAGATCTCGATGATCCTTTGAAGAATATTGTCAACCCAGCCACCAAAGTATCCGGAAATTGTTCCCACAATTGTCCCGATAGTAACCAAGATAATGACTCCGATGATCCCAATCGACAGCGAAATTCTCCCGCCAAAGATAATCCTTGTTAACAAATCCCTCCCAATGATATCGGTTCCCAGCAAAAACAATTTTCCTTCTCCGACTCCAAATAAGTGAATGTCACTTTTGATGAATCCTAACATGGTATATTCTTCACCATGAACAAAAAAATTGAGAAAATCTTTCTGGTTTACATCATCTTTATAAATAAACCTGAGGGTTTTCGGATCCCTTGCAGCGATTTGTCTATACATGAATGGCCGGAAGTAAAATTCACCTTCTCTGCCGACAAACCGGATTTTTGTAATCTGTGGGGATGCGTATACAAAGTATGTATGGTTAGTAAGCATCCCATAGGGAGCAAAAAAATCGGCAAATACGACGACTATGTACAAAATCATCAGAATGATCGCTGAAGCAACAGCAACTCTGTGCTTAAAAAATCTCCGCCACATGAGTTGCCCTTCAGACAGAACTATATATTCTTCATTTTCTTGATATTTTTTTAAGAACACGGTAGGGAAGTTCCTTATATTAATTCAAATCTAATACGAGGATCTGTCAGGGCAAGGACGACATCGGCAATTAAATTACCAATGACGAGGATAACTGAAATAACCAATAAGATGGTACCAGCCAAATACATATCCTGAGAAATTAATGAATCGTAAAACAGTGGACCAATCGTGTTCAAATTCAACACAATAGAAACAAGCATTTCAGTAGCGATAATCTCGGGAAGATATACGCCAATCCTGCTGATTATGGGATTGATCGCTATTCTTGAAGCATGTTTCCATTGAACGACTGGCTCTGATAGCCCTTTGGCTCTTGCAGTTTGTATGAAGGGTTGTTTGAGAACATCCAACATATTGCCCCTCATTATACGCATGGTGTTTGAGGTTTGCGCAACGCCAATTGCAATGATTGGCGCAGGAAGATGCTTTAAAAAATCAATAGTTTTTGCCATGTCCCAAGGAGCTCCAATAAATTCATTGGAGTATAAACGACCGACGTATGAGGAATCCATCCAGAATATTGATATGGCAATGATAAGTACCGCGAGTATAAATCCGGGAATAGCGATACCAATAAAAGCAATAAAGGTTAATAAATAATCCAACAGACTGTACTTATGCGTGGCTGAGTACAACCCTATCGGTAAAGCGATCATCAGCGCGAAAAACAATGCACAAAGATTTATAAAGATCGTCATGGGAAGTCTTTCCTTTAAAAGATCTGCGACAGATGTGCCCTGCAGTGACATCGCAATACCAAAATCTCCTTCAGGAAAGCCTTTCACCCATTTCCAATACTGAATCCAAAAAGGTTGACCCAGACCATATTTTTGTCTCAGCATTTCTATAAGATCTTTGGAGACACTCCCCCCTCCAGTCATCGTTGCGCGCGCAGCATACGCATCCGCATAGTCACCAGGAGGCAACTGAATTATACCAAAACAGATCACTGAGATTATGATGATGACCGGTATTGATATTAAAATTCTTCTCAGCGTGTAGGTCAATATGCCCATTGCGGTATATTTACTCTTTAGATCTTTCTACTATAATCAGGACTCCTTACATACTGTAATTCATCAGGTATTTACTCAACCGTGTAACGATATTGATAGAGGGTGGTGAATTTAAATCACGTTTCGAAGTTAAAAAAAACACCATAAATATTTTATAATATGCTGACATAAGATAAACGACATGGATCCGGGAAGCGGTACGTTGCGCCACTTCCCGGAAAATTTCCCACTTCTCTTAATTAGGGCCTGTTCGCAGGATGTTTCGCATAGACTTGCATATATCTGAATGGGGGATCAAAGTTTCCATATTCCTGGACTCTTGTTGACTCCAAGACCATGTTTCCAAGTCTGTTTGAATTAATGAAAGGACGTTTGCGGACACCGACATGTATCATAAATACATTTTCAGCCATAATTCTATTCGCCTCTTTTCCCAGTTTTATACCCTCTTCGATACTTGCGATACTAGCCGTTCTCAGTATTCGGGTAAATTCATCGAATTCCGGGGAAAATCCTCCCGTCATATGCGCCTCTTTATGGAAGAATGGAGAACCCGTGTCGGTAGGAACCCACCTATCCACTGCAAGAAGTGGTTCATTGTAGTTTTCAAAATCCGAAGTAGATATTTCAAAATTTCCTGCATATAAATTTGTGGTGTGAAGAGTCTGGTGGGTTTCATTCAGAATCAAATTAATGCCCACTTCTTTAACAGTAGCAACAATTATTTCCGACATTGGAGTAAAGAGATCATGGGCGTACATATCCCAAATCAGTTCCAATTTCTCGCCGGTTGGAAGTTCTCTGATGCCATCACCATCTCGATCCACAATATTGGCGTCGTTCAGTATCTGTCGCGCCCTATCGGGATCATATTCGGAGTACAGGTATCCATACTTCTCGTCAAAATATGGAGAATCAGGAGCCCATGAACAACCTATTGGCGTCATCAGATCAAATGCCAAGCTTCTTGATATGGTCGGTCTATCGATTGCCAGAGAGAGTGCTCGTCTGAAATTTACATCTCTTTGGACAGCCCTGGCTTCAGCATCCTCGGCATCAAAATTAAAACTTATTTTCATGCCAGGAGCATTTGAAAAACCGATAGAATAGTCTCTACCCGGTTTACCTTGTTCTTCCAGCCACATCGAATAGTGTGGATAACCCGTCCACATATGATCATGATCATATTCTCCAGTCATGTTGCCTAAACCAACGGCGGGTCTGTCACCAGCGACCAATATCTCAAATTCATCAAAATAGGGGAGCTGGTTTCCATCGGGGTCAACCTTCCAGTAATATGGATTTCTTGTCATATGCAGTTTTTCGTCAGGCACATATTCATCGACTACCCAGGCATTCAGAGTGACTCGGCCACCTTCGGAATCGACACCGAGAATCTTTATTTTTTCATTCAGTGTTTCGTAATCGGAATCCGGGTTATACTTTGGGTGCCACTGGGAGAAATGATGTTTAGGCAACGCGGCCCAGGTGACATTCGAATATTTTTTCTCAAAAAGAAAAGCTTTGTCATCATACTCGAACTTTAGCGTGTAATCGTCAACTTTCATGAGAAGAGGAAAATTTCCATTTGCGTCATAAAAGTTTCCTTCATAGAACCATACATAGGCGACATTATCGTCATCAACTATATCTTCCATGAAGAAAACAACGTCATCCGCAGTAAATGGCATACCATCCGACCATTTGATCCCTTTTCTCAGGTTTATGATTAACTCGGTGCCATCGTCGTTCCAATCCCAGGACTCTGCAAGATTGGGCAGTATTGGCCCTTCAGCAGGAAATGGATAGGTAAATTGAAAAAATCCATTTCTGTCAACCCGGACCGGAAGTCTCTCGTCGTCCAGAAAGAATGCGGTACCGAGAACCAATTTATCACCATATGTTCCAATTTCACTTACCGGTACCTCGACTAACGGATTTTCCGGCAACCTCTCCTCAAGAGGCGGCAACTCGCCTGCTTTAACCATTTCAGCCAGCATCGGCGCTTCCCCGGCAAAAATGGAAGATGCTGAAAAAACAAAACCAATCATAAATACCACACCCGTAATTTTTCTCATTATTCTACTCATATTTTCACCTTTTGATTTAATGTTATAAAACAAAGATAGATTCAAACCGGAACAAAATTTACTGGAAGAAGCGAAATAAATCAAGAAAAATTCTGGAAGTCGGCGAAATGTTGTCAGGTCAAAGCGGATTGTATTGAAGAAGGTGCTGGCGTATCAGGCATCAGGTACAATTTCTATCAGTAATTCATTGGCAGCAACTTGTGTTCCTGCGTCCACATAGATTGCCTGCACGGTTCCCTCGATTTCCGCCAAAATTTCATGTTGTATTTTCATCGCTTCCAATAGGGCGAGACAAGTTCCGATTTCGACATGATCGCCCAATTCGACAAAGATCTCAAACAGGGCTCCATGCATGGGAGCGACAATATGTCCGCTCCCATCGATTCTTTTTCCGGAAGCAGGAAAGGCAATCTCATTGCGAAAACGAAATGTTTCGCCTGCGAGTGAAATATGAATGACACCTGCAGAGGGTGCTGAATAGTTGACATCTCGTCGACACCCGTCAATGCTCAAGCGTGCGACGCCTTCAGCAAACGTCAAGAGTTTGATGGAAAGCGAGGAATCTACTCCGCGAATTTGATAACCCTCTCGAGTCTCGGGTGAAACAGTCAGCTCAACACGCTCTCCGTTTGAGAAATAAACATACTGGGTGAGGAGTCGACCGCCATTGGACCAATTCAATAACTCGGAAGAGACGCGCACACATTCTTCCAAGGCGCATTGACGTTCAATGCAGTATTGGAGAAGCGCCGCTGTCGCCATCGATTCAAAGTCAGGTTGGGGATTTGCCAAGTCTTCGGGGCTCAATTCTTCTGCGATGAATGCCGTTGTTACCTCACCCTTGGCAAACGCCTCTTTGTTCAAAAGCATGCTCAAAAAACTCTTATTCGTGATTAAACCGAAGATCTCAGTATGCTCGAGAGCATTGATCAAGCGATGACGGGCAAGTTCCCGGGTTTCCCCCCAAGCAATCACTTTGGCAAGCATCGGATCATAAAAAGGTGAAATTTCCTGACCCGTTTGAATACCGGAATCGATCCGGATTCCAATTCCTTCGGCAGGCCGCCAATGATCAATGGTGCCTGCGCAAGGCAAAAAGGCTTGTGCGGGATCTTCCGCATAAAGACGACCTTCAATGGCATGCCCCGCATACGCGACATCGGCTTGGGTCAATTCCAGGGGGAGACCTTCCGCGATTTGAATCTGCAAGGCTACCAAATCCAGCTTCGTGATCATTTCGGTTACCGGGTGCTCCACTTGAAGGCGGGTATTCATTTCGAGAAAGTAAAAATTTCCTTCCTCATCCAGAAGAAATTCGATAGTGCCCACGCCCTTGTATTTTATGCTGCGCGCGGCCTCAACCGCAGCTGCTCCCATTTGTGCTCTCAGTTCATCGGTCATTACCGGACAGGGCGCTTCTTCCACTACTTTTTGATACCTGCGTTGTATCGAACAATCGCGCTCCCCCAAATGGATGACGTTTCCATGATTGTCTGCCACTATTTGAAATTCGACATGACGGGGGCGCAAGATCGCCTTTTCCAAAATTAACTCATGCGAGCCAAAAGCGTTCAAGACTTCAGAACGAGCCGCAGTCAAAGCCATTGGTAAATCTTCTGCGCGCTCTACCAGCCTCATTCCCCGCCCTCCACCGCCAGCAGCCGCTTTCACCATCAAAGGACAGCCAATCTCGTTCGCAACGGAAGACATCGTAGTATCGGATTGATCGGCATCGAAATACCCGGGCAGACAAGGTATCCCGGCCGCAATCATACGCCGTTTGGCCTCTGCTTTATTGCCCATCAACTCAATCGCATCGGCACCTGGTCCGATGAACACAAGCCCTGCCTGCTCGCATGCTCTCGCAAATTCGGCGTTTTCCGATAAGAATCCATAACCGGGATGAATGGCTTCCGCACCCGTTTGCCGGGCGGCTTTCAGTATTCGTTTGATATTGAGGTAGGATGCCGCAATGGGAGGCGGACCAAGCAACGCCGCATCGTCAGCTATTTGCGCATGAGGCGCTGTGGCATCGGCTTCCGAATAAACAGCGATGGTTCGGAAACTCAACGATCGAGCTGTTTTGACGATACGGACTGCAATTTCTCCTCTATTGGCAACCAAGATGCTGTTAAAAGCTCTCATTTGTTGTTGACCTCTTTATTAATTTCGGTCCTCGGGTGAAGAATTGTACCGGTCGAGTCAGAGGCGAGCTACGCCGAAACAGTTGGGTTGCACTGTTCGGCGTCGTGCTTCCCAGCAGGTGTCCAAGGCAAATCCAATTACTTTTCGTGTATCGCGGGGATCAATCACGCCCTGGTCCAGCATGTGCCCGGAGGTGTAGAAGGCATCCGATTGGGAGTCGTAATGTTGGATCAATCGATCCTTTTGGGTTCGAAGCGCTTCTTCATCCACACGCTCACCCCGCCGTTCCGCGGAGCCCCGCATGACTTGATCCATGGTGAGCGCCGCTTGCTCTCCTCCCATCACTCCCGTCTTAGCATTGGGCCAGGTGAACAAAAAATCAGGCTGATAGGCGAGGCCACACATACCATAATTCCCCGCACCAAAGCTTGCTCCGATATAAATCGTAATTTTGGGCACGCGGGCGTTGGAGACGGCTTGGATCATTTTCGAACCGTGCTTGATCATCCCGTCTTGTTCATAAACTTTCCCTACCATGTAACCGGTGGTGTTGTTGAGAAAAATCAGAGGAATATTGGCCTGATCGCAAAGTTGGATAAAATGCCCGGCCTTGGTGGCGCCATCGGGATCAATCGGCCCATTGTTGCCAAGAATGCCACAAACTTGACCAAATACATAGGTTTGCAGACAAACGGTGGAGGGGCCGTAGCGTGGTTTGAAATCCTCGAAATCAGAACCATCCACCAAACGGATAACCACTTCACGCACATCATAGGGCTTTCGATAATCGATGGGCACGACCCCAGCAATTTCATCAGGATCATAAAGTGGCTGCCGAAATTTTTTTCGTGGAGATTTCGGACAGTGATCATTCCATCCCAATCGTTTCACCATATCTCGCGCGATCAACAGACCATGGGCATCATCCTCTGCCAAGTATTCCACCGACCCGGTGACAGTGGCATGCATTTCGGAGCCGGCAAGTTCTTCTTCATCCGAGATTTCCCCAGTGGCCGCTTTAACCAAGGCTGCCCCTCCCAGTGAAGCACGTCCCCGTCCCCTGATCCCAATCACGTAATCACTCATTCCCGGCATGTAGGCCCCTCCTGCAGTGGAAGGGCCATGCAGTATCACGAATGTCGGGATTCCGGCGGCACTCAATCTCGCAAGACCGAAGAAGAGTCCGCCTCCATGCGCCCATTGACTGACTTCATACTTCATCAAGTTAGCCCCTGCACTTTCAACCAGGTGGACAAAAGGCAATTTCTTTTCAAGAGAAATTTTGAGACAAGCTCTGCCCTTCTCCCCGGATTTTGCGGTCGATGCCCCCGCATTGATGCCACTGTCATTGACGCAAATCATGCAACGGACACCGCTGACAAATCCAATGCCGGCAAGAGAACTGGCGCCAGGGATGCTTTTTTCCCGGTCCTTTATCTCCACCATATAATTGGCAATACCGTAGAGTTCCAGAAATGGCATGCCAGGATCAAGTATGCGTGACAACCGTTCCCGCGGTGTCAGTTGTCCACGCTCTTCAAAGCGGAGACGTCGCCTTTCGGAAACTAGTTCTGCCCGCTTTTTCAGGGTGTGAAGTTCTTCGACCAATGAAAGCATTTCCTTGCGGTTTGTGGCAAAGGAGTCACTTTTCACGTTAATTTTGCTCACAAAAATGCTCATCGGAGGGTCTCCACCATTTTGATCGGTATTTTGATCGGATGATCGAGCAGCAATTGCGCATATCCTTTTCCTTGCGCATCATCCCGAAGACTAGCCACCCCTCCCCCTCCCAATACTTCGTGCAAAAGGAAATTGACGGCATGGGATCCGGGCAGCAGGTAGCGTTCCACGTTCCCTTGCAGAAAATGAGCAAAGCGCCCCGCTATAACCTTTTCTGTCAAGGAATCCCAAATATAGGGTAGATATTCCGGTAGACGGGCAATGATTCCTACATTAGCTTTGTTGCCTTTATCTCCGCTGCGTCCCCAGGCAAGCTCAACCAAAGGTACTTCCATCATTGCCGAATCGTTTCCAAAAACTACTGGTGGGACCGGACGTTGGATGGCCTGCTCATCAAAAATGGCACTTTGTTTGGGAATGAATGCGATCGATTCCCCCTCTAAATCGATTCGGATGGAGATCTCATTTTTTGGAATGAGGAATGAGAAAAGCCTGACCACCGGCGAGGGTTTTGGGCGACTTCCCGCAAATCCTGCGCCACCTGGTGGTGTGGCCAACCCCAAACCCGACGCTTCTTTCAATAGAATACGGATGCCTGTCTGATCCGCATGTTTGGCAGCCAGTTTAAGCACCACCTCGCGAGATCCTTCGATGCGTTTTGACGCCCCATATTGACTTTCCGCCCCCAGCACTTCGACGCTGGTTTCCGTGAAATCGGCTAAATTTGCGTCTCGTAACGCCTGCCGGGCTCTATTGAAGATGGCCCGGGCAAAGCCGAGAGCTTTTTTGTCGGCATCCATGCCATAAAATGTTCTGTAGTTCCCACCGCGAAACCCGTCGGAGTGGGTGGCAGATACTTTATAGGTATCAGTCGCCGGATAGCCGCACGCACCAGCCACTGAAACTCGATCCGGCGCTTCTTGCCTGATTTCAACTTTTGAAAAATCACAGACCACATCCGGTACGATATAGGCTTGCGGGTCTCCAATCTCGTAAAGCATTTGCTCGGAAACCGTCCCCACATTGACAATTCCTCCCGTTCCTGCGGCCTTCGTCACCAGAAAACTGCCGTCAGAAGAAATTTCTGCAATGGGATATCCAATCTGGTCGATGCTATTCACCACCTCTTGCCAATCGGTGAAATTCCCCCCGCTGGCTTGTGGACCACATTCCAGGACATGTCCGGCCAAGGTTCCGCTGGCGAGGCGATCCCACGCTTCCTCTGCCCAGCCAAATTCATGGATGCAGGCACCCAAGGTAACGGCACTGTCCACCGCGCGACCGGTGATCACGATATCCGAGCCCTCATCCAAAGCCAAGGCAATGGGAAACGCCCCGAGATAGGCGTTGACGCTCGCCAGCGTTGCGGATTCGGGGAAGTCCTCATCAGAATACATTTCCTTTACGCCCCGACGGGATAACGCGTCTCCCATCTCGATCAAATCGTCACCCAGGACGATTGCCACTTTCAAATCCAGTTTTTGATCGGCAATGAGTTTTCGCACGGCCTGGCCACATGCTCTTGGGTTCACGCCACCTGCATTAGTGATTATTTTTACTCCTTGACGAGCAATTCCTTTGAGATTGTCCTGCATGACAACCGTCACAAAGTCCCGGGCATAGCCGGCATTCGGGTCTTTCGCTAACGCCCGCGCCATGATCGACATCGAGATCTCGGCAAGATAATCGTATACGATATAGTCCAAACCTCCTGCAGTTAAGAATTGTGGAGTCGCCATGTTTGATTCTCCCCAATAGCCACAGGCTCCTCCGATACGAATAATGTCTTTAGATGCCATCGTCCCCTCCTTCTTGCTGTAATCGTTATCGATCTTTACATCACTCCATTCAATAAATTCCCGGCTTTTTTTTATCAGTAGCGCAGGCGTCTCGCCCACAAGAGAAGGCTGGAGACGGCCCCTCTGCCAAATTCTATGCCGGAGTACTCTTTGGAATGGCGCTTCAAACAATATGAAACTTTATAAAACACATTTCTTTAGACCGCGTCAAGTTCAAACTTTGAGAAGGAGTAGAATTTGAAGTTGGCGCAATACTTTGCAGTAAGGCTCGTGCCTTCACTTTTGATACTTCTGAAAATGTGCTAGCTTTGATTTCAGAGGGAAATTTTAATGTGTTCTTGGCCTGAAGTTGCGGTGTATGGTTCCGCGTTCCGTAATTATTCACTGATGTTACGTGCACGGATTTTGCAGTTATGCGTCTCATCGAGTTGTCATTCCTGGCGAAGACCAGGAATCCACAGGGCTGGCGATTCAGGTGACTAAAACGTTTCATATAAATCTTTCCATTGAGGATTATTTTTCTCAATGAGTTCGATTTTCCAAGCTCGTTTCCATTTCTTGAGTTGTTTTTCTCTCCGGAGAGCAGCTGTCACCTCTGAAGCGGTCTCATAGTATACCAATTGATGTACTTGGTATTTACTGGTAAATCCTTCTATGAGATTTTTTTTATGTTCATAAACTCTTTTAAGAAGATCATTTGTCACTCCAATATATAGAGTGCCATTTCTTTTACTTGCTAAGGTATAAACGTAGTAGGTTTTCATGATGGCGACTCCCGGATTCCTGGTCTTCGCCAGGAATGACACACTTGTGGGAAGCGTATTCATGGAAACCGCTGAATGCAAAAAATATACACGTAATATGACTTATTCAAAGAGAAGGCATAACTTTGGACGGTTGAGAGGGATTATGAAACTGAAAAATCTATTTTTTTTACTGATTCTGACAAGCAGCGCCAGCTTACTATGGGGGACAGCACTTTACGCTGCCGAGCAGGAGGAAATTGAGCGTGGGGAGTATATTTTCAGAGCCACGGGAGGATGTGGTTGTCATACCGATTATGAGAATGACGGAGCGTTCCTGGCAGGAGGACGGGCGATCAAAACCCCTTTTGGAACCTTCTATGGAACTAACATCACGCCCGACCGGGAAACGGGAATCGGAGAGTGGAATGAAGAGGATTTCATTCGGGCAATGACCCGGGGCACAGGTCCCGACGGCACTCACTATGCGCCTGTCTTCCCTTATACTTCTTTTACACGGATGACTCGAGAAGATCTACTTTCCTTGAAAGCATATTTATCTGCCGTCCCTGCGATTCGCCAGGAAAACAAAACCCATGACTTGTTCATCCCTTTTGGGGAACGGCTGGGTTTTTTCTTGTGGAAAAAAATGTTTTTTCAAGAAAGCTCGTTCCAACCTCAAGCGGACAAATCCCCCCAATGGAATCGTGGAGCTTATTTGGCAGGTGTGTTGGCTCATTGTGAAGAATGCCACACTCCCCGGAATATACAGGGTGTTTTGAAAAAAGATATGCGTTATGCAGGCTCGAGAGATGGGCCGGAAGGGGAACTCGCCCCCAATATCACGCCTGATGATGAGACTGGTATTGGCGAGTGGGTGGTAATCGATATCGTTGATTTTCTACAAAATGGGATCAAACCGGATGGCGATGACACGCAAGGCCTGATGAGTCAGGTGATCGAGCATGGCTACGCGTATATGACTACGGAAGATCTGCAAGCTCTGGCCGTCTATCTGAAAGCCCTTCCCCCTATTTATAACCCTCTGGAGGAAGGGGACGAAGAATAGTATGAATTCTCCAATCCCTGATGAAATCCCGAAGTACGCGTTCATTGAAGATTTTGATCTCTATGGCAAAAGAGTTCTCATTCGTGCTGATTTCAATGTGCCTTTGGACGAGGATTTGAATATCCGAGATGCAAGCCGAATCAAAAGCAGCCTGAAAACAATCCGATACGCCTTGGAACATGGGGCGAAAGTCATTCTCATGTCGCACTTGGGACGTCCAAAAGGCAAGCGGGTCAAAAAGCTCAGTTTGAATCCGGTAGCAATTGCGTTGACCCAAATGCTCAAACAGCCGGTCCAATTGATGTCGGACTGTGTGGGCCCTGTTGTCGAAATGAGGATTGATCGCATGCAAATCAGAGAAGTTGTGCTGCTGGATAATCTGCGTTTTCACAGGGAGGAAACAGACAACACGATATGCTTCGCCCACTCGTTGGCCCGATTGTGTGACATCTATATCAACGATGCCTTTGGCACTGCTCACCGTGCCCACGCTTCCACTGCAGGGATTACCCGTTTCGCTGACGAATCGGCCATGGGTTATCTTTTACAACAAGAAATCCAGTATCTGGGCAACATCCTTCACAACCCTTCACAACCCTTTGTTGTCATTCTGGGGGGTGCCAAAGTATCGGATAAAGTGAAAGTTATTAAAAACTTGATGCGTTCCGTCCGGATTCTGATCATCGGAGGAGGGATGGCCTGTACTTTCTACAAAGCCTTGGGTTACGAAATTGGCGACTCCCTGCTGGAAGAAAAAGCACTGCCGATTGCTCATGACATCCTGGAACAGGCAGAGAAGCAAAAGGTACCATTGCTCTTCGCAGAAGATTGCGTGATTGCTGAAAACCTGGAAGAAAACGCAACGACTGAAATTATCCAGGCATCACAGGGAGTTCCTGCCGGATGGAAAATTCTGGACATTGGTCCCCAGGCAACCCAAACTTTCAGCCAAACCCTGCAACGCGCCAAAACCATTTTTTGGAACGGACCCATGGGAGTCTTTGAATCAGCGCCCTTCGCCCATGGGACTTTAGGCATTGCCAAAGCCATGGCCGAGGTGACAAAAAATGACGCAGTGACCGTCGTTGGAGGCGGCGATTCGGTTGCTGCCATCAAAGAGATGGGATTGGCAGACCAAGTTTCTCATATCTCTACGGGGGGAGGGGCTTCCTTGGAATTTTTAGAAGGACTACTCTTACCAGGAATTGAAGCCATCCCCAAACGCACCCATAATAAGCTAATTTAACCTGAGTTCGACAACATATTGAATTTATTAAATTCTTATCTCGAACTCAGGTTGATTTGAGGAGTTGTGAGGCAATCCCCATTCGGGACTCAACCAGAAGCGACTTGCAGATTTTTCGAGGATGATTCGGAAGGTGAGACTTCCACAATTTGGAGATTGATCATTTTTATGGTAGCCCGCACTGCTGCCACGACTTGATCGGTATCCACCCCAATTGTTTTGATGCGCTTGCCTTTGTTTTCCCAGGTGATGGTCGCCTCTGTCAAGGCGTCGGTTTGGCCACCTTTGGGAATGCGGATTTCATAATCCAGTAGTTTGGGACATTCGATCTCTTTTTTATCCAGAATTTTACCCATTGCCGTCATAAATGCGTCATACCCTCCATCGCCCTCTCCTGTCGCTAAAAATTCTAGGCCATCAATTTCCACACAAATGGACGCTGTTGCCCGTAAAGGCCATCCGCTACTCATGGTACAACTCACCAGACGTATGCGGGTATAGGTGTCGCTTTCCAACACTTCGGTGATGATGAAGGGCAAATCGGTCATGTTGATGTTTGCTTTGCGGTCGCCCAACTCGACGATACGATCCAGAACTTTTTGATAGTGCTCTTCCGAAAGGTTGAGTCCCAACTGCTCCAGGTTTTTGGCCAACGAGGCTTTCCCACTCATTTTACCGAGGGCATAGGAACGAATCCGTCCAAAACGTTCTGGAAATAAGGGATTGTGATACAGTCCTCCTTTTTTGTCCCCGTCGGCATGAATCCCGCTGGTTTGGGTAAAGACATCTTCCCCGATAATGGGAGCATTGCTGGCAATGCGTTTTCCGGAAAAAATCTCGACGAGTTCACTGATTGGTCCCAGATGGGATTCATCCACCGAAAGTTTCATGCCCAATTTGTCTCGCAATACCACCGTGATTTCGGCCAGAGACGCATTGCCCGCCCGCTCTCCCAAACAATTCACGGTGCAGTGGATACTGCGCACTCCAGCTTTGACGGCAGCCATGGCATTGGCGGTTCCCAAGCCATAATCGTTGTGGGGATGGAAATCGAAATGAGCCCAGGGGAAGCGTTGGATCATATCGGAGAGACTCTCATACACTTCGTCAGGTCCCATCACTCCCAAGGTATCCGGTAGCATGAAATGCCGGATGCCATTGTCTCGCAACAATGCCATCATTTCGTAAACATACCCGGGATTGTCTTGGTAACCATTGGACCAGTCTTCCAGGTAAATGTTGATCTTGCATCCCTGTTCGTGAGCATATCGAATTGTCTTTCGGATGTCGGAAACATGTTCATGCAAGGTTTTCCTCAATTGCCGTCGACAATGATTTTCACTGCCTTTGGTGAGAAGATTCAAAACCCGACCTCCTGCAGAGACAATCCAGTCCACACTTCTTCGATGATCCACAAAGCCCAGCACTTCGACATGGTCCAGAAAGTTTTGACCCCCAGCCCATTCCGTTATACTGCGCACCGCGTCCCGTTCTCCGTCCGAAATTCGGGCAGAGGCGATTTCAATGCGGTCAACGTTCACTTGCTCCAGCAGAGATTTTGCCAGATGGAGTTTTTCACGAGAATTGAATGCAATCCCTTGTGTCTGTTCTCCATCGCGGAGGGTGACGTCCATGATTTCGATAGCTTGTCCGGACAATTGCATAGTGACCCTTCTTGGAACTGAAACAGATTGATTTTAATAGCGAATTCCCGGAAAAAGAGGCTATACTCGCATATTATCCTGGAAAGTCAACAACTAATAGCAAATTCCAGGCAAAATAGAGGGATAAGGATTCCGTCCATTTTCCTCCATTTTGCTATTGGGGCGCCTTGATGAATTGCTCTATTACAATAGCCAGCTTATTTTTTTACGAGGAAATGCAAAAGCACACTGCCTGTCAGTACAAAAGTGAGGAAAAAATGAATTTCGGTGGAAAAGGCCAGAGGTTGGCTGCCGTAGAGCAATAAAAGGATTCCTGAGAAGATCAACCCGACCCCCGCAATCAGTTGTACAACTCCGGAAATCGAAACCCCGGACACTGTTTTCAATCGCTGGCGGTTCGTGCGAATATGATCCCATGCGTACATGGGAAAAATCACAATGAAAAATACTCCAGCCCAGATGTGCAAGGTTGAAATGACTGAAAATCCCGTGAAGACTTCCCATTCCGCTCCAAAACTCAGAATCAACCCGGATATCACTAAAAAAATGCCACTGCCCACCACTAGTTTACGCATAAAATCGCTCTATGTATTCGGTTGCACTCCCCAAGCAGAATGCATGCTTTTTAAATTTCGCTCGTTTTTACCTGAATTGAGCGATTTTGGAAAAGTTTAAATGAATCGCTCAACTCCTGGTCGAGGATTTCGGGAGCAGAGTCCTGCTCAAAAGTATTTTTTTTCGCTGCCACAGGAGGCAGCGCTACCATTAAAACTGCCATGCCAATGTTTTTTAAGGGTAGCCTCGGCTCCCATCATGGGGATATTCGATTTTGAATTTTGAGAGAAAAGAATAAGGATGGAAAATTAGGGAAGAAGGAGTGTAATGGCCAAAGACCATTGTGGTTAAACAATGAGGAGTTAAGGGACCCACTGTCGCTATTCGGATCGGGAATGGGATCATGAAAAAATGTCGGATCTTGCTCTTCGCAGCAAGGATCATTGGGCTGCAGACTCTGCAGGTTTATGGACAACCTACCATTGGATTTACCCAGGAAGATCGAGAGCGCATCATTCGGTTGGAAACCACCTTGACTCTCTTTAGGGAAGCCAACGATCAGCGTTTTATCGAATTACGGGAAGATATGAACAAACGCTTTGAACAGATCGATAAACGCTTTGAACAGATCGATAAACGCTTTGAACAGATCGATAAACGCTTTGAACAGATGATGGATACGTTGCAAATGATTGCCGGTATTTTTACGGTCCTGACCCTGGGAGTGATCGGATTTGCTTATTGGGATCGACGCAGCATTATTCGTAAAGCAAAAGAAGAGACCCTGGCAACGATTGAACAGGATGCCTCCACTAACGACCAAGCGATGATCGATCGGGCGGTTGCTCAGGCTGTCCAAGAAATCAAAAAAGACAATCGTCTGCAAGACTTGATGGCTGCTTTACGCAAACTGGCCGCCACCGACCTGCCTCTGGCAAACGTGCTCAAAGAATTTCATTTATTGTAGTTTCTAAAGGAAAATAGGGTCAGACTGTGCGCCGGGAAAGCTGGCAAGAAATAGAGAGTGAAAGTCTCTTACTCGGTAAGGCAGTAACGACCCGCCGAGTCCCCGAGTCATGAGTGGCTGTTCGCAAGGATAGGCGCTAAGCGTTGACAGGGGAGAACATAGGCTCGGTTTAGATCTATGGGTCCATCAATGGAGAAGGCGAGAAGCTCGCGGGGAAGTTTACATCATTCGCTATGCGGATGATCTCGTTGTGGGTTTTCAATACTGCGAAGATGGCGAAAAGTTTAATCGCCAACTAAGACAACGCCTTTTAAATTCGGATTAACTTTACATGAATGGAAAACACGCCTCATCGAGTTCGGACTATTCGCCGCGATTAACCGGAGGAAGCAAGGTTTGGGAAAACCGGAAAATTTTGACTTTCTAGGATTTACCCACGTCTGCGACACTCGGGTAAAGGACGGAAAATTCAAGCTCACCCGTCTCACCATTTCCAAAAGGCTGCGAAAGAAACTGAAAGAAATATATTTTCAGGTAAAACGCAAACGTCATGAAAATGCGCATGAACAAGGAAAATGGCTTAGTTCTGTTTTAAACGGTCTGTACAATTACTACGGAGTTCCCGGCAACAGGGGGGCCTTGAATGCTTTTCGTACCGAAATCCATCGGATGTGGTTCAAATCACTAAGACGGAGGAGCCATAAAGCAAAGAGAATGAACTGGAACCACTTCAAATTGCTGGTCAAACTACACATTCCTTCTGTCAGGATAACCCACCCGTATCCGAATCAACGTTTGACCGTCTGACTCGGGGCAGGAGCCGGATGCGTTAGTAGCGCACGTCCGGATCTGTGCCGGAGGAAGGACGAAAGGTGGCTGGAAACCACTATAAGTCAGTTCTTTACGGTGACCTTTTGTGCGTTTACCATTTGAACGTTTTTAATGAGCAGTTCTGCAAGCCAATTGATAAATGTTGGAAAGGCAAAATGTACGCATAAGACTAATCTTTATCAAAAGCATGCCATTAGCCGATCTGCTCTATCTTATTTTTCGATGATAATCATGCACTTTTAACTTCAGGAAGAGTATCGATCTTTTCCAATTCTTTTCCAAGTTTACGTTTTGCAATTCTAACGTCATAATCTGCTTGCAAATTAATCCAAAATCGTTCCGATAGACCAAAAATTTTGGATAATTTGAGAGCTGTTGTCGAGCTATAATCGAATCTAGTGTTTGAGGAATTGAACAAAGGCGGCATATCTGGTTGACTAGAATTTTCGAATATCAATCAACCAAATAAAAAGGATATGCCACTATGGGAAAGAACAGCATTTTAGAGTTCGATAATAAAGAGAGTGTTTCAGATGTTCTGAACGAGTTGTTACGAGACGGGGCACAGCAATTAATACGTCAGGCAGTAGAAACAGAATTGAGCGAGTATTTGTCTCAGCATCAACGCATAGCCGATGATGGAAGGCTTGCGTTGGTACGCAACGGCTACCTGCCAAAACGAGAAATCCTGACAGGTATAGGCCCAGTCAGTGTCCGCATCCCCAAGGTACGTTCAAAAGATGGGAAGGCACTGACTTTCCGTTCTGCCTTGGTTCCGCCCTATGTCAGAAAAACCAGATCCCTGGAAGCAGCATTACCATGGCTGTACCTGAAAGGTGTTTCTACCGGAGAGATGGAGGAAGCATTAAAAGTCCTGGTCGGTCATGATGCACTGGGCCTCTCAGCCAGCACTGTCTCACGCCTCAAGAGTGAATGGGCAAATGAATATCATCATTGGCGGGAGGCACCACTGGATGAAGACCGCTGGGCCTATGTCTGGGTAGATGGCATCTATTCAGGTCTTCGATCCGAGAAAGATAAACTTTGCGCATTGGTTATCATTGGAGTCAACGAAAGAGGTCAGAAACGTTTTTTAGCCATCGAAGATGGTGTACGAGAGTCCACTCAGAGTTGGAGAGAAGTTCTGCTGAAACTCAAAAGCCGTGGCATGAATGTTCCTCAGTTAGCTAGACCCTAGCCGAAAAGGGTTTCGAAAATAGTAAATGTAACCAATTTGATTCTATTTGATTCTCTATTTGATTCAATATGACGAGAAAACGATTTTTTTGTTTTTTATTCGCCCACAGCACAGTTTTTATAGGGAAAAAATCTTTTTTGGACATACTTTCCTCGCCCCTGCTCATATTTCACACTCCCCCATTGAATATTCAGGCCGCTTGTTTGAGTTGTCTTTTTTTCAACTCAATCATTTTGCAAAAATTATAGGTTAATGCTTTTTCCAGCAACTCTGCCCGAACGTTTTCAATCCCTCTGCGCATAACTTGTCCGAAATGGAAACGATGCTTAAGATGAAACATCAACGACTCTGCAGCAGATCTTCCATTTCGTGATTCCAAATAGATTTCACTTTCCCATTCTTCAATCGGGGTCATCTTTTTTCCCTTTGCCCCACTAATACTAAAAACCTTAACGCCTTTGCCCATCCACTTTTCTCTGATCGCCTGATTGGCATATCCATCATCAAGGCTCACTTCAGAGGGAATGGTGATGGTGCATCGCAAATGTTCAACAAGGGCAGGGTCGAGTTGCCCTGAATCAGCAGCATTGCCCTCCGGAGTAATTAACACGGAAATAAAACCATTTCCGCTCCTTCCTAATTGAGGCTTATATCCGATAAGCGCTTCTCGATCTCCCTTTTGAATATAAGCCGAGCTCTGATCGGAAAGACTCAATACTTTCTCAGTAGAAGGAACCTTCTTTTCTTCAAAAACTCTTTGATGACAGTAGATGATTACCCGTTGCAAATTAGAAATATCTTCATTCATCATTTCAATGAGGCGAATCAAACGCGTTTTCCGAGAAGGGGGGAGAAGAGCTTTTTGGGCACGGATATCCACCTTTGCCATTTCTTTTAAAAATTTCCCATGAGCGCTTTGAGCTTTCTTCAATAGGGTTTTGTAATGTTTTTTTCGCTTCGTTTTACTGTCCTTTTTACCTGTCTCAAAAGCCATCATCTTAGAGAGCTTATTCATCTCCTTGATGAGGAAATCAAAATTTCTTTCACTGATCTCAGCGATTCCAAATGTATCAAGGGAACGCCCTCGATGGTAGCTTCGCTCCACGAGACGAGTCAATATCGACGAATCAGTAGGCCAAGCTGTATTTCCTTTTACAGAGGTGCTATCCAGTTTTAAAATATCAAAATCGTCCAACTCTTCATCGAGAACCATTCGAATTTGAGCATCGAAAATAAACTGTCTGCTCTCGTTGCTGACAGCATTGACATTATCAAGGATTGTACTCGCTCCCGGCATTTTCAATCCACGGTTGAGCAGAAGCAGATGCAGTGTGATTGACTCTGAAAGAAATATTTGGGCCGTTTGGGATTTGATACTTCCTAAATATCCCCGAATCATCATAAAAAGGTAGACTAAAAAAGCCGACATCCGAGGACACCCTATTTCCAGCCTCAGTTCTTCCGGCTTCAATTCCTCATCTTCTACGGGAAGATGAGGAAGCCATGGATTCCGGGCTTCCTGCCATCGTTTATCCTCTAAACGCTCTTTCTTTTTATTTCTTGCGTATTTCTCCAAATCCTGTTCAATTTTGTCCAATATCTCCGGCTCTCGCTCAGACAATTGATCAAGTTCTGATAAGAAATTTTCAAATTCTGTATCAGGAGCGCTTAAAATAAGATGTTTTTCTGCTCGAATGAATGGTTTCATTTTGGGTGCCATAATTCTTAATATTGAAGTTATTCACAGTTATTTCAATGAATTATGGCACTTTTTAACCTCAAGTTTAAAGATATAATTCTAAAAAATACCTTTTCGGCTAGGATCAAGCTATGAAAAAAAATACTCCCCTTGCCGGAAAATTGCCTCACCTTCCTGATCTTCCCGGAGTGTATCGGTATCTGGATGAAAGAGGTGAGATCCTCTACATTGGCAAAGCCAAATCCCTCAAAAACCGTGTACGTTCTTATTTCCGACCTTCTGCGCAGCATAATCTTCGAATCAGCTTGATGGTATCGCTGGTTCATGATGTCGATTCGACAGTCACCAATACGGAATCCGAAGCGCTGATTTTGGAAGCCCATGAGATCAAAAACCATCAACCCCGCTACAATGTTGAACTCAAAGACGACAAATCCTACCCTTTTTTTAAACTGACTACGCATGAAATGTATCCCCGCTTGCTCTTGGTTCGAGAATCATTTGTCAAGCATGCGGAATATTATGGTCCTTATCCCTCGGTGCGAAATGCTCGACAGGTCCTGCGCTTGATCAATAAATATTTTTTGTTGCGTACGAGTCGTATGGACCTGGATGGCACGAAAACCTTCCGACCCTGTCTCAATTTTCAACTCAAACGCTGCTTGGCACCCTGCCGTGGAACGATCTCCGTAAAACAATATGCTGAGGAAATGAGACAGGTCCGTTGGTTCCTGCAGGGCAAATACCGTCAATTGATTACTCTGCTTCAAACACGAATGCACGCGGCATCCGCAAATATGGATTTTGAAAAAGCCGCAAAACTTCGAGACCAGATTCAAGCAATTCAACGGACTTTTGACAGACAGCAGTTTCTCACTCCTGCAAATGAAAATCTGGATGTACTGGCACTTTATCGCGAAGCGGATCTGGCAGGAGTCGAGGTCTTGTTCATACGCTATGGAAGATTGCTCTCCAGTGATTTTTTCTTTTTTGAAGAAGTTGAGAACGCATCAGACGACAACTTGCTCGGACAAGTCCTCAATCGCATATATATGGGGGATCGTTCTGTTATTCCACACAAGATCTTGCTACCTTTTCCCTATTCCGACCAAAATGTGCTGGCCCAGGCATTGAGTGAGAAAATTCAGAGAAAAGTTCCCATCTCAATCCCTCAAAGAGGCAACAAAAAACATGCGCTCCTGTTGGCTTGGCGCAACGCAAAAGTTCACTTGCTCGAAAAGAAACAGCAACAGGTCGACCATGAAGCCCTTTTGCTGAAAATGCGGCAGCTGTTACACTTGAAAAAATCTCCTCGAACCATTGAAGCTTTTGATATCTCCAATATTTCCGGAACACATACCGTAGCATCGATGGTATCCTGGAAAGATAACAAACCCGATAAGGAGAATTATCGCAAATTCAAAATAAAAAACGTTGCAGGAGCGGATGATTTTATGAGCATGAAAGAGGTTTTAACCAGACGTTACCAACGAAGCGTCTCCGGCGAAAAACCTCTGCCGGATCTTATATTGATCGATGGAGGCAAAGGGCAACTGAGCATGGCATTGCTTGTTTTGAGCAAACTGGGAATTGATTTACAGCAAGTCGATGTGATTGGTTTGGCAAAAGGACGTACGGAAAAAAGAAAAGGTCTGCCTCGTCCACGAGAAGAAGATTTTGAATACGTAGTAAAACCCTATCGGAAAAACGAAATTCGGCTCAATCGCTATTCAGGGGTCCTGCATCTACTACAGAAAATCCGTGATGAATCCCACCGCTTCGCTATCACATATCACCGCAACCTACGCCGTAAAGCAACTCTGCATTCAGTGCTGGATGAGATCGAAGGCGTTGGTCTGACCCGAAAAAAAACGCTTCTGAAACACATCGGAAGTTTGAACAAAATCAAGGATGCGTCCGTGGAAACCTTAGAAGAAGTTCCAGGCATTTCACAACCCCTGGCTCGCACGATCTACCATTTCTTTCATCAATAGCCGCTCCTACTCCATTTTTTAGAATCAGTTGCGGGATTAGCGCGAGATTCAAGCAAGGCATGGGATTTTGGGATTTTTCCCAGGTGGTACTGAAAATATGCTACAAACGCCGCGTCCAACTCTTTTGCATTTTGAGCAGTTGGTCGAATATTTACATGAATGAGGGCATGCTGTTCTAAATGTCGCAAAAAAGTAAGCGTTCCCGGAGACAAAGGTACGCAAACGGAAAGACGAAGCGTACATTCGGGACAACGAAATCCTCCTTGCGCGCAATCCAACTGGTGAACAGCCTTTTTCCTCAACTGCGGAAGCGCTCCCGAAGAAAACTCCCACAATTGAACATTGCACTGGATACAGACGTCCGGATTCGGCCAAATTCCCAGCAGCTCGAGAAGGCTCTTTTCAAACTCGACTTTGATTTTTGTAAAAATTTGTAAAGGTTGCAAACTTTCCAATCCGGAAAGCAACAAATCAAAAAAATGGGGCGCTTCTTGCGAATCGATCGCGCAAAGGTGAATCCATTCGGTAAAATAGGTGGCATGGAGAATTTTTTCGTAGCTGAGTCGTATCGGATAGAAGCTATTCAAAAGGCCCAGTTTTCGGATCCGCACCAATTCTGCATGAGGTTTCTCTACATATTGCACGTTTACATGGGTAAAGGGTTCTGAGAGACCGACATGAGGAGAGTTAATTTTTTTCGCTCCTCTGAGGACGCCCGTTATTTTGCCCTGATCCTTGGTCAGCAAGGTAATAATCTTATCGCTTTCATGAAAATCGATTTGCTTGATGATCAGCCCTTCCGAGGATTGTGGTTTCATTTTGGAGTGAGCAAATTGAGTTTTCAGGCACTTCCTTCGTTGAAAATTTCGCGCCCTATCAGCATCCGACGGATCTCATTCGTTCCTGCACCTATATCATAGAGCTTGGCGTCGCGCAGTAAACGACCGGTCGGATACTCATTGACGTACCCGTTTCCACCAAGACTCCGGATTGCTTCCAAGGAGACTTTCACCGAATTTTCTGATGCAAAAAGAAGGCAGGCTGCCGTGTCTCGTCGAGAGACCTGGTTCAGGTCACAATTGTTGGCCACTCGGTACACAAACGCGCGGGATGCCTGCAAAGCGGTATACATATCTGCTATTTTTCCTTGCATCAATTCAAAGGTTCCGATGGGTTGGTTGAATTGGGTGCGTTCATGAAGATAAGGAAGGGTGATATCCATGGCGGCTTGCATGATGCCAAGCGCTCCTCCTGCCAGCACGACTCGTTCCAAATTCAAGCCCCGCATCAGCACGCGCGTACCGCGATTTGTCTCCCCAATTCGATTCTTTTCCGGAATTCGTTTTTTTGATCGATCTCATCTGCAATCGGCGCAATTTCAGTTGCGGCAAACTTACGGGTGGATTCGAGTAGCAGATCAATCTCTTTATTCAATTGCGTATCCCAGTTCATCGTCACTCATTGTTCGAGTTTTTTTTCTCCTCTTGCTCTTCCATTCTTACCTTTAAAAGAGCGGATGATAACAATCCGGCCGGCACGGCAACGATTCCTAAACCAATCATGAGAATCACAAAGGTGAATATTCGTCCCCCAAGCGTAATTGGGTACATATCGCCATATCCCACCGTACTCAATGTGGCAACCGCCCACCAAAGGCTATGAAAAACGCTATTAAATACTTCAGGCTGAGCTTCACTTTCAAAATAATAAATTCCCACTGCAGATATATACAAAAGCATGGCCGTGACCACGCTAAATAAGATGATTTCTTCTCTTGCAATGACAAATGCCCTGGAAAATCTGTGTATTGCCCTATTGTATCGAAGTATCTTCAGCAATTGAAAAATTCGCAACATTCGAAATATTCTCAACGATCTCAAATCAATTCCGGATGCGAGATAAAAAGGAACGACGGCGATTAAATCAATTATTCCGTAAAAGCTCAGCACGTAGTGAATTTTCCTGTCCGCAACGTACAACCTGAGTATATATTCGATGGTGAATATGATGACTATCACTATTTCTATGATTCGGAGCACTTCCCGTGTCTTGCTTGAAAGGTCTGGCAGGGTTTCTATGGAAAAGGTGACAATCGACAAAAGTATCAGTGCTTGTATAAACCAATCGAACGTTTGGCCTGCTCTCGTATCATTTCTCTCAACTATCGTCTTTATGTCCATCGATGGGTTTTACGCATTAAAGGGCAGAACTGACACAGAGCGTCCTGCAAAAGATCCGCACGGTGGTGATAATTGTAACCCCTGATTGCACCGGTTCAATAGCTTTTTACCCATTCAGAGATTTCTCATTCCGAACGAATGTGAGGAATCCTGAAGATCTCTTCCTGCGGTCTATCCCAGCTATAGCAGCCGCTATTCCCGAAGAGATGCGCTTCATTTCAAACAGTTTCACAGCCACCGCCATTCACGCTTCCTGCTCAAACTGCGAACGAGTGGCTTGCAAAATATCAGGCAAATTTGCTGGATATTCAATCGTCATTTTTGATTCCATCTTTCCTCTGAGGATGAGTCATTCCACCGAATAAAATTGTAGCAAAGATTTGACAGAGAGACAAGTAGCTCAACGAACTACAACTGCAAAGAGCTTGTTTAACAGTGAAAGTATTCCTCCAGTCTGCAAACAATTTTGCTGGTGACCCCTCATTACATTCCCCGTCTTGAAAAAAAATTGATCGCGCATAAAAAAATGTTTGCATTTTATAATTTTTTTCTATAATCTGTCTCAAAAAGATTATGATAAAAAATATATCGGTTGAAATTGACCGGTTAAAACTATGTCAATATCCATATAAATCAATTATTTCTATGATTTATAAGATTATGTTGCTCGAACCGATAATCGGCATCAGATAAAATAAAATTTAATTATTATTTGATTCTTTGAAAATGATTATTTATAATAATTGCAGATACAAACAAAAGAAACCTCTCCCCCATGAAGCGAACGACAGCGAAACATTGGCAGCTTCGCTTGGGACTATCGCACCTGAAGAAGAAATCATCAGGAGCTGAGCTATCAATTTTTGCTAATTTTAAAAAAATTGATCGCGCATAAAAAAAAGTTTGCATTTTACAATTTTTTTCTATAATCTGTCTCAAAAAGATTATGATAAAAAATATATCGGTTGAAATTGACCGGTTAAAACTATGTCAATATCCATATAAATCAATTATTTCTATGATTTATAAGATTATGTTGCTCGAACCGATAATCGGCATCAGATAAAATAAAATTTAATTATTATTTGATTCTTTGAAAATGATTATCTATAATAATTGCAGATACAAACCAAAATAAGAAAAGATAAGGAGATGAATGGCAGAAAAGATCAGCAATGCGGAACGGGTCGTGATGGAGGTTTTATGGGAAAAATCACCGTTATCGGCCCAAGAGGTGGTTGAAGCCGTTGCCCTGCAAAAGGACATGCATGAGAAGACCGTGAAGACGCTGTTGAACCACTTGTTAAAGAAAAAGATTTTGGGGTTCGATAAGGAAAAGAGAAAATATCTGTATTATCCCCTGCTCAGCCGAAAAGCGTACGTGCAATTTGAAAATAAAAAATTTTTAGAGAATTGGTTTGGTGACAAAGTCTCGCATCAATTGCTGGTCAGTTTTGCTGCTAAAGAATTATTGAGCAAGCAAGAAATCGAGGAATTGAAAAAACTATTAGATGAAATGGATTGATCCATTGAGGAGGTGTTGAATGGCAACTCTATTGTACGGATTAGTGGAGGCCACCCTGTGGTCCAGTCTCTTAATCGTTTTCGTGTTCTTGATTCGCAAACCGGTGGTTCGTTATTTCGGAGCAAAATGGGGTTACGCGCTTTGGTTGCTCCCCGCGCTTAAAATGATGATCATCGTTACCCCCCAAACCCAACTCAGTCTCCTTCCTTCCTGGCAAACCATCCTTTATAACTTCAAGATGCAGCAAGGGGTGTATGCCCTGCTGCAAAACAAAAAGCCTCTCACGGCTTCCGAAGCATTATTCCAACAGATCAAAGCAGAGAATACGGCTCGCATAGAAGCCATGAAAACTGCCGTGATGCAGGAGGAGAGATCATCTTTCCCTGCGAATCGCATCAGTGAGCAAAGCCTCCTTGCCTCAGGTTCCCCATCATCCGACCCGGTTGGCGGGTGGCCTGTTTTTTCCAAAATAGACGGCATGACGATACTCTTCTTCGCGTGGCTTGGCGGTTTCATGGTGATGGGGCTGATCACCGTAGGCGGGCATGCGCGTTTGCAGAAGCAACTGCAGCGAGAAAAGCGCAAACCTTCCCCGGAAATGAGATGGCTGATCGAAAAACTGGCTCGCAAAATGGGCTTGAAGTTCCGGGGAGAGGTGCTCGTCTCTGCCCGCATTCAGGCACCGGCGGTGACTGGATGGCTGCATCCCAAATTGGTGCTGCCCCTCCGGTTTGCCGAATTCTATTCTAAACAAGAAATGGAATTCATGCTCAGCCATGAACTGGTCCATCTGCAACGCAGAGATTATCTCTTTATCACCTGGGCGTTGTTGCTCAAGTGTATTTATTGGTTCAACCCGTTGGTCTATCTGGCCTATCCCCTCTTCCGCTTGGATCAGGAACTGGCCTGCGATCAATTGGTTATAACCTCCGTTGCCCCCCAGGAACGGAAATCGTATGGATTGACCATACTCAAAACGTTATCCCAGCCGGAAATGATGTTTGAAAATTTCCAGGCGGGGTGCTTTTGGTTTACTTTTTCTCAAATGAAAGAAAGGATTGCTATGATAAATCATCATCGAAACTCAAAAGGGCGTTCCATGCTGGCCCTCATCAGCATGATTGTACTTGGTTTCACGGCCTTGACCTTTGCCGCCTCCGACATGGTCAAAGACCCCACGACCGGTAAAATGGTCACTGCACCTGAATATGGCGGGACAATAACCTATGCCTCAAGAGGCGAGCCGGCGGGTCCTGACGCCTTGGTCTCTGGTCCAAAGGTATTATCGTACGTCTCTGTCGTCAACGAGAAGCTAGCCATCGGGGACTGGGCAACGCCCAGGGACGAATGGGACTTTACAACCTCATACGTACCATTTTCTGTCCTTAAAGGACAGCTAGCTGAAAGCTGGGCAACGCCCGACACACTAACTATCGTCGTCCACATCCGCCAGGGCGTTCACTGGCATGATAAGCCGCCGATGAACGGTCGGGAGCTGACTGCCCAGGATATCGAGTACAACTATCACCGTTTGTTGGGTATGGGTAGCGGTTTCACCGAACGTAGCGAATGGGCTGCTCAACGCTTCACCGGTGTGCAATTTGAATCGATAGAAGCCACCGACAAATGGACGGTTGTTTTTAAGCTGAGGGAGCTAAGCGTCGGTGCGCTGGGGAATATCCTCGACGGCCTGAACACCTGGATATACCCCCCCGAGGTGATCAAGGAACACGGTGACGTTTCGGATTGGAGGAACCTGGTCGGCACCGGACCCATGATGCTGACTGACTGGGTCAAGGGAAGCAGCTGGACCTACACCAAGAATCCTGACTACTGGGGCTACGACGAAAAATACCCGGAGAACCGCTTGCCCTATATTGACCAGTTGAGGGCCCTGATTATGCCCGAACCGGCAACATCTCTAGCGGCACTGCGCACGGGTAGGATTGATTACATGGGTCCGATCGGCCAAACTCAAATGAGGACTCTCGACCAGGTAGAGAGCCTCCAGCGGACCAACCCCGAACTCGTGATATTGCCGTTCGCCGAACGGTCGGATAATGGTTTGGGTATGAACGTTCAGTTGCCGATCTTTAGCGACATCAGGGTGCGCAAGGCAATGCAGATGGCAATAAACCTCGAGGAAATCAACAACGCCTACTTCAAGGGTTATGCAGATATAGTACCTCAGGGGCAGCTAAGCCGGTTTATGACAGAGGTTGTCACCCCATTTGAAGAGTGGCCCGAAGATGTCAAGAAGGTCTTTACCTACGACCCGGAAGGTGCCGAAGCGTTGCTTGACGAGGCCGGATACAAGCGCGGCGCCGACGGCATTAGATTTAAGACCAAGTTGATGCACATCGAGCGGTACGATTTGAGCTATGTAGAATTAGTCGCTTCATACTGGAATAAGATTGGCATTGATGTAGAGATTGGTGTAGAACCACTAGCTTCCTTTGTCGCTAGAAGAAATCAGAGGGATTTCGAAATGTCCAGTGCGGAAGCGGCCGGGCGTGGGGACCCATTGGGATGGCAATATCGCTATATGACGGCCGCAGGACACAACAGCTCCAATGTCAACGACCCGGTTTATGAAGCCATGTATGAAGCCGGCGCAGCCGCTACCACCCTCGAGGAGCAGAACAGGATAGCTGGAGAGCTGAATCAGTATGGGATAGAGAAGTTCTGGACGATATTTGGTCCTGTGGCCCCACAGTATCAGGCG
This sequence comes from bacterium, assembly GCA_965205865.1. Taxonomy (GTDB): domain Bacteria; phylum SAR324; class SAR324; order SAR324; family NAC60-12; genus CBDBHR01. The sequence continues at coordinate 104,417 of CBDBHR010000023.1, forward strand.
ATCCATCCGTGGATCAAAGGTTTTAACGGTGAATATCACTTGGGACGCGATCAACACAACACCCTCTTCACCCGCCTCTGGATTGATAGTGCGCTGAAGAAAGAAATGGGGCATTAGAGGTTTCAGATGAGAGCCTATCTCATCAGGCGGTTATTGCTGATCCTGCCCACCCTGTTTCTCTTGAGCATCCTGGTCTTTCTCTCGGTGCGCTTCATCCCTGGCGATGTGGTGGACGTAATGATAGGTAGGATGGAATACCAAACAACGGGGACGCTTGACCGTGCAGCCGTTGAGCGCCGGCTGGGATTAGATGTGCCTGTCCATGTGCAGTATGCGCGCTGGATAGGAGGCATTTTCCTGCACGGCAGCCTTGGCGAATCGCTGATGGGCCATGGGGCGGTGGAGGAGAAGATCATAGATAGATTGCCGGTCACCCTTGAGCTTGGCCTCCTGGCCATCGTAATCGGGCTCTTGATCGCCCTACCGGTCGGCATCTACTCGGCGATTCGCCAGGATACGCTCGCCGACTACCTGGGGCGCTCTCTGGCTGTCATCGGCTTGGCCACGCCGAACTTCTGGCTGGGAATTATGGTGATGATCTTCCCAGCCATCTGGTGGGGCTGGGCGCCGCCACTGGAACTGGTTGCTTTCACCGAGGATCCGCTGGGGAATCTGGCGGTGTTCCTCACTCCCAGTCTGATTCTGGGAACAGCTTCCTCTGCCGCCACCATGCGGATGATGCGCACCATGATGCTGGAGGTGCTAAGGCAGGACTATATCAGGACCGCCTGGTCCAAGGGACTCAGGGAGCGGGTCGTGGTGATCCGGCACACCCTCAAAAATGCCCTCATCCCGGTTATCACCCTGATTGGTCTGCAGTTGCCGATCCTGGTCGGGGGCGCCGTGATCATGGAGAACATCTTCAACCTGCCGGGGATCGGTCGTCTCCTGGTGAATGCCCTCAATGAGCGAGACTACCCAATGGTCTCCGGAATCAACCTCTTTTTCGCCACCGGGGTGGTCCTACTCAATCTCCTCATCGACCTGATTTATCCCTATTTGGATACGAGGGTGCGGTATGAATAAGGCCAGCGGGTGGTCCTTCCAAACACCCGCCATTTTTTGTAACATAATATTCTCCTGGATGAGGGACTGCTTCGAGGTTCCCCTGTCTTCTGCCTTCTGTGTCACGAAACCACGTCTCATCTTTGCTTTTGTGTGATTTTCAATGGAGGTAAGCGCCATGAGAAATGTTTCCTCCTCAAAGATTTTGCGTTCGCCCTCTTACGGCCTCTAAAAGTGTCCTTTTGGTCTTCAAAAAGAAGAGACAGAAATGACCGAGTGGCGAGGGATCCTGTGGAGGAGAGGAAACCAGCAGAGGAGAAGGAACGAGGGGAATTTAAGAAAGTTTTGAGGGAGAGCCCTCCCAGGGAATTCCTTGAAAAATGGCTTCGAGAGAAGATTCTGTCATCAGTCTCTCAATGAGGATTTCGAGGTCGTCGACCGACAGCGAAGCGAGACGATCTTGATAAGGTTTTGCCGTTTCACCAAATTTCTTTTGGAGTTGTTTATTGAGAATATGCTGTGCTTCTTCTTGACGACCTTTTTCGATTCCTTTCTCGATTCCTTTCTCGATTCCTTTCTCGATTCCTTTCTCGATTCCTTTTTGTTCTAATTGTTCAGCGACTGTCATAATGACCTCGTGAGCCTCTTCAAAGCTGAGCAGGGTTTGCACTTGTTGCACCACTTCCTCTTCTTTGAGATGGGAACTGGCTTTAAATAAATAATAGAGTACCTCCTCAAGATACCGCAAACCACTGCCTTCTTCAAATAGTTTTTCAAACAAAGGCCAGATGACCGTGGCTAAAAGATCGGAAAGCTCTGGGGAATCGATATGTTTCATAATCATCAAAAACACTCTCAAAAACAAGGTTCCTTTGATTTGATCATCACTCATTCCTGATAAATCCACCAGGTGATACTCAAAGGAAGGCACATAGGGTTTGAGGGCCTCGGGAACCTTGAGAAAGTCATGAAAATGCAGGGCGGCGGTCCACTTTTTAGGACCTTGAAAAAGCGTAATGGGAAAAACAATGGGGAGCCCTTCTTGAGGAAATTGCTTCTGGTATTGCTCATAAATCCCCACTAAATAGCTCAAGTAGCGATAGCTCATCTTGGCTTCCGGCTCTTTTTGATGCTCGAAATGAATCAGGAAGAAGCCCTTGATTTCCTGGCCAGCGCTTCCTTTAAAACGAGTTTCATAAAGGAGATCACTTTTACGACTCTTCAACGCTTTTTGCACAAAGTCTCCTGGAGCTAGACGTAATTGGGACCAATCCATAATGGCTTGAATGGAATCAGGCAAATATTCTTTAAAAAAAGCCTCAGCCACCTTTAAATCGCTCCACTGCTGAATAAAAAAATCATTGTGAGGAGTACCTTTTCGTTTGGAGGGCTTTTTCGATTGGGCCATGGTCCATGATCCTTTCTTGAGTGGGGAAGCCAGGTTTTATATAGGAAAATCGAAAAATTCGGTTTTTAGGCGCGGGCTCTGCCTTTTTTCTGCATTTCAGGGCTTGCAATCTAATATGGTGAGCCAGCCGTGGGTCAAAGGTTACAACGGGGAAGATGAGCTGGGAGCAATGAACCGTGTGCTCGTCTTAGCCTGCCTCTGGATTGACCAGGATCTGAAGCAAGAGATGGGCTTCTAACCGAACCACCTACCCACTCACATTAGCTACCCTCCCACCCACAGTGGGGATGGGAGGGTTTTTTATTTGCTTGGTGCTCATCTCTCTTGGTCATCGCTCGGCTCAGGCTCTTCTTTGATCGGTTCAAACTTGCCATTCATCGGATTCCAGACCTGTATCCCTTCCTTTTTTGCAGCTGCGTTTAAATCTCGATCACATGAAATCAGCAATTCCGTTCCGTCTATCAAAGCCGAAGCTAATTGAAAGGCATCACTCCCTTTAATTTTATGTTGCAACCCGATCTGATACGATTTTTCAATAACAGCAAGAGACGCATTGACAATGTTGAAGAGTTTTCATCTTTTCTGAAACCTGCTTACTGCTTCATCTAATTTTGGTTGGGTCAACTCTCGATTGCGGCGCATTGCTGACAACGCTGCGGCAATCTCGGCTTTTGTAATGACAGCCGTAGAAAATACGACGTCTTCTTGATGAACCTGCTCCACAACATATTGTTTGACTTCAGCGGAACCGGTTTCATTGACAAATTCTTTGACCAGGGCAGAGGTATCGAAATAGAGCTTCATCTTAGGGTTTACGATGTTCATAGATAATATTCGAAGCCAATCTTGCTCCCGGTTCAGGATCAATTGCCTTAAATTCTTCAAAGGCCGCTTTATCCCCAATTTGAATATACGGACTCTTCTGCTCTGCTTGCTCTGCTTCGACAATCACTCGTATCTCAGCATCAGCGGGAAGGTGATGCCGTTGGACTTGTGTGGGAAACTCCTTAACCGTTGTGGTAAATTCCATGCTAACCTTTTTGAAAATCGTTCCTGTGACAAAGGGATTATACCCTACTTTTTCAAATTCTACATGAACCCCGGAATTAAGCAAATCTAAGCTTCAAAAAAGAAAAGATGGGCGGTGGAGGAGAAGATCATAGATGGTGATGATCTACCCGGCCATCTGGTGGGGCTGGACACCGCCGCTGACCTACGTCGGCTTCACCGAAGACCCCTGGGCCAATCTGGGCATACTCATCATCCCCGCGCTGATTCTGGGGACCTATCTGGCAGCGAGCACCATGCGCATGACGCGCACGATGATGCTGGAGGTGCTGCGCCAGGACTACGTGAGGACCGCGTGGGCCAAGGGCCTCAAGGAGCGCAGGGTGGTGCTGCGCCACGCGGTGAAGAACGCCCTCATCCCGGTGGTGTCGCTCATCGCCTTGCAGATCCCCATCATCGCCGGTGGCTCGGTCATCATCGAGAACATCTTCAACCTGCCGGGGCTCGGCCGCTTCATGTTGAGTGCCCTCAACGAGCGCGACTACCCTGTGGTTTCCGGCATCAACCTGCTCTTCGCCTCGGTCGTGGTGGTGATCAACCTGATCACCGACCTGACGTACGCCTTCCTCGATCCGAGGATTCGCTATGAGTGAGCCACTTCCAGTCGATCCTGGCGGCACGGAGGGCGCTCCCGCAGCCGAGCGCTGCCGGCCCGTTGCAAGCTTCTTCCGCCGGCTCCTGAAGGAGCAACCGCTGGGAACCGTTGGCGGCCTGATCGTCCTGGCGTTGGTATTCATCACCATCTTTGCCGACCAGCTGGCGCCCTACGAATTCGACCGAGGACGAGTGCAAGACCGGATGAAGGAACCGTCGGTCGAGCACCTGCTCGGCACCGACCACGTTGGACGCGATTTTTTGAGCCGTCTCATCATCGGTGCTCGCCTCTCGATTACGGTCGGGCTGGCGGCAACGGTGTTGAACGTCATCGTCGCCCTGCTCGTCGGTGGCACGACCGGCTTCATCGGCGGGCGGGTGGACATTTACGCGCAGCGGTTCGTCGATGCGTGGATGTCCTTTCCCGGATTACTCCTGCTGCTCACCATCATGTCGATCACCGGCCGTGGTGTGTTGCAGATCATCCTGGTGCTTGGCATCACCGGTGGTATCCCCGCCTCGCGGGTGGTACGCGGCGCGGTGATCGGCATCAAGGGAAACGACTACTTCCAGGCTGCCAAGGCGCTGGGAGCCCGCAAGAGCCGGATCTTCTTCCGCCATGTGCTGCCCAATATCGCTGCGCCGCTCATTGTCATCTTCAGCATCAACGTCGGTGGCGTCATCATCGCGGAGGCTTCGCTGAGCTTCCTGGGCTTCGGCCTGCCGGCGAACATCCCGAGTTGGGGCGGCATGCTGAGTCGCGAGGGTCGGCAGTACATGGAGGTTGCGCCGCGACTGGCGCTCTGGCCTGGACTGTGCCTGACCGTGACCGTCTACAGCCTCAACCTGTTCGGCGATGCCATGCGGGATCTGCTCGACCCCAGGCTACGGGGTGCTCAGGGAAGTTACGGCGCCGCAAAGAAGAAACGCAAAAAAGGGTTCCTCACCCGGCTCCTCTCCTCTTTCAATTGGTAAGCGCATAAAAGCAGCTTCCAGAATAGATCCGCATCATTGGAAGTGATTTTGGAATAGTTCCAAGTCTGCTCCCCCTGAAAAAACACATTGGAAAGATAGGCTTGAGCTTTTGTTGATCAGGATCGGAAAACGAGCACCACTTGGTGCTGTGAGTTACGAAAGTACTGCAGTTCTCTGCGTCTTGCCCGTGGCTCAAAGGCTATAAAAGGTGAAACCGACTTGTATGATATTTACCATGCTGTTATCGTTTTTTCCCGCCGCTGGATTGACCAGGAGCTGAAGAAAGAAATGGGGTTTTAGTATTTTCCGGTTAAACGTATCGTCAAGACGGTGAAGTGCGGGATGGCGGCAGAAGCCCGCCATCCCACGATGGTGCTGTTCCCTGTAGAAAGGCGAAAACAGAATACGCTAATCCTTTTCATTTTTTTGTGGGGCATTGGCTCGACTTCGCTTTTGCCCCTTTTCCAGATACTTCTGAATCTCTTCCAGAGAAAACCGTTTAAGGATCTCATCGGTCGACAGCACACCTAAATGATCACGCACATAATCTTTTTGAAAATCTTCCATCGTATAGGCCATTTCTAATCCTTCCAAGTGATAGTTCTCAAAGAGTTGATTTAATATCGTGCTGATTTCCCGGGTATGCCCACGGTTTTGACGCGCGGCAAACTCCACTTCTCCGGGAATCCCACTGAATAAATGCCAAATCGTATTATGCTCCGCATGCGCGATCTCACTCAGTACAATCATCCGAATGAGATCACTCCCCCGCTGAATCTCATAGACTCCCTCTTGTATCGCCTGGAACTCAACCTGTGAAGCGAGTTTCTGTGGATAGCGGGAACTCACGCCATAGAGTTGAAATTCCTCTTCAGCTAACAGATCCTGGAACGAGGGACTGATCTGCATGCGATAATTCACATAATGCCCGGTCAGTTCTTTCAAGGCCCAATCGTCAAAGGGTTCTCTCAACGATTTGTAACTGAGCAGATTATATTGCCTCAGATTGTCCAAGCCATCCGGTAAGGGTTCGATCGGATTGCCTGTATCTTTCCTCAGAATAACGACATCCAGCAGCTGTCTTTTGAGAGATAGATCTTTTTCCAACTCTACAACCCAGGAGGAATCGGTAAAAAATCGGTGAGCGCCAAGCCAAAGAGGCGATGCCAGTTTATCATTTTCCTTTCATCGGCTGAATGACAAAATACACTTGATTATCATTTTATTGTGCCAATCTATAGAAAAACGCACAAGTGCAAATTGTCTTTGAAAAGGAAATTCTTTCTCTCTATTCCTCTTACTCTACGACCATTGGCCTTTTCTTCCTGCTCTTTCTCTGCTCAAAGTTCAACGAGGACCCGCTGGGGAACCTCGGAGTGTTCCTCATTCCCAGCCTGATTCTGGGGACGGCCTCTTCTGCCGCCACCATGCGGATGATGCGCACCATGATGCTGGAAGTGCTCCGCCAAGACTATATCCGCGCCGCCTGGTCCAAGGGACTCCGGGAGCGGGTCGTGATTATCCGGCACACCATCAAAAATGCCCTCATCCCGGTGGTGACCCTGATCGGCCTGCAGTTGCCGATCCTGGTGGGGGGTGCGGTGATCATGGAGAACATCTTCAACCTGCCGGGACTCGGTCGTCTCCTGGTAAATGCCCTCAATGACCGAGACTACCCAATGGTCTCCGGAGTCAACCTCTTTTTTGCTACCGGCGTGGTGCTGCTCAACCTTCTCATCGACCTGATTTATCCCTATTTGGACCCGAGAGTGAGGTATGAATAAGGCCAGCGGGCGGTGCCTTCCAAACACCCGCCATTTTTCGTGGCATACTTCCCTCCAGGATAAGGGATTGCTGTGGGGGTCCCCGTCTTCTGCCTTCCGTGTCACAAAACCATGTCCCATTGAAAAACGCCATCTCTTGTTTATTGTTCTTTATTTCCGTTTTTGCTATAGTGCTGACACGATACAATGTGAGAAAAAGCAAGAAATTCGATGAACATGATCTGATCAGAGAGGAATTCGAAAAGGTGCGGAAGGAAATTTATCCTCACAAACCTATCACACTATAAACCAAATCATTCCAGTACGGGAACCATGAAAGTATTATTAGAACTACCGGATGATGTTCGATCTCTGCCTTTGGAAAAGCAGAAAGAAGAGGTTCTAAGAGCCTATCAAGCACTCCAACCGGAAAAAGAGTCAAAAAATAGACCTATGGAACCTAAAAAATCAAAATGGTCAAGGATTGTGGAAGAAATTGAAAATGATCGTACACTGGATTTAAAGGGATACTCTGTATACCTACAAAAAGATATGCAAGAATTTCGCGAAAATTTTACATTCAGTCATGATCAATAATTTCAATGAAGTATTTACTGGATTCCAATACTATCTCCATGCTTTACGATTCTCGAGCAGTAGAACATAGCTCTATTAAATCCAGACTGGAAAGTCTAGATGATGAAGCGGATCAAGTTTTCGTTTCGGTTTTGACCATTTATGAAATGGAATTTGGGAAGGCCAATGCCCCGGATGATAAAGTAAAGATCATTCAAAAAGACATCCAGCATACCTTAAAAAACTTTTCTCTGCTGATCCTCTCTATTCAAGGGGCCTCCCGCTTCGGTGATTTGAAAAAGCGACTAAAGGATTCTAGAAAAATATCTCCTGGTAATATGAGAAAACACAATGTTGATCTGATGCTCGCTAGTACGGCCATTGTAGAATCTAGTAGTCTTGTTAGTGCAGATAGTATTTATATCGAACTTCAACAGCTGGAATCCCAGTTAATAATTGAAAATTGGACGACTTAAGGGAGAGTCGGAGGGTGTTCCAAGGAATCCTTTGAAAAATAACTTCTGGAGTGGAGGAAAAGATTATAAAAAGACAGCTGGTCACCCTTGAGTTGGGGATAATGGCCATACTCATTGGGCTGGTTATCGTGCTACCGGTGGGCATCTACTCGGCGATTCACCAGGATAAGGTCGCCGACTACTTGTAGAGCTCCATTGCCATCATCGACCTGGCAACGCCGAACTTCTGGCTGTGCGTGATGGTGATGATCTACCCGGCCATCTGGTGGGGCTGGGCGCCGCCGCTGGAACTGGTTTCCTTCACCGAAGACCCGCTGGGAAATCTGGCGGTGTTCCTCATTCCCAGCCTGATTCCGGGAACGGCCTCGGCGGTTGCCACCATACGGATGATGCGTACTATGATGCTGGAGGTGCTCCGGCAGGACTATATCCGCACTGCTTTGTCCAAGGGGCTCCGGGAGCGGGTCGTGATTATCCGGCACACCATCTAGTATGCTTTCATCCCGGTGGTCACGCGTTCAGCCGGGCTTATTTGCCGCGCTGCGGACGCCCAACCTCTCTGCGCTTTGAAATTGACGATCCTGGTAGGCGGCGCCGTGATCATGGAAAACATCTTCAATCTGCCGGGGTTCGGGTGTCTCATGTTAGTGGCCCTCAACGAGCGCGACTACCCCGTGGTTTCCGGCATCAACCTGCTGTTCGCCTCGGTCGTGGTGGTGATCAACCTCCTCACCGACATGACGTACGCCTTCCTGGATCCGGGGATCTGCTATGAGTGAGACGCTCCCGGTCGACGATGGCGGCGGGACCGGCGCATCGGGCGCTCTCGCTGCCGGGCGCCGCCGACTCGTTGCGAGCTTCTTGCGCCGGCTGCTGAGGGAGCAACCGCTGGGAGCCGTTGGTGACCTGATCGTCCTGGCGCTGGTGTTCATCACCATCTTTGCGCAGCAGCTGGCGCCCTACGAATTCGACCGTGGACGGGTGCAAGAGCGCATGCAGGGGCCGTCGGCCGAGCACCTGCTCGGCACCGACCACGTTGGCCGCGACTTTTTGAGCCGACTCATCATTGGCGCGCGCCTCTCGATCACGGTCGGGCTGACGGCGACGGTGATGAACGTCATCGTCGCCTTGCTCATCGGTGGCACGACCGGCTTCATCGGCGGGCGGGTGGACATCTACGCGCAGCGGTTCGTCGATGCGTGGACATCCTTTCCCGGATTACACCTGCTGCTCACCATTATGTCGATCACCGGTCGTGGCGTATTGCAGATCATCCTGGTGCCCGGCATCACCGGTGGCATTCCCGCCTCGCGGGTGGTACGCGGCGCGGTGATCAGCATCAAGGAAAACGACTACTTCCAGGCCGCCAAGGCGCTGAGAGCCAGCAAGAGCCGTATCTTCTTCCGCAATGTGCTGCCCAATATCGCCGCATCGCTCATTGTCATCTTCAGCATCAACGTCGGCGGCGTCATCATCGCTGAGGCTTCGCTGAGCTTCCTGGGCTTCGGCCTGCCGGCGAACGTGCCGAACTGGGGCGGCATGCTGAGTCGCGAGGGTCGCCAGTACATGGAGATTGCGCCGCGGCTGGCGCTCTGGCCGGGGCTGTGCCTGACCGTGACTGTCTATAGTCTCAACCTGTTCGGCGATGCCATGCGGGATCTGCTCGACCCCAGGCTGCGGGGTGCTCAGGGAAGTTACTGCGCCACAAAGAGGAAACGCAAACGAGGATTCCTCACCCGGCTCCTCTCCCCTTTCAATTAGTGAGCGCACAGAACGCCCCACCCATCCACTGTAGCGCCTTAAAACTGGATGTAGTGTTTCTTCAAAATATTTTATAAAATAGTCTATATTGCTTTTTTGTTTAAAATGCCGGCAAAGATAGCGGACGAATATCGAGCGACTAGCATCATGACGCTTAAAACCAGCATTTAACTTTCATCCCTTGCATGATTCTATCAACGAATCCGAAGGTGGCCCCACTGAGAGGTTGTCCTGTAGGACTCCTATAAGGCATCTTGATATATGCATGCATCCAAGATACTCAAAACTTCTTCTAAGATTTGAGTTGAAGCTTTTTCAACAAACTTGAGTTTACGACTGTGATAATCAATGGATTTAACTTGTTCTACCATAATGTAACCCGTTAATGATGAGTCATTTGGTACTGGAACATGGAAAGGAATATTGCGATGAGATTTCGTGATTGGACAGACGATAGTAAGACCTGTTGCCTTGTTAAACACTTCATTGCTAACAACTATCGCAGGACACCGTCCCTTTTGTTCATGCCCTGATTGTGAATCGAACGTTATTATTACAAAGTCTCCCTTTTGTGGAATATATCGAGGCATTTACCATTCCTCCTGCCCAATGGGCTCTCCCCAGTCTTCTTCTTGTGGTTTGTAATCCTTTGGCATCTTTGCAACCAACTCTTTGATATCATACCTTCCATGTACTTTATTGATAGATTCAATGATTATTTTCCCTTCTTGAACAGATATATCCACTTCTTCTCCAACTTTGATTTGAGAATCATGAAGAAGGCTTTTAGGAATTCTAATCCCCTGACTATTTCCCCATTGCTGAACTTTAGATAACATTGTCCATTCTCCTTTCTGCTCTACAAATATTATGTATATCCTTAGTATATACAAGCAACTCAAGGTTGCAAGCACTTTTAATCAAGTGAATTTCTCTTGTTAGCTAATGCCGAAGTGAGCGGCGTCCACCATCAGCATTGCTATTGAGATTATTTCATTTGACGTTTCATTCTTCAAATAAACTATCCCGGAGCAAGCTCTCTCGTTGAGGCTCGATTTTCGCTTCGCACGAGCGGAGAATTTTGTCGGATTATCTTTTTTTCAATGCAGCAATGGTACGCCGAGCGGCTGCGGCGAGTCAGACCCGAATGAGATTAATAGTTTTTCCTCAATTTCTTTCATCCTGTTTACCAAATCTTTGTCTGTTTTGACGCGTTTTAGTAAAATTCGAATGGCATTGCTTAAGGTGACGCCATCTCGACCACAACGCTCTCCCCAGACTTCCAATGTTAGATTTTCTGATTCTCGCACTATCCAGGCAATAACCGACCTTGCTTCAGAGGTTTTCCTTTCTTTCCCCTTGGCAATGAGTTGTTTTTCATTGATGCGACACAATTGACAAACCGCCTGAATAATTTCTTCCAACTCCAATGTTTGGTGAATGGGCTCTCCCGCTTGTTGTAATGCACTTTCCGCAAAGTGATCATCTCTCAAAATCCTTCCTTCTTTATTCCCTATTTCGAACTCAGAGGGTAGGGTGTCCTCCAGGGCTTCCTCAACATAGCGACGATACATCCGGCGAGCATGACCTAGTTTTCTTGCTATTTTTCCTTCCGGTTGCTCTCAAGTCTGGAACTATGCTAACCACAATGGTTCTGACTTTTTTTTTAATTCTTAATAAATTGAAAATAAATCATTTCAAATACTTAGAAAAAGTATCTGAATTATTTACAACTCCGAGTCAGTTTCTCAGTTTGAAATAATTCAAGCAATTCCGAAGACTGTGTCATTCCTGGCTTGCCCAGGAATCCAGAATATTTACTGATGAACTTCTGGATTCCTGGGCAAGCCAGGAATGACATTGATTCTGTGTACAGAACAAAGAATACTTCATAGGTATTTCAAAACTGTTAGAAGTATTGCTAACCATAGAATTTAACAAAATACAATTTAATCATTTAATCAAAGGCCTGACCCATTTTTTGGATCTTAGGCCACTTCTAAAGGTTGGATTCTTTCAAGAACTCCTATCAGCTCTCGTTCTTTTTTTCGAATTTCCAATTCGGTTTGAATGTTTAACAGGTATTTGGGATCCATTCCGAAGTATATTCCCAATTTTAAAGCAACTTCCGAAGATAAGGCTCGTTTTCCATGAAGGACATTGCGCAAAGTCATCTGAGGAATTCCCGCCTCTTTACAAACTCGGTAGGCCGTCACTTCATAAGCTTCGAGCAATTCTTCCTGAATGATCGTTCCAATATGGCCCAGTTCTATCCATTCGTTACTCATGCGATTCTCCTAATGATAATCCGTAATTTTCACTTCATGCGCATGGCCTGTTTCCCACTTAAAACAGAGACGCCATTGTTGATTGATTCGTATGCTGTATTGCCCTTGGCGATCACCCATGAGAGGTTCCAGGTGATTAGCTGGAAAATTTTTAAGGTGCTCCAAGGTGGTTGCTTGATTCAACAAAATCAACTTTCTTAAAGCCCTCTTGTGAATTTCTCCTGGAAGCCGTTTCGAATGTTGACCCTCGAAGATTTTTTCCGTTTCCTAGTCTTTAAAAGATTGGATCATGATGACTCATATTTGGTATCTCCTAAGAAATTATTACCCAAATTGAGTTGTATATCAAGAGAAAATACTGGTGGGACTAAATTGGGAGGCTAACGAAACACTACCCGGGCGTAGAAGGCGTAGCGAAATTTATCTTTTTTTCCTTCTGCATGTCATCCATCCTCACCCCCCTGACGTCCCCTCCAGGCCCCGTAAATCCTGCCCAAAACCAGAGAGTGTCGCAGCGCTATTTCAGGCATCACCCTACATTTTATCATCGGCCAGGGTCACTTCATGGTGGGCAAATCGCGACCGATCAGGTGACCGATTGCCATCAAGAAGTGGGATGCCGACGAGGTTATCCTCTCCGACCATAGGGGGAACTAGGCCATGGTTTCCAGGTCAAGGCATGAAAACGGAATGGAAACAGGGCAAAAAAAAAAGAACGGATAGGAACGCCTACCGGGAATTCCACAAATACTCAATTATATAAGTTGCTTGATGGCAAATCGCACCCGGCAATCCAACGCTTTTTGAAAAAAATGAGCCAAAAAAAAGTTTGACATCCTCCTCCTACTGTTTACTGGAGTCCTGCAGGATGGTTTGGAAAGGCGATAACATGAAAAAAATCACCTTCCTGAGCAATCTGGTGCTCATCCCCTCTGAATGACTCGTCAGTGGAAAGTTCTCGAGGGTCCTCCGAGAAGGCTTCCCGCTCGAGTGAGTGAAGAAGTTGGGGAGGGAGTCATGTTATGAAACCGCAAAAAATGAAACTTGTTGCCTCAGTCGTGAGGCTGATCCCGGCAGGCGCCTTGTCTGCCGCAAAAAACAGATTCGCTCCATGGTGGGGTGAATTATTTTCAGTTTCTTGTAAAGGAGTTCATATGTATTTGAAGAAACTTTAAGCCCCCGTCGTGGGGCTTATCGTGGCAGGCGTCGTGTCTGCTGTACAAAAACTTGTCCTCGCAAACTTGTCCCCGCGAAAGCGGGGAGCGGAGATCCGATTCGCCCCAGGGCGGGTGAATCATTCTCTTCACCCTCATTTGAAAGAGGTTACTATGGGTATTCTAAAGAAACTTGTCGCTTCCATCGCGGGGCTGAACCTGGCAGGCGCCTGGTCTGCTGCAAAACTGCAATCATTATTGCTCACCCTCACCCTGATGGTGACCACTTTCTGGGTCAGCCCGGCCGCAGCCCAGAAGTATGTAACCGACCCCACCACCGGCAAGGTAGTAACCGCACTCGAGTATGGCGGGACATTAACCTATGCCTGGAATGGAAGAGTAAGCGAAAATGTAGACCCCTTTGCTGTTGGCTACGAAGCGGGCTGGCTCATAGCCGGTGTTAATGAGCAACTCGCCATCGGGGACTGGGCACTAGATAGGGAAGAATTTGAGTTTAAATCGGGTTACGTCCCTTTGTTTGCCTTTATAGGGTTTCTGGCGGAAAGCTGGGAAACGCCCGATCCACTGACTTACATCTTCCACATCCGTCAGGGCGTTCACTACGCCCTTAATCCGGAAAGTGAGGCCAGCCGCTTAGTAAACGGTCGTGAGCTAACTGCCGATGATGTCGAATACAACTTTCACCGTATGTTGGGTCTGGGCGAGTTCACCGAACGTCCCCTTAAGCCTTCTGCCACTTTCAACCTGCCATGGGAATCGATAGACGCCACCGACAAATATACGGTTGTTATGAAGATGACGGAGCCATCCCTCGGTGCGCTAAGGACTATCATCAACGAAGCTATGCACTTGATATTACCCCCCGAGGTCATCGAGCAATACGGAGACTATGCGGATTGGAGGAACGTGATCGGCACCGGACCCATGATGCTGACTGACTACGTCGAAGGCGTCTCTAAGACCTGGACCAAGATTCCTGACTACTGGGGCTACGACACAAAATACCCGCAGAACCGCCTGCCCTATGTTGACGAGATAAGGGCCCTCCTTATGGCAGAAGAAGCAACACGTATATCGGCAATGCGTACGGGTAAGGTTGATATACTACACCAGGCCGGCCTCTCTTCCATAGGAACCGTCGACGTGGTAAGGAGCCTGCAGCGGACCAACCCCGAAATCGAGGTGGACAGTTTTTACATCCGGGCGTTTCAGGTCTTTGGTCTGAACATTCGCAACGCGCCCTTTGACGACGTCAGGGTGCGCCACGCACTGCAGATGGCACTGGACCTCGAGACGATTAACGATACCTACTATGCCGGTTATGCAAGGTGGGAAGACCCCAGGTGGAGTGGCGGCAAGGGGTATTACACCCCATTTGAAGAGTGGCCTGAAGAGTTCAAGCAATACTACAGGTATGACCCGGAAGGTGCTGAGAAGCTTCTTGATGAGGCTGGACTTCCGCGCGGCGCGGACGGCGTTCGATTCAAGGTCGACTATCAGCACCGCGACGTCATAGATTTAGGCTATGCAGAAATAGCTGTCGGCTACTTTGCTGCGATTGGCGTTGATGTAGAGATTAATATTCTTGACGGGGCGACTTGGTGGAGTAATAGAGGAGAACATAATTATGAGATGACCACTGGCGACATGGCCTTTCCTGGGGATTCCTGGAGCATGAACGTTCATCGCGATGACAACCTAAATCTCCGCGAATACTTGGGCGGAGTCGAGACCTCTGTGCTGAACGCCGCCTCTGATGCCTTTTTCGCTGCTACCACCCTTGAGGAGCAGATGAATGCATCTAGAGAGTTTAATATGGACGTGATAAAGCAGCACAATCAGATATGGGGCCCTCTGGCTCCACAGTTTCAGGTGAACCAGCCGTGGGTCATAGGTTTTAACGGTGAATACTCGATAGGAGTTATGCAGTATAATACCATCCTCGCCCGCCTCTGGATTGACCAGGAGTTGAAGGACAGGACCCAGTAACAGGTCGGCTGGAAGCATTTGTGGACCGGGCAGGACTGCCTGGTCCACTCCAGGATATCCCGCGTTTCCCTGCCAATTTCAAAAATGATGAGGTCCGTCCCATGAGTGCCTATCTCACCAGGCGGCTCTTGCTGCTCATCCCCACCCTGTTTCACTTGTCTGTCCTGGTCTTTCTCTCGGTGCGTTACCTGCCGGGCGACGTCATAGACGTCATAGCGGGTCGGTCGGAATTTACGGGGGGCAGGGTTGATCGTGAAGCTGTCGAGCGAAGGCTGGGACTGGACTTGCCGGTCTGGGTCCAGTATGGACGCTGGATAGGCGGGATCTTCCTGCGCGGCAGCCTGGGCGAATCCCTGATGGGGGGTTGGCCGGTAGAGGAGCGGCTCTTCGATCTTTTGCGCATCACCCTGGAACTGGGTGTCCTGGCCATCCTCATGGGGCTGGTTATCGCGCTGCCCGTCGGCATTTACTCGGCAATTCGCCAGGATACGGTCGCGGACTACACGGGCCGCATCCTCGCGATTCTCGGCCTGGCCACACCGAACTTCTGGCTGGGCATTATGGTGATGATCTACCCGGCCATCTGGTGGGGCTGGTCGCCCCCGATGGAATTGGTGCCTTTTGCCGAAGACCCGTGGGGCCACCTGGGGATCCTGGTCATTCCCAGTCTGATTCTAGGGACGGCCCTCTCGGCCGGCACCATGCGCCTGACGCGCACCATGATGCTGGAGGTACTGCGGCAGGACTATATCCGCACCGCCTGGGCCAAGGGGCTCCAGCAACAAACTGTCGTGCTGAGACACGCCATCAAAAATGCCCTCATCCCGGTCGTCACCCTGGTCGGCTTGCAGTTGCCTCTCGTGGTCGGGGACGCCATCATCATGGAGAATCTCTTCAATCTACTGGGCTTGGACCGTCTCCTGGTGGATGCCCTCCCGAACCGGGATTACCCGGTGGTCTCCGGAGTCAACCTGTTTTTCGCCTGCATCGTTTTGTTGAACAACCTCTTCATCGACCTCCTTTATGCCTATTTGGACCCGAGGGTGAGGTATGTGTGAAGGGGTTTAGGCTGAAGGGGGAAGGCTGTTAGGGCATCAGTCTAAACTTCAGTCCTCAGTCTAGTAGTACAGGTGTTACGGAGTAATTAACCCTTTCTGTGTCATCCCGGACTTGATCCGGGATCTGGGGAAAGTCGGTAAGCCCCCTGGATTCCTGGGCAAGCCAGGAATGACAATATTTATGCCTATTTGGACCCGAGGGTGAGGTATGTGTGAAGGGGTTAGGCTGAAGGGGGAAGGCTGTTAGGGCATCAGTCTAAACTTCAGTCCTCATTCTAGTAGTACAGGTGTTACGGAGTAATTAACCCTTTCTGTGATAGGGGTCAGGAAGGCATTTGCCTCCCTGCCGTCCGAACCGTGCGTGCGGTTCTCCCGCACACGGCTCTCCAGTCGTTGGTTTCCTCATCGGGATTGGCTCGCTACCCATCGGGCTTCTTTCATGCTGAAAAGTCCGAGTTGCGCGAAGAACACCTTGACTCCGTTACCCAGAGCCGCCAACATACGTTTGATCCATATCGTTGTTTCCACCCAACTCCAATGAGGAGAGGCTTCTGTTTCCAGGTTAGTCATCTCCGACACTTTGGAAACTCTTTTTTCTTGAGGATCAACTTGATGAACTGCTCGTATCCAACTTCCTACCCCGCTTCCCTCTTCGGGATTTTGCTTCTCCCGCCTTTCATGAAGCCTGCCTGTCAATTCAGGTTCGTGTTTGTTTTCCCTGTTGGCCATCTGCTTTCCCGATGGTGTCACAATATCCTCACCTTGTTGACAGACACAACTCCATTACGGTACTATCAGGGTTCTGACTCCTCTACCTCTCACCAAAGGCAGAGGTCTCCCTGCTTCTCTCGCTTAACCTTCCTGATGTTCCGTCCCCAACCACGTTATGCGCCTGACCCTCGTTTTATCCACCACCACAACGGGATCAGTGAGTTTCAGACTTCGCCACGAATGAGCAAGCTCGTCGCAAACATGCCGCCGAATCGGGTTCGTTCTCCTACGGACCACCATTTCGCCTCCGGTTGCTCCCCACCCCGCCTCATGGCGACGCAGTTACCTTCGACTACATGGCTGTGGTTTACCATGACACGGACTTTCACCGTGCTGATTAAGCGCCTTCCCAGGCGCACTCATCCCGGACTTGATCCGGGATCTGGGGAAAGTCTGTAAGCCCCCTGGATTCCTGGGCAAGCCAGGAATGACAATAACGGGAATTGAGTTCTGAATTTAAGAGAATAGTGTGAGATTTGTCGGTCAACCAGCCTAAATACCTAATCTTCGGTCTTCAGCCTTCAGCCTAAATACCTAAACTATGAACAACACCCAAGAGACACCATCCCCCATCAGTGAGCCCAAGCGACGGGGCCAGTTTGCAGATTTCTTCATCAGGCTTCTCAAGGAGAAACCCCTAGGGATGCTCGGCGGGGTGATCATCCTGCTCTTGATCGGGATCAGCCTCTTTGCCGATGCGCTGGCGCCTTATCCTTATAATAAAATCCACTTGAGAGACCGGATGCAAGAGGCCTCGGCCCAGTATCTCCTCGGAACCGACCACGTCGGGCGGGACTTATTGAGCCGCCTGATCCACGGGGCGCGAATTTCCTTAGGGGTCGGTCTGGCGGCAACCACGCTCAATGCGCTCGTCGCGCTGTTAGTTGGCGGCGTTTCCGGATTCCTGGGAAGAAAACTGGACCTGGCCATGCAGCGCCTGGTCGATGGTCTCCGGAATCAACCTCTTTTTCGCCACCGGGGTAGTCCTGCTCAATCTCCTCATCGACCTGATTTATCCTTATCTGGACCCCAGGGTGCGGTATGAATAGTCGCTGGCACTCTGGCCGGAGCTTTGCCTGACGATGGTCGTTTTCAGCCTCAACATGTTCAGCGATGCCCTGCGAGATCTGCTCGATCCCCGGCTGCGGGGAGGTGAGGGTAGTTATGGCGCCAGGAAACGCAAACGAGGATTTCTGCACCGGGCTTTCCCTGTGCATCGTCGTCTGGGGTACCAACATGTTCGGCGACTCGCTGAGAGACCTGCTCGACCCCAGCCTGAGAGGCGGTGTGGGTCGGTTTTGTTGTGGTTGGTTTCAGTCTTTTTTTTGTTTTTCAAGATAGCTCTGAATCTCTTCCTGAGAAATCCGTTTGAGGATCTCATCGGTCGAAAGCCCTTTCAGGCGATCATCGGTCGAAAGCCCTTTCAGGCGATCATCGATTGGAAGCACACCTAAATGATCACGCACATAATCTTTTTGAAAATCTTCCATCGTATA
Source organism: bacterium (assembly GCA_965205865.1). Classification (GTDB taxonomy): domain Bacteria; phylum SAR324; class SAR324; order SAR324; family NAC60-12; genus CBDBHR01. The sequence continues at coordinate 122,880 of CBDBHR010000023.1, forward strand.
GGCCATTTCTAATCCTTCCAAGTGATAGTTCTCAAAGAGTTGATTTAATATCGTGCTGATTTTCCGGGTATGCCCACGGTATTGACGCGCGGCAAACTCCACTTCTCCGGGAATCCCACTGAATAAATGCCAAATCGTATTATGCTCCGCATGCGCGATCTCACTCAGTACAATCATCCGAATGAGATCACTCCCCCGCTGAATCTCATAGACTCCCTCTTGTATCGCCTGGAACTCAACCTGTGAAGCGAGTTTCTGTGGATAGCGGGAACTCACGCCATAAAGTTGAAATTCCTCTTCAGCTAACAGATCCTGGAACGAGGGACTGATCTGTTTGCGATAATTCACATAATGCCCGGTCAATTCTTTCAGGGCCCAATCGTCAAAGGGTTCTCTCAGGGATTTGTAACTGAGCAGATTATATTTCCCTAGATTGTCCAAGCCATCCGGTAAGGTTTCGATCGGATTGCCTGTATCTTTCCTCAAAATGACGACATCTAGCAGCTGTTTTTTGAGAGATAGATCCTTTTCCAACTCTACAACCCAGGTGGAATCGGTAAAAAAATCGGTAAGCGCCAAGCCAAAGAGGCGATGCCAGTTTATCATTTTCCTTTCATCGGTTGCATGACAAAATATATTAGATTGTCACCTAAATCCTGCAATTAGATGACAATCAAACATGGAAATGGTAATATACTCAAATAGTTAACACCAGAATCAACATTTTAAGAGATCACCATTTCCATGAAAAACAAACGTAGCGCAAGATCGGCAAGAACGACAGCAAAAAACATCCATATCAGCCAGGGAGGCAGAGACCTGACCGCGCAAGCAGGCTTGATTCCGGTTGTCAAATTTTTTCACAAAGAAGGGATTGTTTCAAAGACAGAGCAGACCGTAGATCATCGGCGTGGCGCCACGGGTCTTTATGACGCAGTGGACATGGTCATTTTGTCGGTGGTCGGCATTGTTGGCGGCGCCCGTTCGATTCGTTCGATTGTGACAGTTTGGAACGACCGTGTTTTGAGTCGTGTGGCCGGTTGGCTGAGGATTCCGGATGAAACCACATTCGGCCGGATACTGCGTACTTTCACACAGAAAAACATCAATGAGATGGAGAGCTTGAACCATCGGATTCGAGCCGGTATCTGGCGTAAGGTGCTTCGAAGTGGGACAAGCATCGTTGGGGTGTTACACTGTCTTGTGATTGACGTGGACTCCACTGTGAAAACGGCCTACGGCAAGCAGCAAGGAGTGTCTGTCGGATATAATCCACACAAACGCGGTGCAGCTTCGTATCATCCTCTGCTGGCATTTTGCGCAGAGACAAAGGAGATTCTTCAGGGTTGGCTTCGTGATGGGAGTGCCTATACCAGCAATGGAGTCGTTGAATTCATGCGGCAACTTCTTGCTCACCTTCCAAATCGGACTCGCATTCTGTTTCGTGGAGACAGTGGTTTTTTTGTGGGGGATTTGCTGGATTTCCTCGAAGAACGAGGCCATGGCTATCTGATCAAGGTCAAACTCAAGGGGCTTGTCTCGTTGTTGGAAACCCAAAAATGGCAAAAAGTGAAGGGGCAGCCCGCTTGGGAAGGGTGTGAGTTTTCCCACCAATGTAAAACTTGGAGGAGGTCAAGAAAATTCATGGCCGTACGCAGGGAGAAAGAGGAGGAACTCAAAGGGATGGCCACCCTCTTTGAGATGAAGGAGTACGATTATTTTTGTTATGTTCTCACCGATGCGCTCACTCCCTGGCAGGCTCACAAAGAGTATGGCCAGAGGGCGGTCGCTGAGACATGGATTGAGGAAGCAAAAAATCAAACTGCGCTGGCTCAGATTAAAACCGACGATTTTTGGGCCAACAGTGCCTTGTTCCAATGCGCGATACTCGCTTACAACACGCTGCGCTGGATGGCCCTTTGTAGTGGTAACGCAATACTGCGCCGTTGGGAACCGGCCACCATGCGCACCTATCTTGTCCGAATGGCAGGAAAATGGACGAGTGGCGCTCGTCAACAAAAACTGAGAGTTCCGGAAAGAACACTTTACAATGCTCAATGGGATGCATGGGTCGCTGTTGGAGAGACCTAGATCCTTTGTTTCACTCCAGTGGAAACGTTTTGCTGAGATGTCGATCTCCAAATCGAGGGAGAAGTACGTCTTGAATCTTGTGCCCGCGAAAGCGGGTATCAGATCATCACAAAATATGACGATCAAATGGAGGGCGGAAAAACCTTTATGAGCAAGGACTGATGGAAATTCAACTCTCAAATCCTTTTTTTTAAAAAAACCTCTCAAAGAGTGAGGGGAAACTCAATCAAAATATTCAATTGCAGGATTTAGGTGTCATTCAATTATGCCAACCTATAGAAAAACGCACAAGTGCGAATTGTCTTTGAAAAGGAAATTCTTTTTCTCTATTCCTCTTACTCTACGACCATTGACCTTTCCTTCCTACTCTTTCTCTACCCAAAGTTCAACGAGGACCAGCTGGGGAACCTCGGAGTGTTCCTCATTCCCAGCCTGATTCTGAGAACGGCCTCGGCGACTGCAACCATGCGGATGGGGGAAAGTGGACCTGGCCATGCAGCGCCTGGTCGATGCCTGGATCGCCTTTCCGGGACTGCTGTTGTTGTTGACCATCATGTCCATCGTGGGACAGGAGTTGCTCCAGATCATCATGGTGCTGGGGATCGCCGGTGGCGTCGAAGGCTCCCGAGTCGTGCGGGGCGCGGTGATCGCCATTAAAGAGAATGATTACTTTCTGGTGGCGAAAGCCCTGGGCAGTCCCCTGCCCACCACTCTGAGGCGGCATGTGCTGCCCAATATCATGCCGCCCCTCATCATCATCTTCTCCATCAACATTGGTGCCGTCATCATATCAGAGGCGGCGCTGAGTTTCCTCGGCTTCGGTCTGCCCCCGAACATTTCCAGTTGGGGAGGCATGCTCAGCCGCAAAGGACGTCTCTACATGGAGATAGCCCCCTGGCTGGCGCTCTGGCCCAGGCTATGCCTGACGATGGTCGTTTTCAGCCTCAACATGTTCGGAGACGCCATGCGTGATCTGCTCGACCCCCGGCTGCGGGGCGGTGAGGGTAGCTACGGCGCCGTAAAAATGGGGTCAGAAATGGGGTCAGGCCTTTTATTATTTCATTTGACGTTTCATTCTTCAAATAAACTATCCCGGAGCAAGCTCTCTCGTTGAGGCTCGACTTTCGTTTCGCTCGAGCGGAGTATTTTGTCGGATTATCTTTTTTTCAACGCAGCAACGGTACGTCGAGCGGCTTCGGCGAGTCAGACCCGAAAGAGATTAATAGTTTTTCCTCAATTTCTTTCATCCTGTTTACCAAATCTTTGTCTGTTTTGGCGCGTTTTAGCAAAATTCGAATGGCATTGCTTAAGGTGACGCCATCTCGACCACAACGCTCTCCCCAGACTTCCAATGTTAGATTTTCTGATTTTCGCACTATCCAGGCAACAACCAACCTTGCTTCAAAGGGTTTTCTTTCTTTCCTTTGGCAAAGAGTTGTTTTTCAGTGATGCGATACAATTGACAAACCGCCTGAATAATTTCTTCCAACTCCAATGTTTTGTGAATGGGCTCTCCCGCTTGTTGTAAGGCACTTTCCGCAAAGTGATCATCTCCCAAAATCCTTGCTTCTTTATTCCCTTTTTCGAACTCGGGGCGTAGGGTGTCCTCCAGGGCTTCCTCAACATAGCGACGATACATCCGGCGAGCTTGACCTAGTTTTCTTGCCATTTTTCCTCCCGGTTGCTCTCAAGTCTGGAACTATGCTAACCAGAGAATTTAACAAAATACAATTTAATCATTTAATCAAAGGCCTGACCCCTATCAGCGGAGGCCCGGCGGTTGATAGAGTTTGCCAAATTCCACCCCGAAGGAAAGCGTGCGTTTGGCATGTACGGGCCCCCTGATATACCGGCAGCGTGCGTTCACGCTAACGCCAACACGTTGCTCGGCCTTATTCTCGAGACTCCGGAGGCACTCAAGCACTTGGACGAGATTCTCATCCCCGGGATAGACGTGGTCTGGGTAGGCCATGCCGATCTCTCACAACTGCTGGGTAGAGCCGGCCAGTTTGACTATCTCCGGATAATTGAAGCCAGAGACCACGTCCGTGCCATGTGCCAGAGGAAAGGGATAGCGTTCTGTCAGTGGGCTATACCGCCCACTGCAAGCAAGGTGAAATCATTGTTGGAGAGTGGCATTCGTTGGATAGCGTACGGATCGGATTTATTTTTTCTGGAGCGTGAAGCGCGAAATGCGGTCGATGAGATCGCAGCTTGGCGCGGTTGATGAGGTGAGTGAGCAGGGTTATCTCACCCCGGTAATAGCGGAAAAAAGGGGACTGATTTATTTAAAAATGTGAGATCATTTTCTATCATCAATGATGAATCCTTTAGAAAAGGGGTCAAGTCTTTTTTAGCTTTAAAGAAAAACCTTACCGAATTAGGGAACGGATTTCCAAGTAGAGGGGTATCGCTTTCCGCTTAAAAACGACTGTCTGTTTGTCGGGAGCCGTTATCGCTTCAGAGAACCGATCTTTCAAAAACCAGGCAACGCTGAGTTCACCGGTGTCTTTTTGCAGAGCGAGGAACGAGCAGCGCAGAAAGGCATCCGGCGCAACGTTTTGTTCGGCATTTTGTTCCAAGAAGTTTATTGAAACGATTTAGGATGAAAATTTTCGGGTACTCGAAGTGCAAAAGTCTCATCATGGATCTTAGCTAAGTAAATCCCTGACTGGATCACTCGTTTTTCTAATTCTTCGAGACTATCTACGCAGGCTAAGATCCCATAGAGTTCTTTGTCTTGATGTTCAGGAAAGAAGGTAGGAAAGGTTTCTAAGTGTTTTAATATTTGTTGCAGCCCCTCTTCACGTAAGTGGCTTTTTATCTCAACTATATAGGCTTGATGAATATCAGAATTGGCATAAGCCAAGACATCTAATTCCATCGTATGACCATTTTTTTTAGATTTGACTCGTAGACCAACCACATCCATTTTAAATTGTTCACGCAACAATTTTTCCATCGAAGGGACAGCGATCCCTTCTGTGAAGCTTCCAAATTTTTCTCCAAGTCCTCCAATTTGTTTGCCAAGTTCTTTCAACTGTTTATCGGTTTGTTCTTGCGATTGTGTCAAACGTTCCTGAACTGTCGCGATCTTGCTCAATAACTCATTTAGTTCTTGATCTCTCATTATTCCTCTTTAGTATATGATCCAAAAAATATTCTCATAGTATCATATTCTCAGTTGACTACAATTTAATTTCAGAAAGTTTGCAAAATTTCGATTAAGAATCATGAAATGGTGTTAGGCCTTTGATTATTTCATTTGACGTTTCATTCTTCAAATAAACTATCCCGGAGCAAGCTCTCTCGTTGAGGCTCGACTTTCGTTTCGCTCGAGCGGAGTATTTTGTCGGATTATCTTTTTTTCAAAGCAGCAACGGTACGTCGAGCGGCTGCGGCGAGTCAGACCCGAAAGAGATTAATAGTTTTTCCTCAATTTCTTTCATCCTGTTTACCAAATCTTTGTCTGTTTTGGCGCGTTTTAGCAAAATTCGAATGGCATTGCTTAAGGTGACGCCATCTCGACCACAACGCTCTCCCCAGACTTCCAATGTTAGATTTTCTGATTTTCGCACTATCCAGGCAACAACCAACCTTGCTTCAGAGGGTTTCCTTTCTTTCCTTTGGCAAAGAGTTGTTTTTCAGTGATGCGATACAATTGACAAACCGCCTGAATAATTTCTTCCAACTCCAATGTTTTGTGAATGGGCTCTCCCGCTTGTTGTAAGGCACTTTCCGCAAAGTGATCATCTCCCAAAATCCTTGCTTCTTTATTCCTTTTTTCGAACTCGGGGCGTAGGGTGTCCTCCAGAGCTTCCTCAACATAGCGACGATACATCCGGCGAGCTTGACCTAGTTTTCTTGCCATTTTTCCTCTCGGTTGCTCTCAAGTCTGGAACTATGCTAACCATAGAATTTAACAAAATACAATTTAATCATTTAATCAAAGGCCTGACCACTTATAAAGCAGCCTGGGTGTCTCCTGCTTCGTAAAGGGCTAATCCTTGTTGAAAATGTTCCAAGGCTGCGGGGCTTTCAAAGCCGCTGGCGGCTTCGGCCTGCTGCCTGAGATCGTTTGGCTTTGGCGTGGCCGCAAACTGTTCGGCTAGTTGGCGCTGCTCCGGCCGGCGGATGTCAAAACCACCAAATTTTGTGTAGAAAATCGTTCCCGTCTCATCGAGGAAGACCACGTTGAGCACGGCTTTGAAGCCGAACAGGATGCTGAGCCGGTTATCTGAATCGATGAGGTTATGATAGGTTGCTTGGGCCCGCTCGACAAAGGGTCGAGCCTTAGCCGCTCCCTGCACGTCGATGGCGACGGCGACGAGCTCAATGTTCTGAGCCCGATGCGCTTCGTAGAATTCCTGCCTGACCGGCAGCTGCTCGCGACAGGCTCACCACGAGGCCCACATAAAGAGGATAACTTTCCGCCCCTTTAAATCCGATAGATTGATCTCATCGCCGTTTAGTGTAGGCAGAGATATGTCTGGAATTAATTGACCTACCGTAAGAATGTTCTGGCTTACTTTGTTCATAATTGACCTCCTCTGAAAATAGAAATTTGGTCGAATGGACTCCCGCTAACGCCGAGGTCACTTGTGCCCACCCGATAATGACCAATGTAACAGAGATGAACTGACAGTCTACCACAAAATTTGGTGAAAAACGCAGGGGTGGGCGTCCAGTGAACCGCCTGGTTGACACTTTTTTCTTGAGGGGTTATCAGTCGAATCACAATAAACGATAACACCTTGACATCAAAGGAAGCAACATAAAATGATTCTCAACTGGGAAAAAGAGGAGGGAGGACCCATGCAGGTTGAGGAAGAGGCAAGAGAGATGAAATTCTTCACAAAGCGCTGATGGTTTTGGAACCTTTGGTCTTGGAGAGCCGGGAAGAATTGGCAGAAAAAATACCTCAATGGAAAGCCACTCTGGAGAGGTTGGATTGCCCGGAGTCCGAAAAGAGGCATTTGATAGAATTGTTAACCTATGCTCTTGTAGAGAAGTTTTCTAAACTGACGAGAGAGGAGATAGAGAAGATGCTCAAACTGACCCCATTGGACGAAACCGTCGCCGGAAAAGAACTGATCCAAAGATGCGCTCTGAATCCCATGCTTTTCGTGATGAGAAGGGCAGGATTGCCCCATATTTTCAAGGACTGACACAGAGAACAGCGAGGATCAAGTCCAGGATGAGACAAGCACTCGCCACTGAGGAGTTAAGAGGAGCAAAAAAAATCGATTGACCTCCTCTGAATATTGTTATATAGAGAGGATACTGAAGGGGATAATGAAATCTACCAGAATATTGCCATCATCGTTCTTTTGTGATAGTTTTCAAGAAATCGCCTTTGGCTGAAGGTTTTTAAGAATTTCGGCTTGTTTTTTTGTTTCTTTTTTGATAATTTTCAACGTAAATGCCTTGGGTTTAAGGTTTTATTTCAATTTCGCTCATATTTCAGCCGAAAGTCATCTAAAACCTCATATCATCCCCAGAGGATTTTTAGAAACGGTCAACGGGGAATTGAACAGTGCCAAACAAAAATGTTGACTTCCGTATCCCAATATGAAAAACTATTTTAGTTGATCATAAGAATACACTCATGAATGAATGAGTCGCCCTATTTAAAAAAATCTTGATACATTTGCAGAGCGATTATAATATTTTATTCCAAGAACGGAAAAGCAATAATGAGATCCTTCGCATTGCCGCTTTCGGTACACCTGTTTGGGCAAATCTTCAGGATGACATGAAAGTCTGAAAATAACTTGTTTCAAGTAAAAAAACATCTGGACAATGAGGTGGTTATGAGAGTAAACTTAAAAGCCCAGTTCCCAGTTCCCAGTTCCCAGTTCCCAGTTCCCAGTTCCCAGTTCCCAGTTCCCAGTTCCCAGTAATAAGTTCCAAGCAACAAGTCACAAGTCCCCAATCCCAAGTTCTACCCCCTTATATTATCTCGACATCAGGGAGAGATCCTTAAGATCCCTCGTTCCCCGTTCCGAGGACGGAACGGCAATGGGGAATTTGGAAAATCATCGGCGCCTGAGTGCGTCGGTTTATGGTTCATTGCCCAATCCTGGAGCCAATGAATCGGTTTTTTGATCACTTGAAAATGAAGGAGACCCAATGTGTAGAGAAATCGTCGAGAACGTGCTTTCGGGGACGAAAGTAGTTTTGAAAGCAACCCGCAATCTTGTTTTTAATCAAAAAGCAGAAAGGAGCACCATGAATCGTCAAAAAAGTAGAGAAATCTTCGACAACATGCCTTCGGCAACGAAAGCAGTTTTTAAATCAATCTTTAATTTTGAACATGCAATCGAAAGGGAAAAAAAGATGGAAAATCAAAAAAGCAATTCAACCTTCAGTGTAATCCTGCTTACCCTCATCCTGATGGTGGCCGCCATCTGGGTCAGCCCGGCAGCCATTGCTGCTGAAAAAGAAATGGTCAGAGACCCGGCCACCGGCGAGATGGTAACCGCGCCGGAATATGGTGGGACACTCACGTGGGCCGCTGCGAGTCATGCTCCGAATACTGACCCGTGGCACGTTGGTGGCTGGGCGCCTCACTTCATCAGTGGCGTTAACGAGGTGCTAGCCTTCACCGACTGGGCAACATCTAGGGATATATTTAACTTCGCATTCTGGGACCGACCGCACGAGACCACTAGAGGGAATCTGGCTGAAAGCTGGTCAATGCCCGACGATACAACGATGATCTTGAACATCCGCCAGGGCGTTCACTTCGCTCTTGATCCAGACAGTGAGGCCAGCCGCCTGGTAGGTGGTCGGGAGCTCGATGCTTCTGACGTCGAATGGAACTATCACCGTATGTTGGGTCTGGGCGATTTCACCGCAGACGAACCTCCCGCCCAAAGTGGTGGTGCCAGTGGGGGGATAGAGATCGAATCGGTAACGGCCACCGACAAATGGACGGTTGCGATCAAGCTGACGAAGCCTCAACTCAGTGCGGAGTATAAAACATTGAACAACTGGGCCATGTTAGTGTTGCCTCGCGAGGTAGTCGAGAAATACGGAGACTATAGGGACTGGAGGAACGTGGTCGGCACCGGGCCCCTTATGCTGACTGAATATGTCGAAGGCGTCTCTATTACCTGGGAGAAGAATCCTGACTACTGGGGCTACGACGAAAAATTCCCGCAGAACCGCCTGCCCTATATTGACGAGTACAGGTCCCTGCTGATGAAAGAACCAGCAGCACGCGTGGCGGCACTGCGCACGGGCAAGATTGATATGATGGGTAACGCCGGAGACGCTAATATAGCCTCTATCGACAATCTGCTGACCATCCAGCGGACCAACCCTGAAATCGATGTGTGGCCCGTTTATGGTATGGGAACTGCGCAGTTCGTTTTTAACTTGGCTTTGCCGCCCACTTCCGACCTCAATGTGCGCAAGGCACTGAATATGGCAGTGGACCGCGAGACAGTTTCCGCTACCTTCCATAAGGGTTGGGGAGATCCAGAACCTATTGGGTTAATGCTGCCCGTGGAAGGGTGGAGCTGGCCCTATGATGAGTGGCCCGAAGACGTCAAGCAAGAATATACCTATAACCCGGAAAGGGCCGAGGAGCTCCTTGATGCGGCTGGATACAAGCGCGGCGCAGACGGCTATCGATTCAAGATCATGTTAGCCCATTACGACAGGTGGGATACGTCCTATTCAGAACTCGTCGGGGGGTACTTGGATGCCATTGGCGTTGACAGCGAGCTTGTTGTGCAGACTTACCCTGAGCATGCGGCGGAGCAATCTCTGGTCACGTCCCGGTTTGCGGCAATCACTACTAATCATGGGTACGCCAGCGGTACGCTTCTCCCACTAAGAAGGCAAATCCAAAAGGTTGAGGGCTGGAGCTACACCAAAGTGAATGACCCCCGTCTTCTCGCCCTGTATGAAGGCGGCAAAGATTCTCTCGACATAGAGGAGATAAAGAGTATTTCTCGACAGACCGATGAGATCTTTGTAAAGGAGCACTTCGCCCTAGCCAAAGCCCGAATCCCGCAGTTTAGCTTGAGCCAACCGTGGGTCATAGGTTATAGCGGTGAATGGAATATGGGGAGAAATCAACGTAATACCTTGTTTGCCCGCCTGTGGATTGATAGTGAGCTGAAGGCAGCAATGGGTCATTAGGGGTTTCACCCCTTGTGGCTGACGAAGCCCCGATAGAATCGGGGCTCGCAATGACAAAAGAGGAGTGGCAATGACGAAAGAAATGACGAGGGAAATCGTAATGAGGTGTAGCACATGAGAACCTATCTCATCAGGCGGCTATTGTTGCTCATCCCCACCTTGTGGATATTGACCATCATAGTCTTTCTCTCGGTCCGCTTCATCCCTGGCGATATGGTAGACACACTGGCGGCTCAGATTATGGCGCAAGGTACGGGTGACTATATAGACCGTGAAGCTATGGAGCGTATGCTGGGATTAGACGTGCCTGTCTACGTGCAGTATGGACGCTGGATAGGAGTGTTGCCGACCCCTGACTGGGTTACCGGTGAGTCCCACTTTAGAGGTCTCCTCCAGGGCACCCTTGGCGAATCACTGTGGGGCGGTTGGCCGGCAGAGAGGAGTCTAATAAGTAGATTGCCAGTAACCATTGAGCTTGGTGTTCTGTCAATCGTAATCGGGCTCGTCATCGCCCTGCCCGTCGGCATCTACTCGGCGGTTCGCCAGGATACCGCCGCCGACTACCTGGGGCGCACCATCGCCATCATCGGCCTGGCCACGCCCAACTTCTGGCTGGCCTTGATGGTCCTGCTCTACCCGGTATTGTGGTGGGGCTGGGCACCGCCGCTGGAATGGGTTCCTTTCACCGAGGACCCGCTGGGGAATCTCGAGATGTTCCTCATTCCCAGCTTGATTCTGGGAACGGCCATGGCCGCTGCCACCATGCGGATGTCACGCACCATGATGCTGGAGGTGCTCCGGCAGGACTATATCCGAACGGCCTGGTCCAAGGGACTCAAGGAGCGGGTCGTGGTGATCCGGCACGCCATCAAGAATGCCCTCATCCCGGTAGTTACGCTCGTAGGCCTGCAGCTCCCCCTACTGGTAGGTGGCTCCGTTATCATGGAGGAAATATTTAACCTGCCGGGGATAGGTCGTATGTTTCTGGATGCCCTCGATCGAAGAGACTACCCGGTGGTCCAAGGTGTAAACCTGTTTTTATCCGCGTTCGTTATGCTTAACATTCTACTTATCGACATGATTTATCCTTATTTAGACCCCAGGGTCCGCTACAGCTAAAGGGGGAACATGAGTGACGTAGGGGTACCATCAGTAGAAAGCGAGCCCAAGAGACGTTCCCGGCTGGCTGATTTCTTTACCAGGCTGGTGAAGGAGAAGCCACTGGGTATTGCCTGCGGGATTATCATATTGATATTGATTTTTGTCGGTATCTTTGGCGGTGTTTTGGCCCCTTATCCACATAGGGAAATACACATGGTAGACAGGCTGCAGGGCGCATCAGCCAAGTATCTGCTGGGTACCGACCAGTTGGGGCGAGATTTATTCAGCCGCCTTATCTTCGGGGCTCGTATTTCGTTACTTGTCGGTCTGGCAGTGACCGTGCTCAATGTGCTCATCGCTGTCCTGATCGGCGGCACTTCCGGATTCCTTGGGGGTAAATTGGACTTGGCGGTGCAGCGCTTTGTTGATGCCTGGATCGCCTTTCCGGGACTGCTGTTGTTGTTGACCATCATGTCCATTGTGGGAAAGGGGCTCCCCCAGATCATCGTGGTGCTGGGGGTTGCCGGAGGCATCGGCGGCTCAAGAGTCATCAGAAGCGCCGTGATCGCTATCAAAGAGAATGACTATTTTCTGGCAGCCCGGGCCGTGGGCACCCCCACGAGCCAAATCCTGATCCACCATGTCCTGCCCAATATTATGGCACCCGTCATTATTATCTTCTCCATTAACATCGGGGGGGTGATTATGTCTTTGGCTTCTCTGGGCTTCCTCGGATACGGTCTACCACCCAACATTCCTGACTGGGGCGGCATGCTCAGCCGGGAAGGGCGCAAGTACATGGAGCAGGCCCCCTGGCTGGCGCTCTGGCCGGGGCTCTGCCTGACGATTGTCGTCTACGCCTTCAACATGTTCGGCGACGCGGTGAGAGACCTGCTCGATCCGCGGCTGCGGGGTGGAGAGGGCAGTTACGGCACTGCGGTGGTGAAACGCAAACGAGGTCTCCTGGCCCGACTGGTCAACCCCTTCCATCAGTAGGAATCTCTTCCTTTGTGGGAGGCCGCGCTGAGCATCCTTGGACTGGGCTTACCACCCGATGTTCCCAACTGGGGGGATGCTCAGTAAAGGGGTTAAGTCTTGACTTTTGCTTACTTTACTCATATGAGCGCATGCCCTGCTCTTCGAGCCTGCGGGGTCGAGCTTTCGGTGGTGTCCTTGTGCTAGCCCTTTGATGCGCACTCGGACTGCTGCCTTCCGACACTTGAACGCTGTCGGCTTTCCTCCAACATGATCCTTCGCTTTCGGGGCTCAATGACGAGGTCTACACTCTTGGTTCATCCGGCTTTATACCCCACATTACTGTGAGGCGCGGGGACGCCTGGTCGCGGACTTCTCTACTGTGAAAGCCAAACTGTTAAGTCGCCCGCATGACCGGCGAGGTGTTGGCAAAGGGTCCATGCATCACCTGGCGGTTCATGATCACCACATCGCCCGGTTGACACAGCATCGGGACGGCCCCAGGGAGACGATCCGCCCCCCATTGGCGGATCCGTACGACGATATCGAGCTCGTCCTGCTGGTGGGTCCCGGGAACCACCCATAGCGCATTCACCGGATTGCTGGGGTAAAGCTGATGGTTAGCTCTTTTTAGGAAAGAAGTAAGAGGATCTTATAATTTTTCAATCTCCTCCGGAGAAAATCCGGAAATTTCACTGATCATTTTTAAATCAATCCCTTTTTGTTTTATTTCTCTTGCCATGTCAGCGATTCCTTTTTCGATTCCTTCTTCTCTTCCCTCTGCTTTTGCTGTCTCGATGATTCCTCGTTCCGAAACCAAATGCATAAGATACCTTTCATAACGTTTGCGTTCTTCAGAACCCATTTTTAAAAGGTCTAATTTTTTCCCGGCTTCACGAATGTGCTTCGATTTAAATTCCGACTTGATGGATTCGTGTTTTAACATATAGATCCATTCATCTAAGTCCGCTTCGATCATATCCTGGAAGCTCTCCACACGGATCAAGTAGTATTCAGGAAAGAGGTTCTTTTTTGCTTGAAGATGAGTGAGATGATCAGGGCCTTTGACTTTCTCACGGATTTTTAAGAGATCATTGCTATGGATGCCACGAAATTCCGTCTTTCCATAATAAACATAATCCTTTCCCAAACCCAGGTTGAAGTAAAGAATACTGATGGAAATGACTTTTTTGATCTGATCGTAGGTCTCTCCGAGTGGCAGGTTTTCGACAATCACCTTCGAGGTTCCGAAGAGCAGTCTTTCCAAATAATCCGCTTCCTGCTGATTTTGAATTTCAATAATTAAATGACGGTCTTGAGAATCCTTCACCAGTAGGTCCACCCGATTGAACTTTTGTTGTTCCTCCGCGCTATTGCTCTCACTCTCTAAAAGGGAAACCACGCGGATCTCTTCCTGGAGGAGAGCCGTCAGAAACCCTTCCAAAATATCAAAATTGGCTTTATCGCGTAGGACCGTTTTGATAGCCCAGTCAAAACGGATGATTCGTTTCTCTGTCATAGTTTTCGCTCCGATTGGTTGGACATTGGCATTTGAGTATAATCACCTCCTCTCGTTTTTACCAGTTCTTCATGTGATTTCTCATTTTTTGAAAGGAAACCAATGAGGAAGCTGACCTCATTTTCTTCAGAAGAGGATAAAAAGAGAACCCTCTTTCATGAACTCAGGAACAAACCTTAAATAACCTGTAATTCTTCCAATGGTGTGAGCAAAATTGGGGGACATGTACACCGCTGCGCATCCCAACTCTACTGTTTTATGCCTGCTGTTACGTGCACCCTAATTTTGCGTATCCATACTTCTAACTTATTTAAATTTCATTCCTAAGTGCTTGGTTTGGGGAGAGAAGGCAGGGAATTTTCTTGAGGTGAGCGTCTTGCCAAGGATCTCCGGAGTGCGTTCCGTTTGTCGCCTCGCTCTTAAAAATCGAAAATTTTCAAAACAGGGCTGATTGAAAGTGAATTGGCAACAGTTCAGGACAGGCTGTTGTGGGTACCGTCACAAAAAGGTTGGTTGCCAGTATGTTTGCAACCACAAAGCCAGTATTTGTTGGCTTCAGTAATAGTGACTTTCACTGGTTCGAATTCCGAATCTTTGTGCGAACCGTCGCAATACGGTTGATTTGCAGACTTGCCGCATCTGCACCACCAGTAGTCTCCAGGCTCCAAATCAATGCCATACGGTTCTTTTTGCGCAATTTGTGGTTCCGCCATTTTTCTTTCTCCTTGATTGGTAAGTTATATTCCTGAGGAATGGTTCGTCATTTTACAATTTGCAGTGCAAACGAAATGTATAGGATGCAATTGAAATGCATTCTTACAGAGCATTTGGCCTATATTCAAGTTTGAAACGACTTTGTTGCCAATATTCTTTCGGCATCGCATAAAATCCGAATTATCAATCTGATACAAATTTCTCGAACTCCAAGGGTTTCGTGCGCGCAATTGTCATGTTGCGCAACTTTGGAAGGGGTTGATAAAAATATGAATGTTTATGATAATGGACAATGCTTCAATTAACAATTAAATTTCAGACATTCTCATAGAGGGACCCCTGATGAAAGATCACTATCGCATTTTTGGATCCGAACTCTCACCTTATTCGGTCAAAGTTCGTTCTTATTGCCGTTATAAAGACATCCCTCACAATTGGATTATTCGCAACGCAGCCGTGAAGGACGAATACGATAAATACGCCAGGATCCCACTCATTCCACTGGTCGTCACGCCCCGAGATAAGGGTATTCAGGACTCGACTCCGATAATCGAGCATCTCGAAACCGAGTATCCCGAGCCTTCCATCCACCCTTCTGATCCGGTCACCGGATTTGTTTCAGCCCTACTCGAAGAATTTGGTGACGAATGGGGCAATAAATGGATGTTTCATTACCGCTGGGCGCGTGAAATTGATCAGCTCTGCTCGGCAGGCCGTATCGCCCGCATGTTGATACCTGCGGCAGAGGATAAGGAACACGCGGAACTGGCGGTCCGGGTTCGAGAACGCATGATCAACCGAGTGTGGTTTGTTGGCTCCAATGAGCAGACTGCCCCTCAGATTGAAAAATCCTTTTGTGAGGCGATCGATCAACTCGAGACACATCTGAGCGGCCGAGCTTATCTCTTTGGGGGCAGACCGTCTTTCGGAGATTTCGGCCTCTGGGGACAAATCTATTGCGCTTGGACCGATCCGACTCCAGGTGCGTTAGTGGAGAGTCGCGCCCCCCATGTATTGGCTTGGGTTCATCGCATGCTTTGGGCGCGGGCCGAAAGCGACTTCGAACCTTGGTCGAGTTTGGAATCAACACTCTTGCCATTTCTTGAAAAGCAGGTCGGCGCCCGCTTTTTCCCCTGGTCGCTGGCCAATGCAAAAGCGATCGCTGACGGTAAGGAAGAGTTCAGCGTCGAGTTGAATGGCCAAACCTGGACTCAGAAAGCTCAGAAATACCATGCGAAAACCCTGCGAACTCTGCGAGGCAAATACGCGTCAGTGGCTGAGAAAAGCAAACTGGATCCTATTTTGGAGCAAGCCAACTGCCTGCTCGGCCTGCAAGCTTAATAAAAAAAAACGCATGATGAATAAACTCGTTTCCTTCTACAGATAAACTGGGGTGAGGTTGGCATTGATCATTCCTGCGGCTGATCGTAATTGATCAACCAGTTGATAGCGAACTTGTCAGTGAACGATCCGAAATATGATCCCCAGAACATATCCCGCATGGGCATAGAGACGGATCCTCCAGCAGACAACTCGGCAAAGATCCGATCAGCTTCGGCCTTACTTTCGGGGCTGACGGAAATCGAAAAGTTATTGCCGACAACAGGTGGTGGGCCGAACTGAGATGGCATATCGCTGCCCATCAATGTGCTGGAACCGATTGGTAATGACACGTGCATGATGTTGTCCAAGTCATCTTCAGCGACTCCCATATCGGGGGGGCCGTTCCTGAAGGTTTGCAAATTCGCGAATTCTCCACCGAACACAGAGCGATAGAACTCGAACACTTCACGGCAATTTCCATTGAAATTCAGATAGGTGTCAAGGGTCATTGTAGTCTCCTGAGATTTGATGATTTGAAAAAATGTCTTTTGGGAATTTGTTGAAAAAGCGTATCGAATCTATCTCATTGGTGGTCAAATATCAATTGGAATAAACTATGCTGTGTCCTTATGGTTAAAATGATTAGGAATGAAATTTAAATAAGTTAGAAGTATGGATACGCAAAATTAGGGTACACGTAACAGCAGGCATAAAACAGTAGAGTTGGGATGCGCAGTGGTGTACATGTCCCCCAATTTTGCTCACACAATTGGAAGAATTACAGGTTATTAAAGGTTTGTTCCTTAAATCGGGCTTTGCCGTTCATACGAAGACTTTTGGAATACTCCCTCAGGAAAGCCCGAGAGTATATCCGTCAAGGCGTATTCTATGCGAGAACACCAAATGTTCCCACCGAACCAATCGCCCCTTCTTGATCAATTTATCCAATCATTGTCAGGAAAAGGGAATAACTGAGGCTACAAACATCAAGGGGATTTGGTGCGGGATCCAGAGCAAAGAGAATGACAAAAGCCCTGAATATGTTGGGCCGTACGCTGATAGGCGCCTGGTTTTCCGAGTTGAGCGCGGAGTGACTCGAATTCCTGCTGCATATGCCGGGTGAAGGACCGATCTTTCAACAAGCGTATTGTCTCTCGCGCCAGGTTGGAAGCGGTTAGATCGTTTTGCAAGAGTTCAGGAACAATCAGACGCTGGGCTAAAATATTGACCAAACCTATATAGGGAACCCGAGACATCTGTTTGGCAAGCCAAAAGGTGAGGGGAGCGAGTTTGTAAATGATTACGAAGGGGGTGAGCGCCAAGCTGGTTTGCAAGGTGGCGGTTCCTGAAGCCACAATGGCGGCATTCACGGCATGAATGCATTCCAAAAAAGATCCATGAAATGCTGTCACGGCAATAGGACTTTGCTCCAACTGTTTCCGGATCCAGCCCAACTCGATACTTTCTGACACCGGCATGAGATGTTGAATCCGAATGCCCTCTTTCCGGATCAATAAAAGGGCTTCCAGCACAATGGGCAGATGATTCTTGACTTCACTGGGACGACTGCCTATTGCCAGGGCGAGAGATGGAATTGTCTCATCAGGGATGTATTGTTGTTTGAACTCGGAAAGCCGAACGGCAGAAACCGTATCCCCCACGCGAGGATGACCAACTAAGTTCACAGCAATCCCTGCCTTGCGATAAATTGCTTCCTCAAAGGGAAACAAAACAAACATTTTGTCCACTACTTTTTTAATCAATCGAATACGCTTTCCACGCCAGGCCCAGACCTGTGGACTGCTGAACCAGAGTACCGGAATGTTTTGTCGTTTGACATGTGCGGCCAGCTTGAGATTGAATCCCGGGTAATCAATGAGTAAGGCCAGGTCGGGTTGTTCCTCAGATAGCGTGTCACGCATATGCCAGAGGATTTTATAAAGGCGGGGCAGATGTGGCAAGACCTCCAGCAAACCATGGACTTCGAGTGAATCTAAAGTGTAAACGGCCTGCAATCCTTGCTGCAGCATAAGAGGACCACCGATACCATATACCGTCAATTGGGGCATTATTTTTTGCAGTTCACCCATCAGAGCGGCGCCGTGAGCATCGCCAGATGGTTCTCCGGCGACCATTAGAATTTTCATTGATCCTGTCTTTGACTCTATTACTCGGAATGATTGGATTTCTTGGGCGCAAACCATCTTAAAAATCTGCTTCTTTTCCAGAATCGCTCAATCCGGGTGCCAATATTTTAAAGCGCATTGGGTATCACGTTGGACAAGCTCGTAGAAGCGATCATTGTGCGCAAGCCCGGGACTGGCGCGGTGTCGAAATTCATGGATCAGGGTTTCAATCAACCGGGATTTTTTGGGTTGTCCATAAAACCAGAAGTTGGAACGGTGGATCTTGATCTGAAATTTCCCCCAATAAAAGCCTGTTTCTCCATACTGGATTTTATTGTGATGAAATACGCTTTCCGGCGTATAAAGAACTGGTACTGTTTGTATTTTTTCCAGCATCCGCTCGGAAAAGCAAGGCAACTGAGCCAGTTTTTGCGCATACTTCTCAATCATTTGCTGTCGAGCAGTGATGTTCTCCAAGCCGACACCCAATAAGTAATAACGGTCCATCAGAAAGAAGAGCGTTGCTAAGACCAAGGCCACGATCAAAAAGACAGCCAGCCGTTTTCCCCGTTGCGGAGAAACAGATCTTTGCGGGTAGAGGTGTCGTTTTTTAAGATAAACCCAATCCTGCCATTCTTTTTGCAATTCGAGCAGTAAAGATTCTTCCAGGTTAGCCCAGTCATGTTCATCAAATTTCAGAGAATTTGGCAGATCCAATTGTAAAAATGCTTGTTCTTTACATCGGTGGCAAACGATTTTGGCAAACCAGGCCCCATCTTTTCCTTGCAAAGGTGTCAGAAAGACCATAGCGCTCTGACAATGGGGACAGATCAATCTATGGGCGGGACACCAACTGTTTTCTCTCAAATTGAAAAACCTGCTCAGAGGGAAGGAGTCCATTCCGGGAAAATAAATCCAAACTCGAGGAATCCCTGGATTTTAGAAACCCGTCGAAATGAAGCAAGGGATGTTCAGTACGCAAGCCGGTTGCGCAACTGTCGGATTGCTTTATAAATGATGAGTGTTTGATTGAATTCCCGCAAATTTGTGGTAACCTTTCCGGCATGCCTTACCACATTACCCAACCGCTTGTATTGATGTCTTGTCCAGTCATGCTGGCAGAATCCTCCGAAGCGAGAAACAGCGCTAAGGACGCCGTATCTTCTGGCCCTGAATTCTTGTCGATATAGCCTTCATCCGCGCACCATCGACCTGCGATTACCTCTTTCGTTTTGGACTTTTCAAACTTTTCGCGAAAGACTGTTTCGTCGAAAGGCTGGTTATTGTATAAAGCCCGGTCTCGCGTCAATTCCAGTTTTCTTTCTTCATGCTCACCGGGGCAGATAGCATTCACATTGATGTTATAACGCCCCACATCGGCAGCCAGTGTTCTGGTGAAACCGATCACCCCCATCTTCGAGGTCGCGTAAGGCGTCCGGTGAGAAAGGGGTTGCTTTCCCGTACCGGAGCTGAAGTTGATGATTTTTCCATAATGCTTGCGGATCATTTCGGGTAGTACCGCTTTGCAACAGATAAAAATCGAATCAAGGTTGACCGCGAGGGTTTGTTTCCATTCGACCAAGCTCATCTTCCAAACGTCTTTGGTGGGTCCCGCAATACCAACTACATTGGCAAGGATATCGATCGTGCCAAATTGTTTTATAGTTTCCCGGACCATCTGCTTCACAGATTCCTCATTTGAAACATCGGTCCGGAAGCAGAGCGCCTTTCCACCTTCCTTACGAATTATTGACCCCACTGTCTCTTCCAACCGGGTCAACGGAATAAGATCACAAATAGCAACCGCGGCTCCTTCTTTGGCGAATCGCCTGGTTACGGCTTCAGCATGACCTCTGCCTGCACCGGTGATCATGGCGACTTTACCCTGTAATTTTCTCATAAACTCATTCTTTCTTTATGTGTCGATTTTAATTTGCTTGATTGCGTTATAAAGAAAGATCATCTTTAACATAGGCAATCAATTGAAACAAGGACCTCTTGTACGCGTCCAACTCGGATTACCAATACCAGAACAATGTTTATTGCAGACCCTCCTTCACGCGCGTTCCAGCACTGTTGTCACTCCCTGACCCAATCCCACGCACATTGTGGCCATCCCCAATGAGGCGTCTTTTTCTTTCATGATATGAAGCAATGTCCCTATAATTCGGCATCCGGAGCAGCCTAAAGGATGTCCCAGGGCGATGGCGCCACCATTGAGGTTGACTTTTTCGTCCAGTACGTCCATGAGCTTCAAATCTCTCAGAACCGGCAAGGTCTGAGCCGCAAAAGCCTCATTCAATTCCACAAAGTCGATATCTTCCCTTTCCAAGCCTGCCCGTTGCAAAGCTTTTTGAGAGGCTGGTACAGGACCATAGCCCATGATTGAAGGGGACACTCCGGCAGTGGCCATGGCGCGGATTTTTGCCATCGGTTCCAACCCAAGCGCTTTGGCACGGTCAGAAGACATGAGGATAAGGGCGGCCGCACCATCAGAAAGTGCGGAAGCATTTCCCGCAGTAACGGTACCTTGGGGGTGGAAAACAGGTTTTAGAGCAGCGAGTACTTCCAGACTTGCATCATTGCGAATTACTTCGTCCCTTTCACAAAGAATGGGGAATCCGTTCGCATCGTGACCTTGCATGGGAATGATTTCATTTTTAAACCGATTTTGTACGGTTGCTTGATAGGCTTTTTGATGCGAACGCAAGGCAAATTCATCCTGGCTTCTGCGACTGATATTGTTCATCAGGGAAAGCATCTCTGCTGTCAGTCCCATCATGCCGGACGCCTTGGCGAAGTACTTGCTCCAACTCGGATTTGGATCGATACCATAGTCCATGGGAAGGTGTCCCATATGCTCAACTCCACCACAAATGAAAACGTCACCGTTGCCTGTCATCACTGACATAGCTGCCGTGTGCAATGCGGTCATGGACGAAGCGCACAGGCGGTTGACGGTTTGGGCGCTGGTAGTGTGGGGTAGGGTGGTCATCAAGCAAATAAAGCGGGCCACATTGAAACCTTGCTCTTTGGTTTGATTGACACATCCCCATATGACGTCTTCAACTTCAGCAGGGTTTACTTTCGGATTTCGGGCAAGTAATGCGTTGACCAGGTCTGCTGAGAGATTCTCTGCGCGGGTTTGGTGGAAAACTCCTCCCTTGGACCGACCCATGGGAGTGCGAACCGCATCGATGATGACGGCGTCTTTCATAATTATTCTCCTTTTTTCATCTTAGGCGTAGAACCCTTTGGAATCTCTGGCCAAAGCCCGGATTTGCTCGGTTGGGGCATACAGTGGGTTATCGGTCATAAAGCGTTGCGCTTTTTCGCACAAGGACTGCAGTCCAAAGGAATCGGCATATTTGAGCAAGCCTCCACGGAAAGGAGGAAATCCAATCCCATAAATGCAGCCCATATCCACTTCCTGGGGAGTGAGGACGATTTGGTCTTCCAGGCAGCGGGAACTTTCGATGATCATGGGAATCATCATGCGCTCCACAATTTCATCATCCGAGACCTCCATTTTGTTGATAACCAGGGATTGAAGCAAGGCTTCGACTAGAGGGTCCGGCTTTTTATCCGGTCCCGCTTTCCCATTCAGATCTGCTGAATAGAGATAAAATCCTTTCCGGTTTTTTTGCCCATAACGCTTGTTTTCATTGAGAACGACAACTGCGGATTTTGCTCTATTTTTCATGCGCTCAGGAAACCCTCCGGCCATCACTTCTTCAACATGAGCCGCCGTGTCCAGTCCGATGACGTCCAGCAAATGGGCAGGTCCCATTGGCCATCCGAATTTTTCCATTACCTTGTCGATTCTTTTGAAATCCACCCCCTGTGCCAACAAACCCATGAACCCGGCAAAGTAGGCGGCCAGGATTCGGTTGATTAGAAATCCGGGACAATCATTGACCACCAGAGGACTTTTACCCAAGGAGATTGCATATCCGACGGCCTTAGTGATGGCATGCTTGCCAGTTTTCTTTCCGCGAATGACTTCGACTAAGGGCATACGGTGAACAGGATTGAAAAAATGCATCCCGCAGAAGGATTCCGGTCGCTTCAATCCTTCTGCAAGCATGGTGATAGAAAGGGTTGAGGTATTAGTAGTGAGGATCGCGCCGTTTTTCATCCTGCTTTCCACCTCCGTGAGCACCTTTTTTTTCAGCTCGAGATTTTCAACAACCGCTTCCACGATTATGTCGGCAAATTTGATATCCTCATAGGAGAGCGTGGTCCGGATCCTGTTTAAAATGTTCGTCATTTTCCAGGTATCGATTCTCCCACGGGAAATTTGATTGTTGAGTAAAGAGGCTGCTTCGGACAATCCAACTTTGGCTGCCTCGGCATCGACGTCTTTCATCACCACCGGAATCCCTCGGTATGCGGATTGATACGCAATACCGGCACCCATGATACCAGCTCCCAAGACAGCTGCCGATTGGATTGGTACGGTAGATTTTTGATAGTTATTTGCACTTTTCTTCAAATATTGATCATTGAGAAACAGGGATACAAGGTTGGCGGCAACGGTAGTTTTTGCCAGTTTCGAGAAACTCTGATGTTCGAGCTTCAACGCTTTATCCCGGCTATGTGGGGCGGCTGCCTGCATGACTTCTACCGCTTTGAGAGGAGCGGGATAGTGGGGACCTGCTTCTCCGGAAACAAAAATTTTTCCTCCTTCGAAAACCATCAATCCCTCCATCGGATCGAGGGTCAAGGGCACAAGTTTTTCTTGACGTTTTGCTTTCCAATCTAAATTTCCGGATATGGCCTGCCGCAACAGATGCAAGGCAGCCTCCCTCAGCTTTTCCGGTTCAACGACAGCTTCCACTACCCCATTTCGAAAAGCGTCAACCGCATTGTATTCTTTGCCTCCGGCAATCCATTCGATGGCGTTGTCGGCTCCAATCACTCGAGGCAGACGCACTGTTCCCCCAAACCCCGGGATGACGCCGAGCTTCACTTCAGGTTGCCCCACCTTTGCTTTGGTGGACATAATCCGGTATGTCGTGGCCAATCCCATTTCCAGGCCACCTCCCAAAGCATAGCCGTTGAACGCGCTCACACTGGGAAAATCAAGGTCCTCCAAGTCGCAAAAAATCGCGTTGGCAGTTTTGAGCCAAGCAACGATTTCATCTTCGGAACTGCTGAAATAGTCTGAAAACTCGCTGATATCTGCTCCAACGATAAAAACGCTTTTCGCACTGCTCACCAAAAGTCCTTTGATAGACATATCCCCTTTGAGTTGATTTGCAACTTCACGTAATTCTGAAAGTGTCTTCCTGTCAAACTTATTGACTGGTCCCTCTCTTGCATCAAAAATCAACTCCACCACCCCATCTTCAAGGGATTGACAGCGGATGGTTTCGCCTTCATAATTCATCTCGTCACCTCTTTTAGCCTGGAAACATGCCATTCAATGAAAAATGGAAAGTTGTATAGACTATTTATGGAATTTTTACAATTTCAGTTGCTCCCAAATAAGTTTCAAATTAGCCTTTCCCCCGGAATCGTCAAGTTGAACTTCTTTAACAGCAAGCAACAGATCTTTTGATTTTTTTATTGAGAAAGTATTGGGGCCATTCGTTTCCGAATGGGAAGATGGCTGAACGCGAATCTTTATGCTTTTTCTCAGACAAGGAGAAGGCAGTGGGAATTCGCAAGCGAACGTGAATCATTGCGAGAAATATGTCTAGAGGGGGTTTTCGCAAAGGAGCAGGTAGAAAAAGGGAATACCAGGAGCCGGTGCAAAAGATTCTTTTAGGCCTGCCGCGATCGGTCCTGCAAAAACTCGATGACTATGCCCAAAATCATGGACTCTCCCGGCCAAAAGCCATTGCGCGCCTATTAGAACAACTCCGGGAACAACCTGCAACGGGTATGAAGGAAAATCAAAAACAAACGTTTTTGGATGAACTCAAAGCATTGAAAGAGAGTTTGCATTCATGACAAAGATGGGATTGCGCTCTTTTAGATGAAAAGGAGTTGCGATTGTTCGGGCGGGTGAACGGTTCCGATAATTCGGGCATAAGAAACACCCATGTCATGTAATTGTTGCAAGGCAGCCCTTCCCTGTTTTTCAGGAATGGCAACCAACAGGCCACCACTGGTTTGGGGATCTACTAAGATTTCTTCGTACCATTGGGGTAATTCGCGCACAAATTGCGTATCGGGGTTGATCAACTCATGGTTGGAAAGATTGACTCCGGTCGTTATACCGCGTTTGTACATGTCCAAGGCTTCTTTCATCAGCGGCACCGCATCCACTTCAATTTCAAGAGTCACCCGAGAGCCTTTTGCCATCTCCAGGGAATGTCCTGCCAGACCGAATCCCGTGATGTCTTTAACGGCATGCACTTCAAAGCTGGTAAGCAATTCACACGCTGTCCTGTTCAACATGATGAGAATTTGAAGACATTCTTCCAAGGCTTGTGGAGAAACAAGTTTCTTCAGGTTTGCATTGAAGAGCACGCCACTGCCGATGGGTTTAGTCAAGATCAACACATCTCCCGGTTGTGCTCCGGTGTTACTCCAATAACGCTGCGGATGCACGATCCCCGTGACTGACAAACCAAATTTGGGTTCTGCATCTTCAGTGGTGTGACCTCCCGCCAACACTGCGCCTGCCTCGGTGATTTTATTCAATGCTCCGTCAATGATGCCGTGCAAGATATCCGGTTTCAACTGATCGGACGGGAATCCTACCAGATTCAAACAGGTAATGGGCTTTCCTCCCATCGCGTACACGTCACTGAGCGCATTCGCCGCGGCAATCTGCCCAAACAGAAACGGATCGTCCACGGGAGGTGTGATAAAATCTGCCGTGGTCACCAATGCTGTTTCATCGTTTATGCGATAGACAGCAGCATCGTCGCTGGTTTCAAACCCAATCAATAGGTTTGGATCCTGGTTTTTAGGTAAACGTGCCAGAAGCTCTTTGAGCCCGACCGGACTCAATTTTGCAGCTCAACCACAAGTTTTGGAGAGGCTGGTCAGCGTAGGCTGTCTAAATAAATGTTTCAATGCCATAATAAATTGATTTTCGACTGTCAATACGAGACAGTCAGTCCAACAATGTGTCTGGAATAAAGATTGAATGAAAGAGGTGATTTAACACCACTGCCGCTTAAAACACAAGTCAAGAGGAATTGGATTGACAAACGGATTGCTACAAGCGGAAACGCACAAAGGCCAAGGGGAGCAGGATTAAGATGAGGAACAAACCGATACCAATCACGCCGTAAACAATTTGTCTGACAGGAACGGCATCAATCTGAATGACCAAATGAGGCTGCTCGAGAGTGGTCATTTCCCATGAGTCCATTTGCAGTTCTCCCAGGTTTTCCACTTGCAAGTATGCAAGCTGAGGAGATGCCAGCTGAAGCAGGCGTACCGGAGTGAGAACCCTTCCCGCTTTCAAGACATGACGGTATTGTCTGCTCAGTTCATAGCTTCCAAAAAGGACTGTGAGGGTGTAGCGGAAAATAAGTGTGGTCTCCCCCGGAGGAAATTGGTGATGGAATTGGAGTTGCCGGCCAATGATTTCATACGTGGTTTCGGATGCGGCACTATGATGAAGCAGATCGAAGTGCGTGAAGGAATCCGGCAAATCAAAAATCAAAGGATGCTTGCTCGCGTCAATAATATCTTTTGAGAAATTGGTCACACTCAAGACTTCGGTGATTTGCAAAAAACCCGATCCCGGATCGATGAACAACGCTGCATTGGTCACTTCCAGCGCGTCCGTCTTTTCAGAGATACCGGGAATGGAAAGCCTGACAAGAGCTTCAGTTTGTCCTGGTTTGAGGAAAAAGAAATCCGAGGAAACAAGACTTCCTTCATAACGGCTGCCGATGCGATATGCGGCGTTGATTGCAAGAGGCATCGGCTTGAATTTGAATTTTCCGGAAACTGCAGTTTGGATCCGCGCTACAGGACCATCGATCTGCAGTTCTCCCTGCTCATCGAGGACATATTTCAGCAAGACTACAGGTAGGCCATCATGTGGAATGTCTTCGTCTCCGGGAGGAACAACCTGACCCCGGACTTCCACCATTTCCTGGGCAGAGATGTTTCCGCCATCTAAGGCTCCCAGAAGCAGGAGGAAACAGAAAATAAAAATATTCCGCATACGGGAAATTCAGGAGGGAAGGAGAATCAAGCGGATTTCAGAGTCACAGAGGAATCGTGATGGTTCAGTTCATGGATGCCGCATGCTTCACATCCTTTGCTCCATTGAGAGGAGCCATCGATGAAATGTTCTTTTTTCCAAATTGGGACACTGTGTTTGATAGTATCTATGATAAAGCGGCTGGCGCTATAACAATCTTTACGATGCGAGGTTGCCACAGTAATGGCAATGCTGGATTCTGAAACTCGCATGTAACCCAAACGGTGAATCACTTCCACATAATGCGCCTCCCAGCGTCGGCAGGCTTCTGCCACGATTTCGTCGATTTGTTTGAGCGCCATGCTTTCTTGTGCTTCATATTCCAAGGCAACCACTGCTTTGCCTTCATTATGGTTACGAATGTCGCCACAAAATAAAAGCATCGCGCCTGCCTGAGGATGATGCGCTCGGGCTTGCAAAGCATCAAGGTCAATCGTATCACGAGTGATTGTATTCATTTGGTCTCGCATTAACGCGAATCATTGTGAAAACACATGTGAATTTTTTCTCAAACTCAGATGACATTGACACTAATCTACCTTATTATCGCAGGAAATAAAAACTATTTTTTAAGGAAACACGCATGATTCGGGATACTATTGCAGTTCTGGATTTTGGCAGTCAATATGCCCACCTCATCGCAAAACGTATCCGGCATTTAGGGGTTTATACGGTAATTTGCTCCCCCATGACGGCTACATGCCAACTGCAATCAATGAAAGGTATTGTCCTTTCCGGGGGACCGGCTTCAGTTTTCGCCCATGATGCGCCTGCTTTCAATGAGAAAATTTTATCTCTCGATCTACCCATCCTGGGTCTCTGTTATGGTCATCAGCTGATTGCGCAATACTATGGAGGCACAATCCGGAATACGGGACTGGGAGAATTCGGAAAAACCTTTGTTGACGCGAATAGTTCTTCTCCTCTTTGGGCAGATATTACTTTTCCATCCCGGGTATGGATGAGCCATCAGGACAGTGTCACGGTCCCTCCTCCGAATTTCGAAGTCATCGGCCATACTGCCGAATGCCCGGTAGTGGCCCTCCAGCACAATAAACGACGGATATATACCCTGCAATTTCATCCGGAAGTGAATGATTCGGAACAGGGGGAACAGATGTTGGCCAATTTTATCAAACAATGTGGGGCCCAAGCCAGTTGGTCCATGGAAAACTTTATTCGAGATATTATTTTCGAGATTCAAGAAACCGTCGGAGGCCGAAAAATATTGATGTTCCTCAGCGGAGGAGTTGACTCGTCCGTGACTTTTGCCTTGCTGAACAAAGCTTTGGGAAAACAACGGGTTTGGGGGTTATTCATCGACAATGGCTTTCTGCGTAAAAACGAAGCCGGGGATATCAAGGAGCGCTACCAGCAACTTGGATTCGACAACGTGAGTTTCCGGGATGCGAGTGAAGATTTCCTCGATGCTTTGAAAGGTCGGGTGGACCCGCAGGAAAAACGAAAACTTGTGGGAGCCATGTTTATTCAAATCCGAAACCATTTTCTCCGGCAAGCAAAGCTGGATCCGGCCCAATGGATGCTGGGACAAGGAACACTTTATCCTGACATCATCGAATCAGGGGGAACAGAACACGCGCAGGTCATCAAATCTCATCACAACCGTGTTCAGGAAGTCGAGGATTTACTGGCAGAGGGACATGTCGTGGAGCCTTTGAAAGACTTATACAAAGATGAAGCGCGAAAAACCGCAAAGCTTCTCGGTCTGCCCGATTCTATCGTCTGGCGGCATCCTTTTCCGGGACCGGGTCTTTCAATCAGCGTACTCTGCGCCCATGGAGACGAAGTTTTTGAGAACATGGCATTCCTCTGCGATAAGCTCAGCAAGGTCATTGCTTCCTCCCCTTATGAAGCAGATCTCCTGCCTGTGCGCTCAGTAGGCGTGCAAGGAGATCAACGCACGTATACCCAACCTGCCGTTTTGAGTGGCCCCTTGGACTGGAACTTGCTGGAGCAAACGTCTATTCGAATTACTAATGAACTGAGGGCCATCAACAGGGTCGTCCTTCTTCTCTCTCCTGCCCGCCTGCCTCCATTGACAATCAGAAAAGCTTATTGCACCAGGGAACGTCTCGACCTCTTGCGCAGTGCAGATGCAATTGCCACTCAAACGTTCACCGCGCATGATCTCATGCGGCAAATCTTCCAACTGCTGGTGATCATTTTACCCCTTTCGGTGAAAGGGACAGGCAACTGTATCGTCCTACGCCCTGTTTGTTCTGAAGACGTGATGACGGCTCAATTTGCCAAAGTGGACTGGAACATCCTCAAACCCCTGGCAGAACAAATTTTTGAACTCCCCGGGATTGAAGCGGTTTTTTATGATGTGACCCACAAGCCTCCCGCTACATTTGGATGGGAATGATCAACATGGACCGTTTATTGCTTTTAGATCAGGTCGAAGAGACGGTAAAACCGGAAAAATGAGGGACATGGGCTTGTGCCGAATCTCTCAATTATCAGTGAATGGATTTCTCATTTGAAGGTGGAAAAACGAACCACGTGATCTTGTTGATACAATTTGATTTTGATAGGCTGAGATATTATCGCATAGCGACCTGAAACCCGGAGCAATTTTTATAAACCCAAAGAACTTTGAGAATGAAGACAATGGACATAATGGATATCAATAAAGAAGAACTCATCAAAAAATACAAAACGAATCCCGTCATCAAGAGTGGCACAATCATAATTTTCTTGCTGTTAGCCTATATGCTGCCAGGAGGATTCCTCAATTTACTGTTTGCCCTTGCCGGATTGGGATTGGGATATTTGGCTTACAATGACCATGTCGAAAATATCGACCATGTCGATTCCCAATAACTGCCAAAGCTGATAAATTACGTCTCCTTGCCTTCCATATAAAACAAATGTGGGCCTTGCCCCAGTTTTCTGGTGTTTTCGGCTTTCATTAGTTTTGGTTTTACTCTACTGGACTTTGGACATTCGATTTATTCTTTTAATTTTCATTATTCAATAATATCAATTGGTGGAAATTCTGTAAAAAATTAATACAGGTTACTGTTTTCCATTTTTGATGATACGACCTGTATTAATTCCAATACAGATTCGTAAGACATTGATTTTATTAAACCCAAAAGTTGAATAAAATGTTCAAAGTCGAGACTCTAATGATCGTTTTTAATATGCGGGACTTTTTCAAAATTGAAAAGGAATAAAGAACAATCTATGTTTCACTCTCAGTGCTGAGACTCGAAGGTTAACTGGAAAATCCCGAAGATAGAGGTTTCAGTCCTTGTAAATTCGTTCATCAAAGAGTTGAAAATATTATTTAAAATTAAGAAGATATCTCAAATGGATATCATTTGAACATCTGCAATCGCAAATGGAACCGGCAGCCTGCATTCAGAGGAATGCGCCTGATCTGGCGAAGGAGAAGAAATGAGGGAAATCGCCCCCAATTTGTTGTATACGAAAGAACACGAGTGGGTCCGTATTGATGGAACGGCTTGTACCGTGGGTATCACCGACCACGCCCAGCATCTGCTGGGGGACGTGGTCTATGTGGAATTGCCTTTGGTTGACGATGAAATAGATGCCGGCGACGAATTTGGCACCATCGAATCCGTAAAAGCGGTCTCTTCTTTGTTTATACCCATGTCCGGAAAAATTACGGAGGTCAACACTAACTTGGAAGATGAGCCGGAAATCATCAATGATGACTGCTATGGAGACGGTTGGTTGATTCGTTTGAATGCATTCAACTTAGAGGAACAAGAATCTTTACTCACGGCAGAAGAGTATGAAACATTTTTATTGGAAGAAGAACCCAACGCCTGAGAGCTGGGGTCGGGTTCTTTTTTCCCCTTAATTTTATATCCCACATTTCCTCAGTCAGATCTGGGAAAACAGAGCATCAAGCGGGCCACGCGTTCCCCGGTCTGCCGCATCAAGCGACCCCCTTGCCGTATTGAATCCTTTAATGCCAGCGGAGTGGAAACTAAAGGCATAGTGGCGGTAATATGAGCGTCATGCAAGAGATGGAGGTCTTCCTGCACGATAGACCCTCCAATTGCCAGGAGCGGAACGTGGTGTCGTGCGGCCACCTTGGCAACACCCGCGATTGTTTTTCCTCGAACAGTCTGTGAGTCAATACGGCCTTCACCGGTGACAATCAAATCTGCTTGTTGGGCAAAGTGCTCAAACCCAACCTGTTCCATCACGATGCCGATGCCACTTTTTAGCTCCGCCTTCAAAAGAGCGGAAAACATCCCTCCCAAACCACCCGCGGCGCCTGCTCCGGGAAGGGTCGAAATGTCTTGTCCCAAATCACGGCGGATTACCTGCGCCAAATTCAACATTCCAACTTCCAGTTGTTCAATCATTTCCGCGTTGGCTCCTTTTTGAGGGCCAAAAATCCGCGCGGCTCCTTGAGATCCCACCCAGGGATTGTCGACATCACAGGCAATAGTAAATTGGATTTCCTGCAAACCCGATAAAAGGAACTCGGTGGAGATGCGCGCAATTCGACAAAGGTCTCTTCCCACCAGTTTATCTTTCAAGAGAGTTCCTTTTTTGTCCAAAAAACGTACTCCCAACGCCTGAGCCATCCCCATCCCACCATCCACAGTGGCACTCCCTCCGATTCCCATATAAACCCGGTGAACTCCTTGCTCCAATGCCGATTGAATCAATTCACCCGTCCCATAAGAAGTGGTGAGCAAAGGGTTTCTCTGCCGGGGAGGGACCAGTTCCAACCCCGAGGCAGCCGCCATTTCAACAACTGCTTCTTTTTTTTCAGGTATCAATCCGTAGGAAGCTTCTACCAAAGAATCCAAGGGACCGGTCACTTGGCGATACTGCAAGCTACCCTGTTGAAAAATCAATGCCTCCACGAACCCTTCACCTCCATCGGACAGCGGAACTGTATCAATCTGCGCATCAGGGCGTATCGATGCGAATCCTTCCTGAAAGAATTGGGCGGCTACGATACTACTCATGGATTCCTTGAAGGAGTCAAAGGCCAGTAAAATTCGCATATAAACACCAGTTGTGGATAATTTCGGCTATTTTTTTTTCGCAGTCGCGCATGAACAATTAGCACATCCGCACCCGTCGCTTCAACTCCCGGGTGTGTCCGGTCGCATCGTAGTAATTGAGCTCCCGTCCATTTCAGGCCATCCACCCCAGGCTGTTTTCCTCAAGGCGTGGAAGCGATATTCCTTAAAATAACGTTCTTCTCTTTGTGGAATAACAGGGATTCTTTATCGATTGTAGAAATTAAAGAGAAGCGGTGAGTTCCGGACACAGTTCCAGGACTGCGTTTTTCATGAATTTCCGTGTGTGGACATCTGAATCTACAATGGTTCCGTTCCAAACCGCAATGTCCAAGTCAATAGTGCGTGGACCGGATTTATTGACCGTACCCACTCGACCAAGAGAATGCTCCAGTTCACGCAACCATTGTTTGAGTTCTGCAGGACCAAGGGACGTCTGAATTAAAAAAGCTCCATTGACAAAATCCGCTTGTTCAGCGTATCCGATTGGTTTTGTCCGCACAAACTGCGAGACATCGAGCAACATATGCGCATCTGACAACTTCTGCCGAGTTTGTTCGATATGGTGATGGGGATTGATATTGGATCCCACGGCAATCACGACTCGATTCATCCCCGTCTCTCCGAAGTGACGACACTCACTGAATCGGCGAATCTCAAAGAGCGGGGTTTGTCCACTTCCACACGCGCAAAAGTCACCTTGGAATCTGCCGCCACAAGGCTCAGCACATGGGCTGCCAGTTTTTCCAGCATTTGAAAATTCGTTTGCTCCACTTCGGCAATGATTCGTTTGCTCACGGAACGATAATTGACGGTATCTTCAATGTTGTCGGATTGAGAGACTTGACTGCCGTCGAATTCGATCTCTACGTTGATCACGACTTCCTGCTTGTTGGTCCGCTCCCAATCATTCAATCCAATGATGGCGCGTAAACGTAAATTTTTAATGTGAATCCACATCATCTTTTTTATATTGATGGACTTTGCCCAGATGTTCACCACCATCAAGGAACAAACAGTCTCCGGTGACGAAGTTGGTATCCCGAAAAAAACGAATGGCGCGCACGACGTCTTCCACATTTCCGTAACGTTGGAGCGGGAGCTCTTTGCATTTCGTTTCAAGAAAACGAGAACCTTCTCCTTCGGGAGGAAGGATCAATCCTGGACAGAGACCATTCACCCGAATGCGCGGCGCCAATTCCAGGGCTGCCATTTTGGTCGATTCAAAAAGTATCTTCTTGCTCATAGAATAAGCAAAATGGGTGGAGGAGTTTTGAGTAATCCGAGTGTCGAGTAAGTTGACAATGGATCCTTCCGTTCGGCAAAGGCGGGAAAATCCTTGCATGAGCAATAACGGCGCTTTCAGATTGACCTGCCAGGAACGCTCCAGCAAAGCTCCCGTGGTTTCCATCAACGAACCTGCTTCAAACGCGGCCGCATTGTTGACCAGCAGATTACATTGCGGCTCGATTTGAAACGCCTGTTCAATCAATGTTTTCACCTGGCTGGCATTGGAAAGACTCGCCTTTAGCATATGACAGACGACTCCGCTGGCCTCCATTTGCTTTGCCGTTTCTCTGGCTGCCTCCTCCGAATGATGGTAATGCAACAGCACGGTATACCCGTCTTGGGCCATCCCCCGGGCAATCGCTTTTCCAATTCTTCGAGACCCTCCCGTGATCAATACGGCCGCAGGCATAAACGATTTCTCTGTGGTCTGAAATTTGTAAGAAGCCAGAGTGTATCACTCTCTTTTGGCATGTCAAATGGTTTTCCGACCTCCCACAGTATTGTTCAATCGATTGTGCGGGAACCCTCAGGAAAAGGAAAAAGTCGTCCAATAGGCTCATACCTTGCGGGCAAGGATCACACTGCGGATGATGATGGAAAGCAAGACGGTCAATCCTCCAATAAACGCCCAGAACCCCGGAATTTCTCCAATGAGGAACAAGACCCAAACAGGATTGAGAATTGGTTCAAGAGTCAATATCAAACTGGTTTCCAAAGCGCTCACATATTTGACTTTACCGCAATGGAGGTCATGTTTCAAATTTCAACTAAGCATAGGACATTTTCTCCGGACAATCTGATGTTTCGTTAATATTGGCATGGATAGCTCCTGGGAATTCAGTTTAGCGGTATCACCACAAAAAAAGGAAAAATAGTCAGCTTCATCAGCTAATGTTTAGGAATAAACCTTAAATAACCTGTAATTATTCCAATGGTGTGAGCAAAATTGGGGGACATGTACAGCGGCATCCCAACTCTACTGTTTTATGCCTGCTGTTACGTGTCCCCTAATTTTGCGTATCCATACTTCTAACTTATTTAAATTTCATTCCTTAAGATGGCTATGCAGGGTAGAAATGAATAGGTGACACTGGATTGGAAAAAAGGTAATTTATCCTGAAATTTGAGTCCAAAGGAAGATTTTTAAGACAAACCTCGTCACAAGGATCATTCATGATTACCGTTCGCAAGCAAGAAGTCGCCAATTGGCTTCTGTTGGACTATCAAGCAAAATTGTTCACTCTCCATGAGAAATTACGTTTTTTTGAGCAAAAGTATCAACAATCCTGGAACACCTTTGAACAACAAATAAAAACCGCTTCCAAAGAAAATTTTTCTCAGTGGGATGATTACATGGAATGGAAAGCCTATATAAAAATGGTTGAAGAGATTGTCACCAAAATTGAGGATCAAAATGAGTACACAAAAGATAGCCATTACAATCCCGATAGGCTTGATTCCGATTATAGATCAAATTAGTCGGCAAAAAGGGATATCCAGAAGTAAATTTGTCACAAATGTCCTCAAGGAAAAAGTTCAGGAAGAACAGGGACGCTACCTGCAAGATGCGTATAATCGCGTTTTCTCTAAAGAAGAGGTCAGAAAAGAACAATTAGCGACAGCCATGTGGTTTGAAGGTGCAGAAAGCAAAGAAGGGCAGGAGTGGTGATACGAAAAGGATCTATATATTGGGTCGATTTTTCTCCCGGCAAAGGATCGGAGCCTATGGGAAGAAGCCCCGGACTGGTTGTACAAAATAATTATTTGAACGATAGCCAGTTAAATACAGTGATTGTCGTCGCAATTACGTCGACTTTAACATTTGGAGAGCTTCCTGGAAATGTTGTATTGAGAAAAGGGGAGGCCAATATACCTAAAAAATCGGTGGTCAATGTGAGTCAAATCAAGACAGTGGATAAGAATAGCCTCAAAGAAAAAATTGGCGCAATACCGTCAAATAAATTGACACAGGTGTACGAGGGTATCAAACTGATGTTTGGTGAGTCTTAAAGCATTTCTCCCGTTATTGGTCGCGCAACGGTCAATGCTTTAGATATGAACCGGCCTTTGATTCTGGCCATCCAAGAGGAAGAAGTGCTGTCAGGACGTCATGGATCACCATGAAATGATCGTCAAACACTTCGTCAGGCAGGGACGATAAACAAATTGGCTCGCGTGTTCAAACTCAAGGTAGCGTATGTTCCCGTCGATACTAGAGCTAGAGAGAGTTGATGACAATCGATTCGTGGCCCCCTCCTCACCTGACAAAGGCGAACGGGTGTTTGGCGGGCAATTTATGGCGCAGTGCCTTTATGCAGCGCAATGCACGATAGAAGACGGGCGACCTGCGAATTCATTTCACTCTTACTTTTTGCGTCCGGGTAATGTTGAACAGAGGATCGACATTATTGTTGACGTTGTTCGAGATGGTCGCACGTTCTCGAGCAGGCAAGCAATCGCCTATCAGAACAGAAAAGAGCTCTATCGAATGATCGCGTCGTTTCAAGTCAGCGACCAGTCGCCCGAGTACACCGCCGTCCCGATGCCGGACGTCCCTCCGCCCGAATCGATTGTGATGACCTACGACGATTTTCACCTGCAACAAACCGGGGAAACTGCGTGGGCTGGTTCTAATCGACCCATGGATATTCGCTATATCAACCCGCCGGGACAGCGTGGTGAAGCGGTTACGGAAGCGCAGTTAATGTGGATGAAGATCCGCGACCCCATTGCCAGCACAGCTACTGCGCACCAGGCAGGTCTCGCCTATCTTTCCGACAGTTCCTTGGTTGACCATGTGATGTTACCGCACGGACTACGTTGGCAAGACGAGGACTTTGCAGGCGCAAGCTTGGACCATTCGATGTGGTTTCATCGCCACGGACGCGCCGACGAGTGGGTACTTTTTACACAGTCGGTTGAAACAACTGGTAGCGGTCGCGGGTTAGCAATAGGAAGATTTTTCGACCAGCAAGGAACGTTACTGGCGACTTGCACCCAAGAGGGCCTGATGCGGTGGTCCTGATGTCAAAATTATCGAGATTTGTGGGCTGCAAGTTTCGTAAAAATATTTTTCAATGGCAAAATTGGCGCTTTGGA
The DNA here is from genome assembly GCA_965205865.1 of bacterium. GTDB lineage: Bacteria > SAR324 > SAR324 > SAR324 > NAC60-12 > CBDBHR01. The sequence goes on from CBDBHR010000023.1 coordinate 158,490, forward strand.
TCAGCAGCTTCATTAATTTTCTGTTTCTGCGGAAAAAACGTCAAAAAAGTCTACCGCTTTATCTGATCGTTGATCACCGCCCGTTTTTCGCTGTCGGACAAGGATTCCCAGTTTTTTCGTAACTGGTAGCGGACAGGACCGAACTTCTCTTGCCATCCGTGAGTATCGTCATAATTCATCAGTTGGCGAAACCGGTCATCGTGGCGTGCCAGCATTTCTTCGCTGAGGCGGCCCTGAAAGTTTTCCTGGATGCGGTAATGCCTGCCGCAGTAATCCGCATTGACCGATAAGCGCAGGCCGGGATTGTTCCGGGGAAAGGCGCCGTGCCAGACATTGCCGTGAAAGATCAAAACGGAACCGGCAGGAGCTTCCACCGGTACCACGTCTTCAACGCCTTCCATCGGTTTGGGATGCCGGCAAAGCTTATGGGAGCCTGGTATGATGCAAAAGGCCCCGTTGTCTTTGGTGTAGTCGGTGAGAATCCAATTGGTGTTGCACTTGTGCACTCCAACGGCAGGCAACACCGGGCCTCGATACAATGCTGTATCGTCGTGCATACCCAGGGTGGGACCATAGCCAACGGGATCCTGCCATTTGATGAAACTGGTCAACGAAGACAACTGACAATCCTCCCCCAGATAGTATTCGATCAACGGTAAGGTCATCTTGTGTTGCACGATCTCCTCAAAGACCGGGTCTTCTTCGAAAAATGTAAAGAGGAGGTACTGACTGTTATTGGTGCCTTCCCCAATGAGAGTGCCGTGCTCGCCGGTTTCGATATCGTGTTTGATGCCGGTTCGTTCTTCCGCAATTCTCAGGATGGCAGCCCGCATGCGCTCCATTAGGCGGTCCCCTCTTATTTTTTCCGGTGGAATCACCGTCAAGCCATAGGCTTCCAACTCTTCCAGGTGCTTCATGAGACCTTGCTCCTTAATCCGTTGGTAGGCTGGGGAGACGGTTTTCAGTTGAGACCAGTGTTTAGTGCTCATGAGTTTCTCCTTTTCGAACAAATTGTACTAAAAAAATCCTTGGCGATTGAGACATATCAAACTCTCTGGAAAACCATAGCATCTGTAAACAGGCGCGTAAAGAATAAGATTGAACTGTTCACTCAGTTGCCTTTTTTTAATTTCTGAAACTGTGTCAAGCGTTTTAGTCCCATACGTGATGTTGACCATCACGCTGGCCTGGAGCGCCCCCTAGTCAACGTAATGCGCCCCCGCCTGGTGGAAGCCCTGAGGCCGCATCCTTGAGCATAATGGGCAGGGTATAATTTTTATTATTGGACATGAGAATCAAGGCAGCCAGGAATTCATTCCACGAATTGATAAAGGCAAAGATGGCCACAGTGATGATCCCTGGGCGCACCGGGATCACCATCACCCGCCAAAACATTTCGAAGGAATTGCAACCATCCATCAAGGCCGCATCCTCGATCTCGCGGGAAATGGCGTCAAACGTATTGCGCATCACGAAGACCCCAAAGGGCAGTTGCCAGGTGATGTAGACCAGCGCGCGTCCTAACAGTGAGTTACTCAACTTCACCTTAACAAATAATAAAAAGATTTGACCCTTATTTTTTCGTGTAATGGTTCGATAGCTCATAACCCATTCATAAATGTGTCATTCCGAACGAATGTGAGAAATCTCAAGGATCTCTCCCCGCGGTCGAGATGACATCAAGGAGTACAACTTAACGAACCAAATACGATTAAGCATTAAGGGACATGAAAGACCCCAAGCCTCGCCCGCTGGCCTGGAAGTAATGCGGTTGGATGGGTTTTACGACCTGATAGGAGAGAGTGTTTGCCGCTAAGAGAAGGGGTTGAGCAGTCTGGCGAGGAAGCCTCGTTTGCGCTTCGCGGCGCCGTAACTGCCCTCTCCGCCGCGCAGTCTTGGGTCGAACAGGTCCCTGAGGGCGTCGCCAAACATGTTGAGACTGTAAACGATAATAGTCAGGGCAAAACCAGGCCAGAGCGCCAGCCGTGGCGCCATCTCCATGAATCGACGTCCTTCGCCGCTCAGCATCCCTCCCCAACTGGAAACCTCAGGGGGCAGACCGAATCCGAGGAAGCTCAGCGACGCCTCACTGATAATCACCCCCCCGATGTTGATGGAGAAGATGATGATGACGGGCGCCATAATATTGGGCAGCACATGGCGGATCAGGATTTGGCTCATGGGGGTGCCCACGGCTTTGGCTGCCAGAAAATAGTCATTCTCTTTGACCCCAATCACGGCGCTTCGGACGACTCGGGAACCGACGATGCCTCCGGCGATCCCCAGGACCACGATGATCTGGAAGATACCCTGTCCCACGACAGGGGCTAAAAGTATCTTCACAATACCCATACTAACCTCTTTTAATTGAGGGTGAAGAGAATGATTCACTCAGCCATTGAGCGAATCGGTTTTTTGTGGCAGACAAGGCGCCTGCCACGTTCAGCCTCACGACGGAGGCGACAAATTTCTGCTTACGTGATTTCAACATAGGGTTCTCCTTATAAAAAATGAACGAAACAAGGACGCTCTCAGACGTCCATGATTTTCCAAATTCACCCTTGCCTTTCCGTTCCTGGAACTTGGAACGTGGAATTTGGGACTGGGAACGAGGAATCTTAAGGGTCTCTTCCCCTCGGACTGGGTGCTTCCGGTACGCTGATGCGCCGTATGAGGACCACCGTGCGCGGATCGGGCGTACCGACGGGTCCGTCGAGATGAGATAAGGGGGTAGAACTTGGGATTGGGAACTTGTTGCTTGGGGCTTGTGACTTAGAGCTTGAAACTGGAAACAAGGAACTAGGTGCCGAGTGCTTGATGATACTCTCATATCAACCTTTTGTCAATAATTTTTTATTCTCAAAACAGGTTAATTTCAGACTTTCATGTCATCCTGATTGACAGCAGACCGCTAAAAGCCATTTCGCGACAGCGACTCTTTAAGGATAATATTTTATATCTAGATCCTAGCCGAAAAGGTATTTTTTAGAATTATATCTTTAAACTTGAGGTTAGAAAGTGCCATAATTCATTGAAATAACTGTGAATAACTTCAATATTAAGAATTATGGCACCCAAAATGAAACCATTCATTCGAGCAGAAAAACATCTTTTTTTAAGCGCTCCTGATACAGAATTTGAAAATTTCTTATCAGAACTTGATCAATTGTCTGAGCGAGAGCCGGAGATATTGGACAAAATTGAACAGGATTTGGAGAAATACGCAAGAAATAAAAAGAAAGAGCGTTTAGAGGATAAACGATGGCAGGAAGCCCGGAATCCATGGCTTCCTCATCTTCCCGTAGAAGATGAGGAATTGAAGCCGGAAGAACTGAGGCTGGAAATAGGGTGTCCTCGGATGTCGGCTTTTTTAGTCTACCTTTTTATGATGATTCGGGGATATTTAGGAAGTATCAAATCCCAAACGGCCCAAATATTTCTTTCAGAGTCAATCACACTGCATCTGCTTCTGCTCAACCGTGGATTGAAAATGCCGGGAGCGAGTACAATCCTTGATAATGTCAATGCTGTCAGCAACGAGACCAGACAGTTTATTTTCGATGCTCAAATTCGAATGGTTCTCGATGAAGAGTTGGACGATTTTGATATTTTAAAACTGGATAGCACCTCTGTAAAAGGAAATACAGCTTGGCCTACTGATTCGTCGATATTGACTCGTCTCGTGGAGCGAAGCTACCATCGAGGGCGTTCCCTTGATACATTTGGAATCGCTGAGATCAGTGAAAGAAATTTTGATTTCCTCATCAAGGAGATGAATAAGCTCTCTAAGATGATGGCTTTTGAGACAGGTAAAAAGGACAGTAAAACGAAGCGAAAAAAACATTACAAAACCCTATTGAAGAAAGCTCAAAGCGCTCATGGGAAATTTTTAAAAGAAATGGCAAAGGTGGATATCCGTGCCCAAAAAGCTCTTCTCCCCCCTTCTCGGAAAACGCGTTTGATTCGCCTCATTGAAATGATGAATGAAGATATTTCTAATTTGCAACGGGTAATCATCTACTGTCATCAAAGAGTTTTTGAAGAAAAGAAGGTTCCTTCCACTGAGAAAGTATTGAGTCTTTCCGATCAGAGCTCGGCTTATATTCAAAAGGGAGATCGAGAAGCGCTTATCGGATATAAGCCTCAATTAGGAAGGAGCGGAAATGGTTTTATTTCCGTGTTAATTACTCCGGAGGGCAATGCTGCTGATTCAGGGCAACTCGACCCTGCCCTTGTTGAACATTTGCGATGCACCATCACCATTCCCTCTGAAGTGAGCCTTGATGATGGATATGCCAATCAGGCGATCAGAGAAAAGTGGATGGGCAAAGGCGTTAAGGTTTTTAGTATTAGTGGGGCAAAGGGAAAAAAGATGACCCCGATTGAAGAATGGGAAAGTGAAATCTATTTGGAATCACGAAATGGAAGATCTGCTGCAGAGTCGTTGATGTTTCATCTTAAGCATCGTTTCCATTTCGGACAAGTTATGCGCAGAGGGATTGAAAACGTTCGGGCAGAGTTGCTGGAAAAAGCATTAACCTATAATTTTTGCAAAATGATTGAGTTGAAAAAAAGACAACTCAAACAAGCGGCCTGAATATTCAATGGGGGAGTGTGAAATATGAGCAGGGGCGAGGAAAGTATGTCCAAAAAAGATTTTTTCCCTATAAAAACTGTGCTGTGGGCGAATAAAAAACAAAAATAAATCGTTTTCTCGTCATATTGAATCAAATAGAGAATCCAATAGAATCAAATTGGTTACATTTACTATTTTCGAAACCCTTTTCGGCTAGGGTCTAGCTATAAGTTGGGTGTGCCGCGCTATAATATGCCACAATATCAAGGCGTGGAGTCGGTAACAGCTACGGATAGGTACACGGTTACAATAAAGATTAAAGAATTCATTCCTGAATGGTTTGCTTTCATTGGATACACGCATTCGACTGGGGCGCCGACCATCGTACCTCGTGAGCTGACGGACGAGGCTATGAAAGACTGGAAGACTCATGTAGGGCTGGGGACAGGCCCGTTTCATCTCGAGGACGTCGTGGAAGGCAGCACGGTATCTTACGTAAGGAATCCCAATTACTGGGACAGTTACGTATTCAATGACAAGAAATACGAGATCCCGTTTATCGACCGCCTGGTAAAAACTTTCATAAAGGATAAATCCTCCCAGGTCGCTGCCTTACGAACAGGGAAGATTGACGTGTATGATGTACTCGAAAAAAAGTTCGTCGACTCGCTAAAAAGATCAAGTCCCGAAATGAAGATGATAGAGAGAGCGGCGGAGAGAACCTGGAGAATCGGCATGAGGCTGGATGTGAAGCCCTTTGACGATCTCAGGGTGCGCAAAGCAATCAGCATGGCTATAGATCGAGAAGCCTTTATCAAAACCTTGCAGGGAGGTGCTGGAGTGATTTTAAACGCTGAGCTCCATGCAGGACTTCCAGAGACTCTCTTCACTCCTATGGAGAAGCTACCGCGATCAACTCAGGAAAATTTTGAGTATAACCCTGATCGTGCGAGGCAACTATTAGCCGAGGCAGGCTACCCGAACGGTTTCGAGACTACCATACAAGCATATGCACGGGAGCCTGAGCGAGATGTGGTGTCTTTTCTGACAGCTATGTGGAAGGATATCGGAATCGACGTTAAAATTGATCTGCGGGATTCGTCTACTTTGGATGGAATACTTCAAAAAAATGAGCATGCGCCGATGACTTTTCTTGCTAACTCAACAGGTATGGGCATTCCGGGATTTTCTGTGGAAGTTTTTATGGTTGATGAGAATCAAACTTATATGACCACGATAGTTGATGACCCTGAAATAAACGAGATTTTTGCAAAGTGGTCACAAACAACGGACCCAGTTGAAGCGAACAAGATCATGAAGGGTTTGAACCAGTTGTGGCTGGCGAAAGCTTATTATGCCTATGCACCATCTCCAATGGTAACCACGGCTTACTGGCCATGGGTGGAGAACTGGGCCGGCGAAGTCAATGAAACCTGTTGTTTTTCTGTAGGCGCGATTTTCGCTCGTGCCTGGATCAACAGCGATTTAAAGGCAGAAATATTGGGACAGTAATGAGCCCATCGGGGAATGGAGCGATCTCATTCCCCGATTATGAGAGGGTAGAGAAACAAGGGGATACAAAATGCAAGCCTACATCATCAGGCGAGTCCTGCTGATTATACCCACTATATTCGTAGTGAGTCTCATCGTGTTCTTTGCCATTCGCTTAATTCCCGGCGATGTCGTGTCCCAGATGGCATCTGGGCTGGGAAATATGTCAGAAATGACCAAAGAGGAAGTAAGAAAACGCCTGGGACTGGATGCGCCGATCCCTGTCCAATACGGACGCTGGGTAGGAGTGATTCGGGACCAACATGGCTCTTTTTCCGGACTTTTTCAAGGCAGCCTTGGATTATCCCTATGGACCCAGCTCCCGGTGACTGGGATAGTCCTCAAGCGATTACCATTAACCTTTGAGCTTGCTCTCTTGACTTTGACAATAGCCGTCCTCCTGGCCCTCCCTATCGGGATCTATTCAGCGATACGGCAGAACACCATGGGCGACTACACCGCGCGCAGCTTTTCTATGTTTGCTATCGCGATGCCCGACTTCTGGCTGGGGACGCTGGTAATCGTCTTCCCCTCGCTTTGGTGGGGGTGGTCTCCGCCGCTAGAGTATACCAGTTTCACGAAGGACCCGCTTAAAAACCTGGGGCAGTTCATCGTGCCCTCTCTTGTTTTGGGTATGCTGATGTCGGGGTTAGTCATGAGGATGACGCGAACCATGATGCTGGAGATCCTCAGGCAAGATTACATCAGGACAGGTTGGTCAAAGGGACTCAAGGAGAAGGTGGTCATCCTCCGGCATGCGCTTCCCAACGCCCTCATTCCGGTGATCACCGTCATCGGATTTATGTTACCGTGGGTGATTGGGGGGACCATTATCATAGAGAGGATATTCGGCTTGCCCGGCCTGGGTCATTTATTGGTACAGGCCATTAATGATAGAGACTATCCCGTAATCTCCGGAATAACGATATTTGCCGCTATCATTATAATGCTGGCCAATCTAGTGATTGACTTGACCTACGCCCTTCTGGACCCCAGGATTCGGTATTGATAAGGGGGTTATTGCATTTCCCCATTGAGTGAAACACAAATGTGTCATCTCCCTAGTACTGCTGTCAGGAAATAGTTGACCCTTTGTTGAGGCAATGATTGTGCCCTATTTGTCATTCCGGGCGAAGACCCGGAATCCAGGGGACTTACCCAAGAACTCCTGGATCCCGGATCAAGTCCGGGATGACACAGAAAGGGTCAATTACTTCGTAACACCTGTACTAGGCGGGCCCCCTCCGCAGGGAGAGATCTTAAGATCCCTCACATTCGTTCGGGATGACACTGCGGTTTAAGCATTTGAGAAACACTATGGTGAAGAACGATACCCTGGAAATCCCACCCGAAATCAGGGAGCCCAGGCAACGTGCCAGGCCGGTGGTGTTCTTGACCAGGCTGGTCAAGGAGCAACCCCTGGGTCTTATTGGGGGAATTATCGTGCTGCTCTTTCTTTTTACTGGTATTTTTGCCGATTGGCTGGCGCCTTATGGAGTGAACGACATTCACCCGAGAGATTACCTGCATCCCCCCTCATTTAAGTATTTCCTCGGGGCGGACAACCTGGGGCGGGACATTTATAGCCGTATTGTCTTTGGGGCTCGTATCTCGATGATTGTCGGTTTAGGGGCGACTGCTCTGGCGATACTGATTGCCTTATTGATCGGGGTCCCTTCCGGGTTTTTCGGCGGTAAGTTCGATATGGTGGCGCAGCGGTTTGTGGATGGCTGGATTTGCTTTCCCCCGTTCATCATTTTCTTATTTGCGGTCTCTATCGTGGGGCCAGGGATGTGGCAGCTGGTTATCGCGATGGGGTTGGTACAAGGTATCGGCGTTTCAAGGATCATGAGAAGCGCCGTTATCGCCATTCGAGAGAATATGTATGTAGAAGCGGCGGTGGCGATTGGCAGTCCGACTACGAAAATCATAACCCGACATATCCTGCCCAATATTATGCCGACCATCATCATCCTATTTTCGGCAACTGTGCCAAGTATGATTTTAGGGGAAGCCGCCCTCAGCTTCCTGGGTTTGGGCATCCCCCCGCCAGATCCTACCTGGGGAGGAATGCTCAGTGGCTCCGGACGCTCTTACATGTTCCTATCTCCTTTGATGTCCATCTGGCCTGGTCTTGCTCTGATGATTGTCGTCTACGGCCTCAATATTTTCGGCGACGCCCTCAGGGATTTGCTCGACCCCCGGTTGCGGGGCGCTACAGGGCGCTATGGCGGGTCTCGCCAAAAGAGAGCTTCATGATTTTTATTATTGTGAACGCCTCAAAGGCTATTTATTGGGTCCCCCCGAGGGGGCCGGTTCGCTCTCACACAGTGGAAGGTGAGAAAACCCCGGAGGGGTGACAGGGCATAGCAGCCATTTATGGCTGGGCTAGGCCACCAAACGGTTTTAGTCCCAGAGGGACGACACTTTTTCTCAGGGCGCTTTCAGTGTCGTCCCTCCGGGACTGGAACCCTCATCAAAATCGGTCCCCAGCCATCAATGGCTGGGCTATAACCTTTCGTCCCTCCGGGACTAAAATAGGACCGCAGCGCACGGTCAAACCTATATGGGTCCCCCGCCAGAGGTGGGGGGTTTATTCAAATTAATGAGAAAAAGGAAACGCAACATGGCAAAAAATTACACACTCCTCATTGGCACCGTCGGCCAAGGGCTGAACGTGAGTGCCGATGGCGGTGAATCAAAGAAATAATGTAAACTTTTTTCAGGAAAGTAAAAAATGGCTGTACAATTACCAACACCGCAACAAATACGAGAACTTGCCGATGAAATGGGTCTGGATTTAACTGATGCGGATGTTGAATCTTATATGGGTCTGCTTCAGGGTAATGTCGATGCTTACAATGTGGTTGATGCGATGCCTGATAATCTCCCGCTTGTGAAGTATCCACGAACACCCGGCTATCACCCCAGGGGTGAAGAAAATCAGTATAATGCCTGGTATGTGAAGACAGAAGTTAAAGGGGCTGCTCAAGGAAAACTTCAAGGAAAAACCGTTGTCTTGAAAGATAACGTCATGCTGGCTGGTGTTCCCATGATGAATGGATCTTCCCTTTTGGAGGGGTATGTTCCTGACATAGATGCGACGATTGTCACACGGCTTTTGGATGCAGGGGCTACGATTGTCGGAAAAGCCCACTGCGAAAATCTTAGCGCGTCTGGTGGCAGTCATACCAATTCAAAAGGACCGGTACATAACCCCCATAAAAGAGGATATAGTGCTGGCGGATCATCTTCTGGCAGTGCTGTCCTTGTTGCTACAGGAGAGGTCGACCTCGCGATTGGTGGAGATCAAGGGGGATCCATTAGAATACCTGCGGCTTGCTGTGGGATATATGGAATGAAGCCTACCTATGGGCTTGTCCCTTATACAGGCATATGGTCGGGTGCGGTTTATGCAGATCATACGGCTCCTCTGACAAATAATGTCGAAGACAACGCATTAATGCTGGAAGTGATTGCGGGTGTGGATGGATATGATCCCAGGCAATCTAATGTGAAAACACAGCGCTACACGGAGGCTCTTAAGGGGAAAGACGGTCTAGAAGGCATGAAGATAGCCGTGGTCAAAGAAGCAACTGATAGCATTTTCACGACAGCGACTAACTTGGAGACAACATGACAGAGATTTGGAGGGCAGACACCATGCGCAGTTTTGAAGGGAAGGTTGGGCTCGTAACGGGCGGGGGTAGCGGGATCGGCCGCGGCATCTGCCTGGCACTCGCCGACGCGGGAGCCAACCTGATTGTTGCCGACATCGACCTCGACAACGCGGCACGAGTCGCCGAAGAGGTGACGGGCAAGGGGGTTCGAGGGATTCCCGTGCACGTCGACGTCAGGAAGACGGATTCGGTCGCCGCACTCGCCGAGACCGCGACGCGGGAGATGGATGGCGTCGACATCGTGTGCAACAACGCCGGGGTCTTTCTTGGCGGCAAGATGCGCGACACCACCGAGGACGACTGGCGCTTCGTCTTGTCAGTGAACCTCGACGGGGTCTTTCGGGTGGGGCAGTGCTTCGCCCAGCTCCTGCGTGAGCAGAACCGAGGGGGACACATCGTGAACACAGCCTCGGTCGGGGGCTTCCTGTCCTACAGTAACTCCGTCGCCTATCACGTCAGCAAGCACGGGGTCGTCGCCTACAGCGAAGCCTTGCGTGCCGACCTGGAACCCGATGGCATCGGGGTCTCGACCCTGTGCCCCGGGGAAGTCGTCACCAACCTGGCAGACTGTGATCGACTGCGCGACCCCGAAGATCAGGTAGGCTTACAGTCCGAAGCCGTGAGGGAATGGGATCGCGATGGATTGCAACCGGAAGAGGTCGGCGCGATCGTCGTGTCGGGCATTCGTCACAACGCCGCCTACATCTATACCCACGACTTTAGCGAGCCCTTGGCCGACCGGCTCCAACGGGTGCTGAAGGACTTGAAGGACGGATTGCCCCTAGTAAAAGGTGCTTCCGGCTCATGGTACCAACGGGTGCTGAAGGGCTTCGAGTTTAAGGATTTGAAGCCGCCTCGGAAGAAGTGATCGACTGGGCTCCCGCTTCGCCTGCCTTTGGGTCAACCGGGTGGGCTGATTAAATTTAATCGAGAGGCTCATGAAAGTTTCTGAAAAAATCGCCATGATCACAGGAGGAGGCACCGGAGTGGGGAGAGCCACTGCTTTGCAACTCGCATCCAAAGGATGCTCTATCTTGATCAATTATAGCCGTTCCCACCAGGAAAAGGTACTCAAAGAGGCAGAAGGTCTCACCGGCGAAATTGCGTATAAAAAGTGTGATGTCATGAAAAAAGAGGACATCACCGCCCTGGTTGAATTCACTCTGGAGCAATATGGGAGAATTGACGTTATGGCAAACAATGCCATCATCGATAATCCTGGTGGGCTGTTGGAGGATGTCACGCTGGAAGACTGGGAAGACGGGCTTTTTTGCCATCTGACGGCGCCCCTTTTGTTCTGTAAGGAGGTGGTTCCTTCTATGATAAAGCAGGGCGGTGGGAGCATTATTAATGTCTCATCAGGCAACGCTCTTTTCGGAAGTCTTAGTATTTCATCGTATGGCCCGGCAAAGGCGGGCATGATCAATTTCACCATGAGTCTGGCTGTTACCTATGGCCCCTATGGGATTCGGGCCAATACGCTTACCCCTGCCCGAATGCTCACTGAGAAAAAACTCGAAATGCTCAAGGGTAATCCGGCAGAAGTCAGAAGGCAGAAATATGTCTATCCCATGGGCAGCCCCGCCCAGCCAGAACAGGTAGCTGATGTCATGCTCTTTCTCGCTTCCGATGAATCAGCAGCTATCACTGGGCACAACTTAGTCGCGGATCGAGGAGTTGCGGCATTCCACCCTCACGGCGTGCCTGGACGACTGGAAGCGAATATCCGGGACGAGTTGGAAGCTCAAGGATCAGAATGGATAAAGGGTGAAAAATGAATGAACAACAGCTTTATTTTTATCCGAACAACAGAAAAGGAGCCCTCATGAAAGTCGGATCGCGAAAGCAGCTATTTATAGATCGGCGATTCTTTGATACCGCCTCCGGTATAAAGCTATGGATGAATCGCCACATAGGAAAATCAAAAATTTTCAGAAGACCTTACCATTTGAAGAGGGGTGTGTAAAGGGAAATTGAGGAAGGATTTTGTTTTTTTTGGCAGGTTTCTTGACGGGATGGGGGAGCTATTGAATGTTTGGCTGCTGGCGGTCCGCCGGTGCGGCCGGTACGCCGAGCGGGCACCCCGCTTTTTTCTGGGTGTGCTTAAAAAAAGCCAGATTGGCGTCAGCCTCTGGAACAGCGCGGGAGAATTACTGACGCGCTGGGGAGGAGAGGACACTTTAGAACCTGGCAACTTCTGCATCCCCCATGCGATATGCGTGGACTCGCGAGGGGACATCTATGTCGGCGATCTCCCAGGGAGAGGCATGATGCCCACAGGCTATAACACCTTGCAGAAATTTGCCAGGGTAGTCTAGCTGGAAGCGCGGTTCTATTTTGTTATCTTATTCTTTGATTTTTTGATTTTCCTATATTTTCCCTCTGTTGACAGTCGGCAGAGGGCTTAAGAGTTAAGACAAAATGACAGATCTTTCAAAAGGGAGATATTCGTATGAACTCATCCAATGAGCAAGTGATTTTCGAGGACAACTTTGACGGTCAGCTGGAGGAAGGATGGTCCTGGCTACGCGAAAATTCGGACCGATGGCGCATCCAAAACCGAGGGTTGGAGATTTGCGTGGAACCCGGCGCGGAAGATACCGTTAAGAACGCCTTGCTGAGGGCTGCGCCGGATCGGGCACAGAGCAGGTTTGCCATTGAGGTCACGGTGACGAACCATTCGCTACCGACGCAACCCTACGAGCAGGCCGGCATTACCTGGTATATTGATGGCAAACCGGTCTTTAAGGAAGTCAAGGAACTGATCGACGGCGAACTCTACATCATCCCCGGACAGCCGCCGATGTCGACGAAAAGCGTCCGACTTCGGTTGGTGGTTACCGCTAATTCATGGGAGGCCCAGTATCGCCCGGAAGGCGCCACCGAATTCCAAACCGCAGCGACAGGCGAATTGCCTCCGCCGAACAACGACCAGGTGAGTATTCAGTGCTATCATGGCCCGCCGGATGAGGAACATTGGATTCGCTTCGAGCAGTTCAGCATCAAGCAATTATCATAATGGCCCCAGGGGAAAATCAAAAATGACCACAATTTTTATCTATTCCGGGAACCCCCAAGACGAATGACCCCTTGCTTCCTTCCGCTACACTCGTTTTTGTCGTCCATTGCCCCCTTTCCTTCGACTGGGGAGCGGCGCGTGCTGAAGAGTGAACTTCACTTCAAGAACCGATCCAAGACATTTCGGGTGATGCGGTCGACATAAGGATTTCCCTCGGCTAACCCCCAAGCCCATTCGGTGGTGCCCACCGAGAAGCTGGCAGGGAAACACCTGAGCGAACCGTTGTTGTGTCAGGTTGGCGCCGCCTACGAAGGGGCGACTGAGTGGCACAATATGCACCCGAATCTTTGAGCAGATGAGCGGAGTCAGAGTGCGTTCGCCGGATTTTTGACCAATACCGCTCAGCTTGAGGCTCTGCTGCCAGAGCGGTTTGAAGTCGCGGGTGAGCAAGATCAAGTGACGGGCAACTTTTGAGAATAGAAAGAAAGAGTATGAGTATTCAGATTGGCGCGTTTTTTCCGACCAATGACATGCCGGCCGACCGCGTCGCGATCCGCGATTGGGCCCAGGCGGCAGAGGCGATCGGCTTCGATTTTGTTGTGGTCTCGGACCATGTCCTCGGGGCTGACTGGTCAGCGCTACCCGACTTTGATGGGCCGTACGATGTGGACGACTCGTCCCATGAAATCTTTGTGACCATGGCTTACATTGCGGCGGTGACCGAGCGGGTCGGCCTCGCAAGCGGGGTGTTGATTCTGCCGCAACGGCAAACCGCCCTGGTGGCCAAACAAGCGGCCCAGCTCGATGTCGTCTCCGGCGGCCGGTTGCGCCTGGGAATTGGGGTGGGGTGGAACCCCGTCGAATATGAGGCGCTGGGTCAGGACTGGCGCGTGCGGGGGCGTCGCCAGGCGGAGCAGATCGAACTGATGAACAAGCTCTGGACCAACCGCACGGTCACGTTTGATGGCGAGTTCGACCGGGTGCACCACGCTGGGATCAAGCCACTACCGATTCAACAGCCGATTCCGATTTGGTTTGGCGGTGAAGTGGAGCCGGTTTTGAGACGCGCTGCGAAATACGGCCAGGGGTGGATTCCAAGGTTTCGGCCGGACGAGCAGATTGAAGGTCCCATGGAACGCCTACGTACCTATCTACAGGCCGAGGGGCGGGAGCCAAGCGCATTTGGTCTCGAGGGCTGGGTGCGCAGTAACATCGGTGGACCGGACAAATGGCAGACGGAGGCCGAGCGCTGGGTGACTCTTGGGGCCACTCATGTAACGTTTTACACCTCGGGGCAAGGCATTGGCGCGATAGAGCAACAAATTGAGGCCATGAAACAATTCTACGATGCCGTGCGATGAGAACCGAGTTTATCCAGGAGGAAAAATGAACCTACCCACTTGGACCCGCGACGCCGGGACAATGAAACGAGATATCGACGAGCACGGATATTGTCTCGTCAAGGAAGCACTGACACCGGAACAGCTTGCCGAAGCACGCGGGCGCCTCAGCGAGCAGGCCGAGGCCGGGCGCAAGGCCGGCGTCGCCTTCTTCAGTGACGGCCGGATCCCTGATGACCTGGGAACATTTCCGGAACCCGAGTATGGCAACAACCAAGCTGTGAGTTTTCTCGCAAACAAGGGCCGCATCTTTCGCGAGTTGGCTTCGCTGCCGGACATTCTGGACATTGTGCACCATGTGCTCGGCGAGGAAATCCGTATCCAAAATCTCTTGGCGCTCATCATTCGCAGTGGCGGCCTGGCGCAGACGCTGCACCAGGACCAATGGTTCGTCCCATCGGCCGGCCGCTATGACGAGCCGATGCGGGCCGGATCGATCACACGCGCGAATCCTGGGCAGCCCGAGACACCGGGACCGACACTGATGCCGTGCATCGTGTGCAACGTCATGTGGATGCTGGACGACTTCACCAGCCAAAACGGTGCAACCTGGATCGTGCCCGGCAGCCACAAGCTCGGACGCCGACCGAACAAGGAAGACCTTAAGAACCAGATGCAGGTGACAGGCCCGGCCGGCAACTGCTTCATCTTCGACGGCCGGCTCATTCATGGAGCCGGAGCCTACCTCTCTCAGGATCCGACTGGCGAGCGGAAGGGCCTCACCTACGCTTACCAACCGCCCATGTTCAGGCCCTTCGAGAAATATCCGATGGCGTTGCTTCCTGAGGTGTATGAGGAAGCGTCCCAAGAGCTTCTCGATCTCCTGGGCTTCAAGGTCTGGTTCGGCGTGGGCCATCTGGGCGACCGCAATGCGAAGCGCATCTCGCGCGACACACCGATCATCGGGGAGCTGAAGCCGTGAGCGAGGCTTCGTAATTGGGAGACAGCCAAGGAAAGTGGGATTCATAGGCCTCGGCGCCATGGGCATGCCTATGGCCATCAATATTACAATCTGCCCTCTTTTTTTAGGGGGTGAGTGAATGAAGAAAGGGACACTATGAAACGTTTCAAGGAGAAAGTGGCTATTATCACGGGGGGGGGCTCAAGGGATTGGGGAAGCAACCACCCGGAGACTCGCCAACGAGGGCGCCATGACGGCCATTCTGGACATCCAGCTTGAGAAAGCACAGGCGGTGGCTGAGGAGATCCTCTCCCAGGGAGGAAAAAAGTCGATCGCGGTGAAGATGGATGTGACCGACAGCCAGGAGGTGAAGCGCGCAGTCCGGGAAGTGGAGGAGACCTTTGGAAGGGTTGATGTCCTGATAAACAATGTCGGTAGGGAGGAGATGGGGCTTTTTATTGAGAGTACCGAGGAGAGCTGGGACTGGAAAATAGCGCTGAATCTCAGGGGACCCATGACGGTGACCAAAGCCGTCCTGGAGGGGATGGTCCCCAGAAAGTATGGCAGAATTGTCAATATTAGTTCTGATGCAGGTCGGGCCGGGCAATTCGGTGAAGCGGCTTATGGAGCCGCCAAGGCTGGGATCATCGCCTTGACCAAGGTTTGGGCACGAGAGCTCATGGAACATAATATCACGGTGAACAGTGTTTCCCCTTTCGCCACGACTCCTGGAAGTGACATTTTTATTGAGCACATGCAAAAGGGTGAGTCAAATGCTTTTAAAAAGAGTCCTCCGAGCCCTCCTAAATTGTATAGAAAGACGGGCAAAGGGAAACCTGAGGAAATGGCCGCTGCTGTGGCTTTCTTTGCCTCGGACGAAGCCAGCTATATTACCGGACAGACCCTCAGTGTGAATGGCGGGAGGTATATGTTTTGAGGTTTAAGGTAGAGAAGCAAGGGGATACAAAATGCAAACCTACATCATCAGAAGGTTACTCCTGCTCATCCCTACTATTTGGGTAGCGAGCCTGCTCGTGTTCATCCTGATGCGCCTGATTCCCGGTGATTTTGCGGACAAGATAGCAGCTCAGAACCCATTTTTTCAAGCAGAAGACGCAAAGAGGGTGAGACAGGCCATGGGGCTGGATGTGCCCATCTTGGTCCAATACGGACGCTATATGGGAGTGATGGCCGACCACGAAAGCGCTTTTTCCGGAATTTTACAAGGCAGCTTCGGAAGATCGCTGTGGAGCAAGGAACCTGTGACGAAGGTAATACTCGATAGATTGGCAGTCACTGTTGAGCTGGGGTTCTTTGCTTTAACGATATCGCTCCTCATCGCCCTACCGATCGGTACCTATTCAGCGATACGGCAGGAAACCCTGGGCGACTATGCAGCGCGCAGCTTTGCGATTTTGGCGATTGCCATTCCCAACTTCTGGTTAGGAACGATGTTCGTCGTCTTTCCCTCGATTTGGTTTTGGTGGTCTCCGGCGATCATGCTGATCCGGTTCACGGAGGATCCGCTGGGAAACCTGGAGCAGTTCCTCATTCCGGCTCTTGTTTTGGGCGTGTTTTTATCAGGGATGACCATGAGAATGACGCGAACCATGATGCTGGAGGTGTTGAGACAAGATTACATCAGGACGGCTTGGGCCAAGGGACTCAAGGAGAGGGTAGTCATCCTCCGGCATACTCTTAAAAACGCCCTGATTCCCGTGATCACCGTCGTCGGATATTTAATACCTTACATTGTTGGGGGTTCCGTTGTCGTAGAGCAGATATTCGGCATCCCTGGCATGAGTTTGCAATTTCTACAGGCGGTCGAAGATAGAGACTATCCTGTCGTCTCCGGAATCATGTTGTTTGTGGGGGGCGTTGTCCTGCTGTCCAATCTCGTGACGGACCTGGCCTACGCCTACCTGGACCCCAGGATTCGGTTTAGGTAAGGGGATTATGGCATTACCCACCGCAAGGAGAGATCTTGAATGATACCATAGAAATCCCATCCGAAATCAGTGAGTCCAAGCGACGTTCCAGGCTGGGGGTGTTCTTTACCAGGCTGGTCAAGGAGAAACCCCTGGGTTTTGTGGGGGGGATTATCGTGCTGCTCTTTCTGATTGCCGGCATCTTTGCCGATTGGCTGGCGCCTTACGGCGTGAACGAGTATAACTCCATGGATCACCTGCATCCCCCCTCATTCAAGTACCTCCTCGATGCGGATAACCTGGGGCGGGACATGTTAAGCCGGGTGATCTTTGGGGCTCGCATCTCCATGATTGTCGGTCTCGCTGCTGCTGCTGTGGCTATATTTATTGCCCTCTTGATCGGCGTGCCTTCCGGTTACTTTGGCGTGAAGCTCGATATGGTGGTATAGCGCTTTGTGGATGGCTGGATGGTCTTCCCCGTGTTAATCCTGCTCCTGGGCATTGTCTCTGTCGTGGGAACCGGGATGTTGCAGTTGATTATCGTTTTAGGGTTGTTTGAAGGGATTTACGGTTCCAGGATCATTAGAAGCGCCGTGATCGGGATTCGAGAGAATATGTATTTAGAAGCAGCGGTGGCGATTGGCTGTCCGACGGTGAGAATCATTACCCGACATATTCTGCCCAATATCATGGCCCCCTTAATCATCGTCTTTTCGTTGAGTGCGCCGACGATCATTTTAAATGAAGCGGCCCTCAGCTTCCTGGGTTTTGGCATCCCCCCTCCCTCGACCAGCTGGGGAGGGATGCTCAGTGGCTCCGGACGCCGCTATATGTTTCTCGCTCCCTGGATTGCCTTATGGCCTGGTCTTTCTCTGACGATTGTAGTTTATGGCATGAATATGTTTGGAGACGCCATGAGAGACTTACTGGACCCAAGGCTGAGGGGCGCTTCAGGGCGCTATGGAGGGTTTCAGGCGAGGTCTCGCCTAAAGAGAGCTTTATGATTTTTGGAAAGGAGAGCATTATGATTTTCGGAGAAGGTATGTACAGATACAGAGTGGTCGAGGGCTGGGGAAAATTGCCCGAGGGCTGGGATTTCACCGGGACTGCTCCAACGAATTTGGCAATCACACCCACCAGTGAAATGTATGGTGGAGAATGGATCGGAGTCTATGCTCTCGCCGTGGATTCCGAAGATCGGGTCTATGTCTCGAACCATGGCGATCATCCCGTGATCGTTTTTGACCACAAGGGGCAACTTCAGTACCTCTTGGGCGGAAGGCTTATTCAGGATTCCTCCCCATGCGTTTCGTATGGGGGCTGACGGGTTGGTCTACTGCGTCAATATGGAACTGAATTCCATGCAAAAGTTCAGCAGTGACGGGAAATTACTGTTCACGCGGGGAGACAAAGATCAACCATCGGATACCGGGATCGAAGGCGGGGATTACAGGACAATCAAACGCTCCGGGCCCCCTTTTTTCCGCCCGACGGATGTGGCAGTCACCCCCACCGGTGACATGTATGTCATCGGTGGCTACCGCAATGCCCAGGTGCATAAATTTTCTGCCGAGGGGACCCTGCTTTTCTCCTGGGGCGAACCCGGCAGCTGGCCTGGAGAGTTTAATCTCCCTCATGGCGTTGTTTTAGACAGCGAAGGCAGAGTTTACGTCGCCGACCGCGAGAACAGCCGTATCCAGATCTTCAGCCCCGATGGAGATTTCATCACTGAATGGACCGGTGTGACTCGCCCACTCGCCCTGGCCATTGACCAAAAGGATATCCTATACGTGACCGAATTGCCTTCTGCAGAAAGCCCGCAGGCGGGTGTCAGCCTCTGGAACAGCGCGGGAGAATTACTGACGCGCTGGGGAGGAGAGGACACTTTAGCCCCTGGGAACGTCTGCATCCCCCATGCGATATGCGTGGACTCGCGAGGGGACGTCTATGTCGGCGACCTCCCAGGGAGAGGCATGTTGCCCACGGGCTATAACACCTTGCAGAAATTTGCCAGGGTGGTTTAGCTGGAAGCGCGGTTCTATGCTGATCAGCTTCAGCTAATAAGGGGTCCTGTGTATACAGGTTCCGAATACCACCAGTTCCGCTGGTGGATGCTGATTTGAATAAGGGTCAGGCTTCGTTATTTCGTTAATTTGTTTCGTATAGTTTCGTATTGCTCCTTCAGTTGAGAATCGACAGATAACTTGTTTTTCAATCTCCCAACCCCTTCGCAAATGGTCACGATATCCCTATTAAAAAAAAGAGCAATTCCTTGAAATGAAGCCACGGAAAACTATTCAGCAAATAGCGCAACAAAAGCTCTGGCAAGCGCGTTTTTTCTTTGCCTGCCAAGCATTTTGAGAACCTCAGGATTCACTTGCAAGACTGCTCCGACATCTTGTAGAATATCTTCTCATTTTAATGCAATTTGAACTTTTTCTTCCGCACTCCGGAGAGCCCTTTCCGCAAAGCTGTCATCACCAATAATATCGGGTTTGGTCTCTCCTTTTCGAAAAAGAGAGGGATCTTCTTCCCTCTCATCAAGGAAAGCAGCATATTTTCTGATAGCCACCCGTTTGCTTTTTCCAAACCTTTGATAAACCGTATCTCGATAAACCCAATCCTTCTGCTCACTTTCCAAATAACAGAGATGGCTGCTGTAGGGATAGTTTTTCAGATCTTTCACCAAATCGGCACGTAAAGGATTTTGATGAATGTAGCGGATCAATCCTAAAAGATAACGTTCCTCATCGACCAAGATCGCTTTATATCGCCCCTGAAAAAGATGACCCATCCGTTTTTGTTGTTAATTGATTTGGCGCGTGTAACGAAAGGAGAGATTCTGCATTATTTTTGATAAAGTCAGCTCGCCAACTTGAAGAGTAAAATGCATATGAATACTCATCAAATAAAAAGCATGGACTCGATAATCAAATCGCTCGATTCCTTCCTCCAACAAAGAATAGACCACTTGGCGATCACTATCGGAAAAAAAGATACTTTGACCTCCATTGCCACGAAGCATCACATGGTAGATGCCTCCGGGGAGATGAATACGGGGTTTACGAGACATAGGATTCCTTCCAAAGATTGGGTGAAAACATTCAAGGAGATCCTACCACAAATATAAAATTTTTAATAACGAATTAACGAGTCACCGTAAAGAACTGACTTATAGTGGTTTCCAGCCACCTTTCGTCATTCCTCCGGTACAGATCCGGACGTGCGCTGCTAACGCATCCGGCTCCTGCTTCGAGTCAGACGCTCAAACGTTGCCGTTTGGCGCACCCTGCTTAAACCGCTCTCTGATTTTACCGGCCTCTGAGTTCCGAACACAGGAGGGCAAGCAGAATTCCTCTCAGCCAAGTCCCTTTGCTCCACAGGCTCCGTTGATTTCCTTTGCATTATTACTCTCTACAAATGATCTCATTGTTCACCGCTTCATCGCTACTACGAACTTGTCCGACTTCCTGAAGACGTAGATATCGGGGTTATTTATTAATTTTCCCGATCCGACTACCAATAGAATGTTGACAGTCGTCTTCAGGATCTCCCAGGTTCCGATCAAGAAACTTCCACACATGCACCGGGTCTTTGACTCCGCCAGGCTCAGCCGAGACTCACGCTAAGGCCTTCGGTTGATATTGCCTTCCCCACCAGACCACAAGGTCAGCGCCTGAAACTATGATTTCGGAGCTCAATACCGAGCCTATGTTCTCCCCTGTCAACGCTTAGCGCCTATCCTTGCGAATAACCACTCATGACTCGGGGACTCGGCGGCTCGTTACTGCCTTACCGAGTAAGAGACTTTCACTCTCTATTTCTTGCCAGCTTTCCTGGCGCACAGCCTGACCCGAACTCAATTATGAATAGGCATTGACCACTTTTTTGAGATATTCCTCAAGGGTAACTATTTAGGTGCGAGTTTCCTGGGTTTGCGGGTATTTTCCTTGGAAAAAGCGCAAAAAATCATTCACTTTTAAGGTATTTTGACGCAATTTAGAGGTTCTGTCGCCCTCTAGCCCAGTGTTTTAGCACCTAAATAGTTACCCTCAAGGCTAAATATAAGAGTTTCATGACACTCTCATCATGAGGAAATGAACTTCTATTTTTGATGATTTTTCTCAAACTTCGATTGACCGATTCATTGGCATGAATGGGGACAGGCCGAGTACGCTAAGAATGGGGACAGGCCGATTACGCTAACATAAGACCTGGATTCGGATTAAAAGCCTCATTGATTTTTCAAGAGCGCCCACAAACCTTCCACCTCGGCCAAGGCTTCTTTCTCTCGTTGCAAGGCGTTCCCCTTCTTTTTCTTTTCGTTCTTTTTGAAAGCGTTTCAGGAGGAAGGGGCTGTAGAGCGGATCATCGACAAATGTTTCCAACTCAAAGATTTCCTCCAAATCTTGGAGACGAAAGGCAAATTCCGGCAACGTTTGCGAGCGAATCACTCCTGCATTGTCAGGAACCATAGGTTGGTAGACGCCTTAAGAGGTCAATCGGTAAAAAGCGGTATGTTTTTTTAATCGATCCACAATATAATATTCTCGCACTCCCACCGCTTCATATTCTTTTTTTTTGAAAATCGTGTCTCGCTCCATTTCTTTCTTGGTGAAATCCGATAAAAACTCAACGCAGACATCACAAACACCTCGAAAGGAACGGTCTAAATCTTGAGTGGCAATGGGGTTGGTATGGCGTTAATCACGGCGAGATCCGGTTTGCGAACGCTCACTTCTTCTCCCATATCCAGCCGAAAGACCATATCCAGCCCCATCAGCCTTCCCACCGGAAAGGTTTTGAGATACTCTTTCAAGAGCTGTAAAAACCATTGGTACATTTCGAAGCTCAAATAATCCGACATCGGTTTCTCCTCCAAAAGGCCGTTGTTCCATTCATAGTGAAAGTCCGGATGTTCATAGTAATTTTGCCAATAATCCTGCTCACTGATTCGTTTTCCGGCCTCCAAAGAAATAAGTGTTTTCTTCTGGGGTTTCGTTTCCTTTAAGATGTCCGTTGTTTCCATGAAAATCTCCTTTGCTCTTGAATGGGTTGTCACTTCCTCACATCAAACTGTAACATATTCCGCTTCCCCTTGTAAACAGACCGACGGAGGATGCTCTGCTGTTTGGTCATAATCATAAATCTCAATCAGGGCTTCCATCGTCTTCAACACTTGCCGGGCTTCCGAGTTTTGCCATTGCTCTTTGAGCTTGTTTATTTACCATTTTTCCTTTTTTCTGCTCCCTTTTCTTTTTGACCTTCTGCACAACTCTATGATGGGCTGTTTTTTTTGCGCACGCGAACGCAAAAGTGAGCCGTTGCTTTTTGCAGAGCGTAGCGGCGCAGAAAGTAATCGGTCTCCACTGATTTGTGTGTGCCCGGCATGGGCATGAACTTATGGGGTGTGAGTCCCCTGTACATTATCCGAAAAGTATACTAGTCAGCTTATGATTACAACTTTAAAAAGTACTAGCCGAGGGCAAGTGCGGGGAGGTGACGAGCCGTGCGGAGGAAGCCTAAGCGCAAACCTACGAGTCGACGGACAGAAACAGCATATAAGGCTGAACTTCGGGGCGAGCAAGCACAACATTGCGATGTCCACTCGGATTAAGGAGGATGGTAAATGCTGCGATTGTGTAGGGAAAGTTCATGCTCTTACCCGGGGAGATCTGATCGTGATGCGGTCGGAGATAGTGAGATGAAGACTAGAAGAGCCAGGAGCGGTTAATTCCTCTCTTGCGCATCACTCTCCTTCTTCTCGTTTGTCTCAGGTAGCGCGGTGTCGAGTAATCGGCAACGAAGGCGGTCAGAAGTCAGCCGAGGGCATAGTAGCTCCTGGAGAGTGAAGGCCCGAACCCAAGAGAACGCTCTATCCCATATGCTCTGTACATTGATGAAGCCGACCGGTGGAGATGATTAAAATAGGTGCGTTGTGGGACGAATAAACGTACAGGTTTGTGGTTGCAAATCTGGTCCGGCTACGGCCCGACACTCTTTGGGAATCGCCCCGTACGGACCCGTATGCGGGGTGGTGTGGGAGGGAGGGGAGAAAAACCCCTTCCTATCCCGATTCGATTTATGCAATTTTAAGTGCGTTTCTGACAGCATTTGGATTTCGTTCAATTACCTTCAATAAGGTTCTTGCGGCCTGATCCGGACGAACCCTTCTTTGCTCCCAATCTCTCAGTGTCGCCAGAGATAAATGAAATGTCTTTGCGAATTCTTGTTGGGTCATACTAAGCTTGGCTCGTATCAGTTTGACATCAACAGTGGGGTGTAAGTCTTTCCGTTGGGAGAGGGGAGGTTCAATCAAGGCATCAGGATCATTTAATGCATTTTGATAGACTTCTTCCTCAGTCATTGAATCAATTCTTTTCCAATCAGTCTTTCCTTGAGGAATCTCCTTTAAAGAATTAACGGTAATAGCTGTAATATTCTTATTCTTCATACTTTTCTGCCTTTCTTGCTGAAATGATACGAATATTGCTTCATCTCCAAGTCTACACAACATAAAGAATGCGACCTTGAGCCATTCCAATGACATTAAACCGTTCCTCATCCCAGGAAGTATCATCCAGTTCAACTCGTAGTTCATCGAAAAAAACAGGAATAGCTTCTTGAAAAGAAAGACCATGAGTTTCGATATTCATTTGGTTCTTATTTTCATCCCATTCAAATTTCAAACGCTAAATGTACGGAAATTCCTTAATCACGTCAACAAAGGATTCCATCAGAATATAATGAGTTTGATCCTATCCGAGAAAGTTTTTTTCTGCATCGAACAACGAGGATGCCGGGGTTCTCTATCAACAACACGCCCTGAAGCAAAAAGCGAATATGCAAACTTTTTTGGCCGGCGGCGCCGCTGCCGGCGATTATGATAACGACGGCTGGGTTGATCTCTATGTCACCCGCCTGGATGACACGGACCTGCTCTTTCGCAATCAAGGCGATGGCACCTTTAGCAACGCCACGCTTAACGCGTTTGGCCCGACACCCATCATCGCACCCACAAACGGGGCGCAGTGGGGCGAAATTGACAACGATGGCGACCTGGATTTGTATGTGACCGTGATCAATGCCAAGCGTCATTATCTGTACATCAATGATGGCCGGGGACACTTTACCGAAGAGGGCCTGGACCGGGGAGCGGCCATGAGCGGCTGCCACGTCCTCTACGGCTTCAGTGCCAGTTTTGGCGATTATGACCGGGATGGCTTTCTTGACCTGCATGTGACGGAATGGTGGCGGCAAAATCAAAACAGCAGCCGGCAGGACTATTACAATATTCGACTGCTGCGCAACCGGGGCGCCGACAAACCGGGCCATTTTACGGATGTGACCGAGAGAGTCGGCGTCGGCATGGAAAAGGTCCGTATCAAGCTGGTTGATTCAACAAAGCTTCACGCCGCGGCCGCCTTCAGCACCCGCTTTACGGATCTGGACCGAGATGGCTGGCCCGATTTGATCATTACCTCGGATTACCGGACCAGCCGCTTGTTCTGGAATAATGGGGACGGCACCTTTAGCGATGGCACTGTCTCGGCCGGTGTTGGTCAAGAAGAAAATGGCATGGGATCAACCGTCGGCGATATGGATGGCGATGGTGACCTGGATTGGTTTGTCACCTCTATTTGGGCGGGGAATCTTGTTAAAGAATATGTGACGGGTAACCGACTCTATCAGAATAACGGTGACCGTACTTTCAGCGATTTCACCGAGGATGACAACGCAGAGCAATAATATAACTGGAAATAGCGAATGTTTATTAACCCATACGTTTGTCAATGAGGTGGAAATAGAAGCGATCGCTCTTTGTGATTCATAATACACGGGCTGAGGAGAAACATATGAAGATTTTAGTCACCGGTAGGACGGGTCGCATTGGGGCCAATTTGGTCAAACAACTGTTGGCCAAAGGGCATGAGATTCGTAGCTTTGTCTATCCTGTCACCCACCGCAAACAGCGTTTCTTGAATGTGTTTTTCAATTCACCTTGCCCTCCAACCTCCAAATTCTCACCGCTGGGGTTTCCGAGTTTGATTTGGAAGCCTCTTCGGTGAGGGTGCTCATTCGAGAGCTCTCATCAGCATCGGGCAAATCCGGAAGCCCGGCAGTTGTTATCTGAGACTCAAACGATAAATCGTTGCTCAGACTCATGAAATACCGGAGGAGGCGTTGTAGAAGCAAAGCGGTCAAATCTCATTTTGTCTTTTAAGCTCCCTTTTCCTCAAGACCAGCGGGCGGTGCCTTGATTTGACTATTACGGATTACGGGGGTTATGGGTGACACGGCATGAGCTGAAGAATGCGCTGATCCCGGTGCTCACCATGGTCGGCCTGCGGCGGGCTGTCTTGATTGGCGCCATACACTGTGATACAAAAAGAGAGATTCAGAGCATCTTTCTTAACAAATATTAACCGATGGCATTAGGAGAGGTTCAGCAATGACGATCTTAGCACAACGGCAGATTGGTAACACAGGCACCCACGTCACCCCATTTGGCTTGGGATGCGTCCCCCTGGGCGAACTTATTGAGGCCATCAGCGAGGAGCAGGTCCAGCAGACCCTGCAGGCCGCCTAGGATACCGGGGTCCGCTGTTTTGACACCGCACCCTTGTATGGCTACGGCAAAAGCGAACAACTGGAATTGAAGGATTTGTTGCTTCTCGCTCTCCAAGAATCCGGGTTGGTCCGGACAACTCGCAATCACACAGCATTTAAAAGGAGTAAAACAAATGGAAACGGTGACAGCGGAAAGGGGAAAGTGATTCGTGCGGATCCCCACCGGAGAAACCGTCTTTGAAGTATTGGCGCCCCAGCTCCGGAGGTCACCTCCTGTGCTTTCGGCGGCAAAGCTTGGTACGAGCTCTACATCACCACGGCTGCCTCGAACAAGATCGACGACGATTGGGAAACCCATCCCCATTCCGGAGGCTTGTTCTGCGCTAAAGTGCCCTTCCATGGGGTACCCTCTGCCCGATTTCAAGGGTAGGGTAGCCCACTGCTCCCTAAAAGCGAAGGGTATTTGTCCTACGCGGTCCGGCCCATCCTACGAGGCCTAGCCCAGCCCATCCTGCTTCAGTCTGCTGCCATACCCTTCTTTATCCGGCGTGCTAATCTGGCCTAACTTTCTTCGATTGTAGTAGTCATCAATCACCGCCTTCTTTTCTGTATCATTGAACGTATCCCAGATTTTCTCACGCATGTACCAGGAGATTGGCCCCCGGGAATCCTGCCACCCCCAGGGATCGTCATAGTTGAGCAATTCCCGGAACCGGGCATCATTGCGTGCCAGCATTTCTTCATTGATGCGGCCGTGAAAGTTTTCCTGAAGCCGGTAATGCGGCCCGACATAATGGCAACTGACCGAGAGGCGCAGACCAGGAGTGAGCTTGGGAAACGCTCCATGCCAGACATTGCCATGAAATGCCAGCACCGAGCCGGCCGGAGCTTCTACGGGAATTGCATCCTCCACCCCTTCGCCGGGTTCAGGATGGCGGCAGTATTTGTGAGAACCGGGCACAATGCAAAAGGCTCCATTCGCTTTCGTGTAGTCCGTGAGAATCCAATTGGTGTTGAAGACATGCGGAATCGCCGGTAGTGAGCTATACCCCGGATACATCCCCGTATCGTCGTGTAGCCCCAGGTTTTCTCCATAACCGACAGGATCCTGCCATTTGATGAAACAGGTGAGCGAAGACAGCTGGCAATCCTCCCCGAGATAGTATTCCATCAGCGGTAAAGCCAACGGGTGTTGGATGATCTCCTCGAAGACCCGGTCTTTCTCCAGAAACGCAAAGAGCAGATGCTGACCGTTATTGGTGCCCATATTCATTTGCGTACCATGGGCGCCTGTCTCGATGTCATATTTCGCTCCCGTATCTTCCTCAGCAATACGGAGAACCGCTTCGCGCATACGCTCCAGGATACGGTCCCCTCCTATCTTTTCAGGAGGAATCACAGTCAAGCCATAGGCATCCAGCTCTTCCAGATGGTCGGTCAGTCCCCGCTCTTTGATCTCATGGTAGGCTGGGGAGATATGCTTCAATTGTGTCCAATTTTTCTACATCGGAAAATCAAAAATTATGTAAGTCATGTTACCGTGAAAATATCTGGTGGCTGAGGGCGCACTTAGAGTGAGTGGGCCTGAAGTCCACGTTTTAGCCACAATCAGATGGATTTTCTAGGTGATGCGCTTCTCAGTTTGAGTTTTTTGGCAAATACCCATATTTACTAAGCGCCTTCAACCATCTGGGAGCATTTTTTTTGACAACGAGTGCCTCATAATCAATTTGAGGATCTCGATAAGGTTCTTGCTTCTTGAGAACAATGTAAATTATTTGAAGCATTTTATGAGCAATGGCAACGATACTACGCTTGTGTCCCCGGCGAATCACAAGGCCTTGATATCGTCCTTTAAATTGCGATTTGGTTTTGATGGCAGCATTAGCACATTCACATAATAATGAACGAACATATGCATTGCCTTTACGAGTTTTACCGGTTTTGCGTTTTCCTGCACTTTCATTGTTTCCAGGCGAGAGTGCCGCCCATGAACAAAGATGGTGTTTATTGGGAAAAGCACCCATATCGGTGCTAAGCTCGGCCAGTAACATCGTGGCAGAGATGTGGTCAATTCCAGGAATGGTTTGCAATAAGTGATATTGCTCCTGATACGGGACCATCGCCGCAACGAGCTGCTCATCGATTTGCTCTATCCTGGATTCGAGCCATACCATATGGGCCTGAATCTGTTTGAGCAAAAAACGTTGGCGCTCACTCAAAGAAGTGGACAATGATTTTTCAATCAGAGCCAACTTCGGAAGCAACCTACCATGTAAAAGGGAGGCAAGTTTATCCGGCTGAATCCCGCCACTCTCAATGAGAGTAGCGATCATTCTTCGTGCCGAAACGCCATCGATGTCACTGAGCACGAGCCCTAATTTGATACCACAACTTTCAAGGATTTTGTGCAAGCGATTTTTTTCGCTACTCAAAACGCCTGAAAGTTTTTTACGGTAACGTGTCAACAAACGAAGTTGACGAAAATCTTTTGGAGGAACAAAACTGGCTTTGAGTAATCCACAACGGGCAAGTTCTGCTAACCATTCTGAATCCTGTACGTCGCTCTTTCGACCAGGAACTTTTTTGATATGGTAGGCATTGACCACCCAAGGAATAATTCCCACATTTTCGAGAGACTCATAAACTTGTTTCCAGTAAATGCCTGTGGATTCCATGACCACTAACTCTGGGTTTAACTGCTTTAACCACTGAGCGAGTTCTTCCAAATCTTGTGAAAAGGTCTCGAATTCTTTGACCTTTTTGCTTATTTGTCCATCGCGATTCTCATGAAGCACTGTGGCCACAATCACAGCGCGATGAATATCTAGACCAGCACTACTTTGAGCTAAGGGTTGAATCATCTTCTCCTCCTTTCCTGAATGTAGTAGTTGGCTTCACTCGTAAAGGAGGCTGAAAAATCACTTTCTTGGGTTACCTGCCTCCATGAATCAAAATTGAATCCTGAAGTCGGTCTTCTTACCGTACCTTCTGTAGAAATACTACGAAACACTCCGGGGTGCGAACCAATGAAAGCTACGCTCAGGTTACGTGACAGGATCAAGTCGCTAACGTGAGAAACGAGCGCTTCAGCCTCTATTGAGTTCTAACATATTTTCATCTTCCGGGGTGAAAGCATAAGTTTTCATGAAGGTTACGTGTATATTTTTTGCATTCAGCGGTTTCCATGAATACGTTTTCCCACAAGTGTGATAGGGGTCAGGAAGGCATTAGCCTCCCTGCCCTCCGAACCGTGCGTGCGGTTCTCCCGCACACGGCTCTCCAGTCGTTGGTTTCCTCATCGGGATTGGCTCGCTACCCATCGGACTTCTTTTCCTGCCTGTCAATTTAGGTTCGTGTTTGTTTTCCCTGTTAGCCATCTGGTTTCCCGATGGTGTCACAATATCCTCACCTTGTTGACAGACACAACCATGGTGAAAAGTCCGAGTTGTGCGAAGAAGAGATCTCCTTTGACTCCGTTACCCAGAGCCGCCAACATACGTTCGATCCATATCGTTGTTTCCACCCATCTCCAATGAGGAGAGGCTTCTGTTTCCAGGTTAGTCATCTCCGACACTTTGGAAACTCCTTTTCTTGAGGATCAACTTGATGAACTGCTCGTATCCAACTTCCTACCCCGCTTCCCTCTTCGGGATTTTGCTTCTCCCGCCTTTCATGAAGCCTGCCTGTCAATTTAGGTTCGTGTTTGTTTTCCCTGTTAGCCATCTGGTTTCCCGATGGTGTCACAATATCCTCACCTTGTTGAAAGACACAACTCCATTACGGTACTATCAGGGTTCTGACTCCTCTACCTCTCACCAAAGGCAGAGGTCTCCCTGCTTCTCTCGCTTAACCTTCCTGATGTTCCGTCCCCAACCACGTTATGCGCCTGACCCTCGTTTTATCCACCACCGCAACGGGATCAGTGAGTTTCAGACTTCGCCACGAATGAGCAAGCTCGTCGCTAACATGCCGCCGAATCGGGTTCGTTCTCCTACGGACCACCATTTCGCCTCCGGTTGCTCCCCACCCCGCCTCATGGCGACGCAGTTACCTTCGGCTACATGGCTGTGGTTTACCATGGCACGGACTTCCACCGCGCTGATTAAGCGCCTTCCCAGGCGCACTCATTCCTGGCGAAGACCAGGAATCCAGGAGTCGCCATCATGAAAACCTACTACGTTTATATCTTAGCAAGTAAAAGAAATGGCACTTTATATATTGGAGTGACCAATGATCTTCTTAGAAGAGTTTATAAACATAAAAACAATCTCATAGAAGGATTTACCAGTAAATACCAAGTACGTCAATTGGTATACTATGAGACCACTTCAGAGGTAACAACTGCTCTCCGGAGAGAAAAACAACTTAGGAAATGGAAACGAGCTTGGAAAACCGAACTCATTGAGAAAAATAATCCTCAATGGATAGATTTATATGAAACGTTTTAGTCACCCTGGATCGCTAGCATAGTGGATTCCTGATCTTCGCCAGGAGTGACAACTCGATGAGACGCATAACTGCAAAAATCGTTCGCGGTAACATCAGTTAATCAATCATCTTCGTTTTCATCACGTTATAAAGAATTGCATGGAAAAGGGGTCAAGTTTTTTTAGCTTTAAAGAAAAACCTTACCGAATGAGGAAACGGATTTCCAAGAAGAAGGATTTGCGGACTCGCTGTAGAGGGTATCACTTTCCGCTTAAAAACGACGGTCTCTTTGTCGGGAGCCGTTATCGCTTCAGAGAACTGATCTTTCAAAAACCTG
>CBDBHR010000024.1:0-219647 GCA_965205865.1 bacterium
CTTGTAAAATACTTGCAAATCGATTATACAATATTTTATTCCAGGGACGGAAAGGAAATAATGAGACCCTTCGCTTTGCTCAGGATGACATGAAAGTCTGAAATTAACCCGTTTCAAGTATAAAAAAGATAGTGACAATAAGGTAGCTATGAGAGTAAACTCAAAAACCCAGTTCCCAGTTCCCAGTTCCCAGTTCCCAGTTCCCAGTTCCCAGTTCCCAGTTCCCAGTAATAAGTTCCAAGCAACAAGTCACAAGTCCCCAATCCCAAGTTCTACCCCCTTATATTATCTCGACATCAGGGAGAGATCCTTAAGATCCCTTGATTCCCGTTCCGGGAACGGAACGGCAATGGAGAATTTGGAAAATCATCGGCGCCTGAGTGCGTCGGTTTATGGTTCATTGCCCAATCCTGGAGCCAATGAATCGTTTTTTTGATCACTTGAAAATGAAGGAGACCCAATGTGTAGAGAAATCGTCGACAACGTGCTTTCGGGAGTGAAAGCAGGTTGAAGCAATCCTTAATTTTGAACATGCAATCGAAAGGAAAAAGATGTTTAATCAAAAAGGCAGCTCAAAATTGAGCGCAACCCTGCTGGCTCTCATCATGGGAGCAAGCGTCTTCATGGCTGGCCAGGTCTGGGCAGCCAAGTATGTGACGGACCCTACCACCGGCAAGGTGGTAACCGCACCTGAGTATGGCGGGACATTAACTTTCGTCTGGAAAGAAGAGCCAGTGGGTCCTGACGTCGTGGTCTCTGGTACGTGGGCGGGTGCCTACGTCGATGGCGTTTTAGAGAAGCTGGCCATGGGGGACTGGGCAACGCCCAGGGACAAATGGGACTTCAAATTTCTCAACGTTCCAGCTAACACGATAGGGGCGCTGGCGGAAAGCTGGTCGCAGCCCGACCCCCTGACGTATATCGTCAAAGTCCGCCAGGGCGTTCACTGGCATAACAAAGTATCGATGTCCGGTCGGGAGCTGACTGCCCAAGATATCGAGTACAATTATCACCGTGTATTGGGTCTGGGCAGCGGTTTCACCGAACGTAGCGAATTTGCTTCTAGTGTATTGCCTGTTTAATACATTGTATTATTGGTTATTTGGTAGACAGGTTTGAGTTTGTCGATAATTTCTTCGGCAGTTTTAGTCCAGACATAGGGTTTTGGGTTTCGATTGTGTGTCTCGATGTAACTATGGATGGCTTCGGTCAACTCGAGCACGCTTTTGAAGGCGCCTCGTCGAATCCGTTCTGCAGTGATCTTGCCAAAAAAGCGTTCCACCATGTTCAGCCATGAGGAGGAAGTAGGAATGAAATGCGGGTGAAATCGCGGGTGTTTTTTGAGCCATTCTTTCACCTTAAGATGTTTGTGGGTGGCGTAATTGTCCAGGATCAAGTGTACCTGCAGTTGCTTCGAGGTAGTCTTGTCAATAAGACGCAGGAAGCGCAGATACTCTTGGTGTCGGTGCCGTTTTTCACAGCGAGCGAGCACTTTCCCTGTCTGCGTATTCAAAGCAGTAAACAGACAGCAGGTGCCATGACGGATATAATCATGAGTTCTGGTGCCATTGCGCCCTGGTTTCAGTGGCAGACCTGGCTGGGTGCGATCGAGTGCCTGGATTTGTGATTTCTCATCGACGCTCAAGACCAGCGCTTTCTCAGGAGGATTCATGTACAAACCGATGACATCTTTCAGTTTCGCAGTGAAATGCTTATCATGCGACAACTTAAATGTTTTTTCCAGATGAGGCTTGAGGCGATGGGCTTTCCATACTTTACCGACGGTTGTCTTGCCTACGCCAACTGCCTTGGCCATCGATCGCGTGCTCCAATGGGTACGGTCCTCAGGCTTCTCTTCAATGGTTTTCTTCACAATCTCCTCGATTTTATCCGCTCCATAAATGCGTGTCCTGCCAGGCCGCGGATCATCATTGAGACCTGTTATTCCTTTTTCAACAAAGCGCCGTCGCCACTTTCCAACGGCATTACCGCTGGTTCCAAGCGTTTTGGCAATTTCTTGATTCTTAAGGCCATCAGCAGCCAACAGGATGATGTGCGCACGACGAGTGTCTCTCATCGCTCCGGTATGACGGCGTGCGGTTTTGCTCAATTCATCCTGTTCTTCCCGGGTCAGTTTTATACTTGGTGCTTTTCTCATGCTGTCTCCATTTATGCAAAAAAAAAAGACAGCTCGTAGTATAGCAAACTAAGGAATTATTTACACATTAATAAAAGAGCGACACACTAGCTTCCAAGGTATGCAATTTGAATCGATAACAGCCACCGACAAATGGAAGGTGGTTTTTAAGCTGAAGGAGCTAAACCTCGGTGCGCTGGCTGCTATCCTCGACGGCAACCTCGCTCGGATATACCCCCCCGAGGTCATCAAGGAACACGGGGACGTGACGGACTGGAGGAACCTGGTCGGCACCGGACCCCTGATGCTGACGGATTGGACCAAGGGCAGCTCTGTCACCTGGGAGAAGAATCCGGACTACTGGCGCTACGACGAAAAATATCCGCGGAACCGCCTGCCCTATATTGACCGGTTAAGGGCCCTGATTATGCCGGAACCGGCAACCTATCTGGCGGCACTGCGCACGGGTAAGGTGGATTACATCGGTCCGATCGGCGAAACTCAAATTAGGTCTCTCGACCAGATAGAGAGCCTCCAGCGGACCAACCCCGAACTCGTGATATATTCGTTCACCACTTACTCGACTAATAGTTTTGGTCCAAACGTTCAGTTGCCGCCCTTTGACGACATCCGGGTGCGCAAGGCCATGCAGATGGCACTAAACCTCGAGGAAATCAACAACGCATACTATAAGGGTTATGCCGATATAGTACCTCAGGGGATAGTAAACCGGTCTATGACAGAGGTTGTCACTCAATTTGAAGAGTGGCCCGCAGATGTCAAGAAGGTCTTTGACTACGACCCGGCAGGTGCCTAAGCGTTGCTGGATGAGGCTAGATATCCTCGCGGCACCGACGGCATTCGATTCAAGACCGATTTGATGCACCTCGAGCGGTACGATTTGAACTATGCCCAATTAGCCGTTTCATACTGGAAAAAGATTGGCATTGAGGTCGAGATTGAGGTACAGCCAGCAGCTGCCTTTGGCCCTAGAAGAAAGGAGGGGAATTTCGAAATGATTAGTGCGGAAGCGGCCGGGATTTGGTTCCCATTGCCAATGACCGCTCGCTATACGACGGGCATAACTTGGAACAGCTCCAATGTCAACGACCCGGTTTATGAAGCCATGTTTGCAGCCGGCCATGCCGCTACTACCCTCGAGGAGCAGAACAGGATAGCTGGAGAGTTGAATCAGTATGCGATCAAGAAGTTCTGGTTGATATGGGGTGGTGCGGCCCCACAGTATTTTGCGGTCCAGCCGTGGATCATAGGTTTTAACGGTGAAACGATGTTGGGAGCCGGTCAACGTAACGCCGTCTTCACACGCCTCTGGATTGACCAGGATCTGAAGAAAGCAATGGGTCATTAGGGTTTCCCATGAGAGCCTATATCATCAGGCGGTTATTGCTGATCTTCCCCACCCTGTTTATCCTGAGCATCCTGGTCTTTCTCTCGGTGCGCTTCATCCCCGGTGATGTCATCGACGTATTGCAAGGGAGGTTGCAATACTCAGAATCGGGGGTGCTTGACCGGGAGGCGCTTGAACGTATGCTGGGATTGGACGTGCCTGCCTACGTGCAGTATGCACGCTGGATCGGTGATATTCTCCTTCACGGCTCTCTAGGCGAGTCCCTGCTTACCAGTTACACGGTAGAGGAGGCGATATTTGATAGACTGCCGGTCACCCTTGAGTTGGGTGTCCTGGCAATCGTCATCGGACTCGTGATCGCACTGCCCGTGGGTATCTACTCGGCGATTCGCCAGGATACCGCCGCCGACTACCTGGGGCGCTCCCTCGCCATCATCGGCTTGGCCACGCCGAACTTCTGGCTGGGCGTAATGGTGATGATCTACCCGGCCATCTGGTGGCGTTGGTCGCCCCCGCTGGAATTGGTTCCTTTCACAAAAGACCCGCTGGGGAATCTCTGGGGGTTCCTGATCCCCAGCCTGATTCTGGGGACGGCCTCGGCGGCAGCGACCATGCGGATGACGCGCACCATGATGCTGGAGGTGCTCCGGCAGGACTATATCCGCACCGCCTGGTCCAAGGGGCTCAAGGAGCGAGTCGTGATTATCAGACACACCATCAAAAATGCCCTCATCCCGGTGGTGACCCTGATCGGCTTGCAGTTGCCGATCCTGGTGGGAGGCGCGGTGATTATGGAGAACATCTTCAACCTGCCAGGACTCGGGCGTCTCTTGGTGAATGCCCTCAATGAGAGAGACTACCCGATGGTCTCCGGGGTCAACCTCTTTTTCGCCACCGGGGTGGTGCTGCTCAATCTCCTCATCGACCTGATTTATCCCTATTTGGACCCGAGAGTCAGGTATGAATAATCACTGGCGCTCTGGCCAGGGCTTTGCCTGACGATTGTCGTCTACAGTCTCAACATGTTCGGCGATGCCATGCGGGATCTGCTTGATCCCAGGCTACGGGGCGGTCAGGGCAGTTATGGAAAACACTCCGTCTTCACGATTTCTATCCTGATCTTTTGTTCCTTCAAGAGTGCCCAACGTCAAGCTCACCTGCGCCCACCTAATGAGGAGTGAGACAAAAGAAGTGATCATGATCCCCTTACAAAACGTTGAAAAAAGCGTAGGGTGGGCGTCTGGTGCAGCGTCTGGTTGTGCTGGAGTTTAGGTGGTTTCCTCACCAGCCAATTTTAAAATTCTATGACGGATATCCATAGATAGCCACATGCCTGCTGCTATCATCTGGTCAATCAAGGGCGCTATTTTCTCTATTAAACCTTGGTTTTTAGCTTCAAGGAGAATTTTAAGAGTGCCCCATACTTCCAGACCTGCGGCTTGGGCAATACGTCTAGCAAGACCATCATCCAAAATGACGATCCGTTCTGGTCGCTCTTTTATTAATGTGTAAAAAAATCCTTGGTTTGCTATACTACGAGCTGTCCTTTTTTTTGCATATATGGAGACAGCATGAGAAAAGCACCAAGTATAAAACTGACCCGGGAAGAACGGGATGAATTGGGCAAAACCGCACGCCGTCATACCGGAGCGATGCGAGACACTCGTCGTGCGCGCATCATCCTGTTGGCTGCTGATGGCCTTAAGAATCAAGAAATTGCCAAAACGCTTGGAACCAGCGGTAATGCCGTTGGAAAGTGGCGACGGCGCTTTGTTGAAAAAGGAATAACAGGTCTCAATGATGATCCGCGGCCTGGCAGGACACGCATTTATGGAGCGGATAAAATCGAGGAGATTGTGAAGAAAACCATTGAAGAGAAGCCTGAGGACCGTACCCATTGGAGCACGCGATCGATGGCCAAGGCAGTTGGCGTAGGCAAGACAACCGTCGGTAAAGTATGGAAGGCCCATCGCCTCAAGCCTCATCTGGAAAAAACATTTAAGTTGTCGCATGATAAGCATTTCACTGCGAAACTGAAAGATGTCATCGGTTTGTACATGAATCCTCCTGAGAAAGCGCTGGTCTTGAGCGTCGATGAGAAATCACAAATCCAGGCACTCGATCGCACCCAGCCAGGTCTGCCACTGAAACCAGGGCGCAATGGCACCAGAACTCATGATTATATCCGTCATGGCACCTGCTGTCTGTTTACTGCTTTGAATACGCAGACAGGGGAAGTGCTCGCTCGCTGTGAAAAACGGCACCGACACCAAGAGTATCTGCGCTTCCTGCGTCTTATTGACAAGACTACCTCGAAGCAACTGCAGGTACACTTGATCCTGGACAATTACGCCACCCACAAACATCTTAAGGTGAAAGAATGGCTCAAAAAACACCCGCGATTTCACCCGCATTTCATTCCTACTTCCTCCTCATGGCTGAACATGGTGGAACGCTTTTTTGGCAAGATCACTGCAGAACGGATTCGACGAGGCGCCTTCAAAAGCGTGCTCGAGTTGACCGAAGCCATCCATAGTTACATCGAGACACACAATCGCAACCCAAAACCCTATGTCTGGACTAAAACTGCCGAAGAAATTATCAACAAACTCAAACCTGTCTACCAAATGACCAATAATACAATGTATTAAACAGGCAATACACTAGGAGTCCCCAGGCAGAGCCGGAGGTTTATTCCAATCAATTAAATAAGTTAGAGTAGGGATACGCAAAATTAGGGGACACGTAACAGCTGCTGGACACCAGTATAGTTAGCATGCACGGCGGTGTACATGTCCCCCAATTTTGCTTACATCATCAGAATAATCACAGGTTTTTAATTTCTATTCCTAAGGGAGCTATTTATGAGTGAAGTGATACAATCCCAGACGAAATCGCAGCCTTTTCGGGACTTCATGCGCCGCTTGCTCAAGGAGCAGCCGATTGGTGCGGTGAGCATGGTGTTCATGGTGCTGTTCTGCCTGGTCGCCCTCTTTGCCGATGCGCTGGCGCCGTATCACTACCTGGACATGACGATGATGGACCGGTTGAAAGGCCCCTCGAGCGACTACCTGCTCGGTACCGACCACATCGGCCGCGATGTGCTGACCCGACTGCTGTACGGCGCAAAAGTGTCGATTGGCGTGGGCTTTGCCGCCACCACCTTGAGCGTGCTGGTCTCCGTGCTCATTGGCGGAGTGGCCGGATTTTTGGGAGGCAAATTCGACCTGACGGTGCAGCGCTTTGTCGATGCCTGGATGTCCTTTCCCGGTCTGCTCCTGCTGCTGATGATCATGACCATCGTGGAACAGGGCATTCTGCAGATCATCGTGGTGCTCGGGGTGACCTCCGGCATTGCCAACTCGCGGGTGATCCGCAGCGCTGTGATCGCAATCAAGGAGAACGTCTACTTTGAGGCCGCCCGCGCCATCGGCGCTGCCCCTCTGCAAATCATGCTGCGGCATGTGCTGCCCAACATCATGGCCCCGATCATCGTCATCTTCTCGATCACCATCGGCGGGGTGATCATCGCCGAGGCCTCGCTCAGCTTTCTCGGCTTCGGGCTGCCCCCCGAGGTGCCAAGCTGGGGATCGATGCTCAGCCGGGAGGGTCGTCAATACATGGAGATGGCGCCGCGGCTGGCGATGTGGCCGGGGATCTTCCTGACCATCGTGGTCTACAGCCTCAATATGTTCGGCGATGCCATGCGCGACCTGTTCGATTCCCGCCTGCGCGGAGGTCAGGGAAGTTATGGCGCTACCCTGAAACGCAAAAGAAGCTTCCTCGCCAGACTGATCAATCCCTTCAATCAGTAGGGAACCCTGCTAAAAAAGGGGACAGATTTGAATGGCGCTAAGATAACTTGAGTTCGAGATAAGAATTTAGTAAATTCAATATGTCATGGAATCTTCATACCTTAGAGAAACCTTGTCATTCCTGCTCCCCGCTTTCGCGGGGACAAGTTTCGCGAGGATGACAGATACACTAGGATACTCATATTATTGAATATTTATGTCAAACTCAGGTTAAGATAAGAAATAATTGTAATGATTACAAATGTCAGAGAGTCCCATTTCCTTACACGAAGCGCTTCACTGGTGGATTGCGGGCGTGCGCACTATTTCGGTGAGTTTCATGTGTCGCAATGGTATACAAGCGCTTTGAGGAACCCTGCCGCCGTCAGCAACCCTCGGGTTGAAACCATGATTGGCGCCCTTCGAACTACGAATGACCTCGAGGAATACCAGAGGCGGTTCCGAACATCAAAAATCCTTCGTAAATTTCTCTTTACACACCTATTTCCCGATGCTATCATCCTGTGAAATTTTTGATTTTTCTATATGGATAACCGCTCTATCTTGAAAGGACAAGCATCATGCTGAGATTCGTCGAGGAAATCATCCTGCTCCTGCTCCGTGATGAGGACGGGAGATTCGTACGTGTTCCCAGTTGGTCGCTGGACTATGCTATCGCCGGCGGCGCGCTCATGGACTTGGCGATGGAAAATCGCATCGACACCGATCCGGAGAATCTGTTCCTGGTCGATGCAACTCCAGTTGGGGACAGCCTCCTTGATCCGATTCTTGCTGAGATAGAAGCGGGAGAGAAACGCGACGCCCGTTTCTGGGTGGAACATACGGCGGAGCATGCTTACTCGATGCGTGAGGAAGCCCTCTCCCGGCTGGTTGAGCGCGGAATCTTGGAACGCCAGGAAGACCGTTT
Organism: bacterium; assembly: GCA_965205865.1. GTDB lineage: Bacteria > SAR324 > SAR324 > SAR324 > NAC60-12 > CBDBHR01. The sequence goes on from CBDBHR010000024.1 coordinate 8,229, forward strand.
TCTATGGGTGTTCCGGTCCAGGCGTTACCCGGCTGTCGACGGAAAGGCCGAACGCGAGGTCAAGCTGCGCATCATGGCAGTGCTTTTCAGCGACGAAATCCCGCACCCGCGCGACGTCGTGATTATTTGCTTGGCTGACGCCTGTGGCATCTTCAAGCAACTGTTATCCAGGCAGGAACTGAACAGGGCGACCGACCGCATCGAGCAGGTGCGCAAGCTGGATCTGATTGGTCGGGCAATGTCGCAGGCAATCCACGACATCGAGGTATCGGTTGCCGCTTCAGTTCATCCGCATATGTACTAACTTCGGGAGGTGCAGGAAGCGCATCTGCGAGCTTAAGGTACACAACGCTTGCGGCTCGGTCGCCCTTTGTCCGCAATCAAAAATACAAGGTTTGGACAAAATTTAAAAAAGGAGGTTTCGATGAAAAAGGTCAAATTTAATTTTACTCTAGACGTTGATGTGGCGAGTTATGTTCAAGACATCGCCGTCGGGGAACGCAGCAAAACTGTAAATGCCATCTTGAAAGCGTTTATTGACAAGGAAAAAACGGAAGGATCAAAGCAGCCTGAAAAAAATATTAAATCCCGGAAAAAAAAGGGCTCTAAAAAAAGTTAAAGAAAAAAGGCGAAGTGGCGCAGGTAGAAGCCTGAAGACCGCGTACTCACTGTTTCGTTCAATACGTGTGAGCCGGTCTTCAAAGAATATCAGCGCGATGCTGGCACATGTTTCCGCATAGGCAAGGTCGTTGGGAAGGTGGTAATCGAATGAAAATCGTTCACCCAAATGCGCGCTGCCGACCCCGGCATGGAGATACATCCTGCGATTGACAATATTACGCCACAGGCTCATGCGCGCATTCAGCATTGCGGAATCATTTCGAAATTGAGCCTGATTTGTCATCGCAACGTACAAATAAAGGGCTTGCGCGAGATGCCCTTTTGCCGTCATCTGTTTGACCGGTCTTGTATGAGCTTGGTTCTAGGATTGGTCCTTTTTTTGAAACCCGGACATGGAGATGCATCCTGCGATTGACAATATTACTCTGACAGGCTCATGCGCGCATTCAGCATTGCGGAATCATTTCGAAATTGAGCCTGATTTGTCATCGCAACGTACAAATAAAGGGCTTGCGCGAGATGCCCTTTTGCCGAGATCTGTTTGACCGGTCTTGTCGAAGCTTGGTTCTAGGATTGGTCCTTTTTTTGAAACCCGGACAAATGCCATGCTACAAAATCTGCTGATTTCATGGGAAAGAGCGAAAAAATCATTGTTTCTCAATCTGTGCCAGGCAGTTGAGATTCCATTTCGAAGTAGTTAGGATTTCGTCCTCGTTCACCAACAAAGTAGTATGCGAGATAAAAATTTTGTTTTCAGGCAAATTCATAAGTCTTCATTAGGATGGCTATTGATGCCCCTGGTATCGATATATCAAATCATTGGCTTAACATACGCTTTGGAGGAGGCAAAAGCCTTGCCTCTCAAATCGTGAGGAAGTGAGAGTGAAAGTGTGGATGACCATTTCGTATTTTGCCGGAGGTATTGCCATATTGGTCCTTATTCTGTATATCTTTCAGCGTCACCTCATTTATCATCCGCGCTCTTATGACTTCACCTATGACTTACAAGACTTTGAAAATGTCGTTGAATTGGATTACCGGATTGCAGAAGGAAATCAGGTTTCATTTTACTTGCCTCCACGAAAAAAAAACCATTCTCTTCCAGAGGAACTTTGGCTGGTCTTTGGAGGCAATGCAGCACTGGCATTGGATTTTTATGATTTTGTATATCATTATCCTAACCAAGCGGCCGGGATTTTGCTGGTCGAATATCCTGGTTACGGAAAAAGTGAGGGGAAAGCCTCTCCTGCGTCAATTTTAGTTTCGACGGAGGCTGCAATGGACCGTCTGGCACGACATTTGTCAGTACAACGTGGACTACTGGACGAGAATCTACATATTTTAGGACACTCTCTGGGGAGTGGCGCAGGGTTGCAATTTGCAGTACGACATCCAGTGCAAAAAATATTGCTGGTCTCCCCTTTCACCAGTCTGCAGGAGATGGCATGCCGCACGGTTGGAAAACCTTTGTGCTATTTGCTACGCCATCATTTCGACAATATGGCCCGCCTGTCAGAACTCGAGACACGCGTTCCCTTGCCCAAAGTCCATATCATTCACGGTGCTGGAGACCAAGTAATCCCTGTTGCAATGGGACAAATGCTGGCAAAAAAATTCTCTTCCATGATCACGTATTTGGAAATTCCTCATGCAGATCATAATTCGATCTTTTCATTGGCAGATGAGCAGATTTACCAGGCCATGAGTGGTTCTTAGCAACGTCAGGAGAGGAGAGCGTAAAAAAAAATGAGAAAAAGTATTGATTTAATAGAAATAAATATATTAAAACGTGTAAAAACAACTGAAGAATTCCAAATTCTCACTTACAGGAAGTAAAACCTTCTCTGTTCTTTCATTTTTGGAGCGTCCGTCATGAACAAATCCCAATTGATTGAAGCATTAGCAAAAAAATCCGAACGACATGCGCGGATAAAAGATCGAGCTGTCAACCTCTTTTTCGATAGTATTAAAAACGCGCTGGCAGAAAACGACAAAGTGGAAATTAGAGGATTTGGCTCTTTTTTCGTCAAGAGCTATGGAGGATACAAAGGACGCAACCCCAAAACAGGAGAAAAAGTGGATGTTTGCGGAAAAAAACTTCCTGTCTTCCGCACCGGCAAGGATTTGAAAGAACGAGTAAAAAATACTAAAAAAAATTAATCCTCCTCTCACCAAGCCGCTTTTTTCGTCGCGGATTTGATCACGACAGGCATGTGGGCCATCTGAAAGCTTAGCTTGTCAGGTAGTTCATGGAAAGCAACTCTGTTCCTCTTCTTCTGAGTTTGTCATGAAATTGGGAGTGCTGGTCTATATTGAAAAATCCGGCAAAATCCTCATGATTCATCGTCAAAAAAAAGACGAACACGAGGGCTTATGGTTGGCACCCGGGGGGAAAATGGAAAAAAACGAAGCACCTGTTGAAACGGCCATTCGGGAAGTCCGGGAAGAAACGGGGCTGACCCTTCAATCGTTGGAGTTTAAAGGAGTCCTCAGCTTTGTGGACGAGGGAGATTCCCCCTTTGGAGATGAGTGGCAGGTATTTGTGTTTTATACGATCCATTTCAGCGGAGCCTTGCGGACGGAATGCGCCGAAGGCGAACTGGCATGGATCTCCGGGGAACAACTGATCGATCTGCCTATGTGGGAAGGAGACCGGTTGTTCACGCCAAGAATTTTTGAAAAAGGGTGCTTTCTTGCAAAATTCCACTACAGAAAAGAAATGTTGATTGAAGCCAAATTCTGGGAATAAGGAACAAACCTTAAATAACCTGTAATTCTTCCAATGGTGTGAGCAAAATTGGGGGACATGTACACCGCTGCGCATCCCAACTCTACTGTTTTATACCTGCTGTTACGTGTCCCCTAATTTTGCGTATCCATACTTCTAACTTATTTAAATTTCATTCCTAAAGGTCCTGAAACGACACTACCCGGTCTTGAGAAGGCGTTCTGTGAGAGGACGGATGAGATCCTGCATGCGTGCGTCATCCGGAAAATGCCAAGCTGTACCGAGGATGATATCCAATGGAAAAACAGGCACCCCGCTTTCATCTACAAAACGCCCCGCGCTCAGTCCATTCGTTCCCACTCTCCGCACCGTTTCCTGATCCAAAAACCCGGTACGCGACCATTTTTCCTGGAATCGAGACATATATTCAATCTGTTCAAAACTCCCCAGGCATTTGAAACCATTCAAAAAACTCAGAATTGTGAAAGTGAGAAAGGTACCCGGACACAGCCTCTTGGTTTTTAAGGCCTCAATCAGAGCTTCGGGGGTCAGCGCAAACTGGTGCCGACGACTTTCCAAACAATTGGTCCGGATCTTCACAGAAGTACACTTTTCCTTATTTTTTTCCCAATAAGATGCCGTAAAGAAAGAAATTTCCGGGCCAAATTCCTGCAAGACACGAGTTCGGAAGGGTGCTTCAAAAAAGAGTCGAAAAATGGGATGCTCTGTTTGTAAGAGAGCGAACTGCAAATAGGTGGTAATCACCTCATTGAGGTCCAAATAGACCATTCGAGATTGTTTCAGTAAATGCTGACTGAGGTTCCGGCAACACTGAAGCGCCCATCGACTGAACGATGCGCCTGCTTGAACGGGAGGAAACAAAGAAGACAACGTTGGGGATAATTGTGGCAGCAGTTGCTCCATCTTTTCCGGGACTGCCGCCTGATAAACCAATGCCTCCCGCAAAATGCCCGGAAGGAGAGAAATGCGACGTTCACAGTCCGCAGAAGAGATAGTGTCTCGCAGACGGTCATTTTCGGCACAAGCCAAATCACGGAAAAAAGAAGAACCGGCAGGAAGCAGTTGCTCCAGGGAATGACGGTTGCTGTAATTCAAGCATCCCGACCAGGCTATATTGGAAAAAGGAACGCCTGAAAAAGCGGCGATGGCATAATAGCATCCGGGTGGGATCCCCAAACTTGCCAACCAATGGATGGCAAAAAAGGAAGGGCCTTCCGTGGCAGTGACATGGGTGGCGGTTTGCAGGATTCGTGTTTGTTCAAGTCCTCTTGTAATCTCTTCCCGCCGGACTGGCGGATAATCCATACGTTGCAGCTCACAATCAAAGGCATGGAGCAATACCGGCTCCAAGGAACAGGGAACCTGATATTGATTGAGCCAGGCAGAATATTCTTTGACCGGCATCGATCCGCGGGTTTCCAGAATCGTGGCCAGCTGAATCCGTCCCATTTTCCGCAAAGATTCGAAAACTCCAGTCATTCGTATGTTTCTTGACTTCTCCCGGACAATCTTTTACGGTGAGAATGATTTATGACAGATTCTCACTACGGCAAGTACCGATATGATCGAGGTGAACATTTTCAAAAGTTACGCAGGCTACCTGGCCCATCTCCAAAGCCTCAGGTCTGCCGATGTTTCAGGGGCCGTCCGTCAAATAATAAAAAAAGTCCGGCAAAACGGAGATGCGGCCCTGCGAGTCTATACTGAAAAATTCGATTACGCTTCTCTCGAAGAATTTCGCATTCCGGAAGAGCAACTGCAACAAGCTTTGACATATCTGGATCCCAAACTCAAACAAATTCTTCTCGATGCGGGAGAAAACATTCGTCACTTCCATCAACGACAAAAAATCGAAACCCAGTTGGAATTTTGTGACGATGGCACCGTGCTTGGCTGGAAAGTGACGCCAATCGATGCGGTTGGAATCTACGTCCCGGGAGGAGATGCTGTTCTTTTCTCCACCCTGTTGATGAATGTCATTCCGGCGCAGATCGCGCAAGTGCCACGTATTGCCGTGGTCTCTCCTCCTCAAATAAACGGTATGCCATCCCCCTTGATGATGGCAACTGCCGCCTTGATCGGGGTGAATGAATTTTATGCGGTGGGGGGGGCTCAAGCCATCGCAGCCCTTGCATATGGCACGGAGAGCATTCCCCGTGTTCACAAAATCACGGGCCCCGGCAACAGGTACGTGGCAGAGGCTAAAAGACAAGTCTATGGGACGGTGGGCATCGAATCCATTGCGGGGCCCAGTGATATTCTGATTCTGTGTGACCAGGCGCAGGTTTCCATCGAGTATTTGGCGCGGGATATGTTGTCGCAGGCAGAACATGCTCCCGATGCCCGCGCCTTGCTCATCACTACTTCCTCGAAGCAGGCAGCCGCCGTTGCCAAACGGCTGCAAGAATTGTTTCCAACGTTAGCGCGGCGTGAAATCATCGAGGCTTCCTTCCAAGAGATTTCCGCCATCATTGTCGTGGAAAACGCCGGTGCAGGATTTGCGGCTGTCAATGAAATCGCCCCTGAACATTTAGAAATTTTAACAGACGATCCTTTCCGCGATTTACACAAAGTGCGCAATGCGGGAGCTATTTTCCTGGGTCCGGATACCCCGGAGCCTGTTGGAGATTATTTTGCCGGTCCTAATCACACGCTGCCCACGATGGGAGGCGCCAAGTTTTCTTCACCTTTGGGAGTGCAGGATTTTCTAAAAACCAGCTCCGTGCTTCATTACTCGAGGGCACGCCTGAAAAAGGAAGGTCCCTCCATCATCGGATTTGCCGAAGCAGAAGAACTGCATGCCCATGCCGCGGCCGTACAAGCGCGTCTGGATACTGAGGACTAGTCGCGCCCATCCATGGTTTATCTTCCTCACAGAGCCTTCACGATGCCAACTGTCCAGGGAATGCTCCGAAAAATGAACACCGAATATACTCCTCAATCCTGCCAGGTGGGCTACACCCTCAACCTGGATGGCGATGGAGTCTTGCTCCTCAATCCCCTGGTGGGTGAGGAGATGCAACTGGAGTATACTGGAAAGATCCACTGCGTGGCCTGTGGTCGGTCTGTTGTGAAAACATTCAACAGTGGATATTGCTACCCTTGTTTTAAGGGATTAGCAGAATGCGATATCTGCATCGTGCGACCAGAAAAATGCCATTTCCATTTGGGTACCTGCCGAGATCCGGTATGGGGGGAAAACCACTGCTTTCAGACCCATACGTTATATTTGGCACGAAGCGGCAGCATCAAAATTGGCATCACCCGCACAGTACAGCAACTCCACCGCTGGATGGATCAGGGTGCCAGTGAAGCGCGGGAAATCGGGTTCTTTGAAAATCGCTACCAAGTGGGATTGGCGGAGGCCGACATTTCCCGCAATATGAAGGATAAGACCAATTGGCAGAAAATGCTGAAAAATGTAACAACTACGGAATCCTTTGAATATTATTTTCAGCAAATCCTGAGTTGGTTGCCAAAAGAACTGCGCCCATCCCTGGTCCATCATGGGAAATCCTATTCGTTTTCCTACCCGGTGCTGGCCTATCCGCAAAAAGTGAAATCCAAAAAACTGGACGAATTCCCTTCTTTCAAGAGCAAATTGATGGGAATCAAAGGACAATATTTGATCTTTGAGGGACATGTATTCAATCTGCGTTCTCACGGAGGCTATCTGATTCGATTGTCTTATTGACCGCAGTCCTCTTTTTGTTTAAAAATGCGCATTTAATCCAGACAAACGCCAACTTTCATTTGGGGAAAAACACTATGAGTTCAGGAACAGAGATACAATTGCGTCAACTAACAGATCAAACCCGTATTGGTTGGATTGGTACCGGTGTAATGGGCCTATCCATGTGCGGACAGGTCATGAAAGCTGGATATGCCACCACGGTTTACAACCGCACGCTTTCCAAGGCCCAACCTTTGGTGGACCAGGGAGCCCGGAGTGCCGATTCTCCACGGGCGGTTGCCAGGCAATCGGACATTATTTTCAGTATCGTCGGTTTTCCGAAGGACGTGCAGGAAGTCTACTTGGGAGAGAATGGCATCCTGGCATGCGCCAAGCCTGGAAGCATCCTTGTGGACATGACGACGACAGCGCCAAGTTTGGCTCAGGAGATTGACCGGGTAGCCTGCGCAAAAGGAATCGCTACCGTGGATGCTCCGGTTTCAGGGGGAGATGTGGGAGCACGCAATGCGGCGCTCTCTATCATGGTGGGAGGCAGTAAAACCGCTGTGGAAGTCGTCATGCCTTTGTTTGAAATGATGGGCAAGCAAATTGTCCATCAGGGACCCGCCGGGGCCGGACAACACGCCAAGATGTGTAACCAGATCACGATTTCAGGAACGATGATTGGAGTTTGCGAATGCTTGCTTTATGGTCACAAAGCGGGACTGGACTTGGAAGTGATGCTCCAGTCCATCAGCGGTGGGGCGGCAGCTTGCTGGACCCTGGACAACCTGGCGCCTCGCGTGCTCAAGCGCAATTTCGACCCGGGTTTCTTTGTAGAACACTTCATCAAGGATATGAGCCTGGCGCTTGCTGAAGCAAAACAGATGGGCATTGCCCTACCAGGGTTGGCATTGGCGCACCAACTCTATCTGGCGGTTCAGGCGCAGGGGCATGGTAAAAAAGGCACCCATGCCTTGATGCTGGCTTTGGAGCAAATCTCCAATGTTGACTATTCCTGAACAACCTTTCATTCAATTCATTTTATTGATTGGACATTTTGCCGGTTTAAAAAGTTTAGGAATGAAATTTAAATAAGTTAGAAGTATGGATACGCAAAATTAGGGGACAGGTAACAGCAGGAAAACAGTAGAGTTGGGATGCCGCTGTACATGTCCCCCAATTTTGCTCACACCATTGGAAGAATTACAGGTTATTTAAGGTTTGTTCCTTAGCATCGTCATTGGTAGGAGAGTTCAACTACTTTGAGGGCGAGTTGCGGACCATGCCGTTTTCATGCGTTTCGTTTCCCATGCCATACGCGCGGGCGAGATTGCAAATCTCTGGCAATCCGCAAAACTTTCCAAGCATCAGGCAGCAGGGCTTCCAATGCCGGGACTTGATCGTAACCTATCTCCAGAAGCATTTGTCCTTCCGGCTTGAGATAATTCTTGCAATCACCAAAAAAAAACCGGTAAAAATCCAAGCCATCTTCCCCTCCGTCTAACGCTTGACGGGGTTCGTGAAGGGCAATTTCTTTTTGCAGTCCGGGGATGCGCGCGGTGGGAATATAGGGAGGATTGCTCACGATAAAATCAAAGATCGCCGAATCGGCGAGCATGCTGAAACGATCGCCTTGCACCAGATGAATTCGGTTGTTACGTGGTGTGATCAAATGTGAATGGCATTTGATATTTTTTGCTGCAATTGGCATAGCGCCGTTGCTGATATCTACCGTGACAATGCATAAATGCTTCAGACTGCTGCACAAAGCCAGCGGAATGGCAGCCGTCCCTGTTCCCATTTCCAATATCCAACAAGGCTGTTCTTCATACAGGGTCTGCCATGCTTCCACAGCGACACAAAGTTGTTCCACTAAAGTTTCCGTATCAGGACGAGGAATGAGGACCCCCTCTTCCACAAGCAGGGTCAGCGTCCAAAAATCTTTTTCTCCCAGCAAATAGGCAAGAGGGATTCCTTGGACACGCTTTTTCACCAATGCATGATATTTTTTTTGTTCTTCAGGCAGGAGCGGTTTGTCGTAATCGAGATACAACTCAATCCGGCTGCACTGGCAAACGAATGCCAGGAGCAATTCCGCGTCAAGGCGGGGAGAAGCAAACTGATGCTCCTTGAAGTAACGGCATGTCCTCTCTAAGGTGGCGCATACCGCGTTAAAATTTTTAAGGGCAGTCATATCAGCAAGACAGGCCTTGAATTCCGGATAGACACCGCTTTCACCCCAATTGTTTTGCCGGATTACTACTAACCATGGGTTTTACATGCGTTCAGGTGGTCTGATACCCAATAAAAACATGCCTTCTTTCAACGCCTCCGCCACGCAATGAAAGAGCAGTAACCTCGCTTCCTGCAGGGCAAGCGATTCGGCATGGATGACCGAACAAGTCGTATAAGTTCGGCTAAACGCCTTTGCCAGGTCAAACAACATGCGTGCTACCATAGAAGGTCGGAATTGTTCTCCGGCCGCCCATACTGTTTCATTGAAGTCAAAAAGCAGACGGACCAGTTCCTGTTCGCTGGGATGAGCGAGTAAATTAAAATCGACGTCGCCAGATACGCTAGGGCCGGGAGGTTGATCAGGGTGATCTGCTTGCTCGAGCTTGCGGGCAATACTGCGAATGCGAACATAGGCATAAATCAGATAAGTGCCGGTATCTCCTTCTGACGCTAACCAATCTTCCATGGCAAAAACAATCGCTTTGTTTGCATCCTGATTGAGCATCCCATATTTAATGGCGGCAACACCCACCCGCCGCGTGGTTTCCTCAATCTCCACGTCCTGCCACTCTCCTCGGAATTTATCCAAATAATTTTCCTGAATATAAGAACTCATTTTTTGTTGAAGCAGAGAGAACAAAATAATGTTGCCAGTGCGTGAACTCATCTTTCCGGAGGGCAAGCTCACCATCCCATAAGGAAGGTGAAAACACTGTTTTGCTTGCTCATATCCCATGCGCTTCAGGGTTTCAAAAACTTGCTTGAAATGCAAGGTTTGTTCGGACCCCACCACATAAATGGAACGTTCAATTTGGAATTCATCAAATTTCCTTTTTGCTAATGCCAAATCCTTGGTGGCATACAAAGTATTGCCATCCGACTTCAATAAGAGGAAAAATCCCAGATCCACCCTTTCCAAATCAATCCCAATGGCGCCTTTCGATCGTTCGAATGTCCCTCTTTGCAACTCCTGATACACAATTTGCTTGCCAGCTTCATCGACTTGGGATTCATAGAATATCTGGTCGAATGCCACATCGAGCCACTGGTAAATTCGCTCGAAATCGTGCAAGGACCATTGCCGGGTTTCTTGCCAGGTCTTGGAAATCTCCAGTTCTTTTGCTTCCAGGCGTTTCAGGATCAGACCTACTTCCTCCATGTAGTTTTTCCGTTCTTCCGCAGTCGCTTCTGCCAGCTTCCGCACTGCCTTCATATAGAGTAGGCCCAGCCATTCTCCCCGTAAATTCTGCGGAACAGGTTCTTGGTTGTAGTTCAAGTAATACCAGAGACATTTGGCAATGTGTGCCCCTGAGTCTCCGATGTAATTGGCAGCCACGACTTGATAACCATTATAACGAAATATGCGACACAGACTATCGCCCAATGCGACGTTGCGCATATGGCCCACATGAAAACCCTTATGCGTGTTCGGTTGAGAAAATTCGATCATGACGCGCGATTGCAATCCGGATTGTAAGATACGCCGTTCGTTTCTCTTAAAATATTCGCCGCTGACCATTCGAGGCAAGGTGAGGGAGGCCATCAAAGGCAGAGAGACACGGAAATTGACGTAAGGACCAAGCGCATGAACTGCTGTCACCGCTTCGCATTCCGACAAGTGGGATTGCAAGGTGGAAACGAGAATTTCCGCGATCAGAGGAGGAGCTTTACGAAAAGAACGGGCAAGTGTGAAACAGGGGAAAGCATAATCTCCCATTTCCTGCCTGGGGGGACGTTCAATCAGCTTTTCCAATTCTTTTGCTGAATCATCGACTTGCTCGGCATTGAACTCCCGGAGGGAATTGGCCATGAGTCGACTGATGGCTACTTTAAAAATATTCATAGGCAAGATGTTTTCCCTGTCTATCTCCACGAAAACCGGACAAGAACCGTTCAATCCAGGGCAATCGAAGAAAGCAGGTTCATCTGACTGAGTATTTTTCCACTTCCCGTGGCAACGGAGGTCAGGGGGTCTTCAGCGTGGCTAACAGGCAATCCGGTCCGTTCTCTCAACAATACATTCATGCCCAGCAAAAGAGAACCCCCTCCTGCCAGGATGATACCTTTGTCGACAATGTCCGATGCCAATTCGGGAGGTGTTTTTTCCAGCGCATTGCGCACCGTATTTACAATGGCTTCACATACATCGGACAAGGCGTCATGAATTTCTTCATCGGTGAGGGGCAATGTTTTAGGAATCCCTGTCACTAAATCCCGACCTTTCACTTCAATGGTCCGTTTTTCTTCCAGAGGGAAAGCGGATCCTACCTTGATTTTGATTTCTTCTGCAGTTCGTTCGCCAATGAGCATGTTATATTTCTGCTTCACATATTGTACGATGGTTTCATCCATTTTATTTCCTCCCACTCGGGTGGAGTCACTATAAACAATACCTGCCAGGGAAATCACTGCCACTTCCGTGGTCCCGCCACCAATGTCTACAATCATATTTCCACTGGCTTCCGTAATCGGTAGTCCCGCGCCAATGGCAGCCGCCATCGGTTCTTCAATCAAAAATACATCTTTGGCGCCAGCAGATTTAGCCGATTCTCGTACGGCTCGTTTTTCCACTTGAGTGATACCCGAAGGAACCGCCACAATGATTCGTGGTCTCAGACGAAAAAAATTTTTCTTGCGCTTCTGTACTTGGCGGATGAAATAACGCAGCATTTCTTCGACAATTTCGAAATCAGAAATAACCCCATCTTTCATGGGACGGATGGCGACAATACTCCCGGGCGTCCGTCCCAACATGATTTTTGCCTCTTCTCCCACCGCCAAGACTTTCGTCGAATTCCTCGCATCCCTTTTTATCGCTACTACCGAAGGTTCCCTGATGAGAATACCATGCCCCCGCATGAAAACCAACGTGTTGGCCGTTCCCAAATCAATGGCCAAGTCCTCTGAAAAATGATTCATGAATGAACTGAAAATACCCATAACTCCTCTTTAAAAAATAAGGCAAACGCATTTTGGAAAGGATTCATCACTTTATCGCTTCCTTGTTGACCGGATTTGATCCCTCCGTCCATTCTGGCGGTTGGAGACATTCCGATGAAATCCATATTCCGGCTTTTGAATATTTCTCGAGTTTCAAAAACACCAGCCAACACCATCATTGCTTACCATTCCCGGACTGTGATCAGTCCCTGGCATAGGTGGCAAAATCTGGAGAGGGCAGAAGGACAATCCTGCTGGATATGATTTGATGTAAAAAAGACACTGCCATGATTGGTATTCAGGGCGTCCGGCCTATGCCACTGAAAATAGAGTGCCCTTGCTATCTCTGTTTGCTCACCCGTTCTCGTTGAATGATGCGTCCACGGTTCAAATCATATGGAGATAGCTCCACTTTGACCGTATCCCCGGGCAGGACACGGATTTTGTACATTTTCATTTTACCTGACAAATGTCCGATAACGACATGTTCATTTTCCAATTGAACACGAAATATTCCTTTTGAAGAATAAAGTACTATTCCATCAAACACCAATTTTTCTTCACTCAAACGACCCCTTTCTCTATAAATGACCAGAAAACTCTCACGCTCCCGCATCCACGGATAGTCTCATTTTTCAACTCTTGAACGCAGATACGGTAACAATTTGTTAAATTATAACGTAACGATATAACAGAAATTAATGGCAATAAAAAGTTTATGTATCACTAACCATGCAAGCATCACAAACGGGCGGTTATTAAAATCGAGGTAACCTTATCGGCAAACCACAGATTTCCGGCAGTGCCGTTTTGAAAGCTGATTACCCCTTCAAAGACGTGTCATTTCGATTCGGAGTACAACCTAACCCGGCCTAGCCGGAACCAAAAAGGGTTTTTTATAACACGTATGTAGGTCGAGATGGAACCTCGAGGCAATATTTCAGCCGGTATAATTGCCTCCGGCGGGCAAGGGCTTAACCACCCCCCGCATCCCATATGGTAGGGCCGGGTGACGTCCCGGCCAAAAATGTTAAATAAGTCATGTTATGTGTATATTTTTTGCATTTGGCGGTTTCCATGAATACGCTTCCCCACAAGTGTGTCATTCCTGGCGAAGATCAGGAATCCAGGAGTCGCCATCATGAAAACCTACGTTTATATCTTGGCAAGTAAAAGAAATGGCACTCTATATTTTGAGTGACAAATGATCTTCTTAAAAGAGTTTATGAACATAAAAAAAATCTCGTAGTAAGGATTTACCAGTAAATACCAAGTACATCAATTGGTATACTATGAGACGGCTTCAGAGGTAACAGCTGCTCTCCGGAGAGAAAAACAACTCAAGAAATGGAAACGAGCTTGGAAAATCGAACTCATTGAGAAAAATAATCCTCAATGGAAAGATTTATATGAAACGTTTTAGTCACCCTGGATCGCCAGCCCTGTGGATTCCTGGTCTTCGCCAGGAATGACAACTCGATGAGACGCATAACTGAAAAAATCGTTCACGTAACCTTCATGTAAATTATTTTCACCTCGGAGGATGAAGAAAAATAACAAACCATATAGTTTCAGTAGATTAGATAGTTTTCTTCACGGTAACATCAGTTAAATAATTGCCGTTTTCAAACCAGGGGTTCCATTTTCAAAGGGATGTTGATGGATAAACCACCATTGATATTCCTCCGCTGATTCGGCATATCCATGCTTGATGGCATTCAATCGGATGTATTCCAATTGATAAGGGCCGTGCCGATTCTTACCTGAAAATATTTTTATTTGGATTACTATATGCTATTTAGGAGTTAAAATCTCCTTTTTTAGCATCATCAGGTACCTGATTGAACGGTGAACCCCCGGCGAGGTTTCGTGAAGCAATTTGTTAAATTAAAACCCCAATTTCTTCAATCCAAAGACCGCAGGCTTTCATTGAAGCATCCCCTTTTGGTAGGCGTCTTGAACGTGACCCCGGATTCCTTTTCGGATGGGGGGTTGTTTGTCGACCCGCAACAGGCGCTCCGGCATGCGCGTCAAATGATCGAGATGGGCGCTGATTGGATCGACATTGGAGGTGAATCTTCTGGTCCCGGCAGCAAAGCTCTAAGCGTGGAAGAAGAATTAAAGCGCACGCTCCCCATCATCGGGGCCATACGGCAGGAAAGTGATATTTGGATTTCCGTGGACACTTATAAAGCGGAAACGGCACGTCAAGCCATCGCAGCCGGTGCGGATGTGATCAATGACGTCACCGCCCTCAGAGGTGATCCTGAAATGATCGAGATTTTGGCCGAAAGCCAAGTTCCAATAGTGCTCACTTACTCCAAAGATCCAAATGCCCGCACCAGCAAAACCCGCACCTCTTATCAGAATGTCGTACAAACAATTGAAACATTTTTTCAAAACCGCTTAGGCTGGTTACAAAGTGAGGGAATCTCTCTGCAAAACATCATTCTCGACCCCGGTATGGGGTATTTCGTCAGTGGCCTTTCATGCTACAGTTTTGAAATCTTGAGACGTCTGTCGGAATTGGTCGCATGGGGCTTTCCTCTCATGGTAGGTCCTTCGCGCAAATCCTTTTTGGCCGGGGTTTCTCCGGGAAAATTTTTAGAACCTCAGGCAAGAGAAATTCCATCCGCCGTTGCAACCAGTATTGCAGTCTGGCAAGGCGCTTTGCTGCTCAGATTGCACGATGTTCGGCAGGGAAGATTGGTTTTAAATACGATGCGAGCGCTTCAAGAAAAGATTTGAATCCATTCAATCGAATTTTAGATTGACAAATTCTTGGTTCATCATAGAATACAAGTTTACTTTTTGCGTCCCCATCGTCTAGTCGGCCTAGGACTCCGCCCTTTCACGGCGGCAACAGGGGTTCGAATCCCCTTGGGGATGCCAGAAGCAAACATTTCGATTTTTCCCACCAATCTGTTTGCCTTGGGGACGTAGCTCAGCTGGGAGAGCACGACGCTGGCAGCGTCGGGGTCAGGGGTTCGATCCCCCTCGTCTCCACCATCCTTGCGCGGAATCCCTGGATGGCAACTTGGCCCGGCCTTTGCCCGTGACGCATATCCGGTCCCGGGTTCTTGATTTCGCCAGGATGACAAGGGGTACTTACTTGGATCTCACCAATTAAAAGCAACCGTGGCATAAAACATAAGGAAGACCAATAAAAATCTTGAACTATTTCATTTCATGGGATAAAAGTTTGAGTTTGTGAATTTTCTGTTAAGGATGAAGAGGGAGAAGCTCCATGTACGCGATTATCAAATCAGGAGGCAAGCAATACCGGGTGGAGTCAGGCCAGGAGATTCAGGTCGATCTACTTTCAAGTGAACCCGGTTCGCCTTTTGAAACGGATCAGGTGTTGTTGATGCATGATGGTTCCAAGTCCCATGTGGGCAGACCCACAGTAGAAGGAGCGGTGGTCAAAGGGACCGTGTTGGCTCACACGAAAGGCAAGAAAATCGTTGTCTTCAAAATGAAGCGTCGCAAAGGGTATCGCCGCACCCAGGGGCATCGACAGCAATACACGCGAATTAAAATCGATTCGATTCGATTCAAGTCTAACTCTGAAAGGGAATCATGGCCCATAAAAAAGCAGGTGGCAGTAGCCGCAATGGCAGAGACACAGCAGGAAAACGCCGAGGTGTCAAACGATTTGGAGGTCAATTTGTAGTCGGTGGCACAATTATCGTGCGTCAGGTGGGATCAACCTTTCATGCAGGTAAAAATGTGGGGACGGGAAGAGATTACACGTTGTTTGCTCTGACTGACGGTTTTGTCGAATTTGTGAAAAAGCGTTACAGACACGGCGCGTCGGAACGGAAATTCATCAACGTTATTCCTGCGCAGCAATGACCGCCAAACGTGCACTTTCCGGCATCAAACCCACAGGAGATCCCCATTTGGGCAATTACCTGGGGATGATCAAACCCGCTCTCGAGCTGCAAGAAAGTTACGAAACCTTTTATTTCATTGCAGACTACCACGCCTTGACCACCGTGCAAAATCCCGAGGAGTTGCAGGAACGCCGCTACGAGTTGGTGGCCACTTTTTTTGCTTTGGGAATGGACATGGAAAATCACGCATTTTTCAAGCAGTCCGATATTCCCGAAGTGACGGAGTTGACTTGGATTCTTTCCTGTATCACCGCCAAGGGCATCTTGGAACGGGCGCACGCCTTCAAAGACGCCATGGCCAAAAACCAGGAAGTCAATCACGGATTGTTCAGTTATCCCGTGCTGATGGCATCTGATATTTTAATTTATGATTCCCATTATGTTCCGGTCGGTCAGGACCAGCGGCAACATCTTGAAATAACGCGGGACATTGCGATCCGTTTCAACCACCTTTTTGGCGAGGCGCTGGTAGTTCCGGAAGCTTTGATTGAAGACCGGGTGGCTACTATTCCAGGTCTGGACGGGCAAAAAATGAGCAAATCCTACAATAACACGATTCCATTGTTTGCTCCCGAAAAGGAACTTCGCAAGCTGATCATGAAAATCGTCACGGATTCCAAGACTGTGGAAGAAGCGAAAGATCCCGAAAGCGACAACGTTTTCGCGCTATACGCCTTTTTTGCCAATGCGGAGCAGCGGCAAGCCCTGGCAGATCGTTACCGTGCCGGAAACATGGGTTATGGAGAAGCCAAGCAGCTCTGTTTTGAAACCGTCAACGCGCAACTCAAAGAATATCGCGAAAATTATTACGAGATTCGTGAAAATTTCCAAAAACTGGATGGGATCCTGGAAGCAGGACGTGACCGGGCCCGGCCGGTTGCACGTCAAGTCCTCAACCGGGTACGCAATCGGGTTGGCCTTTGACTCTCAGGGGTCCCCGCAACCATTCTCTCCTTATGTCTTCTGACAAAACCCCCATCCCGGATGTGCTCGCGCAGCGTTACGCCAGTGTGGCCATGTGCGAAATATGGTCGGAATCCGGCCGTATTCTGCTGGAACGAGAATTTTGGATTGCGGTGATGAAGGCCCAGCAGGAATTGGGCGTCGCTATTCCCACGGAAGCCATTGCCGCGTATGAGCAGGTCAAGGAGCAGATCGACCTGGCTCGCATCGAAAAGCGTGAACGGTTCCTGCGCCATGATGTGAAAGCCCGCATCGAGGAGTTCTGTCAGTTGGCAGGACACGAACACATCCATAAAGGCATGACCAGCCGTGACCTCACCGACAACGTGGAACAATTGCAAATTGTTCGTTCCCTGCAACTGATTCGCGTTAAATATGTCGCCTCTCTGCAAGCGCTCGCTCGTTGGGCGGAACGCTATCAAAGTCTGATGCTGGTGGCGAGGACCCACTTTGTTCCGGCACAGCCAACCACCCTGGGCAAACGGATGGCCATGTTTGGGCAAGAGATGCTGTTGGCCTTTGCCCGTCTGGAAACGCTCGTCGATTCTTATCCCATGCGTGGATTGCAAGGGGCTGTCGGTACTCGACTGGACCAGTGGATTTTACTGGAGAACGACTCGGAAGCATTGCGGAAACTTGGCGTGAAAATTCGTCGGCATTTGGGTATTGCCCAAATGTTGAACGCCGTGGGACAGATCTATCCGCGCAGTTTGGATTATGAAGTGGTCAGCACGCTCTACCAGCTCAGTTCCGGAATTGCGAGTTTGGCCAAAACTCTGCGTTTGATGGCAGGATTGGAGCTGGTGAGCGAAGGTTTTCTAGAAGGGCAGGTGGGTTCATCCGCCATGCCACACAAAATGAACATGCGTAGCTGTGAGCGCATCAACGGATTCCACCAAATCCTCAATGGTTACCTGAACATGTTGATGGGGCTCAGTGGAGATCAATGGAATGAAGGAGATGTCTCGGATTCAGTAACACGCCGGGTGGCCCTTCCGGGTGCCATGTACGCTATGGATGGGCAATTGGAAACGCTGCTCACCGTTCTTGCTGAAATGCAATTTTTTGAATCCGTCATCGATGAGGAATTGTCGCGGTATTTGCCGTTTTTAGCCACCACCACTTTACTCATGGAAGCCATCCGACGGGGCTGCGGTCGCGAAGAGGCCCATGACGCCATCAAAACCCATGCCCTTGCCGTAGCGGAGGCAATGCAGACCTCCCGGCAAACTCCCAATGATTTGCCGGAGCGCCTTGCGGCAGATCCTCGCATTCCTCTTTCTGTGGGAGAAATAAAGGATATTCTACGAGATCCCGCACGTTTCGTCGCCTCTTCTGAAAGTCAAGCGCTACGATTTGTCAAGGAAGTCCGCCAGCTGTCAGCGCGTTATCCGGAAGCCTCCCGCTACAAACCAGCCCCATTGCTTTAACCGGAGAATGGCAGAGCCGGTGAACGGCCGAAAGAATCCCCCTCCCCTTGAGGGAGGGGCTAGGGGAGGGGTTCCCACCGGATCTGTGCCTTCAGATAGGCAATTTTCGGGTTGGATTTGTATTTCAACAACTTTTCAAACTCGGTTTCAATGTTTGCTGTTTGATAGGCGCTTCGCTGCAAATCCGTGGTTTGTTCGAGGAGTCGATATTGAGCAAGATTCGAAAGCATGGTTTGTACCGACTGGAAATATTCCTGATGGTCGGTTTTGAATAAAAACTCTCCACCCGGTCGCAGCAGCGTGGTCATTTTTTCAAGAAAATCCGCATTCAACAGCCGATGCTTGCGCTGTTTTCTTTTGGACCAGGGATCCGGAAAGTTCACATGAATTTTTTCAATCGAATCAATACCAAAATAATCCACCAGATACTCACCTTGGTCCTTGAGCAGCAATATATTGGCGCACCGGGCTTTCTTGATTTTTTTTGCCGCCAGTACCAGCCTTTTGTAGCGCAGTTCAAAGCCAACAAAACGATGCTCGGGAAAACAGCGGCTCAGTTCCAGCAGATAACTTCCGGACCCACAACCGATCTCCACCTGTACCACGGCTGTAGACGCGCATTGGCGCATCCGGATTTCTTGAAATTGTTCGGGGGTCGGATGAGACAGGATGATGTCGGGGTAGTCATAGATCCGTCGTATGTAATCATTGTTACGGACTTTTCTTTCAAAGGTTTCTTTGGGCAAATCCCGGTTATCCGGCGGTCGATAGCGCATCCAGGACCTCGACAAAAAAGCGGATTAATGCGCCTCCAGCCAGTTGCTCCCGGTGCCGATTTCGGCGATCAAAGGGACCTCCAGGATCAGGACGTTCTCCATCTCTTCCTTAATCAGTCGACATAAAACTTCCTTTTCCTCCCGCAAGGCATCAAAGACCAGTTCATCATGCACGCTGAGGATCATTTTGGACTGCAACTGTTGCGCTTGAAGACGCCGGTTGATATTGATCATCGCCATTTTGATGATTTCGGCGGCACTTCCCTGGATCGGAGTATTGATGGCCGCCCCTTCCGCATTGTGTTTTACCAGACCAGTGCCATTGATATCGGGAAGATAACGCCTTCTCCCCATCAATGTGGAAGCATAGCCTTCCTTACGCGCGCGTTCCAAAAAAATTTCCTGCAACGCATGGATGGTGGCATACTTTTGAAAGTACTTTTCAATGAACTTCCGGGCTTCGATTTTAGAGGTCTGCGTCACAATGGCGAGGCGATCCGCACCCATACGGTAAATCAAACCAAAGTTCACTTCCTTCGCTTTGGAGCGGCTTTCCCGGTTTACTTCCTGAACGGGTACGTTGTAAATTGCCGATGCCGTCAATGCGTGGATATCCAAATTTTTACGATAGGCTTCCAGGAAGGTGGGATCTTTGGAATAATGCGCCACCACGCGCAATTCGATCTGGCTGTAATCTGCCGAAATCAGCACATGATCGGGACTCGAGGGAATGAACAATTTGCGAATCCGTCGCCCTTCTGGGCTGCGGATTGGGATGTTCTGCAAGTTGGGGTTGTCGGAAGCGAGCCGTCCCGTGGCGGCGACGGCCTGCCGGAAATTGGAATGTATCCGCAAACTGCTCGGATTGACGAATGAGGGGAGCTGGTCGATGTAGGTATTCTTCAATTTATTGAGCGTGCGGTATTGCAGAATGGACCAGGGAAGGGGAAACTTACTCATTTTCTCCAAAGTCTCTTCTCCGGTTGACATCCCGTTGCCCAATTTAATTTTTTTTGGACGAATATTACACGCTTTGTGGAGCGCCAGTTTTTCATAAAGGACACTTTGCAACTCGACCACCGAGTTGATATTGAAGCGTTCCTTTGCCAATCGATAGATTTCTTCGCTCAATCCTTCCAGCTTTTTGCTGTAATCCTCTGAGATTTCCACTACATGATTCTGATCAAAACGCACTCCTGTCAATTCCATCCAAGCCAGCACGAAAACCAGTGGTATTTCAATTTTCTGAAAGGGCAGTATCATTTCTGTCTTTATCAGTTGTTCCTGGAGGAGGGCTTGGAGCTTAAATATAATTTCCGTATTCTCACAAAGAAAATCCTGGGTTTGCTCGTCTTTTACCTCCTGAGATTCAACGATCTCCATGGTAAGCTGCCGTGTTTGAGCAGATCCATCCCTGGCAAAGCGACGGGGTTGCTTCAATTTTTCCACTGCCAGATTCTCCAGGCTGTAGTCCCTTTTTGCTTCAACCAGGTGCGCAGCAATCATGGTGTCGAAAATATTATCATGAACCCGAATGTCTCTTTGTACCAGGAATTGAATCGCCAGCTTCAAATCATGCCCCACCAGCAGCAGTGTCGAGTCTTCAAAAAGCGGTTTGAGAGAAGTGAGGATCATCTGCTGTTTGACATCCTCGTCGACAGCAGAGAGATCGGATTGAAAGGCGCCTGCTGAGAGGGGAAGATAATAAGCGATTCCGGCGTTGGTATAAAAGGCCATTGAGAGGATTTTATCCTGGATCGCATTTTTCCCACTGGTCATCATGTCAAACGCCAGAGTCTGCGCCTTTTCCAATTCCGTGAGCATCTTCTCTAAAGCAGGCAGTTTATCCACTCGCACATGACGCGCGGCAGCAATTGGCTGTCCACTTGCTGCTGTCTCCCGGGAGATAGCCTGCGGTGGACGGCCGAAATTCGCGGCCTGCCCTTCTTCTGGTGCAAAGCGCTTCAAAAAGGACTTGAATTCCAATTCTTCCAATATGGCATGAAATGCCGAACTTTCATGAAGTATGGAATGATTGAATGCGAGGGAATCGAAATCAATTTCCAGGGGAACATGGCGATCAATGGTTACCAGTTTTCTGGACATAAAAGCATCCTTTTTGCCGTAAATCAAGTTTTCTTTCAATTTATTCCCTCGCACTTCATCGAGGTTTTCATAGAGTTTGTCGATGCTGCCATATCGTTGAATCAACTTCACCGCCGTTTTCTCACCCACTCCTTTCACGCCGGGAATGTTGTCGGAAGTATCTCCCATCAGTCCCAAGACTTCTATCACTTGTTCGGGAGTACAGCCGAATCGTTTGAAGACTTTGCCAACGTCTACAATTTCATTTTTTTGATTGAGCATCACAATCCGGTCGGTGATCAGTTGCATATAATCTTTATCTCCGGTGACCATCACGCCTTCGATGTTTTTTTCCAGACAAAGTCGCATCAACGTGCCAATGATGTCGTCTGCTTCGTATCCGGACAGTGACAGATAGGGAAGATCAAGGGCTTCGATGAGACGGGAAAGGAAAGGAAGCTGTGCCACCAAGTCATCCGGCATTTTTTCACGAGTTGCTTTGTAGGCCGTAAATTGCTGGTGACGGAAAGTGGGGTCTGGCAAATCGGTAGCCACTGCCAGGTAATCCAGGGTCTCGGTTTCGATGATTTTGATGATCTGCGCGAGAAAGCCGAAAAGACCGCTGGTATTGATTCCCTTTGAGTTGATCAAAGGATTGCGAATCATGGCAAAATAACTGCGATAGAGGATTGCCATGGAGTCGATTGCAACTAATTTGGCCATAATGGTTCGTCTCCGCTCACTATGTTGTAAAATCCGTGGTCAGGGATGAGAAGAATAATGCCGGGTTGTTTCGTGAAACTGTCGGGGAGTACTAGTTCCGAATGTGATCAACACAACATGCGCTTGTTCGGTTCGAGGGATCTCCACTCGCAGGAGAAAGGGAGCATGAGTGTTTCCCGGAGATTCTGGAAGTTGCGGATAAATCTTAAAGTAATCCTCCATAGTAACCTGCGTCCCCGGAATTTCTACTCGATTGATATAACGTACTCCACATCGTTCTATCTTCTGGGGTATGGCAATCTCCTGGTATAATTTCAACGCATTGCATACTACCAATTCCCACTCTGCAAAATGATGATAAGGGCGTAACTGATTGACCAGAAGAAGATTCTCCGCAATCCGTCTCATTCGGTCGCCTTGCTCAGAAACAAATTGAATCCATGATGGTTGCATTTGCGCGTTGGCTGAGGCCGTCCCTCGTTCCGGAGTGATTTGAGCTTGCTGGACCTCCCGTTGCTGTTTCTTGGGAAATTCTTTCTTGACTTTTTCATAGTAGATTCCAGGAATTGTATGGTCCCATGTTGAATCGCGGAAATATATTTCACACAATGCTTCAACGACTAGTGGTTTTTGATAGTTTCTTTCCAAACTCAAAAGGTTCCACTCCTAATACAATTTTCCTTCATTCACCGATAACCGCAGGTCAATGAGCACCTAACTGTTGGGCTCCTATTTCTTAAACCTACGTTGAGCGATTCATCATAAAAAAAGCTCTCAACCCTTGAAAAAATTTGTTATATTTTAGTGGTTAACACAAAAAAAGCCACAAAATCTGACACAATCAACAAAAAACCTTTATGAAAAGATACAACAATTCAGGGTAAAAAGAAACAGAGAATTGATGCAAACCAGCCAACCGATAAACTCTTGACAAGTCGTGCCGGATCGGCCTTGTTTGCCCAATATCGGTAAAGCATTCAACCAGACGTCCCCTCACGATTTTGCCCTTGCCCATCGCTGGTAGTTAATGGTAAACCCTACTAGTAGTTCATTTATTTGAGCGAATTGGCCTAAATAGTGCTTGGCCTAAAAATACTCAAATTGCTGATATTAAATGACAATTCTTCAATTTCACAGGATGAAGATTGGTTTGATGCAGTGTTCAGATGGCCAAAATCAGCAAAAAATGGGATTTTTGATGAGTTTCTCCAAAATCTTCGTTTCTTAAAAATAGGTGAATACCATTAAATATCATGTAAAGTCTTTCATTAATTATATCAAGATGATAAACTGATATTTGTGACGCGAAGATTTGAAAAAACCGAGTGTGTGCCACCTCGCATGAGGGGTCAATCGTTGCAGTTACGGTATCTTCGGACTGTTTCTTTCATTTTTCCTTAAATCTTCAAGATTTGAAATTTTATGCGCACCATACGTGACCCCCAGATGAAGTTCGGCGAAGTCGACGTTGCCGCCATCGAGTTGGATCTAAAATCCCGTGATGACATCCCCCCTATCCTTCGCGGTTTGCAATACATATACGCCACGCCAGCATTACGCGCATCGGTATTCAAGGTTCTGGAACGAGTTATCCCCTCGCGAAGCGGTCCGGGCCTGAGCAACGAAGACAGGTATCGCAAAGCGGACCCCCGTCTTGGGCGTCCCGGGAAACCATCCCTCATCATGAAAAAATCTTTTCCATCTTCGAGCCCCACACCGAGTGGATCAGCAAGGGCAAGGCGGGAGTGCCGGTGGAACTCGGACTCAGGGTCAACATCATCGAGGACCAGCATCAATTCATCCTTCACCATCAGGTGATGCGCAGGCAGACCGATGAGAAGGTGGCCGTGGAAATCGTCGAAGAAACCAAAAAACGCTTCCCCGAGCTTACGGTCGTGAGTTGGGACAAGGGCGCTCACAGCCCACAGAATCAGCGTGAACTCAAAGCACTGCCGGATCTTGTCGTGCTTCCCAAAAAAGGCAAGTTGAGCAAAGCAGACCGGCAGAGAGAAGATTCCCGGGAATTCAAACTCCTGCGCCGCCAACACTCTGCGGTCGAATCCGCCATCAACGCTCTGGATGCGCACGGACTCGACCGATGTCCGGATCATGGAATCAAGGGGTTCGAACGCTATGTCGCTCTGGCTGTGCTTGCAAAAAACATCCACCGTCTCGGCACCGTCCTGCGTGAACAGCAAAAAGAACGGCAGCATCGTAAACGAGGACCCTACAAAAAAGCGGCCTGAACCCAAGAGTGACTCCCCATTCTGAAACAAGAGGGGAGAGGTGTGTCCAAAAATAGGGGGGTAACAAAAAATTAGGGATCCCAAAGAAAAATAGCTTCAATTCTCTAAAATATGGCTTGTTCAAAAACAGATGTTCTCGCGGATTCTACACCTCTTATTAATAAAATTGTATTTTTCTGTCAGGCACTAACTAAAATGTTAAATGTTACTCTCGTTCCGTGACGGGACGCAGGCAGGACGAATTTTGGGAGGGGCGTGAATAGCGGGTGTCTATAAACAGGGTCTTGGGGTTCTTGAGAGGGAATGGTAGCACCGGAT
This sequence comes from bacterium, assembly GCA_965205865.1. GTDB lineage: Bacteria > SAR324 > SAR324 > SAR324 > NAC60-12 > CBDBHR01. The sequence continues at coordinate 32,887 of CBDBHR010000024.1, forward strand.
TCCATTCCAGGGAAAATCTTTGGCGTGGCGGCAGATTCCAGCACGAACCAGGTTTCGCTCCACCTATCTTGCCGCGGCGCTCAAGTGGGCAAGATCTCCTGGACAAGAGAAGAAACGTTCAATTTCTGAAGTGAAAATTCAATGCTCGATAATGATTCACAACCATTATCAAATGAAGGAATCCATTGCAAATAATTGGTAACTGTCCCCGGATTTACATGATCTGTTGGCGGTAACTGGAGGAAAAGTGGATTCCTCTGACCGCTGCCCGGCTCGAGGTGATCGATAATCAGGTCACTGCCATTCAGGATTATATTCATGTGGAATACCTGCTCGAAGATGCCGAAATTATCAGTCCCCCTCCTGCAGATTGATTCTTTTCATTGAGACAGGATACCATTCTCCCTCCTACGTATTGATATCGTACCTACAATCGGATATTCAAAAATCCTCCCACCCGCTGGGCCGGGAGGGAGGAAAGAAGAGGGTCCATTGAGAAGAAGGGGTCTAAAACCCCATTTCTTTCTTCAGCGCCTGGTCAATCCAGAGGCGGGCGAAGACGCCATTTAAGGCCATGTTGCCCATTTGCATTTCCCCGTTATACCCGATGAGCCACGGTTGGTTCGCGTTAAACTGGGGCGCTCTCCCCGCCCAGATATACCAGTGGTTTTTGATAATGTACATATCGGCCTCGATAATCACCTTCTGCTGCTCCTCCAGGGTCGTCGCAGCATTGGCGGCTTCCACCATGGCGTCATACACCGGGTCTTGGGCATCCGTAAAGTTCAGATGAGGAGCCGCCGAGGTATTCCAGGCTAACTGCCCCAGAGGGTTCCACTCGTAGCCCGGAACCGCATCAATAATCCCATCATGAAGTTGTTTTCGTGTGTGATAAACGCCGTAAGTAGTGCCGTCGACCTCCTGAATCTCCACAGCAACGCCAATCTTACCCCAGTAGTTGGCCACTAATTCTCGAAAGGCTAAATCCCAGCGATTGAAATGGATCAAGACGGTCTTGAAGCGAATGCCGTCGGCGCCGCGCGGATACCCCGCCTCATCCAGGAGCTTCTCGGCCCCATCCGGGTCATAGGTATATTCTTGCTGAAGCGCTTCGGGCCACTCGTCAAAGGGGATGACATAGCCCTTTAAACCAATCCCATTCAACCCCATCGGTTTCCATTCGGCCCACCCCCTGAAGTAGGTCTCGTTAATGGTCTCCAGGTCCAGTGCTTTCTGCAATGCTATGCGTACCCTGAGATCGTCAAAGGGCGGCTTGCGCACGGCAGTCGCAAAAGAGGTTTCCGAGCGAAAGGCAAAGGGATGCAGCGCGATTTCGGGGTTGGTCTTCTTGAGGCTCTCTGCCTCGTCGATGGTAAATATTTGAGAGACGCCGAGGTGCCCGATGTAATCCAGCTTCCCCGAGCGCAGTGCCGCCATACGGGTGGGGTCTTCCGGCAAAATCAGGGCCCTCAACTCGTCAACGTAGGGCAAGCGGTTCTGCGGGTATTTTTCGTCGGTGCCCCAGTAGTCCGGATTCTTGACCCAGGTCATCGAGCTGCCCTCGACCCAGTCGGTCAGCATAAAGGGGCCGGTACCGACCAGGTTCCTCCAATCCTTCACATCGCCGTGTTGCCGGATGACCTCGGGGGGCTGGATAAAAACAATGGGATCGTCGAGGATCGTCAACAACGCACCGGGCTGTGGTTGCTCCAGCTTAAACACAACCGTATCTTTGTCGGTGGCGGTGATCGATTCGAATGGCAAAGCGTTGATAGCCGTAGCAAAGGTGCTCGGTTCGGTGAAGCCGCTACCCATACCCGTGAGGCGGTGGAAGTTAAACACGATATCATCAGCTGTCAGCGCACGGCCGTTCATGGGTGCCTTGTCATGCCAGTGCACACCCTGGCGGATTTTGAAGACAATCGTGAGTGGGTCGGGCTGCTCCCAGCTTTCCGCCAGCTGCCCTCTGATGGCAAAGAGAGGCGTGAAGTTTGACTTAAAGTGGTGTTCGTTCCGATCGATTCCCCAGTTTCCGTCAGCTAACTTCTCGACAACGCCACTGTGGGCGGCGCCTGCCGGTGAACCAAACCAGGAGTCCGTATGCGGAGGCTCACTCTTCTTGGCATAGGTCAAGGTGCCGCCATACGATGGCGCGACTACCACCTTACCGGTGCTGGGGTCGGTCACATACTTCTGAGCGGCAGCCGGACTGACCCAAAATGCAGTCACCATCAGGATGAGGGTGAGCAGAATCGATTGAATTTTACTTATTTTATTTTTATTGATTGGCATAATTTTTCTCCTATTCAAATTATTAAAAATAATAGTGAGGGCTGTTTTGAAACATGTTTTCACTCCCGAAAGCACGTTCTCGACGATGCTTCTGATTATTCGTTCCATTTTGACCTTTCATATCAGGAGTTAAAAAAGCAATATTCCCCATGAATATTACCATATCAAAAAAACCGATCCATTGGCTCCAGCATGGGGCAATGCACCCTGACCTTTCAATTCTCTTGAGGAATTTCCATTGGCTGAAATGAACTGAGGGGTAATTTAAGGATCTCTCCCTGAAGACTTGAGCGCCGCTTCCGCGTACGGCCCCGTCGAGATAAGATAAGGGGGAACAACCCAATGAACTTGGGATTTGGGATTTAGGACTTGGGAACTGGGTGCTTGGAGCTTAGAACTTGGGGTGCCGGGTGCCGGGTGCCGGAATTGTACTATCATTTTAACCTCTTGTCAAGATATTTTTTATACTCAAAACAGGTTAATTTCAGACTTTCATGTCATCCTGACGATACGCCGAAGCGGCAAAGCGAAGGATCGCATTATTGCCATTCCGTTCCTGGAATAATATTATATAATCGTTCTGCAAATGATGGTCAAGGTTTTTTTGAATAGGGCGACTCATTCATTCATGAGTGTCTTCTGATGATCAACGAAAATACTTTTTCATTTTAAGATATAGAAGTCAACATTTTTGGCACTTTTCAATTCCCCGTTGACCGTTTCTAAAAATCCTCTGGTGAGGATATGAGGTTTTACATGACTTTCGGCTAAAAATATTAGCGAAATTGAAATAAAACCTTCAGCCAAAGGCGATTTCTTGAAAACTATCACAAAAGAAAACGAAAGACCAGCAGAAATTCTTAAAAACCTTCAGCCCAAGGCGTTTTCTTGAAAACTATCACAAAAGAACGATGATAGCAAAATCCTGGTAGATTTCATGATCCCCTTCAGTATCCTCTTTATATAACAATATTCAGAGGAGGTCAATCAATTTTTTTGCTCCTCTTAACTCCTCAGTGGCGAGTGCTTGTCTCATCCTGGAGTTGATCCTCGCTGCTCTCTGTGTCAGTCCTTGAAAATACTGGGCAATCCTGCCCTTCTAGGAACGAAAAGCATGGGATTCAGAGCAGATCATTTCAAGGAGTAATGAGCACTCGGCAGGCGTTTCGATGCCCCGCTGAGATAACTGGGAAAACTCTTTCAGTTCTGCTATGCTTAAAACTTTTCTTTTTTGGAAGAAGGCCAATATCTTTTTCTCGAGGGGTTTGTCGGTTCGGTTCATTTTGACCGGAGACTCCCCTGATCTTTCAAGGGATTGCGGGGAAATCTACCAAGATGTTGCCTTCAGAGAGCCAGTGGCGATAACGCTGATGACATCATTGATGATTTTCCGAATTGGAAGGCAGAGGATATTGAGGCTTGTCTCGCCGATACCGCCTCCCTGGCAGAAGAACCAATCATTCCAATGGATTTAGAAGCGCAGGAAGGTACGCTATGGTGAAAAACGGGAGAACTCTGCGTACGATAGAAATTGAATAAAAGGAACTCATACAATCAACAAAACTGCATGATCGATTCGTTCAATATCAAAACGAGCATAGTATGATGAAGAAATATGAAATATCAAATTGAAATCAAACCTGGGGCACAGCAAGATCTGAGTTATTATAGCTCGTATATCCAGAAAATTATTGTAAAAGCGATTGAAAAGCATTTACAATATGATGCCAATATTCAGACAAAGAAAAGAAAGGAGTTTCGAGAGAACCCAATAGCAGCTTGGGAATTACGAATAGGAGAATATCGTGTGTTCTATGAAATTGAGGGAAGTAATAAAGTCAATGTACTGGCTATCGGACATAAAGAAAATCATGTTTTGTTTATACGAAATGAGGAGGTGAAGTTATGAAAACCATTGATCTAACAAAAGAAAAACATTCCATTGAAAAAATATTAAGTATGGCTAAATTAGACACTGTTCTGATTCAAGGAACTGATGGAGTCCAGTATATTTTGGAAGAGGCTGATGAATTTGAAAAAGAAGTTGCTACTTTAGGGAACAGTGAAAAATTCATGGCTTTTTTACAAAAGAGATCAAAAGAAAAGGGAGAGATATCCTTAGCGGATATGAAAAAAAATCTAGGTGTTTCATAATTTTTAAACAACTTCTGGGACCCTTCAAAAATAGTAAAAAGTAGTTTACAGTTTGCCGCCTTTGTTGTCATTCCTGCGCAAGCAGGAATCCACCGGGCTGGCGTTCCAGTGGTAGTCACGAAGATGGATCCCCCTACGCGGGCCACCACATTCACGACGGTACGCCGAAGCGGGATGACAGAGGAACTGTAAACTGGAAAATGAAAGGTGCCCAACTTCTAAAATAAAATTTCTAAAAAATGGATCAACCTGACTTCTTACCCGCACTTTTTCAATCGAAGCTAATCAAAAGGTTCAAAGTTCATTGCGTTATTCAAAATTTAGTGGAACGGGTAAGAAACAGGTTAAGCTACTCGCGCTCGCCAGTCAGGGTCGGCAGGACGTTCGCCAGAGTGATGCCGAAGTCGTGTTCCTGGACGTGTTGTAAAACCGGGAAATTCAACTTGTTCTGGCCTGCGAGACTTTTCATCCGGTGAGGTGTGGGACTGCCGGCCACCCGATGCCAGTCGATCGGCGTCTCCGGATCGCAGGTGCGCAGCGAAACCGCGAGGCGCCGATCGTCGGTCGTCTGCGTCGCGTGTATGGTGTTGAGGCTCAGCAGCAGCAGGTCGCCGACCCCCACCTCCGGAGTCTCCATGACATCCTCGATTTCGAGGTTCTCCTCGTGCCAGAGGACCCCACTCCAGTCGGAAAAGTACAAGGTGCCCCCATCACGAAGCGCGAACAGTCTACTCGCGCCCGAGCGCTGACAGAGGTTGAACACTCGCGGCGACTTCTCGCGAAGCCGATCCCAGGGAATCACGCGCAGTCCTGCCTCGGTGGGGGAAGGCTTGACCAACGGAATCCAGTAATTGAGATGAGTCCGATTGTACTCGGTCAGGTAGAAGTGATCGTGATCCTGATGCCAGCGATTATTGGCTACCGGCGTCTGGAGATAGAGGATTTGATAGAGCGCGGCCTTGGCTCCGGTGACTCTCTGAGCAAATTCTTCCATCCGCGGACCTATTCTTTGGAAGGTCTCTCGTCGTCCCATTGCGTTAGCACGCAGCGCTCCCGTTTGACCGGTAACCGGCTTGTCGCCAAGGTGCTTCGCCGCATGCTTGGTTTTCGTTAGTGGGGCATAGTCTGGGCTGGCATCGAATTCTGCCACGAGGAAGTCGATCTCATCACGGCTCAGAAATTCCGGGATAACGCAGAAGCCCCGTTTCTCGAGCGAGGAGGCTATCGTCTTGAAATTGGTCATGAGTATACCTTTCTAAAAGATTCGGTTTTTTGTGCTAAAGACACAATGAAGATGGTTGCTGACGTAGGAATGGGGCATGAAACCTCATTGTTGTGTCGTCCCTCCGGGACTACTTCTTACATACGAATCTCAAACCTATATTTACCGGAAGCATAACGGTTATTCATACCTCACCCGTGGGTCCAAATAGGGATAAATCAGGTCGATGAGGAGATTGAGCCCCACCACGCCGGTGGCGAAAAACAGGTTGACGCCAGAGATCAGCGGGTAGTCCCGGTCGGTGAGAGCATTCACCATGAGACGTCCGAGCCCCGGCAGGTTGAAGATGTTCTCCATGATCACCGCGCCCCCGATCAGGATTGGCAACTGTAAGCCGATCAGGGAGACCACCGGGATGAGGGCATTTTTGATGGTGTGCCGGATCACCACGATCCGCTCCTTGAGCCCCTTGGACCAGGCGGTGCGGATATAGTCCTGCCTTAAGACCTCCAGCATCATCGTGCGTGTCAGCCGCATGGTGGCCGCCGCCATCGCCGTCCCCTGAATCAGGCTGGGAATGATGAGGATGCCGAGATTCCCCAGCGGATCTTCGGAGAAAGGAATCCACTCCATCGGAGGCGACCAGCCCCACCAGATGGACGGGTAGAGCATCACCATAATGGCCAGCCAGAAGTTCGGTGTGGCCAGGCCGATGACGGCGAGGGAGCGCCCTGCGTAGTCGGCAGCGGTATCCTGACGAATCGCCGAGTAGATACCGACCGGCAGCGCGATCAGCAGCCCGATGACGATGGCCAGTAACCCCAGCTCAAGGGTGATGGGCAATCGACGTAATATCTTCTCCTCTACCGCATCCCTGCTGCCAACCATGGAGTGGCCCAGGTTGCCGTGCAGGAGAATCCCTCCCAACCAACGTCCATACTGCGCATAGGCAGGCACGTCCAATCCCAGCATACGCTCCAGAGCCTCACGGTCTACGTCAACCAGGAATTCCGACTTACCCAACATGGCGTCTATGACATCGCCCGGGATAAAGCGCACCGAAAAAAAGACGATGAGGCTCAAGATGAACAGGGTGGGGATGATCAGCAATAAGCGCCTGATGAGATAGGCTCTCATGGAAAACCCCTAATGCCCCATCTCTTTCTTCAGGTCCTGGTCAATCCAGAGGCGCGAGAGGATGAGACTATCCTCATTGGGTCCGAGATCGAATTCACCGTTGTAGCCTTTGATCCACGGATGGAGCGCCCACCACTGTGGACCTTTGGGACCCCATATCTGCCAATGATTCTCGATCGTGTACATATCTGCCTCTGCAATCAGCCTCTGCTGCTCCTCAAAGGTGGTCGCGGCCAGGGCGGCGTCAACCTTGGCGTCCAACTCAGGCCACTGATGTAAGGGGCGGTTCCACTGGGCGTCCGAGCGATACCAGGTTACCGTCATGGAAGGGTTATAAGTGGTGCCCGCAATGCTGCCCATGATGCCTTCATAATCACGCGCGAATAGATCCTCGTGATATTTGGCCCAATCCGTAATTTCATCAATCTCAAGCTCGACGCCAATCTCAGCCCAGTAGGCGGCAGCGATTTCTGAATAGCCTCCTTTCAAGCCCCCGAGGACCCTCATGCGGGTCTTGAAGCCATTGGGATAGCCCGCTTCCGCCAGCAGCTGCTTCGCCCCTTCCGGGTCGTACCGATAGCCCTTCTTGACCTCTTCGGGCCACTCTTCAAAGGGGATGTAATACCCTTTCACGCCGATCATCCCCTGGGGGGTCGGATCGGCCTCACCCTTAAAGTACGTAGCCGCAATGGTCTCCAGGTCCAGGGCCATCTGCAGGGCCTTGCGCACGCGGAGGTCGTCAAAGGGCGGCTTGCGCACGTTTGCAGCAAAGGCATTACCCGACCGAAACCACTGCTTGTACAACACGATGTCGGGGTTGGTCTCCCGGAGGCTATCTGCCGTGTCGATAGAAGTGATCGCACCCCCTGAAGGGCCTCTGAGATCAATCTTGCCTGAGCGCAGTGCCGACATACGAGTGGCTTCCTCCGGAATCATCAAATATTTTAACTCGTCAATATAGGGCAAACGGTTCTGCGGGTACTTTTCGTCATGACCCCAGTAGTCCGGATTTCGGGTCCGGGTTTCTGAGCTGCCCTCGACCACATCAGTCAGCAGAAAGGGCCCGGTGCCAGACAGGTTCCTCCAGTCCTTTGAGTCCCCATATTGCTTGATGACCTCCGGCGGCATGATGTATGTGAAGAGGTCGAGGGTGATGATGTGAAACGCGGAGAGGAAGGGCTTCTTGAGCTTCATGACAACCGTCGCATCGTCGGTGGCCGTGATCGACTCGAAGGGGATGCCATTGAGGAGGGCAGCGCCACCAAAGGAAGTCGGTCCGGCGTCGGTGAAGTCGCCCAGACCCAGCATACGGTGAAAGGTAAACTCGACATCCTGCGCCGTCAGGAGACGGCCGTTCATCGGGGGCTTTTTGTGCCAGCGAACGCCTTGACGGATGTGGAAGATATAGGTTTTGTTGTCGGGCATTTCCCAACTTTCCGCCAGTCTCCCTGTGATGACAGACAGGGGGAACGGGTGTCCCGATTTCAAGTCCCATTCGTCTCTGGATACTCCCCAGTTGCCGATAGCCAGCTTCTCCAAAATGCCCGTGAGTTGAGGGTCTGTCCAGTTGTAAAAGGGGTCCCAATTCCAATATTGACCTCCGGTAGCGAAGGTCAGTGTCCCGCCATATCGAGGAGCTTCCACCATTTCACTAGTGGTGGGGTCTTTGACCATCTCGGCAGCCATCGCTGCCGAACTGACCCCGAGAGCGGCCACCATCAGGGTGAGGGACAGCAGGATGGCACTGAAGGTTGATTTGCTTTTTTGATGATCCATTTTTTTCCTTTCTGCTTTTTGATTAAAAACAAGATTTAGGATTGATTTAAAACCTGCTTTCTCTCCCGAAAGCACGTTGTCGAGGATTTCTCTACCCATTGGGTCTCCTTCATTTTGGAGTGATCAAAAAACCGATTCATTGGCTCCAGGATTGGGCAATGAACCCTGACTTTTCAATTCTTTTGAGGATTTTCCATTTGCTGAAATGAACTTTGGTGTACTTTAAGGATCTCTCCCTGAAGACTTGAGTGTCCCCGTCGAGATGAGATAAGGGGGGACAGCCCAATGAACTTGGGATCTGGAAACTGGGAACTGGAAGCTTGTGAATTGGAAGCTTGTGAATTGGGGCTTGAAACTTGTTGCTTTGAGCTTGGGGCTTTGGCCTTGGAATTTGGGGCTTGGAACGAGGAACTGAGAGCTGGGTGCTTGTGACTTAATACTGGGAACTGGGAACTGGGAACTGGGTGTTTGATCTTACTCTCATTTCAACCATTTGTCAATATTTTTTTATACTTGAAACGGGTTAATTTTAAAATCTGTGAAAATCTGTGCAATCTGCGGATAATCTGTTACATCATTGTATGTGTAAAAACTTTTGTTCATGTACTTAATTTATATAATCGTTCTGCAAATGATGGTCAAGGTTTTTTTGAATAGGCCGACTCATTCATTCAGGAGTGTATTCTGATGATCAACAAAAATACCTTTTCATATTGAAATACAGAAGTCAACATTTTTGTTTGGCACTGTTCAATTCCCCGTTGACAGTTTCTAAAAATCCTCTGGTGATGATATGATGTTTCACATGACTTTCGGCTAAATAAATATGAGCGAAATTGAAATAAAACCTGCAGCCAAAGATGATTTCTCAAGAACTATCACAAAAGAAAACAAAAGACCAGCAGAAATGCTTTAACCCTCTTTGAGGCCTCAGAGGGGGTGAAGGCCTCTTTTGATCGTTGGCTCTCTTGTGAAAAACATGATGCCCTGAGGAAGGCCGCGACTTGTTTTCCTTCCCCCTCACAAGCCTGAACTTTGCGATTGGCACCGCAGAAAAACTCGACAGAATAGACAAATTTTCTCAAAATCAACGATTCTCTCCAAAAAGGCATTCCCTCACCCAATTGAGATCAGTGCCTTACCAAGGAAGAAAAAGCAGCCGATGAGGAAACAATTTCCACTAGTGTGTCGCTCTTTTATTAATGTGTAAAAAAATCCTTGGTTTGCTATACTACGAGCTGTCCTTTTTTTTGCATATATGGAGACAGCATGAGAAAAGCACCAAGTATAAAACTGACCCGGGAAGAACGGGATGAATTGGGCAAAACCGCACGCCGTCATACCGGAGCGATGCGAGACACTCGTCGTGCGCGCATCATCCTGTTGGCTGCTGATGGCCTTAAGAATCAAGAAATTGCCAAAACGCTTGGAACCAGCGGTAATGCCGTTGGAAAGTGGCGACGGCGCTTTGTTGAAAAAGGAATAACAGGTCTCAATGATGATCCGCGGCCTGGCAGGACACGCATTTATGGAGCGGATAAAATCGAGGAGATTGTGAAGAAAACCATTGAAGAGAAGCCTGAGGACCGTACCCATTGGAGCACGCGATCGATGGCCAAGGCAGTTGGCGTAGGCAAGACAACCGTCGGTAAAGTATGGAAGGCCCATCGCCTCAAGCCTCATCTGGAAAAAACATTTAAGTTGTCGCATGATAAGCATTTCACTGCGAAACTGAAAGATGTCATCGGTTTGTACATGAATCCTCCTGAGAAAGCGCTGGTCTTGAGCGTCGATGAGAAATCACAAATCCAGGCACTCGATCGCACCCAGCCAGGTCTGCCACTGAAACCAGGGCGCAATGGCACCAGAACTCATGATTATATCCGTCATGGCACCTGCTGTCTGTTTCTGCTTTGAATACGCAACAGGGATGCTCGCTCGCTGTGAAAAACGGCACCGACACCAAGAGTATCTGCGCTTCCTGCGTCTTATTCAAGACTACCTCGAAGCAACTGCAGGTAACTTGATCCTGGACAATTACGCCACCCACAAACATCTTAAGGTGAAAGAATGGCTCAAAAAAACCCGCGATTTCACCCGCATTTCATTCCTACTTCCTCCTCATGGCTGAACATGGTGGAACGCTTTTTTGGCAAGATCACTGCAGAACGGATTCGACGAGGCGCCTTCAAAAGCGTGCTCGATTGACCGAAGCCATCCATAGTTACATCGAGACACACAATCGCAACCCAAAACCCTATGTCTGGACTAAAACTGCCGAAGAAATTATCAACAAACTCAAACCTGTCTACCAAATGACCAATAATACAATGTATTAAACAGGCAATACACTAGGGAAACCCTCTTTGCTTTCCTGGAGCACCTGAGGGAGGAGGTCAAATCCTCCGTGAGGCGCCTTCCTCCCGTGACTATTTTGAAAAGAGAACCCTTTGATCAAGATTGAAAATCGTTCTTCTTTTGTCGGGTGATGGCTCACTTTTCAGGAGCGATTGAGTTGAGATTGAAGCTGTTAAAGCAGGCGCTGTAGCTCTTCTTTCCTTTTTCGAATCAACTCTTCTTGAGGAGTCATCTCTTGTTTGAGAAAGTTATGAGTCATGTGGATTTGACCAATCAGTTTTCCTTTTTCCAGACCTTCTTCTCGACCTTCTTCCAAACCTTGTGATTTTCCGATTTGGATCAGTTCTTTTCCGGCGACGGTTTCCTCCAATGGGGTCAATTTAAGCATGTTTTCTATCTCCTTTATCGTCAATTGAGAAAACTTCTCTACAATAGCTTAGTACTCTGTCAACGTTATGAAATCAGGGGACACGTAACAAAAAAGTACATGTCCCCCAATTTTCAACCCGACAATAGTTGAGTGACAGGGTAATAGGTTAACAACTCGATCAAATGTCTTTTCTCAGAATCCCCTGAATCGAACCTCTCCAGCGTGTTTTTCCATTGAGGTATTTTTTCTTCCAATTCTTCTCGACTCTCCAGGACAAAAGGTTCCAAAACCATCAGCGCTTGTGAGGTTGGGTCCTGTGCTTTTCATGAAGTTTTGTGGCAGACTGTCAGTTCATCTCTACTACATTGGTCATGATCAGGTGGACGCAAGTGACCTTGACGTTGGCTGGCGAATGGGATGCTGACCATTGTAATCAGCATAAACAAAATGGAATTTTCAAATATTGAACAAAGATTGGGAATCTGGTACAATATCTGGTACAACAAAAGAAAAATTTAAAAACTCTAAAAAGAGGTCTTATGAATTGGAAAGAGGTATGCGCAGATCCTAATTTAAGCGATTTACCGTACAAAATTGAACTCAATGAAAGAGGACAAATTCTTATGAGTCCAGCTAGGCTTTTACATTCACTCTATCAAGCAAAAATTATTAAATTGCTAATAAAATTGATTGATCATGGTGAAGTCATCCCAGAGTTTGCTATCGCCACAGAGAAAGGGACAAAAGTACCTGATGTTGTCTGGTGCTCAGAAGAATTACTCAATCAGGTGAAGTATGATCCTGAAAGTTCAATAGCCCCTGAGTTATGTATTGAGGTTCTCTCACCTACGAACACAGACAATGAAATCGATGAAAAAAGAAATCTCTATTTCAGTTTAGGGGCTAAGGAAGTCTGGATATGTGATGAAAAAGGAGAAGTGCAATTTTACAATAAGGCTGGAAAAATAAAAAACTCAAATATGTGTCCTCCTTTCCCTGATTTAGTTAAAGTCTAGCCCCCTCAGCCAATCGGGATAGGAAGGGGTTTTTCTCCCGTCCCTCCCACACCACCCCGCATACGGGTCCGTACGGGGCGATTCCCAAAGAGTGTCGGGCCGTAGCCGGACCAGATTTGCAACCACAAACCTGTACGTTTATTCGTCCCACAACGCACCTATTTTAATCATCTCCACCGGTCGGCTTCATCAATGTACAGAGCATATGGGATAGAGCGTTCTCTTGGGTTCGGGCCTTCACTCTCCAGGAGCTACTATGCCCTCGGCTGACTTCTGACCGCCTTCGTTGCCGATTACTCGACACCGCGCTACCTGAGACAAACGAGAAGAAGGAGAGTGATGCGCAAGAGAGGAATTAACCGCTCCTGGCTCTTCTAGTCTTCATCTCACTATCTCCGACCGCATCACGATCAGATCTCCCCGGGTAAGAGCATGAACTTTCCCTACACAATCGCAGCATTTACCATCCTCCTTAATCCGAGTGGACATCGCAATGTCGTGCTTGCTCGCCCCGAAGTTCAGCCTTATATGCTGTTTCTGTCCGTCGACTCGTAGGTTTGCGCTTAGGCTTCCTCCGCACGGCTCGTCACCTCCCCGCACTTGCCCTCGGCTAGTACTTTTTAAAGTTGTAATCATAAGCTGACTAGTATACTTTTCGGATAATGTACAGGGGACTCACACCCCATAAGTTCATGCCCATGCCGGGCACACACAAGCCGCATGCAGCAGACGTCCACTACTCACTTTGACTCCGTGGATTGAGTAAAGTTTTACCGTCATCGTCGCAATGTTTTATGGGTGGACGCTGCTGATGACTTAATTGTTAAATGCTCTGTTCACAGACAAAATTTCTTATTTATTCCCCTCTAATCCAGTAATATTATTTTTGACAAAATGCACACGATGTATTACTATTAGGTTATGAAAGATTTTGAATGGAACAAAGAGAAAAATGAATGGCTAAAGGAACAGCGGGACATTTCTTTTGAAGAGATTGTTTACTTTATTGAGAATGGAAGTTTGCTTGATAGTTATGAGCATCCCAATAAAAAGAAATATCCGAGACAATCAATATTTGTTGTTCAAACAGATTCTTATATTTATTTAGTTCCTTACGTTGAAGAAGATGCCTATTATTTTCTGAAGACAATCATTCCCAACAGTGAAGCAAAAAAGAAATATATGGAGGAGAACAATGAGTAAAAAAAATTACAAGTTCGATGCCCAAGAGCAAGCAATTCTTGATTCTTTCAATCGTGGAGAATGGGTATCAAAAGGCGAAAACCTGGATAAATACAAAGAGGTGGCAAAGAAAACCTTCGCAAAAACGCATCGGATCAATTTTCGCGTGAGTGAAAAAGATTTTAGAGGAATTCAAGTTAAAGCTAGAGAGGAAGGAATCCCCTACCAAACCTTAGTATCCAGCGTGGTTCACAAGTATTTAACAGGTCAATTGAAACAATAGATTGACGCCATAGGTGTTCGGGATTTTAGATCTCATGCAGCCTTTTTAAGCTCTAGGGTTTGATCGATAGGGCTTTTCGAGGTTGTTTGCCTGAGAGTTTCGAGTTCCTCGGTCAAGATTCGTTTCAGTCGCATTAACGAAGTTTCTCTGTGTTTGTAATTGGGGTCGTAGATCACATCGGCAAAAAGAAGAATTTTCCAGAGTAAGTTCTCGAATGCCTGTGGAGCAGGCTCTAGAAAAAACGGACAAAATCTTCGGCTAATAAGGCCGCGATTTTTGCGATCCGTTGAAAGGAAATCGCCAATTTCTTTTCTGGCTTGAGTTGAGCTTGTCCGATATGCAGAATTGAAGAGGAGGCGAGATGCCCGGCCAGAGAAGCCAAGAGCAGGTTTTGAATAATATAAGGATTGTTCGAGGTCATGCGCTCGGCATTCAAGGAGGATTTGTTCGATTTAAAAATCAGTTCCACTTGCCACCTCAAACGATACAGGGGGTAGAGGAGGGCAGCGGGAACCTTTAAATTGGTTAAGTAAAAGTGGTTGTGGCGTTGGCTCTTATTCCAGAAACCGATCGCCCGACAGCTCAACAGTTGCTCTTGATGGAGTTTCTCGATACGAACCTCAATGAGGTCTTGACGCTTTTTACGAAAAGGAATGCTCATCAAGTCCTTACCGATCCGTTCCAGAGGGTAAAGCTCGTCGAATCGACTAACTGAATGCTGCTCACGCCCAACTCTTTGAGCAGCTGCGAGCCATAACCGGCTCTTTGGCACAGGTGGCTCATCAAGTGCGAAACCGTCTCCAGCAGCAAGGTGTTCAGTCGTTTGCGCGAGAGGCGTTCCCAGAAGGCACTGCGGCTGATGTCATCTCCTAAATGCTTTTTCATCAGGCGCCGCAAGCTTTCCAGCGACGGGAGTTTGGTATCGAGTTGAAAACAGAACATCAAGTTGACGACAAAATCGTAGGGACTGATTTCAGTCCGCTTGTCCTGAGAGGGAAGAATGCGTTGAAGCACTTGTTTCATAGTGCTAAGAATGTTAATTTCTTTCATGGTGGTCTCCTGCTGATCGGGAGTGGAAACTCCCTTGGTTTTGGTATTTCAGCAAGGATACCGTCTTCAATGTCAATAGGCTATTGAAATGATGATGCGAAAAACTCCGAATACCTCTGATTCCGGAATGTAATTAACCAGTTAGGAAACTGACAGAATATTGCTACCAAATCTTTGTATATAACTGAAATTATTGAATTTAAATCCAGAACACCTATGAGGTTGGAAGTTTATCATTTTTATGTTGGCTCACTGGAATTCCCTCAAAACCGGTGATCACAGACGTTATACATTGAGACCTGGACTAGAATGTGGGGAAGGTGAACAGACTGGAGAATGAGGATGAGTGAAGCGCAAAAGATTGATCTCATCACGCATTAAGCGTCCTGGAAGGATGGCATAGGACTTGACATCTTTCAGGGGAGGTGATAGAGATAGAGTGCATTCTTGAGGAGCATCCTAGTGGTTTAAAACAGTGCGATAAGAAGGACCTGATAGCAAATCTCAGCATGGAAAAAGAGGGATGGATCGATGGTATGCCTCGTGATGAGCGGGGATTCTGGCACCCTGACAGAGGGACAGGCCCCCCCTAGTCCTTTGTTTGCCTGGCCACCCAAGCCCCTCGCGGCTTTCAAATACCTGTTTCGTTTCCCGGGTTACCTGTATCCGTGGCAAATCCTCTATTTTGGCCTCGCCACGGTCACGTGGCTCTACTTCCTGCCCGCCTTATCCCGCTGTGTCACCTTCCAACCAAGCTGGATCCTGGAGATGTTTGTCCGCAACCTCGTGCTGCTGGTCCTCATCTTTGGTGCCTGGCACTACTGGCTTTGGTCGCGAAAGTCCCAGGGGCTCCAGTACAAATACAACGCCGAGTGGCTGGAGACGGGAAAGCGGAAGTTCCTCTGGGGAGACCAGCTGCGCGACAACATCTTCTGGTGTTGTGTCAGCGCGGTTCCGATCTGGACGGCGTATGAAGTGCTGATGATGTGGGCCTACGCCAACGAGATGCTGCCCTACATCGATCCGCGAGAAGAGCCGGTCTACTTTATCGTGCTGCTTGTCTGTATACCTATCATTCGACTCTTCCACTTCTACTGGGTCCATCGTCTCTTGCACTGGCCCCCCCCCTCTTCAAAAGGATACACTACATCCATCACAAAAACATCAACCCCGGGCCCTGGTCCACTCTTGCCGCGCATCCGATTGAGCACATTATTCTCTTCAGCAGTGTGCTGATTCACTGGATCGTGCCCTCGCATCCCATCCACGTGCTGATGAACATGCATCACAACACCATCAACGCGCATCATGGGCATCTCGGCTTCCAGAAGCTGGTCCTCAAGGGAAACCTCCAGGTTGGCGGTGCCAGCAGTTATTTTCATCATCTGCATCACCGTTACTTCGAGTGCAATTACGGAGAAACCGTCGTGCCGTTGGATCATTGGTTCGGGACCTATCACAATGGCTCTCCCGAGGCCCACGAAGCGATCCTGAAGAAGCAAGCCCAGAAAAACATGAGGCATAGTGCCTAGAATGCAGGAATCGACTGAAACGGATGTTTGACTAGGGGCTCCTTTTGTCCGCTTACCAGATTTACGTTTCCTCTATTCTCCAGCGGGTCTTCCGTTTCCGGCAAAAAATTCCCTCCCACCCACTTGGGGCAGGAGGGAGGAACAGGGGCGAGTTTCGAAGGAATGCCTAGAAGCCCATTTCTTTCTTCAGCTCCTGGTCAATCCAGAGTCGGGAGAACACCACGGTGCGGTCACTGTCGCCAATATCGCTTTCCCCGTTGTAGCCTTTGACCCAGGGCTGGTGGGCGTGAAATTGGGGAACCCTCCCGCCCCAGAGGATCCAGTGGTTTTTTGTGGCATACATGTCTGCCTCTCTAACCAGTCGCTGGTGCTCCTCAAGGGTGGTGGCGTTTTGCGCCGCTGCCCACAAACGGTCCATCTCGGGGTCCTGGGCACCGGTGGGGTTCCATCCGCTGGTCGAGACAAACTGGAGCAGCGCGGAGGGGTGATTTTCGTAGCCTGAGATATAGCTGATCAGACCGTCGTATTCGTGCTCACGAACACGCGCGGCCCAATTGGCCCCATCCGTATTGATCATCTTGACCTCCACGCCAATTCTACCGAAGAACTCGATTGCCAATTCGAAGTAGCTATGATCCCAAACCGAGATCGGCTCAAGCGTGGTCGAGAAGCGAATGCCGTCCGAGCCGCGCGGATAACCGGCCTCATCCAGGAGTTTTTCAGCCCCTGCCGGGTCATATCGATAGAACTGCTTGATCTCCTCCGGCCACTGCTCGAAGGGCGTGACATAGCCGACCATAGCGGGCCCGAGGAATCCCTGGGGTGTGATGTCCGCCCAGCCCTGCCAGTAGGTTTTGTTGATCGTCTCCAGGTCGAGTGCCATCTGCAGCGCATGACGAACCCGGATGTTGTTCATCGGTGTCTTTCTCTGGTTCAGACCGAACGACGTCTCCGAGCGGTACGAGTAGGGTGACAGCACGATGTCGGGGTTGGTCCGCTTGAGGCTCTCTGACTGGTCGATGTTGCTGATCTGCGAGTTGCCTAATATGGCGTTGACCTCGATGCGACCCGAGCGCAGCGCCGCCAGTCTGGTCGCCGGTTCCAGCAAGACCAGAGCCCGCAACTTGTCTATATACGGTAAGCGGTTCTGCGGATACTTTTCATCGAAGCCCCAGTAGTCGGGATTCTTTTCCCAGCTGATGGAACTGCCTTCGACCCAGTCAGTCAGCATCATGGGGCCGGTGCCAACCAGGTTGCGCCAGTCCTGCACGTTGCCATGCGCCTCGATGACCTCGGGCGGATAGACATAGTTGAGGCTGGCGACAAGAATCGTCTTGAGGGCATCGAAGTTTAGCTTACCCAGTCGAAAGACGACGGTCGATCCTTCGGCTGTTACCGATTTGAAGTCAACATCTTTGATCGACGAGTGGTTCGCGGCTCCTGCAGTCATCTCGGTAAAACCGCTACCAAGGCCCAGCTGACGTTGAAAGTTGTATTCGACATCCTTGGGGGTCAAGGCCCTTCCGTTCATCGGGGTCTTGTTATGCCAGTGCACCCCCTGGCGGATGTGGAAGATATAGGTCAGCGGGTCGGGGATCTCCCAGCTTTCAGCCAGTTGGCCTCTGATAATCTCCGCGGGGATGTACGTCGTTCTGAAGTTGAACACGTCACGGTCGACTGCCCAGTCCCCGATGCCAAGCTTCTCAACAACGCCGGAGGCGGCTAACGGCGCGGATCCTCGGTCCGCAGTGTCGGGGGTTTCCGGTTCAACGGTCAGCGCATAGGTGAGCGTCCCGCCGTACTCAGGTGCTGTCACCATCTTGCCGGTGCTGGGATCTTTGACCATCTTTTTCTCAGCCGCAACGGCCGGGCCCATCCAAAAGGCAAACGCACCCAGGATGAAGGCCAGCAGCAGGGCTTGGATTGTTCTGGTTTTGCTTTTTTCCATGATTCCTCCGCTTTCGTTTAGATTTTGGTTTTGATTCATTCGACGTCTCATGATTTCTCCTTTATCAATACCCAAATTGAGCGATTCTAAAAAAGGATCAGATTTTCAAGATGATTTTTTTGCCTGAGAAAGGCAATCATTCTGAAATCAGATTTTGATCATCAAATCCATGGATGTTTGAGTGAGAATGAGCATCAAAATGCTGTTTTCAGATGTGGAAGGTCTTCATTTCTCATGTTTTGGACGCACTTATCCCCTTAAACTTTAATGTTTTTGTTTTTTAATTGAAGCGAAACCCGTTGATCAGATTGGCGCCAATGCGTGCTGGCAGGTGGCAAATAGTTGGTCCAATTGCAAGCGCTCAAAGGTCTTTTTTGGTATTTTCAAGATCAGTTTTCCGGCATGACGAAGCAGTTTGCCTGCCGTATCAAGAAACTGGCGCCGGAAGGTATCAGCATACATCGTTACCGCAATCACTGGCTTGCTGACATCTTCTTTGAAGGATTCGAAGAGGTTATTGCCAAGCAGCATCAGATAGTACCATGCGGTATTGGAAATGAAGTCCTTGAAGGGAAGTTGTTGATGACCAAAGTTTTTCAGCGCCCGGTTGGCCAGTTCATCCTTTCCCCGTCCGTGGTACGAGCCAAGGATGCTATGAGCATCGATGCGCTTTTCTTCAGCGGCTTGGCTGAGTTGGCCATCAATGGCCTCTCCCATACCAAGGTTCGTAATGATCACGCCATCATGATCCAAACCCGGCAAAGAGAGTTGGCTATCGTGTTCAATCAAGCGGCTGTAGATCGTGCGACGAGCCTTCTTCCATGTCCCCTGCTGGCTCTTAAACTCGGTGTACTGCCAGATCTCCTTCTTGCCCGATGAAGTGAAGGTCTGCCAGTCAGTGGCTTCTTCCGCAGCATTCCTCACATTGGCATAGGACTTTCCTCCGCTTCAGCTAACCGATGTTCAGTCGTTCACAGGTTTCAAAGATTTTTTCGTCAAAAAAACCGGTGTCCATGCGCACCATGATTGGTACATCATCTCGGTATTGGCGGCGAATCCTTTTCACGATATGAACCAGCATATTCTGAACAGTTTTCCCGTGATTCGAATGTTTGCTACCTCCGCGAAAAACTGCGTCAACCATATAACGACCCCAATTCATCTGCAGGGGATGAAATCCTTTGACCATCTTGTAAGTCGGCTGGACACCATGGCGTTTCAGGGCATCATCATTATCAAGTACCATCGAATCCAGACCCAACACAATCACCGTTGGACAAGTCTTCTTCAGTCTCCAGATAAACAGTATCTGCAGCAGATGACGAAACAGGTAGACTCGTACAAAAGAGAACTTTCCAAAAAATCTTTTCACGGCATGCGAGGAGGCAAGGTCTTGCTCACTGCATGACAGCAAGGCGGCATAACCCTCGCCCCTTTTGAGGTGATCGAACCAACTGAGATGACGGCTGCTGCCGTCCATGAAAAAACAGAGGATCTGCGCAAAAAAATCAGAGACAGCAATTCCTTTTTTATTTTTACGCATCGAACCAAACAACCTTTCGATGATCGGCATCAGCCGAATGCTTTGCAGATACTGGGCAAACAAGGCCAATCCGGCACGACTTGTCAAGTGTTCATCGGTTGGCTGAATGGCATCAATTATCTGTTTCTTTTTATCCTGAACTGTTATATTTTTTCCCATAAAGCTCTCTACCTGTTGGGTTGTGTTAGATTTTGTGAATTTTTTTATTTTAACCACTGAAATATAACACATTTTTCCCAAGGTTGGGAGCTTTTTTTATTACGAATCGCTCAACTTAGGCAATAGTGAATTGGTTTTGATTCATTTTCGTAACTATTCAGGTCTCTGAAAAACCCGTTTAGTTAAATATCATTAAAAAAGATTCCCGGGGAGGATCGATCGTTTTCACGTCCTCTCACGATATTGTTCAATCGATCGGGAACCCTTTCCTTCACTAAAACAACTTAACGATGGCATGATCCTAGAACAACAACAACCCAATGTCAACTCCCCAAGGCAAAATAAATGCGGGATTCGCAAAAAAAAATCAATAAATCAACGAGGGAGGCGATTGATTGTTATTGAAAATGTTGGAAGGCAAAGGACTGGGATTTTTCATTGACTCACGATTCAGTTGCCTTGAACTGTGTGATTTCGGGACCCCATACCTTTCAATATTAAGAACTTATCCTTTAATAACTTGAAAATTGGTATTTCCTGCATTATTTTTGTCATCATGTTCAACCATAAACGCATGGAGGCTATATGGCAAAAGTACAGTCGTGGGAAGTATCTGATTCATTTTGGGCCAGAGTGGAGCCACTGATACCAAAACCCAAACGTGACCCGAACAAGACCTACAAGCGCAAACCCGGTGGTGGTAGAAAGCCAATGCCTGCGCGCCAAATTTTCGAGGGAATTGTATATGTTTTGCGCACCGGTTGTCAATGGAGAGCCCTTCCCAAGGAAAAATATGGGAGTCCTAGTGCCATCCATGCTCATTTCATGCGTTGGAATGAAGCGGGTTTCTTTTTGTCGCTTTGGCAAGCCGGACTTGCCGAATATGATGAGATGGAAGGGATCTCCTGGAAATGGCAAAGCATAGACGGCACGACTGTCAAAGCCCCACTGGCTCAGGAAACCGTTGGTCGAAACCCGACTGACAGGGGAAAAAAAAGGGAGCAAGCGTCATTTGCTGGTTGACGGCCGTGGTGTCCCGCTGTCCCTCGTCGTAACCGGGGCGAACCGGCATGATGTGACACAGTTGGAATTGGTCTTGGAGGAAATCGTCATTGCGCGGCCTGAGGGCATTGAACAACATCTGTGCGCAGACAAAGGCTACTACGGTGAGCCAGCATCACAGATAATTCGATCCAATGACTATGTGCCACATGTGAAAAAACGGGGTGAAGAGATTCAAGAAAAAAAAGCAAATCCCCAATACAGACCCAGAAGATGGGTCGTCGAGGTGAGCCATTCATGGTTCAACAGGTTTCGCAAGATAATGGTCCGATTCGAAAAATATAATCAAACTTATCTCGCACTGCTTCAATTGGCTGCAGCTATCATAACTTACAGGAAAGTTAATGTTATTTAAGGATAAATTCTAAATGTCGCTGCGATGCTCTCCGGCTTTGGGCAGGAGTTCGCAGTACGGGAGGGGTGGGTGGCTTCAAGATAAATTTCGGAGCGCCTTCTGCGCATGATTCGTGTTTCTTTGGGCGTAGGGAGAGATAATGAGTTGATGAATAATTCGGAAATATAATCGCAATTTGGCGTTTTCTGACGTTTCCAGCGTCGTTTGTTGCCATGCCGTCTCATCTGCATGTTATCTACGATTGCTTTCAATTTATTAAGCATGTAAAATCACACGTTTTGTTAAATACGAATCAAGACTATGGTCCATAAAATGAGGGGACTGCGCCCTTATCAGTCTTTCCCTATTTTGCTCATATTGGAGGTGATTTGAAGCGGGAAATGGAATTTGAAGAGATCGATTGGGAAAGTTGGCAAGCCAAAGAACGGGCGACTTTGCTGTTTATCATTTTGGAGGATCAAATCTTGATGATTCATAAAAAGGTTGGCTTGGGAGCCGGGAAAATCAATGGTCCCGGAGGGCGTCTGGAGCCAGGGGAAACTCCTCTCGAGGCAGCAATAAGGGAAGTGCGGGAAGAGATTTGCGTGACTCCGTCAGGAGTGACGAAAATGGGAGAGTTGCGCTTTCAGTTCATTGATGGGTACTCGATCCATGGCTATGTATTCAAAGCCAATGGTTATATAGGGGATCCCCAGGAAACGGAAGAAGCCATCCCTATGTGGTTTTCGGTAAACGCGCTTCCTTATGAGAAAATGTGGGCCGATGATCGGCTTTGGATGCCATTGTTGCTGGAAGGAAAATTTTTCGATGCCCGCTTTTTGTTTGAAAAGGAGAAAATGCTGGGACATCGGGTGAGGGTGATTCCTTGCTGAATATTTTTTTGTCTCATTCAAATATTCAAATCATTTGTTGTAATAATCTGGAAATAACGCTATCTCGGTTACATCCATATAAACACAGGAAAGGAGATTGCTATTTTTACCATTGTTGAAAAGCTTCTTTTTCCCTTTTTACATAAGAGACTGTTATGAATTCACTACCAGAGGGTCTGATCATTGTCAGCAAACGTGATTGTCCGACCTGCGCCTTGATTGAACCTGTTTATCACCAATTGGCCTCGGGCAAGACGCCACTGACAATTTTCACCCAGGACGACCCCGCATTTCCTTCCGGAATGGATTGCGTGGTGGCAGATACCAGTTTGGAACATTCTTATCGACTGAAAATCGAGACGGTTCCCACGCTGATTCGGGTGGACAATGGTCGTGAGAGGGAACGACTGGTAGGGTGGCGCAAGGAGGAATGGCAGGTCTTCACCGGGATTGCCTCGTTGGGGGAAAGTCTGCCGGATTATCGTCCGGGGTGCGGATCCATGAGTGTGGAACCTGGCATTGCAGATGAGCTTGCATTGCGATTCGGGGATACCGAGATGAATGCCCGCAGGATTCGGGTTTCAGCCATGGAAGATGAAATGGAGGCATGCTTTGACCGGGGTTGGTCCGATGGTTTGCCTGTTGTGCCTCCCACAGAAATTCGCGTATATCGCATGTTGCAAGGAACCAAGCGGGCGCCCGATAAGGTGGTGGGAGTCATACCTCCCAACCAGATCCCTTGCACCGTGGAGAAAGTGGCTATCAATGCGGTTTTGGCAGGATGCAAACCGGAATACATGCCTGTCGTCCTCAGCGCAGTGGAGGCGGCATGCATGGAAGAATTCTGTATGCACGGGTTGTTGTGCACCACGTACTTTTCCGGTCCCATTGTGATTGTGAGCGGACCCATTGCCAAAGCAATTGGCATGAATTCGGGAATCAATGCATTGGGACAGGGGAACCGTGCCAATGCGACCATTGGAAGGGCGCTTCAATTGATCATTCGCAATGTGGGGGGGGGGGGGACGACCCGGAAAAATAGACCGGGCCGCTTTGGGCAATCCTGGGAAATACACTTTTTGTTTTGCCGAAAATCTGGAAGGGAGTTCTTGGGATTCTCTCTCCAAAGAACGAGGATTTGAATCAGAGGCATCTACAGTCACGCTTTTTGCGGGCGACGGTACGCAAGGTGTGGCGGATCAGCTCTCCCGCGAGCCGGAATCGTTAATCCTTTCTCTGGCCCATTCGCTGCGAACTGTTGTGAACTATAAATTGGCTATGTCGGGGGATGCATTTTTGATCATCTCACCGGAACACAGCCGGGTATTTGAACTAGCGGGATGGTCCAAGGCAAATGTAAAAGAATCAATCAATCAATTGCTCCGGCTTCCTGGCAGCGAAATGATTCGGGGAGCCGGAGGCAATTCAGAGGGAATGCCTGAGCGCTTCGCAGACCAGGTTATTCCTAAATTCAGGCCAGGGGGCTTGAATATCGTGCGCGCCGGAGGCAAGGCAGGCTTGTTTTCCGCCATCATTGCCGGCTGGGTAGCCAGCGGGCCTACCGGCAGTATACCAGTAACCAAGGAGATTATAATATGAAAGAAAAACGAATATTCCTCGATCCCACATCGGAGCATTCGCCAGCCAAACGGGATCGCATTGCTCGACCCGCGTCTCTGGAAGGCTTAACAGTGGGACTGCTGGACATTTCCAAAGCGAAAGGGAATGTCTTTTTGGATCAAGTTCAATCAGAGTTGAGTAAACGCGGACTGATGGTCAGACGGTATCAAAAACCCACTTTTGCCCGAATTGCGCCCACTGCGATCAAGCAGTCGATCACGACAGAATGTGACGTGGTGGTGGAAGCGCTGGCCGATTGAGGCTCCTGCGCATCGTGCAGTGTGCACGATATCATCGACTTGGAAAAGCGGGGTATTCCGGGAGTCTTCGTCGCTTCGACTGAATTCGAGGAGGCTGCTGCCAGTCAGGCTTCGGCATTGGGATACGATCCGGCTCTGGTTTTAGTACCGCACCCCATTCAGGATCGGACTGACGAGGAGCTTCGGGTGATTGCGAATAATGCCATCGAACCAATTCTGGCATCAATCAGTGCCGAAGCGACCCATTAAATAGAGGAGAATTAATGTCTTTAGAAAATGCTTTGCAAGACATGAGGAGCAAAATAGGAACAGAAACTCGCGTCAGTGATTGGGTGGAAGTCACACAGGAACGTATCAATCAATTTGCCGAAGCCACCGGAGACCATCAATGGATCCATGTGGACGTGGAGCGTGCCCAAAAAGAGTCGCCTTTCGGAACGACGATCGCCCATGGCTTTTTCACGCTTTCTCTGCTTCCTTATCTGGCAGGCTTGGGGGGCAAAGTAGGCGCGGAATATGGTGTGAAGATGGGCGTTAATTATGGCTGCAACCGACTACGATTTCCCCACCCGGTTCCCGTGGGGTGCCGATTGCGTTTGAGGACGGTACTGAAGAGTATCGAAGCCGTCGAAGGTCAGAACGCCCTGCACTTGATCAATGAAAATACGTTTGAAATCGAAGGAATCGACAAACCGGCCTGTGTGGTCGAATCCGTTTCCCGCATGTATTTCTAGACGGAACAATCGAAAATTCCCTTCTTGGGAAGAGTGGGGGTGGCATGTATTGCCGTGCGCCTCGCATTTGACGCTACCCCTCCAAGAAGGAGAATTTCACTACATAACCCGAGTTCGAGATAAGAATTTAATAAATTCAATATGTTATAGAATCTTCATATCTTAGAGAAACCTTGTCATTCCTGCGAGATCCCTGCGTACGCAGGGAAGGAATCAAGAGGTATGCAGCCAGACTGAAATCCGGATCCCCGCTCCCCGCTTTCGCGAGGACAAGTTTCGCGAGGATGACATATAAACTAGGATACTCATATTATTAATTTCTTATCTCGAACTCGGGTTACATAAGGCGAGTAGGGAGTTTTCGATAAGATTCTATTGGTGTTAGAAATGAATCTCCAGAGCTTCGAAGGATTGCAATTGAACCGGTTTGGTCAATGCTTCAAAAGTAGGCAATACAACTTTGATGTAAAACCGGACCGTTTTGATTTTGCTGTCATAAAACCTGGCTTGCGCGTTGTCTTGTAAAAATTCTGAAACATTGGTCTCCCGCACTTGTTTTTCCTGTTTGAGAACTTCGAATTTCTCTGAGGCAATCAGGGCTTGTTCCAACAAAAAGAATCCCGCTGTGACCGCAGAAAAATGCATCATGAATGGAGTTGCGAAGAGGGCCGGCCCTTCTATTCCTTTCGGTCCGAGAAGGGATTGAAGGGTCATGGCGGTTTCGGCAATTTTCTCTGCGGATTTGGCCCATTGCCGCACAACTGTTCCCAGCACAGGGTGTTCTCGATGGGATTGCGCCAATTGATGGAATTCGCCCAATTGGCTGGTGAACAATTCACCATTACGAATGATCATTTTACGTCCGAGTAAGTCCAGAGCCTGGATGCCGGTTGTGCCTTCATAAATGGCTGTAATCCGCAAATCACGGTAGAGTTGTTCCAGCGGGAAATCTTTGGTGTATCCCACGCCACCCAGGATTTGAATACCCGTACGGACGATATCCAAGCCCACCTCGGTGCTCCAGGCTTTGCACATGGGAGTGAGCAATTGCACCCGGTCATCAGCAGCTTTTCTCTCTGTTTTCTCTTCTGCGGCAACAGTAATATCCAAAAACTTGCCAGTGGCATAAAGCAAGGCTCGGATGGCTTCGACCCGGGCTTTCATGTGCATTAGGTTGAGACGTACGTCCGGGTGTTCGATGATCGCCACCCGAGTAGCATCGGCATCTCCCATTTTGCTGATATGGGCTCCCTGAACACGTTGTTTCGCATAAGCCAGAGCATTTTGGTAAGCCGCGCTGGCCACTGCCAGGGCAGAGGTTCCTACCCCCAGACGGGCGCCGTTCATCATCTGAAACATCTGTGCCATACCTTGTTGTTCCGCGCCAAGTAAATAACCGTAGCACTGGTCATCTTCCCCAAAATTCAATACGGCCGTAGCGCTACAATGGATCCCCATTTTCTCTTCCAGGTTTGCCAGCGTCACATCGTTATTTTCTGCCACGCTTCCATCGTCATCGAGGCGAAAGGCAGGAACCACGAACAGACTCAGTCCCTTAGTGCCGGGAGGCGCTCCCTTGGTGCGTGCCAGAACCGTATGGATCACGTTGGTACCCAAGTCATTGTCCCCTGATGAAATCCAGCATTTTGTCCCTTTGATCTTGTATCTACCATCTCCCGTGGGTTCAGCGCTGGTATCGCCAGCTCCCACGTCGGAACCGGCATGAGGTTCGCTGAGGCACATCGTGCCCGTAAATTCGCCACTAAACATTCTGGCAACGTATTGTTCTTTAAGCGATTCCTTACCAAATGACTCAATCAATTCGGCAGCGCCTTCGGTCAGGGCAAAATACATGGTCAATCCCATATTGCCTCCCGCTAATCCTTCATTAATAGCCATTTGCACGAGACGGGGAGCGCCCTGTCCCCCATATTGAGCACTGGTGGATAGAGAAGCCCATCCTAATTCGTAAGCTTGGCGGTAGGGTTTATGGAGACAAGCGGGGACAATGGCGCGGCCATTGACCATTTTGCAGCCTTGCCGGTCTGATTCGGCACGGGTAGGATTGATGATCTCGACCGCAAATTTATGCCCTTCTTCCAATAAGAGGTTGATCGTATCCTGATCGAAGTCGGCATAACGGGGGAAGCGACTCAATTCAGCCAGATTGAGCCATTCATCGAGGACAAATCGAATGTCTTGGGAATCGATGATTAAATCGGTGCTGCTCATTAGTTTCTCCTTGTTCTGCAGTTGCGTCTCTGTCATCATCATACAATGGATTTATGCAAGATTCAGTTTAAAATGAATCGACCGCTTCGACGATTTTTCCAATCTGCCGGAAATAAGACTTTCGGAAATGGAGTTGCTCCGGTCTTTTCCCCTTGGGTGTGATATTTCTGTTTTAATTTGAAAATGCCCGCATCTTTTTTTTTCACTTTATGTCTTTTACTGATTTCCTTACCGTTCAACGAAGTGTTGGCAGCGGATACGAAGGCATCGAAATCCACGATTCAATGTCCGAAATCCCCCTCACCGCGTCCGTCTTTGAGTTATAAAGAGACGTATCGAAAGATGCCCTTTCAGGTGGGAGAAAGAGCCGTTTATGAGATTTGGTTCATCGGTGGTCTGGCGGGCCATATCCTGATGGAGGTCAAAAAGCCGTTCAAGCGCAATGGTGTCTGGCATAGACATTTTTTTACTGAGTTGAAATCGGATAAATCCTATGAGAGTCTGTTTCGAGTCCATGATGAGATGACATCTATTTCAGATCCATTGGATTTCCGAAGCGTCTATTTTTTTTTCAAACAAGATGAACGGAGTTTGTTTTCTGAGCGAATTCGCCAAGAAAAACATTTGGAATTCGATCACGAACGCTGCCGTGCGCAGGAAATCATTTTAAAACAGAAAGAAACAAAGAAGCAGGAATTCAATCTGCAATACGGAGCTAAAGACAGTCTGGGAATGATTTATTTTCTACGCACCCTCCACTATGAAATAGGTAAGCAGGAGCGTGCTCTGGTTTATTCTTCCACAAAGAACTGGTGGTTGGAAGCCACTCCAGTGGCAAAAGAAACGATTGCAGTCTCTGCAGGAAAGTTCAAGACCATCAAAATAAAATTGCTGACTTACTTTGGCAAGGAACTCGAGCAGCAGGGGGATGCGTATATCTGGATTGCCGAAACTCGAAACCGCCCCGTGGTGAAGATCCTGGGAAAGCTCGTCATTGGTAGTATCTTGTTCGAATTGGTGGAGTATGAAGCGGGCAAAAATCCGGAAATGAGCGACTCTGAAGAAGTGACTGATGAAGGATAGCTCAATTGAGAAAACGGGTTTTCAAGATTTCTTCGAACTCTGAATTTTTCAGGCGCTCAAAGTCTGTTTCGGTCACATAAAAATAATCGTTGACGTGTGCTCCGGTCGTAGTAATCAGGGTTTGTTGAATAGAAACACCAACTTGGTCAAAGGTCTCAGACAACTTATAAAAAAGAAGTGGCGCATCCTGAGTTGTGATTTTCACCACCCGGTAATCCCGATTTTGCCGGGTAAACGTACCCTGCTGTTGAACAACCTCATAGCCTTTGTTATCACTTTCCATGAAATCCAAACGCAACTTTGACTGAAACGATATTGGGGTCAGGGGTTCATTGTGAAGATCCGGTAAAGTTCCCATGGTGATATTCTCTTCCAGGGTTTTGGCAAACACCATATCCTGGGTGATGCCGTTGGCTTCGAAGTAGTAACAATAGGCCACGCGTCCGTCTTCAAACAAGATCTTGTTCATTTTTGCCATACGAATATTGATATTTTGAATGCTCATCCCATAAGCGACACGATGGAGGATTTTAGGCTGATCATGGACAAAAATCAGGGTACCGATTACTTTACCACGGGGAGTGACCACGGTGCTGAAGATGGAACGTTTTTCAAAATCGGCGAACTCCAGAAGTTTTTGTCGTAACCTATCGGGAGATTGACTCAACAAATAACGATTGGGAAAGGTATTGAAGAACCAGTTGAGGGTGGGTTGAATATCCGCTGTCAGTTTGAGCAACGTGTCCCTGCTAACATATTGGTTGATACTTTGAGTCAATTTTTCCGTATACTGTTCGACGCCTTCCCCGTCCAGACTTCCCATCTTTAAATACCTCCAATAATTCTCCAAATCTCCTTTCACAGTCCGCAATCGTTCGTACTCTCTGGAGTTACTGGAAGATAGCGGTTCCCACAGGGTTTTGGCCAGACCTTCATTGAGGCTTCGATGAATCAACAGGTTGATTCGGGTCGAGGATTCCAGGGATTGTTTTTGATTGTCCAAATAAATATTGATCAATTCAATAGGATTTTTCATGTCCGTGGACATGCGGATTTCGATATAGGCATGGTAAGCTTCGTCAAAAAAAGTGCGCAGGTTTTTTGTATCATTAGCAGTGGTTTCACTAACGGCGCTGTAATCGGATATGTTGATGAGAAAGAGGAGGATCATGCGGATCAAGTCACGGTCCGCAATTTCAAATGAGCGTTGAAGGGCTTGATCGAAATAGGTGGAAGTCTTGCTCAATTCGCCAAAAGTCATGTGATGAAAAATCAAAAGACTGACAAGGTTGAACAACTCTTCGTCTTCATAGCCAAGACGCTCCAGGGCCTGCACGGCAATACTGGTGCCGGAATTCTGGTGTTTGGTTCTGGGATCGATTTTTCCAATATCGTGAAACAATACGCCCCACTTGAGGGCAAGCAGATGTTCGGGTCGGAGGAAATGATACAATTCCGTGTAGTTTTTCTTCAGATACTCGAGCTCTTTGTGCGAGTTTTCCAATGCCCGCAGGGTATGGTCGCAGACAGTGTATTGATGATAACTCAGGTTGCGTAACAAAAAACGTATTTGATTGCATTCCGGAATAAAACGTCCAATGAGAGTGTCGGTATCCCTGCTCGTGCTGGAAGGATCATCAATTTCGAACATCGTGCGTAAAGCTTGAGCGGCATGCGGAGAGAGCATGATTTCAGAAAAGCGATTCCGTACTTCAGAACGATTGGCCTCAATGACTTCCGGCGTAATCGTGTGTACGACATTGGCCATCTCATCTTTGAGTTCGCTGGAAAGGGAGTAACCCGAGTTGCCGATATAGATAAAAAGATCCAACAGCATGGCCGGGTTATTGAAAATGAGGGAAAGCGGGATTTGAGGAAGCCCCTCGATCGCACGGATTTCAATTATTCGCTGTTTCCTCAAATTGATGGTGGCTTGAAAATTGGAAAAAGTGCGGACGATAGTGCGGTCCAGCAAACGATTGAGGATTAACTCAGACAATTCCTGTACATTAAACACGATGCGCAGGCGGAAACGGTCGAATTCATCAAAATTCTTAAAACGATTTTTCTTGAGCAAATACAGTTTTTCCAGATTGTCGGAAATAACGTTGCTCTGCCAATCCTCCAGCTTAATCCCTGCACTCTTAGCTTCCTCATCGTAATAAAATTCCTTGCTTGCTCCAACAAAATTACGCAAATCATACAACAACTCCAAAGCCTGGGACAATTCCAGCGTCTGCCGTGGGGAAAGGATACGTTTTTCAATGAGGAGGGCCAGCAATTCAGCAGTCTGGCTCGGAAAGACAGCTAAAGTGGCCGCAGCGATCCACAATGGTACTTGCAGAGTTCGCAACCCTCCAAACTCTTCCTTGAGGTCCATTTTATTCAATTCAGGCCGTCTGGCGGATTGGTAAGTATGAAGCTTGCTGAGAACGTAGGACTCATAAGGCAAGATTTCAAAAAAACACTGTTTCAGGCGTACCATCAACCCGTCACTACCCAACAGTTTCCGGCTTTCCAAGATGGAAGGAATCGTGTGGAGCATTTCTGCTTGGGTAAAGCGTGACAGGTCTTCATCGATTTCAAAATACTGGTGGGCTGTTTCAATTCCAGTCTGATTGAGTAGATGTTCGAGGCGGATGATGAACTGCTTGAGTAATTCAAATTCTCCTGCATTGAGCCGTTGCGGGTTCAAACAGTATCCGATGTCACGGTCCGATGAAAAACTGAGTTCTCCCCGGCCATACCCTCCCCGGGCAAAAATAACCGTGCATTCCAGAATGTGTCGCGGGTCCAGCCGCCAATCCTGAAGAAGGGTCAGCTGTTCTTGCAGTTGGGCGATTCTTTGACGATAATTTTCGATCTCTCTCTCCAGGTTATTGCGAATTTCTTGATAATAAAGACGCTCGGATACGTTTCCGGATTGTTCCGGCACCGTGTCGAGATGTTTCTCGAGGATAGAGAGTTTTTCTTCTTTTTCAGGAAGGACGCGTTGTTTGAATGTGAGTTCTTTTCGAGATTCGATGACTTGAATACTTTTCAGAACCGGAAGATCTTCCAGAGTAAAATCAAAGGCCACATGGATGACGCTATCCATCAGATGGGTATTTTGCGTCAAAATTTCAAAAGAATGCGCTGCTTCTAAGTTGACTTCCGCAATTTTTTTTGTCTGCACTTTAAAATAAGAAGAAGTGACTTCACAGAAAATTTTTTCCCTTTCGACAATATAAGCGTGCAACCGAGTTTTTTCACGCCGCAGTTGCAATTGGGCTTGCCCGGCTTGCAAAAGATTTTTCAACGCGATGATATGCTTGTCTCTCAATTCTGTTTGTTCCAGTAAGCAGAATTGCCGCAGAAAGGGATAGAGTTCAACTGGCGCGTATAGATTATTCACCAAAAACTTCCTTCAAGGATGGTGGAATATAAATGCGGGATTTGGTAAAAACGAACATGAAAGCCACAAAATCAGAGGGAAATTTCACCAAAAACCGACTGGAGATAAAATCGATTTTAACATATAATCATTCCAATAGAAATTGAATCGATGTTATTTGTCGGGAGCAGATCCCATCCCACTGGAAACTTATTTGAGGAGTGATTCATGGTTGCAAAAGATTTGGATATTCATAGGGATTTGGAGGAAGGCGATTTGAGCCTGGACGATCCGGATATGAGCGAATTGGATGATGTCACAAGCATTAAATTCGATTTTGACGAAGAGGAGGAACTTATTGAACTGCTGGAAGAAGAAGCCGTCGATGATGACGATGGAGTCGATTTTACGATGAAAATTGCTATGAAAATGGAGGAATCGCCCTCTGAAATCACGTTTGATCAGACGGACTCAGACGATGTTAAAAACTTGCTGAATGAAAAAAAGCCGGATTTCTCTTCAAATAAAGACGGCGCTTTGACAGTCGGGCCGGATGAAAGCGAAAGCCAATCCGACGTCATGGGAAATGAAATTTCTTTGGATACGGAAATAGGAGAAGTAGAGAGTGCCGAAGGCTTTCCGCAACCCCAATCCACAGAAGCAGGTTCTTTGGTTTCGGGAATGGGAAAAGAATTGCTTCTGAGCATTCAGCATGAATTGGTAGTGGAATTGGGACGAGTCCGCATGAGCGGCTTTGAAATCGCAGAATTGACTTATGGCAGCGTGGTTGAATTGGAAAAAATTGCTGGTGATCCGGTGGATCTGGTCATGCAGGGAAAAGTGGTGGCTTATGGAGAAATCGTGCTGATCAATCACAAGAAATTAGGAATCCGTATTATTGGCATCAACCAGGACTGAATCGAAGGTCGAACCTCATGACGGTTGAAATAAACGAGTCGATAGAACTATACGAATTCACTGGCGCCGAGTTGGAGATAGGACGTTTCCCTTGGATGGATACTGTTCTGCAGCGTTGGGCGCATTTACTGGAATCAACGCTTTTTGAGCAATTGGGCGTGGCTCTTGAAATCGAAACGCCCCCGGTCGAATGGATGCGGTTTGAGCAATTTTATACAGGCATCACTCAGCGTCAACCGCTTTATATTTTTGATTCACAAACCCGAGGGCAAGGCATCATCGCAATCGGCAATAAATTCGCCCATGCCTGTCTGCATCAAAATGATGAAAATCGTCTACGCAATCTGCCTGACTCCTTTCCAAATCTCCACTCCGGAAATCATAAAAAACTCCATCACATACTGCAATGCGCGCTGCAGGACTTTGAGAAAAGTTGGACCGGGATTGCGCAGTTCGAATTGACTTTGATTCGCATGACTTCCCATCGCTTTCGAGCAAGAATCATGATGTCTCTTGAAAAATGCGTGATCGCCAAACTGGTGTTCCATGGACATGGCTTTTCTACGGATTTGACTTTGTGTTTCCCTTACTCGAGTCTGGATACGATCTTTCAAAAGTTGGCACGGAAAAAAGTCTTGCCCCCCCAATCAATGAATCACTATTATTCAGAACTACAGGAACATTTCTATCAGAAACTCAAAGAGAAAAAATATGAAATGGTAGCCGAGTTCGGCACTGTGGAAGCGACTGCCCGGAAAACTATTCAACCAGGAAAGGTGTTGCCACTAAATTCCCGTGTGGACAATAAACTGATCCTCAAAATCAATGGCCAGCCCATCCTGATTGGTGATGTGGGACAAGTGGAAAATAATTATGCAGTAAGGATTTTTGGGAAATACGAAACAAAGGAAGAAACCAACAATCCTGCTCGCAAATTCACTACAATTCAATGGCCTGAAGCTTGATAGCCTTTGACTCAACCGCCCTCCCCGGGAAGCGGTCGTCCAGGATTCATGTCGTCATCTTGCCGGATCTATGCCTTTCACGATCCTTCATATTTCCGATCTTCATTTCCATGCCCTACCCCGTGGTAGAAAAGAATGGGCTTCCAAGCGAGCTTTGGGAGCTGCCAATATGCTGTTGAGAAAGCGCTGGTTTTATCCTTTAGCACGGGCAGAAAAACTCGTACGTACGCTGCAGGAGTACCAATGGGACCACCTCGTTATCAGTGGGGATGTGACAAACCTGGCCTTGGAGGAGGAATTTCAGACCGCATCTCGAGTGCTGAAACCCCTTTTGAAAGATCCCGAAAAAGTGACGATCGTTCCAGGAAACCATGACCGGTATGTGAAGGAAGTCGACCAATACGATCTTTTCCACCAGTATTTTGGCGCCTTTTTTGTCCGGCAGACCGGCATTAAAGCGCAACCTTTAACAGAAGACTGGCATTTGGTTGGATGGGACAGCACCCATCCGAATGACTGGCTCACCGCGTCTGGCACCGTAAAGCGCGAAACGCTATTGGCAACGGATGATTATATCCGGAATCAATCCAATCGTACGCGATTCATCCTGGTTAACCACTATCCCCTCTGGTTTCCTGCGGGACACGCCATCAAGCCATCCCATGAACTCCACAACTTAGCCCACGTCCTGCATTGGGTGAAACAGCAATCACGGATTGCGGTATACCTACACGGACATGTCCATCACAACTGGTCTTATTGTATGCGGCGGCGTGACAGCAACCGTCAAAGCAGACCATTGTATCTGGTCAATTCGGCGTCATCAACTGCCAAACCGTCCCATTGGGATAGTACCAATTCTCGCCAATCCGCTTTCCACCGGATTCATCTGGCCGGTCCACAAATCGATATAGAAGCATTGGATTTTTAGTATCTTTTGCCGAGCGAAGACGACGCGGGATCGTGTAGGAAACATCGTACTCGATGCTGTGGATTGATTTGAAAAAAAGGTGGTCGTTGCCGGACGCAACGCTCTTGCCGGAATGCGCACCTTTCATAAAACCGGCATCCTTCAGGCAAGTTGCCAAAAGTTGGTACATTACCGGGAATAGGCGTCAACTTCCCAACCACTCCACCGTCCGTGCGCTTTTCCTGGGGACGGGATTGTTGCAAGGCTCGCGTGTAAGGATGAGCTGGTGACGCAAACAAACGTTCCGTGGGCGCCGATTCGACAATCTCACCCGCATACATGACCAAAATACGATCCACCAGATAACTCACCACGTCCAAATCGTGGGAAATGAAAAGCAAAGCCATTTGAGACTCAGTACGTAATTCTTTCAACTGTTGCAGGATTTGAGCTTGGATGGTGACATCCAGTGCCGTGGTGGGTTCATCGGCAATGAGTAGTTGGGGATTGCAGGCCAGAGCCATGGCAATCATCACCCGTTGTCGCATACCTCCCGAGAGTTGATGGGGGTAGTTTTGCGCGCGTTGTTCCGGGGAGGGGATGCCAACTTTTACCAACAACTCGATGATTGTTTGTGTTTCGCTCTTCCGGCGGCTTCGGTTCGCTGAATCGGCAATACTCCTCGATCGAGAATGTTCCCTCAGGATTTCGCGGATTTGATCTCCCACCCGCATGACTGGATTCAACGCAGTCATGGGTTCTTGAAAAATCATAGCAATTTCCCGGCTTCGAATTTTGCGCATTTGCTTATTTGTGAATGGAAGTAAATTTTTGCCATTCCAGCGAATTTCTCCCTCTATTTGCAGGAGGGGAGGCGTAGGAATCAACTGCAAAATGGCTAAGGCGGTCATCGATTTTCCACATCCAGATTCCCCCACGATGCCCAGGGCGGCTCCATCATCAAGAGAAAAAGAAATCTGATCCAGAACCTGGATTGGGGAGTTTTCGACGGCAATCGTCCGCCGAAACGGTGAACCGGAAGAAAGATAAAGACTGAGATTGTGAATTTGCAGGCTCATGAATGGGTTTTTGGGTCAAAAAAGTCACGCAACGCGTCTCCCAATACATTGCAAAGCAACACCACCAGCATGATGGCCAATCCCGGAAAAATGGAAACGAAAGGCGCTTCGATCAGAACGTCCTTGCCTTCGGAGAGCATTGTTCCCCAGCTTGGAGTTCCGGGAGGCACTCCCAGTCCCAGGAAACTGAGACTGGATTCCGCAATTATAGCGCCTGCCAAGTTGAAAGTAGCTTGTACAATGACGGGTTGCATGATATTGGGCAGAATATGACGCGCCATCGTTTGTTTGTCAGAAATGCCGGAGGTCCGGGCAGCAAGGATAAAATCTTGCTCTCTCACAGAAAGCACTTGACCGCGGACTAACCTTGCATAACTGACCCATCCCTGGACGGTCAAGGCGATTATCACATTGTTCAAATTGGGACCCAGTACCGCTACAAGGGCTATAGCCAATAAAAGCCCCGGAAATGCGAGTAGAATATCGACGATGCGCATCAACAGGTTATCCAGCCATTTTCCGTAATATCCCGAGATCAACCCTATTGCCGTACCAAAAACTCCGGAAATGCAGATGACCCAAAATCCAACGTACAAGGAAATACGTCCTCCAAAGAGGAGACGGCTCAAAATGTCGCTCCCGTTTTGATCCTGACCCAGAGGATGTTCCCAGGAAGGAGGGCGCATTTGTTCACTGAGAGAAATGCTTTCCGGGTCATATGGGGCAATCCAGGGAGCCAGCAGGGCAGGAACCACAAATGCGAGGAGCAATGTCAAACTGAGCCAGAATATTCGGGGATTGCGCCACATCATTGCAAACGGACCCTGGGATCGATGAAAGCGTAGGAAAGATCAGTGAACAGATTGATCAAAACATAACTGCAGGCAATGAACATCACACATCCTTGCACCAGGGTGTAATCGCGGGTTTGAATCCCTTCAATGAGGAGCAAACCCAAACCAGGCCAATCGAAAATGTACTCTGTGATGATGGCTCCGGACAAGAGCACGCCCACTTGCAGTCCAATAATCGTGATCACCGGAATGAGTGCGTTTCGGAATGCGTGCCGAAAAACAATTTGAAATTCGGAAATGCCTTTGGCAGTGGCGGTGCGAATATAGTCGGCTCCTAGAGTCTCGATCACTGAGGATCGCGTGATGCGGGATAGAATGGAAGCCAAGGCGGTGCCCAAGGTAATGGCAGGCAGGATTAAATGCAATAACGTTCCTCGTTCGTTGACTGGAAGCCAGTCCAGTTGAATGGCAAAGATCAAGATCAGCATTGGCCCCAACCAAAAATTAGGAATGGAAACGCCAAACAGTGAAAAAAGCATAGCAGTCGAGTCTATCCAGCTTCCCCGCTTAACCGCCGATATCAATCCCAAGGGAATGGCCAGCGCGATGGCGATAATCATTGCTCCGACCATCAATTCAACAGTTGCGGGAAAACGTTCTAATATTGCGCTCAATACTGGTTCCCGGCTGTGAATGGAGTCACCCAAATTGCCGGTGAACAAGCCTTGCAGGTAGCTTGAATATTGTTTGTAGAGCGGCTGATTCAATCCCAACTGTTCGCGCAATTGCGCTTTATCTGTTGAAAACGCCGAGTCCCCCAACATCAATTCCACCGGATCTCCGGGGATGAGATGGATCAAAAAAAAGACAAGCGTGGTTACCCCTAATAGAACGGGAAAGAGCAGTAGTAAACGCCGGATGATAAAACTGATCATAGTCAACTCCGTTCGTCTTCGCTCACGCTTAGGAACAAACCTTAAATAACCTGTAATTCTTCCAATGGTGTGAGCAAAATTGGGGGACATGTACACCGCTGCGCATCCCAACTCTACTGTTTTATACCTGCTGTTACGTGTCCCCTAATTTTGCGTATCCATACTTCTAACTTATTTAAATTTCATTCCTTAAATACCTGGAGGAAAGAGGATCAACACCGGAAAGTGAGAGAATTCAAATATGATCCAGGGCACTGGAAGAAGCATTTTGACGAAGGGCCTCTCCGCATGCTTTGGTGTCACTCATCTATTTATGGAATCCATGCCCACGGTGTCTTTTTCCGGTAATTGGTCTCAAAGGTGGTAATCAGACTTTCATACTGAAGGGTCCAGCCTATGTCGTCCATTCCCTTCAATAGACGCTCTTTAGTAAAGGGATCGATTTCAAAATCAAAATTCCGTCCGCAGGGGGTTGCCACCTGTTGTTGTTGCAGATCTATCGTGAGTCGACATCCCTCATGCGCTTCTATTTCTTGGAAAAGCATTTCTACTTGAGCAGTGGGCAGTGCGACTGGAAGAATACCGTTTTTGAAGCAGTTGTTGTAAAAAATATCAGCAAAGCTGGGAGCGATGATGGAATGGAATCCATACTCCAACAAGGCCCAGGGCGCATGTTCGCGGCTGGAGCCACAACCGAAATTTTCACGAGTGACAAGAATTTGGGCACCTTGATAGCGGGCATGATTGAGAGGAAAATCCTGGTTGGGTTGCCTCCCTCCATCGTCCAAATAGCGCCAATCATGAAAGAGGTGCTGTCCAAATCCGGTACGTTCTATTTTTTTCAGGAATTGCTTGGGGATGATCTGATCGGTGTCCACGTCGATACGATCCAGTAATGCCGCCAGAGCAGTCAGGGTTGTAAAGGCTTGCATGGTTTAATTCCTTTTCATGAGGGAACGAAAATTAATTACCAGCCCCCTTTTTGTCGAATGGGGGAATGAGTTTTAATTGCAAATTTCCCTCCTGGAAGGGGTAGGGGCGGGTTTCTTGGCGAACATCTCAAATTTGACCGTCCCCTTCACTCCCCGGAAAGGATTCTTGCTACTAA
Organism: bacterium; assembly: GCA_965205865.1. Taxonomy (GTDB): domain Bacteria; phylum SAR324; class SAR324; order SAR324; family NAC60-12; genus CBDBHR01. The sequence goes on from CBDBHR010000024.1 coordinate 71,209, forward strand.
CGGGAGAAACGAGTTTCCAGTCGGACACTACTCGAAAGAGCGAATGTCCGCGAAATGGCCGGTAACTGCGGCAGCTGCCGCCATCAGGGGGCTGACAAGGTGGGTTCTTCCACCTTTGCCCTGACGGCCTTCAAAGTTTCGATTGCTTGTCGAGGCGCACCGTTCCCCGGGTTTGAGTTGATCGTCATTCATGGCCAAACACATAGAACATCCTGGCTGTCGCCACTCAAAACCGGCATTTTTAAAAATTATGTCCAATCCTTCCTCTTCCGCCTGTTGTTTGACATGACCACTTCCCGGAACAATCATGGCATTGACGGTGGAGGCAACCATTTTGCCTTTGACAAATTGAGCAACTGCGCGCAGGTCTTCGATACGTGAGTTGGTGCAGGAGCCAATGAAAACCTGGTCAATCGTAATAGTATTGATTGGCGTGTTGGGCTGCAAGTCCATGTATTTCAAAGCCGATTCGATGGCTTTTCGGCGCTCCGGGTCTTCTATTTCGGCAGGGTTCGGGACTTTTCCATTGATATCCGTCACCATCCCCGGATTGGTGCCCCAGGTGACCTGAGGCAATATTTCCTCAGCCGTCATCTCCACGACCGAATCAAAATGAGCATCTTTGTCAGAGAGAAGTTGTTGCCAGGATTCCACGGCCCTGACAAATTGGTCCCCCCGGGGAGCAAAGGGACGTCCACGCAGATACTCGAATGTTTTTTCATCCGGCGCAACCAACCCGGCGCGCGCGCCCGCTTCAATAGTCATGTTGCAGAGCGTCATGCGAGCTTCCATGGAGAGATGGCGAACTGTTTCTCCCGCATATTCAATCACGTAACCCGTTCCTCCCCGGGTACCGATTTTTCCGATCAGGGCTAGAATGATATCCTTGGAAGTGACGTTGTCACTCAGACCTCCATTGACCTGAACCAACATGGACTTGGCTTTTTTTTGCTGCAGGGTTTGTGTGGCCAGCACATGTTCCACTTCGGAAGTACCAATCCCAAAAGCCAAAGCCCCAAAAGCGCCATGGGTGGAAGTGTGCGAGTCTCCACACACGATGGTCAATCCCGGCAAGGTCAACCCTTGTTCCGGCATAACGACATGCACGATACCTTGTCTGACATCTCCTAAATCGAACAAGCTAATGCCAAAATCTTTGCAATTATGCCGCAGCGTTTCCACCTGTTTTGCAGAAATCGGATCTTGAATTGGCTTGTCCTGATCGATTGTCGGTACATTATGGTCTTGGACGGCAAAGGTGACTCGGGGGCGACGGACCTTCCGCTGGGCAAGCCGCAACCCCTCAAATGCCTGAGGTGAGGTCACTTCATGAACGAGATGCCGGTCAATATACAGAATGGCGTTTCCATTCTCTTCATGAACTACATGAGCATCCCAAATTTTTTCAAACATGGTTTTTCTCATTTTTCTCTCTTCTCGGGTAATCGTGAAAGTTGGGTTGCATCTACAAAACGTCAGTGTATTTCAGGTTTCCGTGAGGAAGGGGGGACAATGACAAATAGAGATTTGTAATTAGCATTTATAATAAAATCAAAGTAATATTGTAGCCCATTCGAACAGGATTCTCAATGAAATAACTCGGGTAACCGGCCTGTTCATTGCTTCAGACTGGCAGGAAAATTTACGCAAGATGAATAAAGTCATTGTTTCTTTTCTTATACTGGGTGGGCTCCCGGCATTGTATTGGATCTGGCTGTTTTACACTTCCAACCGCTATAAGCGCTCCAGCATCAAGCTGTTGGTTTTGCTTTTCTTGGGGGGGATGTTGTGCGGTCTACTGGCTTTGACTCTCAATCACATCATCGAAAAATACACGATATTTTGGTCAGGAGCCCAGGAAACTGTATTCCTGCTGAACATGTTCCCGCCGATTCCGTTGTATCGTCTGGGATTTTGGCTGATGGTTGGTTTCAATGAGGAATTTGCAAAATTGGTCGTGCTTCTTCTTCTTGCCTATCCATCTCGGGATTTTCAAGAGCGATTTGACGGGGTGCTTTATGCAGCTGTAGTCGCCTTGGGATTTGCCACTATTGAAAATGCATTTTATATAAAGCAGTATGGCATGTCGATATTGATCACCCGCACGTTGATCACACTCCCCACCCATATTTTCATGAGTGCTATCATGGGGTATTTTATGGCACAATCTCAATTTGCCCTCAAGCAGGCCTCCGGAAGGGAATTGATATATTGGCCTTCTATCCGACTTATTATACTAGGCTGGGCTATTGCGGCTCTCCTTCATGCCAGCTACGACAGCCTTCTTTCACTGAATTTGAATGAATTGGCATACGCTCAATTATTGATTATGGGGGCAGTGACGATTTACCTCAGACGTCGATGTCTTCAGCAATCCGAATTCGCCCCTTCCGTTGCAGGTAGCCCGGCAGCGGTGTCTCATAAGAACGGTTAGGATCAAGATCATTTTCACCGGATCTCGAGATTTCTAAATTGGCGCGGATGCTCAAAAATGATTGGAACCGTGGTTTTCCTTCCAATGTTCATCCAAGACAAACGCGACCACTCCTAATACGCAAGCACCTGCAGTAATGGCAAGAATTACCGACAATACCATCGAAAGTCTCCCGAATATTTTTTTTGAAATACGCCAAGCTCGATGTCCCTGAATTATGGACACGGTACCGGTCGAAATTTTCCGAATACTCAACAATATCACGATGCCCCTCGGAGGGGCTAACGGGAAGTGCTATACTCTTTCAAGGTCTCCAGGGAAGCCATCAGGATATTGTGTAGTCGAGGACGGAATGTTTGCATTTCCGCCAGTTTTCTTTCACGCGAAATATGCACCCGGTTGGTCAAGGCAATGACAGCAATCCGGGACGGAATATTTATCCAGACCGAGGTTCCTGTGAATCCGGTATGTCCGATGCTTCCTGGAGGAAAAAGGCCCCCGCAACTCATATTCCCTCCGCTTTCTCTCTTCATATCCCATCCCAGACCTCGTGGGTCGACATTTGGTGGATTGTGATTGTTTACCATGCTTCGCACCGATGAGGGGGATAGCACTCGCGCACCTTCCAGTTCACCTTCATTAAAAATCATTTGACAAAAGCGGTAGATTTCCAACGCCTGGGAAAAAAGCCCGGCATTGCCTCCTTCTTCTTCAAAAATGTAGCAGTTCTCATCATGCACGACTCCCCGTAATAGTTTGTTGCGGAAGGGACAATATTGAGTCGGGGCGATGCTGGCTTCCTCAATAATTCTCAGAGGTCTGAAACAAGTTGAATGCATTCGAAGTGGTTTAAAAATATGAGTCTCGGTAAACCGAGCCAGACCCTGATGGGTCAGGCGATTAATGATTTCCCCCAATATGAGAAAGCCCAAGCAACTATAGACCATCTGCCGGCCAGGGAGACCTTCAAGAGGAATGGAGATAAGCTGTTGCCATGCGTCTTTTTTATTTGTGGCATCTTCGTAGAGATTTGCCCATGCCGGCAATCCCGAAGTATGGGTAAGCAAATGCCGAAGGGTGACGTTGCCTTTCTCTTCAGTTCCGAATTCCGGAATGAATGCCTCCACAGGATCATCCAGGTTCAGCAAGCCCTGCTCTTGTAGAATCATGATTGCAGTGGCAGTGGCGATTGGTTTGGTCATCGAGGCAATATCAAATATCGTGTTGAGGGGAAGAGTTGGCGCGTTTTTACCAATTTCCAACTTTCCCCAGGTCTGATGCAGGAAGATTTCTCCCTGTGCCGCAAATAAGAGCTCAATGCCGGGAAACACGCCTTCACGCAGTTGCTGCCGGATCAAATCTTCCAGGTAATGATACCAGGTCCGCATGAAATCGACTTTGATGATATTGCCCATGAGCAGGATTGGGATGGAAAAGACTGCGCAGGTGGAAGGGCTTCTTATTTATTGGAATAATCGAACTAATGCTACTAAATACAGGCATGTTTGTCATCTGAAAAGTCATTCTTTGATTGTCAATGATGGTGGAAAGTAATTCTTATTTCCATTGCGGTTTGTTCAATTCGATATATATGTGTTAATGTACTTAACCTTTCGTCGTCCTATTCTCGGGGAAGCGCTAATAATCAACTCAACTTGAAAATTTCATGAAGGTCCGAGACGCCATTTTGAAATTGGGAAACTACGCCCCTCCCCTGGAAGGGCGCAATCCAAACGATTATCTCCTGTTGGATTTCAATGAATCTCCCGTACCTCCTCCATTGCACGTGATTGATGCCTTGGTGGAATTTATTCAGGACAATCGTCTGCAAACGTATCCTTCATATGGAGTCTTTTTGGAGCAGTTGGCAGGATATGCTCAGGTACCGGCCAATCAGCTGATTTTAACGAATGGTTCGGACCAAGCCATCGATATAATTCTGCGGGCTCTTTTGAATGAAGGGGACGAAATGATTCTGGCCAAACCAGGATTTGCCATGTTTTTTCAAGTAGCCGGCACACTGGGAGTTCGGGTGGTTTCTCCGGAGTATCGATCTGACATGAGTTTTCCTTATGAAGAAATTGCCGATGCCGTGACTCCGCAAACCCGCTTGATTGTAGTGATCAATCCCAATAATCCCACAGGGACCCTGGTGAGCGCGGAACAAATCCGAAAGTTGCTGGAGACTTTTCCTGAGATTGCAGTGCTGGTGGACGAGGCTTATTTCGAGTTCACCCGGCAGAGCAGTTCCAATCTTCTGACAGATCATGAAAACCTGATCATCACCCGCACTTTCTCAAAGGCCTTAGCCCTTCCCAGCCTCCGTCTGGGATATGCCATTGCGCGCAAATCTTTTATCGAGCACCTTTATAAAATTCGCGGGCCTTATGATGTCAATATGATCGCACTGGTGGCGGCGCGTGCGCAGTTTGCTCATCCTCAACCCTGGCAGCGGATTGTCCGGGAAATCATCTGTGAGGCCAAACCCACTTTGGAACGCTTTTTTGAAGCGCGCGGAGTTGCTTATTTTAAAGGAGCCGCCAATTTCATGCTGGTGGCCCCTGACGACGTCGAAGGCGCTATTGACTATTTGAAAGCCCACAAAATTCTGGTGCGCCCCATGCGACCTCCCATTGCCCACACTTTTCGCATGAGTATCGGGACCTCGTCACAGACCCGACAATTCATAGAGACCTTCACGGACTTCTTGAATAACCATCATTCCCACTAGAATTCTCCTTTCCTCGGGGGACATGACATACTGACCAGAGGCGAGGGGTGGGATATTTTGATCTTGTTTTTGGACCGGAGTCGTGTCAATTTGAAAGCTTTCCTACTTTACGGATATCCCTGTCAGGGCGACGTAGCCAAGCGGTTAGGCAGAGGTCTGCAAAACCTTGAACACCGGTTCGAATCCGGTCGTCGCCTCCACTCCATTGCAGATGCCTGGGTGGCGAAATTGGTAGACGCACAGGACTTAAAATCCTGCGGAGCTTGCTCCGTGCCGGTTCGATTCCGGCCCTAGGCACCATGTATGAGCCGATAGCTCTTGACACTCTGAAATACTCCGAAAAACTTGTTTGAGACACCCTCTGGTATTAAAGGGAGTCCCAAGCAATCAGAAATTTAAAAAAGAAAGGAGAAGGACAATTCCATTTGATGCCGTGCCGTTCTGGGAGAGCACTTACATTTTTAACACCTGGAACTCTGTAATTTTTCAGAAAGTAAAACCAAGCGAATATTGGGATTTAAGAGTAAACTTCAGCCATGCATTTTCTTCATTCGTTCCTGCATGGCCCGCATCGCTTCGTCCGAACCATCATTGAAGGTGCCGAATAATTTATCCCAGGGAACTGCCGGGTTCCCGTAATTGCATTCGAAGTAGCGATGGTGCAGGTAGTGAAAGTAATTCCCCAATTTCATCTCAGACCTATTGACCTTGATTTTTTCGTATCCGCAGTGGCCCCAAGTCGGGCTCACTCCAGTATGCATCAAATGGAAACTCGCATGTATAGGATGCGACGGGATGATCCAATGGAGGAGTACTCCGGAAAAGTAGATCAGGTGTTCGATAGGATGCATCGAAAGTCCTGACCAAGGGCCGGTATTGGTGTTCTTGTGATGCAAATAGTGGGCTGACTTATAAAGCGGTTTCCAATGTGTCAGTCGGTGAGCAAAATAGAAATGGTGCTGTCGGATATGCGGAATAGCCAGAAACAAGAGTACCATGTATAATGGAGAATCCAGCCATTCTATCGGGAAAAGGACATATTCATTGGCAAACATCCAGTATGTTATTGCCTCATATATTGTCCAGATTCCACAACCACTGACAATACCCCAAAACATATTGTCCCAGGTTTGGTCACCAAAAAGAAATTTGGAACTATTGGTTTCAGGCCATTTTGGATTGAATTTAAACCGGATTCCCTGGGCTTTTTGGATGTAAAGCCGAAAATGCGCAATGCCGACTACCAAGACAAGGAGGGCGACGTTTCGAAAGTAAAGCGTGAGGACCCAGTCCAATTCAAAGGTCTGCATGCGCGCAAGGTCCGGGGTGAGGAAAAACCAAACAACAAGCCCTAGTCCAGCGTGAAAAAGGTTGACAGGAGCGAGCAAAAAGTTCTTCAACCATTTAAGTATAGTCAAAAATCGAGGTGGCCAGTCATACATAGTCCCGTTTGATTTGATCAGATTGGGCTTCCAATGATCCTGCATCCGACTATCGTTTAATGTTGTATCCGTCATGAAAATTCTCCTCTTAATTGGAAGTACCTTAAAACGTTATTATGGAAGTTCAGTCGCTATTTACTGACAAAAATTCGAAATATCCTTTTAACTGGAAACTACGATTATCAAAAACTTAACAACAATTTACATGATCTACAAGTGAATGAACACGATATTCAAAAAAAATCTCTTTGAAATTTATTTTAAAATCAAAATTGTGTTTTCAGAACTTCTTTCCGGAATAATTATTATTATGCGCTTCTCTTTTCGGATTTGATGCTTCTCATTCTAAATGTATCTTCCTGGTAGCATACATTTTTTATACTTTTCACCATTCCAAGTATCACTTTGGCGACTGTATCCCTAAAAAAAATATCCATTCGGCATTTACTTTTTCCTTTCTATTTTCCCGCATTGGTAATGAGTGTCAGTCGCGGAATGGTTTTTCTCATTGTGCCACTCTATGCCCTTGATCTGGGGGCAAGAGCGGGTGGCGCCGGTTTTGTTTTCGCGCTCATAGGACTCGGTGTGTTGATATCCGATGTCCCAGCCGGATTCACGCTCAAGCGATTTGGCGAAAGGCGGTTGATGGTGATTGGGCTGGTGCTCATCGGGTTTGCAGGAATCGGAGCCGGATTGAGTCAATCTTTAAATTTGCTGGGGATGGCCACCTTTGTCTATGGAGTGGGAACCGGCGTCTGGTTTTTGGCACGCATAAACTATCTTACGGAAAACATAGTCATTGGCCAAAGGGGACGCGCAATGGCGATGATGGGCGGCATTGAACGCATTGGAATGTTTGCCGGTCCTGCTGTAGGCGGTGTTATTAGCAAGTATTTTGGATTTCAAACGACTTTTTTGATCTCTGCCTTTATAATCGCTATCGAAATCGTATTCATTCTGGTTGTCCTGCCTGCTGATAAGAAAGGTTTTGCTATTGTTCAGCCTCGCAGAATTCTCTCCCTCATTCCAAATATGCTGGTAGAATACCGGCAGATCTTCCTCACTGCAGGTATGGTTTCCGTAACTTTACAAATGGTCCGGGCAGGACGTCAATTGCTGCTTCCTCTGTGGGGAGAACATATCGGTTTGGATACCGCCGAAATTGGCTTCATCTATGGCTTATCCTTTGCGGTAGATATGTCTTTGTTTTATTTGGCGGGCACTATTATGGACCGCTTCGGCAGAAAATGGGCAGCTGCGCCTTGTCTCCTCATTTTATCTTCCAGTCTCATCCTGCTTCCCATGTCTCAGGATTTTATTTCATTACTGCTGGTGGGAATCTTGGCCGGCGTGGGCAATGGATGTGGCGCAGGGATTATCATGACTTTGGGGGCTGATCTTTCTCCCCGCAAAAACCGCAGTGAATTTTTAGGAGTGTGGCGATTGATTGGAGACGCTGGTGGAACGGTCGGCCCTTTAATCATTGGGGGAATAAGTAAATTGTTTTTACTCGGTATTGCTTCGATCCTCACGGGAGGTATCGGTTTGATTGGAGCCGTTATACTGGTCTTTTATGTTCGCGAAACAGCGGTCAAAGTAGAGAAAATATTTATTTCCGAAAAAGATCGTACAAAATGAGTAAATCGTAATTCAGAACAGTAAGACCGTAGTACCCCTCCGGAAATTGAAATGAAAAAAAAGATTGGATCCACTTCAACATTTTTCTCAATTTCCTCCCAAAAGGATTTTGAACTAGTAAAAGTTCTCGCGAATCCCTATTATTCTGGTGCGCCCAGGAGGAATCGAACCCCCAGCCTTCGGAACCGGAATCCGACGCTCTATCCGATTGAGCTATGAGCGCACTTCAATTTAAAGTAAATTTTTTCTCTCATGGCATCGTTATCGATCCAGATGAAATTGGGAAGCATCTTCCATAAAGCGATACATGCGGGGGAGCAACTCCAGAGGATTGTCCAACAACCCTTCCACCAACAAGACGTTGTTGAATAATTGTTCCACATACTCCTTTAAAAAAGGGGAATCCTTGTCCTTTTTCAGCAGGCGGGCCATGTTTTGAATGAGGGCGTGATTGGGATTGATTTCCAGATTCCTCTTGGAAATTTCAAAATCCTTGTTGACCGCTTTCATCATCTTCTCCATGTGGGAACTCATGCTGTCTTTCGGATTGATCAAAGAACAAGGACTACCAACCAATCTTTTGGACTGGATTACATCAGCAACTCTGTCTCCCAACTGTGCTTTGATATATTCGATGATTGTTTTGGCTTCGTCTTTTGAAAACTCATCGTGGGTATTGTTTTTTTCTTCTACGTTGATATCAGCTTGAGAAATACTCTTGAGGGGCTTCCCCTGATACTCTCTCAATTCCATCATAAGAAAATCATCAACATGGTCATACAGATAGAGCACTTCCAATCCATTTTCTTTAAAATATTCCAAATTGGGATTGTGCAGGATGGCATCCCGAGAAGGTCCGATAACGTAGTAAATTTCTTTTTGTTCCTCCCGTATTCGCTTTTGTACGTCTTCCAGCGAAGTAATTTCTTCGGCAGTTTCAAAAATCGAAGAATTGAAACGCAGTAATTCCACCAGCTTTTCACGGTTGCTATATTCCCCACTGACCCCTTCTTTGAGGAAAATGCCAAATCTTTTCCAAAATTGGTTGTATTTTTCCACATTGGATTCCGCCAGGTTCCGCAGTTCTTTCAAGAATCTTGAAACCAAGCTTTTTTTGATTTTCTCCAGCAAGGCATTATGATGAATGCTTTCCCGCGATACATTCAAAGGCAAATCTTCCGAATCCACGACCCCTCGCACAAAACGCAGGAAAGGCGGCAGCAGGTTTTTGTTTTCACTCTGAATGAAAACGCGTTGCGCATATAAGTTGATGCCCGTACTTTCCCGGGCGTAAAGCACTTCATTGCCCACTTCCTCGGGAATAAAAAGCAAAGCAAAATATTGAATGGGCGCATCTATGGAAAGATGTTGGGAAAAAAAAGGAGCCCTATAATCATGGGAAAGCTGTTTATAAAACTCATCATAATCAGATTGTTCAATTTCGCTTTTGGCCAGAGTCCAAAGTGCTTTGACTCGATTTACGGTTTTGTCTTTCAGGATGACGGGAAAAGGAATGTAATCCGAATATTTTTTTATGATAGTCTCCAAACGAAAATCACTGCAAAATTCGTGTGCGTCGTCTTTCAGAAACACTTTGATCGTGGTGCCGCGATTGGACATTTCAAGAGGACGCAATTCGTATTGTCCGCTTCCCTGTGAACTCCATTGCCAGCCTTGTTCATCCTCGAGAAAGGAGCGGGTTTCCAAAACAACTTTTTTTGCAACCATGAATACTGAATAAAATCCCACCCCAAACTGGCCAATCAAATTGTTTGCCTTGTCTTGATCCTCTTTGAGCGTCTTCAGAAACTGCAAAGTACCGGAACTGGCAATTTTTCCGATATTATCTATGATTTCTTGACGTGTCATTCCAATACCGGTATCGGTGACGATCACCGTTTTTTCTTTGTCATCGAAGGAAATTTTAATTTCCAGTTCACAGTCTTTTTCCAAAACGTCTTCGGTGGTAAGAGCCATGAATTGCATTTTACTCAAGGCATCCGAGGCATTGGAAATCAATTCTCTCAGGAAAATTTCGCGTTCGGTGTATAAAGAATGCGCGAGAATATCGAGGATTTTTTGCATCTCCGCTTGATATTCGTGGACTTCCTTATTTTCGCTCATAGGTTCAACTCCTTTTCAATGATAATTTATGCAATGAACAACATATGTAAAATGGTGTATTTTGATGAAATTTTAAAACTCTTTTTCATGATCCTCCAGGTCAAGAAAGTCTTTCGACATGCGGGTCACACTCCAAGACAGAGCAGGAAGATCCGTATCAATTGTATCATGAGTCCAAGAACAGAACCCTGGCAATTGTTTGGGTAGTTTAATTATGAAGATACTTCCCAAACTGGGGAATGAGAGAGCGGAAAGATTGCTATGAAACGCAGTTTATGCGAGTTTCTTGTTCACCGCCCGCATGAGGCGTGACTTTTTCCGGGCCGCTGTTTTAACATGTAAAACACCTTTGGATACAGCCTTGTCAATTGTTTTTTGGATACGACTGTATGCACTTTTTATTTGTTTCGCCTCGCCATCTTCCAGCAAGTCTATAAATTTCCTGATGGTCGATCGTAGATTTGCACGCAAGGGACGGTTACGCAGATTTTGTTTGGCTGTTTGACGAATGCGTTTCAACGCGGATTTATGATGTGCCATTTTCTTTCCTATAAGGCGTTTATGAAATGTTCAACTCTTGGTGATCGATTGGGGAACAGTTGAATAGCAATTACATCAAAACGGGGTTGAAATTGGTACAAATGCTTTTCATGCATGTACCACAAACCGAGTTGACGCATTTTCTTTATTTTTCTGGCCGTGATAGAAACTGTTGGATGGAGGTCAGCGCTTCCACTCCGTGTTTTCACTTCACAAAAAATCAAATACTCCCCTGTACGGGCAACAATATCAATCTCTCCCACTTTGCAGTAAAAATTACGCTCTATGATGAGATAATTTAATTGCTGAAGGAAGGCGCAGGCGAGATCCTCGCCCAATTGTCCTGTCTGCCGACGTGTTTTCGTCATGGAGACATTGTTCCAAATAAATGCAACTGCCGCTGCAGCTTTCGTGAGGGTGGCGATCCACAAAAACAGCGGAAAGTTCGGCGATGAATGGGACTGAGCCCATGGGTTTCAACCGCCTTTCTGTGTTGCAGGGTTGCATATCCTTTGTGCTGCCCGAATCCCCATTCAGGGTAGATTCGGCCAAATTCTGTCATGATCCGATCCCGAGTGACTTTTGCCAGAATGGAAGCCGCCGCAATACTGTACGACTTTTCATCTCCTTTGACGATTGTTTGTCCCTCAATGTCAACTGGCGGGTATTGGTTTCCGTCTGCCAGCACATAGTGGGGATGGACCTTCAATTCCTTGAGAACACGTTTCATTCCGAGCAGGGTTGCTTGTAAGATATTGATCTGATCTATCTTTTCCGGGGAGATAGATACAATTCGATAGGCCATTGCTTCCTGACGAATGACATCAAACAAACGATCTCTTAACACTGCAGACAATTTTTTGGAATCATTCAAGGGATGATTGCAATCCCATTTTTCGCCTAAAATGACCGCTGCAATCACTACGGGCCCGGCAATCGGGCCCCGTCCTGCTTCATCCACACCGGCAACGTGTTGATATCCTCGCTTCCAAGCTTGTATTTCCAACTCAAGACTTGGGACGGTGCGTGATTTTTTCAGCAATTCTTGCCGCTTTTCCACGAAGTTTTCTCAAGTAGTACAATTTGGCGCGGCGCACTTTTCCCACTTTCAATACCTTGATACTTTCAATTCGTGGAGAATGCAACGGAAAAATACGTTCCACTCCAAATCCCTGGGTCATTTTTCGTACTGTGAACGTTGCTTTGTTGTTTTGATCCCCTCGATGCTTGCGGATTACTACCCCTTCAAAGGCTTGAACCCGTTCTTTTTCACCCTCGATGATGCGATAATTGACACGCACCGTACAACCTGGTCGAAACTCAGGAAGGTTTTCACGCAATTGAGACTGTTCAACAATTTTCATCAATGGATTCATAAGACGGTTCTCCTAATAAAGGGTTTATATATCATTCAATAAATCCGGCCTTTGTTTCCTGGTACGCATGTAGGCTTGTTCTTTACGCCAGTTTTCAATTTGCTGGTGGTTACCAGAGACCAGGATTTCCGGCACTCGTTCTTCGTCAAAGACACTGGGGCGAGTATATTGGGGGTATTCCAATAATCCATGGGCAAATGATTCCTCTTCAGAAGACTCGCAATTGCCTAATACATCCGGAACTAAGCGACTGATCACCTCGATCATCAACATGGCAATTACTTCTCCTCCCAGGCAGATAAAATCTCCTCCGGAAATTTCCTCATCGACATAGTGCCGAATGCGCTCATCAAATCCTTCATACCGACCGCAGACCAACAATAACACCTGATCCATCGTGCTCAACGTGCGGGCTTTTTCCTGATCAAAAGGCGTACCCTGGGGGGTGAGTAGGATTTTATAAGTACGGAGCTGTTGCTTTTTATAATAAGAGTCTCGGGCTGCCAGTGCCTGATAAATTGGTTCCACACGAAGCAACATACCCGCCCCTCCTCCATAGGGAGCGTCATCCACTTTCTGATGCTTGCCTAAACCGTGCTGGCGATAATTGTACAAATCGACCCGGATGCGCCCTGTTTGAACTGCTCGGTTGATCAAGCTTTCCCTCAGAAATGAAGAAAATATTTCTGGAAACAGCGTCAAAACCCCAAACCGCATGACCAGTTCCTCTCAATCTATCAGACCCGGGATCGGATCAATTTGGATGAGTTTGCCAACAAGGTCCACTCTTTTAACAATATGGGGAACAGCAGGAACCAAAAACTCCCGGGGTTCCCTGGCAACACAATAAACGTCGTTGGCCCCCGTTTGCAAAACACGGGACACTTCCCCTAAACTAGCGCCAGCCAAATCGACAACTCGGCATCCGATCAAATCATGAACAAAATATTCACCTGCATCTAAAGGTCGCAACTGAGAATCTTCCAGAAAAACCCGGTGTTTGCAAAACAACTCTGCCTGATTGCGCTCGCCAATTTGGGCGAATCTGACAATCCAGTGATTTTTATGGAAGCGGATTTGTTCCACTTGGCAGGGCAGCAGCTTTTCTGCGTCTTCCATGAATAAGCGTTCGACCTCCAGGTAATATTGCGGAGTGTCGGTGTGCGGCTGAATTTTAAGTTCCCCTTGGATTCCGTGTACATTGACAATCGTACCAATCCAAGTAAAGCCCTCATAATCCGGAGCATTTTGCGCTTTATGCCTCGGACGCTTCGGTTTGCGCACCTTCTACTTCTTTCATGAGTTTTTGAATACGCTCGGTTGGCTGCGCACCAACGGAAATCCAGTACTTGACCCGCTCCAGATCCATTGTCACCTTTTTCTCTTTAGTTAAGGGAGCATAAGATCCGATTCTCTCAATACGTCGTCCGTCGCGTTTGGCACGGGCGTCTGCAACAACAATGTGATAATAAGGTTTCTTTTTTGCTCCCTTTCGAGCCAAACGAATTTTTACCACGGTATTCTCTTTCAATTAGGGTTTAAAATTAACGAGGCATCAAATTTTGCATCATTTGCATTGCTTTACGGGGATTGTTTGTTTTGGACAATTTATTCATCATTTTTCGCATTTGGGCAAATTGTTTGAGCAGCCGGTTCACCTCTCGCACATGGGCGCCGCTTCCCTTAGCAATTCTGGAACGGCGAGCGCCATTGATGATGTTATGGTTTTTACGCTCCTCTCGGGTCATGGAAGAGAGGATCGCGTCAGTACGGACCAACTGTTTTTCATCCAGATTGGCGTTTTTCATCATCGAGCTATCCATCCCGGGCAACAAGCCCATTAAATCTTTGAGCGAACCCATCTGCTGCATCGCTTGCAACTGAGCCCGAAAATCTTCCAAGGTGAATTCATTTTTTCTGATTTTGTTTTGCAGTGTCAAGGCCTCTCGTTCGCTGTATGTCGACTGGGCCTTTTCGATAAGGGAAACCATATCTCCCATTCCCAGAATCCGCGAGGCAATTCGATCGGGGTGAAAAGGCTCCAAATTTTCTAAATTCTCACCGATTGTGATGAATTTGATTGGTTTTTGAGTGATCGCACGAATCGAAAGAGCCGCTCCACCGCGGGCATCGCCATCCATTTTAGTCAAAATGATGCCACTCACCGAAAGTCGGTCGTTGAAGGCTTTGGCCATGTTCACCGCATCTTGTCCCGTCATGGCATCTGCGACAAAAAATATTTCATGAGGAGCAATCGCCGCTTTCAAACGATCGAGTTCTTCCATCAAATCCTCGTCTATGTGTAACCGTCCTGCCGTATCGATCAAAACATAGTCCGACCCGTGATTTTTTGCATCTGCAAGCCCGGCTCGGGCAATCTCTACCGGATCTTGTCGCGTAGTGGCAGGGTAATAAGGAAGTTCCAGTTTATCGGCCAAAACAATCAACTGCTCGATGGCAGCGGGGCGGTAAATATCTGCCGGAATCAGATAGGGATGATGTCCGTTGGCGTGACAGAATTTTGCCAGTTTTCCAATCGTCGAGGTTTTCCCGGAGCCCTGAAGCCCTATCAACATGATGATCGTAGGAGCCTCTTCAGCACTGGCCAATGAAACATTCCGCTCTCCCATCAGTATTGCCAATTCATCATTGACGATCTTTATGAATTGCTGCCCCGGGGTCAAACTGCCCTGGACCTCCTCACCAACTGCGCGGGCCTGTACTGATTTCAAAAAAGCTTTAACCACCCTGAAATTGACGTCGGCCTCCAAGAGCGCCATTTTGACTTCGTTCAACGCAACCTGAATGTTGCCGTCATTCAGCCGACCACGACCTTGTAGTTTGCGGAATGTCCCAGTTAATTTTTGTGATAGATTTTCAAACATTGTTGTTTTGACAGAGGATGAGTTGCAAAATCCAGTATCCTGGTTGACTTTGCAATAACTGTCAAGTTGTTTTTGTGAATCGGGCAGGCAATTGCTGCTGAAGCGAATGCGGACTGGAGAAGAGGGTTAACTGTCGGTGTTTGGTTTAATGACCAGGTTCAACCCCACATTCATTTCCTTAAGTCGGGCAATGACAGGAATGAGCGCGCTGTATTTGGCATTTTCGTCAGCTTCCACATCGACAAATACCGGACCATTTTTAGTGGCAGTCCACTCAAGGACAGTCTGTTGAAATTTGTCCCAATTTTGTCCGGAAAGCCCCTGGCCAATTTTTTCATCATTGGCATAAATCACACCACTGCGATCTATCAAGACCCTCATAGTCTTTTCCAAAGGAGCTCCGTCTTGTTGATAAGAATCTTGGGGCAAATCGATCTGAATCATCTGATTGATGATCGGAGCCGTGATCATAAAGATGACCAACAATACAAGGAGCACATCAACAAAGGGAGTGACATTGATATCACTCATTGCTTCATCTTCACCTCGAAATCCTGAAATCATGATACTACCCATTCCATACGGTTACCCAATTCCAAAGAAAAATTTTGCATTAAATCGCTGGCCTGCCGCGATGAATGCCGGTAATAATTGTAAGCCATCAACGCGGGAATTGCCGCCAAGAGTCCGGCAGCAGTCGCCACCAAGGCTTCTGAAATTCCGGGAGCTACTACTGCGAGGCTGGTGACCCCGCTGACCCCGATACCCTGAAAGGCGTCGATGATACCTAAAACAGTTCCAAACAACCCGATAAAAGGTGCTGCACTGGAGATGCTTGCCAAAGGAGAAAGTCTTTGATTGAGCAGGGAATACTGCTGATTGATATTGAGATCAGAAATGCGAGTGAGCCGTTGATTTAAACGGTCTAGAATCTCCTTGGAAGAACGGTATTTGGTCCGCTGATTCTTCACTTTTTCCCGAAAATTCACAATTTCCTGATACGAGGATTCAAAAATACGAGCTAAGGGAGAGAATCGAAATTGCAGTGCTGAATTGTTAATTTGTTCCAATTTGGATTCTTTGTGGAAAACCTCTAAAAATTTGTCATTTTCACTAGCAATTCGGCGAAATTGAAACCATTTGAGGAAAATGATAGCCCATGAAATTGAAGACATGAGCAGGAGAACGACCAGCACTAGGTGCGTGATCCAACTTCCCTGGAGGATCAAGCCAAATATTCCTTTTTCATCAAATAAGCCGACAATCGATTGCATGCTTGTTCAAAGATGATGTTCTGTGATGGAAAAGACTTCGCCACGCGTAAATGCATTGACAAAATATCCATGGTTCATGCAGGATCAGAAGCGCGTAAAGACTACACGTCTATTTTTTCCATGACAATTTTCCTGAATGCAATCAGGCCGCTCCATTCGCTCTTCCCCAAAACTTATGATTGAAAATTGCTCGAAATCGGAACCCAAGGCAATTAAATAGTCCAATACCGAGTTGCCACGACGTTCTCCCAAAGCCAGATTGTATTCATTGGTTCCCCGATTGTCTGCGTGACCTTCCAACTGAATCTTGATATGCGGATTTTCTTGGATCCATTCGAAATTCGCTTTGATATCCTCTATGAATTGGGATTGGATTCTACTTTTATCGAATTCGAAATAAATGATGCGCAATTCGGGAATGGATTCTGAAGTAGATTCCGGTGGAGCTTCCACTAAAGGTTTGGCAAGCGCCGTTGGTTGCTGCTGTTCAACCATTGCTATTGCTTCTTCAGTGACTTGGACGACCTCTTCCGCATCCGCCTCCTGTGTTGATAAAGCCAAGGCATCCTCTCCAGCAACTCCTGCTTCTGATTCGCCCGGACCCATCTCAGAAGAAGCCACAGCATCTTCGCCGGAAATTCCTGCTTCTGATTCACTCGCTTCCATCTCGGAAGAAGCCACGGCATCTTCGCCGGAAATTCCTGCTTCTGATTCACTCGCTTCCATCTCGGAAGAAGCCACGGCATCTTCGCCGGAAATTCCTGCTTCTGATTCACCTGCTCCCATCTCAGAAGAAGCCACGGCATCTTCGCCAGCGCTGACACCCAATGCTGATTCGCTTAGACTTTCTTCAATCGAAGCTAGTTCTTCCTCACCAATGGCAATACCCGGTTTGGAGTCTTCGAGTTCCGTCTCTGTCGAAGCGAGGGCCTCCTCTCCTATGGCTACTTCGGGCGTGGTGTCCGTTGAACCCACTTCGGTTGAAGCCAGTGCCTCCTCTCCTACGGCTACTCCGGGCGTGTCGTCCGTTGAAGCCACCTCGGTTGAAGCCAGTGCCTCCTCTCCTACGGCTACTCCGGGCGTGTCGTCCGTTGAAGCCACCTCGGTTGAAGCCAGTGTTTCCTCTCCTACGGCTACTCCGGGCGTGTCGTCCGTTGAAGCCACCTCGGTTGAAGCCAGTGTTTCCTCTCCTACGGCTACTCCGGGCGTGTCGTCCGTTGAAGCCACCTCGGTTGAAGCCAGTGTTTCCTCTCCTACGGCTACTCCGGGCGTGTCGTCCGTTGAAGCCACCTCGGTTGAAGCCAGTGTTTCCTCTCCTACGGCTACTCCAGGCGTGTCGTCTGTTGAAGCCACCTCGGTTGAAGCCAGTGTTTCCTCTCCTACGGCTACTCCGGGCGTGTCGTCCGTTGAAGCCACCTCGGTTGAAGCCAGTGTTTCCTCTCCTACGGCTACTCCGGGCGTGTCGTCCGTTGAAGCCACCTCGGTTGAAGCCAGTGTTTCCTCTCCTACGGCTACTCCAGGTGTGTCGTCCGTTGAAGCCACCTCGGTTGAAGCCAGTGTTTCCTCTCCTACGGCTACTCCGGGCGTGTCGTCCGTTGAAGCCAGTGTTTCCTTTCCTACGGCTACTCCGGGCGTGTCGTCCGTTGAAGCCACCTCGGTTGAAGCCAGTGTTTCCTTTCCTACGGCTACTCCGGGCGTGTCGTCCGTTGAAGCCACCTCGGTTGAAGCCAGTGTTTCCTTTCCTACGGCTACTCCGGGCGTGTCGTCCGTTGAAGCCACCTCGGTTGAAGCCAGTGTTTCCTCTCCTACGGCTACTCCGGGTGTGTCGTCCGTTGAAGCCACCTCGGTTGAAGCCAGTGTTTCCTCTTCTACAGCTTTTTCAGTCGAAGCCAAATCTTCAATACCGGTAAAGTCCATTGAGGGCTTCTTCGCACCCATTTCAGTGGTTGCCGGAGCATCTTCTCCAGAAGCAACACCAGGCATGGACTCTGACGACTCTATCTCAGTCGAAGCCATTGTATCCTTACCAACATCAATACCTGTCGCTGGGTCGGTTGGCTCCATCTCAGCCGAAGCCAGAGCATCTTCACCAACTGCTACGCCGGGTGTGGATTCGGTTGATTCCATCTCAGTGCTCCCCAGAGCATCCTCAGTAATGGCAACATCCGGTATCGTCTCCATTGTTTCCATCTCAGTGGAAGCTACGCCCTCTTCAGCGGCACCCGGTAAGGAATCTTTTAATCCTTTTTCTGTGGATACCAGAGCATTCTCACCAGCGGCAATACCCGACCCGGTATCTACGGTTATCCTTTCGGTTGAAGGCATAGAATCTTTTTCAGCAGTTTCCACCGCGGAGTCTGCGGGTCCCGTCTCCGCAGAAGCCAAAGTATCCTCGTCAACAACCGGCAACGAATCTTCCCCCCCAATCTCAATCGATGCCAGTGAATCCTCGGCAACTGCAGCATCGGGAGCAGATTCCATTGCACCCACCTCAGTGGAAGCCAGAACGTTCTCATCAGCTCCGCCCGGCGCAGTGTCCATTGTATCCACTTCAGTAGAAGCCAGAGTGTCGTCACCTACGGTAACTCCAGTGGCGGAGTCCATTGCTCCCACTTCAGTGGAAACCATAGTATCCTCTTCAGCAGCCCCTGGGACGGAGTCTTTTTTTGCCAACTCAGTGGCAGTCAAAGCATCCTCATCCGGAGTAGCGCCGGATTCAGTTGCGGCTGAGGTTGCCGAAGGTTCTTTGGCAGCCAGATCTGCTTCGCTCGAATCCATGGTTTCGCCGGCAACGCTTCCTTCTACCTTTGCCAATGAGGAGCTATCCGCAATATCTTGTTCCTTGCTCGTCATTTCAGTTGCCTCAGGCTGTATATGCTCTACGATTTCAGCTTCTTGCTCTGTTTTTGGAGAAATCAATTCCGTGATTGTGTCACATCCAATCATTGTCAGTGAGAGTCCCAACACACAAATTGAAAGTTTGATTTTCATATCGCACCTCATTATTGATAATTTGTAATTCCCGTCTTTTTTTTCAGACGATTCTTTAACTACTATAAAAATTCCAAGGAGGGTAATAACAGATCCATGTTCAGACTATTCCTCCAGCGTAACAATAAGGTCATTCCCTACTTTTTTCATACAAAATAAACTTTATTTATCGCATGTCAAAAACAAAAACTGAAGATAAATCTTCTGAATTCGTCAAAAACAAAATCAAAAAGCCTTGGATGCCTCTCTGTATAATGATTGCAACAGCCATCCTCTTAATAATTTGGATCGGGATTCGCTATACGGTCTCCCTTTCCCATCTCCATCTGGAATGGCTGGTGGTCGCCTCAGCAGGCTTAGCCAGCTGGTGCTGGTACCGTCATTTGAGATTTATTGCAGCTACTCTTCTCATAGGGGGAGCGTTTTTGGCTCATCAGTTGTTCATTACACTCCCACTCTGGCAACAAAAACTCGAAAATGCCAAGTCTGCTTCTCCCACTGTATGGGTCCGTGGACAAATTGTACAGGCCATCGAGGACGGAAAGGATGTCCGCGTCCATTTGGCTCCTGGAGAATTATTCTTTCAAGAGAAACATCAAGAGTTTTTTGAGATCTCGGTGCTGCTGTTATCGAAGAGCCGATCCATCAAATCCTTTTACCATCGTCGTCCTATTCAATTCAGCGGTATTATTGCGAGAACCGACCTGCAAAACCAACGACTTACTGTTTCGTTGAAGCAAGTTCTTTACCATACGAGCTTTTTTCCTCCTCATTCGTGGTTTTATTTTGGACAAATCGTACACCAGCACCTGAGAAACCGGGCAGCTTTTTACCTGCCACCAGAAATTTTTTCCCTCTATTCTCCTTTGATTTTGGCAAAATTGGTTTCTCGTTCTGAATCCCATCAATTGTTCAGAGCTACAGGTTTGGCTCATCTTCTGGCCATCAGCGGGCTTCATATCGGTTTATTATATTGGTTGGGGCTGACGTTTTTCAGACAAGTTGGCCGTTTTTCCCCGCGGATTTTGCTATCGATTCATTTTTTAGATTTTTGCCAATTTCTGACCTTGGCAGGGTTATGGTTATATGTGGCATTGATAGCATTTCCTGTCCCCGCTCTGCGGGCGTTGGTCATGCTTACCATATTGGTCGTGATTCGCTGGCTGGGACAGTTGCAAGCCCCTTTGTATGCTCTTCTGAGCACAGCTTTTTTGTTCATATGTTGGCAATCCGCGATCATATACGACCTTTCCTTTCAGCTTTCATTTGTCGCCGTTCTTTATATAATTTTGATTTTACCTTTTTTAAGGAATACTTCAAGAGAGGTCTCCTACTGGCAGTTAGTGGGCATATACATATGGAATAGCGTTTGGGTCACTGCATCCGTTCTCGTTGGTATTTGGCCGATTCTAGTAACTCGTTTTCATCAGCTCTCTCTGGAAGTGTTTTGGTTGAATATCATCATGGTGCCCATGTTGGCATTTCTAATATTGCCGGTTTGTTTTACGGCTTTTTTCATCAGCCTCCTCCATTGGCAGGCATTGCCTTTCGGTTTCTGGGAAAAAGCTGCCTTTCAAGGAGTGGAGTGGGTTTTAAGATTATGGCTGGAAACTTTAAGCAGTGTTCATGACTGGGGAGGATGGGCAACTATTCACATGGATTTGCATTGGAGTGGCTGGCAGTACGGATTATATTATCTCAGCACGATATTGCTGTATAGGGTGCTGCTATGGTTTGCGCGCTTGCGGTCAAAAGAAGGGACCCTATGAATTTGAACATCAGAAAAGAGAAGCATGTATCGACTGTATGAGATGCCGGATTCGAGCAACTGTTACAAAGTTAGATTGACGCTGACTCAATTGGCTGAAGAATTTGAAAGAATTCATGTCGATATTCTCAATAAAGAATCCCGAACGCCGGATTTTCTGAAGAAAAATCCAAATGGCCGGATTCCGGTGCTGGAGTTACGGCAAGGGGTCTATCTGCCGGAGTCGAATGCTATTTTATGGTACCTGGCAGAAGGGACGGAACTGATGCCCAAAGATCAACTGGAACAGGTGAGGGCGCTACAATGGATGTTCTTTGAACAGTATAGCCATGAGCCGCATATTGCCACATCTCGTTTTTGGATCACAATCCTGCAGGCCGAGGCCGAATTTCAAGAGGAACTGAAAAAAAGAAAGCCAGAGGGATACGCTGCATTGAATGTGATGGAATCTCATTTGTCCATTCATGACTTTTTTGTGGCAGGCCGCTATTCTATCGCCGATATCGCTCTATATGCTTACACTCACGTGGCCCACGAAGGGGGATTTGATTTGAAGAGGTATCCTCGTATTAGAGATTGGTTACAACGAATACAGGTCCAGCCACGCTATATTGCCATCGACGCGTGAAAATAAGGGCAGCACCAAAAGGCCAAAGAAATCTGAAAAGGCGTAAAACAACCTTTGTTTAAAACTTGACAAATATTCATTTATGATAGTGCCTCGAGAAAGAAATTATGCTCAAATTACTTGTAATCGCCGATGATCTGACAGAGGCCAACGAAGTGGCAGTACAGTTTGCCAAAAAAGGGATTGCCACATTGGTGGTTGCGGATTGGCAGCATGACTGGAAGGTCCATTCTGATGAATTCCAAGTAGTTGCCATAAATACGGAATCACGTCATGTATCTGTAAAAGAAGCGCAGAAGCGTATGAACATTGTGTTGGACGTCGCCATTTGCTGGCAGATTCCTTATTGCTATAAAAAGACAGATTCGACTCTGAGAGGCAACATTGCAGCGGAATTGGACATTTTGAGGAAGCGCCTAGGAGCAGGCAGGATTATGTTTATTCCAGCAAATCCTTCAATGGGACGAACAGTCGAAAAGGGAATGATTTTCGTGCAAGGAAAACCCTTGGCAGGGAGTGATTATGCAAAGGATCCTTTGGAACCTTGCCGGGAAAACAGTATTATAAGGAAGTTCCGGCGCCAACTTGATGCTCCTTACCATCTGATAACCCGTGACATTTTAGAAAAACATCATACGGGTCGACAATATTCTTTTGCAGATGAAGGGTGTTATGTATTCGATACTGGCAGCGAAGAGGAATTATTTCAGATAGGAAGATTGCTGTGTCGAGAGATGCAAATAAGAGTTCTGGCAGGCTCCGGTGGTTTTGCGACAGTTTTGCCCGTATTCATTGAATTTAAGAATAAGCCCACTCATTCACTGAAAAAGTCAAATCGACGACTTTTCATCAATGGCAGTTTGAATCCTGTTGCCCATCGACAAATTCAGTGGGCGCGTTCTCGATCGATTCCGGTTGGGATACTTGAAAAACTCGGATTCAATCGTGAAGAATGCAGATTGACAGACGATCATTACCCCTTGTCAAACTGGTTGCGGGAAGTCTACAAAAAAAATAAAATGGCCGTCTTAACGACTCCTTCTCCTGAGAAGTTGAGAGATTCGTCTATTGCATTTCACGGTGAGGGTGTAAAGTGGAACGAGTATTTGGGATCACTCATTGCTTCACTTTTTCAAGATATCCAAATTGAAGTACTGGTGATCTTTGGAGGTGATACGGCGTTTGCCGTTTTGAAGGCTTTACAACTGAAGCGCATAGAAGCTTTGAGTGAAATCGTACCAGGAGTGGCTCTTCTCAAATCGCTGAATAGCGTCAACAACCCCCTTTACTTAGTAACCAAGCCTGGCGGATTTGGTGAAGAGAACAGTATCGGGACAATTGAAAGTTTTTTTCAAGGAAAATCAAATGAAGCCAATTGGGATCACCATGGGAGACGCCAACGGGGTCGGCCCTGAAATTGTCTTGAACGCATTCAGGAAAAATGAATTGCCAAAAGAGGTGTTGGTCATTGGCGATTATTCCATTTTGGAATACTGCAATCGTCGTTTGAAACTGAAGGTACCGTTGTGTCGCATACAATCGCCCGAACAAATTCAGCCTCATTTTTTGAATATTTACGATCAAGGACTGCTAACCCCCGACGACTTGAAGATTGGTCGAATCTCTAAAGTCGTAGGAAGCGCCAGTCTTGCTTACGTCAGACGAGCCACTCAAATGTGTCTCGATCAACAGTTACGGGCCTTGGCGACTTTGCCTGTCAATAAAGCTGCCATCCAATTGAGCGAACCCGATTTTTCCGGGCACACCGGATGTCTCGCCGATTGGTGTGGCATTTCCAATTACTCGATGATGTTGGTCTCGCAGGCCTTGATTGTCAGCCACCTTTCCACTCATGTATCTCTTAGAAAAGCCATTGAGTTGGTTAAAAAAAAGAAAATCCTGGAAGTGATCCAATTGACGCATGAAGCCCTCTTAAAACTGAGAAGGCAACAACGGATTGCGGTGGCCGGACTCAATCCCCACGCGGGAGAAGATGGAGCTTTTGGAGATGAAGAATTGGAGGAAATTATTCCCGCCATCGAGGCGGCGCGTGAACGGGGATTTGAGATCACCGGACCCTTTCCCCCGGATACGATTTTTCGGGAAGCCAATATAAAATTCGACGCTATTGTTGCCATGTATCACGACCAGGGACATATTCCGGCAAAATTGATTGATTTTAAAGGTGCAATCAATGTGACCTTGGGACTCAATATCACGCGAACTTCGGTTGACCATGGTACCGCATATGACATTGCTTATCAAAATCTTGCTTGGACCGAAAGCCTGCGAGATGCGGTGAAGTTGGCTATCCGCTTATCCGATGGAAACTAGAAACTCCCGGACTCATTCCATAGATATTTGATTAGCTTGAATATAAGACCGGGATTGGCCGGAGCGCATAGAAAACTTGCGGAATCTCCCGGAATGGGCGAATATCCTCTGCCAGTTCAAAAAGAAATCCATGGACGGAGTTGTCCAATCGGATTAAAACTGCCCAAAAAAACCAAAAAAGCGGGTCATTGCCAAAGAGGTGGGATGGGCAACGTAATTTTTACCTTCAATAAGAGATGATTTATGAATTCAGAAAAATTCACCTTGAGCCATTCGGATTTAATAGAATTAAAACGATGGAACACGCCCACGATTTATAATGGATGGGAAATGATCACCAAGTATGATCGTACCAAGGACGCTATCAATCTGGAAGAAACCAAGGATTTTATGCCACAAATGGGTCCGATGGTGGGTTATGCAGTGACCTTGCAATTCAAGGCCGGTGATGGGCAGTACCAAGCGGCGAACCGTAATAATGTAATTCAATATCGCGAGTATATGGCCTCGCTTCCCGGTCCAAAAATTGTGGTTGTGCAGGATTTGGACAAACCGGCAACGATCGGTTCATTTTGGGGAGAAGTAAATGCCAATATTCACCGTAGTTTAGGGTGCGTGGGTACCATCACGGACGGCGCCATCCGGGATGTTGATGAAATGACCAATGCCGGATTCAAAGGAATCGCCCGCCGCTTGTGCGTTGGTCATGGTTTTAACGTTCCCGTCAACTGGAATTGTGAGGTTCAAGTATTCGGACAAACGGTTCGCCCGGGTCAATTGATTCACGCGGACAAACATGGTTTTCTCGTCATCCCCGACGAAGATTTACCTCGCATCCTGGAAGCGTCCCGTTTTATGGACAGCAATGAATGTAAAACTGTTATCTCTGCTGCCCGGACGACTGTCGGACTCTCCAAAGAAGAAATTTTACAAAATCTGGGAAATGCGGGACAGGCTTTCGGTCAGGCAGCGCGGGAAAAGCTACGGAGTTCCGGAGAATGGTAAATTCCCCGGTGCTTGCTTGATTCCAGGTTGTTTCAGAAATTCCTTCTTCCCTCTTTCTACAAATACAAGGAGACGTTTTTATGAACTCAGACATGCGCCAGTGTTTTCCTCGAGATGCCAATGGCGCTCTGTTACTTGGCAGAGTCTGGAAAGGCGGGCTTCAAGGCGGACCCTGTATAGTTATCGTCGAAGAAGACCAAGTTTTTGATATCAGCGCCTCCTTCCCTCTGATGGCCGAATTGCTCAACCAATCGGACCTCGACAATCGTCTGCTCCAAACAGGCAAAGAAAGCATGGGGGACGTCTATACGATTCTGGAAAATAGCGACCCGAATGTACGCAATCCGGAACAACCTTATTTTCTGGCCCCGTGCGATTTGCAGACCATCAAAGCCTGCGGGGTGACTTTTGCAAATTCCATGCTGGAGCGTCTGGTAGAAGAGCAGGCGCAGGGAGATCCTGGCAAAGCCAAACAATTCAGGGACTCGCTGGAAAGTGAGCTGAATATGGACCTGGGCAAAATCAAACCGGGGTCTCCGGAGGCGGAAAACGTCAAACAAACATTGCTCAAAAAAAATCTCTGGTCTCCTTATCTCGAAGTGGGAATCGGTCCGGATGCCGAGGTATTTTCCAAAGCCTCTCCCATGTCGGCTATTGGAACCGGCGAAACTTTAGGGATTCGTTCTGATTCCTCATGGAACAATCCGGAGCCGGAAATTGTCTTGGTTATCAATGCCTCCGGTAAGATCGTGGGCGCCACTCTGGGCAACGACGTGAATTTGCGGGATATCGAAGGACGCAGCGCTTTGTTGCTGGGAAAAGCCAAGGACAACAATGCCTCCTGTGTCATTGGCCCGTTTGTCCGGCTTTTCAATGATACTTTCTCTTTGCATGACGTGAGGGTGGCTGAAGTGACCGTGGAGGTGACAGGAGCGGAAGGGTTCACTATAAATGCGCAAAGTACTCTGACAAAGATCAGCAGAGATGTGGAAGACCTCGCAGCCCAGACTATCGGAAAACATCATCAATACCCGGATGGACTGATGCTCTTCACCGGCACCTTATTTGCGCCTACTATGGACCGTGATCAGCCTGGTGAAGGATTCACCCACAAGATAGGGGACGTCGTCAAAATTGCTTCTCCTCAATTGGGTTGCTTGCTCAATCGCGTTGCTTATTGTCATGACCTGCCTCGCTGGGAATTTGGAAGCATTGCGCTTTTTCGAAACTTGGCCAAACGCGGATTACTATAAAACGCTAGTCTTTTTCTCTTGGATTCCATCGATCCTCCTGAACTCGACTTCTCAGTACCCCCATGGAAATTGCAAATCATTATTAATCCATGCCAATGTGGTTCAGTGTTTCGTCTGTTGAATTGATTGTGAATGCCCTGCCAAACCCAACCACGTATTGCCCACTTTCGGGCCTCAATGCGAATAAATGAAAATCTGCTAATGTGCGTAATATCGCGACAACTTCTCCAAATTTTTCCTGCATCGCTTGCAGTTGAGATTCATAATTTTCGTCGTCCCGTTTTATTTCCTCGACACGACAGTTAAATACGATACGCTCTCGCGCAAAAAGGTTGCCGGATTCAGATTCCGCACGAATGAACAATACGGATGCCTGCTGATTTTTCAGCAAATTCGCAGTATGGTGAGCCAATTCACTGACGTAAATATAAAATGTACCTTCCTGATCTCGCACATAGGGCGCATAGCTGATTTGAGGAAGACTGTCTGCAGATACGGTTGCCAGGATCAGGGTTTGCTGCGAAGAAATCAATTCATGATAAGCAGTTGTGATCTTTCTCGATTCTTCCTGGCTGACTTCACTCATGAGATAGCCTTTTTCACCGTGCAGTTGAAAGCTCTGATTTAACACTCATGGAACAGGCGTATTTCTCCTCATTCCTCTTATCCGAAGACCGTTGGTCCCCACCATCCTGCCCTTTCTCTTCTCAAACGGATCTCACAAGCCATGCCGAAAATGGACCGCTGAAGATTTTTTCAGCTGACCTCCATTGTTTCGCAATTTTCCTGATCCTGACTTGCCAAAAGAATTTTTTAATCTTCCGTATTTTTCCCAATAACTCCTTTTGCTTTATCCATATCATATAAGGAGCGGATTTTCCTGATTTATTGATTTATTGATTTTTTGTAACTATTTAGGTTTCTTTAGAGCCCCCCTTCGATTTAAGCACGGAATTTGCATAGCATAAAATTCAGGAAGGATTTTATGCTCTCGAAATTTCAAAAAAAATATATTAATTCCATTTCATCGACTTCCCTCCTTGAGGCTCTTCAAGAAGCCTGTCAACTCTTTGAAGAAGAACGGGACCAATGGAAGAAAGAGCGATTAAAACTCCTCGAACGTCTCGAAATGGAAAATAAGCGTATTGAAGCTCTCGAAACAGAAAATAAGCAACTTCGGGATCAGCTGGCTCTCAACAGCCAAAACTCAAGTAAACCTCCTTCCACCGATCAAAGTCGAAAGAACAAAAGCTTACGTAAAAGCAGGGGTCGCTCTCGCGGAGGTCAACCCGGTCATAAAGGCCATCATTTGGCTTTCAGTGAATCACCAGATCATGTGGAGCCTCATTTTGTCAACACCTGTGAAACCTGTGGAGAAGATTTATCCCAGGTGGCGGTTGAGGCCACGCATAAACGTCAGGTCTTTGATCTCCCTGCTCTCCAATTAGAGGTTACTGAACACCAAGTGGAACAAAAAAATTGTCCCTGCTGCCGGCATCTGAATCACTCGAGCTTTCCAGCAGGGATAGAGGCACCCACTCAATATGGTCCCCGGATCAAAGGCTTAGCGGTTTATCTCAATCAATATCAGTTTCTGCCCTTTGATCGATGCCAGCAATTCTTTGAGGATCTGTTCGGCCAGCCGCTCAATGCGGCCACGATTTATGCTAGCCTCCAGCAAGCCGCCCATAGGCTTTATCCTTTCCAACAACAAGTGGCTGAAGCTCTGATTCAAGCGGAGGTGGTTCATTTTGATGAAACCTCTTTGTTTGAAAACAAACAACGTCGCTGGCTTCATTCAGCCTCTACCGAAGAGCTGACCTTTTATTTTATCCACGACAAACGGGGTCAAGCCGGAATGGATGCTGCCGGTATCCTGCCTCAGTTTGAAAAGACAGCCATTCATGATCACTGGGAGAGCTACCAGCATTATGAGTGTGATCATGGCTTTTGCAATGCGCATCATTTACGTGAACTCTCTCGGGCCTATCAACAAGAAAAGGCCTTGTGGGCTCAGGAGATGAGCGACTTACTGGTAGAGATCAAAGAGCAAGTAGACCAAGCCAAGTTCAAAGAACAATCTGCTTTGAGTCCAATCCAACTGGATCACTTCCGGCAACGCTATCGTGATATCACCCAAGAAGCCCTTGAGCTCTATCCTCCCCCTCCTCAAACAAAGAAACGAGGACGCCCCAAACAGAGCAAAGCCAAAAATTTACTCGATCGCTTGATCCTCTATGAAAAGGAAAGCTTGTTATTCATGGATGACTTCCGGGTTCCTTTTGACAACAACCAAGCCGAGCGGGATGTGCGCATGGTTAAACTGAAACAAAAAATCTCCGGCGGCTTTCGAACGGCTGAAGGATCTCGGGCTTTTTGTATCATCCGGGGAGCCATTTCCACTACCAGAAAACAGGGGAAATCCATCCTCGAGTTGCTCACTCAGGCTTTGCATCCTTCACATGCTCCTCTTTGTTACTGAAACTCTCCTTTTTTTAAACGTTCCGCCCCCTGCGTGGCCAAAAGTATTCATAGCAAACGTAGCATCGTCAATGCGATTTTGTATGTCCTGAAAACGGCTTGTCAGTGGAGAATGCTTGGCCATGATTTACCTCCCTGGCAAAGCGTTTACGATCATTATCGCCGTTGGAAAAAACGATGGACTGTGGAGCGAACATTCGCTTTTTGGCTCATGCCGAAGATGGACCGCAATATATTTTTTTATAGCTGACCTCCATTGTTGCGCAATTCTCCTGATCCAAACTTGCTATAGGCTTTGCGCCGCGTAGTAGTGCTGAAATCGTGCCTTGTTGTTTCAGGGAAGGAGAGGACTTCCGCTCGTTTGATTCAAAATTAGCTGTGGGAGGGTTCCCGCTCGATCGAATGAACAATACCGTGAGAGGACTTGAAAACGATGGATTCTTCCCGAGAATCTTTTTTCAATGTTATTGAACTGAACGGCTTCTGACTGTCCCCGGATTTGAGTAGATTTATTGATTTTTTGTTTTTTTTTGCGAATCCCGAATTTATTTTACATCAGGGGATTGACATTACATTTTATTGTGTTATAATATGTCTTCGTTAAGGTGTTTTTATGAAAGAAGAGGGTTTCCGATCGATTGAACAATATCGTGGGAGGACTTGAAAACGATTGATCTTCCTCGGAAATCTTTTTTCAATGTTATTGAACTGAACGGCTTCTGACTGTCCCCGGATTTGAGTAGATTTATTGATTTTTTGTTTTTTTTTTTGCGAATCCCGAATTTATTTTACATCAGGGGATTGACATTACTATTGTGTTATAATATGTCTTCGTTAAGGTGTTTTTATGAAAGAAGAGGGTTTCCGATCGATTGAACAATATCGTGGGAGGACTTGAAAACGATCGATCCTCTCCGGGAATCTTTTTTAACGATATTTAATAAACGGGTTTTTCAGAGACCTAAATAGTTACGATTTTTTTTGCGAATTCCGCATTTATTTTACCTCAGGGGGTTGAAATTGCGTAGTAGTAGTAGTGCTAGTATCGTGCCTTATTGTATTAAGGAAGGAGATGATGCGCAAAAGATTGATCCTCTCCAAAAATTTTTTTTAACCGCACCAGCTTATCGGTCATTTCTAATGAAAGAAGGCGTGATGAAAGGTAAAATCAAAAATATCCAATTTAGTTCACTTCTGAAAAAGGAGAAATGATGAAAGAAAAAATGAAAATGAATCAAAATCAAGTAACTTCTGCCAAAAGAGGACCTATGAAACGTCAAATGAAACAATCCACAAAAAATGGGGACACGGAACAAGTCCATGTCCCCACATTTTGCCAAAATCAAAGCGAAAAAGGAGAAACCATGAAAACAAACAAAACCAGAACAATCCAAGCAATCCTGCTGGTCCTCATCCTGGGGGTGTTTGCCCTTTCGATGGGTCCGGCAGTCGTGACCGCGCAAGAAATGGTCAAAGACCCCGGTACCGGCGAGATGGTGACTGCGCCTGAATACGGGGGAACCCTGACCCTCGGCATCGCTAATGAACCAAAAAACATTGACAGCTGGTTGGGCCATCCTTCGACGATGAGCTTCACTCCCGTTTTAGAGAAGCTCGGTATCCATGACTGGACAGCCGATAGGAGCGTTTTTCCTTTTGGTTACTTCTCCCCTGCACAATTTGTTAGAGGAGCGCTGATTGAAAGTTGGGAACAGCCTGACCCGGTGACATATGTCTTGCAGATCCGCAAGGACGTGCGCTGGCACGATAAGGCCCCGATGAACGCTCGAGCCTTGACGGCTCAAGATGTGGAGTGGAACTATCACCGTTATTTAGGTTTGGGCAGCGGCTTCAGCAAAGGCAGTCCCTTTCTGGCCCAGTGGGGCCCCCTGGATGATGCGGGGATCGTCTCCGTCGAGGCCACTGATCCATCCACGGTGGTTTTTAAGCTGGCGAAGCCAAACCCGAATGGTTTTACGATTATTTTTATCGACAACAACTCTGCGATGATGAACGGCCCTGAGGTGATCCGGCAACACGGTGAGATCGTCAATGAAGAGAAAATCGAAGGCGTTCAAATCCTGACCGATTGGCGGCACCTGGTGGGCACCGGCCCCTTTATGATGACGGACTGGAGCAAGGGAACCTCGCTCACCTATCAGAAGAATGCGGACTACTGGGCTCACGATGAAAAGTACCCGCGGAACCGCTTGCCCTATGTGGATAGGGTGAAGATGTTGGTCCTGCCGGAGGAAGCCACCCGGCTGGCAGCCCTGCGCGCGGGGAGGCTCGATTACGTGGGCTGGGTTGGTTGGGCTACGATACAATCGATCGACCAGGTGGAAAACCTGAAAAAGACCAACCCCGACATCCAGCTGTGGGGCAAAGCAGTGTCCTCGGCCAGTTCGATTGCCTATAACAGCAGCAAACCCCCCTTTACCGACATCAGGGTGCGCCACGCGTTGCAGATGGCGCTGGATCTTGAGACTATTAACAAGACCTACTGGAAGGGTTATGCCGATGTGACACCGATAGAGTATTTGGGCACAGGCGTGGTCGGGTATCAAAACCCCTATCAAGAGTGGCCCGAAGACCTCAAGCAGTACTATCAGTATGATCCGGAAGGGGCGAAAAAGCTCCTCGATCAGGCGGGCTATCCCGTGGGCACGGACGGTTGGCGATTCGAGACCGACCTGCAGGTCCGCGATGTCTATGACGTGACCTTCTATGAAATTGCCGCAGAGTCCTTCAGAAAGATTGGGGTGAACGTCAAGATGCTGATAATGGATACGACGACCTGGGTCAATCATATCAATAAACGGACTTATGGCATGACTACGCATTCTTCGGGGGCCGATAGGGCCCCTGCCGACATCCTCACCCATGGCCTCACAACCTCCACCTGGAGCCCTGCCTCCGTGTGGGACCCGTATTATGACTTCCTGGTGGATGCCTTTTTAGCCGGTACCACCGTTGAGGAGCAGCAGAGGGCCTCGAAAGTGGCATCGTTGTACTTTACCTATCAACACTATTTTCTGTGGGGTGGGAAAGCTCCGGCGTTTAGTGCGGTTCATCCCTGGGTCAAGGGCTACAACGGTGAACTTGACCTTGGAGGGCTTCAGCCGGGTGCGATCCTGGCTCGTCTCTGGATTGACCAGGATTTGAAGTAATAAAGGCATCAGTCGCTGTCGCGACTTTGATATCAGTTCTCAGCTATCGGTTTTCAGTTAAAAAAACCTGAATTATCAATATGAATCAGAAGCTGATAGCTGACAGCTAAGGCTATCCGATTAAAATGGGACAAAATTATGTTTTTGACGATTTTTACTTCACCATGTCATCCTCGCGCAGAGAGGCAGTTTGGCCACATTGTGGCCAAAAAAAACTGCCGAATGCGGGATCCAGGGTACCTTCCCCTGGATTCCTGATCGTAGTCAGGAATGACAAAGTGTCCCGACTTAAGTGTGTAGCCATAGCTAAAGGCTATGTCGCGACAGCGACGAACTAGTACACTTATGAGAGCATATATTATTCGCAGGGTGTTGCTGCTTATCCCCACCTTCTTTTTGTTGACCCTGCTGGTCTTCCTCTCGGTGCGCTTCCTGCCGGGCAACCTCTTGGACACGATGGCCGGGGAAGGGTTTGGGGTACAGAAGCCCACGGACCGTAAAGCGATTGAGCGGATGCTGGGATTGGACGTGCCGATCCATGCGCAGTATGGCCGCTGGTTGGGAGGTCTGTTGCTGCGCGGCACCCTGGGCCGCTCCATGATCGAGCAAATCCCGGTGGAGGAGAAGCTATTGGCTCATTTGCCGGTGACCCTCGAGTTGGGGATCCTGGCAATCCTCATCGGTCTCCTGATCGCGCTGCCCGTGGGCATCTATTCGGCACTGCGCCAGGATACGATCGGCGACTACGCCGGGCGCTCCTTCGCGATTATCGGCCTGGCTACGCCGGACTTCTGGCTGGCAACCATGCTCATTATCTACCCGGCCGTCTGGTGGGCCTGGATGCCTCCGTTGGAACTGGTTCCTTTCTCCGAAGACCCCCTTGGGCATCTCGAGATGTTCCTCTTGCCCTGCCTGATTCTGGGGACGGGCCTGGCGGCCAGCACCATGCGCCTGACCCGTACCATGATGCTGGAGGTCCTGCGGCAAGACTATATCCGCACGCCTGGGCCAAGGGGCTCAAGGAGAAGATCATTGTCCTCAGACACGCCACTAAAAATGCCCTCATCCCGGTGATGACTCTGATTGGCCTGCAGTTGCCGATCCTGATCGGGGGCTCCGTGATCCTCGAGAACCTCTTTGCCCTGCCCGGCCTGGGGCGTGTCCTCCTGCTGGCCCTCCAAGAAAGAGACTACCCGGTCGTCTCCGGAGCCAACCTTTTGTTCGCCGCCCTGGTGATGGCCGGCAATCTCCTCATCGACCTGATTTATCCCTATTTGGACCCCCGGGTCCATTACAAATAAGCTCCGGTGTCAGGCTTGTCAGGGAACTGACGCTGGGCGTGTTTGCTGCGGTTATAACGCTATTCTGCTTGTTGACTGCCATTTTCCCGATTTATTGCCCCCTTATGGAATGAACGAGATTGGCGTGGTAGATAGGCTGACTTCCCCCCTGGAATGAATTCCCTGCCGGGCTCGGACCACTTGGGACGGGTCGTTTTCAGCCCTGTTATCCACGCTGACCGCATCTCTGTCATTGCAGGTCTGGGCGCAACCACCATTGCTACTACAATCTCGACGCTGATTTGCGTGCTTTCCGCAAACGTCGGTGGTATACTCGACACAGTGTTGCAGAGGTTTAGAATCCGCTTGGTAAATTAATTGCTTGTCTTTTAAATTTCCATTTTTTCAAAAGGAGACAGATGTATTCAAGCGACTTAAGCGATCAAGAATGGTTTGAGATTGAACATTTTTTTAAACGTTCCGACCCCCGCGGGGCCATAAATATTCATGACAAACATACCATCGTCAATGCGATTTTGTATGTCGTGAAAACGGGTTGTCAGTGGAGAATGCTTCCTCATGATTTTCCTCCCTGGCAAACCGTTTACGACCATTACCGCCGATGGAGTCAAAGAGGGATCTGGCAACAAGTTTGGGATTCCCAGAATGTCCGGGCTCGCCTGAAACAAGCCAGGAAGGACAGCCCCGGGCCTGACAGGCGGTTATCATAGAGAGGGGAAAGCATGTCATGTTCGTGGCCTGCCAATTGAGAGAAAATTGGTTGCTCGTTCTTATGGATTCAAGGCATAATCAAGGCATGTTAAAATTTGTTTTAGAGCGATCCGCAAATGTATGAGAGGGAATACCGAGAATGGAAGAAACAATTGAGGTTGATCCGGAAAAGCTGGCAGGTACTCCTTGTTTTAAAGGAACGCGGGTTCCCATAGAGAATCTATTTGATTACCTTGAAGAAGGTGAAATCGTAGAGGAATTTATTGAGGATTTCCCCCCAATTTCCCATCAGCGGAAGCTAAAGAAAGAGGAAATGCAGTCAAAGTTTAAGGCTCTGTTTGCGTTTAGCATTGGTCACCCCAAAGCACAGTTGAGATAGGTCACCGGTGCGATTGAATTTCCCTGTTTTTCAAGGCATCGCCTCCATCCCAAGTAATTCGGGAGGTATTTTGTTGCAACCCCATTGAATCGACGCATCCAGCCTTTTAAACGGCTGTCATATGCGTTGACATTTTGAATGTGATAGACCTTGTTAATGACCCTGCTCTCATTGGAGGCGATCAGCCGGACATGCGCGATGTTCTCAGTGTCCGCGAATGCCCAATAAGATTTGTTCCCGTCCGTGCAAAGGACCGCATCCTGTGCCAAGACAGGCTTGAGCACTTTGGTGATCGAGACTTCGCTGAGGTCTTTCAGCACTTCGTCTGTCATCTCTCTGTGGCGGTCCCTTACGATCAGAACCGGGATTTGCTCCGCAGACAACCCCCGCTTCGTGGCTTTGCCGCCTCTTTTGCGAGCTGTGCGCCCCAGGTTCCGCGAACCTTTGAACGACTCCAGGAAGAAGGTCTCGTCGGCCTCGACTATCCCCTTGAGGCTGCTGTCCTTCTTGTCCCTCAACCCATGCAGGAAACGGTGACGCCACCGGAAACTGGTGGTGTTGTCGATCCCGCATTTTCTGGCCGCCTTGCGGACACTCAGGCCGTCAATCATCGCCTTGGAATACTCCAGCCACTTCTCCTTTTTCCGCAGGCGCGCCAAGGGAGTCCCAGTGGCTGCGTTGAAGGTCTTCAGGCAGCTTTTACAACGGTAGCGTTGCATCCCATTTGATATTCCCCACCTTTGAAATTGAACATGCTTGCAATGAGGACAGTGCCCGCCACCGCTGATGCGCTTCTCAAGTGTCTCTGCGACTGCCTCGCCTTCATCCTTGACTCGCAAAACATCGGACAGCTTCCTTTTTTGTGCCGGACTCAACCCCTCAAGACGTGAAAGATATTGTTTGAATTCTGTATGATCCATCTCCTTCTCCTATAAAAAATTTAGCGGTTCAGGAGACAGTATGACAGATGCAAAAAATTTATCAATATTTATCACAAACAGAGCCAAGTTTAAAGGCCATTAATGTGACAACACCGGATTCGGGGAATTTTCAGAAATTGCCATAGAATAAAGGTCACAGATTCCAACCCAGTGAAAACACGATGCTGAATATCAGCAGGAATTTACCGGTTTCCGCCAGTGTTGTATTGAGAAGCGCACTTTCGGAATAGGTGAACACTGTTTTGATTGGGGGAACTGCAAAGGCCATAGTCAAGATAGCTGATAATGCAAAGAGATGTGTTCCCGCGTATAAGTAGAGCAAGATTGGAATGCAAGCCGCCAGGATAAGCAAAATCAGGTATTCGAGTTGGGAAAAACGTTTGCCGAAACGCACGGCCAAGGTATATTTCCCGGCAGTTCGGTCTTGTTCCATATCCCGCAGATTGTTGACCACTAAAATAGCTGTCGAGATCAACCCTGGGGCCAAACCTGCAATTAATACGGATAAATCGAGGTTCAAGCCCTGCACGTAATAAGTGCCTGCTACCGCCACGGGTCCAAAGAAAACCAGGACAAAGAGGTCGGCAAATCCCGTGTAGGCAGTGGCAAAGGGAGTGGCGGTATAAAGCAGTCCTGCAAGGATGCAAATCAAGCCAGTCCAGAATGCCAGCCAGCCTCCACGCCAGACCAGGAAAAGTCCAAAGAGAATAGCAAGTCCAAATACCAGTATGAATGCCCGGCGCATGGTTTCCGGCTTGACCAAGCCTGCCTGAGTGGCTCGCAAGGGGCCGACTCTTTCACTGGTATCCGCACCTTTGAGAAAATCGAAATAATCATTGGCAAAATTGGTGCCAATCTGAATCAAGACGGCCACTACGAGAGCGACCAATGCGGATGGCCCATGCCAGAGACCATCTTCAAAAGCCATTGCGCTGCCGATTATCACCGGAGAAACAGAGGCCCACAACGTTTTGGGCCGAGACGCCAACCACCAAACCTGAACGGGTACCATTTTTCCTTATGAAGGTTGTTAAGCGCCTCCCGCAAAAATCAAGTTCAAGAGAGTTTGCCAGGAATAGGGTATCGTCGCTGTCAATTTTTTGAAAACAGGAACTGCTCGGATCAAACCAAAGCGAAGCGCACGCCACAAACCGTCACTTTGTCCTCATAAAGAGGGAATCCACGTTGTTTGGCTTGGGAGAGTACATAGTCTTTATTGACGACTTTCAGATCAATGCCGCCCAATCCCTCTCCTCTTCCATCGGTAGCTTCCACAAAGCGAATACCGGCGTTTTCGAGAGGTAGTATTGGAATTCCGGAATGCTGAATTTGTAATGAAATTTGGGCAACTTCGCTCCAACGCCGTGCCAATTTGATAGGATTTTCGCTCTGCAGTTCCACCGCCTGGAAGTGGGAGATCACATTGGTACGTTTGGCAGCTCGCCAATTTTTTCCGGCAGGCCACCAGGGACCATCCGGTTGTTCAAAACCTTCATTCCAGTCGATCTCGAAAATCGCGGCTCCCGTATCCTGAGGATGCAACTGCATACCACGAAATCCCTCATAATCCATTTCGTGCGCGAGGCGGATTCCCAGGGCTTTGATATGCGCTTTTCGTGGCGGTAAGTCGTCACATTGGGTGATGACCATATATCCTCCATTGCCACCACGCCGTTTCAGGTAGCGTTCGGCTGCTGTATTTTCTTCAGTCGGGGCCACTATTTCCAGAAAAGAATTGCCTACCGGCAGGATGGTGTTTTCCAAGCCAAAAATTCCCACACCCGGGTCGACATGTCCGATTTCAAGGCCAAAAATCGCCTTGAGGTCTTCCACGACCGGATTGAGTTCGTAGGCCACCAAACAAATTTGACGAAGTCTTAGTTTCATAGGACTATTCTCCAGTTCATGCCACTTCTGTTACTGCGCAAACCATTGGAAGCATAGGAATGCGAAAACTCAATTTTGGGATGACTTGCATTCTTGAACGACATCTATGTCGAGCAGTGGATTCAACTGCTCCTTGGAATCGAGGACAACTTTCGAGTCATCCGTAAAGACAATATCGATTTTATCGATCACAACGCAAACCATTGAAGAGCGAAACCAATCTCCAAGCCACCAGACCCGGTTGTAACGGGCACCCTCTTTCTTATCCATCGGCACGTAGTTACCGCTCAGAATCAACTGCTTTTCCAAGAGCTTTCTTCCTTTTTTATTATAGATGGAAATGGAAAACCCCACTCTGTAGATTGTCTTCGGTCCGAGGTTGTACCAGAGAAGTTCAACTGGGCTGACAAGGCGGGGCTCCAGGCTAATGCTACTGATAAAAATCGGTGCTCCTCTTTCTTGCGCCCGTTTCAGCGTTTCGGAAGTAAAAAAACCTGCGCACCCTGTTATGATCATCGTCAGTAATAAGATATGATACTTTCCTATTTGCCTCATCTTCCCTCCTGTAAAAGATTCATTCGCAAGCAAACCTTGAATTAAACATCCCTGCTAACAATCTTTTCTCCTTGAATGACCTTATCATAGCTCAACAGGGCGCCCCTCACAATGCAGAATATTAAAAACATGATTCTCATTGATGAGCAAGATACTTTTTGGCGCCAATACCTCAACCCCGGTGTCGAATCGCAACTTGCGGCGCATCTCCCGGAATCGACTTGGGGCACCTTCCTTCAGTGGAAGTGAAGCGATTCAGCGCTGAAAGGTTTTTGCTCATGATTACTCTTATTTTATTCTTAGGGATCAAACCAAACATCCTTTCGATGATAAGCATCAGTCGAATGTTTTGCGGATATTGGGCGAACAAAGCCAATCCGACACGACTTGTCAAGAGTTCACCGGTTGGCTGATTTGCATCAATTATTTGTTTCTTTTTATCCTGAACTGTTGTATCTTTTTCCATAAAGCTCTCTACCTGTCGGGTTGTATTGGACTTCGTCGTAAAATCAGTGTTGCTCATTGAAATATAACACATTTTTCCCTCGGTTGAGTGCTTTTTTTTGAATCGCTCAACTCAAGAGAATGTTTGTCAAAATCTCTTCTTGAAAATTTACTCAAATGTCCAAAGTCCAGTTAAAAACTGTTTAGAAAGTTAAAAAGAATGAATGGAATTGAATACATCGTAAAAATCTTAAAAGCCGAAGGGGTCGAATCGATGACCTGTTTCCCCGCAAACCCGTTGATTGAGGCGGCTGCCAAAGAGGAAATTCGACCAATCGCGTTTCGCCACGAACGCGGGGCAGTGATGGCCGCGGATGGCTTCAGTCGTACCAATGATCGAAAACGATTTGGGGTTGTCGCCATCCAGTCACAGGCGGGCGCGGAAAACTCTATGGGGGGAATAGCCCAGGCTTATGCCGACAATATCCCGATCCTGGTATTGCCCGGGGGTATCTCTTTAAGCCAGATTGGGGTCCGTCCAAATTTCCCTGCAGCGCAAAATTACAAAGGATTGGTGAAGCAAGCGGAAGCTATCTATTCTCCGGATCAAGTGGGCAACGTCATGCGTCGGGCCTTTCATGCGCTGCGTAATGGCGTGCCCGGTCCGGTGGTCGTGGAGTTGACTGCGGATGTTTGCAATCGTGAAGTCCCTGTCGACGCTCAGAATTACAAATCTCCCAAAGCTGCGCTCCAGGTCCCTTCCAGCAGTGATATAAAGGATGCGGTACAAGCCTTACTTGCGGCCAGGAAACCTGTTATTTGGGCGGGGGGAGGCGTCTTGCTCTCGGGCGCATCCGCCGAACT
Source organism: bacterium (assembly GCA_965205865.1). Taxonomy (GTDB): domain Bacteria; phylum SAR324; class SAR324; order SAR324; family NAC60-12; genus CBDBHR01. The sequence continues at coordinate 110,365 of CBDBHR010000024.1, forward strand.
GAAAGAATTGGCAGAATTAACGGGAATCCCGGTATTTTGCACAATGCCAGGGAAATCAGCTTTCGACGAACGTCATCCATTGGCTTTGGGCGCTGGCTGTGGAACTACGACCTTGCCTGCCCACCAATGGCTTCGGGAAAGTGATGTCTTGATCGCCCTTGGTTCCAGTTTGACTCGCACTTCTTATGGTCAGCCAGTCCCTCCTGGAAAAATTCTCATTCAAAACACAAACAATCCTGATGATATCAACAAAGACGAATCCGTAGACATCGGATTGATCGGAGATACCCGCTTGACCCTTCTCTCCCTCATCGAGGAGTTCAAAGCACGAGAAATGAAGCCCGATGCGGTCAAAGTGTCACAAATTCAGGCTCAAATCCAGGCTGTCAAGAAGGAGTGGATAAATAAATGGACCCCACACCTCACCTCCGAGGAAGAACCCCTCAATTATTACCGCATCATCCAAGAAATCGATCAAACGCTGGACAGGGAAAACAGCATTGTCACACACGATGCCGGTGCTCCTCGGGATTGCATAGTGCCCTTTTATACGGCCACCACTCCTCATAGTTACATCGGTTGGGGCAAGACAACTCATCTGGGTTTTGGCATCCCGCTGATGATTGGCGCGAAGTTAGCCCATCCGGACAAGTTCTGTCTCAATATGATGGGCGATGGCGCCTTTGGCATGTCTGGTTTGGATATTGAGACATCAGTGCGCGCCCAGCTTCCCATTACCACCGTACTCCTCAATAATAGCGCTATGGCGACTTATGCGGGATTAAAGGTTTTAGACACAGCGCGCGAGCGCTATGGAATCACTCACATGCAGGGGAATTATGCCCAGCTTGCAGAAGGTATGGGTGCTGTCGGAATTCGGGTCTCCCATGTAGTGGAGATGGCACCCGCATTGCAGAAAGCCCAACGCTTGAACAAAGAGGGGCATACGGTCTTGATTGATGTACGCGCCAATGTCGAAGCGCGACGTTCTTTTTTCAAGAGTTGATAAGGAAATGCCTCACTTGAGTTGATCCTGAAATTCCTTCTTGAGCTTTTTGACTTTGGGATTGATCACCATGAGGCAATAAGGCTGGTAGGGATTGTTACGAAAATAATTTTGATGATAGTCTTCTGCTTCATAAAAGGTGGTCAAGGGCGTGATTTCGGTGAAAAGGGGGTCGGGCCATAAACCGGCAGCCGCAGTTTCCTGTTTTGATTGTTCCGCAATCAATTTCTGTGTTTCATTATGATAAAAAATAGCAGAACGGTATTGAGTGCCGACATCGGGTCCCTGTCGGTTCAATGTGGTTGGGTCATGGGTACGCCAAAAAACATATAGGATATCAGCAAACGAAATCACGTCAGGGTCAAAAGAAATTTGTGCGACTTCCGCATGACCCGTGGTTCCGGTGCAGATCTGAGTGTAGGTTGGATTTTCAGTCACACCGCCTGTATAGCCGGAAACCACGTGTCCCACGCCTTTCAAATTCTGATAAACCGCCTCCACGCACCAAAAACACCCTCCACCCAAAGTGGTTTTTTCCGGATTAGCAGACATAATGATTCCTCATTGGTAATGTGTTTTTTATAGAAATTTTCATTTATACGAACGATGGAGCCAGTCTTTCATTCGTTTTACCGCCTCGAGGATCTCTTCAGTTTGCGCGCAAAAAGAGAAACGCACAGCTCGATGTCCACGGGAGGGATCGAAGTCGATTCCACTGGTGGTAGCAACTCCGGTTTCCCGCAGCAGATTGTTACAAAAGGTTTTGCTGTCGTTGGTCAGCTTTGAAATGTCCGCATAGATGTAAAACGCCCCATCCGCAGGAGCCAGACCCATTCCCATTCCCGGTAATTCATTCAAAAGAATTTCCCGGTTTTTTGTATAACGCGCTACATGGCCCTCTAATTCTTCATGACAATCAAAGGCCGCCAAAGCGGCCCATTGGGAAAGCGTCTGGGGGGATATGAAAATATTCTGCGCCAGACATTCTATACTGCGTAGAATGTTATCCGGAACAATCATCCAGCCCAATCGCCAACCCGTCATGGAAAAATACTTGGAGAAACTGTTGATAACAATTGCTTCTCCAGTATAGGACAATGCGGAAACTGCCGGGGTCCCATACGTGATACCGTGGTAGATTTCATCGGAAATAAGACGAATTCCCTGGCTGCGACAATACTGGCAGAGCGCTTCCATTTCGGAATGTCCAATCATCGTCCCGGTTGGATTGGCAGGACTCGCGACCAAAAGCCCGTCGATTGGCTTTTCCAGTTGTTCGAGCAGAGCAGGTGTCGGCTGGAAGCGGGTTTCAGGTCCTGAGAGAATTTCTACCGCTTCCAATCCCAAAGCGCTTATGAGTTTGCTATAGCATGCGTAGCCCGGAGAAACGAAGGCAACCCGGTCTCCCACGTCAAATGTCGCAAGGAAGGCAAGTAGAAATCCCCCCGAGGAACCGCAAGAGACAACTACACTGGCAGGCGAGAGATGCAGTGAATAACGATCTTGATAGTGGCGGGCAATTCGTTCACGGAGGGAGTCGATCCCCAATGCGACTGTGTAGCCAATTTTATCACGATCTAAAATGGATCTGGCGGCTGCCAGTACCTTCGCAGGGGCGGGGGTACTCGGTTGTCCTACTTCCATGTGAATGACGTCATCTCCCAACCTCTCACGTTCTGCAGCGGTCTGCATGACATCCATAACGATAAATGGTGAGATTCGACCGCGTTTTGACACTTTCAACATGTAGTATTTCCTACGGTGACAACGGTCCAAGTACTTTAGAAATTTGAAGAATCAGCCCTGATAAGCGATAGAGTATCTTTTTGGGAGAAAAGAGCAAGAGAGGAGTGACCTCGATAAGAAGGGTGGCACTGAAGACTCGAATAAACGTAACCCTTGAGGAAAAGAAAGTGCGTTTCCGCTTTGAAAACTGATCAGTCCGCACGAATCCAGGAGACTTGTTCTTGCGGGACATGTTTATGAAGTGAATCTTCAGAAACATGAGATGCGGAAAACTCGCATTCTTCCCAATCCAGATTGATCACATCTGCAGCATCTACGCTGTCCATTTCCTCCAACAATTTGATTTTATTAGCCAGTTCGATGATTTGAATTCCCTGTTTTTTGCTAATCAGTCGCTGAGCATATACTTGATTACGCAGCCTTTGATTTTCCCTTATTTTGTCTTCTATCATTCTTTCCAGAATTTGTATCAAATTATGGATAACATCATTCATCGAACCCATGTGTGGGTGCGTCATTGTCCGTCTCCTTTTGTTGTTTATGAAATGAGTTACAGCGCCTGAAACGATGGATGCAGAAACGATGCCTAACTCGAATCTTGCCTGCCCGAAATCAAAAAAAGAAAGAAATCTCGAGAGGTGTTCGGGGAGTTAAATGCTAAATGTAATGGTTCGTTATTTCTCCGAAAGGAGATTATAGCGCAACTTCACGGCAGCGCTAAACCAACCATAAAACAATGAGCCGAGGTTCGTCGTCTTCACAAAAAGGATGGTAGTCTAATTCGCTCTATGGCTGCAGAATTTCAAGTATCCAGGAAAATGATTCAAGAATGGATTCATCGAGAATCCCCTTTGGATAGAGTACTACCAGCCTCTCGTAGAAGAAGCGTGGTTGATGCGAGCTACCGCCAAGCGATTGTGAATCGCTATGAGTTTGGACTCGTTGTTTAGATCAATATCAACAATTTTAAAACACTACCAGATCCTTAACCAGGTGTCCAAACCATATTTCGAAGCTCACCGAATGTGCGAGGAAGTTTAGTCCAACTGTCACCACCATTTTTGGAGAGGAACAATTCTCCAAAATTAGTGTAGCTAGATCCTAGCCGAAAAGGTATTTTAAGGTATTTTTTAGAATTATATCTTTAAACTTGAGGTTAAAAAGTGCCATAATTCATTGAAATAACTGTGAATAACTTCAATATTAAGAATTATGGCACCCAAAATGAAACCATTCATTCGAGCAGAAAAACATCTTTTTTTAAGCGCTCCTGATACAGAATTTGAAAATTTCTTATCAGAACTTGATCAATTGTCTGAGCGAGAGCCGGAGATATTGGACAAAATTGAACAGGATTTGGAGAAATACGCAAGAAATAAAAAGAAAGAGCGTTTAGAGGATAAACGATGGCAGGAAGCCCGGAATCCATGGCTTCCTCATCTTCCCGTAGAAGATGAGGAATTGAAGCCGGAAGAACTGAGGCTGGAAATAGGGTGTCCTCGGATGTCGGCTTTTTTAGTCTACCTTTTTATGATGATTCGGGGATATTTAGGAAGTATCAAATCCCAAACGGCCCAAATATTTCTTTCAGAGTCAATCACACTGCATCTGCTTCTGCTCAACCGTGGATTGAAAATGCCGGGAGCGAGTACAATCCTTGATAATGTCAATGCTGTCAGCAACGAGAGCAGACAGTTTATTTTCGATGCTCAAATTCGAATGGTTCTCGATGAAGAGTTGGACGATTTTGATATTTTAAAACTGGATAGCACCTCTGTAAAAGGAAATACAGCTTGGCCTACTGATTCGTCGATATTGACTCGTCTCGTGGAGCGAAGCTACCATCGAGGGCGTTCCCTTGATACATTTGGAATCGCTGAGATCAGTGAAAGAAATTTTGATTTCCTCATCAAGGAGATGAATAAGCTCTCTAAGATGATGGCTTTTGAGACAGGTAAAAAGGACAGTAAAACGAAGCGAAAAAAACATTACAAAACCCTATTGAAGAAAGCTCAAAGCGCTCATGGGAAATTTTTAAAAGAAATGGCAAAGGTGGATATCCGTGCCCAAAAAGCTCTTCTCCCCCCTTCTCGGAAAACGCGTTTGATTCGCCTCATTGAAATGATGAATGAAGATATTTCTAATTTGCAACGGGTAATCATCTACTGTCATCAAAGAGTTTTTGAAGAAAAGAAGGTTCCTTCCACTGAGAAAGTATTGAGTCTTTCCGATCAGAGCTCGGCTTATATTCAAAAGGGAGATCGAGAAGCGCTTATCGGATATAAGCCTCAATTAGGAAGGAGCGGAAATGGTTTTATTTCCGTGTTAATTACTCCGGAGGGCAATGCTGCTGATTCAGGGCAACTCGACCCTGCCCTTGTTGAACATTTGCGATGCACCATCACCATTCCCTCTGAAGTGAGCCTTGATGATGGATATGCCAATCAGGCGATCAGAGAAAAGTGGATGGGCAAAGGCGTTAAGGTTTTTAGTATTAGTGGGGCAAAGGGAAAAAAGATGACCCCGATTGAAGAATGGGAAAGTGAAATCTATTTGGAATCACGAAATGGAAGATCTGCTGCAGAGTCGTTGATGTTTCATCTTAAGCATCGTTTCCATTTCGGACAAGTTATGCGCAGAGGGATTGAAAACGTTCGGGCAGAGTTGCTGGAAAAAGCATTAACCTATAATTTTTGCAAAATGATTGAGTTGAAAAAAAGACAACTCAAACAAGCGGCCTGAATATTCAATGGGGGAGTGTGAAATGTGAGCAGGGGCGAGGAAAGTATGTCCAAAAAAGATTTTTTCCCTATAAAAACTGTGCTGTGGGCGAATAAAAAACAAAAAAATCGTTTTCTCGTCATATTGAATCAAATAGAGAATCAAATAGAATCAAATTGGTTACATTTACTATTTTCGAAACCCTTTTCGGCTAGGGTCTAGCTATAGATTCGATCAGGATCAGCGGGGTGAACCGCAAAATCCCAGACTGTAGAAAATGGTTCTACGGGAAAGGATAACTCTTCCCAGTTTTTACCGCCGTCTTCCGATCTGTAGGCTTGACCAGCAGACCCAGGAGGCCCGTCTCCACTTCCAAGAAAGAGTACCTCTGGTCTTCCTGGTTTTTGCTTCAAGCCCTTAATATATCCAAATTTCAATTTTTGCGTGAGGTTTTGAGGGACCCAGTTTTCTCCTTCCTCATTGAAAATGTTCAGGTCATTGTTACAAATAACCAAAACTTTTTTGTCATGTCCATTTTCAGGTATTATTCCCATACTGTGAATGTCCGGTGATGAAATACCTTTCGTTAGATGTCTCCATGTCGCCCCGCAGTCGTCACTTCTGTACATACCGTCTATTTCGACGCCTGCCCAGACAGTAGAGGGTGAATCAGGATCGGCCATCAATGTCGTGACACGAGGGTGGTACATGTAATCACATTGTTCTGCCATCCCGACATTGAGACACTCCCAGGAATTTCCACCATCAGTGGACCTGAACAACTCTCCGGGCCATGTACCCGCAAGAATTATTTTCGGGTTTTCAGGCAGGATGGCTTTTGACCAGATCTGACGGTCATCCATCCCGCTTTCAAGGCGTATCCAATTTTCACCACAGTCTTCAGTACGGAAAAGACCATCGTTGGTTCCTGCATAAAGAACCCTGGGATCGTCAGGATGTACTAGCAGTGCGCGAACATCACAGTGAACGTTGAAGTTTTTGCCGTCACCCATATAAGTTTCCCAATTCACTCCCCCATTCTTACTCCGCCAAATACCATGGCCAATCGTTGCTAAAAATACTTTTGCATTGTTACTCATACAAATTCTCCATAAAAATTAAGATATATTAAACCTGAATTATTCACTGATGTTACCGTGAAGAAAACAATCTGACCTACTGAAATTATATAGTTTGTTATTTTTATTCGTCCTCCGGAGTGAAAGCATAAGTTTTCATGAAGGTTACGTGCACGATCTTTGCAGTTATGCGTCTCATCGAGTTGTCATTCCTGGCGAAGACCAGGAATCCACTTTGCTAGCAATCCAGAGTGACTAAAACGTTTCATATAAATCTATCCATTGAGGATTATTTTTCTCAATGAGTTCGATTTTCCAAGCTCGTTTCCATTTCTCGAGTTGTTTTTCTCTCCGGAGAGCAGCTGTTACCTCTGAAGCGGTCTCATAGTATACCAATTGACGTACTTGGTATTTACTGGTAAATCCTTCTATGAGATTTTTTTATGTTCATAAACTCTTTTAAGAAGATCATTTGTCACTCAAATATAGAGTACCATTTCTTTTACTTGCTAAGATATAAACGTAGTAGGTTTTCATGATGGCGACTCCTGGATTCCTGGTCTTCGCCAGGAATGACACACTTGTGGGGAAGCGTATTCATGGAAACCGCTGAATGCAAAAAATATACGCGTAACATGACTTATTCATCTTTTATATTGGGCTCAAATTCAATTCCTCGAGCTTTTACAGCATCCATAACTCCTTCAAAATTATTTTCTTTGATCTTCCATTCAACTCCTGAAATTTGTAATAGGTTCGAAACTTCAAGAAAGTGCGGCTCACTCCACCGCATTTGTGAGCGCTTCTTGGACTGCGAATTCCAAATTTGATCACCTCTTGCGGGTGGTCCCGGATCGGGAACCTGACCTCCGGGACTTCTTCCAGCAAGACGAGGGGGTTGATGAGCCCCGGGGCGGTTAGTTGGCCCTGCTTCATCTTACTCACTAACGCCACGATGATCGCGAAAACACTGGAAACGGCATTGGTGTTCAATAAATATTTCATGGAAGCCTGATGCTGTCAGAGTTTCGTCCAATCCAAGACCAGCAGCGGCTCCTCAAACTCCCGCCGCATGATGGCATGATACAACTCGTTTGGGTTTTCGGGGGTTAGAGTGCGAACGACTCCTTCCAGGGGAATCTTACCCTGCTCCAACCATTTCAATGCGGTGGTAAAACCGGAAAAAATATCAAAGCGGGCATTGTTGTAGCGAGCATGCGGGTCTTCTACTAATTCCAGGGCCTGTGTATTCCCAGGAAATTCGTGGGAATACAGCGGTATTTCGTGTTCCCATCCGCTCCGCAATAAAACGATACGGTGAAATACGGCATGCAACACCTCTTGGGCATAAATATCGGAGAGGCGCCGCCAGGGGGTAGCAATCAGGACCACTTCCCCACGCATACGAACGACTTTGCAACCGTCGAGCACGGCTTGTTCATGCCCGGAGCAGTCGAGCACGAGAGCTACCTTGCCTGCGATGTTGGGATCGTTCAACGGCATTGTTTCGTAAGTCGGGGAGAGCCCTGTGGCAGCAGCCGTTTGCCGGCGACGAGCATCCGGTTCCACCACCGCCACTTGATAACCGGAAATCCGAAACATATGGGCCGCTAAATATCCGACCGGACCAGTGCCACAGACGACCACCTGTTCACCGGGACGGGCAGCGGTCGTCATCAAAGTCGTCATGGGCACCCCCATCAGACGGGCGATTACGGCAGTTTCCGCACTCACGCCCTGAGGAACCGGCAGGGTCGCCCGGGCGTTGAGTTGCTGGGTGCTGCCGTGCCGGCCCATGCAGAAAAGCCGATCCCCCGGTTTGATCCCCTCGACCTCCGAACCACATGCTTCCACCTCGATTACTGCCGCATAACCCGGACGGATTGGATATTTGATATTCTGAAGATCTCCCCTGAAAACGGCGGTCTCGGTCCCAAGACTAATGAGGGATGTCAGGGTACGCCCTCGCACATGGTGGTTTGGCAAGGGGGGATCTTCATAGGATTGCAACTCTGCCTGTTCTTTGGCAGTAAAAACAAAACCAACATTTGACATAGTGGCCTCTTACATGGAAATAGCTGTTACAGCTTTTTTTGTTCGTTCAATATTCCCCCAAGGGGGTAGATAATATCACAAGACGGACGACACCTGCACCTGCCATCTTCAGGCATGAATGGTCTTCTGTTATCAATGGGTCAACATTGACAAATCCTTTGACTTGATGCTGGTAGACCTGATGTTCACTTAAAAAAGGGTTGACTTTGTTCATGAAGATTTTCTTTTTTTTGTCTGTTTCTTGGTAATAGACCCAGATATTAATCGAAATAAGGGTCAATTTTAACCCAGCTTTGTTTTGCGGCGCCTTGGTAAATTGCTTCCATTACATAGCTTCCATATGCGGCTTCTTTGACGCTTACAAGATGTTTGGGTTGGTTGCTGACAACTGCATCCAGAAACAGATCAAGGGGCAAGGGCAATGTATCGGGAAGATCGGTCCAAGGTTCCTTCCCTGAGGCGCCAGGAATACTTTCCATCAGCAGGTAAAGGTCGTCTTCTGAATCTGAAGTGTTTGCCGGCATACCTGGCAAGCACCTCATTTGGGCATGACCTTCGGTACCACTTATAATCAGCGACGTAGGTTGTAAAATATCTATCCAGCTTGCAGAGATGCTTGCCAGGGTGCCGTTGTTAAAACGGAGCAAGGCCTCGCCACACTCTTCACATCCGGGATACTTTTGAATCGGCTGCGTAAAGGTGGCCGTAACTGCTTCCAACTTTGCAAGATCTTGCATGAACCAGAGCAAAAGGTCTAGTAAGTGAGTGCCAAGATCTCCAAATGCCCCCATTCCTGACAGAGTCAGGTCAGTCATCCAGAGCCAATCCGAATAAAATATGTCATTGAATATTGCAGTAGTCCCAAAATCCAGACGAATCCTACTGATTTTCCCAAACCGATTTTCACTCAGAAGTTGTTTTATGAATCGATGAGGAGCAAGACCCCGCTTAAAGTATCCGGTTTGAAAAATCACTCCCGCTGATTCCAGAGCCTGTTTAATTTTCGTTGCATCAGACAAGCCAATTCCCAATGGTTTCTCAATGAAACAATGTTTTTTTGATTCTGCTATCCGCAGGGCCAGTGATTCATGTCGACTGGTCTGAGACAATACAACTACAGCATCTATATCCGGAATTTTAAGAATTGAAGAAACTTCGGTCATCGACCTACAATGAAACTTACTGGCATACTTTTGCGCAATTGCAGGATCAGGATCCCAGACGGCTTCTACTTCCACATCGTGCCGATTCATCAACATATCTGAAAAACCAGGCGTGTGGATATGAGTTGAACCTAATAAAGCAATTTTTTTCATATTTTAAAGTTTCTGTTAAGAATTATTTTAATCTTCTGATAAAAACATAATATTCGAAGCATTGGTGTTCGGGATTTAATTTATTAAATTCTTATCTCGAACTCGGGTTAGACAGCTTTTTCCAGCATCTCTGTCGCCCACTGATTGATGCTTTTATCACTGACTTTAGCCGCTATCGCTACTGAGGCATGGAGTTTTGGTGAAATACGTAATGTGAGCTTGCCCGAAAAAGGTTTTTGTGGAGCGCGTCCCAACTTCTTGCATGTTTCTAAATAATCATCCACTGCATCTTCAAATGCCATACGCAAATCAGCAACGGATTCTCCATGAAAACCTATAACATCGCGGATATTGGCAATATGACCAATAAAGCATTGATCCTCATGGCTATACTCAATTCGGGCTGTAAACTCTTTATAAGTCATAGTATTCATATTTTTTCTCCTGCTTGCTCTAAAAAACTGCGAGCATCGCGAACTTGATATGGCTCAGCTTCTTTATGGGGATGAGGACGATGAAAAGTGGCTACAATGTCATTCAATTCAAATCTTACCCTCGATCCTCTTCCCTCGATAGTTTGGGCTCCAAGAGCAATAAATAATGCCTCGATGCGAGACCATTCTAAAGTATTGGGGGTTGGATCGCTAAAGATGGTAGTCGAGGTTTTGAGATGTTTATTGTTCATAATGAGAATGACATCATAATATGCCGCCACTTACAAGTCTATTGTAATGGATGCCGAACGCGGAAATAACCGGACCGCTTTACACATAAATCGAAAAAAATTCTTATATCAAAAATGCCTCTGAATCGAAGCAAAACGCTCTATGTCAAGGCTCCGGATTATTGATTTGCCTGTGCCCGGCCTGGGCGGTACGCAAAACTTTACTATCTTCGCCCGCCTCCGGATCGACCAGGAGCTGAAGAAGGAGATGGGGCATTAGACCATTCTTCCAAACCAGCCCTTTGAGAGGTTTTCAGGCCGGCGGGCGGTGCCTTTATAACACCCGCCGTTTCTTGATATACATAATATCTTCGAGATGGAGGGCTCCTTCGGCGCCCTCTATCTTTCTCAAATTCGGGAGTCAGCGTCTCCCGATTATCTGACAACGTGAGGGTAATTATTTTCCCCAGGTCCAGGATGCTCTCTCAAAGTGGGAGCGATCCTCAGGAGTTAATCAAGAATCTTTCTTTCAGTCATTTTGCGGAACTGATTGCCATTGAGGATGATACAAAACGAGCATTTTACGAATGAATGCTATTGTTCGACCTCACTTTAATTCAATCTTGCAAGTATACCGCAGAAGTTTCAAATGCCTCCTCGGGTGTTCCCTGAAAACTACCATTGTTGAAAAAACGGGGCTCATACTTTTCAAGACCGTATGTGTAAAAAGCCATCGACCAACGATTTTGATCTTCTACTTTTGGTCGAACCATTGATTATCCGGCTAATGTATAAGTTGATCGTATTCTGTATGCGTACCGGTCCAAAACCAGATTCGCCCTTCTTCCTTTTCTACTGCCTCAGTTCGATACTTTCCGCAGGCGTGGCATCGGAGAGAGAAATTCGGTTGTCTTCTGAGTGCTTCTGAAAAGGGTTGAGTTTGGGGAAATGCTACTCTATAATTTGGCTTGATCAATTGGCCTTTCTTTACACGCTTTTCCCGTAGAGATGTCTATGCTGGCTCCTCATAAACACCCAGTTTATTATCCCGAATCCGATGGTAAACCGATGGCTGAAACCGATGTGCATCGCAACTTGATCATCAAAATGGTGGATTTGTTGCAAGAAGCCTATCCGGAGGCTTATGTTTCCGGAAATATCTGTTTGTACTATGAAGAAGGCAATCCCAAAAAGATGATTTCCCCGGATGCGCTCCTGTGCAGTTCCCAACCCCCCGGTGAAAAACGCGTCTATTTAGCCTGGGAGGAGGAGGCTCCCTTGGATTTGGTGATGGAGTTCAGTTCTCGCTCCACCCATCGGGAAGACCATCATAAAAAGAAACGGATTTATGAACATCTCCTCAAAGTGCCCTATTATGTCATTTTCAATCCCCATGTCGTCTATTTGAATGTTTTTGCCTTGGAAGCCGGTGAGTACCGTCTTCTGGAGACCGATGAACACGGCTGTTTCCTGTTGGAGACCTTAGACCTTCAGGTGGCCATTGAACACTCCAATTCCCTGAGATTGTTTGATGGGAAAGGTCGACCGGTTTTGACGAGGGCGGAGAGAGAAGCCAAACGAGCCGATCAAGAAGCCAAACGAGCCGATCAAGAAGCCAAACGAGCCGATCAAGAAGCCAAACGAGCCGAACAGGCGATTATCGAAAAAGAGGAGGAAAAAAGTCAAAAGGAAGGGGCCTTGGCGGAACAGAAACGACTGCGGGTCTTGCTCAAATCCGCAGGGATTGATCCGGATACGGAACATTAACCCTACCAATGTCAGGGCATCAACCATACTACGTAAATGTAGCAAGATGCTCAACATAATACTGCCAATACCGCTCAACAAAATATGATCGAATAGAGATGGAAATGAAGAAAAAACAAAACAGCGAGATCCTGCGCTTGAAAAAACAAATTCTTCCGGAGCGTGGGAAACGGCAAAAAACGCAATCACTTCCCCAGCCGCAAGCAGTCGACCCCCATTAAAAATCTGCTCAACGATCTTTCTCAATCAGTTTCGAGATGAAAGTTCAGCCCGGTTTCCAGATTGAACCGTGTTTGGACAAAACAACATATGGAGGGCTTTGCTGAGTTTTAGAGCTTGATATAACCGGAACAATCCGTTTACTGTACAAAAGCGTTTCGGGCAATTCAATAAAGCAATACCAAAAAAGCGAAACCTGGCTCCGGAGCCGGACCACAAGACATAGTTGAAAATCGCGGTGTTGCTGAAGAAGAGGACAAAATCTATTTTCCAGGCTGGCGAGACCAATTTCATGAAAACAAAAGCTTTACCTGGCTGTGAAGCAAATAACAGTTGCTCTGAAAAAACATAAGCAGTTGCCGGACGGACAATCCTACTGAAACAAAGAGGTTTGGTCTGCCAGAATAAAAATCGCCTATCACAATAGCGTCGACCCCGGCAGCATAAAGCTGCCTTTCACGCGAAACGTTGGCTCTATGGTACGAGTAAATCGAAATAAACTGGCTATGACTTCATTTGTAATGGGCGTAGCGGCACATACAAAGGGGAATTCGGACCAGGAATGACTAACGACAAATACTGCATGTCTTTTACAACGGGCGGTCTGTTTCACCATGAGTCGCTGAATCTGGCAGTGCTCTATCTGGACATCGAGGACTGGAATACCGTACGACAAAAGGTCATGGCTGAAAACCTTTTGCAGGCCCGGACACTGAACACCTCGAGGCGAGTTTGTCGCGAAATTATTTCCCGTCTGAAAACCCTCGACGCCGGTGAACTGGACTTGCTCGTGGCAAGCAATCCCCGGGAGCAGGGTTACCTCTTATGGCTCGCCGTCTGTCGTCGGTACAGGTTTATCGCTGATTTCGCCGTCGAAGTCATGCGAGAGCGTTTCATCACTTTGAAAACCGATTTAAATTACGCGGACTTCGATGCTTTTTTCAACCGGAAATCGGAGTGGTATGCTGAATTGGACCAACTCCGGTCAACAACCAGAAACAAGCTGCGGCAGGTGCTGTTCAAAATGCTCCGCGAAGCAGATCTCCTGACGGCAAACAACATGATTAAGGCGACCATGCTCAGCCCCGGGCTTGTGGAGGTGATATCTCATGGCAACCGCCGGGATGTTTTTTTCTTCCCTGCTTTTGAATCGGCCTTTGTCTCGAACAAGAACAGGAAAATGGCAGAATGAAAACAGACATTGCAACAATGTCGCTGGCGGATAGGTTCGAGCATCTTTTCATTGTGATCTCATCACTGCGCTTTCGTCGGAAGCAAGGTCTCGGTAACGAAGTGCCGTTCTTCATTTGTCCCTTCAAACCGCAAGAGGCGGTTGAAATGGAGCGAAGCCAGCGCATTTTGATCAACCGCTTGGAAAAAGCCGGTGTGTCAATCCTGGCGATCAACCTGTACAATCTTTCCATAAAAATCCTGCGAGACCGAGGTATTTGGGAACAGATTCTTGAAATGGAAAAAACAGTTTCCAAGGAGCAGTTCAAAGAGTTGCTGCAGGGTGTACTGGACCCGGAAGCACATCTTATACCGGCCATCGCGGACAAATTGGCAAGCACTGATTTCGAAGTTCTTTTTCTTTCCGGCGTTGGCGAAGCGTACCCCTGCATTCGCTCCCACAACGTATTGAGTAACCTGCAGAGTACTGCGAAAGAGAAACCGACCATCTTGTTTTTCCCGGGCGCCTATACTTACTCCAGGGAATCGGGAGCCTCGCTCGACATCTTCGGACGACTTCACGAAGACAGGTATTACCGGGCGTTCAATATCTTTCACTGCGAAGTATAAACAAGGAAAACGTGATGACTCTCAAGACCATTTTCAATAAGCCGGTTGACCGTCCGATAGAAGGGGTCATCAAGGCCGATGATGCGGCGAGCCTGCATCTTGAAGTGGAAGAATACGTACTCACTAACGAAGTGGCAAAGTGTCTGGAAGCCTTTCTGCATGCCTACAACAATTATGCAGGGGCCAATGGCGTCTGGATATCCGGCTTTTTCGGTTCCGGCAAGTCGTATCTGCTGAAGATGTTGGCGCTGCTGCTGGAAAACCGCCAGATCGACGGCGTCGCGGCATTCGACCTGTTCCTGCCCAAATGTGCTGATAACGAATTTCTTCGAGCCGATCTCGAGCGGGCAGTCGGCATCCCCGCCAAGAGTATTCTGTTCAATATCGATCAAAAAGCCGACATTATCAGCAAAACCCAGATCGACGCCTTGCTTGCTGTTTTCGTCAAGGTCTTTGACGATATATGCGGCTACTATGGTAAGCAGGGACACATCGCTCAGTTCGAACGAGACCTGGAAAGCCGGGGACTCTATACAGGGTTCAAGACCAACTACGAATCCATCGCGGGACGGACCTGGCAGGAAGGTCGCGAACAGGGGCTGCTGGAAACCGGCAATATTGCCAAAGCCTATGCGCAAACAACCGGTGACAACGAAACTCCAGCCATGGGCATACTCGAAAAGTACCGCAGTGAGTACCGGGTCTCCATCGAAGACTTTGCAGAGCAGGCGCATGCCTATATCGAAAAGCAGTCACCCGATTTCCGTCTGAATTTTTTTGTCGACGAGGTGGGCCAGTACATCGCCGGAAACGTCAAGCTCATGACCAATATGCAGACCATTGCCGAGAGTCTGGCCACCCGCTGCCGAGGCCGCGCCTGGGTCATGGTGACCGCTCAGGAGGATATGGAAATGGTCGTGGGTGATATGGGCAAACAGCAGGGTAACGACTTTTCCAAGATCCAGGCCCGGTTTGCCAACCGCATGAAATTGACCAGCGCTGATGTGGCGGAAGTGATTCAAGAACGCCTGCTGAAGAAGAATGATGCTGCTGAAGGACCACTGTCAGAAATCCATAAAACCCAAACGAACAACTTCAAGACCCTGTTCGACTTTGCGGATGGCTCCCAGACCTATCGCAACTTCCGGGACCAGGATCATTTTATCCGGTTTTATCCGTTCATTCCTTATCAATTCTCGCTGTTCCAGTCTGCCATTCAGAACCTGTCGCTGCACGAAGCTTTCGAGGGTAAACACAGTTCCGTGGGTGAACGCTCCATGCTGGGCGTATTCCAGCAGGTTACCATTCAGATCTGCGACCATGAAATTGGCCAACTCGCCACCTTTGACCTGATGTTCGAGGGTATTCGGACTGCGCTGAAATCCGGCATTCAGCGGGCTATCATCCAGGCCGAAAACCATCTCGACAATCCCTTTGCTCTGCGTCTGCTGAAAACGTTGTTTCTGGTCAAATACGTGAAGGAGTTCAAAGCGACGCTCCGTAACCTTCGCATCCTGATGCTGGACGGCTTTGACCAGGATATTCCCAGTCTGAGCGAACAGGTTCAGGAGGCGCTTAATCTGCTGGAACAACAGACCTGTATACAGCGTAACGGTGATTCCTACGACTATCTCACCAACGAAGAGAAATACGTCGAGCAAGAGATCAAAAACACCGAGGTGGAAAATGCTGTTGTTGCTGACGAACTGGCAGAAATCGTATTCGACCATGTAATCAAACACAAAAAAATCCGTTGCGAAGGCCCGCCATACAACGGGCAGGATTATCACTATTCAAGGAAACTCGATGACCGTCTGCTTGGACGGGAACAGGAGCTTGCCATCCACGTTGTCAGCCCCTTCAATGAGAATATCGATAACGAGCATAATTTACGGATGCATAGTCTGGGAAGGAATGAGTTGTTGGTGTTGATGCCGCCTGATGACCGTCTGGTGCGCGACCTACTGACGTACAAGAGGACCGAGAAGTACATCCAACAGAATATTTCTATTACTCAGCAAGATACAGTCAAACGTATCCTGAGCCACAAGGGATTCTATAATCGGCAACGCCATGGAGAGTTGCAGCAGCAGGTAAGCAATCTTCTGAGAAGTGCCGGATTGTTTGTGGCTGGCAGCAAAGTGGACATCGGCAACGGGGATGCGCAAACCCGTATCATTGACGGCTTTCAAGATCTCGTCACACGGGCCTACCCGAACCTGCAGATGCTACGCGGCATTGCCTACGTTGAAGATGATATCGATAAATACATGACTTTCGGATATTTATAAATAAATTAGTGTTTATCCAATACAACTGAATTGCATTACCTTCCCATGTGGTTCCTGGATTTTCAGTGCATTTAACTTTTCGATTGCGCGATGCAGGTGCTTCATCATGATGGGATCCTGCGGATTGGACTGCAAGGTGATATTTCTGATCTCATCTGTTTCTTCGATAGTGGCAGACAGATGCAGAAGGCGATGAACGAGTCCGACTAAACTCAATGGTTCGCCACCGAGAAAGTTACGAATGAAGTAGGCATAAAGGTGGACCAGACTTGCTCGAAAGTACATGAGAATCTGATCCAACTCGACATCGACAGCATAATCAGTGTCTTTGCCTTGAAGGCGAAGCCACTCCCGTTGCATCTTCGAGAGCTTCTTGAATTCTTTTTGGTGGGCTTGTTCAATAGCCTTGATTGCTCTTTCATGACGCCTGATCTCCTGAGCACAACCTTGAAAGTCAGCGCGAATGGCAGGAGGTACGACCCGTTTCCCCTTGAGCAGTTTCGTTTTTGCGCGAAGCCGTCTCTCTTTCGGAATCAGTTTTACCATGGTCTTTTCATGAACGTGACGCTCTTCAATCGCAGCTTTGAGTTGCTCGTTGAGAGCGTTTATTTGCTGTGCCAGTTTTTCTTGTTTTTCGCGCTGGCGGGGATTGGCTACCTTTTTTCTGCCATATCCCGCAACACGGCTTAGAGAGACCGTCGCCTTCTCATAGCGGTAAGTCAGCTCCTGAGAGGGCCATCGACGAAAATAGGAAAAGACGATCTCGCTCGCATCCACGGTGGCCTTAGGAAGGCTGGTCAGCAAAACCGTTTTGCGTCCGTGATCCCACTCGATTATGATCGCGCGCGTGGCGATGAGATAACCCTTTTCTTGCGAGTCCTCAAGCTCGATCTCGAGATCTCTCAACGTCGCCTTACCGTAGCGATAGCGCATTGGGTAACTGCGACTGCGCACACGACGATCGTTCCATTGATTGTCATCCAAGGTGGTGATGTAGTGGAAGGTGTCCTGAGCGGCGAAGGCTCGCAGAGTTTTCACGCTGTTGTTGGCGCCATCCATGACGATGGCTCTGAAAACTCGTGCTTTTGATCGAGGGACATCCTCAATGACCTCCTCGATCTTCTCGAAGAGGCTCAGAATGTGTTCTCCCGTTGGCCCATGCCCGGAATAATTCTCGAAGTAGACCGGATGAGCGAGACCATCATAGATGAAAACTTGCTCTATGCATCCCATCACACGCCCGAGCATGGTGACCTTATTCTTCTTGACGCGCTTTGATGAGAAGAGCGCTTTTGTATTACATGACTTTCGGCTAAATAAATATTAGCGAAATTTAAGTGTCATTTTTCTTAACTTCTCGATATAATCGCCGTATGCCAGGTGAAATAAAACCTTAAGCCCAAGGCGATTTCGTTGAGAACTATCAAAAAAGAAAAAGAAAGACTAGCAGAAATTCTTAAACTCTTTAAAAAGGTTGAAGAGTCAGTTCTCTCTGTGAAAGAATATTTTCAAAACCACCAAACTCCTATCAGTATGAGGCAGTATAGTCGCTTAAAGAAACGCTATACGCAGCAAGGCGTAGCTGGTCTTGCCGATCAGCGTCAGGTCGGTAACGCACGAAAAATTAAACCCGACGAGATCAGTTTGGTTCATGGAACCTTGGCCTATAATCGCAACCTAACGTCCCAATCATTACAAGATGAATTGCAAAATCAATGGGGAATTACGGTAGGCCAACGTCGTATTGAGCAAATCCGACAAGAGTTTAATTTAACGCGCATTAAGTCACAAACGATTCAGCAGGAAACACTCCCGTTTGCCGGTATTGAAATTTTTTCAGCCTTAGCGCAATATGTTGGTCTTCTCGAGCATTGGAATATTACGATTCAACAACGTTTACAACAAGTCCAAGAAACGCCATCGCCAAAAGCCAATAAAGGCGGAGATCATATCCGAGCCCGTCATCGTGATGGCACCTTCTCTGCCCGCTACAATCGTCTGGCCAGCGTTCGTCATACCAAGTTTGCCTCGATCACCGATAAAGTCAAAGATAAAGATTTCAGTAGATTCACCCTTTCTCAATTAAAAGCCGAGAATTTAAAGCGAAAAAATTTAGCCCTCTTGTTTTTACCTTTAGTCACCAATAACGGTGCCATGCGTCATGTGAATACCCCCTTAGGGAATGCTTTACGATACGCCTGTGGGTACAATTATAAAAATGCCACCCTGGACAAATACCTCAGAGAACTCAAGTATCTTCAAGTCTCGGCAGACTTGATTAACTGCAACGCTCGGTTTTGGCATCAATTTTGGCAACAATATGATGCTCCGGATCACAAAGTGGCCTGTTATTATATCGATGGTAATGTTAAACCTTTGTGGTCCTCCAAACGCTGCCGCAAAGGTAAAGTGACGATGATGGGCCGCGTGATGGGATGTATCGAACAAGTGGTGATCCATGATGGCCATGGCCGGCCACTTTATCTGCGAACCTTTTCTGGCCATGCGGACTTACGAGAAAATGCGCTGCGGACGATGGATGAATTGGACATCGTTTTAAATAAAAAACGAGAGTCCCGCGCTAAAGAATCACCTGGCAGCCGCGCATTGATCATTGATGGGGCGGGCAATGCTGTTCAAACACTGAGAGCTTTTTCAGAATCGGACTATCATTATATTACCATTCTCGATACCAATCAGATAGTAGATCGCAAATTTAAGCATCTGAAAGCGCCGCAACGTTATCAGTACGGTGAAGCCTTCCTGATTGATTGCCGCATCGAGTTAATGGACTCAAAAGAATCAGGCTATCTCTACGAGAGCCGCGCGCTGCGGGTTCAGTGGGATAATGGTAAAGAATGCTGTTTAGTCACCAGTATCCCCTCAAACCTCTTTTATGCTTCAGAAGTGGTCAAGGCTTATTTTGATCGTTGGCCCTATTGCGAAAAACAATATGCCCTGATGAAGGCCGCGACCTGTTTTAGTCAAGTGGTGGGTTATGGGAAAAAACTTTTGCCGGATGAAAATACTTTAGAAAAAATCGAAAAACTTCAAACCGACTTGCGAAAACTGCGGCAGGAATTAAAAATTCCGCTTTCGAGAATTACAGTCGAGGAGAAGAAACTCCAGGATTTATTTGAGAAAGAACGTCAATTTAAAGAAAGAAGCACAATTAACAAAAAAGGCCAACGGGATCAATCTCAACGAAATCAGGAAAATCTTGAATCTTGTCAGAAGGATATCCGAAGGATTCAACGTCAAATAAAGACGATAGAAGAAGCCTTCAAAAAACAGTTTCAGACTCTACGGCAAAAGAGCAAAGAATTCGCGCGTATCCAGGGTAAACGGAAAGTTTACCATGTCGATGTTGAACTCGACCAACTAATGACCAGTTTTCGACTAACGCTGGCAAATCTTCTCGTTTTTCTGGCAAAGGAAATTTTAGATCATACGCCCATAGAAATGAATACCTTGATCCAGTCCATCTTATTTTTATCAGGAAGAATTGAACATCTCCCGGATCGTCGAAAAATTGTCATCAACAAAAATGAAAAAGATCCTCAGTTTATGAATAAATTACAGAAGGGCTTATCGAAGCTTAACGCCCTAAAAATCAGGTACTCCAGCGGGGTGGTTTACGAATTTGTCTTGAACTAATAGACATTTAAATTTCGTATATTTTTGATATAGCCGAAAGTCATGTAATAGGAGATGTAGTAGCAGAGCAGCGGGCCCATCATCGAATCACTGATAGTATCTCCCCAACACCGTTTCCAAAACTGCGCTAAATCTTGCAGCAGCAAGCTCGAAACCCCCAGGTACTTTAGTTCAGCGAGGTACTTGGTGATGGAACTCTGCTTGTAATTAAAGCCACAAAAATGACCCAGGGTTTGCCCTTGAGCTGAGTTGACATTGCGAACCTGACCATTGTTACTCACCATCGGCAGAGACACAACGGCCATACTCTTTCGAGCAAGCGTCTCAGGATGATCTCGGATGATGTTCATAGAATGCCAGTTCTTGCTCTCACGTTTCTCGGACACCGATGCGAATCGAGCAGCCCTCACCTCACTACGTCGGTTGTATCGCCCGGTGAATTTCCCGGCCTTGTCTTTTCCCTTCGTGTTCGCCTGGCCACGATTTGCCTCAAAGGCCTCTGTTTCCTTTAAGGCATCAACCGCCCTGCAAATCACGTCGGCTGTTCTTTGCGGCCAACCCAAATGGTAAGCTAGCGCGACGATCAGTTCAAAGCCACCCAAAGCGTTCGAGTCCGTTCGTGGTGCTTTGACGAGCTTTGCTGGCCTGCCAACCTTCCGTTTTAGCTTCGGGTCGATTCGCGCCAAAGCGCGGCCTGTCGCAGAGACACTGAGGTCGCAACTGAATTCCTCCATGAGCGCTTGCTGCAACCACTCCAGCGCAACATCAGGGTTTTGTTTGATGCATCCTCTCAAGAAAGATTCTTGCTCCAGCGTTATTTTACGATTGCCCCCTCTCTTGCGCTGCTCCTTCAGGCCCGCTAGCCCGGACTCTCGCAATTGTCGTCTGTAATTGTAGTACTGCACGCGACTGAAAGGGACAGCTTTCCTCTCAAAGAATTCTGAAAGGGACAGCTTTGTTGTCTCTATCTGCTCAACCCACTTGACGATGGATGCAATTCTCTCTGTGTCGTTCATATACCAGTAAGATCTACGAGTTAGTTTGCAATCTCACTGGTATTCTACACCTATTAATTATAAACGCAAATTATTTTCCTTATATCCGAAAGTCATGTATTAGTAAAATTGTATTTTTCTGCCAGACACTATCTACATTATGTCTTAGACTTGTGGTTTGAAAAGGTCGTGAAACCCCGAATGAGGGGGGAAGCTTACCTGATACGCTATATTTATGATTTCGTTGTGTGTTTCCAATATCGTTCGGACGCTCTACGCTTCCATGACGTCTTACAGAAACGGTTAAGGAAATTTTCACTGGAACCAGAACCTCAGAAAACCCGATTAGTCGAGTTTGGTCGGTTTTCAGACCACCATGCAAAACGGAAAGGGAAGCGGATGGAAACCATTTACTTCCTGGGGTTTACTCATTACTGTACACGTCATAAAGGGAACTTTATGGTAGGGCGTAAAACAGAAAAGAGTCGCTTAAGGCGGAGTCATTCCAAACTCCACCAATTGATGCGCAAAAAGAGGCACGATTCATTGGAAGAACAGGCCAAGGCCATTAATCGAAATCTGCGAGGCCATTACGCTTACTATGGTCTGGGTGGAAATAAAGTTGCTCTATATCAGCTTTACAATGACACCAAACGATACTGGCGTAAGATGCTTTCCAGTCGGAGTCAGAAGAGTTATGTGACTTGGGAAAAGGTTGACAAGATTCAAGCCTTATTTCCGATACAGCGACCTAAACTTATCTTGCCCTATGAGGCAATGAAAGCACGCGCTGTGATGTGAATCAGATTCTGAAGAGCGTAGTGCGGTAGTTCCGCACGCTACGTTCTTTGGGGCAGGGAGCACAAAGGTGTTTCCCTGTACCCGGTCGGGTTGGCGACTTTCACAAGGCTCAACTATTTAGGCACCGTCAGACGAAAGAGACGGAAACCGATAAACCGAACCTAAATGTACATGCCTGTCTGCTACTCTACCCATTTCATTCGATTATAAGTCTTTCAGTTCTAAGATTCCCTCAAACCCTTTTCTTCGCAGACCTGTAATCAGTTGTCGATCACCAGTCAATAATTTTGCTTCAAGACTGGGCCTAACAAAGACAACGCAAGAAAAGGAGTATCTTTCTCATCAATATCCTTGCATAGCTCATACGCTGTTTGAACAACAGGACTGGGAATCAATTGCTCATTAACGAAAGAGATATGAGAAAGAAGGGATTGAAGGGAAGTTAAAATCTCTTCTTCAGCCAATTTAGAAAACTGTTCGATTCGAGGACGATGTTTGAATATTTCAACGAAGAGAAAATTACAGGTATGGCACTCATATTGAGGATTGAAGAAGACAGTTTTACTTTTGTTTTCTGCACTCAACAATGCTGAAAAAAAGATATTGCTGTCAACTACGATTTTCATTTAGCATTCTCTCTTTATTCTCATTCCACCAACTTGACTTGATTTCTTCTGACAATTGCCAAATATCTTCTTCTGTGGCTTGGCTTTTATTTGAGGTTTCCAGTAGAGATAAAAAGGAAAGAACGTCCTTATCTATTTTACCAATATCAAATTCAACCCTGATTTTGCCATTTTCAATGGATGTTTGCATTACACCTCCTCAATTTTCAGGTTGACAAGTATCTTGATGAATAATAGTGGTATTATTTCATATTTCTTTAAATAAATCAGTAACAAACTGGTACAATATGGGGCATGGTCATATTTTCAGCCACCGAGAAATCGTTCCCACGATCCTCGCTCATCCTTATACACAAGTCCGTGGGAAGAGATTTATTTTGATTTTGATCTGTTTGATGAGCCATATATCTTTTCTTTGAGCAAGCCTTGGAAGGGCGACGGAAACATGAATTCAGCACAAAAACATTTTTTGGTACTCCCCTCAAACATTTCCGCCACCCCTCCAGGGTGGGCTCTACGGGGATATTCGTTTCCAGGGGCTGACGCCACTGGCTACATGCTGTCACCCCGTTCCACGTCGGCTCCGGGGTTTCTCATCCGACTTGTGTATAAGGATGAGCGATCCTCGTGGGAATGCAGTTTTTGACCCTCGCCGCGTCGGACTCTGCGGTCAAAGGGGACGCAGAGCGTCTAAGCATGCATTCCGCCGCAGAGAGGCTGTGAAAGAATTCGAAATTTAGCTGTTTTTTGCGATTTTTCAAAAAACCGTAGTCAATAATTTCAGTGATTTAAGGTTTTCACAATTATGAAAAATCGTCAAAACTGGAATTCTTTCACAGCCTCAGAGCGACGGAACGATCAATTTATCAAAAAAAGACAATATGATACTTGACCCTATTCCAAATAATTCCACCGTGCCAGCGCCCATTCCGTTGTTGCCCCCGGTGACGATCGCGACTTTGCCAGCCAGTCTTCCTGTGTTGTGTTCTACCGGGCCATTACCTGTCCGCTGTCGACAGCGATGATCTGAGCGGACATATGCTTCGACTCAGGGAGGCATAAGAACACCACTGTCTGCGCGACGTCTTCGACTGTCGGCAGTTCACCAAGCGGAACAGGCAGGACAAGCTCAGGAAATTTGCTCTCGGCGATACCAGCGAAAAATTCCTCAGATGCCATGCTTCGATATTCCTCGAACTTTTCTGTGACACGGCGGAAGTTCCCATGCCAAGCGTCGGTGATTACGATCCCCGGACATATGCAATTGACCGTTACCCCAAAGGGGCCAAGCCTGCGCGCCAGAGTCTGGGTATAGCTGCTGATTGCCGTCTTCATCGCGGCATACTCCGGAGATGAGATGGCCAAAAGCCCCCGCTCCGAGCCAGTGTAACGCCCGGCGTTCGAGCCGATGTTGATGACACGACCCGCTTTGCGC
Organism: bacterium; assembly: GCA_965205865.1. Taxonomy (GTDB): domain Bacteria; phylum SAR324; class SAR324; order SAR324; family NAC60-12; genus CBDBHR01. The sequence continues at coordinate 134,543 of CBDBHR010000024.1, forward strand.
TCGCGGAAATGTGATGCCAATGCCTCCGACATGAGCACTGGTGCGCGCAACGTGAGCTGATAGGTCCCGTCCCAGGACGAAACCACATCTGCGAGTGATCCGTGAGTTGGTTCCGCTTTGGTCTTAGCACCGCCACCCACGTTGTTCACAAGAATATCGATGCCGCCCATCGTATCAATTGATCGGTCGACGAGTGCCGTTACGTTCTCCGGGGCGCTGATATCACCAGGCACGGCTAGCACTCGGCGGCCGAGAGTTTGTACCTCAGCGGCCACCGTTGTTGCCGATTCCTCACTGAACGAATTGAGAACGATGTCAGCCCCCTCACGTGCCAAGGCCAGGACGATTCCCCTACCGATACCCCGCCCCGCTGCGGTCACTAGTGCAACTTTCCCTTGAAGTCTCATTGATTTACCTTTCTACATAACAAGAATATCTGATAGTTTTAAAACAAAAAATCTACCTATTTTTTACTGAAAAGTCATTTTTTTACGTCTCGTCGAAAATCAGGCCTTTGTTGTTGTGTTATTCAAGTAAATAACCTAATAACAAAAGCCTGACTCCATTTCAAAACGAAACTTCTTCAGAAGTCTTATTGTTTTTAGAAACAGTTTTGTGTATGGTTTTCCGAAGTTTTTCCAAATTTTAAATGAAACAGCTTCTTTCCAAAATCGAGTTTTTTATGAACACACTGACAAATCGAAGCATGATCCTTTCCAGTCGCCCGGTGGGTTTTCCGAAGGAAAGTGATTTCCAATTGCTCGAGAGTGCATGCCCCACTCCCCGTGAGGGAGAACTTTTGATCAAAACCCTCTACCTCTCTGTCGATTCCTACATGCGTGGACGGATGAATGCCCAAGAATCTTATGCTCCTTCTTTTAAATTGAATCAACCCATGGTGGGAAGAGCCGTCGGACAGGTGGCGGAATCCAAAAACTCTCAATTTGCCACAGGAACTTTTGTTTTTGGCTTCATGCCGATGCAAGAATATTCGCTCAGTGACGGTCAAGGGTTGCGTCTCATTGACCCGGACCTTGCTCCTTTGGAAGCCAATCTGAGTGTCTTTGGGAGCACAGGGTTGACTGCCTATTTTGGTTTGATGGATATTGGCAAACCGCAACCCGGGGAGACGGTATTGGTTTCAGGGGCCGCTGGTGCAGTGGGTTCTATGGTGGGACAGATTGCAAAAATTCAAGGATGTCGAGTCGTAGGAACTGCAGGTTCCGAATCAAAAGTGCAACACCTTCTCAAGGATTTAAAGTTTGATGCTGCCATCAATTACAAAACTGCCAATCTTCAACAAGCGTTGTCGGAAGCCTGTTCCCAAGGCATTGATGTTTATATTGACAATGTGGGGGGAGAAGTGACCGATTGTGCATTGGGATTGATCAATTCAAAAGCAAGAATTGTGTTGTGTGGTCAAATTTCCCAATACAATGCAGAATCTCGTGAAATGGGGCCCCGCAATCTTTTTCATTTGATTGCCAAAGTGCCTTGATGAAAGGATTCATCATTTATGATTACCAAGTTCACTACGATGAGGGGTTGCAACACATGGCGCAGTGGTACCAGCAAGGCAAACTCCAACATCGAGAAACCATTGTTGATGGCCTAGAAAACATGCCCCAAGCTTTCTTAGGACTCTTCAAAGGAGAAAACTTGGGCAAACAAATCATCAAAATTGCTGAACCGGATTCTTAACATTATGGAACTGCTCACACTTGAAGAAACGTATGCCATTTTCCATAAAGAGTTCCCCGACAGTCCCATTGAAATTCTCGAATCACGCCCCTCTTATGTTAAAGTGAGGACGCCTTCTGAGAGAAAAAAATTTTTGCGCCCTGGAGATTCGATTGCCGGGCCAGTTCTAATGGGGTTTGCCGATGTGGCCATGTACGTTCCTTATGATTACCAATCTGGGGGAAATCGGGTATCGTTCAGTCACTTCGAACTTCAACATGACTTTTCTCAGACGGGCTATGCCTGGAGAGATGGTTGCTGAAGTTACTTTGATCAAAACTGGAAGACGCCAATCCGTTGGCGATATAAAATTTTATACAGGAGGTTCGCAAGAGACAGTCGCTCACGTCGTTTCTATTTATGTGTTCGTCGATTCGGCAGGTTGAGTCATGTTTATTTAAAAAAGGAGGAAAGCATGAGTTACGAAACGCTTCTTGTTGAAAAAAATGACGGGCTGACCAAAATCACCCTCAATCGCCCCAACAATGCCAATGCGTTGAATATGGCATGGGGCAAGAATTGATGAAAGTCTCGATCGAATGTGATGAATCCGCAGACACCCGTGCCGTGCTTCTGACCGGCAGTGGCAAAATGTTTTGTGCCGGAGGCGATCTGCCCAGTTTTGCTGAATCGGAAGAACACTTTTATGGCACTTTACTAGAACTCACCACCTACTTGCATGCGGCGATCAGTCGATTTGCAAGAATGAATGCTCCTTTGATCATTGCGGTCAATGGAATGGCTGCCGGTGCAGGAATGAACATTGCGTGCATAGGAGATTATGTGATTGCTGCCGAATCGGCTCGTTTCACTATGGCCTACACCAAAGCAGGTCTCTCTCCTGATGGAAGTTCGACTTACTACCTTCCTCGTGCCATTGGTGCACGTCGTGCCAAAGAATTGATGTTGACTAATCGGATCCTCAGTTCCCAAGAAGCCCTCGATTGGGGGGTGATCAACCAAATCTGTCCAGACGATCAGTTCCTCACAGAAGCAGAAAATCTTGCCCAACAATTGGCTCAAGGCCCTACAACCGCTTTTGGCGCAGTCAAAGAACTAGTGTATTGCCTGTTTAATACATTGTATTATTGGTCATTTGGTAGACAGGTTTGAGTTTGTTGATAATTTCTTCGGCAGTTTTAGTCCAGACATAGGGTTTTGGGTTGCGATTGTGTGTCTCGATGTAACTATGGATGGCTTCGGTCAACTCGAGCACGCTTTTGAAGGCGCCTCGTCGAATCCGTTCTGCAGTGATCTTGCCAAAAAAGCGTTCCACCATGTTCAGCCATGAGGAGGAAGTAGGAATGAAATGCGGGTGAAATCGCGGGTGTTTTTTGAGCCATTCTTTCACCTTAAGATGTTTGTGGGTGGCGTAATTGTCCAGGATCAAGTGTACCTGCAGTTGCTTCGAGGTAGTCTTGTCAATAAGACGCAGGAAGCGCAGATACTCTTGGTGTCGGTGCCGTTTTTCACAGCGAGCGAGCACTTCCCCTGTCTGCGTATTCAAAGCAGTAAACAGACAGCAGGTGCCATGACGGATATAATCATGAGTTCTGGTGCCATTGCGCCCTGGTTTCAGTGGCAGACCTGGCTGGGTGCGATCGAGTGCCTGGATTTGTGATTTCTCATCGACGCTCAAGACCAGCGCTTTCTCAGGAGGATTCATGTACAAACCGATGACATCTTTCAGTTTCGCAGTGAAATGCTTATCATGCGACAACTTAAATGTTTTTTCCAGATGAGGCTTGAGGCGATGGGCCTTCCATACTTTACCGACGGTTGTCTTGCCTACGCCAACTGCCTTGGCCATCGATCGCGTGCTCCAATGGGTACGGTCCTCAGGCTTCTCTTCAATGGTTTTCTTCACAATCTCCTCGATTTTATCCGCTCCATAAATGCGTGTCCTGCCAGGCCGCGGATCATCATTGAGACCTGTTATTCCTTTTTCAACAAAGCGCCGTCGCCACTTTCCAACGGCATTACCGCTGGTTCCAAGCGTTTTGGCAATTTCTTGATTCTTAAGGCCATCAGCAGCCAACAGGATGATGCGCGCACGACGAGTGTCTCGCATCGCTCCGGTATGACGGCGTGCGGTTTTGCCCAATTCATCCCGTTCTTCCCGGGTCAGTTTTATACTTGGTGCTTTTCTCATGCTGTCTCCATATATGCAAAAAAAAGGACAGCTCGTAGTATAGCAAACCAAGGATTTTTTTACACATTAATAAAAGAGCGACACACTAGTGACTGAATCCAGTACGGAGAGTTTAGAAACTCAAATGGAAAAGGAGGCTCGTGCCATTGGGCGTATGGCACAAGGAGTGGATGCCAAAGAAGGCATTGCTGCATTTCTTGAAAAACGAAAGCCTGTTTTCCAAGGAAAATAAAAATCAGTATGCCTGAGAGCCGAGCCGTTCCAATATGTGGAAAACCCTGATTGTTTTTATTTCATTTTCAATAAAAAATGGCTTTCATTTACTAGGCTATCTGATTTTCACTGAATTCAATTGGATCTACGGAATGAAGGACTCTCAAAAAAATTACGATTTTCCGAAAAATATTCTCATTACGGTAATAAGTGGAAATTTAGGCATGAAAAAAGTAATAAGGGGACGTTATTTCTATATTTTTTGTGTAATATCACAATAAGTGGACAATATGTCCATCCATAATGTAATACCATGGACAAACGTCTACTTATTGCACTGTTCTATTTACAAAACTAACACGTAAAGAAGATAGGAAACCCACATGCCCAAGCTATATGAATATTTTGGAATCACTATCTTTTTTTATTCTAATGAACACGAACCTATTCATGTCCATGGCCGTCATCAAGGAAAAGAAAGCAAAGCAGAAATTCTAGTTGAGGAAGGAGAAATCATCGAAATACGAATTACAACGGTTCCTGGTAAGAAACCGCTAGAATCTTCTCAATTCTCTGATTTCAGAATCTTTGTCGAACATTATGCTGAGGAGATTATCCAAAGATGGGTAGATTATTTTGTATACAATCGAAAAATGGTATCTGAACGAATTATGACGAGGATCAGATGACAGAGGTAATGGATCAAATCATTGATATTCATCAAGTCGACTATATTGAGAAATACAAACTCAAAATTACATTTAGTGATGGAAAAGAACAAATGGTCGATTTTGGGCCCTTTCTTAAAAAATCAAAACATCCGGATATACAAAAATATTTGGAGATAGAGAAATTTAAAAAATTTTCTATTATAGAAGGAAATCTTGATTGGAATGATTACGAACTATGCTTTCCAACTATAGATCTATATAGAGGACAAATTTAAAATAGAACAAGTCTTTTAGCTGATCATTTGGGGCGCCGCTACGCTCTACCCCAAGCCAATATCTCAATTCTGCGTTCGATTCAAAATAATATTCTGACTTTCATCCTCTTCATTAAATCTACTTTTGCAGATCGAGACACTGCTTTTATTCAACACTAAAGGAAAATGAAAAGAATGAACACAGTAAATAAACAATTTAAGACTTTCGATCCTAAACCTTCATTAAAATATGCTTTATTGCTTTTAGCGGAAGCAAGAATCAAAAAATTTGCATTGATCGGAAAATTAGCAATGTGGGTCCATTTGGAAGATGAAAGCCAACATCAATATACGAAAGACGTAGATTTCGCAATCATACTTAGCGATACAAAAAAGATTGAGGAGCTCGTCAATAGTAAAAATTTGAATTTCAAGCAGTTGCAAATAGGAGGCATTGGTTTGAGAGAACAAGGAATAAATATAGATTTTATTGACAGACGTTTACATGGGGTGACATCCCTATTCAATGAGGCGATAGAAAACACGTCTACAGAAGTTTCTGTTGAAGAGGAAACTATTCCCGTTGTTTCCTTAGAATATCTGGTTGCAATGAAAGCTGTTTCAGGTGAACCTAAAGATGATAATGATTTAAGAATATTACTGAGTCTAGAGAAACTAAATTATGCAAAAGCAAAAGAGATAGTAGTCAAGCATCTAGGACCAATTACAGGTGAGCGATTAGATGTTTTTGCTAGAACCGCTAATATCTTACCCAAAAGAGGACCATATAATTATGGGCAGTAGCCTTTGAGCTTTCAGTTCTGAACAAAATCGAACAAGCGGATTGAGGCTATTTGTGGGGTGCGTTTTTTTGACAATGTTTTCGGCAGAGACAAATATTCCGCTTTTTCACAATTTAGGGCATCTCCACAAAATCCTCATCCTAAACGTTCTGTCAAAGCATTCCCTCATATATTCAAACCTTATTAGATCTTAAATTTCCTCAAGAAACGTATTGCTATTATACATACAATAAGATACTCTTTCATTTATGCAAATCAATTACACTTATCAAGACATCAGCTTTCAATGGGACAGTCAAAAAAGCTTCGACTAATTTGAAAGGTTACAATGTTTCTTTTGAAGAAGCTTGTGAAGCTTTTCTTGATCCATTTGTCCAGGTTATTAGCATTCATCAAGGTAGTGGGGAAACAAGAGAAGCAATTTTAGGGATGACTACCAATTGAAAACTTCTGTATGTCGCTTATACGGTAAAATCAGATGAAATATTTTGTATTATTTCCGCAAGAAAAGCAACGGGGCTAGAAAGGTTGAATTATGAAGAATAGTGATTTGAAAAAAAGACTTCAAAAAGAACGACCCATGACATCTGTCACAATACGCATACCTCAAGATGTAATAGAAGACTTGAAATCTGTTGCACCACAATTAGGTTTTTCCGGATATCAACCATTGATCAGAGCATATATTGGGCAAGGTCTTCGTCAAGATTTAGCAAGACTACAAGCAAAACCAGACATTAGATCCTTTATAGATCGATTAAAAAAACATGGAGTTGATGAAGATATTATCAATGAAGCAATAGCTGAAACTCAATAGAGTGAAGAAGATTAATATGACAGAACAAGTCGTTGCTCCCGATTTTCACCATTGCCGCTTACGTTGCAAAGAGCAACATAAAGCTATAATTTTTGTGCTTCCTCAAAAGAGATGGTGAAAACGGGAGAACTCAACGTTAAGCCTCTAGATTCATCATAGATAAACCGTGAAACTTTTTTAACTTGACTAGTACATCGTTTGTGCATACGTTTTATATATAGGATACATTTGGGATGTAAATAAAGCAGCAATCACGTTAAAAGAACGCAATATTGATTTTGCTGATTGCGTTGGCGTATTTGAAGATGACCATAGTCTATACATAGAAGATTTATTTCCCTCTTACGGAGAAGAGCGGTTTATAGCAATAGGTATGGATTTTTTGGGTCGTATCCTCACTGTGGCTTACACGTATCGGGACGAAGATATTCATATTATCTCTGCTCGAAAAGCTAGCACAAATGAACGGATGGCATATGAACAACAAGAAAGATGAAATGAAACCAGAGTATGATTTTTCTCAAGCGAAACAAGGGCCAATCGCAGTTTCCCCGACTGGAAAAACACGAATTACCATCCAAATTGATACAGATATATTAAATTGGTTTAAAAGCCAAGTACACCAGGCTGGAGGAGGAAATTATCAAACGTTGATCAACTTAGCTCTTCATGAGCATGTCCAAAGTCAACAAGAACCTTTAGAAGAGACTCTAAGAAGAGTTATTCGGGAAGAGATGAAGCAAATTTCTAGCTAAACCCACGACGAAATCATCCGCATAGCGAATGATGTAAACTTCCCCCCGAGCTTCCCGCCTTCTCCATTGATTGACCCATAGATCTAAAACATAGTGCAGGTAGATATTTGAATAGATTGGAGAAACTACCGAACCTTGTGGTGTTCCGACCACCGTTTCAGACCACTTCCCCTCTTCGATGACTCCGGCGCGCAACGTTTTCTCTACTAAACGCAGAATCCTTTTGTCGGAGATTCGATGCTCGATAAATTTCAGCATCCAATCATGCTGAATTGTGTCGAAAAATCCTTGAATATCCGCATCTAAGATGTAGCTCACTTTCCGTTGGGTAATGACCACATACAAAGCGTCTAAGGCTTGATGTTGGCTTCGTCCGGGTCGGAACCCGTAACTAAACCCAAGGAAATCCTCCTCATAGATCGATTCCAACGTCCAAACAAGGGCTTGTTGTACGATCTTGTCTTCAAGTGCGGCTATTCCGATTGGCCTTTGACGGCCATCCGGTTTAGGAACCCACACTCGCAGAGAAGGGTGAGGACGATAACGTTCTTGGTGGATCCTCCCGTGCAGATCGTTAATCCGCTCCAGGAGATTTATGCCATACTCATTCCAGGTCTCCTCGTCCACTCCCGCCGCTGAGTTGCGATTGAGATCAAAGTAAGCTCTCCGCAGTAAGTCAGGGTTGATGTGATGAAAGAGATTGTTGAATTGAAGATGGGGGTTCCTCTTCGCCCTTTGGCGCACCCTGCTTAAACCGCTCTCTGATTTTACCGGCCTCTGAGTTCCGAACACAGGAGGGCAAGCAGAATTCCTCTCAGCCAAGTCCCTTTGCTCCACAGGCTCCGTTGATTTCCTTTGCATTGTTACTCTCTACAAATGATCTCATTGTTCGCCGCTTCATCGCTACTACGAACTTGTCCGACTTCCTGAAGACGTAGATATCGGGGTTATTTATTAATTTTCCCGATCCGACTACCAATGGAATGTTGACAGTCGTCTTCAGGATCTCCCAGGTTCCGCTCAAGAAACTTCCACACATGCACCGGGTCTTCGACTCCGCCAGGCTCGACCGGGACTCACGCTAACGCCTTCGGTTGATGTTGCCTTCCCCACCAGACTACAAGGTCAGCACCTGAAACTATGATTTCGGAGCTCAATACCGAGCCTATGTTCTCCCCTGTCAACGCTTAGCGCCTATCCTTGCGAATAACCACTCATGACTCGGGGACTCGGCGGGTCGTTACTGCCTTACCGAGTAAGAGACTTTCACTCTCTATTTCTTGCCAGCTTTCCTGGCGCACAGCCTGACCCTCTTCCCTAAATTTTATGCCTCAAAAGTCACTTTCGTATAAAACTCATCGATGTGGATTTTGAAATCAATAGAGGGCAAGAGAACCTCTCCCCCAATATAGGTTTGAATAATCCATTTCAAATCACTTTCTTCTGATTTTCGGTAGACATCCACCCGTTTCAAATATTGATCTACCAAAACATAATCTTCCAATGAATTTAATGTTTGATATTTTCTAAATTTATCAATTTGGTCATACCGAGCTGTGGATTTAGAGAGCACTTTTACAATCAATTTGGGATGTGCAATATATTGATCACTCGATTCATTCATACAGGTTACCGAGGCATCTGGATAAACATAATCTTGGTGGTTTTCATCAATTATTTTGATTTTCATATCAGAGCCATGGAGCACACAAGGGGATGATTTTAGATGATTCCCTAACATAATAATTAGATTGGTTGTAATAATTGAATGGTTCCGGCTCGCTCCTGCCATGGCATAAACCTCACCATTGTAGAATTCATGTCTAAGATGAGAGCGTTTTTCCAGTCCGAAGTATTCATCAACTGTATAATGCTTAATTAATTTTCTTGCCAACATCAGTGATTTTACCCCTTAGAAAGGTGCCTATAATGTTAATAACATTCAACTCGATAACCATAGGGTCATACTCGAAGAGTATGAGGATCATAAAGAGGATCCTCGCGCAAAGCATGTATTAAAACGATTTGTTTTAGTATATTTACATTTAGCAGATTGAACAAAGTAACGCAATGCATGGTCTCTCCCTGCACACCAAATCGAGCATGTTCGCTTTATGAAAAAATGAGACTAGCACTATCCAAAGGCCCAATAAATTGTTTTGCTCCAAGACAATCTCTAGGTTCACAAATGAAGGAATCCATTGCAAACAATTAGTAACTGTCCCCAGATTCAATTAGTAACTGTCTCCAGATTCACGTATTGAGCTTTTTTAGTTTCCTTTAAAAATTGGATTTCTTTTTTCAAGGACTGCTTGTAGGCCTTCGTCGCTGTCTTCTGTATTCCGAGAGAGAATATTCTGATCGACATCCATGTGCATGATTGCCCGATCCAAAGCAGAGCTGATCATATTGATGCTCTGTTTGATCATCTGAGTGGGAATGGGCGGTTGGTGGGCGTATTCATCGGCCAATTGTAAGGCCTTTTCCATCAATTGTTCACATGGCACCATCTCGTCCAGCATTCCCCAATCTAGCAACGTTTGTGCTTTTTCATGATTGCCCAGCATGACCATTCGCTTTGCTCGGGCCGGTCCAATCAAATGCACACACAATGGCAACCCCACCCACATCAAGTTGATGCCCAAGTTGACTTCAGGGTATCCAAAAAAGCAATCTTCCGAGCCAATCCGAAAATCACAAGCCGTCGGAATACAGGCACCTCCCCCCAAAGCCGCTCCTTAAACTGCGGCAATGGTGACTTGATTGATTTCAAAAATACTCCTCAACATTCTTCCGCCCAGTCCAGTTTCACGGCGCTTCAACAACAAAGAAGGTTGTTCTTTAGGTGGAGGTTCTTTAAAATCCCAACCGGCACAGAAATGTTTTCCGGCTGCCGCAAACACCACAACACGGGTTTCTTCATCATATAAAAAGCTTTTGGACACATGTTCAATTTCTTCCATGAATCCTCGATTCAACGCGTTGGCACTTTCTGGTCGATTGAACGTCACGATGCTGATATGCCCTTGACGTTCTTTTGTTAAATATTGATAGTCCATAAGAGTTTCTCCCGTAAACGAAATGAATGATGGATTTTGAATTTCTTTGAATACTGAATTATTGAGGTTTTGTCCATATTTATGCACATAACTCTGCCTCTGAATTCAACGAGAAAGCGGCAACATTTTTAGAAAAAATAAGGATTTTCTAATTCACACCGCAGCGGCGCCGAGCGATGATACAGACAAAGTTGAAACAACCGTCGATGCTGAATGACAAAAATGGAAATTGCTGTCCTCTACACAATGTGTTATTCTGTTGAAAAGACGACAATTTTTACCTCTCCTTCCCATCGAGGACATCATGACTTCTTTAGAATCCGTCAAAAACCACTCCTCTGCAAGACGGTTGCCTCCCTCTGCCAAGGAGCCCCTTATGGTCAGTGAGGCCGAGTATTGGAAGATGTATTACGAACACCCGGATGTTCAATATGAATGGAACAATGGCCTCTTGGAGGAAAAACCTATGCCCGATTTTCTAAGCATCTCCCTCTATCAATGGTTCCTCCACTTATTAAAAGAGTATTTGACTGTCTTTCCTATCGGACGGATGATGGTATTAGAAATGGGCTTTCGTTTGGAGCTGGGAAAGAAAAAGGTGAGTATTCGCAAACCGGATTTGGCCGTGATTCTCCACTCCAATCCTGTCGAGGCCAAACCGTTGGATCGTTCGTTTCATGGTGTGTGTGACCTCTGTATAGAGTTTTTATCCGACTCGACTCCCGCGGAGGTAGAACGGGATACGGTCCACAAAAAAGAAGAATACGCCAAAGCAGGGGTGGCGGAATATTATATTTTAGACCGTTTGCGCATGCGCACCACCTTCTATTTTCTCAATGAGCAGGGGGTTTATGAAAGGATGAAGCATCAAGAGCCCGGTGTGATTCATTCCCGGGTTTTGGATCGGTTCGCTTTTCGTCTGGAAGATTTAAAAAAACAGGTGGCCTTTGAAAGATTAATTGAGGATCCTCTCTACCAACCCTTCCTCCTGAAAAGCTTCCAACAAGAGCGACAACAAAAAGAAGAAGCGCTTGCGGAAGTCGAACGGCTCCGTGCACTCCTCCAGGATAAAGATTCCGATCCCCGCTAAAATCGGGTCTGCTTTTAGTGATTGATTTTCGTAACTGTCCCCGGATTTTCGTCAGCCGTCGTAGAATGACATGGAGTGCAGACCCCGCAGGAGGCATTCTCGATCCGAGGCGATGCGTTCCATCGCAGCGGGATCTTCCTTACCATGTGTCAACATAGGGCCTCTTTTTACCAGTGCGGGGTGGAGGGGAAGGGACACTCCGCAACCCGGCCATGATCCAACGCCGAGAGTCTGCGGGATCAATGACATCATCAATTCCGAAATAGCTGGCGGCGTGTAAAGCTTTCGCATTTTCATAGCTTTCGGCGACCATAGCGTCGTATTGGATTCGTCGCTCTTCCGGATCCTCGATCGCGGCTAATTCCTTGCGATAGGCCAATTTGATTGCACCTTCGATATTCATCCCAGCAAATTCCGCGGTGGGCCAGGCTGCTGTGAAGAATGGAACTAAGGAGCTTCCTCCACACATCGCCTGGACCCCTAACCCATAGCCTTTCCTTAAGACTAATCCGAACAGAGGAACGGAAAGGTTGGCCCCTGTATTAAAGAGTCGAGCGCTGTGTCGAACCAAGGCGGTGGCCTCCACCTCAGGGCCGACCATAATGCCGGGGCAGTCCATCAAACTCACTACGGGAAGATCAAAAGCATCACAAAGCTGTAGAAACCGTGCTCCTTTATCCGCTCCGTCACTATCGATTGCTCCGGCCAGGTGGTGGGGATTATTGGCAATCAACCCGAAAGGATGGCCTTCGATTCGAATCAACGCAGTGATAATCCCAATCCCGAAATCTTTACGGATCTCCAGCACCGAATCGCGATCGGCCAAAGTCTCAATGATATCCCGCACATTGTACATTCTGACCCGGTTCTCGGGAATAATCTGCCGCAAAATCCTTTGATCCGGAGATTCCCAGTCTGTGATGGGTCCTTGAAAGTAGGAAAGGTACTTTTTCGCTGTGGCCACCGCAGCTTCCTCATCTTTAACCAGGATATCAACGACACCGTTCGGAACCTGGAAGGACATGGGGCCAACCTCTTCAGGCGTATAGATGCCGAGCCCTCCTCCTTCAATCATGGCAGGCCCCCCCATAGCTATTGTTGAATTAGCAGTGGCAATGATGACATCACAGCATGCCAAGAGAGCGGTATTTCCTGCAAAACAGCGTCCTGAGTTGACCCCAACCAGCGGTACGAGCCCGCTGAGTTTAGAGAACTGAGTGAAGGTGTAAACATCCATGCCCACAGGGGACGCGCCATCGGTATCTCCAGGTCGTCCCCCTCCTCCCTCTGTGAAAACGACTATTGGTAATTGATAACGATCTGCCAGTTGAAACATGCGATCTTTTTTATAATGATTTCGCATCCCTTGGGTCCCTGCCAAAACGGTGTAATCATAGGCAATGGCTATACACCGCGCATCCTCTCCTTCAAACAGTTCCCCATTGACCGTTCCGACACCCGCTAATAAACCATCGGCGGGAGTGTATTTGCGAAGCCACTCTTCATCTCGTCGGGATCGTTGCGCTGCGACGGCTAAAGCTCCATACTCGAAGAAAGTGTCAGGGTCACAAAGATCGGCGATATTTTCTCGGGCTGTCCGTTGCCCGGTTTTTCGGCGCCGGGCCACCGCCTCAGGCCGGTTTTCGTCTGAAGTGCAGGCATGTCGTTGGTAGGTCTCCTCCAAGTCAGGCCGGATATAATCCAAGTCAATGGTATTGGCAAGCTCATCTACATCGGTTTGGCCTTCACTGGTTTCAATAAAAAATAGAGGATACCCCTCACGGATGACATCCCCAACCGCCAGGGTAACGCGCCGGATGGTCCCACTGTGATCGGCTGAAATGACATGTTCCATTTTCATCGCTTCCAAGACGGCCAGTGGTTGGCCCCGGTTGATGCGGTCCCCTTCAGCAACCATCACACTGACGATCGTCCCTTGAATGGGGACAGGGAGGCCGATGGTCCCGTCGGGTCCGGCCCTTTCAGCTTCTGAAGCTGACTCGCTTTGTGCTCTTTTAATGGCCTGGTCATGTGAGAAAAGAGCCAGGGGATCCAGTGTATCAATCCGGGCGCCTGCCATGCCAGCTGAGCGGATATCCGGTTGCTCACTCAACGGGGGTTGGGTGGTGCTGAAGTAGCGGGATTGGGGGATTGGATCAATTTGAGTGAGCCTCGTCAGGTTTTCTTCAACAAATCGGGTATGCACTTGCCAGGAAGCCACATCGGGATGCTGCAGCAGGTTTTGTAAAAAGGGAATCGAGGTGGCGATTCCTTCAATGCGAAACTCATTGAGCGCCCGTGTTGTTCTTGAGAGCCCCCTGGCAAAATCCGTTGAGGGGGTGTGGACGATTAATTTGGCCAGCAACGAGTCGAAGGCGGGATTCGTTTCATATCCGCTATAGCCGAATCCATCCGTCCGCACTCCAGTACCTCCGGGCACCTCATAAGCAGAAAGGGTCCCCCCTGCCGGACGAATGCTACCATCAGCAGTCAAGGTCTCCATGTTAATCCGGGTTTGAATGGCATAACCTCGAGGTTTGTCGATGTCCGGTGTCTCTAATCCAAGGGCGTGCAGAGATTCTCCCGCGGCGAGGCAAATTTGCGTCTGAACCAGGTCAACTCCTGTGACTGCTTCCGTCACGGTGTGTTCAACTTGTAAACGGGCGTTGGCTTCTATAAAAGCAAAGGGCAGATCTTCTGCTCCGGGATTCATCTTGACTAAAAATTCAATGGTACCGAGATTGGTGTAGGAAACGCTCTTGGCCAATCGCATGGCGGCATCAATAATATCTGAGCGCAGCTTTTCCGGCAGGTTGGGAGCTGGGGCGATCTCAACCATTTTTTGATAGCGCCGCTGAAGACTACAATCACGCTCACCCAGGTTCATCACGGTTCCGTTTAAATCTCCAAGAATTTGAACTTCAATGTGCCGGGCAGGATAGATCAGCTCTTCAACATAGAGATCACTATTACCAAAGGCACTGAGCGCCTCAGACTGGCATCTTTGATAGGCGGCATCGATCTCGTCAATCCGGGTTATGGCTCGAGCGCCCCGGCCTCCCCCTCCTGCGACCGCTTTAATCATCATACCGCTGCCCGGATCGAGGGAGGCAAAAAAATCTTGTGCTTCGTCTACAGAGACGGCCTGGTTGATGCCTCGTACAATGGGAACGTCCGCTGCCGCTGCCGCTGCTCGTGCCTGTCCTTTATCACCAAACAATTCCAACAATTCCACTGCCGGACCAATAAAGGTCAGTCCAGCTTCCTGGCAGCGACGGGCAAACATCCCATTTTCCGCTAAAAATCCATAACCAGGGTGGATGGCCTCACATTGTGTGTTTTTGGCTGCTTGAATCACACTGTCGATGTCGAGATAAGCGGAGACGCCATGCCCCGCTAAACGGTGAACTTCATCGGCCATTCGGGTGTGTAATGATCTTGCGTCGTCCTCAGAGTAAATGGCAACTGTGTGTAACCCTAAGTCGGTTGCAGCCCGAGCAATTCTGATGGCGATTTCTCCACGATTGGCGATGAGGATACGACTGAATTTCATGGAACTCCTTACTACACACCGATCTTCTCTCGCTTGACCGTGATTCCAGCAACTTCACGATCCCAGGTATCGGGAGTGATTCCTGCCTCTTTGAGCAGATTTTTTTGTACTTTCTGGGTGGGGGTTTTCGGCAATACGTCGACAAACCGAATGAATCTTGGCAGCATGAAGTGAGCCATACGCGGTTCCAGAAAATGGAAGAGTTCCTTGGGATCGATCTGCTGGTCCGACACCGGAGCCACCACAACCATCACTTCGTCCTCGCCAAGCTCACTGGGGACGGGAATCGCCGCAGCTTCACGCACTGTGGCGAAAGCTGTGACCTCGCTTTCTACTTCAAAAGAAGAAATATTCTCGCCACGGCGACGAATAGCATCCTTGATTCGATCAACAAAGTAAAAATACCCATTCTCATCATATTTGAAAGCATCGCCCGTATGGAACCAACCGTTACGCCAGGCTTTAGCGGTTGCTTCAGGATTTTTATAATAGCCATGATTCATCGCCCACGGACGATCGGTTCGTAAGATAAGCTCACCGGTGACCCCAGGACCGACCTCGCAATCGTTTTCATCAACGACACGAGCTTCCACACCCTCACGGACTTTCCCGCAAGTACCGCTTCCCGGCGGATAGGGTTCTGACATAATGGGCAAGGATATTTCTGTCATGTTGAAACCGGTGCGCATTTCGAGACCATATCGGCGCCCTAATGTCATGGCATCCTCATTCCAGGGAATGCAGACGGCTTTCTTCAAAAAAAGATCATTGTCATGATGGCCTGGTGGTAATTTCAGAAGGAACGGGATCATTGCACCCACCAGGCTGGTCGCAGTGGTTTCATTCTCGCGAACGGTCTTCCAAAATTCGTTGGTTTTGAAATGAGTGTCTAAAAAACAGGAACTTCCATTGGCCAGTGTGACGATAAATAAAATGGTTCCTCCCACATGGAACATAGGCGCATTGATTAAAATCCGATCGCTTTCCTCGAAATAATAACCTGACTCCGGCCCCATGGAATAGCCTTGAAGATAAGAAGAAAGCACCGCTTTGGAGGGGCCAGTGGTGCCTGAAGTGAAGATAATATACTGTGTGTCCCAAGGCTCGACCACTTCCGGCATCTCCGAGAGGCCTTGATCGGAGATGAGAGCAGATGCTGGATGAGTGTTCAGGTTTGGTAAGAAGGTTTCCCCATTGGTGATGATGACATCCCGTAGCAAGCCTGTATCGATGTCATTTAGACGCGGGGCAAGATCGGCATGACAAACCATCAATGTGGCATCGGATAATTGCACCACATGTTGCAGAAGTGTGCCTTTATAAGCGGTATTCACCGGCACATAGACAGCCCCTAAATAATTGAGACCAAACCAAGTGAGGACCGCTTCCCGATTGTTCGGTTGCCAGGAGAGCACATGATCGCCTTTTTTGACACCCATTGCTTGAAGCCCCTTGGCTGCACGTTGCGTCAGTTCCAGGGTCTGACGCCAGGCCCATGTCTCGCCACCATAGAACATGATTGCGATTTCATCGGGCTTCTGGAGCGCCCAGCGTTCGATTTGATAACCAAGAACGCAAATTTCACGTGCCGGTATGCGAGGATCATAAGTCATTGAAGTACCTCCTATTCATTGACTGTCCCAGACCAATATTTGGGGAGTCGATAGTAAGGCTTTTTGAATTACATTTTCTTCCAATCCGTTCCTTCCTGAAATCCATGAGCGGCACGGTAAATGGTGGATTCTTCAAAATGCTTTCCAATCAGCATTAAACTCACTGGGAGACCCTCTGACATCCCACAAGGAATGGCCATTGCCGGGTGGTGAGTGATATCAAAGGGAGAGGTATTGGTGATCATCTCGGTCGCCCTTTGAAAAGATTCCTCTCGACTGGCATCAGGAGCTGGAATCGGTTGAGACTTAATCGCAGTGGTCGGCATCGCCAGCAAATCATACTCATTCAGAACCTTGTCATAGGCAGCTCTCAGCAATCGACTCAGGTTGATGGCTTTTCCATAATAACGGCTACCGTAATACTTTCGTATGTAGGTGCCAAACATCGTCACCAATTTCACGGTTTCAGACAGTTCATTCGCCCGGTTTCGCCAATTCCTGTGAAAATCCATGAGACTGGTGACGTACAAATCAGGTCTGCTCACTCCATAGCCATCGCCCCACATCATGGTTTGTGTGGATCCTTCCACAGCAATAGGGAAAGCGATTGCCGGTCCAACGAGATGCAGAGGAATGGAGACTTCGTCTACCGTTGCCCCTAAAGACTTCAATGCAGCAGCGGCTGCCTGGACTTTTTCATTCACATCTTTTTCTGCATTTTCCTGCAGGTACCCTTCTTTGACCACGGCAATCTTCAGGCCTTTCAAACCCTCTGTTCCTTGGAGAGCCTCCGTGTATCGCTGTGTTTTCACATTGTATTGCCTGGGATCATATCCATCGACACCAGCAATCACTTCCAGCATTAACGCATTGTCTTCAACATTATTGGTCATGGGACCTGTATGGTCGACGGTAACCTCGGCCGACATGATGCCTGTATAAGGGACAAGCCCATGGGTAGGCTTCATGCCATATATTCCACAGTAAGAGGCGGGCATTCGAATGGATCCCCCCTGGTCTCCGCCAATCGCGAGATTGACCTCTCCTGCCGCAACAAGGGCAGCACTGCCAGAAGAGGATCCTCCTGCCATATATCCCATTTTATGAGGGTTATGCACCGGTCCTTTTGCATTGGTATGACTGCCACCAGACATGCATAAATATTCACAGTGGGCTTTTCCGACAATCGTTGCGCCTGCATCCAAAAGCCGTGTGACAACCGTCGCGTCTATGTCAGGAACATACCCCTCCAAAGTGGAAGCTCCATTCATCATGGGAACACCAGCAAGCATGACGTTATCCTTCAAGACAACGGTTTTTCCCTTAAGTTTTCCCCGAGAAGCTCCCTTCACTTCACTTTTTACGTACCAGGCATTGTACTGATTTTCTTCATCCCTGGGCTGGTATCCGGGGGTTCGTGGATACTTCACAAGCGGAAGATTATCAGGCATCGCGTCAACCACGTTGTAAGCATCTACATTCCCCTGAAACAGACCCATATAAGATTCAACATCCGCATCCGTCAAATCCAGACCCATTTCATCAGCGAGTTCTCGTATTTGTTGTGGTGTTGGTAATTGTACCGCCATTTTTTCCTTCTGTTAATATGAAAAGAAAGAAGGTTTACATTTAAACAGGCCATGAAGAATGATTCATGACAACTCCATTCCTAAACTATCGAGCTACGATCTCTTCCCAACTTTTCTTTCTCCATAAATCGCGGGCATTCTCAAGCTCACCCAACAGAATCCCCCGTGTTTTTTCGTCTCCTACGAGAGGGCTCGTTTTGAAGTAGTTTATTAAGCCTGAGACTTTTTTCAGGCAAATATCTTTCCCTTTATTCTTCAACTTCAGGATCTTTGTCGGGTCAGGAGAAGCCCGGTTTAACTCATCTATCTTTTTTTCAAATTCGACCGTCCAACTTTGGGGTGCTTTTTGGGTGTTAATGATTAATTCAGCGGCTTTGTTCCTTCCCCCTATAGATCTTTGAATGATGAAATTCATCCACCACATACCAGCTCGAGCAAGCAAAACAATAACCGCAACAAAGATTATGAAGATCAAAGAGAGTTTTAACATGTCCCTAGATGGCCCCTTTCAGTTTGAGTTCCTTGCCAAAATGACAACGTGCATAATGTCCCTCCTCCATCTCCTCCAGAGGAGGTTCCTCAGTCTTACATACATCTTGCATATATCTACATCTGGGGTGGAAGCTGCATCCTGGAGGTGGATTGACTGGGGATGCTACCTCGCCACTCAGTATGATTCGCTCAGACTTAAGCCTCGGGTCTGCCTTTGGGGCAGAAGACATCAACGCTTCCGTATATGGATGTTTTGGACTCAAAAAGAGTTTCTCTGTCTCCGCCATCTCTACAATCTTCCCCACATACATAACAGCGACTCTGTCGCTGATGTGCTCCACCACACCTAAGTCGTGGGCAATGAAGAGATAGGTCAGGTGAAATTCTTCTTGTAAATCCTTTAACAGGTTCAATACCTGTGCTTGCACAGAGACGTCCAATGCGGATACAGCTTCATCGGCTATGATGAGTTTTGGATGCAGTGCCAGAGCTCTTGCGATACCGACACGCTGTCTTTGTCCTCCACTGAGCGCATGTGGATAGCGTTTCAGATACTGGACATTCAGTCCGACCACACGGAGGAGTTCCTTGACTCTGTCCTCCAACTCTCTGCCTTTGGCCATCTTGTGCACAAGAAGGGGTTCTCCTACGATGTCCAATATTGTCATTCGTGGGTTTAGAGAGGAATAGGGGTCCTGGAAGATCACCTGCATATCTCTTCTTAGAATTTTAAGCTCTTTTTCTTCGACCCCAGCGACATCAACGACCTCACCGTTGTGTCGAAGAAACATCTCTCCAGCAGTCGGACTAACGGCTCTTAGAATCACTTTCCCCGTCGTGGTCTTTCCACATCCACTTTCTCCGACCAAGCCGAGAGTTTCCCCTTCACGGATGTAGAAATCGACTCCATCAACAGCTTTTACATATCCAACCGTTCTCTTCAAGAATCCCTTAGTAATAGGAAAATACTTCTTAAGCCCTTTAACTTCGAGAAGAATATCGTTATCAGGCACCATCATTCCTCCTTATTCTTATGGTAGAGAAAACATGCGACCTTGTGACCCTTTGCCATCTCAACTAAAGCAGGAGGTTTATCCTCATCGCACACACCGGGCAGACCCTCAGGACAACGAGGGAAAAACGGGCACCCTTTAAGAACAGCAAAGGGGTCTGGAACTCCACCCTTAATAGATTCAAGACGGACACTCACCTTCTCTACCTTGGGGATAGATTTGAGAAGCGCTCTGGTATAGGGGTGCTTTGGGTCATGGAAGATACGGTCTACATCGGTGTGTTCTACTGCCTTTCCCAAATACATAACAATGACATCATCCGCCATCTCCGCGATCACCCCAAGATCATGAGTGATCATCATAATGGACATCCCAAATTCCTTCTTCAAGTCGTTCATCAGCTCAAGAATCTGTGCCTGGACGGTTACATCCAAGGCTGTGGTAGGCTCATCTGCTATCAGGAGACTCGGATTGCATGAAAGAGCCATTGCTATCATCGCTCTCTGTCTCATACCACCACTGAGTTGATGGGGATATTCGTCTACTCTCATCTGTGGAAGAGAGATCCCAACCCGATCCAGCATCTCTATGGCATGTTCCCTGGCTGCCTTCTTGCTCAGATTCTGATGCAGTAGTATCGCTTCAATGATCTGGTTTCCAACGGTGTGGACAGGACTGAAGGCTGTCATAGGTTCCTGGAAGATCATAGAGATCTCTTTTCCTCTGATCCTTCTGATCTCGCTTCCCTGTGGATCCAATTTCGTTAGATCTGTTACTTTCCTTTCATTCCCATTTGTATTCTGATGCAGAATGATCTCCCCTTGAATAATCCTCCCGGGTTGGGGGACTATTTGCAGGATAGACTGGGCGGTGACACTTTTTCCACAACCACTTTCTCCGACGACACCCAGGGTCTTTTCTTTGTCTATGCTAAAGCTGACGCCATCTACGGATTTTACAGTCCCCTCATCCAAATAGAAGTATGTCTTAATGTCCTTCAATTCCAAAAGCGTGGTCAATCTAACACCTCCTTTATTTATAAGGGTCCGCCGCGTCACGCAGGCCGTCTCCTAAAAAATTAAAGCACAGTGCGGTGACAATAACGAGAAGCCCGGGAATGAGAATCCAGGGATAGAGACCTATGACACCTGTGCTCTGCGCATCTTTCAAGAGGGCCCCCCAGCTAACTGCCGGGGGCTGAATTCCTAAGCCAAGAAAGCTTAATGACGTCTCAGCTATGATCATTTCGGGTATCGCTATGGTCAGGTGCACTATCAGGTAGGTCATCACTGAAGGAAGAAGATGCCTAAAAATTATTCTCATATGACTTGCACCAGAGAGTCGAGCCGCCAGGACAAAATCCTCCTCCCTCAATTCTAGTAGTTGTCCTCTCACCACTCTGGCTATGCCAGTCCAACCAACGATAGAGAGGACAATGGTAATCCCGAAATAAATCCTGATCATCGACCAATCTGTGGGCAGAGCTACCGCCAATGCCATCCATAGGGGGATTCTGGGGATTGATGTTAAAAATTCTATGAGCCTTTGGATAATCATATCAGGAGCTCCTCCGAAATAACCGGAGATCCCCCCCAATATACTTCCTAGAAAAAGGCTTAAGAACACCCCTACCAAGCCTATAGATAAAGAAATTCGTGATCCATTGAGAACACGGGAGAATACATCTCTTCCCAATTTATCTGATCCGAATAAAAAAACCGTTCCCTCAGGCTCCTTTACTCCAAAAAAATGAATATCTGATTTAAACAAGTTCCAAAATTTATACTCATCACCAGGGACGAAAAAATAGATAGGAAACTTTCGGGTTTTATCTTCTTTGTATAGTCTGCGCATTGTTTTAAAATCGATTGTTAATTCTTGCTTATATACAAAGGGACGAAAATGGAACTTTCCCTGATCATCGAAAAAATGAATCCTTTGCGGCGGACTATAGGTAAATTCCGTACGGGAATGCATATGATAAGGAGCAAAAAAATCGCAGAATACCGCTAAAAGATAAAAAACACCTAACAAAATGCCACTCGCTATAGCGAGCTTATGTTTCCTGAACTTAAGCCACAACAACTGCCACTGTGAAGCAAAATAAATCTTTTCTGCTTCTCTGACACTAACATCATCAACTTTTTCTTTCTCATTGATCATCATGAACCGCTTCCAAATTTATACATTCAGGTTTCACTTATGAGAGGAGTCGGCTTTTAGCCACCACTTATCTTTTCAAAGCGAATACGGGGGTCCAGCCAAACAAGCAGTAAATCGGAAACAAAAACGCCTACCACAGTTAAAGCGGATAGCAACATCATGATGCTCCCGGCTAAATACATATCCTGGCTTAGTAACGCGTGTAGAAAAAGAGGTCCCGTCGTGGGGAGGTTTAATGTTACAGCAACGATAATTTCTCCAGAGAGGATGAGGGGAAAAACCCAACCTATGCAGCTTACTATGGGATTTAATGCTATTCTTACCGGATACTTAAATAAAAGAGTCCCTTCCGAGAGCCCTTTGGCCCGGGCGGTAATGACATATTGCTTTTGAAGTTCATCCAAAAGGCATCCTCTCATAATCCTGATAAGAAAGGCTAACCCGGCAGCACCGATCGTTATTACCGGAACCCACAAATGATTAACCAGATCTAAAACCTTGCCTGGGCTCCAGGGAGCGTGTACATATTCAGATGAGAAAAGACCTCCTACATTTAGTCCGAAAAATCTGTTGAAAAAGAACATTAAAATAAGTGCCAAAAGGAAAGGAGGTGTAGCCACACCAACGAAACCAACGGCTGTAAAGGAATAGTCACCAAATGAGTACTGGTGGGTGGCAGAATAAATCCCGATAGGTATCGCTACAATATATGTCAGGAAGAGCGTAAAAAGAGATATCGATACTGTCAGTCCTAATCGTTCACCTATCAACTCAATCACTGGCTTATTATGTGAAAAGGACATGCCGAAATCCCCTTGAAACATATTCCCCATCCACTTGAAATATTGAAGATAGATTGGCGAATCCAGTCCATATTGCTTGATTAGAGCAGCTTTTTGAGCGTCATCAACAGGCGCTCCCGTCATCTCTAAAGTCGCTATGTAAGATGATAAAAAATCACCTGGTGGAAGCTGGATGATGATGAAACCAACAACAGAAACCACTAATAAAATCAGGATCATAAATAAAAACCGCTGAATATAATAATGCAACATTTTTTATAATCCTCTTTAGGAATTGTCCCTTAATAACATCCTTAAATCCCTATACCCAAAACAGAGAGGCGGCTCTCACTCCCAATCTAACGGTGTGAGAACCGCCTCTGCGGAATTCAGGACAGCTTGACGCCTTTTGAAAAGTGATACACGAGTTGTGCACACTATATCTCAATAAGCTGGACGCCTGCCCTACAGGCTTTTTTGGATAGGCTCTTATCCCACTATTTTTTGAAGAACCATTGTTCGGGTAACTGGTATCTGAGACAGCTTGTATCATAGGTATCCGTAAAAGCAGTCTCACTCATATTACGCAAGTTAGCCGCTGCTACGCCAGGTTTCTTACTATTTCTTATAGTCCCTATTCCCCAAACATACTCGGCTTGTAGCTCCCCAATCTGCCTAATCAAATCCTTCTGTTCCTCTTTGTTTCCGGAAGCCCACAATTGTGCTTGTAAGGAGTAAAGCTTTTTTACCTCCGCGGGCGGCTCTTCACCGCTTTTACCAAGAGATGTTTTCCACTGTTGCCACTTGGGAGCGAACCATTCAGAATTAAACATGTGTTGACCAGAGGCCTTCACTATGGGAGCTATTCCTATGGCGCAACCGTTTATGAACACACCTACCTCATGCTTTGCAGAGTCTTTCAATTTCCAGACAGCTGCCCTATCCATTTGCTTGACAGTGGCTTTAACACCGACTTCTCCCCAGTAGAGACTTGTCAACTCACTGGTCTCAATCCAGGCTATTTCACCCCCGGATGTAACGGTAATTGATACGGTCAAAGTTTTGCCATCAGGTCGGAGCCGGAAACCTTCTCCATCCCGCTTATCCAATCCCATCTCATCCAGAAGTCTGTTGGCTTCTTTTGGATCATAACTTGCGTACGCTTTGGCAAATCTTTCTTCATAACCCGGGGCATCGCGTCCGAATGTCAATTGAGCAGGATCGCCTGTCCCATAGTTTACTTTCACATTAACCTCTTGGCGGTTGATAGCCAAAGAGAGAGCTCGTCGGAACCGGACATCGCGGAAGATATCACGCTTAACCGGATCATCATCATAGTTCAAATTAAACCAAAAACCGGGATTAGCAGTATAAGCGGTTGTTGGCGTCCAAATACGCAGGTTATGCTTCTTTATGGCCTCAAAATAAAGGGGATAATCCTCCAGCTTGAACATCCTTTGACCGAAATCAACCTCTCCAGCTATCGCTTTCATACTGTTTAACTCTGGAGTTGTAGCCATAGTCCCTGTCATTTTATCAATATAGGGGAGTTGGTTGCCTTCCGGGTCTACCTTAAAGTAATAGGGATTTCGCTCCCATAGTACATCTAATTCACCAGGTGCCACCTTTTTGGTGATCCACGCAGTGACCGTAGGAAGATCCAAATTTCGCTGTTTACCAGAAGTAAACTCCATTTTCGCCCTGATTAGCTGCACCCAGCTGTCAAATCCTGCTGCTTTGGCTACCTCATTCGCCTTTTTATTGTACTTGAGGTGAAATTGTTTTAGGTAATGTTTGGGCAATATCTGAGACTGCCAAAAGCCAAAACATACCCCGGCTAGAGGGAGAAGTACATTTGGATTAGGTGCTCCAAAGCGGAAGCGAAATGTATAATCGTCCACCTTCTCTATTTTCGGCAACTCACCACCGGGCGTGACTGTCCACGGCAGGTTTGAGACACCTCCATGATAAGCCGCGAAAAGATCCTTGCTCCAAACAATATCGTCATAAGTGAATACCATATCATCAGCGGTGAAGGGTGCACCATCTGACCATCTCATCCCCTTTCTCAAATAGACGGTCAGAACTTTACGTCCTTCTGAAAACTCCCACTTTTTGGCAACATTTGGCACTATCTCTTCGAAATTACGGTCAAAGAAGAACAAATTTTCAAAGTTACTTTCTGTGGGTTCACCCCAATCCAACACAGAAGGCATCATCATCCGCACTGTCCCCCCATACTGTCCAATTTCCTCATAGACTTCAATAACCAAAGGCTCTTCAGGAAGTCTTTCTTCCAACGGAGGAAGCTCCCCCGCCTTAACCAATTCCTTCAGCATGGGAGCCTCGTTATACTTTTGCGCCAGTGCTGAAGTCGCTCCCAATAAGCACATTACCCCAGCCAATAGTACCACCATTAATTTCTTATACATCGTTTTTCTCCAAAATAAAGTTATAGCTTTTACAAAAGCCGCTTTCGTAAAAGCTCTCAAAAAGAGTAAAGTGTTAAAAAAAACACTTTTCCGCTATGGAAAGCTCCCTTTTACTCCTCTGCAAATCCAGAAAGAAACATCCTTCAAGCCACTAATCTGGCTTTCCCGCATAAAGGTCGCCTGCCGCAAGTCTTTAGCTTCAAAAGTCATGCCATCCGCTCGAAACGCAGGATTGGCGGGGGCTGAGGGGACCTATGGGAAAGGAGGCCGCCGGTTTTGAGGTGATTTTTTGGTAAAATCGGGCATTTTTGCCCTTCTTAAACACAAAAATGATGTATTTTCGGCAGTAATGTTTTGATATTAAACACTAATCTGAAATTCGGGCATATATGCCCCATTTGATTATATTTGCCTGAATCAAGCGTTTCGTGGATTTCCGCTTCCAGAAAGACTACAGGCTGTTCAGCAATTCTTGGATTTCATGAATCAATATAGGTAAATTGGGTTGCGCAAAACTCATTCCTTCTGCAGGAATCCTATTATGTTTCATATCTGGTGGAATATGCTTGTGATGTGGATGAGTGCTTTGCAAAGTCGAATCATTAGGATGTGGTTGAGAATCGTACCAGTATAGTTTTTTCTCTTTTTGTCGGATCTCATATCCATATTCGTCAATGACGGCAGGTATACGATGATAAACAATTCGTTCACGGATGGCGATCCATACATCTTTTGCAAAATACAGTTCTCCCTCCACACGAGCTAAGGTTGTTCCACGACGGATTAAACGCAAAGTTGAACGTTGGATGACAGGGAACTGTTCGGTGAGTGTGTATATAAACAGCTCGTAGTCTTTGATGGTACGGAGAGCATTATTCATACAGAAACCCGAATCAAACCACTCAAAGTCGGCTTATCACGTTGAATTCGTTGTACTTGGTCACGATAGGTTGCTTGACGCGCTAACCACGTTCGAAAGACGCTGGCCCATTCTCCAAAATCTAAGACCCAATTTTCATCTTCAGGTTCTTCACCACTGATATAGGCTGCATAGAATATGTCCGAACGAACTCCATACTTTCTTTCAAAATCAAGCAGTTCTTCTTCAAGGGAGTGAATATCAATCAGAATATCTTCAAGAGTCATATAACCATCCTTTAAGTGTGAATAGAGCCTATTACTAAATCGGCGATTAACGCCTTCTTTGAGAGTAAGCGTACCGGTTTTCTATGAGTTCTCCAAGCCTGTTTCATTGCTGATCTTTCGATGGCATGTCGTTTTCTTCTGCCCGGACGGCGTTCCGCTTCTGCCTCTGGCCTTCCAGGGGCCCACCAAAACAATCTTCCCTTTAGGAGGGTTTGAGATGGTACTGTTTTATTTTTCGATACAACGTTTTAGGATCAACCCCCAGGAGGGTTGAAACTTTGCCCTGGTGCCAGTCATTATCTTCCAGCACCTTGGTCAAATACAGTTTTTCGAGTCGCTTCATGGTGGCATCCAAGGGTTCATTGGTTTCACGCTCCTCAATCGAGACCGGTGGTTCTGTTAGGCTGTCATCGATTAAAGAGGTATCGAGGAAGTCGAGTTTCTTGAGCGTCAGGTAGCGATGCATGGTGTTGATCAGTTCCCTGACGTTTCCCGGCCAATCATAGGAGGTCAGAGCTTCCATGACACGGATGGTGATTTTTGGCAGGTTATTTGAGGAAGGGTGGTTTTGCATAAAATGCTCGATCAAAAGGGGGATATCCTCTTTACGTTTCCTGAGAGGCGGCAAGTGAATGGGGATAATGTGGATGCGGTAGAAGAAATCCTCCCGTATCAATCCCTTTTTCACCTGTTGTTTTAAATCTTTATTGGTGGCGGCAATGATGCGAAAATCGGAGGTTTCCGCTTTAAGGCCGCCTACTGGCGTGAACCCTCCGCCCTCAATAGCACGCAGCAGTTTGGCTTGCAGGTTGGGGCCGATTTCACCCAATTCATCCAGGAAAAGCGTGCCTTTGTCTGCCAAATGGAGCAGGCCAGGCTTATCCGTGTTGGCTCCGGTAAAGGCCCCTTTTTTGTAGCCGAAAAACTCGCTCTCCAAGAGGGTTTCCGCAACACCACCAGCGTTGACGGGAACAAAGGGTTTTTCTTTTCTATCACTCATTTCATGGATGGCTTCGGCCACCAGTTCTTTACCCGTCCCTGATTCACCATAGACAATGACGCCAACATCGCTAGCCGCCGCCTTTAAGATCAATTCATAAATCTCCTGCATCACGGGGCTTTTGCCGATGATCTTTCCGAACCGATAACGCTCCTTGATGTTGGAGCGCAGGCGGACATTTTCTTCATGCAGGGCTTCCATCCGGTTTTTCTGCTCCGTTACGTCGGAAAGAATCCCTTCGATGAAGCGCAATGCATCAGTCTCGTCATAAACGGGGCGGGCGTGCAGGGATGCCCAGAAGGTGCTGCCGTCTTTACGGAAAAATTCCACCTCAAAATCCGAAACGGGGCGTCGGTGCCGGATGAGATCCAGGAACTGATGACGCCGCTCCGGATACACATAAAGCTGGTGCCCGACGTCGGTGATGGATGCCATCAGCTCCTCCGGGGAAGAGTACCCGAAGATTCGGGCCATCGCTGGATTGGCGCTCAGAAAGCGGCCGTCCTGGCTCGTCCGGTAGATGCCTTCAGTGGCATTTTCAAATATTCCCCGGTATTCCGCTTCGGTTCGTTTGAGGTTTTCGTGAAGCCTGGCATTTTCCAGAGAAATGGCGATCTGGGAGGTGAGGTGTTTGATCACCTCGAGTCGCCGGGGGGTGAAGGCTCCCTCAACCAGGTTATTTTCCAGGTAAATGATTCCGGTCAAGGCGGACTGATGAGTGATCGGCGCGCACAGGATGGATTTGATGCGCTCCCGTTTAATATAGTCATCCTCGGCAAACCGTTCTTCCCGGGAGGCGTTGTCCAAAACCAGGTGTTCCCGGGTTTGTTTCACCCAGGAGATGACCGAGAGGGAGAGGGAGAAAGCCTTTTCCACAGGCAGGGAAAGCGGCAGGAAACATTCGACCTGCTCGGCGCTCCCGCGGGCAGCGATGAGAGACTGACCTTCGGTTTCCAGAAGCAGGGTTGCTGTCTGGGCCCCGGCATTTTCCATGAGAATGCGGAGCAGGATCACCAGCAGCGGTTCCAACTCGAGGGTTCCGGAGATAGCCTCCGAGGCTTTGAGCATCGTCGCCAGGTCCAGGTTGGCCGAAGGAGGCGCCACTTCTATGTGATCATCGGCAATCAACCCAGGATATCGAGACTTCAGATGCGCGACCTTCCGTTTTGCCCCCCAGGCTTCGTACTGCTCCATTGCTGCGCGCAGGTAAGACCTGGCGGCGTCGTTCTGCCCCTGGTTGAGCAAGTACCTGGCTGCCAGTTCATTGGCCAGGGCTTCCTCGTGGATATATTCGCTCTCTCCGGCCAAAGCGATGGCCTGGTCATAGTGGTACATAATGGTATCGGGTTCACCATCCAAAACCCGCAGCCGCTCGGCTTCCACCAGGTGATGCTTATGCAAATAATTGGGCGGGGCACTGCGCGCCAGTTTCTCCAATGTATCCTGATTGTCATGAACCCGGGTGAGGGTCTCCTCCTTTTCCCCCTCGCTCCCCTGGTCGCAAACTGCCAGGAGAGCGAGGGACAGGTAGCAGTTGGCCAAGGGATCAACAAGGGCATCCTTGTAGGTTTTCATCAGGTTGATCATTTCAAAAACCGTCTCACGGGCTGCTTCGTATTCTTCGAACAGGGTTTGCAGCACCAGCTTTTGGTAATTAAAACTGCTCTGTTCATGATAGACGAACTCTGCACCCGTCACCCTGTGGAATTGATCCATGATGCCGCTCGACAGGCTCGAAGGTTCCTCCATCAGAATCGTGACCGCCTTCGTCAGCATTTCGACTTGGGGAGACCCGATAATATAATCGATCTTCTCGAGGGCAAGCTTCAACGTCGACAATTCCCCTTTCAGCCAATTCAGCTCCTTCCCGCACATAAACGCTATACGACACCTTGCGACGGCGCTAATACCGGCATTGTAGAAATCTCCCGTCTCGATTCCCATCTTATGAGCTTCCAGCAAGGGCTCCAATGACGCCGATAGCGGCTCCCTGTAGAACCGGATCGAGAGGTTGAAAACCCTGGAAACTCTACAGTTTATTTTCTTCAGAGCAAGCGCTTCCATGAGCTGCATGCCCAGACGACCGAGTTCATAACCAAATTCAAAATCCTGCATAAACCTGCAATAGTTTAATCCAAGGAGACAATAGAATTCGGGTGAATATTCCGGATGAAAATGATTGAGCAGCAAAGAGATACGTTTTAATGCGATAGGCTGCCAAAGACCGTCATCCAAAGTAACCCCAGCCTCTCCATATGCCGTATGGAGCCTATATAGGATAGGGACAAGGATCTCGGCATGCGGTTGGGTGAGCGGCTCAAAGCGCATCACTTCTTCGACGCTTTTACCGGCCAGGCTGGATTTGATTTGAACGAGGGTCTGCTGCCACTGGTCTAAAGACAAATGGGTGAGATTACACCCCAATTTCTCCAGAATTTCCTCGCCCGTTTCCATGGCCTTCTTTAATTCACCCCGGGTGGTGTACGCCTTGATCCGGCATCGATAAACGTTGGCCTGGTCCAGGTCCTCTCGGGTGTTGTCTTTTACGGCACCCGCCAGCTTCTCCATCAACTCGAAGCGGCCGCAGAGCGATGACATCTCCGTGGCCTCCTCATGCAGGGATAAGGTTAAGGGGTAATGCCGTTTCCAGGCGGCGGCTCCTGAAAGCTCCAGACCTATGGTAAAATATTCCAGGGCCTGTTCAAAAGCCGAAGCCGCTCTGGCCTGACGACCGGCTTCCAGGTTCAGTTCTGCCAGATGCAATCGTTCTTTCCATTTATCCTTCACCCTCCGGGCCAGGTTGAGATGGTGAACGATGTCAAAAAGCAGAGCGTCACTTTCCTCCGGAGCGTATTGCTTGAGCAGGGTCTGACCGATTCGAAGATGGACCGGCTTTCTCTCCTTTTGCGCAATGAGGGCATAGGCAGCCTGCTGCACCCGGTCATGCAGGAATTTATAGCCGCCGCCCTCCGCGGTCGATTCGGCGGTCGGATCATCCGGCTGCGGGACCTGGGAAAAACCGAGGATCAACCCGTTTTCAAGGGCCGGCAACAGGTTCTCATAGATCTCCCCGCTTCCAGCTCCGCTGATCAACTCCAAGGATTCCAGGTCAAAGGTATTGCCGATGCAGGCCGCCAGGCTCAAAAGTCGCCTGGTTTCAGAGGAAAACCGATGGAGCCGGTCAATCAGCAACTCCACCACATTCTCGGTCACCGCCAGGAACTCGATGGCAGCCAGCTCCCAGGTCCATCGTTTTTCCTCAGGGGAGTAACCGATCAGATCCTTCTCGGAGAGTACGGTCAAGAACTGACTCACAAAGAAGGGATTACCGCCGGTTTTTCGCTCCAGGGCCTCTGCCAGCGGGTTTGCCTCCTCAGGACGGCAGTGGCAGGTATGGACGAGCAGTTGTGAAATGTGATCCCGGTTCAGGGGCTTTAAGGGGATCGTTTTGGCAGGCAGGCCTGATTTTTTGATCACCTCACTACTGATCATCAGCCGATGATCGGCCTCCACCTCGTTGTCGCGATAGGCCCCCAGGAAAAGCAGAGGTTTCCTCTCCGGATCCTGAGCGATCTGTTCCACCAGCTTGAGAGTATCAGCGTCCACCCACTGCAAGTCGTCCAGAAAAATAACCAGGGGATGGGTCTTTTCACAGAAAAGGTCGATGAACTCCAATAAAACGGCAGTGAAGCGGTTGCGGGACTCCAGCGCTCCCATTTCCGGCAGCGGGGGTTGCGGGCCGATCATCAGCTCCAGTTCCGGGATCACCCGGGTCACCAGTTGTCCGTTGGGTCCCAGCGCTGCCCGTATCCTGCTTTTCCAACGCTCCATTCCGGATTTGTTTGCGACCGATACCTCCCGGATGAGTCCCCGCAGCGCCTGGATCAGGGCGCTGTAGGGGATATTATGCCGGAGCTGGTCAAACTTGCCGGAGATGAAGAAGCCGTTTTTTTGGGCAATGGACCTGTGAATTTCACCGACCAGGGCGGTTTTACCGACACCGGCGGTTCCCGAGACCAGCACCATCTCGGTCGCTCCCTGGCTGACTCGCTCCAGGGCGGCCTCCAGAGCAGTGATTTCATCCTCCCGACCGTAAAGCCCCGGGGCGATCTGCAGTTCTTTAGGCATATCATGGCGGCCCAGGGGAAAGTCGGACAGGCTCCCCTGGTTTTCCAGCTGCTCCACACATGCCAGGAGATCGGCTGAAAGGCCCGAATGACTCTGGTAGCGCGCCTCGGCACGCTTGGCCATCAGTTTCATCACCAGGCGGGAAAGGGTTTTGGGCACCTGCGGCGTTATCTGCTCCAGGGGTACAGGCTGCCGGGCAATGTGAGCGTGGATGATTTCCATGGCCTCCCGGGAGTGGAAAGGCACTCTCCCGCTGAAAAGTTCGTAAAGGGTGACCCCCAGGGAATAAAAATCACTGCGATAATCGAGGGGGCGGTTCATCCGGCCGCTCTGCTCGGTGGAGATATAGGGCAGGGTTTCCCCGGTCAGCTGGGGACTCAAGGTCGTCGAATTTTCCCGGGGAAGCCGGGTGGCCAGGCCGAAGCCGCTCAGTTTGACCGTTCCCGATGCCGGATCGACAAAAATATTGAATGGGTTGATCATTTTATGAAGAATACCCTGCCGGTGCACTTCTTCCAGGGTGCCGGTCAGTGAAACCGCTACCTTGAGGGAGTCCGGCAGGTCGAGCCGGGAGGCGTCCATCAGCTTTCTTAAAGGGAGCCCTTCGGTGTTTTCCAGGATCAACGCCCATCCCTTCTCATACTGCGCCAGTTCCTCTGACCTGAGGACCCCATCGATCTCGAGATCCCGAGTGATCTCATGCTCGTGCCGTATTTCCGCCTGTTCCTGCGCGCTCTGCTCAGAGGAAGCCGGTCCCTTGATCAGGACCAAAAGCCCATCCCTTAGCCGCCTGCCTCGCCAGAGCCGGGTCCGGCTGCTTTCAAGAATGACCTCCTCCAGTGAATATCCCGGTATATCCGGCTTTTTTCTGGCGGGAATCGTCTGCTCTAATAGCGGAAACAGCTCTTTTACTGGCCTGGGATGCGTTTCCATTCCCTGTCCAGTAGAAATTTCTTCCTTTGACCATTGAGAAATTTTGAAGCTTTTCAGCAGATCCCCCAAGAAACCCTGGTTCTTTTCGATTTCGTGGATTTTTCCCAGCATTCTCCGGGCGGCATGGTAATTTAATCCGATTTTTTCTGATAATTGTTGAGCCGTCGTCTCCCCATTGCATGCAGCCACATAATAAATCCCCCAAAACCAGTAACGCAGCGGAGTCCGAGTCCGGTGCATCAGAGTTCCCGCGATTAGCGAAGTCTGGTGTTTACAATTTCTGCATTGCAGTATTTGACGTTTTTTCAGGGCATCGTATCGGTGACTACCGCAGACTGAGCACACATAACCGGCTGGCCAACGGAGGTGGGAGAGGTGATTGCGGCAGACTTCATCGTTCGAAAAAAGCTTTTGGATCTCATGAAAGGAATGGGCTTGAGTTGTTTCATCCATTTTGCGCTCCCACATCTGAGATGGTTTAATGAACACTCAGGGATGAGCTTGATCTGTTTCATCCACTTGGCGCTTCCACATCTAAGATGGTTTAATGAAAACTTTTGATTGTAAATTTTAGATTGGTATAACCTTTCAGATGATTTAACGCAAGAAAAATTATACTTCTTCCATCACAGAAACTTCATCTCTACTACGAAATAATCCGCCCGAGGAGAGATGAGATGATAAACTGCTTTCCAAAATATTAAGGATATCCGTTAACGCAGCTCAATCTTTCTTTCAGAACTGGCGTTTTCCCTAAAGATCCAGTTTGGTGGCCAATCGTCATCTTTATGTTCCTCAATCCAGATTCATCAAATCGATACGAGTCGATGGTTGATTATAATGAAATTTATTTAGTAAAATAACCTCAAAAATAAAGTTAGACTATAATCATTGACCATAGTCTTCATTTATATTAAATTTGAAAAATCAATAACCATTTTAGAGAGGAGATTAAGAATGGAAAATGAATTGGAGGTGATCGCTATTTCAGAATTCAAGGCTACCTGTTTGAAGGTTTTAGAACAAGTACGAAGGACCGGGGATTCCGTATTAATAACCCGTAGAGGAGACCCGATTGCTCTCATTTCTCCTCCCCCGCCACAAGAAAAACCGTCGTCGTGGTTAGGGATGTTTCAGGGGCAAGGGAAAATCGAGGGAGATATTGTTTCCCCAATATTGGATGAAACAGAATGGGAGGTTTTAAAAAAATGAAGTTTCTGCTCGATACCCATATTTTTTTGTGGAGTATATTGGAACCCAGCAAACTTTCAAAACAAGTCACAGATGTTCTGGAAAACGCATCAAATGAATTTTGGCTATCACCCATTACGACTTGGGAAATCATGATCATGGCTGAGAAAAACCGAATCACTTTGGATGGCTCCAACCCTTCCGAATGGATAAAAAAAGTTTACTCCAGGATTCCATTCAAAGAAGCTCCCTTGAACCATGAAATCGCTCTGCAAAGCCGCCTGCTGGATTTACCCCATCAAGATCCGGCCGATCGTTTTCTCGTGGCAACAGCATTGATCTATAACCTGATTTTCATCACTGCTGATCACTCAATCCTTTCCTGCAAACAGATCAGGATCCTGCCAAATGAGTGATAAATCATCTATCGGTATTTCATTCATAATATGGTTTTAATATGCCGTCTTTTAATACTTTGACTGACTATTGAACTTCTTGCCTGATGCCTAAGTCGCCTAGTTCTTTTTCCTAAACGGCTTGAAGAATTTGGCTCCCCTGTGAGCCATGAAAGCGTCAAGGACTAAATCCCTGTTTCCAGCTGGAATCTCCCCCTCGCCAAAGATTTTCCCTGGTCTAGCGTCCGATTTCATCTGGGGATGATTGATCGAGATCCCTTGGTTCAACAAAGTCAATGGTTTGGGAGCCCTGACGATTGGAAGGAGTATCTCAAGGAGGAGTTCCATCATTTAGAAAGATTTCGAGATCATTTTCGGACGGGTCGCCCCTTAGGAGATGACCATTTTTAGAAAGGCGGAAGCCATGACCAAACGAGACAAGTCATGAATTGCTTTGATCAGCCAATTTTTTACCAAAATTGCTTTATCATCCATAAATACGTTTCCCCCTCTGCAATATTTGATATTCTAAGGCAGCAGGAACCTCTGAAAATTTATTAACTTCTTTTCGAGTTTTTACCAAAATATCTAAAGGATAGGGAATATCTCTGAGGAGACGATAAGCCAGGGAGGCCCTCATGGTCGGTGACAGTTCACTATTTTTTACAATCACTAATAAATCCAAATCACTGTCTTGATTTGGATTTCCTCATACATGAGAGCCAAAGAAAAATATTTGCTCCGGACAGTTTGAACTTCAACAATTTGCTAAGGCTGCTTAAATGCTGCCTCTGTCGGGCAAGGGATCAACGATCCCCTGCACCCCAAGTTAACCTCTGGTGATGGTTGGTAATTGAAAGAGAATATTGCTTTACAAATGTCCATGTGCTTGCTCAACTCAATGTCCTCATATTTGGTATTCAAGGGATGCGGCACCCTGGTTTATCCATACTTCTTCAATTGTTTGAACGTTGCTTCCCACTCTTCATTACAAACAACAACATAGTCATTGTGCTCCGCTTTGAGATAAGGATTAATCACAATAATGTCTTCCTGATGAAATTCCGGTTCCATGCTATTTCTCCGAACCCGCAAAGCAAACGTGCCTTTGGAATCGGTCTCCATAAGCTTCCAATCCTCCTGTTGAGAATTTGTACATTCTCTCCAATGGCCAGCCTGTGTCCAGGTAAGGATAGGGATTTGTTTAATCCTACCTTTTTGTTCTGGTTCATTCTGAACAGCAAGATAGCCCGTTTCTCTGAGAAACTCTTCAATTTCGATGCGATAGGTGTCCAAGAATCCCATCACCATGTCAGAAGACGGCACACTGCTGCCATTTTCTACATCGGCAGCCTGGGAATCACAGGGTCTCGCCAGATCTATTTACCAGTTGAAGTTCAAAAATTAATGGGAAACACCGGCAGCATTCGTTGCCAACTTTTAGGTTAATTTTTCCGAGCGATGATCAAGGAACGCCTGATCACTCCTAATGTGCGCCGGTTCTGCATCGCAGAGACCATATAATGAGGCGAATCAAACGCGTTTTCCGAGAAGGGGGGAGAAGAGCTTTTTGGGCACGGATATCCACCTTTGCCATTTCTTTTAAAAATTTCCCATGAGCGCTTTGAGCTTTCTTCAATAGGGTTTTGTAATGTTTTTTTCGCTTCGTTTTACTGTCCTTTTTACCTGTCTCAAAAGCCATCATCTTAGAGAGCTTATTCATCTCCTTGATGAGGAAATCAAAATTTCTTTCACTGATCTCAGCGATTCCAAATGTATCAAGGGAACGCCCTCGATGGTAGCTTCGCTCCACGAGACGAGTCAATATCGACGAATCAGTAGGCCAAGCTGTATTTCCTTTTACAGAGGTGCTATCCAGTTTTAAAATATCAAAATCGTCCAACTCTTCATCGAGAACCATTCGAATTTGAGCATCGAAAATAAACTGTCTGCTCTCGTTGCTGACAGCATTGACATTATCAAGGATTGTACTCGCTCCCGGCATTTTCAATCCACGGTTGAGCAGAAGCAGATGCAGTGTGATTGACTCTGAAAGAAATATTTGGGCCGTTTGGGATTTGATACTTCCTAAATATCCCCGAATCATCATAAAAAGGTAGACTAAAAAAGCCGACATCCGAGGACACCCTATTTCCAGCCTCAGTTCTTCCGGCTTCAATTCCTCATCTTCTACGGGAAGATGAGGAAGCCATGGATTCCGGGCTTCCTGCCATCGTTTATCCTCTAAACGCTCTTTCTTTTTATTTCTTGCGTATTTCTCCAAATCCTGTTCAATTTTGTCCAATATCTCCGGCTCTCGCTCAGACAATTGATCAAGTTCTGATAAGAAATTTTCAAATTCTGTATCAGGAGCGCTTAAAAAAAGATGTTTTTCTGCTCGAATGAATGGTTTCATTTTGGGTGCCATAATTCTTAATATTGAAGTTATTCACAGTTATTTCAATGAATTATGGCACTTTTTAACCTCAAGTTTAAAGATATAATTCTAAAAAATACCTTTTCGGCTAGGATCTAGCTACCTGCTCAAGCCAAGCATCCGCATCCTTTATCATCAACATGCGACACGAGATTTGCAATAGGCATTCTTCGAGCCACTTCAAGAAATCTAATCTTTCAGCGGCAGTCTTTAAATCGAGGTTGGCTGGGTGCATCACCTCAACTCGGCTGTTATCGTCATCGGGGAAACTGATCTGTGGAGTCCCTTTTGACTGAGCAGACGGGATGAGGACAATGCTTATGCGCTCATGAATTGGGGTCACATCAGACTCGATACTCGTGGATAGGAATGCTTCCAAAGTACTAAGGAGGGATTCTGCAATACCAAAGGAGGTTTCATTGTTGGGAGTCTCGACAACGAATTTCGATCCGAGGATAGTTGACTTCAGCATACTGGTCTCCCCAACTACCAGCATCGGTTGAGAAGTAATGTCTTTGGCTGCCGGTTGATCTTGCCACTGCTCAAAGAAACGCTGAACAGTCCTTGCATCCATGCCATCCTCAAAGAATCCTTCTTCACGAAGAGCCTGTTCATGACCAAGGACGAACAGCAACGCAATTCGAGCGAAGTCCAGCCCTAGCCGCTGTAACGTACCAGGCAGGCGTGTTACGCTTGAAAGTGCCTCCATGGGAACGTTCAGGATGTGAATACCAAGTAACTGTTCCTGCATCTGTCTTTCTTCGACGTAGGCTTTCAACCGATCTTCAGGTAGGTCAAGTTGTTGCGCTACGAAATCTGCAAAGGTTATCGCTTCTAAACTGTGGGGAATACGTCCCAGCCTCAGTTCGGTCCATGCAAGCCATTTCAAGGCAGACAATGTTGCAGGAATCATCTGTCCCAGTTCAACAAACATTGCCAAAGTCAGATCAGCCGCCGCCAGAGCCTTACTTCGAGCGGCCCATAGGAGTCCTGCGCGTTCAAAGGCATAACTCATGCAAAAAAGGGCCTTAACAAGCTCTCTACGATATTCCTTCTTTATCAAAAGCTTCTCGGCGCGGCCGAGCCATCGGATTGCTTCATAGGGTTTTTCTAACCTTATTTTCTGGATGGCCCGCCCGACGTAGGCTTTCCCGGCTTCACCCTCGCTGCGTCGTTCTCTCATGGTATTTGCCAATTTTTCGTAGAGCGCGTCGAATGCAGGACCATCAACATATTCGCCAAGTTCTCTAACGAGGTCGAATAGATGCTCTAACGAATACGCGCCCAAGCCCTCTGACTTGTCAATAACTTCTGCTAATTCACGACAACCATCTTCCATCTTATCGAATTTACTATCATGGTAAGCGCGAGTCGTTCGCATCAGAATCGAGTTCGTACGTGCTTGGAGGGCATTGTTGGGTCGTGTAGAGTCAGCCATTATAGCATTCAACTTCGTGGTCAAGCGCTGCGAGCGGGATTCGATCTTGGCATCCTGAGCTTGTATCCGACCAGCAGCCATCGAAGGTAATAACAGCATCCAAAGATTTAGAAGAAGGCCGACATCGTGGGAAAGAACTGACTCTTCCACGCGCTGTTCGACATCTTCGTATAATTGACTGAATTCGGTATAGTCCGCGTACCACCAGAAGGTTGTCCAAGCACGATTGTAAGCAATTCGTAATCGCTGCTGGTTATGGTTCAAGTCTTGAGTCAGTCGCTCCGCCTGCATGAAGCGCCTCTCGACCTCACTACGCGATCGGTCGAGTCCCCTGGCCAAGATCGCGCTACGCAGACAGTCCTCAACCAACTGATAGCGCGCACCCTGATAACGTGCTGGGTCAGCAATTTGCTTATCCAGCCTCTCAAGTTCTTCAATCCTTGCAGTGTCTCGAGGACCTGTTCGGGTTTTCCTTTCTTTTTGTATATTTTCAACGCCCAATGCCGCAAAGTAAGTTTCCATGTATTGGTTGTCGGACTCGTAAACTTTCTCCTTGATCCAGGCGCGGTCGATGATGTGTACGGGAATACCCACGTTCTTTGAGAGCGTGTCTTCATGGATTGACCGATCCCTGTCGCTGACAAATTAATTGGTAAAAAAGTAGACTAGCTTGTAATCGCGGTCAGTGGAGAGGATACTTTTTACATCGGCCTTAATCTTCGGCTTCCATTCCTTCTTGGCGCTAAAGGCGAAGGCCCAACGTTCCGTTCCA
The DNA here is from genome assembly GCA_965205865.1 of bacterium. Lineage (GTDB taxonomy): Bacteria > SAR324 > SAR324 > SAR324 > NAC60-12 > CBDBHR01. Next base: position 173,174 of record CBDBHR010000024.1, read on the forward strand.
GCCGATGGCGAACCGATCCACCACCGCTCGGTGATCTCCTCGGCGACTGGATAGGTTTCGGTGTCAACCTTACTGTCACCGCCACCTGTGGGTCCGGTCTGGACGCGAAGATTCGGACAGATTTCCTTTTCTGCCAGTTTCCGGCAAAAGTGCTCGAACTGGTACTCCTGTTTGCGGCTGGTCAGCGTGCACAGATGGTATTCGAACACTTCCTTCGGGAGCCGAGAGACATCATCGACTTGCGTGTCAGAGAAAAGGTCTGGATGGCGAACTCGCATCAGGTCACTGGGATTGGGTATGTTTCGGCTGGATAAAGCCTGATCGTCTATATCACTTGAAGCGCTAAGATGACGGTCAATTTTTGCATTATTTATTTTCTCTGTAGACATTTGTGGTAATCTTTCCTTGTAAAGATTGAATTCTCTATATCACAATTACAGTAGGGTAAAAAATTTAGAAAAAATATATTACGATTCAAACAGAATTACAAGAGAAATATTTGCAATTACTTTTTAATTGATTGACTTTATTACTATTAACTGTAATGATTCGAAACCTTGTATCCCAATCATAAATGTGTCATTCCAAAAGAATGTGAGGAATCTTAAGGATCTCTCCATGCGGTCGGGAGACACTGAGGGTTATAGCCTGTTGAACCAATACATTTTCCACTAACAGGAGAGACAAAGGAATCTGTAGATTCTTGAGGACCGGTACCCTATGAAAGAGGAGCAAACGTAAGATCCCTTTTGGCTAAACAACACACTTGGCTAAGGAAACTTTGATCATGGCAATACAAATCATGTTTTCGGAAATGTATGTGAGGGTTCCCGCACAATCGATACGATGATATTGTGGGAGGATTTCAAAATCTTTGGCTGATCATCTGAATCCCCCGAACCAAGCGAGTGTTTGCTCAATAGTAACGGATTTATTGGTTGCAAGGACTTTCAAGTGTAAAAGGATACCTGAAGAGTCGATGCTGATACGGCGTCTACGCCCTTTGACTTTTCCTCCTCAATAATTCCAAATCCTCTTGCCAGACCCTTCTTTGATTTCATCGGCGATAATGATCGTAAACGGTTTGCCAGGGAGGAAAATCATGGGAGGGCATTCTCCAGGATTTCAGCATCCAGACGAGAACGAAAATCTACCAGGTTCTTCTCGCGAAGCTTTTTAGAAAAACCCGGATAGTCTCGTGGTGTCAGCATATTGAATTGATAGGACACGTCTTTTCCTGAATCACTCAACCAATTGTTCAACCGCTCAAAATGTGCGGTTGCGTATTCATATTTTTTGACGTTTTCTTGTGAGGGCTCACCAATTTCCGAATCATCCTTGATTTCAACAACAAAAACCCATTTACCTTGTTTTATAAAAAAATCAGGACTGAACATACCGCGCTTGATATGTGGCGCCCCTTTTTTCCTGCTCGTCGTCTTGGAGCAGGCATACTCAATGAAATAAAAACCCATCGCCGTATTTTTTATCCAGCAATCAATGGTTTTAGCATTTTTGGAGTTACATAATTTCCGTACAAACCGACGCTCCGGATTGCTATCGGCGATTACAAGATTTACAGAGGTCTTGAAATCATAGTCATTGGAGATGGAGACAGTATTTGCGGTATATTCGCCGTCTTGATCCGTTAATTCATGAAAGAAATCCTTCTGTTCCCGAGGTAGATATGATTCACAGTCAGAACGAGAAAATACGAATTTATCTCTACGTAACTCAGCAGCACTGCAACTGTCCTTTTGACGATCTTTTGTGCTCATTTTAACCAGAGCTTTTGCCGAAGTATCATAAGACACTCGCCGAGACACCCTGCGTCGCAATATCCCAAGCGATTGAAGAAATTTTTGTCGCGCCTCTTCCGGTATTCTATCCTCGTCAATTTGAGCTCGTTTAGCCGATTCTCTCACGACTTTCTCCAACCAGGTTGTCGAATAACGAGCGATATATTGAGTGCGTTTTTCAGGGTCGTTTTCGGAAGCGGTTTCCCTGTCTACCGCTTCCAAAGCTTGGTGCATATGTCCGGCGATTGCCGTCGCTGTAAAGGTCGTGTGCTTGATCGTTAACGTCTCTTCTCTTCTCTTGCCTCCAACCCTGTCGAATTGTATTTGCGCCGGTTCTTCTGCCAAGAGTGAAGGTAATTCAATATGACCACGCTCGAACAGGTTGAACTCATCACTCGTTTTCACATCCGTAGAGGATTTATTTTTTTCATAGTCCAGGTTGTATAATTCAAAGTGATAATCGGACTGGGGTAAAGCCAACGATGAGACACGTTTTTCTATTTCTAAAATTTTATCGACCAGACTTTTAATGCGAGGCGCCCAAGCGTCATGATTGAAAACGGTAACGACGGGCGGCGGCCCTTTCCATTGTTCGGGAATTCTCAAACCTCGCCCGAGAACCTGGGCGATAAGGAGTTTGCTGTTAAAGGCGCGTTCCTCATGCGGAATGATTTGGAATTCGTTCTTGACGTCCCAGCCCTCGGTCAACATGGAAACTGATATAATCCACTCCGCTTTGGATTGTGAACTGTCCACTGTTCTCAACCGCGCCACATTCAGTTGGTGTTTATTGGATGAAGTAACAGCAATGACTTTCTCTTTTGCTTGCTTTGCCGAAATTTTTTCCTTCTCCTGTAAATAAGCCCTTAGTTCATCCGCAACGTCGTCGCACTTGTTGATGGTATTGGTAACGATAATGGTCAATGGGCGAATTCCTTGCTTGCTCAAATTTCTGAGACCGTTAATATGTCTCTGGTATATCAACTGCCATTTCTCATCAGGGTCATGCAATGTCGGAGCTTCTGCAACGTATTCAACATCTTTTACCTTGCGTTCCTCTATCGCCTGACGCAGTGAATAGCGGTAGACCACATCTGCAAAATATTGATTTTTATGGTAGCAAGTGCCGGAAACCCCGACTATCCGTTTGAATCCAAACTCTTCTTCCATCAAAAATTTTTTCCATTTGCGAAGATCACCTGGAGCAGAAGCAACATGATGCGTTTCATCATTGAGAACAAGTGTTCTTTTCCCTTTACCGAGCAAGATGTCCCGTATTGATGATTTCACGTGCTTCAAAACCGCATGATAGTTCTCTACACAGATGGAACCTTTGACAATTGTCTGCGAAGCGTTAATCACTTGCGGAGAAACATACTTGGCATCCATTGGCATTGCAGACTGCAAATCGGCATCTGCGGCAAGAGTTTTGAACTTGTCAGTCAGCCCACGTTCAATCGTATTAGAGGGGCAAATGGTTAAAACCTGATCTATCAAATCTTCGGCAAGCAAAATCGCCGCAATACCATAAAGGACGTAACTCTTACCGGTTCCTGTTGCAAGATCGAGGGAACAGGAAAGCAGTCCGGGAAATTGCAGTTTACTCTCCATAGCCTCCCAGGAACCGTATACCTCTTCCAGCTTCGGATTCTCATTAAAATTTTCACGGGCCAAAGCCTGCAGATTTTCATACCTGTTCCCCGCCAGAAAACGCAGAGTGGTAAATATCGCTTCTTTCTGGTACTCGCGGTCGGCACAAAGCTCATCCACAAAAGCATCATATTTGCCTTCATCCCATACGTTAGGGTCGATATGGCCAGACACTTTCAGAACCAGATCTTCATTTCGTATTTTACTCACAACCTATTCCTCATTGCTTTGCTTCCCTTTTTATAACGTAATACCGTTCTTGAAGCTTTTAACATTAATCAACTCTCGCGCTTCATTGCCGTAAACGTCAATAAAAATCGCCATGACATTCTCACCGAGATTTTCATAAGAGAAAAATACCGTCCAACCTTCCTTGCTCAAGTCATCCGCATAAAACACCTCATCAAACTCAAAAATTCCTTTGGCAGATTCATAATCATAATCCAGCATCAGCATTGAAAGGGTTTCCCTGTTGTCGTCCATCCTCATCGCTTGAGGAATGCGGGCATTGCTCTTAAAGGTTTCAATCTTTATAAAGGCCTTGTCAATCGAATCAACTTCCTGTTTTTTCACCCCAACCGAATATTTGAGCTTGGGACGACGGTTGAAATCAAACCCGACTGCCTCCACGGTTTCATTTACCGACATTTCGTTTTCGGGCTGGCGCAACGCGGTGAAGTCCCGTCGATGCAGTTCATTGATGATTGAATACGGAATGCGCAATGCATAATAACGCACACCATCGTAGTCAATGTAATCCTGGAAAAAACCAAAGGACATGGCAGGCGCAATCAGAAACATATGCCTGCCGACCATCCTTCCAATGTTTGAATGAAGTTCCTGAATCGTCTCCTCTGTAATCAGTTCATTTTTCACATTCTGCGGTTCATAAACCAAAACGCTTTTGCCTCTCAGTTTTCCATCCATCCGTATGCCGCCGATTTCATGGATTTCTTCGCGGCACTGAAATAGTAGTAGTACAAAACGCCGCCAATTCTCGCGCGGCTCTTCACCCAGTTTCTCCAATTCATAAAGTCCGGCATTGAAAAAAGCAAACGTTTTGGGCTGCAAAACCGGCCCTTTATTTCCGATCTCCTTTCGCAGATTGAGCATTCTTTTTTGGGTTGTGTAAATCGCCAGCTTACCGCAATCACAACCAATCCAACGACGCCCGATTTTTTCGGCGACAGCTATGGTAGTGCCCGAACCGAGAAAAAAGTCGGCAATAATATCACCATTATCGGACGATGTTTTTAGGATGCGTTCAAGAAGGGCTTCGGGTTTTTGGGTGGGATAGTCGAGTGATTGGTTGTCTCCTGATGATAAATAGTTAATGTCAGTCCAATTATCTCCGAGAGGAGACCCTTGGTATTCATCTGCGTAAATTTTATATCGGGGCCGCTCTTTTCCCGTCCAATGGATAAGATGTGGATTTAATTTGAGACGATTATTAAAAGTTTCCTGCGTCCATCTCCAACCTACAGAGGAGACCACCGTTTTGCCTTTGATTGTCCGCGGTTCACCTCTGCTACTGTCGTTAGAGGACTGTTCCAGAGCTACATGCTGATAACGTCGTCCCGTTTCTTTTTCTATGTATGGGAATTTCTGTTCTACATCACAAATTCTACTAAATTGCAGGTTGAAAGTAATTTGCTGTCGGTTCTTGGCATAGATGAATATTGTATCAGTAATAGCATCAAAACCAGATTTGGAAAGACTATGAGGAGCATATCTTTTCCATGATATATGATTCACAAAGTTCTCTTTCCCAAACACCTCGTCCATCAACACCCGGACATAAGAATTCATCCGCCAATCGAGATGCACATAGATGCTTCCGTCATCGGAAAGCAGTTCCCGAATTAAAATCAATCTTTTCCTAAGAAACTCAAGAAACTCGCCTGCGGAAAGTTTGTCCTGATAGGCCTGCGCTCCGCCTATACCCTGCATCTCTTTTCTAGTGGAAAACGGTGGATCAATATAAACAAGCCTGATGCCGGGCGTCCCATCGGCATTGCACAAATTGCCTCTTTGCTTTTCTTCCAAAAGCGACTTCATCACCTGCAAATTATCGCCGAATACCAGTTTGTTGTGCCAGCCGTTGCCATTGTTACCGAACCGCCGCGTTTGCTGGAGTGGTACAGCCATTGTCTCCGCCAGAATTTCCTCTTCCCTCGCCTTGCCGTCATAGACAAGCTCGCACTCCCGCTTTTGATTGGGAAAGACAACGGATGACCATTCTGATGAAAGCATCTCACCACTCTCAAGAATTTCGATGATTCTTTTCCGCTCTTCTTCTTTCATATCTCCACCACTCTTGACAATCGCACCGCTCTCTCAGTTGTTCCCGGAGCAAGACATTCCAGTTCCAATTCATCTAAAAGACCTTTGTCGGCAAAACTGTAAAACTCCTCTCCACCAACAACCAAATGATCCAACACTTTAATATTCAGGGGACGAGTCGCCGCAATCAGGTCTTTTGTCAACAACCGGTCCGACTCGCTTGGTTCCGTATCGCCGGAAGGATGGTTATGGGCGGCAATTATAGCACTAGCGTTGACCTGCAAGGCATTTGAAACAATCTGGCGCAAAGAGATATGAACTTTTGCTGCCTCTCCTCGCGAAATCAATATGTCACTGAGCAGTACATTGCGCCGATTCAGGTACAAAACCCGAAAATGTTCCTCTGGCAAAAATCTCAAACGATCACGCAGATACTCTCCGGCCTGTGTGGTACTTGTAATTTTCTGCCTTTGATCCCCCGACATAAGCACGCTCCTGCGCGCGATTTCCCATCGCCGCCGTCAATTGCGCAGCCTTTGCTCCCTTAAGTCCTTTGATTTCCAATAATGCCAAAGTAGGTGCTTCCACCATTGCTCTCAATGAACCGAATTTTTATAATATCTGCCGTGCCAACTCTACCGCGCTTGACCCGCGTACCCCAACCCTCAAAAGGATTGCCACCAGTTCAGCATCCGTGAGCGCTTCCGCCCCGTGTTTGAGCAAACGTTCCCGAGGACGCTCTTCTTCGGGCCAGGAAGAAATTCCCTTTTTTGTTTTTGAATCAGCCATAACACGTTTTGATTTCTCTCAATAACATCATCAGTACCGGATACTTATTGACGGATATCGTTTGTTCTCATTTTTAAAAGAAGAAGACAATGATCAGACAAATTGGGAATGTCCTAAAATCAGTTGAAAATTGAAAGATGACCTCACATTCGTTATGTTGTGGTTTCATTTACCACACAAAACCCAACCGAACGAACGGAGGTCGTATGAAAAAGGTAAGCAAAACCCGAGAAAGAAGCAACGCGAAAGATCAAGTGGAGGCGTATAAAGAATTAGAGCAGGGCGATTTTGAGTTTACCACCCGCTTAACGTTGATTCAACAGTTGATTCCTTTAGGACTGATGGCAGTAGAGGAAATACTGCAAGAAGAAGTGACTCACATAGCCGGGGAACCTTACAGCCTCGGAAGGAGCCGGCAACGCTGGGGTAGCAATCCTTTGATTTTCCTCAAACTAGGTTCAATTTCTAGTAAGGCTGTTGCAATCCAGCGTTGTCGCTGATTGGAGTTTTCCAATAACTCACTCGATGGGTATATTGCCCTAACTGACTGTTGAGTGATTCGATACAATTGGTGGTTTTCAAACTAATGCCTAACTGCTTGAAAACTCTCAGACGATGTAGAGTGATTGTTTCTTCAAAGCCTTCATCAAGGCTGTTGATGGCGGATTGATTGATCAAACTCAGTTCTTTTCGGATGGAATTCAATGCCATTTTCGCCTGCTTATAACTCTTTTTCTGATAGGCTTTCCGGAGTTTTTTGCGAAATATGCCTTGTTGAGATTTGGGTAAATAAGCGATGACGTTTTCACGCTTGTGCCACTGACATCGCTCTACGAGAGCTTGTCTACCAAATACTTTCTGAATCCCTTTTCTCAGTCCTTTGGCCCCATCAATAATAAAGAGAAGTTTATTTTCATCCCTCAATCCCCTTTCTTTGAGATTTTGGAGAAATTCTCGACAAACCCGATGATTCTCTGTGTGGGATTCGATCATCCCTAAAATAACTTTTTCTCCTTGCAAAGTCACTCCCAAGGCAATAATCATCTCGTTTTGGGCAAAATTTTTTCCATCCATGAAAATGGCAATGATATCTTGATCATTGAGATCACGCTCATTCAATTCCTTCAGTTTCTGAGCAGAGGCTTTGATGAACTTTTGAGAAATACTATTTTTGCTGATACCAAAGGTTTCCAGAATTTTCTCCACCGCCTTTTCATATTTTCTCGAACTGATTCCATTGAGCACTTGAGCAAATACCCGCTCATCGACGATTTGAGGAGATTGAAGTTGTCGAAAAGCTTCCAAGCCAACTTCCTCATTTTCTTCGGTATCTCGAAGGCGGGGAACTCGAATCGAGAGTTTTTGATTACCTAAAAAGACAGATCCAGGGTTCGATCCCCAACGTTTGAGGCTGCATTCTCGACTGTATCGTTGACCAGCCAACTCGGTCACTTCCGACTGCAGTGCCTCTTCTACGGCCAGAAGACCAATTGGGATTAACTGTTGAATCAGTAACAACCGGCTGTTCACATCATATTCTCTTTCTACCAATTCCCGATAGGATGCCACTCTTGCTTTCGTATTGATTTTTGATTCGGTTTTGTTTACTTTCTTCATGAGACCTCCATGGTGGTTCAGTTATGATTTTTGCGATAAATTTGACTTTACCGCAATGGAGGTCATGTTTCAAATTTCAACTAATTGTAGGACATCTTCTGACACACTTGTGGTGAAGCGTATTCATGGAAACCGCTGAATGCAAAAAATATACACGTAACCTTCATGTAAATTATTTTCACCCCGGAGGATGAATAAAAATAACAAACCATATAGTTTCAGTAGGTTAGATAGTTTTCTTCACGGTAACATGACTCAATAAATAAGCCACTGTTCGAAAACAAAAATTCAAACGCAGATAGAAAAACATTCAATTGGTCCGAATAGACATTGCCTTATAGAAATAAAACCGATATTAGTGGGACTCACTACCTTGGCACTTTTTGATTTTCAGAAAATTCATGAATCTCAATACTATTCTTGACAGTGTTGCAGAAGAACTATGCCACGTCGAAAAGGCGATTTTACACTATGTGCAAACCGATATTCCACTGCTTACCAACGTTGCTCAATATATTCTCAGTGCAGGAGGAAAACGGTTGCGCCCGGCCTTGGTTTTGCTCAGTGCAAAGTTATTCAACTATAATGGTCATCAAACCATTCAGGCGGCACAAGTTGTAGAATACCTTCACACAGCAACACTCCTGCATGACGATGTGGTAGACAGTGCCGATACACGTCGTTCTCAAAAGGCAGTTCGCAGCATTTGGGGCAATGAAGCCAGTGTTTTGGTGGGGGACTATTTGTTTTCCATGGTGTTTCGCATGCTCACAGAATTGCGAAACCTGGAAATTTTGGACGTCATGTCACATACTACTACTCTGATGGCCAAAGGAGAACTTCTCCAATTGACACGCTCTTACGATTCAATGAACGAAGAAGAATACTTAGAGATCATCTTCAACAAAACTGCCTGCTTATTTGCCTCAGCCTTGAAAATGGGAGCCTCTCTGGCTCAAGCGCCTAATCGAGCCAAGCAACAGCTCTATGATTATGGAATGGCCATCGGTTTCGCATTTCAGATAATCGATGATACGCTGGATTATATAGAAGAACAGACAAAAACAGGCAAAGCAATAGGCATTGATTTGAAGGAACGTAAAATGACACTCCCACTCATTCACTTGCTAAAACTGGCCTCCTCCCCTGACAAAGCCCGGTTAACTAATATCCTTCACGGAGAAGTTATCACCAATGCGCATGTCCAAGAAGTCATGCAAATGATGAAACATTATGGTTCCGCCGCATATTCCATTCAAGTTGCGCAAAACTATGCCAGCAAGGCCGAATCTAGCCTAGATGTTTTGCCACCTTCTCCAATCAAACAGATGCTGACTGATATCGCCCATTTTATTATAGTACGTCATTCTTAAAGCAAGTTTTCCTGGCACAATCGCCTTTCCTAACTTGCGAATCCAGCCCGTTTTGAATCACTTCGACTCATCAATCTCGGCAAAAACACAAAAACTTCCACGCTTAATTGGATTGATGGGAAATGGGACGGTATTTGGTGGGATATGATGGTAATTTGGGATGAACGGCTTAGAGTGCTATGTCCTTGTCCGGATTAGCGATCAATTGAAATGAATGTCACCATAGGTAGAGGGTCTCGGCCTTGGTCCGGGTTTCCGGTTCTCAACCGGACATGTTTCCCGAATGAGAGGCAAGAATCCTTCCGGACGTCATCGTGTTATGCAGCCAGCTTTGCTTTTACCTCTTCTACAATGGAATCAAAAGCGTCCGATTCTTCCATTGCCAAGTGAGCAAGAGCTTTTCGGTCCAGGTCGATATCGGCTAGTTGAAGGCCATGAATGAATTGACTGTAACTAAGACCATGAGCTCGAACGGCAGCATTGATTCGCACAATCCACAGTCTGCGAAAATCACGTTTTCTGACACGGCGGTCCCGATAACTATACTGTCGGGCGCGATCCACGGCATTTTTCACGGTACGCCATAAACGACTCCGCGCACCGCGAAAGCCTTTAGCTGCTTTAAAATAATTTTTTTTTCTTTTTCGAGCCTGTATAGCTCTTTTTATCCGGGCCATAGTTATTCCTTAGCTTTTTATCCGTTTGGCAACAATTTTCTCACCGTAGGAACCTCTGTTGCCGTGACATAGGTCTTGCTCCTTAACGTGCGCTTAACTTTTGGTGGCTTCTTGCGCATCCCGTGTCGTAAATACGCCCTTTTGCGTTTGATCTTACCACTGCTTTTTATCTTGAAACGCTTGGCTGCGCCACGATTTGTCTTCGTTTTTACTTTTACCATGATTTTTTACTTCTTTGTCTGCTTCAACTTGCTGGGTGCCAATATCAGAGAAATACTGCGACCTTCCTCTTTCAACGGCTGTTCCACCACGCCCTTTTCTCCAATGCATTCGCTAAACTTTTCCAACAATGCAATGCCAATGTCCCGATGCGTCATTTCACGTCCCCGAAATATCACGATTACTTTGACCTTATTGCCTTCTTCTAAAAATCGCCAAGCATTGTTCAATTTAAAATCAAGATCATGTTTCTCCGTCTTGGGCCTCAACTTGATTTCTTTGAGATGAACGATTTTTTGATTCTTCTTTGCTTCGTGCTGTTTTTTGTTGCGCTGATACTTGTACTTGCCATAGTCCATCAAGCGGCAAACCGGAGGTGTGGCGTTTGGGGAAACCTCAATCAAATCCAACCCTTGCTTTTCCGCTATCTCCAAGGCTTCTTCTGTTATAAGGATCCCAATTTGCATACCTTCTGCACTGATGACCCGAACTTCGGGAGCAGCAATTTTTTCGTTGATACGAGCTTTTTCCTCAACTGTAGATTGCCGTTTTCTCTGATTTGCTATTGTCCTCACCTCTTCAGGTTAAAATGCGCTTCGGGATCAATCCCCTTGAAAATTAATGACAAAAAGGATGGTAGGCGCGGGCGGGATTGAACCGCCGACCCCTACCGTGTCGGGGTAGTGCTCTCCCACTGAGCTACGCGCCTCTCATTTGAAAAAATATTCGGACTATGTCCGACTCTGTCACATTGATGTTCCTGGCAGTACTATAAGCAATGACTTCACTCCTATTTCAAGGGAGAAAAAATTCTCTTTTGCCACAAGCACCATAAAACAATTCACTCACCATCGCAAATGCGATGTTGGTGGAGGATAGCGGGATCGAACCGCTGACCTCCGCCTTGCAAGGGCGGCGCTCTCCCAGCTGAGCTAATCCCCCAGGAATTCCTATTTTTTCAACATTGCAAATTTCGTTCTCAAAGGGTCAAATTGGTGGGCCTGGGTGGAATTGAACCACCGACCTCACCCTTATCAGGGGTGCGCTCTAACCAACTGAGCTACAGGCCCTTTCCTCAAGTATCCGACTCATTTTTCTGAGCAAAGGAGCCATTCAAGAAAGAGGCGAAACAAACTGAAAACGCCGACCGTGTCTCTTGGAAGGACTCCAGAAGAAATCCTGCAACTCCCTACCTTCAGATCGCAAGTCTTATGCGGCTCCGCTGTAGCCAGACCTTAAAAACGAATAACATATCCGGACTCTTTTGATTTGTCAAGACGCTTTGCATTAAATTCTAGTCTTAGGGGGTAAAAAAGCACCGACAATTTGAGCAGACATATGATATCAAATGTGTCATTAAAAAAAATGGCGAAATAGAGGTGTTCCGTTTTTCCGGATTTTCCGGAAAACGCTTATGGTAGGTTTCAGATATAACTGGTTTTATTTTAGAAATCCACTGTAAATCTACCATAGAAAATTAGAGAATCAAAGTATGATGGCGCGCCTGGGAGGATTCGAACCTCCGCCCTTTAGATTCGAAGTCTACTGCTCTATCCAACTGAGCTACAGGCGCCTGGCAAAGCAAGATGGGCGAGCGAAGGGACTTGAACCCTCGGCCACTGGAATCACAATCCAGCGCTCTACCAACTGAGCTACGCTCGCCATTGGAAGCGATGAATCATTTATCTTAGGGGTTTTTTCAATAATTTACAATACAAGTTTTAATTTGTTTCCCAGAGGAAAAACCTGACCCTGTACAAGCCTCCTTTTCTCGTTATAGTCACAATTATGGATTTTATACTAAACCTCGGATTGCTTGAAAAGCAGTTGGGGGAATTCAGCCGTTAGGTAAGAGAATGGAGGCTGGGACAGGATGGTTTATGGAATCAAATGGAAGCCAATTGTAAATATGAGGACAAGCGTTTGGCACCACATTTCGTAGAAGCGCCATATTTGTTTTTGAAATAGGCATAAGACATCTCGGAGACCCTCCGATGGAGTTGACTTTGCCGTCTGGCCCAGGTTTGACCATTACCCCGGATGGAACGATAGTTGGGACGGTCGATAATACTGATAATCGAGTAAGGTCGGCGTCCTTCAGGAGTTTTGATTTCAATGATGCCCACATTGGCATTCAACCCCCTCACAAATCCTGTCTTGTCCCAGATTTTAGCATCATGATCTCCGGCGAAGCAAGTGCCGTCTTTGAGTCGGTCTTTTACTCCATGACGGCTGGAAAGTCCGAGGAGATACAGCATTTCATCGGATGCTTTTTCGTTCAATTTTGCGGAAAATTCAGCTCCCAGCACTTGGCGGTTCCACAAACGAATAAATAGGCGATTCAAATCTTCAGCAGAAATTTTATTCAAATAGGTTTTGCCTCCCTTTGGTATGTACTCCACCAGTTTCAAGTGGCGGTACAAGCCTGTATCCTCGAGAATTTTTTTTGCGCCCCAAGGACCTCCCAACAATTTCAAGATACGATTGGTACTTGGATTATCGCTAAACCGAATCATCCGTATCAAATTCAATTGTTTTTTCTTGGAATGCTCGATGTTGCCGCGGAAGCGATGTATCATATAGGCTTGCAGGATGAGTACTTTGATCAGACTGGCGGCTTTCACCTGGGTGGTCGGGTTGATGGAGGCAACCATTTTGTCCGTGTGTAAGTCTTTGATGATCAAAGAAAAATTGTCTTCCACATACATCTGCCCATTGCGTTTTACATCAACGATGAATTGCTCGATGGCGGTTTCCAATGCGGAGGTGTCGAAGTCTTCTGCCCCATTCTCTCGCGACAGCTGAGATGGAATATGCCGGATCTTGCGGATAAATTTTTTTACAACCCAACCCAAGGCTCCATCTCCGTCTTTTACCAGAGCCCACCCTCGTTTCGTGACATGACGAAGGCTGAGGAGAGTACCGCGGTTCAGAACTTTGATAACTTGGTGTTTTTTGCCGGGTCCCACCCGCATGTTCAAAAGATTTACCTCAACTATATGGCGTTGTTTTTCCAGTCCGGCCGTATTCTGGTTCGCCCATGTGTGATTCGTAAAAACGAGTAGTAAAGTGCAAAAAATTGTCAAGCGCTGTAAGAGCCTGAAACGATAATTTGAAAAATTCATCATCTTGATCTCGTGATTGAAGAGAGGCTGTTAACAAATTCGAATTGAAATGCGCCAATGATACATTTGAAATTTTTTCAGTTAAAAAAATGAAGGAACTTGCTATTTTCAAGAGCAAGATATGTGCCGCACAAAAAATTTGTTTGTAGTAAATCATGATGTTATAGTTTCGGCAATAATTCTAATTTCAACGCACTTCCTTGCAGAAAGTTCCCTGACGTATTCCAGCGTGTAAATAAAAATATTCGGGGTCGTTGCGCAACTATTGAATTTTTGTCAACAGTATAAAAAATGGACCCTGCTTACAGGAGAAGGTCAAGTTGATTCAGTCCAATATCGCATGCGCGAAAAAATATGACGTGATGGTGGTCGGGGGCGGGCATGCCGGCTGTGAAGCTGCGTTGGCTGCGGCCCGAATGGGTGCGGAAACCCTCCTGTTAACCATGTCCGAAGAAACCATTGCGCAAATGTCCTGCAATCCCGCCATTGGAGGATTGGCCAAAGGTCATTTAGTCAAAGAAATCGATGCCCTTGGTGGAGAAATGGGAAAAGCTGCTGATGCCAGCGGCATCCAGTTTCGTGTGCTCAACCGCTCCAAAGGACCGGCCACACGTGGAACGCGTTGCCAGTCAGAAATGGGGTTATATAAAAAATACATGCGTAGCCAACTAAAAAAACAGTCCCGTCTGACTATACAAACCGGAACGGTGAAGGAATTGCTGTTCCAGGAACGCCAAGTCATGGGGGTTGTTTCCGGAGAAGGGGTTGAATATTATTCCCAAACCTTGATCCTGACCACAGGGACATTCCTCAACGGACTGATTCACCGTGGTGAAGAAAGAATCGCAGCAGGACGCATAGGAGAAGCCCCTTCCACCGGAATCACTCCGTCGTTGGCAGGAAAAAAACTTCGCATGGGGCGACTGAAAACCGGGACGCCGGCTCGTTTGGACCGTAGGACTATCGAATGGCAGCAAACAGAAATCCAATGGGGCGACCATCCCATGAGCAAGTTTTCCTTCTGGGACTCCGAGATTCTTTTGCCTCAGTTACCGTGTCATATTACGTATACCAATGAAAAAACACATCAAGTCATCCGGAACAATCTCGAACGCTCTGCAATGTATAGTGGCGCCATTCAAGGCGTAGGTCCCCGATACTGCCCTTCTATCGAAGACAAAGTCGTCAAATTTGCTGATAAACTCCGTCATCAGATCTTTCTGGAGCCAATGGGCCTTCGCGATTTGAAAATCTATCCCAATGGTCTCTCAACGAGCATGCCTGCCGAAGTGCAGGAGGCATTTTTAAAAACCATCCCAGGACTACAAGAGGTTGAAATCATCCAACCCGGTTATGCAATCGAATACGATTTCATCCTTCCCCATCAGCTATACCCAAGCTTGGAACTGAAAGACACCAGCAACCTTTTTCTGGCAGGGCAGATAAACGGCACTTCCGGTTATGAAGAAGCAGCAGCTCAAGGGATTATGGCGGGGATCAATGCCGTTTTAAAAGTGAGAAAAGCAGCCCCTTTTGTCCTGAAACGCAACGATGCCTACATTGGGGTTTTGATTGATGATTTGATTTCCAAAGGAACCAATGAACCTTATCGGATGTTCACTTCGCGTTCAGAGTATCGACTTTTACTACGCGAAGACAATGCCGATCAACGCCTCAGTGAGAAGGGTTTTCGCCTTGGATTGCTTGCCAAAGAGTGTTTTCTTCAAGTGGAAGCAAAAAAGAAAAAAATCTTTCAGCTTTCGGCAACTCTGCAAGCTTGCCGCATTACACCCACAGAAGTAGTCAATGGAGAACTGGAGGCTTGCAATGAGGCTAAGTTGAAAAAAGAAACAAATGCCCTCACTCTCCTGAAACGTCCACGGTTGACTATCGAGAAGCTCCGGCATTTTCGGTTTTTAGAGGAATCCATCCCTTGGTGCCAATATCCCAGTGCGGTCTGGAAACAAGTCGAAATTCAAACCAAATACGAAGGATATATTTTACGGCAGCAACAGGAGTTAAAATCGTTTGATCAATTGGAAAGCATCCTATTGCCTGAGATCCTGCATTACGAAGGCATTCCTGGCTTGTCTTTGGAGGTCATTCAAAAATTGCAGGATTATCGTCCTATCAATTTAGGCCAAGCAAGCCGAATCAGTGGAATGACACCTGCTGCTATCAGTGTTTTGCATATTTATTTGAAAAACATGAGAACTCCACTCATCAAAGCTTTTTGAACGGAAATTTCCGTTTTATTCAACTGAAACAGTTAGAAAATGGCACACAAAATCCTTGCCAGCTGAATCGCATGCCTGAATTGCCCGAAGTGGAAACCATTGTACGGGGATTGCAAAAGACGGTGGTTTCCCATACCATCACCACCGTCACAGTGTTTCGCAAAGATGCCATCAACCCGGAAAACCCTACGACATTCGCACAGCGTCTCTCAGGCCTCACCATTAAATCGGTCACCCGCCGTGCCAAGTACTTGATTTTTGAACTGGATCCTCCCTTGTGGTTGATGGCTCACTTGAGGATGACGGGAAAATTTATCGTCACCCCTCCTCTACCTGTTCCGGCCAAGCATCACCGTCTTTGGTTCCATTTGGATCCGGAACTGCTGCTTGTCTTTGCCGACGTGCGCTGTTTTGGTACTTTGAAATTGTTCGATTCCTTGGAAAATGCGATGGTATTGCATCAACTTGGTATTGAGCCTCTTTCTTCCGATTTGACAACTACGTATTTGAAAAAATGTTTCACTAAAAGTACGAGTCCCATCAAAAACTTGCTACTCAATCAAAATAAAGTAGTAGGAATTGGAAATATATATGCTGCCGAAATTTTATTCGACTCTGGCATTTCTCCCTGTCGTCCGGGAAGTGCACTGCGGAAGGGGGAATTGAGAAAATTAGTGCGTTCGATTCAAAAAATAATTCAGGCTTCCATTGAGCAAAGTGGCACTTCCATTTCTGACTTTCGCCGCGTTGATGAGCAAACCGGAGTCTTCCAGAATTTTCTGAAAGTCTATGGAAAAGCAGAACAGCCTTGTCCTCGATGCTCCACACCTATTCTGCGCATTGTCCAGCAGCAGCGCAGCAGTTTTTATTGTCCTTCTTGTCAGCAATGAAACATGAAAGATTATTGGCAGTTGCGAGCAATAATTTGCATAGTGATTGGAGTCTTCTTTGCTCCGGCGGAGTGCTTCAACCTGCAAGGGGCTTCTTATTATTCCATCCTGGTAGGAGCACAGGGAACCGGCTCTTATCAATTTGCCAGGGAGTTTTCGCGATTGTGGGATGTTCCTGAATTTGAAATGCCTGGCTCCCTTGTTCCGATTGTGGAAAAAAAACCGGAAAATCGCGTGCGTCGTCTGCGATCACGTCAGGGAGATTTTGCCATCCTTCCCCCACAAGAGGCCCATCGTTTGCTTGCTGGCAATTCTGAGATTGTGGTGATTACGGCGCTATGGCCCAACGCGCTTCACGTGATTACGCATCAGACAAAAATAACGGCGTTGCGGGTTGAAACTCCAGACTCGATTTATGCGCACCACAACTCCGCGTACTTTGTTGTCTCTAGGAACAAACTGCTCTCTCTGCGCAAATACAACCCCTCTCAATTCCAGTGGTTTGCAAAGGAAAACATCCTTGAGACTCTTTCCATCCCGGATAATGGAGCACTTTTTGTGACGGCCCCTTACCCGCTGCAAGAAATCCACCAGTTACTGCTTAATCCTGCTTATAAACTGATTCCTCCGGAGGATAGGCTGATAACCGTTAACCGTGAGAATTACCCTTGGCTGGTTAGTCGCCCGCTGCCAGCGAATATTTATCCTAACTCTCCCCAGCCTGTGCCGACCCTGACAAGTTACCCGGTCTTGGTTGCAAGGTCTGACACACCGAATACACTCATTTTACAAATCCTGAAAATCCTTTTTCCCTCCGCCTCGGCAAACCACCAAGTTTCCATCCTTCCCCACGGCCTCTTTCGCTTCCTGGAGCCGCAAATTAATCATCTTTTCAAGAAGAATTATCATTTCCATTCGGAATCAAAAAAACGATTCAAGCTCTAGTTCACTAAAACCAATCCCTGGGTCTCACTACCTCCTTACCTGAGGACAGGCAAAGCCTCATTGATCGGATTTTCAGTGTTTACATCTCCCAATAAAGTAGTTTGAGTTTTAAAACGGAACAATTTACTCTGAAGTTTCAAGCCCATAAAGTAACCTGTGATTTTCTATTTTTGTCATTCTTGGCTTGACCAGGAAACCAGGGGTATGCCACGATATGTGGTCCCTGGATCCTGGATCGGATCCGTGGTGACAAATCATTGAGATCATCGAATATTCAAAAAATAACAGAAAGATTCACACCCAACCATATATGATCTTCATTTTTTGAATTTAAATACTCCAAATCTTTTATGATTGAGACTTACAAACAATTCGCTAAGGAATTGATCGCCATCGCTCAAAAAAAGGGTGCGGAACAAGTCACCGTTTCAATTGGAGATACCACTTCATTTCAAGTCGAAGTGCGGAATCACCAAATCGATCTTCTCAAAGAGGCAAGTTCGGCCGGGGTGCATTTGACTCTTTGTCGAAACAAATGCCGTTCATCGGTGACGTCCAATGATCTCCGTATCGAAACACTGGTTCCTTTGGTCCAATCCACTATGGAAGTCCTGCCTTATATCAATTCTGATGAATTTTACACACTCCCGGATCCTTTCTTGCAGGGGAGAGCCCCTGGTGATCTAGTCTTTCTGGATCCCTGTTTTGAGCACTATTCTTCTTCCGAAAAAATTCAAAATACATTTCTCCAAGAAGAAAAAACCCTGGCTACCGATTCTCGTCTACGTACTGAACAATCTTATTATTCCGACTTGGTCTCACAAGCCGTTTATGCCGATTCCAATGGTTTCATGGACAGTTACAAAAAATCGTTGTTTATTCGAGGGATGTCCGCTTTTGTTGAAGATCAAGACATTACCGGACAAAACTCCGCACGTAAACAAACCGATGGCTGGCATGGTTGCTCTTGTTTTTATGGGCAATTGGAATCAATGGAAACCATTGCTGACAAAACCTGTGAACGTGTCATTCGAAAAATAGGAGCGATTAAACCCGAAAGCCAGGAAGTGCCTGTTGTTTTTAGTCCGGAAATGGCAAGCAGTTTTTTAGGATCTCTCACCTCTGCTATGATGGGGGACAATATCTTCCGGAAACAATCGTTTCTGGTGGATCGCCTTGAAACCTCCATCGCCAATCCCTGCATCCAATTACGGGACGACCCACTGTTACCAGGTAAACCTGGGAGTCGGTATTTTGACAACGAGGGTGTGAAAGCAGCCCCATTGATGCTCATCGAAAACGGTGTTTTGAAAAACTACATGCTCTCCACCTATTCGGCCAACAAGTTGAACATGCAAACAAACGGGTATGCAGGTGGAACTTCAAATATTGTCCTCGAACCTGGTCCTTATTCTGAAGAAGAATTGATTGAAAGCGTTAAAAATGGACTTTATTTGACTTTTATGTCCGGTCAAGGAGCCAATATCACGACTGGAGATTATTCACGGGGGGGGCAAGGTATTTGGATACGGGATGGAAAGTTGGCAGAACCAGTGAATGAATTCACTATTGCCGGCACGTTTCATGATATTTTGAAGCAGATCACCATGATTGCCAACGAAGTCGATGAACGGAGCTCGATCCTCACTCCTGCATTCAAAGTGGAAAAAATAGCAATCTCCGGCAAATGAAAAGATTGCTGAATTTTCAACAATTCTGATGCCACAGCCACTAAAAATTTTGGTCATTCGCTTCAGTTCTTTGGGTGATATCGTTTTGTGCACTCCGGTATTTCGTGAACTGAAAAAAATCTTTCCTGAAAGCCATGTTACTTTTTTAACGTCAAAGGAACAGGGTCGAGTCCTTGATAACAATCCTTATATTGACCAGGTCATTTACCATCTCCGTCAAGATTCCCTGCAGGAATTGAATCAATTGTCTGAACGGCTCTATCAGCAATCCTTTGACATCATATATGATATTCACCGCTCGCTGAGGAGTCGTTGGATCTGTTGGAAGTTGAAACCTTTTTTCCAAAAGCGTTCCCCACTCCTTTGGAAAATCAATAAGTATGGCTGGCAACGGACGCTCCTCATACATTGGAAGCTCAATCTGTTGAGAAATGGACGTTCTCAAAGGGAAATCTTTCTCCGTCCCCTGCAATCTCAAACATCCCAACCTCTTGCTTATCGAACGGAACTTTTTCCTTCCTCTCAAGACAAAACCACCATCAAAATTTTCTTAAAAGAACATCACCTTGACTCGGGTCGATTGATCTGTATCGGGCCTGCCGCGTCTTTTCCCGGAAAATGTTGGCCTTTGTCCCATTATCAAGCTTTGGTGAGCAGACTGCTGGTGGAACAATGGCAAGTCGTATTAGTCGGGGGAGAAAAAGAAGAAGAATCGAAAAGGCTCGAGCAGCATTTTGGAGGAGCTGTATACAATTTGGCAGGAAAACTGACTCCTCTGGAATCTGCTTCCCTTCTAGAACAGGCTCGTTTAGTTGTTTGCAACGATACTTCCATTGCCCATATTGCTGAAGCAATGAACACCCCCACTATCGCGATTTTTGGACCGACGGTGCAGGAATTTGGTTATTTCCCTTACTTGGAACAAAGCATGCCAATTGAGGTGGACTTGCCCTGTCGTCCTTGCAGTCGAACCGGCAAAGGAGAGTGCAAAATTAAGCAAAAACGTCTTTGCTTGACTTCCATTTCTCCCCAATTGGTCTTCAACCGAGTCGTTCAAATCGCCCAAACTGTTATGTAGCATGTGACCACTTGCCAGATCAGCTTGCAGCACAGGGTTATCTTGTCTTGAAAATGATCTTTGCTCCTAATATACTGTCCTTGATTATTGAAAAAAAACGTCTGCATGCGCGTTCCATGACTACCGGACATCGCATTGACAATAACCGAAGAATTCTCTAACTGAACCGCTCATCTGCCGCATGGAAACCGCATCAGACAATGTGAACCGTATCGTCTATCGGAATTTATAGTTTGCCTTTATCTTCCTTCAAATTGTATCCGGTTTTAGTGCTTGATGAAACTTGGTAATCAATGTCCAAGAATGGTCAACGGTACTCGCAGGTGGGTTCGGGTTGATCCCGAATTATTGCAGGGTGAGCCTCAAAAGGAACAAAATGGAGCGGACTCTACTCTTGAATGCTAGCTTCCAACCATTGAAGGTGATCTCTTGGCGTAAAGCCGTACTCCTCCTTTTTTTAGATAAAGTTGAGATTCTTGAAAAATATGACCGGGAAATCCGTAGTGTCTCCCAATCGATTCCCCTGCCTGCTGTTATACGTCTCATGAAATATGTGCGCTGGGAAAAAGGTCCCGTCAAACTATCCCGTGAGACGATCTTCCAACGAGACCACTATACCTGCCAATATTGTTCACACCGCCTTTCTTCGCACAAACTAACGTGTGATCATGTGATACCACGCAGTAAAGGCGGAAGAACCTCTTGGGATAATCTGGTCACTGCCTGCCTCGCTTGCAATGCAAAAAAAGGCAATAAACTTCCTGAAAAGATGGGAGCCTCTTTGAGAAAAAAACCGATGGAGCCCGATTGGTTTCAGTTTCTCGCTCTCTCTTTGCAGACGGCGCATGATCACCCTGCTTGGAAAATCTACATGTCCTCTATTCCCAATTAATCTTGGAAATCCATTCGTATTCCGACAGTTTTTTTTCAGAGAGTGGTCGCAGTTTCCTCTACCATCTGCTCAGTGCATAGTACAGGCGTTGGCAATCTATCTCACACGGGAATGTGATTACCAATTGCTGGTTGAAGACGAGATTCCAGAATTGAAATTCAAATTGCCTATCTCATCCCAACTTCCTCTATCATCGTCTGCCAAAGGATCAATCGAATTGATAGAATTGTGGACAGTTTCGATCTTTTTGATCTTACCGCCCCTTTTTAAAAACTGCCGCATCGCTTCGTTGATCTCTTCATGACTGATTTTTTTGAAATTTTCTCCTGAATTCATATGACCCTGTTTTCCTTTTTTACGTTCATTGCATACCATGTTGCCCTCCTTGACTCTCCTTCATACTACTCAATGAAACTTCTTTTGCTTCCTTCCGTTGCATGCAAAAATCATGTCTGATTCCCCTGTTTCTTAAAAACAAAGAATTTATTTTAAAACTACTATTACTAGCACTCTATGTTTGTGAGTGCTAACACTTTTTTGAGGCAAACCTTAACAATTTTTTTTTAAGATATCAACAAAAAAATGCATAAAAAAGAAATTATTGCAAATCAGGGCAAAACAGCAGCACTTTTGATGAGGGCATAGATTGATTTTCCAGTTTCCAATTGGAGTAAATCGCAGGATTTTCGAGTAACGCGAGCCCACAAGGGGCTACCTACGTCGAGTAAGAGGTCGATATGGGAAGGGCTTATCCGGATCATAGAGGCAATAGTTCCTTGCAGCATATTGAGGACGCTGCTGTCATGAGGCAAAGTAGTAGCGATGGTGACATCTCGAGGCAGGATACGGACTCGGATAGATTGCTGGAGGGATAGGTGCTGACGGGCAACAGAAATTTGTCCGCCAGGATGGGAGAGCAGGGTCAAGTCGTAGCTCAAATCATGAGCAATGATTTGGGTATCCAGCACCGATCCGATTTCTTCCAACCCATAAAATTTTTGTATTTCATGTTGAGCTAACACTTCGACGATGGGACCGTACGCCAAACAAGAACCTTCCGCAATGAAGGCAATGGAGTGGGCGAGGTGAATGATTTCATCAATCAGATGACTCACGTAAATAATAGGGATTTTTAATTCGCTGCAGATTCGTTTAAGGTAAGGAAGGATTTGGATTTTACGCGGGGCATCCAGCGAGGCCAGCGGTTCATCCATCAACAACAGTTCTGGTTGACGAAGCAAGGCTCTTCCAATAGCCACCCGTTGTTTTTCACCCATGGACAACCATTTGGGATAACGGGTCAACAGTGTTTCCAATTCCAAAAGAGAAACAATGTTGTCAAAGTGCAGCAACTGCGGTTTCCCCGAAATCTGGCGATAACCATAAACCAGATTTTTTCTCACATTGAGATGAGGAAAGAGGCGGGATTCCTGAAAAACGTAGCCCATGCCTCGTTGTGCCGGAGGGAGGTTGATATTTTCCGAAGAGTGAAACAAGACCCGCTGATTGAGGGCGATTCTTCCATGATCCGGGCTCATCAACCCGGCGATCAGATTGAGTAGCGTGGTTTTTCCAGCACCGGATTTGCCGAAAAAGGCGGTCACGCCAGGAGGGAAAGTCTGGTTGAAATCGAGTTGAAAACGAGCTATTTTTTTTTGGATATCAATTTCCAGCAAAATGCCTCTTCAAATAAATTCAACATCCAGCACCTCAACATCAATGGTCCCTTTTGGGATACGGATGGTGATTTCATCTCCAGCTTTTTTTCCAATCAGCGCCCGAGCAACGGGGGAGGAATATGATATTTTTTTTTCATTGAGATCGGCTTCTTCGTCTCCAACAATTTGGTAACGCATCTCTTCCTCGGTTCCCAGATCGAGCAGAGTCACCATAGCTCCGAAAATCACAGTATCTCCTGATAACATGGCTGGATCAATCACTTGGCAATTGGACAATTTGCCAGTGATTTCTTGAAGCCTTCCTTCAATGAATCCTTGTTGTTCCTTGGCGGCGTGGTATTCTGCGTTTTCTCGGAGATCTCCATGCGCGCGTGCCTCTTCAATAGCCTGAACCACTGCAGGGCGTTCCACGGATTTCAAGTGTTTCAACCTATTTTTCAGTTTTTCATACCCTGTTTTCGTGATGGGATTAATATCACTCATAATCTCCTTTGATCTGCAAAAAAACTTTTATTTTCTGGCAATGTGCCGCGACAATCACCCGGATCAACTGGCAGAATGAAAACTGGTCAAGGGGCTAAGAGGTTTCGGAATAATCGAAGGTGAGCGCCTCGTTTTGGACATTAATGAAAACTTGCCCGCCATTGACCAGATGCCCAAACAACACTTCATCAGCAAGAACGGTTTCAATCTCTTGCTGGATCACTCGCTGCATCAAGCGGGCTCCGAACTTTGGATCATATCCTTTTTGCGCCAGCAACCGGCGTGTCGACTCGGAAATATTGATGACCACCCGTTTGTGCTGGAGTTTATGTTCCAGGGCAAGGATGAATTTATCGACCACCATGAGGATCACATTTTCCGGAAGCGAATTGAAGTTGATGATAGCATCCAGACGATTGCGGAATTCAGGACTGAACATTCTTTCCAGCGCTTGTTTGCCGGGGGTTGTTGGGGAATTGTTCCCAAACCCAATCATTGCCGTACTCATTTCCTTTGCCCCGATGTTGGAGGTCATGATGATGACCACATTACGAAAATCTGCCTGCCGTCCGTTATTGTCCGTCAGTTTGGCGTGGTCCATCACCTGCAGTAGAATATTGAAGATGTCCGGATGGGCTTTTTCGATTTCGTCCAATAGCAAAACCGAATGAGGGTGTTTTCGAATCGAATCAGTCATCAAACCTCCCTGATCAAAGCCAACATAACCGGGAGGTGCTCCAATCAAGCGAGAAACCGCATGCTTTTCCATATATTCACTCATATCAAAGCGCTCGAAATGAATTCCCATGATCATAGCGAGCTGTTTGGCTACTTCAGTCTTTCCCACTCCGGTAGGTCCGGTGAACAGAAAAGAGCCAACAGGTTGATCCGGCTGACTCAATCCGGCCCGCGAACGTTTGATGGCGATTGCCAGAGTTTGCAGTGCTTTGTCCTGGCCAAAGACCCGCAACTTTAGTTCCTTTTCCAAATTCTGCAGCTGATCTTTGTCGGAAACGGTTACCCGCTGTAAAGGAATACGCGCGATGCGTGAAACTACCTGCTCGACATCGACTGCCGTAACTGTTTTGCGTTTTTTAGATGCCGGACGCAACTTCACAGCAGAGCCAACCTCATCAATGACATCGATAGCCTTATCTGGCAAAAACCGTTCGTTGATGTATTTAGCGGATAATTCAGCCGCAACCCGCAAAGCACCCTGTGTATAACGCAATTCGTGGTGGTTCTCATAATGGACTTTCAATCCCTTCAAAATCTTGATCGTCTCTTCCACGGTCGGTTCCAGGATATCGATCTTTTGAAATCTTCGGGAAAGGGCATGGTCTTTATCAAAGGACTTTTTATATTCTTCGTAGGTCGTGGAACCGATACAACGGAGAGTGCCTTTCGCAAGAGCCGGTTTGAGTAAATTGGAGACATCCATCGATCCCCCGCTGGTGGCTCCTGCTCCCACGATGGTATGGATTTCATCAATGAATAGAATCGAATGGACTTTATTCTTTAACGCCTTTAGCACCGCTTTGACGCGTTGTTCGAAATCACCGCGAAATTTCGTTCCTGCCAGCAGGGCCCCAATGTCCAAAGAAAAAATTTCTGCATCTTCCAGAAGGTCCGGAACGCCTCCCCGTTGGATCTGCAGAGCCAACCCTTCGGCAATGGCGGTTTTTCCCACTCCAGGCTCTCCTACGTAGATTGGATTGTTTTTCCGACGCCGGCAGAGAATTTGGATGGTGCGCTCCAGTTCGTAATTCCTTCCGATCAGGGGATCGATCTTGTTTTCTGCAGCCAATTGTGACAAATTGAGCGTATACAAAGCCAAAGGATTGCGCTCCTGACGCCCCTCTGACTCCTCACCATCTTCTGAAAAATCTCGATTATTGTCCAGTTCTTCATCATCTACCGGAACTTTGGAAATACCATGTGAGATGTAGTTGAGTAAATCCAGACGGGTGATGCCTTCTTTCTGTATATAATAAGAGGCATGTGATTTGGATTCGCGGTGGATGGCGACCAGCACGTCACCCACATCTGCAGTGGTCTTTCCCGCACTGTTGACGTGCATGACTGCCAGATGCAAAACTCGCTGCACTGCCAGGGTTTGCTGGGGATTGTCTCCTCTGAGTAAAACGGTCTCTTGCTTTGCGAAAAACTCTTCCAAGCTCTCTTTCAGTTGTTCAACGTTTCCCCCGCAATGTTTGATGATGCGCACTCCCATCTCATTGTTGAGCAAGGCATAGAGAATATGCTCCACACATAAATACTCATGCCTGCGGTTTTTAGCCTCTCGTTGAGCGGCCATCAGACTGACCTCAAGATCTTTGGTAAACATGTTCTTCGCTCCTCTAAATCTCTTCCATACTACACCTTAGAGGAAATTCATATTGTTCGGCAATTGCATGGACTGCCGCAATTTTCGTTTCCGCAAGTTCAAAGTCGTAAATCCCGCAAACCCCAACGCCGTTATTATGAACGCTGAACATGATACGTGAGGCTTCTATCGGACTTTTACCAAATATTGTTTCTAAAATGTGTACCACAAAATCCATGGTGGTATAATCATCGTTGTGTATCAATACCTGATACATTGGTGGGGATTGAATCTTAGTCTCTGTCTCTTTTAGCGCATGATTGTCAGCCGAACTATCTCGCCCCATTTTTTCTCCTGTTATCGACAAACACTCGTTGGGCTTGCATCCGGTCTTAATCGTTGCATGCTTCCTCATCCTCGAGTCTTACAGCGATTCTCAGCAATTCACAGGTTGAAAATGCTTCAGCAGGTAAAATCTTACAAATCCCTCCAAAAATCAAGATCTAGGCTTGAATCGGTTTTGACGAGGATTCGGGATCCAGCAGAATTTCTTCCCGTTCGACCGAACATTGATTGGCCTTTGCGTCCCACACAACTCTGCTATTGGGAGGTACGCTACGGGTCAGCCAGACATTGCCTCCAATAATGGAACGGGCACCCACCACAGTTTTACCACCCAGGATGGTTGCCCCCGCATAAATGACCACATGCTCTTCAATGGTAGGATGCCGTTTTTCCCAGGGACGAACCACTTTCTTCGTGGGGCTCAAGGCACCGATGGTCACTCCCTGGTAAATGCGGAGATAATCCCCGATCACAGCAGTTTCTCCAATGACGATCCCCGTTCCATGATCAATCATAGTTGCTTTGCCAATTTTTGCGCCGGGATGAATGTCGATTCCGGTTTGGGAGTGCACATATTCACTCATGATGCGAGGAAGAAGAGGGATGTTTTTTTCATAAAAAAAATGTGAAATACGGTGAATGCTCAAGGCATTGATACCCGGATAACCTAAAACGATCTCTTGCGGGCTGCGGGCTGCGGGGTCTCCTTCATAAAATGCGGAGACATCTTCCGCGAGTACGTCCCGCATTTGTGGAATGGATTCGAGAAATTCCATCGCAATATGTTCCACTTGCCGGGCAAAGGAAGGATCGTCGTGGCAATTTTCTCCTTCTTGGGCAATTTCCCAACATAGCACTTGTTCCATATATATTTGCAGACGTTTGAATATGGAGACCGTCTTTTGTCCAATGATATAGGGAAGTTCGAGAGGCTCCAGTTGTTCTTCCCGAATGAATCCGGGAAACAACAACATTTGAATGTCTTGGACCAGGAGGATGATGTCCTCTCGGGCAGGAAGCTGTTTTTTGCCAATGCGCTCCAATTTGGGATGTTTGCGATAGGAGTCCAGTATGGAGGATACCGCCGAGGCCAGTCTTTTTTCATTATTCATGGGAATCTCTTTTTTTGAATGAACAAAGGTGTGCTCATATAATGTTCCGCACCATCGGGTAAAATGGCCAGAATGCGTTTCCCTTTTTCCTCCGACTTGGCAATTTGCAGAGCAGCCCACAAACTTGCGCCGGAGGAAATTCCGATCAAAATTCCTTCTCGAGATGCGGCTGCCCGTGCTGTATCATAGGCGTTCCCCTCAGTGACCAACATGACCTGATCCACCCATTCCGGGTGATAATTATCCGGTACAAACCCGGCACCGATCCCTTGGATTCCATGGATACCCAAAGGTCCTCCTGAAATAGCAGCGCAGTGGGCCGGTTCGACGGCCACATTTTGAATCTCCGGAAAATGCTGTTTTAATATTTTACCTGTTCCGGACATTGTACCGCCTGTGCCAATGCCACTGACAAGATAGTCCAATTCGGCGTTTTGGAAATCTTCTAGTATTTCGTGCGCTGTAGTCTCTTCGTGGATGGCAGGGTTGGCCGGATTGCTGAATTGAGACATCATGCAATATCCCCGTTCTTTCACCAGAGTGTGGGCCATCTCGATTGCGCCCCGCATGCCCAATGCGCCTGTGGTGAGAGTGATGGAGGCCCCCATGTGTTCCATCATTGCCCGGCGTTCGAAGCTCATGGTGTCCGGCATTGTCAAGACCATGCCATAACCCCGCACCACTGCGATCAAGGTCAGCCCGATTCCCGTATTGCCTGAAGTCGGCTCCACAATCGTGTCTCCAGGCTTGAGTCGTCCTTGCTTTTCCGCGTTGAGGATCATTCCCAATGCCGTCCGGTCTTTGACACTGCCTCCAGGATTGAAACTTTCCAGTTTCACATAAACTCCGGCATCTCCATTCCCGACCAAACGGTTGATTTTTACAATCGGGGTGCTCCCGATTGTTCCTAAAATGTCATTGTAAATTGGCACAGTGACTCAATGAAGAATTGCAATATGTCACAAAATGAGCTAAAAATTGCTGACTGAGAATGGTTGAGGCAAGCAAACATTTCCTGAGTTTTTTCTCCGGATGTGGAGGAAGCCCATAGTAAAAACCCAATATCGAACATTTCAACGCTAAACAAAAGTATAAATTTTTTTTGGGATATTTTCAAGTTTGTACAGAGGATTGATAATGCCTGCCGGGAATCATTTCCAGAGCAAGGCGGGTTGCGGGGATGAGGGGGAAATGACGAGTTATAAAAAGGAATTTATTGAATTTTTGGTCAAAGAGAATGCACTGCAATTTGGGGAATTCACCTTAAAAAGCGGCCGAATCTCTCCTTATTTTTTTAATGCGGCCTCTTTCAATTCAGGATCGACGATTGCTCGTTTGGGTTATTTTTATGCTGCAGCGGTATGTGAATTGGCTCCGGACAGCACGTTGATCTTCGGACCTGCATACAAAGGAATTCCCCTTTGTCTGACCACGGTGATTGCTTTATCAGCTCATTTCAATCAAAATAAGGGTTATTTTTTCAATCGCAAAGAAACCAAAACCCATGGAGACAAAGGAACTCTTGTCGGGAAACTTCCCACTGCTGCAGATCGGATTGTGATGGTTGATGACGTCATCACTGATGGTGCGACCAAGCGTGAAGCCCTCAAGCAAGTGCGGCAGGTCCTCCATGCTGATTTTTCCTTAATCTTGATCGCCGTGGATCGTATGGAAACCAATGGAGAGGGAAAAGACACCGCGCCGGAATTGCAAGCTGAAACCAATATCCCGGTTAAAGCCATCGTCTCCATTGAAGAAATTTGTCAATACCTGCGAGGACGGGAGATCGAAGGCACCGTGGTTCTGACCGAAGAGATTTATCATCGAATCGAAGCATACTTGCAAACTTATCGCATTCGAAAATGTAGAAAGAAGGAATCAGGATTTTATGCATAAAACCAAACCATCTTTCCGCAGCATGCAGCGCGCTCTAATTTCCTGGCAGCAGGCCCAAGTTGATTTCATGGAAGCCAAATCCGTGCTTAAACACCAACCGCACAAGAGTAGTTTGTTGAGCGCCCAGGCAGCAATGAATGCCTTGAGCTCCATCCTGGAAGCGCGGGGTTACTTTCAGTTACCAGTGTTTTCCACCTGTGAGTTGCTTAAAAAATGTATTGAAGTGGAAACGGTTTTTGAAGTCCTTCGCTCCGCCTGTACTGTCCTCGACGGCACTGTGGAAAGAGACATGTTTGGCTCCACGCGCACGCCTCAGGCCCATTTCACACCGGCCTTTGCAAGAGCTTGTCTGAAAGCTTGTGGAGAAATTCAGAAAGAAACAAAAAGATATTGGAAACGAAACAAAAACTTCCTTTCTGCTTAAAAGACACTGAAAAATGCCGGACATCTTGCGTGAACGACTTGCCAATTATATCCCCCCGGAAAATCCGCATCCCACTCAAAAAGCTTCGGTCTTGATTCCATTGCTTGAAAAAGATTCTCAGCTCCATCTCCTCTTCACTCGACGCTCCAAAGCGCTGCGGTCGCATTCCGGACAAGTTTCCTTTCCAGGAGGCAAAGCGGATTCCACAGACAAAGATGCACTGGAAACCGCCCTGCGTGAAAGTCATGAAGAAATCGGCTTGGCCCCGGAACAAGTCCGCATCTTGGGTCAACTCGATCAAATCATCTCCCTGAATTTTTTACTGGTCACTCCTTTTATTGGACTGATTTCTGCGGATTTTGTCCCACAACCCAATGCATTGGAAATTGAAAGCATGTTCGAAGTACCTGTTGATTTCTTCATGGAAGAAGCCAATCATTCGATAACTGAATACCAAACCAAGCGCCAAGACTCAGCACACCATTTCCATTTCAAAGATTACGACATCTGGGGACTGACTGCCATGTTGATCCTACAATTTCTGAAAATTGGTTTTCATTATGTCCCTTCCTACCAGGTGCATCGTCCTGACTTTCCCACCTGGATGGAACAATCACAGCGGTTCAGAGACGAACTCATTCCGCAAATACGCAAAGAGAGGGAACTTTCACGATGAAGTGCTGATGTATTGCTTCATAGATACCATGCCGTCGCCCACCAATCCAAAGAAGATATCTTTTCTCGCTCTCAGCGCCAACTGCCATGAATGACTTGAAAGATTTTTCAGAGAGCCATTATTTGACATTGGAAGTCGAACTTTCCCACGAACACGCTGATTTGTGGAGTGCCTTTTGTTTTGAAAAAGAAGCATCCGGAATTGAGATAGTTGCGGAAACGGAAACAATACAGCAACAGCGGATTTTTTTTGAACATAAGCTCTGCGAAGTAGTCCGACAATTCCCGCAACAATTTGCGCAAACTTATCCCAAAACACAGGGTATGATTTCAGTTCTTAAGCTGGAAACCCACACTTATGAAGATTGGCAATCTAACTGGAAAGACCATTTCCAGCCCGTGGAAGCGGGACGTTCGTTCACTATCTGTCCCCCCTGGGCGACAGAAGCCTGCTCAGCAGAAAAGATTTTGCTAGTAATCAATCCAAATCAAGGTTTCGGCACAGGTCACCACCCTTCCACATTGCTGGCCTTAGAAGCCTTGGAAGCCCACCTCCTCCGCGCTCCAACTCCCCCGGCGTCTCTGGTGGATGTTGGAACCGGATCGGGCATCCTTTCTTTGGCTGCCGCCCATCTTGGCGTTCATCTGGTTCACGGAGTCGATCTTGATTTTAACGCAATCCGGGATGTGACGAAAAACAGAGAATTAAATCAGTTGGGTCACGTAGTACGAGTTGTGGCAGGCAGAGCGGATTGTCTGAATCGGCAATATGAGGTAGTGATCAGCAATATGCTCTCCCATGAGTTGTTGGAAACACACGCTGATTTGGTTCGTCTTGCTGAACCTCAAGGAGTCTTGATTTGCAGCGGATTTCTGGAAACGCAATGGCCTGACTTGAAAACAGCATTTCAGCTGTTGGGGATGAAACTCCATACCCTATTTGAAAAAGAAGAATGGCAGGCCGTTAAGTTGATCCACGATTATTGAGTTGGCCAACTATGAATGCAATTTCCCTTCCCTTGTCCCACACTCCTCCTCCCAGAACAGGCTGGTCATTATTGGCTCTTTTGATGTTCATGGCGGTCTTGAGCGCCTTCCTTCTTCATTGGTACCAAAATGAAATCCAATTTCGTCTGCAAGCAGAGGTTTCTTTGCAACATCAATTACTGCATCAACAATTAGAAGGGGTGATTACTAAAAGTTTGTTGGACTTACAGAACTTTTCTGAAGATCACTTGCGTACGAATACCGTAACCCGGGGCCCGATCGTGTTTTCTTCCTTCTTTCCCCAATGGTCCATGCGCAGCCTTCCTGCCCAAGAGGATCCAATATTGACTGTGGAACTCCAACATCAATCACTGGGCGTCCCCGTGAGTTTTGAAGCGCTGCTGTATTTCCATTCCTATTTCCTCTCCGATTTTCCCTGGTTCGATTCTTCCCCTATTCCTTCCGATTCGCTTCCCGACAATCTTATTATTTCCCGCGCGGATGACCTGCAGCGTAGCAATAAAATACACCGTTTTTCGCTGCAACAAAAGTCGATTGCCGCCTCTTTCGATTACGTGTTTCATGGCAACACTGAGATACTTTGGGAGCAAGATCAGATGAAGGTTATTCAAGGGGAAAATGAATGGGAATTGACTGAGTTTCTCCGGGAGAAACTGCAAATTCAAATCCAGGGGGATGTCACAATTATCGGAACCATGGGCCACCATGCTGGCAAATTGGTTTTTCTCGAGGCCAAAGGCGATCTGATTTTGCAGTTGCCTGCCGGTTCTGCGGATTTCTCTACCACGCTGCCCTCTTTTTTCGCCCATGTCACCGGAAAGACCCACGTTCAGGCGAAGAATGCCGATCATGTAAACGTTCAAGTCAACGGTTATTTCTGGATCGAGGATGCCTGCCCACTTGCGCACGCAGCCCTTCAAGCGGTTTATTGGAATGGCAGCCTGGCTTGTCCATTGGAGCGTTCTCCAACATGGCAAGTTCCCTTGCATTTGCGTTACGCCCCTCCTACCCAAGCGCCCCCTGACACCTTTGTCCGTACGGCTTTGCAACTCGGTGGAGTGCGCCCAATGAATCAATAAGAGGATTGACTTATTTTCCGCTTAACTGCTAATTCAAATTATTGACTGTTTCATTGATCGATAGTAATGAGTAGCCATGCAAACCTCAATTGCCTTGATAGTAGAAAATCTGATTTTCAGTCCGCTGATCTTTGGGATTTTCTTCTTGATCACTTGCTGCCTGCCATTTTGGCGCAAACCCCGGAGAAAAAACACTCGTCTAATCTGGATGATCGTGCTCTGGTTGGTATTATTTTTCTCCAGTAGTACATGGTTTTTTCAACTTTTCTCCTGGCCTCTCAAACAATGGACGCCATCCAGCCGCAAAAGTATGGCCGACGTAATCGTCGTTGCCACGGCCGGCGTCCATGAATCCGGAGCTCCCTCTCCAGGTTCCACTATCCGAGCCCATGCTGCAGCCCAACTCTACTTGGAGGGTTGGGCACCATTGATCCTTGTCACCGGAGGTATTGTTACCAAACCATCTGAAGGGCAGATCGCTGCCAAAGGCATGCACATTATCTTAAGGGGGATGGGCATTCCGGATGAGAACATCCTGATCGAGCATAAATCGGTGGACACCCATATGAACAGCACCAAGAGTGCCGAAATCCTCAATGCGCGCCAACTGAAAAAAATTCTTCTGGTAACTCACGATTATCACCTTTTACGCCTCTCACTGACTTTCCAGCAGCTTGGTTTTGAAATCATACCCTATGCCGCCGATATTCCCACCCTCAAAAAATCAACCTCCTGGTGGCAGATCTTTGATTGGGAAAATTTTAATAAACTGCAAACTTATGCTCATGAATACATTGGATTGCTGACCTATAAAGTGCGCGGGTGGATTTAAAAGCGCTCCTTAAAGGATCAGCATACAATCTCCGTAACTATAAAATCGGTACTGCTGCTCGATGGCAGTTTGATATGCATTTATTAATGGCTCCCGCCCGTAAAAAGCGGCGACAAGCAAAATGAGCGTGGAATCAGGTAGGTGAAAATTAGTAAGCAACCCCTGCACCCACTGAAAATCATAAGGTGGATAAATGTAAAGATTGGTCCATCCGGAGACGAGGGTTTCGTGGCGGGCCATGGTTTCCAGTACTCGCGCACAGGTGGTCCCCACAGCCACCAGTTTCCTCTTATCGTCCCTGGCCTGTTGTAGTCGGAGTTGGTTGGAGCGGGTGATTTCAAAGTATTCGGCATGGATTTTATGTTGTTGAATATCCTGAGAACGGAGAAGAGCGAATGTACCGAGACCGACATGGAGCGTCACTTCAATGAGAGGAATCCCCTTTTGCTCGAGCTTCCCCAGGATCTCCGGAGTGAAATGCAAACCGGCAGTTGGTGCTGCTACGGCCCCAGGTAGACGGGCGTAGCATGTTTGATAGCGCACCCGATCTTGTAGTTTGTCCACATCCGGCGTTGAGGTCCGATCGATGTAGGGTGGCAGTGGTGAGTATGCATGCTGCTCAAGCCGTGTTATCAATGTTTCGTGCTGCTCAAACTCGAGCACCCAGGTGCCTTCAGGTAACCGGGTAACAGCTCTTGCCGGGATGTGGCCAGAACAAAAGGAAAAGGAATCTCCAGGCCGGATACGCTTGGCACGCTTTATCAGGGCTTCCCACTGACCGGGAGTTCGTTCACGGAGTAGCAAGGCCTCAACCGTTCTTCCGGTTTTTCGCTGGCCAAGAAGACGGGTCGGCAAGACTTTAGTGTTATTAAGAACCAGTGCGATGTCTTCGGACAACGAATCGACGATCTGGTAAAAGTGGCGGTGGGTGATTTCCGAGGTCTCCCGAGACAAAATCATCATTCGGGAATGATCTCGTTGCTCTGCGGGATACTGGGCAATTAGAGTGGAAGGAAGATCAAAGCGGTAGGAATCCAGCTTCCAATCCGAAGGCAACATCTGCTTTCTCTGTTTATCAAAGCTTGCCAAGTAATTCAAACGATTTTCGGAGAAGACGTGATCCGGGAATCGTAATCCGAAAAATCCCCTCTTGGGAGGGCAGGTGGGTCGATTTTATTTTGGAGCGCCACCTCAGCTCCCCCTTTAAGCGACGTTTTGCGCGCGCAGTGGTTGTTGCTGTTCATACCATAGATTCACTTGCTGCGGAAATTCATCCCCGGTACGGCAATAAATCGAAGCCAACGCAAAGCTTTGTTCGACCTGGATCAATCGCAGACGCACCATCTCCAGGATGGACATGAAGGTAATAATAAGCATAGCAAGGGAATAATCCTCGGCAAAAAATTCCTCGAACTGATAACGCGGTTTGAGATGAAGCAACTGAATCAACTCTTCGATGCGATCTTCAGTCCGATAAGTTTCCGTTTCGATCACATGGACATTTTTACGGGGACGCTCCATTACTTGACGGAATGCCTGCATGAGCTCAAAAAGAGAAATTTCTTCAAAAACCTCCGGTGTCTCCGTTGTTTCTTTTACAACTTCTGTTTCCTGATCCGGGCGAATGAAAATATCACGCCCCAGCATATCGAAACTGCTCAGCAAAAAAGCAGCTTCCTTAAATGTTTGATATTCAATGAGTTGGCGTCGTAATCGCTCTTCGGGATCTTCCTCTTCCCCTTCTTCGACGAGAGGCGTCTGGGGCAACAGGTGCTTCGATTTGAGCCAGACCAAGGTGGCGGCTGTTTCCAGAAATTCACCGGCATAATCCAGGTTTACCGATTCTATCAACTCTAAATACGCCAAATAGGAACTGGTCAATTCCGCCAATGCCACTTTGTGAATATCCAACTCCTTCTTGCGTATCAAATGCAACAAAAGGTCCAGCGGTCCTTCAAATGTCGGTATTTTGATTTCCAGAGGATTGTGGGGATTCGGAAATACGAGTAGGGGCGCCCCTCGCTCGGGTACCACTTTTGTCTCAATTGCCATTTTCATATGCTCGTCCTATGAGGGCTGTTTGCGCTCCTTCCTGGAGCGCCTTTTGTCATTGATCAAACTGTTCTGCAGGTGATTCTTTTTCCTCTAGCAGCTCGCGAAATGATTTTTGCCGTAGGGGTTCTCCTTGCTCGGATCCCCTACTGGATCGTATATACTGGGCGTTGGCCCTTTCGGTGACTCGGATCAAATCCTGTTGACTGCGAATGATGGTTGGACGAATGAACATCATCAAATTCGTTTTTTCCACACGCTCCGAGTTGCTTCTGAAGAGCCAGCCAATGAATGGCAGACCTCCTAATCCGGGAATTTCTGATTCGTTCAGACTAACTTGCTCATTGAGCAATCCCCCGAGCACCACAATCGAATCATTGACCGTGATCACAACAGTTTTTAACTCCCGTTTGAAAGTCGTCACTGCATTTGAACTTCCAACGGGAGTGGGCGCGACGTCACTAGTGGTCTGACTGATTTCCAGGCGAATGCTTTGATCTCCACTGATTTGCGGGCGAATTGTGGCAATCACACCCACATCCCGAAACTCAATTTGATCCGTCACCCGTCCATTTGCATCAACCACCGACTTGGTCGCTACCGGAACCACCCGGGAGACGTTCAAGGTAGCTTCTTCATTATTAAGCATCATCAATTGCGGATTGGCCAAAATGTTGATGTCCGCATCATGCTGGACCGCCCGCACAAAGGCGCCGAAACTCAGAAAGGTTTGCCCCTCAAATATCAAGGAGCCTCCGCTCAATACCCCGATAGCGCTGGTCCCTGCATTTTGCAATGCATTTTCGATCGTCAAAGGAGAGGCATCCGGAAAACCAGCGCTGATTATCGCCTCACCGCCCGAAGTCTGAGTAGTAGCAGACCAGTTGACTCCGAAATCGAGGCTCTTGCTCAAACTGGTCTCCATGATCAGCGCCTCGATATATACCTGAACCCGGGGTATGTCCAGTTGCTCTATTATCCGGTCCAGAGTGGCAAAAATTTCAGTCGGGCCGAAAACGAGCAAGGTGTTGGTAGTTTCATCCGCCGTAATGGAAATCTGGTTAGCCGTTTCCTCATGCATCCGTGTCTTGCTATCCCCGGCTGAGAGCGCACCCTCGCTCGACTGCTCCTCTTTTCCCGCTTCCGCTTGGGACACCGATTGAAGTACCGAATCGTCGGTTTCTCCGCTTTTGGCCACATCCACGATGTTGCCGGTTACCTCTTTGAGCAAACTGGCCACTTCCTTGGCCACGGCATGTTGCAGCGAGTAAAGCTTGAATTGGCTTCGTGCCACTTCCATCTTGGCCGGAAGATCCAACCTTTCGATTAAATTCAAGATCCGTTCCGTCCTTTGGTGGTCGGCAAAAATAATCAACAGATTGAGGCGTTCATCGGATAAGATCAACCATTCCTGTTCCATCTCTGATTCGTTCCCCGTCACCGACTTTTGGCTGAAGATGGAATTGAGCAATTTCGCAACCGTTCCTGCTTTGGCGTGTTGGAGGGGATGGACCGTGAATTCCGCATTTCCCCCACTGACATCAAGTTGTTCGATCAAACCCAGTATCCGCGGTATTGTGAATTTGTCGGCAATGATGATCAAGGAATTCAAACGGGGTTCCGGGATGATCTTCACTCGGCTTCGAACCGCAGTCTGCCCTTGGTCTTTACCGGCCACAATCTGATCTGAAAAAATATTGGCAAGGAGGGGTCCCAAAATCGGGGCGGAAGCAAATTTCAGCGGATGTAGAAGCAGATCGAATTCTCCCTGGGGGACATCAAGCTCTTCCACCAGTTTCAAAATATCTTGCGTGGTGGATGGATCGGCAATAATGATCAGGAGACTGAGGCTGTCAAATGGAATGATTTGCACGGGAGAAGTGATAGCTGTCACGGACTTTGGTTTTTGTACGTCTTTAGCACTCTCCCCTCTTTCTCGAGTGTCTTCGATTTTGATGACAGGAAGATCTTTCCGGGTATAGATTTGGGAAAGCAGGGGGGCGATGCTGCCTGGGGTCCGGTATGTCAATGGATGGACAGTTAGTTCCGTCCCTTCTTCTTCCGCAACTTCGACGTCTATCAGTTTCAGCAGCTTAAGGATTTGCTCGGTAGCGGCTTGGGTTGTGAAAAAAATCAAGGAGTTTTGCCTCGCGTTGACAAGAAATTTGACTTCTTCCTGTCGTCCGCTATACAAGATGTTGGCATAAATAGAGGAGACCATACGGTGGGTTTCCTCGACCCGGGTGTGCTTCATTTTGTAAACCGTCATCACCTGTTTCAAATCTTCCGGATCCTTCACATCCAGAATATCAATGATGCCGTTGATGCGGTCCACGTTGACCTGGGAATCTACAAAAATAAAAACGCGGAGTAGATCATAGGTGAGCAGCATACCGACTTGAGAGAGAAAGGGCTGAATGACGTCCTTGATTTGGTTCATATCCGCATACTTGATTTGACGCACGCGAATCACATAGTCCGAGGGGTTTATCGCCTTTAGTCGGTCTCTGGTGGTCTGAGAGGAAATCGTGATTTGAGAATCACCCTCCATTTCTCGAGATTCGGGTTCCCGCATTTCTGCTTGTGGTGGATCGTCAAAAAGAAGGGGCAACTTATGAAAACGAGCCTCGCGACCTTCAATGAGTTCCACAACATTACTGTCCGGGTAACGCAGCAAGGTCAGACTTTGGGATTCCAGCAGTTTGTTGAACAGCACGAAAAGATCCTTCTTTTTCACCGTGAAATTAGAAGGCATAGTTATGGACAATTGTCCGCGCAGGGTGCCTTCTTGATACATGAAGAGAGTGTTGGTTTCCCTGGAAATGATTTCCATTAACTGTTCTAAAGTGACACTTTCCGGAAGGTTGATCGAAATTTCTTCCTCCAGAAAGTTTTCTTCTTCAACCCCCTCTGTCAGCTCGGTAATTGGCGATTGCGGATGAACCTTCTCCGCTATCAGCAGACACGCTCCGATCGAGAGCGCCATCACCCAATACTGCCAATATTGCTTCATTCAAGTCCTTTAGGAACAAACCTTAATTAACCTGTAATTCTTCCAATAGTGTGAGCAAAATTGGGGGACATGTACAGCGGCATCCCAACTCTACTGTTTTATGCCTGCTGTTACCTGTCCCCTAATTTTGCGTATCCATACTTCTAACTTATTTAAATTTCATTCCTTAAGGATTTGTTTTCAAATCAAGCCACCATTCTGCCAACTTCAAATCCTGCTGTCTCGTAATCTTCAAATTAAACACATCCCCTTCCACGGGGGAGACCGCATGGCCCCATTGCTCGACGACCGAAGCATCATCGGTGGTTTGCCAACCATGGTTTTGTAAGGCTTGATAGGCCTCGATCAACAATCGGGCTTCGAATCCCTGCGGGGTTTGCGTGGCAAATAGCTGAGAACGATTCAATACACGGCTGCTACTGTCCCGGATTTCCCGAATTGTGTCCGTTAAAGGAATCACCGGTATTGCTGCGTTTGTAAGTGCGCACTGGTTCAGAATTCGTTCGACCAATTTAGAAGAACATAAAGGTCGGGCCCCATCGTGGACCAAAATCCATTTGGGAAGTGGTCCTTGACGAATCCGTTCCAAGGCATTGAACACTGAATCCTGCCGTTTTTCTCCTCCTGTCACCAATGTGATGCGTCTCTCTCCTTCAGTCCAGAATAACAGACGATCCATGTCTTGTCGGGCAATCACTAAGTAAATCTGGGAAATCCGGGGTTGCGTCAAGAAGAGAGTTAAGGTGTGCTGTAAAACTGTTCGAGTGCCAAGGGGCAGAAACAATTTGTTTTGGCCGGCGGCCATTCGCTTTCCCTGACCTGCGGCAGGGATAATTGCAACCGCGTCACCTGACATGCTTCCGTCCTTCCCCTGTCCCTCGAGTCCGTAATTGGCTGAAGCTACCAGATTTTTCAGACAAAAACAATATTTGTGAGAAGAGACAAGGCCGTAAGAATACTCCAGATTGTCTGAATCTTGAGAAATGAGTAACTGCTTTTCTCTTTTTCATTTTAAACTGTTGAATTGCAGCAATTCATGTCATATTTTCAATACTGGATTTCATAGATTCATCGGTTTTCCAAGAGAGGTTTCATGTTTTGGAAATTGGTCCTGGCTTTCACGCTCATTCCGGTGGTTGAAATTTATTTATTGATTCGGGTGGGTTCGCAGTTCGGGGCATTGACCACGGTAGTGATCGTCTTCGGCACCGGCATTCTGGGAGCTTCTTTGGCGCGAATGCAAGGACTGAAAACCATGTTCAAGGTTCGTGAACAGTTGCAGCAAGGATTGATGCCTGCAGGAGAAATGATCGATGCGCTTCTTATTGTGGTGGCGGGAATTGTGTTGCTCACTCCTGGATTTCTCACGGATCTCGCCGGATTCCTGCTGCTCATTCCAACAACGCGGGTTCTTTTCAAGCAATGGTTACGCCGACGTTTCGAGACGCTTTATGTCCAGCGCACTCCCATGCCTCCTCCTAAAAACATCAATTGAAAAAGGAGTAGCGGCTCTTTTTTGTCCCGGCAGAAATCAAGCCTGCAAAAAAGCGAGTTCCCCCCCTTCGATTTTTCAATAGCGTGGGAGGCATGATCCATCGTATTGAATTGATCATCAAACAAGAGTTGCAGGATCCGGAGGGCTTGAAACTACTTCAGCAACTTTGCGCTGTTCCACATCTCGATTTTCCGCTGAAACCCCATTCCATCGAAGACATACGCACCCTTTCCGGCTT
Organism: bacterium; assembly: GCA_965205865.1. GTDB lineage: Bacteria > SAR324 > SAR324 > SAR324 > NAC60-12 > CBDBHR01. The sequence goes on from CBDBHR010000024.1 coordinate 213,096, forward strand.
TCTATTTTTCTCTCCGATAACCTCTTCTGATGCAAAGCAGCTGTGTCGAGCCGTTTTAGAAGATCCGGTGTTGCATGAAAGCCGAGTGGATTCTTTTTTTGGCGACGAACTGGAATTTGATTGGTACGTGGAAATCGGATTTCGTCCTGGGGTGACCGACAATATTGGACGAACGGCGCAGGAAACCTTTGAATTATGGCTGCAACGGCCTTTTGCGCCAGAACAGCATGCGCATTCGGTACGGGGGTTTTTTTTCAAAGGAAGTCTTTCTCGTCAGCATCTGGAAGCATTGACCAGTCAATTTCTCATGAATGAGCTCATCGAGAAGGCAACCATTGTTTCCAAAACCGATTGGGCCACCTCCCGCAACACGTTACGAACTCTGCCTCTGGTTCAATTGTCAGATCCCATCCGGGTGCAGACTTTTGCCTTGGAATCTGCCGAAGCCATGTTGGAATTGGGGCGACAACGGACATTGGCTTTGAATTTCGAGGAAGCTGAGGCGATTCTGCATTATTTTCAACAACCACACATTCGTCAACGTCGATGCGAGGAAGGAATCAGTGAAGATCCCACGGATGTGGAACTCGAGGTGCTGGCGCAAACCTGGTCGGAGCATTGCAAGCATAAAATTTTCAATGCAACTGTCAATTATTCAGATTCCACTACTGGAACAATCGAATGTATCGATTCGCTCTACAAAACCTATGTGAAAGGGGCCACTGCCCAAATCCGCCGATCACTGGGCAATGCAGACTGGTGTGTTTCTGTTTTTTCAGACAATGCGGGGATCATCCGATTCAATGAGGAGTGGAATGTTGCCGTGAAAGTGGAAACCCACAATTCCCCTTCTGCTTTGGATCCTTATGGTGGCGCCTTGACCGGCATCGTGGGAGTCAATCGGGATATTATGGGAACCGGTATGGGGGCGGCAATGATCTTCAACACGAATGTCTTTTGCTTTGCCTCTCCTTTTTATGACAAACCATTGCCCGGCCAGTTGATGCATCCCCGGCGGATATTCGACGGCGTGCGCTCAGGAGTGGAACATGGAGGCAATAAAAGTGGCGTCCCCACGGTTAATGGCGCCATTGTTTTTCATGAACGCTTTCTGGGTAAACCCCTGGTGTTTTGCGGAACGGGAGGTTTGATACCCGCTCAAATCAAGGGACATCCGTCCCACCTGAAAAGTGTCATCCCCGGAGACGTCATCGTGATGGTGGGAGGACGAATTGGCAAAGATGGCATCCACGGGGCAACTTTCTCTTCAGAAGCATTGCAACAAGGCTCACCAGCCACTGCGGTGCAAATCGGCGATCCTATCATTCAACGGCGTATGTATGATTTCCTTTTAGAAGCGCGGGACCAGGGATTGTATCGCTGCATTACCGACAATGGAGCAGGTGGACTTTCCTCTTCGGTGGCAGAAATGGCTCAACTTTCCAATGGCTTTCATCTGCAACTGGACAAAGCCCCTTTGAAATATCCGGGTTTGCAACCCTGGGAAATTTTTGTTTCGGAAGCCCAGGAACGCATGACGGTCGCAGTGCCTCCCGATCATCTGGAATCTTTTCTTGCCTTGTCGGAATCCATGAACGTGGAATCGACGGCCTTGGGAACATTCAACGACTCCGGGTTTTTGAAAGCCACCTGTCAAGACAAAACGGTTGCCCTGCTGGACATGAACTTCCTCCATGAGGGAGTTCCCACCATGGAGTTGGAAGCAATCTGGGAGCCTCCGTACTGCCAGGAACCGGAATTTACTCCTCCCGCCGATCTGACGACGATCCTACAAGTTCTACTGGGTCGCTTGAACGTGTGCAGCAAGGAAGGGGTGATTCGCCAATATGACCACGAGGTCCAGGGAGGCAGCGTGATCAAACCCTTGGTTGGTGTTCACAATGATGGTCCCAGTGATGCGGCAGTGATTCGCCCAGTCTTGGAATCCATGGAAGGACTGGCCATTGCCAACGGAATCTGCCCTCGTTACAGTGACATCGACACCTACCATATGACTGCCTGCGCCATCGACGAAGCGGTACGCAATATCATCGCTGTAGGCGGTAATCCGGAACAAATAGCTGGGCTGGACAATTTCTGTTGGTGCGACCCGATTGCCTCGCAAGCGAATGCGGATGGTCCTTACAAAATGGCGCAGTTAGTGCGTGCCAACAAAGCCCTCTATGATATGACCACCCTTTATGGCATGCCTTGTATTTCAGGCAAAGACAGTATGAAAAATGACTATCGTTTCGGCAACACGCATATCGCCATCCCTCCCACAGTTCTCTTCACCACCGTAGGCAAGATCAATGACGTGCGAAAAACCATCACCATGGATGTCAAAACTGCAGGGGATTGGATATATTTGCTAGGCGAAACCAAAAATGAACTGGGAGGATCCGAATATTACGACCATTTGGGCTTTTTGGGAAAAAATGTCCCGCAAGTGGATGGTAGGACAGCCAGGGAACGTTACAGAAAGGTGAGTCAGGCAATTGCAGCAGGGTGGTTGCAATCCTGCCACGATTGTTCCGATGGTGGTGTGGCGGTGGCCTTGGCGGAATCCGCCTTTGCCGGGGGGTTGGGAATGCAGTTGGGCATTTCCGATCTGCTGGAGCAAACGGGCCTACGCCCCGACCAATTTCTATTTTCGGAATCAGCCAGTCGCTTTGTTGTAACGGTCTCTCCACGACATCGTGAGGCGTTTGAAACGAGTTTTGCAGATCAGGATTGCTATTGCTTAGGGCAGGTGACCAAAACTCCGCAATTGGTGATTTCGGGACGTAGGGGCGCTCCTCGCTCGGTTGCCCTGCATTTGCGAGGCTTCCCACCCGGTCGATCAAAGGATACCTCGGGAGAAAAACCGACAGTATTGATCCGGGCTACGATTGCAGCGTTGAAAGAAAGTTGGCAGGCAACCTTACGAACATAAAAGAATCATGACACTCCCCAAAACTCTGATACTTTCCGGTTATGGTCTCAATTGCGAGAAAGAGACGGCGCATTGCTGTCGTCTGGCAGGAGGTGGAGAGGTCGAGGTGATCCATACTTCGCAGCTCATGCGGGGTATCATTCGGTTACAGGACTATCAATTCTTGATTTTCATCGGTGGTTTTCTGGACGGCGACGACTTGGGAGCAGGTCGAGTAGGGGCCAATCGTTTTAAATATGGCATTACGGGCAATTCCCGTCTTCCTTTGCAGGAACAGTTGTTGGCGTTTGTGGAAAAAGGCAAACTGGTATTGGGCATTTGCAACGGATTTCAAGTGCTCGTCAAGCTTGGTTTGCTGCCTGGTAACGATTTGCGGCAAGGAAATCGAATGGTCTGCCATCAACAGGTTTCACTGACCAACAATGCCCGTCATCAATTTGAAGACCGCTGGGTGCATTTGAAGGTCAATCCGGCCTCCCCTTGCGTGTACAGCAAAGACATCCCGCGACTTTATTTGCCGGTGCGTCATGGCGAAGGACGCCTCGAAGGCGACCGCGAGCAGGTGCTGCCACAATTACTGGGACGCAATCAGGTTCCTCTGCAATACGCATCACCAGAAGGAGAGGTAACCGAACATTACCCCGACAATCCGAATGGTTCTCCCTTGGGCATTGCATCGCTGTGCAACACGAAAGGTAACGTCATGGGCCTCATGCCGCATCCGGAAGCTTACCATCATTACACGAATCATCCTCATTGGACTCGTTTGTCACATCAGAAAGAGGAAGGAGAAGGATTGCAGCTTTTTAAAAATGCGTACCACTATTTTTCCTGATGCATCATCGAGAACAACCATAGCACACTTCTGGCACAACCACGTAGATGGCGAGCGATGGTGGCTCCCATTCGGCATCTGACCGTTCACACTCGCCCCGTATGTTTCGCGTCCACCCCTCTCAAAAGGGAGCCCGCAGGGTGTGGCGTATCAGACCACACCCGATAAATTAAATTGACAGAATACTAAAAGCCCATCTCCCGCTTCAGATCCTGGTCGATCCAGACACGGGTGAGGACAGTTGAGTAATTGCCCTGTCCTATTCTGATCTCGCCGTTATACCCCTTTTTTTGAATGATGAGCTAGCCTTGTCAATTTACAGACAATTGACTCGACTGTTAGAAATAGGTAAATTAAAATTTTTTTATAGCTTCAAAATTTCTTCAAGAGGAGACCGAAAAATGCTTCACAACTATACGGCTCACTATGTAAAGATCAATTCAGGTTATATGGGGCAATTGCTTGAATGGCCTGAAGTGGTTACAGAAGGCGAGGATATCGAGAATTGCCGATTGATGCTAAGAGACGCAATGCATGAAATGGTTCTGGCTTACCAACGACAAGGAAACGAAATCCCTCTGGGTAATAGTCTGATTGAACAGGTTCCTATCGAGATAGCAGATGTCGGTCAAACGACGTGATTTAGAACTTATCCTTAAATAACATTAACTTTCCTGTAAGTTATGATAGCTGCAGCCAATTGAAGCAGTGCGAGATAAGTTTGATACCCAAATTGAGCGATTCTAAAAAAGGATCAGATTTTCAAGATGATTTTTTTGCCTGAGAAAGGCAATCATTCTGAAATCAGATTTTGATCATCAAATCCATGGATGTTTGAGTGAGAATGAGCATCAAAATGCTGTTTTCAGATGTGGAAGGTCTTCATTTCTCATGTTTTGGACGCACTTATCCCCTTAAACTTTAATGTTTTTGTTTTTTAATTGAAGCGAAACCCGTTGATCAGATTGGCGCCAATGCGTGCTGGCAGGTGGCAAATAGTTGGTCCAATTGCAAGCGCTCAAAGGTCTTTTTTGGTATTTTCAAGATCAGTTTTCCGGCATGACGAAGCAGTTTGCCTGCCGTATCAAGAAACTGGCGCCGGAAGGTATCAGCATACATCGTTACCGCAATCACTGGCTTGCTGACATCTTCTTTGAAGGATTCGAAGAGGTTATTGCCAAGCAGCATCAGATAGTACCATGCGGTATTGGAAATGAAGTCCTTGAAGGGAAGTTGTTGATGACCAAAGTTTTTCAGCGCCCGGTTGGCCAGTTCATCCTTTCCCCGTCCGTGGTACGAGCCAAGGATGCTATGAGCATCGATGCGCTTTTCTTCAGCGGCTTGGCTGAGTTGGCCATCAATGGCCTCTCCCATACCAAGGTTCGTAATGATCACGCCATCATGATCCAAACCCGGCAAAGAGAGTTGGCTATCGTGTTCAATCAAGCGGCTGTAGATCGTGCGACGAGCCTTCTTCCATGTCCCCTGCTGGCTCTTAAACTCGGTGTACTGCCAGATCTCCTTCTTGCCCGATGAAGTGAAGGTCTGCCAGTCAGTGGCTTCTTCCGCAGCATTCCTCACATTGGCATAGGACTTTCCTCCGCTTCAGCTAACCGATGTTCAGTCGTTCACAGGTTTCAAAGATTTTTTCGTCAAAAAAACCGGTGTCCATGCGCACCATGATTGGTACATCATCTCGGTATTGGCGGCGAATCCTTTTCACGATATGAACCAGCATATTCTGAACAGTTTTCCCGTGATTCGAATGTTTGCTACCTCCGCGAAAAACTGCGTCAACCATATAACGACCCCAATTCATCTGCAGGGGATGAAATCCTTTGACCATCTTGTAAGTCGGCTGGACACCATGGCGTTTCAGGGCATCATCATTATCAAGTACCATCGAATCCAGACCCAACACAATCACCGTTGGACAAGTCTTCTTCAGTCTCCAGATAAACAGTATCTGCAGCAGATGACGAAACAGGTAGACTCGTACAAAAGAGAACTTTCCAAAAAATCTTTTCACGGCATGCGAGGAGGCAAGGTCTTGCTCACTGCATGACAGCAAGGCGGCATAACCCTCGCCCCTTTTGAGGTGATCGAACCAACTGAGATGACGGCTGCTGCCGTCCATGAAAAAACAGAGGATCTGCACAAAAAAATCAGAGACAGCAATTCCTTTTTTATTTTTACGCATCGAACCAAACAACCTTTCGATGATCGGCATCAGCCGAATGCTTTGCAGATACTGGGCAAACAAGGCCAATCCGGCACGACTTGTCAAGTGTTCATCGGTTGGCTGAATGGCATCAATTATCTGTTTCTTTTTATCCTGAACTGTTATATTTTTTCCCATAAAGCTCTCTACCTGTTGGGTTGTGTTAGATTTTGTGAATTTTTTTATTTTAACCACTGAAATATAACACATTTTTCCCAAGGTTGGGAGCTTTTTTTATTACGAATCGCTCAACTTAGGTGATAATATTTTTCGAATCGGACCATTATCTTGCGAAACCTGTTGAACCATGAATGACTCACCTCGACGACCCATCTTCCGGGTCTGTATTGGGGATTTGCTTTTTTTTCTTGAATCCCTTTATTCTGTCTCTGAAAGCGGTCAGATTTTGTTACATTTGAGCAAGATTTTCACTGCATTTCGTTAAAATTTCGTTAGAGATTGGCAAGAAATTTACTAACTTTATGTCCTGAGATTAGGACGGGTTGTTCAATAATATTCGGAATGATAGACAAAAAGGCTTGGCATATACTTGGAATCTGC
>CBDBHR010000025.1:0-271859 GCA_965205865.1 bacterium
CAACAAAAAGGAGAAGGCTTCATCCACCATCTGGTGGGAGAATTCTATCGATATCAAGGTGATGAAAAAGCGGCTCAAGAAACTTACTTGGCCGGTTTAGAAGTCTTTCCCCAGAACGTTTATCTAATCGTGGCCCTTAGCGCATCCTATTTGACGGAACAAAAATGGGAGCAGGCTTATGATGTCATTTTGGAGGCATTGGAGCAGGAACATCCCTTGCAGACAGTTTTACTTGATCGCATGGTTTATATTGCGTATCAACTCGACAAACCCCAGGAAGCGCGACGTTATTTGCAACGCTACAATCAAAACATCGATCCTATTCTTAAATCAAGCAACGTAGGTGTGGAAAAACGATTGCTTTTTCCAGTCGCCTCCCCGGTATTGGGTTATTCGATGTGGACATCTCCTTCTTTGCCGGAACCCATTGATCCGACCCCAGTCCTTTCACAGTAACCGGAGATGCATCATCGAATCCAATTTTCGCTTTCAAATGAGACACTGAGTAAAAAGGGAGTTCTATTTGTACTCAATCCCAAACCAGTCGTATGACAAAATTCAGACAACTTCTTTATCGTTCCAGCCCTTCTGATTCGGAAATGGCATTACTGCGTGGTGTGGTACCCCAAATCAAATGGGCCTTGCAAAATGCTGCTGAAAAAAGATGAAAAGAACAAAATACAAATCGGGTTGAGATCCGCATGCAGGATTCGAAAATAAGAAGAGTTTTGGGAATTTTACTTTTTGGGTTGCTGCTCATTGCCCTTTTGATTTGATCGCCGGTATTGAGGAAGTTCAATTCGAGTCGGGTTATTTTTTCCACCTATTCGATTTTCAATTGGCTTCGCGGATTCCTGGAGAAAACACTCGATTTTTCTTCAAATCCTCCCTTCTGATTACATGTATTGTTTTAGTTATTTTGCTTATATTTCTGGCGGTCGTTCCCCGTGTTTGGAGAATCATTCTTAAAGCTGCCATACAATTGATTAGTTTTTATATCCTGATCAGTATATTAATCCACCGTCTCCACGAAATTTGGCATTCTTCCGATGGAACTTTACCCGCAAATGAAAATGCTTCAAAATCTCATATAAATTTGCCCCTGCCCGTCGAACCTTCGGATGCATTCGTTTACCTAATCAGTTTAATCCTGGTACTGGGATTGATAGCAGGAGTTGCCTGGCTATTTAAATTTCTCCGTACAAACACGGCGCCTTCTCCTCTCGAGGAGGTTTGCATCAAAGCTGAGGAAGCGCTGGAACAAGTTCGGTCCGGTATGGATCTAAAAAATGTCATCATCCGCTGCTATGCGGAAATGGGGGAAATTCTGGATCGATATCAACAAATCAAACGTGCTGCGATTATGACTCCGAGAGAATTTGAGACATTATTGTCCAACTATGCGGTTCCGCAAGAACATGTCCGAAACCTGACTCATCTCTTCGAAAAAGTCCGTTATGGACGAAAGGAAGTGGGAAAAATCGAAGAAAAACAATGTACCGCCTGTCTTGCCGCCCTCATTCAGTCATGCCGGAAAGCTCATGAAGAAACTCAATCATCGTGATCTATATTTATTAATTTTATCCGTCGGTTTATTTCTGATTGGAGGGGGTGTGGCGTTTTTTATCAAAGGCTGGGTCAAGGAAGTGTTCCTCCTTCCTGTCATCGACGCCTTATGGTGGTTGTACTTGATCGTGGACAGTTTACCGCAACTTTTTTTGTGGTTTTTTTTTCTGGCTCTGGGGTCCCTTTTTGTGCTCATGATTATGGCTCGAAGCATCGTTGACGAGTTTGACCTACCAAAAAACAGGAAAAAATTGACTCCAATTAATTATATGTCTGACATCACTTATCTGAGGAAAATCGACCCTTCCAATCCCTATCTCCAACAACGCCTCGCCAGGCATTTGGCAGAGATGTATTTTGAAGCCATTGGGATTCAGTCTCCTCGCGCTCCGCGAATGCGGGAGGAATTGTCGCAAAAAACTAATCAGTTGCCCCGAGAAGTAATGGAAGTATTTCAATTCGGTTTGCAAGGGAACCGCCGGTTTTACCTGGCTGAAGCCCGATGGTATTTTGCGCAACGTTTGACTTCTTATTTGAGATTAACCTGGCTGCAGATGCTCAGGATTTTTTTTTTGCGAATTCCAAGATCCAAACGAATGTTGAACTTTGATGCGCCAAATACCGAAGAGTATCGTACCCCTGAAGAAAATGAGATTCCTCCCCAGTCATTTTTCGAAAAAACCTTGTTTTTTATTGAACAGCAGTTATTCATGCACTGCAACAACTAATATTTTTTCCCCAAAATGAGTGGAGTCTTAAGGGTTTAGGAATGAAATTTAAATAAGTTAGAAGTATGGATACGCAAAATTAGGGGACACGTAACAGCAGGCATAAAACAGTAGAGCTGGGATGCGCAGCGGTGTACATGTCCCCCAATTTTGCTCACGCCATTGGAAGAATTACAGGTTATTTAAGGTTTGTTCCTTAGTCAGGGGTGTTGCAGGAATTGTGGGAGCAAATTTCGATTTGCGATCTCAATCGAAGAAACGAATGGGAACGAACTCTTTCATATCAATATTGAGTAAGACAGGACCCTTTTCTTTTATGGCACGGGCCAATGAGGATTTGAATTTTTTGGAACTGCTCAGTTTTTCGGCCTTCACACCCATTCCTTTGGCAACCGTTACAAAGTCCGGAGTGCGCAAATCCACGTTGGTTGTCCTTCCTTCAAATCGATGGTTTTGCACGGCTCGCAGGATTCCATAGCCGCCGTCATTGAACAAACAAATGATGATCGGCAACTGGTATTGTGCCGCAGTCGCCAGTTCCCCGATGTGGCACATAAACCCCCCGTCACCCTGAAGCAACAGAGTCTTTTTGCCATTGCCAAAAGCGGCACCTATAGCCATTGGCAGTCCAGGACCGATGGCGGCTGAGGTTGCGCTTGCTTGGGAATAAGGTTGCAGGATTGGTAATAGATGACCCCAAGCGTAAGCAGGGACGGTCGTGTCGCGAACGATGTTACTTTCTTCTGGCAATAAATCCCAAATCCCGTCCAGGATCCTTTCTTGATCCGGCCCAATTCTCAAACGAATTTCTTTGTGCTGGCGCTCCCGAGCCTTGCGGACTTTGGTATTGAATCGGGTTGAATTGCGTGTCGCGTTGATCGCCTTGGTCAAAGCCATTAGTCCTTCACGAGCATCGCAGTTGAGTGTTACATCCGGCTGATAATTTCGTCCCAACACACCGGGATCAATATCAATATGAATCAGTTTTCCTGGTATATCCATGCGCCAATTGAAAGTTGCTGACCCTTGAAAGCGCGTGCCGACCGCTAATACGACATCTGCTTGCTGGAATGCTTTCCGCACCGGACCAATACCCAAGGGATAACCTGTCATAACGCCTGCGGACAACGTGTGATTCTCTGAAATGGCACCTCTCCCATTCACTGTTGTGAATACTGGCGCCTGCAACATTTCCACAAAGTTTTGCAGGGCTCCATGCGCCCCGGAAGAATGAATCCCGCCACCTGCAAGGATTACTCGCTTTTTGGAATCAGCGAGCAGAGAAACGGCCTCCTGTATCACCTTATCTCCAGGAACAATTGGAGGCTTTAGCGAAAAATGTGGAATCTCACAATCGAATTTCTGAAATTGCAGGTCTATGGAGACCTCAACTGCAACTGGTTGAGGACGACCTTGTAGGGCATCAGCAGCCGCAAGAAAGATCGAATCGACGATATTTTGTACACTACGAGGGCTTTCGATGCGGCGAGTTACCGAGCGCAGCATGTAACTTGATTATCTGCTTCGTGCAGAAACCCTTTGCTCTTTCCATAAAATAGAGTGTCGATTTGACCTGTAATCAACAGTACGGGAGAGGAAGCAAACCCTGCTTCGAAAAGACCCGGAATCGTATTTGCGGCGCCAGGTCCGGTGCTGGCAATGGCGACTCCCAGCTTTCCGGTCGTTCGCGCATAAGCGTCGGCCATATGTACAGCCGCTTGCTCATGGCGCGCATCAATCGCCCGGATGCCTCCATGACGTTTGAACGCATCATAGATAGGAATATTGTGTATACTGATAATCCCGAACACGTGCCCGACATTCAGCGAGCGCAGTGCGTAATAGATGGCATCCGCGCCGGTCATCATAGTCATTTTTTTTCTCGAATTAAAAATGATTTTAAGATTTGTTCCAATCTGAATAAGCCTATTAAACTAGCTGAAGTTTGTCAAACGGAGAAGTCTGAATTTGTTCGATTTCCTGGAATGGTTTTGCATGAATCAAATCTTAAAATGCAGGGAACTCAGGGAAGTTATAACCCCGTTGCGCAGTGTCGAAATAGAGGAAAGAATGAAACACGGAATAGAGTTTCAGGAAAAGTGATAAAGCATAAGGTACACAACAATGCCGGAAACGGAAACATAGAGCCAGATGGGATAGGTCCACTTCACCAGTGCACGATGGGCTTGGCGTTGATTTTTCAATGCTTTATAAATTGCAAGGAGAATCAAGGGAAGTTGGATGGCAGCCAGCAGGATGTGGGGAACCAGCATCATAAAATAAAAAATGCGTACCAAGCCGGTTCCCTGAAATGGTACGGAACCAACCTGGGAATGATAAATCAGATAACTGGCCAAAAATAAAGTCGAGACTCCAAAAGCCGCGCACATGAGAAACTTATGGCAGGATTCCTTACCGGATTTGATGGCCCAAAACCCCAGCAGAAGCAGAGCGATCGTGATTCCATTGAAGTAGGCATTGAAGGTGGGTAGGTCAGTGAGGCTCATGGACCGATTTGGCAAAAGAAAAACTCAACAATCCAAAAATAGTCGCTGCAAGGGTAGTATGAAAGAGGGAGACAGGAACTGGTATGTAGTAAACCGCGTTGGCAATGCCAACCAATATTTCAGTTGCCAGTAAGATCCAAATTGCATAGGCAATCGTACGATAAGTTCGATTGTGATGGCGGAAAAGCACATACCAGCCTAAAAAAGCCAGTCCTGAGGATCCCAGGATGGCAATCAAGCGATGCGACATATGGATCCATTCGTTGAGAAATTGAGGAAGGAATGTCCCTGTTGATTGCGTTTCTTCACCGACATGGAATGAGAACATGCTGCCTGCTTGACATCCGGGAAACGCAGAGCAAGCATAACCTGAATAAGTGCTGCTGTTGATTCCGCCGGAAATGAGGATAACCGAGAAAAGCAGTAGCATGCCTCCTTGCATTTTGCTGAAATGCGACAATGGCGAAAAGGCGTGGGTTTGAGGTGCTCGATTGGCGCTGTAGAGAGTATAGGTAAGATAAATGAGCAAACCAAACAGAATATTTCCTCCTAACAGGTGAAGAACTACGGTGGTTGGCGAGAGATGCATAATTACGGTCAAACCTCCCAGAATTCCCTGTATGCATACCAGCAAGAAGCAAAGGAAGGAAAGCCTGCGGTATTTTTTATATTGGGGTCGGAAGGACATAACCAATAGAGTCAGAATGAAAAGACCCAGACAACTCGCCAACAAACGGTGTCCCACTTCCAGCATTATTTTGAATTCATAAGGTGGAATGATTTTTCCGTAGCATAAAGGCCAGTCCGGGCAAGCAAGACCTGCTCCTTCAAGACGGACTAGAGTACCAAAGGAAATCAGGGGCCATGTCAAAAGAGTCGAAATCAATGCGATCTGTTTGAACATGAAAACAATTGGAGTGAAAGTAGGTTGGGGATGAGTCCGGCTGAGAGATGCCTTTGCAGAAGAGGAAAAGAGTTTAATCCATAGGAGTTGATTGCCGTCCGGAAGAGACAAATTTATGTCCCGGAAGGTGGTCTTCCTGACAGTCATTATTCCGATATCGTCGGTAGATCCAAAGAGAGAAGGCGGTGATCATTCCCAAGGGAAGTAAGCTCAACCCAATTGCAGTTCCCAGATAAGCCGCAGTTGTTCCTTCTTTACCGACAAAACACACCGGACAAGCATAAAGTGGGTATGGAAAATTAATGAACAGGAATGTCAGGAAAACCCGGAATGGTCTGCTTTTAATGAATGAATTCTTGACAAGAGTAATCAATAGTATTCTTTTCATACCAAATAAACGGTGATGTACAAAACCGGCCAAACACCCACGACAAAATACCAAAAAATCTGAGGAACCACAAATTCTGTCCTGGTGAGAGGCGGAGTCCGTAAGGGAGCCAGTTTGGAATAGGCGCGGAATAGAATCAAAAGAGCGATGATCGCATGTAGCGCATGGGTACCGATGACGAGATAAAACAAGCTACCATATGTACTGGAAGTGATGGTAAGGCCGAATGAGATCAATTGTAACCATTCATAACCCTGGAACAAAACAAAAAAAGTACCCAGCAAAATAGAGACACCGAGCAGCTTTCTCACTTTGCGCAGGTAGGAATTCGGTTGCACGAATGCTTTGTAAGCCTGAAAGAGAACCCATCCGCTGAGTAGCAAGACGACGGAATTGAAAGCCGTCGCGGCAACCGGAAGACGAGGCTGACCCCAAGGAGGCCATTCCGGGGTGCCTGCGCGGAGCACCAGATAAGCGCTGATCAACGCTGCAAAAAACATGACTTCTGTTATCACAAAGATGAGCATCCCCAAGACCCCGTTGGCGATGGGAGCTTTTCTTCGATTATGGCGTTGAGCTGGATCGAAATTGGCAGTAACAAGCATTGGCTTTATCTAATTATTCCATAGTTTGTAGAATCTTTGGCAGCATCCCCGGTCATAGTGCAGCTTTGGTCAATTATACAATCTTTCCATAGCGTTCCATCTCCTTTCATGATGTCTGGCGCCACTCCGAAATAAAAAATTCCAATAAATGCCAGAGAAATAATCAGCAGATACCAAATGAAACGTTTTTCCACGTTCAAATGCATGAAATAAGCAGCCACCATCAATGCTTTCACCACCGCAATACCAAATGCCGTGACCAGCGTTACTGCCTGAATACCTAAGGTGGGACCCGCAATACTGATTGCCAGCAAAACCAACAGGATTCCCCAAATTTTTACATATCGTTTTTCGTGATTATCGTGGGCTGCGTCGTGAGCCATGCTTTGCTCCTGGAAACTATTTTGCAATATAAAGAAGTGGAAAGAGAAAAATCCAGACAATGTCCACAAAGTGCCAATAGATGCCGATCAACTCCACTCGATTCAGATGCATAGACTTTTTCACGTCCATGGAGATGATGCCCATAATGACCATACCTGCAATCACATGGCAGGCGTGGAGTCCGGTAGCGGTGTAGTAGAATCCCCAGAAAGGGTTGGAAGTGAGGACGAAACCGTGTAATATTTCAGTCGTATACTCATAGGTTTTGACGAGCATAAAAATTCCACCGCATGCAATTGTCAGCCAAATGAATTTGAATGCGCGATCGATTTCTTTACGCTCCACGGCGGAGTGAGCTATAACGATAAAAAGACTGGAAGTGAGCAATACAAACGTATTGAGTGCCCCGGCCGGGGTGCTGGTGTTGGCCGCATAGTCTCCCCAGGCATCATGTTTCAAGCGAAAAAGTAAATAACACGCAATCAATCCCCCGAAGATGAAAACTTCGGAAGCCAATACCCACCAGACAGCCAATCTACCGGTTGGAATTCCTGTTACACTTCTTGTTGTGGCTACGGGTGCGTGAAACGCCATAAAAAACTCTCCTGTAAACAATTCACATTAAAAATTAACGGAATGATAGACATTAAGGCTTAAGCGATTAATGGTAAGTTAGGTCTCTTTCCTTGACTAATAGCATATTCCTTTCTGCAATCCGCTCATTTGTAACGTCGTGAGGTTTAACGATCTCACGGCGTTTATTTTTTGTCAATATCAACCCCCCAGGCAAAGTTTCAAGGTATCGGTGAACATGTTTTCATTGCGTCTATGGTTGTATTTGAAGCATGATTCGCCGATATAAAGATGCGCATACCGACGACTATACCAGTGATGTTGGCCATACCATGCGCGTTTTAAAAGACTCCAAAAACTCTCAATCGTGTTTGTGTGGATATTCCCGTCTACGAATTGCTTTTCATGATCAACAGAATAATGAAATATTTCATCTTTCATTGCTCGGTACCCTGAATATTGATCCGTCATCAAAACAGCCTTCGCCAGGTCAACGTGCTCCTTCAGCATCTCTTTGAAATTCTTGTTCGATAAGGACTTGTCATCAAAGAGCTCTGCCGCAACTCCCCCCTTACGCTCCGCAATACCTACAACAGGAAGCTTTTTTGTTCCCCTACCACGCTTGTTGTCATCATCCCTGTCTTCCTTCTTGTTCTCCTTCCTGGGCTTTCCTCCGACATAGGTTTCATCCATCTCGACGATTCCTTTGAATAGACGTTGTTGCTCGCCATCTTTTCCCATGGCTTCCCGGATTCGTTTCCCGAATGACCAGGCAGTTTTGACACTCAAATCCAAGTCTCTTCCGAGTTGACGGTTTGAAATTGATTTCTTGGCATTCAAAACGAGAACGATCCCCAGGAACCATTTTCTCAAGGAAAGTTTGCTGTTATGGAAGATCGTATTGACGGTTGCCGAAAAAGAACGATGGCAGGATTGACATTGAAGCCGGCTTCTTTGGTTCTTTTCTTTGTGTCTCGACACCTTCTGGGAATGACAGTAGGGACACTCTGGTTTATCGCTCCATCGTAGATTTTCAAGATGCTTCAGTGCTTCTTCTTCTGTTGGGAATTTATTGATTATTTCCATGAGACTTGTGCTTTTCATTTTCAATCTCCTCTGATAGATTCTTGTTTAATTCATTTGAATCTATCATAGCAGATTCCAAGTATATGCCAAGCCTTTTTGTCTATCATTCCGAAAATTAATCAAGTGGGAACGTTTTGAGGCCAATAGTCCTCCTCACGTCCTTCCACGCTGTATTCATATGGGCCGCGAAAAACCTGGATTTTGTCGAGTTCCACAAAATTGCCATGAGGAGCGGGAGAGTCTGCAACCCATTCCAAACTATTGGCTTTCCAGGGATTTTTCGGTGCCTTCTTTCCTTTATAGAGGCTGTAGACGAAATTATAAATAAACACGAATTGGAAGAGTAGCATGATGACCAAACTGACAGTGGCGAAAATCCGTGTATCCTGCATACCTTCTGTGGCTAAATCCGGAAAATTGTTGAAATTGTAGATACGGCGGTGCTGACCGGCCATCCCCAGGAAAAAGAGGGGAATAAAGATGCAGTTGAAGGGAATGATGGTACCCCAAAAATGGATCTTGCCCAGAGTATCGTTCATCATTCGACCAAACATCTTTGGAAACCAGTAAGTGACTGCGGCATAGACGCCAATGATGGCAATGGGAAAGAAGGTGTAATGGAAGTGGGCCAACACAAAGTAGGTATCATGGAGATACACATCCAAGGCGCTTGCTCCCAAATAAATTCCAGTCACGCCTCCCAATAAAAATTCCACAACAAATGATATGGCCCAAAGCATGGGTGTGTTGAGTTCAATAGATCCCCCATAGAGCGTGGCGATGTAGCAAAACATGATTTCCGCGATCGGAATCGAAATCAGCAAGGTTGTCACTGCAAAAATATTACCCATCCTCGGATCAATCCCCGCGATAAACTGGTGGTGCGCCCAGACGGTGAAGGACAACACTCCTGTGGCGAAAGTCGTATAGAGAATCGTCCTGTAACCGAATAGTTTTTTCCTGGAAAAAGTAGTGAGTACTTCAGCCACTACTCCCAATGCCGGTAACAGCACAACGTAAACTTCGGGATGTCCAAAAAACCAGAAAAGATGTTGCCATAAAACGGGATCACCTCCTCCGGCGGGTAGGAAAAAGCTGGTCCCAATGCGTTGGTCCATGAAAAGCATCACTGCGCCCGCAATCAAGGGACCCACCGAAGCCATAAATAAAATAACGGCAATGTCAATCATCCAGATGACCATCGGCATGTCCATCATTTTCATGCCGGCCGCTCGGGAATTCATGGTAGTGGTCAAAAAATTAATCCCTCCCAGAAGAAATGCCGCAAATTCCAGAGCAACTGCCAAGAGCCACAAAGAGGCTCCCCAATCAGTATGATTGTAATTGCCACTGGCAGAAAGAGGTGGATAGGCGGTCCAAGCTCCTCCGAATCCTCCACCTGGAACAAAAAAGGAAATGATGAGCACGATGGTGCTGAGTAGAAAAATTTGGTAAGAAAGCCTGTTCAAACGAGGAAACACCATATCGTCACAACCAATCATCAGCGGAATCAGAAAATTCCCCAATGTTGCAATGAGGACCGGCATGGCCACCCAAAAAATCATGATCGTGCCATGATTGGTGATCAGCATGTTGTACTCTCCCGAATTCATACTTCCAAAAAATGGAATGGATTCGCCGGGAAAGGCCAGTTGCATACGAAAGGCGTAAGCAAAAAAACCACCGATTATGGCCATGAACATCCCGGTAAACATGTACTGAAAACCAATGATTTTATGATCTGTGGAAAAAACATATTTACTCCAAAAATCCATCTCCTCATGGGCAGCGTGTTCTGCCACATGACTTGCATCGATTCCGGTGTCACTCATCGTTTCTCTCCTTCCGGGTTTCAATTGAGGGTCAGGAATGACCCGTTATTTTTACATTCAGAGACTGTTGCTATTTATTCGAAACTACGGCTTAGTTTCCGGGTAAAAAGACTTTCTTCAGAATCTACCGCCGCCACCGTTTCTTCTATTTGAGGAACCGCGTGGCGGGCCAGCCAGGCATTGTAAGATTCTTCCGACTCGATTGTCACTCGGGCTGCCATCAAACCGTGGCCAATGCCACACATTTCCGCGCATTGCACGTCGAATTGCCCGGTCAGGATAGGTTCAAACCATCCGTTAATGGTTCTGCCGGGAATGGCATCCTGTTTCAAACGCAGAATGGGAATGGAAAAATCATGAAGGACGTCTCTCGACTGTAGTTCATAGTGATAAAGGGTATTGACTTTCAAGTGCAGGTCATTGATGGTGGCAACATCGTCTGCCGTATCCAGTTTGCCGTCAGGTCCGGAATGCACGAAGATCCAGGTCCATTGCTGAGCAACCACACGGATCTTGTCTTCCGGGGGGGGCAAGTCCATTTTCACGTCCATCCAAATTCTGACGGTGATAACTATGATAACCACATCACAAATTATCACCAAATAATGTGGCCAGTGGAGCCATCGCGTTTGATTATGCTCTTCTCCCGAAATGTATTGGGCTTTTACTCCCGGTTTTCTGCGGAAGCGGATGACAAAATAAAAAATAATAGCCTGTACCAGAATAAACCAAAACCCAACAATGTAGGTGATCAATTCAAACAGAAAATCAATATCACTCCCAAATGTTGAACCATTTGGTATAAAAAACTCTATCATCCCCATTACTCCGTTGTCATTGTATCAATCGATCCTGTCGTCTTTCAGAAATTCAGAATGCATTGGTTGGCTTTACAGGATAAAAAAAATCACAGAAATCATGAAGAGGATTGCTGTAGCTAACGTGATTTTGAAAACTTTTTTTGCTAAAATATCAGATTCGTTGTCCATTTTCCTCCAGAATTTCAAACCTTGACTTTTTGTCACAGACTCCCCCATCCAGCCATCCTGTCCAGCACCATCGACAGCCAAAGCACCGGGAAGTATATAATAGATGCAAAGAAAACGACTCGCGCATTGACATTCGTTCTTCGTTTGAAAAAACGTAGTGTTGTTGCCAAAAACAGTATTCCCAATGCTAACGCGCATAATAAATACAGTATTCCGGTTTGTGACGTGAAAAACAAGCTGAGGCTGGCAAGGAAGAGGAGAAGCGTATTGAATATCATCTGTTGCCCGGTTTTCCGTCCGCTGGGATCTTCCAGAGAGAGCATACGGAAGCCCCCGTTTTTATAATCTTCACGGTACATCCAGGAAACTGCAAAGAAATGGGGTAGTTGCCACAAATAAAGGATTGCAAAAAGAGAGAGTGCTTGCCAATCCAGAGTCCCTCGCGCCGCTGTCCAACCCATCAAAGGAGGAAGAGCGCCGGGAATGGCGCCGACCCATGTATTCAAGACGGTCCGTCGTTTGAGAGGCGTATATATATATAGATAGGACGCCCAACTGGCAATCCCCAGCACTGTTGTGAGTAGATTGACTGTGAATGTCAAATAAAGCAATCCTGCGACAGAAATGATAAGTCCAAATATCAACGCTTCATTATGGTTGAGCCGTCCCGAGGGAAGAGGACGATGTCGGGTCCGTTTCATTTGAGCATCGTATCCCCGCTCGTACCATTGGTTGAGCACATTAGCCCCTGAACCCACACATGCCACACCTATGAGCACATTGAGAAATAAAAAGGTATCGCTTCCGGAGGCAAGATAAAACCCGATTCCCACGGTAATGAGCACCAACAGCATCAAACGGAATTTGGTCAGTGCCAGATAATCAACGAGTTTGCCCCGTCCCAAGATTAAAATCGATTCAATTCCAATTGATTTTGCTTTCATTGCCTGTCAAAAAGAGTGCGTAATATCATGAGAAATTTAAAGACATGAGAAAATTCGCGGTCACTGAACATGTCCGGGTCCCCGATTTTTCGTTCTCAAATTGCTGCTCCATTCGATTCACGATCAATAATAATATTCATGCTGGCAAATTATTGAATGAATAAATTGGATATACAAGCTATTTTTTAGCAAAATTTACTCAGACTCAAAGAAAGTTGATAGTGTCCGACTCGAACCGATTTTTATACAATTTGAATAGAAATTTGAGGACCCTTCAAAAATAGTAAAAAGTAGTTGACAGTTTGCCGCCTTTGTTGTCATTCCTACGCAGGCAGGAATCCAGTGGTAGTCACGAAGATGGATCCCCGCCTTCGCCAGGATGACAGAGGAACTGTCAACTGGAAAATAAAAGACGCCGAAATTTGTAAAAAATTATGCGTAATTTTGGAAAAAAACTGATAATACTGGATCGGTCCATCTTTTTTGTCTTCAATCGAAACTCGAGACTTGCCATATGGATGTGATTGATCTCACTTTTATGCCTCTCAAAGCTATATCGAGCAAATATTTGTTCCTTGCTCTACTTCCGGATTGACGGATCTGTTTGCGGATTGTTCCGTAGATTACGAAGGAACTGACATGCCCGGACAATTGTTCACCCTTTATTTCCTCACTGACGGAATCAAAACCACTGTCGAGTGGCAGGAGTCGGTCAAAAACCCTGAGCGATTCGAGACCTTCCGAAGTGAAATCTCAACGCGATTGGAATCCTTCACAGCCTTCACCGAACCCAACGAGGCCGTCACTGAGCAGGAACTCATCCGACCCATCCTCGATCTGCTCGGCTGGCAGGACTACCTCCCACAGCAGAGCGTCTCCGGCGGCGAAGACATACCCGATAACCTGCTGTTCGAGGATGCCGACTCCAAGACCCGCGCCGCCTCCCGTACCGACCCCGAGGCTCGCTTTCACGACGCGCTGCTCGTGCAGGAAAGCAAGCGATTCGGCCTCCCTCTCGACTCCGCGACAGCAGCGACCAATCCCAGCGCAGTTCACCACACGCGCAGATCCTGCGCTACCTGCAGACCGCCGATACCGTTTCCGAGGGGCGCATCCGATTCGGCATTCTCACCAACGGTTCCGACTGGCGTCTGTACGACCAACGCGCCCGTCCACGAGCCAGTGGCTATTTCGAGGCCGATCTTCGCACGATGATCGACCACGAAAACGTGAATGACCTCCGCGCGTTCTACCTGCTCTTCCGCCGGCAGTCGTTTATTCCCCGACCTGGCGCAACAGCGACCTTCATCGAGTCCGCGCTTACCGAAGGCCGACGCTACGAGGAGCAGGTCGCCCAGGATCTCTCAATCGTCGTTTTCGATCGCGTCTTCCCGAACTTGGTCGACGCCCTGGCAAAAGCAGTGGTCGTTGGTCAATGGCCAATGATCAGAGAAGAGAATAACAGAGGACCGGCCCTGCAAGAAATCCGCGACGTGGCCCTGATTTTTTTGTACCGTCTGCTCTTCATTCTCTACGCCGAGGACAGGGGCTTGTTGCCTGTCAATGACTCGCGCTACGACGACTACGGACTGCGTAAGCGGGTGCGTGACGACGTTGCGAACAGGACGGCGGAGGGAGACGCCTTCTCCAGCGTTGCAAACAACTATTACAACCGCCTGATTGAACTGTTCCACCTGATCGACAAAGGCGACTCTTCCATCGGTCTGCCGCCCTACAACGGTGGTCTTTTCGCTTCTGAAACCGCTCCCTTATTGGAAAAAGTCCGTCTCGCGGACGCGAAAATCGCCCCCATCATCTACGACCTGAGTCATATAGAAACGGATGGCGCGCGCCGCTTCGTCAACTACCGCGATATGTCCGTGCAGCAACTCGGCTCGATCTACGAGCGGCTGCTGGAACGCGAACCATTCCTCGATGCGGACGGCAATGTAATCATCCGTCCCAACTCCTATGCCCGCAAGGACAGCGGCAGCTTCTACACGCCCCAGGAACTGGTAGACCTGATTGTCGACCGCACTTTGAAGCCGCTGGCGGAAGAACGTCTGAAGGCTTTCGAAGACAAAGCCATCGCCCTGAAAAGCGACCGTCGTCCCAAGAACCAACGCCTGGCCGAACTGAAAAAGCTCGACCCGGCAGAAGCCGTCCTGGATCTCAAAGTGCTGGACCCGGCCATGGGCAGTGGACACTTCCTCGTCACTGCCGTGGACTTTCTTTCCGATTATATTGCCGGGTTGATCGAGTATGTACCCGCCGTGCCCGATTGGTTAGACAGCGCGTATGTCTCGCCGCTGGTGGAGCGCATCTCGGCCATCAGGCGCGACATCATCCACAGGGCCAGGGAAGCGAACTGGGTCTTGAACGAGGCGCAACTGACGGACCAGGCCATCATCCGCCGTATGGTACTCAAGCGCTGTATCTACGGCGTCGATAAAAACCGCATGAGCGTCGAGTTGGCCAAGGTTTCCCTCTGGCTACACAGCTTCACCGTCGGCGCTCCCTTGTCCTTCCTCGACCACCACCTGCGCTGTGGCGACTCGCTGGTCGGCCTGAAGGTGACGGATGCAATTGACGAATTGAACAGGCTCAGTGGTCTGTTCGTAAGCAGCGCCATTGCCGGGGCGGAAGGTGCTGCGGCCGGTATGCGACTGATCGAAGAGATGTCTGACGCCGACATTGCCGAGGTGCGGAATTCGGCGGCGCTATTCGGAGAAGTTGTGGAGACGACCGCCGACCTGCAAGGTCTGCTCGATTTCCTTTGCGGCTTTCGCTGGATCACCGCAGGAATGAAAAAGAAGCAACGCGACTCCCTCGAGAGTCCTCTCATCAATGCACTGCAGGAGGATCTACAGAAAGCCTACGTCCTGCTATCTCACGGTCCCCCCAATCAGACGGAAACAAGCCATAGGGACAATTCTCGCAATCGTACTGATCATGACGAATCCGCCTGTACGGGGGCTGCTTTTTCCGAATCATCGATATTCGAGCAAATATGGCAGGACACCAAATCCATAGCCCGTCGTGAGGAATTCCTGCACTGGGAGGTCGCTTTTCCTGGAGTGTGGCAATATTGGCAGAACAAACGCCCTCAGGGTGGTTTTGACGCCGTCATCGGTAATCCGCCGTGGGACCGCATCAAATTGCAGGAGGTGGAGTGGTTTGCCACTCGCGTCCCTGAGTTGGCCCACGCCGCCACTGCCGCTGCGCGGAGAAACGGTATTCAGCAATTACGTCATCAGGGAGATCCTCTTGCAGAGAAATTCGACGCGGCGAAGGAGCGGGCGGATAAGTTAGGCCAATGGTTTCGCGCCTCCGGCAACTATCCGTTGCTCGGTGGAGGCGACATCAACCTCTACTCCCTTTTCGTCGAGCGGGCCATGAGCCTCGTCAAGCCCGACGGCATCGTCGGTCTGCTCACCCCATCCGGTATCTACGCCGACAAGACTGCTGCCCAATTCTTCAAATCGGTCTCCAGCGCGGGGCGCGTAGCCGGTCTGTTCGATTTTGAGAATAAGAAAATTTTCTTCAAGGACATTCACGCTTCTTTCAAGTTTTGCGCCTTGATATTCGGTGGTGAGCAACGACGATTCGACGAGACGAGCTGCGCTTTTTTCCTGCGCGACACCGCGGCCATCAACGACCCGCAGCGCTGCTTCCCGCTCACGCCTGAGGACTTCGCCCGGGTCAATCCCAACACCGGCACCTCCCCCGTCTTCCGTACTCGCCGCGACGCCGAGATCACTCTTTGCATCTACGAACGGCATCCCGTGCTGGTGGACCGCTCACAGGGCGAGGAGCGCTGTGCTTGGCCGGTGAAGTACCTGCGCATGTTCGACATGACCAACGACTCCCACCTCTTTCGTACCGCCACGCAACTCGAAGCGGATGGCTTCTACCCCGTTCAAGGCAACCACTGGAAACGAGGGAAGGAATTGTATCTGCCACTTTACGAAGGAAAAATGGTGCAAGCGTTCGACCACCGGGCGGCAAGTGTAGTCGTCAACCCGGATAATCTGAACCGACCCGCTCAGCCGCGAGAGGCAACGAATGCGCAGCATGTAAATCCTGGTTGGTTGCCGAACCCACAGTTTTTTGTAAATGAAAATTCTTTTGAATGGTATAGAGGGTTAGACTGGACAGTGTCTTTCAAGGACGTTACCGCGCCGACGAATATCCGCACAATGATTGCCTCCATTGTTCCCCGTTCAGGATTTGGCAATACGTTGCCCATCCTTGTACCGTTGGCGTATGACATTCAAGGTTATCGAGAGAGCGCATGGCTCTGGGCAGCTTGTTTGAATTCATTCGCTTTTGACTTTACGGCACGGCAAAAAGTGCAAGGTCAGCATCTGAATTGGTACATCCTCGAACAACTTCCCGTCATCGCGTCCGACGGGTATGAGCGCCGATTCGGCGATATAAGCGCCCGCGAGTTAGTGCGCGACCACGTGCTGCGGCTCACCTACACGGCCCACGACATGGCGCCCTTCGCCCGTGACCTCGGCTACGACGGTCCGCCGTTTATCTGGAACGAAGAAGAACGTCGCCACCTGCGCGCCCGTCTCGACGCGCTCTACTTCCACCTCTACGGTCTCGACCGGGAGGACGCCGCTTATATCTTCGACACCTTCCCCATCGTCCGCAAGCAAGACCAAGCCGCGTTTGGCCACTACCGCACCAAAACCATGATTCTCGCCTACATGAACGCTTTAGCTGCCAGTGACACGGAGACGGTAGTGAAGGTGTAAGCTATATCGGGATAATCTGAATTATAAGATGCAATACTTTTAACAGTTTTGAAATACCTATGAAGTATTCTTTGTTCTGTACACAGAATCAATGTCATTCCTGGCTTGCCCAGGAATCCAGGGGGCCTGCCAAAGAACTTCTGGATGCCTGATCAAGTCATGCATGACACGGTCATCGGGATTGCTTGAATTATTTCAAACTTAGAAACTGACTCAGAGTTGTAAATAATTCAGATACTTTTTCTAAGTATTTGAAATGATTTATTTTCAATTTATTATGAATTAAAAAAAATGTCAGAACCATTGAGATGGTCAGGATTCGGCAATCGACTTGCAAAGGAACTCATCCACTACGCAGACGATCGAAACCGATTCTTGATCTGACGACAAACGGAGTGACCGTTATGTTCTTGTATTCCTCGGAAGAAAGCCTTTGAACCGGCTTTACAGGCTGCTTGTCAAATCTCGTACTGATCCTCTCACTGATCATGACATATCGCAACGGTATTTCCGATTGGATAGGATCGTCTGTAAAATGAAGTTCACATATCCTGCGAAAGTACTCCAAGAACGGAACAGACCTGCGCAGCTGATCCATTGCATACTCTTTTCTTCACCCAAGGTTCGTTTCAGCTCAATGAATACGGCATGATCGACGCCGTCATCCTCGATCACTATCAGATAGTCGCAGTGTCTCTTCCATTTCCCTTTTTCTAGGCCTGATAAACTACCGATCCTGTTCATGTTTATAACGGTTATGTCAGCAGGGACTCCAAAAACTTCTACTTTCATCACATTTTTTTCTCTGAGAATCATCATGCCTTTGCTCGATGGCGATACCAGAGCCTTGTCAGCAAGAATCCCTTTGAGGCAAGAACTAATGTTCATTTCTACTCCGCATCATCCGATACTCGCGATACGAGCTCGTTTGCCACGCTATTGATCTCGTCGATGGTTTTGTCGAAGACCGGCATATCGATGCCAAGCGCATCCACCTTACATCGGGTCAGACTATTATTCTCGGCTACGTACGCGCGGACAGAATCGGGAGACAGGAAGTCGTCTGCCTGGTACTTCAACTTCCTGACAACAGCGTCCTTATCCGCAAACGATTTGCTCAACATGACGAGGTTGTTGAACTCCTTGATGAGGTAGTCACTGTGCGTGGTAATGAGCACCTTCAAACCGGCCCGCACGAAACGCGCCAGCAACCGCGCCAATTGTATCTGGTTGGCGGTGTCGAGATGACTCTCGGGCTCGTCGATAATGAGGAGATTTCCCTTTTTCGCCACGTGTTGCAGGAAAAAGTAGAAATCCGACAATCCACGGGCCGAGGAGGATGCAAGATGCAAGGGGATATTGAAGCTGCGTCCCTTACCTCGCGACTTCGAGATGAAACGTATCTCGTCACCGGATGCCCTGTAATAGCCGTCCATCATATCCTTGATATGGTCGAAAAGTTTGTGGTCATGGATCTCGCTTATGTTTCCTCTCCGGTCGGGAATGCTTCTCGTATAGTCGATGTTGTCCTTGATCGGCATCGCGTAGCGGCTAGTCGCTTTGTCTATGAACAGATAGGGAGAAATCCTCTCCCTGTTTTTGTCGTCGCCCAATTTCTGCAACAGGTCGACCAATTGGTTCTTTTTGAAGTCCAGTTCTCTGTAGAAAAGCGATATTCCGAAACGTTCGGCAGAAAGGATGAAAGGCTCAGGAAATAGATCTCCACACAAAAACATCAAGTAAATATAAGCAATATGGAAACGCAGGTCGTAGATATTAGCTTTCTTATCTTGCTTCTCAAGACTTATTCGAAGTTCCTTTCCATCATGCTCGATTGAAAGGATAACTCCTTCGGCGTTCACTTTTAAAGGCCGGAGATTGTTAGCATTGTCTTCGTGGAGATTCACCTCTATGGAGGCTCCTTCGAAATCATGGTGCTGGGAACTGAACACTCCAGGCAAAAATTCTTTCGAGAAAGTACGGGCGATTGCCTGAATCACTTCCCTCCCTTGCCGTTCAAGGATTTGTTCATCCAGCAAAAGGCTGGCGTGATCTTCTTGGAGAAGCTTCTCCGCGATGCTCCTTAAATCAGGGAACTGAGCATCAGGGAATCTCTTGTCCATCAAGAAAAGATGGAAATTAGACGAATTCAACATCTTCAGGAAACCATAGAGCGTATAGACGACGTACGTCTTGCCGGTGTTGTTGCGGCCTGCAATAATTGTCAGATCGCCAAGCTCGAGTTCAGCGTCTTTTACGGGTCCGATATTTTTGAATCGAAACGTTGCGCCGGGTGCTGGCTTTGGACTATGTCCCATTTTTATACCTGACTTTCTTTTCGTGATTCTTTCCACAATCCGTGAACCCACTCTGAAAACAGCTTTTCAGCCGACATACGCTTCCTTTTGTCATCGGACTCAACAGATCCTATTACCGCTTCGTATTTTATAATAAATTTTGCCATTCTTTCCTGGATAACTTCAAATAGCGATTGTAATTCCATAGCGTTCAGTAATAAAAGAATCGGTATCCGCTGCCGCAAACGAAACGGTCGTCGTTTACGCCGAATAACAACCAGCCACACTCTCGCTGCTTCAAGCTGGCTTCGTTGGACAGGGCAGAGAAGTACTTACCCAATTTATTGAAGTCGAAATCGTTTTTCGCTTCTTTGAACTCGACGCATTCCGTTTCATGCGGAAGCTTTAACAAAGAATCGAGTTGTTTGAGTAATTGTGATTTGTCTTGGTATTTTGCCATTTTGCTCCTTATTTGGAGGGAGTCGTGTTGGTGAACGAAATGCGCAATGAGTCAATCATTATCATAATTCTTCGCAAAGATTAGTTCAACGTCATGGCTATCAATCACTCCTGAGACCGCAGGCTTTGCGAGCAAACGTTCGATGTGGCGCCGACGGAAATTTAAGAGGTGAAACAAACGAGTTCGCTCTGAAAGCTTTGGAAGACATCCCAACCAGTCCTTTTTCACCCAACGGTAGAATAGACGATTCCCTAATCCCCTCAAGGTAAATAACATCTCCAAGTGTCGACTTTACGGGGATACAAGGGAGCTTGGGAATGCTTGACAACATTCACAATTCATCAATCTATACTCACAATCAGTTCTGTGATAAAGTCTTCCTCAGCCATGGATCTCCTCTATGAAAAGATTTTTACTCTTTTTTATCATAGGATGAGAAACCATCGTAAGCGGAGTCAAAGGACCTGTTAAAAAAGTGCTTTAGAAGTGCATCTTGTTGGTAAATGAGCAATCTCCGCTAAAATACAAAGTTTAATTTTTTTCTAAATCTTAGGAATTTGCATTCTTTTTTACATTGATTGTAATTATTCTGGTGCGAAAACACTGGGCTAGAGGTCGACAGAACCTCTAAATTGCGTCAATATACCTTAAAAGTGGATGATTTAGTGCGCTTTTTCTAAGGAAAATACCCACAAACCCAGGAAACTCGCACCTGAATAGTTACAAATACAATTTAATCATTTAATCAAAGTCACCGTAAAGAACTGACTTATAGTGGTTTCCAGCCACCTTTCGTCATTCCTCCGGTACAGATCCGGACCTGCGCTGCTAACGCATCCGGCTCCTGCTTCGAGTCAGACGCTCAAACGTTGCCGTTTGGCGCACCCTGCTTAAACCGCTCTCTGATTTTACCGGCCTCTGAGTTACGAACACAGGAGGGCAAGCAGAATTCCTCTCAGCCAAGTCCCTTTGCTCCACAGGCTCCGTTGATTTCCTTTGCATTGTTACTCTCTGCAAATGATCTCATTGTTCGCCGCTTCATCGCTACTACGAACTTGTCCGACTTCCTGAAGACGTAGATATCGGGGTTATTTATTAATTTTCCCGATCCGACTACCAATGGAATGTTGACAGTCGTCTTCAGGATCTCCCAGGTTCCGATCAAGAAACTTCCACACATGCGCCGGGTCTTTGACTCCGCCAGGCTCGACCGAGACTCGCGCTAACGCCTTCGGTCGATATTGCCTTCCCCACCAGACCACAAGGTCAGCGCCTGAAACTATGATTTCGGAGCTCAATACCGAGCCTATGTTCTCCCCTGTCAACGCTTAGCGCCTATCCTTGCGAATAACCACTCATGACTCGGGGACTCGGCGGGTCGTTACTGCCTTACCGAGTAAGAGACTTTCACTCTCTATTTCTTGCCAGCTATCCTGGCGCACAGCCTGCTTCCTTCTCTTCATAGTATTCAATAGCCTGATCAAATTCTGATTCAGCTTCCGGATGAAACAAAAATTTCATAAGGAAAATCTCTTCCAAATTTTTTTAAATACTTCATCTCCTGGAATAGCCGCCACCTCACCGGACCTCAACTCTTTCAGTCTCCGCTTTGTAACGGCTGCCCATTTTTGATCAATATCTGATTCAGGGGGGTTAAGGCTTTTCAGTAGCGAATCAACCACGATCACCCTCTCTTCAACTGGAAGAGAAATCGCCTCCGCTATTAGGTCTTTGGTCTTCATCGTATCTCCAATATAATTTATGAAAATGTGAATGAGCATTGAGAAAGCAAGATTTTGTTGTTTCCAACTAGTCTCCTTGAGCATTGTACCTAAATCCTGCAATTAGATGACAATCAAACATGGAAATGGTAATATACTCAAATAGTTATACTTTAGACAGGTAATATTTTCATATTCATGAAGTACTTTTTAAAATCTCAAATTCGAAGGAGCCTCTCATGATTAAAGTATCGTTTACTGAAGAAATCATTCGTAAGCTGGATTATGAACGCTATCATTAAAAGTGGATGATTTAGTGCGCTTTTTCAAAGGGAAATGCCCGCAAGCCCAGGAAACCCGCACCTGAATAGTTACCTTATATCAACGCAGAGAGTGTTTGTCAGTTGTTGATTCAACTTGCCGAACTGAATTTAAAAATTCCTCTTACTCTTGTGCTGGATAATGCTCGATATCAAAAATGCGCGTTGGTGCGAAATTGTGCTGAGATGCTGGGAATCGAACTGCTTTATCTTCCTGCTTATTCTCCACATCTCAATTTGATTGAACGCTTTTGGAAGTTTGTCAAAAAACAGTGTCTCTATTCAAAATATTACGAGACTTTCCCAGAGTTTAAACAAGCGATTGAGCAATGTCTCGAGGAGGCAAATTCAACACGCCAACAGAAACTGGAATCTCTCTTGACTTGGAATTTTCAATCTTTTAAATATGTGAATAATTAACCCGTTTAAAGTATAGCTTCAGTTGGTTGATTGGACCAGAAAGCCGCCGCCTGCTCTTCAGAGGCCAGCGGGCGGTGCCTTCCGAACACCCGCCATTTTTTGTAACATACTTGCCTCCGGGATGGGGGACTGCTGCGGTGGTCCCCTGTCTTCTTCCTTCCGTGTCACTCAAGGGAGCTGCCTGTCAGAGCGTTTCTTGGCCCCCTCAGTATTGTTGTGGTTGGTTTCAGTCTTTTTTTTTGTTTTTCAAGATATCCCTGAATCTCTTCAAGAGAAAGCCCTTTAAGCCGATCCTCATTCGAAAGCCCTTTAAGCCGATCCTCATTCGAAAGTCCTTTTAGTCGATCCTCCCTTGAAAACCGTTTAAGAATCTCATCGTTGGATAAAACTCCCAAATGTTCGCGAACATAATCCTTTTGAAAATCTTCCATGGTGTATGCCATCTCTAATCCCTCCAATTGATAGTTCTCAAAAAGTTGATTTAATATTGTGCTTATTTCCTGGCTATGCCCTCGGTAGTGACGAGCAGCGAACTCAACCTCTCCTGGAATCCCACTGAATAAATGCCAAATGGCGTTATGCTCCCCATGAGGAATTTCGCTTAAAACAATCAACTGAATGTCGTCACTACCTCGTGCTATCTCATAAACCCCTTCTTGAATTGGTTTTAACTCAAGCTGAGATGAGAGCTTCTGTGGAAATCGGGTACTGACTCCATAAAGTTGAAATTCTTCCTCTGCTAACAAATCATTGAAAGAAGGACTAATCTGTTTTCGATAATTCACATAATGACCGGTCAGTTCTTTCAAGGCCCAATCGTCGAAGGGTTCTCTTAAGGATTTATAGCTCAACAGATTATACTTTTTGAGATTGTCCATTCCATCAGGTAATGAAGCCTCTTTTGTCCCTTTCTCTTTCCGCAAGATCACCACATCCAAGAGTTGCCTTTTGAGGGATAAATCTTTTTCGAGTTCTACCACCCAAGCAGACTCAGTGAAAAAGTCGGTCAGAGCCAATCCGAATAAGCGATGCCAGTTTATCATTTTTTCATCCATGTATAAAATAAGAAAAAAGCATTCCTCTCTCTTCACAGTATGACGGGACGTTAAAAATGACACAAGTTAGAAATATCTCATAAAAATTAAATATCATTTTTTTGTACAATGAACGCAATTTGCCAAAATATAGAGATGCTTTTGAAGCCCAACGAAATGAAGTTCACCTGCGAGGTACGAGTCAGGTGAAACTTCTTGTGTGTGCCCGGCATGGGCATGAACTTATGGGGTGTGAGTCCCCTGTACATTATCCGAAAAGTATACTAGTCAGCTTATGATTACAACTTTAAAAAGTACTAGCCGAAGGCAAGTGCGGGGAGGTGACGAGCCGTGCGGAGGAAGCCTAAGCGCAAACCTACGAGTCGACGGACAGAAACAGCATATAAGGCTGAACTTCGGGGCGAGCAAGCACAACATTGCGATGCCCACTCGGATTAAGGAGGATGGTAAATGCTGCGATTGTGTAGGGAAAGTTCATGCTCTTACCCGGGGAGATCTGCTTTACATGCGGATTGCCGGGGGAACCAAGAGACTAGAAGACCGTGGAAAACGGAACACTCTCCTCTTGGTTTCAATGGAATTCAGCGCCTTTGGTGGTAACATCGAAGGTGATGACGCAGAAGTCAGCCGAGGGCGAGAAAATCTCATTTATGAGATAGAAGGCCTGAGCGCAGTGTGGACAGGGAGGTATTTGTGAGTTCTGTTTCTAAATGTTTATCCTCGAACCGAGGAGTTGGAAATGGGCACGTCGCAGAAGAACCGTCTGTCAATCAAACATCCGTGGAGTATGTTGTCTCACGAGAGAGCATGATTCGCGCATGGAAAAAGGTAAGATCCAATAAAGGAAAACCTGGAATCGACAATATATCGATTGAAAGGTATCCAAAATGGGTAAAACACAGATGGGAAGGTTTCAAAGAGCAATTGCTGAAGGGGGAATTTAAACCTCGTCCAGTTCTGCGAGTTGAAATTCCAAAGGACTCAGGAGACGGTGTGCGAAAGCTTGGTATTCCAGCTGTAATGGAACGAGTCATTATGCAGGCAATCGCTTGGGTGTTGACATCGGTGTTTGAACCTTTATTTTCTGAATCCAGCTTCGGCTTTCGGCCAGGGCGATCGGTACAGGATGCCGCACGTCAAGCCCAATGTTACTATCAGAAGGGGTACGGATACCAGATCAATCTGGATCTGGAAAAGTTTTTCGATACGGTCAATCATGACATATTGATGAACCGTGTTTCTCGTCAGATAAAGGACAAAGGGATTCTCCGTTTGATTGGAACCTTCCTACGGGCAGGTGTCATGGTAGACGGAAGACTGAACGCTACAAGAAAAGGGGTTCCACAGGGATCTCCGGTCTCTCCAATATTGAGTAATATCTTGTTGGATGATCTTGATAAGGAGCTGGAAAAGCGAGGGCTTGAGTTTGTCCGCTATGCAGATGATTTGGCAATTTTTGTCAAATCAGTACGAGCGGCCAAGCGAGTCATGATGAGTACGAGCCGATATCTGGAGGAGACTCTCAAGGTAAAGGTGAACACTCAGAAGAGTAGCATCTGCAAAGTCAAAGGGGGTTCCGTTCTCGGATTCCAAATCCATCGAAAGAAGCTCCGAACCATCGACCCAAAGATAGGAAAGTTCAAATCTGAACTTCGTAAAATCTCACGTCGTTGCTCGGGGATTGCCATGGAGGGCCGCTTTCAACGTCTGGCAGAATATGCCAGGGGTTGGATGGGGCACTATGGATGCGGTATGTTGTACAATACTATCGTGGAGATGGAAGGATGGCTTCGAAGACGGGTTCGTATGGCCTACATCAAACAATGGAGGAAACCTCGTACGAAAATTCGAGAGTTGATCAAGCTGGGAGTTCCTGTAAAGCTGTCCATTAGTATTGGCCTCAGCCGAAAAGGATACTGGCGACTCTCTCGGACGCAAGCAACCAACTGGGGCTTATCAGATGACTTTCTTGCTAAACAGGGAATGGTTTCTTTGCGTGATCTATGGATTAAGATTCATTACCCCGCTACGGCGCGGTAGACACTTGGTATCGTTTAGATACCTCTACCTGATAGTAGGCGAGGCGCCACTTACGGACCCGTATGAGTGGTGCTGTGGGAGGGAGGGGAGAAAAACCCCTTCCTATCCCGATTGATAGGCAAGGAGGGAGGGGTGGACATTTTTAATTGCCGAGAAGCGTTTCGTCGGTATCCATATTAACGAACTTTAAAAGGGGGTCAGGCCTTTGAACTTTCCCATCTTTTAGCCACTGTCATCTGGCCTTTGTTTGAAAAACTATTTGAAGAAGGCAGTGGTTTGAGGTATCTTGAGGATGTACTCTACTATTTATTCAAAGCTAGTTCCCACCTCAAAGAAGAGGAAGTGGCGCAACAAGTGCAAAACCTGCTCAGCTTTGAAGACGCCCACGAGGTAATTATGACAATCGCCGAACAATTAGAACAAAAAGGACTCCAAAAAGGACTTCTGAAAGGTCGTCAAGAAGGTCGTCAAGAAGGTCGTCAAGAAGGTCATCAAGAAGGTCATCAAGAAGGTCATCAAGAAGGTCGTCAAGAAGGTCGTCAAGAAGAAGCATATCATCTTCTAAAAAAGCTCCTTCAAAAGAAATTTGGTGAAGCCGCGGAATCTTATCAAACCATTCTAGCAACTCTCTCTGTTGATGAACTCGAAACACTAGGAGAAAGACTCATCACTCAATCGACTTTAGAAGACATTTTTCAAGGGTTTCCCTGGAGTGGCTCTCCACCAAAGCTTTCTTAAATGATCTGTAACAACAAAATCAAATGGATCTCGCCATGAGAAAAAGAAAGTATTTGACTTCTGGATCTCGCTATAATATAAAGATCAAAGAGGCCTTCAAACAGGGATTCAAATAGGAATTGAAAAAGGAGTTGACTTCTGGATCTCGCCATGAGAAAAAGAAAATATTTGACTTCTGGATCTCGCTGAATATGAAAGATCTTCATTAGAATTTATTAGAATACAGAATTAATGAATCACCGTATTAAAAAAAAGCATTGACCATCATTTGCAGAATGAATATATTATTATTCCAAGGACGGAAAAACAATTCAGGGAGTCTCCATTTTTATATAAAAAATCTTGATAAAAGGTTAAAATGAGAGTAGTATACCGACACCCGACACCCGACACCCGACACCCGACACCCGACACCCGACACCCAACACCCAACTCCTAGTTTCCAGTTCCCAACACCCAGTTCCCAGTCCCAAATTCTACCCCTTTATGTCATCTCGACAGGGCTGTCGGTGCGCCGAAGCGACGCCCAGTCCGAAGGGGAGAGATCCTTGAGATTCCTCGTTTCAAATTCCAAATTCCAACCCACGTTCCAAATTCCAGGAACGGAAGGGCAAGGGGAAATTTGGAACATCAATCAAGTCAGCCGAAAATAAATTGTTATTCCTTCAACTTTTTATAAGGAGAACCCTATGTATTTTAAGAAATTTGTCGCCCCCGTCATGGGGCTGACCGTGGCAGACGCCGTGTCTGCCACGAAAATCCGATTCGCCCCATGGCGGGTGAATCGTTCTCAACACCCTCAATTAAAAGAGGTTCTTATGAGTATGATAAATAAACTTTTTGCCTCCCTCGTGGGGCGGAACCCGGCAGGCTTCGGGTCTGCTGTACAAAAGCTTGTCCTCGCAAACTTGTCCCCGCGAAAGCGGGGAGCGGGGATGCAATCCTTATTGCTCACCCTCACCCTGATGGTGGCCGCCCTCGGGGTCAGTTCGGCCGTGGCAGCTGATAAAAAGATGGTCAAAGACCCCACCACCGGCAAGATGGTACAAGCACCTGAGTATGGCGGGACATTGACCTACGCCGAGCGGATCGAGCCTCCGGGGACTGACCCCTACTCCCAGGGCCACGGACCAAGGGCCGTCGATGCCGTTTCAGAGAAGCTGGCCATCGCGAACTGGGGAATAGACAGGGATGAATATGGCTTCACAACCAGGTATGTCCCGCTATTTGCCTTCAAAGGGAATCTGGCGGAAAGCTGGGAAACGCCTGACCCCACCACGATCGTTCTCACCATCCGCAAGGGCGTTCGCTGGCATAACAAGGCTCCAATGTCCGGGAGAGAATTGACGGCCCAGGATGTCGAATATAACTTTCACCGTTATACGGGTCTGGGCAGCGGCTTCACCGAACCAAACCCCTTCGACTCAATGAAGGCCGCGACGTGGGAATCCATTACGGCCACCGACGATTCCACGGTTGTTTTCAAGCTGAAGGCGCCACGCAACGACGCGCTCTTGACCATCATCGGCCACTGGCCTCATTTCATAATGCCCCCCGAGGTAATCGAGCAACATGGCGACGTTCAGGATTGGAGGAACCTGGTAGGCACCGGGCCCTATATGCTGACGGACTGGGTCAAGGGCAGCTCTCTGACGTATTCCAAGAATCCTGACTACTGGGGCACCGACGAAAAATACCCGGAGAATCGCTTGCCCTATATTGACGAGTTACGGCGGGTGATTATGCCCGAACAAGCAACATGGCTGGCGGCACTGCGCTCGGGTAAGCATGATATCACAGGTTTAGCCGGCGACACTCAATTGGGGGATATCGGCCAGGTAGAGAGCCTCCAACGGAGCAACCCCGAGATCACGTGGTACCCGTGGTACTTTCGCGCGGAGACCGGTGTTGCTCTTATCCTGCGCAACCAGTCGCTCTTCAACGACATCCGGGTGCGTCAGGCCATGCAGATGGCTATTGACCTGGAGACCATCAACAATACCTACTACAAGGGCTTTGCCAAGTGGCAACCCCAGGGGGCTATAGGGGATAGTCTGACGGGGTATTTCATCCCCTTTGAAGAGTGGCCCGAAGAGGTCAAAAAAACCTATAGGTATGACCCGGAAGGTGCCGAAGCGTTGCTTGATGCGGCTGGGCTTACCCGCGGCGCGGATGGCAATCGATTCAAGACCGTCCTTAACCACTTTAAGCGACTTGATGTAGGCTATCAAGAAATAGCCGTTGAATACTGGAAAGCGATTGGCGTTGATGTAGAGATTCAGGTAGGTGAGGAAACTGCGTGGGTGGCGGCAATGATCGAAGGTGCTTATGAAGGGATGACTTCTTGGTCTCTCGGCGTTGACCAGGCGCCCATGGCTACGATCGGCGGGAGCGGACTTCACACGAGAAGAGGCTGGTCTCACCCCACGGGACACCAGGACCCTGTGATGGACGCCAAGGTGGAAGCCGCCGAAGCCGCGACTACCCTTGAGGAGCAGAAGAGGCTGGTTAGAGAGGCAGATATGTACATGATTGAGCAGCAGTGGTTCATATGGGGTCCTAAAGTTCCAGTCTTTAATGCATCCCAGCCATGGATCAAAGGTTATAACGGTGAAGTGGAACTGGGACTGGCTCGCGCAGCGGCTATCTTCGCCCGCATTTGGATTGACCAGGATCTGAAGAAAGAAATGGGGCATTAGAGCTGTGTTAAAACCTTATTCCCCCTCCCCTGGTGGGAGGCAGAGAAGCAGTTTGGCCACAGGCGTGGCCAGTAAAAACTACTGAACGCGGGAGGTGGCATCATATGAGAGCCTATATCATCCGGCGCTTATTGCTGGTCATCCCCACTCTGTTTCTCTTGAGCATCCTGGTTTTTCTCTCGGTGCGCTTCATCCCCGGCGACGTCATAGACGCCATGTTGGCTCAGCTGCAATCTGTGGGTGGCGATATAGACCGTGAAACGCTTGAGCGCCGGCTGGGACTGGACGCGCCGGTCTGGGTACAGTATGGACGCTGGATCGGCGAGATTCTCCGGCACGGCAGCTTGGGCCATTCCCTGTGGCGCGATTGGACGGTAGAGGAGGAGATATTCTCCAGATTGCCGGTCACCATTGAGCTTGGCCTGCTGGCCATCGTTATCGGGCTCGTGATCGCGCTGCCGGTGGGCATCTACTCGGCGATACGCCAGGATACGCTCGCCGACTACGTGGGGCGTTCCCTGGCCATCATCGGCCTGGCCACGCCGAACTTCTGGCTGGCCATCATGGTGATGATCTACCCCACCATCTGGTGGGGCTGGACCCCACCGCTGGAATATATTCCTTTCAGCAAAGATCCGCTGGGGAATCTCTGGGGGTTCTTCATCCCCAGCCTGATTCTGGGGACGGCCTCCTCGGCTGCCACCATGCGCATGATGCGCACCATGATGCTCGAGGTGCTGCGGCAGGATTATATCCGCACCGCCTGGTCCAAGGGGCTCAAAGAGCGGGTCGTGATTATTCGGCACACCCTCAAAAATGCCCTCATCCCGGTGGTGACCCTGATCGGCCTGCAGTTGCCGATCCTGGTCGGAGGCGCCGTGATCATGGAGAACATCTTTGCCCTGCCGGGGCTCGGGCGTCTCATGCTGGATGCCCTGCAAAGCCGTGACTACCCGGTGGTCCAGGGAACCAACCTGTTTTTCGCCACCGGGGTGGTGCTGCTCAATCTCCTCATCGACCTGATTTATCCCTATTTGGATCCGAGAGTAAGGTATGAATAGTCGTTATGCTTCTGGTAAATATAGCTTTGAGATTCGTCTGTCAGAAGAAGTCCCGGAGGGACGAAAGGAAGTAGCTCGCTAGATCGAAGAAGTGTCGTCCCTCTGGGACTAGCTGAGGAGGAGGGGGGGTTCCTTTCCCAGCAATGAATCGCTGGGCTATTCCCTTTCGTCCCTCCGGGACTGTATTATAGAAAAATCGAGAACATGAACAACACTCATGAAACACCATTAACAATCAGCGAGCCCAAGCGACGGGGCCGGTTTGCGGATTTCTTCATCAGGCTGTGGCAGGAGAAGCCCCTGGGTACTGCCTGCGGGATTCTCATCTTGATCTTGATTGTCGTCGCTCTCTTTTCCGAGGGTCTGGCGCCTTATCCCTATCGGGAAATACACCTGGCCGACATCATGCAAACCCCATCCGCCCAGTATCTCCTGGGGACCGACCACCTGGGGCGAGACTTGTTGAGCCGCCTTCTCTACGGGGCTCGTATTTCGATAATGGTCGGTTTGGCCGCGACGGCACTCAATGTGATCGTCGCTGTCCTGATTGGCGGCACTTCCGGATTCCTTGGGGGGAAAGTCGGACCTGGCTGCGCAACGTTTTGTCGATGCCTGGATGGCTTTTCCGGGGCTGCTCTTGTTGTTAACCATCATGTCCATCGTGGGACAGGGTCTTCTCCAGATCATCGTGGTGCTGGGGATCGCCGGAGGTATCGGCGGTTCCCGAGTCATCCGCAGCGCCGTGATTGGTGTCAAAGAGAATGACTATTTTCTGGCCGCCCGGGCCGTAGGCACTTCCACGACCAAAATCCTCTTACGGCATGTGCTGCCCAATATTATGGCGCCGATCATCATCATCTTCTCGATCAACATTGGCGGGGTCATCATTGCCGAGGCCTCGTTGAGCTTCCTCGGATTCGGGCTGCCCGTCAAGGTGCCCAGCTGGGGAGGGATGCTCAGCCGGGAAGGACGCCAGTACATGGAGCAGGCGCCCCGGCTGGCGCTCTGGCCAGGGCTTTGCCTGACGATTGTCGTTTACAGTCTCAATATGTTCGGCGACGCCATGCGGGACCTGCTCGATCCCCGGCTGCGGGGCGGGCAGGGCAGTTACGGCG
This sequence comes from bacterium, assembly GCA_965205865.1. Classification (GTDB taxonomy): domain Bacteria; phylum SAR324; class SAR324; order SAR324; family NAC60-12; genus CBDBHR01. Next base: position 31,199 of record CBDBHR010000025.1, read on the forward strand.
CCGCGAAGATGAAACGTAAAAGAGGATTCCTGGCCAGGTTTATTTCTCCTTTCAATCATTAGAAACCACCGCCAGCGGAAGAATTTCCAAGAGGCTGCCGTAATCGTTGCTATTGAAGGTCGATTTTCCATTAGCTCCGGGGAGACTTTGCTTCCGCGGCGGCTTGTAATTCTTCAGAGACGTCGCGTGCTTGCGTAGGACGGAGGCGAATCTCCTCGACCACGGTCCTTGCTGGCATGGTGGCGCAGAGGTAAATCGCCTGCGCGATGTCTTCCGGCATCATCATCGTCGAACGGGCTTCCGCATCCGGAGGCAGCGGCCGATTGTTCAGGATAGGCGTATCGACTTCGGCCGGAATGATGGTACATGCGCGGATTCCCCTGGCATTCAATTCGACGTTGGTATGATACATCAGGTTGTGAGACGCTGCTTTGGCTGAACTATATGCCGCTCCTCCCAACAGACCCGGACGTATCGAAGCATAAGAAGAAACTGTAATCACCACTCCGCCTCCTTGTTCGATCATGGGGTTCACGCACGCTTGCGTCAAACGGTAGACGCCTTCGACATTGACTTTGTAGACACTCTGCCACTCGACTTCACGGAGGTATCGAATGGAACGCGCTTTAGATCCATGTCCGGCATTGTTGACCAGGATGTCGACGCGGCCAAACTCGGCAACAGTCCAGTCTCCCAATTCGGCGGCGGCATTCCCGTCTTCCAGATCCGTTGCTCGCGCCACGGCATGACCACCAGCCTGCTTCACTTGGGTGGCCACCTCCTCCAGCGGTCGCAAACGTCGCCCGGCCAAAACAACTATGGCTCCTTCCCTTGCAAAGATGATGGCGGTTTCCTTACCAATTCCTGTCCCACCACCCGTAACGATGGCAACTTTTCCTTCCAGTGTTTTCATTTGCGATCCTCCTATAAAAATATGGATAATTTGGTAAAAGGCTGAAGAAAAAAGATATGTCATCTCGAACTTGTTGCGGGATACAAGAAGCAGTTAGCGAGGCATTCCCCTGAATTCCCGATAGAGTCGACCTTGACAAAAATAAAATATCACGGGTTACTATTTGATAACAGATCCTTGGGGATTGTGGAAATCAACCATTTGAGATAAAATCAAAACGTATTGTCAAAGTAAAACAAGAATCATGAATGACAAGCACTGCCATTCTTTTTCCGTGCCAAAATGAAAATTGTTCAAGTTTTTCAAAAAGTCCGAATTAAAGCCGGTCGAGATCTACATGGGGATGCTCATAACGCTCTTTGGTGAACGGGAAACCGTTGGAGAGCAAGCACAGGGTTTTAAGACGCAGCCGGTCTGACACCAGAAAAAAAGAAAAGCGACGAATACTGCCATGCTGTTACGATCTCTACTTTTTGTCCCCGCAACCAATGAAAAATTGCTGGAGAGCGCGCTTCGGCGTAAGGCTGACGCGATCCAGCTCGATTTGGAAGATGCCATTCCGCAGAACGAAAAAGAAGCGGCCCGCCAAGCGGCGGCCCGGGCAATCGGGAAAATACGGGGGCGTTGTCCTTATGTCGTGGTACGCATCAATGCGCCGCTGCGATTGGCGTTGCCGGACCTTGAAACGATAATGGGTCCCGGCCTGGATGCCATTACGATCCCAAAAGTTCCCCACGCGCACTTTCTACGACTTTTGGATGAAACAATTGGAGAATTGGAAGCGGAACGTGGTCTGCCGCCGGGGGGCGTGCGTTTGATCGCCACGATTGAAAACGCGGAAGGGTTGATTCACGTCAATGAAATTGCAACCGCAACTCCTCGTCTATTGGCACTGATAGTCGGCACCGAAGATCTTTCCGCCTCATTGGGGACGCAACCTCTTCCCGATGCCATGTATGTCCCGCATATCCTGGCCTTGGTTGCCGCCCGCCAGGCTGGTATCATTCCATTGGGATACCTGGGGTCCATTGCCGTTTATAACGACAAGGAAACCTATCGGGAATGGGTCGGTCGCGCCGCCCTGCTTGGTTTTGAAGGAGCTTTCTGCATCCATCCCAATCAAGTCGAGATCTGTAACGAGGTCTTCCAACCCTCTGCAGACGAGATTGCCAAAGCCCGCCGATTGGTCGACGCCTACGAAAAACACCTCGCTTCCGGTGTGGGTGTCTTTGTCGATGAGGGCCAAATGGTAGATAATCCCGTGATCAAACGCGCCCGCGCCGTCCTTGACAAAGCGGACGCGATTCAGGGACGATCCCTGAACCCATGAGTCTCTTCAATATCTTGAAACTGCCGGTTGCCAAAACTCACTTAGAGACATTTTTTTCGACTTTGGAAATGGCCTCCACCAGGGCAGGTCGACCTTCTCGATTGGCGGCTTCTGCCCGCTTGAACGCAGGAGCCAGACCACCCGGCGTGGCCACCCGCTCGCTATGGACTCCCAACCCTTCTGCGATTTTAGAATAATTGCCCCCCAATTCGTTGCTCCTGTAGCGTTTGGTAGCCTCTGGCAAATGGTGATCATAATTGGTCATCACCGAGTTGTTGAGCACCACAGTCAGGATGGGAATTTCGGAGCGCACGGCGGTTTCGAGATCCAAGCCCGACATGCCGAATGCGGCATCTCCCATGATGTTGATCACCTGCTTCTCAGGAGCCGCCAATTTGGCGCCGATTGACAGGCCCAGTCCATAACCCAACTGGGTGGATTTACCCCAACCAATGTAGCCACGGGGAGAAACGGGTTTCCACATAGGCAGCAACTGATCGCGAGGATAACCGGAATCATGTGTGATGATGGTGTTGGCCGGGTCAAAGGAATTTGCCAGTTCTCGAAACACGCGGTAAGGGTTGATGGGGATTTCGTCGGAGGCATGGCGGGATTCCCACTCCGCATCAAATTCATCACGAACGGAAGCAACACGATTTGCGACACCCTGGCCATCTCCGCGCACCCTCGGACCATCCTGTCGCTGATATTCTTCGATCATTTGCTGAAGCGCCAGGCGAATTTCTCCGACCGCGCCAAACTCGACTTCGTAATCTTTACCGATATCTTCCGCACAGTTGCTCACCTGAGCAAGAACAATACCTTCAGGCATTGGGGTCGTGAAGGTGTTCCGAGTGAAACTGGTTCCGACTCCCATGCTGAAATCCGTAGATTCCAGAAAGCGTCGCACCATCAAAGTACGCGACAGTCCTCCTGTTCCCAAAGCCAGAGGATGATTTTCCGGAAAAGCGCTTTTGCCGGCCAAGGTGGTCATGACAGGCAGTTGAGCCAACTCTGCAAAGGCGACCAATTCGGCCGTTGCTTGCGAATACAGCACCCCTTGCCCGGCAACGATGACGGGAGAGGAAGCTTTCAACAAGGCCGTTATCAGTTCCCGCACATCTTCCTTGGAGGCGAGGGATTCTCGACGTCGAACAATTTTGTATTCCTCGACATTTCCCGGATAATCCAATCCCATCACGTCCCCGGGCATCTCTAACATCACTGGTCCGGGGTGACCTTGTTTCATCTGTATTAATGCGCGTCGTAACATGTGCGGAATGTCTTCAACCTTGTTGATCTGGGCAGCCCATTTGGTAACGTATTGAAAATTTCGACGGGCCTCGAAAGTCGGAGACACTCCCTGTCGAGACAAAGGCTCTCCTCCCGCCAAAATCAGCATAGGGACCGAGTCGGCATATGCTTGGGCCACGCCGGCGAAGCAATTCTCCGCCCCCGGCCCTTGCTGCATACTAAACACCCCAAACCTGCGTCCATTCGAAATACGACTGAAACCGTCCGCGATATTGACTCCGCTGCGTTCCTGACGACAAATGATGGGCCTAATACCAATGTGGGCGCAGGCTTCGATGAGAGGTTGGGCAGGAAAGGCGGAGAGGAACTCCACTCCTTCGATCTGCAATATTCTTGCTAATGCTTCATATCCATTCATAGTTGATACCTCATTGCTTATCGATTCAGTAAAGAATTTGTTGATTGGAAAGGCTTCCGCCACCGACTCGATCTTCAATGCTGGCCCCACGGTACTCCTTGATTTCCAGAGCGCTGAAGGCGTTGATGATCATGTATTGCGTGGGTAGGTCCTCCCAGCGAGCCCTATGGAATTTTATGGTGCCATCTCCTCGATACAAAGATTGTGGAGGCGTTGGATTTGTCGATGCCGGAGATAACACCGCATAAGCAACATCTTCCTTGCCCCATTCCCCAGTCCGGGGCATGTATTTATAATGGATTTGTCCTCTCAGTGTTCCGTCGACCGGAGGCCGAGCGGGTGTAGCAAGGTCCGCGGCGTTTACCTCTTTCATGTTGGTAAGCTTGATATCGAGAAAACGGAACCCCATCCAACTGGCGGCGCAATGGATCTCTCCGTTGTAAACGACGGGTTCCGGCAAGTCACAATAGATTTTGGAAAAACCCAGTTGTTCCCGACCTGTGAGGATCGGATCGGTCAGGTTTTCCCAAAGCACCGTCAAAAAAGGGCCACTGGCGCGGTCTTTTTTGCCTTGGTAGACCACCGGAAAAGTGACGCCAAGAAGATTATAGCCACGCCCTGCCAGCCAATCGATCTCCTTCATGTAGGTTTCACTGACAGTCACCACCGGTTCTCCCGACAATTCGAATCCCGGTGGTAGAAAATCTTTCAATTGCTCCGCGTTGGTAAGAAAACTGACCGAGACGCTCTTGCACTTGCGTTGGTCCTGCTCAAAAGCAAACTTCTTGCCGCCCGGGCCTTGTCTCGGCCCGGACATGGGACCGAAATGGGTCGGCATCATGTACATCAATTCCTGATTCAAGGGATATGTCATTTTTTTCTCCTTCATTTGGTTTGTTTTTTTGGGTATTTGCCCATGATAAAATTATGGCCGAGAAGCGGCTGGGCTGCAAAAAGCCCACCGTCGACGGGTAAGACTACGCCCGAGATCCAACCTGCCTCGTCACTGGCCAGAAAAACGGCAGCCCAGGCGACGTCCCAGGGAGTGCCCTCGGTTCCCAACGGGACGACTTGCCGTCGTCGCTCCCGAAGATCGGAAGGCAGGTGGCTTGTAAATGCGGAGTGCAGATGACCCGGAGCGATGCAATTGGCTCGAATGCCATCCCGCCCATGCCACGCTGCGGTTGTTTGGGTTAAAATATGGAGAGCTCCTTTGGAAACCGAATAGGGCAGCCCAAAGTGGTCGGCAGCAGCAAGGGCATCGCAGGACGAAAAATTGATAATCGATCCTCCTCCTGAGGCGATCATGGCAGGAATAGCATGCTTGCTTGCCAGCATGGCACTTTTCAGATTTAGATCCATGGCCCATTCCAATTCGTTTTCATCAAATTCCGCAACACCGGACCCTTTACTTTTCTCACTCGAGATTCGACTTTGTCCACCAAAGCCAAGATTGTTGACCAGTACGTGCAAGCCGCCAAAGCGTTCGACCGCCTCACTCACCATTGCGCGACAATCTTCATTTTTAGTACCATCTCCGGTGAAAATTGACGCCTCGCCGCTAATCTCGTCTCTAATGGTTTCTACGGTTCGTGCCGCATTTTCAGCCGTCAAGTCGGCCACCACGACTCTGGCGCCTTCCCTGGCCAGACAAATCGCCGTGGCTCTGCCGGTACCTGACTCACCCTCGTAGCCACCACCTCCGGTGACGATAGCAACTTTGCCCTGCAGTCTGGGTTCTCGTTTTCCGTATGATTCAAAATTCATAGTATGGCTCTCCGGTATATGAAGCGGGGATGCGCAGGCGTCTCAATCCATTAAGACGCCACCGTCGATCGTAATGGACAATCCGGTCAGAAAGTCGGATTCGGAGGAAACCAAATAAGCGGCAGTTTGTGCCACGTCCCGAGGAGTGCCAATCCGTCTCAGTGGCGCGCCGGATAAGGTTCTTTTTTTGATTTCTTCCAAATGGTCTGCCGTAGAAACGCCATCAGGCGCGGTAGCTTCCGCAATATCAGTGTATCGCTCAGTTAGTATCATGCCCGGGCAGAGCGCGTGGACTTGAATGCCATGGGGTCCCAGTTCCTTGGCCAGGGATTGAGTCAACCCCCGTATGGCAAATTTCGATGCGCAGTAGGCTCCAAAGTTCGCGAAGCCAAACTTACCCGACAGGGAGGACATATTGAGAATCTTGCCTCCCCGACCCTGTTTTATCATCACTCGAGCCACGGTTTTGCAGCACAAAAATGTGCCTTTCGCGTTCACTCGCTGCACTCGGTCCCATTCTTCCTCTTTTAATTCTACCAAAGGAACTCGATCCTCACCTGCTGCCGTGCCGGCGTTGTTGACCAGGATATCGATCTGTCCGAAGCTCCGCAAAGTTTGGCGGACCATTTCCTCGACGTCACCTGCCTGGGAAACATCGCCCAGGATCGCCAAAGCTTTTCCCCCCAATTCTTCAATTTCACGCACCACATCCGGCAACCCGGCCCAACTTGTCGAGTTCCTGGGGTTAGCCATATAATCAGTGACGACCACATCGGCTCCTTCCCGCGCCAATCGAGTGGCAATGGCTCGTCCAATACCTTGTTCGCCACCCGCTCCAGTCACCAAGGCCACTTTTCCTGCAAAATTGTATGTCATTTTGGAATCCAAAGTTTTCAAAAACTCGAATTCTATCAATTTCATTCGGGGATTACAAGCATAAAGTTTTCTGACCGTTGATCACTTTTATGTAAAATGGAAAATTTTATTTTTGGTTTGAAAGAACCTGAGTTTTATTTTGGACAATATTTGATAATAAACCTGTGGTTAATCACAGCCGTAAACAATTAATTTGGCCGCTCCTTCCCTTAAGAAATTTACCAAAGAATCAAAATATTCTCTCGTCAATTTCTCGTTACGCACCAAACTTTCAAATTTGATGCTCAACTTCCCAGAAAACTCACTCAATTGATAAAAGAAACCGGTCATGGTGCCATGCATACGCTTGAACTTCCCAAAAGGAATAAAACGACTGACACTGAAATTCTTAAATACGTGAATGATCAAGACTGCGTCCTCGTCACAAAAGATCAGGATTTTGTCAATTCCTTCCTTGTCTCTCGCCATCCTGATAAGTCATTACCACCGGCAGAGCCGGTGGCTTGAAAAGGCCCCCAGGATGGGGGCAAAACGTGCTCGTATTCGTAAAACGTGCTCGTGAACGTGAACGAAAGGGGTTATGCCAGATCATGAAAAATTAGATGTTTACCAATGTTCCATCGAATTTTTAGCATTGAGTGTCCAAATCATTGAGACATTGCTCAGAGGAAACTCTGCCTTAGTTGATCAACTGAAGCGTGCCTCATGGTCGATTCCTCTCAATATTGCCGAGGGGTGTGGCAAAACGTCTCTTTCCGACAAGCATCGATTCTACGCGATTGCTCGAGGATCCTCTATGGAATGTGGTGCGATTCTCGATGTTCTGAAAGTTTTGAAGATCGTTCAGTCTCCATTATTCGATAAAGGAAAACAGTTACTACATCGCATTGTCGCTATGTTAACAAAAATGTGTCAACGATCTCACTAATCGTTCACGAGCACGAGCACGGCTCACGGACACGTATACGTTACTCATGTCTGACCGGCAAAGCCTATTAGGTTCGCACCAGCAGAGCTGGTGGTTTAATGAATTCAATTACTGCTTGTTTCGACAGGAAATATCAAAAATCGGGAGTTAGAAAAGATATTTTCAACAAAGCCGGATCAAATCATCCGTTTATTTCAAGAATATCATTTCGTTGAATTGAGCAAAGAGTTTCTTCTCATTCATGAGTAAGCCACCTTCACAAGTACACACACGCAACATTGTATTACAACATGTCATCTCGACGCCTGGAGAGATCTAAAGATTCCTCGCCTTTGGTTCGGAGTGATACAACAACGGATGTGCTACAATGTCATGTATTAGTAAAGCCAAAAGCTATTTCGCGTCAGCGACTCGCTATTGTCTAAAAGGAAATTTGTAATATTTTAGCGCGCTTCTCAATAATACTTGACATTGACTGCAGGGATAGCGGATAGTGCGACAGTTTTTTGTTCCTCAGTCGGAGAGCGAAGGTTACCAAAACCGTGGTGAGCGCCTCGAGGTGGCGCCTGTTCATGCTGCTCCCAAACCTGCAATATCGTATAGGAAGGATCGAGTTTAAAATGCTTGAACGATTTAAGGTTCCAGAAGAGATTGCCGTCCGCGTCAATCATAATGACATGCGAATGACGGTTGGAGCAATCTTTCAAAAGATGGAGATGCCGGAAGCCGATGCTCGACTGGCGGCTGATGTCCTCATGTATGCGGATATCCGCGGAATCGAGACCCATGGGGTCTCCAACATGATGCCTGTTTATATCAAAATGTTTCGCGACGGAAAGATCAATCCGACTCCCAACCCTCGGATCATCGCCGAAGCGCCTGCCGTGGCGACGCTTGATTCGGACCGGGGATTCGGCTTGGTGGTCGGCCCACAAGCCATGGATATGGCCATTGAACGCGCAAAAAAATATGGGATAGGCGCCATTACTCTAACCAACGGCGCTCATTTTGGGGCAGCCGCTTATCACGCCGCAATGGCTCTGAAACACGACATGATTGGAATGGCAATGACCACAGGCTGGTTGGCTCTGGTTCCCACTCATGGCGCCAGACCGATGGTGGGCTTGAATCCCTTGGCAGTTGCCGTACCGGCGCAACAAGAACCCCCTTTCCTCTTTGACGCCACCATGAGTTCTGTTGCCGGGAACAAGATTGGTCTGGCAAAAAGGCTCGGCGTGGATGCTTTGCCGGGTTGGATTGCGGAGAAAGACGGCAGCCCGATTATGGAGGAAGGACCCATTCCCTCGGAATGGATGTTGCTTCCGCTCGGCGGCACCCGCGAGATAGGATCTCATAAAGGCTACTCGCTGGCGATGATGATCGAAATACTATGTGGCGTCTTGGGAGGCGATGGCGCCGGTCCCTTCAGACGTCAGGATCCGTCGCACCACTTTCTGGCCTACAACGTCAGTGCATTTGGCGATGTCGAAGCCTTCAAGCAGGAGATGGACATCTACCTCCGTAGTCTGCAAGAAACGCCTGCGGCACCCGGTGAAGATCGCGTGGTGTATGCAGGATTGCAGGCGCGCGAAGAAGAGATTTCGCGAATGGAGAAAGGTATTCCGTATCACCCCGATGTCATCGAATGGTTCCACGGAATCACCAGCGAACTGGACTTACCGGACCGCTTCCGCTGAAAATTTAATCAATCTTTCGGCCATCTCTTTGCCACCAGGAACGCTGAATTTTGATGGCGATGGCCGTCATGCTTCTTATTCCGGCTACCAGGCATAGGCTTCGGGTGCTTCTCCCCCCGGTCCGGGCCAGATGTCATCCAGTTTGTCCAGCGTCTCTCGATCCAGCGTCACCTCGGTCGCGCGTACCGAACTTTCCAACTGCGCCAATGTACGAGGGCCAATGATCACCGAGGTCACTGCCGGGTTGTGAAGGAGCCAGGCTTGAGCTACTACGGCAGGCGTCTCTCCCAATTGCTTGCAAAGGGATTCATACCGTTCGAGTTGGTTTCGATGTTCAGCCACGAATATTTCATAACCTTTATCGTGACCCCTGCGTCCACTTTTTGGAGGTTTTTGCAAGATTCCGCCGAGACGCCCGCCATGCACGGGACCCCAAGGAATCAATCCGAGTCCATAATACCGGCAAGCAGGGATCACTTCCAACTCTGCGGTACGGGTACAAAGGTTGTATCTCGTCTGCTCGCTCACCAGTCCCATCATGTTTCGCCGCGATGCTTCCTGACAAGCGGTGGCAATGTCCCAGCCTGCAAAGTTGGAGGAACCAACGTAGTTGACCTTACCTTGCTTCACGAGACTGTCGAAAGCCTGCCAGGTCTCTTCCCAGGGACATTCCCGGTCGATATGGTGCATTTGATAAAGGTCGATAATGTCCGTTTGCAGCCGACGCAACGAACCTTCTATTTGTCGGCGGATCTTGACGGCTCCATAACATTTCGATTGTCGATTCGGTTCTGCTCTCATGCCCTCCTTCAAGAACGCGGAGTAGACCTTGGTCGTCATCACAACCGCGTCCCTGCGACCATCGCCCTGAGCGAACCAACGTCCCACGAGTTCTTCGACAAGACCATATCCCCACTGGTATCCATATGCGTCGGCGGTATCGAAGAAATTGATACCGAGCTCCAATGCTCGATCCATGATGGCAAAACTATCTTTTTCATCGGTCACCGTCCCTAAATTCACAGTGCCGAGGCACAGGTTGCTCACCAAGGTGCCATGTCTACCCAATCGCCTGTGTTCCACTGCCATGATTTTCTCCTCGTCTCAGTTTTTCATACCAGGTACCTGCTACCTGTTTCAAATTTGCGTACTCGTAATTCAATTGGCGCAACCTTCCCCCCGCTCACGTTTCCGGTGATACAACCCCTTTACTCACTCGACAATTCTAAGATCTCGTAAGTCATTGAAGAATTAAGTCTGTGTTATGCACTTTGTCATTCCCGCGAAGCATGTCCCCCTGAAAGGGGAAACGGGAATATGAAAAGAGGCAAGGGGGATTGCCCAAAGCATTATCCTATCAAACGTCTCGAGGAATGACCAGCATAAATATTTGTCTAGTTGACTCTGCCGCATATTTCCGCGCTCCCGTCCGTCCGAATAACGAAGCGGAAGGAGCAGATATACGAAGAACACTCGAGACTGCAGGAGTGATTCAGGTCGATGAAGCCCGTCTTTGAAAAATATTCTTAAAAATTCCTACCAACAAGTGAATCCGCCATCGACAACCAGCACGCCACCTGTCATTAAACTGGAAGCTTCACTTCCCAGAAACAGGACTGCCGAGGCGATTTCGTGGGATTCGCCGATGCGATTCTGAGGAGTCGCTTCTTTCATTTTTGCCAGGATTTCCGGCCTTTCCAAGCCTTTCTTCGTCATATCCGTCGCAATATAAGTAGGGGCAACCGCATTGACCCGCACGCCCCGGCTGGCCCATTCGACGGCCAGGCATTTAGTCAGTTGGTGAACGGCAGCTTTGCTGGCATTGTAGGCGGCTTGGGAGAACCCATTGTTGACAACGATGCCGGACATGGAACCCAGATTTACAATACTGCCCCGCTCTTGCGCAAGCATGATATTTCCAAAAGCCCGGCAACACCAAAATACGCTGTTGAGATTGATGTCGATCGTTTTATTCCAACTCTCATCCTGCAGGGCTTCACCTCTTATGCCGTTCCCCCCAATGCCTTGACTGTTGACCACAATATCCACCTTTTGATACGTTTGTTGGATGGTAGCTGCCAGGGAATCGACCTGCCGGGTGCTGGTCAGATCCACAATATGCGCCGTCGCCTCCACTTTTCTTTCCTCACGCAATCGTTGGGCGGAGGCTTCGACTTCCGGTAAGATGTCGCTCAATACCAGAGCGGCGCCACATTCTGCAAACGCTTCTGCGCAGGCATAACCGATTCCGCGGGCGCCACCATTGATGACGACGACTTTGCCGGTGAGTTTATATTTTTCCAAATACATAAGCATTCCTTATTTGTTAATTGGTTGACTTTGTTTTTCTATTTCAGTCCTTCCTGGTTCGAGAAAGATTCCAGGAAAATACCAGACAATGCATTTACCGGATCCCGAATCGAGTCCGGGATGACAAACTATTGATATCATTAATTATTCTAAAAACAACAACAAATATCACCTCCTTCGGAATAATCGACGCGGAGTAATTCGAATCCAATTGATTGGAGACTCAGATCTTTGCGGCAACTCCACCATCGACGTTGATGATCTCGGCAGTGAGGAAGCGTGATTCTTCGGATACCAGGAACAAGAAAAGATTGGCGACGTCCTCAGGGTAGCCGGGACCCGGAATAATCTGTGCCATCTTGAACATCTTCTCGAAAACATGATGCCCGCCGTCGGGATCGTTGATGGTTCCCCGAGTCGCACCGGGCGTCATGATTTGACCGGGACGTACGCAATTGACCCGGATGTTATGTTTACCCCCGACCCCGGCCATGTAACGGGTCAGCGCATCGACTCCCGCTTTTGCCGCGTAGTAAGCCGGTGCGGCAGTACCGAATTCCTCGCGCATCCAGGGGCTGAAACCCCGCTGAGCGGCGAGTGACGACATGTTCACAACGGCACCGCCACCGGCTGCCACGAGGTGTGGCCAAACAGCGCGTGAAACATAGAACGTGCCGTTCAGATTGATATCGATAACATAGTTCCAATCTTCGTCGGACATGTTGGGGAAGTCTCCCGCAGCCCCTCCACCGGCATTGTTGATCAATATGTCTATGGTACCGTAAGCTTTGGCCGCTTCCGCCGCTGCCGAATCGACTGAGCCGACGTTGCTCACGTCACAGGCGATGAAAGTGGCCTCTCCACCTTCCTCGCTAACAGCTTTTTCAACTCTCGCCCCTTCCTCTTCCCGCCTGGCCATAATCACGACTTTGGCCCCTTCCCTGGCAAAAAGATGGACCGTCGCTTCACCAATCCCGCTGTTGCCTCCCGTGACAATCGCGACCTTGTTTTTCAATCGTTGTGTCATCTTCTTCCTCCAATCTTGCTGTTTGTCATTGTACCGTTATAAAAATTTTTGATTTTATCCATCACGTTCACTTCTCGTCCACCTTTCTCGATAGAAAAGCAGGTGGGACTATTTGTATAAATTCTTTGCAAGCACCTGTCAACAAGAATTTGGGGATCTTCGCAGGTTCCTGCAATTCGAAGCAACAATTTCCCCAAGACTTTAGGAACAAACCTTAAATAACCTGTAATTCTTCCAATGGTGTGAGCAAAATTGGGGGACATGTACAGCGGCATCCCAACTCTACTGTTTTATGCCTGCTGTTACCTGTCCCCTAATTTTGCGTATCCATACTTCTAACTTATTTAAATTTCATTAGTGTCGATAGTATAATCCCTAAATCCTGCAATTAGATGACAATCAAACATGGAAATGGTAATATACTCAAATAGTTAACAGCAGAATCAACATTTTAAGAGATCACCATTACCATGAAAAACAAAGGTAGCGCAAGATCGGCAAGAACGACAGCAAAAAACATCCATATCAGCCAGGGAGGCAGAGACCTGACCGCGCAAGCAGGCTTGATTCCGGTTGTCAAATTTTTTCACAAAGAAGGGATTGTTTCAAAGACAGAGCAGACCGTAGATCATCGGCGTGGCGCCACGGGTCTTTATGACGCGGTGGACATGGTCATTTTGTCGGTGGTCGGCATTGTTGGTGGCGCCCGTTCGATTCGTTCGATTGTGACAGTTTGGAACGACCGTGTTTTGAGTCGTGTGGCCGGTTGGCTGAGGATTCCGGATGAAACCACATTCGGCCGGATACTGCGTACTTTCACACAGAAAAACATCAATGAGATGGAGAGCTTGAACCATCGGATTCGAGCCGGTATCTGGCGTAAGGCGCTTCGAAGTGGGACAAGCATCGTTGGGGTGTTACACTGTCTTGTGATTGACGTGGACTCCACTGTGAAAACGGCCTACGGCAAGCAGCAAGGAGTGTCTGTCGGATATAATCCCCACAAACGCGGTGCAGCTTCGTATCATCCTCTGCTGGCATTTTGCGCAGAGACAAAGGAGATTCTTCAGGGTTGGCTTCGTGATGGGAGTGCCTATACCAGCAATGGAGTCGTTGAATTCATGCGGCAACTTCTCGCTCACCTTCCAAATCGGACTCGCACTCTGTTTCGTGGAGACAGTGGTTTTTTTGTGGGGGATTTGCTGGATTTCCTCGAAGAACGAGGCCATGGCTATCTGATCAAGGTCAAACTCAAGGGGCTTGTCTCGTTGTTGGAAACCCAAAAATGGCAAAAAGTGAAGGGGCAGCCCGCTTGGGAAGGGTGTGAGTTTTCCCACCAATGTGAAACTTGGAGGAGGTCAAGAAAATTCATGGCCGTACGCAGGGAGAAAGAGGAGGAACTCAAAGGGATGGCCACCCTCTTTGAGATGAAGGAGTACGATTATTTTTGTTATGTTCTCACTGACGCGCTCACTCCCTGGCAGGCTCACAAAGAGTATGGCCAAAGGGCGGTCGCTGAGACATGGATTGAGGAAGCAAAAAATCAAACTGCGCTGGCTCAGATTAAAACCGACGATTTTTGGGCCAACAGTGCCTTGTTCCAATGCGCGATACTCGCTTACAACACGCTGCGCTGGATGGCCCTTTGTAGTGGTAACGCAATACTGCGCCGTTGGGAACCGGCCACCATGCGCACCTATCTTGTCCGAATGGCAGGAAAATGGACGAGTGGCGCTCGTCAACAAAAACTGAGAGTTCCGGAAAGAACACTTTACAATGCTCAATGGGATGCATGGGTCGCTGTTGGAGAGACCTGGATCCTTTGTTTCACTCCAGTGGATACATTTTGCTGAGATGTAGATTCCCAAATCCAGGGAGAAGTACGTCTTGAATCTTGTGCCCGCGAAAGCGGGTATCAGATCATCACAAAATATGACGATCTAATGGAGGGCGGAAAAACCTTTATGAGCAAGGACTGATGGAAATTCAACTCTCAAATCCTTTTTTTTAAAAAAACCTCTCAAAGAGTGGGGGGAAACTCAATCAAAATATTCAATTGCAGGATTTAGGTAATCAATAAAAGGCGGCCATGACAGGTTTATGGTCCGAACCCGAGGCTTCCTCCATCACTCGCATTTCCTGCAAAGCATTGGCAAATCCATCGCTTGCGAAAATGTAATCCACCCTTTTTGGACTTTTAGCAAAGAAAGTCAAACCCGTTTTCTCACCATGATGCAGCGTCCACAGGTCCACAAAGCGATTGACAAAGCCTTGGTTGGTTTCTGCTGTCCCAATCATTATTTCATATTCTTCGCAGTCCGCAGTCATGTTGAAATCTCCGAGAATCAGCGTATCTTGAGGAATATCCTGCGCAAGGTCGGAAAGCTCCCAGAGATCATTTTCTGGGCCAGTCATTGCGCCTCCTTGAACTCTGCCGATATTAATAATTTTTTTTAATGCGATGACTTGTTCCAATCGCTCGTTGTCAGATGAATGACTCAGGTGGGTGCACAACAGCCTGATTCGCTTTTCCGGAGTCTTGATGACAGCGTCTATCGCAGAGCGTTGCAGACAGAGCCGATCTATAAAATTTTGCTTAGGCAACATATGTACTCGGGCCTGCTCGATGGGCCAACGCGAAATGATCATATTGCCGAATTGTCTTCTGCGATTTTGTATTTTGTTGTCTTGAAGACGAATACTGGCATCGACATCGAGCGCTGGTCCAAAAAAAATGTAACGATCTTCGAATAATTCACTCAATCGTTTTACCTGATCCTCCATTCCTGTACGTTGCCACCATCTGTCAATTTCCTGTAAGCCGATTACGTCGCAATGTCGGACTTCCCCGGCAATACGATCGACACTGGTTTCTCCGTCCAAACCCGTACAATATTGCGTGTTGTAGGTTACGATGCTTAATTTCATTTTAATCCCCTTTGGCAATGTGGTTCACACCCACTCACTGTCCAAATACGAATGATCGATTTTGACTGCTCGACTTTAAATATTTTTCCTCCATGCTCTTGATTTTCCAAGGCAAATCACAGTCTGCTCGAAACATACTTTTTTCTCATAAAACGGTGGAGTAGTTAAATCAGTTCGATAATTTCCACTCAATGGAAACAACTGCCATTATTGCACGAGAGGAGACAATGGAGAAACAGGAATCTTGTCCGAAAAAGGTAATGGCTCTCCTCTTTTTCCATAAAAAATTGCGAGCGCTGATAATTGGAGTGAGATTCTTGTGTCGAACTGTTAAAAAGATGCGAGGTGGAATAACATGGGATGGTTTCGGGAGTCTCGTTGAAGAGGAAACAATCATGAATCAAGTACGTATTGAATGGGCTACCGAGGATGACGCGCAGTTGCTCATGTCACTCATCAGGGATCTCGCGGCTTACGAAAAGTTGTCGCACGACGTCATTGCGACTGAAGCTGACCTCAGACGCGCGTTGTTTAGCGAACCACCTGCCGTTGAGGCGTTGATTGCCCGAGTCGAAGACGAAGCTGTTGGTTTCGCCTTATTTTTTCACAATTTTTCCACATTCCAGGGGCGGCGAGGCCTCTATCTCGAGGATCTGTTCGTCAAGCCAGAATCACGCGGAAAAGGATACGGACGTCAACTGCTCATAAAGCTCGCCCGGATTGCGGTGGAGCGTGATTGTGGCAGGATGGAATGGTCGGTCTTGAATTGGAACGAGTTGGCAAAGAAGTCGTATCGAAAGGTCGGAGCCCGGCCCTTGGACGACTGGTCCGTCTGGCGTCTTTCGGGGGAAGATCTCGAAATGCTCGCCGAATCAGACTGAGCCTGAATCAATGGCAAGACTCGCCAGGCACTCTCGCGCTCACGATCCGAGCTTGGTCTTTACTAAGGAATGAAATTTAAATAAGTTAGAAGTATGGATACGCAAAATTAGGGGACACGTAACAGCAGGCATAAAACAGTAGAGTTGGGATGCGCAGCGGTGTACATGTCCCCCAATTTTGCTCACACCATTGAAAGAATTACAGGTTATTTAAGGTTTGTTCCTAAGGCAATTTGAAAAATATTTATTGTCATTGTGAAGCTACGAATCCTCCAATTATTGCCAATATCGGTTTGAGTTTTTTTTGAATTGGATCGACGTCAACTCCGAAATTCTCCAAGGCAGTTGCGCCAAGCAAAAAGAGAGAGCCCTTTGGAGCGAAAATTATTGGACAAGGAATCGTGCCTTCAAGTTCTTCAATTTGGAAATCGCAGAAACCCAATAGTCTTGTATCTTGTCGACCATCTGCAAGAATTAAACTCCGTTTCGCCGATGGTTCTACCTCTATTTTTTCAAGATAATTTTCCGGCGCAAAAGAATAAAGCGCGCCTGTATCTACCCAAAAATCTTCTTCAAAAAACAGGTTGGGATTCTTGCTATTTGATAATTTTATTTTCTTTTTGAACATACCCATATTACTCCTCCTTGCATACCAGATTTGTTGCTACAACAAATTATTACAATAATATCAGTATGTTAATATTTTAAACAGTCTCTTTATTTCTCCTGTTTATCCAATAGAATTGAATATATCGTAATTTCCTTTGGCGGAAAAATACAAAAAAACGCGAGACTAAACAACTCAAGGGATATACGCCTGAGAATGCCTATTCATATCCATAAAGGGATTACGGACCGCGCACGAAAAGAAGGAAAAAGTTTGAATAGATGGATCAATGAGAAGCTGGAGGCCGTCATTGCTCAAGAGTTGTCATGATAAAAATTGTGGGAGGGCAGCGGCCGCTGCCCTCCCACCGTTGTTAGGCAATAATACTAGTACTGCTTTCAGGAAATAGTTGACCCTTATTTCAGGATCAAATATTTAGTTTGATTTGTCATTCTTGGCTTACCCGGGAATCCAGGGGACCTACCAAAATACTCCTAGATCCCGGATCAAGCCCGGGATGACACAGAAAGGGTCAGTTACTTTGTAACACTTGTACTAGTAGCCCATTTCTTTCTTCCTGGCGCTATCAATCCAGAGGCGGGCAAAGATGATATTACGATCCATGTCCCCCAGTTCGGTTTCCCCATTGTATCCAACAATCCACGGCTGGAAGGCGTGAAAGTGCGGAACGCGCCCCCCCCATAAATACCAGTGCTGACTATTAAAGTACATATCGATCGGTTTCGAAGCCCTCATCTGCTCCTCGAGGGTTGGAGCGGCTGACATCGCCGCATACATGGCGTCATAAATCGGATCTTTGACTTGGGCGACATTCCATGGTGAATCTACCACTGTGGCCAGCAGACCCATCTGCCCCACGGGGTTCCACTCGTATCCCGAAATAAAAGCCATAAACTGCCCACTACCGTCCTGCAATTTGGCACCATAAGCAGGGCCATCCACTCCCTCGAGCTTGATCTCAACGCCAATCTTTTTCCAATATTCGACTGCGATTTGGTCATGCTCCAAACGGTTCTGGGTGAGACCATAATTCATAATGGCCTTGAATCGAGTACCGTCTGCGCCGCGGGGATAACCCGCCTCATCCAGAAGCTTCTCCGCCCCTTCCGGGTCATACGCATAGTATTTCTTGATCTCTTCAGGCCAATCCTCGAAATTGGTGACGTACCCGATAAAACCTTTCCCCAGAAACCCCTGGGGTGTCAAATCGGCGAGACCATTATGGAATCTATCGAAAGGGCCGTCTTTTCTAAGGTCCAGGGCCATCTGCATGGCGTGGCGCACTCGCACGTCGCTAAATGGCTTCTTTTGCGTGTTAAAAACCCAAGACGTCTCAGAGCGATAGGACATCGGCTCCAGCACGATTTCGGGATTGGTTTTCTTGAGGCTCATCACCTGGTCCATGGAGGTTAATTGACTGTAGCCGGCAGGCATGCCCAGCATATCAACCTTCCGCGAGCGTAGTAAGGACAGCCGGGTTGCCGGGTCCGGTACGATCAGGCCCTTAAAACCGTCAAGGTAGGGCAATTTGTTCTCTGGATATTTTTCGTCGACATCCCAGTAGTTGGGATTCTTGACCCAAGTTATAGAGGAGCCCTCCACGATTTCCGTAATCTCAAAGGGACCGGTACCGACCAGGTTCCTCCAATCCTTCGCATCGCCATGTTCCTTGATTACCTCGGGGGCGTACATAAAATTCAAGTTAACCACTGCAGCTCCGAGAAAAAGGGGATCTACCTCCTTCATCTTGAAGACAAGAGTATATTTGTCGGTGGCCTTTATTGATTCGAGCTTGCCCACATTGGCACCCCAATAGGAACTGTGTTCGCTGAAGCCGCTGCCTGTACCCGTATAACGGTGATAGTTATATTCGGCATCAAAAGCGGTAAATTCTCTGCCATTCACCGGCGCCTTGTTTTGCCATTTAACCCCCTTGCGGATTTTGAAGACCATTGTGAGTGGGTCGGGCTGCTCCCAGCTCTCCGCCAGGTGTCCTGTATAGAGAGTCATAGGCTTGTAGGTTGTTCTGAAGTCGAATTGGTCCCTGGGCGTAGCCCAGTCCATGATACCCAGCTTCTCTAAAACACCGGCGACAACGGTTCCCGGGTGGTGATGGAACCACATGTCAACATGATTAGCATCTCCGACACTTGCCGTGGCCCAGGTGATGGTCCCGCCATACTCCGGCGCAACTACCATCTTGCCGGTCGTCGGGTCTTTGACCATCTCGGCTGCCCGGGCCGGACCGACCCAGAGGGCGGCCGCCATCAGGGTGAGGGTTAGCAATAATGATGTGATTTTGCTTGGCATGATTTTTTTCATAATTCCTCTTATATTGAGATGCAATAATAAAGATTCTCCACACCATTGAGAGAATCGGGCGAATTGAATTATTCTTGATTTTATTGTTTCCATCGTTTCCTCTTACAATTGAGGTGCAATAAAAAGATTCACCCGCCCTGGGGCGAATCGATTCCCCGCTTTCGCGAGGACAAGTTTTTGTACAGCAGACACGAAGTCTGCCACGGCAGGGTGCCCGTCGAGCGGGAACTCTCTCCTTCACTAAAACAACTCAGTGAAGGCACGACTTTAGCACTTCTGCTAGTCAACCTCAAGACCCTGACGTAAAAAAATGCAGGATTCGTAAAAAAAAAAATAAAAAATCCGTTTTCACTACATACAAAGTAACTATTCAGGTCTCTGAAAAACCGTTTAGTTCAATATCATTAAAAAAGATTCCCGGGGAGGATCAATCGTTTTCAATTCCTCTCACGATATTGTTCAATCAATCGGGAACCTTCTCTGTCACTAAAACAACTCAGTGATTGCATGATCCTAGCACAACAACCCAATGTCAACCCCCCACAGCAAAATAAATGCGGGATTCGCAAAAAAAAACAATAAATCAATAAATCTGCTCAAATCCGGGGACAGTCAGAAGCCGTTCAGTTCAATAACGTTGAAAAAAGATTCCCGGCAAGGATCCATCGTTTTCACATCCTCCCGGGGTATTGTTCAATCGATCGAGCGGGAAAACTCTCTCACTAAAACAACTTCAATGATGTCATGATTTTAGCACTACTACGCGGCGCAAAGCTTATAGCAAGTTTGATCAGGAGAATTGCGCAATATAAGGAGGTCAGCTAAAAAAATATTTAGCGATCCATCTTCGGCATGAACCAAAAGAGGAGTCCTAATCGCTCTTGCTTCCATTGCTCTCGTTCTTATTCAAAGAGTTGACAGGCTTCTTGAAGAGCCCCGAGCTGGGGAGTCGATGAAATGGCATTTCGACGCTCCCTGGTTTTGGGCAGGATTTACGGGGCCTGGAATGGATATCAGGGACTAAGGATAGATGGCATGAAGAAGAAAAAAAGATAAATTTCAGTACGCCTTCTGCACCCAATTAGTGTTTCGGCTGGAAATTCCGAAAAAATCACAATATTTCTTTCTTTTTCTCCTTGCTTCTCTCCTTTTAAAATTGTACATTATATTGTACATTCAATTTTTTTTTTGATGACAAATTTTTCCAAAAGGAAACTATGGAAGCGTTGAGTATTTCTGAGGGACGCAAACGTTTGTTTGAGTTGAGGGAGCAAATTGTATCTGACCATGACCAAGTAATTCTCATGCGCAAAGGAGGGAACGTGGTCTCGATTTCAATGGATGAATGGGAAACATGCAAAGAAACCCAACGCCTTCTCAGAGACAAAGAAGCCCTGAAAGCACTTATTCAATCTTTCGATGATCATGATTCCGGAAAAAAACGAGGTCAATCGGCAAATAAGGCGTTAGGAAAACTACTTGACAACGACCTCTCTCTTAAAAGAATCGATGAAGCCGGACGGCACCCAAGAAGTAGTGATTGACGTAAAATCCGTCAGCAAATCATTCAAAGAAGTGCAAGCCGTCAAAAATCTCGACTTGCAAATACGACGGGGAGAATTTGTTGCCTTGCTCGGTCCCAATGGCGCAGGCAAAACGACCCTGGTGGAAATGATTGAAGGGATTCAATTTCCCGATGCGGGAGAAATTCGTTTGTTTGGCAGGACCTGGAACGAAGGGGCATCCTTCATCCGCCTGAAAATGGGACTGGCCCTGCAAGAAACTCGTTTTTTTGATAAATTGACAGTCGAAGAAACACTCGATTTGTTCGCACAGTTTTACCGGATGGATCGCAGCAGAACCGATACCATATTGGCACTCGTCGATCTGCAAGAAAAGAGAAAGACTTATACCGTCCATTTATCCGGAGGCCAACGACAACGATTGGCCCTCGGCGTCTCGTTGGTCAATGACCCGGAACTCCTTTTATTGGATGAACCAACCACCGGACTGGACCCGAATGCGCGACGGAGTATCTGGAACATACTGGAATCTTTGAAATCCAAAGGGACCACCATGATCTTGACCACCCACTACATGGAAGAGGCCGAACATCTCTGTGAACGGATCATCTTTATGAACCAGGGAGTTTTTTTGGGACAAGGCAGTCTGGAAGAACTATTAACCGCTCATGGTTCGGGGGATTTGATCGAATTCAATATCAATCAGGAATTGCCCGGCGAGGCGATGGGCGCCATCCGGGGGTATCTGGATTTCACTTGGAATGAGGAAGCGAAGTCAGGAAAACTGAGTGTTGAAAATACCACCACCGCCTTACCCGATTTATTGAAAGTCGTTGAGAACAATGGCTTGCTGCTCCATGAACTGCAATGCCGACGGCCGACACTGGATGACCTTTTTATCACCCTGACAGGGAGACATTTGAATGACTAACATGGTGTTTCAATTGATGACGACCCAATTTCGCATTTTTTTCCGGGAACCCGGTGTTTTATTCTGGGTGTTCGGATTCCCCATTTTAATGGCAACCATTCTGGGAGTTGCCTTTCAACAGGGGGAGGACGAGCAGGTCCGCATCGGCATACTCTCCGGAAACGCCTCAGCAGTGGGCTCCTTTCAGAGTTGGATGGAAGGCTTGCCCGAGACCCGGCGGGAAAAATCGGAATATGGCGCAGAGTGGCATGTAAATGTAGGCGAACAAAAGGCTGAAAGGGCTCGTTTTTCATTTTTGTCGACTGAGCGCGAGCAAGCGCTGCGTTTGATCAAACGTGGCGTCATTTCTCTTTTTATCGAAGCCGATTCCCACTCCATCACCTTCCATTTCGATCCCCGGAACAGCGGAGCGCGCTTGAATTATTTGCTGATTAAAAATGCCTTGCGGGAAGGAGCTCTGCAATCATTGGAAATCAAAACCTCGCCATTGAGTTCGGCAGGCAGTCGTTATATCGATTTTCTCATCCCGGGGCTGATGGCCCTGGGAGTGATGAATTCCTGCATCTGGGGAATCGGATGGAGCTTGATCGAAATGAGGATGAAAAAGCTTCTGAGACGCTTGATTGCCACTCCCATGAGAAAATCGGCACTGCTCTTTTCCAGTTTTATGAACCGGTTTTTATTGAGCTCCTTCGAACTATTGGTGCTTTTCACTTTCGCCATGATTACCTTCGATCTCGAAATCCAGGGGCGTGTTTTCGATATCGTTCTCTTGATTTTCTGTGGAAATATCGCCTTTGCGGGAATCGCTATTTTGATGTCTTCGCGAACGGAAAGTACCATTGTGGGAAATGGCTTGATCAACGCCATTACGCTGCCTATGATGGCCTTATCCGGAATTTTTTTCAGCTATCATAATTTTCCCGGGTGGAGCATCCCGATCGTCCAAGCGCTGCCATTGACACTGCTTGCCGACGCAATGAGGAGCATCATCATCGAAGGCGCCAGTATCGTCGAAATGACCGTGCCGATACTCAGTTTGATCGCAACCGGTTTGATCGCATCGATGATTGGTTTGAAATTTTATAAATGGCATTGATCCGGACTTGGGACATTCGATTTATTTTTTTAATTTTCATTATTCAATAATATCAGTTGGTTGAAATTCTGTAAAAAATAATACAGGTTGCTGTTTTCCGTTTTTGATGATACGACCTGTATTAATTCCAATACAGATTCGTAAGACTTTGATTTTATTAAACCCAAAAGTTGGACAAATTCGCCTGAATTTTTCAGTCAACGGCCACGTCCTATAAATTGCGCACCTGATTCGAATCTCAAAATCGATCGAAACGCCTTTGACGGGCCTGGAAAGATGGAGGAAACATGTTGAGAACGATCAGCGAAAAAGAACTCGATGGTATCCTGAGAGAGCACAAGACGTGGCTTGATTCAGGAAAAAAAGAAGGGACTCGCGCCGATTTGGGCAATGCCGATCTGGCCCAAACGATGCTGATCAGAACCGATCTCCGCGAAGCCGTTCTCAGAGGAGCGAATCTCAGCGAGGCGGACTTGAGCGAGGCTAACCTGACGGGGGCCGACCTGGCTGAATCAAACCTCAGTCATGGTTTTCTCTTCAAAACGAATCTGAGCCACGCCGACCTTCACCATGCCAACTTGACGGGAGCCAAACTGGCATGGACCAAACTGAGCTTCAGCAATCTCAGGGACGCTGATTTGAGAGAATCCGCGTTGCTGAGAGCGGACATGAACGATGCTCGATATTCAAAAGACACTCGATTTCCCGACGACTTCGACCCTCGAAAACGAGGAATGGTGCTGGAATAAGCAAAGAACCCGGTCGTCTGAAATTGCTCGCCATTGTCCGCTCCTGGCATGCGCTGATGGAAACAGAACTTATCAAATTTGAAATCGAAAAAACCCTCACGAGTGGACAAAAAATTCTTCCAGGAAAAGAAGTCGAATCAAGGATTGCTGAGGTTCTCAATGCCTGATTGGTATGAAGATGCCGCCACCCTTTTGGTAGAAATAGCGAAACAGATAGTCCCCCTCTTGAGTGTTGGTACCTGTTCCCAGTATAATTCACCCTGTGAAGTGTTGGGATTTTGCAAATAGACGGCATTTTCCGGCGTGGTTACCCCGGTTTACAGTTATTTTTCCCGATTTTCAGAGGAACAACACTCAAGCGGACGACTATCGGAATTAGAGACAAAAGTGAAACACGAGGCTGCTAAACGTGGGCTTGTTGTTTGACGAAGCTGAACCAAGAGGTAAGTTGAGATAAAAGCGAATGATAGTGGAGAGGAAATATGGCGGTGATAGACCGGATTGCGAAGATGCATCAGGAAATGACAGTTTGGCGGCGGGATATCCATTCACACCCTGAACTAGGCTTTGAAGAGACACGGACCTCTGACATTGTTGCAGCGAAGTTGAAAGAATTTGGCTGCGAAGTGCATCGGGGGCTTGGTAAAACCGGTGTTGTAGGGTCGTTGCGTATCGGGAATTCCACACGCGCTATTGGCCTACGAGCTGATATGGACGCATTGCCCATTCAAGAAGAAAATATCTTTGATCACCGTTCTACCGAGGATGGAAAGATGCACGCCTGTGGCCATGACGGCCATACTACCATGCTGCTGGGTGCTGCGAAATATCTAGCAGAAACAGGTAATTTTGAAGGCCAGGTCCATTTTATCTTCCAACCTGCCGAAGAAGGCATCGGTGGTGCCCAGGCCATGATAGACGATGGGCTTTTTGAAATGTTTCCATGTGATGCCATTTTTGGCATGCACAACAGACCAAAGTTAGATTCGGGTAAATTTGCTGTACGTTCCGGCGCGATGATGGCTGGCGGTGCGTTTTTTGATGTTGATATTACGGGATATGGAGCCCATGGAGCACGCCCGGAATCGAGTGTTGATCCGGTGGTGGTGGCAGCCCATATTGTCACTGCATTGCAGTCAATCGTCTCGCGCAATGTAAGCCCTTTGGATACTGCGGTTGTTTCAACGACCCGGATCAATTCCGGGGAGGCTTATAACGTGATTCCTCAGACTGCTCGACTGTCCGGTACAGTACGGGCATTTTCTTCTGAGGTCATGGATTTGGTGGAAAAGCGGATGATTCAGATTGCCAAAGGTATCGCCGAAGGCTTTGGCGCTACTGTGAAAGTGGATTTCCGGGTGATTTTTGCCCCGACCATCAACCACGCGCAAGAAGCGGAATTTGCTGCTAAGATTTGTCGGGAAATTGTCGGCGCAGATCGGGTAGAACGTAACCCACCACTGATTATGGCATCGGAGGACTTTTCCTTCATGCTGAATAAAGTGCCGGGGTGTTACATCAATATTGGCAACGGACAAGGTGAGGGAGCTTGTGAAGTGCATAACCCCGGTTATGATTTCAACGACGAAGTCTTACCCATCGGAGCTGGTTTTTTTGCCAGATTGATAGAAACCCGTCTGGCAAAAGAAGCTATTTGATTCAGTTTTTCAGAGATTGAACCGGGTATCTTATTTTTTTCCTCATACCCAAGGGTTGCGCCAAAGCATTCCAATCGATTTCTGCTTCATCAGTGTTCGCCAGTCGGTTTGAAACGTTTCGATTTGATCGAACCTCTTTTCATCCGGCAGCCGTTTTTTCCCCTAACCGACCCCTGGACTCAAACAGGTCGCCGCCTTCATCAGGGCATTTTGTTTTTCACAGGAGGGCCAACGATCAAAATAGGCCTTCACCCCTTCTGAGACCTCAAAGAGGGTTAAAGAATTTCTGCTGGTCTTTCGTTTACTTTTGTGATAGTTTTCAAGAAATCGCCTTTGGCTGAAGGATTTTAAGAATTTCGGCTTGTTTTTCTATTTCTTTTTTGATATTTTTCAACGAAATCGCCTTTGGCTGTCAGAAGGGCAATTTTGATAGTTTTCAAGAAAACGCCTTTGGCTGACAGAAGAAAAATAATGAGATCCTTACGCTTTGCTCAGGATGACATGAAAGTCTGAAATTAACCCGTTTCAAGTATAAAAAATCTTGTTAATGAGGTGGATATGAGAGTAAACTCAAAAATTAGTTCCCAGTAATAAGTTCCGAGCACCAAGCTCCCAATCACAAGTTCTACCCCCTTATATTATCTCGACTTCAGGGAGAGATCCCTAAGATTCCTCGTTCCCAATTCCCCGTTCCCCGTTTCGGGAAGGGAACGTCAATGAATTTGGAAAATCATGGGCGCCTGAGTGCGTTCTTCAACCTAAATAACAAGAAAGGAAAAATTATGGAGATGACCAAAAATAAAAGAAGCAATGGTAGGGGAACAAATCCTTTTTTAATTTTGTTTTTAATCAAAAAGCAGAAAGGAGCACCATGAACCGTCAAAAAAGTAGAGAAAACGTCGAGAACGTGCTTTCGGGAGCGAAAGCAGGTTTTAAATCAATCCTTAATTTTGAACATGCAATCGAAAGGAACAAGATGGAAAATCAAAAAAGCAAATCAACCTTCAGTGCAATTCTGATGTCCCTCACCCTGATGGTGGCAGTTTTCCTTGCCGGTCCGGCTGCCGCCCAGAAGAAGTATGTGACGGATCCCTCCACCGGCAAGGTGGTGTCCGCGCCAGAGTATGGCGGGATAATCACCTATTCGCAGCCTTATAACCCTCCGAGTCCTGACGTCTATATCCATCACGATGCGGCAGAAGCCCTCGGTGTGGTTGTAGAGACGCTAGCCATCGCGGACTGGGCACTAGATAGGGACGTATTTAACTATAGAACATCGTACATGCCTGACTTTGTCTGGCGAGGGCACCTGGCTGAAAGCTGGGAAACACCCTACCCACTAACTATCGTCTTGCATATCCGCAAGGGTGTTCACTAGCACGATAAGGCGCCGATGAACGATCGGAAATAAAACCATTTCCGAGCTAACTGCCACGGATATCGAATATAACTTGCACTGTTATTTGGGTCAGGGCAGCGGCTTCACCGAACCGAATCCCAAGTACGCCTTTCTCCCGTTCATGAATCTGCCATGGGAATCGATAACGGCCACCGACGATCGGACGGTTGTTCTTAGGCTGACGAAGGCAGACCCCGACGCGCTACAGCTAATTTTTCAAAGCGTCCAGACTTTTATATACCCCCCCGAGGTAATCAAGGAACACGGCGACCTTTCCGATTGGCGTAATGTGGTCGGCACCGGGCCCTTTGAGCTGACTGACTGGGTCGA
This sequence comes from bacterium, assembly GCA_965205865.1. Classification (GTDB taxonomy): domain Bacteria; phylum SAR324; class SAR324; order SAR324; family NAC60-12; genus CBDBHR01. The sequence continues at coordinate 58,167 of CBDBHR010000025.1, forward strand.
GGGCAGCTCTATGACCTGGATCAAGAATCTTAACTACTGGGGCTACGACGAAAAATACCCGGAGAATCGCTTGCCCTATGTTGACGGGTTACAGATGCTGGTTATGCCAGACGTAGCAACACGTATGGCGGCATTACGCTCGGGAAAGATTGATGGACTGGCTGCGTTTCTCGGCTGGAGTCAACTAAAGTCTATGGACCAGGTAGACAGCCTTAGGAAGACCAACCCCGAACTGGTGATGGAGCCGTTTTCATTTCGGTCGATGTCGTCTTGGACTGCTAACTCGAGGAGGGCGCCCTTTGACGACGTCAGGGTACGCCACGCAATGCAGATGGCACTGGACCTTGACACAATTAACGCTGCGTACTGGAAGGGTTATGCAGATACGATACCCCAGGGGAAGATAGGGGGCAGGTACGGCCGGGTATTTCATCCCATTTGCAGACTGGCCTGAAGAGCTCAAGGGATACTATACCTATGACCCGGAAGGGGCAGAAGCGTTGCTTGATGAGGCTGGATATCCGCGCGGCGCCGACGGCATTAGATTCAAGACCGTCTTGCAAGTGAGCCTCCCGATTTTTGCAGCCTATGTACAGAATAGCGAATTAGCTGCCTCCTACTGGGCTGCGATTGGCGTTGATGTAGAGGTTAGGGAGACTGAGACTTCTGTTCTTAGGGCAAGGGTTGATGAAGGTGATTTTGATATGTTCACTACTGCTTCGGGTTCGGATACCGGGGCTCTCATTCAGATACTTATGCACAAGTCGGACTCTACTTACAACCCCCCCAACGTCCGGGACCCGGTTTATGACGCCATGGTTGCAGAGGTCCAAGCCGCTACCACCATTGAGCAGCGGAAGAGGCTGGTTAAACCGATAGATATGTACATGACAGAAAAGCACTGGTATATATGGGGTTCCAGAGTTCCGCAGTTTAACGTGGTCCAGCCGTGGCTGGTAGGTTACGCCGGTGAAACCGAATTGGGAGAGACTGATCGTGCACTAATCGCGGCCCGCGTCTGGATCGATAGTGCGCTGAAAAAAGAAGTGGGTTACTAAGGATTCTCGGGAGAGCTGGGTGGCTCAAGCTTCCTAGCTCCCTTACTTAACTTATTGAACACCGGGAGGAGTCCTTTCGTACTGTCATCCCGGACTTGATCCGGGATCCAGGAGTTCTTGGGTAGGTCCCCTAGATTCCGGGTCAAGCCCGGAATGACAAATCAAACTAAATAGTCGTTCCTGAAACAAGCCTCAACTATATCCTGACAGCAGTTCTAATCCGCAGAATGATGAGGAGTGTCACATGAGAGCCTATATCATCAGGCGGTTATTGCTCGTAATCCCCACTCTGTTTATCTTGACTGTCCTGGTCTTCCTCACCGTGCGTCTTATCCCGGGCGATATAATAGACGCAATGTTGGCCGACTTGTCTTACTATTACGCGTGGATAGACCGTGAAGCTCCTGAGGCGAAATTGGGATTGGACGTGCCTGTCTACGTGCAGTATGGACGCTGGATAGGAGTGTTGCCGACTCCTGACTGGGTTACCGGTGAGTCCCACTTCAAAGGTCTTCTCCAGGGCAACCTTGGCCACTCAATGATTCGCGGCAAGGTGGCGGTAGACGAGTTGATAATAGGTAGACTGCCGGTAACCATTGAGCTCGGTGTCCTGGCAATCGTAATCGGGCTCGTGATCGCCCTGCCCGTTGGTATCTACTCGGCGATTCGCCAGGATACCGCCGCCGACTACGCAGGGCGAACCGTCGCCATCCTCGGCCTGGCAACGCCTAACTTCTGGCTGGGAATGATGGTCATGATCTTCCCGGCAATCTGGTGGGGCTGGACGCCCCCGCTGAAGCTGATTCCTTTCACCGAAGACCCGCTGGGCAATCTCGGGATGTTCCTCCTTCCCAGCCTGATCGTGGGGACGGCCACGGCTGCAAGCACCATGCGGATGACGCGTACCATGATGCTTGAGGTGCTCAGGCAGGACTATATCAGGACCTCCTGGTCCAAGGGTCTCAAGGAGAGGGTAGTCGTTCTGAGACACGCCCTGAAGAATGCACTCATCCCGGTTGTCACCCTGATAGGCATGGAGTTGCCTATCGTGGTTGGTGGCGCCGTTATCATGGAGAACATATTCAACCTACCGCGGCTAGGTCAGCTCATGGTGAATGCCCTCAATGACAGAGACTACCCGCTGATCTCCGGGATCAACCTGTTTTTCGCCACGGCGGTTGTGGGGATCAATCTAATGATCGACCTGATTTATGCTTTCTTGGACCCAAGGGTCCGTTATAAATAAAGGAAAAACAGAGAGTATGAGTGACGCCACAGGGATACCATCAGCAGCAAGTGCGCCAAAGAGACGTGCCGGTCTGGCTGATTTCTTTGTCAGGCTGTGGAAGGAGAAGCCACTGGGTACTGTCAGCGGGATTATCATATTGATATTGATTCTAGTCGCTATCTTTGCTGATGTTCTGGCCCCTTATCCATATATTGAAGTACACCTGATAGACCGGCTTCAGGGCCCATCAGCACAGTATCTGCTGGGTACCGACGGGTTGGGGCGAGACCTCTTGAGCCGCCTTATCTACGGGGCTCGTATTTCGTTATTTGTCGGTCTGGCGGCGACCACTATCAATGTTTTGGTCGCCGTCCTGCTCGGCGGCACTTCAGGATTCCTTGGCGGTAAGTTGGACCTGGGTGTGCAGAGATTTGTCGATGCCTGGATTGCTTTCCCGGGACTGCTCCTGTTGTTAACCATCATGTCCATAGTGGGGCGGGGTGTGCCACAGATAATAGTGGTCCTGGGGATAGCCGGAGGCATCGGCGCCTCCCGAGTCGTCAGAGGCGCCGTTATTGGTGTTAAAGAGAATGACTATTTTCTGGCAGCCAGGGCTGTGGGTACCCCCACGAGCCTAATCCTGGTCCGCCATGTCCTGCCCAATATTATGGCGCCTGTCATCATCATATTTAGCATCAACGTCGGTGGCGTAATCCTGAGTGCGGCTTCTCTGAGCTTTCTCGGATTCGGGCTGCCAGTCGAAATTCCTGAGTGGGGAAGTCTTCTCAGCCGGGACGGGCGTGAGTACATGGAGATGGCGCCATACCTGGCTTTCTGGCCTGGTCTTTGCCTGACTATTACCATTTACAGTCTAAACATGTTCGGTGACGCCGTGAGGGACCTGCTCGACCCCAGGCTCAGGGGCGGAGAGGGCAGTTACGGCACTGCGGTGGTGAAACGCAAACGAGGCTTCCTCTCCAGACTGCTCAACCCTTTCAACTAGTAAGCAAACCAAAAGAGCCTGTCCCTGTTACAGACGTGGTTGTCGTGAGAAACCAAAGAAAAAGAGCTTATACATCCGGATCTATTCCAGCTTTTTTCAAGATTTCTCTGAGACGTTTTTCTCTAGCTGCTGTCTCTTCCTCTCTCCGCAAGGCAGCTTCTCTTTCTTGCAGGGCATCTTCAAAGAGCTTTTGCCTTGTTTTTTCTTCACGGATGGCAATTTGACGGGCTTGGTATAAATGATAATTCGCTTCTTTTTCAGAAAATCGTTTTAAGACTGCCATTGCTTGCCTCATTTCAGGGGTGTTGATTATTTCGGGTAGTTCCCTCCAGTTTTCGGCTTTGCAGTTGGGATCGATAAATATCGCTCCATGTGTAGAGCATCCTCTCCGGCAAATGTGGAAATACGGATAGTTGAATTTCTATCTGGTAGCTGGTTTTATTTTCATCTTTGGCTTTGACATCGACTATCGTCAATTTGTCCGAATAAAACTCGCGTTCATTGTAGGGGTTGAGGATTTCAACATCCGAAATGGGAGACTTTGGAACCAAAACACCGTTGAGGAAATCAATCAATAAATTTGTATTTTCTTCTGACCCCAAAATGCTCATAAAGACACAATCTACTGTCGGAGAAATGGCATGTTTCAACATGACGATCCTAAAAGAAGGGGAACAAGAAATCACTTGTTTTCAGTAAGTATATCAAACCGTTTGGGCAACAGCGAGATTTATTTGTTTTCGCTTTGTCTCAAAGTCATTTTCTCGATTACTCTAGACTGCTCTATGTCTGAATTTGGCATTTATCAATCTTCGCCGAATGGTTCTCCTTTCGTGAAAAGGGGTCAAAAGGGGTCAGGTTGTGCGCCAGGAAAGCTTAAATCCGGGGACAGTTACTAATTTCTAAATAAGGAGCGATCATGTCTACACAAAATAACGCTAACAACAAGGAGCAGCTCTTATTGCCCGGCCGTCTGGGTGATCCCCAGAGGGACTGGAGGACCGATCCGCGCCTTGACCCTTTTATGATCACCGCGCTCGTCCAGTGTGGCTTAGACGATGCTGCGGCGCCTGCACCGGTGAACGCGGACTCGCCCCTGGAGGAAAAGCGCGACTTTTATGCAGAACTCGAGCCTGACCATGAAGTCCGGTTCAAAGCTTTGAACCCGGACCTTCCCCCGATTGAGAATGTGGAGCGGCGTAGCGAGGTCATCAAAGGGGAGGGTGGAGTTCCGCAATGGCGCGGGCAAGCTGGGGAAACATCCCTTCCCCGCTGGCCTCAATGACTGCATGAGACGTTGCTGATTATGCCAAGCAGTTTTCAAATTGAAAATCATCTCGTAATTTGGAAATACTGTTATAAATCTCATCGTTACTTACCAAAATACACTCTTCAACAATGGCTGTGCTGGCAAGCATAATATCGATATTGTGCCTTTTCATATTCTTTGAGCTGATCTTGCGGGTTTCTTTCAGTGATTTTTTTATTTCACCAAATTGCTTGGCTTGTGGTTTTGTCAATTCAAGAGTCGGATAATGATTCTCAACTTCTTGAATGAGCTTCTCAATCCGTTCTTTCTCTTCCTGAGAGGAATTTTCAAGACTGTATGCCAGTTCGTAATGGCATAAAATGGATACGCAGAATTCACTTTCTCTGCGAGAGAGCATCTGCTCATTGATCACTTTCCAATATTTTGATTTTTCATCATAAAAATATGAAAGGATATTACTATCCGGCAGATACCGCATTATTCGTCATGTTTAAATGAAAAATTATCCCTGAATTCTCGAGCAGTAGCGACTATTTGTGCTGAAGTTCCGTTAAGATCCACCTGATGCGCTTGACGACTTTCAAATATCCGATCTACTTGAGTTTTACCGGATGACTCCTCTCGTTGAGTTTCTTCCTCTATCGCTTTATTGACAGTTGCCGTCAGAAATTCTTTTGGATCTTTTTTCTTGGCTTTTAATAGTGTCCAGGCAGATTCCGAGACCTCAATTTTGAGTTCCATTTTTTGCTCCTCTCTTTGTGTTATCATATGTTTGATAAATATTTTGGTTTCAATGGGATTCTGGTCATTTTTTAGCCAAATCAACCCATCAAATGAAACGGATCAACCCTCATTCCAGAGTGACCAACAGATGGCAAATGTAAATAACCAAAACATTTATAATATCGACACGCCTTCTTTTACCATAACTCCCATTTTTCTACCAGCTTGGAAAGGGTAGAGGCAGACAGGCATTGTCCATTTAGGTTTGGCTTATCGGTTTCCGCCCCTTTCGTCTGACGGAGTCTTAATAGCCGAACTTTGTGTCTTCCTCCAGTCCGCCCTCATCAAACCATGCATACGGTTTTCCCAGCTTTCCGATGTTCTTCATCTCAAAGCATGCGCCTTCTTCCAAGGAGCTGAAGTTGGAAGTTCCAGCCCAGCGAGAAATTCACTCACCCCCTCAATGCTCTCTATTGCGCTAAAGCTCCTCCCATCTATGCCAGGGGAACCTTGATTGGCGCGAACAAGATGATAAGCATGGAGGAGATTATCCTGCCGATACATCTTGTCATAAAGCGCATAGAATCGGTACTCGGAATCTTGTTTGGCTTTGATATAAAGCTTCCTCTGTAACTTAAAACCCGGAATCACTTCCACGCTGCTCCATTGGCTACAAAGCTGTACGGATAATTACTTTGATGGGACTTTAACTCACTAGAAGATCGGTCGTTACCGCATACGGTCAAATCTTAAATTGTCCTTCATAAAAGACAATTTAAGATTTGACCCCTTAATTACGGGGATTTAAAAAAGAGCAGGCAAAACCATTGAAGCTTCGCTTGTCGGGTTTTTTCAGAATCTGGAAAAAAAACTGGACCCGCGTTAACCATCTGAATCATTGAAAAAAAATGTTGACATTGGTTTTACGGGGATTTAAAAAAGAGCAGGCAAAACCATCGAAGCTTCGCTTGTCGGGTTTTTTCAGAATCTGGAAAAAAGACTGGACCCGCGTTGACCATCTGAATCATTGAAAAAAAGTGTTGACATTGGTTTTACGGGGTTTTAAAAAAGAACAGGCAAAATCATGAAAGTCCATGGAATTGAAGCAAATCTCTTCTTATGGGCATCGATTGCAACAAAAAGTGTTTGACCTGAGAAAGATTCAATGTTAATTTTTTCCAAGATAGTCTCTGAATCTCTTTTTAAAAAAATGAAAATTAGAAGAAATGCAATTTTTTATCCAAGCAGCTTCTAAATATCTATTTCCCAAGGAGAGAAAGGCAATCAGGTGAGAAGTCGAATTTAAAATAATCTTGAAAAGAGGTTGATATGCGAGTAAACTTAATAAGTCCCAAGTCCCAAGTCCCAAGTCTATCAGACTCCAAGGCCCAAATTTCAAGTTTCAAGTCCCAAATTCCAACTGTACAGGTTCATTGGGTTCTACCCCTTTATGCTATCTCGACCTCAGGGAGAGATTCTTGAGATTCCTCGTTCCAAGTTCTAAATTCCAAGTTCCAAATTCCGGAAACGGAAGGGCAAGGGGAAATTTGCAAAATCATGAATCCCAGTCCTTTTTTCGTTCATTTTTTCATCAGGAGATCAACATAAAGCGGAAACGATCCGCCTATTTTTCCCAATCATAAATTGTTATTGCATTTTTCTGCAGATTGTTTGGATCTGTTTTTTCTGATTTTAAATCAATGAGGATAAAATGAAAAAAATTATTATGAAGAAAATCGTTGCCTCCATCGTGGGGCTGAGCGTGGCAGGGGCCTTGTCTGCCGCAAAAAACCGATTCGCTCCATGGTGGGGTGAATTATTTTCTATCTCTGTAAAGGAGTTCATATGTATTTGAAGAAACTTGTCGCTTCCATCGCGGTGCTGAACCCGGCAGGCGCCTGGTCTGCTGTAAAACTGCAATCATTATTGCTCACCCTCACCCTGATGGTGACCGCTTTCTGGGTCAGCCCGGCCGCAGCCCAGAAGTATGTGACCGACCCCACAACTGGTAAGGTCGTGACCGCTCCGGAATATGGCGGGACGTTAACCTATCCCTATCAAAGAGTAGGCGATGATCAAGACCCCTTTTTTGCTGGCCAAGAACCGGGCTGGCTCATAGACGGCGTTAATGAGAAACTCGTCTACGGAAACTGGGAACTTAATAGGGAAGAATTTGACTTTAGAAGCCCTTACACCCCTGTGTTTGCTTTCACAGGGAATCTGGCGGAAAGCTGGGAAACGCCCGACCCACTGTCTTACATTTTCCATATCCGCCAGGGCCTTCACTACGCCCTTGATCCGGACAGTGAGGCCAGCCGCTTGGTAGCTGGTCGGGAGCTCACTGCCGAGGATGTAGAACATTCCTTTCACCGTTTACTGGGCCTAGGCGACTTCACCGAAGACGGACCTAGTCCCTTTGCAAGCAAGCTCGCCGATCTGTCATGGGAATCGATAACGGCCACCGACAAATGGACGGTTGTGTTTAAGCTGGAGGAGCCATCCTCCGGTGCGCTAAGGACTATCTTCCAGGACGCTTTGTGGTGGATATTACCCCCCGAGGTAATCGAGAAATACGGCGACTATAGTGATTGGAAGAACGTGGTCGGCACCGGACCCTTTATGCTGACCGACTACGTCGAAGGCGTCTCTAAAACCTATACCAAGAATCCTGACTACTGGGGCTACGACGAAAAATACCCGGAGAACCGCCTGCCCTATATTGACCAGTTAAGGGCCCTCTATATAAAAGACGAAGCAACGCGTCTCTCGGCACTGCGCACGGGTAAGGTTGATGGAATACTACATGCCGGCATCGTTGACATAAGCTCCCTTGACGTGGTAAGGAGTCTCCAGAATACCAACCCCGAAATCGAGATATGGGCACATGTCCAGCGGTCGTTTGGTTTTGCTCTGAACATTCGCAACGCGCCCTTTGACGACATCAGGGTGCGCCACGCAATGCAGATGGCACTGGACCTTCCGACAATTGTCGCTACCTACTATGCCGGTTTAATAAGTTGGGAACCTCGTGGGCTTATTGGCAGCCCGGGGAATTACACTCCATTTGCAGAGTGGACCGAAGAGATCAAGCAATACTACCGGTATGACCCGGAAGGGGCCGAAGCGTTACTTGATGAGGCCGGCTATCCGCGCGGCGCGGACGGCGTTCGATTCAAGGTCGACTATCAGCATCGCGACATCATAGATTTAGGCTATTTTGAAATAGCTCTCGCCTACTTGGCTGAAATTGGCGTTGATATAACGATTAATATTCTTGACTCGGCGACTTATGGCGCTAACTTAGCAAAACATAATTATGAGATGAGCACTGGCAACTTTGCCTTTGCTCAGCCCCCTGCCTGGGCCATGGACTCTTATCGCTCGGACGTCGACATTATGCGCGAGTTCTCGGGCGGAGTCGAGACCCCTGAGTTGACCGCCGCGCATGATGCTTATTACGCCGCTTCCACCGAGGAGGGGCGGATGAAAGCATTTAGAGAGTTTGAAATGGCCCTGGTGAAGCACCACCCTCATATATGGGCTCCCATGGCTCCACTGTTTCAGGCGAACAATCCATGGGTCAAAGGTTATAACGGTGAATACGCGATGGGAAACTTGCTGCATCATACGATCTACGCCCGCCTCTGGATTGACCAGGAGTTGAAGGACAGGACCCAGTAACAGGTCGACTGGAAGTACTTGTGGACCGGGCAGTACTGCCTGGTCCACTCCAGGATACCCCACGTTTCCCTGCTAATTTTAAAAATAATGAGGTCCGTCCCATGAGTGCCTATCTCACCAGGCGGCTATTGCTGCTGATCCCCACCCTGTTTCTCTTGAGCATCCTCGTCTTTCTCTCGGTGCGCTTCATCCCGGGGGATGTCATAGACGTAATAGTGGGTAGGATGGATATGGGGGGTGGGTATGGCAGGGTTGACCGTGAAGCTCTTGAGCATATGCTGGGACTGGACGTGCCGGTCTGGGTGCAGTATGGACGCTGGATGGGAGGGATCTTGCTGCACGGCACCCTTGGCGGATCACTGTATGGCGGTTGGCCGGTAGAGGAGCGGCTCTTCGATCGTTTGCCCGTCACTCTGGAGCTGGGCCTCATGGCCATCGTCATCGGACTGGTCATCGCGCTGCCCGTCGGCATTTACTCGGCGATTCGCCAGGATACGGTCGCGGACTACGCGGGGCGCATCCTCGCAATCCTCGGCCTGGCCACCCCCAACTTCTGGCTGGGCATTATGGTGATGATCTACCCGGCCATCTGGTGGGGCTGGTCTCCCCCGATGGAACACATGCCTTTTACGGAAGACCCGCTGAGGAATCTCGGCATCTTCATCATTCCCAGCCTGATTCTGGGAACGGCCCTCTCGGCCAGCACCATGCGCCTGACGCGCACCATGATGCTGGAGGTGCTGCGGCAGGACTATATCCGCACCGCCTGGGCCAAGGGGCTCCAGGAGCGGACTGTCGTGCTGAGACACGCCATCAAAAATGCCCTCATCCCGGTCGTCACCCTGGTCGGCTTGCAGTTGCCGCTCGTGGTCGGGGGCGCTGTGATCATGGAGAACCTCTTTAACCTGCCGGGTTTAGGCCGTCTCCTGGTGGACGCCCTCTCAGAGAGGGATTACCCGGTGGTCTCCGGGGTCAACCTGTTTTTCGCCTGTGTCGTTTTGTTGAACAACCTCTTCATCGACCTCCTTTATGCCTATTTGGATCCCAGGGTGCGGTATGAATAATCGTTATGCTTCTGGTAAATACAGGTTTGAGATTCGTCTGTCAGAAGAAGTCCCGGAGAGACGAAAGGAAGTAGCCCAGCGATTCATCGCTGGGAATAAATGACAGTCTCCTTTGTCAGCAGAAGTCCCGGAGGGACGAAAGGAAGTAGCCCAGCGATTCATCGCTGGGAATAAATGACAGTCTCCTTCAAAGTCCCGGAGGGACGACACAACAATGAGGTTTCATGTTCCATGCAAGCATAATTTCGAATATGATGAGCGTTATATTTAGCAGTAACTCGCTAGATCGAAGAAGTGTCGTCCCTCTGGGACTAGCTGAGGAGGAGGGAGTTTCCCTTTCCCAGCAATGAATTGCTGGGCTATTCCCTTTTGTCCCTCCAGGACTGTGTTATAGAAAAATCGAGAACATGAGCAACACCCAAGAAACACCATCAGTAGAAAGTATGCCCAAGCGACGGGGCCGGTTTGCAGATTTCTTCATCAGGCTTCTCAAGGAGAAACCCCTCGGGATGCTCGGCGGGGTGATCATCCTGCTCTTGATCGGGCTCAGTCTCTTTGCCGATGCGCTGGCGCCTTATCCTTATAATAAAATCCACTTGAGAGACCGGATGCAGGAGGCCTCGGCCCAATATCTCCTCGGGACCGACCACGTCGGGCGGGACTTGTTGAGCCGCCTGATCCACGGGGCGCGGATTTCCTTAGGAGTCGGTCTGGCCGCGACCACGCTCAATGTGCTCGTCGCGCTCCTGGTCGGCGGCGTTTCCGGATTCCTGGGAGGGAAACTGGACCTGGCCATGCAGCGCCTGGTCGATGCCTGGATCGCCTTTCCGGGACTACTGTTGTTGTTGACCATCATGTCCATCGTGGGACAGGGGTTGCTCCAGATCATCATGGTGCTGGGGATCGCCGGTGGGGTTGAAGGTTCCCGAGTCGTGCGGGGCGCGGTGATCGCCATTAAAGAGAATGATTACTTTCTGGCGGCGAAAGCCCTGGGCAGTCCTTTGCCCACCACCCTGAGACGGCATGTGCTGCCCAATATCATGCCGCCCCTCATCATCATCTTCTCCATCAACATTGGTGCCGTCATTATGTCAGAGGCGGCGCTGAGCTTCCTCGGCTTCGGTCTGCCCCCGAACATTCCCAGTTGGGGAGGCATGCTCAGCCGGGAAGGACGGCTCTACATGGAGATGGCCCCCTGGCTGGCGCTCTGGCCCGGGCTATGCCTGACGATGGTCGTTTTCAGTCTCAACATGTTCGGCGATGCCATGAGAGATCTGCTCGACCCCCGGCTGCGGGGCGGTGAAGGTAGCTACGGCGCCGCGAAGAGGAAACGCAAACGAGGTCTCTTGGCCCGACTGATCAATCCGTTCTCTTAGGAGGAACCCTCTCCCCAATCGAATCGCAAAACTTCCGGATAAGGAGTGAAAATGAGCAACTTATTCGATCTCACAGGAGCATTAGGAGACCAAAAGCGAAAAATTAAATTATCTCTGACACACCAGCCGGTCGGATAGGGGAACCCGAAGACATAACCGGAGCGGCTGTATTTCTTATTTCCGGAGCATCAGACTTTGTGACTGGGATTTACATCCACGTAGACGGAAGAAGAAATTCTCGAGACATGGCTTGGCCACCAAATCCTGGCCAGCGAGGGTAGATCCATTTTTCAATCTTTGATGATTCAATGGAGGTATATATGGTTCTCAAACCAGTCCGCTGCCCCTCTTGCCTGGGCACTGAAGTCGTGAAACATGGCAAAAGCTCTGAAGGCAAGCAAAGATATCTTTGTCAGTGTCAATTTTGTTCCTGTCAAACCTTTATTTTAGATTATTCATATAAGGGTCGCCTGGCAGAAACGAAACAACAAATTATTGAGATGGCCCTCAATGGCAGAGGCATTCGAGACACCTCTCGGGTTCTGGGGATCAGCACTGCCACCGTCATTAATGAATTAAAAAAAAGAAGCCGATCTCGATTCGGTGAATCTGAATTTACTCCATCAACTCGACCCCAATGAAATAACAATCAAGATTGTCAAAGTTGAAGAGGCTGAAATGGATGAGATGTGGAGTTTTGTAGGAAAGAAACAACAGCAGCGCTGGTTGTGGCAGGCCATTGATCACAAAACAAGTCAAGTCTAAGCTTATGTCTCAGGAAGCCGAAAAGATGAGGTTTTTCTCAAGTTGAAACAACTCCTCAAACCTTTTGGCATTCCATGTTTTTATAGCGATGACTGGTGAGCCTGCGAGCGAGACCTCGACCCTCGGCTGTGAGGCGGCATGGCCCGCTTTGTGCTTGCCAAAAAGAAAAAATAAGAGGAAAGATCACCAGAGTCAAGAATCTCCCCTGGCTCACATTATTGTAATGAGAGTCAGTTAAGTTTATGAAAATCATATTCTTTTGCTTTGCGCTGTCCGCATCGCGACACTCAGTGGAGTAAAGAATTTTGCTAAAAAAGGGGCTTAAGCTGAAGCAGAACACCCGCTGAGGTCTAAGGTGACTGAATAAAGACAAATCAGAAAGGATTGTTTATGCTTACCAAAAAATGGTCGGAATGGCGCACTTGGGAGAATTGGAAGAAAATGGCCTCTCAGCAGATCGAAGAGCGTGGCCTTTCTAAAAATCTGGATGAGATTGAAGAGCAGGGATTCACCGTGATCACCCCTGAACAAATGGGCGACCCTCTCCTGTTTGAGCAAACCAGAGAAGCGCTCTTAAGGGTTGCGGAAGAATTCACCGGGGTGAGGCCCAATGAGGAGACCGGGGAACATGGTTTCACCGACAACATGGGCACTAACCAAGCCCAAAATTGGTATTTTGGGTTTCTGGAAAAGGATCCGGTCTTTGAAGAAATCATCCAACATCCCTTGACCCAGCCCTTGATTGACTATTATCTGGGGCCCGGTTGTCTGCTTTCCGCCTTCAACGGGATTCTCAAGTGGAAGGACCCGGTCGGCTATGGGAACACTCTGGGCTTTCATGCCGATACCCACCTCTATCCCTTTGAACCCCTCCCCGATCCTCCCATGGTGTTCAATACGAACTGGTGTCTTACCGATTATACCAAAGACGACGGCGCACTGGCAGTCGTGCCGGGATCCCACAAATTCCGCCGCCACCCCAGGCCGGGTGAGGGGGTGGATCAGGCGTTCGCCGTCGAAGCGCCCGCGGGTTCGGTCATTGTTTTCCACGGCACCCTCTGGCATGGGGCCTTCCCCCGGATCAATCCAGGATTGCGGTTGGCAGTCACCGCTTATTACAGTGCCTTCTACTGTCGCCCGCAAGAGCATTTCCCCGGCCGGATTTCGGAAGAAAGTCTGGCCCGCAATGGGGAGCGGTTTCGTCAACTGCTCAAAATCGATGAATTCTGGAACTTTGAGGATCCTCGTGGCCCCATTCCCCGGCGGGAGCGAACCTCCGGAAAAACGTATCACCAAATCATGGGTCAGATCGTCAGCCACCATGGGCAAAAGTATCGCGTTGAGATGGATCACTCCATCGTCAATCATGCGGGGGGAGTGCGCTACATCCCCATCAATGCCGACGAAAATGAGGAATTACTCGATCAGTCCAAGGAAATGACCGACCTCCCGCCGGGACTAGAAACCCAATGATAAGGAAAAGCGCAGGATAGTGGAGGTGGGAATGATCAGTGGCAGCCTTCTGAATTGATGATTATTGAAAATCAGCACTTAACAAAAAAAAGGGATTTCAAGAAAAGGAGGACAGTGAAAAAATCTATGAAACATTTTGCCGTTGAGGCAAGATTATACATGAATGCCTTGAACGCTTCTTTTCAAGAGCTACACGCCATCAATGCCACTCCTGCTTGAAGAATTCATTTTGGGCAAGGAGTGTTGCCTGAAATATTTGTCACAATTATTCTTCTGGATTGATTGCTTTGAAGAGTTCTTTGTGTTATTATGCTTCTCTTGTCTCAATCGCGAGACGACTATAATGGCATTTGATACTCATACTTGATCAAAGAACCACAGACAGTCGGTTTTACGGAAGCCCGAACCCAAGTTCAGGCAGAGACCCTTTTAATGCGCATAGACGATGACTTTGCAAGCAAACATGATATCGCACTGGTCCGCCATGAAACCGAACTGCTCCGACGGGAAGTCAGGGAATTAGAAACAAGGATGGAGGCTCGAATTTAAAATTTGAAACCGCAATAAAGGTCCGATTCACGGAATCGGATACTTGATTGAAGGAATTTGAAACCGGAATGGAGCTTCGTTCGACGACACGCCCGGGTGGAATGCCGGTTGTCGGCATCGCCGTGGACGCCCCGTTGGTCAAACTGTCATAACCTTCCCACACCACACCTCATTTTTTTCTTTCCATAGACAGAAATCTCACAGGTTGCGTGGTGCAGCAGAAGAACTGTTGCTTCCTTGGAAGCCGCTCTGCCTGAATATGGAATTGGGTGGCCAGCGGTGAACAGGCCGGACTTTTATATTGCGCTGTTATGGATAGCATCATCACCATTCACAATCTTAATTTAAAAATAAAATTCAGGAAATTAATGATAAATCACGAAAGGCGCGAAGATGGATGCGTCACTGAAAAATTTAAGGATAGCACATTCCAAAAAACTCAACTCTTGGAGGGGCCTATTGGGACAACCTTGATCAAGCTCACCATTCCATTGTTGTTCGCAATGGTTTCAATTCTGCTTTTTAACATCGTAGACACTTTTTTTATCGGGAAACTCGGGGTCAAAGAGTTGGCGGCCATCAGTTATACTTTTCCCGTAGTCTTTGTGGTGATGAGTATCACATTTGGACTGGGAATCGGCACGTCGGCCGCCATTTCGCATGCCATCGGTTCATCAAATTATCGACGTATTCGACGGCTTACCACGGACGGTATTATTTTAGCGGCACTCGTCGTGATAGTGGTTGTCAGTGTGGGCATCATCACGATTGACCCCATATTTCAAATGATGGGAGCTACTCCCGATTTGCTCCCTCTGATCCATGATTATATGAACATCTGGTATTTGGGAGTCGGATTTATCATGGTTCCCATTGTGGGAAACAATGCCATGCGGGCGACGGGTGACACTAAAACACCGAGCCTTGTTATAATCGTAATAGGAGTGGTCAATGCCATTTTAGATCCCTTCTTGATTTTTGGAATTGGGCCTTTTCCTCGAATGGAGGTACAAGGGGCGGCCTTGGCCACTGTCATTGCCTATTCGATGGCATTTTTCGCAGCATTATGGTTTTTAGGGATTCGCAAAAAAATGCTGGATTTTGCAATTCCCCAGTTAGTCTCCGTTTTCCGTTCATGGAAGCAGATCCTTCACGTCGGGCTTCCTGCGGCCGGAACACAAATACTCATTCCTCTTTCAACTGTAATTATCACTCGTATAATCGCCGGTTTTGGTCCTGAAGCGGTGGCAGCCTATGGGGTAGGCACTCGCCTTGAATTTTTAGCCATGATCGGAATATTGGCAATGTCACTGGCATTGAGTCCGTTTGTGGGGCAAAATTGGGGAGCCAAACAAACTGATCGTGTCCTCGAAGGGGTTCAATTCAGTTTGCAATTTTCATTGATATGGGGTGGTGCGGTATATCTTATTCTGGCCGTGGCCGCTTTTCCGATTGCTCGTTTTTTTTCAGAAGACGAAAAAGTGATTGCAATAACAGTACAGTTTTTTTGGATCGTTCCACTTGGTTATGGCTTCCATGGAATGGCCATGTTGGTCAATTCGACGTATAACGCTTTAAAAAAGCCCTTTTATTCTACGGTTTTGATTGTAGTTCAGTTTTTTATTTTGGTGATTCCGCTGGCCTTTTCAGGTTCTTTATTGTGGAAGGTGCCAGGCATTTTTATAGGAATTGCATTGGCCAATATAATTATTGGTTTACTTGCCTATGGGTACGCCAGGCAATTCATCCATAAAGCGACCGTCTCTGCCATGACATGAGGCCTTTCAGACGGCTTTTTTTCTTTCATGAATTTCCAAAACAGAATTGAGCTTTTGGCAGCGCCACGCTTGTTAACAAGGGGTGGGCTTTCCCTGTTTGTACTTGAAAAGGAAAGGCATAAAAAAAATATTCAACCTCTTCGGCAACTTCCGTATATAAACTGAATTGCAATTGATCGTCTCGCCAAATTGCCCCAGGGGAACAGAGTGGCAAGGGAATAATTTTTTCAAAAAATGGCATAAGCCCGCCTCAGTTTTTTTAATAGAGAGGAGTATCACGTCAGAAGATAGATAATCTTTTCAGTTGTGCTACTATAAACGTTGTTGACCCCCACACTGTAAAATTAATGAAAGAATTTCAATAGAGAAGAGCAATGGCAACAATTAAAAAGATCCTCATTCCCACAGACGGCTCAGATACCTCGAAAGAAGCGATGGCGTATGCCGCGGCGTTGGCAAAATCATTTCAGGCCTCTGTTACACTTCTGATTGTCGCGGATGACCAGTATCTGGATTGGCTTGGGCCCGCCCATTTTACCATTGAAATGATGAAGCAGATTGAAGAAAACTCCGTTGAGCAGGCAAGAAGAGTTTTGGATGAACTCGAGATTGACGCCTCCTTGAAGGATGTCAAAAAAGTGGTCCGTCGAGGCGTTCCTTTCCAGGAAATTGTTGATTGTGCCAAAAATGAGCAGATGGACATGATCGTGATGGGAACCCATGGCAGAAAGGGCGTATCTCATATGATGATGGGAAGCGTGGCGGAAAAAGTAGTACGTCTGGCGCAATGTCCGGTCCTCACCGTCAAAAAAAATTAACGAAAAACTCACCTTGCGTGCTCGAGTTCTGATGCGTATTCGTTGTTTTTTTTTGCTCCTGCCTGCGCCATCTTCCATCGACCGGATGAGAACCCTCTCATGAAATGCTCGGAAATGCTAAATAATCCCATAAGCCAACATCGCTTCCGCCACTTTGACGAAACCTGCCAGATTGGCACCCTTGACATAATTCACATGATCGGCGCCAGCACCGAATTCCACACATTTTTCATGGATTTGTCGCATGATCTCTTTCAAACGACTGTCCAATTCCTCTCGTTCCCAGGAGAGGCGGATACTGTTCTGGGTCATTTCCAAACCTGAAACCGCCACTCCACCGGCGTTGGACGCTTTCCCGGGTGCGAAAATGATTTTGGCATCATGAAATATCCGAGTCGCCTGCGGTGTTACGGGCATATTGGCTCCTTCGGCGACGGCAATACACCCGTTGGCAACCAATCTGTGGGCATCCTCCGCTTCTATTTCATTTTGGGTTGCGCAGGGAAACGCCAGATCACATGGAATTTTCCAGGGACGTTTTCCTGCCACGAACTCACATCCAAAATGTTCGGCATATTCTCGAATTCGCCCCCGCTTGATGGATTTCAGATGGATTAAAAACGCCAACTTTTCGGGGTTGAGTCCTTCTCGATCATGAATGTAACCGCTGCTGTCGGAGAGAGCGATGACCTTACCTCCCAACTGGCAGACTTTTTCAGCTGCATATTGGGCGACGTTCCCCGAACCGGAGATCACTACCTGCTTGTCTTCGATGGTGTTCCCTTGGTGTTTCAACATCTCCTCCATGAAATACGCTGCCCCATAACCTGTTGCTTCCTTGCGAATCAAACTTCCTCCGAATTCCAACGCTTTTCCGGTATAGGTACCGGTAAATTCATGAGTCAAGCGTTTGTACTGTCCAAACATATAACTGATTTCCTGAGTACCCACCCCGATATCACCCGCGGGAACATCAATATTTTCTCCGATGTAATAGGACAACTCCGTAGTGAAGGCCTGGCAAAATCGCATGATTTCCCGGTTGGATTTTCCCTTGGGATTGAAATTGGCCCCACCTTTTGCAGCACCCATTGGCAAAGAGGTTAAACTGTTTTTGAAGGTTTGTTCAAATCCAAGAAACTTGAGTATACTGAGATTCACCGAAGGATGGAATCGCAAACCGCCTTTGTAAGGACCAATGGAATTGTTGAATTGTACCCGATAGCCGCGATTGACTCGAATATTACCTCCGTCGTCTTCCCAACACACACGAAAAATAACGATGCGGTCGGGCTCCGTCATGCGTTCGAAAATCCGCGTTTCGAGATATTGAGGATTTTGATTGATGAAAGGAACCAAATTCTCGGCCACTTCAAATACTGCCTGGTGAAATTCGTGTTCCCCCGGATTTCGCTTTCTCAATCCTGTCATGAACTGTTCTAAATCTATTTTTTTTGCATGCATTGTCTGAGCTCCGTGATAGGTGGACAAAAAGAATTTTTGCAATTTCAGAAAACTCTATCCCTGCGTCACTTTTATCAGGACCAGATATAGAATACCAACAAAAATGGGCGTTTAAAAATCGAGTTTTTTCAACGCGTCATGGTAAACCGCTTCATATTGTTGGGCCGCCGTATGCCAATCAAAGCGTTGAGCCATCGCATTTTGGATGAGCTTTTGAAAGTCGTGGGGGCGGTCGTGGTAGAGAGTCAAAGCTTCCTTGATACAATTTTTCAGGGCCGGCGAGCTTGGATCGTTAAAAAGGAATCCCGTCCCTTCCGTATCAGTATAATGGCGCACAGAATCCTGCAATCCTCCAACAGATCGCACGATGGGCAGAGTTCCATAACTCAAACTGTACATTTGATTCAGCCCGCAGGGCTCGAAAAGGGATGGCATCAAGAAAAAATCACTGCCTGCCTCGATCCAATGTGACAACTGATCGTCGAACCGATTATGCCATCGCATGTTTTGCGGAAAACGACGGGCGATTTCATGCAGTGCTTCCTCGATCCAATTTTCGCCTATGCCCAGAATGATCAGTTGCACCTTCCAGTTTAAAATATCCCCCAGTGAGTCCAGCAGATAAGCAAAACCTTTTTGCCGGGTTACCCGCGTGACCATACCGATCATCGGAATATGAGGCGCATCCGGCAACTGAAAATACTGCTGAAGTTCTTTTTTGCAGACTGCCTTCCCCTGCAATTCCTCTGCATCAAAATTTGCAGGAATGATAGGATCGGTAGCGGGGTCCCACTTTTGGTAGTCGCATCCGTTCAAAATACCCGGCAGGTCTTCCTGGCGGTTGAGGAATGCCTCGCGTAATCCGTGTCCTCCCAGGGGAGTCAACAGTTCACGGGCATACCCCGGACTGACAGCGTTGATCTTATCCGCCCAGGCAACCCCGCCCTTGAGCAAATTGATCTGGCCATTATCTTCAAAAAGACCAGGTTTGAAATGTTGCCAACCAATGCCCAAAAATTCCCTCTCAGACGGAGGGAAATGTCCTTGAAAGGAAGCGTTATGCAAAGTGAGAACGGAAACCGACTTTTGAAAAAAAGGATTGCCATTCTCATGTTTTTTGAGATAAAAAGGAATGATGGCGGTATGCCAGTCATTGCAATGAATTACGTCTGCCGAAAAATCCAAAACCTGACATGTACGCAGAACCGCCTTTGAGAAAAAGCCAAAACGCCGGGCATTGTCGGCAAAGGGGACGGTACCGTCACCATATAGTTGATCTCCGGAAAAGTAAAAATCGTGTTCGATGAAGTAAACGGGCACCTTGGTTAAGCGACGAGACGGCACTTCTCCTTCCAAAAATCCCTGCCGCAGCGCAAACCGAATTTCCGTGCCGCCCATCCGTACTACCAATGCTTCTGCTGCGGGAAAAACCTCTAATGCTTGGAGGGTTCCCACCCGGTCGATCGGAAAATACGGTGGGAGGAGCGAACGGTAATATGGCAAAATAACCCGTACATCGTGACCACGCTCTTTGAGGACCAGGGGGAGGGCTCTTCCAAAATCAGCCAGTCCTCCGGTTTTCACCAAGCCTTCGACTTCAGAAATTACCAACATTATCTTCAGCTGTTCAGCCAATATGGGCTCCTTTTGGAATGACGACGATCCCGTTTTCAGAAACCGTGTATTTTTGACGATCTGCTTCGAGATCACTTCCGATGACGATTCCCGCAGCAATTTTTACATCTTTGTCAACGATTGTTCTGGAGATGCGGGCGCCTCTGCCTATTTCAGTATTATCCATCACCACGGACTGTTTAATATGAGAAAAACTATGCACCCTCACTCCATATCCGAGGATCGATTCTTCCACGAGGGCGCCGCTGACGACGCAGCCGGCACTGACCACCGCATTGATTGCATGTCCGGTGCGGATGACGCTGTAATGGACGAATTTGGCAGGAGGATGAGGCGGACGATAGGTTCGAATGGGCCATCTGGTATTGTAGAGATTAAAGACCGGGTCAATCCGTACCAAATCCATATTGGATTCCCAGTAGGTATCGATCGAGCCGACGTCCCGCCAGTAGCCACGGTTTTTTTCTTCCATTCCCGGGATTTGATTTTGGTGGAAATCATAGACAAAAACACGCTTCTGCGGATAGAGTTTGGGAATAATATCCTTGCCGAAATCATGAGAGGATTGGTTATCTATCGCATCTGCATGGAGTTCCTCGAGCAGCGGATCGGTATTGAAAATATAATTCCCCATGGAAGCCAGCGCATGTTCAGGATCTCGTGGAATGGTTTTCGGATGTTCTTTGGGTTTTTCTACAAAACCCGTCATCCGCCAATCTTCATCCACTTCAATAATCCCGAAGTGGAAGGCTTCCGCAATGGGAACCGGGATTGCCGCTACAGTCAATGCCGCTTTTTTCTTTTCATGAAAGCGGATCATTTGACGGATATCCATCTGGTAGATGTGATCGCCTCCGAAAATGCAAACGATATCCGGTTCTTCATCATAGATCAGGTTCAGGTTTTGATAGATCGCATCGGCGGTGCCCTCGTACCAACGTTTCCCCGTCCGCATTTGCGCTGGGACCGGATCAATGAAATTTCCGGTGATCTGTCCTGAAATCCGCCATCCTTGACGCAGGTGCTGCATCAGGGAATGGGATTTAAATTGGGTCAGCACAAATATCCGAATCAATTCCGAATTGACAAAATTGGAAATCACAAAGTCTATGATGCGGTAATTTCCGCCAAAGGGAACAGCGGGTTTCGTACGGACTGCGGTTAGAGGATAAAGTCGGCTCCCTTCTCCTCCTGCCAGGATCATGGAAACAATTCTATTCACGGCTTCTCCTCCCACAATATCTATTGAATGATCGCGTGGGAATCCACATGAGGTCGAGTGCCTTTCCGTCAATCCGTTTCAGACCCGCAACTCCGCATTCAATTCCTGCTTGAGTTGCCGGATGATTTTTTCCCGGATGGGTTCGACGTCCTCATCCGTCAGGGTACGGTCAAATGCCTGGTAAGTCATGGCGAAGGCCAGACTTTTTTTATTACTGCCAACCCGCTTTCCCCGAAAGACGTCAAACAGATGAACCTTTTCCAGTAGTGGATGTCCTGTTTGCAAAATGAGAGATTCTACCTGCCCGGCAGGTATGGATTCATCCACAACAAAAGCCAAATCTTCATAAATAGGGGCGTAGATGGGCATTTCGATCATCATATGGATCTGATTCCAATGGCGCAAGAGTGCTTTCAACTCAAATTCTGCCAGGCAAACCGGTTGTTCGGGTAATCCAAAACAACGAACCACTTTTGGATGGATTTCTCCCATTTGACCGAGAATTTCTCCCTCAATCATGATGGCGGCAGATCGACCGGGATGATAAATCCCTCCTTCACTTTTCTGCCAGCTTGTCTTCCGGATATGCAAGCCTTCCATCAATGTGACCAGCACGCCTTTGAGGTCATAAAAATCCAGCTTATCCTCGTGCTCACTTTGGCTCACTCCCTCCTTTTGTAAAGGGGGACAGGGAGATTGGGAGTTTTTTGCTCCGTCCAACCAGGAAGGTGGCAAGCGTTTGCCGGTCATCAGGATCGTCAAATAAGGGATTTCATCAGGCAGGAGTTCCCCCTCTCGGGGCTGATAAATGTTGCCGATTTCAAAAACGGCCACCCGCTCCTTGAATCGCAAATTTCTCTTTGTCGTTGTCAAGGCGCCAGGTATGAGCGATTGTCGCATGTGCGTTCTCTCCGCCGATAAAGGATTTTGCAATGCGAGATAACGTGAGGGTTCCCACCCCCCTTTTTGCGAGGGGGATTTTCGGACAATACTGTGGGAAGGATCCACTCCCCCTTCAGCTAAGGGGGACGGGGGAATTTGAAGTTCTTTTTGCTCGTCCGGAACCAAACGAGCCTCGTCCTGCGGATCGACGATTGAATAGGTAATGATTTCATCCAATCCCGTCTCTACGATAATGTCTCGGACTTTCTCCGTACCTGACAACTGCGCATTGCGTTGTGATGCGGAAGGTCGAGTTTTGGGCAAGACATCGTTCATCAAAGTACCGGGCATTCGATTGTACCCATAGACCCGAGCCACTTCCTCCACCAAATCCGCGGCAAGCCGGACATCCATACGGTGACTGGGGACTGTGACCTGCAATTTATCTCGCACAACCACCTGAAATGCCAGTCTTTCCAGGATTTTGACAATTTCCCCCCGAGACAAGTCAACTCCCAGTAAGCGGTTCACGTAGAGAGGATCCAATTCGATTTCAATGCTTTCTCTTTTCTTGAGATAAAGATCCCCATAAGCGCTATTGAGGAATCCACCAGCATATTCTTCCATGAGCCGTGCTGCCCGCACAGCGGCTTTCAGAGTCAATTCCGGATCCAGGCGCTTGCCAAATCGCTCACTGGCCTCCGTTCGCAATTTCAATAGCTGGCAGGTCCGGCGATTGTTTAAAAATTCGAAATTGGCCGATTCCAGCAAGATTCTTTTGGTGGTGGAAGACACTTCCGTCTCGGCTCCTCCCATTATTCCGGCAATGGCAACCGGACCTTTGGCATCGGTGATGAGCAGCATTTGATCGTCAAACTCGTGTTCCACCCCATCCAGGGTGGTCATGCGCTCCCCCGATTGAGCACGACGGACGCGGATCATTGGCTGTCTCCCTTCTGCGCGCTCTTTCAGAAGGTCATAATCAAAGGCATGGAGGGGTTGTCCCATTTCCAGCATTACATAATTGGTGATATCCACAATATTGTTAATGGGGCGCATCCCTGCCCTCAACAGACGCTGTCGTACCCAAAACGGAGAAGGTCCTACCCGCACTCCGTCGATCAACAATCCCGAGTATCGCCCACAAAGATCAGAGTTCTCGATTTCGAGTTTCACAAAGGACGGGTGTTCAGCAATTTCGTTCGTCTGAGAGGTCCCACCCGACCGGTCGGACAATACTGTGGGGAGGGACAATTTTTTCAAGATATCCTGGTTGAGAGGAGTTTCCGTCAAGGCGGCTACTTCTCGCGCGATGCCGAAAATTGCCAACAAATGGCTGAAACCTCCTTTGATATCAAAATGAAATATGGTATCTCCCAGAGATGTTTTCAAAGATGCGCCTACCAGAAGCTCGTCTTCGCTAAACAACATCACCCCTTCGTGGTCGTCACTGAGCCCCAGTTCTTTTTCAGAACACAGCACCCCTTCGGAAAGAATTCCGCGAATCCTGGCTGGTTTGAGGACTAAGGTTTTTTCCTCCTCACCGTGAGATTCCACCAGAACGGCGCCCGGAAGAGCCAAAGCCCCTTTGAGAGGCTTAGGGATTTCCTTATTTTCATAGCACCTCAGATTGGGTGCTCCGCAAACCACTTGCAACTGCTCAGTTGGTCCATAATTTACTTTTACCAAAGAAAGTTGGTCAGCATTGGGATGTGGCAAGACTTCCAGAATTTCGGCGATAAGAAAAAGATTTTCTTCCCAATGCGCGCCGATAGTGTCGACCATCTCGATTTCCAAGCCAGCCAAAGTCAGGCGTTCTGCCAGTGCGTTCGGGTCGGAAGTTGCCACATAATCATTGAGCCAGCTGACAGGAACAGATAACGCCATAAATTTTCCTTTTTGAAACAGTAAGCCGTCAATAAAGAAATTGAATTCTTCACTTCAGATAAAATTTATTTGAAAACACAAAGGATTTTGTTATACAATCCTTGGGCTTGAGGGACAATGCGAGAATTATGAAAGCTTCCAATAAAAAGGACAAGACAAACCATGAAACACATTGCTGTAGATTTGGGTGGCACGAAAATCGAAATCATTCTCTGCGGGGAAAATGTGCTGAACATCCTTGAGCGTAAGCGTGTTCCAACTCAGCAGTATGAGAGTTACGAGAGATTGTTGCGTCAAATTGCCGCTCTGATCAAAGAGTACCTGGAGTTGAGCGAGGATGAAATGATCATAGGCATGGGAATTCCCGGTTCAATCTCGCCCCAAACGGGTGCAGTCCTTGGCGCAAACACTCAATGTCTCAACGGCCAACCTTTGCAATCGGATTTGGAATCATTGATCGATCACCAGATCTTCATCGAAAATGATGCCAATTGTTTCGCCCTCAGCGAGGCGTTGATGGGCGCAGGTCAGGGATATGAGGCTGTTCTGGGGATCATCATGGGCACCGGTGTCGGAGGCGGTGCGGTTTATTCCGGAAAACTGTGGAAAGGCGCGAATGGAAATGCCAGCGAATGGGGCCACCAAACGCTCAAATCAAATGGTATCCCCTGTTGGTGCGGACGAACAGGCTGTATGGAAAATTACCTCTCAGGGATCGGAATTGAACGATTTTACAAAATATTATCCGGGCAAGATTGTTCCCTGCCCGAAATTTATCAGAAATTTGAGGAAGCAAATAATCCTCATGCCCAAGAGGTGATCCAAAACTTGATTTCCGATTTTGCAGACGGAGTGAGCAACCTGATTACTATTTTTGATCCCAGCATCATTATTGTAGGCGGAGGGGTATCCAATTTACCCATCCTCTATTCCGAAGGAGCCAATGCTGCCAATCAAAAATCGTTCCATCCGGAGTTCACCATTCCCATCGTGAAAAACAAATTGGGGGATTCCAGCGGGATTTACGGCGCCGCTATGCTCACGGAATGAGGAGGTTTCAGAATACCTGGCGGCTTCCCGATTTCACAATCATTTTTTTAGTGCTGCGACAATTCGGTCATCCATGCAAAACTATGCCTTTGGAGAATTCGAAAAATTTAAAATGGTACGACAATGACTTCAAAATCCAACGAAAATCCAACTTCAACCGAGTTGTCATCCCCACAAACACAATCCCTGCTCCGCCAAGGGCGGGACTGTTATTTTCCCGTCTATTCTCCCCGTGAAATGATTGTGGCGCATGGCAAAGGGGCGCGACTGTGGGACCTGGAAGGACGGGAGTATATTGATTTGGGAACAGGGATTGGCGTGAATGCACTGGGGCATCAAGAACCGGATTTGATTCAAGCAGCCTGGGATCAGTTACATAAAGTATGGCACACCAGCAATATTTATTTCACAGAACCTGTTGTGCGTCTGGCAGCGGAATTGATCGAAACCACCTTTGCCGACCGTGTCTTTTTTTCTAATTCCGGTGCCGAAGCCAATGAAGCTGCGATCAAAGTTGCCAGGAAATTTTCCAGTTTCCATTCCTCGCGCCAAGCCACTGCTTCCTCCAAACGGGATATTCTCACTTTCAAGGGGTCCTTTCATGGAAGAACGCTCACCACTGCGACTGCGACTGCGCAAGCGAAATTTCATGAAGGCTTTGATCCCTTACCCGGAGGTTTCTCCTACTGCCCTTTCAATGACTTTGACAGGGCGGAAAAATTGATCACTGCGCAAACCTGCGCAGTTTTATTGGAACCTATTCAAGGAGAAAGTGGAGTTATCGCAGCTGCACCCGGCTTTCTCCGGCATTTGCAATCCTTGTGTCACCAACGCGATGCCTTGTTGATCTTCGATGAAATCCAATCCGGCATGGGACGTACCGGTCGTTTTTTTGCTTACCAATGGCAAGATGGGGTGCGACCTGATATTGTCACTATTGCCAAATCCCTGGGAGGAGGACTTCCTTTGGGAGCGATGCTGACCACTGAAACCGTGGCACGGATTTTCAAGTTCGGGGATCATGGTTCCACTTTTGGAGGCAATCCGGTTGCGGCCGCAGTGGCCCGGGTGGTCCTGCAGAAAATCCGAAATCCTTCCTTGATGGAACAAGTGAAAAAACGAGGGGAGCAGTTAATAAAAGGACTAGAGGAACTCCAACACTCTTTAGGGATCTTCAAGGAGATCCGAGGAAAAGGTCTATTTATCGGCGCTGAATTGCAAGGTCCCTGGGAAGGTCAGGCACGAGATTTGACTGAAGCTTGCCGGAAAAATGGAGTATTGATTCTACAAGCAGGTCCGAATACCCTGCGTTTCCTTCCACCTCTCAATGTCACTGAGGAGGAATTGCAAAACGGCATGGACCGTATGGCGTTTTGCCTGAAGATTATGGCCTCGCCAAAATGGTCATGAATCCGCCTGCCGAGGTATACCTGGGGCTGGGTTCCAATTTAGGGGACCGAGTTGCTTTGCTGAAGGGAGCACGCCAAGCTTTGCAAGCACTGCCTTTAGCAAATTTTCAGACCTCTTCTATTTACGAAAGTGTTCCTTACAAGGGTGCTGAACAACCCTTGTACTACAATCAGGTGGTGAAAGGAAGCACATCGCTTGATCCGGATCAGTTGCTGGCAAGTTGCCAGACCATTGAAGAAAAACTGGGACGTATTCGAACTGTACGGTCCATGCGGAAAAGTTGGGAGCCTCGTTTGATCGACATCGACATTCTGTATTATGAAGATCTGATTCTGAATACGAATGCCCTGACCATCCCTCATGCCGACTTGACGAACCGTGGATTTGTCCTCATGCCGCTGGTCGAATTGGCTCCTCATTGGAGCGATCCTGGAACCCGGCAGTCCATGATGGCCTTGTTCCGGATTTGGCAGGCTCAAACAACAGAGCCCCTCCCCGTGCGAATCGATACTCTTTCTTAATTGAAATGTGCCATTCGCATGGTCCGGAAAAATCAGAGAGATGGACTTGTTAACGGTCTCCGGTTTTTCTTCGATGGCATCTCTGAAATCGTCATTGGGTTAACCTATTGAGATCATGAAAAATATTATTGGAAGTCTGCTGGTTTTACTTTTTATGGGACAGACGCTCCCGGGGCAGGAAACATTTCACTACGATACCAGTGGCCTGGCAGTGGAAGAACCGGGTAAAATCAAAGTGTTGGTTGAAAATCCTGGAGAAGAAGGTCAGACATGGGGACTGACTGAACAAAGCATTCGCACTGCAATTGCAGGCAAGCTGCAATCAGCAAATATTGTTCCTCTTCCTGAAAAAAACTTCAGCCTGCCTTACTGGCTATATGTGGAAATTCAGCTACTGGATACGGCATTTCAGGTCGGGTTGAATTTCGACCGCCTCGTTTCCTATCGTGTCAAACAAAAAGTATTTCACACATTTGCTACTGTTTTCATTAGGGAATCGATTGGCATCAACTCCAAAAAAGACGGTCAGTATCCTTTGCAGATATTGAATAAGCTTCTCGATGAGTTCCTCAGTGAATTTCAGAAGGCAAATCAAAAGTGAGATGTGGCAATGGATGTTTTTCCAAATCCTGAGTTTTTTCCTTGACACTTCCAGGTAAGGATTGTATTTTTATTGCCATACCGCAGGAAATCGGGCATGCGCACTGGCTTCCATCAATACGGAATTTCCCCAGTGCGGCTTTTTTTAAGGTGGCTCGCTCGCCGAGCAGTCGTGAGAATCAAGTCGCGACAATGTTTTTAACCTATAAGAGATGAGGAAATTTTTTTCCATGAAACTAGTTCGATACCAAGATTCATCTGGGGCGGTCCACCATGGCAGACGCCATGATGACGGTCGAGTGACACGCATCCACGGGGAGATATTAGGGTCATTCATCGATACCGACGATAGCGCCGACCTGCAAAAATTGCTGGCCCCCATTGAGCCACCTGACATCATCTGCATCGGTCTCAATTATCGCAAGCACGCTGCGGAGGGCAATTCGCCGATTCCCGATTATCCGATTGTATTCATGAAAAACATAGGAGCATTACAAAACCCTGACGACCCGATCATTCTCCCCCGTCGCCTTTTGAGCGAAGAAGTGGATTATGAGTGCGAGTTGGCCGTGGTGCTGGCGAAACCCTGCTATAACGTAGCGAAATCGGAAGCCTTGGACTATGTTCTGGGATACACTTGCGCGAACGACGTAAGCGCTCGTGACTGGCAATCACGTTATGGGGGAGGTCAATGGTGTCGCGGCAAAACATTTGCTACTTTTTGCCCTTTGGGACCATGGATCGTTACTACGGATGAGATTCCAAATCCAAACACCCTCGGCATTCGCACCATCCTGAACAAGCGGACCATGCAGGATTGGAATACAAATGACATGATCTTTGATGTACCCACTTTGATTGAATTCCTCAGTGGCAGTACGCGTCTATTGGCAGGGACGGTGATTTTGACGGGAACACCGCATGGTGTGGGCTCTGCTCGTAAACCTCCGCTTTACATGAAATCGGGTGATCGTGTCACCATTGAGATAGACGGAATCGGATCGCTATCGAATGACTTGATCGAAGAATGCTAGGTTTTTATTATTCCAAACTTTTTTCCTTTTTAGTTTCCGACTCACTTTCAAGATCATCCGTACTTTCAGTAGATTCGGCACTGTCCGTTTCCCCGGGAGTTATAGTTGCAACCTTCCCGGCAAAGGTCCCTGTTGATTCCTCCACAGGCGCTTCGAGTTCTTCGGAGTCAGTTTCTTTTGTATCCTCTACGGGCGCTTCGGTTTCTTCGGGGCTGGTCTCCGCTGATGCTTCGGATTGTTCGGAAGTCACCACAGCCGTTTCTTCTACTGCCACTTCACTTTCTGCAGCGTCTGCAGAATTCTTTTCATCAAGAGCTTCAGACTCCACAGTAGCCAAATCCGCAGACCTTTCCGAGGCTCCCTCCTCGTCCAACGCTTCCGACGTCTCGACACCCGGAGGCGGAACTACGGTATTTCTTTCCAGGATACTCAAGCCGAGCCGTCGCTCTTCAGGATCTATCTTAATCACCCGGGTGTGTACTTCAGTACCAAGGGAATAGAATTCTGCAAGTTTGGCTTTGGGTATAGCCGGGTCGATTTCCGAGATATGAACCAGACCTTCCACTCCTTCCAAAACCTCCACAAAGATCCCAAAATCGGTGATGTTGACAATTTTTCCGGTAACGTCACTGCCAATTTGATATTTCTCATCCAAATTCTTCCAAGGATCTACGGAAAGTTGCTTGATACCTAAAGACAACCGCTCCTGATCGACATCGATATTGAGAATCTTGACTTCGATTTCGTCTCCTTTCCGCACAAAATCCGCAGGACGTTTTTGACGTTGACTCCAGGAGATATCGGAAACATGAACCAACCCGTCGATTCCTTCATCAAGTCCCACAAAAATCCCAAACTCCGTCACATTGCGCACTTTTCCCATCACCACACTGCCAATCGGATAGATTTCCGAGGCCTGTTTCCAGGGATTGGGCAGTGCTTCTTTCATCGAGAGGGAAACGCGCCTGTGCTCCACATCCAAATCCTTGACGATGGTTTCCACTACCTCTCCCAGATTGACAAAGCGGGAAGGATTGCGGATTTTTTTAGTCCAGGACATTTCGGAGATATGGATCAAACCTTCAATTCCGGGTTCCAGTTCTATAAAGGCGCCATAGTCGGTCAGGCTGACTATTTTTCCGGCAACGCGTGTTCCCACCGGAAACTTATCCGAAGCGTTTTCCCAGGGATTCGGTGTTTTCTGTTTCATTCCCAGCGACACTTTCTGGAATTCTTTATCATATTTCAACACCAGCACATCCACTTCATCTCCAATCTCAAACATCACGGAAGGATGCACAATACGTCCCCAAGTCATGTCCGTGATATGTAACAAGCCATCCACTCCCCCGAGATCCACAAAGACCCCGTAATCGGTAATGTTCTTGACGTGCCCCTTCATTATTGTATTTTCTTGGAGAACTTCCAGTGTTTCTTTGCGACGTCGCTCCCGGTCTACTTCCAGAAGCGCCCGGCGAGATAAGACGATATTGCCGCGTTTCTGGTTGAATTTGAGAATCGAGAATTCAAAAGATTCTCCAATCAGCTTGTCCAGATTACGAACCGGTCGCAAATCGACCTGGGACCCTGGTAAAAATGCTTTGACCCCGATGTCTACTGACAATCCCCCTTTGATCCGTGCGGCAATCACCCCGTCAATGGTGCCACTTTCTTCAAAAACCTGGCCGACTTTTTCCCAAATTCTCAGTTTACGGGCTTTTTCTTTGGAAAGCCGGGTCACGCCATCTTCTTCTTCCAGCGCCTCCACATAAACTTCTACATGATCGCCAATCTCGATCTCGTAGTGGCCTTCCATGTTGACAAACTCTTCAATCGGAATTTGTCCTTCCGATTTATATCCGATGTCCACGGTCACAAAGTCTTTAGAAATTTTAGTAACCGTCCCTCCAACAATTCCATTCTCTTTGACGTTGCCGGATGTTTCTTCGTATAGCGCGTCAAAATCAATTTCATCTTCAACAAACAATATGGATTCTTCCTCCGCAGAGGAATCCAGCACTTCATTTGATTCTATTGTGGTTTCATCCGCATTCATAATTTAGGTTGCGTAACTGCGCAGGTTGTAGATTTGCATTCCAGGAACCTATTCAGGCTTTGCCTTCCCAGTTGGTGATTATTCTGCAAAGAAGAACGTAAAAAGTTGGATATTTTATCACAAGATCATCAAGAGTCAAATGAATTGATGGAAATAGGGAAAAACCGAGTGAAAATCCTCGGGTTTCTCAGGACCCTCTGCGCATTGTTGCAATTCGTGCTTCAATTTACTTTCGTCCATGTCGCCTATGCGGAAATAAGGACGTGGACCCAATAGAACACTCTGATTGATGAGTTTGTCAGGCTCTCCGTTTTGATGACCGTCATTGGCGCAGGCATCGAAGCATATACGACCCCAGTTGTTATAATCAATGCGTATGCAATTTTTTGGAGAGACATTATTTCCCTTTCATGATTGTAGGCGCATGCAAAATCGATTTGTATGAGAGATCGGTCTACGCGATCATAGTTAAAACTAAATTCGGTTTTGAAGAAGAATTCCCATCGGCGGAGCAGGTTACCAAGGCTGGGAAAATAGTCTTTTCGGATACGCTGAAAAGGTGCGATGGTAATCAACCATCTCATGGATGTCACTACAAAAGAGCACACTGAGTTCATCGTGATGGGTCTTTCAGGTCCTGTTGCGCACACCCTTCACACGCTCAATATCTTGTATGGCGTACCGGAAAATCAGGTTGTCGAAACCCTGGATGGACGCGGCAGGTTGCGAAAGATCTCCTCAATGGTTGACACGAAGGACTTCGCAGGACGCGGTTCGTTTGTCAACCCATTTCAAAACAAACCATTGACCAATTTTTCAGAGAACACGGAAATTCACACAACTTTCTTTGCTGAAAGTCGATTATCACCCTTGTCCTCAGGAAAAATCATGTTTCTCCGGAGAAACGGTTTTGCTGGAGAAAAGAGAGGAATTTTTCGGAAGAAGCCATGATCCCGGCATGTTTGGCCAGCACCTGGTTGCTGGCGTTCAGCACCACGTAGAAAGGCAGGGCGACAGTTTGAAAACGTTCGACTTGCAGGGCCTGATTGGTTTGATAATTGTCTCCTCCATCGGTATAAAGCTGGACGAGGACGAAATTTTCTCTGAACGTTTCCAACACCTTGGCATCAGCAAAGATATACTTTTCCATCCATCGGCAATTGACGCAGGTGTATCCGGTAAAATCGACAAAAACCAATTTGTCCTCCTGTTTGGCCAATGCCAGAGCAGTCGATAAATCATTCATCCAGGGTAGCGCATGAACCTGATCCAGATTGTATTGGGAGGAATTCGGCACGGCAATATCGGGAGTTCCGGAGTTGGACAATTGAGGGGGAAGATAGGCATCGACAAACCCATTGAGTGGCATTCCCTGCAGTCCCTGGGTCAAGTAGCTTCCTAAAAACAAAAAAATGAAAGCAGTAGTAAAACCGGTAGCGCCTGTTTTCTGAACCCGCGCATCGTGAATGGTGATGGACCCCAGTAAGAACAACCCCACCAGAAAAGCCAGGATGATCCAGGAATACAAGACAAAATCACGATCAATGATTCCCCATTGCCAGACTAAATCCGCGTTACTGAAAAATTTGAAGGCAGCTGCCAATTCGATCAGCCCCAAAACAACTTTCATATGAGTGAGCCAGGCGCCAGAGCGAGATTTTATCGACTGAATCAAGCGGGGAAGCAGACCGAGCAAAAAGAAAGGCAGGGCAAAAACCGTGGAGAAAATCAACATGCCCAGCACTGGCCAAAGCCAATGTCCGCGGGATGCGGCGATCAACATGGTTCCTACGAACTGGACGGTACAAGTGAATGAAGTGAGAGTGAAAACCAACCCCATCAATACAATGCCAAACGAGCCTCCGGTTTTACGGGAAAACTGATCCATACGGTTTGAGAGACTTGCAGGAATGGAAAGACTGAAAAAACCCATCAAACTGAAGGCAAATACCAGAAAGAGGAGGCCGATGGTAAAATTGACATAGCCATTGGTAGCTAATTGAATCGCTCCCGTTGCCCCCAGTAAAACAGAGAGTCCCATACCTGTAGCGGTGTATGTGCCTATAATTCCCAAACCAAACAAAGAAGCAAATTTCAAAACCTGGCTGTAGGACGCTTCTTCCTGCTTGGTGAAAAAAGCCATGGTGACCGGAATCATGGGAAAAACGCAGGGTGTGAGCAATGCCAGAAAACCCGAAAAAATTGCCAACAGAATAAAACCACCCACACCGCCGGCTAATGCCTCGCTCAGTTCATCTTCCGCATCAAGAGCCCCTGGCAGGGGATTGATGTCGTAGCGAGGCATTTCGAAATCCGCACGCATCGGACCCGATCCTGACGTGAAAAAAAGGGTCAATCTTTCCGTTTTTGGAGGAAGACAGATTTTGTCGCTGCATGCCTGATATCGGATGGCCACATTTGAAGAGAAAGGCTGGTTACCGGGAGTGATTTCGGCAAGCTCGAGATTCTGAAAAAAATAAAAAGAGTTTTCGTGGTAACGGAGTTCCATGCCAATCACCGGATCGAATGCCATCACCGGATTGGTTTCGTACGGAGGACCGATGAGTTCCACATGCTGCCCCGCTTCCACCAATACATTTGTAGGAAGAGGAGCAAATTCATCTTCTGAAGGTATCAAGGAATACACATGCCAACCCTCGACGACCTTTCCCTTCATCAGTATTCGCGCGTGTTCACCTGCACGGGGATTTTCCGGTTGCAATGAAAGAGAAAAGGTAGTGACAATTTCCGGAATTTGCACTTCGGAAGATTCGAACTGGGCGGAGGCCGTCTGTGGCAGAACGAATGAGACGAGCAAAGCAAACCAATGCCATCGAAAATCAACTATTTTTTTATTGAACAATAAATCTTGCATAGCATCGAATATAGTAATTGTATTTGGAAATTCCTTTCAATATATCGGAATTTCCTTTAAAAAAACAGGAAACGGTTGTTATTATGTGACAAACTAAAAGTTAACAAAAATATGAACCACCGATAACCCCCAAAGGAAAATGGCCAAGAAAGCAAAGAAACAAAAAGCAGGGATGCTGAAGCGTAAAAAACGAAAACTAACCCAAAAAACGATAGATCGCAGACGGGTCGCAAGTCGCATGCCTCAAAAACCGAGTTCTGAAAAAGAAGTGCTGAAGATTCTGCAACGACTCCCTATTCTGGCCTATGAACCCGAACTGCTTGATCTTCATTTTGAAGAAGCTTCCCTGCGTTACCAATTGGAACGAGATTATCCGGAACCACAAATTATAAAAAATCTTATCTCTGCAGAATTCCTGGCAGAATTTCAAGAGCGTTTAGAAAAAATGAATGTCCGTACCAGCTCAGAGACGCAGAAAAACATGATGGTCAGGGCAATGCTCTACAACCTGGAGCACGATCAAATACCTCTCTTCGCCAATCCTCTGATCGTGGCAATCTACCTCCGCTCCAAAGCGCAATTTGAAGGATACGCTTTGGCTTTGCCCCAAATCTTCAACACCCTGAAATCTTATGATATAAGTCATAAGGAAACCATCGAAAAAATGATCAAATCCCCAGACATGGAGGCAGATATTACCGAAATTGAAGAAATAGCGCCTGCAGCACCTCCCATCGATTCCGCATTGGTGGAGATGTATTTTCTAACCCTGAAGGAATTCGAAGAAACAGTGGAAGAACGAATGAGAGAAGACCTCGAGGTTTTTATTGAAGATTATGTCAGACGCCCCATCGAAGAATGGACAGCAGAGATGATGGATGATTTTCTAGGCAATTGGTTTATAAAAAACCTCCATCCGGTGGTTGATGATTTGATCAGCATGCAAAACACGCTGGAACATTTTTTTCAGTTCCTTGCAAAACAAGAGAAAATTTCTGCGGAAAAAATGCAAACCATCCTACCTTTATTGCAAGACAAAGTGACTTACAGACAGCGGATGCTGACCTGAAGGTCATTTGCTTCGCATGATGAGAACGACGTATCTATTACATTAAAAGATAAAGTTCCTTTTTGTCCCGGAAATGATATGATTCTCCCTGATGGTGGTCACATTTTGTTGACGTGGTGGACGCAGCTTCCTCAACTTCGCAAATTGCCGTTCAAATATATGGGTTCATGGTGCTGAAGCGCTGTTGGGTATCCGCATCCTCGAGACAAATGAGAAATATTAATTCAGAAAGTTGAAATTGGTGATGGATGATTCGATACGGGTTTTAATTGTTGACGACGAGCAAAGCATTCGCTGGGTCTTGCAGCAAACTTTCTCCCATCTTGGCTATTCTCTGCGCATGGCAGAAACAGCTGCGGAGGCGAGACGTCTCATGCGAACACAGCCCATCGATATTGCATTCATCGATATCAACCTGCCAGATCAAGATGGTCTATTACTAATGGAAGAGATGCTCCCGCGCTTTCCTGCCTTACTTGCCATTGTGATTACAGGGCAAAGCACTATGTACAATACCGTCACTGCCATGAAAATAGGCGCCTACGAGTACTTAGCCAAGCCTTTTGATATTGCAGATGCCGAAGCGTTGGTGCAGCAGGCAGCTGCGGTTGTCCTCAGTAACCGCGCCAATCGAAAGAAAAACGACTTTAAAAAAAAGGAAAAAGAAGAATTGCTGATAGGGAATAGCAAATCCATGCATGCCTTGTATAAAGCCGTCGGCCGAGTGGCATCGACGGATCTCACAGTTATGATTCTGGGGGAGAGTGGTACGGGTAAAGAATTGATTGCCCGTTCCATTCATCAGCATTCTCTACGAACAAACCAACCTTTCATTGCGCTCAATTGTGCCGCCATCCCCTCAGAACTTCTCGAATCCGAATTGTTCGGCCATGAAAAAGGAGCCTTTACCGGAGCAGGAGAGCGCAAACGGGGAAAATTGGAATTGGCCCATTGCGGAACTTTGTTTTTGGATGAAATTGGTGACATGCCCCCCAAGCTACAAAGCAAACTGTTGCGCGTTTTGCAGGAAAAAATCTTTGAACGGGTTGGTGGACATGAAGAAATCAAAACGGACATGCGAGTGATTGCAGCCACGCATCGTAATTTGGAAAAACTGATCGAAGAAGGGCTTTTTCGCAAAGATTTGTATTACCGGCTCAATGTTTTTTCCATTTATATCCCTCCCCTGCGAGAGCGTCGAGAAGATATCCCCGTGCTGACCGAGCATTTTTTGCAAAAAGGACAGAAAGAACTGGCGGTTTACAATAAGCGACTGGCCCCCGAAGTGTTGACCAAGCTGCGACAATATCACTGGCCTGGTAATGTTCGAGAGTTGGAAAACGTGATCAAAAGTCTGATGATCACCAATGTATCTGAAACTATCACCCTCGATACTCTCCCTCACAACATTGGGCAGCAGTCTCTCTATGTGGAGGAAGAAGGGCAGTTGGAAGAGTTGGTTTATTCCAAAATCAAACCGACAGTGTCCGAATATGTCGAGCAAGAAGGAAACGCCCTGATGGATTTGATCATGCCCCAGTTGGAACGCCCCTTGTTGAAACTGACCCTGGAAAAGACGAAGTGGAATCAAAACCGCAGTTCCCGGATTCTTGGAATCAACCGCAATACGCTACGGAAAAAAATTGCAATGCTGGGATTGCAAAAAGCAGAGGGTTCCCACACTACCGATTCACAATAGGAGAGGGAGAATACGGTTTCATGAATGCGTCGGATTCTCGAAAAAAATTGATCGTTAAATGTCCCCAATGCGCGAAGCCCATTAA
Organism: bacterium; assembly: GCA_965205865.1. Lineage (GTDB taxonomy): Bacteria > SAR324 > SAR324 > SAR324 > NAC60-12 > CBDBHR01. The sequence continues at coordinate 94,442 of CBDBHR010000025.1, forward strand.
CTGGGCAACCGTTTCCTTCCGTCCCTTTTGCTCGAAGCGATGCCAGATTTTGGATCAAGCAGCATGGGCGGACGGGAAATATCACATTCCCCCCCAACCCGGCGTCTCTGATTCCTCCCACAGTATTGTTCAGTCAACCGGACTGGAACCCTCAGAAGAAACCAGCTGAATATGCGTGATCCTCTTACTGGGCCTATTAAAATTCTTCCGGAGCAACTCATCAACAAGATTGCCGCGGGAGAAGTCGTGGAGCGCCCTGCTTCGATCATCAAAGAATTGGTCGAAAATGCGATCGATGCCGGAGCGGACCAAATCTCGGTGACCATTAAAAATGGTGGCAAGAACCAGATTACCATTCTGGACAATGGCAGTGGTATGGACGAAGATAATGCGCGCTTGGCCATAGAACGGCATGCCACCAGCAAAATATACGAAGAAAAGGATCTGGATCAAATCGATACATTGGGATTTCGTGGAGAGGCTCTCGCTTCGATCGCGTCGGTGTCCCAGTTCGAACTGTTGACCTGTCATGATGAAAATCAAGGAGGGACGCGACTGCTGATCAAAGGAGGCGCATTGGAAGCATTGTCGAAGACAGGATTCCCACGGGGTACAAAAATCACCGTCGAGCAACTCTTTTTCAACACGCCGGCGCGTCTGAAATTCATGAAAACCACCCCAACCGAATTTCGCCACATTCAAGAAACGATCTTGCATCAAGCACTGGCCTGGCCGCGTATCCAATTCCGTTTGACACACAACCAACAACTCGTATTCAGCCTCCCCAAAGGAGATTCTCTGGAACAACGCATTTACCAACTCTTCGGCGATGAATTTCAAGATGGTTTGCTTCCCATCGAGCACGAGGAAACTTATTTACAATATGAAGGATTTCTTTCAGCCCCCACCCATGCCAAATCCACGAAGCGCTGGCAATACCTCTTCGTCAATGACCGTTTCGTCAAGTGTCCCCCAGTCAACCATGCCGTTTATGACGCCTATCGCACCTTGCTGACGAAAAACCAGCATCCTGTTTTTTTTCTTAAACTTTTTCTGGATCCTTCTGAGGTGGATGTGAATGTCCATCCTGCAAAAACAGAAATTCGCTTTCGTAACAGTCATTTGATTCATACTATCCTGGCCGACCACCTGGGAAAAGCCCTGATGGAAGCGTCGCACCGGCGACATTTTGGCAATCAAATGCAGGCTGCCATGCCCCTTACAACCCCTCCGCCTCGGGATGCGCGTCCCTCGGCACCGCCTTCAAATGCTTTCCAACCTTCCGTATTGCCCAACCCCCGGCGTTCCATTCTCCAGGAACAAATGGAAATACCCATTCCCTCGGAATCGTTCTCCGGAAGCAATGCGCAATCAACTTCTTCCCGGGTTTCAAAACAGGGAAATGAGAAAAAAATCAAAAAATCAAAAAAATCAACCCCGCATTTGTCAGAAGCAAAGCGTCCCGCTTCTCTGAAAGCCGAATCGGACAAAAAGCAGAATCCCATAACTCCTGTCCCCGAGGAGAGCGTCACGAATCAGGCAATCGAACCCCTCTTGCACGTCTTGGGGCAAATCCAACGCCGGTACATTCTTGTGGAAAAAAAAGACCGTATTATGCTGTTCGATCAACATGCGGCGTCGGAACAGGGCAACTATGTTCTCTATTACGAGGAATTCCAAGTCGGTCGTATTCAAACAGAATCGTTCTTGGTGCCTCTTCTCATGGAACTCAGCCCACAAAATGCGATTTTACTGGAGCAACATCTCTCCTTTTTTGAGAAATTGGGTTTTAACATCGACTCTTTTGGCAAGACGACTTATTCGATTCGCGGCATCCCCATGATTTTACCCAAGGCTGTCTGTCAGGCGGCTATTTTATCGGTGTTGGAGGAATTGGTACTCTTCGGAAAAAGCAGGAGACCTGATGAGATAATCCAGCATATTCTCGAAAAAGTGGCCTGCAATGCTGCCATTAAATCGGGAGAGGTACTAGAGATGGAGGTTATGCAGCAATTGGTTTTCGACTTGGAAAAAATGAATCCCCTGTCTTTCCGTCCTCATGGACGTCCGGTTGCGATAGAAATTTCCAAACAGGAACTGGAAAAACGTTTCAATCGTCCGATTTGATCAGAAATTCGTTTGTAGTTTTTCAAACGCGAGCAACAATAAAAAGACGGGAGAAAGGATAGAGTGTGACGCCATCCTCCCCTTCCGGCATGTAAATATTCAGTCGTCCAAATGTCCGGTTCCCTGCAGCGTGTTGCAGTGCACCTGAAGGTTATGTGGATCAAGAAAGTATTTCTTCAACGCATATTCCACAGAACTGAAAGCCAGATTGTTCCAGTTAATTTCGTCCTCCCGGCAAAGTTGCAATTCCAGGCTTTCAGGTCCGGGATAGAAGTCGAGATTCTTCAGATTTGCCAGGAAAAACATGTAGACCTGGTTGATATGCGGAATACTGGAAACCGTCAAAAGCCGAACAATTTCCACATCCGCATTGGCTTCCTCCCGGGTTTCCCGCAATGCCCCTTCCTCCACGGTTTCTTCATTTTCCAAAAAACCTGCCGGCACCGTCCAATAGCCTTTCTGTGGCGCGATAGCACGCTTGCAGAGCAGGATCTTGTTTTCCCAGCGCGGCAAACAACCTGCGATGATATTCGGATTCTGATAATGGATACTGCCGCAAGCATCGCAGATGTAGCGCTCCCGGTTGTCATCCGGTGGGATGCCCAATCGGACGGGTGTTCCGCAGTGACTGCAATAATTCATCCAATGTCTCCTTTTGTGGATTGGGGCAAGGTTTCAATGGAATGAGGACAACTATTACTAACACGATTCCGACTAAATTCCAGCGAAAAATTCTATCTCTTGGAGTAGCCTTCAATACTGTGGGAAATAGCGAGGTCCGCCTTGCGCTTTCCGTAACAGGGCGGTATGCGTATTAGTTTTCGTATATGAACTCCTTGAAATGGAAACCAGCAAGCTGCTTACTCTCGCCTGCTTAAAAAATCTGCGGACAGGTGCCATTTGCCAGGTCATTTGCGTGGTTTTTACCAACCGAATCACCGGTGAATTCATTGCAATGGAAAAGAGAGACGCCGCAGAAGATTTGTTGATTGAAAGCGGATTGCAAACTTTCATGCATCTGATCCGTAAAGATCGGCGACAGAAAGATTGAGAACCTGAAAGCATTGTAATACGATGAGCCTACTTGATGGCAACGGTGTTCGATCCGGCAAACAGAGAATAGGGAAAGTTTTTATACTGATGCGTCTCAATGCCTTTGAAAAGACTATGAATCAGAGAATGATGCGGAATATACCGCAAAAACTGGCGCAGTCTGAAAAATACCTTAACCTCATTTGGGCAACGATTGCTTTGGGACTTGCTTATGAAACGTTTCAGGATATACGGATCACTGCGGATGCCAATTTGATCATCTGGTTTCTACTGCACAGTACTGCTGCCGTATTGTTTTTTATCCGTCATCCTCCCCTTGCCTTTTCTACTTCCCCATTTGCCTATGGAGTTGCCCTCGCCTCCGTCAATTATTATCTCTTGTATGACTTCACCATCGTTTCTGCCGCACCGGTCGCTGTTGGAGAAATTCTGATATTTTCAGGCGGGGTGATGGGGCTGGTTTCCACCCTTTCCCTTGGCAAATGTTTTGGCATCCTTCCCGTTTATCGCGGAATTCGCACCAAAGCCGCCTACCAGTTGATACGGCATCCTATTTATGCCTCTTATATCTTGCTTGATTCCGGGATCGTCATCGCTTATCCGTCGTGGGACAACGGATTGATCTTTTGCATTGCAATCATGTTGTTTGTTCTGCGAATTCGCTATGAAGAAGAGGTTTTGGAACAGGCCTCCGAATATCAGGCATATCAAAAGAAAGTGAAATTCAAGTTGATTCCATTGATCTATTGACCACTCCCACTCTCCAAACAAGAATAAAACATGGCGCGTCTTATCTTCCATGGGATCCTCCATTTTCTCGTTCCGGGAATTGTTGCTCGTTTTGCCTTCAAAGCACGTTGGTTGAGGGCTTGGTTGATCATGAGCAGCACGATGCTGGTCGATCTGGATCATCTTTTTGCCATTCCCGTATTTGATGCCAATCGCTGCAGTATCCTTGTCCATCCCTTGCATTCATACGAAGCCATTGCGCTTTATGGAGTCCTTTGTTTTGTCCCTCTTCTGCGTCTGCCTGCTTTGGGTTTGTTGATTCATATGGCACTGGATGGAGTGGATTGCATATGGATGCGCTTGGAATAGCCGCGTTTGAACAATCCTTTCTGTTCATATTTCCCTTGAATTTTTCAAATAAGTCGAGTAGTTCTGGCACAGTTTTCTTCAACCTTGCCCCAAAGGCATTGCAAACCTTCGTTGCAACTAGTAGCAGTGATTGACTTGGCAAATGACAGAAAAGGTAAGATGGCACGAGGTAAAGTGAAGTGGTATAACGCCAGAAAAGGATATGGGTTCATCGAACAAGAAGAAGGTGAAGATCTCTTTGTCCACCACTCGGAAATCGAGGGCAGACGTCTGGAATCCGGTGCAGTTGTAGAATTCGAAATCGGAGAAGGACGCAAAGGCCCTTGTGCTACTAAAGTGAAAGTTATCGATCTGAATTCTTGATGCCCCTCACCACGAGTTCATTTTTTAATTCACGTATTGCCTCTTTTCGGCGCACCGTGGCTATTGATTTGTTCGCCGTTCCAGGAGATTGTCGCGGAAAAAAATCCCGGTCTGAGCGCAAAATTATCCGGTTCTCTACCCCATATCAACCCCGTCCGCAAGCCAACTTATTCTGGAACATAATTGAAAAAAATGTTTGAGATTCTGCCTCACAAAACGAAAAAAACTTTGATCTTACTGGCTGTATTTTCAGGTACTGCCATTCTGATTAACCTGATCATTCTTAAAATATTCAATCAAAATAGTCCCTATAGAGCAGAGCATGGTTTGATTGGAATCATCATACTGATGGCATTCGTTTTCACCTTTGTAGGGGTCAATACGTCCCGGTCGAAAATTGTTTCATTATTTCTTCTCTCATTGATTCCCTGTTATTTTGGTACTGTTTTCCCCGACTTGGATATAACGTTCTTGGGCATTGGCGGTCATCGCAATCCCTTGTTCCATAGTGGATCGTTGTTTTTTGTTTTGCTCTTTTTTGCCAGGCGATTCCATTCATTCATGCTGGCGGCAGTCATTACGGCGTTCGGAATCGGTTTAGGTTCGCATTTAATATGGGATTTTTTCGATCATGCCGACGTTCGATGGATTCCGGGTGGCACTTTGGATCGTCTCTGGCTTAGCGTGAATGGGGTATTGTGTCTTGTTCTGGCAAAGGTATTTATGTCTTCACGATTTAAATAACTCATGTCACCTCCAGTGTTCGCGGCAGGAAAAATCCCTCCCGATTCGAGGAAAGACACTAACCCGAATGAGCGTTGCGGCCGTACGAAACAAGATCAACAAATTGCTCGAAGCAGCCGGACGGCGCTTCTTCCCCACCGCCTAATCCAGCCCATCCTGCTTCAGTTTGCTGCCATACCATCTCTATCCGGTGTGCTAATCTGGCCTGATTTTCTTCGATTGTAGTAAGCATCATTCACCGCCTTCTTTTCTGTATCATTTAACGTATCCCAGATTTTCTCTCGCATGTACCAGGGGATTGGCCCCCGGGAATCCTGCCACCCCCAGGGATCGTCATAGTTGAGCAATTCCCGGAACCGGGCATCATTGCGGTCCAGAATTTCTTCACTGATGCGGCCGTGAAAGTTTTCCTGAAGCCGGTAATGCGGCCCGGCATAATGGCTAGTGACCGAGAGGCGCAGACCGGGAGTGAGCTTGGGAAACGCCCCATGCCAGACATTGCCATGAAATACCAGCACCGAACCGGCCGGAGCTTCTACGGGAATTGCATCCTCCACCCCTTCCCCGGGTTCGGGATGGCGGCAGTATTTGTGGGAGCCCGGAACAATGCATAAGGCTCCATTCTCTTTCCTGTAGTCGGTGAGAATCCAATTCGTATTGAAGACGTGCGGAATTGCCGGCAGTGAGCTATACCCCGGATACATCCCCGAATCGGTGCGCATCCCCAGGTTTTCTCCATAACCGTCAGCATCCTGCCATTTGATGAAACAAGTGAGCGAGGACAAATGGCAATCCTCCCCGAGATAGTATTCCATCAGCGGTAACGTCATCGGGTGTTGGATAATCTCCTCGAAGACCCGGTCTTTCTCCAGAAATGCAAAGAGCAGATGCTGACCGTTATTGCTGTGTTGCTGAATCATCAGGCATGGGTCTTCTCCTTTTTATATAGGGTCATATCCCTAACCCAAACTCAAAGGCGGTGTGGGACGCAATGGCGGCACCTTGGTAAAGCTCTGAGTTCAATTTGGTGATAGGATGCCTTTCTAGAGAGAATCGTTTATTTTGAGAAAGTTTGTCTATTCTGTTAAATTTTTCTGCGGTGCCAGTCGTAAAGTTCAGGCTTGTGAGGAGAAAGAAAAACAAGTCGCGGTCTTCATCAGGGTCTCTTGTTTTTCACAAGAGGGCCAACGATCAAAATAAGCCTTGAACCTTTATGAGGCCTCAAAGAGGGTTAAAAATAGCTGCTTGTCTTTCGTTTTTTTTTTGATAGACTTCAAGAAATCGCCTTTGGCTGAAGGTTTTATTTCCTAGTATGGCAATTATGTCGGGAAATTAAGAAATATGAAAAAAAATTGCTTTTAATGACAAATCGGATTATTTTAAAAAATACGTTTATTTTTTTCTTGATATGAAATATTCTCAAAGAGCCGCTATCGCAGAATAGCTTTTAGCCCTCTGCTGTCAGCTTTCAGTTGCTGAATTATATTGACTTTACAGGTTTTTTGTAAGTGAAAACGCGCTTCGCGGGCCGCTGTATCAGAGAAAAGATTGCCATAAATGTTTGACAACCATTTGCAAAGCGATTATAAAATACTCTCTTCCGGGAATGGAAGGTCAATATTGCGATCCTTAGTATAGCCGCTTCCGGTAGACTAGAGCGACCGTACCATCATTCCAAATCTCAAGAACGGAAGGGCAATGAGAAATTTGGAATATCATCGACGCATGAGTGTGTCATTTTTTGTTCATTATTTTTTATATGGAGAATCCTATGTCGAAATCACTTAAGCAGAAAATGAATTTTTATTCCTTCAACCTGAATAAATATAAAGGAGGACGTATGTCTTTAAAAAAACTGTTGATCATTTTTGCAGGGCTGACCCTGGTGGGGGCCTTGTCTCATGTGTATGCGCAATCCTAATGGGGGCTACATCACTGTTGCGGGACGGAATGTTTCCGCTTGTTGGCAGCCCGTCCATCTCAGTGTTTGTATTGAGAAATTTGGCCCCATCACTGATTTCCTGTTAGAGTCGGACTTAACAAAGGGGCCGCGAGGTACCGGTGAATTTACATTCGCTAACATGTCGAACTATTCAATCGATGGTTTAAGAGGCTCTTTGCTGGAATCCTGGGAACAGCCGACTGCCCAAAGTCTGGTTTTTAAGGTGCGTAAGGGCGTCCGTTTCCATAATAAACCCCCCGCAAACGGCCGAGAATTGAATGCTCGGGATATTGTACGCGATTGGGAAATCCTCACCGCCGATACCAGAGCCGGCGGCTTGTATGAAGCACACAAACGCATTAAGTGGACCGCCCGGGATGACTGGACGATTGATGTGGAGATGGTCGAACCGGATGTTCCCGGAATCTGGGCGCAGGATCTCTTGCTGATATCCATTCCGGCACCCGAATGGAAGGAGATCGAAGACAAAATGGATGATTGGCAGACGGTGAAAAACAGTGGGATCTTCACGGGCCCCTTTATGCTGGAGGATCATGTCGACTTGAGTGTGACCACCTACATAAAGAACCCGGACTATTGGGGGAAGGACGTCTTCAACACGGACGATCAAGTCCCCTACGTGGACGGCATGAGGATCGTAGATTTTGCTGATGCGGCGGCAAAAATGGCAGCCTTGCGCTCCGGCAAGCTGGACATCATCAGTATGTTTGGTCTTAGTGGCGAGGAAAAAGATGCGTTAGAGAAGACGAACCCTGAAATAAAATTTATCCCCGGCTTCGTCATGGGCCTCTTCACTTTTGTGAGGGCCGATTTGGCGCCTTGGAACGATATCAGGGTCCGCTATGCGGCCCATATGGCCATCAACTACGAAGAAGTTCGTGACGATTTTTACAAAGGCAACGCTTGTTTCCCCAGTATGCCTCAAAATTGTTCGGTTGGGGAACGCCTGGGAATGGATTGGCTGAAGAAATACCGCCCTGACCTGGCCAAGCTCTTTGAGTATCACCCCGATGAGGCCAAAAAACTGCTGGCCGAAGCGGGCCATCCCAATGGCTTTGACACCGAATTGATTGTCTCCCATGACTGGGTCGAACATTTCGAATTGATGGCCACTTACCTGGAAGAAGTCGGCATTCGTGTCACTTTGAAGCCGGGGGAGCAAACCATGATGTATTCCAGCATTCACCCGGGACCGGAAGGGCCGGATGATAAAGTCTACACCGGCATGGGTGCTCATGACTCTGGGTGTAATAACCTCAGCTTGGCGTGTTTGTCCAAGTGGCACGGGGCAGACGCCCCGTTCTTCGGCGCAGGTTTTGTCAAAGGCACGATCCCGGACAATAAGATGCGGGCCTTGCAGAACGCCTATAATAGCGAGACGGACCCCATCGAGTCCAGGCGTATCTGGACCGAGTTGTATCTCCTGTGGTATGAACTGGCCTGGGGGATTAATTGGATGGGCGTGAATACGTATAACCACTGGCAGCCGTGGGTTCAAGGATATGAAGGTGCCGGCGGGTACGAATCGCCCCGACTGAACCTGGTCAAGTACTACTGGATTGACACAGACATGAAGAAGCAAATGAGCGGGCGCGACCCGAATGAGTAAACTCGTCTAACCGCTCGATCCACACCAAGGGGTTGGATGGATCCATCCAACTCCTTTTTTTGTGTTAGTTCAAAAGAAAAAATACCGTGCAGACCTATATCCTCCGAAGATTCCTCCTGGTCATCCCCACCCTGCTTATAGTCTCGGTCTTGGTGTTCTTCAGCCTGCGCTTCATCCCAGGGGATGCCATCGACGTCATGGTCAGTCATCAGCGATTTGTTGCCGATGACGATGCCAGGGCCATGATCCGGAAACATCTGGGGTTGGATTTGCCCATCCATGTACAGTATGGGCGCTGGTTCAACGGGGTGCTACAAGGAGACCTGGGCAGATCCATGTGGACAGACGCGCCGGTCACCCGAATCCTCCTGGAGGCGCTGCCCGTCTCCCTGGAAGTGGGCCTCCTGGCCATTTTCTTTTCATTGATCATCGCCTTGCCTGTCGGCGTCTATTCCGGGATACGGCCTGACACGAAGATGGATCATCTCATTCGCAGCCTTGCCATTTTCTTCATCTGTGTGCCCAGCTTCTGGATCGGGACGATGGTCATGATCTATCCCTCCATCTGGTGGCGCTGGTCGCCCCCGATGTTCTATGTGCCTTTTCTTAAGGACCCCCTGGACAACCTGGCCATGGTGATCATTCCGGCTCTCATTCTGGGGATGTGGCTCTCCGGGATGACCATGCGCTTGATGCGCAACACGATGCTGGAGGTGCTCCGAGCGGACTACGTCCGGACCGCTTGGGCCAAGGGGCTCCGGGAACGGGTGGTGGTGACGCGGCACGTGTTGAAGAATTCGCTGATCCCGGTGGTCACCATGGTCGGTCTGCAACTCCCCGTCTTGATTGGCGGGGCGGTGGTGGTGGAATACATCTTTGGCCTGCCCGGCATCGGCCGGCTGGTCGTCGACTCGATTAAGATTCGCGACTATCCCATCATTACCGGCGTCAACGTCTATGCGGCCATCTTTGTGTTAGTGATCAATATCATCATCGACCTCAGCTACGCCTGGCTCGACCCGCGGATTCGGTTTAAATAGCTGTCAGCTTTCTGCTCTCAGTTTTCGCTTAGCACTGAAATGTTAGTCACGAAAGAGTCAACATACAAAAGAAGAAAACCCATTCGGGAATTCCTATCCCGGCTGTTTCGGGAGAAACCCTTAGGGGCGCTGGGTGGGATCATCGTTCTGGTCTTTTTGTTCATCGGTATTTTTGCCGACGCCCTCGCCACCCATGGCATGCTCCAGCGCAACCTGAAGCACCGGCTGGAAGGCCCCTCTGTCCAATTCCCCCTGGGGACTGACCAAATGGGCCGGGATCAGTACAGCCGTCTGGTTCAGGGAGCTCGCATTTCGATGGTTGTCGGGTTGGCCAGTTGCGCGATCGCTCTGCTAATTGCCACGACCTTCGGCTTGATCTCGGGATACTGGGGTGGCAAATTTGACCTCATCCTGCAGCGCTTTGTCGACGCCTGGTTGAGCCTCCCAGCATTGTTTATCCTCTTGACGGTGATGGCGCTGCTGGGGCCAGGCTTGATCCAGATGATCAGCGTGTTAGGGGCGTTTTGGGGGATTGCCAACATCCGGACGGTCCGCGGAGTGGTGCTGAGCGCCAAGGAGAATTTGTATGTCGAGGCGGCCCGGGCGACCGGAGCTCGTCCCCCACGCGTACTCTTGCGGCACATCCTGCCCCAGATTGTCGCGCCCATCATCACCGTGTTCACCGTGGCTCTCGGGGGCATCATCCTCGATGAGGCCACCATCAGCTTCCTCGGTTTCGGCATTCCGCCGCCCCAGCCCAGTTGGGGGGGCATGTTGAGTCTGGAAGGCCGCAAGTACATGGAAAGCCAGCCCCTGCTGGCCCTCTTTCCCGGCCTCTGCCTGGCCATCGTCGTCTATGGGGTCAACATGTTTGGCGACGCCTTGCGCGATCTGCTCGATCCCCGCCTGCGAGGTGCCGGACGCATGGGCAGCGCCAAGATTCCCCTGAGACGAACCCTCCTCATCAACCCTGACAATTAGTAGGGACGGTGTTCATATACAAAAATCGTTTAATATGGATTTCAGGCAGAAGGGTATCACTACCGCCTAATCCAGCCCATCCTGCTTCAGTTTGCTGCCATACCATCTCTATCCGGTGTGCTAATCTGGCCTGATTTTCTTCGATTGTAGTAAGCATCATTCACCGCCTTCTTTTCTGTATCATTTAACGTATCCCAGATTTTCTCACGCATGTACCAGGGGATTGGCCCCCGGGAATCCCGCCATCCCCAGGGATCGTCATAGTTGAGCAATTCCCGGAATCGGGCATCATGGCGTGCCAGCATTTCTTCACTGATACGTCCGTGAAAGTCTTCCTGAAGCCGGTAATGCGGCCCGGCATAATGAGCATTGACCGAGAGGCGTAAACTGGGAGTGAGCTTAGGAAACGCCCCATGCCAGACATTGCCATGAAATGCCAGCACTGAACCGGCCGGAGCTTCTACGGGAATCGCGTCCTCCACCCCTTCCCCGGGTTCGGGATGGCGGCAGTATTTGTGAGAACCGGGCACAATGCATAAGGCGCCATTCGCTTTTGTGTAGCCGGTGAGAATCCAATTGGTGTTGACGGTATGTGGAATCGCCGGCAGTGAGCTATACCCCGGATACATCCCCGTATCGTCGTGCAGCCCCAGGTTTTCTCCATAACCGACAGGATCCTGCCATTTGATGAAACAAGTGAACGAGGACAAATGGCAATCCTCTCCGAGATAGTATTCCATCAGCGGTAACGTCATCGGGTGTTGGATAATCTCCTCGAAGACCTGGTCTTTCTCCAGAAACGCCCAGAGCAGATGCTGACTGTTATTGGTGCCTTGATTCATTTGTGTGCCATGGGCGCCTGTCTCGATGTCATATTTCGTTCCCGTATCTTCCTCGGCAATCCGGAGGATCGCTTCGCGCATACGCTCTAAAATGCGATCCCCTCCTATCTTTTCAGGAGGAATCACTGTCAAGCCATAGGCATCCAGTTCTTCCAGATGTTCTGTCAAGCCCCGCTCTTTGATCACGTGGTAGGCTGGGGGGATATGTTTCAATTTTGTCCAATTTTGAGTGGTCATAGTAGGCTCCTTTCTAGTTTTATTTTAGTTGACCATAATTTTATACTCTTCTGGATATTAATTGCAAACAAAAAATTTGACATCATTTTGCTTTCAAATTAGGGGATATGTTTCAATTTTGTCCAATTTTGAGTGGTCATAGTAGGCTCCTTTCTAGTTTTATTTTAGTTGACCATAATTTTATACCTAAATCCTGCAATTAGATGACAATCAAACATGGAAATGGTAATATACTCAAATAGTTAACACCAGAATCAACATTTTAAGAGATCACCATTACCATGAAAAACAAAGGTAGCGCAAGATCGGCAAGAACGACAGCAAAAAACATCCATATCAGCCAGGGAGGCAGAGACCTGACCGCGCAAGCAGGCAAAAAACTTGATTCCGGTTGTCAAATTTTTTCACAAAGAAGGGATTGTTTCAAAGACAGAGCAGACCGTAGATCATCGGCGTGGCGCCACGGGTCTTTATGACGCGGTGGACATGGTCATTTTGTCGGTGGTCGGCATTGTTGGTGGCGCCCGTTCGATTCGTTCGATTGTGACAGTTTGGAACGACCGTGTTTTGAGTCGTGTGGCCGGTTGGCTGAGGATTCCGGATGAAACCACATTCGGCCGGATACTGCGTACTTTCACACAGAAAAACATCAATGAGATGGAGAGCTTGAACCATCGGATTCGAGCCGGTATCTGGCGTAAGGCGCTTCGAAGTGGGACAAGCATCGTTGGGGTGTTACACTGTCTTGTGATTGACGTGGACTCCACTGTGAAAACGGCCTACGGCAAGCAGCAAGGAGTGTCTGTCGGATATAATCCCCACAAACGCGGTGCAGCTTCGTATCATCCTCTGCTGGCATTTTGCGCAGAGACAAAGGAGATTCTTCAGGGTTGGCTTCGTGATGGGAGTGCCTATACCAGCAATGGAGTCGTTGAATTCATGCGGCAACTTCTCGCTCACCTTCCAAATCGGACTCGCACTCTGTTTCGTGGAGACAGTGGTTTTTTTGTGGGGGATTTGCTGGATTTCCTCGAAGAACGAGGCCATGGCTATCTGATCAAGGTCAAACTCAAGGGGCTTGTCTCGTTGTTGGAAACCCAAAAATGGCAAAAAGTGAAGGGGCAGCCCGCTTGGGAAGGGTGTGAGTTTTCCCACCAATGTGAAACTTGGAGGAGGTCAAGAAAATTCATGGCCGTACGCAGGGAGAAAGAGGAGGAACTCAAAGGGATGGCCACCCTCTTTGAGATGAAGGAGTACGATTATTTTTGTTATGTTCTCACTGACGCGCTCACTCCCTGGCAGGCTCACAAAGAGTATGGCCAAAGGGCGGTCGCTGAGACATGGATTGAGGAAGCAAAAAATCAAACTGCGCTGGCTCAGATTAAAACCGACGATTTTTGGGCCAACAGTGCCTTGTTCCAATGCGCGATACTCGCTTACAACACGCTGCGCTGGATGGCCCTTTGTAGTGGTAACGCAATACTGCGCCGTTGGGAACCGGCCACCATGCGCACCTATCTTGTCCGAATGGCAGGAAAATGGACGAGTGGCGCTCGTCAACAAAAACTGAGAGTTCCGGAAAGAACACTTTACAATGCTCAATGGGATGCATGGGTCGCTGTTGGAGAGACCTGGATCCTTTGTTTCACTCCAGTGGATACATTTTGCTGAGATGTAGATTCCCAAATCCAGGGAGAAGTACGTCTTGAATCTTGTGCCCGCGAAAGCGGGTATCAGATCATCACAAAATATGACGATCTAATGGAGGGCGGAAAAACCTTTATGAGCAAGGACTGATGGAAATTCAACTCTCAAATCCTTTTTTTTAAAAAAACCTCTCAAAGAGTGGGGGGAAACTCAATCAAAATATTCAATTGCAGGATTTAGGTTATACTCTTTTGGATATTAATTGCAATCAAAAAATTTGACATCATTTTGCTTTTAAAGTAAGAAAGGCGATTTTCTTTGAATCGATTTTATCATTTGTAGCCATGAGCTTGAGAAAAGTACTCTTGATTATCGAGACAGAATAGATGAAAATAATGAAAAATTTCTGTTCACTGTGACAAAAAGTATGCCAATACTTTGATTTTTCAAAAAAATGTAGCCCCGCACGCGAAATTTTATTTCTGAGCTAAGCCAGTAAATACAAGGGGTTGATCCATTTTTAGTTCAGAAGGTGGGGCAAAAAAATCAAAAAAAAGGCCCCAGATGCATTTTTTGTATTGATTTATCTATAATAATTCACTAGGGTCACCATATAGGTTCTTGAGGGAAGAGGAAGTGAGTTGAAGTGAAACCGATTCCGCTTCCTCAGGGAATCTTTCTGTATTTCATCCTATCTCAATGAATCAGATGGGGAATTTTATCCTTTAAATAATAGGAGAACATATGTCTTTAAAAAAATGGATAACTCTTTTGGTGGGGCTGACCCTGGTGGGGGTCTTGTCTCATGTGTATGCGCAATCCTATGGGGGCTACATCAATGTTGCGGGACGGAATGTTTCCGCTTGTTGGCAGCCCGTCCATGTCAGTGTTTGTATTGAGAAACAAAGCCTACTCACTGATTACCTGTTAGAGTCGGACTTAACAAAGGGGCCGCGAGGTACCGGTGAATTTACATTCGCTAACCAGTCGAACTATTCACTCAAAGGATTAAGAGGCTCTTTGCTGGAATCCTGGGAACAGCCGACTGCCCATAGTCTGGTTTTTAAAGTGCGTAAGGGCATCCACTTCCATAATAAACCCCCCGCAAACGGCCGAGAACTGAATGCTCGGGATATTGTACGCGACTGGGAAATCCTTACCGCCGATACAAGAGCCGGCGGCTTGTATGAAGCGCACAAACTCTCCAAGTGGACTGCCCGGGATGACTGGACGATTGATGTGGAGATGGTCGAACCGGATGTTCCCGGAATCTGGGCGCAGGATCTCTTGCTGATAGCCATTCCGGCACCCGAATGGAAGGAGATCGAAGACAAAATGGATGATTGGCAGACGGTGAAAAACAGTGGGATCTTCACGGGACCCTTTCTGCTGGAGGATCATGTCGACTTGAGTGTGACCACCTACAAAAAGAACCCGGACTATTGGGGGAAGGACGTCTTCAACACGGACGATCAAGTCCCCTACGTGGACGGCATGAGGATCGTAGATTTTGCCGATTCGGCGGCAAAAACGGCAGCCTTGCGCTCCGGCAAGCTGGACATCATCAGTATGTTTGGTCTGAGTGGCGAGGAAAAAGATGCGGTGGAGAAGACGAACCCTGAAATAAAATATGTCCCCGGCTTCGTCATGGGCCTCTTCACTTTTGTGAGGGCCGATTTGCCGCCTTGGAACGATATCAGGGTCCGCTATGCGGCCCATATGGCCATCAACTACGAAGAAGTTCGTGACGATTTTTACAAAGGCAACGCTTGTTTCCCCAGTTTACCTCAAAATTGTTCGGTCGGGGAACGCCTGGGAATGGATTGGCTGAAGAAATACCGCCCTGACCTGGCCAAGCTGTTTGAGTATCACCCCGATGAGGCCAAAAAACTGCTGGCCGATGCGGGCTATCCCAATGGCTTTGACACCGAATTGATTGTCGCCCATAGCTGGGTCGAACATTTCGAATTGATGTCCACTTACCTTGAAGATGTCGACATTCGTGTTACTTTGAAGCCGGTGGAGCAAACCATGATGTATTCCAGCATTCACCCGGGACCGGAAGGGCCGGATGATAAAGTCTACACCGGTATGGGTGCTCATGACACCGGGTGTAATAACCTCAACTTGGCGTGCTTGTCCAAGT
Organism: bacterium; assembly: GCA_965205865.1. GTDB lineage: Bacteria > SAR324 > SAR324 > SAR324 > NAC60-12 > CBDBHR01. Next base: position 110,292 of record CBDBHR010000025.1, read on the forward strand.
GGCACGGGGCAGACGCCCCGTTCTTCGGCCAAGGTTTTATCCAAGGCACGATCCCGGACAATAAGATGCGGGCCTTGCAGAACGCCTATAAAAGCGAGACGGACCCCATCGAGTCCAGGCGTATCTGGACCGAATTGTATCTCCTGTGGTATGAACTGGCCTGGGGGATTAATTGGATGGGCGTGAATACGTATAACCACTGGCAGCCGTGGGTTCAAGGATATGAAGGTGCCGGCGGGTACGAATCGCCCAGACTTAACCTGGTCAAGTACTACTGGATTGACACAGACATGAAGAAGCAAATGAGCGGACGCGACCCGAATGAGTAAACTCGTCTAACCGCTCGATCCACACCAAGGGGTTGGATGGATCCGTCCAACCCCTTTTTTTGTTTTATGTGAGTTCACCTGAGTCCGGAGTAGAAAATCTCTTCCTGAAAATCCTTTCCTCTCTTGATGGGAGCCGTACGTGGAAGCGGCCGACGTGGAGCGGGCTGGGGTGGTGAGGGAAGGGGGGAACTTTTTCTTGACTACATAGGGAAAACAACGTGCAGACCTATATCCTCCGAAGATTCCTCCTGGTCATCCCCACCCTGCTTATAGTCTCGGTCTTGGTGTTCTTCAGCCTGCGCTTCATCCCAGGGGATGCCATCGACGTCATGGTCAGTCATCAGCGATTTGTTGCCGATGACGATGCCAGGGCCATGATCCGGAAACATCTGGGGTTGGATTTGCCCATCCATGTACAGTATGGGCGCTGGTTCAACGGGGTGCTACAAGGAGACCTGGGCAGATCCATGTGGACAGACGCGCCGGTCACCCGAATCCTCCTGGAGGCGCTGCCTGTCTCCCTGGAAGTGGGCCTCTTGGCCATTTTCTTTTCATTGATCATCGCCTTGCCTGTCGGCGTCTATTCCGGGATACGGCCTGACACGAAGATGGATCATCTCATTCGCAGCCTTGCCATTTTCTTCATCTGTGTGCCCAGCTTCTGGATCGGGACGATGGTCATGATCTATCCCTCCATCTGGTGGCGCTGGTCGCCCCCGATGTTCTATGTGCCTTTTCTTAAGGACCCCCTGGACAACCTGGCCATGGTGATCATTCCGGCTCTCATTCTGGGGATGTGGCTCTCCGGGATGACCATGCGCTTGATGCGCAACACGATGCTGGAGGTGCTCCGAGCGGACTACGTCCGGACCGCTTGGGCCAAGGGGCTCCGGGAACGGGTGGTGGTGACGCGGCACGTGTTGAAGAATTCGCTGATCCCGGTGGTCACGCGTTCAGCTGGGCTATTGGCCGCGCTGCGGCCGCCCAGCCTCTCTGCGGTCTGCAACTCCCCGTCTTGATTGGCGGGGCGGTGGTGGTGGAATACATCTTTGGCCTGCCCGGCATCGGCCGGCTGGTCGTCGACTCGATTAAGATTCGCGACTATCCCATCATTACCGGCGTCAACGTCTATGCGGCCATCTTTGTGTTAGTGATCAATATCATCATCGACCTCAGCTACGCCTGGCTCGACCCGCGGATTCGGTTTAAATAGCTGTCAGCTTTCTGCTCTCAGTTTTCGCTTAGCACTGAAATGTTAGTCACGAAAGAGTCAACATACAAAAGAAGAAAACCCATTCGGGAATTCCTATCCCGGCTGTTTCGGGAGAAACCCTTAGGGGCGCTGGGTGGGATCATCGTTCTGGTCTTTTTGTTCATCGGTATTTTTGCCGACGCCCTCGCCACCCATGGCATGCTCCAGCGCAACCTGAAGCACCGGCTGGAAGGCCCCTCTGTCCAATTCCCCCTGGGGACTGACCAAATGGGCCGGGATCAGTACAGCCGTCTGGTTCAGGGAGCTCGCATTTCGATGGTTGTCGGGTTGGCTAGTTGCGCGATCGCTCTGCTAATTGCCACGACCTTCGGCTTGATCTCGGGATACTGGGGTGGCAAATTTGACCTCATCCTGCAGCGCTTTGTCGACGCCTGGTTGAGCCTCCCAGCATTGTTTATCCTCTTGACGGTGATGGCGCTGCTGGGGCCAGGCTTGATCCAGATGATCAGCGTGTTAGGGGCGTTTTGGGGGATTGCCAACATCCGGACGGTCCGCGGAGTGGTGCTGAGCGCCAAGGAGAATTTGTATGTCGAGGCGGCCCGGGCGACCGGAGCTCGTCCCCCACGCGTACTCTTGCGGCACATCCTGCCCCAGATTGTCGCGCCCATCATCACCGTGTTCACCGTGGCTCTCGGGGGCATCATCCTCGATGAGGCCACCATTAGTTTCCTCGGCTTCGGTATTCCGCCGCCCCAGCCCAGTTGGGGGGGCATGTTGAGTCTGGAAGGCCGCAAGTACATGGAAAGCCAGCCCCTGCTGGCCCTCTTTCCCGGCCTCTGCCTGGCCATCGTCGTCTATGGGGTCAACATGTTTGGCGACGCCTTGCGCGATCTGCTCGATCCCCGCCTGCGAGGTGCCGGACGCATGGGCAGCGCCAAGATTCCCCTGAGACGAACCCTCCTCATCAACCCTGACAAATAGTAGGGACGGTGTTCGTATACAAAAATCGTTTAATGTGGGTCGCAGGCGGAATGGGATTCTTGGATTGACATAACTGCAGAGTTTCCGTAGTATTTGAAAATGATGGAATTTGAGCGGGATGAAAATAAGAATCTGAATCTATCAGAGATTGGAAGCAGAAGCGAATTCAACCCGATCAAGCTGCAACAACATTGCTTCGAGTGATTGAACACAATCCCAAAGCCGTAGAAAAAGCTTTAAAAATTGCGCAAATAACGGAGCCCCATGAGCCAAAAACGACAGGTGACCAATGAGCACAGAAAACAACAAGATTGGCATGAATGGAAGATACAATCACTGGCCTATCAGCAGATCCAGGAGCGCGGCCTTATCCAAAACCTCAAGGAACTCGAGGAGGAGGGATACACGGTGCTCACCCCGGAGCAAATCGGGAATCCCCGTATTCTCGGGCGAGCCCGAGCGGCCATCCTGCGTCTTCTGGAAGAACATACCGGCGTGAAGCACGATATCGAAACCGGTGCGCATGGCGCCATAGATACCTGGGCTCACAGCCAAGGTCAGTATTTGCTCTATGGATTTCTTGAGAAGGATCCGGTCTTTGAAGAAATCATCCAGCATCCCATGACGCTGCCCTTCATGGAATACTTCCTGGGCCCGGATTGCCTGCTCTCTTCACTGACGTGCTTCATCAAATGGCAGAATGCGGAGGGCTATGGTGCTGGACTGGGCCTTCATGCTGATGATGGGATGCCTTTCTTTGCTCCCCTCCCTGACCCACCTCAGGTGTTCAATTCTAACTGGTTTCTCACCGACTACACCAAAGACAATGGCGCCTTTTGTGTTGTCCCCGGATCCCACAAACTTCGCCGTCAGCCCAATACGGGGGAGGGAGTGGAAGATGCCATCCCGGTCGAAGGACCTGCCGGCTCCGTTGTGGTCTTCCACGGTAATCTCTGGCATGGGGCCTTTCCCCGCCTGAATCCCGGCTTACGGATCAGCATTAATCCTTTTATGGTAGGGTATCACTACCGCGTCCAGGAGAACTTCCAGGGCCGGATCAGTGATGTGATGCTGGCGCGCAACGGGGTGCGGTTTCGCAAACTACTCAACATCGATGATATCTGGGGACATGACGATTGGCGTGGCCCGATTCCCTGGCATGAGCGTGCCTCCGGAAAGACCTGGTCGGAACTCATGAGGGATCCCGTCCAAATCAATGGCAAGGACTATCGCATCGTTTTAGATCGCAACAAACGGCCTTCAGAGTTGGCCTATGTTACCGTCGAGGCGGATTGACCATCCAGGCCAGCGGGCGGTGCTTTTCCAACTCCCGACATTTTTTTGTAGCATACTTCTCTCCGGGATAGGGGACTGCAATGACCTTCATCTCAAAACCCCTGGCTCGCTGGGCCATATGCCGTCCAATACCTCCCATGCCCACAATGCCAATGGTTATCCCGCCAATTTCAATTATCATGGGACTGAGTTGCGCCAGGTGCCACTCGTGTTTATCCTGGTATCGCGTCGAATAATGGAGATACCGTGTTAACCCGAGCAGGAGGGCAAAACCATGGTCGGCGACTTGGGAGGCGTACACGCCGGCAGCATTCGTGAGGAGGACATCGCTGTCCCGCATGGCGGGAAATAATTGTATCTCCACTCCGGCACCAGAGAACAGAATCCATTTTAAATGGGGAAGGTGCGGGAAAGTCTCTGCCGAACAAAAACCATAATAGACTTCTGCGTCTTTTCCTGCGGCAAGGCGTTCTTCCTGGTTCGAGACAAAAACAACCGGATTTTCTCCTGCCGCCTGCAAAATCAATTCGCGCAGTTCTTGTGATAAAGGGCAATCAATCAGAATTTTCATAGGCTCATCTTTTTTTTATGTTCATTGGTACATGTCATTTGAGTGTCCCATAGCTTCCTATTCCACCAGGTGCGACTTGAGCACGTCTGGGTCAAACTCAATGCCGAGCCCCGGACCCGTGGGAGGAAGGATATAGCCGTTCTCGAACACCAGGGGCTCCTTGAAGATTTTCTTGTGTAAGGGGCCCAGGTTGGCTTCCTGAATGAGGAAGTTGGGGGAACAGGTATCGATCTGAATGGCGGCGGCAAAGGCGACCGGCCCACAATACATGTGCGGGGTGATCATGGCATAATGGGCTTCAGCCATGCCGGCAATCTTCTTCGCCTCGGTGATGCCTCCACACTGACCGACATCGAGCTGCAGGATCTGTGCGGCCTGTTTTTCCAGAACTTGAGCGAATTCATACTTGGTCACCAGCAGTTGGTAGATGGGCAGGTTTGCCGCCTTGCCCTTGATGTCCCAGAGGGCCATGTCAATGGCACTGATCACCGGGGTTGCGTACAGACTGGGATGTCGCAGATCGTGCCAGGCGCCGTACATCTTGTCCCAGATGAGTTCACTATTGAGCGGGTTCTCGCCGAGGACAAACTAGCCGACCAACTCCTCGATCAGGCTGACCTGAGACTTCAGATCCCGGAGGCGATTGGAATAGGAGGCGCCAGCAATGCGCTCTCCGATCCCCGTAATCCCTTCGTCGGTCTTCAGCTCCAGGAAGAGGAAATATTTAACGCCGATGTAGGGCGCTTCCGCCTTGACGACCATGGTTTTCAGTCACTGAGCTGGTGTGGGTAGCGGCCGAGGGTCTCATCCGGTCGCAGCCCCACCTCCTCTAACGCATTGACCACCATCGCGTGCGCCTCTCGGTCCGAGCGCGTCAGTCCGTACTTCTTGATCGGGGTTGTGAGAACGTGATCGACCTTGTAGGCGGTGTCCTCTGGCTGCCCCCACCGGGTCGTAGTGCGGATGACACGACACAAGGTGCCCGTCGCTCAGGACCTGCAGTTGTGGCGCCACCTGCGGACATACGTTCAATACTTTTGACTGCTTCCACCGGCTCGGCACCACCCCCGGTGAGGCCGGTGTCCGTCGCGGCAGCGGTTGGCAGCTGCAGCTCGTGGTGCAGATGACGCGATACCAGGAGTCCGTCGCTCAGAGCCTGCAGTTGCGACCACATAGGAAAATCAAAAATTACACAAAACGATAGCACCTGGGAATAAGTTTGTAAAGGCAATTTTTGGGAGTCTTTTTTTGATTTTTTGGTAGGTTTCTTGACGGGATGGGTGGTCTGGAATGTTTCGCCGCTGGGCGGACCGGAAATGCTGGATTTGAGACAAGGGGATCCCTGAGGTTTAAAGGCCCCATTCTGCATCACAAAAATAAGCTTCATCTGGAGGAAAGTCCCCCTAGTCATAGGAGTCTTCAAACTCATAGCGCATGATAGCAGGGAGAGGAGGAGCCCTTTCGGTTTCTTCTTCGATATGTTTTAAAATTTTTTTGACTTCTCGATGATTGGTAATAAAAGCGATGCTTTTCATTGCTTTGCCACAATTGGGACACAAGAGAGGATCCACTGAAGATTTTATGGATCAGGCGTGCCCAACTTGCGCTGGTTTTAGCCTTCCCTTTAATCTTTTCCATTTCCATCGGTCTTTCCCCTCTTTTTTCTTTTTTTCCTTGCCTCGATAAGAACTGCTATAGATGCCATAATAAAATGTGATCGTTTCGTAGGGTGAGGGAAGATGTCCTGCCAAAAGGGCCATAAACTCAAAGACCTCGTAGTGAGCTTTTTTGGTGGAGGAGGTTCTATTTTGTTTCTCATAAACCGTCACCGTGTTGTCCTCGAGATTAAACTCAACCCTTTCCACAGAGATCGCTGCCCGGCTCATATATCTGGCGATGGTTTCAAGGCGATCCCCATGACGCCCGTTTACTTTTTGTTTTCCATGGACTTGGAAACCGGAGTTATGATTCCAGGACATTAAAAGATTAAAAGGTCGATAAGTTCATCAAAATATATCAATTCAGGTGATTGCAATTGAAACAAAGCTAATAAAAAACTGAACCGAAGCCTGAACACCGCGCATTTTGCTCCGATTGTTGTGGATTACAAGCACGTAATTTATCTTTCACCTAAATCCTGCAATTGAATATTTTGATTGAGTTTCCCCCCACTCTTTGAGAGGTTTTTTTAAAAAAAAGGATTTGAGAGTTGAATTTCCATCAGTCCTTGCTCATAAAGGTTTTTCCGCCCTCCATTAGATCGTCATATTTTGTGATGATCTGATACCCGCTTTCGCGGGCACAAGATTCAAGACGTACTTCTCCCTGGATTTGGGAATCTACATCTCAGCAAAATGTATCCACTGGAGTGAAACAAAGGATCCAGGTCTCTCCAACAGCGACCCATGCATCCCATTGAGCATTGTAAAGTGTTCTTTCCGGAACTCTCAGTTTTTGTTGACGAGCGCCACTCGTCCATTTTCCTGCCATTCGGACAAGATAGGTGCGCATGGTGGCCGGTTCCCAACGGCGCAGTATTGCGTTACCACTACAAAGGGCCATCCAGCGCAGCGTGTTGTAAGCGAGTATCGCGCATTGGAACAAGGCACTGTTGGCCCAAAAATCGTCGGTTTTAATCTGAGCCAGCGCAGTTTGATTTTTTGCTTCCTCAATCCATGTCTCAGCGACCGCCCTTTGGCCATACTCTTTGTGAGCCTGCCAGGGAGTGAGCGCGTCAGTGAGAACATAACAAAAATAATCGTACTCCTTCATCTCAAAGAGGGTGGCCATCCCTTTGAGTTCCTCCTCTTTCTCCCTGCGTACGGCCATGAATTTTCTTGACCTCCTCCAAGTTTCACATTGGTGGGAAAACTCACACCCTTCCCAAGCGGGCTGCCCCTTCACTTTTTGCCATTTTTGGGTTTCCAACAACGAGACAAGCCCCTTGAGTTTGACCTTGATCAGATAGCCATGGCCTCGTTCTTCGAGGAAATCCAGCAAATCCCCCACAAAAAAACCACTGTCTCCACGAAACAGAGTGCGAGTCCGATTTGGAAGGTGAGCGAGAAGTTGCCGCATGAATTCAACGACTCCATTGCTGGTATAGGCACTCCCATCACGAAGCCAACCCTGAAGAATCTCCTTTGTCTCTGCGCAAAATGCCAGCAGAGGATGATACGAAGCTGCACCGCGTTTGTGGGGATTATATCCGACAGACACTCCTTGCTGCTTGCCGTAGGCCGTTTTCACAGTGGAGTCCACGTCAATCACAAGACAGTGTAACACCCCAACGATGCTTGTCCCACTTCGAAGCGCCTTACGCCAGATACCGGCTCGAATCCGATGGTTCAAGCTCTCCATCTCATTGATGTTTTTCTGTGTGAAAGTACGCAGTATCCGGCCGAATGTGGTTTCATCCGGAATCCTCAGCCAACCGGCCACACGACTCAAAACACGGTCGTTCCAAACTGTCACAATCGAACGAATCGAACGGGCGCCACCAACAATGCCGACCACCGACAAAATGACCATGTCCACCGCGTCATAAAGACCCGTGGCGCCACGCCGATGATCTACGGTCTGCTCTGTCTTTGAAACAATCCCTTCTTTGTGAAAAAATTTGACAACCGGAATCAAGCCTGCTTGCGCGGTCAGGTCTCTGCCTCCCTGGCTGATATGGATGTTTTTTGCTGTCGTTCTTGCCGATCTTGCGCTACGTTTGTTTTTCATGGTAATGGTGATCTCTTAAAATGTTGATTCTGGTGTTAACTATTTGAGTATATTACCATTTCCATGTTTGATTGTCATCTAATTGCAGGATTTAGGTTTCAATTTAACATTAACACGGCCCGGTTATTTCGGTCGTTAGCGCAGCGAGCGAAGACTGACACATTTTGCGGGGGCTAGCTGTCCGAATGAGTTCTCCGTCTGGTCAGACCCAGCCAGTCTGACGAAGCGGCATTCCACGACAACTAAGGAGTGGGAATGTCGGACCCCTCGTGAGAGAAAACCTCAGATAGTGATCTGGATGAGGTGGGAGGGAAATGGTATTTCACCGCATCGCTTCCCAATGAAAATAAACCGAAGCGAGGAAAATGAACCATTTTGACTGTGGCCCCTTTGCAGAACATGATGGGGATAATGGGGCACTATTACTCTCCCTTGACGAGGCATCGCATTCCTTCTAAAGGATTCATCATTGATGTGAGAGAAAATGATCTCACATTTTTAAATAAATCTGTCCCCTTTTTTACACTCTTTTCCTCCACCTGCCTGGCCACTTTGTGCCATTCTGAGTCCCAGGAAATACTGCTGAAAATCCGCATCATTTGAGCAATGCGGCCTTTTTAGGCAGATGCTTCTTGAGCAAGCAGAAGGAAAAAAAGATAAATGATCAGCTTCAACCTAATTACAAACAATTTAGGTATCGTCTAAATATTGCAATTTATGCCATATGGCTTTATTATTATGGAAATGTGTCTTTATTATCAAGACGTTAGAGAAGAGAAATGCAAAAAAAAATTCAGAACCGCCTCATGTATGGTGCCGTGATTGGGATTACGACCGCTGACAATCATAAAGTGATTCAGTTTCTCAAAGAAGGGTTACCCATTTCCTCATTTACCAAACTTCAGAATGCGTTGGCCATCTCCAGTAAACAACTGGCGAGCGTGGTCAACATTTCCCTACGGACAATCAATCGACGTCAAAAGGAAGGGAATTTACGTCCTGATGAATCTGAAAGGGTCCTGAGAATTGCCAGACTTTTTGATATGGCCAGAGAGTTGTTTGAGGATGACCAATTGGCCCGGCAGTGGTTCAAGTCTCCGAAACGAGCATTGGATGGGAAGACTCCTCTGGATTTTGCTGTTACCGAGCCGGGGGCTCAGGAAGTCGCAGATTTACTGGGGCGACTGAAGCATGGAGTGTTCTCTTGAAAAAAGCCTGGCGCATGGTGGCTCCTCAATATGTGGATCAGGCATTTGATGGAGAAGGCGCGAGGATTTATGGGAGACGGTGCAACAGTAAAGGAACTTCCATGGTCTATACTGCGAGTTCTTTATCGCTTGCTGCAATGGAAATTTTAGTCCACTTGGATTCAGATGAAATATTGAACCGTTATGTTTGTATTCCAATCGAGTTCCCCTCTAAACTGTCGCTCCTATTCAATCAGCAGGCTCTTCCCAAAAATTGGAGGAACAGGGTCGCGCCTCTTCACATCCTCCCGGGGTATTGTTCAATCGATCGAGCGGGAACCCTCCCACAGCTAATTTTGAATCAAACGAGCGGAAGTCCTCTCCTTCGGGTTCAAGGTTGGCGCGCAATGCCTCCGAACTCCCTTGTCCGTTACCTCTTCCGCGACTCGCGCCGCGTTGTCGAGGTCGATGTCCGCGACGATCAGGTTTGCGCCCGCATCGGCGAATGCCAGGCAGTTGCCGCGACAGATCCCGCTGCCCCCGCCCGTCACGAGCCCGACCTTCCCTTCGAAACTGTCCATAACCCCTTTCTTGTCTTTATGAAAAAAAGCGCATTAAGTGATTTTTTCAATTAATTATCTCTTCACAACTCAGAGTGTGGGGAGTCCAGCTTTTACTCGGGCGTCATTGTTCAGCGGTGTGTCCGCACCACCGTTGGTGATCTCCCAGCTGATTTCAGGAGCCTCCTCGAGGATATCTCCAATTTCCGCAAGATCTTTCTCAGAGAAATCATTGACGTACCGCGTATTGGCTTCCACCTGTTCAGGAGACTTGCCGCCTACCAGCGCCACCGATATTTCCGGACGACGAAGTACCCACCCGGTAGCAAGTTCGGTCATAGTCGCTCCCTTCCGATCTGCTACCAGCTTTAGCTGACTGACTGCATGGCAGAACCGTTCAAATTTCTCCCCATGAAAGTCCACGAAGTCAGAGCGTTCATCGTTGTCAGCAAACACGTGCCCCGGTTGGTACCGTCCACTAAGCAGACCCTTGCCCAGCACCGAGTGCGCCAAGATGCCGACACCGCGTACCGCGCACCAAGGCAGGATGTGAGCTTCGACGTATCGCCTGGAAAACATCGAGTACCGGATCTGCAGGGTGTGAATGCGCACACCCGTGGCCCATGCCTCTTCCAGCTGTTCCACGGTCGTATTGTTGAGGCCGATGTATTGGATGAGGCCTTCTTCCTGGAGCGTCTTCAGAGCCCCCATGCGCTCTTGTATCGGAGTGCTCTCGTCATAGAAGTGCAGCTGATAGAGCGGGATAGCGTCCAACTGCAGGTTGCGCAGCGACTCTCCGCACTTGGTACGGATCCTCTCTGCCGTGTGCGGCGGCATCGAGACCTTCGTCGTCACAAATCCCTCAAGCGTGGGATCATTCTTCAACGCCAGCCCGATAACCGTTTCGGATCCGCCCTGATGATTGGTCTTGCTTCCATAGGTGGGGGCGTTTTCGTAGTAGTCGGCCGTGTCGATGAAGGTCACTCCAAGTTTAACTGCAGCCTGCACCGTTTCGATGCCCTTCTGGCGCTCAACCTCCCCAAAGGCGCCGCCGATCGGCCATGCCCCAAAACCTATCTCGCTGACGAACGGACCATCCGGATAAAATAGCCGGCGTTGCGCGACTGTGGCCGCCGTTTTTTGATTCCCGTTTGTTTCCATAGGTGCTCCTAAATTTATAGAATTTAAATTTTGGATGGTCTCCCTCTTGAGTGTTGTTACCCTGAAAACCAGGGGAAACGCACCGGAAAACACCGTCTATTTGCAAAATACCAACACTCCGGAGGGTGAATTTTGCTGAGAACAGGCACCAACACTCCAGAGGGTGACTACCGAAATTTTGGGGATACGGTAACGGTTTCCATATTAGGCTCCTGTGATCGATATTAGAATGGTATTACTAATAATCTATCACCATATCATAATACGTTCAATCTTAAAAAGATTAAGGGATCAAATATTAAATTTTCTTTTGAAAAAGACAATTTAATATTTGATCCCTTTTGACCCCTTTTCAAACCGTTTAGTTTTGAGAAAATTCCCCTGAAAATATAGTTTTCTGTCAGGCGCTAACTCCAATCATTTCTAATACTTTCTATCCATTTCTTGATTTGGAACCTATTCTGAGATATTTTGAATACTGGGATAATATTCAAATCTTTGTTTGAGTTTCAGAGGGCTCACTTATTTTACAGATTAAATTTTTAATGTTGGATTGAGAATTGAAGCTCTCGAAGCAGAAAATAAGCAACTCCGGGACCGGCTGGCTCTCAACAGCCAAAACTCGAGTAAGCCACCATCCACCGATGTAAGTCGCAAGAGCAAAAGTTTTTGATTTCCCCTCTCTGCAATGAGAGGTTACCGAACACCAAGTGGAACAAAAAATTTACTCGATCGTTTGATCCTCTATGAAAAGGAAAGCTTGTTATTCATGCATGACTTTCAAGTTCCTTTTGACAACAACCAAGGAGCATGCTTACCCATGATTTACCTCCCTGGCAAAGCGTTTACGATCATGATCGCCGTTGGAAAAAACGCTGGACTGTGGAGCGAACATTCGCTTTTTGGCTCATGCCGGAGATGGACCACAATATATTTTTATAGCTGATCACCATTGTTGCGCAATTCTCCTGATCCAAACTTGCTATAGGCTTTGCGCCGCGTAGTAGTGCTGAAATCATGCCTTGTTGTTTCAGGGAAGGAGAGGACTTCCGCTCGTTTGATTCAAAATTAGCTGTGGAAGGATTCCCGCTCGATCGATTGAACAATACCCCGGGAGGATGTGAAAACGATGGATCCTTGCCGGGAATCTTTTTTCAACGTTATTGAACTGAACGGCTTCTGACTGTCCCCGGATTTGAGCAGATTTATTGTTTTTTTTTGCGAATCCTGCATTTATTTTATATTAGGGGGTTGACATTGCGTTGTTGTTGTACTACAATCATGCCATCATTGAGTTGTTTTAGTGAATGAGAAGGTTCCCGATCGATTGAACAATATCGTGGGAGGACTTAAAAACGATTGATCTTCCCCGGGAATCTTTTTTAATGATATTGATCTAAACGGGTTTTTCAGAGACCTGAATAGTTACCATATTTTTTATTCATTTTTTCATAAGGAGAGTACCATGTTGAAATCACGCAAGCGGAAATGGTCCGCCTATTTTCCCCAATCATTCTCTATAAATGGAGGACATATGAGTAATATCTTTAAAAAAATGATGACCTTGTTGGTTGTGTTGTTGGTAGCAGGCGTGGTGTCTGCTGCGGAAATGGTGACGTTGAAACTGAAGAAGCTCGATGGCACAGAGATCACCAAAGAAGTGGAGAAACCGCAATATGGCGGTTCCATTACCGATCTCATGAGAGCGGGAGAACCCTCCTTTGACCCGCTGCTTTTGGTGGCGATGGCCCATGCCGTCCCACCGATGTATGACGGGCAATTCGATACGAACTGGTATCGAGGGCCTGCCGGCACTGGCGAGTTCACCTATAACACCACAGTGACGCCCCCAGCGTCCCTCAAAGGCGGTGTCATCGAGACTTGGGAACAGCCCTCGCTCACTAATATGATCTTTCATATTAGAAAGGGTATTCACTACTGGAACAAAAGTGACGTGCTGCACCCCAATGATCTATTGGAATCGGCCTATGGCCGGGAGTTAGATGCGTCTGATGTCGAATATAGCTGCAATAATATGTTTGTGAATGATAAGTCCCCCCTGAATGGGTATGGTGGGGGAAAATGCAAGGCTACGGACAAATGGACGGTGGAATTCACATGGGATGAACCGGACGGCCTCGGGAAAATGATCCGTTTTTATACCTTTCAACACGGAGTATACCCGAAGGAAACCGAGGGCATCAACCTGGGTGACTGGCAGAATGCCATCGGGTCCGGCCCCTTCATCCCGACAGGCTTTACCGCTGGCAGTATTGCCACCTACAAAAAGAACCCGAACTACTGGGACCATGACCCCCTTCATCCCGAAAATCAGTTGCCCTATCTCGACGGCATGAAAATGATTGTGTTTTCAGATTGGCCGACGCACATCGCGGCCCTGCGCGCCGGCAAGATTGACAAAATTGCCCCCTGGTATGGGGTCATGCCGAATTATGTGGCAGAGCTGTCAGAGAGCAACCCTGAGTTGATGCACGTCCCAACCACAGGAGATCAAAGGCCGATCGAGGTGCGGCTCGATGTCAAGCCGTGGGACGATATCCGGATACGAAAAGCCGCCATGCTTGCCCTCGATCACCAGGGTATCGTCGACGAATTCTTCGAAGGCAGCGGGGAGATACTAACCAGCTACAGCTTCAAGGTGAGCGACCCCTTTCACCATTCATTAGAGGAACTCCCTCCGGATCTCCAGGAAAATTACGGGTATGACCCGGAAAGAGCCAAAAAGCTACTTGCCGAAGCCGGCTTTCCCAATGGGTTTGATACCTCCATCACCTGCAAGGACGACCAGTGTGAGTTGGTTGAATTGTATGCAGCCTACCTTTCCGCTGTCGGGATTCGGGCCGAAGTGATACAAATGGAAGCCGCTGAGCATAACTCCATGTGGAATCAATATAAGTGGCCCGAGTTGGCCAGTCAGGACTCAGGAAGCCCAGGAATCGCAGAGTGGTTGGCTTTCGCCGGAGAGATCAACCCAGGCCAGGGCCATGTGAGGCCCATCGAAGACCCGGAATGGGAAAAAATGTGGCAGAGCTATTCCACAGATACGGACCGTGACAGCCAACTGGTGAAATGGAAAGAGTTGAATATCTACACGCTCCGCAAACTGTGGAATATCCAGACAGTAGCCGCAGTTCCACACAACTACTGGCAGCAATGGCTGAGGAATTACAGTGGGGAACAGGGCGTCCATGAGACCTTCTGGTATATTAACAAGTTCATCTGGATTGACTGCGACATGAAGAAAGAAAGAAGTGGCCGGGACTGCAACGATTAGGACTGGCCTGAACCTTTCCCCCCTCACCCTCCAGGGGCCATGCGTGTCGGGTTAAGGCGTAATCCTCATATTTTCCCCCTTTTGCAAAAAGGGGACTTTCTCTTAACCTGACACCAATATCCCTGGTAAAAGAGGGAGAAAATAAGACAGGTGTTCGTCACTTTCAGAAGAGAAAAATCGGATGCAATCGTATATTATCAGAAGACTGCTCCTGGTGATCCCCACCCTCCTCATTGCATCGGTGGTCGTCTTCTTCAGCGTGCGTTTCATCCCAGGCGATGCCATCGACTTGATGGTGCCCAATTTTGCCCAGTTCAATACAGGACGTGAGGATGTGTGCGGGGGCTCTTTCATTAGCGATAAAAAGAAGGAGACGGATTCGACAGACAGTGAGGACTGCAAGGACCCCCGTGACGCGCTGAGGAGCCATCTGGGGTTGGACCAGCCCAGTCATGTTCAGTACGGGCGGTGGTTGGCCGGGTTGATGCAAGGGGACCTGGGAAAATCCATCTGGACCAATATTCCCGTCCTGGAAGATATCCTGATCCGACTTCCTGTTTCCATTGAATTGACCCTCCTGACCATCATATTGTCCTTAGTAATTGCGTTGCCCGTGGGGATCTATTCCGGGATTCGGCCTGAGACCAACTCGGATTATCTTTTGCGGAGTTTTGCCATCCTCCTGATCACCGTGCCCTCATTCTGGGTGGCGACGTTGGTCGTGGTACTCCCGGCCCTCTGGTGGCAATGGACGCCCCCGATTGCCTACATCCCGTTTTTTGACGACCCCATCGGGCACCTGAAAATGATGCTCCTCCCGGCGGTCGTCATGGGGATGTTGTTCTCCGGAGGGACCATGCGTATGACCCGCACCATGATGCTGGAGGTGCTCCGGCAGGACTATGTGAGGACCGCCTGGTCCAAAGGGCTTCGGGAGCGGGTGGTGGTCTTGAGGCATGCGCTGAAGAATACCCTCATCCCGCTGGTCACCATCCTGGGATTGCAGATCCCCTACATGATTGGCAGTGCGGTGATCATCGAGCAGATTTTTTCGCTTCCCGGCATCGGCCAACTCATGTTCAACGCACTGACGCGTCGCGATTATCCGATGGTTTCCGGCATCAATATCACCCTGGCGTGCATGGTACTCCTCATCAACCTGCTCGTGGACCTCAGCTACGCCTGGCTGGACCCGCGGATCCGGTTAAATAAATAACGGCTAGTTTTTTATCGTAGGAAGTCCTCTCCTGGGAGGGGAATCCCTCTTAATTAGAAAAAACATATGGCCTTAGAAACTGAATTGTTGAGCGCCGAAATAAGCACCTCTACGAAAATAAGTGGGCTGCGGGTTTTTTTTATCCGGTTGTTCCGTGAGAAAAAAATAGGAGCCCTCGGGGGCTTGCTGGTCTTGATATTTCTGCTCGTCGGCATTTTTGCGGACTTTTTGGCCCCTCACAGTATCGATAAATTCAGTATTCGCCACAGACTGGACGCACCCTCCGCGGAATTCATCCTGGGGGCAGACCAACTCGGACGAGACGTTTTCAGCCGGGTCATCCACGGTGCCCGAATCTCGATGACTGTGGGGTTGGGCGCCAGTGGTCTCCATATTGTGATTGCGGTGCTGCTCGGCCTGATTTCCGGCTACTGGGGCGGGAAGTTTGACATCCTCCTGCAACGGCTGGTCGATGCCTTTATGACCTTTCCCGCGCTGTTCATCATCATCACCTTCATGGCGGTTTTGCCCCGGGGGATGGTGTCGGTCATCATTGTGATCGGAGTGTGGTGGGGGATCAACGGGACTCGCATCATTCGAGGCGTGGTGCTCAGTGCTAAGGAAAATGTGTATGTGGAGGCAGCCCGGGCGGTGGGCTGTGGCACCTGGCGCATCCTCTGGCGGCATATCCTGCCTCAATTGGTCGCACCCATCATTGTCATGTTCACCATTGCCCTCGGTGGCGCCATTCTCACCGAAGCCGAAATCAGTTTCCTCGGATTCGGCATTCCGCCACCCCAGCCCAGTTGGGGCGGCATGCTCAGTCTGGAAGGCCGCAAATATATGCTGCGAGCCCCCTGGTTGGCCTTGTGGCCCGGGGTCTGTCTGGCCATTGTGGTCTTTGGCATCAACATGTTCGGCGATGCTGTGCGCGACCTGATCGACCCCCGACTCAAAGGGGGTTCCGGACGCTTCGGCGCTGCGAAGAAAGCTGTCCGAAAGTTTTATAAGCAATTGCAAAAGATCTAATAAAATGAAAGGAACCCCATGACTACCCAAGATTGGAAAAGCCTAATTGATCAAAAGAGTCTCGGTGATAAAAAGGGATAAATCATGAATAAGAAACTAAGGTTCGGAATAGTCGGAACCGGCTTAATCGCTGGTTTCATTGCTAAATCGATAACCACATCGAAGGGGGCCACGCTTACAGCAGTTTCTAGTCGCAAGCAGGAAAGCGCTCAGGCTTTCGTGAGCGATATTGAGGGTGCTGCAGCGGTCGAAGGGGTTGAAAACCTGCTAGCTCGACCCTAGCCGAAAAGGGTTTCGAAAATAGTAAATGTAACCAATTTGATTCTATTTGATTCAATATGACGAGAAAACGATTTTTTTGTTTTTTATTCGCCCACAGCACAGTTTTTATAGGGAAAAAATCTTTTTTGGACATACTTTCCTCGCCCCTGCTCATATTTCACACTCCCCCATTGAATATTTAGGCCGCTTGTTTGAGTTGTCTTTTTTTCAACTCAATCATTTTGCAAAAATTATAGGTTAATGCTTTTTCCAGCAACTCTGCCCGAACGTTTTCAATCCCTCTGCGCATAACTTGTCCGAAATGGAAACGATGCTTAAGATGAAACATCAACGACTCTGCAGCAGATCTTCCATTTCGTGATTCCAAATAGATTTCACTTTCCCATTCTTCAATCGGGGTCATCTTTTTTCCCTTTGCCCCACTAATACTAAAAACCTTAACGCCTTTGCCCATCCACTTTTCTCTGATCGCCTGATTGGCATATCCATCATCAAGGCTCACTTCAGAGGGAATGGTGATGGTGCATCGCAAATGTTCAACAAGGGCAGGGTCGAGTTGCCCTGAATCAGCAGCATTGCCCTCCGGAGTAATTAACACGGAAATAAAACCATTTCCGCTCCTTCCTAATTGAGGCTTATATCCGATAAGCGCTTCTCGATCTCCCTTTTGAATATAAGCCGAGCTCTGATCGGAAAGACTCAATACTTTCTCAGTAGAAGGAACCTTCTTTTCTTCAAAAACTCTTTGATGACAGTAGATGATTACCCGTTGCAAATTAGAAATATCTTCATTCATCATTTCAATGAGGCGAATCAAACGCGTTTTCCGAGAAGGGGGGAGAAGAGCTTTTTGGGCACGGATATCCACCTTTGCCATTTCTTTTAAAAATTTCCCATGAGCGCTTTGAGCTTTCTTCAATAGGGTTTTGTAATGTTTTTTTCGCTTCGTTTTACTGTCCTTTTTACCTGTCTCAAAAGCAATCATCTTAGAGAGCTTATTCATCTCCTTGATGAGGAAATCAAAATTTCTTTCACTGATCTCAGCGATTCCAAATGTATCAAGGGAACGCCCTCGATGGTAGCTTCGCTCCACGAGACGAGTCAATATCGACGAATCAGTAGGCCAAGCTGTATTTCCTTTTACAGAGGTGCTATCCAGTTTTAAAATATCAAAATCGTCCAACTCTTCATCGAGAACCATTCGAATTTGAGCATCGAAAATAAACTGTCTGCTCTCGTTGCTGACAGCATTGACATTATCAAGGATTGTACTCGCTCCCGGCATTTTCAATCCACGGTTGAGCAGAAGCAGATGCAGTGTGATTGACTCTGAAAGAAATATTTGGGCCGTTTGGGATTTGATACTTCCTAAATATCCCCGAATCATCATAAAAAGGTAGACTAAAAAAGCCGACATCCGAGGACACCCTATTTCCAGCCTCAGTTCTTCCGGCTTCAATTCCTCATCTTCTACGGGAAGATGAGGAAGCCATGGATTCCGGGCTTCCTGCCATCGTTTATCCTCTAAACGCTCTTTCTTTTTATTTCTTGCGTATTTCTCCAAATCCTGTTCAATTTTGTCCAATATCTCCGGCTCTCGCTCAGACAATTGATCAAGTTCTGATAAGAAATTTTCAAATTCTGTATCAGGAGCGCTTAAAAAAAGATGTTTTTCTGCTCGAATGAATGGTTTCATTTTGGGTGCCATAATTCTTAATATTGAAGTTATTCAGAGTTATTTCAATGAATTATGGCACTTTTTAACCTCAAGTTTAAAGATATAATTCTAAAAAATACCGTAACTATTTAGGTCTCTGAAAAACCCGTTTATTAAATATCGTTAAAAAAGATTCCCGGAGAGGATCGATCGTTTTCAAGTCCTCCCACGATATTGTTCAATCGATCGGAAACCCTCTTCTTTCATAAACACAACTTAACGAAGACGTGATTATAACACAATAATAATGTCAACCCCCCAAGGCAAAATAAATGCGGGATTCAAAAAAAAAGTAACTATACTCTGAACGGGTTTAAATTTCACTTTTCAAAATTCCTGTTATTCCGAGCTAAAGGGGCTGCCTAAGCAAGAATCTCATGGGAATCAAGAAGATCCTTCGGTTCCCTCAGGATGACAAAAAAATGAAGAAATCATATGTTCACAGTATATTTAGGTCCTTTATGGGGACCTTAATTATAAAGGAGTTGCCAGAGGATGCAAAGCCTGAGTGAGCAAATCGAGGATGGATTTTCCCTGTTTTCTGGTAGTGGAAATGGCTCCCCGGATGATACAAAAAGCCTGAGATCCTTCAGCCGTTCGAAAGCCGCCGGAGATTTTTTGTTTCAGTTTAACCATGCGCACATCTCGCTCGGCTTGGTTGTTGTCAAAAGGAACCCGGAAGTCATCCATGAATAACAAGTTTTCCTTTTCATAGAGGATCAAGCGATCGAGTAAATTTTTGGCTTTGCTCTGTTTGGGGCGTCCTCGTTTCTTTGTTTGAGGAGGGGGAGGATAGAGCTCAAGGGCTTCTTGGGTGATATCACGATAGCGTTGCCGGAAGTGATCTAGTTGGACTGGACTCAAAGCAGATTGTTCTTTGAACTTGGCTTGGTCTACTTGCTTTTTGATCTCTACCAGTAAGTCGCTCATCTCCTGAGCCCACAAGGCCTTTTCTTGTTGATAGGCCCGAGAGAGTTCACGTAAATGATGCGCATTGCAAAAGCCATGATCACACTCATAATGCTGGTAGCTCTCCCAGTGATCATGAATGGCTGTCTTTTCAAACTGAGGCAGGATACCGGCGGCATCCATTCCGGCTTGACCCCGTTTGTCGTGGATAAAATAAAAGGTCAGCTCTTCGGTAGAGGCTGAATGAAGCCAGCGACGTTGTTTGTTTTCAAACAGAGAGGTTTCATCAAAATGAACCACCTCCGATTGAATCAGAGCTTCAGCCACTTGTTGTTGGAAGGGATAAAGCCTATGGGCGGCTTGCTGGAGGCTAGCATAAATCGTGGCCGCATTGAGCGGCTGGCCGAACAGATCCTCAAAAAATTGCTGGCATCGATCAAAGGGCAGAAACTGATATTGATTGAGATAAACCGCTAAGCCTTTGATCCGGGGACCATATTGAGTGGGTGCCTTTATCCCTGCTGGAAAGCTCGAGTGATTCAGATGCCGGCAGCAGGGACAAATTTTTTGTTCCACCTGGTGCTCGGTGACCTCTAATTGGAGCGGGGGAAGATCAAACACTTGGCGTTTATGCCTCGCCTCAACCACAACCTGGGATAAATCTTCTCCACAGGTTTCACAGGTGCTGGGAGAATGGGACTCCACCTGATCCGGTGATTCACTGAAAGCCAAATGATGGCCTCTATGACCGGGTTGACCTCCGCGAGAGCGACCCCTGCTTTTACGTAAGCTTTTGTTCTTTCGACTTTGATCGGTGGAAGGAGGTTTACTTGAGTTTTGGCTGTTGAGAGCCAACTGATCCCGAAGTTGCTTATTTTCTGTTTCGAGAGCTTCAATACGCTTATTTTCTATTTCGAGACGTTCGAGGAGTTTTAATCGCTCTTTCTTCCATTGATCCCGTTCTTCTTCAAAGAGTTGACAGGCTTCTTGAAGAGCCTCAAGGAGGGAAGTCGATGAAATGGAATTAATATATTTTTTTTGAAATTTCGAGAGCATAAAATCCTTCCTGAATTTTATGCTATGCAAATTCCGTGCTTAAATCGAAGGGGTCTCTAAAGAAACCTAAATAGTTACAAAATACCTTAAAATACCTTTTCGGCTAGGATCTAGCTCGTGAGGACGTGGATGCCGTGTATGTGGCCACTCCAACCTCTGCGAAAGAAAGCATCACCCTTGCCGCGATTGCGGCAGGGAAGCATGTTCTCGTTGAAAAGGCATTCATTAATTGTGATTCGGTGAAACGAATGGCCGCAGCGGCGTCGTCCCAAAACGTGCTGTTCATGGATGCAACTCACTTTGTGCACCACCCCCGCACTGAAGCGATCCGGCAGGAGATCTCCAACTTGATTGCATCCCCTCTGTCGCTTCACACGACCTTCTGCTTTCCATTCTCAGATCGAAGTAACATCCGCTTTGACCCCACCCAGGAACCGGCAGGTGCTCTTGGCGACATGGCATGGTACCCGATGCGGGCTGTTGTGGAATACCTGCAGCCGCCAGGAGAATTGACTACGGTTGCTGCGGTGGCGGAGCGAGACGCCGAGACCAAGTCGGTTATCCGCCTCACAGGTCTAGTCGGTTTCGCAAGCGGTGAAGCATCGACATTTGATGTTGGTTACACTGCTGGCGCAGTAGTATATGATCTTAGTTTGCTGGGAACGGCAGGCATGATCGTGTTGGATGATTTTGTGCTGGATTGGAACAACAGTTTTTTATTCCAGAACCCGGACATCAAGTGCGGTTACATTCACCGAAAGGGAATGGCTACTCGTCAGGATTTTACCTTTATCGAGACCCCTTCGAAAGTTCCAGCAGATGTGTTGATGATCGAATGCTTCACCGATCTCGCAAACTCAAATGACCGCTCCGCTCAGACCATTTTCACAGACGCCTCACTGCAAACCCAGAGTTATCTCGATGCAATATGGGAGGCAATTAACCAAGAGTGACAGCTACTCATGTGGAATTGCCAACACCTGTGAAGCCTGTGGGAAAGATTTATCCAAGGTGACGGTTGAGGCCACGCTCAAACGTCAGGTGTTTGATCTCCCCTCTCTGCAATGAGAGGTTACCGAACACCAACCCCTGCGTGGCCAAAAGTATTCATAGCAAACATAGCATCGTCAATGCGATTTTGTATGTCCTGAAAACGGCTTGTCAGTGGAGAATGCTTGGCCATGATTTACCTCCCTGGCAAAGCCTTTACGATCATTATCGCCGTTGGAAAAAACGCTGGACTGTGGAGCGAACATTCGCTTTTTGGCTCATGCCGAAGATGGACCGCAATATATTTTTTTATAGCTGACCTCCATTGTTTCGCAATTCTCCTGATCCAAACTTGCTATAGGCTTTGCGCCGCCTAGTAGTGCTGAAATCATGCCTTGTTGTTTTAGGGTAAGGAGTGGATTTTCGCTCGTTTGATTCAAAATTAGCTGTGGGAGGGTTCCCGCTCGATCGAATGAACAATACCGTGAGAGGACTTGAAAACGATGGATTCTTCCCGAGAATCTTTTTTCAATGTTATTGAACTGAACGGCTTCTGACTGTCCACGGATTTGAGTAGATTTATTGATTTTTTGTTTTTTTTTGCGAATCCCGAATTTATTTTACATCAGGGGATTGACATTGCATTTTATTGTATTATAATATGTCTTCGTTAAGGTGTTTTTAAAGAAGAGGGTTTCCGATCGATTGAACAATATCGTGGGAGGACTTGAAAACGATCGATCCTCTCCGGGAATCTTTTTTAACGATATTTAATAAACGGGTTTTTCAGAGACCTAAATAGTTACAGGATATTTAACTAAACGGGTTTTTCAGAGACCTGAATAGTTACCTTCAACCTAAATAAAATTAAAGGAGAAATTATGTGGAATACGAAAAAAATGGCAGCCCTTTTAGGAGGACTGATGCTGGCAGGCGCTTTTCAGACGGTGCAGGCCAAAGATTGGACGGGTGAGGATATGACTGCGTACGCAAAGAGTCAGGGGAAGCCCGTCTATGGTGGGATCGTGGTGGATTCTGGCAGGGGGTATACCTCCAGCTTTGATCCGCTCATTCATCCTTCCGAGAATGAGGTGACCTGGGGTATTTATGAAGCCTTTTATGCTCCTGATATCACCAAGGGACCGCGGGGTAGCAACGAACAACGGTGGTCGACTGAATTCATTAGCAAGGATACATCCATGGGCATTTTGGCCGAGTCTTGGGAACAAGTGGATCCCACCCATTCGAGGTGGAAGATCCGCAAGGGAATCCGCTTTTGGACGAAAGATAGTGTGGTGAGCCCCAATCCCAATCTGGAGTCGGCCTATGGGAGAGAGCTCAATGCCCGTGATATATTGAAAATCTGGGAGGTCTCGAAAAATGAGGAGAGAACCCAATGGTACCTAAATCCTGCAATTGAATATTTTGATTGAGTTTCCCCCCACTCTTTGAGAGGTTTTTTTAAAAAAAAGGATTTGAGAGTTGAATTTCCATCAGTCCTTGCTCATAAAGGTTTTTCCGCCCTCCATTAGATCGTTATATTTTGTGATGATCTGATACCCGCTTTCGCGGGCACAAGATTCAAGACGTACTTCTCCCTGGATTTGGGAATCTACATCTCAGCAAAATGTATCCACTGGAGTGAAACAAAGGTTCTAGGTCTCTCCAACAGCGACCCATGCATCCCATTGAGCATTGTAAAGTGTTCTTTCCGGAACTCTCAGTTTTTGTTGACGAGCGCCACTCGTCCATTTTCCTGCCATTCGGACAAGATAGGTGCGCATGGTGGCCGGTTCCCAACGGCGCAGTATTGCGTTACCACTACAAAGGGCCATCCAGCGCAGCGTGTTGTAAGCGAGTATCGCGCATTGGAACAAGGCACTGTTGGCCCAAAAATCGTCGGTTTTAATCTGAGCCAGCGCAGTTTGATTTTTTGCTTCCTCAATCCATGTCTCAGCGACCGCCCTTTGGCCATACTCTTTGTGAGCCTGCCAGGGAGTGAGCGCGTCAGTGAGAACATAACAAAAATAATCGTACTCCTTCATCTCAAAGAGGGTGGCCATCCCTTTGAGTTCCTCCTCTTTCTCCCTGCGTACGGCCATGAATTTTCTTGACCTCCTCCAAGTTTCACATTGGTGGGAAAACTCACACCCTTCCCAAGCGGGCTGCCCCTTCACTTTTTGCCATTTTTGGGTTTCCAACAACGAGACAAGCCCCTTGAGTTTGACCTTGATCAGATAGCCATGGCCTCGTTCTTCGAGGAAATCCAGCAAATCCCCCACAAAAAAACCACTGTCTCCACGAAACAGAGTGCGAGTCCGATTTGGAAGGTGAGCGAGAAGTTGCCGCATGAATTCAACGACTCCATTGCTGGTATAGGCACTCCCATCACGAAGCCAACCCTGAAGAATCTCCTTTGTCTCTGCGCAAAATGCCAGCAGAGGATGATACGAAGCTGCACCGCGTTTGTGGGGATTATATCCGACAGACACTCCTTGCTGCTTGCCGTAGGCCGTTTTCACAGTGGAGTCCACGTCAATCACAAGACAGTGTAACACCCCAACGATGCTTGTCCCACTTCGAAGCGCCTTACGCCAGATACCGGCTCGAATCCGATGGTTCAAGCTCTCCATCTCATTGATGTTTTTCTGTGTGAAAGTACGCAGTATCCGGCCGAATGTGGTTTCATCCGGAATCCTCAGCCAACCGGCCACACGACTCAAAACACGGTCGTTCCAAACTGTCACAATCGAACGAATCGAACGGGCGCCACCAACAATGCCGACCACCGACAAAATGACCATGTCCACCGCGTCATAAAGACCCGTGGCGCCACGCCGATGATCTACGGTCTGCTCTGTCTTTGAAACAATCCCTTCTTTGTGAAAAAATTTGACAACCGGAATCAAGCCTGCTTGCGCGGTCAGGTCTCTGCCTCCCTGGCTGATATGGATGTTTTTTGCTGTCGTTCTTGCCGATCTTGCGCTACATGGTAATGGTGATCTCTTAAAATTTGTTTTTCATGGTAATGGTGATCTCTTAAAATGTTGATTCTGATGCTGTTAACTATTTGAGTATATTACCATTTCCAGGGGGTGTTTGATTGTCATCTAATTGCAGGATTTAGGTGGTATAATTCCGAAAAGGATTGGGTATGGAAAGCTCCGGATGATTGGACCATCGAAGTGGAGTGGAAGGTACCGGATGCGACGGGATGGTTATGGAAGATTTCAGCATTGATGCGCATCACGGCCCCTGAAATGTATGAGAATGACATCAACACCGAGGACTTTAGAAATGCCTTGGGCACAGGTGCCTTTATTCCAACAGAAGATCTCCCGGGCAGTGTCACCACCTTCAAAAAGAACCCGAACTACTGGAACGTGGATCCCTTTTACCCTGAAAACAAATTACCTTACCTGGACGGGATGAAGATTGTCCAGTTCGCTGAGAGTCCGGCAAAGGTAGCGGCCGTACGTGCCGGCAAGCTTGACCTGGTAAAACAATTTCCCATTATTCAGCCGGATGTCTCGAGCCTGGAGCAGTCCCACCCCCAGGTAAACCACATCGCATTACGAGGGTGGCAGCGCAGCTTTTTTGTGAGGGTCGACTTGCCACCCTGGAGCGACCTCAGGGTCCGGCGTGCCGCCATGCTGGCCGTCAACCACGAAGAAGCGTTGCAGGAGTTTTACCAAGGGTATGCCCATTATCCCTCTTATCCTTCGGAAAAAGGGATGGCACCTCAATACCTTGGCATGGATTACTTGAAAGAGCACCGCCCGGACCTGGCCAAGCTGTTTGAGTATCACCCCGAGGAGGCCAAGGCGCTGCTCACCGAAGCCGGCTATCCTGATGGTTTCGAGACCACCATGATCATCCCTGCGGATTGGCAGGAAGATGCGGAACTGTTTGCCGGCTATCTCGAGGAAGTGGGCATTCGGGTGACATTCAATGTGATGGATATGAGTGTTTATTACTCCTCAACGATGACCCCAACTCCGGATGATTCTATTTATACCGGGATGGCGATTACTGATTCCGGCGCGCCTGGTGGTGGCTTGACAGATACCATGAAGTGGCACCATGACCCCCGGGCCCCGCTGCCCTGGTATGGCGATCCTGATGCACCAACCGCACCTTCTGAGACACGGTGGCAGGCTGAGAAAATGAAGGCATTGCATGATTCTCTGAAGCTCGCTCCGAATCGAGAGGAGTATCAGCGCGTCTGGTACGAACTGTACCACCATGTCTACGAAACGTTGTGGAATTTGCCCTTTATGGCCCTGGACCAGCATTTATACTGGCAACCCTGGGTCAAGGGCTTCATGGGGGATATCGGTTTTGGGGCTGGCTACTACAACAACTACTACATGTGGATTGATGCCGATGAGAAGAAGCGGCTCAGCGGACGAGATGCGAACGAGTAACTAAAGAGCGTCGTGCAAACCTATATCATCCGAAGATTGCTGCTGGTTGTCCCCACGATGCTCATTGTGTCGCTGATCGTCTTCTTCAGCTTGCGCCTTATTCCCGGCGATGCTATCGACTTGATGGTGGCTCAGAGTACGCATTTCGGCGGTACCAAATCCGATGAAACGCCCCGGGACATTATACGACGTGCCCTGGGGCTGGATTTGCCAGCCCATGTCCAGTATGGAAAGTGGATGGCCGGACTGCTGCAGGGAGATCTGGGAGAATCCTTATGGACCAAAATCTCTGTAAGCGAAACCATTTTGACGCGATTGCCCATCTCCCTGGAATTGGGTTTCCTGGCCATTGTCATTTCGTTGACCATCGCCCTCCCGGTGGGCATGATTTCGGGGATCCGACCGGAGTCCAAGCTGGATCTGGTTCTGCGGAGTATGGCAATCCTCTTCATCTGCATTCCCGAGTTCTGGCTGGGGACGATGGTCTTGCTCTATCCCGCCCTTTGGTGGGATTGGGCGCCGCGGATGTTCTACATTTCTTTCTTTGAGGACCCCCTGGCCAACCTGGGCATGATGATCCTCCCGGCAGCCATCCTGGGGTTGTGGCTCTCGGGGTTTACCATGCGCTTTACACGCACCATGATGCTGGAAGTGCTCGGGCAGGATTACGTGAGAACCGCCTGGGCCAAAGGACTCCGTGAGCGGGTGGTGGTGACGCGGCATGTGATGAAGAATGCGCTGATCCCGGTAGTCACCATGATCGGATTGCAATTACCGGTCATGATTGGCGGGGCCGTGATCGTGGAGTATCTGTTTCAAATTCCCGGAATGGGTGCGCTCATTGTGGAAGCGGTCAACATTCGAGACTATCCCGTCGTCTCCGGAGCCAATTTGGTCATGGCCGCCTTCGTCCTGGTGATCAACATCGGCGTCGACCTCAGCTACGCCTGGCTCGATCCCCGCATTCGGTATCAGTAGTTTTGGCGCGGTCCGGCATTCCGGTTTCGCCCCCGCCAGAGAAGGTAAAAAACACTTTCAATCAAGACCAACAAGAATAAAATGGAAATCAGTTCCGAAACCCCAACCACCACAGTCGCCATACCGGCCAAACGAAAAGGAGCCCTTCGCGTGTTCTTCTCGAGGCTGTTTCGGGAGAAGAAACTGGGGGCGGCCGGGGCGGTCATCGTCCTGTTATTTTTCATAGTCGGGGTGTTTGCCGATGTCCTGGCCCCCCGCGGCATGACGGAGCGGAAACTGCGGGACCGGTTGGACGGCCCCTCCCTCAAATATCCGCTGGGGACAGACCATCTGGGACGAGATCTGCTCAGCCGAGTGATCTATGGGGCGCAAATTTCGATGATCGTGGGAGTCGCCGCTAGTGCGCTTCAGGTGGTCATTGCCACGATTTTCGGTCTGCTCTCCGGCTACTTTAGCGGGAAGTTTGACCTCCTCCTGCAACGGCTGGTCGATGCCTGGCTTTCCTTTCCGGGGCTGTTTGTGATCTTGACGGTGATGTCCCTGCTGGGACCCGGGATGGTGCAGATCATCATTGTGTTGGGCGCGTTTTGGGGGATCGGCAATATCCGCTTGATCCGGGGCGTGGTGCTCAGTGCCAAGGAGAACCAATTTGTCGAGGCAGCCCGGGCAGTGGGCTGCCCCACTTGGCGCATCATCCTGCGGCATATCCTGCCCCAGATTGGGGCACCGATCATTGTGATCTTTACCGTTTCTCTCGGAGGCATCATTATCTCTGAGGCCACGATCAGTTTTCTGGGATTCGGAATTCCTCCGCCTCGGCCCAGTTGGGGCAGCATGCTGAGCGCTGAAGGCCGCCGGTATATGGAACAAGCCCCCTGGCTGGCCCTCTGGCCCGGTCTGTTCCTGGCCATCGTCGTCTTCGGCATCAACGTGTTTGGCGACGCCCTGCGGGACCTGCTCGACCCCCGGCTTAAAAACCTCGGACGCTTTGGTGACGCCAAGAAGCTTGCCAAAAAACTCAAAACCCAGTTGATCGGGAAATAGAAAAAAGAAAAAAAAGATCCCTCGATTGTTCGGGATGACACTAAGAACCTGTTTGAAATAAGTTGAGCTTCCTATTGGAAGTGTTCCATGTCACATTCATTTTAAGAGAAATGAAGCCTTAATAACAAGTAGTGAACATGGAACGTTCAGGTTATAACAGTGATGTCAGTGATAAACAATATCTCGGGAATTCCTCTCATGGTTAAAGTCACTGATGCCAATGCCTCCGATTCCAAAAGTGCTTACGATCTTTTGGAATCGATGTTTAGCTGGTTCTTTTCGATTCAGATGATTTGGGCCGACGGAGGTTATCGAGGGGAATTAGCCCAATGGTTATGGAATCGATTTCAATGTGAACTTGAGATCACTCTAAACCTCCAAGGAACGGGCTTTCAGGTCCTACCGAAAAGGTGGATCGTCGAAAGAACCTTTTCCTGGTTTGGATGGTATCGAAGACTCAACATCGATTATGAAAGAAAAACAAAAAACTCTGAAAACATGATCTATGTCGCTATGATTTGCTTGATGTTAAAGAGAATTAAATGACTTTCAAACAGGTTCTTAATCTTTTGTGAATGGTTTGCTTGAGTCGGAGTCGGGGGCAGACTTCGCTGTGCAACCTGCAAAGTCTTACCCGGTTTTTTAAAACGCTAATAGTCACGAAAATTATTCAAT
This sequence comes from bacterium, assembly GCA_965205865.1. GTDB lineage: Bacteria > SAR324 > SAR324 > SAR324 > NAC60-12 > CBDBHR01. The sequence continues at coordinate 138,937 of CBDBHR010000025.1, forward strand.
CGATGCAGTCTCTCTTTTAGCATTGAAATTTTGTCATCAATCGAAGACCAGTCATCAAAGAGATTTGCAGCAAGTTCTCTCAATGAATTCCGGTACTTTTGAAAGATTTGTGTTTCTTTTTCTTTAGGGGAAGCTACTTGAAGATCTCGGAGATAACTTTGGATACCTGTAAGCAGTCTTTCGCCAGCTTGAGATTCTATTTCTAAAACCGTGAGTTCCTTTTGACGATTGCGTTTGAAATCCTCTATGCTCATCAAGAACTCAATTCAGCAAATTTACGTTTTGCAATCTCCCGCTTTTTTTCTAATGTTTCAATTCTTAATTTCATTTCTTCCATGAATTCATCATCATTTGCCACTTGAGAAAACTCTTGTTCTGTCAGTTCTTCCAGTTTTTCTTGAGAAGGTGTTTCTTTCTGTTTAGCTTTTTTTTGTAGATTTCCCATGTATTCTCCCGAAATACAATTCTATTTTTTGAATATGGTCTCGACTCTCTTTTACCGCGAGCTGTCAAAGCTTATACCGTTTATGTATTGAAAATATACATTGTATGTCATCTCGACGAATGAGAGATTTTTAAGAACTACAGTGGTTTAAACAGATCTCTCACTTGGTTTGAGATGAAACATAATGTTGGGTTTCAACTCATAAACCATATTATATTCTCTATATTACCACATACCTACTAGCAAGACACGTTTTTAACCGGTTCAAGTGCAAGTGATCGTTTTCGTCTGCAAACCCGTTATTTTATTGATTCGGGAGTGATTGGTTCCAAAATGTTTGTTGAGCAGCACTACCAAGAATTCCAGAGAAAAGAAAAGGGAAATGTTTTTGAAAAAAAAAGGGGGCAGATTTATTTTACACAGCACCTTGCATCGTTTTGGCTTGCCGATAGGAACCTATTGATTGCAGCCCAATGGGTTTGTATTTTCAGACGCAATGCTTGCGTCCCTCTTTCGTGAGGAGAAGGAGGCACCGGAATATTAGGGAAGGGGCGTTTTAAATATCGAGAAAAAAAGCAGGATTGAGAATGCAATGGCAGGCACAAGGACGACCAAAAAGCAGAAAATAAATCTGTCCCCTTTTTTTCCATGGGAACAAAAAAGGCATAGAAAAAATGATATCAATGAGAATGAATATTTGGAGTTTTGGTTAAGCAAATCTCCCCGTGGAACGAATAGAAGCCGTCGAATTTTTGCGTAGACAGTATCATGGAAATCAATACTCGCACCCTGGCAAACTAAATCATCTTTATGCAATTCTATGATTATTTGAAATTATTTGAAATTATAACCTATTTATATTATTATTTTTAGTCAATTTATTCACAAAAAAATCGGATCGGTCTTAAAAAAGTATTGATTTATTTCTGGATATAAAATATTTTCCCCAAATAGTCGCTATTGAGAAATAGCTTTTCGCCGTCTGCGGTCAGCTATCAGTCAGGATGACATGAAGGTCTAAAATTAACCCGTTTCGTAACTATTCAGGTATCTTCAGAGAGCCCTTCGATTTAAGCACGGATTTTTCATTGCATGAAATACAGAAAGGATTTTATGCTCTCGAAAGTTCAAAAATATATTGATTCCATTTCATCGACTCCCCAGCTCGAGGCTCTTCAAGAAGCCTGTCAACTCTTTGAAAAAGAACGAGAGCAATGGAAGCAAGAGCGCTTAGAACTCCTCAAACGTATTGAAGTTCTCGAGACAGAAAATAAGCGTATTGAAGCGCTCGAAGTAGAAAATAAGCAACTTCGGGACCGGCTGGCTCTCAACAGCCAAAACTTGAGCAAGCCACCATCCACCGATGCAAGTCGCAAGAGTAAAAGTTCAGGTAAAAACAGGGGTCGCTCTCGCGGAGGGTTCCCACACGATCGATTAAACTATATCGTGGGAGGTCAACCCGGTCATAAAGGCCATCATTTGGCTTTCAGTGAATCGCCAGCTCGTATGGAACCTCATTTTGTCAACACCTGTGAAGCCTGTGGGAAAGACTTATCCAAGGTCTCGGTTGAGTCCACGCTTAAACGTCAGGTGTTTGATCTCCCCTCTCTGCAATGAGAGGTTACCGAACACCAAGTGGAACAAAAAATTTGTCCCTGCTGCGAGCATTTGAATCACTCGACGTTTCCGGCAGGGGTGTCAGCACCGACTCAATATGGTGCGAGAATCAAAGGCTTAGCCGTTTATCCGTAGCACTATCAATTTCTCCCCTTTGAGCGATGCCGTTAATGCTTTGAAGATCTTTTCGGCCAGTCTCCCAGCGTAGCCACGATTCATGAAAGCCTCCGGCAAGCAGCCCATTCGCCGCATCCCTTGCAACAACAAGTGGCTTTGATTCAATCCCCGCTCGTTCATTTTGATGAAACGTCTCTGTTTGAAAACAAACAACGTCGCTGGCTTCGCTCGGCCTCGAGCAAGCAGATGACTTTTTCCTAAGTTGAGCGATTCGTAATAAAAAAGCTCCCAACCTTGGGGAAAATGTGTTATATTTCAGTGAGTAAAAACAATATCACGACAAAATCTAACACAACCCAACAGGTAGAGAGCTTTATGGGAAAAAATATAACAGTTCAGGATAAAAAGAAACAGATAATTGATGCCATTCAGCCAACCGATGAACACTTGACAAGTCGTGCCGGATTGGCCTTGTTTGCCCAGTATCCGCAAAACATTCGGCTGATGCCGATCATCGAAAGGATGTTTGGTTCGATGCCTCCTCGCATGCCGTGAAAAGATTTTTTGGAAAGTTCTCTTTTGTACGAGTCTACCTGTTCCGTCATCTGCTGCAGATACTGTTTATCCGGAGACTGAAGAAGACTTTCCACATCTGAAAACAGCATATTGATGCTCATTCTCACTCAAACATCCATGGATTTGATGATCAAAATCTGATTTCAGAATGATTGCCTTTCTCAGGCAAAAAAATCATCTTGAAAATCTGATCCTTTTTTAGAATCGCTCAATTTAGGCTACTATAAGGGGTATGGAGACACCACACCCCGGGGGATGTACGGTCTTGAATTCACCGGGTATTATGTCCCCTTTGAAGAGTGGCCCGAAGAGGTCAAAAAAGCCCATACCTATGACCCGGAAGGGGCGAAAAAGCTGCTGGCGGAGGCGGGCTACCCCGATGGATTCAAGACCGATTTTCTCTACGGTGCGCGCTACGATCCGAGTTACGCAGAATTTGCCGCCGAATATTGGCGTCAGGTTGGGATTGATCCCTCGATTAGATTCAATGTAAGTGCTGCCGATCTTTACGCTGATGTAAGAGCTGGTAATTTTGGAACCTTGCTAAACTTAGCGGGCGTGAGGGCGGATCCCATGACTCAAAGTGAATGCCTTATTTTTAAATCCAATTCTCTATTCTCAATCCTTTAACTCTTTGAAATTCAGCTTCATTGTTTGTAACTAGCGTCGAATTTAAACTCAAAGCATGTGCTGCTATTAATAAATCTTTATTTCCTGTTATTTTCCCTTTTTTCTCTAAAGCCGTTTTAATTATACCATATATATCCGCTGCTTTTTCTCCAAATTGAAGAATTTCAATGGGAGCAATAAAGTGATTTAATTTTTCTTTATTTTTTTTTACATACTGACTCTTATACACACCATGACTTAATTCCGCATAAGTGATTGAAGAAACCCCGATTTGCCCAACATCATATCTTTTAAACTCTTGACTAAGACACTGAGTGGCTTTCTGCAATTAGTCATATATCCTAAATCCTGCAGGTTTAGATGATCAATCAAACATGGAAATGGTATTTATACTCAAATAGTTAACACCAGAATCAACATTTTAAGAGATCACCATTACCATGAAAAACAAACGTAGCGCAAGATCGGCAAGAACGACAGCAAAAAACATCCATATCAGCCAGGGAGGCAGCAGACCTGACCGCGCAAGCAGGCTTGATTCCGGTTGTCAAATTTTTTCACAAAGAAGGGATTGTTTCAAAGACAGAGCAGACCGTAGATCATCGGCGTGGCGCCACGGGTCTTTATGACGCGTGTGGACATGGTCATTTTGTCGGTGGTCGGCATTGTTGGTGGCGCCAACAGTTCGATTCGTTCGATTGTGACAGTTTGGAACGACCGTGTTTTGAGTCGTGTGGCCGGTTGGCTGAGGATTCCGGATGAAACCACATTCGGCCGGATACTGCGTACTTTCACACAGAAAAACATCAATGAGATGGAGAGCTTGAACCATCGGATTCGAGCCGGTATCTGGCGTAAGGCGCTTCGAAGTGGGACAAGCATCGTTGGGGTGTTACACTGTCTTGTGATTGACGTGGACTCCACTGTGAAAACGGCCTACGGCAAGCAGCAAGGAGTGTCTGTCGGATATAATCCCCACAAACGCGGTGCAGCTTCGTATCATCCTCTGCTGGCATTTTGCGCAGAGACAAAGGAGATTCTTCAGGGTTGGCTTCGTGATGGGAGTGCCTATACCAGCAATGGAGTCGTTGAATTCATGCGGCAACTTCTCGCTCACCTTCCAAATCGGACTCGCACTCTGTTTCGTGGAGACAGTGGTTTTTTTGTGGGGGATTTGCTGGATTTCCTCGAAGAACGAGGCCATGGCTATCTGATCAAGGTCAAACTCAAGGGGCTTGTCTCGTTGTTGGAAACCCAAAAATGGCAAAAAGTGAAGGGGCAGCCCGCTTGGGAAGGGTGTGAGTTTTCCCACCAATGTGAAACTTGGAGGAGGTCAAGAAAATTCATGGCCGTACGCAGGGAGAAAGAGGAGGAACTCAAAGGGATGGCCACCCTCTTTGAGATGAAGGAGTACGATTATTTTTGTTATGTTCTCACTGACGCGCTCACTCCCTGGCAGGCTCACAAAGAGTATGGCCAAAGGGCGGTCGCTGAGACATGGATTGAGGAAGCAAAAAATCAAACTGCGCTGGCTCAGATTAAAACCGACGATTTTTGGGCCAACAGTGCCTTGTTCCAATGCGCGATACTCGCTTACAACACGCTGCGCTGGATGGCCCTTTGTAGTGGTAACGCAATACTGCGCCGTTGGGAACCGGCCACCATGCGCACCTATCTTGTCCGAATGGCAGGAAAATGGACGAGTGGCGCTCGTCAACAAAAACTGAGAGTTCCGGAAAGAACACTTTACAATGCTCAATGGGATGCATGGGTCGCTGTTGGAGAGACCTGGATCCTTTGTTTCACTCCAGTGGATACATTTTGCTGAGATGTAGATTCCCAAATCCAGGGAGAAGTACGTCTTGAATCTTGTGCCCGCGAAAGCGGGTATCAGATCATCACAAAATATGACGATCTAATGGAGGGCGGAAAAACCTTTATGAGCAAGGACTGATGGAAATTCAACTCTCAAATCCTTTTTTTTAAAAAAACCTCTCAAAGAGTGGGGGGAAACTCAATCAAAATATTCAATTGCAGGATTTAGGTATATATACAAATATTGGTATCCAACAGAATCATTCGATTTCTTCTCTTATTTTAAATTCCATAGAATCACGTTTTACCATGAAATCATCACTAACTGTTTCTAAAGATTCCCACATTTCTTCCCATGGGTTTTTTTCAGGAATAATAACTACCATATTTCCCATTTTTTTTAAGAAGACTTTTTTACCTTCAAAACGGAATTCACTCGGTAATCGAATTGCTTGTGATCCACCGTTTTGAAAAAGTTTTGCTGTTTTCATTTTCACCTCATTGATTTTAAGTATATATAGTATAGTATATACATTTTTAATTGTCAATACTCTATTTTGGCTAACAAGTCGTTAACTCGTTTCTGTATAATTTGATATTCTGAAAACCGCTTGACAAGCCATAGGGCGATGCAGTCCAATTTTCTAACTGGATAATATCACAGAATGATTAGTTATACAGAAAAATGGATCATGTTCATGATAAAGGTCCCTTCTCAAATGACACGCTTATTAGAAACGGTTTCAGATCAGATACTTCCTCTGCTTCCGCTCGTTCCATAAAGGGGGTGGCATACTCCATCATGGCTTGAGAGATAGAAATGGGGCGAAATCCATCCGGCAGCCGTTTTTTCCCCTAACCGCCCCCTGGACTCAAACAGGTCGCGGCCAGAGCAACCCCTAAGGAAATCCGCGCTCCATGGATCAGGCGGCTCAATAAGTCCCGCCCGACGTGGTCGATCCCGAGGATATACTGGGCCGAGGCCTCCTGCATCCGGTCTCTCAAGTGGATTTTATTATGAGGACTGAAGTTTAGACTGATGCCCTAACAGCCTTCCCCCTTCAGCCTAATCCCCTTCACTCATACCTTACCCTCGGGTCCAAATAGGCATAAATGAGGTCGATGATGAGATTGTTCAACAAAACGATGCAGGCGAAAAACAGGTTGACCCCGGAGACCACCGGGTAATCCCGGTCCGAGAGGGCATCCACCAGGAGACGACCTAAGCCCGGAAGGTTAAAGAGGTTCTCCATGATGACGGCGCCCCCGACCACGAGAGGCAACTGCAAGCCGACCAGGGTGACGACCTGGATGAGGGCATTTTTGATGGCGTGTCTCAGCACGACCGTTTGTTCCTTGAGCCCCTTGGCCCAGGCGGTGCGGATATAGTCCTGCCGGAGTACCTCCAACATCATGGTGCGCGTCATGCGCATGGTGCCGGCCGAGAGAGCCGTCCCCAGAATCAGGCTGGGAATGACCAGGATCCCCAGGTGGCCCCACGGGTCTTCGGCAAAAGGCACCAGCTCCATCGGGGGCGACCAGCCCCACCAGATGGCCGGGTAGATCATCACCATAATGCCCAGCCAGAAATTGGGAGTGGCCAAGCCGAGGATAGCGAGGATGCGGCCCGTGTAGTCCGCGACCGTATCCTGGCGAATCGCCGAGTAAATGCCGACGGGCAGCGCGATCACCAGCCCAATGAGGATGGCCAGGACACCCAGCTCCAGGGTGACGGGCAAGCGATCGAATAGCCGCTCCTCTACCGGCCAACCCCCCATCAGGGATTCGCCCAGGCTGCCGCGCAGGAAGATCCCTCCCATCCAGCGGCCATATTGTACCCAGACCGGCACGTCTAATCCCAGCCTCCGCTCGACAGCTTCACGGTCAACCTCGCCCCCCGCAAAATCCATCCGACTGACCATGACATCGATGACATCGCCTGGGAGGAAACGCACCGAGAGAAAGACCAGGACGGACAAGAGAAACAGGGTGGGGATGAGCAGCAAGAGCCGCCTGGTGAGATAGGCACTCATCAGACACACCTCCTCAGGTATAGGGACTTCTCCAGTTTTTGGATAAACCATTTTGGCCGATTGTGACGGCCTACTTCAGATCCTGATCAATCCAGAGGCGGGTGAGAACCTGTGTATACTCCTCTGTCAGGTGCCATTCACCGTTCCAGCCTTTGACCCACGGATTGGCCGCTTGAAACGCTGTCTGTAACGGGCCCCAGACCTGAAACTGATTGCGTATCAAGAACATATCGTACAATTTAGAGAACCTCTGCCGTTGCTCAATGGTGGCCGCGGCATAGTAGCCCTCATACGCGGCGTCCAACTCCGGTTCGGGAAGTCCGCCGGCCTGCTCTCGCTGAAACACGGAGGTATGCCGATAATAACTAAACGCGTATTTAGGAGCTGAGCCCAGTTGTCCGCTGGACATCTCGTACGTATGGTCTCCTCTACCAGCGACCCACGTAGGCGTATCAACTGCATTGATCTCTACATCAACACCAATCGCATCCCAGTAGCCTACAGCTATTTCTACATAGCCCAGATCGTAAAGGTCGCGGAACTGCAGGGTGGTCTTAAATCGAACGCCGTCCGCACCACGCGGATATCCAGCCGCATCGAGCAACGCTTCTGCCCCTTTCGGGTCATAGGTGTAGGTTTTCTTGACCTCTTCGGGCCACTCGTCAAACGGCACATAATATCCCTTCACAGCAACGCCGACGAGTCCCTGGGGTTTCCACATTGCCCAACCGCTATAATAGGTCTCGTTGATCGTTTCCAGGTCCAGTGCCATCTGCATGGCCTGGCGTACCCCGATGTCGTCAAAGGGCGGGTTACGCCTGTTCAGATTAATACTGTTATTGGAAAAGAGGGGGACAGGGTGTATCTGGAGCTCGGGGTTGGTCTTCTGGAGGCTCTTTACCACGTCGACGGATTGTATCCAAGCGAAGCCGCACAGTAGATCAATCTTGCCCGAGCGAAGTGCCGCCAGGCGTGTTGCTTTTTCCTTTATGAACAGGCTCTTGAGCTCGTCGACATAAGGCAAGCGGTTCTCCGGGTATTTTTCGTCGTGGCCCCAGTAGTCAGGTATCTTGGTGTGGGTTATGGAAACGCCTTCGCTCCAGTCAGTCAGCATGAACGGCCCGGTGCCGACCATGTTTCGCCAATCCTTGTAGTCGCCATGTTTTTCGATTACCTCAGGGGGTAGTATCCAAGCGTTGAGATCGCTAAGGGAACTAGTTAGCGCATCGAGGGATGGCCGCTCCAGCTTGAAAACAACCGTATGTTTGTCGGTGGCCGTGATCGATTCGACTGGCAGGCTGGCCATCGTGTATTTCCAGTCTGAAGTTTCGAACTCGCCGAAACCCGCAGCACGCTGAAGGCTATACACGACGTCATCGGCGGTGAGCTCGCGACCGGACATCGGTGGCTTGTCGTGTCAGCGCACGCCGCGGCGGATGTGGAAGATGATCGTTGTGGCGTCAGGAGTTTCCCAGCTTTCTGCCAGATTACCTCTTAGGGCAGATGCATCGGGGACCACACTCTTGTAGTCAGATATGTCCCTATCCAGTACCCAGTCCGAGATGCCGAGCTTCTCATTAACGGGACCTATGAGATGTCGGATAGTGTGGCCCGAATAGAACGGGTCAGTATTCTCAACGAGATTGGGATGAACAACGGTCAGAGTCCCGCCATACTCGGGCGCGGTCACCATTTTGCCAGTGCTGGGGTCCGTCACCATCTTTTTATCAGCCGCGACGGCTGCCGGGCTGACCCAGAAGGCGACCACCATCAGGGTGAGCAACAAGGATTGCATTTTTGCAGCAGACCAGAAGCCTGCAGGGTTCAGCCCCACGACGGAGGCGACAAGTTTATTTACAATACTCATAATAACCTCGTTTAATTGAGGGTGGCGAGAACGATTCACCCACCATGGGGCGAATCCGATTTTCGCGGCAGACACGACGTCTGCCACGATCAGCCCCACGACGGGGGCGAAAAGTTTCTTCAAATACAAATGGACTCCTTTACAAGAAATTGAAAATAATTCACCCCACCATGGAGCGAATCGGTTTTTTGCGGCAGACAAGGCGCCTGCCACGGTCAGCCCCACGATGGAGGCAACGATTTTCTTCATAATAATTTTTTTCATTTTATCCTCATTGATTTAAAATTAGAAAAAACAAATCCAAACAATCTGCAGAAAAATGCAATAACAATTAATGATTGGGAAAAATAGGCGAATCGTTTCCGCTTTATGTTGATCTCCTGATGAAAAAATGAACGAAAAAAGGACAGGGATCCATGATTTTCCAAATTCCCCCTTGCCCTTCTTTTCCCGGAATTTGGAACTTGGAATTTAGAACTTGGAACAAGGAATCTCAAGGATCTCTCCCTGAGGTCGAGATAACATAAGAGGGTAGAACCCAATGAACCTGTACAGTTGGGCCTTGGGCCTTGGGACTTGAAATTCGGGCCTTAGAACCTAATACTTGGGACTTGGGACTTGGGACTTGGGACTTGGGACTTGGGACTTGGGACTTGGGACTTGGGACTTGGGACTTGGGACTTGGGACTTGGGACTTGGGACTTGGGACTTGGGACTTGGGACTTGGGGGACTTGGGACTTGGGACTTGGGACTTGGGACTTGGGACTTGGGACTTGGGACTTGGGACTTGGGACTTGGGACTTGGGACTTGGGACTTGGGACTTGGGACTTGGGACTTGGGACTTGGGACTTGGGACTTGGGACTTGGGACTTACTTGGGAATTAATTTTACTCGCATATCAACCTCTTTTCAAGATTTTTTTAAATTTGACTACTCACCTGATTGCCCTTCGCTTCTTGGGAATAGATATTTAGAAGCTATTTGGATAAAAAATTGCATTTCTTCTAATTTTCATTTTTTTTAAAAAGAGATTCAGAGACTATCTTGGAAAAAATTAACATTGAATCTTTCTCAGGTCAAACACTTTTTGTTGCAATCGATGCCCATAAGAAGAGATTTGCCTCAATTCCACGGACTTTCATGATTTTGCCTGCTCTTTTTTAAAACCCCGTAAACCAATGTCAACACTTTTTTTCAGTGATTCATATGGTCAACGCATGAAACAGACAGTTTGCGAGGGCTTGATAAAAATGAAGATTCACAAACAAACAACCCTTACGCAGGAGAATGTTATGGAAAAATTAACACTGAATCTTTCTCAGGTCAAACACTTTTTGTTGCAATTGATGCGCATAAGAAACCGTTTGGTTAAATAATTCATTATAAAGCAAAATGAATTTTGTTCTTGAAAATGCGGTGGGGGGAGGGTAAGATGCGTGAATTGATGCAGTGCTCCAATCCTGGAGCGACTGACTCAGTTTTTTGTTCATTGCCCAATCCTGGAGCCAATGGATCGGTATTTTTATATTGTAATAATCGTGAATATTGCTTATTTTAAATCCTTATATCAAAGGTTCAAATGAAAATAAACACCAAAACGAAGTCGTTAGCCAAGGTCCAAACCCACCTCGTTGCCGAGTGCTTCAATAAGCTCTTCATCGGCGGACAGTTCGTTGACCCCATCGACGGCGAGAAGTTTCCAACGTACTACCCTGCAACAGGCGATTTTTTGCACGAGTTCCCGAGGGGCAAAGCCAACGATGTCGAGGCCGCCATTGCGGCGGCTGAGGTTGCCTGGGCAGAGGGTAAGTGGGCGGGCATGGCCGCTGCCAAGCGTGCGGAGATTGTTGCCAAGATGGCGCAAGGTATTGAGGACAACGTCGAGATGCTCGCCGAGATTGAGGCCGCGGATGTCGGCAAGCCCTTCCGCCAAGCGGCTATGGCGCTCGGTGGTGCCGCTGGCGAGGGCAAGTACTGGTGCTCGCTCGGTGCGGCGCTGGATGCGGAGCAGGACACGCCTGTCAATTCCGGTGGCGGTGAGGGTGGAGTGCCGCCCGCAGAGTGGGATGTGGTCTACAGACGAGATCCCATCGGCGTCATCGGCCTGATTTCCGCCTGGAATTATCCTATGAATGTGGCATTTCGCAAAGTTGCGCCAGCCTTGGTCGCCGGCAACTGTGCCATCCTGAAGCCCTCCGAAATTGCGGGTCTCTCCTGCATGTTCATCGGCAAACTAGCGCAAGACGCCGGCATCCCTGCCGGTGTCTTCAGTGTCGTCACCGGCGATCGTGACGCGGGCGCTGCTCTGGCATCCGCTCCCACTGTCTCCATGATCTCTTTCACAGGCTCGTCATTGACGGGTAGCAAGATTATGGAGGCCTGCGCCTCGAAGCTGTCTCAGTGCGCCCTTGAGTTAGGGGGCAAATCGGCGTTGGTGGTGTTTGACGACACGGATCTCGATCAAGCTGTCGAGACTACAATGAAGGGATTCCTCACTAACGGCGGGCAGATCTGCACCGCACACACGCGTCTCGTGGTCCAGGATGGCCTCAAGGCTCCTCTATTGGACAAACTGAAGGAGGAACTCGAGAAGCTTCCATTCTGCAATGACCCGATCACGGAAAAAGATCGTGGTGACAGGGCCTGGGAGGCGGGAATGACCGACGTGGTCCAGCCTGTGGTCTGCGATTCGCAACACAAGAAGATTCTGGGATTCCTTGATGCAGCCAAGGCTGAGGGTGTCGAGGTTCTAACTGGTGGCAGCGTTCCGGATGCCGAAGCTGTTGGAAATGCGGGAGGATATTTCATACAGCCCACGGTGCTGCTCAACGTGGCACGCGATGCGGACGTGTGGCAAAAGGAGGTCTTTGGTCCCGTTCTCTCAGTCCGCTCGTTCTCGACTGAGCAAGAGGCCGTGCTCGAGGCGAACTCTACAGCTTTTGGGCTGGCATCGACGGTCATGTCCTCGGACCCGGCCAAGGCAATGCGGGTCGCCAACCACATCCGCGCGGGCGCCGTCTACGCCACCTCAACGGGTGAAGGCATATTGGCAGAGCACCCGGCAGTGTCGCGTGGCGGTTTTGGTTGCTCTGGTGTTGGTCGGGAGCTTGGAATTGGTGGCTTACACGAATACACGGAGCTGAAAAGCGTCAACTACACGGGATTTTCGCTTGCCGATGCCAAGAAGCAGCGCACCGGGTAGACGACAGGAAGGAGAACGGTTAGGAGCAGGAGATGGTTCTGTGGCGGATTACTTACGCGAGGCTGACAAATTCATAAACGACCCCCTGTTTTTTGGGATTTCTAATGAACCACAACTATGAAGATAACTCCTATAAAAAATAAAAATTTTGGAGCAGTTGTTACTAATGTAAAACTCAAGAACATTGGTGAAGCCGAATTCTCAGAGATAAAAGAGGCCTTCCTCAAGTTTGGTTTCCTGCTGTTTCCTCGCCAGTTTTTAACTGAGGAAGAGAACATTCATTTTGGGGAACGGTTCGGTACGATAGAGTTTGGTGCCCGTCCAATTGCCAATCAGAAGAAATACGAGGACGGCACATACGGTGAAATTTTAGGGCAAAATATGCAACGCATGCGCACTAATGTTGGCAACGAGTTTTGGCATACGGATTCAAGCTACAGACCTATAAGCAGCAAATGCGCTATACTTTCTGCGGTCAGAGTGACGGAGAAAGGCGGTGAAACCGAATTGGCTGATATGCGCTCGGGCTATGCTGATCTGAAAGAGTCCATTAAGCACCGCATCAGTGATCTCAGCGCATACCATTCAAATCAGTATTCTCAGGCAAACGACTTGGGAGATTTTCCACCTGCGGTTATCAACAGTTTTAACTATCACGGTGAGGCATATCTGCGACCTTTGGTCAAAATCCATCCGGAGACAGGGATAAAAAACTTGTTTATCGGGCGCCATGCGTTTGGCATTCATGGCCTTGGCAGGAAAGAAAGCCGGGAGTTGTTGAATTTCCTTCTCGTCTTTGTCGTATCAGATAAAACCCGTGTTTTTAAACACAAATGGGAGGTTGGTGACACGTTAATATGGGACAATAGAGCACTCCTTCACCGCGCAAAAGCCTACGACTACAGTAATCCCCGAGTCCTTACCGGTACTCGGGTAGCCGGTGAGGCAGAGTCAGAGCTTGCATACTATCCATCAGACCCAAAAGCTCAATCAGGGCGTGACGCATTAGAATCTGAATTGGCTTTATTGCGAGAAGAAGCAGGAGGAAAGAAATTTGGGGGGTCAACCGCACCAACGTCTTCAATGTCTTTAGATAATCTTAGTGATGGAACTGTCATCCACTAAGGCTAATTCCGAGTATATATCTTTGGATCAGGAATGCGCTCATACTGAGCAGAGCGGATAACCACTGGTTTTTTTTCATAAAAACAGTTCATAATCAGGACTCACCCTTTAATTATCCCTTCTGAATTTGAAGATTCAAAACTTAGTTTGACGAAGTGGTTTTATGCGATCAGTTTGTTGAAGAACAAGGTCAGCAGCAATGAAATGGCCAAAGAGTTACAGGTCGATGGCAATACGGCTCGTCGCATGAGCATGCTGCTGAGAGGCGAAATTCTCTTCTCCAATCAATCCGACAGCGAGCCTTTGAAGGAGGAGGTCGAAGCTGATGAAGTCCATATTACCGCTGGATCGAAAGACAATAATGGCACGCGTCCGGAGGATCGGGCTCCCCGTCGTCGCGGATTAAAAAAAGGACGCGGCACTTATGAGACGGACAAAACGCCCGTGTCAGGTCTCGTCGAGCGTGAGGGCGGTCCGGATTTATCCGTGGTCAAAAATGAGCAAATCCAAACGATTCAAGCGATTATGGAGGGAATGATTGCGCCCAACACGACGATTTATAGCGATGGCTATGACATTTATAATTTTGTCGATCGCTCCCCGAATTACAGAGCGCAAGTCTGTCATAGTGCCGTAGAACATGCGCTGGATTTAAATCACGACGGCATTTATGAAACGCATGTCAATACGCAAGAAGGGGCCTGCTCCTTATTACGCCCCTGGATTCGGCCCTTTCGAGGGGTCAACAAACAATATCTCCCGCTCTATGTGGCTCCATGTCGGTTTTTCTACAAACGACGGCAACAATCGCCAACTCAGAGTATCCGAAATATGATCGCTATAGCCGTTTCTTGCATTGGTCACACCGTTAAGGAACTATGGAAAGGGAACAGGCTACTTTCACTCTGTTCAGTATGAGCGTTCTTTTTGTCCTGAATTGTTGTATCTTTTTCCATAAAGCTCTCTACTTGTCGGGTTGTGTCAGATTTTGTGGTTTTTTTTGTGTCAGCCACTGAAATATAATACATTTTTCCCACGCTTGAGAGCTTTTTGTATTATGAATCGCTCAACTTGGGTAAATGTTGTTTTGCAGGGGTCTGAGTAAGCAAATCGAAAATGTTGACAATTCTTCAAATAATCATCTATATTTGCTTATTAATAAAAACCAACAGAGGAATAAAATAAAAACCAACAGAGGAATAAAATGAGTAGCAAACTATTATTAGATGAAGAGGTTTCGGTTGCGGAAGCAATTATGCGCGCCATCGAAACAATGGGTGTTGATCTGGCAATTGGCATCCCGGGTGGGAACACTGGAATTTTGTTTGACGCGTTGAGGGATCATCAATCCACAATCCGCACCGTACTTGTACGACAGGAATCGCTGGCAAGTATTATGGCGGAAGTGTATGGGCGACTGACGGGAAAGCCAGCGGTGGCCATGGGGCAGGGGATGTTCATGCTTTCCAATGCCATGCTCGGGACCTTGGAGGCCTATTGTGGTAGTTCTCCCATGTTGATTTTTTCCGATCTTTCCGATGGGACACCGTTCTCCCACCATGCCCCTTATCAATCCGGAACCGGAGATTACCGCACATGGGATGCAAAATCGGTTTTCAAGGGTGTCACGAAAGCGACTTTTCTTCCACATGGGCCTGCTGAAACCGTACAAAGTACGCAACTGGCCGTCAAGCATGCCCTAACGGGGGAGCGTGGACCGGTAGCATTGCTTTATCATAGTGCAGCGCTGAGGAGTCGGGTAGGTCCGGATTCCGTGCCTAAACTGTATGCGAGCCAATCTTATCTTCCACCTCCAGCGGCACCTGCAGATCCGGAGTGTATCAAGAATGCCGCGCAGGCACTTTTGTCTGCCGAAGCTCCAGTGATTCTTGCCGGAAATGGAATACGCATCAGCGGCGCTTACAGCCCCTTGCAGGAATTGGCAGAATTGATCGCCGCTCCTGTGGCCACCACGGCCTCCGGCAAAGGAGTTTTCCCCGAAAACCACCACTTGGCACTTGGTGTTTTCGGTAATTTCGGCCAACGTGTGGCAAATCGGACGATGGCGGTGGCTGACACAATTTTTGTCATCGGCTCGAAACTATCACCAAGTGATACGGTCGGTCAAAACCCTCAATTTCTCGATGCGACGCTTCAGCATTTCATTCAGTTGGATATTGAAGCGAAAAATGCCAGTTGGACCTTCCCATGTGATCATGTCGTGATCGGAGACGCCAGCCTTGCGTTACAACAGCTTTGCCAATGCATCCGGGAGCTTGGACCTCCCTCTGAGGAAGTTCTGCAGGCAAGGAAGGCCCAGCATACCAACAACCGAAAAGAATATGGTTTCTTCGACAGCCAAGAAGCGGTTTCTGAAGAAATTCCCTTGCTACCACAACGCATAATCAACGAGATCCGCAATGGACTTGACGATGACGCAATCGTGACCTGCGATGCGGGTGAGAATCGGCTGTTTATGACCCATTGGTTTCAAACGCGACAAGCCGGAACATTGATATCTCCGGCAGCCACCGGAGGTATGGGATATGCTATTCCTGCAGCGATGGGGGCCAAACTGGCAAAACCATCTCGCCGGACCGTCGCCGTGTGCGGGGATGGAGGTTTTCCAATGTCGATGAATGGACTGATCACTTGCTGTGAGGAAAATATTCCTATTACTGTGATTATTTTTAACAATAGTGCCCTGGGATGGGTTCGTAGTGGTCAGGGGGAACGACGGATTGCTTCTGAATTTTCAGATATCAATTACGCAGACATTGCGGAAAGTTTGGGTTGTCGGGGGTTCCACATTGAACAGCCCGGTACCTTACAAACGGCATTGAAAGAAACAGCGGAGAGTGAGGTCCCGGTCGTTCTGGATGTTATCACTTCGAAGAAGTTTACATTCATGGATGTATCCTCGCAATTTTAATCACTTGTCTATAAAAATTCCTCATGCTGGCGTGTGGTTACAATGAAGAACGGTTCGGAGGGCTTTATACCAAAAATCGAGTCTGACGGAACAATTCCATGACCTTCAATTTTTAATATCAAAGATAAAAAATGAAAGCAGTATTGTTAAAAGAACCAGGAGGTCCCGAAGAACTTTATTTGGGCGAAGCACCTTTGCCGGAATGCCATGACGATGAAATCAGGGTCAAAGTCAGGGCTACCGCGATCAATCGCGCCGATACGGTACAACGTCGGGGAATGTACCCTCCTCCCCCTGGTGCCAGCCCTATTTTGGGACTAGAAATGGCAGGTGAAGTTGAAGCCGTCGGCGCAAAAGTCAAAAAATGGAAAGTGGGCGACCGTGTTTTTGCTCTGTTACCCGGCGGTGGCTATGCGGAATATGCGGTTGTCCCTGAAGAAATGGTGATGCCGATTCCTGACAATTTGAGCTTTGAAGAAGGCGCCGGAATCGCGGAAGTGTATCTCACCTCATACCAAGCCCTTGTCTGGTTAGGAGAACTGCATCCCAAAGAAAACGTCTTGATCCATGCAGGGGCCAGTGGAGTGGGTACGGCAGCGATCCAAATGGCTAAATTGGAGCAATGCTCCGTCATAGCCACCGCAGGTTCCGAGGCAAAAATACAAGTTTGTCGTGATCTTGGGGCAGACTTTGCCTTTAATTATCGAGAATCTGAATTTGTAGAAAAGGTGCTGGATGCCACCAAGGGTCATGGCGCTGATGTGATCATCGATTTTGTAGGAGAACCTCATTTCCGTCAAAACATGAATTGCATCGCGCAAGATGGCCGTCTTGTTTTTTTGGCGTTGCTCGGCGGTACTACAATAAATTCGTTCAAACTCGATTTATTGATGCAAAAGCGTGTCAAATTGATGGGGTCCACCTTACGTAATCGCTCTGACGCATACAAGATTTCCCTGTCCCAGTCATTCGCTCAATCCTACCTGCGCAAATTTGAAACCGCTGAACTGAAAGTGGTAATCGATCGAGTTATGCCTTGGGAAGAGGTGGCAGCGGCCCATACCACTATCGAATCGAATCTGAATATAGGGAAAATCATCCTGACGTTATAAAAAAAGAGGAATTATGGAGGAAAAAAAGCTCAAAGCCGTCATTGAAGCGCATCGGCAATGGTTAGAAACGGAAAAAATGGAAGGATGTCAGGCTGACTTCAGTGGCGTCGATTTGAAAAAGGCGGATTTGCATCTGATGAATCTCCAGGAAGCCAATCTGCAAAAAGCCGATCTCAAAGGAGCGAACCTGACCCAAACCGATCTCAACCATGCCAACTTACGCGAAGCCGATCTGAGCCATACTAATTTGGAAAGCGCCAACCTGCGTAAAGCCAATCTCGCTCATGCTGATTTGAGGGGCGCCGTTCTCAAAAACACAAATCTGCGATTTGCAAATCTCAACG
Organism: bacterium; assembly: GCA_965205865.1. Taxonomy (GTDB): domain Bacteria; phylum SAR324; class SAR324; order SAR324; family NAC60-12; genus CBDBHR01. The sequence goes on from CBDBHR010000025.1 coordinate 156,754, forward strand.
GTACCAACCTCAGTGGGGTGCATTTTGTCGGTGTTGATCTGAATAACGCGAACCTTGAAGAAGCCAATCTCAATGGCGCCAATCTCAACAAAGTCAACTTGAGCAATGCGGATCTCAAAGGGGCGAAACTGCAGCAAGCCGATCTCAGTCAGGCCTATCTCAGCGACGCCTATTTGGGACAGGCGGAATTGCAGGGAGCGAATCTCAGTGGGACTTTTCTCAGAAGAGCAGACCTCAGTGGCGCCAAACTTCAAGGGGCGGATCTCAAAGGCGCCGATTTGGAAGAAGTGGACCTGCACCAGGTGGAATTGGTGGATGTTGATCTCAGCAACGCTGTCAGCCTCGAAACCACAAAGCAGGATTGATGCTGCCTCGAGTTAACCATCAAAAAACGCGGATTCATTCCATGTACTTCACTCTTTCAGTTCACCTGCTTTTCTTTCCCCATCCAATAAGGTTCCCTCAGTTTGCTTTTAAGGATTTTGCCTGCCCCACTGAGGGGTAAGGGTTCACTTTGGAAACTAATGCTGCGTGGACATTTGTAACCCGCCAATCGTTCTTTGCAGAAAGTAATGAGTTCCTCTTCTGTTGTAGAAGCACTTTTCTTGAGATCGACGATGGCATGTACTTTTTCTCCCCATTTATCATCCGGGATTCCGATGACAGCGCAGGATTCGACGGCAGGGTGTTCGTAGATCTTATTTTCTACCTCCGTAGAATAAATGTTTTCTCCACCGGAAATAATCATGTCCTTCATACGGTCCGTGATATAGATAAAACCGTCTTCGTCCATATAGCCCGCATCTTGGGTGCGCATCCAACCATCTCTCACTGCTTTGGCAGTGTCTTGGGGCCGATTCCAATATCCGAGCATGACATTGTCTCCACGCACCACCACTTCTCCCACTGTATTTCGAGGAACTTCTTGATCCTTTTCGTCCACAATGCGCATTTCGACAGCCGGAACAGCCTTGCCTACAGATTTCATCTTTTGAGAAGGATTTTCCAACTGATGGTATTTTTCTTCAAGTATAGTGGCCAAAGGAGAAAGCTCGGTCATACCGTAACTCTGGGCAAACTGGCAGTCCGGGATGATTTCCATGGACTTTTTCATGATCTCCATAGGCATGGAGGAAGCGCCATACCAGATTCTTTTCAGAGTAGACAAATCGTAGTCTGCAACCCGTGAAAAATTCACCAGCATATTGATCATGGTTGGCACCAAGGTGACATTGGTTATTTTTTCTGCCGCAATTACTCGCAAGGTAGTTTCCGGGTTGTATTTGGGAATAAAGACGTGGGTTCCCTGGACCATCGTGAGTCCACAGACGGAAGTGGCATCCGCCATATGAAACATGGGGGCAGCGTGTAAATAGAGGGAGTCTGCATTATAGCCACTCACGATCAAAGCGTTCAATGCATTGAATATCAAGTTGTCATGGCTGAGCATGACGCCTTTGGGCAGTCCGGTGGTTCCCCCCGTGTAGAAGATGCCTGCCAATTCCGCACCTCCGGCAATAGCATCGGGAATCGGATCTGCCGCCTCCAGGATGGTTTCATAATCGAGGGTGTCTGCCTGAGGGGCATGATCGCTGATGCGCACGATATGCCGTACTGTCTCCAATTTATCTACTAGTGCAGGCAACGTGGATGCAAATTCGTCGTCCACCAGAAGAATTTCCGTGCCGGAATCGTTTAACAGGAATATCAACTCGGGGGGAGCCAGACGGATGTTCAAGGGGACAAAGACACCTCCGGCCCAAGGCACGGCATAGTAATACTCGAAATAGCGGTCGCTGTTCAAAGCCAGGATAGCCGCGCGGCCTCCTGCTGGCAATCCCAGCGTTTTGAGGGCCCCTGCCAGTTTGGCGACACGGCCCCCTAATTCCTTCCATGTCTGTCTGCGTTTGCCGTCAATGGTCGCAATCGCATTGCTTTTCAATTGGATTGCGTTCTTGAGCCCTTGCGTGAAATACACAATTTCCCCAATTTGCGTGTAATCAAGAAACTATTTTCAAGAACTAGGCGGCGCCGATAATGCAGACTGCCGCTACATTTTGATGGGGTGCTCCTCCCAAATTGTGGGTCAATCCTATTGAGGGATCAGGTAACTGGCGTTTGTCGGCAAGACCATTGAGTTGCAGATACATTTCATAGAGCATGCGCAGACCGGATGCGCCAATCGGATGTCCAAAGCATTTCAAGCCACCATCAATTTGGCAGGGAAGCTTTCCATCGGCATCATAGAATCCTTCCATCACATCTTTGATAGCTCCGCCTTCGGAGGAGATATAAAGGTCTTCCATGGTCACCATTTCAGTAATGGAAAAGCAATCATGTACTTCGAACATGCTGATTTCTTCACGTGGATTTTCAATACCGGCTTCCTTGTAGGCTTTTTTTGCCGCAATTCTCGTAGTATGGAAATAGCTGCCATCCCAGGAATTGTGCCCGGTTTCGCTTCCACTGGACAAGGCAAGCTGCAACGCCTTCACGGTGATAATATTTTCCTTTCCCATACTGCGGGCGATTGCGGGAGTGGTGACAATGGCCGCTGCCGCACCATCACTGACCCCACAACAATCAAAGAGTCCCAAAGGCTCGGCAATCATGGGAGCATTGATGACTTGTTCTTCGGTGATCTCTTTCTGCAGGTGCGCCTTCGAATTTTTGGCGCCATTAGCATGACTCTTCACCGAGACATGGGCAATAGCCCGTTTGAGATCTTCTTTCTTTACACCGTGTTTCGCTCGGTACGCACTGGCTAATTGAGCAAAATTTCCAGGGGCGGATCCAGTGGCTTGCCATTGGGGCGAGAGGGTGCCGACACCACTGGCAGGCAGGCCACCATAACCGGTGTCCTTGAGTTTCTCGACACCCAGGGCCAAGGCAATATCAGCTGCGCCGGAGGCTACGGCATAAACCGCGCCTCGGAAGGCTTCGGAGCCGCTGGCGCAAAAATTTTCCACTCGGGTTACGGCAATATTGGGCAGTCGCAGGGCCATGGAAAGAGGCAGACCGGATTTACCAACATGCGCGTCTTCAATGGCGGTGGAAAACCAGGCGGCATCCAGTTGAGTGGATTCAATACCTGCATCCGACATAGCTTCCAAATAAGCCTCCACCATCAATTCATCCGCGCCTTTGTCCCAGCGCTCTCCAAATTTTGAACATCCCATCCCTAAAATGGCCACTTTGTCTTTTATTCCGCTTGCCATTGTTTTCTCCTTGATTGAGATTAAAATTACCGGACTGGTACGGCTTTCCAGAAGTAACGCACAAAATTGCGGCGTTCGTCAAAGCCTTTGATTCTAAAAACCATTCTTACAGACATACCAACATCGATTTCTCCTACTTGGACATCGGTAAAATCTGTCATAAATCGTCCCCCTTTGTCAAATACAATCATCCCATAATGAGAAGGTGGGTCGATGGTATAGGTCAAATAATCCGCAGACCAACTTTGGATAGTGGCGGTTTCATTCACGAAACTGTAGGGCTCTTGGCTATGAGGGGCGGTACAGTCGGGATTCACGCAGACATCTGCCCTGGGAAATTGCGGGGTGCCACATTTTGAGCAGATGCCGCCAATCAATCCCAAAAGCATATCTCGTTTTCGGTAAAGTACGGTTAAGGCGGTTTTATTGTCTCGTTCTGCCCGCATTCCTTTTTCTATAGCAATCAGTCCATTGAAAGCCAGGAATTTTTGGTAGTTGCTCTCTCCCTGGCGATTTGCCAATGCTCCTCGAATTCCTCTGGGCTTATGAAAAGATGCGAGATGTTCGCTGACACGGAAGAGCAGCGCATCACAGCCCTGACCAAATCCAACGACCATGATAATTTGTCCCGCCTGCAGATCACCTTCGAGGGCTTGTAAAAGCATGATCAAGGGATGCGCAACTCCAGCGTCTCCGCAAGTTTTGCTCAAATTGCCACAGATGGCTTCACTGGAAATACCTGTCTTTCTTGCAACAGAATCCACTACGCGGCGAATGGTGCTGGGGAGAACGAAATGCGTGACGGCGGCGGCCGTTAGATTGGTTCTTGCCAAAGCTTCGTTGATTGCTTGGGGGACGATTTTCGCGTACCCTTCATCTCGAATCCAGCGCTCTTCCCAGGCATAGTCATAAAACTGTCCTTCTCCGCGGAAATGGTCCACGAAATCAACCGTGGTTGAATGTCCTCCCAGGTATTCCAAGAGAACCTGCTCATGACCCACAGTGACTGCAGCCGCTCCATCTCCAAAAGCCAACTCCTGAGGACTGGCCGCTTTGGTTTTCCGGTGTTCTGAAGCTACCACCATGATGTTCCGGTAGCTTTCTCCTTTGACCGCAGCCAATGCTTGCATCAATGCCGAAGTGCCTGCTTTTTGTGAGGCTGTCACATCCAGGGAAGCCATATTTTCTCCCAACGTCAAGGCCTCTACCAGAATTCCCGCATTTTGCCGGTCCAGAAAAGGCAGGCTGGTAGAGACAAAATAAATTGCGTCGGGAATGCTCACACCGGTGGACAGACAATCCCGCGCCGCTTCCACCCCCATTGTCACCGCATCCTCGTCCCAATTGCACATGGACCGTTCATCCCTGGCTTTACCATGCAGCGAAGGGTCTGCCCACAGGTGTGCCTCTACAATGGATTTGCGTGCCAGTCGAAGACGGGGAATATAACCGCCAAACGAAGTTATTCCTACCATATTGCCTTGATTCTTCTATTACCAGCAAAATCTGCGGGCGCCATTATTTAAAAATCCCAGGATATGAAATATATCCATTTTTCCCATTTTTACCCATTGTCTCATTTGGAACCGGAATTTTATATGAGTATTGATTAACTCCAGTACGAATAGAATTTGTTATTTTAACAAAAAATACAAGGGAATTTATAGAGAAAAGGGATTGGCCAACGAATTTAGTGGATTTGCTTGTTTCGAATGGTTGTTTGACGTACAAAATGCCAAGCATTATCTGCCCGTGGGAGTTTGACAAACAAGGGTAGGTTCGTTATTTTGAAATACCAAATCATTGTTGCTGAATTGAAAGGCGCGCTGTGGATTCCTTTTTCACGTTACATCAAACCGAAATCCGCTTAGCTTGCTTTTTGGGGCTTTTTTTTGTATTGGCTCTCTCAGAAATCCGCAAGCCTCGCATACACTTGACGGTTTCCAAGGCATCCCGCTGGGTCAGCAATTTGGGGTTGACAATATTGAGTTCCCTGGTTGTCATGATTCCGGGGTTATTGACCCCTGTATTTGTTGCCCATCTTGCGGAACAATGGCATTGGGGGATTCTACGGCAGGGGGAAATACCAGAGCCTCTCAAAATCGTGGTTGCCATTCTTTTGCTGGATCTTGTTATTTTCGGGCAACACGTACTCTTCCACAAAATTCCACTCTGTTGGAGACTGCACCGGGTCCATCACACAGATATGAATTTTGACGTGACCACGGGCGTGCGTTTTCATCCTTTTGAGATTCTGCTTTCCCTGCTAATCAAAATATTGGCCATTGTTGTGATTGGAGCGCCGCCACTGGCCGTTTTGCTTTTTGAAATCTTCCTCAATGGTTCCTCCATGTTCAATCACAGCAATCTCTTCCTACCCCCGACAGTGGACCGCATTGTCCGGAAATTCATCGTCACCCCGGACATGCACCGAGTCCATCACTCGGTGATTCCGTATGAGACAGACAGTAATTTTGGATTCAATTTTCCCTGGTGGGACTGGTTATTTGGCACATATCGTGATCAACCGGAATCCGGACATGAACAAATGACCATCGGACTGGAAGAGTTCCGTAATACTGACTCCCTGAAATTACCCGGATTGCTGATTCAGCCTTTTATCCAAGTGGTTCAGGAAAAACGGTATTGACGGTCAATATCCTGAAGTTTGCGCTTGGAAATCGAAGAGGATTTGATAAAGTGTTTAAAACCAATGAAAATGTGGAAAACATTTATCAGCTAATTTTAAGAAGTCAGGAGCATTATGAGTGAAAATGAAGCAAAAGAATCGATTCAAAAGGAGAAAGAAACTGTCTTGCATAACATGAAAGAGCGGATGGGGAAATTGACCGTGATTTCCCAAACCATGTTGACGGAAGCTCAAGAACGGGTGAAAACAGATTTGTCCGTTTTGGAGAAAAAATGGGAAACTGCTCGGGGCAGCTTAGAAAAAATCGGAAGTACCACCACATGGCAGGAAATAGCCACCGGCTTTGAAGAAGCATGGGAAGATTTGAGCCGGCACTTCGGTAAGGCTATCTCTCGCTTTAAAAAAGAGGGCATCTCCTTTCGGGATCAATGGAATTTTTACCAGGACTCTTCTCAGAAATGGCGGTGGCGTAGATCCGATTTGGATGACCAAATAGTCGGGACTTCCCATACTGGCTTTTCCACACGAGAAGCCTGTGAGGAAAATGCCAGACGCCATGGTTATGAAGGGAATTGAAAGCGTCAGGGATGGTTGGCCAGCCTTCCCTATGGCAGATTGGCATATTTGCCTTGCGCAAATAGCAGGGGCTTCCCTTCTCTCTGCTCAAAGCGTAACACCTGCCCCAACAGGATCACGTGATCTCCTCCATCAATACGTGAACTGATCTCGCATTCGATTGATGCCAGCGTATCTGGTAGGATAGGGCATCCGTTTTCTCCAATTTGCCAGGAAAGACCATTGAGGTGGCGCTTATTGTCCGGATCCGCAAAGCGGTTTGACAAACCCAGTTGGGAGTCGGAGAGGATATTGACGGTGTAATGAGTCGCGACTGCAAAGGTACCATAGGAGGACGAATCCCTTGCCAGACTCCATAAAACCAGCGGCGGGTCAAGAGAGACGGAGGCAAAAGAATTTGCGGTGATTCCGATGGGGTCATGGCCTTCCGAGGCAGTGGTGATGATTGTCACTCCAGTGGCGAAACATCCCAGCGTATCTCTCAGTTCTCGCGTATCAAATTTCATGCAATCTTCTCTGTTTGTTCCCTGACGGCCTTTTTACGAACACAGGACTCTGATTCCCGAAAATATACCAGCCAACTTCAGAGATTTTGATGAAATATAACTGATCCTGAATGCTGATGTAAAGCGATTATATAAATTCCGGGGAAAATAACCGCTTTCATTTGAACTGGACTGTGTTCAAAATATGAAGAATAAATGAACCAGGACCAATCCATCCCCATCATTTTTTATATTTTATGAGAGAGCTTTGTTTAAACCGACATGGTATTATACCTGGACAATTCGGTCATTTGACGAGTTTCGAGATTAAGGAAAAGAGAAGTGCGATAAAAAATGCGATTTATCGAAAATTGCATTGACTCCCCTGCAATAATGAGTTATAATGAGCAAAAGCAACCCTCAAAAGGATTGCATATAGTTGGTTGAGTTCGCTTTAAAATGTTTTATCAGCAATGCCACCGCTTGCGTTGCTGTTGAATATTGTGTGCCAGAATCATCACTTTCAAAACGTTTTAACAGAGAGAGGTATTTCTATGGGAGTAGGTATCAGTGTTACCGTGAACGGTCGGGTTCATCAAAAAGAGGTCGAACCTCGTATGCTCCTGGTTGATTTTATCCGGGAAGAAGTCGGTTTGACCGGAACAAACATTGGATGCGACACATCCCAGTGCGGAGCTTGCACGATCCACATGGATGGCATGGCCGTTAAATCCTGTACCGCTCTGGCGGTTCAGGCGGATGGCGTAGAGATCACGACTATTGAAGGACTGGCAAAAAACGGGGAATTGCATCCCATGCAACAAGCTTTTTGGGACCACCATGGTTTGCAGTGCGGATTTTGTACGCCCGGCATGATTATGGCGGCGACCAAAATGGTCGAACGCAATCCCAATATCACCGAAGAAGAAATTCGGCATGGATTGGAAGGGAATATTTGCCGGTGTACAGGATACGATAATATTGTCAAAGCAATTCAAGCTGCATCTGCAGCAGGAGGTGTCTAATGGGTAAATATGTTGGTCAGGAAGTCAGGCGGGTGGAAGACCCGAGATTCATAATGGGTAAAGGGAGGTATGTTACCAATTTAAACATACGGGGAATGGCATACGCAGCAATTTTGCGCAGTCCACATGCCCATGCGAAAATTCAGGGAATTGATGTGGCAGACGCCAAGCAATTGAAGGGTGTGGTTTCTGTTTTTACCGGACAGGACTTGGCGGATGCCGAAGTGGGCACTCTCCCTTGTGGTTTTGTTCCACCGGATATCAAAATGCCAGCTTATCCGGCATTGGCCACGGAAAAAGTTCGTTACGTCGGTCAACCGGTGGTGGTGGTCATTGCGGAATCACGTTACATTGCGCAGGATGCATTGGATCATGTCTATGTGGATTATGAGGTACTCGATGCTGTTGTGAATGCCAAAGAAGCTACAGCAGATGGCGCACCTCAGCTTCATGAAGACGTCTCCAACAACACCAGTTTTTTCTGGGCTCTGGGAGACAAAGATGCGACAGATAAGGCGATAGCGGAAGCGGATAAGGTTATTGAACTCGATTTGATCAACCAGCGTCTCATCCCCAATGCTATGGAACCTCGGGCCGTGGTAGCGCAATGGGATGACTTCAGTGACGAAATGACGGTCTGGACAACCTCCCAGAATCCGCATGTGATCCGTATCTTGATGAGCGTATACACACTCTTTATTCCGGAAAACAAGCTACGGGTAATTTCTCCTGATGTGGGAGGAGGGTTTGGCAGCAAAATATTTCATTATCCGGAAGAAGTCGTCATCCCCTGGGCTGCTCGAGAGATCAACCGACCCATCAAATGGGTCGCCATACGTAGTGAATCTTTTGTTTCGGATGCGCATGGCCGGGACCATGTCACCAACGCCAAATTGGCTGTCAAGAGCGATGGGACCTTTAGCGGATTGAAAGTCACCAACTACGCCAATATGGGTGGTTATCTTTCCCTCTTCGCCCCTATGATTCCAACAGCACTCTATATTACGCTCTTTGCGGGATTGTACAAAACACCAGCGATCTATGGCGAGACCTATGGGACGATGACTAACACCACCCCCGTGGATGCATATCGTGGCGCAGGACGTCCGGAAGCCAGCTACATGCTGGAACGTTTGGTCAGTAATGCCGCGCAAGAACTGAATCTGGATGCTATGGAAATTCGTCGTAAAAATCTCATCCAACCGGATGAATTTCCTTACCAAACCCCTGTCGCGCTGGTCTATGACAGCGGGAATTATCCTGCCCTTTTTGATAAAGCAGAAACTGTTTCCGGATACCAGGCGATGCGGGAAACACAGAGACAGGACCGCAGTGAAGGCAAACTGGTAGGGATTGGCATCAGTTCCTGTATTGAAGCTTGCGGAGTTGCCCCTTCGAAAGTCGTCATCGGTTTAGGCGCGGGTGTTGGTTTGTGGGAAAGCGGCACTATTCGTGTACATCCCACTGGCAAAGTCAGTGTCTTCACTGGAAATCACAGCCATGGTCAAGGACACGAAACCTCCTTTTCCCAAGTTGTTGCCGATCAATTGGGAATTCCCATGGAAGACATTGAAGTCATCCATGGTGATACCGGTCGCACGTCTTTTGGATTGGGAACATATGGAAGCCGTAGCAATGTCGGAGCCGCAGCCCTTGTCAAGAGTGCGGAAAAAATCCGCGAGAAAGTGACTAAAATTGCAGCTCATCAATTGGAAGCAGCCGTGGAAGACATGGTATATGATCAGGACAACGGCAGCATTTATGTGAAAGGCGCTCCTGATAAGGCAAAAGCATTTGGTGAGATCGCCTTTGCCACGCTTACGGCGCATGAGCTTCCTGAAGGAATGGAACCGGGTTTGGAAGAGACCAGTTTTTACGACCCGGAAAATTTCGTCTTTCCCAATAGCGTGCATGTCAGCATGGTTGAGGTGGATCCGGATACTGGAGAAGTGACCTTGAAGGACTATACCGCAATTGATGATGTCGGCAAAGCGATCAATCCCATGATTGTCAAAGGTCAAATTCAAGGTGGTATTGCCCAGGGGGTCGGTCAAGCTTTGTGGGAGCACGCCATTTATGATCAGGAGGGGCAACTGCTTTCCGGGTCTTTGATGGATTACGCAATGCCCAAGGCGAGTGGGTTGGTAAGCTACAAAGTGGATCGTACGGAAACTCCGTCTCCTCACAATCCATTGGGAGTCAAGGGCGTGGGGGAAATGGGAACTATCGCCTCTACTCCTGCCGTTGCCAATGCAGTGATGGATGCTTTAGCGCCCTTGGGAATCAAGCACGTAGATTTGCCATTGACTGCTGAACGAATTTGGAATGCCATCCATAACAGTGGAAATTAAAGGAGGTGAGATATGTACCCAGCAAAATTTGATTATTACCGTGCAGTATCCGTAACAGAAGCCCTCTCGTTGATGCAAAGACACGAAGGCGCCAGGTTTTTGGCAGGTGGCCACAGTTTAATTCCCGTAATGAAGCTGCGGCTGTCAGATCCGGATGTCCTTATTGATATTGGGCGCATTGCCGAATTAAGAGGTATTTCCGCTCGCAATGGTACGGTCCATATTGGTTCTTTGACACCCCACGTCGAGCTTGCTGATTCGGGCATAGTCCCAACAGGGATGTCCGAAGCTGCAGGAGGAATTGGTGATCCTCAGGTACGCAACCGGGGAACTATCGGGGGGAATATTGCTCATGCCGACCCGGCTTCCGATTGGCCGACTGTCTTGACGGCATTGGAAGCTACCATACATATCCGGGGAACTGCTGGAGAACGCACCGTGAGGGCCAGTGAATTTTTCGTCGACCTTTTTGAGACATCTCTGCAGGAAGGTGAATTGATCACAGGTATTTCGGTTGTCAGTCATGGTACTGGAACCGGTTCTGCTTATGCAAAGATGTTCCATCCTGCTTCCGGGTATGCCATTGTAGGCGCCGCTGCGGTAGTGACGGCATCCGGTGGACAATGTAGTTCTGCCGGCGTAGCAGTCGGAGGGTTGACCAATTCCGCAAAAAAAGTGCCATCAGTGGCAGCAATCCTTGCAGGGAAAGCCTTGAGTGAGAACAATTTTGCTGCTGCTGCTGATTCAGTATTGAATGATCTTGGTGATGATATCATTGGCGATTTTCACGCCAGTGCCGATTATCGCAAAGCCATGATCAAGGTGTATGTTAAGCGAGCTTTGAGCGTTGCTGCAGAACGCGCCTGATTGGCAATCTTGTTCTTTGGGCACATCCGATACAATCGGTTCTGCCTGGAAGTGGGCAGAAGGCAGAGGTAACCCTTGAACCCTCATCAATACTTTGAGTCCATCGATCAAGTGCAACATTCGTTGCAATCGCAAAATTACGTGTCGGATCGTAGTCTGACCACTTCTATTTACCTGGCGTTGAAACTGGGAAAACCGCTCTTTCTGGAAGGAGAAGCTGGTGTTGGAAAAACGGAGATTGCCAAAGTCCTTGCTACCATGCTCGAACGTGCCTTGATTCGTTTGCAATGTTATGAAGGGTTGGATGTCAACACTGCTGTTTATGAGTGGAATTATACGCGGCAAATGCTTGAAATTCGACTCTTGGAAGCAACAGGAGAGGTCAGTCAGAAACAAGCCCTGGATAAAATTTTTGGTCCGGAATTTTTACTCAAGCGACCTCTTCTGCAAGCGATTGAACCGATCAACGGCGTGGAACCGGTTTTGCTGATTGATGAATTGGATCGCGCCGATGAGGAATTTGAAGCATTTCTTTTAGAACTCTTGTCGGATTTCCAAGTCACGGTTCCGGAAATTGGAACGCTCAAGGCTGAAAAACCGCCGGTGGTGATTATCACGTCCAACCGGACCCGGGAAATCCATGATGCCTTGAAACGCCGTTGCCTGTATCACTGGATCGGCTATCCATCCTTTGAAAAAGAATACAATATCGTACTGGCTAAAGTGCCTGAAGCTCCGGAACAATTGGCAAAAGAAGTTGTGGTCTTTGTCCAGGAGTTAAGGCAGGTCGAACTGTACAAGCTTCCGGGAGTGGCCGAAACGCTGGATTGGATCTCTGCGCTTGTGGCACTGGACCGGGAAGATCTCAGTGAAGAGGCGGTCAACGACACATTGGGAGTATTGCTCAAATATCAGGACGACATCCTGCAGACCCAGGGAGCCCTTGTCCAACAAATCATGGGCCGGGTCAATGGCCATGCCGGGGAAGCATGAGTGAAAACGAGCAGGGGCATTTACTGAGAAATTTCCTGTTATTTGGGAGGTTACTGCGTGGATTGGGTGCGCCAATCACCCTCACGCAGATTTTAGATATGGTGGAAGCTTTGCGCCATGTTGAGCTGCGCTCTCGCGAAGATTTCAAAAACAGCGCCCGCACTCTCCTCATAAACAAGCACGAATACATACCTCTCTTTGACCGGGCATTCGACTTGTTCTGGCAGGCCCGCGACGAAGGAAGGCTCCTGAATTTGGATCTGAGAAAGCTGGCTCCTCGACCTCCGGAATTGAAAAAAGTTATTGAGTTTACTCCCTTCAACGACAACGAACAAATCAGCCCTGAAAGCGAATCCAACGAAACGATAATTGACACCATCCAAACCTTCAGCATCCGGGAAGCGCTGCGTCAGAAAGATTTTGCCGATCTCACTCCAGTGGAACTCGAAGAAGTCAAACAGTTGATTCAGTCCATGAATTGGAACTTGGAGCAGCGGCGCACCCGACGAAGAGCTCGGGCACCACGCAAAGTCTATTTGGACATGCGTCGTACCTTCCGTCACAATCTTCGTTTTGGAGGAGAAATCCTTCAGTTAACCTGGCGCGACCGCAAATTGAAACGCCGTCCACTTGTGGTCATTTGCGACATCAGTGGTTCAATGGATCGTTACTCTCGGGTCTTGCTCAAGTTTATCTATGCTCTCAGCAACGGTCCGGACCATGTAGAGGCTTTTGTTTTCAGTACTCAGCTGACACGTATTACCCGTCAGATTCGCGGTCATGATATCGATGATGCCTTGGATCATGCCACTGCCTCAATTCATGACTGGGCCGGGGGGACCCGGATTGGTGAAGTGTTAAAAACTTTCAATTATCAATGGGGACGGCGGGTGCTGGGACAAGGAGCCGTTGTGCTCATCATCAGCGATGGCTGGGATCGAGGTGACCCGCAGGTGCTTGGTCACGAACTGAGTCGCCTGCAACTCAGTTCTCAACGTTTGATATGGCTCAATCCACTCTTGGGGTCCGCAAATTACGAACCCCTCACACGTGGCATGCAAGCAGCGCTTCCTTATATTGACGATTTTCTACCAATTCACAATCTGGCAAGTTTGGAACAACTGGGATATTTGTTCGCGCGATTGGGAGAACGCAAACCCGCCCGTCGGCACCAAGCCGGTCTTTGAACCCCTTCGGATAAAACTCGGTTCAGGATTTCTAAAGCACTTTATTTGAGATGACTACCCTGGACATCGTTACCAGGCGTTGTAAGAAACAGAGGAATCGGAATGCAATTCGCCGTCCCGCGTTAAATGAGGAAGCAGCCATTGCGGAATGCCCAAAGCGCCGTTAAAATTTGTTTCTTGCAACAATGCGTTTTGGAGTTGGATGTCACGGATGCGGGATTGACGTAGCAAAGTCGAGGTCAGAGATGCACGGTTGAGATTGGCCTGTACGAGAAAAGCGCCGCTCAAGTCCGTCTGAAACAGACTGGCGCCGTGCAAATCGGCCTGGTAGAGAAAGGCACCCACGGCTTTGGCTCTGTCTAGATTGGTTTGGCAGGCAATCACGCTTTCCAGGTTGGCACCTTGCAAATTAGCCCCTCTTAGATTCGCACGGATCAACTTTGCATTTTTCAGATTGGCTTTTAGGAGCAGCACCCGCTGCAAATCCACTTGTTCCAAATTGCTTCCTTCCAAATTCGCCTTGCTCATATCGACGCCTTTGAAAGAAGATCCTCTCAAATTCAAACCCGACAAGTCAGCTTCCCTGAAATTGCAATGGGAGTAGTCGCGCCGAGCACGGGGCGTATCACATTGTCCTTTGGGTAGTGGAGCTTTCTTTTTCATCTTCAGAGTTGCACCCCATTTCTGCGTGTCACAAATAAAATTGGGAGTTGTCATTCTGGAAATTTGTTTTCCAGGAAGCGAAGATGTTTCTTTTTGGAGGTCAGCGGCAGAGATTTGATGCTTTAAAATAGCAGATGAGTTGGGAATTTGCTCCTGTTTATTGAGCTTCGTAAACCGACGCCTGGCATTCAAATCACCGTTTTCAATCGCCTTGCGATACCAAAAGATTGCCTTTTTTTCATTCTTCTCAACATTTATTCCCCGTTCATACATCAGCCCTACATAATACTGGGCGGGTGGATGGGATTGCAGGGCTGATTTTTCAAACCATTTGAAAGCTTCGGCGAAATTCTGAGCTACTCCTCGACCAAAATAATACATAAACCCCAGGTAATACTGGGAGGCCGCATGACCTTTTTCAGCAGCATTGAAAAACCACTCTACCGCATTCGCATAGTCCTGGGAGGTCCCTTTCCCATAATAATGCATGAACCCGGTATAATATTGAGCCTCTGTGTGGTCTTTCCTGGCAGCTTGTTCAAACCACTGGTGGGCAATATTGTAGTTTTGGGCAACACCACGCCCATGGTAATAAATCAAGCCCATCGCATATTGAGCAGAAACATTTCCCTGTTGGGCAGCATTTTGATAGCGCTGCAATATGATCTCATATTTTGGCGAATTTTCACTGTCCGGAGACTGGGAACTCAGGGAGGACCGGCTACTGGCTTCAGCATTTTGGGTTTGTCCCCAAACTTGGCAGCTTCCGATGCCAAGAAACACAAGAATCAAGCAAAGTTTCTTCAAAATATTGCAATCTCGGATCAGGATGAAGACCTCTCCCGTCATAAACTGACCAGTTCTGATATAGCTGATGTCATATTCACAGAGGTTCAGAAAAATCTGCTCCTCTTTTCACCGTTGTCGAAGGCAGCGCCAAGGGTAGTTCGATAACCATCTCGGTGAACTCGCCGGTTTCGGAGTGGACCTGGATGGAACCGCCATGTTCACGCACAATGTCATTGGACAGGGCAAGGCCTAGCCCTGTACCCTTGTCCGTCGGTTTGGTGGTAAAGAACGGGTTGAAGATTTTATCGATGATGTCGGAGGGAATCCCGCTCCCATTGTCTCGTATGCGGACTTCGACTTGGTTTTCTAAACGCCGGGTCACCAATGACAGCGTGGGGTCGTAGTTTTCGACGTCCGCCAATCCGGTTTGGGCAGCACGTCTTTTCTCGTCAGTGGCATGGCAGGCGTTACTCACCATATTTAGGAAGACGCGGCCCATTTCCTGTGGAACGACCTCGATCTTGCCCATTTCCGGGTCGAAATCCATCTTCATAGTCATGTTGAAGTCCGGGTCGGTCGCTCGGGCGCTGTGGTAGGCGAGTTTTGTGTTTTGATCAAGCAGGCTGTTGATGTCAGTAGGCTGTGACTCACCCGATCCTCTTCCCATCATAAGCATGTTGCGCACAATCGAGTTGGCGCGGTCGCCGTGTTCACAAATGCGCTTAAAGTTCGCAGTGAGGTCTTGACAGATCTCGTTTATCAATTCCCGCTGGTCCTCACTCAATTGCTCTTTGTTTTCGGGGAGGGTCTCCAGCAGTTCTTCCAACAGTTCTCCCGAGACCTCGGAGAAATTTTTCACGAAGTTCAGTGGATTCCTGATCTCATGGGCTACTCCCGCGGTAAGTTCGCCGAGCGCTGCCAGTTTCTCACGCATGACGATTTGGTTCTGGGCCTGACGCAAATCCGCCAGCACCTTTTCAAGTTCGGAATTCTTGCCCTGTAGTTCTTCGGCCAGCTTCTCCACCAAGTTCAGGCGCTGGACCTCGAGGGCGTGTCGGCGGAAAACTTCAAGGGCCGCGGCCATGTCAGCGACCTCGTCGCGTCCACCGATATCTACACTGGTTTCCAAGTCGCCATCGGCCATGCGGCGCATTCGATCCGACAGCCGTTCGAGGCGCCGTAACAACACTCGACCGACGAACAAATAGGCGATCAACGCCGCCCCGATGATGCTGATCACGTTCAGCGCAAGAAGTAAACTGCGTCCTGTGAGGATGGCTTGGTTAGATGCGAGGGTGGCATCCTGGGCGCGGGCGCGGGCGGAGTTCACCAGACCTTCGACTTCAGCTACCAAATCGATAGCGAGGCTGCGATTGCGGGCGAGTAAATTTTGCTGGCGTCCGGCTAGTTTGAGCTCTCGGACGCGCATATCGAATCCTCCCTGCTCCCCCAGACCCAACAGGAATAACTGGGGCAGGACCACGGCGATCTGGTTGTGCGAAGGAGCTGTTCCGAGTGCTGCCAGATTCCACTTGATCCTGCGTGCTGCCGCTTCGAAGCGCTCCCGCAGGGGTTCGATCAAAGGGGCGTCCAAAAGATTGAAGCCGCTGGTGAGAAGTTGGATCGCGATGGTGGCGTCCGCCTTCAATTCGACCAGGTGGCGATAGCGGTCGAACTCCTCCTCCGAGAAGTGTTGCTCTCGCGATGCGGAAGATTCTCCAAGGTTTCGGTATCCGGTCATTGCGTAGAAAAACTGATCGTCGATGGCCGGAACCAGGATGCCTATCAACTGGTTGCGCATCTCGGCCAATTCCAAGCGCAGAGCTTCGCTACTCTTTGTCAGCATAAAACGTTCGGCTACCGAATCCTCAATTGCCTCGATATTCGATATCAGCAGGTTAGCTTGGGAACGAATGCGTTTGAAGTGCTCCGTTTCTCCACCTTGTCGTACCAAGGCTGCCAACTGTGCTTCAAAGGCGCTCCGTTTTTCGGAGATTTCGGTCGCGACCCTGGTAAACTCCTCCGACGTCGCCGCGGTCGTCAGACGGGGGGCAGCAGCCACCAAGGCGCTGCTCTGCTGAGCGACTCCGAAAGCTGCCGCCATCTCAGGTACGCTGCCGTCATTCACACGGCGCTGGGCGTCGCCCACCCGGTTGAAGGAGAACCAGCCGATCAAACTCGCGCTCATGGTGAGAACGACGGCTCCACCGATGCCCAGGTAAAGCTGTGCCGCAATACGGAAGCGACCCTCTAGCAGATGTTTCAATAGACCGCTCATGGCTGTATTTCTTCCCGTAGCGTGTCAATCGAGCGATAACGGCCATCCATACCGATCACAGTGAGGAAAACCGCATCCGAACCCTGGTTGTCATTATCTCCATAATGGAGCTTAAAACCGTCAAGGTCGATGATTTCAGCACGCCGCAAACCGTTGAGCAAGCAAGTTCGATTAATTTCCGGACCACAGCGTTCGAGGGCAGCGATGGCCAATCGACCTGCCAAGTAACCTTCGAAAGAGACGAAACCGGGAACCAGCTTGGAATCGTAGGCTCTCAGAGCCTGGCGATAGACCGCAGCGACCCGGAGCGTGTCGTCCCTCGGAAAAGGCACTACTTGGGTGACAAAGACCCCGGTTCCGGCGGGACCGAGCATCTGGGCCAACGCGTTGCTACCCACGAAAGAGATGGTCATGAAGACAGGCTCCCAACCCGTGTGCCGCGCCCAGGCAATCAGCGTCGCCACCGGCTGGTAGGCCCCGATCAGGATCACCGCGCCCGGGTTGGCGCTGCGCAGATCAAGAAGAGCCGTCTTCACGGCAGTGGTATTTCGTGGGTACGCCCCAATCGCCACCGGCTCCAAGCTGCGTCGCTCGAGTGCTTTCCGAACACCGAGATATCCAACCAGGCCGAAAGAATCATCCTGGTATACCACGGCGATGCGTTCGATTCCCAAATCCATTGTCAAGCGAGCGACCATGGTCTCGGTTTCCTGGTCGTATGACGCTCGCAGGTTGATCACGTTTTGTAATTTTGCCTGGCGCAGGAAGGCAGCTCCGGTAAAGGGAGCAATGTAGGGCACGTTCGCAGCCGCGGCCACAGGCGTGGCAGAACGCGAAGTAGGCGTGCCGACGGCGCCTATCAGCGCGAAAACTCCTTCCTTCTCGATTAGCCGGCGGGTATTGGCGATAGCGGCTTCCGGTTCATAGGCATCGTCAAGAGACAACAGTTTCAGCAGCCGACCGTGGACACCGCCCCGCTTATTCGCTTCCTGAAAAGCTGCCTGAATACCATACCGCATGTTCTTGCCCAGTTCTCCGGCAGGTCCACTGAAGGCAGCGGATTGGCCGAAGAGGATGTGTTTATCAAAGATTCCAGCTTCTTCCGCACGAGTTCCCGTCACCATGCTGAGCGCTATAAAAAGCACAGCTGCGCATCTCATGCATTTCTCCGTTTAATCAGGGTCAGGTGGTTTCTGTCCTGCTCACGCCGATAGTACAGTTCGTCCATTATGGAACGCACCAGATGGATGCCGAGACCTCCTATCGGGCGATCTTCAATCACCGCTTCCAGGTCGGGCCCGGGGGCGTCGCTCAGTGGATTGAAAGCTCGGCCATCGTCTGTAATCTCAACGGTAAGGGCGTTTGAATCCCAGGCCAATGTGACCTTGATCTCATGGGTCCGATTGCTTTCGCATCCATAGTTCACGATGTTCGCTCCCAATTCCTCGAGGACGAGGATGACCTGGTACGCCAGATCGGGCGACCAATTCGCAGTCTGCGCGAATTCTTCCACGCTGTCACGAATTCGCACCAGTCCTTCGAGATTCGCTTCAACACACAGGGTCTGTTCCACGCTCATGTTTCGGTCTCTACACCCCCTTTGCCAAAAAGGGGACTCAGGGGGATTTTAAGAGGGTCAGACAGGTGATGTCGTCGGACTGGGGTATTTCACCCGTGAAGGCATGTACGGCTTCGAAGACAGCTTGGTTCGCTTTTTTTGCGTCGTTCGACCGCGCTCCCGCAAAAATCCTGCGCAGGCGTTTCATCCCAAATTCCTCTTCTTGTTCGTTCATGGCTTCAGTGACGCCATCGGTGTAGAGCACGAGGATTTCGCCGGGCGACAAGGAGATCACGTTTTGTTCGTAGCGGATGTCCGGCATCACTCCCAAGGCGATTCCGCCGGTCTGGGGGAGCACGGTCGAACTTCCGTCCACATGGATGATTAGCGGGGAATTATGCCCCCCGTTGGCGTACGCGAGTTGGCCGTTTGCCGGGTCAAACACGGCATAAAACATAGTGACGAACATCGTCACGTTGTTGTCTTCCTCCAGCAGCCGATTGACCTCGCCCAGGACTTCACCAGGTTCCAGGCTGCCAATGGCCGCACCTTTCAATAGGGTGCGACTGGACATCATGAACAAAGCAGCCGGGACCCCCTTATCGGAGACGTCGGCAATCGCCAAGCCAATGCGGCCGTGATCCAAGACCACCACATCGAAGAAGTCTCCACCCACTTCGCGCGCAGGTTCCATATTTCCGAACACCTGATAGCCAGGTTTCTCGGGGAAACTGGTTGGCAGGATCGACTGCTGCATCTGGCTTGCGACGTGAAGTTCGTTCTGCAACACTACCAGCTTGTCTCGTGAGGCCAATGCCTCGCGCCACAAGGTCAGTTGGCGCAGGGTCCGGTTGATGGTGACCCGCAGATCCTGGAAGTCGATGGGTTTGGTGATGAAATCGAATGCTCCCCGGTTCATGGCCGTTCGGATGTTTTTCATGTCTCCATACGCCGAGACGATCACGGAACGGACGTCGGGGTCGACTTTTGGAATCTGCTCGAGAAGAGTGAGGCCATCCATTTGTGGCATATTGATATCCGTGAGCACCATGTCGATATCTTGGTCTTGGTTCAGCAGTTCGAGAGCCTCGACGCCGTTGTGAGCAAAGGCGAAAGAGTAGAGACCGTCGCGCACGTCCCGGCGCATGCGTTGCCGCACGAGATGTTCGAGGTCGGGTTCATCGTCTACAACGAGGATCTTGTATTGTGCTTGAATCATTTAACGTTATGGATAGTGATTGGCTGTACTGGTACATGACAATATACGTATATGCGTATCGTTCCCACGTTCCTTGTCCCAAAGGCCACAGAAAGTAAGCATTCCGACTGGAATCGTGGAAGCGATAATTTTCCTGCTTATCGTCGTGTAGTACAACTCTGAAATAAAATCTAGCCACCGAGTGCGGCGAGCGCTTCCGGCCGGGTTTCGTGGACCGGAATGATCCTGTCAAAACCACTGATCTTGAAGACCTCCCTTATGGGATCGGAGAGCGAGCAGAGTACAAATTCCGCATCACGTTTCCTGAGAGTCTTAGCGATCAGCAAAATGACCCGAAGTCCTGCGCTACTAATGTAGGAGAGGTCTTCAAGGTCCAAGATCAAGCTGCGGTCGTCGTCTCTGATTGCAGCACTCAGGGCATTCTCGAACTCGCGAGCATTGCCACCATCGATCCGGCCTTCCACCTTTGTAATCAAGGTTCCATTTTTTCGTTCTACGTTAATCCGCATTGGTCTTTTATCCTGATATGTGTGAGTTATTTCGAATGGATTGGGGTGTATCTGCCTGGCAGGAAGCGCACCGAGAGAAAGACCAGGATTTCGATCTTCACCATATGTTCATTTCACAATTGTCAGAAGCGCTATTAGCAATATCTCTGAACCAGATCTTGTAAAATTGAAAAATAAAGGCTGCATGCTTCCATCTCTTTATTATGCAACAAAGCTAAGATAAACTACGGAACCTGTCCTTGCAACATATTTCTTGTCCTGCTTTGATCGATCTGAAAAGTCTGGTTTTTCTCTTCGGAAAATTCGCTTTCGTCAGGTATATCACCTTACCGCCGATGGAGTGAAAGGAGTTATATTAAAATTCGGGGGATGGCCATTCAGGCGGCGATCCTGTTTTTAGCAATTTCATCGACAAATGGTACTCCCTATCAACGCGACAAAATTCTTCCAGTCTTCGACGCCACTGATGAAAATAAGAAGCGCACGGAAACCTGACTGGAGCAGAACAATCATCACGGAAATGAACCGCCGACCAACCGAGGACGGAATACAACATTCAGATGGAAACCGACAATCCGCAATTGTCCCGTGCTGAAATTCGTGACGAATCGATCGATTTGGGCGCCAGAATCATCAACACGATTCCCATCCAAACCTTCATTCTCAATCCGGATGTGATCAGAGCGTGATCTTCGCCTCCCTGGAAGACGAAAATATTTTTTTAGCCCAACGGCGCTGGCAGAGGACGACCGTGTAAGTCAGCACCGACAGCATCACAATGGGAGGGGTGCCGGGCCAATCCAGATGATAAGCCAGCATCAACCCGATGATGCCCTGCAAGGCTCCCAGCAAACCACCGAAGAGGAACATCTGCCATAAATACCGTGCCACGAGCTGGACCGTCGCCACCGGTACGATCAGGATGGCCAGGGTCAGGATCAGTCCGACGGCCTGGAAACAGAGGAGCGTAGCCACGCTGATCATCAACTCGAGCGCCAGACGGGTCGGCATCACCGGCCAACCCCGCCGGGCGGCATAAGCAGGGTCGAAAAGGAAAATCTTGATAGGCGCGTAAAAAAACAGCAACAACAGGAAGGTCACTACCACCACTCCCCCTGCAAAGAGATTGTCCGTCCAGGAAACAGCCAACAGATCCCCCAGAATGAAATGGTCCAATGAAATGTCGAGTTCACTGCGATAGAGACGCAGCAGGATCAACCCCAGGGCAAAATTGAATCCGATGACGATCACGCTGCCAGTGGTGTGGTCGGTGCGCCGGTGCCAGGCGAAGGCCAGGATGAGCAGACGCGTTAAGATGATCGCCAGCAGACCTCCCAGTAAAAGGCTCCACGAGGAGCGACCAATCCAAACGTAAGCCAGGATCAGACCTGGAAGGAGACCATGGGCCAGGCTTTCCACCTGCAGGGCTGAACGTTGGGTGACGACGATGGAACCGGCCATACCCCCCAGCAACCCCAGCAGGACGATCATCACCAAAGCGGTCTTCATGAAATCGTAAGTCCAGGGAGATGTGAGCCAGTCCATCATGCCGGTAACGCCTTTTCGGAGGAGAGTGGGTTCTTGTTCTGCGAAATGAGTAGATGCTCGAAACGATCGTATCTGAAAACCAGGACTTCGTCGAAAATATCGGGCACGCTTTCCCAATCATGATGGACCACCAAAAGGGTTTTTCCGTCCCGCACCAGGTCTTTCAAGATGTCGACGGTCAGGGCTTCTCCCTTTTCATCGACTCCCGCCAGGGGCTCATCCAGAAAAAGCAGTTGGCTGTCTTGCAGGAGCAATCGGGTCAGGTAGACCCGGCGTTGTTCGCCTCCTGACAGGCTGGCAATTTGCGAGTGTTGCAGGTGCGTTATACCCATCCGGTTCATGAATGTCCGGCCCCGTTCCGGGTCAACCCGTCTCTGCCAGGGCCATTTGAATTGGAAAAACAGGGAACTGCCCGCGGCAATGAATTCCTGTACAGTGATGGGAAAATCGGAAGGAATATCCAGGTGCTGCGGAAGATATCCCACCTGGTGTTTGACCTGGTCAAATGATTTGCCGAAATAGGAAATCTCTCCGTAGTAGGGAATTTCTCCCACCAGCGCCCTGAACAACGAACTCTTGCCGCATCCGTTTGGACCCAACACCCCGATCAGTCGACCATGAGGGATTTCACAATGGCAATGCAGGGTCGCCCGTTGAGGGCCAATGTCGAAATGGACACCGGAAACGCATAAGGAACAATCCGTGGTTTTTATTTCAGTCATATAATTTGTACGCCTTCCTGAATGCCTGAGAGAGAACTCGAATGTTTTCCTTCATAAAACCTACATACGTCCCCGCCGGCGTGCCGGGCGAGGTCAGGTTTCCGGGGTTCAACGATTCCTGGATGGTAATTTCGGCTTCTCGCGCAATTTGAGCCAGCAATGGGCTGACATGCTCTTCCGGGAAAATAACCCGTACCTCTTCTTTTTTAATCTCGGCAATGATCTTCTCTAACATCCGGGGACCCAGTTGATCCTCACCGCCAATCCCATGAGGAGCCAGAGTCCGGAAATGATAGGCCCTGCCAAAATATTCGAAAGCCAGGTGGCTGGTGACCAAAAGTCGCCGGGACTGTGGAATGAACGCCAATTGTTCATGAATCCAGGCGTCCAAACGTTGGAGGATCTCTGTATATTCCAAGGCGTTTCCCCGGTAATATGCCACATGTTGCGGATCCCGTCTTGCCAGTTCTTGCGCAATGAGATCAGTCACCTGAATCATCATCGACACATCGTGCCAGACATGGAGGTCCATGTCACCATTCGTGGCATCAGTTTGTTGATCTTCCTCCTCTTCATGCTCTTCGATTGTTTCCATCTCATTGGAGTGATCTTCCTCCCCTTCATGGTCTTCCTTTATCCCGGGTAACAATTGCTGTAAATGCTTGCCCAATTGCAATTGCTTGTCATCAGCAATCCGCTTCAAATAGGGATGCAACCAGGTTTCCAGAGGCAATCCAAACCAGACGAGCAGGTCCGCTTCGCTCATACGAATCTGGTCCCTCATCGTGAGCTCGATGTCATGCAGATCAATGCCGCGTGAAGCCAGAGCATGCGCCTCGACCTGTATTTTTCCCACGTTCCTGACGACGTCTTCCAGAATGCTCCAGGACGCAATTACCTTCAAAGGAGCGGCTTCCGCCCAACCGACGAACGCCAAAAAGATGACTAAAATTGTTGCGCTCCGTTTCCATTTTCTTAAAATCATGGCTGTCTTCCATAGGCCAAAAATCAGATAAACATGTTTTTTTAGATTCAATTATTTTGCAAGTAATTTATCGTGATTACAAATTTTTACAAGAAAATTATAATAATCAAATCCAAGGCAAAGTGAGACCTTCAGAAAACGGGAAAAATGGAGCAAAATTCATCTCGAGATACTTACGCTCGTTACCAGAGATTACCCTGATAAAAGGTCTTTACATTCAGATTTTAAGATATTAAAAGGTTCACTCATAGAGTATCTTCAATTGAACCGCGATAGTGACCCATGCGCAGCGAGTAGGGAAGGGTCCCATTCTGCAAAAGCGATTACTATTTTACCCACCGATACCCGTCAAGGGCCAGCAAATGGCTTGTCGAAGTGAGCTATTGATGGTTCAACAGGATTCGCAAAATATTGGTACGAAAATACGCCACCTCGCTGCGATCGGCAGTTTTTTAAAAATCAAGGAAATCAGAAAACCACCATGCAGCAAACTGTTCGGGAAGCTATTGATTTTGCTTTGACCCATGGATTGATCAAGTTCAATCAGCGATTTGAACTGAACCACGCGCCTTTTTCGATGGTCCCCTACGAAATCTCGACAGAAGTGCTGGAACAAATGATCGTTCTGACACCCTTGTTCAATGAGTTAATGTTCAAAGTTTCCAGGGATGACGGATTTTTACGTGAATCGTTAACCCCAACTGCCCGAACCGATTCCTTTGTGCGGGAGTTGCTTGCCATCCAAACCCAAAATCGGGGGACGCAATCCACTCGACTGCTGATCAACCGCAATGACTTTTTGCTCAGTACGACGTCGGATGATTGCGGATTGCCAATACCGAAGCAGGTTGAATTCAATGCGATTGCTGCAAGCTATCCCTACTTAAGTAGTCAATTGAGTCGATTGCACTATTTTTTAAATGGAATCCAAGGTGGCAAAAATAACTTGGTGGACAACGATCCGATCAGCGGTATTGTGGCGATCATAGCCGAGGCTATCAGACACTATGACGCGCCTCGATGTTGCCTGTTGACGATTGCGCAGCCTCGAGAACAAAACATCTTCGACCAGCGAGGGAGCGAGCACATACTGTGGGAGGAATTTTTCATTCTCACCATGCGCATGTCCCTGGAGGAAGTGGCCCAAGAAGGAATTCTGAGGGAAGGACATCTGGTGGTACGAGGTAGAATTGCCGCAGTTACTTATTTTCGGGCAGGATATACTCCCAATGATTATCCTACTGCAGAAGCCTGGAATGGCAGACGATTGATTGAAGCATCATCTACCATTGCGGTCCCCAGCGTGGCTATGCAATTGGCAGGATTAAAAAAAATCCAACAAATGCTTTCCGCACCAAAAATTTTGCGAAATTTTGTCGATGAGGACCGTGCCCGACAAATTGAACCGACATTTGTCGGACAGTATTTACCGGATGAAATGATTAAACACGAAGGGCAATATCAAACTGCAAGTCAAGCTGCTTGTCGTTCTCCAGAAAAATTCGTACTCAAACCTCAGCGGGAAGGAGGGGGAAATAATTTTTACGGCCGGGAAATGGTTGAAAAACTCCGGTCTCTGGACCTGGAAGCTGCTCAGGCATACATTTTAATGGAACGGATATATCCACTGCCGCATCAAACGCTTATATTGACTGAAGGTCGGGTCCAAGAAACAGATGGTGTCAGCGAAATTGGACGATTTGGCGTCTGTCTGGCCGAAGACGAAGAAATAATCGAAAACCGGGATGTAGGTTATCTGGTTCGCACCAAGGCTGCCCATCAAAATGAAGGTGGGGTTTCAGCAGGATATGCTTGTTTGGACACGCTGCGTCTCAAGTGAAATTTATCCATTCTTACTGGCAGAAAAAAATTTCTGAAGATTTATGTCGAACTCAGGTTAAAATATGTCAAAAAGCGACGTCAATTTTTTCAAATTTTTCGATACCCAGTTCTGTTTTGCGACATTGAAGTCGTCCTCGAATTCATCCAACATCAAATCAGTCGATTCTATCACCATTGTTTTATAAGCCGACTTTTCCATATCATCCGCGTCCAATTCCTTATGAACCCTTCCTCTCCACAACAAGCTCCCTGTGAATGCGTCCACCAGATAGAATTTGATTAGGAACTGCGCGCCCGCACTACATTCGGAGCAAGGAATCTCGTCCATCTGAATAATAAACAACTGCTCCACTTCTAATGTTTCGCCGAGATGAGAAGAAATATTTTTGTCAGAAATTCCCGATAAAGCAAATGTTGATTCGAGTTGGACCATCCGGAGTTGAAGCTGTGGGTATTGCCGAAGAAAAGACTGAGTCTGAGCAGCGAAATAAAACCTGGAAAATTCCGAAAAATCATTCAACCGTTGCTCCACCCTTTCCGTCACTGCTTCAAGTAACGGCGCTTCTACGGAGTTTGAGGATTTTGCCGCAATCAAAGCAACATTTTTGCGCAGATGTGGACTTGTATCCGGGACTACATAGCCCCTATAATCCGAACACGAGGAAAGTATGAGAAAAAATCCTATCAAGATATTCCAACCGATTTGTCCCGCTCTCACGTTGTTTTCCCCCTCAAAGTATAAAACTCATTGTTTCGTTTTATGATTCCAGCGTTGCTCATTGCTGCAGTTTTGTATAACGTGATTCTATGGACGATCAGACAATACCCTTGTCGATACATTGACCGTCTTATTCACAGATTTGCTGCTTGGACGGTTGCATGAGCAATTTGTATCTAATGTATATTGTATTTTAGCGCCATGAAAGAAAAACAGGCTATCATGTTTTTCTGCGAACTTCTATCATGATGCGGCACCCTTTAAACCCAAGAGTCGCAGGTTCCAATGTCAACCCGGACTTGATCCGGGATCCAGTCTGCGTAAACTCTTGAAAATACTTTGGATTCCCGCTTTCGCGGAAATGAATCAAAGATTTCCTGACAGGCTTGATAATTTCAATGACTTACGGGAACTTACAACTGTCGAGCTTTATTGTACAAGAGGATATTATTCTGAACTGAAAAATTAACAAATGCGATAAATGTTCATTTTTATCAAAAACAAGAAATGAAGGTGGACTCCTTTTTTGACAAAAAGGGGGGTGAACTTTATCATTGTGTTTTTCTTATCCGGAATGAACGTTACGAAAGTAAAAAAATTTTCAGTCATGACAAGTTTGCATGAATGACATCAACCATGTTTGAATTAAAAACCGTTGGTTTGTTTATTGATCACAGGCGCCACTTTGAAGTCAGTCAATTCTTGCAGGATTGGTTCGCGTCTCATCGGATTGCCACAACCCTGCTCAGTTGGGACATTCCACCCAGTAAGGAACTGGATCTCATCATCACTATAGGAGGCGATGGTACGGTGCTGTACGTTTTGGGGCAATTTCCCGTCTGCCCTGTGCTGGCATTCAATTTTGGCACCATAGGATTCCTGACGGCCGGCAATGAGGAGGAAATGCGAGCCATCTTGGAAAAGCTCCTCAATGAGCAGTGTTTTATCAGCGAGCGCTCCACTCTTGAATGTCTGTATGGCGGAGAGCACTTTTACGCGATCAACGAAATGGTGATTAAAGGAATCAATCGATTGCTTTCGGTGGATTGCTTTGTCAATAAAGCCCATGTACGCCATATCTGGGGGGATGGCGTCATTGTAGGTACGCCTACCGGGAGCACTGCTTATTTACTATCAGCAGGGTCTTCTATCGTCATGCCGGAGACACGCTGCTTGATTCTGGCGGGTTTGAATGAACACAATTTTACATCCCGTCATTTGGTGCTCAATCATGATGCTCAAATCCGCCTTGTCATCACACCCCAAACCAAGGAACAGGAAATTTATCTTTCTGTTGATGGTAAAAACAAAATTTCCCTTGCTGTCCATGACGAACTTTTCATTTGCGAAGCAAAACAACGCGTCCAGTTGGTTTTTCCGGAAGAACATTATTTTTTCCGCAATCTTTCCTCACGTCTTTCCTGGGAATAAGGGAGTCCGCATCATGTCAACCATTGGAATCGCAACCAAAATCGGCTGTTTACCAAGAAAATGGAGCGTCTTTTTCATACTGGCTCCACTTTTCATGCAAATCGGCTGCTATTCTCCACAACTGGATTATGAATGGGGATTGTATACCCGCCAATTGAGAGGAACTATGCTGGATGAGAGGGGGAGCGAGTTATCCCAACAGGGATTCATAATTGCGCGCTCCTACTATTCCCAATTTTTCGAGACTGCTGAAGACCGTCCATTTTATTTTCCACGGGCAAGTTTGATATTTCCGGATTCCGAGGGAAGATTTACCATCCCTTTCGATTGGAAGGCTGTCCGCATGGATTTGACTTTTGTAGCCTCCGGTTACGTCATGAATAATTTGTCGTTTCAGCGGCAAATCGGCATCGGAGACCTGTTTTATGAAGTCTCCATGAAAAAAACGGCAGGATGGCAAGATCACTTATTTGTGACCGTTTCTCCCTTCCTGCAACAATTCATTCTGGAGCAAAATTTTCAAATGGCCCAAGCCCATCAATTGTTCCTGGGCGATTGGTTGAGTCAACAAAAAGAAAAAAACAAGCCTGTTTTGCATCATCCGGAAAGTTGAAGATGCTGTAATAGGAACGGAAGTTGAGCGGCCATATCCGGAATTGTCTCTTTTTAGGTGAAAATAAGGAATGTCGACAACAATGGGAATCCTGGGTTTGGGATATTTAGGCAAGCAACTTTGCAAACAGTCTTTGCCTTGCATATCCTGGGGATCTTACCATCGAAATCCTTCCTTGACGCTTGCCAATGCTCCCCCTCTCCGCCTGAAATTTCAATGGGAAAATCCTCAAACTTGGGGACATTTGCCTGAGAAAGCGGTCACTTTGATTTTAACAATCCCTCCTGTTTTAAAAGATCCTCTGGCAGAAACAGAAAGGCTCATTCATTGGGGAGAATGGATGAGGCGGAAGCGCCCACAATTAAAACAGATGATTTATATTTCTTCGACCAGCGTTTACCCGGATCAAAATCGGATTTGGAAGGAATCGGATGTTCTTGAACCCGATTCCCTTGCTGGGAAATTAAGATTGGCAACGGAAAAAATATTGGCCCGGTTTTTCGATTTATTCGTGATTCGGCCGGGAGGAATCTATGGTCCCGGACGCAATATCATTCAGCGTGTAATGGACGGAAAATCCATCTCCCGGAGCTATCGCCCCGTCCATCGGATTCACGTCAACGATCTGGCTTGTATTGTGGAATTGCTTGTACAAACGCCGGGAGCGCCACGATGCCTTAATGCTGTGGATCAAACGCCCTCGCCTTCATTTGAAATCCTTGAGTGGTTCCTACAAAAAAAATGGATGATGCTTCCTGTTGGAATTGCGGGAGATTTTCAAGAAAATAAAGCCGAAGCCCAAAGGGACCCTATAAAGCGACAACGCTTGATTGCCAACCACAAACTGTTGCATGAAATGAACTATTCTTACAAATTCCCGTCTTTTCGTGAAGGATTGGAAAACATTTTCGGATATTCCGCGCACTGATCGATTGCTTCTCTTTTAGAAATGGTATTTGATAGAACGTCGAAAACGAATGGTATGAGAACGCTGATTGCCAAAGGACTGAAAAAAAGTTTTAAAAGCCGCCATGTGGTGAAAGGGATTTCCTTCGAAGTCAAACAAGGAGACGTAGTGGGCTTATTGGGTCCTAATGGGGCAGGAAAGACGACTTCGTTTTATATGATCACTGGTGTAATCCAACCGGACGCAGGGCAGATCATTTTAGACTATCAGGACATCACTCGCATGTCGATGGACCGTCGAGCTCGGGTTGGAATTGGGTATCTTCCGCAAGAACGTTCAATTTTCCGCAAGTTGACGGTGGAGCAGAATTTATTGGCGGTGATGGAACTGGTGAAAATGGGAAAAGCCGAGAAGCAGGCTCGTTTGGAAGAGTTATTGAAAGAACTGGGGATTGCGCATATCCGGCAATTAAAAGGCTATGCGCTCTCGGGAGGAGAGAGTCGTCGGGCGGAAATCGCCAGATCTCTGGTGATCAATCCGTCTTTCATTTTACTGGATGAGCCATTTGCCGGAGTCGACCCCATTGCGGTGCTGGACATCCAAAAAATCATCCGGCATTTGAAAGACAAAAACATTGGAGTGTTGATCACGGATCATAATGTTCGTGAAACATTTGGCATTATCGATCACGGTTATATCATGAATGAAGGGAAACTTCTGGCACACGGAACTCCTCGAGAATTGATGCAGAATGAACAGGCGCGCAAGGTCTACCTGGGTGAATTGTTCTCCATCTAGGAGTAGTGATTATTGACTTTCATTATCAGATATTCCGTGCCAACATGAGAGAACAGACTAAAATGGAATTTATCTGAGGAAATGTACTTATGGCCATGGAAATGAAGCTGCAATTGCGGCTTTCCCAACAGCTGATCATGACTCCTCAATTGCAGCAGGCCATTAAATTGCTGCAATTGTCCAGAACAGAACTGGAAGAACTGATTGACCAATCCTTGATTGAAAATCCGGTGTTGGAAGAAGGGATTGATATTGACAGCAATCCGCCACCGGAAGAGAAAATGTATGATTCGGATTCTCCGGAAATACCAGAAGAACCCGAATCTTTCGAAAGCGCAAAAGAAATCCAAAAAGAATTCCAAGAGACAGACGTCGACTGGCAGCAATACGCTGAATTCGGAGGGACCGAAACACGCCGAAGTCATGGAGAAGACGATTATCCTTCCATTGAAACCACTCTGGCTCAAAGCCAGACCCTTGGGGAGCACTTGATATGGCAAATGGATATGCTCCATCTCGATGCCATTGAGCGGGAATTAGGGGCTCATCTCATCGGAAATGTCAGTGAAGATGGCTATCTCAGTATCAGTATCCGTGAGTTGTTCGAAACCAACCCGCAGTTGCTCGAGGCAATCGAAACCTGGGTTGGCAAACACCCTCAAGATACCTCTCAATTCGATCCCCTCTGGTTGGACAATAAAGACCAAAAAGTCATCAATTCCAAAATAAAGTCTAAAAAAAAACAATCTTTCGTTTTTGAGGAGAAATTTTCCCAAGAAAAAGACATGGATGTGCTCCAAATTACTCCCGATGCCGCTTGTTTCAGTAGAAAAGTTCTAAATATCATTCAACAATTCGATCCTCCCGGAGTAGGCGCTCGTTATTTGCAGGAATGCCTACTTTTGCAGCTGGAATTGCTGGGAATGAAGGAATCGTTGTGTTCTGAGATAGTGCAGCGAGACATGGTGTTGTTGGAAAATAAGGACTTGAAAAAAATTGCGCGCCGTCATAAAGAAGAGCTGGAGAACGTCATTGAAGCTCACAAATTGATTATGTCTCTTGAGCCCAAGCCCGGTCGCGGGTTCGGGCAAATTTCCTCTCACGAATATATTATCCCGGACGCCTATATTTATCATTCCAGCAATGGTGAATTTAAGGTGACTCTCAATGGTAGTGGAGTTCCTCGCTTGCGCATCAACCGGTATTATAAAAATCTGGTAGAGCAAATGGAAGAGGATGGAAATTTGACCAAAGAATACATCCAAGAGAAAATAAAAGCCGGCCAGTGGCTGATGAAAAGCATTGAACAACGGCAAAAAACTATTTACCGGGTGACCCAAAGTATTTTAAAATTTCAACAGGAGTTTCTCGAAAAGGGGATCCATTATCTGAAACCGCTGGTTTTGAAAGATGTTGCCGAGGATATCAACGTGCATGAGTCGACCGTCAGTCGGGTGACGACCAATAAGTACGTACACACGCCTCAGGGTATTTTTGAACTGAAATATTTTTTTACAAGCGGTATTGAACAAGGGAGTGGAGAAAGAGTTTCTTCAAAAAGAATCAAGGACGTGATTGTACAGATGATCCAGCATGAAGATGTCCATTTTCCATTTACTGATATGCAAATTACAATTAATTTATATGACAAGTATAAAATCCAGGTCGCCCGGCGCACAGTCGCCAAATATCGTGAAGCACTTGGTATTTTGCCTTCTAACAAACGCAAGCAACTGTTCTAATTATTGATTAGGAGACTTATGGGAATCTTATCTCGATTTATCAACGTGGTTCGTTCAAATCTCACCAGTGCCCTGGATAAAGCGGAAGATCCGGAGAAAATGCTCAATCAGATGGTCACGGACATGGAATCCCAAAAACGCCAGACTAAGTCCCAAGTCGCACACGTGTTGGCAGAACAAAAGAAGCTGGAGCGTGCCCTGACCAAAGAACAGCAAGAAGTTCAGAAATGGGAACAAAAAGCAATTCTGGCTGTTCAAAACGAAAAAGACGCCTTGGCTAAAGAGGCGCTATTGCGCAAAAAAGAGCACGCCACTCGAGCCGCTGAATTTGAAGAGCAATTGACAATTCATACCAAAAACACAGAGACTCTGCGTCAAAGTTATCAACAATTGGAAGATAAAATCGAGGAAATCAAGCGCAAGAAGGGTTTATTGATTGCCAAGCAAAAAACCGCGGAAGCGCAAAAAAATATGGTCTCTACCATGGAGGGAATGGATGGCAAAGGTGCTATCGAGACTATCGAACGCATCGAGCAAAAAGTCGAAGACATGCAAGACCGCTCGGAAGCCTATCTGGAATTGAGCCAGGAACAAGGTAATGACAGTCTGGAAAAACAATTCGCCACGTTGGAAGGTGGTACTTCCAATGTGGATATGGAATTGCTCGAGCTGAAAAAACGGGCTCTCCTCGAACACAAAGACGATTCCAGCAACTGACTCGACCCTCACTTTCCAAAATTCTTCTCGAGGGAAAAGGGTGGGGATGCTTTTAACGGTTATACCCGCCCTTGTTTAGCGAAACCGATTCCCGAATTTTACATTGTTCTTCCTGAAATGGGCTAAATCCCCAAGAGGGCAGGGTCAGTCTTTGCTGTGTCACTCGGCCATTTTTGGCAAACACTTGGATGATCAAAGGAGACCAGGAATCCGAACCGAAGTCTATTTGGCATTCGTGTTCTGAAAAAACACAGGCAATCCGCAGGGTTTGTTCTTCGTATCTACGTTCAAATAAAAAACAGTGCTCATCCTGGAAAACAAATGCAAAGGAAGCCACTTGTAATGCTGAAAGTATTGTATGTTTCTGAAAAAAGGAATATATATTTCTGCGGTACCGATCCCTCTTCTCCTTCTTTTTCTTATCAAAATGGCAGGGTAGCTCAGCTGGTGAGAGCGCAGGATTCATAACCCTGAGGTCGGGAGTTCAATTCTCCCCCCTGCTACCAATAATATCAACAAATCAGCCATCAAACATCACTCTTCACCCTCGGAACGGCATAAGCAGTGGCACCTAAAATCTTCACCAGTTTTTTTCCAATTATGTTGCGTGTTTTTATTGAGAGGGCGGCTGACGTTTACCGGGATGCCATTTGAATCCCGAGGTTTGAGCTGAAGTGATGTTGATAGACTCTTTGTGTTTGCGGTAAATTTCAATACGCAATCCACTGGCACACTCTCGCTCGAATTCACATTCACCTCGGGCCTTTGAGCGGATAAACAGGATGCGCCAAAAGCATATCAAGTACGAAAAAAGTCGTTCCCTTTGTCATCACAAATGATGAAGGCAGGGAAATTTTCCACTTCAATTTTCCAAATTGCTTCCATGCCCAATTCTTCAAATTCTTGCATTGTCACTTTTTTAATGCAATCCCTTCCCAATCGAGCAGCGGGTCCTCCTATTGAACCCAAATAAAAACCACCATATTTTCTACAGCTTTTGGATACCAAAGGGCTGCGATTCCCTTTGCCCAGCATCACTAAGGAGCCTCCTTCCTTTTGAAAAATTGGCACATAGGGATCCATGCGTTGTGAAGTGGTAGGGCCAAAGCTCCCTGAAGGATAGCCTTTCGGCGTCTTTGCAGGTCCTGCATAATAAACGGGAAAGTCTTTAAAAAAATCTGGTATTCCATCTCCACGGTCCAGTCCTTCCTTTAGTTTGGCATGGGCGATATCCCTGGCAACAATCATTGGTCCATTGAGCATGATTCTGGTGGCCACTTTCAATGCGCTGAGGGTCTTGCGAATCTCTTCCATCGGTTGATTCAAATCGATGACAATGGCTTCCTCCTTTTCCGGATCGCTAAGATTTACCGGTAAAAATCGAGCGGGATCGATTTCCAATTGCTCCAGGAATATACCTTCTTTGGTGATTTTTCCTTTGATTTGACGGTCTGCCGCGCAGCTCACGCCAATGCCAACAGGACAAGAAGCCCCATGTCGGGGCATACGGATTACCCGCACATCATGCACGAAATATTTTCCACCAAATTGAGCCCCGATTCCTCCTTGCCGGGCCCATTGTTCTACTGTTGTTTCAAATTCCTTATCCCGGAATGCACGGCCATGAACATTGCCTGTACCTGGCAGGTTATCGTAATAACCACAGGAGGCCAGTTTGACTGTCTTTAAATTGGTTTCCGCAGAAGGCCCGCCTATCACGAGGGCCAGATGGTAGGGAGGACAAGCCGCAGTTCCTAAGCTGTTCATGGATTCTTTGACAAAGCGTTCCATGGATTCGGGATTCAACAAGGATTTTGTTTTTTGGTACAGAAAAGACTTGTTGGCGCTACCACCTCCCTTGGCGATGAACAAAAATTCGTAGCTGTTGCCTTTCTTGCTCAGCAGATCAATCTGGGCAGGCAAATTGTTCCCCGTATTTTTTTCTTCATACATGGAAAGTGGCGCCAACTGGGAAAAACGAAGATTACGGTGCTGGAAAGTCTCATAAATCCCCCTGGACAAAGCTTCTTCATCATCGCCTTCCACTTGGACCATTTCTCCTTTTCTTGCCATTACGATGGCTGTTCCGGTATCTTGACAAGATGGGAAAACTCGTTCTGCCGCAATCACCGCATTTTTTAATAGCTCCATGGCAACAAACTTGTCATTGGAAGATGCTTGTGGATCTTTCAGGATGTACGCCAGCTTTTCCAAATGGGAACTGCGCAGCAGGTGGGAGACGTCATCCAAGGCTTCTTTTGCCAGAAGTTCCAACCCTTTGCCGTCTACCATCAACACCTCTTGGTTTCCAAATTGCCGCACGGAGACGTAGTTTTTTGAGATTTTTTTATACTCCGTGGTATCTTCCATCTTTTCAAACATCGGTTGATAATAAAATTCAGTCATGGCTTCGCTTTCTTTTCTAACGTTCAATCGACATTGGAGCTTTGCTGACGTCGACAATGCTTTCAATTTACCCGATCTTGCCGGAAGTTGACAGATTAAAGATCAGAGGCTGTTGTTAAATTAAAAATCAGCCCGCCCTTTCCAGGATTCGACAGTAGGTAAATCAGCAACTGTGGCAACATGGGAAAACCGGGGCGCCTGGAAATTTCATGGAGTTTTATTCATTGATAAAAAGATGTATTGGTGTTACTTTTTCAATGTTGAAAAATGAATGAGAGACAAAACCATGACAGGACCCCTCGACGGATACCGGATAATCGACACCACCCAAATGATTTCGGGTCCGGTTGCAACCCGCATTCTGGCAGACCAAGGGGCTGAAGTGATCAAAGTGGAAGCGCCCGGTCTTGGTGATCTTCTGCGTCACTTGGGAGACGACAAAAGCGGCATCAGCTCCACTTTCGCTACCACCAACCGCAATAAGCGCTCGATTGTCCTTAATCTCAAGGAGTCACTGGGTCTGGAATTATTGAGGAAGTTAGTACGTACGGCAGATGTTTTTATCCAAAACTTCCGACCCGGCACCGCAGAACGTATGGGAATGGGAGAAGACGATCTGCGAATAATCAAAGCTGATCTGCTTTACGTTTCCATCAGCGGATTCGGAGAAAAGGGGCCCTACCGACACAAACGGGTTTATGACCCGATCATCCAGGCGCTTTCCGGGTTGGCGTCGATTCAAAAAAACAGAGATACTGGCAGACCACACATGGTCCGAGCCGTTATCCCTGATAAATTAACGGCCATCACGGCAGCGCAAGCAGTCACGGCAGGTCTGCTTTCCCGTGCCAGAACCGGCCAAGGACAGCATATCCGGCTTTCCATGTTGGACAGCATGCTTTCCTTCCTCTGGCCTGAAAGCATGTCTAACTACACTATCATCGAAAAAGAGCCCGGCCAGACTCGCGAAGAGTTGGCCCAGGATTTGATTTTTGAAACGAAAGACGGGTACATCACCGTTGGTACTGTTCAGGATGCGGAATGGAAAGGATTGGCCACAGGTCTCGAACATCCGGAATGGCTTGAAGATCCACGGTTCAAAACAGCTGCAGATCGTCTAAAGAACGTTGTGGCACGTCTGGCTCTTACGGCTGAAGTGTTGAAAACGCGCACTACCGGCAAATGGCTGGAGGTGTTGGACTCCTATGAAGTGCCATGCGCTCCTGTTTTGAACCGGGAAGAAATCGTGGATTCTCCTCAAGTGATTGCGAACGAGTTGATCGTGGAAAGCAATCATCCACGAATCGGCCGCATCCGCCAGGCACGGGGGGCAGCTCGCTTTGATCAAACCTCGACCCATCATTTTCGCCCGGCCCCCACTTTAGGAGAACACACGGATGAAATCCTGTGCGAGCTCGGACTTTCCTTGGAAGACATCGCCATCTTACGGAGCAACCAGGTGGTCGCTTGAAACGGACAACGACAGTCATACAACGATCATGACCGACGCATACTGGAATCAACCATATCCTGCAACACGTCGCCCCATTCTTGCCAGAAACGTTGTTGCGACTTCGCAACCCCTCGCCGCCCAAGCCGGTCTGGAGATGTTCCGCCGCGGTGGCAATGCAATGGACGCCGCGCTGGCAACTGCCATTGCTCTCACGGTTGTGGAACCTACCTCCAACGGCATTGGCAGTGATGCGTTCGCCTTGTTCAATCAGGGAAATCATTTGCTGGGCCTGAATGCTTCCGGGAAAAGTCCCGGGGGTTGGTCCCGTGAATATTTTTCCAAATACGCGGAGATGCCGTATAAAGGCTGGGACACGGTCACGGTCCCCGGCGCGGTATCCGCATGGGTCGAGTGTTCCCAAAACTATGGGAAATTGGAGTTTGTTGAATTATTTGAACCTGCCATTCGCTACGCCAAGGAAGGTTTCCTTGTCTCTCCTGTGACCGCAAACAGTTGGGCAATGCAGGTCGATCGTTTTCGTGACCGGCAAGATTTGTTTTCAACGTTTGCGCCAAACGGACGAGCTCCCCGACCTGGAGAACTCTTCAAGTGTCCGTATCATGCCACAACCTTGGAAAAGATTGCCGGAAGCAAAGGAGAAGCTTTTTATCGAGGAGAACTGGCTGAAAAAATTGTTACCCATTGTAAAGCCCAGGGAGGCGCCATGGAACTCGAGGATTTGGCCTCGCACCAGCTTGAGTGGGTCTCGCCTCTCTCCATTGATGTCCATAATTTCGATCTTTACGAAATCCCCCCCAATGGCCAGGGTTTGGCCGCCTTGATTGCTCTCGGAATTTGCCGGTACTTCAATCTGAAAAACCTGGCGCCCGAGTCTGCCGATGCTCTGCACGTCCAGTTGGAAGCGATGAAATTGGCATTTGCCGATTTGTATTCGCATGTATCCGACCCTGCAACCATGCAGGTTCCTCCTCAAACTTTTCTGGAACCCGACTACTTGGAGCAACGAGCTGGGCAAATCAATATGAAACAAGCCGGCATTCGACAAACCGGCATTCCTTTGCAAGGTGGCACTGTTTATCTTTGTAGCGGTGACCGGGACGGGATGATGGTTTCTTTCATTCAATCCAACTATGCCGGTTTTGGCTCGGGAGTGGTTGTTCCGGAAACAGGAATCAGTTTGCAGAACCGGGGAGCAGGCTTTGTCCTCGACAAAAATCATCCAAATTGCGTCGACGGTGGGAAACGCCCCCTGCATACGATCATTCCCGCAATGATTTACCAGGACGGTCGACCTCGATCCGCCTTTGGCGTCATGGGGGGACACATGCAAGCTCAGGGACACCTGCAGATGATGTTACGTTTCACGCTGTGGAATCAAAATCCCCAAACTGCTCTGGATGCTCCACGCTGGATGATCAATAATCCCGGTGAAATCTGGATTGAAGAAGGAATCACCTCCTCTGCCCTCGATGAATTGAGCAGCCGTGGTCACCAAATTACAGTCCATCCCAGGGGGCCCAATTTCGGTGGAGGACAGTGCGTTTGGAAGCTGGAAGATGGCTATCTGGGTGCCAGTGAGCCGCGAAAGGACGGACAAGCCGTCGGATTTTAACTTGAAAACGATCTCCCTTGCGGACAATATGATGCCTTCAGTCCCCATTCGAAGCTTCCTGGAAAGAATTAACCCTGCAAAATAATCTCAAGAGGAGATGGATGCGTCACTGGTGGGCGCCCCGGGCTTCAAACCCGCGCGTGTGGTACTAACACTGTCACAGGTGAGTTCGATTCTCACACATCTCCGCCATTGAATTTTATTCAAAAATTGAAAAAATGAGAGTAAACACGGGGGCTGTCAATGCCCCTCTATTTCACTGTCAGAAATAAATAATATCTGAAAAGAAAATATATCCGCATGCGCACTCTTATTGATACTCTACAAATTTTGAATTGCCTTTAAATTCGTTGCTATGAAAAAAAATGAGAAAACCGGACTGATACGAATCCGGAAAGCTTTTTTCTATTCATGGGATGGTTTGAATGCGGCTTTTCAGAACGAAGCGGCTTTCCGGCAGGAAGTATTGCTTGCCTGTTTGATGATTCCAATTCCTTTATTTCTCTCAATCAGTATTCCGATGAGAGCCATGATGATTGGCAGTTTGTTCCTGGTGCTGATAGTTGAAATTCTCAATTCTGCGATTGAAGCGATTGTGGACCGTATCTCTTTGGAACGTCACCCGTTATCAAAACGGGCCAAAGATTTGGGGAGTGCCGCCGTGTTTTTGAGCCTGATCAACGTCCTGGGAATCTGGCTGCTCGGATTTCGAGAATGGCTTCAACAATGAATCTAAACTATATTTTCGGATTACTTGATATATTTCAGTCAAGACATGTAGAGTTGCCCCGGAGCGGGATGCCGGACTAATTTCCGATCGTGCTGATCCAAGCCCTCATCAGGGTGGCAGGACGATCCTGATCCATCTGAAAATGAATAAGCAGTGAACTAAAAGAAAACAGGTGAAAACGGACGTGAAATCGCAGGACAATGTTGCCATTGCTGGTTACGAAGCCGAACTGTGGCGCATGGCCGACACCCTGCGCGGCAGCATGGATGCCGCCGAATACAAGCACGTCGTCCTCGGCCTCATCTTCCTCAAATACATCTCCGACGCCTTCGAGGAAATGCGCGCCCGCCTCGAAGAAGAGCGCGCGCAAGGCGCTGACCCTGAAGATCCCGACGAGTATCGCGCCGAGAACATCTTCTGGGTGCCGGCCAAAGTGCGTTGGATACAGCTCAAGGCGCAGGCGAAGCAACCTGCCATCGGCCAACTCGTCGACGACGCAATGGCCGGGATCGAGCATGACAATCCGCAGCTCTTCTCCCTCTCCCTCGAAGGGAGAGGTCCGGGGTGAGGGTGCCGCCACGGAGCTTGCTCTTCTTTTTCCCTCTCCCTCGAAGGGAGAGGTCCGGGGTGAGGGTGCCGCCACGGAGCTTGCTCTTCTTTCTCCCTCTCCCTCGAAGGGAGAGGTCCGGGGTGAGGGTGCCACCACGGAGCTTGCTCTTCTTTCTCCCTCTCCCTCGAAGGGAGAGGTCCGGGGTGAGGGTGCCGCCACGGAGCTTGCTCTTCTTTTTCCCTCTCCCTCGAAGGGAGAGGTCCGGGGTGAGGGTGCCGCGATTTACCGCGATATTCCCGGTTTTTGCAAAAGCGCAACCGTGAATTCGGACGTTGCCATCAAGAACAACTTCAAGGCGGTGGATTTCCCACTAGGAGGAAAATGCTCATGACAGTCAATGAGTTGATCGAACTACTCCAAAAATATCCCGCCGGACTGCGCGTAGTAGTGAACGGTTACGAAGAGGGTTACGACGACCTCTCACCGCAACAAATCTCTATTGCGACGATTTGCCTGAACACCGGGGTCCATCTCTGGCAAGGCCGGCATGGAGACCCGTCCTTCTCGATGGAAGGGACCACGGACGAGGAAGAAACCGTCGATGCTCTGGTCCTCCGTCGCGAATCCAATTGATGGAGGCAATCCGAAGGCAGAACATGGTCGATCACGAAAAATTTCGAATGTCGCTCAAGCGACTGGAAGAGCAGTACGGGAATTACCCGGCACACGACACTTGCTTGCCCGATTTGATTCGGGAAGCTGTCGCAGAATCAGCAATCCAGCGTTTCGAGACCTGCTATGACTGTTTGTGGAAGGTATTGAGACGATACCTGATTGAAGAATTGGGTCTCGCGGAAACGCCCAACAGCCCCAAGCCCCTCTTTAAACTGACTCACGAGAACACTCTATTCGACGCATCACTGGAGCAATGGCTGATCTATGCGGACAGGCGCGTAGATACGACCCACGACTACAGAGGTGAGAAAACACAAGCCTGCCTGGACATCATGGACGATTTCATCGACGACGCCATCGGCCTCTACCAGACCATGAGCGGGGAGACATGGGGATAAACCGGCCCATCGACATCACGGCGGAGCAGCGCAAAACACTTCTGGCGTTGCTCGAGAAGCATTTACCGAACACGACCACCTGGGTCTATGGCTCTCGTATCCAATGGAATGCGCGGCCTCAATCCGATCTCGACATGGTGGTCTTCACATCCCCATCGCAAGAAAGCCACGTATCCGCGCTCAGGGAAGCTCTCGAAGAAATCAACCTCCCATTTCGCGTCGATCTGTTCGTCTGGGACGATGTGCCTGAGTCTTTCCGAAAGCACATCAAGAGGGATCATATCGTGTTGATTGCAACCAACCATTCCGACGGCTCCGAGAGCCACCTGGAAGTGGCGGACAAAGACCACGTGGTATTTCGGGAAAAAATGGGAAGAAAGCCTCAAGTAAATGGTGAGTGGCATAAGGGTTGGTGCGAACTGCCATTTAGCGAAGCAGTCCAACTCAACCCAACAGTCTCTATCAACCGCGGTACTGTTTACCCGTTCGTCGACATGAGCGCCGTAAACGTCGGTTCTCGCTTCGCATACGCTTCGGAGCAACGCCTATTCAAGGGAGGAGGCTCCAGATTCCGGAACGGAGACACCCTGATGGCTCGTATCACTCCTTGCTTGGAGAATGGCAAGATTGCGCGCTACCAAGCAGTCGACTCCGTCAGCGTCGGGCATGGCTCGACGGAGTTCATAGTCATACGTGGACGCCCGAAGATTACAGACAACGATTTCGTCTACTACCTGACCAAATGGGAGGAAGTCCGCAATTATGTGATTGGGCAGATGACTGGAACCTCTGGCAGACAGCGAGTGCCCACGGACGCTTTGGACCATCTGATGGTTCCCCTTCCACCCTTATCCGAACAACGCGCCATCGCCCACATCCTGGGCACGCTGGACGACAAGATCGAGTTGAACCGGCGCATGAACGAGACCTTGGAAGCGATGGCGCGGGAGCTGTTCAAATCCTGGTTCGTCGATTTCGATCCCGTCCATGCGAAAGCCACCCTGAAACGCCAAAGCCCTCCGCCAAAACCAGACAAATGCGGAGGGACTCCTCTGGCACTACTTGCGCAACAAACAACTGGACGGTCACAAATTTCGACGTCAACAGCCAATAGGCCCCTACATCGTGGACTTTGCCTGCATGCCCCGGAAATTGATCGTCGAACTGGATGGTGGCCAACATGCTAAACAAGAAGCCAATGATGACAAGCGTAATACATATTTAAAGGACAAGGGTTTCCGCATACTGCGCTTCCGGAACAACGAAGTCTTCGAGAATTGTTTCGGCGTACTGGAGAGCATTTATACCGCCCTGCATCATCACCCTCCCCTCGAGGGAGGGTCGAAAGACGCCAGTCTTTCGGGGAGGGGCTCCCCCCCACCGCATCAACCGTCGCCTGCCGGCTCGGTTTCTGCGACTCCCCCTCGAGGGGGGAGTGAGTGGACCCCGGAACGCGCCCGCGCCTATCTCGACAGCATGGACGACGACATCATGTCCCTGTTCCCCGACAGTTTCGAAGACTCAGAATTGGGAAAGATTCCAAAGGGGTGGGAGGTGAAGACGTTGGAGGAGAATGGAACGATAATCACGGGCAAAACTCCGAGCACTCGTAACCCGAATTTCTACGGAGATGACGTTCCGTTGTTGAAGATCCCCGATATGCGCGGAAAGATACATGTAGTGGAAACAAGCACGATGCTTTCAAGAGAGGGAGCGTCCTCACAACCGACAAAGGCCCTATCTTCCGGTAGCGTTTCAGTCAGTTGCATAGCCTCGCCGGGTTTGGTTGTCTTGAATCACCAAGAGACCCATACCAACCAGCAAATCAACAGCATCATCCCTAAAGACAAGCGAGCTGGCAAATATCTATTCTGGACATGTAGAAGACTGTCGACAGAAATAATTTCGGGGAGTAGCGGAGGATCTATTTTTGGCAATATGAACAAGTCAACATTTGGCGCCCTACTAATCCTGAACCCGGAGTCAACGCTTGTTCGCATGTTTGATATTTTGATCACTCCAATACACAACCAAATACTATTGAATGAGCAACAAAAAATTCTACTAACACGCATCCGGGACATTCTGCTGCCAAAATTAATGTCGCGGAAATATTCGATACTTTCGCATACAGTTATGGTCAAGTGGATGAAGGAACACTTTATCGATACGCGCAATCGAGGATTCCCGAATTGCAACAGCCGTATCTCCTGATTCTGTCTACGATCAGCACCCATGCTCCTTATTATTTTCCGGATTCGATTAATTTCAATGGAAATGCAAACGCGAGAGCGGCCTATCATTATGCGGACAATGAACTGGGGAAATTTATCCGGTTTTTCGACGATTCCCCATTGTTCGAGGATAGACTGCTTCTGATCACGGTGGACACGGCAACGGGATGGTGTCCTCTTTTCGGGAAAGATTCTGAATATGGAAGGATGATTCATTCCCAGAAAGTTCCTTTACTCTTCTATTATCAAGGACTAAAACACCCTGTGATTATTGATATTCCTGGCGCCCACTATGATATTGCTCCCACTCTGTTGAATATTCTCGGAATTGAATATCAAGCTTCTTTTATAGGGAAGAATCTCTTTGAAAAAGAGGGTTTGACAGGAAGAGCCATTCTATTCAACAGAAGCTCCTATCGCGGTCTGTTGCAAGGGAGTTGTATTCATTACCATCAAATGCACTCTCTCCTTGCAATTAAATGAATCTAAAACTATATTTTCGGATTACTTGATATATTCCAGTCAAGACATGTAGAGTTGCCCCGGAGCGGGATGCCGGACTAATTTCCGATCGTGCTGATCCAAGCCCTCATCAGGGTGGCGGGACGATCCTGATCCATCTGAAAATGAATAACCAGTGAACTAAAAGGAAACAGGTGAAAACGGATGTGAAATCGCGGGACAATGGCGCCATCACGGGTTACGAAGCCGAACTGTGGCGCATGGCCGACACCCTGCGCGGCAGTATGGATGCCGCCGAATACAAGCACGTCGTCCTCGGTCTCATCTTCCTCAAATACATCTCCGATGCCTTCGAGGAAATGCGCGCCCGCCTCGAAGAAGAGCGCACACAAGGCGCTGACCCGGAAGACCCGGACGAGTATCGCGCCGAGAACATCTTCTGGGTGCCGGCCAAAGCGCGTTGGACACAGCTCAAGG
Organism: bacterium; assembly: GCA_965205865.1. Lineage (GTDB taxonomy): Bacteria > SAR324 > SAR324 > SAR324 > NAC60-12 > CBDBHR01. Next base: position 200,163 of record CBDBHR010000025.1, read on the forward strand.
CGCAGGCGAAGCAGCCCACCATCGGCCAACTCGTCGACGACGCAATGGCCGGGATCGAGCATGACAACCCGGCGCTCAGGGACGTGCTGCCCAAGGATTATGCGCGCCCCGCGCTTGATAAACAACGACTCGGCCAACTCATCGACATGATTAGTAATATCAGAGTGGGTGATCAGGAAGCGCGCTCCAAGGACGTGCTGGGTCGCGTGTACGAGTATTTCCTCTCTCAGTTCGCCAGCGCCGAAGGCAAGAAAGGAGGCGAATTCTACACCCCGCGTTGCGTCGTCAAGCTTCTTGTCGAGATGCTCGAACCCTGGCAGGGACGAGTTTACGATCCCTGTTGCGGTTCGTCCGGCATGTTTGTGCAATCTGTCGAATTCATCCGAGCCCACGCTACCGGAAACGGCAATGGCGGGAAAATACCACGGGGCGCCAAGGCTGTCTCCATCTATGGCCAGGAATCGAACTATACGACCTGGCGGCTTGCCAGAATGAACCTCGCCATTCGAGGTATCGAAGGTCAGATTGCTCACGGTGACACCTTCCACAATGACCGCCACCCCGACCTCAAGGCGGACTTCATCCTCGCCAATCCGCCATTCAATATTTCCGACTGGGGAGGGGGGCAACTCACTGACGACAAGCGCTGGCAATACGGCATCCCACCCAAGGGCAACGCCAACTTCGCTTGGGTGCAGCACATCGTCCATCACCTCGCGCCCAATGGCACAGCCGGCTTCGTCCTGGCCAACGGATCGATGTCGTCGAACCAGTCTGGTGAGGGAAATATCCGCAAAAGCCTGATCGAAGCGGACCTGGTGGACTGCATGGTAGCGCTGCCGGGCCAACTCTTCTATTCCACTCAGATTCCCGCCTGTCTCTGGTTCCTGGCAAGGGACCGCCACACCTCCCGCGGCAAGGTGGGTCTGCTATCCGGGCGTGACCGGCGCGGCGAAGTGCTCTTCATCGACGCGCGCAAACTGGGCCGTATGGTCGACCGCACTCACCGCGAGCTGACCCATGAGGACGTTTCCCGCATCGCCGACACCTACCACGCTTGGCGCAACTCTTCTCCCTCTCCCTCGAAGGGAGAGGGCCGGGGTGAGGGTACGACGACGAAGCTTTCTCCCTCTCCCTCGCAGGGAGAGGGCCGGGGTGAGGGTGCGACGACGGAGCTTTCTCCGTCTCCCTCGAAGGGAGAGGGCCGGGGTGAGGGTGACGCGATTTACCATGATATTCCCGGATTCTGCAAAAGCGCGACCTTGGATGAGGTACGCAAACACGGTCATACCCTCACCCCTGGCCGCTACGTAGGGGCAGAGCGACAAGAAGACGATGGCGAGCCATTCGAAGTCAAGATGGGGCGCCTCACCGCCCAGTGGCGCGAACAACAGTCTGAAGCCACCAGACTAGACGCTGCTATTGCCGCTAACCTGAAGTTACTCGGATTTGGAGAAAACCGATGACTTTCAGCGATAAAGAACTCAAACGTCAGCTCAGCCTTGGAGAGGACACTCAATGGGAATTCAAGCAGATCGTCTTTTCACAGAGTCGCCCAAGAAGTCCAAGCCGCGACGATCTGGCAGATGAGATTGCTGCTTTTGCCAATGCAGACGGGGGAGTACTGCTCTGTGGCGTCACCGACGAAGGCGTAATTCAAGGTATGTCTCGTGAAGAGATCGTCGAGTTGGATTCTTTTCTGGTCGAGGTTAGCTCCGACTCCATCAAACCGGCCGTTCGTATCAGCACCTATCACAGAGAACTGGATGGCAAGCGACTTCTCCTGGTTGAAGTACCTCAGAGCGGATCGCAGCACGACAGCCCGGGTGGGAGCTACGTTCGGGTAGGTGGGTCAAAGCGCCGAATGACAAGCGATGAGCGGTTACGCCTGGCACAGCAGCGTAGCCAAGCGCGATTCCTGTGGTTCGACAAGCAGCCCGTGCCCAACACCGGATTGGGGACGCTGGACAAAGCGCTTTGGAATCCATTGTTGAACGCAGAAGGCAGGGCCTATCCGGATACGGCGCTAGAAAAAATGGCTTTTCTCGGACGAGACGAGCACGGTACGGTGCGAGCGACCGTCGCCGGCCTTCTCTTTTGCAGCCACGCCCCGGAAGAATGGTTACCCAACGCTTGCATCACCGCCACCTACTACCGCGGTACTGATCGATCCTCCGGCCAACTCGACACCCGGACGATCAGCGGCCCCCTCAATCGACAAATTGCCGAAGTGGTCGCCTTTGCCTTGCGTAATATGCGCGTTGGAGCCTACAAAGACCCGGCCCGCACGAATTTGCCGCAGTACAGTGCGGAGGCCCTGTTTGAGGCCCTCGCCAATGCCGTGGCCCACCGCGACTATTCGATGCGCGACAGTCGGATTCGCCTTTCGATGTTCGCCGACCGTGTCGAAATCCAGTCGCCGGGCGCCTTGGCTAATAGTTTGAGGGTAGATGAATTGGAATATCGGCAAGCGACACGCAACGAGGTCCTTGCCTCGGTCTTTGGCCGGATGCCAACCAGCGGTATCCAGGGGGCGGGTGGTCGGCTTTTCATAATGGAGCGCCGCGGAGACGGTGTCCTCGTCATCCGGCGTGAAACCCGCGAACTGGCCGGGCGTTTGCCACGATTTGATTTGATTGGGGGTGCGGAACTTCGTGTTACTCTACCAGCAGCTTCCACCAAGCCCAGCCCAGCCCGCGTTCTCATTACCGTGCGCGCTGGTGACCAGCCGCTTGCCGATGCGGAGGTACTGGTGCTGTTCCCGAATAAGACTTGGAAACGGGCTACGACAGATGCGCTGGGCGAGGTCATTGTCGGCCTTCATACGATTGATCTGCCGATGACCGTGTTCGCCGCTGTCCACGGCTTTGCCGCGCACTGCGAACACGAGTGGATGCCCGCAGAAGGTGTGCTCGCCATTGAACTGAAGCCACTTCCCGACGGGGGTGCCGTGATTTTTTCCGAAGGGAACGGCAAAATTCCGGGGCTGAATGGGTGGCTGAATCCGATTCGAGACACCCTCGATCGAACCTATCTCTATGCCTCGAACATTGCCATTAACCAAGGCCAGCAGCAGCCGGTGCATTTTGCGCACGGCGAAGACCTACGGCTCACCGATGTCAATGGCGTCGAGATGAGCGGGCGAATCGTGGAGATTGTGGGCCGGTGCGCGCTGGTGGAATACCGCGCATATCCGGAGGAGAAGGTTTGAGTATGCTCAATTACGACAAGTTTTATCGGTCCCTCAAACGTCTGAAAGAGCAGCACGAAAATTACCGGCAACTCGACGTTTCACTACCGGAACTGACCCGGGAAGCTATCGCGGAATCAGCGATCCGGCGATTCGAGACCTGTTACGATAGTTTGTGGAAGGTATTGAGACGATACCTGATTGAAGAATTGGGTCTCGCGGAAACGCCCAAGAGTCCCAAGCTCCTCTTTAAACTGGCCCACGAGAATGACCTGTTCGACGTATCACTGGAGCAATGGCTGAGCTATGCGGACAGACGCGTGGGTACGACCCACGACTACAGTGGTGAGAAAGCGCAAGCCTGCCTGGACATCATGGACGATTTCATTGACGACGCCATCGGCCTCTACCAGACTATGAGCGGGGAAAAATGGGAATGAACCGGACCATCGACATCACCTCCGAACAGCGCAAAACCCTTCTCGCCTTGCTCGCAAGACATTTACCGAACACGACCACCTGGGTCTATGGCTCCCGCGTCCAATGGACCGCACGCCCTCAATCCGATCTCGACATGGTGGTCTTCGCATCCCCATCACAAAACGGCCGGGTTTCCGCACTCAGGGAAGCGCTCGAAGAAAGCAACCTCCCCTTTCGCGTCGACCTCTTCGTCTGGGATAACATACCCGAACAATTCCACAAACATATCGAAGCAGAGTATGCTGTGTTGGTGGAGAAAGAGCAATTTGCCGACAGTGAATGTTTGCAAACCATTGGAGAATATTCACCGTTCTCCTACGGTAAAGGGCTACCAGATCGCAAGCGGCATCCATCAGGCCAAGTTCCCGTATTTGGTTCTAACGGCATAGTGGGATATCATGACATCTCATTGACCAACAGCCCAACAGTTATCGTTGGACGAAAAGGAACAGTTGGAGCAGTTCACTACTCGCCGGTTCCATGCTGGCCCATCGATACAACATTTTTTGTGACAGACAGAGACTCAGAAATTCTCAGGTTCAAGTATTATACCTTAAAGAGCCTCTCTTTCAACAGCATGAACACCGACAGTGCGGTCCCTGGGTTGAATCGGGATGCGGCACATGCACTTTACGTGCGAGTACCCGCGAAGCAGGAACAACGAGCCATCGCCCACATCCTGGGCACGTTGGACGACAAGATCGAGTTGAACCGGCGCATGAACGAGACCTTGGAAGCGATGGCGCGGGCGCTGTTCAAATCCTGGTTCGTCGATTTCGACCCCGTTCATGCGAAAGCCACCCTGAAGCGCCACGATGCCCATCACTCCCCCCTTGAGGGGGAGTCGATGAGGCAAGGGCGAAGCCCGCAGGCGAATCGGTGGGGGGTCATCAAACGCCAATACAGCCAACAAACCCTGCAAAACGCCAAAGTCCTCCGCCAAAACCAGACGAACGCGGAAGGACTCCTCTGGCACTACTTACGCAACAAACAAATGGACGGTCACAAGTTCCGACGCCAACAGCCAATTGGTCCCTACATCGTGGACTTTGCCTGCATGCCCCGGAAATTGATCGTCGAACTCGATGGTGGCCAACATGCTAAACAAAAAACCTATGATGAAAAGCGTGATACATTTTTAAAGGACAAGGGTTACCGCATACTGCGCTTCTGGAACAACGAAGTATTCGAGAATTGTTTCGGCATACTGGAGAACATTTATGACGTCCTGCATCATCACCCTCCCCTCGAGGGAGGGTCGAAAGACGCCAGTCTTTCGGGGAGGGGGTCCCCCCCACCGCATAAACCGTCGCCTGACGGCTCGGTTTATGCGACTCCCCCTCGAGGGGGGAGTGATTTTCATGGGGAAGCCATGAAGGACGAATTCAGAGACAACACCCCCCAAGGGGGGAGTGAGTGGACCCCGGAACGCGCCCGCGCCTATCTCGACGGAATGGACGACGACATCATGTCCCTGTTCCCCGACAGCTTTGAAGACTCCGAGTTGGGAAAAATTCCAAAGGGATGGGAGGTTGGCGTGGTCAGCCAACTCGCGGAAAGAATTCAGAATGGGGGAACTCCAAAACGATCCAAACTAAGATATTGGGAGCGTGGAGAAATTCCTTGGCTGACCTCCGGTGAGGTCAGACAGTCTTTTATTCTCGGAACCCAGGACTTTATTTCTAAGGATGGTCTTGCAAAAAGCTCAGCGAAAATGGTCCCACCACGTTCAATTCTGGTGGCTCTATACGGTGCAACTGCTGGGCAAGTGTCCATGAATTATCGGTCTCTTTCAACAAACCAAGCGGTGTCAACCGTAATTCCAAGTACGGGGAACAGGTATTTCTGTTTGGTAAGTCTCAAGTTGGAAGTGTCTGATCTTGGAAACAGAGCTGTGGGGTCGGCACAGCAAAACATCAGTAAGAAAGTAGTTGAAGAAACTATTGTTCTGCTACCTCAGATTGAACTTCGATCAGCATATGATTTTATGGTGGAGTCACTTTTTGATCGAATTTTCCACAATCTGTACGAAAACCAAACCCTCTCCGCCCTGCGGGACAAGCTGCTACCGAAGCTGGTGTCGGGCGAAATTCGTATCGATGAAATTGAAAAACTGATAGAGACAACAATATGAGCGAAACAACAACACAGCAGGTTCCTGATAGCATTCTTCCCTATCTCAATGAGATTGCGGAGCGTCTTTGGTCGGGGCGCGCAGCCGTTATGGTAGGGGCAGGGTTCAGCAGAAATGCCAAACCGAACAGTACTTCATACCCCGACTTTCCTGACTGGTCCCAGCTAGACCCTAGCCGAAAAGGGTTTCGAAAATAGTAAATATAACCGATTGGATTCTATTTGATTCTCTATTTGATTCAATATGACGAGAAAACGATTTATTTTTGTTTTTTATTCGCCCACAGCACAGTTTTTATAGGGAAAAAATCTTTTTTGGACATACTTTCCTCGCCCCTGCTCATATTTCACACTCCCCCATTGAATATTCAGGCCGCTTGTTTGAGTTGTCTTTTTTTCAACTCAATCATTTTGCAAAAATTATAGGTTAATGCTTTTTCCAGCAACTCTGCCCGAACGTTTTCAATCCCTCTGCGCATAACTTGTCCGAAATGGAAACGATGCTTAAGATGAAACATCAACGACTCTGCAGCAGATCTTCCATTTCGTGATTCCAAATAGATTTCACTTTCCCATTCTTCAATCGGGGTCATCTTTTTTCCCTTTGCCCCACTAATACTAAAAACCTTAACGCCTTTGCCCATCCACTTTTCTCTGATCGCCTGATTGGCATATCCATCATCAAGGCTCACTTCAGAGGGAATGGTGATGGTGCATCGCAAATGTTCAACAAGGGCAGGGTCGAGTTGCCCTGAATCAGCAGCATTGCCCTCCGGAGTAATTAACACGGAAATAAAACCATTTCCGCTCCTTCCTAATTGAGGCTTATATCCGATAAGCGCTTCTCGATCTCCCTTTTGAATATAAGCCGAACTCTGATCGGAAAGACTCAATACTTTCTCAGTAGAAGGAACCTTCTTTTCTTCAAAAACTCTTTGATGACAGTAGATGATTACCCGTTGCAAATTAGAAATATCTTCATTCATCATTTCAATGAGGCGAATCAAACGCGTTTTCCGAGAAGGGGGGAGAAGAGCTTTTTGGGCACGGATATCCACCTTTGCCATTTCTTTTAAAAATTTCCCATGAGCGCTTTGAGCTTTCTTCAATAGGGTTTTGTAATGTTTTTTTCGCTTCGTTTTACTGTCCTTTTTACCTGTCTCAAAAGCAATCATCTTAGAGAGCTTATTCATCTCCTTGATGAGGAAATCAAAATTTCTTTCACTGATCTTAGCGATTCCAAATGTATCAAGGGAACGCCCTCGATGGTAGCTTCGCTCCACGAGACGAGTCAATATCGACGAATCAGTAGGCCAAGCTGTATTTCCTTTTACAGAGGTGCTATCCAGTTTTAAAATATCAAAATCGTCCAACTCTTCATTGAGAACCATTCGAATTTGAGCATCGAAAATAAACTGTCTGGTCTCGTTGCTGACAGCATTGACATTATCAAGGATTGTACTCGCTCCCGGCATTTTCAATCCACGGTTGAGCAGAAGCAGATGCAGTGTGATTGACTCTGAAAGAAATATTTGGGCCGTTTGGGATTTGATACTTCCTAAGTATCCCCGAATCATCATAAAAAGGTAGACTAAAAAAGCCGACATCCGAGGACACCCTATTTCCAGCCTCAGTTCTTCCGGCTTCAATTCCTCATCTTCTACGGGAAGATGAGGAAGCCATGGATTCCGGGCTTCCTGCCATCGTTTATCCTCTAAACGCTCTTTCTTTTTATTTCTTGCGTATTTCTCCAAATCCTGTTCAATTTTGTCCAATATCTCCGGCTCTCGCTCAGACAATTGATCAAGTTCTGATAAGAAATTTTCAAATTCTGTATCAGGAGCGCTTAAAAAAAGATGTTTTTCTGCTCGAATGAATGGTTTCATTTTGGGTGCCATAATTCTTAATATTGAAGTTATTCACAGTTATTTCAATGAATTATGGCACTTTTTAACCTCAAGTTAAAGATATAATTCTAAAAAATACCTTTTCGGCTAGGATCCAGCTAGATGATTGTTTTACGAGAAGATCCACGGCAGAAAACCTGGTACTCGGAGCAAATATCTCAGTGTGCCCAAACTAGCGGATGCGGTGCGAGCCGCCTTTGGGCGGCCAGCACTAGACCAGCTATTACGCGAGGTTATTCCGAATCTGGAATACGAACCATCACCAATCCAAAAGCAGTTACTCAATCTACCTTGGTCGGATGTATTCACGACAAATTACGACACATTACTGGAGCGGGCATGCAATGCAGTCATCTCTCAAAGATATGATGTGGTTGTCAATAAAGAGGATCTGACATACTCGCAAAAACCACGAATCATTAAACTGCATGGTAGTTTTCCATCTGATCGACCGTTTGTCATTACCGAGGAAGACTACAGGCGTTATCCTGAAAATTTTGCCCCATTCGTAAATACTGTCCGTCAATCACTCTTGGAAAATACGCTTTGTCTGGTCGGATTTTCCGGGGACGACCCCAACTTCGTGCAGTGGATCGGATGGATAAGAGATAACTTGGGTGAAAAGAATGCTCCCAAAATATATCTCATTGGCCTGTTTAACCTGTCAATCGCGGAGAAAAAACTTCTTGAACAGCGTAACATCTTTCTGGTTGAAATGTCTGAATACCCTGACATAAAGAGTGAAAATCATTATAAGGCAATGAAACGATTTCTTGAGTACCTACACTTAAGAAAAGAGGATGATAATAATCTTGGATGGCCAAAAGAAAATGAACTTTCGCATCCAGATCAGGATACAGAAAAAATAGAACAGCTTTCGCGACTTCTCCCAGTCTGGAAAAAACAGCGTCTTTCATACCCAGGATGGGTAATTGTTCCCGAAGATCGACGTAGCGTTCTTTGGAGAGATACCTTTTCTTGGCTCCATTATCTCTCTGCGACAGACAACCTCCCTGAATTAATCGACCTCGAATTCGCCTTCGAGCTGAGTTGGCGCATGGAAAAATGTCTCTGTCCGGTCTTCAGTAACCAAGTAGCATTTTTTGAAGCGATACTGGAAAAGTACCTGCCCTATGACGATGTGGAAACAAAGACTGATTCATTTCACATGCGATCAGCCGAAGTGAATTCTCAAGAGTCTGATCGAATCGATGTCAGGGAAATGTTGCCACACCTGCTACTGTGGATGTTACGATTTTACCGCGAAGAAGGGTTGTTGGAAAAATGGGCAAGACTGTGTGAAAAGATACAACAAAATGTCGAGAATTTATCCGCCGGACACAAAGCGTATTTCTACTATGAACGGGGCCTTTATGCGTTGTTTGGTTTGAACTTGCGGGAACTCAAAGAAATTCTGGCAGAATGGCAGGTCAATGAATCGTTACCATTCTGGGAGGCCAAAAGAGCGGGATTGCTTGCTGAAATCGGGCAAGTGGATGACGCGAAAAAAATTCTTGAACGATCACTGAAAGATATCCGCTCCAAACTGAATCTGAAATCGATTACATCGGATTATTCCTTGGTTTCACAGGAATCTTTTATAATGCTCTTACTGCAATACGTGCAAACATCCGTAGCTTACAACAATGTTGACCGGTCAGAAATTCAAGCGCTTCGCAATGAATTTTCAGAACGCTGGAATGCGCTCAACCAGTATAAATGCGATCCATGGAATGAATTGAAACTTTTTAGAAGCACTCTCAAACAACCTCCGGTAAAGCAATCAGAGGTCACAGAAAGGAATGAATTCGACATCGGACGGGTCACACGAACGTACCAATTTGGCAGTGGGAATAAGGAAACATTGATCGCGTATAGTTTTCTACGTTTTTGTGAAGATGCGGGCATACCTTTCAAAATACCTGGAAGCATTATTGGGAAAGAAGCCGCAGAAGGGACGTTATCCTGGATCATGGAGTCTTCCCCGTACTGGGCATTGGCAACCATGGTTAGGATTGGCGATGAAAACGTCGTAGATCATATTTTCAACAGGGCGTCCTTATCTAAAAAGGAGACAGCTTTTGTTGACAGTCTTATCGAAAAATATCTCTGCTGCCTTGAGCAAAGCGTGGCAGGTATCCGTACAGGGAGTGGTTTTCTAATGGACAATTTTGAGAAAGTACTGGCGGGAGTCGTCCCCGAGATTTTATCCAGACTGTGTTGCAAATGCTCACCTCAATCAAGAGACCGGCTTTTCGACTTTCTCTTTGGCGTTTACCAGTCGGACCATAGAGGTAAGTATGGAGAAATCCGCAAGCTGACTGAAAGGCTTTTGAGTGCTTTCCCGGCTCAGCATCGTTATGATTTGATTCCGAGATTGTTGGAGTTTCCTGTCGTTGAAAGTTCCGACCCCATCGAAGCAAGGAACTTCATTAATCCGTTTCACTTTCTCAGTCTCGAAATAGAATGGACCGAAACCTGGGACAAGCCGATAATCCCGGACGAAAAAGTAAATATTTTCCTTGAGAGAGCATCATCTGAACACTCCTACGTGCGGAAATGGGCAACGCACGAACTTGGCGAGTTGCATATCCTGGGACTGTTAACAGATAGTCAGATGGATAAATTTGCTGAGTCGCTCTGGAGTAACCTGGGTGATTTTGATCTCCCAACTGAAACCGATTACTATAAATTTGCCTTTCTGGAAATGCCTCATCCTCCGAGCATAGAGCCAATACTATTATTCAAAAACTATGTTGAAAGTGAGCAATTTCCCGTTCAGAAAAATCGCGAAGATCAAAGAATCACTTTTACTGGAGGAGATATCCCGCTCTGCAACGATATCGATAGAGCCAGCAAGCGTATCGAATGGTCCGAAGACGATGTCAATTCCATACTGGATCGCCTTGTTGAATGGTGGGACGCTGACAAGGAGTATTTGAAAGCAGACGACCGCGCCGCCCCATTTGGTTCTCTCGCAGATGAATTCAAAGCGAGGTTTGCGCGTTTGGTGGACGTCTTGGCAGCCGTGATTACTCCCAATTTCAATCCGAGTGAAGAAGATTACAGAAAAAAGACGTTAGGGCGCCTAGTCATTGAACTTCTTGACTATGGGATTCCTGCGCTTCGTCTGCAGAGTGCCTGTCTTCACCTATATCCCGAATGGAAAGATGACGTTTTCCAGAGAATCGAAAACGGAATGACTTCCTCCGATCATGCAACAGTTATCGACTGTCTTGAAGCATTTTTGGTCATTGCGGAGAGAAGCGAGTCGGACGCAGATAAAAACGACTTTTCAAGAATCTTGCACGTGTTGGCTCAGATGGTTCGCTGGCAAAAGAATACGGGTCTGGCGAGCGCACTCTTCACTATCGCTCAACTGACAAAAAAATTTCCTTGGGTCTTTACGGAGGAATTTGAACGGTTGACGCTTATGGGGTTGCGTAACATTGCCAGGGATACCGCCACAAATGTGGATGGCGTTGACTTTGCTGATAAGTTGGAGATCCGGCGTGCGGCGGCAAGCCTGGCATATAACTTATTCGAGCACTACACCAGGCAGGGCAAACCTGCTCCTGATGCGATAACAGAATGGAAGAAAATTTGCCTGTCAGACAATGAATTCGCCGAAGTCAGAAACCAGTGGATACGACACTAGCTCTGATCTCAAGAAAGCAACCGTAAGGTAAGAATGGAGTCAGCGAGGAGCATCTCTACCTCCTTTTAAAGCAGTTAGATATTAAATCATTCCGTGACGGGAATTGTTCAATATAAGAAAGGCAGAAATTCTTAAAGCTATATCCTTTGTTCTCTCATGAGCCTGTTTTTCAAATTTTTTGTTAATCTCATGCAACCTATGTTTGCAAGAGTACGAGTAAATTCGGAAGAATCCCGATCCTCTCCACCTCGCGCGATACGCTGCTGCCGAAGCTGGTATCGAGGAAAATACGGGTGAAACACGAGTCGATTCTTCAACCCCTTAAACCAAGTCCAGATAGAAACGAACAAAAGGAAAGGGAATGATGCTGACTGAACCACAAAAAAAGTGTCCGATTTGGCCAAACTATATCGCGACCATTGACTACTCAAACAACAGTATTCGCGTAGAGTCTGCACGAGCCGGTGGATGTTACACGATTACCAACACTGCAAAGGAGATGTTAAATGATCTGGACGACTTGTCGAAGGTACGCTTGACTACCCTGCTCATTAATCAAAGAGAGCAAGGATTGGAGATTCCGGAAGTTACACACATATTGATAGAAGATGCAAAATCCGGGACTTCTCTTCTAGCTCACGACCGCGCAGACAGGCTTCTCAAATACTTTGTGGGTTGCTCGGGGATTGTAGGTAACGAAGTAAACATTAGATACAATACTCCTGAAATATGGAGTGCAATCCCTGGGGCAGAATCAACGAAGTTGGATGAAGTCTTCTCTCTGAAATTATGGGGGGCAATGGCTTGGTCCGAATCAACGGAGTTTCAAGAAGTCTTCTTCCTGACCACATACTTAAAGGAGCAAGGCTGGATCAAAACAAATCATACGTTTGGTGAAATGGGGATTTGCGTGTCAATTGATGGATACAGACACATCAATGATTCGATTACAACAATCGATCCGGCTCAGGCATTTGTCGCCATGTGGTTTGATGAAGAGATGACGATTGCGTACGAGGAAGGAATAAAGAAGGCGGTGGAGTCAGCCGGCTACACGCCTATGAGAATTGATAAGAAACCGGATGTCAACAAAATCGATGATGAGATTATCGCTGAGATTCGACGCTCTCGATTCCTGATAGCGGATTTCACGCATGGAGACGACGGCGCAAGAGGTGGCGTCTACTTTGAAGCGGGATTCGCATTCGGCCTTGGGCTTCCCGTGATTTATACTTGCCGAAAAGATATGGTAGACCAACTTCACTTCGACACGCGGCAATACCATCATATCGTTTGGGAGCAGCCTGCCGACCTGCGGCGTGATCTGAAAAACAGAATCCAAGCGTTGATCGGAGAAGGTCCAAACAAAGGCATCCCCGTCACTTAGAGAGCAGAAAACAGCAAAGTGTATAACATGGGTGGCCATGGCATGAGATGATACTGAATCCATAGAAAAGGAAAACCGTATGATTGATCCAATTCATTCTTTAGCGTTTGCACTCCAATCCAATCGTGGCATTTACGCTGTCTTGCTTGGATCCGGTGTGTCTCGTTCGGCGGGTATTCTGACAGGTTGGGAGATTACGCTCGACTTGATTCAAAAAGTTGCAGTTCTGCACGGTGAGACAGTTGCCTCCGAACCAGAGAGTTGGTATCAGGAGAAATTCGGAAAGGAACCCGACTATTCCGAGCTTCTTGATAACCTCGCTATAACAGCGGCTGAGCGACAACAATTATTGCGTTCCTATTGGGAGCCGAATGAACAAGAGCGTGAGGAGGGATTAAAACAACCCACTGCGGCACACCATGCCATTGCAGCGCTGGTTGCACGAGGTTTTGTCAAGGTCATTATTACGACGAATTTCGACCGCCTGATTGAAAGCGCATTGAGGGAGCAAGGTGTTGTACCAAAGATTATAAGTTCGCTTGACCATGTGCAGGGTATGCTTCCACTTATCCACACAAAATGCTGCGTATTCAAGATTCATGGGGACTATCTCGACACCCGTATTTTAAATACACCCAATGAACTTGCAGCCTTTCCCCATGAGTTCAACCGACTTCTCGATCGCATTTTCGATGAGTTCGGTCTAATCGTATGCGGCTGGTCAGCGGAGTGGGACGGGGCGTTGCGTGAGGCAATCTTCCGGACTCCATCGCGACGATTTACGACCTATTGGACGGCAAGGGGTGAACTCGGGGATGAAGCTCGACGACTGGTTGAACATCGTGATGCCCAGGTGATTTCAATTAAGGACGCTGACACATTTTTTCATACCGTCCATGGATTTGTCGAAGCCTTGGAAAAATTTTCAAAGCCACATCCGTTAACGACAGAAGTTGCTGTCGCGAATCTTAAACGTTATCTCTCCGAACCTCGATATCAGATACAGCTAACCGATCTGGTCATTGAAACTACAAATCGAGTGGTTGAATCAACGTCTAGTGAAGCTTTTTCAGTATCAGGACGTCCAACGAAGGAATCTTTAACGGAGCGGATGCTTGCCTACGAAGCGATCTGTTCAACTCTACTGGCGATGGCAGCAGTAGGAGGTTACTGGGCGAAGCAAGATCAATATCGTATTTGGCAAGATGCCCTTATTCGTCTCAGTGAAAGGAACCACAGCAGAGGAGATCAGTCATGGCTTGTTTTACAAAAATATCCGGGAACACTCTTGCTTTACTCCTTGGGTCTCGGGGCAGTCGCGAAAGATCGAATTGAATTTCTGAGAGAGATTTTTCTTACTCCGATCCATCAACAAAATAGTGTCGATCGTCTCGCAGTTGATTTACTTTCGCCGAGTCGTTTGTACTCTGAATTGCGAGCTGATTTCCAGGAGAATGAAATGTTCCTTAATAATCGTTTGCACAAAGAGTTAAAACAATATACTACGCGACTTATTCCGAACGACGACCGATACACGGCGATCTTCGACAAGCTCGAGATTTTACTGGCACTCAATCGTAAGTATAGTTCTGGTTGGTTTTCAGTGGGCAGATTTGCGTACCAATTCCAGAATGCAAAGAAAGTCTTTCAGGAAATAGAGGAATCCATAACACGGTTGCAAGATAAGTCACCTTTCGTACAATGCGGAATCTTCGGAAAAAATGCCCAAGAATGCAATCAGCGCCTTGATGAACTGAAGAATTTTATTGCCGGCCTCACTCCTTTAATAAGGTCTTATTGAATTTTAGTAAGTTCGATTAATTCTGAGATGGCGACAATGTCTTTTCTTGGAAAGTGGGAACAAGGGTTTTTAGCTCCATAGTAGCAATTCCCTACACGACACGACCCGGGTAGTTTTTCGAAGATAAGATTATAGAATGGAGCTACCGCCAAAAATGAACTTGGTTGAATTTACTCAAGAGAAACGGTACGAGAGGCGGAGTAGATGAATAGACCGGAATTGCGCATACTTGACCTGCCAGTTATCTTTACATATCATGAGGATTCGCTGTAAACTCTGCATTGCGACACCGAGCGCTACTGTCTATCGTATGGACCGGCTCGCTGGATTTGCGTAGAAAACTGAAGAATCACACACTTGCAGTGATTGGCCATGGTAAAAAGCTTATAAGATCCCATGACCACTCTGCCCGAAGTGACTTCGAGCACGCCTTGCTGACTTGACTGAAGGGCTTGGCCTGAATGCAACCGCCCATCGGGACCGGCCACGTGTAGATAAGGAGATCAATATAATGGTTGAGCATATTGATATTAAAGAGAAAACCAAAGCTCTTGCTGAAGTTGAAATCGAGGGTCTTGAAGACAAAGAGGAAGCGTCATGGGGAGACTACCCGATAGACACGCTTCATATTCGGCACGATATTCGCACAGTCTTTGATGTGTTGCGACGAATCAAAAGTCGGACCTTTGTGATGGACCCGGAGTTTCAGAGAGATTTTATATGGGATATTGACAAGCAGAGCAAGTTCATCGAATCCGTGCTGATGCGGATTCCTCTGCCGGTTTTCTACCTGGCGGAAGACAACCAGGGACAGGTGGTGGTTGTGGATGGTTTACAGCGCTTGTCGACTTTCAAGAATTTCGTTGATGGCAAATTACGTTTGAAAATTCCAGGTCACGGCGAACTGAACGAAAAAAAATTTGGAGACCTGACGCCAAAGCTTCAGAATCGCATCGAAGATTGTAACCTGATCCTCTACATCATTGATGCGAAAGTGCCTGAGCGCGCATGCCTGGACATTTTCGATCGAGTAAATAGTGGCGTTCCCTTGACGCGGCAGCAGATGCGCAACTGCCTTTTCATGGGTCCGGCGACACGATTCCTGAAAGAAGAATCCCGTACCGAAACCTTCCTGGAGGCAACCGGAGGTAGCCTGAAAAAAGAAAAGATGCGTGACAGGGAATTCGTGAACAGGTTTTGCGCATTCCAACTTCTCACTCCCGACAGGTACAAGGGCAGCATGGACGATTTCCTGGCAGATGGATTGAGAGATATGAACAGAATGCAGCCAGAGGAATTGGAGAAGCTATCCAAGCAGTTTCAAACGGGGCTGGCTAACAATTTCAAGGTGTTTGGCAGGCATGCCTTCAGGAAACATCACAGCAGAGAAGAAAACCGTAGTGTGATCAATGCTTCGCTCTGGGACGTGATGTCGACCGGGCTCTCGCGCTACTCGCCGGGTTTGGTTGAATCCCGGGACCAAGACCTGCGACATCGGTTCTACAGGTTGATGAAAGACGAAACATTCCAGAATGATATTACATACGGTACGAACGGTTTGCGACAAGTCAAACAGCGCTTCCAGGCTGCTAATTTCATTCTTCAGGAGGTGTTCAATGATCACTCGGATTGATCTGGAGAAATTCAAGTGCTTCGATATTCTCAAACTCCCGTTGGGTTCGCTGACGGTACTATCAGGCGCAAATGCCTCAGGAAAGTCCTCGGTCTTGCAGTCTTTCGCATTGTTGCAGCAGACCATGCGCGAGAACGAGTGGTCGAGGACTCTCATCCTCAATGGCACGGTTGCGCAACTTGGTACAGTCCTGGACGTCGTGGACAAAGTACATGGTCGGCATGAGTGTAGTATTGGATTGATAGATGGAGACTCTAGTTACCGGTGGACTTTTACGGGAGACCGTACTGACATGTCCATGCCTGTTGAGCGTGTGGTCGTCGATGGAAAGACGTTCGACAAACCGGATCGACTGCGCTACTTGCTTCCTACCGAGAACAAAACGTCTTCGTTATCCCTGCGTCTGCGAGACCTGACATACATCACGGCAGAAAGGCTCGGTCCCCGTGAAGTTTACAACCTGTATGATCCACAGATTGCTCCGGTGGTGGGTTCGGCCGGCGAATACGCTGTCAGTGTTCTTCATTCAGGACGCGACGAAAAAGTCTGCCCGGAACTGGTCCTTCCGGATAACCCAGTTACGCTCCTGCAGCAAACGGTAGCACGAATGCGGGTCTTTTTTCCGGGTTGCGGATTGGACATCCAACCGGTGTTCCACGCGAATGCGGTGACAATTGGATTTCGCACTTCGGAGAATACGGACTACCATCGTCCCATTCATGCCGGATTCGGTCTCACCCAGATTCTGCCAATAGTCGTCGCCTCGCTATCCGCCAGACGAGACGACCTTCTCCTGATCGAAAATCCGGAGGTTCACCTTCATCCGGCCGGGCAGGCGCTGATGGGAGCGTTCATGGCCGAAGTGGCACAGGCGGGGGTTCAGGTGATCCTGGAGACTCATAGCGACCACGTGTTGAACGGTATCCGGCGAGCTGTAAAGGCTGGAAAGCTTTCCTTCGAGCACGTTGCTATCCACTTCTTCAGGCCAAGATCATCCGATTCTGCGCAGGTAGTCAGTCCTGTTTTGGACAGTACAGGCAACATAGACATGTGGCCGGAGGGTTTTTTTGACCAATTCGACAAAGATATGAACCATTTTGCCGGATGGGAGTAGGAATTTGGATTTTATTGTTAACGACCTGTCTTTCCACGGTCAGTTTTTTAACATCACGACATTCCTTCAGTCACTTGGACGAGTCCTGAGGATGCGAACGATAGCACGGCGCTTTGGTCGGGAATTGTATTGTCACAGAAATATCGCTTCGACTTGCGTCATGCCGAACATGTCGTTGCAGAAGGCAATTCAAAGATTGTCGCAAGACAAGCGTCGATCAATAATGGTGTGGCTGACGAAGAATGGACCGTTCTGGGAAGATGAGCGAAGTCATGGGTCGGATGATTATCTTGAATGCAAGGGGGAAGTAGTCACGGACACCGCCGTTGGAGAAGCTGCTTACTGCTGTCTGAACCTCAGTGAACGCCATCTCGTGAGTCTGGTGCCTTCGTCATGGGATTTCTCGCCTGTCGTGGTGAAGTGGTACAGGGACGATGCCGATGTCCGGGAAGTCTTGGTCGCTAATTACCGTAACTCCACCGAACTGGAAGACATACTCAGATCTGCTCCTGCTGCCATCAAATCGTGGAAAGATCTGGAACAATCTTCAAGATCCCGCTGCTCACATCTGACCTTCTTGGCAGATTGCTTTGACCCTCTCCTCGGCCACCCTTTCGTAAACAGTGCTGCACGTCTTGTATCGAGACAGTTGGAGACGTTGGACCGGTTCAAAGCTGTAAGGGGAAGGAATTCCACAGAGGGGAACAGACTTTACCAAGATCATTTCACGGGAACAAGGGCGTGGTTCTCGGACTCGTCAGATACCGAGAAAGTCGAGTTTCGAAACAAGTTGACATTCCAGCATCCGGCCAATACGCAAAAAACATTGTTTTGTACGTGGCACGGGAAAGTTAACTACCATACACCGATCCGTATTCACTTTTCATGGCCTGTACAGGCTTCGGAACCACTGTACGTGACTTACATTGGACCAAAGCTCACCCTTAAGTAAGCGCCTACTGTCCCAGTCCGGATCATGGGTATGATTCACGATGTGTTCAGGTCATCATTGGAACTCGACATGAACTCCACATGCAATTGGATTGACACGCAAACCAACCGATGATTTGGAAAGAAACAGCTACACTGGAATCAGGGATGACTTGTTGCCTTCCGGGAAAAATTGAACCATGACCACCATCACCGAATCCGATGTTGAACAGAGCGCGCTGGGCTGGCTCGAAAGACTGGGCTGGAGGGTTGTTCGGGGAGGCGACATCGCCCCCGGCACCGTCAATGCGGAACGTTTCGACTATGGGCAGGTGGTGCTGGAAAGACGTCTGCGCGATGCGCTTGCACGGCTCAACCCGGATCTTCCCGCCGTAGGGTTGGACGATGCCTTCCGCAGGCTGACTCGCGCGGAGGGAGCGACGCTCGAAATCCGCAACCGCGCGTTCCACCGCATGATCGTGGATGGGATAACGGTCGAACACCGCGTCGACAACGGAAGAATCCGGGGTGCGCAAGCCCGCGTGATTGACTTCGACAGTCCCGCCAACAACGATTGGCTGGCGGTCAAGCAGTTCACCGTAGTCGAGAACAAGCATGAACGGCGTCCCGACCTGGCGCTGTTCGTCAACGGCTTGCCCCTGTGCTTGATTGAACTGAAGAACCCGGCAGACGAGGAAGCGACGATTTGGACTGCCTGGCAGCAACTCCGGACCTACAAAGCCGAGTTGCCGTCGCTGTTTGCCATGAATGCGGCCCTGATGGTCTCGGACGGTATGGAAGCGCGGGTCGGCACGTTGACTTGCGGACGGGAGTGGTTCAAACCCTGGCGTACCATATCGGGTGAGACGCTGGCTGATGCTCACCTGCCCCAATTGCAGGTGATGCTGGAAGGTATTTGCGAGCCGCGCCGGTTCCTTTCACTGGTTCGTGATTTTATCGTATTCGACGACGATAGCAGCGGCATGCTGGTCAAAAAGATGGCAGGCTACCACCAGTTTCATGCAGTCGAGGTGGCGGTCGCCGAGACCCTGCGCGCCACCGAGTTGCAACAAGAGATCGAGCAGGTCTCTGATATAGGCCGCTATAAATCGGGTCGTCAACCTGGAGGCGCGCCTGGCGACCGGCGCATCGGCGTAGTCTGGCACACCCAGGGTTCGGGCAAGAGCCTGACCATGGCCTTTTATGCCGGGCGCATCATCCGCGAGCCGGCGATGGCCAACCCGACCGTGGTCGTGCTCACCGACCGCAATGACCTGGACGACCAGCTCTTCGGCACCTTCGCCCGTTGTCGTGACTTGCTTCGCCAACCACCGGTACAGGCCGAAAACCGGGCCGACTTACGCGACAGACTGGCGGTCGTATCGGGCGGCGTGATTTTCACCACCATCCAGAAGTTCTTCCCCGAGGAGAAGGGAGACCGGCATTCCATGCTCTCGAAACGGCGCAACATCGTGGTCATCGCGGACGAAGCGCACCGCAGTCAATACGACTTCATAGACGGATACGCGCGCCACATGCGAGATGCCCTGCCCAATGCCTCCTTCGTCGGCTTCACCGGTACTCCGATTGAACTTCTGGACGCCAACACCCGCGCCGTATTCGGTGATTACATCAGCATTTACGACGTCCAACGCGCCGTCGAGGACAAGGCGACGGTTCCGATCTATTACGAGAGCCGGCTGGCCAGGTTGACACTGGACGAAGATGAGAAAGCGAGCATCGACCCCGAGTTCGAGGAGGCCACCGAGGGTGAGGAGATCGAGCGCAAAGAGAAGCTCAAGACCAAGTGGGCGCAACTCGAAGCAATCGTCGGCGCAGAAACGCGGCTCAAGCTGGTTGCCGGGGACATCGTCACTCATTTCGAACAACGCCTGGAAGCCCTTGAAGGCAAGGCGATGGTCGTCTGTATGAGCCGTCGCATCTGCGTCGATCTCTATGGCGAACTGGTGCGATTGCGCCCTGACTGGCACAAGGAAAACGACGACAGCGGAAAAATCAAGGTGGTGATGACCGGCTCCGCATCAGACCCATCCGGCTGGCAAGCGCATATCCGCAACAAACTCCGGCGCGAGGCTTTGGCGAATCGATTCCGTGACAACGACGATCCACTCCGTATCGTGCTGGTGCGTGACATGTGGCTGACCGGGTTTGACGCGCCGAGCCTGCACACCATGTATATCGACAAACCGATGCGCGGTCACGGGTTGATGCAGGCAATCGCCCGCGTCAATCGCGTGTTCAGGGACAAGCCAGGTGGGCTCGTGGTGGATTACCTCGGCCTTGCTCATGAATTAAAACGCGCGCTGGCGACCTACACCGAAAGCGGCGGCATAGGACGCACCGCGGTCGACCAGACAGAAGCGGTGATGGTGATGCTTGAAAAATACGAGATCTGTTGCGGCCTGTTCCACGGATTCGACCGCTCCGGGTGGATTACCGGTACGCCGGCGGATCGGTTGAGCCTGCTGCCGGGTGCGCAGGAACACGTCCTGAAACAAGAAAACGGCAAGGACCGTTACCTGCATTCGGTACGTAATCTCTCTCAAGCCTTTGCGCTTGCCGTGCCGCATGAAGACGCGCTGCGCATCCGCAACGAGGTGGACTTCTTTCAGACCGTCCGGTCGGTGCTGTCCAAGCGAGCCACAGGCGATGTACGGCCGGAAGAAGAACTCGACCACGTGGTACGCCAGATCATCTCGCGCGCTGTGGCGTCGGAGGGGGTGATCGACGTCTTTGCCGCAGCCGGATTGCAAAAGCCGGATATCGCGATACTGTCCGACGACTTCCTGGCCGAAGTGCAGGGCATCCCCCAGCGCAACCTCGCCGTGGAACTGTTGCAAAAACTGCTGAAGGGTGAACTTGCTACCCGCCGCCGCAAAAACGTGGTGCAGGCGCGCTCTTTCGCGGAAATGTTGGAACAGACGCTCCGCCGCTATCAGAATCGCACGGTCGAGGCGGCCCAGGTCATCGAGGAACTGATTCACCTCGCAAAGGATATGCGCGAAGCCAACCAGCGAGGCGAGAAACTGGGTCTCGCGGAGGACGAACTGGCCTTCTACGACGCCTTGGAGAGCAACGATAGCGCCGTCCGGGTGCTTGGCGACGAGATCCTGCGGACGATCGCGCGCGAACTGGTCGAGACCGTACGCAGCAACGTGACCATCGACTGGACCATGCGCGAAAACGTGCGCGCGAATCTTCGCGTGTTGGTCAAACGCACTTTACGCAAGCACGACTACCCACCGGATAAGCAGGAAAAGGCGACGCGGACCGTCCTGGAACAGGCGGAGGTTCTCTCCGGAGGGTGGGCTCTCTCGGGATGACAAAGGATTTATGGAAAACAAGTTGACTATTCAAGAAACGTCAAACAAATTTATTGGTTTCAAGCTCATCGACAAGAATCACAGCCTCATATAAGTTTCTGTCACTTTAAATTTCTCTTCGTTTATTATGCCTGTGTAGGTTAATTGAATTCCATTGTCGATCAACTTGTATATTGCGTTTTCTACTTTTGCCCCTCCACTGATAGAAGGAGGTGGTAAACAACCTTTTTCCCGAAGGTCGACGCTGATTACCTCGCCATTTTCATCGAGTGTAATTTCAACAATATCGTTAGAAGAGCAGTCAATTACAAAAGACTCCTCTAGAAAAAGTATGTTCGCCATCCCTCCCGATGTTGCGGAATATTTTCCCTTTCCCAGCCATTTAAAAGTAACATGTAAATCCCCCTGGATTGTTGGGGCTATCGTTCCTATTTCATTGTTCTCGAGAACAAATGCCGACAGCCTGTATTTTCCGTCAGGGATCAATTGTTTCTCAGCAGGTACCGGTTCGGAATCGCCTCCCCCGCCTCCTGCACAGGAAAACAAAAATAACGCAAGAGCAACCAATCCTAAGTTCCTTAATTTTTCAAGTCTTTTCATAACGCATACTCCTTTTATTCATGAAATGTAACTATTCAGGTGCGAAAACACTGGGCTAGAGGTCGACAGAACCTCTATATTGCGTCAAAATACATCAAAAGTGGATGATTTAGTGCGCTTTTTCAAAGGGAAATGCCCGCAAGCCCAGGAAACCCGCACCTGAATAGTTACCATGAAATTATAAATCTACTGATTTTTAGACACGACCAGTGCTCTTTAACCACTGAAATTCCACAGACATATGACCTTTGCAAAAAATTATGCAATGGCTTGAAGGGCTGATTCTATCAAAGTTCGTTTACATATCAAATACTCAATGCTCAAGAGATTTTTTCAATCTGCGCAGCATTGCATCAATCGTGGTGAATTTTTCACGGGGCTTTCCTTTTGACGATCCTGCTTCGATTTCGGCATTGTCTATTTTTTTCCAGTCTGCAAAGGACACCCAGGCAATATTTTTTGATTGTAGCCATGCTTGGACTGCTTCAGGTTTAAGCGCCTCGGTTGCTTCCGCCTTGCGATCCTCGTAGTCCACTAACAATGCCCGGACTGTCTCACCGGCATCAGGCTTATTGGTGCCAATCACCCCGGAAGGCCCACGTTTTGCCCAGCCTACCACATACTCGCGTGGCCTCACGGAATTGCTTTCCGCATCCGTCACTCGCCCCTCCCGATTGGGGATGACGCCCTTTCGTTCATCAAAAGGCACCCCCTGGAGAGGCACTCCTTGATAGCCGATGGAACGAAAAACCAGGTCCACTGACATTTCTTTGAATTCATCCACCGGTCTGGCTTTGATGCGGCCTCCTTCATCCTGGAGCAATTCGTTTTTAACCAATTTGATACCGGAAACCCGTCCATCTCGTTCAAAAAGCTCCACCGGTGAGTATTGGAACATCAAGTATAATTGACGGGGTTTTTCCTTGCCGGTAAATTCAGCCATCTTACGCATGATTTCAATATTGCGTACGACGTCTTTGCGCTTGGTGGTCTGTAAGACATTCTCACTGGCCGGGTCCAATTTCAGTACTTCGGGGTCCACTAAAGTCACGGTTTGTTCCAATTCCAGCAATTCCCGCGCTTCCGGAGGCGTGAATGCGGCCTGAACGGGACCGCGGCGGGCGATCATGTAGATTTTCCGCACTTGACTTTGTTTCAATGCTTCCTGCGCATAATCGGCCATGTCCGTATGTGCCAACTCTGCCGGGGTCTTTGCCAGGATGCGGGCGACATCAACAGCCACGTTCCCCATTCCGATCACGGCAACACTGTCCACCGACAAATCGAAAGTCCTGTCCTGGTAATCAGGATGTCCGTTGTACCAGCCCACGAACTCCGTTGCCGAATAGCTGCCAATCAATTCTTCTCCCGCAATGCCCATTTGGCGGTCCGATTGCGATCCCACTGCATAGATCAGGCTGTCATAACGTTGCAGAAGTTCTTCCCGGCTGATGTCTTTCCCAAAGGTCACGTTGCCCCAAAATCGAAATTGGGACCGCAATGCGGTTCTTTCGTAAATCCTGATCACGTTCTTGATTTTCTGATGATCCGGCGCCACTCCTCCCCGCACCAGGCCATAGGGGGTGGGCAGTCGTTCGAACATGTCCACGTCAATATGCGCGTCCTGCTTCAACAAATCAGCAACTGCATAAAAGGCGGCGGGTCCTGAGCCGATGATGGCGACCCGCAACGGGCGTTGTTCGCTTCCAATGGCAAATTGCATCGCATGTTTCCATTTGCTGATTGAAGGGCTGGAGAAAATCCCTCTTGGGAGCGGCGAGGGTGGGACGAAACGGAACGGAAGCTTCTCAAATTTCCATGCAGCTTTCCACCAATCCCGTCAAATAATGTTGATATCCTTGCGACCCTTTTTCCTGCCAGTTTCGCAACAGTGCCGATCCCACAATGGCGATTTCCACTTTCCCCTGAAGCTGCCGGATGTCATCAGCGCTCGAGAGTCCGAATCCCAGCGCCAGTGGCAAGCCAGACACTTTGCGACAACGACCGATAAAAGACTCGAGGGAGTGATCCAGATGGGTCAAAGTTCCCGTGACTCCCTTACGAGCGACACAATACAAGAAAGCGGAGCCATGAGCGGCGATTTCGCTCAGGCGTTCTGCAGTATTGGTCGGTGCGCAAAGCAGGATGGGAGAAAGACCGGATTCCTTGCTGTATTGAAACAAATCCCCAAATTCCTGCACAGGCAGGTCTGGTAAAATAAAACCACCTGCGGCGCAGGCGCGCAATTCATGGCAGAATGCCTGATGTCCCATCACAAACACGGGGTTGTAATAGCTCATCATCAGAATGGGGAAGTCAAAGGCCCGAGTGGCTTTTTTCATGAAATCAAAATAATCATCGCGACGTACCCCATTTTTTAAAGCTTGCTGATTGGCTCTGACGAAAATCGGACCGTCGGCGGTAGGTTCCGTGAATGGAAACTGAAGCTCGACCAGGTCCACCCCGGCCTTTTGCATGATTTCCAGCATGGTCCAGTTGTCCTCCAGGGAAGGATATCCCACAATCGCATGGGTCATCAGCAAAATGTTCTTCTGTTGCAATCGTTCTTGAATATAACGGCTAAGGTTCATAGACGCTGAGCTTTCTGTTTAATAAACTGATTCCATTTTTCATCACCAATGGCCTCGGCGATGTTGAAGATGTCTTTGTCTCCCCGGCCCGAGAGATTCACTAGGATGATTTCATTCGCTCCCATTTGGGGCGCTTCCCGGATGACGCCTGCGAGAGCATGACTGCTCTCCAGTGCCGGAATAATGCCTTCCTGGCGGATCAGCATCTTGGCCGCTTCAATGATTTCTTCATCCACGGCGCTTTCAAAGCGAATCCGCCCCTGATCGTGCAGATAACTGAGAATCGGCCCCACGCCAATATAATCCAATCCGGCTGCAATCGAATGCGTTTCTTTCATTTGCCCTTCATCATCCTGCAGAAAATAGGTTTTGTATCCTTGGGCCACACCAACGTGTCCACCCTGCAATCGAGATGCATGCAACCCGGTTGCAATGCCTTTTCCCCCTGCTTCCACCCCAATCAATTCTATGCGGGGCTCATCGATGAAGGGCAGAAACATTCCACTCGCATTCGAGCCACCTCCCACGCATGCATAGATGCGGTCCGGCAGTCGCCCGGTCAATTTCAGCATTTGCTCATAGCTTTCCTGTCCGATGATGGATTGAAAATAAGTCACCATTTGAGGAAAGGGGTGAGGGCCACAGACGGTTCCCATGACATAATGCGTGTTTGCCATGGAAGCTGCCCAATCGCGCATGGTTTCATTGATCGCGTCTTTCAACGTCGCAGTCCCGTCTGTCACCGAAACGACCTCGGCTCCCAGTTGTTCCATCCAAAACACGTTCGGCCGTTGCCGCTCCACATCAACCACTCCCATGTAAATTGCGCATTCCAATCCAAATCGCGCAGCCATGGTTGCCGTGGCCACCCCGTGCTGTCCCGCACCGGTTTCCGCAATGACACGGGGTTTTCCCATCCTTTTCACCAGTAGTCCTTGTCCCATCACATTGTTCGCTTTGTGCGCTCCGGTGTGGTTCAAATCCTCGCGCTTGCAGAAAATTTGAGCGCCTCCCAGGGTTTTGGAAAGATTTTCCAGCGGCGTGACAGGAGTGGGCCGACAGGAATAAGTCTGCATGACATCCAGATAACTTTGCCAAAATGAAGGATCCGCTTGCGCTTCTTGGAAAGCACTGGTCAATTCATCTATGGTCGTCTTCAAAATTTCAGGGACGAACGCCCCTCCGTAGGGGCCGTAATACCCGGGTGTTTCAAAGTCGAACAATTCCTTTAACATATCCAAATCCTTTCACCTGTCTCAAAACAGTAATAATTTGATGAGCCGGTCACTCAACAGAAAGAAGGTTTTTAACAAAATCATCCGCTTTAGTCGAGTTGTAATAAACCGATAGGACGAACTAACAGATTGCGCAGACGCTGAAGAATCAGCAAATGTTGAAAAGCGCCGGTACGGACATTGACGGACGTCGTGTGGACTCGGCTTGATGACGTCGATATTGAAAATTGGTAAGTCCCGAATGGTACTAAGATAAGAAATAATCGTAATGATTACAAAGGTTTAATCATAACGTTGATTAGAGGTAGAATTTGGTAGGGCCGGGTTACGCCCCGGCCTCTGCAAGCCGTGTGTTTCTTGGCCGGGACGTAACCCGGCCCTATCGTTCTATTAATTCAACCTGAGTTCGACATAAATCTTCAATAATATGAGTATCCTGGTGTATATGTCATCCTCGCGAAAGCGGGGATCCGGATTTCGGTCTGGCTGCATACCTCGATTCCTGCTCCCTGCTTTCGCAGGGACAATCGCAGGGACAAGCTTCGCAGGAATGACAAATTTCTCTAAGATAGAAGATTCCATAACATATTGAATTTATTAAATTCAGATCCAGGTTAATTCACTGTTATTATGATGTTTTCCCTTATCTTAGTGCCAGCAAGTCCCTGAAAAAAGTCCCGAGGAACTGATTGGTGAGATAGAGTCTGAGACCGGCGTGTTTCAAATGAACCGGCCGATTCTCAGAAATGCGCTTATCGAACGATTGGAATCCGGGATTAAAAAGAGAGGCAGTCCCAATCATTGTCAAGCTTGTCCGAGACGATTCATGAGGGAACGTTTGTAACCTTTTTGACGTGAATGGAAACGGTATCCGAAAATTACTCCCATCAGGCCCCCGCTGATATGACAAAATCTTGAAATGTTATCCGTCACGTATATCCCCAAATAAATTTCTCGTCCCAAATATAAGAAAAACACCAACAAGGCGGTCAAGGGGAGGTTCCCATTTTTCATTTCCGTCATCGAGAACAAGATGATCAGCATGAAGACGATACCACTCGCTCCTTTGAGCGCGGTCGACATCAGGAACATGTTCAATAACCCCGTCACGCAAGCAGTGATAAATATCCATTTCAGCAAATTTAAAGAACTGTAATTCTCCTCTACTTTTCCTCCCAACAAAAGAATGATCGAGAGATTCCCGAACAAATGAAACCAATCGGCATGACCGAGGATATGAGTGAAAATCGTTATATATGCGAGAGGATTATCCCCGTATGCGGTCCACGGTTTGACCAGAAAATAATCTTCCCTCAAATAAGGTAAAATTTGCGCAGGAATGATGGAGATGATGTTGGGAGGCAACAACTGATGTGTCGTCAGAAATATGAACAATATCAGAAAGGAGAAGAAAATAGTTGCAGGAGAATCCAATTGTAATCTCATGTTTTACCTCTTCTTAGAAATTGAAGATAAAAATTTGGTTCTGTAGAGTTGTAGCAGGAATCAAGCCAAATCCATGAGGGCGGGCAGGATTGGTCTCATTTATGCTGCCGGGGAATGTCTGCTAAGGGGTGCGACTTCAGATGAGGTCAATGGTCTTTCCACGGCAGGAATTCATGGAGTTCCGCGATTGAAGACAACGGAAACATCCTTGTCGAGGCGCCCAACGTCAAGCAGGTGGAAAATGCGGTAAAGGAAAATCCGGCGATCTCATGATAAAGGCCGCCTGTCGACTCACGGTTGCTTCGGGCACTCGTAATTAATTTACGAATTCCCGCAGTCCGGTTTCCATTCCACGGCCCCTGTGATTCTCAATTCCCGATGGGCGCCATAGTTTCTTTGATGCTCATCGAGTCAGGTGAAAAGCACGATCGAATGCTCTTTTTAAATAGTTGGCAGAACGCTCTCCCTGCAAGGTTGTGAGTTTTTTTCCGTCCGCAAAAAACATCAACGTCACACTGCCTACTCGATGAAATTGGGCAAAGGCTTTTCCCTCTTTGCTCGTCAAATCTACTATTCGAAAATGAATCTTTCCTTCATATTCGGATTTTAGAGAGTCGACCACTCTCTTCAATGCGCGGCAGCGTGGTCAATTGGGGTCGTGGATTTGCACCACCACGTTGACCCCCTGATCGATGATGGACAAATCCAATTCCCCCTTGCCGGGATTTGCCAGAATGATATAAGCGGCCGTTCCAGCAACAATTATCCCGATGGTGAGCATTATTTGCCACTGCAGGTTTTTTAGCTGCTTGCGAGTCGACATTCTTATTTGCTTTGCCATAAACTCCTCCCAGGATATTGAAATCAAACTTCATTTATTCCCCCGAGGACGGGGAAGGAATCTTCAAGAATAAAATAGTCCACAACACTCATACATTCAAGAGGAATTGTCCGATTCTTCTCAACATTGTATGGACAATTCAAGCGGGAATCGCTACAAAGTATGGACAATTCAAGCGGGAATCGCTACAAAGATTCATTACTTTTCAATCTTGTCCCAATACATATTGCCGATATTTCGCAAAACCCTCAATCGGAGCAAACTATGACTCTGAAAAAAATTGCTGTGCTGCCTGGAGATGGCATTGGTCAGGAAGTCGTGGAGCAAGCAGTCAAAATTTTAAAGCATCTGGCACCGCGTTTTGATTTGCAATTGGAACTTCCGGAAGAGGCAGTGGGTGGAACTGCTTACGACATGACAGGCAACCCTCTGCCTGATAAGACATTAGAGGTTTGTAAAAACGCGGATGCTGTTTTATTGGGTGCCGTAGGCGGTCCCAAATGGGAATCTCTACACTTTTCTGTTCGTCCCGAACGGGCATTGCTGGGCTTGCGTTCCGAATTGGGATTGTATGCCAACTTGAGGCCTGCCCAAATTTATGGAGATCTGGTCGAGGCATCCACCTTAAAAAAGGAGGTTGTGGAAGGAACCGATATCATGGTGATCCGCGAATTGACAGGCGGGATATATTTCGGAGAGCCTCGCGGGGTGGAAATCCGCAATAACGAACGAGTCGGCTTCAACACATTGATCTATTCCGAATCCGAAATTCAACGTATCGCCAGGGTCGGATTTGAAACAGCTCGGAAACGTTCTAAAAAATTAACTTCGGTGGATAAGCACAATGTGCTGGAATCCACGGAACTGTGGCGCGAAGTGGTCAACGAAGTTTCCAAGGACTATCCGGACATTACCCTCAACCACATGTATGTCGACAACGCGACCATGCAGCTGATCCGGGATCCTAAACAATTCGACACGATCGTCACCACCAATATGTTCGGAGACATCCTCAGCGACGGCGCCGCCATGCTGACGGGTTCT
Organism: bacterium; assembly: GCA_965205865.1. Classification (GTDB taxonomy): domain Bacteria; phylum SAR324; class SAR324; order SAR324; family NAC60-12; genus CBDBHR01. The sequence continues at coordinate 229,497 of CBDBHR010000025.1, forward strand.
ATCGGCATGCTCCCTTCTGCCAGCATTGGTGGGCAGATTGGACTTTATGAACCGGTTCATGGAACCGCCCCCGATATCCAAGGCAAAGATCTGGCCAATCCTTTGGCGACGATTTTATCCGTGGGTATGATGTTCCGCTATTCTTTCGATCTCACAGATGCGGATGTGATGATTCAGCAAGCCGTCGTTGCCACACTCGACAAGTATCGTACCGGCGATATTATGACTGCCGGCAAAACGCAGATTGGCTGCCAGGAAATGGGAGATCGGGTTCTGGAACGCCTGCAAGGGTAAAACCAATATAAAAAGAGACTTTCTGGCACTTTTTTTATTCGCAGGGATTGGTAAATTTCAATGATCAGAGGCAGGGGGTATTCTGATCGGCTTAAAAGTTTTCACTAACTCATCCAAGGCCTTGATTTGTGATAAAAAAGGCTCCAACTCTGCCAGAGGCAGGGCACAGGGACCGTCACACAAAGCCGAGTCAGGATTGGGGTGGGCTTCCAGGAAGAGACCGGCAAGCCCCTGAGACATAGCCGACAGGGCGAGTTCTCGTGTGAATTGACGGCGTCCCCCGGCTCCACGGGAAAGTTCTCCCGGCTGTTGCAACGCATGGGTTACATCAAAAAAGACCGGGTATCCCAAGGATTTCAAAATGGGAAAAGCCAACATGTCTACCACCAGATTGCCATATCCGAAGATACTGCCACGTTCACAAACGATCAATCGGTCGTTTCCGGCAGCTTTACATTTTTCCAGGATGTGCTTCATCTCCTCGGGAGCAAGAAACTGGGCTTTTTTAATATTGAGCGCCGCCCCTGTTTGAGCAAGGGCAATCACCAGATCGGTCTGTCGAGATAAAAACGCGGGCAGTTGCAGTACTTCTGCCACTTCTGCCACGGGAGTCGCTTGCTGGCGTTCGTGTACATCTGTCAGCACTGGTACGTTAAAAGCTGTTTTAATGGCCTGCAATATTTTCAGACCTTCTTCCATTCCAGGTCCCCGAAAGGAATGCATGGAAGAACGATTTGCCTTGTCGAATGAGGCTTTGAAAACATAAGGGATTCCCAGTTTGCAAGTAATTTCCACATACTTTTCTGCGACTTGGAGCGCCAAATCCTTCGATTCCAAGACGTTCATCCCTCCAAATAAGACGAAAGGATGACTGTTTGAGATAGAGATGTTTCCTATTCGAATGAGTTTCTGTTCCATATCTACCGAGTATCATTGGCGTTTAAAGGAGATATGCTAATGGCATAATGAAGAGACAGGTAGCTGCCGGCCTCTCCTTCGATATAGCCGATCTGATCACTGACCCGAATATAAAAATGGGTTTGTTGGGGAAACAAACGATATTGAAAATCGATACTCTCCTTTCCATTGGAAAAGTGCTGCTCCACCAGGTTTCGTTCTTCATCATAGAGAGAGATAATGGGGGTGAGGTTGGTTTTGTCGATCTGGTACCAAACCCCTTTCACCACTCGATTTATTGGGGGATTGCTCATCTCATACCAAACTTCTTTCACCATTCGATTTATTGGGGGCCATTCCACTTGGTATAAAGTGCTGTCCCCGCGACTACGCAGATAGTCATATATAATCGTAGAGAGGGGCAGGGCATATGTTGTTTTAATACGATTTGCCGGTATGGTTTGCCGAGTAATTAAAATATTATGGGTTTTGCTCCATTCTTCAACAACATCGAGGGGCAGGTATGTGTCCAGCTGCGCAATTTCTTCTTTCCATTGCACTTCGAGCATCAACTCGTTTCCCTGCCAGATTGCGTTTTTTACTTGATACGAAGGATGTTTCATTGCAATGAACCACGGAATCAATGATTGAGGCTCTCCGAGAAAGTACCCCTGATAAACCACATCATCTTTTGTCAAAGCATGTAACTGGAATCGACTCCACGAATTCCGAGAATGGAAGATGTTTTGTACAAAGACTTTCTCTTGTTGGGGATTTACAAAACCAGTCAGCCTCACTCGAAGCAGAGTGCCTTTTTTTTGATCAGCAGCAACAAGGTCGGCGATTAAAGGAAACCATTGCGACGCGGCTTCTTCCAGCATCAGAGTAATGGCTTGCCGGGGTTGCCACTCTACAAACTCCATGGATATCACTATTGTCCTCAGACCCCTGCCTTGTACTGCTTCATAAAGTATCATTCTAAGCGTCGCAGATACAATTTCTTGCTGTTCATTTTGCCTGAATTCTTCTTGGCTGAAATCTACCCTCAGGAACGTGGAGACGTTCGATGCGTCAATGTATTCCCCGGGAAGGAATTGTTGCGGGTCTGCAGCGGCAAGCGACAACCAATCCGCACTCAAGGGAATGGATTGCTGAACGTCAATTTTGTAGGGATCCAACAAAGGATTCAATATCAGCAAAAAATCCTTCAATTGCACTTCTTCCCATAAGGGCGCCTTGGGATCATAAAGCAAAACCGTACGCCGGACCGGATCATTGATTAATGCTATATTCAATCGTTTAATTGCGGTGAGCAATCTGCTTTGAAAAATCCGTGCTTCCAGTAATAGGGTAAATTCCGTGTGGGCTTCCCTCTCTTGCGAATCAAGCAGGCGGATGGATTCAATAAAGCTATCGGGTTCATTTAAAATCTTGTCCTCAATCAGTTTTTGGACTTGTGTGAGGAGTTGAGGTGCAATAAATTGAGGGAGTAAATCTTTCACAATCGTTTGCTTGGCCAACAGAATTGCTTCCTTTTCCGCCCGAACCATATTTTCATTCAAAATTGGCACTGTGGCGGATCCTCGTCGAGTAATCAGTTCCTGCGCAATTGGAGAATCTATCGCTGCCAGGCAGATATACCCTGTCATGCCAAGGAGGAGAAAAATTTTCCTGCCTTGCAAGCGGAGGGACCAATGACGGTTTCGTTTCATGGTGGACATAGCGGAGATTATTGTGATCATGCGGGAGGCAAGCTACAAGATGTGATCCGCCAGGCAACCGCTCGCGGTTTCACTCATTATGGCCTCTCCGAGCATATGCCTCGAGCCCGCATAGAAGATTTTTATCCGGAAGAACATCAACGGCACCGCACTCCCGAGCAACTCGAACAAATGTTTGCCATGTATATCCGGGAAGCCCGCCAGTTACAACATGATTATAGAGAACGATTGCATATCTTGGTCGGCATGGAAACCGAAATGACAGAGGACAGTTTCACCCAAATTGAACTAATCCGTAACCGCTATTCTCCTGATTACCTGGTAGGATCTCTCCACCATGTTCAGGGAATTCCTTTTGATTACAGCCTTCAAGAATATGAGAAATTGAAACAAGTGTTGGGGGGAACAGAAGCTGTTTATGGCGCCTATTATGATGCCCAATTGCAATTGATGAGGAAATTTCACCCCGGGGTTATTGGCCATTTTGACCTCATTCGTCTCTATGAACCCGATTTCTCGCTTTCCAAAAAAACTTGGGAAAAAATAAAAAGAAATCTTGCTTACGGTATTTCCTATGATGCCCTTTTTGAGGTCAATGCGCGAGCTTTCAAGAAAAAATTGAACGCCCCCTACCCCCAAGCCGAAATTCTTCAAAAGCTTCTTGCCATGGGAGGGAAAATTACACTGGGAGATGACTCGCACCATCCTGAAGAAGTCGGACTGAATTTTGATCGGCTCTTTCATTTTCTGAAAGCACAGGACGTTTCTTCAATTTATGCGCTCGAAAAAGACGACAAAGGACAGTTGATCCAGAAAATCATACCGCTTTCTCCCATTGGTATTTCCCACAAAAATCTTGCCAAAACCCTTTACAATGCATAAGATTGCCTCGAAAAAAAAAGTGGCGCAGTTTGACCTTTTGAGACTCGCGATGCGTGTTTTTCTCAAACTCGAAGGAGGATATTTTGAACATAATTGTACTGATCAAACAAGTGGTAGACGTTGAATTGAATCTTCGCGTTAAAAATGAAGCCCTTCTGGAAGAGGGTCTCAACTATGTGATCAGCGGTTGGGACGAAGTGGCAATTGAAGCGGCTTTGCAATTGGTTGAAAACGTGGGGAAGGGGGAAATCACTTTGCTCACCATCGGGCCCGAACGTGCGTCCGACGCTTTGCGCAAAGGATTGGCCATGGGTGCGGATAAAGCCGTTCACGTACTGGACCCGGCATTCGATGGCTCTGATTCTTTTGCATATGCGCGAGGATTGGCCAAACTCCTGGCAGGACAAAGTTACGATCTCGTGCTGGCCGGAAAACAATCCCAGGATACCGATGCCGGCCTGACTCCATCGATGCTGGCCGAATTCCTTGATCTTCCTCAAGTGAGCAACGTCGTCGAAATCGAACAAATCGCGTCCGACAAATTGCTTTTGCATCGTAAAGGAGATCACGGCAATGAAGTGATCGAACTCTCTCTTCCTGCTGTCGTCACTGTCAATGACAGTCTTTTCGAACCTCGCCTGGCGTCTTTGCGAGGCATTATGCAAGCTAAGAAAAAACCTATGGACATTCTGCATCTTGCTGCAGTTGGAATTGATGCGACGAAAGTTGGCGAAGCAGGACGGCAAACCAGGATTGTCCGTTTCCTGGAACCGGAAGCACGGAAAGCGGGACAAAAATTTGAAGGCAACGAAGAAGAAACGACCAGACAGGTATTGGATCTTCTTGTCAACGAAGCAAAAATATTTGCATAGTTGGATATGATTTTCTCTTTTCAAAACCCGGAACTTTCATCAATCAGATAATCAAGGAATGAACGAATGACAAAAATACTCGTAGTTGCCGAAGTGAAAGGGAGAGAAATCAAAAAACCGACTTTGGAGTTGCTTTCTCACGCAAAAAATTTAAACCTTGAAAGCGAGGCGATTTTGATGGGTGATGGCATCAGTGATCGAGCCGAAATCCTGGCAGGTTATGGTGCCCGTAAAGTTTACGTTGCCGATGATTCATCGATAGCTCTCTATCATACTGCCACATACACTGCCCTTGTCGTGGATGCTGTCAAGCAATCGGGCGCTTCTCAAGTGTGGCTATGCGCTTCAGAGTTGGGGAGGGACCTGACCCCTCGTGTGGCTGCTCGACTGGGGGTTGGCGCCCTTTCTGATAATATCAGATTAAATGTCAACGGAGATGAATTGGTTACGCGACGTCCCTGTATGGCGAGCAAAGTCATTCAGGAGTGTACCTTCACTCATGAAGGAATCCGGGTACTGAGCGTTCGTGGCGGCGCATTCGATATCATTCCCGCAAACACGGCCCCCGCGAACGTGGTGAATCTCTCGCTGCCTGCGCGAGACATGCGGACTTTGGTGAAGGAATTGGTGAGTGAAAGCGCTGGTGAGATCGATTTACTCGAAGCCCGCATTGTCGTATCGGTCGGCCGCGGCGTGAAAGGACCCGAAGGGGTTGAAATGGTCCGTCCTTTGTCTCGAGCATTGGGAGCCGCTTTCGGATCTTCAAGAGCCGTCTGTGATGCGGGTTGGATGCCGCATACTGCTCAAGTGGGTCAAACCGGAAAAGTGGTTACCCCGGATGTTTATTTTGCCATTGGCATTTCAGGCGCTATCCAGCATTTGGCTGGCATGAGTGGATCCAAATTGATCGTTGCCATCAATAAAGACCCCGATGCCCCGATATTCAAGGTCGCCGACTATGGCATTGTCGGCGATTTGTTCAAGGTCGTACCCCTCTTGATTGAAGAAATCAAAAAAATGAAGGGAAGCTGATCGCCTGTGTGAAACCGGTCATTCTTTCTCGTACTTTAACAGAAAACAAACATGAATCCGATTTTGATCAGTTTGATGTTGATCCTTTCTTTGGCAACCTTTGCTTATTTTATCTACGTGAAGGTCCACATATTGCTGCTCGTTGCTCCGGAAAATCGATTCAATCGGATACCTGAACGGATCAAACAGTTGTTTGACTTGGGCATCAAACAGCGCCGGCTCATTGGGCGCAAGCATGAGCGTGCTTCCGGGGCTATGCATAGTTTTATTTTCTGGGGATTCCTCGTCCTTGGATTACGCTCGCTGATTCTTTTAGGAGAGGGCTTCACGCCAGGATTTCAAGATTTGCTTCCCTTACTTCATTCGGATTCGGTGTTGGGATATCTTTATACTCTGCTCAAAGATATTTTTGAAGGCATCGTCTTGTGCATGGTTCTTTTTGCCCTTTATCGCCGAATCATTCTCAGACCATCTCGCCTTTCCAACAGCTTTGCCGCCTTTCTGATCTTAGGATTGATTGGCACGCTAATGGTCACCGATTTAATTTACGATGCTGCCAAATTCAAGCTGATTACCCTCCATCAGATAGAATTGGAATACTTACGCAGTCCGATCTATGGCAGTGAGATGGTATGGGCGCCCCTTGCTTTTCTGGTCAGCAAAATCCTGGCGGGATTGGGTGAAACAGCAACATGGGGTTTTTACTACTTCGCATATTGGATCCATGTAAGCGTCCTACTGACATTCTTACCCATCCTTCCAGGCTCGAAACACATGCACGTGATCACTGCATTGCCCAACGTTTTTTTTGGTTCCCTGGATTATCCACACGCTCCGGCTCCTTTGCTGGATTGTGAAAATGAAGAAGCGTGGGAAAACGAAAATCTCGGTATGAGCCGAATCGAACACCTCTCGTGGAAACAGGTTCTTGATTTATATACCTGCACCGAATGCGGTCGATGCAAAGCGGTCTGTCCGACCTACGTGACCTTCAAACCTTTGACTTTGATGGACATGAACGACAGCTTGAAGCAACATCTGGAAGAAGAAATTCCCTCTTTGAAAAAGCAGCGGAAAAGCAGTGGTAGGAAACAATTGGTGGGAGACGTCATCCATCCGGACACCTTGTGGGCCTGTACGACATGCAGGGCCTGTGAGGAAGTTTGTCCGGTTGGCATCGAACATGTGCCTCGTATCATTGCTATGAGACAAGCGCAAAATTTGCTTTATGAAGCGCAGCCCGTTGAAATCAATAACGCCTACAAAGGGATGGAACGCAATGCCAATCCCTGGGGTATCGGCTACGATCAGCGCGCAGATTGGGCCAAGGATTTGAAGATCCCACAAATGTCGGAATCCAATGCAGACCAGATAGACGTGTTGATGTGGGTTGGCTGTGCGGGTTCCTTCGACGATCGCAATCAAAGAGTAGCAAGAGCAACCGCCCGGATTCTGCAAAAAGCCGACATAAAATTTGCTATTTTAGGCAGTGAAGAAAAGTGCACGGGCGATCTGGCCCGTCGCTCGGGAAACGAAATGCTTTACCAGATGCTGGCAGGAGAAAATGTTGAAAGATTGAATCAATACAAAATCAAAAAGGTGGTAACACAATGTCCTCATTGCCTCAATGCGCTGAAAAACGAATACCCTCAACTGGGAGGGAAGTATGAGGTCTATCACCATTCTCAGTTTATCGCTCAATTGCTGGAAGAAGGTAAATTGGAACTCCAACCTGAAATCGAAGGGAAAGTCACATTCCATGATCCTTGTTACTTAGGGCGCTACAACAAAGAATATGAGGCGCCCCGCCGCCTGATCGATGCAGTGACACAAGAAAAAAAGCTGGAAATGCCAAGAAGCCGCAATGAAAGTTTTTGTTGCGGAGCCGGGGGAGCACGCATGTGGTTGGAAGAAACCATCGGTACTCGCGTCAACGAAGAACGCGTCACTCAGGCAGCAGAGATTGGTGCCACCATGATTGCAACCGCATGTCCTTTTTGCATGACCATGATCCAGGATGGCATCCTGGCAACTGGCAATCAAGAAAAAATCCAAAGTAAAGATATCTCGGAATTGATCCTGGACTCTCTACAAACCTGATCGTCCATTCTCACTCCAAACCCTCTGTCTTCATTACTCCTCTAAAGTGATATGAAATTTATTCTGAATTGCTTCAAAAAATTCTCTTCGTTTGCCCGTGTCTTGAAAAGATTGGGGCTCAACAACTGCCACTTTTCCTGGTCATTGCCAAGTTAGTGTCCGACTGGAACCCCTTGTCCCTTTTAAAGAAAAGGGGGAAGTTAAAACAGTCCTTCTTTAGTAACAATGGTTCTGACTTTTTTTTAATTCTTATTAAATTGAAAATAAATCATTTCAAATACTTAGAAAAAGTATCTGAATTATTTACAACTCTGAGTCAGTTTCTCAGTTTGAAATAATTCAAGCAATCCCGATGACTGTGTCATGCATGACTTGATAAGGCATCCAGGAGTTCTTTGGCAGGCCCCCTGGATTCCTGGGCAAGCCAGGAACGACATTGATTCTGCGTACGGAACAAAGAATACTTCATATGTATTTCAAAACTGTCAGAAGTATTGTAGTAAAGTAAAATGGAAAATCGTCGGTTTTCATGACAAAAATCGGAAAAGCTTCTGGAATTCATTTATACAAATAAAAAAATCGACAAATTCTATATCTGGTGTTAACATAACGGATTTCCTTTCGTCTCATGAAAGGTTTCGAAAAAGAAGGAAATGCCGCCAACCACTTCGCGGTCTCGAGGGACGCGAAGCATTTGCATTTCGCAAAACGGCGAAACGATTAGTCACGCAGCAAGCTGCGTGGGAACAGACCCGAAGAATTAATAAGTGACTGATACCGAACAGATTGCGCAACTTCTGGAGCCGCCCATCGAAAAAGGGGGTTATGAGTTGTGGGACCTAGAGTATCGAAGAGAAGGAAGCAATTGGGTGCTTCGTTTGTTCATTGACCATCCTCGAGGGGTTACTTTGGACGACTGTGTCGCAGTGAATCATATCGTCAATCCAATTTTGGAAGCGCATGATCTCATCCTGCAAAAGTACACCCTCGAAGTTTCTTCTCCAGGCATTTATTGTTCTCTTAAGAAAGCAGATCATTTTAAACGGTTTGTCAGGGAAACCATTCAAATCACGCTTTACCAAGCTGTTTCGAATCGTAAAAAGCTTACAGGACAGCTGGTTTCGGCGACTACAAAAGGATTTGAAATCCTCTTGGAAAACGGAGAGCGCCTGCAACTGGCATATCAACAAGTGGCCAAGGCGCGAATCAAATAATTTTTCTCAGGAACACAAAAATGGCTGCAGTAAAAGAAAATTTAATGGATGCGATCAGTGACCTTGCCAGAGAAAAAGGCATTGACCGGGAAGATCTTGTTCAAATTGTGGAAGAAGCTGTAGCTGTAGCAGCGCGCAAAAAGCTGACAAACTACAATACGATTGAAGCAGAGGTGAATCAGAAGACCGGGGAAGTTGAATTGTTCCAATACAAACGGGTGGCTGAATTTGCAACCGATCCTGAAAATGAAATTCCACTGGAAGAAGCTTTGGCAATGGATGAATCGGCAGAAGAAGGAGATGAAGTCGAATATGAAATCGATGCCAGAGAATTCAATCGCATTGCTCAAACAACTCGCCAACTTATCTTTAAAAAGATCAAGGATGCCGAACGGGAAATCATTTTTAAGACCTTCAGCGAACGCAAAGGGGAGATCTTGACAGGGACGGTGATTCGAACGGAACATGGCGGTCATATTGCGATCAATTTCAATCGTACGGAAGCTTATCTTTTCAGAAGAGAACAGATTCCAAGTGAACGATTTGATCAGGGCGATCATATTCGTGCTTTTCTGATGGATGTTTCCAATGATCCCAAACAGCCTTCTCAGCTGATGATTTCCAGAACCCATCCCAGTTTCTTGATGAAACTGTTTGAGATGGAAGTACCGGAAGTATACGATGGCATTGTCGAAGTGATCAATGCCTCACGGGAACCTGGAAAACGTGCTAAGGTTGCGGTATATTCCACCGACAATGATGTCGATCCTGTTGGTGCCTGCGTGGGAATGCGTGGCAGTCGCGTGCAATCGATTGTCAGCGAACTGCGAGGAGAAAAGATCGACATTGTCCGTTGGAGTGAAGATCTTCCCACTTATCTCGAAAACGCGATGGCGCCTGCAGAGATTGTGCGTATGGGAATCAATGAGGAACAACGGGAAATCAACATTTGGGTGGAGCAGGATCAGCTTTCTCTGGCAATCGGCAGACAAGGTCAAAACGTTCGACTGGCGTCCAAATTACTTGGTTATAAAATCAACGTATCCTCACTGGATGAAGGCCCATCGATTTCCATCGAAGATCAAATTGCGCTGGAATTGGAAAAAGAACGTTCCTCCGAAGAAATCGTTCCACGGACAACCCGGGCCGAAGCCATCGAGCCCGGAGCATCAGAAGTAATCGAGGAGTCCGTTGCTGAAGGAGAAGTAGCTGCAGAAGCAACTGAGGAGCCTGTTTCCCGAGAGGAAACGCCATCCGAAAATGAACAAACGACAGCAACGGCTGATCAAGCAGTCTCATCGACGGAAACCCTTGTGGAAGACAATCAACAATCAGAAACAACTGTACTAACAATAGGCGATCAGGTATTGGAAGAGGTTGGAGCAAAGGACCAGTCGGTATTCCAGGCTGAAGAAGAGTCCGTAACTGCAGAAAAAAAGATTTCGTCCGAAGATTGAATTGGCATAGAGCAAAACAAAGGTCGTTGAATCACCAGTGTGCCTTAGTTAACAGGAAAAAGGGAGCATGACAAAAAAGACGAAGGTGTTTGAATTGGCAAGAGAATTGAACATGCCATCCAAAGATTTGATTCATCAAATGATGACATTCGGGATAGTTGCTGAAAGTAACTTCAAGGGATTGACAGAAGAAGAGATCATTTTCATCAAATCCAAACTGATAGAGGCCCCTGAGCAAACCGCCTCATCTGATGCCTCCATTGCCCGCACAGGCAGAGTCATTCGTCGTAATAGTATTTTCGCCAAATCCGATGTCGACGCAACAGAGGTGACACCTGAAAGAAGAGCTCGTCGCATCATCAAAACCAAGAGAACGCCTGAAGTCGAACTTCCCCCCACAGCTGAAAAACAGGTATCCCCACCTCCTCGCGAAGAAGCGCTTGCTGAAATTGAGAAGGTAACTCTCAAGGCAGAGAAAGAAATTCCTGAAATACCCAAAGTCGCACCAGATGAACCTGAAAAACTGCCGGTACTGAAAGCTGCTGATACTCAACCTGCCGCAATAACCAAGTCAGCGCCCACGATTCTTAAAAAGCAAGCGGACGTCGAGTTAAGGCCCCTCCCGGAAACAAGCGAAAAAGAAATCGCTCCTGCACCAGAAGCTAAAAAAACTGCAGAAGCTGCGACTCCTGAAGAGAACAAGAAAAAACCGGTCGATTTCATCGACCTCGATTCCAGAAGACCTGCTGCTAAAGAACCAAAACGGGATAAACGCTCCGGTTGGGGAGAAGAAGTTCTCACCGAAGGATGGACCAAAAAGTCCCCCAAACGCATCCACATTCTGGTTCCTCCTGAAGAAGAAGGAGATCAATGGGAACGAACCCGGCGTAAAAGAAATCGGCGGAATCGGCAAAAAGTCAAAGTTCTGGAAAAAAGGAAACATACCTTCAACCCCAGAAAGAAAAGCATCAAGATCGGCTCCAGCATCACGGTTGGTGAATTGGCAGGACAAATTGGCATCAAGGCCACGGACATCATTAAAAAATTGATGGCGATGGATGTGATGGCTACGATCAATCAGAACATTCCAGGAGAAACCGCCGCTTTGATCGCTTCAGAATTCAATATTGAAGTCGAGTTGGTCACTGCAAATCTCGAAGACGCCTTGGAAATAAAGCAAGAGGAGCAGGAACTCATCGAGCGCGCGCCGATTGTTACTATCATGGGACACGTGGATCATGGCAAAACGTCGCTGCTGGACAAAATACGAGAAACTCAGGTCTCAGAAGGAGAAGCCGGGGGGATCACCCAGCATATTGGCGCGTATCGGGTGGGAACCCCGATGGGGGATATCACCTTCCTGGACACTCCGGGTCATGAGGCTTTCACTGCCATGCGGGCGCGGGGAGCGAATGTCACCGATATCGTCGTCCTCGTCGTGGCTGCCGATGATGGAGTGCAACCCCAAACAATCGAAGCCATCCATCATGCTCAGGCGGCAGAAGTTCCCATCATCGTTGTGATCAACAAAATAGATCAACCGCAGGCAAACCCGTCCCGAGTTCAGAGAGAACTGTTGGAACACAGTTTGGTCAGTGAAGAATTGGGAGGAGAAACTATTTTTGTCAAAGCCTCCGCAAAAACCGGAGAAGGCTTGGAAACCTTGCTGGAAATGATACACCTGCAAGCAGAGGTGTTGGAACTGAAGGCTCCTGTGACAGGATATGCGCGGGGAACTATTATAGAATCCCAAATCATCAAAGGGCGCGGACCTGTGGGAACGGTTTTGATTCAACAAGGGACTTTGAACGTGGGAGATTTCTATGTGGTCGGTGAAACTTTCGGCAAAGTCCGCGCCCTCTTTGATGACAAGGGGCATGCGATTAAAAATGTCACCCCATCGACTCCTGCCGAAGTGTTGGGATTCAATAGGGCGCCGAGCATCGGTGAACATTTTATTGTTCTGGATGATGAAAAAGCAGCACGTCAAATTGCAGAAAATCGAGCCGATAAAAGCAAAGATGACGTGGCGGCTCAACAACAAAAATTGCATTTGGAAAATCTATTCAATCGCATCACCTCGGAAGAGCATGTGGAATTGAAAATCCTGATCAAGGCAGATGTTTTGGGTTCTGTCGAAGCATTGCAATCCTCCCTTTCCCAATTGGGAAATGAACAGGTTTCCATTCGTTTTCTGCATACGGGAATTGGAACCATTACCGAAAATGATGTCTTACTGGCTTCTGCGTCGGATGCCATCATTATCGGTTTCAACACCATGCTCGACGTCAATGCGAAAATCGTCAATGCCCGGGAGGACGTGGACATTCGCCTCTATGAGGTGATCTACAATGCCATTGATGACGCAAAAAAGGCATTGGAAGGATTGCTCAAACCCATGCTTCGGGACCAAGTGATCGGCCGATGCGAAGTCCGCCAGATTTTCAATGCCAACAAATCAGGTCAGATTTTGGGGTGCTATGTCACAGAAGGAAAAATGTTGCGAGATGCATTGGTGCGTATCTTACGAAGTGAAGATGTCATTCACGAAGGAGATTTGATTTCCTTGAAACGTTTCAAAGATGACGTTCTGGAAGTGTTGAATAACTATGAATGCGGGGTGGTGGTTAATTCTCATGAAGTGGAAGTTGGCGACGTCATTGAAGCTTATGTCCAAGTGGAAGAATCTGCCACATTGTAGGAACCATGCGAAACGTAAAAGATGGCATTCAAAATGCTTTGATTCATCGGAAATTATCAGAAATTCTTATCAAAGAGAGCAATGATCCCCGCTTTAAAAGGGTAACCATCAGCCGTGTTGAGGCTGTCAAAGGACTTTCGGTTGCGCAGATTTATTTTTCTGTTTATCCTCCCGAACAGATTGAAGAACTCACCATTTCGCTGAACCATGCCGCCGGTTTTTTCAGCAACAGTCTGGGTCATGCCTTGAAAACAAAAAATACTCCACGCTTGACTTTTATCTACGACAAAGGATTTGATTACAGCGGACAAATTGATACAATCCTCAAGCAGGTATCGAAAAAAGAAAATCTTTAAAAGGTTGATTTGAACACAATTATCAATGTCGATAAAGAGCAGGGTATCAGCTCCTTCGGCGTGGTCAAGGCACTTAAAAAACTATTCGATGTAAAAAAAGTCGGACATCTGGGGACCTTGGATCCTTTGGCAAGCGGAGTTTTGCCCGTCTTTATGGGCAAGGCAACCAAGCTCATTTTCCTCTTCAATGGATCAGACAAAGAATATCGCGCTACCTTGAAACTGGGTCAGCAAACCGACACTCTGGATGCTGAAGGTAAAATCATTACCGAGGCCCGCATCGACCATCTGACCCACGAGGTCATTGAACAATGTCTTTTCCACTACAAAGGGAAACAACGCCAGCAAATCCCGGCATTTTCGGCAATCAAGTACAACGGTGTCCCTGCTTACCGCCTTGCCCGAGAGGGAAAGCCGGTGCTGCGCAAAGAAAAAACAATTCGTATCGATTCCATTCGGCTCGAGTCGTTTCAACTTCCCCTCGTCGTCATCCGGGTGCGCTGCTCCAGCGGTACTTACATGCGCTCTCTGGCCGATGACGTTGGTCAGAGTTTGGGAGTGGGCGCCTATTTGGCTGACTTGCGGCGGCTCGCCGTAGGAGCTTATTTCAATTTGGAAAATGCTCATCCTCTGCAAACACTATCCCTCTTCAAGAAACGTGCTGATTTTTCCTGTTGCATCAATCCTGTTGACATTTTAAATGAATTCCATACTGTGTTTGTTAACCAAGAAGCGCAAAAACGTTTGAGTGATGGACAGTCGCTTCCTCTGGAAACCATACAACCCTCTTCTCCACTCACGGAAAAAGATCTCCCTCTTCTCACCAAAGCAGTCGATTCCAAAAAAAACCTGGTGGCGATTGGACAGATTGCTGCTCACGAAAACCACTGTCAATTCAATCCTTCAAAAATCTTTATTTAGAGAAATGCATGCTAACCAAAGAAGCAAAGACGGAAATCAGCAAAAAATACGGTCTCAATGAAAACGACACGGGTTCTGCCGATGTACAAGTGGCCTTGCTGTCTTCCCGTATCCATTATCTGACCACACATCTGCAACAAAAACCCAAAGATCATGATTCCCGCAGAGGACTCTTGAAACTGGTTGGACGTCGCCGCAGCTTTTTGAATTATATAATGAAAAAAGACATGGAGCGTTACCGGGACATCATCAAGCGTTTAGGAATCCGCAAATAAACCCGCTCGGAGTAATACTCTATGAAATTAATTGAAACAGAATTTGGTGGCAGACCTTTTTCCATCGAAACAGGAAAAATGGCCAAGCAAGCCGGTGGTTCGGTGGTCGTCCGATATGGAGACACCGTAGTCCTGGTTACTGCCACTGCAGAAAAAGAAGCCGGAAAAGCACGTGATTTTTTTCCTCTCTCCGTCCATTATGTGGAAAAAGCCTATGCAACCGGGCGAATTCCAGGTGGATTCTTCAAAAGAGAAGGTCGTTTGTCAGATCGAGAAACCTTGATTTCTCGTTTCATCGACCGCCCCCTGCGCCCTCTTTTTGACAAGCATTTCCTGGCTGAGACCGTTGTGCAGGCTACGGTCTTGAGTTCAGACCTGGTCAATAGGCCCGATGTGGCTGCCATGAACGGCGCATCGGCTGCTCTCCTACTCTCCGACATCCCATTCACCACACCCATTGCAGGAGTCCGTATCGGCTACATTGACGACGAATTCGTTGTCAATCCCGTGCCATCCGAATTGGAAAAAGGCGCATTGGATCTTTTGATTGCCGGCTCGAAAGATGCCATTTTGATGGTGGAAGGAGAAGCCAATCAGCTTTCTGAAGAACTGATGCTTGAAGCAATTCTTTTTGGCCATCAAGCCATTCAGCCTATCCTTGCCATCCAGCAAGAACTGGTGCGAGAGTGTGGAAGGCCCAAACGAACTGTAATTCCACCAGAAGAAAATGAGGAGCTTCAAGTCCGGGTTGAAAAATTCGCCCTTCCCAAAGTGCAGGAAGCCCTGAGAACCAAGGATAAATTGGAACGCTACGCCTTGATGGATACGATTGGGGCTGATGTCGTGGAAGCCTTGGGGGTGGAGGATGACCAAGAAAAACAGGAAATCGAGCAGATTCTTGCCTCATTAAAAAAACGAGAAATGCGAACCAAAATTTTAGATGAAGGCGTTCGTATTGATGGACGATCCTTGACGGATATTCGGAATATTACCTGTGAAACCGGTGTCTTACCGCGGGCTCATGGTTCGGCATTGTTCACCCGGGGAGAAACCCAAGCCTTGGTCGTCACCACCCTGGGCACCAAAGAAGACGAACAAATGATCGACGCCCTGGATGGCATTTCCTTTAAAAACTTTCTCCTCCACTACAACTTTCCCGCCTTTTCTGTCGGTGAAGCCCGCCCTCCGCGCGGTCCGGGACGACGTGAAATCGGCCACGGGTTCCT
This sequence comes from bacterium, assembly GCA_965205865.1. GTDB lineage: Bacteria > SAR324 > SAR324 > SAR324 > NAC60-12 > CBDBHR01. Next base: position 245,445 of record CBDBHR010000025.1, read on the forward strand.
GGCAGAAAAAGGAGTGACCCCAATTCTTCCGGAGCGTGAAGAATTTCCTTACACAATCCGGGTGGTTTCCGAAATATTGGAATCCAACGGATCTTCTTCCATGGCAACCGTCTGCGGTACTTCCTTAGCCATGATGGATGCCGGTGTACCACTGCGAGCGGCCACGGCGGGCATTGCAATGGGGTTGATCTATGAAGACGACCGCACCGCCATTCTCTCCGACATTTTGGGAGATGAAGATCATCTTGGAGACATGGATTTTAAAGTGGCAGGCACGGAAAACGGCATTACGGCCTTACAAATGGATATCAAAGTCACGGGCATTGACCGGGATATTATCGAAAGGGCGCTCTCCCAGGCAAAAGAAGGACGGCTCCACATCCTGGAAGTGATGAAAGAAGAGATCTCTTCTTCCCGGGAGGGCTTGTCCAGTTATGCCCCTCGCTTCGTCACGTACAAGATCCCGGTTGATAAGATCCGTGACGTCATTGGTCCTGGCGGCAAAGTGATCAAGCACATCACGGAAAAAACCGGCGCAAAAATCAATGTCAATGACGATGGCATCATTTCTGTCGTCTCTACCGACCACCAGGCAGTGGATGAAGCCTTGGAGATGATTCAAGATCTCACCCGTACTGCCGAAATCGGGACGGTGTACAAAGCAATGGTGGTCAAGGTCGTCGATTTTGGAGCCTTTGTGGAAATTTTTCCGGGCACTCAAGGTCTGGTCCATATTTCCAATTTGGCTGAAGGACGCGTGAAAACGGTGAGCGAGGTTGTCCAGGAAGGTCAAGAAGTCCGCGTCCGTGCAATCGGGTTCGACCGTCGGGGTAAATTACAGCTTAGTATCAAGGATGTATGAAAGCAAAAAGTGTAAATTCAGAGCCCGATTTCATTTACATCCGGATTGATTTTCCAAATTTACTTTGCAATCTCTTCCAACCTGTATTATATTGAAAAACACTCGCTTCGCCAGCAATCTTTTCTGCGGAAGAGATTTACTGGGGAAGCAATTTCCCTCCCAATAATGGGGGTGTCTTGGCTTCGACTGCAAGCGGAAATAAAGTAAGCAAGCCGTGGTTGATACTCTGGGCCACGTAAAAAGGAGTATCTTTAAAATTAGCTGCAAACAACGCAGACTATCTTCCTGCAGATCTGGCACTTGCTGCCTAATCATTGAATGCAGGCGCTTTCAGGTGGGTTTGCCTGAGACGTATTTGAAAGTGTCATAAAAATCAGGCTGGTTTACCTGAACCTCCGGCAGGTAAATAAGATCCCTGGAGGTGTTCCGATGTGAGGTGGTTCACTGCCAACACCAGCGGCAAAAACGAGCAAAGTGGACTAAGCTTGTAGAAATCTTTATGGAACCTCTGTAGGACGCGGGTTCGATTCCCGCCACCTCCACCAATTTTACGACCCTTCCGGAACTTGTTAAAATCTCATGAAAGCTGGTATCCTGTCCCATCAATAAGTAGTATTATATACCGCTGGTATGCGCCGCTGGTTCACAGGATATCGTATCTTCTTGGGTATCTTCAGACAAAGTTGTGATTTTAAATCGGAGATAAATTATGAAAGCAGCAGTGACCACAGGAAAGTTACGTGAGATTACCCTGCAGGAAGTTCCCATACCCGAACTGCGACCGGGAAAAATATTGTTGAAGACCGCTTATTGTTCGGTGTGCGGTACCGATTTGGAATACCTGGACAATACCCTGGCCTACCGCAAAGGGGGGGCATTGCACGCCGGGGCTATTCTGGGACACGAGTATTCTGCCGTGGTCGCGGAGGTCGACGAGGGAGTAACGGGTTTTGAGGTAGGGGACCGGGTCACCGGCAGTGGGTTGTGGGACTATTGTGGCGAATGTTACTTTTGCCGTCGGGGTATGGTGCGGATGTGTTTGGGCAAAGAGCATGAGCGCTCAGTATACACTCAGGTCCCTGAAGGGGGCTATGGCAACCGCAACGGCGCGATGGCAGAGTATATGCTGCGTTCGCCAAGTCAATTGATGAAGTTGCCGGACGAGGTGTCCGGTGTCGAAGGCAGCTTGATGGAACCCCTTATGGTAGCCACGGGGTCAGTCCAGGCAGCGGAGCTCACCATCGGAGACACAGTAGTGGTGATCGGCACCGGAAAAATTGGCCTGGGAGTGATAGGCGTTGCCAAAGCCTCCGGCGCATCGAGAGTGATTGGCGTGGACGTTCATGCAAACCGCTTGCGGACGGCCTTGCGGATGGGGGCTGACGTAGTGCTGAATCCGCAGAAAATCGATCTCGTCCCAGAGGTGGTGCGGATGACCGGCGCTGGCCCGGATGTGGTGATTATATGCGTGCGTGATAGCCAGGTGTTGGACACTGCGGTGGACATGGTACGGCGTGGAGGTAAAATTGTCATTGTAGGGCAGATTCCGCCCACCGAGGTCAATCCGGGTATGTGGCTTGTCAAGAAGTTGCGGATTGAGGCGGTGCTAGGGGGACCCCCATGGATTATTCCTCTGAATCTCGTTGCCAGTGGCCGAGTCGACCTCACCCCGATGATCTCCGAGGTGATTCCTCTGGCTGAGGTGCAGCGGGCATTTGATGATCTGTGGAGCGGAAAAAATGTTGTATCGATGCTGAAACCCTGAATGATGATAAATGCGCTTATGAAAATTCACCTTTCAACTCTCTCGTCTCCAATTCTATCCTGCCGGATGCATTTGCCGATTTTTCAGTAAAGCTTCACGTTTAATAAACTCACTGAACTGATCGACAAAACATCCGCTTGGCACCGGTTTCCTGGCGAAACCGCTGCCAGGATTTCCTCCTTTTTCGTACTCTCTTTGTCATTATTTGCTCTGCCCAAATTTCCCTTCGATGGGGATTCGATCGAGTTCATCCCGGCAGACAAGACGCCGGTTTCTCAGAATCTGTTGATGGTTTTCGGAAGTCGTTTCGAGTGGACGTCCGAGCAGATGGCGGCCCAGCCATGTTCTCTTGGCTTTGCGCCAGGCGCGGTTGGCTTTGGTACGTTAACCTGAGTTCGACATAAATCTTCAATAATATGAGTATCCTCGTGTAAATGTCATCCTCGCGTAAATGTCATCCTCGCGAAAGCGGGGATCCAGACTTCAGTCTGGCTGCATATCTCCGGATTCCTGCTCCCTGCTTTCGCAGGGACAAGCTTCGCAGGAATGACAAGGTTTCTCTAAGATATGAAGATTCCATAACATATTGAATTTATTAAATTCTTATCTCGAAACCAGGTTACGTTAAATCTTGTCGACGTACGCCGATTGAAGATAATGAGCGTGGCGTTTGCGAATTGATTGCCTCAAACTCCTGAGGGTTCCCGACCGATCGATTAAACGATAACGCCGGATTGTGGATCGAACGTTCGCCAACGTATTTATTCCCCAATAGCTCCTTTCGCTTTATCCCTATCATAAAGGAGCGAATCTCCCTGATTCATGGATTTTTTATTTTTTTTTGCCAATCTCGCATTTATTTTACACCAGGGGTTTGACATTGCGTAGTAGTAGTGCTAGAATCATGCTTTCACTAAGTTGTTTTGGTGAAAGACGAGGGTTGCCGCTCGATCGATTGAACAATATCGTGGGAGGGTTGCCGCTCGATCGATTGAACAATATCGTGGGAGGGTTGCCGCTCGATCGATTGAACAATATCGTGGGAGGACTTGAAAACGATTGATCTTCCCTGGGAATCTTTTTTAACGATATTTAACTAAACGGGTTTTTCAGAGACCTGAATAGTTACACTTCACGTTAACAAATCATATAAGGAGGTAGTTATGAAACGAAAATTATCTTTATCAAGCGAGGTTCCTATGTATCTTAAGAAATTTCTGACCCTCTTGGTAGGGTTGATCGTGGCAGACGTCATGTCTGCCGCAAAAATTCGATTCGCCACGGAGTGGGTGAATCGATCTCGTCACTCTCAATTAAAAGAGGTTATTATGTATATGATAAAGAAACTTGTCTCCCCCGTCGTGGGGCTAACCCCGGCAGGCGCCTGGTCTGCTGCAAAAACGCAATCCTTTTTGCTCACCCTAACCCTGATGGTGGTAGCCATCTGGGTCAGCCCGGCCGTGGCGGCTGAGAAAATGATGGTCACAGACCCCAGCACCGGCAAGGTGGTGACTGCGCCGGAGTATGGCGGGACCATCACCTTTGCCCGGACTACGACGGGTGAGCATCCGGATGCCTGGTACATTGGTGGTTTTGCCTACCATTACATCACTTTGGTTAATGAGAAGCTAGGCATCGGGGACTGGGGTATAGATAGGGACGTATTTGACTGGAGGACCTCTGCCCAACCTCTATCTTTCTTTAAAGGCCACCTGGCTGAAAGCTGGGAAACGCCCGATCCTACAACGATCATCTTCCATATCCGCCAGGGCGTTCACTGGCACGACAAAGCCCCCTTGAATGGCAGAGCCTTGACGGCCCAGGATATCGAGTTCAACATCATCGCCTCTTGGGTATCGGCAGCGGCTTCAGCGAAGCCTCGCCGCACGCCCGTTATGCGCTGACCAAGATGGCATCCGTGACAGCCACCGACCAAGGGACGGTTGTTTTCAAGCTGAAGGAGATAGACCTTAACGGTCTGGCTAAAATCATCGACGGCTGGATTTCTTGTATCTACCCTCCGGAGGTCATCAAGCAACACGGCGACTATAAGGATTGGCGGAACGTGGTCGGCACCGGACCCTATGAGCTGACGGACGTTACCGAAGGCAGCTCGATAACCTGGACCAGGAATCCCGAGTACTGGGGCACCGACGAAAAATACCCACAGAACCGCTTGCCCTATGCTGACCAGATCAAAACCTTGATCCTGCCAGATCCGGCAACACGTCTGGCGACACTGCGCTCGGGTCGGATTGATCTGCTGGGGTCTGCCGGCGATACTCAATTACGGTCGCTCGACCAGATAGAGAACCTTCGGAAGACCAACCCCGAATTCGAGCTGTGGCCGTTTAAGTCTCGGAACGACAACAGTTTTACTTACAATAATGTGAACAACCCGCCCTTTAATGACATCCGGGTGCGCCAGGCGATGCAGATGGCTTTGGATCGAGAGACGATCGCGAACACCTACTTCAGGGGGTTTGCCGATCCGACCCCGCAGGGAATGATAGCCAGTGAGGTAAAAGGGATTGGCACGCCCTTTGATGAGTGGCCCGAAGCGCTCAAGAAAACCAATAGGTATGACCCGGAAGGGGCGAAGAAGCTTCTGGCTGAGGCGGGCTATCCCGATGGCTTCAAGGCCACCCTGGACTACCTCGACCGGTTCGATGCGAGTTATGCAGAACTGATCGCGGCCTACTGGCGTGCGATTGGCGTGGAGGTCCGGATAGAAATTGTGGATGTTGCGCGACACGTATCGCTCACTAAAAATAATAGTTCCGACGGAATAGTTATGGGTTCAACTGCCCAAAGGGTTAATGCGATGGGTGCACTGAATTGGTTCGCTCTCACCGAGAACCCCACCGCTCAGAACGATCCGAAATTTATCGCTCTGGTGGAGGCCGCCTCCGCTGCTACCACCCTCGAGGAGCAGGAGAGGATCCTCAAAGAGGCAGTCATGTACCATGCCGAACAGCACTGGCAGGTAGAGGGTCCCGAAGCCCCACAGTTCAATGCAACCCAGCCGTGGGTCAAAGGTTACAACGGCGAAATCAACTTAGGAAACGGGAACCATGCCGTCTTAGCCCGCCTTTGGATCGACCAGGATCTGAAGAAAGAAATGGGGTATTAGGGGTTTTCACCCTGACTGACCTCAGGGAAAAGGGGGCTGGCAGACTTGAACTTCCCGGCTCCCTTACTCATTGAATCATGAGAGGAGGAGATTCTGTCCTAATAGACTTCCAGAAAATTATCTTGGCAGTAGGTGGGCGTCCCGCCCATCTGGAGCGGCGGGACGCTGCCTCTACCCCAAATTATTTTTCTGGAATACTATAAGTACAAGGACAACCTCTATCTAGGGCTCAAGACATTCCGGAAGCAATGGAGACGGCAATGGCCCTCCCCTCTTCCAGGGTTCGTCGATGTCGTACAGAATCACACTGAGCATATCCTCAACGAGCATAATCCGGAGCCCAAAACATCCGGTGACTATAGGTTCCACTGATTTAAGAACCTCTTCCGAGGTCTATTTCGATACTCATACAGGTCGTAAAGGGGTCAGGCCTTTGATTAATTGATTTAATTGTGTTTTGTTAAATTCTAAGGTTAGAATAGTTACAGACTCGAGAGCAACCGAGGGGAAAAATGGCAAGAAAACGAAGAGTTCATTATCCTGGAGCGGTCTATCATGTGGTGCTTCGTGGCAATGGGGGGCAGGGCATTTTTTTGATGATGATGATCGATTTTATTTTGGAGAATCGCCAAGGGGAAAGAGAGGAAACTCTCCAAAATACTCCGCTTGAGCGAAGCGAAAGTCGAGCCTCAACGAGAGAGCTTGCTCCGGGATAGTTTATTTGAAGAATGAAACGTCAAATGAAATAATCAAAGTCACCGTAAAGAACTGACTTATAGTGGTTTCCAGCCACCTTTCGTCATTCCTCCGGTACAGATCCGGACCTGCGCTGCTAACGCATCCGGCTCCTGCTTCGAGTCAGACGCTCAAACGTTGCCGTTTGGCGCACCCTGCTTAAACCGCTTTCTGATTTTACGGCCTCTGAGTTCCGAACACAGGAGGACAAGCAGAATTCCTCTCAGCCAAGTCCCTTTGCTCCACAGGCTCCGTTGATTTCCTTTGCATTATTACTCTCTACAAATGATCTCATTGTTCGCCGCTTCATCGCTACTACGAACTTGTCCGACTTCCTGAAGACGTAGATATCGGGGTTATTTATTAATTTTCCCGATCCGACTACCAATAGAATGTTGACAGTCGTCTTCAGGATCTCCCAGGTTCCGATGGTCTTGGAGAGCCGGGAAGAATTGGCAGAAAAAATACCGCAATGGAAAGCCACTCTGGAGACGTTGGATTCCCCGGAGTCCGAAAAGAGGCATTTGAGAGAATTGTTAACCTATGCTATTGTAGAGAAGTTTTCTAAACTGACGAGAGAGGAGATAGAGAAGATGCTCAAACTGACCCCATTAGACGAAACCGTCGCCGGAAAAGAACTGATCCAAATCGGAAAATCACAAGGTTTGCAAGAAGGTCGAGAAGAAGCTCTGGAAAAAGGTCGAAAAAAAGGTCTGTAAAAAGGTCGAGAAGAAGGGATACTGATTGGTCAAATCCACATGACTCAAAACCTTCTCAAACAAGAGAGGACTCCTCAAGAAGAGTTGATTCGAAAAAGGAAAGAAGAGTTACAAAGCCTGCTTCAACAGCTTCAATCTCAACTCAATCGCTCCTAAAAAGTGAGCCATCCTTCGACAAAAGGAAGAACGATTTTCAATCTTGATCAAATGGTTCTCCTTTCAAAATGGTCACGGGATGAAGGCGCATCACGGAGTATTTGACCTCCTCCCTCGGGTGCTCCAGGAAAGCAAAGAGGGTTTCCCTGGTGGAAATGGTTTCCTCATCCGCTGCTTTTTCTTCCTTGGTAAGGCGCTGAGTTCAATTTGGTGAGGGGATGCCTTTTTGGAGAGAATCGTTGATTTTGAGAAAATTTGTCTATTCTGTCGAGTTTTTCTGCGGTGCCAATCGCAAAGTTCAGGCTTGTGAGGGGGAAGGCAAACAAGTCGCGGCCTTCATCAGGGCCTCTTGTTTTTCACAAGAGGGCCAACGATCAAAATAGGCCTTGACCCCTTCTGAGGTCTCAAAGAGGGTTAAAGAATTTCTGCTTGTCTTTCGTTTTCTTTTGTGATAGTTCTCGAGAAATCGTCTTTACCTGAAGGTTTTTCAAAATGGCTGATTGTCTTTCGTTTTCTTTTGTGATAGTTCTTGAGAAATCGTCTTTGCCTGAAGGTTTTATTTCAATTTCGCTAATATTAATTTAGCCGAAAGTCATGTAAAACATCATATCATCACCAGAGGATTTTTAGAAACTGTCAACTGGGAATTGAAAAGTGCCGGATATTCTTAAAAAAACATATTGACTTACTTTTCTAGATAGACCCTAGCCGAAAAGGGTTTCGAAAATAGTAAATATAACCGATTGGATTCTATTTGATTCTCTATTTGATTCAATATGACGAGAAAACGATTTATTTTTGTTTTTTATTCGCCCACAGCACAGTTTTTATAGGGAAAAAATCTTTTTTGGACATACTTTCCTCGCCCCTGCTCATATTTCACACTCCCCCATTGAATATTCAGGCCGCTTGTTTGAGTTGTCTTTTTTTCAACTCAATCATTTTGCAAAAATTATAGGTTAATGCTTTTTCCAGCAACTCTGCCCGAACGTTTTCAATCCCTCTGCGCATAACTTGTCCGAAATGGAAACGATGCTTAAGATGAAACATCAACGACTCTGCAGCAGATCTTCCATTTCGTGATTCCAAATAGATTTCACTTTCCCATTCTTCAATCGGGGTCATCTTTTTTCCCTTTGCCCCACTAATACTAAAAACCTTAACGCCTTTGCCCATCCACTTTTCTCTGATCGCCTGATTGGCATATCCATCATCAAGGCTCACTTCAGAGGGAATGGTGATGGTGCATCGCAAATGTTCAACAAGGGCAGGGTCGAGTTGCCCTGAATCAGCAGCATTGCCCTCCGGAGTAATTAACACGGAAATAAAACCATTTCCGCTCCTTCCTAATTGAGGCTTATATCCGATAAGCGCTTCTCGATCTCCCTTTTGAATATAAGCCGAACTCTGATCGGAAAGACTCAATACTTTCTCAGTAGAAGGAACCTTCTTTTCTTCAAAAACTCTTTGATGACAGTAGATGATTACCCGTTGCAAATTAGAAATATCTTCATTCATCATTTCAATGAGGCGAATCAAACGCGTTTTCCGAGAAGGGGGGAGAAGAGCTTTTTGGGCACGGATATCCACCTTTGCCATTTCTTTTAAAAATTTCCCATGAGCGCTTTGAGCTTTCTTCAATAGGGTTTTGTAATGTTTTTTTCGCTTCGTTTTACTGTCCTTTTTACCTGTCTCAAAAGCAATCATCTTAGAGAGCTTATTCATCTCCTTGATGAGGAAATCAAAATTTCTTTCACTGATCTCAGCGATTCCAAATGTATCAAGGGAACGCCCTCGATGGTAGCTTCGCTCCACGAGACGAGTCAATATCGACGAATCAGTAGGCCAAGCTGTATTTCCTTTTACAGAGGTGCTATCCAGTTTTAAAATATCAAAATCGTCCAACTCTTCATTGAGAACCATTCGAATTTGAGCATCGAAAATAAACTGTCTGGTCTCGTTGCTGACAGCATTGACATTATCAAGGATTGTACTCGCTCCCGGCATTTTCAATCCACGGTTGAGCAGAAGCAGATGCAGTGTGATTGACTCTGAAAGAAATATTTGGGCCGTTTGGGATTTGATACTTCCTAAGTATCCCCGAATCATCATAAAAAGGTAGACTAAAAAAGCCGACATCCGAGGACACCCTATTTCCAGCCTCAGTTCTTCCGGCTTCAATTCCTCATCTTCTACGGGAAGATGAGGAAGCCATGGATTCCGGGCTTCCTGCCATCGTTTATCCTCTAAACGCTCTTTCTTTTTATTTCTTGCGTATTTCTCCAAATCCTGTTCAATTTTGTCCAATATCTCCGGCTCTCGCTCAGACAATTGATCAAGTTCTGATAAGAAATTTTCAAATTCTGTATCAGGAGCGCTTAAAAAAAGATGTTTTTCTGCTCGAATGAATGGTTTCATTTTGGGTGCCATAATTCTTAATATTGAAGTTATTCACAGTTATTTCAATGAATTATGGCACTTTTTAACCTCAAGATATAATTCTAAAAAATACCTTTTTAAAGATATAATTCTAAAAAATACCTTTTCGGCTAGGACTCAAATAGTTAACACCAGAATCAACATTTTAAGAGATCACCATTACCATGAAAAACAAAGGTAGCGCAAGATCGGCAAGAACGACAGCAAAAAACATCCATATCAGCCAGGGAGGCAGAGACCTGACCGCGCAAGCAGGCTTGATTCCGGTTGTCAAATTTTTTCACAAAGAAGGGATTGTTTCAAAGACAGAGCAGACCGTAGATCATCGGCGTGGCGCCACGGGTCTTTATGACGCGGTGGACATGGTCATTTTGTCGGTGGTCGGCATTGTTGGTGGCGCCCGTTCGATTCGTTCGATTGTGACAGTTTGGAACGACCGTGTTTTGAGTCGTGTGGCCGGTTGGCTGAGGATTCCGGATGAAACCACATTCGGCCGGATACTGCGTACTTTCACACAGAAAAACATCAATGAGATGGAGAGCTTGAACCATCGGATTCGAGCCGGTATCTGGCGTAAGGCGCTTCGAAGTGGGACAAGCATCGTTGGGGTGTTACACTGTCTTGTGATTGACGTGGACTCCACTGTGAAAACGGCCTACGGCAAGCAGCAAGGAGTGTCTGTCGGATATAATCCCCACAAACGCGGTGCAGCTTCGTATCATCCTCTGCTGGCATTTTGCGCAGAGACAAAGGAGATTCTTCAGGGTTGGCTTCGTGATGGGAGTGCCTATACCAGCAATGGAGTCGTTGAATTCATGCGGCAACTTCTCGCTCACCTTCCAAATCGGACTCGCACTCTGTTTCGTGGAGACAGTGGTTTTTTTGTGGGGGATTTGCTGGATTTCCTCGAAGAACGAGGCCATGGCTATCTGATCAAGGTCAAACTCAAGGGGCTTGTCTCGTTGTTGGAAACCCAAAAATGGCAAAAAGTGAAGGGGCAGCCCGCTTGGGAAGGGTGTGAGTTTTCCCACCAATGTGAAACTTGGAGGAGGTCAAGAAAATTCATGGCCGTACGCAGGGAGAAAGAGGAGGAACTCAAAGGGATGGCCACCCTCTTTGAGATGAAGGAGTACGATTATTTTTGTTATGTTCTCACTGACGCGCTCACTCCCTGGCAGGCTCACAAAGAGTATGGCCAAAGGGCGGTCGCTGAGACATGGATTGAGGAAGCAAAAAATCAAACTGCGCTGGCTCAGATTAAAACCGACGATTTTTGGGCCAACAGTGCCTTGTTCCAATGCGCGATACTCGCTTACAACACGCTGCGCTGGATGGCCCTTTGTAGTGGTAACGCAATACTGCGCCGTTGGGAACCGGCCACCATGCGCACCTATCTTGTCCGAATGGCAGGAAAATGGACGAGTGGCGCTCGTCAACAAAAACTGAGAGTTCCGGAAAGAACACTTTACAATGCTCAATGGGATGCATGGGTCGCTGTTGGAGAGACCTGGATCCTTTGTTTCACTCCAGTGGATACATTTTGCTGAGATGTAGATTCCCAAATCCAGGGAGAAGTACGTCTTGAATCTTGTGCCCGCGAAAGCGGGTATCAGATCATCACAAAATATGACGATCTAATGGAGGGCGGAAAAACCTTTATGAGCAAGGACTGATGGAAATTCAACTCTCAAATCCTTTTTTTTAAAAAAACCTCTCAAAGAGTGGGGGGAAACTCAATCAAAATATTCAATTGCAGGATTTAGGTCATACTCAGTATGGGTGAGAATACAAATAATAAACACTTTTTGAGAATTATAATTAATGCGGGTTATGAGCCTATAATTATTTCCTCCAATATTGAAGACGGTTCGTCTTCCTACTTGATCAGCATGGGGATATAATGAACGGATTTCTTCGATAGTAACTATTCAGGTATCTTCAGAGAACCCATCGATTTAAGCACGGATTTTGCACTGCGCAAAATACAGAAAGGATTTTATGCTCTCGAAAGTTCAAAAATATATTGATTCTATTTCATCGACTCTCCAGCTCGAGGCTCTTCAAGTTCAAGAAGCCTGTCTACTCTCTGAAAAAGAAGGTGAGCAATGGAAGCAAGAGCGCTTAGAACTCCTCAAACGTATTGAAGTTCTCGAGACAGAAAATAAGCGTATTGAAGCTCTCGAAGTGGAAATTAAGCAACTTCGGGATCGGCTGGCTCTCAACAGCCAAAACTCGAGCAAGCCACCATCCTGCGATGCAAGTCGCAAGAGCAAAAGTTCAGGTAAAAGCAGGGGTCGCTCTCGCGGAGGGTTCCCACACGATCGATTAAACAATATCGTGGGAGGTCAACCCGGTCATCAAGGCCTTCATTTGGCTTTCAGTGAATCGCCAGATCGTATGGAATTGTCAACACCTGTGAAGCCTGTGGAGAAGATTTATCCAAGGTGACGGTTGAGGCCACGCTTAAACGTCAGGTGTTTGATCTCCCCTCTCTGCAATGAGAGGTTACCGAACACCAAGTGGAACAAAAAATTTGTCCCTGCTGCCAGCATCTGAATCACTCGACGTTTCCGGCAGGGGTGTCAGCACCGACTCAATATGGTGCGAGAATCAAAGGCTTAGCCGTTTACCTGCACCCCTATCAATTCCTCCCCTTTGAGCGATGCCGTCAATGCTTTGAAGATCTTTTCGGCCAGTCTCCCAGCGTAACCACGATTCATGAAAGCCTCCGGCAAGCAGCCCATTTGCTGCATCCCTTGCAACAACAAGTGGCTCAGGCTTTGATTCAATCCCCGCTCGTTCATTTTGATGAAACCTCACTGTTTGAAAACAAACAACGTCGCTGGCTTCACTCAGCCTCGAGCAAGCAGATGACTTTTTATTTTATCCATGACAAACGCGGCAAAGCGGGAATGAAGGAAAGCTTGTTATTCATGCATGACTTTCAAGTTCCTTTTGACAACAACCAAGCCGAGAGAGATATTCGCATGGTTAAATTGAAACAGAAAATCTCAGGTGGCTTGCGAACTGCTGAAGGATCGCAGGCTTTTTGTACCATCCGAGGAGCTATTTCCACTAGCAGAAAACAGGGGAAATCCATGCTCGAGTTGCTCACTCGGGCTTTGCATCCCCCGGATCAAGTCCGGGACAGGCTTCACCTGCTCCTCCTTGTTACTGAAACTCTCCTTTTTTTTAAACGTTCGGCCTCCTGCGTGGCTAAAAGTATTCATAGCAAACATAGCATCGTCAATGCGATTTTGTATGTCCTGAAAACGGGTTGTCAGTGGAGCATGCTTGCCCATGATTTACCTCCCTGGCAAAGCGTTTACGATCATTATCGCCGTTGGAAAAAACGCTGGACTGTGGAGCGAACATTCGCTTTTTGGCTCATGCCGAAGACTGAACGGCTTCTGACTGTCCCCGGATTTGAGCAGATTTATTGATTTTTTATTTTTTTGCGAATCCCGCATTTATTTTGCCTTGGGGGGTTGATATTGGGTTGTTGTACTAGGATCATGCCATCTCTGAGTTGTTTTGGTGAAAGAAAGGGTTCCCGATCGATTGAACAATATCGTGAGAGGAATTGAAAACGATTGATCATCCTTGGGAATCTTTTTTAATGATATTTAACTAAACAGGTTTTTCAGTGACCTGAATAGTTTCACTCAATTATGTAAGAAGAGGTTCCAATGTATCTTAAGAAATTTCTGGCCCGCTTCGTTGGGCTGACCGTGGCAGACGTCGTGTCTGCTGCGAAAATCGGATTCGCTCCCTGGCGGGTGAATCGTTCTTGTCACCCTCAATTAAAAGAGGTTACTATGGGTATCGTAAAGAAACTTGTTGCCTCCATCACGGGGCTGAACCCGGCAGGCGCCTGGTCTGCTGCAAAAACGCAATCCTTGTTGCTCACCCTTATCCTGATGGTGGCCGCTCTCGGGGTCGGTTCAGCTGTCGGGGCTGACAAAATGATGGTCAAAGATCCGTCTACTGGAAAAATGGTGACCGCGCCGGAATACGGCGGGAGCCTGACCTTCACTAAGAGGCAGTGGCCAGCGAATACGGACACTTTGGCCGGTGGCAGGTGGGCGTCCCAGTTGGTCTTTGCCGTGCTGGATAAGCCGGCTCTCGCGGACTGGGGAATCAATAGAGACGAGTTTTCATTGAATTTGCCCTGGCCAACCATCGATTTCCTAAAAGGGTCACTGGTGGAACGCTGGGAACAAACGGACGACCTCACCATCATCTTCCACATTCGCGAGGGCGTGCGCTGGCATAACAAGGCGCCGATGAACGGTCGAGAATTTACTGCGGATGATATGGTATTCAACTTTCACCGTATGCTGGGTCTGGGCAGCGGCTTCACCGAACCAAGCCCCCAGCTGACGGCTCAACTTGCTCCGATCAAAGTCGAATCCATAACGGCTATAGACAACACGGTTGTCTTTAAACTGAGGGAGCCGAACATTGGGGCGCTGCAGGGTCTCGTCGACGACGAAACCGCATATATGTATCCCCCCGAGGTCATCAAGCAGCACGGCGACGCCACCGATTGGAAGGTCTTGGTTGGCACCGGACCTTTTGAGCTGACTGACGTGGTCGAGGAAAGCTCGGTAACCTGGACCAGGAATCCCAACTACTGGGGCTTCGACGAAAAATACCCGGAGAACCGCTTACCCTATGTTGACGAGCTAAGAGCTCTGCATATGCCAGAAGCAGCAACGTATTTGTCGGCACTACGCACGGGTCAAGTTGATACTGGATATAAGTTAACTAGTATCGACCAGGTAGATAGTCTTCAGCGGACCAACCCCGAAATCCAGATATATATGCAGTACACTCGGTCGAATGATACGTGGGGTTTGAACGCTCAAGAAGAGCCCTTTGACGACATCAGGGTACGCAAAGCGATGCAGATGGCGCTGGACCTCGATACAGCTAACGCCACCTTCTTTAAGGGTCTGGCAGAAATGAGGCCTTATGGGGTTACCCGGTTGCCGGGTCATCACGTTCCATTTGAGGAGTGGCCCGAAGAGGTCAAGAAAGGCTTTACATACGACCCGGAAGGTGCAGAGGCGTTGCTTGATGAAGCCGGGTATCCTCGCGGCTCGGATGGCATTAGATTCAAGACCGTGTTGAGCCACTACGCCGCGCGCAATTTGGGCTATACGGAACTAGCCGCTGGATTCTGGCGTGACATTGGCGTTGACGTAGAGATTGAGATACAGGCGACCGGTGCCGAAGTTGTCGCTGCGAGAACAGATAGGAACTTCAAAATGGCCTCTGCCGAAGGGGGCCTCCTCAACGCCTATCCAGCCCGCTTTTGGTCGGGAAACATACACAACACCGCGAACGCAAAAGACCCGTGGTATGACTCCGCGTATGAAGCCATCTCAGAGGCTAAATCACGCGCGGAGTACGAGGCAATGGTTCGAGAGATGGATATGTATAGTATAGAGCAATTCTGGCATATATGGGGCGGCATGGCCCCGGAGATTGTGCCGGTGCAGCCGTGGGTCATCGGGTATAACGGTGAACTCAATCTGGGAAGCGGTCAATATTGGCTCCAGTATTCCCGCATGTGGATTGACTCAGCGCTGAAGCAAGAAATGGGGCAGTAGGGGCTTTTCATGAGAGCCTATCTCATCCGGCGGATATTGCTGATCATCCCCACCCTGTTTCTTTTGACCATCCTGGTCTTTCTCTCGGTGCGTTTCCTCCCCGGGGATGTCGTAGACGCAATGCTGGCTCGGCTGATGAATGTATCAACGGTGGGGACGGTTGACCGAGAAGCGCTTGAGCGTCAGCTGGGACTGGATGTGCCTGGCTACGTCCAGTATGCACGCTGGTTGGCCGGTATTTTCCGGCACGGCAGCCTTGGTGAATCTCTGATGGGTCGAGGGGCGGTGGAAGAGCAGATAATCAGTAGACTCCCAGTCACCCTTGAGCTTGGCCTCCTGGCCATCGTCATCGGGTTGCTGATCGCCCTGCCGGTGGGTATCTATTCGGCGATTCGACAGGATACGGCCGCCGACTACGCGGGGCGCTCCATCGCCATCCTCGGCCTGGCCACGCCGAACTTCTGGCTGGGAATCATGGTCATGGTCTATCCGGCCATCTGGTGGGGCTGGTCGCCCTCGATGGAGGTGATTCCTTTCTCCGAAGACCCGCTGGGCAATCTCGGCATGTTCTTCATTCCCAGCCTGATCCTGGGGACAGCCTCGTCTGCCGCCATCATGCGGCTGACGCGCACCATGATGCTGGAGGTGCTGCGGCAGGACTATATCCGCACCGCCTGGTCCAAGGGGCTCCGGGAGCGGGTCGTCATAATCCGGCACACCATCAAAAATGCCCTCATCCCGATCGTGTCCCTGATCGGCCTGCAGTTGCCGATCCTGGTTGGCGGCTCCGTGATCATGGAAAACATCTTCAACCTGCCGGGGTTAGGTCGTCTCTTGCTGAGTGCCCTCGAAGACCGGGACTACCCGGTGGTCTCCGGAGTCAACCTGTTTTTCGCCACCGTGGTGTTGGGGATCAATCTCCTCATCGATCTGCTTTATGCGTATTTGGACCCGAGGGTGCGTTATGAGTGAGGCCAAGCGACGAGGCCGGCTGGCTGAATTCTTGATCAGGTTGGTCAAGGAGAAACCCGTGGGTGTTCTTTGCGGGATGATCGTCTTGCTCTTGATTTTTGTGACGATCTTCGCCGACGTTCTGGCTCCTTATGAATATTATAAAATGCACCTGTTAGACCGGTTGAAGGGCTCGTCAGCCCAGTATCCGCTGGGGACCGACCACCTGGGGCGAGACTTGTTGAGCCGCCTGATCTACGGAGCTCGTATTTCGTTACTGGTCGGTCTGGCCGCGACCACTCTCAATTGGGATTCGGGTTACCCCCTAAGATTCCCAGCTGGGGAGAGATGCTCAGCCAGGAAGGACGTCAGTACATGGAGATGGCCCCCTGGCTGGCTCTCTGGCCTGGTCTTGCCCTGACGATTGTCGTCTACTCCTTCAACATGTTCGGCGATGCGGTGAGAGACCTGCTTGATCCCCGACTGCGAGGCGGGCAAGGCCGTTACGGCACCGCGAAAATGAAACGCAAACGAGGATTCCTGTCCCGGCTAATCAATCCCTTCTCTTAGGTGAAGCCCCTTCCCCAATCGGGTCGCAGACCTCATCCAACCGCATGGTCTCAAAGCAAGCGGGCGATGCCTTATTGGGGATGACCCGTTTTCAAAAGCGCCTCTATCTTATATCATTCTCGCTGGAGCATTGTTCCTCCGTGAACCGGTCTTACAAAAACAGGCGCGCAGGGGACAGGCGCGCAAGGTCCGGGGGACAAGAGAAGAAACGTTCCTGAAATAATGGCGCGAACTCCTCTTTCGGTGACGTGATGGGCAACACCTGGAAGGACCACTCTCGCTAACCTGGCGATCTTACCTCCAATTTCTGAAGTGAAAATTCAATGCTAGATAATGATTCACAATCATTATCAAATTAAGAAATCCATTGTAAAAATGAGTAACTGTCCCCGGATTAATTACTTTTCCCATAATAACCTTTTATCATTATCATAGCTCACCTTTATAAGTAGAAGACCATCCTAATAATTTTCTTAATTTCTGACCGGGATTGAATTTGAATGCGCAAGATTCGCATCTTTGATCTAAATAAAAACTACCCACTCCTGGGAGAGGGGCTCCTCGTCCTTCTTTAAATGTTTTCCAGATGGTCTCAGTGACTCCTTCCATCCAGGCCGTTGCCGTTTTTTCATCAGTATTCATTTGCAAGGCGAGTATTTGAATGAATTCTTTTTTTGTAATAGAACTGGCCATTATTTCTTCGAATATGGATTTTTAATATGGAAGCCATACAATATTTTGAAAACAGTGGGCTTCCTGAAGCGATGGGCTATGGTGTTCAATGGTATTTATCAATTTTTTAAATTATTTTCAAACTGAAACCTGTTGATATTTTTGCTTATAATCAATTTCACAAATTAACTCGGATATTTATTAAAAAAATGTTGACTTCTTTATTAAATTTATATGAATACGCTCATGCGTTAATCAGTCGTCGAATTTAAAAATATTGACACACATTTGTAGGGCGAGTAAAAGATTCTTTCCAAGGACGAAAGGGTATAAGTAAGTCGCCGTTTAATAAAAGCTTTACAAAATGTTTATATGCGTGTTGCGTTCCAAGTTCTAAGTGTAATGGGTACGAATTCACTTTCGAAATCCATTTTCATCAATAATATTTGAGGAGATAATCATGAAAAAGATCAGGAAAAAATTGATGCTGGTAGCTTTGTCGGGGGCGATTGCTCTGGGGATGGGCTTGATTGCTTTAGCCCAAGAAATGCTGAAAGACCCGGCCACCGGAAAAATGGTGAGCGAGCCGGTCTATGGGGGAAGCTTCACCACGATGTTGTCTGCGGACATTCCGTATTGGGACACCTATCAAGGTTCGTTGGCAACCGTGATCACTTCCTATGTTTACGAAAAATTAGCCTATGGCGATTGGGCGGCAGACCGCATGGTATTCCCTTTCACCAGTGACTATATTCCCTTCGATTCCTACCGGGGCCATCTGGCAGAGAGTTGGGAGCAGACCAGTCCCACGACCTTTACCGTCAAATTACGCCAGGGGGTGCATTGGCAAAATAAGGCACCCATGAATGGGCGGGAGATGGTCGCGCAGGACGTTGAGTTTAGCTAGACCCTAACCGAAAAGGGTTTCGAAAATAGTAAATGTAACCAATTTGATTCTATTGGATTCTCTATTTGATTCAATATGACGAGAAAACGATTTTTTTGTTTTTTATTCGCCCACAGCACAGTTTTTATAGGGAAAAAATCTTTTTTGGACATACTTTCCTCACCCCTGCTCATATTTCACACTCCCCCATTGAATATTCAGGCCGCTTGTTTGAGTTGTCTTTTTTTCAACTCAATCATTTTGCAAAAATTATAGGTTAATGCTTTTTCCAGCAACTCTGCCCGAACGTTTTCAATCCCTCTGCGCATAACTTGTCCGAAATGGAAACGATGCTTAAGATGAAACATCAACGACTCTGCAGCAGATCTTCCATTTCGTGATTCCAAATAGATTTCACTTTCCCATTCTTCAATCGGGGTCATCTTTTTTCCCTTTGCCCCACTAATACTAAAAACCTTAACGCCTTTGCCCATCCACTTTTCTCTGATCGCCTGATTGGCATATCCATCATCAAGGCTCACTTCAGAGGGAATGGTGATGGTGCATCGCAAATGTTCAACAAGGGCAGGGTCGAGTTGCCCTGAATCAGCAGCATTGCCCTCCGGAGTAATTAACACGGAAATAAAACCATTTCCGCTCCTTCCTAATTGAGGCTTATATCCGATAAGCGCTTCTCGATCTCCCTTTTGAATATAAGCCGAGCTCTGATCGGAAAGACTCAATACTTTCTCAGTGGAAGGAACCTTCTTTTCTTCAAAAACTCTTTGATGACAGTAGATGATTACCCGTTGCAAATTAGAAATATCTTCATTCATCATTTCAATGAGGCGAATCAAACGCGTTTTCCGAGAAGGGGGGAGAAGAGCTTTTTGGGCACGGATATCCACCTTTGCCATTTCTTTTAAAAATTTCCCATGAGCGCTTTGAGCTTTCTTCAATAGGGTTTTGTAATGTTTTTTTCGCTTCGTTTTACTGTCCTTTTTACCTGTCTCAAAAGCCATCATCTTAGAGAGCTTATTCATCTCCTTGATGAGGAAATCAAAATTTCTTTCACTGATCTCAGCGATTCCAAATGTATCAAGGGAACGCCCTCGATGGTAGCTTCGCTCCACGAGACGAGTCAATATCGACGAATCAGTAGGCCAAGCTGTATTTCCTTTTACAGAGGTGCTATCCAGTTTTAAAATATCAAAATCGTCCAACTCTTCATCGAGAACCATTCGAATTTGAGCATCGAAAATAAACTGTCTGCTCTCGTTGCTGACAGCATTGACATTATCAAGGATTGTACTCGCTCCCGGCATTTTCAATCCACGGTTGAGCAGAAGCAGATGCAGTGTGATTGACTCTGAAAGAAATATTTGGGCCGTTTGGGATTTGATACTTCCTAAATATCCCCGAATCATCATAAAAAGGTAGACTAAAAAAGCCGACATCCGAGGACACCCTATTTCCAGCCTCAGTTCTTCCGGCTTCAATTCCTCATCTTCTACGGGAAGATGAGGAAGCCATGGATTCCGGGCTTCCTGCCATCGTTTATCCTCTAAACGCTCTTTCTTTTTATTTCTTGCGTATTTCTCCAAATCCTGTTCAATTTTGTCCAATATCTCCGGCTCTCGCTCAGACAATTGATCAAGTTCTGATAAGAAATTTTCAAATTCTGTATCAGGAGCGCTTAAAATAAGATGTTTTTCTGCTCGAATGAATGGTTTCATTTTGGGTGCCATAATTCTTAATATTGAAGTTATTCACAGTTATTTCAATGAATTATGGCACTTTTTAACCTCAAGTTTAAAGATATAATTCTAAAAAATACCTTTTCGGCTAGGATCTAGCTATCACCGCATGACCGGCCTGGGCAGTGGTTTCACCGAGGCCAGCGGCACGGCCCCCACGTTTACTGGGATACCATGGAAATCCATCACGGCCACCGATAATTATACCCTGGAGGTGGAACTGGAGGAAATCAACCTGGCTGCCTTGGGAGTTTTCCTCACCGAGAGCTACGAAGCGAGCTGGATCCATCCTCCCGAAGTCATCAAGGAACACGGCGACCTGAGTGATTGGAAAACCTGGGTCGGGACGGGACCTTGGATGGTCGAAGAACATGTCAAGGACAGTCACGTGACTCTTGACAAGAATCCGGATTATTGGGCATATGATGAAAAGTATCCGGAGAATAAGCTCCCTTATGCGGATTCGGTCGTTTTGCGTTTCATTCCGGACCCTGCCACTCAGCTCTCAGCGCTCCGTACCGGGAAGGTGGACCACCATTGGCTGGGCCTCAGCGCCACCCAGGTAGAAGACCTGACGAAAACGAATCCGGAAATCATCGTGCAATCGATCACCTCTTTTTCGGAAGCAGCCGGGTTGCGCTTGGATTTTGAGCCGTTTAAAGACATTCGGGTGCGCAAAGCCATGCAAATGGCCATTGACCTCGAGGCGATCAACGATAACCTCTATGGTGGCTTGGGAGATCCTAAACCTCAGGGCTCGATCGATGAAGTGGTCTCGGGCTACTATTACCCTTATGAGGAGTGGCCCCAATGGCTAAGGGACGAGTATACTTATAACCTGGAGAAGGCCAAACAATTGATGGTGGAAGCCGGCTATCCCGATGGTTTTGAGGTGACGTTCGATTTCACCAGTGAAAAAAACCCGTTCTTTGGCAATTCAGAGCTGTCGCAAATCTTAGCCGCCTACTGGAGTCAAATCGGGATCAAAACCAAGCTCAACCCGGTGGACACTACTGCCTTCATGGCTGCGGTGAACAACAAGTCCTTCAGCCCGATTCGGCATCAAGGCTATACTTTCTTGTACCAACCAGTGGGTATCCTGAATATCCATCACGTGGAAGTCAGTCAATGGACCGTCAGTATGGTGGGCAAGGGGTCGCGGGATTTATATCCCGAATATCACCTGCTAGTGGAAATGGCCGGAGCGGCAAAGACGGTCGAAGAGCAAAAGTTTATCGTCAGGGCCGCGGATAAGTATTCCGTTGAGCAGCATTGGATGGTCTGGGTGCCCCAGTTTCCCGCTTTTGTGGCCTATCAACCCTGGGTCAAGGGCTATAACGGGGAACGGCAGCTCGGCGGAGGGTCCTTCGGGATCTTTTCCAGCCGGGTTTGGATCGATAAAAATTGATGTAATCAAAAGGAGAAGTTATGAATATTGCTGATTTGAAAAAGTCCCCCAATGCGGATGCGTTGGTAGGGGATATATTTAAATACGGGTTGGAACGTCACATTGTGGAATTGGATGCTTATGGATTCACGGTCGTCCCACCGAAGACGCTCCGTAGCCGGGAAGGATTTGTGGACGATTTGCGTGACGCGATTTTGCATGTGAGTGAGCGGCGCAACAACGTCCAATATGGAGATTACCGCACCGCAACAAAATCCGTGGATTTTAATACAAATAACTGGTGGCTACTAGAAGAGGATGATGTCTTTGTAGAGTCGATGTTGAATCCGGTGGTACTGACCTTTGCCCGTTGGATGTGTGGCCGAAGCGCCGCCCTGGCCGGGACCGCCTCGATCATCAAACCTCCGAAGCCCGCAGATGTGGAAAACACTGGCGATTATGACGATGTTTGGAAACACAGTCATCTGCCGCTGCACAATGACAACCATGCCTTTCCTCCTCCCTTGCCGGAGATGTGCCATTGGGTCAATACCAGTTGGATTCTGACCGATTACGCAACCCCGGAAGACGGTCCCACTGTCTTGGTGCCGGGGAGTCATCGCTTTGGCCGGGTTCCCTTTGACCATGAGAAAAATTGGTGGGAGGAAACAAATCCTTACGAAGCGGTGTCTTTGCAAGCTGTGGCAGGATCCCTGGCGGTGTGGCATGGATTCACCTGGCATGGGGCCATGATGCGCACCAAACCAGGACTGCGGGTCAGCCTGGTGCTGGTTTGGGCCCGGGCTTTCATCAAGCAGATCAATCAGTGGCGGGAAGACGGCATCTCCCCCGAACTGATCGAACGATATCCCGAACTGCATACCGCCCTCGGTATGAATTCGTTGTATCCCTCACCTAAGAGTGGTGAGGCCCCGCTCATGGAACGAGTCGAACCCTTCATGCGACTCGGTCAGGACAAGTTTGCCTGATGTGACAGGCGGAAAGCTGAAGGGGATCATCCGGAAACGCCGTCTCCTGTCTCGGATGCTCCTCCCCCGGAGCATTCCGCCCCCCATCAAGGGCATTGGTGACAGGTTAAGGGTTAATATATTGTTATCTTCGATAATTTGTGTCGAGAGAATCCCCTCTTCCCATGTGGGCATAGGTGTCAGGTTAAACGAATTCCCCCTTTTGCAAATGGGGGAAATATGAGGATCAATCCGTAACTTGACGCACATACCCATCAAAGGGAGGTCGGGAGGGCAGGCACGGGGCATTTCACACCTTTACTACAATGCGTACCTATATCATCCAACGATTATTGCTCATCATCCCTACTTTGTTGATTGTGACAATGCTCGTCTTTTTCAGCATCCATTTCATTCCTGGCGATGTCATCGACATCATGATGGGTTCGACCGTCTCGCCGCAAGTGGGGGAAGCCGGAGTGACACGGGAGTGGGTGGAGGAGAAGCTCGGGTTGGATGTCCCCATCCATATTCAGTATAGCCGATGGTTGGGGAAGATTCTCCTGCATGGCGACCTGGGCACCACCCTGGTGTCCGAGGAACCGGTATGGGAAAACTTCATCCGTCCAAGAATCCCGGTATCCCTGGAACTGGGTCTCATCGCCCAGTTGATCCTCTTGCTCCTGGCGATCCCTATCGGTACCTATTCCGCGATCCGCCAGAACACCCTGGGGGACTATGCGGGGCGCAGTCTGTCCATCTTCATGCTCTCCGTCCCGGAATTCTGGATAGCAACCATCGTTTTGGTCTATCCGGCCATCTATTTTGGCTGGTCGCCTCCCATGCAATATGTTTCATTTACGGAGAACCCAGAGGAAAACCTGCTGATGTTTCTCGTCCCCGGTGCGATTCTCGGCGCGGTGCACTCTGGTCCCCCGATGCGCTTGGTGCGCACTCTCGTGCTGGAGGTGCTCCGGCAGGACTATGTGCGGACAGCCTGGTCGAAGGGCCTGGCAGAGCGGATAGTGATTTTGAGGCATGTCTTGAAGAATGCGATGATTCCGGTCCTCACCGTCATCGGGTTGCAAATTCCTTATTTGATCGGGGGGGCCGTCATTTTGGAGCAGATGTTCTTGCTCCCGGGACTTGGCCGTCTCATCGTACAATCGCTTCTGGATCGCGATTATGCCATTGTCGCCGGAGCCAACCTGGTGGTAGCGACGCTGGTCGTGTTTATCAACTTGGCGGTCGATCTGACCTATGGCTTTCTCGATCCCAAAATCCGTTATGGGTGAGGAGGACTGAAAAAGGTTCCCCTTTTAGCAAAGGGGGAAGTTTACGAGCAAACAAAAGGTGAAATAAAAAAAACATGTCAATAGAAACCCCATTTGTAATGACGGAACCTAAAAGACGATCTCCTCTGGCCAATTTCTTTTATAGACTGGTCAAAGAGCAGCCCTTAGGGTTGATCGGGGGATTGATTGTGCTGGTCCTACTCTTGGTGGGGATCTTTGCCGATCAACTGGCGCAGTATGGGGAAAATGAAATTGATCTGTATGACCGTTTGAAACCGCCCCATGCCAAGCATTGGCTGGGGACCGATAATTTAGGACGAGACCTCTACACTCGCATTGTCTACGGGGCGCGCATTTCGCTGGTGATCGGGGTCTCCGCTACGGCAGTTTCCCTCTTGGTCGCCTTGGTGGTCGGCGGACTGAGCGGCTTTATCGGGGGAAAAACGGACTTGATCGCGCAGCGCTTTGTGGACGCCTGGGTGGCTTTCCCGGGGTTGCTCATTCTGTTGACGGCGATGTCCATGCTCGGCAACGGGCAGTTGCAGATCATTATTGTCGTGGGGATCACTTTTGGCATTGGAGGCTCCCGCATTGTGCGCAGTACGGTGATTGGTTTGAAGGAGAACACCTACATCGAGGCCGCCCGGGCCATCGGCACGCCGCTCCCCCGCATCTTACTCCGGCACGTCTTGCCCAATATCATGCCCCCCTTGATCATCATATACACCGTGACGCTCGGTGGCGTGATCCTAACCGAAGCGGCGCTCAGTTTTCTCGGATTCGGACTGCCTCCCGATCGAGCCAGCTGGGGCGGGATGCTCAGCAACGAAGGGCGGCAGTATATGGAAAAGGCCCCGCACTTGGCTCTCTGGCCCGGCCTCAGTCTGGTCATTGTCGTTTTCGGAGTCAACCTGTTCGGCGATGCCTTGCGCGACCTGCTCGACCCCCGCCTGCGAGGCGGCGCGGGTCGTTACGGAGGCGGGCCGAAAGTCATCCGAAAACGCAGTCTCTTGTCTCGCCTCCTTTTTCCGTACAAGAAATAGGGGTCCGCTGTTAAGGTATATACGACCTGAACCACTGAATGAGGGCAGGTCACTACCCCTGGCTATCAGTTCAAATAAACAGAACCTGCTCCAGGAGTTGAATCCGCGAGCGAACAAAAAGAAGAAACAAGAGAAAGGAGAAAAGACAATGATCAGAATTAAATGGTCCGTGATGGGGGTCTGGCCTTTGATTATTTGATTAAGAACGAGTCCAGATTTTTTGCCTCCTTTTCATTTAATCAAAGGCCTGCCTCCTCATTAATGTGAAAATAAAAAGGAGTACTATGAAATTTGGAGTCCAAGTCAGTTGTTGTGCTTCAGGGTATTTTCATTCATGAGCGATGGCAGTACCGAATTTGCTCCAACGGAGCATCTCATAACAGTATGGGTGGTCTCCGAATGCGGCCCAGGCATTCCGGTGGAGCGTAGATGAAGAAGGCTCTGTGAAAAAACCCAAGGATGCGACCTCCAGCGCTGCGGCCGGTCACCGGTGACGCAGTCCAAAACATGATCATTTAGAAAGGTAGGTATACTCATGACTGATTTCAAGGCAATCGCCTCCTCGCTCGAGGAACGGGGTTTCTGCGTTATCCCGGAATTCCTCAGCCGTGAAGAGATCGACTTCTTCGTAGCAGAATTCGAAGCAAGCCTGGACTATGGTCCGGAGTCCATGGCCTCATCGCGAATTGGTCGAAAAGCAGCCTTCGCAAAAATGCGACCTCGCATGGAAGCGTTCGCCCAGGGGATCACCGGAGCCAAGGCCGCGCTCTATCAAATCCAATATCTCCAGACACCGGTAGTCAATCTCCCCTTTCATCAGGATCACGAACAGTTCTTCATGACGGAGTACAATCGAACTCATTTCAATGCCTGGATTCAGTTGGTCAAGCCCTCGCGCACCGAGTGAGGAGTGTACCTGATTCCCTTTGATCGACTTGGCGAAAAGTCGCCACGACTCTTTAACATCTGTCGGCGCTCGGGCGCGAGTAGACTGTTCTCGCTTCGTGACGTGGGGACCTTGTACCTATCCGACTGGAGCGGGGTCCACTGGGTGGAGGAGAGCCTCGAAGTGGAGGAGGTCATAGAGACTCCGGAGTTGGGCTCCGGCGACATGCTGCTGATGCGCGTCAACGTAATCCACGCGACACAGAACAAGGATAGGAAGTGGTATCTCGGATCAAACAGTTCTATGCCTAAACCCTCCGCGACGCAGACGACCGAGGATCGGCGCATCGCTGTGTCGTTACGCACTTGCGATCCGGAGACGCCGATCGACTGGCATCGGGTGGCCGCCTGTCACACACCAGTAGAAATGCTTCTTCTCGTAGACTAGAATCCTTTGAGTCTCCCGGTCTTTCGACACACCCGGGAAAACAACTTCGGCATCACTCTGGGAGACATCGTGCCGACCCTGACTGGCGAGCGCGAGTAGCCGAAAATCCGGGGACAGTTTCAAAAG
>CBDBHR010000026.1:0-307203 GCA_965205865.1 bacterium
GTGACAACCCTTCTTTCACTGATTACATACTTTCGATTTGACTTTGGATCACGCCCCGGACGGGGGCTTTTATCTCTTAAACCGAACTTGCCAAATCCGCTGATTAGGATCTCATCACCCGATTCCAGGGTTTCTTTCATGATATAGATCAGGTCATTAATGATTTGTTCCGCTTCTCCAAATAAAATCTTCTCTTTCCGTTGAAGCGAGCGAACAATATCTACTTTTACCACAAATCCTCTTTTTAATTCAGTCCATTAACAGTTTATATCTCTTTCAGTCTCATACAATTCAAATTCTTCGGAGGACATATGGGTCCTTGGGTTTTGCATTCCGCCTCCGTATTTTTTCAATCCTTCTTCCCGCATCTTTTGCATTGAAGTCCAATAAGTTTCGGAAAAAAGTTCGCTTTGCTGATCCCGATATGGTGCGTGCAGTCGCGCTTCTTTCTCGATTCGTAAATGACAGGTTGCGCAAAGGGGAATCAGGTTCTCAAAGTCATTATTTTCTGGATTTTCATCAATGTGATGAACTTGGAGAAGGTCTTTTTGTCTTGAGGGCGCTTTGCAATAAAGCCCGCAACACACACAGTGATAATTGAACAATTCGCGAATATATCGAGATATGTTTTGCCATTCCTCATGATATCGCTTCTCAAACGCCATCTTTGCATTTGAAATTAAAGAATTAAACACAATCTTTTTGAAAATTGAAGAACACGAAGCAATTCCAACTTCTTCAATTCTTCATACATTCTCAACAAGCCAAAGATGGTTGTAAAGCAATTTGCCCGTTCTGAAAAGACAAAACTGGAAAAAAGCTGTTTTATAAAAACTATTGGTATACGACACAGGGGTATTTCTATCTGAATTGATTAAAAAGTCTACTTTATGAGCAATAAAACCTGTCAATGGAGTTTCCTGTTTTATTTTAGAAATTGCGATCGAGGATCAGATAAGAAACGAGTGTTTCCATTAATCCACGAACAGGGTGATCGGGCAACTCATCCAAGTTTTTCCAAGCACACTTTGCATATTCTTCGCAAAATGCAATCACGGCATCCAGTGCTCCGGAAGTTTTTGCTTGTTCAATGACCCATTCCACTTCCGCTTCCGTCGTTTCTTGCCGGGGTCTGAGAAGGATTTGATGCAATTGTTCCTTTTTTTTTGGAAGCAGTCTTTCGAACAATTCGATCATAATCAAGGTCCGTTTGCCTTCTGCAATGTCCCCCCCTCGTTCTTTTCCATATCCACCTGAATTGGCAGAGGGAGCCTCGTTTTCATTTTTTGAGATCAAATTCAAGACGTCGTCTCTTGCTTGAAAACCGATGCCAATGGCTTCTCCGAATCGTCCTATAATCTGCATTTGATCTTTGGTGGAATCTGCAATCATTGCCCCACATTGGCAAGGACCTCTACCGGAATACCATCCTGTTTTACGAATGATCATTTCCTGGTATTCTTTCCTGCTGGGAAAAACATCCTGAAAAACCCAACCTATATCCATCGCCTGCCCTTCAAAAGTCTGTCGTGTCACCTCATTGAACAGTTGCAGAATATGGAATGTCATATCGTCACCGAGGAGGGAACGATTGGAAAGCAATGTTTCATAGACCAGACCATGCATGTGGTCGCCAGCATTCAGTGCCAGAGGAATTCCATGGAGACGATGCAAAGTCGCCTTACCTCTACGCATCAAAGAATTATCTTCAATGTCATCGTGAATCAATGCAAAATTCTGAAACAATTCAAATGCTAATGCGGAAGGCAAGGCTTGGGCGCTCGATCCTCCGAACCATTCGCAAGATAAAAAAACCAACGCTGAACGAAATTTTTTTCCACCACGTGAAGGGTAGTCTCGCATCAGATCATAAAGAAATCGGTTTGTCGCATGCCCTTCAGATTTATGGCAGGGAATCAAAGCCAGGATATTTTCCTGGATCAAAATACTGGTTTGATGGAGAAAATCGGCAAGATTCGCACAGGCAGCTGCAGAAAAATCGACTTGCTTCATGAAACAACCTTCGTTACTTGTGCGAAAAATTTAAGAAATTTATTGGCAAGTATACACTAATTGGATATGCGGATGTTCTTACAATCTTTCCAGTTGAGGTATTTGAAAATGCTGAAGAATTCGCTGATCAGTCTCCCGCATTTCATCAACAGGTAAAATCAGAAATGCCCTGTTGGCGCCAGGTAAAAATTTGACCTGATGGAATAGACCCTTGGGCTGCTGAAAGGCATGGATCACATCCGTCAGCTTGTGGATGGGCTGGTCATTGATTTCAGCCACGATGAGATTGTTCAAGTCTTGATAGCCTATATTGATGGGTGCTGGCAAAACCCGGCTGAGCAAGACCAGTCGCCGGTTTTTATTTTCTGCGAGGTGCGATTCAAGCTGCTGGTAAATACTCAAGCGCACAGGTGCTTTGCTTCTCCACTCTTTTCCCCAGAGTTGCAGGTAATTCATATTCAATTCTTGAAAGAGCAACCCCCCACGAAGAACATATCGTGGTGACTGTAACACGTTCGTAAGTGGCACTGAATGACGATTTGCCGGGAAATCGGCAAATTTGCTCCGCAACGTGATCCGCTTACCCTCACGCACCACCTCCAGGTTTAATGAGTCCTCTGCGTGCAATTCAGCGAATAAAATATCAAAAAGCACATTTCCCCATTGCGGATGTTCAATTTTCCCTTCATTGGATATCTCCCATCCAGCCATGGCAACCAAAAAATCATAAGCCTGTAATACATCCGAACCGGTGCCATAGTGCCAAATCCGGTCAATTAAAATACCTGATAGGTTTTTTTCAATTTGCAAATAATCGCGTACCGTTTCTTGAGGAATCTCTTGCCAGCCAAATCCTCGTTGGGGAAAACTTTGATAAGGCTGACGAGTCGTTCGCTCCACAAATGCCTGTAAAAAAGATGCAGGGAAGACATCCAGATTGGCATCCCGTTTTTGCATGACCATCCCAACAATACGGTCGTTTTGGACAAGCGGATTCCCCTGCGCGTCTGATTTCAAAGAGGCAATTACTTCAATGATGGGAAAGCGCGACTGGCTGCTTCCCCGGTATCCGATAAAAAGCTGCTTTATATTTGCCGCAACGGATTTCCATTCATTTTTGTTCTTCCAATAAACGACGTCACCGGTTCCCTTTTCCAGTGCTCCCCATTGTACGGGGCTCAAACCATGCCAAAACATCGGATCAGGGACATAAAGCAGGGCCAGATTAATACCATAATCGAGCAGGATGACCTCGGCTTCATAAGGATTCGAGTCCCCCGGTTTTCTCACTTCTATCAAAGTGTGGTTGCTGACCAGTTCTGCAGTTGTGAGCAATTGTTGTTGAGACAATACCAAAGCCGCGCCATCGATTTGCCGCAGTGTCTTTTTGTTCCATGGAATCAACCAGTCGTGGGATTGTTGGTAACTTCGAACAACCACTACATTTTTCTGCAAATTGGCTGTGAGAGGAGTTTCTGATTCGGCACCACCAACCAGGGGACATACGAGACTATGAATCAATAGAATCCAAAAAAAACTTCTCATAGACGTTCTCCTAAAGAGATGTCGTATCGTTGTAGAATCCGCTCGTGTTCGTTCTCAACGAGCACTCTGTCCAGAATAACCAGAGTGGGATCCCAAAGACTTTCGAAGGCATAATAATCCACCTTTTCATCTTTCAATTGTTCCAATACAGCCTTCAAATGCGATAGGGAGTGAACGGCAACACCATTGACCTGATTGACCACAAAATTTTTCAGACTCGCATATCCCGCGTTGACAGGTGAAGGCAGAGAACCGATGATGACGACCACTTGCTCTCGTTGCGTATCTGGTTTTTCAGCATGGCGAAATATGTGTTCATAAATCAGTGAGGGTGAGACTGGCGCTGCTTGAATGTAATTTCGATTCAAAGGAACAAAAACCAAACCGCCAAAAATTAGATATCGGGGATGAACATCATAGTTGAAACGGAACTCGTCACTAAAAAGAGGAAGTTTCAGGAGCAGTTCAACTTCATGAAATTTACGGTCACGCCAGAGACGCGCTATTAAGGAATCTCCCACCACCTGGTGTTCGGCCATTATATGAAAGGGGACGCGGTGTCCCTCATAATTCACCTTCCCTGCCGCATCGATGGCGTTGTCGCCAATCTCTACCAGGACATCACCTTCTCGTATATTTCCATCGGCAGAAGAATGAGGAATGACCCGGTCTACTAATACACCCTGCTGACCGGCAGGCAACTTCAGGTAACGCCGGAGGTGTTCATTGAGCAAATTGCTGACCTGAATCCCGATTTCGGGCACTCCATCATAGGTCCCATCTTCCATATCTCTGAGAAAACGATGGACCAGCGGAACCGGAATCAAATAACCGACATCATCCAAATTGGGATTGGATTGGAATGCCACGCCGACCACCTTGCTGTCTTGAACGACCGGTCCTCCGCTGTTGCCAGGATTGATGGCTGAATCGGTTTGGATAATCAGATGCGCGTCCACTCCTGAATGGAGATAAGTGCCAAACTCCACCCGGGAAACCACTCCTTCTGTTCGGGAAATCGTAGTGCCGCCGATTGGATATCCATATGTCCTCACCCGGCTTTGCAACTCGGGCAATTTCCCCAGTGTCAGCGGCCTCATGTCTTTATAAAACACAGGATCGTCTGCTTTGATAATGGCCAAATCCGAATCATGGGCAATGGCGATCACCCTGGCAATAAAAGGGAGGGGACTTGAAATCTTTTTGATCAGCAATAAGCGTGAATTGCTCACGACATGCGCATTGGTCAGGATCCATTGGTTTTGAATCAGAAAACCAGTGCCAGTTCCGGAGGTGGTGAAGCCCCTTTTCCAGGGGGCAAGCCAATTGGGCACTTGTAGATGGTTGGTGAGCAAAACCACAGAAGGCTCAATTGACACTTCTTCTGCCAATGCCTTTGCCGACTCGAAAAAAACGAAAAAGCCTATCAGGAGGAATTGCCAAAAATGAGACTTCATTAGCAAGCAACGATCAATGGGGAGTGATTTATGACCAAATGAGTAAAATGAGTGAACCCAACGCCACTCGGTAGAGGACAAAAACGATGGTTCCATATTTTTTAATAATTCGCAACAGAAGTCCAATGGAAAGATAACCACTGACGAATGCGGCCAGAACGCCGGCGCTGAGATTGATCACACCCACGGCTCCCAGACCGGATTCAATCAAAGTATGTAGTTGCAGAAACCCGCTTCCCGCAATCGCCGGCAATCCCAATAAAAATGAAAAACGGGCCGCATTTTCACGATCCAAGCCCAAGAATAGTCCTCCCATGATAGTGGATCCGGAACGGGAGCATCCAGGGATCAATGCAAAAGTCTGGCATATTCCAATGAAAATGACATGTTTGACACTCAGATCCGAAATTTCACGATTTTGCCGGGAGACTCTTTCAGAGAGATACAATAAAAGTGCAAATACAATCAAACTGCTGCCAATTATCTGCAATGATCTCACCTCTTGCTCGATCAAATCTCTGAAAAGGATTCCCATCACGACGATCGGAATCGTTCCTCCGGCAATGGCCCATGCCAGATACGATTCCCGGGAAAGTCTCAAATTCTGCTTCATTATGCTGCGCGCGGCTTCTCGGATCAAGAACTTGATATCTTTTTTGAAGTAAATGAGGACCGCGAGTAGCGTTCCCAGTTGAATCACTGCCGAAAAGGCGGCACCCGGGTCTGGCCAGCCCACCAGATGAGGGACGATTCGCAAATGGGCTGTGCTGCTGATGGGCAGGAATTCCGTCAGCCCTTGTACGATTCCCAATACTAACGCCTGAATTCCATTCAATTTGCCCGCTTTCTACAAATGAGCTTATTTGTGCCCCATCCTTGCATATCTTTATTTGGCAGAAGAATGAGAAGGCGTTTAATATTTCAATGATCTTTAATAGATTGATAATAAAAGGGTTATTGGAATATTAATTTTGAATAACTCTTAATTTTCCAAGAATCCTTTTTTCTTAACCATTCATTTTTTCCGGATTTTATCGGCCTGGGGACATTCTGAATTAAAAATTCATCGGACCCCTCAGATTACTAAGTGGTTTGACAGTCATGATCAAGTTATTCTCAGGAACCGGAAAAGTGGCGGTGTGTTGTCTGTTGGGCGATAGCCACAGGCGATGATCGAGACTAAAGTCTCGAGAGGAGATTTATTTCCACATTTACGAAGAATAGAATGGATTATTCATTGAAATTATTTTATATTTTTGTTCTTGTACAGAAAAAAATAGTTGTTTTCTCAATGGAGAGAATGAGTATCAGTGATGCGGATGCAAGTTCTGTAGAGTCATGAGGATGAGAAATGTTGGCTGTTGCGAAAGAGGAAAATACTAATCCCGAAACCAAATCAATCGAACAACTGCAAAAAGAAATTCGGGAATACTTGCGTACTCAAAACAATGGCGAAGAGCTCATGAAGCTGGAATACGCATTTGAAGACCTCACCACCCACCAAGGTCATCAAACTCGACAATCCGGAGAGCCGACGCCGATTCATCCCCTGCGGGTAGCTTGGTCCATTTGTGAAGCAGGATTGGACCCGCCCACGGTCATAGTGGCTTTGTTGCACGATTTGATTGAAGACACCGAAATCACGAAAGAACAGATCCGCACTCGCTATGGAGAATGGTATGCCGATATGGTAGATGCCTTAACGAAGATCATC
The DNA here is from genome assembly GCA_965205865.1 of bacterium. Classification (GTDB taxonomy): domain Bacteria; phylum SAR324; class SAR324; order SAR324; family NAC60-12; genus CBDBHR01. The sequence continues at coordinate 6,730 of CBDBHR010000026.1, forward strand.
CATCCCAAAGATAAGAGCGCTAACTCCCAGACTAATTTGGCAACTTACCATAAAATGCTGACCACCATGGTCAAAGACGTGCGGATTCTTTTCATCAAACTCTTTGACAGGTTGGACAATCTGCGCGATCTTGCCCCCATGCCGCGTCACAAACAACGTCGCATCAGTCAAGAAACCTTCAACGTCTATGTTCCCCTGGCCAAACGATTGGGATTGGAAAAGATCAGCCAGGAATTCACCGAATTGTGTTTTAAATACCTCTATCCCAACCGCTATCGAGAGACGATTGAAAAACTGCGGATTCTTAAACAAGAACGGCAAACGGCAGTGCAGGATATGTGCGAATTGCTCCGCTCGACTCTTTTCAAGGAAAAATTATCCCACATTGAGGTCGATCCCATTTTTACCTTGCCTGATGTTTACATCCTCAGGGTGGAAGTGGACCGAATATTGGAAGGATTCCGCATTTTGGTAGAATATCCCATGGATACCTATCGAGTCTTAGGGATCCTGCACACTCACTTCAGAGCAATTCCTCTCAAAATCAAGGATTTCATCAGCAACCCGCGATGGGATGGCTACAGGGGATTGCAAACCGAAATCATGGTGGAAGGAGAGGTGACTTTCATTGAAATTGCAACCCGGAAAATGCATGCGCTCAATTGGCATGGAATCATGGCTTCCTGGAAAGGCACTTCCAGCGAATTGGCCGAATATTATCGAATTTATCTTGAGCAAATCGACCACATCGTGGGAGAAAAAGAACCTCACATGGAGGAAGTGCTTCGATATTCGCATGCCGTTCAGATTCAGGTGTTCACCCCCAACGGGGAAGTTTGTTTTTTCCCAAAAGGCGCCACCGTTTTGGATTTTGCATACCACATTCATTCTGACTTGGGCAATACTTGTATCGGTGCGGTGGTGAATGTTTCTCAAGGGGAAAACACCCTTGCTGCTGAAAGCAAACGGGTGCCACGAGAAAGGGAATTGTTTGATGGAGAGCGCGTGCAGATTTTGACTGATTCGAGTATCAAGCCACACCGAGATTGGTTGAACCACATTGTCACCACCAAAAGCAAAATCGCTATCCAGCGTGCTTTGCGCATCCAAAACACACTCCGTACCCGTCAAGTTTGGGAAGAATCGTTGCGACGGGAATTGCGCCGATTGGGTGAAAACGCGGATCAATTCATTCATTCTGCCAACTTTCAGGAAGCCCTGGAAGAGGATGAACTAACGTTTCATAAATTCTTGGAACGCATTGGAACTAAAAAAATCCATATTCGACGTTTTTTCAAAAAACACCAACTGGTGAACCAGAGCAAACTCGACCGCCGCAACTGGCAGGTGCGTTTTATAGAACCCTTTTTTAAACCAGGCACTCCTGAATTTCTCATTGAAGACATAAATGATCCTTTTGTGCACTTTGCTCCTTGCTGTTCTCCTCTACCAAAAGATCGGGTTTCCGGCTATTTGACAGAAGAACGGGAATTGCAAGTCCATCGTAGCAATTGTAACGAAATCAAAGGAAAAAAAGATTTGGTTTCCGTGGGTTGGGCGTTGCCTCAAAAGGATAACGTCCACACCCGCTATATCCATCTGATCACCATTGACAAACCTGGTGTTTTATATCAAATCACCAAAACAATTAAGAATCTGGGTGTGGGCATTTTTGATATTCAAAGCGAACGTTTTGGTGAAGAGGCCTCCATGCATATTACACTGGAGCCTATTCCCTCGAGAACCTATCATAAAATTCTAGTGCAATTGCGGTCTTTAAAAATCGTACGGAAAATCGAATAGTAATACAGGTCGCACGTTTTTGCTTTTCCCGCCTGGTCCTGCATTCTCAAGAGCAATATGAAACTTGAGTTTTCAAGTCATCCCTCATAATGTGACAAAAAGACGAATATCAAAAACTGTATGAAATTGATGGTCTATTTCATCTCTACTCATCAAAATTCGTATGAGTCTCTCATTTTCTCAGCTTCTTTGGCAAACAATAGAATTGCCGGGTAACCAATCCCAGATCAACCATTTGTGCAGGACCTTTCAGATTTCTCCTGCATTTGCCAAAATTCTAATGAACCGTAATCTCTGTGAAGTTGAAGAAATCGAGCAATTCTTGAATCCTTCCATTTCCCGATGTCATAATCCATTTTTAATGCATGACATGCAAAAAGCGATCGATCGTCTTTATCAAGCCTTGCTGCGTCGGGAAAAAGTTCTAATTTATGGTGATTATGACGTCGACGGCACAGTAGGCACTGTGATTCTTTATCGCTATTTGAAACGCATTGGTTTCCGCACTTTTTATTTCATTCCGAGACGCCTGCAAGATGGCTATGGGATGAGCAAGGCTACGCTTCTGGAGTTGAAACGTAAAAAAGCAGAAGTGATCATCACGGTTGACAATGGAATCACTGCTGTGGAAGAAGCAAAATTTTTACGCGGGCTGGGCATTGACTTGATCGTCACGGATCATCACCTACTGGTCTCAGGAATCCCGACCGCCTGTGCTATTTTGAATCCGCAACAGCCGCAATGCTTGTATCCCTTCAAAGGTCTGTGCGGTACCGGTGTGGCATTTAAAATGCTGACGGCATTTGATCAATTTTTAACAGATCGAGGATATTGGGAGTTTGCCGGATACATCCGCCCTGATTTGCAAAGAGATTTGGATTTGGTCGCCTTTGCTACCATTGCGGACCGAGTTCCTTTGGTCGATGAAAATCGCTGTTTTGTCAAGCTTGGTTTGGAAATCATCAATACGACGCCTCGTCCCGGCATACAGACCTTGATCAAAGGTAGCAATGTTCGGGGACCAATAACCCCCAATGTGATCAGCTTCAAACTGGCGCCGATTATCAATGCCGTTGGCCGTTTGGGAGATCCCAATACGGGAGTCAGTTTATTGATTGCTCGCTCTCAATATGAAGCAAAGCCATTTGCCAGCATGTTGATCCAGGTCAATTATCAGAGGCGGCAAATAGAACGTAAAGTTTTTAACGCCGCTCTAGCCTTGGCCCATCGTCAGAAAAACAAGGATCTCATCATTCTTGTTGGTGACAATTGGCACTCAGGTGTGATTGGCAGTGTGGCAGCAAGAATTGCGGGGCGGTTTCAAAAACCCACCGTTATTCTAACCTTGTATCACGATAAACAGGCCATGGGGTCCATTCGCGGCGTTGGCGACTTTGATGTTTGCGCCGCCTTGCAAAATTGTGAGCATCTGCTGGATAAATTCGGGGGACATAAAAAAGCCGCCGGATTGAGTCTGGATGTGGTCAATGTCAATGCGTTCTGTAATAAATTAAAGAAAATATTCGCTTCCCATGACGTGGTGGTATCGCATACTTGTACAGCGAATTATTTGACCATCGAGGCTTGGGTCAACTCTGCAGATCTCAAGCAGGGATTTGTTGAAGAATTGCTCCTCATGTCCCCCTTTGGGATGCAGAATCCGGAACCCGTTCTGGGCATGCGGGGCACCGAACCTAAAAATATCGTTGTCATCGGCAATCAACATCTCAAGTTTGACGTCGATATCTGCGAACTGGATGTGGAAGTGTTCGCCTGGGATCACTTTGACTGGTATACGAAGCTAGGAGGAGCCTGTGATATTGCGATGACGTTCCAGATGCGCAATACGTCGAGGGAGACCCTCTTGCAATTCAAAGCCATCGACATCAAAGCCTCCACCTGATCCTTCCCTGAGTCCCGACAGCCTTTGCAAAGGATCTTGACGATGATTTTTGAAACAGGAATTTGGTTGTGTATCGGTCTATATTTGATGGGCTGGAGCAGTCAATTTTCATTGTTTCAAAAGCCATTGAATCTTTCTCCCGTTCTCGAAATTCGTATTCTGCAAAGCGCCTGTCTGTTGCATGCGGGTATCTTGATTTTTATCGTATTCACCAACTCCTGGCCTGAGCGGCTTATTTCCGACCTGCTCAGCGCCATCGCCTGGCTTCCAGTTTTTTTTTATTTGCTACTGAGAAAATGGATAAACAGTGAGATCAGCGCCACCAGCATTCCACTTTTTACTGCTATTTTGTTGCTGATTTCCTGGGGTTTTCTGAAGCAGGATCTAGCGACACTCGCTTCGGTCCAGCAAGCTCCTCTTTTTCATCAAACTTTTTTGATCAGCCATATCACAACTTTGATTGCAGGATATATCCTTCTTGGACTATCCTGTATTTCCAGTATTTTATTTCTCTACCAGGAACGTCAAATCAAAACCAAACTCGTCAAAGTACTCGTACATCGCTTTCCTTCACTGACCACACTCGATCAAATCAGCTACCGTTCGGTCACTTTGGGATTTTTATTCCTCACCCTGGGTTTAATCTTAGGAATACTGCTCAGTGATGGTTTACAAAGTACGCGAAATATGTGGCGTTTGGGGATTGTGTTGCTGGTTTGGTTGTTTTATGCGTCATTTCTGCTCGAACGATTCTTTCCGGGTCACAAGCAACGATTTAGCGCAATTTGGTCCATCATCGGTTTTTTTCTGCTGCTGGCATCTTTGATTATAGAAATGGCCCATTTAATCTGACATTCCCACAGTTCTCTCAATCTGAACAGTTATCGCCTGGGTGTCCGCTGCTTCAAAAAGGTCACTTGGTGGGACAATAACAAACACTTGGTCCATGCAAAAAGCAAGTTCCTCACTATACAAGCCCGGTATCCTTTACCTTGCCTCGACATTGTTGGTTTTGATTGCAGTGAGTGGAATTATCGTGCAACAAGATTTAGACCGTCGTTTGACAGCTATTTTTTTTTCTCCTACGGAGGGGTGGTTGCTTGTCGATAGGCAACCCTGGCAATGGTTTTATGCTTATGGAACCATTCCAGGCTTGCTATTCACCATTGGGACATTAGTGATTTTGTACCTGACCTACCTCAAACCGGCGCTCTATTCATGGCGCAGTTATCTCTTGATCCTGGTTTTGACCTCCGTCCTGGGTTCTGGCATCTTGGTCAATGCGATTCTGAAAGATCACTGGGGACGCACCCGACCCCGGCAAGTCGAGGAATTTGGTGGGAAATGGGAATACAGAGACGTGCATCAGCCCGGCATTCCAGGAAAAGGGAAATCCTTCCCTTGTGGGCACTGCGCCATTTCCTATGTTTTTGTCAGCACAATCGTGCTTTTTCGAAAATCTCGTTGGATGGCATTGACGGGCACGGCCTCCGGTTTATTTTATGGCACTTTGATGAGCATTGCCCGGGTGGGTCAGGGGGGGCATTTTCCCACTGACGCATTGTGGGCGCTGGGAATCAACGTATTGCTAACCATCCTTTTATCCTGCTTCATTTTTCCTCATGCCAATGCATGGCTTCCTCATAAGATATTGACAGACAAGAAAAAGCGGACCAGGATGAGTCTTGTGTTGTTTTTGCTAATTGGAGTGATGGTTTTTTTCTTTTTGAGTCGCCGTCCAATCTTTGAAGACCACAAACACGGCCTGTCTCTGGATGCAACGGTGCAACGAGTGCAACTGCATACAAATGTGGATTGGGAAAATATCAGCATACGCTATCTGGATGAAGAAAAAGGATTCATTCAAACCATCATTCAAGGTTTTGGTTGGCCGACCTCGTTTCATGAAGTCAAAATCCAAGGCCTGTCCCAGACAAAAGAGATCTTAATTATCGATTACCAATTGCTGTCACATGGATATTTTTCTGAGCGGAATTTGAAGCTCTCTCTGCATTTGCCCAAACGGTTCAAAGACAAGGTTCTTGCCACGCCTTGAACCCAAAATAAATATGAATTCAGCCCCGTCTGACGATGAATACGGAAGCAGCAAAAGGAACTTTGTTTATCATTGCTACTGCAATTGGCAATCTGGAAGACATGACTTGGCGGGCGATTCGTATGTTGGGTGAAGTGGATGTCTTGGCCTGCGAAGACACACGACGGACTCGAAAGATTTTTGAACGTTATGACGTTCCACGTCCAAAGACGATCCTTTCATACCACGAACACAATGCCGAAAAGTCGGGAACGCAAATCCTCCGATTTCTGAAACAGGGATTTTCGGTGGGATTGTGCTCCGATGCGGGATTTCCCGGCATCAGTGATCCAGGGTATAAAATTGTTTCCGCATCTCTTGAAGCAGGCTATGAAATAGATGTGATCCCGGGACCCAGTGTGGTCCCAACAGCCCTGGTTGCTTCAGGATTGCCTACAGCCAGCTACCTCTTCAAAGGCTTCCCTCCCCATAAATCAGGACCGCGGAAAAAGTTTATTGAAATGGAAGCGACTATACCCCACACATTGGTTTTTTTCGAATCTCCCCACCGGATACGCCTGTTCTTACGAGATGCGTTTGCCATTCTGGGCAATCGCAGAGCAGCCGTCTGTATGGAGTTGACCAAAAAATTTCAACTGGTACATCGAGACTATCTCGCAGATCTCAGTGAAATGTTTGCTGAAAGAAAGCCCAAAGGGGAAATAACGGTGGTCATTGCAGGGAATCATCCCAAATTCATCAGGGAAAAAGAAGCTTTTAGGAAAACACCATTTTAATTGCAGAGGGGGGAGGCAGATAAACAGGGTTAGCTTCATCAAGAGTTTCATTTCGTCAGTCGTTGAACGAGTGGAATGCAAGAACTCTAAATCGTGGATCATCCTCCTCTGCAAGCAGAAACAGGAAAATTGCGCAGAATTCATTAAAGCTAATCTCTGACGATGGCATCGCGCAAACTTTTGAATTTGGGGCTCTCCGCTCATGAAAATTGGCATATTTCTGGCAAGAATCATTGCAACATCGTGATACTGATTAAGATTATAACCTATAAAATTGAAGGAGCGTTATTATGAGCTGGTTTCCCCGACTCAAAGCGACACAAGAACCGGAAGAAAATCCTATTATGTACCTTTCCCCCGAAGCTATGCGTCACGTCTATATCATGTCGGTTGAAGACTTCGAGGAGTTTCAGAATTCCCCGGAGTTCATACCAGGAGGCCGCTTGATGGAAGTGTACCGTCAATATAGCTATACTTTGCGTAAAGTTGCGGACCTGCGGGAGGAAGCCTTGAGTGTAACGGACGATTGGAGAATTGGGGAACAAAAAAAGGACAAGGGCCCTTCCCTGGAAGAAGAGGATGAGTTTTCCGCCAACCAGTTTGAAAGCATGGACCGCTAGAAAAAGGCGATAAGCTCAATCATCCTCATGCTGTTGATTCAATTTTGTTGACGGAAGACAATCGCCCCTTCTTCAGCATCTGCCAGAATCTGTTGCCCGTCCATGATCGTACCTGCCAGAATCTCCTTTGCCAGGGGAGTTTCGATCTCCTTTTGGATCGCTCGTTTCAAGGGTCTTGCTCCGTAGACCGGATCAAATCCCAATTTTGCCAACAATTCGGCTGCTTGCTCACTGAGAACCAATTGGATTTGACGATCTGACAATCGTTTTTGCAGTGACTGTAATTGTATGCCGACAATGGCTTTTATCTGTTCGCGCTCCAAGGGATGAAAGAGAATTATGTCATCCACGCGATTGAGAAACTCCGGACGGAAATGTCTGCGCAACTCTTGTTCCACTGCGCTTCTGACGGCCGAAAAATCGGTCGATGTCTCCCCTGTGAGTAAATGATTTCCCAGATTGGACGTCATGATCACCATGGTATTTTTGAAATCAACGGTTCTTCCCTGGGAATCCGTCAAACGCCCATCATCCAGCAACTGCAACAGAACATGAAACGCATCATGATGGGCTTTTTCAATTTCATCAAACAAAACAATGCTATATGGACGGCGTCGCACTGCTTCCGTCAATTGCCCGCCTTCCTCATATCCCACATATCCCGGAGGCGCGCCAATCAATCGGGCGACTGCATGCTTTTCCATATATTCCGACATATCAATGCGAATCATGTTCTGCTCGTCATCGAATAAAAACTCAGCAAGTGCCCGCGCCAATTCCGTTTTGCCAACCCCGCTTGATCCCAGAAAAAAAAAGCTTCCAATGGGACGTTTGGGATCTTTGATGCCGGAACGCGCCCGGAGGACGGCATCTGAAACTCCTTGGATGGCTTCTTCCTGACCAACAACTCGCTGATGCAGATGCTCAGGAAGTTTCAACAACTTTTCCGACTCTCCTTCCAGCATTTTTTGTAAAGGAATTCCTGTCCAGCGTGAAACAATCTCTGCCACGTCTTCGGCATCGACTTCTTCCTTCAATAAACGCGAATTTGTCAGATTTCCCGCATGTTGATTTTCTTCGAGTTTTTTCTCCAACTGGGGAAGCTTTCCGTACTCGAGTTGGGCAGCCTCTTCCAGATTGTAGCTTCTTTTTGCGTGTTCGACTTTGAGACGAACATGTTCGATTTCCTGTTTGAGATTTCTTGCTTGATGAAGTTCTTCTTTTTCTTGTTGCCATCGGATGGTGAGGGCGTCCAGTTGATTTTTCAACTCTGCCAGTTCTTTGGAATGCTGTTCCAGTCGCGCCTTGGAGGCAGGATCCTTTTCTTGCTTCAGGGCTTCCCGCTCGATTTCCAATTGAAGCGCTCGGCGGGAAATCTCATCCATTTCTGCTGGCATCGAATCAATTTCAACCCGAAGTTTTGCGGCAGCTTCATCAATTAAATCAATAGCTTTGTCTGGAAGAAAACGGTCATTAATATATCGATGGGACAATGATGCTCCAGCAATCAATGCGCTGTCTTTTATGCGGACGCCATGGTGGATTTCATAACGCTCTTTCAATCCTCTCAAAATTGAAATGGTGTCTGACACATCCGGTTGTGAGACCAAGACTTGTTGAAAACGACGTTCCAGTGCCGGATCTTTTTCAATGTATTTTTTGTACTCATCCAAGGTGGTTGCTCCAATGCAGTGCAATTCACCACGCGCCAACATCGGCTTGAGGAGATTTCCGGCGTCTATCGCCCCTTCTGCTTTGCCAGTCCCCACCACAGTGTGCAATTCATCTATGAACAAAATAATTTTTCCTGCCGAATTTTGTACTTCGTGTAGGACTGCTTTCAAGCGCTCTTCAAATTCTCCCCGAAATTTTGCTCCGGCAATCAAAGCTCCCATATCCAGCGCGATGATTTTCTTTTCCCGCAAACTTTCCGGAATGTCCCCCCGGGATACACGCTGGGCCAATCCTTCTACAATAGCCGTTTTCCCTACGCCCGGCTCCCCAATAAGAACCGGGTTGTTTTTCGTGCGGCGGGAAAGGACTTGGATCACCCGGCGAATTTCATCATCCCGGCCAATCACCGGATCCAACTTTCCCAGATGCGCCATTTGCGTCAAATCCTTGCCATACTGCTCTAACGCCTGATAGGTCGTCTCCGGATTCACGGACGTGACCCGTTGATTTCCACGAACCTCTTTCATGACCTGCAATACATCCTGACGCAGAATACCTTTTTGTATGAAATATTTACCGACATCACCTCTTGATCCCTCCGCAATCAACGCCAGCAATACATGCTCGACACTGATATAATCATCATGGAATCCCTGAGCCTCATCCTCGGCCCGAACCAACGTCTGACTCATTGCTCCCCCGACATAGACCTGCCCTGCCGCTTCACCACCCATTAGTGAAGGAAGTTCCTTGACCTTCTTCCCTATCTCCCCTGCCATAATTGCCGCATCCTTGCCCATCTTCTCGAGAATCCTGGGAACCAGTCCCTCCCCTTGCTCCATCAGCCCCTGCAGTAAATGCCAGTTCGATATCTCACCGTTCCTCCCTCGAATCGCCGCTGCCCGCGCTGCTTCAATCGCTTCTAATACACGCTCTGTCATCTTTTGCGCATTCATCGCTCTCCTCCTTCCTGCTCCTTAGATTTCTATCGTCTCGCCTTCGTCCCGAAAAACTTGTTTTTTAAATTGTTAGCACTCACTTTAAAAGAGTGCTAACAATTTGTCAACAAAAAAACGGATTGAAAAAAAAGAGACTTGTTTTAATTTATTCAGAAAATTGGATTGATAGAGTGCTGCTCCCGCCCACTCTACTTTCGAGAGTGACTATCTGAAGTAGCATTTAAAAATTCTTCACGCAACAGCGATAGGATCCGATCGCGATAATTGCGTTTTTGATTGAGCATAATAACAAAGTAACGTCTGTGGGGTGGAGCGGAAAGATAGCCGGCCATGGTGTAAACGCCTTTCAGGGTGCCTGTTTTCAGGCGAAGGTTTTGCTGTTTGGTAAGGAGGGCGCGATGAGGGTGAAAGGCTTTTAACAGTTCAAGCATGGCCAGGGCATTGATACGATTTTTGCGGGAGATTCCCGATCCTTCTGTCACTTGAAACCGGGCTGGGGGGATTTTGACCACGGTTTCCAGAAAAGTGCGCAGAGCTTCCACTCCGGTTTCCAGGCGTGCGGGGCTGCCAAAGTGTTGCAATCCCGTGGTGAGAAGCAATTGATTGGCAATGAAATTATTGGAATAGCGCATCATGCTTTCGATGGTATCGCGCAGAGTGCGCGGATTTTGGTAGACAAAAATCAGTTGATCCTCAGGGGTGGTGGTCCGAATTTCAATTTGGCCGGAAACCGTTATGCCTTGCTGACCTAAAAATTCCTTCATCAACCCCCCCAAATAGGGTAAAATATATTGGCTTTGCCGGGAAATATTGATGCGATGCTTGCCGGGAGGCAGCCCTTTTGCCAACTCGAGGGTCAAGGGGATCAGCGGTGTTTGCTGTTCTGCAGAACTAATTTTTTGATCCTTATCGACCATCACATGTACAGTATTGAAATTGGCTGCCAGAGCACCGTTCAATGCGTCATATGGATTGAGAGAATTCTCAACTCCCGGAATGAAGATATCCGGAACAAATGAAGAAGCATCCAAATTGATATTACGCAAGGTTTCAGGAACGCTGCGATGCTGTGACAATTTGATAGCAATTGCCTTTAATTCTTCAGAAACCAATTGAGGATCGCCATATCCCCGGACTGTCAGATCGTTTTCTTTGCTGAGATAGAATTCGGTTTTGTAATGGTAATTCATTCCCAGGTAATGCAGTGCTGCCAAGGCCGTTGCCAGTTTTAGAATCGAGGCGGGCACCAGCATCTTTTCGGCGTTCAAACTATAAAGGATGGCTTGGTCATCGGCAACCAAGACGCTTCCGTTTTCGACGTAATGCGATAATTTGTCCTGCAACCCCGTGGCAATAAGAGGAAGGGGGAGCAAACAAATGATGATCAACATGATTCCTGATTTTTGATGCATGGCCTGATAAGAAAAGCGAAGGGGACTTTGCCTGGACTGTGAAAGTCAAACAATCACTGGTTTTGCAAGCATCATTTTATATTATTGATTGCAATAAGTCGCAATCATTCTCTCTTCTCCGAGATTCTACATAACTTTAACTTTTCACTGACATTCGTGTATAGTGGCTCTCGAAATCAATTGACTCTCAATTCATGCGACCCAATTTTTTCAAATGGAGACTCTATGGAATCGGCAAAACTATTTGATATTCCGGAATCATTCAAGAAAACTGCTCTCATCGACAACGAAACGTACCTCGAGATGTACCAAGAATCCCTTGATAATCCTGAAGGGTTTTGGGCAAAACAAGCGGAGAGGCTGCATTGGTATAAAAAGTGGGATAAAGTTTGTCAGTACGATTATCATAAGGCGGAAATCGCTTGGTTCCTGGGTGGCAAATTGAATGTGGCATATAATTGTATTGATCGTCATTTGGCTGCAAAAAAAAATCAGGCCGCCCTGATTTGGGAAGGAGACAATCCTCACGAATGCAAAACCTTCACCTACCTTCAATTATATCGGGAGGTGTGCCGTGCAGCCAATGTTTTGAAAAAGCACGGATTGCGCAAAGGAGACCGGGTTTTGATTTATCTGCCGATGATTCCGGAACTGGCTATTTCTGTGCTGGCCTGCGCCCGCATTGGAGTCATCCATTCGGTTGTCTTTGGTGGATTCAGCGCCGAAGCATTGAAGAGCCGGATTTTGGATTGTGACCCCAAGCTCCTCATCACTGCCGATGGTGGCTTTCGTGGAGAAAAACCAGTGCCTTTGAAAGCCAATGCGGATGCAGGTCTGCAAGGAACCCGGGTTCGAACTTGCCTGGTTGTCAAACGGACCGGCGAAGCGGTATCCATGGAAAGCCCTCGGGATTTTTGGTGGCATGAGGAAACCACGGCATCGGATATTGCTGCCGATTGCGTTGCAGAAGAAATGGATGCGGAAGATCCTTTATTCATCCTGTACACATCCGGTTCCACTGGCAAACCCAAGGGAGTGCTGCACACTTCCGGTGGTTATCTCACCTACACTTCCATGACCCATGAATACGTCTTCAATTACCGGGATGGTGACACCTATTGGTGCACGGCCGATATAGGTTGGGTCACTGGACACAGTTACATCGTTTACGGCCCTTTGGCCAACGGAGCGACGACGCTCATGTATGAAGGAGTGCCTAATTATCCGGATTGGGGACGGTTTTGGGATATCGTCGACAAACACCAAATCAATATTTTATACACTGCTCCTACCGCCATTCGCGCCATTGCCAAGGAAGGCGACGAACATGTGAAAAAAAGAGAACTCAGCTCTCTACGCTTATTGGGAACGGTGGGAGAGCCAATCAATCCGGAAGCCTGGATGTGGTATCACAATGTCGTGGGCAAAGGAAAATGTCCGATAGTGGATACCTGGTGGCAGACCGAAACAGGGGGGATCTTGATCACTCCCCTGCCTGGGGCAACTCGTACCAAGCCCGGCTCCGCCACTCGTCCCTTTTTTAGCATACAACCGGCAATGCTGGATAACGATGGCAAAGAAATAGAGGGACCGGGTTCGGGGTATTTATGCATCAAAGCGCCTTGGCCCAGTCAAATGAGAGGGGTCTATGGTGATCAGAAACGCTTTTATGAGACCTATTTCAGCCAGTATCCCGGATATTATTTCACGGGAGATGGCTGTCGTCGTGATGAAGACGGCTATTACTGGATCACCGGACGGGTCGATGATGTGATTAATATATCCGGTCATCGTCTGGGAACTGCTGAAGTGGAATCTGCCCTGGTGCTCCATGAAAATGTTGCCGAAGCCGCGGTTGTGGGATTTTCCCATGAAATCAAAGGACAGGGATTGTATGCCTATGTGACTCTCAATACAGGCGTCGACGAGAGTGAGGAACTCAAAAAAGAACTCGTTGCGCTGGTGCGTCATGAAATTGGCCCGATCGCTACGATCGATTTCCTGCACTGGGCGCCTGGACTTCCTAAAACCCGAAGCGGCAAAATCATGCGTCGGATATTAAGAAAAATTGCAGAAGGTGAAGCTGAAAATGTCGGAGATATCTCGACCCTGGCCGACCCTGCCGTGGTTTCACAATTGCTGGACAACCAACCTCCTCGAAAGAAAGGCTAACCGAACGCAATGCGCTCCGCTCGAGCACCGGGTCAGGCCGCTGAATCTCCCGCTCAATGCCAGGGAGACCTCCGCCTTTGGTGAGAGGCGGAAGACAGGGGAGCGCTGAAGCAGTTCCCCATCATAGAGGTCATTATGTTACAAAAAATGGCGGGTGTTTTGAAGGTACCGCCCGCTGGCCTTGAGGAAAAGAGAGCTTGCATGACCCCCATATTGGATCGTACGATTGCAGGAAGAGAAAAACAGTGATAAACTGGTGGCCGTTATTTCAGATTGAGGAAAAAAGGAGGTTATGAGAAGATTTTGGATCATTTGGTTGATGGGAGGAGTGAGCTTTTTGCTGAGCCATGGGGCAGTTTATGGGCAACAAATGCTCGGATTTACCCAGGAAGATCGAGAGCGCATCATTCGGCTGGAAACCACCTTAAATCTCTTTATGGAAGCTACCGATCAACGCTTTGAACAGGTGGACCAGCGCCTTCTCGAATTACGGGAAGATATGAACAACCGCTTTGCGCAGATGATGACCATGTTGCAACTGATTGCCGGCATTTTTACCGCCCTGACTCTGGGAGTGATCGGCTTTGCTTATTGGGATCGACGCACCATTATTCGCAAAGCAAAACAAGACACCCTGGAAACGCTGGCGGGGGAGGCCGCCCCTAAAGAATAAGCGATCATCGACCGGGCTGTGGCTCGAGCGGTGCAAGAAATCAAAAAAGACAATCGTCTGCAAGACTTGCTCTCGGCTTTACGCAAACTGGCCGTCACCGACCCGCCTCTGGCCAACGTGCTCAAAGAATTTCATTTATTGTAGTTTTCATCACGCTCCTCAAAACAGTATTCCACCAATGAAGTCCTCAAATGTTGTTTTGAAATGGGGTCATTCATTACCACCTCCTCTTTTTGAAGGCCAAAAGAACACGTTAAGAGAGCTTTCAGAAAGTGAGCGCAAGATCTATGAGGAGCAACTATTTTTATGGCGCTCGCCTCCATTGAGGATCACACAAAAGAAAAGATGGCAAGTGGTTTCGCGACACGGAAGACAGAAAACGGGGAACCCTCGAAGCTGTCCCCCATCCCGGAGGCAAGTATGCTAAAAAAAATGGCGGAAGTCTGGCAGGCACCACCCGCTGGCCTTAAGGAAAAGAGAGCTTGCATGACCCCCATATTGGATCGCACGATTGCAGGAAAGGAAAAACAGTGGTAAACTGGTGGCCGTTATTTCAGATTGAGGAAAAAAAGAGGTTATGAGAAGATTTTGGATCATTTGGTTGATTGGAGGAGTGAGCTTGTTGCTGAGCCATGGTGCAGTTTATGGGCAACAAATGCTCGGATTTACCCAGGAAGATCGAGAGCGCATCATCCGGCTGGAAACCACCTTAAATCTCTTTATGGAAGCCACCGATCAACGCTTTGAACAGGTGGACCAGCGCCTTCTCGAATTACGGGAAGATATGAACAACCGTTCAGAGCAGGTGGACCAGCGCCTTCTCGAATTACGGGAAGATATGAACAACCGTTCAGAGCAGGTGGATCAGCGCCTTCTCGAATTACGGGAAGACATAAACAAACGCTTTGAACAAGTAGATAAGCGCTTTGTCGAATTACGGGAAGACATGAACAAACGCTTTGAACAAGTAGATAAGCGCTTTGAACAGATGATGAATACCTTGCAACTGATTGCCGGCATTTTTACCGTCCTGACTCTGGGTGTCATCGGATTTGCCTATTGGGATCGACGCACCATTATTCGCAAAGCAAAAGAAGAGACCCTGGAAACGCTGGCAGGGGAGGCCGCCCCTAAAGAAGAAGCGATCATCGACCGGGCAGTGGCTCGAGCGGCGCAAGAAATCAAAAAAGACCATCGTCTGCAAAACTTGATCACTGCTTTACGCAAACTGGCTGCCACCGACCCGCCGCTGGCCAACGTGCTCAAAGAATTTCATTTATTGTAGCTTCCATCACGCTCCTCAAAACAGTATTCCACCGATGAAGTCCTCAAATGTTGTTTTGAGGTTCTGCCTCGTTCCATGTTTGGAGAGAGGAATGCTTGTAGCGCTCCGCACTCCTGATTCTTTCCAAACTTTCAAGCTTGACCCCGAAATAAAGTAAATGGATATACAAACTGAAAAACATAGGGGCGTAGACAAGGGACTGGTAACAGTATTTCTCAAAATGTCACCGGAAGCGCGTCTTGAGTCGAATGACAATGCTTCGAGCACTATTTTGGAGTTAAGGAATGCCTACCAACATCAAAAAATCAACAAGAATAGATCTTAGCGCATTACTTGAAAAACTTCTTGAATCCAATGTTGAGTATATTCTGGTTGGTGGACTGGCGCTGTTATTCAAGGAGCGCCGATTACAACTTGGACATCGAGGATATTGAACAGGCAATTCTCAATGGACACATTGCCGGCATAGAAAAAAAGGATCCAAGAGGAACAAAATATGTGCTGGAAGGCATTGGCTCTGATGGGGTTACTCCAGTTGGGAGTGTGGGTCGTTTCACCAGCACAGAACGTTATTTGATTATCACAGTTTATGAAATCTCCGCATCTCGAGGATGAGATTATGTATGGTTATCAATGTGAATACTGCGAAGGTAAAGTGCAACCACGGCAGGTGGGACGTGAGGCATTTAAACATAAAAATGGCTTTGTTATTTTAGAAAATATCATCGTAGGTGTCTGTGATTTTTGTGGCAATCGGTATTACAATGCCAATCTCCTGCGCACTGTTCATGAGATTGCCTCAGGCAAGAAGAAGCCTGAACGAACAGAGCAGATCCCTGTTGCGGATTTGATATCCGCCAGCCCGGAGATGGGCTGACAATTAACGAGTCGGCATTGACAGAAGAGGAACGGGCCAGGCTCCGCTTATCAATTGAAAGGGTTGATCAGTCTGGCCAGGAAGCCTCGTTTGCGTTTCACCACCGCAGTGCCGTAACTGCCCTCACCGCCCCGCAGCCTGGGGTCGAGCAGGTCCCTGAGGGCGTCACCGAACATGTTGAGGGAATAGACGGTAATCGTCAGGAATAGCCCCGGCCAGAGCGCCAGCCAAGGGGCCGCCTCCATGTAGTTACGCCCTTCGCGGCTGAGCAGACCTCCCCAGCTGGGAACCTCGATGGGCAGCCCGAATCCGAGAAAGCTCAGCGACGCCTCGGCAATGATGACGCCACCGATGTTGATGCTGAAGATAATGATGATCGGCGCCATGATATTGGGCAGGACATGGCGGATCAGGATTAGGCTCGTGGGGGTGCCCAGGGCTTTGGCTGCCAGAAAATAATCATTCTCTTTGACACCGATCACGGCGCTTCTGACGGTTCTGGAACCCCCGATGCCTCCGGATACGCCCAGGACCACAATGATCTGGAGGAGACCCTGGCCCACGATGGACATGATGGTTAACAAGAGCAGCAGTCCTGGAAAAGCCATCCAGGCATCGACAAAGCGTTGCGCAACCAGATCCGGTTTGCCTCCCAAGAATCCGAAAATGCCGCCAATCAGGACCGCGACGATCACATTGAGCGCCGTCGCGGCCAGACCGACGGTTAAGGAAATGCGCGCCCCGACGATCAAGCGGCTCAGGAGGTCTCGCCCCAAATGGTCGGTCCCCAGGAGATACTGGGTGGAGGAGCTTGTCAGCCGGTCTGGAAGGTGTCGTTTTCTATAGTCATGGGGTGCCAACACATCGGCAAAGATCGCCACCACAATAAAGAGCAAGACGATCATCCCGCAGGCCGTCCCCAGGGGCTTCTCCCGCCAAAGCCTGATGAAGAAATCCGCAAACCGGCCTCGTCGCTTGGGCTCACTACTCATACCGCACCCTCGGATCCAAGAAGGCATAAATCAGGTCTATCATCAGGTTGATCCCCATCACCGCGGTGCCGAACACCAGATTGATGCCGGCGACCACCGGGTAGTCTCTGTCATTGAGGGCATCCAGCAGGAGACGACCGAGTCCCGGCAGGTTGAAGATGCTCTCGATAATAACGGCCCCACCCACCAGGATAGGCAACTGCAGACCGATGGTGGTCACGATCGGGATGAAGGCATTCTTGACCGCGTGTCTCACGACCACCACCCGCTCCTTGAGCCCCTTGGACCAGGCGGTGCGGATGTAGTCCTGCCGCAGCACCTCCAGCATCATGGTGCGCGTCATGCGCATGGTAGCCGCCGCCGAGGCCGTCCCCAGAATCAGACTCGGAATGAGGAACATGCCAAGATTCCCCAGCGGGTCTTCGCTGAAGGTAATCAGCCGCATCGCCGGCGCCCAGCCCCACCAGATAGCCGGGTAGATCATTACCATGAGGGCGAGCCAGAAGTTGGGCGTGGCCAGGCCCAGAACGGCGATGGAGCGCCCGGCGTAGTCGACCGCCGTATCCTGGCGAATTGCCGAGTAGATGCCGACCGGCAGGGCTATCAACAACCCAATGACGATTGCCATCACACCCAGCTCGATGGTGACTGGCAATCTCCCCAATATCTTTTCCTCTACCGACCAATCGCCCATCAGGGAGTTGCCAAGGGTGCCGTGCAGGAGAATACCTCCCAACCAGCGGCCGTACTGCACGTAGACCGGCTGGTCTAGTCCCAGCATCTGCTCGAGCGCTTCACGGTCGACCCCACCCACCCCCAAGTATGCCAACCTGTTCACCATTACGTCTATTACATCGCCTGGGATGAAGCGCACCGAGAGAAAGACCAGGATGCTCAGGATAAACAGGGTGGGGATGATGAGCAATAACCGCCTGATGATGTAAGCTCTCATATCAGTCCAAGGGAACGAAGAGCCAGGAAGCTTGGGCCTCACGGCTCTCTCATAAACCCTAATGCCCCATTTCTTTCTTCAGCTCGCTATCAATCCAGAGGCGGGAGAAGATAAGCAAACGGTCCTGTAGTCCGAGCCAGGTTTCACCGTTAAAACCTATGACCCACGGCTGGTGCGCCATGAACTTTCCAGCTTTAGGACCCCATATCCACCAGTGGTTCTCCATGGTGTACATATCCACCTCTTTGACCAGCCCCTGCTGCTGCTCAATGGAGGTAGCGGCTTGGGCGGCTTCAATAAGGGAGTCCAACTCTGGGTACCCGATTCCGTGGTAGTTATTAACGCCGGTCGAGGAAGCAAAGTTGAGTATGTTCGTCAGAGGGCCAGTATTTGAGCCCAGTACGGTCCCGAACATACCCTCCCAAGCACGTTCCGTTCGAGTAGCGCCCTCAGTAGCTCCGTCCATTACGTTAATCTCTACATCAACGCCAATATCAGCCCAGTATGAGGCAGCTAATTCACTATAACCTAAAGAAAATTTCTCGGGGTGGTTCAACACGGTCTTGAATCTCGTGCCGTCCGCACCGCGCGCATATCCGGCCTCATCCAGCAACGCTTCCGCCGCTTTCGGGTCATACATATAGCCACTCTTGACCTCTTCGGGCCACTCTTCGAAGGGGGTGAAATACCCGCTGAGGCCTTCCCCTAAGATACCCTGAGGCTGCCAGGCTGAAGTGCCCTTGTAGACGCTGCGGTCGATGCCCTCGAGGTCTAGTGCCATCTGCATGGCCTGGCGCACCCTGATGTCGTCAAACGGCGGCTTGGTTGCGTCAAGGCCATAAGAGTTTTCCGAACGGTCCAACCACGGCTCCAGCACGATTTCAGGGTTGGTCCGCCGGAGGCTATCAAGCACGTCCACCGATGTGATATCAGAGGTCCCACCGGTGAAACCCAGGAAATCAATCTTACCGGTGCGCAGTCCCGCCAGACGTGTCGCTTCGTCTATAATAATCAGGTGCTGTAACTCGTCAAAGTAGGGCAACCGGTTCTCCGGGTATTTTTCGTCGTAGCCCCAGTAGTTAGGATTCTTGGTATGGGTTATAGAGCTGCCCTCGACCCAGTCAGTCATTTCGTAGGGCCCGGTGCCGACCAGGTTCCTCCAGTCCTTGACGTCGCCATGTTGCTTGATTACCTCGGGGGGGTATATGAAGGTATTAGCCCAGACGCCAAGGAGACTTGCCAGCGCACCGAGTGGTGGTGGCTCCTTCAGCTTCATCACAACCGTATATTTGTCGGTGGCGGTTATCGATTCCCATGCGAGAGCGCTGAGACTCCACAGCGTCGGGGCAGGTTCGGCTTCACTAAACTCGGTCCCTGTCAATTTACTTCCCAAAAAGCGGTGAAAGGTGTATTCGACATCATCGGCAGTTAGCTCCCGACCGTTCATCGGTGGCTTATTATGCCAGTGAACACCCTGGCGGATGTGGAAGACATAGGTTTTATCGTCGGGCATTTCCCAGCTTTCTGCCAGATGCCCTCTTAAGGCAAATTCAGGTGTGTACGTGCTCCTGAAGGCAAATTCGTTCCTATCTATTCCCCAGTTCATGATTCCTAGCCTCTCTACAACGCCACTGACGGCCATTCCCACACCCCCATGGAGCGCGGCGTCAGCATGCGGAGGCTCGGCCGGATTGGCAAAGGTGAAAGTCCCGCCATACTCCGGCGCGGTCACCATCTTGCCGGTGCTGGGATCTTTGACCATGTCCGAAGCGGCAAAGGTCAAGGCCGTGAAACCGAGTACAATCATGCTGATAAGGGCCAGCATGGAACGCCCTTTTGAGTTTCGATGATGATTTATCATAACGATCCTTTCTTTCATTTGAGAAAAAGTAAACCAAAAGCACCCTGCCTGGAAACGTTCAAGCATCATTTCCGGCTGGGATAACGTTTTGAGTATGGTCAATCCATACGATTTCCGTTCCTGTGGGGCAACGGAAGTTAAAACCAATTGATCACAGGCCAGTTCCTGATCCAGGCGGAAGAGGGGATAGGCCAGATAGATCAACGGGTTGAACCAATAAATACACTTGAGCGCTAAGGCCCAAGCGGTGAAGAGAAAATCTTTGCGTTGCAGATGGGCCAGTTCATGAGCGAGAATATGTTCCATTTCGCGTTTGGAATAGAATTTGGCAAAATGGAGGGGCAGCACCAATTTGGGATGCAGCCATCCGATCACTGCAGGCCCTTGAATCCAGGCAGAGACGAACAGGTCCCCCTGGAACTTCAAGCCCATTTTGAGACACAGTTGCGCGAGCAAACTTTTCATTTCCGGGGAAGGTTCCCGTTTCTCTTTCAGCAGTTGTTCATACAAACGAACATGTCGGAGTATCGTGACAAGCCCCATCATCACGAATCCCCCGAGCCAAACGAAAAAGATTATCTTCACGCCGTTTATTTGTACTTGAGAAAAAACGGGCCACCCGCCAACTGGGGCGGATGATGGGAAATCTTTAGGGGAGATACTTTGCTCACTGATGCGCTCTGCAGGGAAGGTTGATCCCCCTTCCTGCACCGCAGTTTTCATGGCTTCTATGCGAGCCGTATTCTCTGCATTGATCTGTTTGAATAATGCTTCGGAAGCCGTGAGGGGCTTTTTGTTTTGCAGCAGGGCATACACCCCTTGCTGCATGTTGAAGTTATAAAGGATGGTTTGCCAGGAAGGGAGGAGACTGAGTTGGGTTTGGGGAGTCACCAGGATCATCATTTTAAGCGCCGGCAGCAGCCAAAGCGCGTAACTCCATTTTGCTCCGAAATAACGAACCACCGGTTTGCGAATCACGAACACGAAAACGATTAAGAGACTGGACCACAGGGCGGCCTCAGCTAAACCATACAATAGAGTTGCCATTTCAACACCTCCTCAATGGATCATTCCATTTTGTCCAATAGTTTTTTCAACTCCTCGATCTCTTGCTTGGTCAATATTTCTTGCGCTGCAAAACTGAATAACAATTGATGAGAGACTTTGCCACCAAACCAATTCTCCAAAAATTTTCTACTTTCCAATTGCAAATACGCTTTTCGGCTGAGCAGGGGATAATACAGATATTTTCTCTGCTCCTTTTTGAAAGCTAAAATCTCCTTCTTCAACAAGCGGTTCAACAGAGTCTTCACCGTCTTGGCCTGCCAGTCTTTTTGCGGTGAAATGACTTCAATCACCTCTTGAGCAGATAATGGAGATCTTTCCCATATCACATCCATCACGACCCGCTCCGCATTGCTGATCTTTTTGGTCATCCATTTCCCTTCATTTGTCTGGTTTGCATACGCAATCAAATAGATAGTCATTTCTGAAGAATTACATAGTTACTACGCACTCTTTACACCCGTTTAAATTTATTGGCATGAAATTGTATCTTATAATTCATTGAAATATTTGACTTATATGAGAAATTTGCAACGAATTCAAGCACGCAGAATCTGTTTTTACATTACAGTCTGTAGTCTTCATCAGACAACATTACAGGAAGAAATTTTAAAAAGCAAACTTTTTTTTATGCTGGATCGAAATTTAACAGTCGGTTCAACAGATTCTTCACCGTCTTGGCCTGCCAGTCCTTTTGCGGTGAAATGACTTCAATCACCTCTTGGGCCGATAGCGGCGATCTTTCCCAAAACGCCTTCATCACGACCCGCTCCGCATTGCTGATCTTTTTGGTCATCCATTTCCTTTCATTCGTCTGGTTTGCATACGCAATCAAATAGATAGTCATTTCTGAAGAATTACAAAGATACTACACACTCTTTACATCCGTTTAAATTTATTGGCATGAAATTGTATCTTATAATTCATTGAAATATTTGATTTATATGAGAAATTTGCAAAGAATTCAAACACGCAGAATCTGTTTTTACATTACAGTCTGTAGTCTTCATCAGACAACATTACAGGAAGAAATTTTAAAAAGCAAACTTTTTTTATGGTGGATCGAATTAATTTACGAGATGGGGAACGTTATCTCTTCAGCAATCGAAATAATTGTTCTTCTTCAGGCGGTTAAATGAGCAATGCGCTCAAGGATGTCCGGAAGAAGTTGAGTTATTGACTGAAGGAATGTGATTGAAGCAGGCGGGAGTAGAAGAGAGGATCTTCGTCCGTGACGCGAGAGTATCCAGCCTCATCCAGGACAGTACCAGGCTCAAATGCATAGAATGTGTTAACATGAGATCGATTGAAAGCTGTTGACAAATGCATTTCAATCAAACCCTGAGTTGAGCGCTTCCGGAAAATCCGCTTCATTTCCGGAAGCGTTCAACATAGGGTGAAGAAAATCATTGATTTTAAAAATGAAAACCAACAGAGGTTGTTCCAAGACCGCAATTCAGAGAGAGCAGACTTATGTCGTCCGGACAGATGATTGGGAATGATGCCGACGCGGCGTTTTATTGGGTTGAAGCTCGCTGCGCGCTTGAAAGCGCCGATCCTGTACTTGGTGAATTGATCCGTGCAGCCAAAGGATCTGTTTTAAGGTCTCGGAACGATCCCTTCTTTTCACTGTCACGCTCAATAGTCGCCCAACAAATTTCCGTATTTGCCGCGGAATCGGTGTGGCAGAAATTAATCACACATATCGGCGAAATGACACCGGACACGGTGGCGGATCAAACTGAGGACAGTTTGCGCAACTGCGGACTTTCCCGCTCCAAAGCAGGCTATCTCAAAAATTTGGCGGAACACTTCATCAATGGCTCTCTCAATCAAGAGTCGTGGCATCACATGGACGATGAGGCGGTGATTGAATGCCTCACGCAGGTGAAAGGGATCGGGCGATGGACTGCCGAGATGTTCCTGATATTTCATTTGTTGAGACCTGACGTGTTTCCGGTAGCGGATATCGGCGTGCAAAAAGCTATTGCCATTCACTTCAACGATGGCATTCGTTCAGCTCCTGACGAAATGGTCTCGATTGCCGAACCTTGGCGACCATGGCGCTCGGTTGCCGTATGGTATCTTTGGCGCAGCCTCGACGCAGTACCCGTTGAATACTAGGAATCGTTTCGAAAGTGGGAAGTGGGGTCAAGCTTGAAAGATTGGAAATATGAAGATATTTTACTTGGTTAAATAACGTTGAAAAAAGATTCCCGGGGAGGATCCATTGTTTTCGAGTCCTCCCATGATATTGTTCAAACGATCGAGCGGGAACCCTCTCCTTCCTTGAAACAACAAGGCATGATTTTAGCACTACTACGCAGCCTCAAGCCCCAAATGAAATAAATTGCTAGAAAAATTACCAGGTGAGCCGTAAAGTGTGACGTCCCAGGGCTTCATTCAGGCGATGGCGATAAAGAAAGTAACCCGAGTCTGGCAAGTAACCAAAGTAAACCGGCATTTCCTACAAGAAACACAAATCCATAGCGAATAATTTCAGTTCTCAAATGGGAGTGCCTCTGTATAAGCCCTATTGCGCATCATTCCGAAAATTAATAAATCAAGGGCAAAAAACTGAAACGTCGAGGGGTAGGGAATTCTATGAGAAAGAATCCCTGAGACGGAGGTCCCAGGGATACGAAAAATATGAACTGCAGAAGGAGAGGAAATTATCCTTGCAAGGCTTCGAATAATTCCGGGAACTGAACGGAAAGATCTTCTTCCGTCAGATTAGAGCCCAAAAGTTCCCCTGCCATATCGGTGACATTGTAACGCTTGTCTTTGGCAGAAAAATCCGCCAACTCCACGCGCATGTCATCCAATTCCAACAAAATAATGGTACGGGAAGGTTGGATGCTCGTCATTTCCTTTTCCGTATGGCTGCCATAACCGCAACCGCTACCACCAAATCCACCAGCCACTACTGTTCCTGAACCCAGGACGAATAATGCTAATGTTGCTAATGCTAATTTCTTCATGAGATTCTCCTCTGAAAAAGTGAAATGAATGGAACAGACCCAATATTTGTACAGGGTTTTTTCAAAGAAACCAACTTTTTTTTGAGAAATCGCATTTTTTATTAATCACGAAAAAAACTGTGCTTGATGATATTGCAGGGTGATGTCCGAAGCATATTTAGAAATCAAGACCTCTGTGGCATCGCGCTGACTTGCTAGAGTTGGAACTTCCACGAGGACGGCCTGATCGAGTGTCCTGGGTCGGTGCAAGGGGTGATTCATGTTCATAAAGGCAATAGCCGATTGTAGGGGTGAGATGCTGGGGTTGTATGCGGCATTTTCGGCATATCGCCCTGTGTAGACTGCTCCGTCCGATGTTTTCAGAGCGCATCCGGCATAATTTTTCGTATAGGGGGCATAAGAACGACGGGCCGCCTGTAATGCCTGCAAAATCAGAGAATCTTTCGATTCTTTTCTACCGTAGTTGCTTGCAGTATTCTTCCTTTGTGAACAATTTTGTCAAGCTCCTCACGGATGGCTTGCGGAAATGTCTCGAGAAGCGCTCGCATTTTGTTTATGTCTCTTTCAGTCGGGGAATCAATTCAGCAAAATTGCAGGGCATATGCCGATAATCCAACTGGTCCTCGAGGATTTCGTCCCAACCGGTACGACAAGCTCCCGAGGAACCAGGCAGGCAAAAAAGATAGGTGCCATTGCTCACCCCGGCAACCGCCCTCGAT
Source organism: bacterium (assembly GCA_965205865.1). Classification (GTDB taxonomy): domain Bacteria; phylum SAR324; class SAR324; order SAR324; family NAC60-12; genus CBDBHR01. The sequence continues at coordinate 31,510 of CBDBHR010000026.1, forward strand.
TGCACCGTGGATGTTTTGATATCTTCATAGGAAATGGAACGAAAAAGTTCTCCGAACCCTTCGATTTCTTTATCAAACAAAGGCTGAATCGCTTCCGGGGTTCCGTCTCTTCCCGTGACCCCTGTGCCTCCTGTGGAAATCACCACGTCGATCGTCTCATCAGCGATCCATTGAGAAACCACGGCTCGGATTTGGTAGATATTATCCGCAACGATGCATTTGGAGGATAGACGATGTCCTGCGTCCCGCAGACGATCCGCCAAGGTTTTTCCGGATGTGTCATTTGCTTCAGTGCGAGTATCGGAGACGGTGAGAATTGCAATGTCCAAAGGTATGAATTGTCTTTCTGATTCCATTGGTTTATCCTTTCTCTTGGTTGACAGCCACCGGCGGCACCAGCAGCGACATTGTATTCAATGATTCATGCAAATCAAAGGCGCAATTCATTTTATCTGATGAAACCACGTCCTTTGGGCGTGGTCAGAGATAATCGGCTCTGCCAGAAACGTGCACGTGTTCGTAATCGTGCTCGTGCACGTGCTCGATAGAAACGTTCCCGATTCCCTTGAGATGGGGATTCCGAATAGAAGAGACGGCAGGGAATCCAGGATTCTCTGGGATGCCGTTTCGTTCACGAGCACGAGCACGGCTCACGAGTACGATCACGAGCCGCCCCTTCCAGGGGCCCATCAAAACCACCTTCTGAGAAGGTGGATTCTTTACTTGATTATAATTGAGCATGAGTTGAAAATAGTCTTCTAATTTTTTTTCAGAAGTGCGGGCGTCTCGCCCGCGGAACAGGGGCCATTCCGGTCCTTAGCATTTTATTTCCGGAGTACTGAATGATGGCGATCGATTGGGCTTATCTTCGTAAAAATTGACTCTCTTGTAAGCGAGCGCAAGAGGTTCTTGATGCCAAGCATATTCAAATCAAAAAAATCACAGATGCCAGGAAAGAACGCTTTGACGAAAAAACCACATGGGAACTCCTTGATGCTGCAGATCAAATCACGGTTGCAAAAGGGAAAAAAATCTTCTCTTTTGATCCTCGAGCCGATGATAAAAGCACCATCCTGAAGCATGTGATGGGGCCGAACGGCAACTTGAGGGCTCCGGCGTTTCGCATACAAAACGAATTCATTGTTGGCTTCCATCCCGAATTGTATGCTGAAAAGATCCCATGAGTCAATCCCCTCTTTCCCCGAAGCAATTTTTGTGGACCGGGATGGCGTACTCAATGATGAACCTGGACCGGTTGTCTTCCCGGAACAATTCCATCCCATTCCCCGCAGTTTGGATGCAATCCACCAAATCAATCGCTGGGGACGACTTTGTATCGTGGTGACTAATCAAGCGGCTTTTGCCAAAGGACTGTTGACGGAAGCAATTTTCGCGCAGATTGGATTGAAATTGAAAAATGTTTTGGCCGCCAAGCAAGCTCATATCGACGATCTCTTCTTTTGCCCCCATTTTCCACAGTGGCAGGAAGGCTACGTTCGTGAACTTTGTCATCCCTGCCAGTGCCGCAAACCCGGAACCCTTTTATTTGAACAAGCCAGTCATAAGTACCGTTTGGACCTTGAAAACACTGTGTTTATTGGAGACAAGACCTCTGATTTTGAAGTAGCAAGGCGCTTGAGTATGTTTTCTATCGGGGTCCGCACCGGCCATGGCGGGCAGGATGGTCAATACGATTGCGCACCCCTTTGTTGGGCCGATGATCTTTTGGACGCTGTCCATCTATTGAAACGCATCGAATCTCCTCAAAATTTACTTTGATTGACGGCAGTGTCTCATCTTTCACCACCTTAGACCTTGATCAACTGATGGCAGAAATTCATTTCTATGCGAGCAATAACCAGCAAACATTGATAGAAGCATTGGCCGACGTTGTCAGGCAGCCCATGCAAAATCCTTTGCAGCCTGAACATATCCTGGTGCAACATCAAGGAATGATGCGTTGGATCTCATTACAGCTCGCAAATAGAAATAATATTGAAGCCAATACTCGTTATCTATTTCCTCATGAATTGCTCAATCTGGTATTTTCCCAGCTGGATGTCAAAAACAAATCTTCCAAAATGATCGAGGATGATCATTTGGTTTGGATACTATTAGAGAAATTGTTGGAGCACAAAGACGACCCGTCCTTTGAGCCAATTGGCGAATACCTGAAAGACAATAACCCCCTTCGTATTTGGCAGTTGGCCAAACAAACTGCTTATTTATTCAATCAATACATGTGTTTTCGCCCCGAAATGATCCTCCGCTGGGAAAAGCCCCCCTCCCCCGGCCCCTTCCTCGAGGGAAGGGGAGAAATGTTCCGCTGGCAGCAGGCGTTATGGAATAGCATTCCTCGCCCAATCCGCAGTCGACACAAGCCTTATCGGTGGCAAACCGTCTTCAAGCAAGTAGAGCAGTTGTGCCCGGAAAACCATACTTTGCCGCAACGGCTTTCGGTTTTCGGCATTTCTTCGCTGACTCCACTTCATGTAGAGGTTCTGAAAACACTGAAGCCTTTTGTAGAAATCCACTTTTTCTTTCTCATGCCCAGTCCTCATTTTACCTCTTACCAAGTGTCGGGTGAAAGAAATGGAATTATGGAAGAGCAGCAATTTTTCGCGGAGCTCTGCCAATACGGCCGGGATTTTATCCAACTCCTGCAAGAGCGGAAACTTCTCACCCGGCAGCACGGGTCTGCTCTTTCAGACAAAAAGTTGTTTGTCGAACCTACTGAAAATTCGCTACTGGCTGAGCTGAAAAAAGATATGCTTTACCGGGGGATGCAGGTGGAAAGTAACGGGAGGGTTTCCTCCCGATCGATTAAACAACACCCTGGCATGAAGAGGACTATTCCCCATGAAGACCGCTCGTTACAAATTCATGCCTGTCACAGTCGAATGCGGGAAGTGGAAGTGTTACACGACCAGTTGCTACTCCTTCTGGACCAGAATCCGGATCTGACACCAGATGATATTTTGGTGATGACTCCTGAAATTGATGAATATGCTCCTTTAGTTCATGCGGTTCTTTCTGCAACTGTGAAAGGAAAACGATCCGGCGAAGCAGTGTTCCCTTATTCCATTACAGACCAGCGTTTCGGGCAGTCTAGTCAAGTCATTTCATATCTTCTTCGTCTGTTACGCATGCCCGCTAGCCGTTTTACCGTGAATGAAGTTTTGGACCTTCTGGAATGCGAAGCGATGCGGGCACGTTTTGAACTTGTCCCTACCGATATTGCTCAATTGCGCCAATGGATGAAAAAAGCCAATGTACGCTGGGGAATTGATGCGTCTTTCCGCAACCAGCTTGAAACGCCAGCTACCCACGAAAACACCTGGCAATTCGGCATCGATCGCATCTTGCTCGGCTATGCAATGCCCGGAGAGTTCACGCCCAATCGATCGAAAAGAGGCGTGGGAGACGGCGAAACTCTTTTTGCGGGAATTCTGCCTTTTGATGACATTGAAGGCGAGTCTGCCTTGATGTTTGGCCGGTTCCTGGATTTTTTTGAAAAATTAAAAACGCTTGTGGGTCGTACCGAACTGGCTCTATGTCGTGAGCGGACATTGCTACAATGGGCTGTTTTTATTGAAAAACTCCTTGAAGATTTTTTTGACGATAGAGAAGCATGGGACGCTGAGTGGCACTTCTTGCAAAAATTTATTGAGAATTTAAGAGAGACTGCTGAAATATGTGGAGTGACTTTGCAAGTTGAAGTGGAAATTCTGACAAAACATCTGGAAGCGGAGTTGGAACGGAAATTGAGGGGTAAAGGATTTCTTGGTTACGGCACGACGTTTTGTTCGCTACAGCCAATGCGCAGCATCCCTTTCAAAGTCATTGCCTTGCTGGGAATGAATGATAAAGCCTTTCCACGGGTGAAACCACCCTTGAGCTATGATTTGATGGCGGAAAACAGGCGTCTTGGTGACCATCGCATGAAGGAAGAAGACGGATTTTTGTTTCTGGAAACCCTCCTCTGTTGCCAGAAGTTTCTTTATGTCAGCTATCTCGGCTTTGCCAACCGGGACAATGCCATGCTGCCACCTTCCTCCTTTGTCCGTGAATTGACGCATTATCTGAAACAAATTTATGGTTTGCCGGAGGATCGTTTTCTCACCTGCCATTCCCTGCAAGCCTTTGCTCCTCGATATTTTCAAGCAGAAAACGATTTGTTCAGTTATTCTCAGCTCAACTGGAATGCGGCCCGGCAACTGATCCTGAGCAATGCCAGTACGGACTGGCGAGAAAAGAGAGTTGTCTTCGACATTCAACTGCCGGAAATCGAAACTTCCTGCCTGGAGATCGACCTGGAAGAACTGCTGAGCTTTTTCAATGCGCCTGCGCAATATCTCCTCCAACGAAGAATGGGCAGCGACTTGGGAGGGAAAGAAGAATTTTTTGAAGATTGCGAACCTTTTGCAATGGATCCCCTCAATAAATATGCGGTTCAAAGCCGGCAACTGGAAACTATTTTAAATAACCGGAACAGCAATGATTTATGGAGAATTATTCGTGCCCAGGGCGACCTTCCCCTTAGCAATGCGGGCGATCGAAGTTGGCAGATTATGGAAGAAGAATCCCTGAAATTGGCTCAGCCTGTACGTGAATTTTTACAAGCGGAACCCCTGGAACCTTTTGAATATGATTTTCAACTTCACGGATTTCATTTGAAGGGGACCATTGAGAATATTTTTTCACGAGGACTGATCCGTTTTCGCCCTGCCAGCATCAAAATAAAAGATCGTCTGAGGGTTTGGCTGGAACAATTGATATTACGCCATTGTTCTGCGCAGCGTCCATCTCACGCGCTGCTAGTGGGAAAAAATGCTGACAGGAACAAATTGCCGGAATTAATCACCAGTCTGAAAATCGATACTCCCAAACGATTTCTGGAAGACTTGCTGGCATGCTACGAAGCGGGATTAAAACGTCCCTTCGCTTTTTTCCCGGAAACCGCCCATGAGTATATGAAAGCATGGATTGAGGGAAAAACAGAAATGGCACGGGAAAAAGCTCGTTTAAAATGGTATGGCCGGGATGCCTTCCCGGGAGAAATGGCACGCAATCCATATTTCAAACGCTGTTTTTCACAGCTGGAATTGATTGATGAGACTGAATTCGAAAGAAATACCGTAAAGATTCTGAATCCGGTTTTTTCTCACCAGAAAGAGGGTACCCACCAAGTAGATTCAACAATACCGGGAGAAGAATGATACGCGACGAGTTTGATTTGACTGCCTGTCCCTTGGATGGCTCGAGTCTGATCGAGGCCAGCGCCGGTACCGGAAAGACCTATGCAATCGTCGGTATCTATCTTCGCCTCTTGATGGAAAAATCAATCCCGGTCGAAAAAATCCTGGTGGTGACTTTCACTGAAGCCGCCACTGCAGAATTAAAGGTGCGCATCACCGGCTCCATCCAGCAATTGCTTTCCGTACTGCAAACCGGGAAAACAGAGGAACCTCTGTTTAAATATTTTCTGGAGCAGCAACAAGACGGCTCGGGAGAACGGCAAAATTCGGCGATGCGCAGACTACGGCGAGCCCTGTTCTCGTTTGATGAAGCGCCCATCCTGACGATTCACGGTTTCTGTCATAAAATGCTGTCCGACTTCACTTTTGAAACCAACTCTACTTTTGATGCGAAACTGCTCGGCAATCAGGAAGCATTGATTGCTGAATCAACCCAGGATTATTGGCGTGGGCAGGTTTATTCCACCTGCCAGGACTACAGCCGGGTATTCCTCGAATTTTTTGAAAATCCCGTTGATTTGAGCAAGGAATTCAAAAAAATCATTTCCCGCCCCCGACTTCGGCTACATCCACAAATCGAGAAACGCCCGCATTCCATATTAGAACGCGTCTATCGTCTTTTTCAACGTCTGCAGGGTTACTGGAACAGCCAGGAAGAATCCCTGTCCCGTTGGATCTCAGAAAACAAAATCTGGCGTAGCGATCTTCAACAAAAATATTTCAAACAAACCCGGCAATATTTAGAGAACGACGATCCCTTCACCAGCAGTGCCGGGTTAGCAAAGTTGACATCCACCGAGATTCGGAAAAAGTACGCGGGAGACACTCCCCTTCCTGAATTTTTTGAACAATGTGACACTTTCTATCGTTTGAAAAATTCCATGAGATCCGCAATTTTAGTGGATTATTTCCAATGTGTAAAAACCCGCTTGAGAGAGAAAAAGCGTCTCTTGAACGTATACTCCTTCGATGATTTATTGCAGGATTTCCACGCAGCCTTGCAAGGAGAGCAGGGTCAGGCGCTTGCGCATCGAGTGCGTCGGCGAATCACAGTCGCTTTAATTGATGAATTTCAGGACACCGACCCCATCCAATACGAAATTTTCTCCATCCTGTTCAAGCAGGGAAATCTCTTTATGATTGGCGACCCGAAGCAGGCTATCTACAGCTTTCGTGGAGCGGACGTCTTTGCGTACCTGCAAGCAAAACAAGAAGCGCAACGGCAATTCACCTTGTTGACCAATTGGCGCTCGCACCCCAGATTGGTGGAAGCCATTGGTCATCTTTTTTCTGCGGTGGAGCATCCCTTCGTACAGGAAACAATTCCTTGGTTCGCCTCTCGAGGCGCGTCTCAAAATGAGGATTGCTCGTTGTATTTTGAGGGGAAACCCGTCGTCCCTATGCGGGTATGGTACCTTCAAGCGGAAAAGGCGGTGAAAGTCTCGGATGCCCGGCAGAGGATCACTGATGCCACGGTTGCGGAGATCATTCGCTTACTGGACTCAGGCGCAATAAAACGCGCCCCCTCTCTCCAGGGGAAGGAAATTCCTGAAGCAATGATGCGGACAAAACAACAGTGTCAATCGCTTAATTTGGCGGACATTGCCGTCCTGGTACGCACCCATCGCGAGGCGGAACAAGTGCGGGATGCCCTCTCGCAGAAAAATATTCCCAGTATCCTGAAAACCCAGGTCAGCATTTTTCAAACCGACGAATATCAGGAAATCCTGACCATCGCCCACGCCATTGCCGAATTCCATAATACCTCACTCGTCAAGGGAGCGCTGCTCACCGATATCATGGGATATTCAGGCGGCAGAGTCGCTCGCAATGTTGCCGGGAGTTCCCACGCGATCGATTCAACCATACCATGGGATGAAAAATTTTGGGACCGAATCGCAAACCGGATGGCGGATTATCATGAACAATGGAAACGCGAGGGATTTTACCCGATGATGAGGTTGTTTCTCAGCAAAGAAGAAGTTCATAAAAACCTGTTGGTTCTGCACAATGGAGAACGGAGGTTGACTAACGTCTTGCATGTCATCGAATTGTTGCATCAGGCAGAAAGCGAGGGACAATGGAGCATGAGAAGTCTGTTGCTCCGGGCGCATGAGATGGAGCAAGGTACTGCCGAGTCAGGTGAAGAAAACCTCATCCGCCTGGAAACGGACGCGGATGCCTTAAAAATTCTGACGGTCCATTCCTGCAAAGGGTTGGAGTTTCCAATTGTCTTTTGCCCGTTTTCCTGGGGAAGTCGGAGGATGGATGATATTTTTTTTCATGATGATACAGGCCGATTGGTTTGGGATTTGGAAAAAGAGGAACTCCACCGAAAAAAATGCCAGGAAGAATCTCTGGCCGAGGATATCCGTCTGCTCTATGTCGCATTGACGCGGGCCAAGTACTGTTGCTACCTTGCCTGGGGTCATATCAATCATTCCAAACTCTCCCCTTTGACCCATCTTTTTGGAGAGGGAAATGCCTGGGATTCACTGAAAAAACTGGAAAGCAAATCGCGGGGTACCGTGGCCGTGTTGCAGCTTCCGGAAGGCGATAGTAGCACAGTCCGTGCGGAAAACTATCATGCAACGGAACTCGACGGCCAATCATTGCAATTTGAAATATTCAAGCAGTCCTTGAAGCAGCATTGGCAAGTCACCAGTTTCAGCGCGCTTTCCACCCGCCTGCGAAATTCGCCTTTCCGGATGATGGAGACAGGACAAGACCATGATCAGCAAGAGACCTTAACCAGCGGCGCAGACGAATCGTTGCTTGAAGACGAACTTTTGAAGGATGAATCCATGGCTTTGAGCCTATTGCGCTTTCCAGCAGGCGCCAAGACGGGGAAATGCCTCCATGAACTGTTGGAAGAGCTTGATTTTCAAGAACAGGATGAAAAAATAATCAAACAGAAAGTGGAAGAAAAATTGGTGAAGTACCAGTTTGATTTGAAATGGAAGGACGTTGTTTTTCAAATGACCCGTGATGTCCTTCAAAAAAAAATTCCGCTTTCCCCCGAGGCATTCAACCGCCCACGGAGCAACTCGACTTTCCAAGCCTATTTCAGGCTGGCGGATCTTAAAAAACAGGACATTGTCAAGGAAATGCCCTTTTATTTTCCCATTGAATCGATCAGTGAGGAACATCTCATGACCGTCCTTTCCAACTGCCATCGATCGGAAAGCCAGCAGGCGTTGATACGTACGCTCCAACTATTGCAATTCAAAACGTTGCCAGGTTATATGAGAGGATTTCTGGATTTGGTGTTTTGTTACGAAGGACGCTACTTCATTCTCGATTGGAAATCGAATCTCCTGGGTTATCAGCGGAAGGATTATGCCTCGCACCTGCTGAAAGGCGAAGTGGAAAAGCATTTCTATGTCCTGCAGTATTACATTTATGCCGTTGCTCTGCATCGCTACTTGAAGCGTCGTCTGCCCGGTTATCGGTTCACTCGCCATTTTGGTGGCGTCTATTATTTCTTTCTGCGAGGAATTCAAGCCAACTCCGAAGATCTATTCGGCATTTACCATGACCCTTTGTCGGATTCGGTGGAGGTGATCGAAGAATTGGATGCGGCATTTCAAGGTGAGCAACAATGAGTCTTTCAGGGGGTAACGAGATGACGAAAGAGGCAGTTCGAGAAATGAAGATCAAGCATTTCAGTTCCCTGGAGCAGCATTTTGCCCGGAAAATGCTCCAACTTGCCGAGCAAGAATCTCCGGAACTCGAATTGGCCAGCGCCCTTCTCTGCCGTCAAGCTTCCCGGGGACACGTTTGTCTGGACTTGGAACAATTTATTGAGAACAAAGACGAAGCACTGCAAGATTTTCAAATCCCCTCCCGAGAAGAGTGGACTCGGATTCTGCAAAAAATGGCGGTGGTTGGCTCCCCAGGCGCAGCAACACCTTTGATCCTCGAGGAGCACGAAGGGCAGAAGTCTCCTTTATTTGAATCGTTACTGGCAATACGAAAATCGGCTCGTTACTCAACTGCTGGGACGTTTCCGGGAACCGCTTTTTTGGGACGAATCCCTGTTGCAGGCAGGATTGGCGCAACTCTTCCCTCAATCTGCGGGGGAAGAAGATTTGCAGCGTAAAGCAACGGAAATGGCGTTGAGGAAGCGGTTCTGTATCATTTCCGGAGGACCGGGGACTGGCAAAACCACCATCGTGATTAAAATTCTGGCCTTGCTGGTCCAACAGGATGCCGGTATGAGGATTGCCATTGTTGCTCCAACGGGTAAGGCGGCAGCACGCCTTCAGGATTCCGTTTTGCGAGGAAAAGACGAGTTGACCGGTATCGGATTGCTCAGCAAGGAAGAAAGCGCTTTGCTCCCTGCGGAAGCCTCCACGATCCATCGCTTGCTGGGTTCTCGTAAAAATTCAGTCTATTTTCACCACGACCACTTGCGTCCGCTTCCTCTGGATTGTTTGGTGGTCGATGAAGCGTCCATGGTGGATTTGGCATTGATGAGCAAGTTGGTAGATGCTCTGCCGCTTCAGGCGCGCCTGATCCTGGTGGGAGATCAGAACCAGTTGACTGCTGTGGAAGCAGGATCGGTTCTGACGGACCTTTGTGAGGAGTTTCCCGGAAAGCCTCAGAGGCTTCGTGAGAGCATCCTGCATTTGCAAAAAAGCCATCGCTTTGATGAACAAAAAGGGATTGGGCGCCTCAGCCGCGAGATCAATCGGGTAAACGTGAATGCAGCCTGGAATCTTCTCCGGCAAGATCAACAAGAACTAAAATGTCGTCGCCTGCCATCGCCTTCCTTACTCCATCAGCGTCTCAGGGAGGAAGTGCTCCCCGCTTTCCGAGCTTATTTGTCGTTTCAAAAAGAGTCCCTGGAAAACTTGTTTGACGTTTTTCGCTCCTTCATGGTTCTATCTCCCCTGCAACGGGGCCCATACGGGTCTCAGTCCCTCAATCGCATATTGGAAGCGTTTCTGAGAGAAGAAAAATGTATTAGCGAAGACAGTGATTGGTATCCCGGACGTCCATTGATGATCCTACGCAACGACTACGACCTGCAACTGTATAACGGAGACATCGGGATTGTCTGGCAAGATCCCGGCCAAAGTCAGCGCATGGTTTACTTTGAAAAGGAAAAGGGTGGATCGAGTCGTGGATTTCGTGCCGTTGCCCCGGCTCGATTACCGGAACATGAAACGGTGTTTGCCATGACAGTGCACAAAAGTCAGGGTTCTGAATTCGACAAGATCCTGCTTATTTTGCCGGATTCTGAAAATGAAATCCTCACTCGAGAGTTGCTCTATACGGGAATCACCCGCGCGCGGAATTCTTTAACTTTGTGGACGGAAGAAGCGGTGTTCAAAAAAACTGCTCAGAAACGATCTAAACGCAGCTCCGGACTGCAAGAAAAACTGCGCCAAGCAATATCGTAGCATCACAATTGAGTACGGTGGGGGCGGATATACTGTGTTATTGGAAAAAATTTGGACAAATCAAAAAAGATGCTCTTTAGCAAATCCGTCTAAAAGATTATCCGGAAAAGAGATCGGGTGGCAGATCCCGGGTGGAGATCGTCTCCCCGGCTCCCTGGTGGTAGGTCCTGGTGAAGATCGTTTCCGAGAGCCATTTACGGAATGAAGAATTGTCGCTGAACTGCTTGAAGAGTTCGGTATGGTCGGAAAGCAGGTCGATCACGGCTCGTTCGAGCGCATTGTCGTGTTCGATGCGCGCATTCTGTTTATCGGAGTTTCTCATGGCATTCCGATAGGACTGGTCGGCAGCGACCTTCACCGGCAGTTCTTCAACGATTATCTTGCCAATCTTGTCGGTATCCTTCCACTCGATGTTGCCGAACATTTCATTGAAAGTCTCGAGAATCTTGCTCAGGTGGTCGAGCTCCGAATCCGGCTTCCGGCCACCCTCACTGGTCGGCACCGGATCAATCTCCGCATCCGTATCGGGTAGCGCGATTGCCATTGTGGCCTGCACCTCGGCCCGGTAGCTGTCCATGTCGATTGCCTCGAGAATGCCTTTGGAAAGGTCCTGCTCTTCCGGTGCGGGCAACTTGGGCGTCAGGAAGGTCAAGAAGATGGAACGTTTTTCCCATCCCGCATTTGTATATGGCAGGATCGAGGCGAGGAATCCATAAGTCCGCGTAAACGCCTTTGCTTTGCCCTTGAAATCGACTTGACCGTCCTCGTCGAGATCGGATTTGTAAATCGCGACACAGACGTCCAGGATCGGGTCGAGTTGATCACGGTCAGCCCCTTGCGCGTAAAGCGCGACCAAGGTTTCCACCTGCTCCTGGTTGTAGACCTGATAGCCATCGAGGTCGGTCTGCAGATCGTGCAGCTTGTTCGGGTCCGTCTCTTCGCTGAGGATTGTGGTCCGATAATAGGGCTCGAACGATTCACTTATGCCCTCCACGTCGTTCATGAAATCCAGCACGAAGCTGTCATACTTTTGTGGATGCGCACGATTCAATCGGGAAAGCGTTTGCACCGCTTTGACCCCCGACAGCATTTTGTCCACGTACATCGTGTGCAGGAGGGGTTCGTCGTAACCGGTCTGGAATTTTTCGGCGACGATCAGGAATCGGTACGGCTCCTCCCTGATCAACTCTGCGATGCGGCTGCCGGGAAACCCGTTCAGGGAGGCTTCGGTCACCTTCCGGCCGGCATAGTCGTAATCCCCCGAGAATGCCACGATGGCCCGGTAAGCGCTCTTACGCTCCTTTAGATAGTCCTGGAAGGTATGAAAGTACCGGATCGCCCGCTCAATACCACCAGTCACTACCATGGCCCGCGCCCGACCGCGAATCTTACGGTGCGCAATGACCTGATCATGGAAATGATCGATCATGATTTCCGTTTTCTGGCGGATGGCGTGCTCGTGGGACTCGACGTATCGCCGGAGCTTCTTCCTGGCTCGCTTGCTGTCGAACTGCGGATCTTCAGCCACCGTTTTCATCAGTTGGTAGTAGCTCTCGACGGGCGTATAATGCTGGAGCACGTCCAGGATGAAGCCTTCCTCGATCGCTTGCTTCATCGTGTAACCGTGAAAGGGGACGTGCCTGACCCGGTCGCCTGCTGACAGGGGACGGCCGAAAATCTCCAGTGTTTTGTTTTTCGGTGTTGCCGTGAAGGCAAAATAGCTGGCATTCGCCAGCATTTTTCGAGCTTGCATGAGATTGTTGATCCGGTCCTCGAGCGTTTCCTCCTCTTCCTTGCCTGCTCCATCCGATGAGAGCGCCATGTTCATCTTTGTCGAAGTTTGACCTCCCTGGCTCGAATGGGCTTCATCGATGATGATAGCGAATCTCCGCTGCCGATGCTCGTCGTCGATCTCATCGAGGATGAAGGGAAACTTCTGCACGGTAGTGATGATGATCTTCTTCCCGTTCTTCAGAAACTGTTTCAGGTCGCCTGAGCGATTGGCATGGCCGACCACCGATGAGACCTGGGCGAATTGCTTGATGGTGTCCCGGATCTGTTTATCCAGAACCCGGCGGTCCGTCACCACGATGACCGAATCGAATACCGGCAGACTGGTTTGCTTCAGTCCGATGAGTTGGTGTGACAACCAGGCAATCGAGTTGCTTTTCCCGGAGCCTGCCGAGTGTTGGATCAGGTAGCGCTCGCCGACGCCTGCAACTTGCGCGTGGGCCAGCAATTGACGCACGACGTCGAGTTGGTGATAGCGTGGCCAGATTTGCACCCTCTTTTTGTATCCGGTTTTCTCGTCCTTCGTCTCGATAATCTGGGCGTAGTTTTGCAGGATGTCACTCAAGCCATCCCGTGTCAGGATGCGTTTCCACAGGTAGTCGCTCTTGAGACCGTTCGGGTTGGGAGGATTGCCCGTGCCGTTGTTCCAACCCTGATTGAAAGGCAGAAACCACGATGCTTTTCCCTGGAGGTGGGTGCAGAAACGCGCCTCGTGGTCATCCACCGCGAAATGCGCCACGCAACGACCGAACCCGAAGAGCTTTTCACGCGGGTGGCGATCGCGTTTGTACTGTTGGACGGCATCTTCTACGGTTTGCTTGGTGAGGCTGTTCTTCAACTCCAAGGTCGCAACCGGCAGACCATTGAGGAAGAGGGCGAGATCAAGCGCCAACTGGGTTTCGTCCAGGCTGTAGCGAAGCTGTCGCGTGACCGAGAAGCGGTTCAGTTGGTAGAGCGTCCTGGCCTTCTCGTTGCCCTCCGTCGGCGTACCGTAGAAGAGATCGATATGATAAGCGCCGTGCTTGAGACCCTTGCGCAAGACGTCGATGGTGCCGCGTCTGTTGATTTCTCCTTGCAGTCGCGCCAGGAATTTACGCTGCGCCGGGCCGTCCCGGGCGGGATCAAGCGTTTCGAAAATCTCGGGTTGCGTCTCCCGTAAAAAGGTAGAGAGCTGAGCCAGATCCACGCAGTACTCGCGGTTGTAGTCGTTCGGGTTGCCCCCGATCCAGCCAGCGCCATACATGGCCGCTCGCTCGCTTACCGTACCCTGCTGTGACGGATCACAGGAATGGCCGGTCAGCGCGATGCAGATGAGGTCTTCAAGACCGCGTTCAGTGGTGTCGGTGGTCATCAGGGAGGACTCCATTCAAAGCGAACTCCAAAATCGTGAAGCATTTTGAAGGTATTGTCCTATTCAACATTGAACTGCCAGCACAAGTTGGGTATTGGCACTCTTCTTTACTTCTGGTTGGAATATTTCCTGAGTCACTACAATTGCGTCGTGAACCATGGCGTAGGCGGCGACCCACCCATCGGCCACAATGGCAAATTCGTCTTTTGCAGCCTGCAGGAATTGGTCATTGTGCTGGACCCATAACTGCATTTTAGAGAAAGCATCGACGACTTGTTGCTCAGCAGATGTTAAAAATAATTCTGTTGGCGCCTGACGCACCCAACTGGCTAACTCATCCCCATTCAGTATTTCGTTTCGGACTCGATCAATACTAAGCACTCGGCCTTGTTGAGAATAGTGTGTCAGGACATCCCAGAAACCCGGACACAGACTCAGAGGATAATAACTGCGATACGCTGCGATGAAAACATTTGTATCTAATAAGTATGGTTTAATCAGAGAAATTTGAGACGTCATAGCTCGATTTCCATCTTCTCCGGCATTGCTTCGAAGGTATCGCCGCGTAAGCCGGTGAGTCCGTACGCCTCACGGTATTGTAGACGGCCCTCCCTGACCGCACGAACCACTGCAGCGCCAAAGCGAGGACCAATGCGCCATTTCTGAGTGTTCCAGAAATTTCCGTTACCCGCATTGCAAAGCTTTTGCTTGCTATGCCCTTCATGTCTTCTGATAGAAATCGAAGAAGGCTTGCTTGTCGATCAACTCGAGATCAAGAGCGCGACGCGCGGCCACAAGAGAACTCACTTTGAATTGGAGTGCAATAGACTGATAAGGATTACGGGATTTCCTGGCAGTGGACCAGAAAGAGCGTAATTCATTCTCAGGAACAAGAAATTCTGCCGTAGCTTGATCACAGAACTGCTCCATGTGATGGGCTGGAGGCTGAAGATTCTCGAGACGCGAAACACCGTCCTTTCCAACAAAAATGTGTGCCAACTCCTGCGCCAGTGTGAACATCTGGGCCGCTTTGAAATCGGCGGCATTGACAAAGATGAGTGGAGCATATTCATCTACCAGGGCGAAGCCTTGAAGTTCTTTAGGATTGAGCTTGCGATGCGTATTGTTTCCTACGATGCCATTGAAGACCACTAGTCCGCCAGCGTCTTCGGCATGTTCTCGCAGTTTCCAGAGCGCGCTGGTCCAACTGGGTTGATTGGAAAGCCCAATCTCTGGTAAGCTGGAGCGTCTCACCCATGGCCACCGCTACTTGCTTTGCGAAAAGAGTCCGGTCCATAGACCCCGACGAAACCCATTGGTTCAGTTCCATATTCGATGAGTTCATCTCGCATCCACAACTGACGACGCTGCATGAGATACACAGTCTCCAGCAGGTCGGGACTCGGATGCGGAGGCAGGTCATCGCTCCAGGTTCGAAAGTCGGTTATCGGCAGGCGGTCCTCGGGCGGCTCTGCAAAATACAAAAAGCCCAGAGGAGTATGGGTGCGCTGGGCCAGTTTGTCTGACTTGGGCAATGGTGATGCGGCCCGAACATTCCCACTCCGATGCGACTTCCGGCTTTATCCGCAACTTGTGAGCCAACTCTTCCTGGTCGATTCCGGCGCGCTCAAGCGCCCATCGCAGAACTTCGGCGTTCCGATCGGATTTTCAGGCGTCGGCCGGTCATAATACATGTCTTCAAAGGTTAGGAAGGATGACGCTTTTATTCCTCGTCTGGTAATTCTACTCTTACATCATGGACGTCGAGCTTGCACGTGACCAGGTCGGCAATGCGTGTGGTATCCGACGTGTTGTGGAATTGATAAACAATGATTTTCCGCAGGATGTTTCGAGTGACACGGGCAGTCGTATCTTCGTCGGCCAGAGTGAGGAGTTGTGGAGCACGGTGTCCGGCTCCCGTTTCTTGCCAGTCATGAGGAGTAGCGTAATTTTTGTGAGAGAACCGGTAACGTTCATCGGCAAAAATTAAAGTGAAAGCTGTCTCCCGCAGCATAAACCAACCGGAACGAGTACTGAGTTTCGCCGGTATCGGTATGAATCGTCAGTTCGGCTTCTATCTCACGACCTCTTGGCCGGACCATCGTGCAAAAGCATGCTGGCTCCCCCCTGTTGACTCACGTAAAGTTGAAGATTGTCGGTGGGTCCGCCAACATCCAACTCATCATACGAAAGAAGGAAACAAAGTTGGACTTACCGGCGCCATTGGGACCGATGAGCACCGGTTAAGGATTTCGATACAGGCTTGAAATCTCCAGTCGGCCCCGCGCCTTCAATGTTTTAAATCTTGATTGAGGGTTATGCTATCGAGCCCGGGTTTTTCATAATTGTCCTTCTCGATGACCCGGTTTCAGATAATCTTGCCTTTGATGAAACAAAGACTGCTGACTTCGGGCGCGTCCTGATCTTCGAAGACGCCGAGTGCAGCTCGTCGGGCAGGTTGGCCGCTGTCTCGCGTACGTCGAGCTTGCCTGTGACTACATCGGCGTTGGCCCGCCCGTCAGGGAGCGGCACGTCCAGCAAATCAAAATATTTAGGGTAATCAAGCATGAGCAGAACATCCTCGTCGTTCACCTGTTCGACGATGACACCGTCTTGTCTGGTGGGCATACTCTCTTTTTTCCTCATTACTTTCAATCTCTTATGTCTCCAGCTACGGTTTCCATTTCGAATCCGCCAGGACTTTGACTTCGTGACCGAAAACACCTTCTACCTTCCAGGTATCAACGCCTTGGAACCGTTCCGGAAACTGCTCGCATCATCCTCGAAATTCTCGAAAAGAAAGGATATCCGACGGCGCGCGGCTCCCTGTAGTTGACCTTGAATTCGTCCATTCGGTTTCATGCGACAACTTGCGCAGTTCAAACCGACGAGATATTCGGTGGAACTGGAGTCCATGTCGTCACCTCTTCAAGCATACTTTGTTGGAATCACCACTTCATTACTCCATGGTTTATACTTTTTTCAAAGATAAATCGGTAAAGGCGCATAAAAATAAAAGATATAAAACTATAAAAAACAGTTACTTATAAAGTCGATTATACCTGAATTATGCCAAAATTATGCTTTTTGCTCCTATTAATATTTTCAGGCATAATTCGAAATGGGCGATTTCCCCGGATACCAGCGAGCAGCTTTGGTGTTCCCGATTTTTTGGATCTGTCCATTCATTCTCAAATCTTGAAGCAATTTCTGAACCTGGACATATGAAAGGGCTGGCTGGACCTGAACGAGTTCCTTCAACTGACTGCCTTCATTCCGATTGTCTTTAATGTGTTTCAGTAGCAACTCCTTATTCGTCTCGCGGTCCAACCCACGCTTGCGCGTATAGACCCCCGCCTTGCCAAGGTACCGGTAAAACCGCCGGGAGAGCAGCAGTCGTACGCCCCGCCCCCGTCCTACGCGCTCGATGATTCCCTGTTCCAGCAGATGATTAGCACTCAATCGGAGGTAGTCCGGAACATCTTGCTCGCGGTGGACGAGATCGACCACCAGTTAGTCGTGATGACCATTTTTAACCGTCGAGACATTGAATCTGTCTGTATCGCTATATTGTATCATGATTGCGGTTCCCGTCTTACACTAAGTTGTCGATTTATATCAGACGTATTCATGAGTACCGAAATATCGCCAATTCTCCCAATATCAAGAGTAATGGGGTTGCAACCCATGGTGCCAGTATCTATAGCGAGACGAAACTCTTTTTGGTATTCATACTCCTTGCGCTTAGTGAATATCGATTCAATTTCTGACTTTGCGGGTGGTGTGCCGACTTCAGCATCATAATATCTCACCAGCCCGCCACAGATTCCATACCCTCTTTTTTCAGCAGCGACTTTAACTCGCTTCAAAAACTCTCGAGTATTTGTAATTACAACTGCATGCCTTCCGAGCTTTATGCAATCATCCGGTATTTCAAGTTGCTTTTTGAATGCGTGGACATTATCATCTGATATGCTTTGGAAGTCACCACTATGACCCGCATACATACAAAACACATTAATGTGATCAAACCATCTTGGGCGCATGATGATCGGAGCGGCAAACTCGTGCCCCGCCATTGTGATTCTGCTAGATTCTCCAGTTTCTATATTTGTGGCTGTCAATTCAACTATTAAGCCATCTTTCTGGAGCATGATCGCACCTTCATCTTCATCTCTACGACCGTCACGATCCTCGATTCTCTTAAAGTAGGAAAGCTTGTGTGCGTACAGCTTCCCCCTAACAAAATTGTCAGCGTATCTTGCTTCCTGAAAAACTTTCACAAGGAAAATTATCATACTTCTACTTCTTTTCTATTCGCTCGCAGATTCCTATGCATCGTTTTTCAGTAACCTTTTTTCAATTTGTTTGATCGAAAGTGTGGCGAGCACCACTCGCTCATCACACCGGTGACTGGCCAACGCATTCCATATCATACGATCGATACGCCGTGCTCAAGCAGGTCATCTGGATTGTCTTCCACAACGAGCGAATCGACTTCGGACATCGTTGCTACTTGGCGCACTTCCAGTTGGCCCGTGACCACGTCGGCAATCAAACGGGTGCGATATTCGCCCAGCAACTCGATCTGGCGGCGGGCACAGTCGATGGCAGTATCAATGTCGGTAGTTATTTTGTCAAGATACTCTGCAATGGCCGCCTGCTCAGGGAAGGGAGGGACGGGGGCTAATCTTTGATGAGTATCTTCACGCCCTAGCCCGGGTATAGTTGAATCTTTTGTTACATCATCAAGCCTGAGCCAACCCAAGAGATAGAATAGCCATCGCAAGTTATTTCTCGAATATCGCTCATCGACAAAGTATGTGGTGTCGATTGCGAATAAAGGTTCTTCAACAAAATTTACCTTGCCAAATGAACCCTTGCGGCCAATTACGATACACGGCGACATCGTGTTCGCAGAAGAATGGTTGCCAACAAGTCCATTTGAACCATAAACAGGCACATCGCCATCTGCTCGCATATCAGCCGTGAGCGAGTCACCATAAGCAAAGTAGCAAATTGACTTCAGCCGTCGCACTTCCCAATGCGCCGGCACATCACCGAGCCACTCGACGCCGGAGGGATTGAGGCGGACGTTGGGGTTGAGACCCCGGGTGACGGAACGGTGAATGAGGACCTGCTTCTGCTCCTCCAGCAGCTTGACCAGCTTCTGCCGGGCACTGATGTACCGGCGAATACGCCCGTCAACAAAATCCAAGTAACGAACGATAGCCGCCTGCTCGGGGAGGGGAGGGACAGGGGCTAATCTTTGATGAGTTTCTTCACGCCCAAGCCCAGGTATAGCTGAATCTTTTGTTACATCATCAAGCCTGAGCCAATCCAAGAGATAGAATAGCCATCGCAAATTATTTCTAGAATATCGCTCATCGACAAAGTATGTGGTGTCGATTGCGAATAAAGGTTCTTCAACATAATTTACTTTGCCAAATGAACCCTTGCGACCAATTACGATGCACGGCGACATCGTGTTCGCAGAGGAATGGTTGCCAACAAGTCCATTTGAACCATAAACAGGCACATCGCCATCTGCTCGCATGTCAGCCGTGAGCGAGTCTCCATAAGCAAAGTAGCAAATTGACTTCAGCCGTCGCATCTCCCAATGCACAGGTACATCGCCTAGGATCGATACACCGGAGGGTTTGTAGGAGGGGTAAGTCTTCAATTCCATAGGCTACTTTTTAGCCCTTTTCAAGTAAGGATGGATGCTGAAGCCAACCTCCGATATATATGGTACTTAACATCAAGATGTGCTTTCAACTTGATCAATTTTATCAGGTCCAACCATTACTATGGGTCTTCCGTTAAGCAATGTGACGAATCCACTTTTAAAAATCTCATTGCCGAGATGAATTCCTTCAAGCTTCCCTTTTTCTTCATTTGTTAGAAAGAGGCATTCCACTTCAGAAAAAAAAGTCATATCTTTCAGAATCAAGGAATTCTGCGACAAACCAAACGCTGTTACGGATGTCTTGATATTATAAACAGACCCTTTTAGGTTCCGATTTTCAAACGTGTATGACGGAACTCTGGATGGTTTACTCTGTTCTCCGATGTGCTGAGGATTAATCAGGACGTACGGCTCACATTCGTTAATTGTCCCCCCTAAAACGACTCTTTCTCCCTCAAGTCCATAATAGCTTTCCACGTAATGCATATAAAATTCTGTGGTTATATCGTGCTCGTGTTGGTCAGAGTTAATAACAACCTTTACTCTACTGTGAGGATCATAGCTTTTAGGTATACATACTCGGCGAACTTCCCCTTCAATAATAGCCGTCGGGTTTCTAGCAGGATTAGTAGTACTGCTCTTTGCACCCTCTGAGTCCGTAATAATTTGGGTTGTAATTTTAAGCTTATACGGAGAATTCTGGCGAAACGAAGTGAAGGAAAAATCCAAAAGTAAGCGGGAAGCATCTAACAGAGCACCTATATTAATGGAGAGGGCGTCTTTCATCTCAGGGATGTATCGCCACTTCTCGTAAGAATCTTTATAGGAATTCAGTAATTCTGTTAACGTTCCGTTAAAACGGCGTTCCGACTTCGACAGAGACGCCCACCGCTGTTCCAATTTTTGCCTATGTTTTTTCTCCAAGAGTTCGAATAAGACAATTGGATCATGAGTTTGCCAATGCGGACGTTTCACATTCGGGTTTTTTATGAGTTTGCCAAAAACTTCTAGTACAGCCTTCAAAGACAATTCCAGTGTGAATAGAGCGTGTTGTGTATAAGTCAGGGCCAATCCTATCCCAGCATCAGTAAACCAAAAATGGGGCTCTTTGTTCTTGAAATCAAACAACTTTCCAAGGTTGAAACCTGATATAGGTGCCAATCTTAGAGCTTCATAATACTTCTGCGCCGTGTCGTAAAAAGTAGTAATACCTGGTGTCTCAAAAATGACCGATTTTGGGTCCAAACCCAGACTCTTCACAAGTTTCATTTCCTGTTTCTTAAAATCTCTCTGATTCCCTTCGTCATCCACAGCAACGATTGCATGAATGTACTTCCCGGAGATTGGGTTAATTGGGATATTTCCGTTATTACACTTCTTAATTTCATCAAAGCATGTGGCTGCTTCCTTTAACTTACAATGTACGCCATGGTTAGGGATAGCAGCACATCTATAGAATGGACTAAATACCTCGTATGGCATTTTCTCATACCTATTTTGTATTTTGGTTTACCAGTAATAATCTCAATCAGTAACTATAATGGTTCGTTAGATTTTACTTTTTGATGTCATCTTGACCGCAAGGAAAGATCTATAAGATTCCTCACATTCACCCAGAATGACACATTTGTGAATGGGATACAATCTATCGAGCTATCTCAGGTATGGCTGAATGTATATCAAAACCAACGACAACTACTGTGTTTTTCATCAGAGATGAGAGATTGTCCGTTGTCGCGGTACCTTGAGAAACAGCCGGTGCCAGCCCCGTATTCTGCGAGATATCTTTTATATTTCTTTGGTTTCTATTCGTTATTTGCATCGCTGTGTCTCTATGCTTAGAATTGACGCTGATCATGAACGGCATCACCGACGACTCCCGGTTGAATTTCGACTTTCTGACGACTCAATGGTTCGATATTATCTCCCAATGCGCCGACACGTCGTGGAGGCGCTCGACGATGGAGGACTGGTAGGCGGGACAGGGAGCAACAAATTGAATCATGACGTTTTTCTGGGTTTATATTCTCGGATCTTGTTAATCAATTCCTGAAGTTTCCCCGTTTTTTCAGATGCCGCAACAAACTTCGAGTACGCCGAAAAAGCGTTCTGGATCAGTTCATCGTAGGTGACAATCCTGATCGAATGGGGTCTCAAAGATTCCTCGTCCCTTTTTCTCTCATCTAGATCTTGCCACCCCCTTGGTAGTTTACCAACGATACAAATTGTCTCAAGAGGAGTTGTCCCCTCCCCCAACTGGTTGAGTTTATTCCGAACGGCATTTATGTACCGGCGAACCTGACTCTCTATGTCCGTTTTTGCTAACTGACGGTTTGCTCGTTTTAATTCGACTATTACGTGTGACGCCATCACTCTTTTGTACCGGATATCAACTCTGTACTTTATGTCCTTCTGAATACCGTCCACAACCGCTTGTACGGTCTCTTCCATATTGGCGTATTGAGTTGCGCGTTCCCATGCTGGATCAAGCAGCCACAAATGATCGAAAATATACTGCTGTAACACTTTCTCTAGTGTATTGCCTGTTTAATACATTGTATTATTGGTCATTTGGTAGACAGGTTTGAGTTTGTTGATAATTTCTTCGGCAGTTTTAGTCCAGACATAGGGTTTTGGGTTGCGATTGTGTGTCTCGATGTAACTATGGATGGCTTCGGTCAACTCGAGCACGCTTTTGAAGGCGCCTCGTCGAATCCGTTCTGCAGTGATCTTGCCAAAAAAGCGTTCCACCATGTTCAGCCATGAGGAGGAAGTAGGAATGAAATGCGGGTGAAATCGCGGGTGTTTTTTGAGCCATTCTTTCACCTTAAGATGTTTGTGGGTGGCGTAATTGTCCAGGATCAAGTGTACCTGCAGTTGCTTCGAGGTAGTCTTGTCAATAAGACGCAGGAAGCGCAGATACTCTTGGTGTCGGTGCCGTTTTTCACAGCGAGCGAGCACTTCCCCTGTCTGCGTATTCAAAGCAGTAAACAGACAGCAGGTGCCATGACGGATATAATCATGAGTTCTGGTGCCATTGCGCCCTGGTTTCAGTGGCAGACCTGGCTGGGTGCGATCGAGTGCCTGGATTTGTGATTTCTCATCGACGCTCAAGACCAGCGCTTTCTCAGGAGGATTCATGTACAAACCGATGACATCTTTCAGTTTCGCAGTGAAATGCTTATCATGCGACAACTTAAATGTTTTTTCCAGATGAGGCTTGAGGCGATGGGCCTTCCATACTTTACCGACGGTTGTCTTGCCTACGCCAACTGCCTTGGCCATCGATCGCGTGCTCCAATGGGTACGGTCCTCAGGCTTCTCTTCAATGGTTTTCTTCACAATCTCCTCGATTTTATCCGCTCCATAAATGCGTGTCCTGCCAGGCCGCGGATCATCATTGAGACCTGTTATTCCTTTTTCAACAAAGCGCCGTCGCCACTTTCCAACGGCATTACCGCTGGTTCCAAGCGTTTTGGCAATTTCTTGATTCTTAAGGCCATCAGCAGCCAACAGGATGATGCGCGCACGACGAGTGTCTCGCATCGCTCCGGTATGACGGCGTGCGGTTTTGCCCAATTCATCCCGTTCTTCCCGGGTCAGTTTTATACTTGGTGCTTTTCTCATGCTGTCTCCATATATGCAAAAAAAAGGACAGCTCGTAGTATAGCAAACCAAGGATTTTTTTACACATTAATAAAAGAGCGACACACTAGCGCTTCGTCTTCAACTTGATCTTGGAGCCGTTTGATGACATTCAGTCGCTCTTGAACTATTTCGTGGTAACGCATCGCTTCAATGGCATCAATATCAGACAGATACTCAAGAAACACATCCAAATTGGATGCGTCAATGGTATCCAAAATTTTCAGAGCATCGTTCATCTTGAGCGTTTCAAAAGCAAGTATCCCGTTGGCATACAAACCTGGCTTGTGTGCCTCGTCTACTCCCGATTGGTCGATTTCGGCAAAGATCTTCTTTGCAGTTTTCTTCAGTGATTGTGGTCTCAGTCCTTCGTACCATTCTTTGATATGAGGGTTGGAAGACAGGGCCATATCCAGTCCTTTCTTCTCCTTGAGCTTATTGGTTTCCGTCCAAATGTACCGGAGTTCCCTTCCTAAGAAATTTTTGACCGCGAGATAACGCGGGTCATCCTCGGAAATCCTTTGGCGGCTGGAAGTGGCAATGTCTTGCTCATCATCGTCGTCGAGGAAGTCGGCGTGAATTTCGCCATAGATGTATTTGGTGATCATTCCACCGAGGCGATATTCCTGTAGAATATCCTCTTGAGCCACTTTACCCCGCACGACAACCGTGATTTTGTTCAGATTGTCGTCTTGTTCGTTGTCGCCCTGCTTCCTGTCGTCCAGATCGTTGGAACGACGGGCGATGGCGATCCAGCCGCTGATCTCGTATTCGCCTTCCTGGATGGCGTTGCCGCGCAAATCAAAGCGATTATCTCGGGTATAGGACAACCTTTCGCGGTTGTCTTCGTCTTTGTCCAAATTTTTACAGTGTTGGGCGTAATCGTATTTCCCGTATTGGAAAAGGAATCGAGCTTTGTGAAAATAATCTCTGTCAGCAAAAGTTATCTTTTCGTCATTAACAAAGACGTGAAAACCCGCTGAATCTTCGATAATACTGAATCTCCGGGCGATTCTTTTTTTGAGGCCATTTATTGAAGCTTGCGTCAGCCGTAGTTTCTTCAAATCCGTAATTTTAATAATGGTCCCATGTGATGGAATATCCACATCGAAGGTGACGGATTCCGGCTCGTATTGTTTCGGAGATGATGGATCTTCGCTATGTATCGCGTCCTTGATTTTTTCGGCATCCATTAAAAAGGATACTTTCTCACTACCTTCTTTACGGCTATAGACAGAGATTTTATTTGCGATGGAGAACAGAGATAGTTTCCCAATGCCTTTCCTACCCATCGGTTTTCTGCCGCCGGGCGTGCGGAAATCAGGCATGTTCCTTTTCTGGTATCCGACAAGCAGGTACTTGTCATTGATGTCGGTCCGATCCATTCCATGACCATTATCGGAAACTGCGATCGATTTCTGCTCAACGTTGAAATCAATCTTAACCTCGGTCGCGTCGGCGTCCCAAGCGTTGGCAATCACTTCCGCGATCACCGCCGGGGTATTGCTATACAGGTTGAGTCCCAGATGGTTGAGGACATTCAAACTGATGCTCATTATGTACCTGCTATCGGACATTCGCTCCCTCCATGATGGATTTTCCAATCGCTTCAGCAAGTTTGACCGGCACCGCGTTGCCAATATGCCGGGCCATCTGGCGAATGACGAGTGGTTTGCCTTTCTCGATGAGTTTATACTTGCGAGGAAAAGTTTGTAGCAGAGCCGCTTCCCGGACGGAAATCGACCGATGTTGTCGAGGGTGTCCAAACCGCCCGGTACTGTAATAGCAAAATTGCGTGGTGATAGTGGGTGCCAAAGCATTCCAGCGCATTCGTCCGTAGGATGCCGGATAATATGCCTTCCGGTGGCATTCGTTGATGATGTCCTTCTCCCAATCCTTCCAGGACCCGCCCGGTTTTGACTGGAGAATTCGCTGGCGGTTTTTTGGGGACAACGGCAACGTGGCGTGAGCGGGGTCATCGGGCGAGGTCTGTCCGTCTTCAAGTGTGGGCAAACTTTGGATAAAGTCGGCAACGGTTGTTTTCTCCCCCCTTGGACAGGGAAGAGAAATCACGCCCAATCCGGATGCCAGCAGCACCAGGCGCTTCCTGTTTTGCGGAACGCCGTAATTCGCGCACGGCAAAATATCATAGTCGTACTGGTAACCCAAGAGGTTCAACGTTGAGAGCAATTCGTCAAATGCCTTCTGTTTGACGAGTCCGGGGACATTTTCCATCGAAATCAAGTCGGGAGTTCCCTCTTTGACAAGGCTGGTGAATTTTCTGACTAAGGAGTAGTTATCCACTTTGGAATTTTGCGTCCTTCGGGTATGCGCGGAGAAGGGCTGGCAAGGAGCGCAACCCACCATCACCGTAACATCCGCGTCCTTGTAATATGGCGCAATGTCGAGGAAGTGAATGCCGCAAACATCGGTAGCGATAAATTCGGATCCATGGTTGTTCGTCTCGTACGCATACCGACATGATGGATCAATGTCAAAACCCGCCTTGACGTCTATGCCAGACATACCGAGTCCATGAGTCAATCCACCGATTCCACAAAAGAGATCTACAGCGTGAACTCTCCACAAGCCGTTGTTTTTTTTACGCATTGAGTTCTCTCCGTTACCAACCGATTACCTAATCCACGTCTTTCACAATTTTCAGCCGCCGACAATGTCGCCCAACAAACCATTGGTCTCCCGTTCCAGTGTCATTTAACTTTCAAGGCTAAATCAGGAAATTTTTTACTTGATTGGGCTTCGAACATTTTTGTAAATTTTTCACTAGGATAGAAGCAGAAAAAAATCCAGACAAATCTCTGTACAATGGAATTACAAGGCCAACCAAAATAGAGGAGTTCATCATGTTTTCTCTTCCTCTTGAATTTCCTATCGTTTTTGATTCAATTAAACAACAGTTTTCTGTTTCGGGTTGGACCACCGCGCATACCATGGTCCTGGGAGAGCAAAACTATGCCAGGGGAATCATGAAGTTTCCTCGGCTCCAAAAACTGATGCCCAAGGCTGGTATCGTGATTCAGTCCGTTCCAAAGGCAAACGCTTTGTCAAATGCCCGGGATCAGAATGTGCTATTCTTAGTT
Source organism: bacterium (assembly GCA_965205865.1). GTDB lineage: Bacteria > SAR324 > SAR324 > SAR324 > NAC60-12 > CBDBHR01. Next base: position 57,753 of record CBDBHR010000026.1, read on the forward strand.
TATGCATAAGGGAAATGGTTCAATTTTTGCCCATTGTCCTGAGACCTTCGATTTTTTCGACGCTTTATCGACAAGGATTCCACCAGGAAAAGCATTTTATTGATAAGGAGAGTTGAAATGGTGACGCGCCCACACATGCGGAAGGTTAGATCAAAGGAAACGAAGCCAGAACGCGCACTAAGAAAGCTTATCTGGTCGATGGGATATCGAGGATACAGGAAGAATTGCGGGAATCTGCCTGGAAGGCCTGATGTGGCGTTTACCCGCCGCAAGCGCGCAATCTTTCTTCATGGGTGTTTTTGGCATGGACATTCATGCAAAGCAGGTAGGAACGTTCCGCAAACTAACACCACGTATTGGATACCGAAATTACGAAGGAATAAAGAAAGAGATCGTGATGACCTTAAAAAATTGAAATCGGAGCATTGGCGGGTCATGGTGGTTTGGGAGTGTGAATTGGGCGAGCTTGAGCAAGTTAAGTCCGGACTGTCCAAATTTTTACGTGAATAGTATATAGTTTCCCCCAAATCCCAATAAATGGAGCATCAATGCAAGCATGATGACGAAATGGATTCTCTGAGCAACGTTTCAGGATCGGACTTTTCCCTGCCAACCGCCTTTACATTTACCACTCCAAATTTTTTCAAACGGATGCCGTCGGTTGTCTGGGTATGGTGTCATTTTCCTTCTCTGAAACGCTTGGTGAATCCACTCGCGAATGTCCTCCCTTTGGTCTGTCCAGTCATAGACGCAGGCATAGGGCGCCCTTTCCTTGCAGTTATCCGCGAGTCTTGGTGGTATCAGGTGTGGATCATACATTGTTCTTCCAAAATCCGGATGTTTGGGCAACATGATACCCAACAATCCACATCTGGGATTTTTTTTCGTGGCTCTCAAACTGGCGCCTATCTCCCAATCCACGTGCATCCGTTTCCAGGTACAGGGGCCAATCAGCACAACCGTCACGGTTACTTCGGCGATGTAGTGCTCACGAATTCTTTGAAAAATCGCCTCCACGTCAAGGTTATTGATTTCCCCGATTTTGACGGACCTGTCCAGCATTTCGTCCTTCATCATTTTGACGAATTGGTTTTTGTATTTTTGATCCCCATGGTGAAAACTGATGAATACTTTGTGTTTTGGGATTTGGTCCATCTTCGCTCTCCTTCAACCCGTTCCAAGTCGGTCAAGTCTTCCGGGCCGGCAATCTCTGCCAGCATGCGATTGTAGTTTCGTAAATCTTGCTGCAGCGTTCAGAGAGGGCGACTCATCCATGGCCCTCGGGTTACACTTTTCCGATGATCTCGTTCAGCAACCCCTCGGTTTCCTGTTCCAGCGTCAGAATGTCTCCCCGGATCTCCTCCAGCGTACGTAAAGGCTGCGGCTTGTAGAAGTGGCGGGTGAAGCTGATCTCGTAGCCGGTCTTGATGCTGTCTGCGACATACCAGGCATCCGGCGCGTGGGCCAACACCTCGCGTTGCAGGAAACTCTCTACGCTTTTTTCCAGGAGTGGCACCTGCTCGCTGTCTCGCAGATCGGGGTCGGGTTCGTACTCGACCACGGCGGAACGGCCGGCGATTAAGGTCTCGAACAACCCACGCATGGGGTCGGGTGCCGCGCCTTTCTCGTGAATCTTTTTGATGACCGGCAGGGCGGTCTCCGAGCAGCGTGATCCCTCTTTGAGTATTTTGATCTCCCTGGCGCCGTAGGCGCGTTCGGAGTCGATGCCTTCAAGGCGTAACGGACGCTCGATCGTGACTTTCCAATATCCGAACGCTTCGTTTGGATAGATTTTCGACTGTTCGGTTTCCTCGAACTTCAGAAAAGTATCGCAGATACGCTGGATATCTGCCGCTGACAACTCGCAGTTCTTTTTACCAAGATTCTTGCGTAGTGGTTTGAACCAACGGGTCGCGTCGATGAGTTGGATTTTGCCCCGGCGTTGCGCGGGCTTACGGTTACCAAGCATCCAGATATAGGTGGCAATGCCCGTGTTGTGGAACATGTTCAGAGGCAAGGCGACGATGGCCTCCAACCAGTCGTTTTCGATGATCCAACGTCGAATATTGCTTTCCCCCTGACCCGCATCACCAGTGAACAATGACGAACCATTATGGACTTCCGCAATCCTGCTGCCGAGGTGCGAATCCCGCTTCATCTTGCTCAGCATGTTGGCCAGAAACATCATCTGGCCGTCGCTGGAACGCGTAACGAGGCTGTATTCCGGATCGCCGGCATGCTTGATCAGAAAGCGGTGGTCGGACATCTCTTTTTTTCCTCCCATCCGCTCGAGTTCCGTTTTCCAGGACTTTCCGTAGGGTGGATTGGAAAGCATAAAGTCGAACTCGCGTGCCGGGAACGCGTCTCTGGACAGGGTCGAGCCGAATTTCATGTTCTCGGCCTCGCTCCCCTCCCCTTTGAGGATGAGATCCGCCTTGCTGATGGCGAAGGTTTCGGGATTGATCTCCTGCCCATAGAGGTGAACGGATGCTTCCTTTCCGTATTTCGTGGCAAGCCCGGCCAGTGTTTCTCCGGCAACGGTCAGCATCCCGCCGGTGCCACAAGCGCCGTCATAGACGAGGTAGGTCCCGGAGCGGATCTTTTCCTTAATGGGCATGAAAATCAGATGGGCCATCAGTTTTACGACATCACGGGGCGTGAAGTGCTCACCGGCTTCCTCGTTGTTCTCTTCGTTGAAACGCCTGATCAACTCCTCGAAGATGGTCCCCATCGAATGGTTGTCGAGGCCGGGAAGACGCGGGGAACCGTCCCGGGACAAGATGGGTTTGGGGCTCAGATTGATCGAATTGTCGAGGAATTTTTCGATGAGGAATCCGAACACGTCGGCTTCGATCAGGGTGGGGATTTGATTACGGAACTTGAACTTGTCGAGGACCTCCTGAAGGTTCGCTGAGAAACCATCCAGATAGGTTTCGAAATCGGTTTTGAGTTGCTGTTGCCTGGATCGGTTGGAGAGATCGCGCAAGCAAAAAGCCGAGGTGTTGTAGAATGCTTCGCCGGATGCCCGACATAACGCTGCGTGCTGATGGACGACGCCTGCCGCGTCGAGTTGCTGCTTCATTCTGAGCACAGCCTCTTTCGTCGGTTCGAGAACCGCATCCAGACGCCGAATAACCGTCATGGGCAGAATGACGTCCCGATACTTGCCCCGCACGTAGACGTCGCGCAACACATCGTCGGCTATATTCCAGATAAAGTTGCTGATATTCAAGTTGCTTTCCACTGTTCCTACCGCGATTCTCTCCACGACCTGTCCGACATGAGTTTACGGAATGGCGATGCTGCGGAATCGACTTGCCTGACGTCTCCGTCCATGACGACAAAGAAATTGAATTCCTCGTGAATACATCCTGAAGGGCAATCTCCCCACGCGTTACGAAACACAAAAAACCAATTCTCATTCACCTTCAACGTTTCTATGTCAGAGCCGTCCGACAAGAATGCTTCGGGTTCGACGTATCGAATCCCCGAAACTGTCGAATACGCCTCAATTGCTGCCGGAATGTTCAACCCTTCGCGAAAACAAAAGATGACGATCCCGATCGAATCGAAAATTTTTATGCCCCGCAATTGAAGCTTCGCGTTCAAGGTATCGAATTCCGTATCACCCGTAAGCAACGTCCCAGTTCTGCCATGATTGGGCAACACATCTTTGATAGCCCGCATCAGGGGAGGTTCCAGGCCGAGGATGAGCATGGCCGGAACATATGCCGCTCGCGCATGAATGAGCGAGACCTGCGGATGGGCGTCACGGATCAAGAGTAGAATTCGTCGGATTTCCTCTTCAAGCTCATCCCGCTGCCGGATATCGAACAATAACTCGCTGCCATTACGTTGGATCATCCTGTCCGCAAGTATGGCGGCGTCAGAACGGTCGACGGTAGGGAGCGGGCAGGGTTTTGTCCCGACAACGTCCGTTTCACGAGCGCTGCGCAAAGACGCCGGATCAGTCCCGACTTTTTCGTTGGCAGCGATCAGCGGGCATGCAATTACGAAGAGTAAGAACATGCCGGAGATAGTGATGTTGATCATTCGTAAACCGTCTTTCATCGTTGCAATAAGACCTGCTCTGCTCGAAAGCGCGAAACGGGTCGGTATTGATCTAATTTATTCCCGATCCGGCAATTTCGTTGCTGATTCGAGAATTATGAATACTGAATTCAATATGATACACGTCCGGAGTACGATAAGAAACGAGAATATTTAAAAGTTTGAAAGTTGTTCCCAAACCTTTAATGATGGGTTTCCTATTTTTGCATCAGCAACCCCCTTGTTTGAAAAAACTTCATATTGAATTGTATCGGAAGTATTGCAAGGTACAAAATGCTTGAATCCGGGCAATTTCAAAGCTATCTGCGGGAGTCCCATAATCCTTATTATTCCATTGTCGCCACCCTCCCTCTCCTGATTGCCTATGAGCTTCTTCTGGCAATCACAAGCCATCCCCACTGGCAGGTGCGCAACGCGGCCGACGTGTGGCTCCGGAAAATATTGGCAACTTTCGATCTTTCTTCCCAGCAAGCTACCATTGCCATGATCCTCATATTGCTCGTACTTATTCCAGTGGTACGTCGCAAATACGCTCCCTTGAAACGAAGCTATTTCGCATATATGTTTTTAGAAACCATCGTTTACAGCTTATGTTTGGGTCTGGTCATTAACTTGATTTTGCGCGCTCTTTTTCTGGCAACCCCCATGAGCGGAGGATTCTTACAAAACATTGCTCTCTCGCTGGGGGCGGGTTTGTATGAGGAGTTTGTTTTTCGAGTGATCCTACTCAACGCTTTGTTTTTTGGATTGAAACCGATTTTGAAAAATGTTCTTTTGAGTGCGTCGATAGCTATTTTTATGGCATCGTTTTTGTTTTCCCTCAGTCATTATGTGGGTAACTTGTCAGACCCTTTCGACTTTTACAGCTTTATATTCCGTTGGATGGCGGGATTATTGTTTACCGTTATATATTTTTTGAGAGGCTTTGCAGTTGCCGCGTACACCCATGCTTTTTATGATATTTGGGTTGTCTTATAACAGTGGATTGAATCACGAATTAAAGAAAATCGGAGCATAATCACAATTCACGATTCGGTTAATTGCCTTATTTGATGTGTTCGAGCCTTTATATGAACTGTCAATTAAACGTATTAACTTTGAATCTAAAATCGGAATAAATACAAAAAGAATTTTTGACACTGTTCACTCATCATTCCCAAAAAGGGTTCAATCGAGTACATATCCATTTGATTTTATTGAACTTATAAAGATTTCAATGTCATCCTAGCGCACGCGGAGATTCAGTTGGTATACTCCGAATCTCTGGATCCCGGATCAAGTCCGGGATGACAAGGCGAGTATCCCGCTTTAAGAAAAAGCATTTTGCAATGGTAAATGAACAGTCTCGAATTTTTTTCTGAATTGAATAAAAGTATGAAAAATCAAAACATCCATGCAGTCCCTATTCTGGATCTCAAAGAGCAATTGAACGCATTGAGGAATGAAATCCTCAATGCCGTCACTGAAGTGATAGACTCCACCCAATACATCATGGGATCCAAAATCGAAGTTCTGGAACAAGCCATTGCGGATTACACCGGTACGTCTTATGGCGTGGGGGTTTCGTCCGGAACAGACGCGCTTTTGTTGTCCCTGATGGCCTTGAACGTGGGCCCCGGGGACAGAGTGATCACCAGCGATTTTTCTTTTATTGCGACGGCTGCCGTCATAAGCCGACAGTATGCCATACCTCTTTTTGTCGACATCGATCCGTTTACCTTCAATATCTGTCCTGACAAATTGCAACAACTATTGTGGCAGATGACGAACAGAGAACGTAATAAGGTCAAGGCGATCATCCCCGTGCATTTGTATGGTCAATGTGCGGAAATGGAGTCGCTTTTTGCAGTGGCAAACGAGTATCAAATTCCACTGATCGAAGATGCGGGTCAAGCTATTGGGGCTGAATACGTACTCTCGGGAGAAGTCAAACGCGCTGGTGCCATGGGGCGTATGGGATGTTTTTCGTTTTTCCCCAGCAAAAATTTAGGTGGGATTGGTGATGCGGGAATGGTCGTGACCAATGATGAGCAGTTGGCTCTGCTGCTCAAACAGAAGCGAGTCCATGGCGAGAGTTCACAATATCACCATAATGCCGTTGGTGGTAATTTCCGAATGGACCCAATTCAAGCTGCCGTTCTCTCCGTCAAGTTACCCTTTTTAGATCAATGGCACCAGGCTCGACAACGTAATGCTGAGCGATATTCCGACTTATTCCGGAAGAATGAGCTTGAGCAAATCCTGCTTCCGACCGCCATCTATAAAAACCGGAATCTCGTCAACCCTCATATCTATAATCAATTCGTCATCCGCGTCCCGCAACGGGATGCTTTGCAAGCTTATTTAGCGCAACATCAGATCGAGACCAGGGTGTATTATCCCCTACCCCTTCACCAGCAGGGATGTTTCCAATCGCTCGGTTACCGCACAGGGGATTTTCCCGAATCTGAGAAAGCGGCTCAAGAAGTGCTGGCACTACCTGTTTATCCGGAATTGACGGAAGTCATGCAGGAATATGTGGTGGAAAAAATCTCGGAATTTTACTGGAAATCGTGACTGTGTTTCAAGAATTTGGCAAAGGGAATTTGCCGCAGGCGGCAGTCATCGAATTTTCCTACATCTGCTCGCTCTCATTGAACACGCAATTTCCGTTGGTTCATCTGCCAGGTGCTATAAAGCCGGTAGGCTTCGGCGAGAAGGAGCGGAATGAAGTAAAGCAAAGTTACGAGGACATTGCTTTTTTCTTTGAGAAACATGTGCAGGAAAGCAAGAAAAACGGCCAGATACACCAGGCGATGCAGGTTTTTCCATTTTTTGAATCCCATTTTTTTGACCGCCCAATTCGTACTGGTGATTGCCATTGCCAGTAAAATGAGGAAAGCCAGAGCACCACTGATGATGAAGGGGCGGGTAAAGTTTTCCAGCATTACTGCAAGCGTACTATAATCCAGGAGATAGATCGTGAAGTGCAGGAGTACGTAAACAAAGCAACTGACCCCCATCATCCGGCGGTGTCGCACGACGATCTTGAGCAACCTGAAATTCGGAAAGATCATCCGCAGGGGAGAAATCCACAAAGTCACCAGCAAAATACGGACGGTCGTCTCACCGGTTTCCAATTGGATGAACTCTACCGGATTGGCGAAAAATCCGCCCTGCAGACCCTTGACGATTATCAAGACGCCAGGTAAGACCAGCAGGAGCAGGATGAACCATGGAGATTTAAACAAGAATTCGAGAACTTTCATCGACTAGAACCACTTTTTCAAATCAAGTCCCTCGTATAGGTGCGCCACTTGCTCCCCGTATCCGTTGAATTTATGCGTGTCTTGTCGTTTGAACCAACTTCCCACGACGCGTTCCGTTTTTTGGGACCAGCGTGGATGATCCACTTCCGGGTTGACGTTGGCATAGAATCCATATTCTCTCGGGGCCATTTGATTCCATAGGTTCAGGGGCATTTGATCGGTGAATTCGATTCTGGTGATGGATTTGATACCTTTGAAGCCATATTTCCAAGGAACGATGAGGCGGATGGGAGCTCCATTTTGACTGGGAGCGGGCTTGCCAAAAAGCCCGGTGACCATCATTGCCAGTTCATTGGTGGCTTCCCCTATGGTCAGTCCTTCGGTATAAGGCCAGGGATATGTGGGGGCTTTCACTTGACCAGGCGCCACGCTTGGATCGTGAAATGAAACTAATTTTAAAAATTTGGCCTGCGAGGTCGGTTGCGCCATATCCACTAATTTTTTCAATGGAAATCCATCCCAGGGCACGACCATGCTCCACGCCTCCACACAGCGATGTCGATAAATTCGTTGTTCAATTCCAATTTTCTCTACCAATTCATTGACATCAAAGGTTTGGGGATTGTGAACCATGCCGCTGATTTCCAGGGTCCAGGGCTCGGACACGAAATTCTTGGCTTTCTTGGCCACGTCCTCCTTGTTAAAAGAAAATTCGTAAAAATTGTTGTATCCCGTCACCAAATCTTCCTTGGTCAATTTGAGATCCGGTTGGTAGTTGGGATTGGGCTCGGATGGAAACCCAGCCGTCGCTCCCAGAGCGGACGCTGAGGGCAGTAAACCGGCAGCAAGAGTAAAACCGGCTGCTTTCAATAAGGTTCGACGCTGCAGGTAAATGGACTCGGGAGTGACTGCGGACTCGGGCAGTTCCCAATCTTTTTTAATTTGTACGAACATAGGACCCCTTTTTGACTGATTGTTTGCGTATGATAATATGAAAAAAACTCCTCACAAGAATGTTTTCTATTGGTCTTTTTCATAGGTGAATTATTACAAAAATATCACAAAAGAACCGGGTTAGGTAGTGAGAGACAGGGAAATTCTTATTTTTTCTCATGAATAATTGGGAGCAGACCGCTGCGGCTCTTGATCATCTCGGGACAATCAATTATATTAAACAATTGCGCATCGAAAATAATTTCCCACCTGGTTTTGGAAAGAAATTCATGGGGACTCTCACTTTAGAACGAATCCGTAAAAAAGCCGAAGATTATGAAAAACGGCGTGATGAGACATCACAATTTCAAGAGCAAATCGAAGAAGCTTTTCTTGAGCGCATACGTCAAAAAGCGGAAGAACATGAAGACATGAGACAACGCGATCTGGAATGGCAGGATAATATCCAAGCCATTCGAGAAACCTACAGGCTTTCAGACACAGAGATGAAAACTATTATCCGGGAAGTGGAACATGAAGAATCAGACCCGCCTGTGGAGCAACAACCCGAGTTCGTTGAAACGAGTCTTTTTGACCAGTTGACATCCCTATTCTTCTCACCCAGGGGCCGAATTGGCAGAGGTGTCTTTGCTTTGTCTTTGATAGCAACTGCCATTTTTCAAGGAATGGTAGTTTCAATATCCTCTTTAGGATTCTTACCGATAGGATTACTGGGCTTGGTTGCCACATACAGTCAATTTATCCTTTCGATCAAACGCTTTCACGATATGGGCAAATCGGGATGGCTCACCCTTTTGTATTTTATTCCGTTACTCAATATATTTGTCTTCTTATATCTGCTTTTATTCCAAGGAAGCGAAGGTCCCAACCGTTTTGATGAAGAAGAAGATTGAGTGGCAATCTTTTTTGCAACTGGTGCTTAATTGTACTTTTGTTTCAATTAATTTATTGTGCGCTTACCGGTTGAAAGGGGAGAGTATCCTGGCCAGGAGACCTGGTTTGCGTTTCTTCGTTGGGGGGGAATAGTCTGGGCTTGCATCGAATTCTGCCACGAGGAAGTCGATCTCATCACGGCTGAGGAATTCCGGGATAACGCAGAAGCCCCGTTCTTCGAGCTGAGGAGGTGATTGCTTTGAAATCAGTCATGAGTGTACCTATAGTGATCAGATTCAGGTTTGTCCTGGCATGAAAATTGGCGAGGTTGTCATTCCTGGCAATCCCGGACTTGATCCGGGACCAGGAATCCAGGGTTCGTTTCAATACCCTGGATCCTTGCATTCGCGAGGATGACATACACCCAAAAAATGTGCCAGGACAATCCAAATTCGGGTTACTATACCTTTCTGAATGATAATGTTATGGACTGCGTCACCGGTGACCGGCCGCAGCGCTGGAGTTTAGCGTCCTTGGGTTATTTCAGAGCCTTCTTCGTCTTCTCGGCTCCAAAGCGCCCCACACCGCCCCTCAGGCTGGGGTCGAGCAGGTCTCTCAGCGCGTCGCTGAACATGTTGAGACTGTAAACGGTAATCGTCAGGGCAAGACCCGGCCAGAGCGCCTGCCGTGGGGCCATCTCCATTGAAGCCCTTCCCATACGAGCATCCCCCCCAGCTGGGAACCTTGATGGGCAGCCCGAATCCCAGGAAGCTCAGAGAAGCTTTTCAGGAAGCTCTCACTAGTGATCCTCACCAACAGCGGCCTTGGGTGGTGCTGGTCGATGGCGAAGTGAAACAACTGGAGCGTATCTAACAGGTGGCTGCCGGCATGCGACGCAGCGCCACTTTCATAGTTCTCTAATTTCATAGGCAAATCTCCAAATGAAGAGTTAATTTAATTGGGTTTCATCTCTCCCATGCCATACTGACCACGGGCGACAAATTCGCCTTTGGGCGCATCAATACCGCCGTAGCCATTGAACGGTTTGAAGCCTATCAAAGCTAACAGCTCCTCAGAGGCCTCTGCCAGCACTTCAGGGGAGGTGCCCAGTAAGAAATTCTCCTGTTGCCGGAATTGCGGGGCGCAGAAGTTGGTCGTCAGACCGATCCGGGGTTGATCGCTGCAGTTGACCCCGGTCGAATGCCAGAGACGTCCTTCGAAAAACAGGGCGGATCCTGCGGGCGCTTCTACTGAGATCCAATTGGCCTCTTCATCGAGTTCAGGGTCGGGTTGACGGCCGAAGAGATGGCTGCCGGGGACGACAAGAGTGGCCCCATTGTCTTCCCGAAAATCATCGAGCATCCACATGGCATTGCAGACAAAGGCGGGGGCGATGGCAGGCAGGTTCATGGTGTTCTCTCCCCCCACATGGTGTCCCCGATACTCTTCAGCCGTGATGGACCCAGGCTTAATCAGTGTCTTTTTCCGGCCATTGGTTGGAGGGAGCATCCACCATTGATCGGTATGAAATACCTTGCTGCCCCCCGAGTGGGCAATATGACCGTTATAGGAATTGAGCAAATAGACGGACCCCAAAATGTGAGCGATCATCTCCCGGATGCCGGGGTGGAACAACAAGTCGCGAAACCCTTGCCCTTTGTTGATTAAAAAAGCGACGAGTTGTTTCTTGTCTTTCAACAGGGTAGTGATGCCCTGTTGCGCTTCTGCTTCTGCTTGTTCCAGCAGTCGTGCGCGCAAGGCAGCGGCTTCCTCCGGACGGATGGCATTGGCCAGGATGCAGTAGCCAAACTCATCCAGATGGGCTTTGGCGATGGTCAGGTCCGTGGTGGGTTGTGGGTAGTTTTTGTTGGTATGGGTCATAGGAGTCTTTCTTTGCTTAGAGGCTGTATCACTTTTTTTTACTTTTGTAGCTACCGGTCCCCCCTCTCAAACTGGGGTCAAGTAGGTCTCTGACGGCATCCCCGAGCATATTAATGCTATATACCGCAATAGCGAGGGAGAGACCAGGCCATAGGGCAAGCCAGGGCGACCGCAGCATGTATTTGAGTCCGCCTCCGCTGAGCATGCCCCCCCAGCTGGGAGTGGGGGGAGGAATACCGAAGCCTAAGAAGCTGATAGTGGACTCTTCTATAATCATCCAGGCCATTCGTGTCGTCAGCAGGACAATGATGGGCGCCATCACATTAGGCAGGACATGTCGTAAAAGAATGGCAAAATTGGTAGCACCAACGCCCCGTGCCGCTAACACATACTGGTTCTCTTTAATGCCAATAACCGCCCCTCGTATTATCCTGGAGCCGCCTATGCCGGTTGTAACGCCCAGAACGAGGATCACCTGCAACAGGCCAGGTCCGAGCACCGCCATCACGCTCAGGACTAAAAACAAACCCGGGAAGCACATCCAGGCATCAACGAAGCGCTGGGTCACCATGTCAAATCTGCCACCGAGATATCCGGATAAGATGCCAATCATTGCAGAGATGATGGTGGCCAGAGCGGAAGCAGCCAGACCTACGGTCATGGAGATACGGGCGCCATGAATAACGCGAGTGAAGGTATCTCGTCCGAGTTCATCCGTGCCCATAAGATGTTTGAAAGAAGGGGATTGGAGTCTATTAATCAGATTAATTTCATCCCTGGCATAAGGGGTCAGCACGTCGGCACAAATCCCGGTCAGGATCAAGAGGATCACCAACACGCCACCCACCGTGCCCAAGGGCTTCTCTCTCACCAGTCTTATCACCAGATCGACCAGCAGAGACCGTCTCTTTGGCTCGTTCAACACCCCCGGTGTGGTTTCTCCAACTGTTGCTGCTTTGCTTTCTCGATTCATCACGTAATTCCGGGATTCAAATAGGTCTATAGGTATTCAGAAAATTACTCCCATGGCGAATGTAGGGTGCTGCTGAATTTCTCTAATTGACCCACCCCTAACCCCTCCAAGGAGGGTAATTTTACTAGGACTGACGGCCAAATCCCCTCTTGGGAGGGGGGGACTGCGTAGCGGTGGGGAGGGTTTTCTGTTAGACTTATCTCAAGTCAAAGAGCAGATTGACTAACGATACTTAATCCTGGGATCCAAATAGCCATAGCTCAAGTCAAAGAGCAGATTGAGGAACACAACAAACATGGCAATCAACACGTTGAGTCCGGCCAGGGCCACGTAGTCTCGATGACCGATAGCGATCAGCAGGTAACGTCCCAAGCCAGGCAGGTTGAATATCTGCTCCAAAACAACCGTTCCTCCGATCAATGACGGGATCATCACCGATATCAGACTGATGACAGGGATCAGTGAATTTTTCAAGGCATGCCTCAGGATGACCACTCTCTCCCTAAGCCCTTTTGACCAGGCCGTTCTGATGTAGTCCTGCCGCAGGACCTCCAGCATCATGCTGCGGGTCATTCTCGTGAGCGTCCCCGCCAGAAGCATGCCCAGAATGGTAGCCGGAATGAGGAATTGGAACAGGTTTCCCGCGGGGTCATCGGTAAATGCAATGTATTCCAGGTGCGGCGTCCAGTTCCACCAGATCGAGGGGTATACCATGATTATTATTGCGAGCCAGAAGCTCGGCACGCAAATAGCAAGGGTTGCTGCTGAGCGGGTGATATAGTCGCCTGCAGTATCCTGCCGCATCGCCGAATAGGTGCCGATGGGCACGCCTATCAGCATCGAGATTATCAATACCATTAGACCCAGCTCAAAGGAGACTGGAATTCGAGGCACAATTTCATCAATCACCGGACGGGATGTCCAAAGCGAGTTCCCCAGATCTCCGCGCAGCAACGGCCCAAACCAGCGTGCGAAGCGGATATGGACGGGTTGATCTAAACCCATGGACGCCTTGATCTTATCAAGATCCAAGGCGCTATACTCCATTTGTCCAAACTGCGCATCCACCACATCGCCCGGAATCAGCTGGAACATCAAAAAGACGATGAGCACCACAAAAAAAACGGTCGGCAATAGGAGCAACAATCTTCTGATAATATAGCCCGTCATAACCCTTTGCTAAGTACCGCTCATCAGAAATAAGTGACCATTATCCGAGGTTCCGCAAAATATGGGGACACGTAACAGCTGTGATCTTGTTCATTGTTAAAAACTCGTTGGTTGTACATGTCCCGTTCCACGTCGGCCATATTTTGCTCTATTATCCGAGGTTCCGCAAAATATGGGGACACGTAACAGCAGTGATCTTGTTCATTGTTAAAAACTCGCTGGTTGTACATGTCCCCATATTTTGCTCTATTTGGACACTTTTTTATGAATTGCCGTACTAAGTTCGTATTGTATTCATTGTGTTTAAACACAGGGATCGAACTGTTTGCCCGACCCCTGTATTGCTGAATTGTCAAACCTGTAGGCTCAAGCTATTTTCCCATCTTCTTTTTCATATCCTGGTCAATCCAGAGGCGGGCATCTTTGGCACCCCAATAAAAGTTACCGGGTACTCCTCCTTCCTCAAAACCTTGGAACCACGGCTGAGCGACGGTATAGCTTGCTCCCTGAGGCATGCTCACGAAAAAGGACTGTTCCATGGCTCGCCAGTTCATTTGCTTGGTGATCTCTCAGCGCTTCTCATTGTTGAATTCAGCGCCTGCCTTGGCGTACATTTCGTTGTACTTCTTGTCATTGGTTATGCTCAGGTTATAGAGATAGCCCGGTGTGAAGGGAGTCGTTGTATCAAAAGTGCTGGACCACCAATGCCAGTGAACGACCATCTGATCGTACGTTTTGCCCAATCGCACCGTATTGTAGTCTGTCGGTTCACGACTGTCGATTTTGACCTCGATGCCTACTTGGGCCATGTAGGCTTGAAAAATCTGTGTGAGTTCCGTATGAGCTTACACTTGCAGCCAGTATGTTCGTCTTAAATCTGATGCCGTCCGCACCCCGAGGATGCCCCGCGGCATCGAGAAGTTCCTCTGCCTTTTCGGGGTTATAACCAAGGATCTCCTTGACACTCATCCCGGCCGGATTGTCCTCAGGCCAAAGCGGCGCGTCAGGGTACTCCTCGGGCGGGACGTAGGTTGGCCAGCCTGGGTACATCAAGGTTAAGGGACTCTGGATGACATCACCTTCAAAGATGATTGCGGCCACTGCCTGCTTGTCCATAGCCAGATTCATCGCCTGACGTACCCTCACATCGTCAAAAGGCGGAGTATCGCTTCTCGGTTTAAATAGTGCTTGGCCGAAAAATACTCAAATTGCTGATATTAAATGACAATTCTTCAATTTCACAGGATGAAGATTGGTTTGATGCAGTGTTCAGATGGCCAAAATCAGCAATAAATGGGATTTTTATGAGTTTCTCCAAAATCTTCGTTTCTTAAAAACAGGTGAATACCATTTAATATCATGTAAAGTCTTTCATTAATTATATCAAGATGATAAACTGATATTTGTGACGCGAAGATTTGAAAAAACCCGAGTTTGCGCCACCTCGCATGAAGGGTCAATCGTTGCAGTTACAGTATCTTCGGACTGGTTTCTTTCGTTTTTCCGTAAATCTTCAAGATTTGAAATTTTATGCGCACCATACGTGACCCCCAGATGAAGTTCGGCGAAGTCGACATTGCCGCCATCGAGTTGGATCTAAAATCCCGTGATGACATCCCCCTATCCTTCGCGGTTTGCAATACATATACGCCACGCCAGCATTACGCGCATCGGTATTCAAGGTTCTGGAACGGGTCATCCCCTCGCGAAGCGGCCCGGGCCTGAGCAACGAAGACAGGCATCGCAAAGCGGACCCCCGTCTTGGGCGTCCCGGGATGGAGCAGTGGAAGATTCTGGTGCTTGGCGTACTGCGCCTGGGTCTCAACAGCGATTACGACCGCATCCATGAGTTGGCTAACCATCACGACACCATCCGGCAGATGCTCGGACATGGTGGGTGGGAGGATAAAACGACATACAACCGGCAGACGATCAAGGATAACCTGCGTCTCTTCACACCTGAGATTCTCGATGAGATCAATCAGTTGGTTATCAAAGTCGGACATGGGCTGGTAAAAAAAAACGCCCCAAAAGATGGGCCAACCCGAATTCGCACGGAGAAGAAGATTGAACTTCATGATTCAAGCAAGGCGCTACGTGCACGCTGCGACTCCTTTGTGGTTGAAACCAATGTACATTATCCGACCGACATCAACCTGCTCTTCGACGCCGTACGTAAGACGGTTGAAGAATGCGCCAGACTTTCACAGAGTTGCCAGTTGGAGGGCTGGCGACAATATCGGAACAACCTCAGGAAGTTCAAAAAGCAGTATCGTCTCATCCAAAAGCTCAGGCTCTCCACTTCGAAAGTTGAGCAAATAAAGCGTGCCCGTGAAGAAAAGAGGCGCAAGGAATATCTCAAATACGTCCTCATGGCCAATGGGTATCAACTGCGAGTCCGGACAAGCCTGGAACTTTTGGAAAAACGGGTGCGCTCCTCCAAACTGCTACGCTTGCGGGAGTACATGGGCTATGCAAAAAAACTCATGAGCCAAATCATCCGCAGGGTGTGCTGCGACGAAACCATCCCTCATCATGAAAAAATCTTCTCCATCTTCGAGCCCCACACCGAGTGGATCAGCAAGGGCAAGGCGGGAGTGCCGGTGGAACTCGGACTCAGGGTCAACCTCATTGAGGACCAGCATCAATTCATCCTTCACCATCAGGTGATGCGCAGGCAGACCGATGAGAAGGTGGCCGTGGAAATCGTCGAAGAAACCAAAAAACGCTTCCCCGAGCTTGCGGTCGTGAGTTGGGACAAGGGCGCTCACAGCCCACAGAATCAGCGTGAACTCAAAGCACTGCTGG
This sequence comes from bacterium, assembly GCA_965205865.1. Classification (GTDB taxonomy): domain Bacteria; phylum SAR324; class SAR324; order SAR324; family NAC60-12; genus CBDBHR01. The sequence goes on from CBDBHR010000026.1 coordinate 73,731, forward strand.
ATCTTGTCGTGCTTCCCAAAAAAGGCAAGTTGAGCAAAGCAGACCGGCAGAGAGAAAATTCCCGGGAATTCAAACTCCTGCGCCGCCAACACTCTGCGGTCGAATCCGCTATCAACGCTCTGGAAGTGCACGGACTCGACCGATGTCCGGATCATGGAATCAAGGGGTTCGAACGCTATGTCGCTCTGGCTGTGCTTGCAAAAAACATCCACCGTCTCGGCACCGTCCTGCGTGAACAACAAAAAGAACGGAAGCGTCGTAAACGAGGACCCTACAAAAAAGCGGCCTGAACCCAAAAGTGACTCCCCATTCTGAAACAAGAGGGGAGGCCGGGAGGGGGGGGCGAGTGTCCAAAAATAGGGAGGGTAACAAAAAATTAGGGATCCCAAAGAAAAATAGCTTCAATTCTCTAAAATATGGCTTGTTCAAAAACAAATGTTCTCGCGGATTCTACACTTCCTATTAGTAAAATTGTATTTTTCTGTCAGGCACTAAATACTAAGGAGGCATCAACTCCACCCCTAAAAAAGTTTAGCTCAGGGTTACTTTTCTTGAGTTCCAATACATCCGAAATTTGTACATCATACATTCTATCGATCTTGCCGGTTCGCAATGCCGCTAGCTTGGTAGTTTCATCTCCCATTATTATAAACTTGACAGCGTCGGCATAAGGCAGCTTGTTTTGCGGATGTCTCTCGTCGTAGCCCCAGTAGTCCGGGTTCTTTTTCAGGAGTACCGAAGAGTCAAGGACATAGTCTTCAAATATGAACGGCCCCGTCCCTATACTATGCTTCCAGTCTTTGATCTCGTTGTCTTTCGCATCCGCGACTTCCGGAGGCACAATCGAAAACTTATCATAACCGCCCAAGATCCTCTCTGCCATCTCGACTTTTGCCGGAGGTTTTAACTTGAACTCGACTGTGTACTTGCCAGTCGCTTTTACCGTTTCTATCTCTTTAGCCGCGTTTTTGTCGGTCCACTCACTCTTGATATGGCGGTTATAATTCCAGGCAACATCCTCAGCGGTAAGTTCGCGACCATTGACCGGGGGCTTGTTGTGCCAGCGAACCCCCTTTCGCAGTTGGACTGTGATGCTCAAACGGTCTGAAGCAATCTGCCAACTCTCGGCCAGCATTGGACCCAATATCTCCACCGGATACCGATTCCCTGTGTGAGCGGAAGCCTTCAACGCCTCTTTGTTTCCAGCCCAGTCACCCCAAGCGAGCTTTTCAAAAACGTAGGTCAGTGGCTCCATACATCCGTAGCGAAGAAAGTCGAAGTTATTACAAAAAAATACTCCAGTTCTGGTCGAGAGATTGATCGTCCCCCCATATTTTGGCTCATCTGCGGCAAAGGCGTGAGGTGCTGCCAGCACAAATGCCATCATCAGCAAATAAATTTTCATAAATGATCCGTAAAGGATCCCCGTTTTCTTAAAAGACATAACTTCTCCTTTATTTTTATTTAGATAATTAATTTTCAAAAAAGATCCAGAAAGGATCCTTATTTTTTTAATAGACCCCAAATTGAGCGATTCTAAAAAAGGATCAGATTTTCAAGATGATTTTTTTGCCTGAGAAAGGCAATCATTCTGAAATCAGATTTTGATCATCAAATCCATGGATGTTTGAGTGAGAATGAGCATCAAAATGCTGTTTTCAGATGTGGAAGGTCTTCATTTCTCATGTTTTGGACGCACTTATCCCCTTAAACTTTAATGTTTTTGTTTTTTAATTGAAGCGAAACCCGTTGATCAGATTGGCGCCAATGCGTGCTGGCAGGTGGCAAATAGTTGGTCCAATTGCAAGCGCTCAAAGGTCTTTTTTGGTATTTTCAAGATCAGTTTTCCGGCATGACGAAGCAGTTTGCCTGCCGTATCAAGAAACTGGCGCCGGAAGGTATCAGCATACATCGTTACCGCAATCACTGGCTTGCTGACATCTTCTTTGAAGGATTCGAAGAGGTTATTGCCAAGCAGCATCAGATAGTACCATGCGGTATTGGAAATGAAGTCCTTGAAGGGAAGTTGTTGATGACCAAAGTTTTTCAGCGCCCGGTTGGCCAGTTCATCCTTTCCCCGTCCGTGGTACGAGCCAAGGATGCTATGAGCATCGATGCGCTTTTCTTCAGCGGCTTGGCTGAGTTGGCCATCAATGGCCTCTCCCATACCAAGGTTCGTAATGATCACGCCATCATGATCCAAACCCGGCAAAGAGAGTTGGCTATCGTGTTCAATCAAGCGGCTGTAGATCGTGCGACGAGCCTTCTTCCATGTCCCCTGCTGGCTCTTAAACTCGGTGTACTGCCAGATCTCCTTCTTGCCCGATGAAGTGAAGGTCTGCCAGTCAGTGGCTTCTTCCGCAGCATTCCTCACATTGGCATAGGACTTTCCTCCGCTTCAGCTAACCGATGTTCAGTCGTTCACAGGTTTCAAAGATTTTTTCGTCAAAAAAACCGGTGTCCATGCGCACCATGATTGGTACATCATCTCGGTATTGGCGGCGAATCCTTTTCACGATATGAACCAGCATATTCTGAACAGTTTTCCCGTGATTCGAATGTTTGCTACCTCCGCGAAAAACTGCGTCAACCATATAACGACCCCAATTCATCTGCAGGGGATGAAATCCTTTGACCATCTTGTAAGTCGGCTGGACACCATGGCGTTTCAGGGCATCATCATTATCAAGTACCATCGAATCCAGACCCAACACAATCACCGTTGGACAAGTCTTCTTCAGTCTCCAGATAAACAGTATCTGCAGCAGATGACGAAACAGGTAGACTCGTACAAAAGAGAACTTTCCAAAAAATCTTTTCACGGCATGCGAGGAGGCAAGGTCTTGCTCACTGCATGACAGCAAGGCGGCATAACCCTCGCCCCTTTTGAGGTGATCGAACCAACTGAGATGACGGCTGCTGCCGTCCATGAAAAAACAGAGGATCTGCGCAAAAAAATCAGAGACAGCAATTCCTTTTTTATTTTTACGCATCGAACCAAACAACCTTTCGATGATCGGCATCAGCCGAATGCTTTGCAGATACTGGGCAAACAAGGCCAATCCGGCACGACTTGTCAAGTGTTCATCGGTTGGCTGAATGGCATCAATTATCTGTTTCTTTTTATCCTGAACTGTTATATTTTTTCCCATAAAGCTCTCTACCTGTTGGGTTGTGTTAGATTTTGTGAATTTTTTTATTTTAACCACTGAAATATAACACATTTTTCCCAAGGTTGGGAGCTTTTTTTATTACGAATCGCTCAACTTAGGTAGACATCACTTCTCCTTTATTTTTAGTTTGATTGAAGGAATAAAAATTCATTAATTTGATTGCATTCATAACTTCTCCTTATATTTATTGGCTTTGTTTGCGATAAATATTGATATATTTTTTACATCTGTCATACTGTCTCCTGAACTGCTAAATTTTTTATAGGAGAAGGAGATGGATCATACTGAATTCAAACAATATCTTTCACATCTTGAGGAGTTGAGTCCGGCACAAAAAAGGAAGCTGTCCGATGTTTTGCGAGTCAAGGATGAAGGCGAGGCAGTCGCAGAGACACTTGAGAAGCGCATGAGCGGGGACGGTCACTGCCCTCATTGCAAGCATAATCAATTTCAAAGGTGGGGAATATCACACGGGATGCAACGCTACCGTTGTAAAAGCTGCCTGAAGACCTTCAACGCAGCCACTGGGACTCCCTTGGCGCGCCTGCGGAAAAAGGAGAAGTGGCTGGAGTATTCCAAGGCGATGGTTGACGGCCTGAGTGTCCGCAAGGCGGCCAGAAAATGCGGGATCGACACCACCACCAGTTTCCGCTGGCGTCACCGTTTCCTGCGTGGGTTGAGGGACAAGAAGGACAGCAGTCTCAAGGGGATAGTCGAGGCCGACGAGACCTTCTTCCTGGAGTCGTTCAAAGGTTCGCGAAACCTGGGGCGCACAGCTCGCAAAAGGGGCGGCAAGGCCACGAAGCGGAGGTTGTCTGCGGAGCAAATCCCGGTTCTGATCGCAAGGGACCGCCACGGAGAGATGACGGACGACGTGCTGAAAGACCTCAGCGAAGTCTCGATCACCAAAGTGCTCAAGCCTGTCTTGGCACAGGATGTGGTCCTTTGCACGGACGGGAACCAATCTTATCGGTCATTCGCGGACACTGAGAAGATCGCGCATGTCCGGCTGATCGCCTCCAATGAGAGCAGGGTCATTAACAAGGTCTATCACATTCAAAATGTCAACGCATATGACAGCCGTTTAAAAGGCTGGATGCGCCGATTCAATGGGGTTGCAACAAAATACCTCCCGAATTACTTGGGATGGAGGCGATGCCTTGAAAAACAGGGAAATTCAATCGCACCGGTGACCTATCTCAACTGTGCTTTGGAGAGACCAATACTAAACGCAAACAGAGCTAAGAACATTGTCTTCTATCGCCATCTTCTCAAAGACCGGAGCGTCTTCTCGAATTTCAAATCCTTCTCAAGTCTTTCGCATTCGTCGTTTAGGACTCAGATTCGCTTGTTGAGCAAATAATTCGACAAAGCTTCGATTTCCTAAAGCAAAGGCTGTGGACTCTTGATAAGAAAATTTTATTTAAGTCACCGTCATAACCCAAATGCGTCAGCCTGTTCACAAACTCGCGCGATCAATCCCGGCAGTCTGCCATGTAGCTCCAGTTCCGGGCGAGCATATGTCCAGCCTATGGATGCCATGGCGCGGATCAGGAAAAAGAGCGAAACCAGTTCCACCGCGGCGTCATCGAGTGGGCGTTCGACACGGTATCCTGCAATCAGTGCCTCAAATAGTAAATCAAAATGGGGGCTGTCCTGGTAGTAGTAGAGGGCAACAGCCAGCTCATATTGATGCCATCCAAACCCCGAATCATCAAAGTCGATAACGTGCAGTTGTTCGCCGTTTACGAGCAGATTACCGGGGTGGAGGTCGGAGTGAATCAGGCTATAAGTTCCCTGCTCTTTGCCGTAATCGGACAATATCCGGTAGATTGAGGCACGGGCGCTGAGAATACGCTTGCGCTCCGCCTTGGTTAGCATGGGGAGATCCCAGAACGGCCCCCAGAAAGGAGCATTGCCCATCAGCCCATCGGCATCGAAGGCGTGACGCTGAAAGCCGGCGGGAATCTGCCAGCCTATAGCCTGATTGTGGATCCGGGCGGCAATCCGGCCAAGCTGCTCGAAATAGCTCACAAGTATCTGCTTATCAGAGGTTTGCTTCAGCATATTGCTGAGCGGCTCGCCCTCGAACCATTCAACGATGCCCACGTGTCGTTCCTCAGTCGATCCGGGCATGGAGACGCACGTGTAGCCGCGACCGTCCACCGTCATTTTGGGTACAGGCACGTCAAGGCCGGCTTGATTTAACGCCGCGGTCCACTGTTGCTCCGCATTGAGTTCTGCCAGGGTGTGATAGCCAGGGCGATGCATGCGCAGGACGTAGGTCTGGTCCATGTCCGTATCGAGGCGAAAGACAATATTCTCGGATTTGGAGATGAGAGCGATCTCCGTGACAGAGAGATCCCACTCAACTAAGGCCTGTTTGGCGACCCTGCGCAGGAGGTCATCTGTCACCATCATGCATCACCACTACCAGGAACGTATCACCTCGTCAAATGCGCTGAGAAACAGGTCGGCATGTTCCTGTTTGAAGACCAGCGGGGGACGAATCTTGAGTACATTGCGTAGTGCGCCCGCGTTGCTAATGAGGAAGCCCTTCTCCTTCAGGCGATTCACGATGACGACCGCACCGTCGGAATCCGGAATTTTGGCAACCCGGTCGCTAACCCACTCTATGCCGATGAACAGGCCGTGTCCACGGACATCGCCCATAGGCTCACAACGAGCCTGTAATTTCCTCAGTTCACTGCGCAGGTAGCTGCCGACCTGCGCAACACTCTCGCGCAGCCCTTCGTTTTCGATCACGTCGATGACAGCCGTGCCTGCCGCCGACTGCAGCGGACTTGAGGCAAACGTGTTAAAGTAGCGTTTCTGCCGGCGGAAGATATCCACCAATTCCTTGGATGCGGCAACACCAGCCAGCGGCATACCGTTCCCCATGGGCTTGCCCATGACGACGATGTCCGGCACAAAGTCCATCACCTCGTAGCCCCACCACTGACCGCTGCGACAGAAGCCGGCCTGTACTTCATCGGCAATGAACACGCCACCCGCTTGGCGTACCATGTCAGCCGCCAGAGGCATAAAGTTCGGTGGAATATCCGGCAACCCTTCGTTTGCCAGCATTGAACAGACCAACATACCGGCCAGGGGAATGCCCCTCGCATTGAACCCTTCGATGGCTGCCTGGACTTCGGCCAGATAGAGTTCCGTCAACTCTGCGGGCGCCGCAGCCTCTTTAAGCGGGCGATATTGCTGTGGAAATGGAATTGCCCATACGGCGTCGTCTGGCGATCCCGCATTTTGTGACACGCGAGTCAGTTTCCCCACTTCAGCGCTATTGCCATGGTAGGCAGCGTCGGTGCAGATGATGCCACGACCACCGGTCGCCGTGCGGGCCATACTCAGGGCAACTTCATTTGCCTCCGTACCGGTGCAGGTGAAGACCACGCTCGTTATGGGATCGGCATGGAGATTGGTCAGGCGTTCGGCGTAGTCCAATACGCCTTCATGGAGATAGCGGCTGTGAACGTTGAGCGTGCTCGCTTGCTTGCGCATAGCCTCGACCACGTGGGGGTGGCAGTGGCCAACGCAAGCTACATTGTTATACATGTCAAGGTAGCGACAACCGTCAGCATCGAAGAGCCATACGCCTTCTCCACGGACGATGTTGACAGGTTCTTTATAGAAAAGGGGGGCTCCGGCTCCCAGTAGTCGTTCGCGGCGGGCGAATAGTTCGGTTGCGGTCATGGTTTCCTCATTTTATTTACTGTCTCATCTACCACAAATATGCCTCTGAAAAAATACCACTGACAAACACGCTGGGGAGCAGTCGAAAATTAGCGCACGGTTGGGCGATGAGCGATTCTGTTTCAGGATGGATTACTATATCCAAAGATAACACATCATCCCAGAGATGAACAGTGAGCTGATCATTTCTCGAAAATTTTGTCAAGTGTCCAACATATTAAGAACTTATCCTTAAATAACATTAACTTTCCGGTAAGATATGATAGCTGCAGCCAATTGAAGCAGTGCGAGATAAGTTTGATTATATTTTTCGAATCGGACCATTATCTTGCGAAACCTGTTGAACCATGAATGGCTCACCTCGACGACCCATCTTCTGGGTCTGTATTGGGGATTTGCTTTTTTTTCTTGAATCTCTTCACCCCGTTTTTTCACATGTGGCGCATAGTCATTGGATCGAATTATCTGTGATGCTGGCTCACCGTAGTAGCCTTTGTCTGCGCACAGATGTTGTTCAATGCCCTCAGGCCGCGCAATGACGATTTCCTCCAAGACCAATTCCAACTGTGTCATCATGCCGGTTCGCCCCGGTTACGACGAGGGACAGCGGGACACCACGGCTGTCAACCGGCAAATGACGCTTGCTCCCTTTTTTTTCCCCTGTCAGTCGGGTTTCGACCAACGGTTTCCTGAGCCAGAGGGGCTTTGACAGTCGTGCCGTCTATGTTTTGCCATTTCCAGGAGATTCCTTCCATCTCATCATATTCGGCAAGTCCGGCTTGCCAAAGCGACAAAAAGAAACCCGCTTCATTCCAACGCATGAAATGAGCATGGATGGCACTAGGGCTCCCATATTTTTCCTTGGGAAGAGCTCTCCATTGACAACCGGTGCGCAAAACATATACAATTCCCTCGAAAATTTGGCGCGCAGGCATTGGCTTTCTACCACCACCTGGTTTGCGTTTGTAGGTCTTGTTCGGGTCACGTTTGGGTTTTGGTATCAGTGGCTCCACTCTGGCCCAAAATGAATCAGATACTTCCCACGACTGTACTTTTGCCATATAGCCTCCATGCGTTTATGGTTGAACATGAAGACAAAAATATTGCAGGAAATACCAATTTTCAAGTTATTTAAGGATAAGTTCTTAATCATATTTTTATGGAATCCTTTGTTGACGTGATTACGGAATTTCCGTATATTTAGATTTTGAAATTTGAATGGGATGAAAATAAGAACCAAATAAATATTGAATCTCATGGTCTCTCTTTTCAAGAGGCTATTCCAGTTTTTTTCGATGAATTACGAGTTGAACTGGATGATACTTCCTCGGATGAGGAACGATTTAATGTAATCGGAATGGTTCAAGGCCGCATTCTTTATGTTGTGTATACTTGGAGAAGAAGCAACATTCATATAATTTCAGCAAGAAAGGCAGAAAAATATGAAGAAAAAGAATATTACAACTATTACCGCTAATTCTTTAGAAGAAATTCTTCAAGGAAAAACAGATTGGAAAAGAATTGACGCAATGACGGAGGAAGAAGCACACCAAAACGCATTAAATGATCTCGATGCGCCACCTTTATTTTTACGTAAAGATCTTCAACCCACAGTAGATGTTAAATTGATACGGGCAAAAATGAATATGACACAACAAGAGTTTGCCAAAAAATTCATCTTTCGTTGCCTACTCTACGAGATTGGGAGCAGAGGCGAGTTCGACCGGATCAGGCAGCAAGAACATTGTTAAGAGTAATAGAACAAAATCCGGAAGCGGTGGAAAACGCACTTAAAATTGCATAAAAATCGAACAAGATGTTTCATCGGACACCCACCACAGCAATTCTTTCAACATTTTTAGATAAATAGGGACTGCAGAAAAAAGTTTGACGGAGCTTGCGGAGGCTTTTCCTTGCCTGTCGGCAGACAGGGTTGCGAGACGGTTTGGCTCATGTTTCAGCGTAGCCATCCTGTTTTGCGTCCTCGCCGGGTCAGTTTCGAGGTTGATTTCCGAAAAAAAACCAATTGATTTGAGTCGGTCCATGGCGAGGAAAAAATGTTTGCATGTTCAGGGAGACTATTATCAGGTGATGATTCGGGGAAATGGAAGAGACAATATTTTTATGATTGATCAAGATCGGGAAGCATTTTCGAGTTTGATTGCTGAAGGGATTGAAAGATATCAACATCGGATTCACGCTTTCTGCTGGATGAGCAATCACGTCCATCTGCTGATTGAAGTGGGAGAACGTCCTTTATCCGATATTATACAAAATGTTTCATTTCGCTACACCCGTTATCTCAATAGGCGCTTAAAACGAATGGGACATTTGTTTCAGGGAAGATACAAAGCCCTTCTTGTCAATGAAGATCAATAGTTGCTGGAATTAGTCCGTTATATCCATCTCAATCCCGTCAGAGCCGGAATTTCAAAAACTGCCGATGCTCATCGTTAGAGTGGGCATCATGCTTATTTGGGCAGAGAAAAATATTTCTGGTTGACTCAAGAAGAGGTTTTGGCACGCTTTTCAAAAAGAAAAGGCCAAGCACGCGCCCTTTATGCGCAGTATATTTCTGAAGGGATTGGAGAAAGACGCCGTGCTGAATTTCATAGGGGTGGCAAAGAGGTTGGTTTATCAGGAGATGATGCCTTTATCGAGAAAATTCGGCCTTCCGATGAAACGATCAAACGAAACACCGTTCCGACGGAAAATTTATTGAAGGCTGTGCTTGAGAGAGAAGGTGTGAGTGAAACAGAAATAAGATCGGCCAGTCGTACTCGCAAATTAGCCTTGGCGCGGCAATGGTTGGCCTATCTTATCTCTGAATTTGGAGAAGAGAATTTAACGCAATCAGGCCAGTTTTTGAGGCGAGATGTTTCAACATTGAGCAATGGAGTGAGAAAAATTTGGACACTCACCCAAACCCACTCTGAATGGAAACAGAAATCGGTTCGCTATCAAATGCAAATTAATAAACCAATAACAAAGGCCTGACCCCTACTCGAAACACAGGGACGCCCTTTGTGATCAGTCGTCTGGAAGTTGTGCTTGATGATCTCGGAGAGAAATTAGCAGAGGAGATGGTCGTGATTGTGGAAGACGGGCGTTATCGGATGAGACGCTTGCCAATCGGAAAATAGGATAACAGTAGTGTTCACGGATATCAAAAATAGAATTGAATCCGAAGAAGTGATGTTGACTTCCCAGCGGGTCTTCCGTTTCCGGTAAAAAATCCCTCCCACCCGCTGGGCCGGAGGGAAGGAGGAAGAGGGTTCGTTTAAAACAAGGGACTAAAACCCCATTTTCTTTTTCAGTTCCTGGTCAATCCAGATGCGGGCGAATAAGGCCTTAAATTGATGATTTCCCAGATGCGCTTTGCCGTTATACCCTTTGACCAAAGGCCGGGTCACTTGAAACATCGGGGAATCGGGCCCCATATGTTCCAATGCTTCTCTATGATATACATATCTGCCTCTCGGAACAACCTCTGGTACTCCTCGAGGTCATTAGTAGCTAGACCCTAGCCGAAAAGGGTTTCGAAAATAGTAAATGTAACCAATTTGATTCTATTTGATTCTCTATTTGATTCAATATGACGAGAAAACGATTTATTTTTGTTTTTTATTCGCCCACGGCACAGTTTTTATAGGGAAAAAATCTTTTTTGGACATACTTTCCTCGCCCCTGCTCATATTTCACACTCCCCCATTGAATATTCAGGCCGCTTGTTTGAGTTGTCTTTTTTTCAACTCAATCATTTTGCAAAAATTATAGGTTAATGCTTTTTCCAGCAACTCTGCCCGAACGTTTTCAATCCCTCTGCGCATAACTTGTCCGAAATGGAAACGATGCTTAAGATGAAACATCAACGACTCTGCAGCAGATCTTCCATTTCGTGATTCCAAATAGATTTCACTTTCCCATTCTTCAATCGGGGTCATCTTTTTTCTCTTTACCCCACTAATACTAAAAACCTTAACGCCTTTGCCCATCCACTTTTCTCTGATCGCCTGATTGGCATATCCATCATCAAGGCTCACTTCAGAGGGAATGGTGATGGTGCATCGCAAATGTTCAACAAGGGCAGGGTCGAGTTGCCCTGAATCAGCAGCATTGCCCTCCGGAGTAATTAACACGGAAATAAAACCATTTCCGCTCCTTCCTAATTGAGGCTTATATCCGATAAGCGCTTCTCGATCTCCCTTTTGAATATAAGCCGAGCTCTGATCGGAAAGACTCAATACTTTCTCAGTGGAAGGAACCTTCTTTTCTTCAAAAACTCTTTGATGACAGTAGATGATTACCCGTTGCAAATTAGAAATATCTTCATTCATCATTTCAATGAGGCGAATCAAACGCGTTTTCCGAGAAGGGGGGAGAAGAGCTTTTTGGGCACGGATATCCACCTTTGCCATTTCTTTTAAAAATTTCCCATGAACGCTTTGAGCTTTCTTCAATAGGGTTTTGTAATGTTTTTTTCGCTTCGTTTTACTGTCCTTTTTACCTGTCTCAAAAGCAATCATCTTAGAGAGCTTATTCATCTCCTTGATATGGATTCCGGGCTTCCTGCCATCGTTTATCCTCTAAACGCTCTTTCTTTTTATTTCTTGCGTATTTCTCCAAATCCTGTTCAATTTTGTCCAATATCTCCGGCTCTCGCTCAGACAATTGATCAAGTTCTGATAAGAAATTTTCAAATTCTGTATCAGGAGCGCTTAAAATAAGATGTTTTTCTGCTCGAATGAATGGTTTCATTTTGGGTGCCATAATTCTTAATATTGAAGTTATTCACAGTTATTTCAATGAATTATGGCACTTTTTAACCTCAAGTTTAAAGATATAATTCTAAAAAATACCTTTTCGGCTAGGATCTAGCTCTATGGCAGCTGATGGGACGCTACGGGTGTACCGTAACAAGGAACAGGAGCTTCCTGATACTTGGATCATTGATAAGCATGGGGTCCCCAGTCGGAACCCGAACGATTTCTTCGATGGTGGGGCACACTTACCCGTCGGCGGGATGCAAGGGGGCCACAAGGGATATGCGCTCTCGGTCATGGTCGCGCTTTTCGGGGCACTTCTTGGCCAGATCGCTTTGCCTCCAAGAAAGATGGATCTGTGGGCAGGATCCACGATACTCATCATCGACCTGGGTCGCATGGCGCCCCTGGAAACCATCCGGGCCGAGGTCCAACATATGATGAAATACCTTCAAGACACTCCCCCGATGGAAGGATCGAGCGGGGTTTTCTTTCCGGGAGAAAGATCCGCCAATACGCGCCAAGAGCGATTGGCCCAGGGCATCCCGGTGGATCCCACCACTTGGGCTCAGGTAGAAGCCCTCTTCGACCAATACGGGGTCCGTGACCAATTGGCGGATGTCCTTCTCTCCGAAGGAAATCCCTAGAATAGAAATAAGGAACTGTTATGACATCAGCACAGAAACCATTGCGTTACATCCAGATTGGCGTAGGAGGACACGGACAACATTGGTGTACAACCGTGATGCATCACTTGAAAAAACTTGGTCTTGCGATCCCTGTTGCAGCAGTCGACATCAATCCGGATGTGCTTGGTCAGGCGAAGCAACAGTTGAATCTTGACGACGCACAGCTCTATACCAAGGCGGAACAGGCACTGGCAGAACAAGATGCGGATTTTATCACCATCGTTGTTCCTCCGGCTGCTCATGAAGAAATGGTGGATTTGGCCATTCGATATGATGTCCACATCCTCTGTGAGAAACCGATTGCCGATACGATGGAGGCCAGTTGTCGAATCTATCAAAAAGTCAAGGGGGCGGGGCTCAAGATGGCGGTGACGATGAGCCACCGCTTCGATCAAGACAAACAAACTCTGCAACGCCAAATTCATTCGGGCAACTATGGTCGTTTGGACTATCTGGTGGGACGTAACACATGGACCTGTCGCAAACGCGGACAATGGGGATTGGAGTACCCCTATGACATTGCGGATCCCCTGCTGATTGAAGAATTGGTTCATCACTTCGATATCATGCGTTCGCTCTCGAGAGCCAATGCTGAATCCGTGCATTGTGTCACATGGAACCCTGAATGGAGTGAGTTCCAGGGAGATCCTCAAGCTGTGATGCTGGTGGAGATGGACAATGGCGTCAAAGTGGTTTACGAAGGTGCCAAAACCAATGCTTCACAACTGAATGGTGGGCTCCAGGATTATTGGCGTGCGGAATGCGAATTGGCGACCCTTGAACTCGATAAACGGCAACTGCGAATTCACGCACAACTTGAGGAAGCTTTCGAAAAGGAGATTCCTCTTCTCGAACAGGAAGCCTGGACGAATTCCTGGTTGGCAGAACTTTTCTGTCAGTGGTTGCTAGGGGGAGCCGAACCTCCAAACAGCCTTGAAGACAATATCCAGTGCGCCGCTCTCCTGTTTGCTGCCCTTGAGTCAGCGCATTCGAAAAAAATTGTCGAAGTCCAGCCATTCCTACAAAAATACTTGAATCAGGTTGGCCAAATTTAAAATAGAACAAGTCATTTGAGCTGATCGTTCAAAGCTTCTTCAGGGGTATCGCCAAAAACGGTTTTGGTATATAAACGGATCTGTCGCTCAAGGATAAAAATTAACAACATTTTAACTTTTAAAAAACATTATGGAAAAGATTCTGGATGTTAAGGAATTTAAAGAGCTTCATTTTAAGTCATTGCGGGAGGTAGCCGCCCTCCTCCAAAACCGGGACATTTCTTCCATCGAACTGACCCAAGCTCTCCTGAAGCGCATTGCATCCCTGGATGGGAGGCTGAAAAGTTATGCCACGGTGATGGCCGACCGGGCCCTGGCTGCCGCGGAGCAGGCAGATCAGGAGCTGGCGGAGAGGAAGTATCGGAGTCCTTTACATGGGATCCCTATCGCGGTGAAAGATCTGTGTTTCACCAAGGGGATCCGAACAATGGGGGGAGCAGCGGTACTGGCCGATCATATTCCCAATGAGGATGCGACTGTCGTGACACGGCTGGCAGAAGCCGGGGCTGTTTTGCTGGGCAAGCTCAATCTGACGGAAGGAGCCATGGGGGGATATAATCCTCACTTTGAGACTCCCTTGAATCCCTGGAATCCGGGCGTGTGGTCGGGGGATTCCTCCAGCGGATCAGGGGTTGCTACTGCGGCAGGACTGGCCTATGGGACCCTGGGAAGTGACACAGGCGGGTCCATCCGCTTCCCGGCTGCCGCCTGTGGGGTGGTGGGCTTGAAGCCAACCTGGGGCAGAGTCAGCCGCTATGGCGTTCTGGCCCTCGCCGAGTCAATGGACCATGTCGGTCCACTGACCCGCAGTTCTGCCGATGCGGCAGTGATGCTCCAGGCCATTGCCGGTCATGACCCCAAGGATCCTACCTCGCTTTCTCTCCCGTTTCCGGACATGGTGAAACACCTGAATGCCGGGGTGAAAGGGGTCCGGATCGGGTTCGATGAACAAGGGCTGGGGCAACACGCCGATACGGAGTTGGCCGAAGCAGTCGCTTCCGGGGTGCGGGTCTTAGAGCAGCTTGGTGCCGAAGTGATCGAAATTCAGTTCCCCGATGTGGACGAATTTTTACCCGCCTGGCCCACTCTCTGCTCTGCCGAAGCGGTATTAGCCCATGAAGCGACCTATCCCTCTCGTCGTGAGGAGTATGGGCCCTGGTTTCGTGGCTGGCTGGACATGGGAGCCAAGGTCAGTGGCGCCGAGTACGCCAGGGCCAATAATCTGCGAGCTGCCTGCAATGGGCGGTTTCGAGAAATCTTTGAGACCATTGATGTGTTGGCTTGCCCCTCGATGCCGGGTCCTCCCTTTCCAATGACCCCTGAACAGTTATATGGCCCCATGGATAAATATGACCCTTCCTACCCTTCCTGGCAAAGATTCACCATCCCTTTTGATTTCAATGGCACTCCGACACTCTCGGTTCCGTGTGGGTTCAATCAGGACGGCATACCCCTGTCCCTCCAGTTCGTCGGACACCCGCTCAGGGAACCTCTCCTTTGCCAGGTCGGCCATGCCTACGAGGAGGCGACGGAATGGCATACCCTGCAACCGAATTTAGAAGAGGGATAGTCAAAAGGACGATTCTATCCATGCATAACCTACATCTAGATACAGGAGAAATGAAATGGACGTCTCCCCACTGACGACCTTTCTCGGCGCCGAAATCGCCGGAGTGGATCCGCGTCATCTGAATGCCGGTCTGATTCAGGAGATCGAGAACGTTCTGCATCAATACTCGGCGGTTTTCTTTCGCGACCAGCCAGAACTTTCCCCAGCGGAGCTCACGGATCTAGCCAGCGCATTCGGGCCTGTTTTTTCCCCCCACCCATCCGCCAGAGCCCTCGGCGTCCAAAGCAGCGGAAATAACCCCCGAGGATCAGACTTTCCCGGCATCATAAAGCTTGAAGCGGGCCCCGATACCAAAAACCCACAGGAAGGTAAATGGCACTCGGACACTACCTGCGACAAGGAACCTCCTATACTCTCAATAATTCAGATGCACGAGGTTCCACCAGTCGGAGGGGATACCGTTTTCTCCAGCATGTATGCAGCGTACGAAGCGTTGTCACCACGTATGAAGCAGATGCTCGATGGTTTGACGGCACGACACGATGGAGCAAGGACTTACCTTTTACTGCGCGGAAATAGTGATGTACCCGCATACCGGGACGGCCATCCCGAAGCCGTTCACCCCGTCGTGATACGTCATCATGGAAGTGGCAGACCTGCGCTTTTTGTCAATCGAGAGTTAACGGCCGAACTCAACGACTTGCCGCAGGGAGAAGGTGAAGCGCTGCTCAAGTTCCTGTTTGATCATACCGAAAAGGCTAATTTTCAGTGCCGATTTCGCTGGTCACCTAACGCGGTCGCGATCTGGGACAATCACGGTATCCTGCATAAACCGACGTTTGATTACTGGCCACAGGTTCGCACGGGGCGTCTCGCCGGAGTTTGTGGTCCAGTTCCCAAGATGTGGCGGTTGGCAGAAGCGCCTCCACTTTAAATTTAAGTGAACATTTGACCCTATAAAAGGGGAGTCTCAACACATATTATGACAGGAGGTAAAAAATGGGTAAATCTGATTTTTCGTTAGCAAATCAAGTGGCTATTGTTACCGGAGGTGGCACGGGAATAGGGCGGGCTATTGCTTTGGAATTTGCCGAGTTCGGAGCTGATGTGGTTATTGCCAGCCGGAGACTGGATGTCCTGGAGAAGGCAGCCGAGGAAATTAGAGCTCTGGGTAGACGTTCCTTGGCTGTCAAAGCTGACATCTCTAAAAAGACGGATAACGATCACCTTGTTCAAAAGGTAATGGAGGAATTTGGTCGTATTGATATTCTGGTGAACAATGGGGGAGTTGGTTCAAAAGTACCCGATAAACTCGTGCCCCTCATTGAAGTGGATGAAGACGAGTGGGACTTGATTATGGATACTAATCTCAAAGGCACTTACTTTTGTTGCCAAGCCGTGGGTCAGAGGATGATCGAACAGAGAAAAGGGAACATTATCAACATAACCTCAGGTGACGGAAAACGAGTGTCTGGTGGGCTAGGGACAACCTACAATGTTGCCAAAGCAGGTGCCATCATGCTGACCCAGTGCCTGGCTTGGGATTTCGGTAAACACAATATACGGATTAACTCGATTGCACCGGGGTATACCAAGACCGAGAGGGGTCGATACTTATGGAGTGATCCTGAGATCTTGAAGATGCTTGAGAGCAGAAGGCCGTTGGGGCGAATAGGTGAGCCGGAGGAAATTGCCAGTGCCGCGTTATTTCTGGCTTCTGATGCCTCCAGCTATATGACAGGACAGACAATAAACGTTTGTGGTGGCGTGCACAACTAGATTTATTCGTGGTCTTGGTTGGAAGAAATTCATTATCAGTCGCGCTCACTGCAAAATTCTCAATAATTGAAATTCGGTTGAAGTGCTGACGTAATTTGACGACGAGAACCGCCCAATCGAAAACGCGCTGGATAGGTGAAAGACATGAGAAAGAAAGTTGTTCGGTATGGTCTTATTTCGACTTCACAGATTGGCATGAAGGTCCACCTTCCTGCCTCGCTCGAATCGAAAAACTCAGAAATTGTTTCAATCTCATCACGAACGGCTTCCAAAGATCTTGAAAAGGTAGCATGAAATCAAAATCACGAACACCTATGGGAGGCTGACTGGATGGCAAGGTCGCGATCATCACGGGCGCAGCTGGCGGCATCGGATCGCGGCTGACGAGGGCTTTCCTGAACGAAGGTGCGAAGGTCGCGGCCGTCGACGTCAGCGAGGCGGCGCTCGCGAGGTTCGGCGCCGTGCACGCGCTCGTGAACAACGCGGGCGTCAGCATGAATTTCGTGCGCTCGGACTACCTGACGCAACCTGTCAGGACCGACGAGCTGAGTCCGCAAGTTTGGGATCGGATCGTGGGCGTCAACCTCTCCGGTGCGTGGTACCTGAGCTACGACGTGCTGCCACACATGGTCGATCAGGACTACGGCCGAATCATCAACGTAACGACGAGCTTCAACGGGATGCTGTTTGTCGGTGGGCAACCCTTCGGGGCTTCCAAGGCCGGTATGGAGGCGATGTCCGTGAGCCACGCTGGCGAGTTCCGCGGCACCGGCGTCACCATGAACGTGGTCGTGCCGGGCGGGGGGGCGGACACGCCGATGATACCGAAAGAGGCGCCGTATGCGCGCAGTGACCTGATCGATCCCGAGTGCATGGCGCCACCGATGATCTGGTTCGACGCCGAGGCAGGCGACGACGTGACCGGCCGGCGTTACATCGCTGCAAACTGGGATCCCGATATCGACTTCGACGCGGCCTCGGCAGCCTGCTCGCGTCCCGCCGCGTGGCCCGATCTCACGCACGATCACATCGCGTCCGGGTCACGGAAACGCCAGGCGATCATCCAGACCGCCTTAGCATTCATAACCTTCACTTAACCATATGAACCTGAATATAACTTTCATTTCAACTATGTGCTCAAGCGGTGACAGCGCCCCGACCCACATCCGTTTCCACGTGCAGCCCCTGTCCGGTACGACCTTCGGCGGATTTGTCGACATTTCCGATGCCGCCGAGGCGGAGCCGGATACGCTGCCCCGCGCGCTCTACGAGTCCAAAGGATTTCTGCTGCTGCGCGGCATGAAGGCGTTTTCGGACGATCCGGCGCTGCTCGTGCGGTTGAGCCGGCTGTTCGGCCCGGAGGTGGAAAACTACACCGAGACCCTGACGGAGCAGCCCTGGTGCACCCGCAGGTGCAGGAAATCGTCATCGTTTCAAATGTTCCGCCGGTCAGCCGGATGCTGCCGACGCGGCCCGATCCACCGCTTACCGAAGACGGCGAGCTGCCGACGCGCTTCCCGCACCGGCGCGGCTGGCACACCGACCAGAGCTTCCGCCGCCCGCCGCCGGACATCTCGCTGTTCTACGCGGTGAAGGCCGCGCCGAAGGGCAAGGGGCAAACGCTCATTGTCAACGGGATCTTGGCCTACGAGGCGCTGCCGCCGGACCTCAAGGCGCGGGTCGACGGGCTCAAGGGCATTCACGCCAGTTCGGCGAACCTGCGGACCGAAGATGCGGTGCGCGACGGCAAAACGCCGCGGACACTGCAGCCGCACGAGTTGCCGCTACGCCAGCCGGTCGTGCGCACGCATCCCGTGACCGGCGAGAAAGCCTTGTACCTGTGCGAGCCCGGTCAGATGGACTGGCTCGAAGGGCCGTTCGTCGGCATGGAGCCCGGCCCGGACGGCGAGGGCGGCAAGCTGTTGTACGAACTTATGCGGCGCTACACGCAGCCGGAGTTCGTCTACGTGCACAACTGGGAGAACGACAACCTCGTGATCTGGGACAACCGCTGCCTGGTTCACGCGGCAACGTGGTTCGACGCCGACAAGCATGAGCGGGTGATGTGGCGCACCACGGTGCACGGCAATCCCGGCGAGGAATACCTAGGCGAAAAGAAGAGCTGGATCGCGGCGTGAGGGCCGCCGTCGTTTCAGCCGCCGTGTGAATTACACGCTCGGTATTGCTGATCAGAAACGTCTTCAGGTTGTCACAGCGCAGGTGACGCCAGGGAGTTTTTGAGAGCTGACGTAATTTGACAATGAGAACCGGCCAATTGAAAACGCGCTGGATTCCAGTCGATTACGTGAATTTACGAGAAACGGGGCGTCGAATGACAGAGCCACTGCCTGTCGCCTCTCTCAATACATAACCTTAAAATAGGAGTCAAACATGACTGAACAACGTATCACAGGATGGAACAAGCAGACACCAGCATTCACGGTACAAACTGCCGAAGGCCGTCACCCTGGTCAGAAGGTTCAGGAATTTGGATCGGGTTTCCGGGGGAACGTGCTATATGCCGACCTTGGCCTCGCAGAAGCGACAGGCGGCCAATTCCGCGTGCACCTTGAAAAATGGAACCCGGAATTACGCAAAAAAAACAAGGAGGCTGGTGTTAAACAGACGTCCGGTATGCACCATCATGAATATAACTTTCATTTCAACTATGTGCTCAAGGGGTGGACCAGTTTCGAGATTGAAGGGGTGGAAGGGAGATTGACCTTCAGAGCGGGCGATAGTTTCTTTCTACCGCACGGGATTCTTCATAACGAAACTGGTGCCTCTGACGACGTCGAGATCTTGAAAGTCTTCGGACCCGGCAATGTCGCAACAGAGTAATTGCAGGAGTCAGTATGAAGCCAAACGTGACAAACTCTCAAAGTAGAAACACATCATGAAATTCAGAGCCAATAAGATTATTGAGAAAAACAAGCAGGGCAAAAAGGGTATCGGCCTGAGTCTGCTTTATCCGAGTGCCGAGGCCATCGAGATCATCGGCATGCTCGGGGGTTTTGATTTTATTCAACTCGACGGTGAACACGGCTTGTTCACGCCGGAGTCGATTGATGACATGTGCCGAGTCGCTGACGGCTTTGGTCTCAATGTCATCGCGCGGGTGCCAAATATTAGTGCCTCCACTATCGATTCGTATCTTGATCGTGGCATCACGGGCATTTGGGGACCGCACATCGAAACTGTAGAACAGGCGCAGCAGTTCGCTGACGCGAGCTTATTTGCACCGGACGGTCAACGCAGCTGGGGCGGTGGGCGCGGCAATTATTACAACAATTCCGCGTTGATCGACATTCCGGGGAGCGAACGCACCGAGTACATGCAGCAGACCAACGCCAATATGCCGGTGGTGTGTCAGCTCGAAAGTGCCCGGGCATTTGAGAACCTGGACGCCATTCTTGAGGTTAAAGGATTTGATGGCTATATCTTTGGACCAAACGACTTGGCGTCTTCCATGGGTCTTCCGGGGCAGCCGAGTCACCCCGATGTGGTCGCCGCAGAGCGCCAGATGGCGAATCGAATCCACGCCGCCGCCGGTAAGCTGTACAGTGACCTCATGGTGGTTATCGAATTGCGACACCTGATCGTGGATGGGGCGCAACAATTCCTTGCTGACAACAACTAACAAAGAGAGAAACGCGATGGTGACCTTCCCACCTCTGTCTCCCCTTGCTCCGGAAAGCCGAAAAGGACTTCTGGAACTGGCCCGAGTTCACGATCCTATTGTCCTCAGCTGGGGGAAATAAGAACCGAAACTTCCTTCAAATTTCCAGGAACAGAAGGGCAATGGGGAATTTGGAACATCATCGACGCCTTAGTTCGTCCTTATTTTCGTTCAATTTTTTATAATAAGAGATTGATTTTGTGGAAGAAATCAAGCTCGAATCGTCAATCCGAAAGAGAAAGGGATGGTTATGGATCGAAAAGATAATTTAAATCGATGCTTGGTGCATCGGGTCGGTGATCTCAGCCTGCACTCGCTGGTCGAAGAGGTCGAACCCGCTGGCCCCCTCGAGAAGCATTTTCCGGACGCTCGGTCGGAGGACTACACGCCACATCTCGATTGGCTGTCTCCGGCTGCCTACGACCGAAATCTCGGTCAAATGATCCTGCCGGTACATTCTTATCTGGTACGAACCTCCCACCACAACGTGCTGATCGACACCTGCATCGGCAACTGCAAGCAGGCGCCGGGCATGCCGAACTGGCACCAACGCCAAGATTATCGTTTGCCGCAGATGTTGAGCGACTCCGGCGTCGCGCCCGAGCAAGTCGACTATGTGCTGTGTACCCACCTGCATCTGGACCACGTCGGTTGGAACACCAAACAGCAAGACGGGCGATGGGTACCGACTTTTCCCAACGCGCGCTACCTGTTCTCCCGCACCGAGCTCGCGTACTCCGAGCGCTGTGCCGCACAGGGTGATCCGATTTACGAAGAGAGCGTGGTGCCGATCCTCAAGGCGGGCTTGGCCGATCTGGTCGACACTGATCACACGCTCGACGACGAAATGTGGCTCGAGCCATTGCCGGGGCATACGCCGGGCCAGTGCGGCGTGTGTCTCGCCTCGCGCGGCGAGCGGGCGGTGATGGTGGGGGACGCGATTCACAATCCGATTCAACTCGCCTTTCCGCACTGGAGTCCATACGTCGATGATGATCCGGTCCAGGGTCGCGTCACGCGTCGGGCGATGCTCGAGCGCTACTGCGACTCCGGCACGTTGTTCATGACTGCGCATTTTCCGCTGCCGTCCATGGGCTACGTGTTGCCCGGCGAGCTCGCCTTTCGGCTGCGCTATGTGGGTGACGCGGCGATGGTGCACGGCGCCTGACCACGTGGTGGCCATCCGCGAACGCGGCTGAATCCGTGAGGAATCGGGAAACAACGCTTTTCCGATACCGTGTCCATAGACGACCAGGATGGTCGTCTATGAACGAAGATAAAGTTGGCCCGCTCCGGAAGAGCGGGCCGAGGGAGGGGCCCGCGCTGGGAGGGGAGGCAGGCCCTGGGGAGGAGAGTATCTTTCGACGAGATGCGGCGCAAATGTTGCGCTCGTGAGTACGATTCGTGCAAAAGCGGCTGCACTTCGTGGCCAGAATGTGGCGGCATGCACCGGGCTTTTGTCGTTACACTCGCGGCCATTCCGCCCAGAGACCTGCTGACTGATGACCGTTGTTGTTGCCGTGCCCAAAGAGGATCGCGCCGTCATTTCGGCTGACTCCGGGCAGTCCGACAGCTCGATGCTGGTGCCCCAAGCACTTCTATTGCGGCTACAGCAACTGTCCAAAAAATTCGGCGATGTCACTGCCTTGGACAAGCTGCAAATCGATGTCGCGGACGGTGAATTTCTCACCCTGCTGGAACCTTCCGGCTGTGGTAAAAGCACTGCGCTGTATTGTATCGCCGGCCTGGAGCGTCCGACCTCGGGTGAGATCCTATTCGACGGCAAAGCAGTGACAGAGCTCGAACCACATGAGCGCAATATCGTAATGGTGTTTCAGGATTACGCGCTCTATCCCCATATGTCGGTGCGTGACAATTTGGGATTCGGCCTGAAACAGCAAAAACTCGACGGTAAGTTGATCGCGAAACAGGTTGATACGGCCGGGCAGATGCTGGGTTTGGGCGAGTTAATGCAGAGACGCCCCGTAGAGCTGAGCGGCGGCCAACGGCAAAGGGTCGCCGTAGGTCGCGCAGTGGTGCGTGACCCGACCGTATTGTTAATGGATGAGCCCTTATCCAACCTGGATGCCAGCTTACGGGTCAGGACCCGCACCGAGATCAAACGCTTGCAACGCGAGCTCGGTACTACAGCCATCTTTGTTACCCATGACCAGGAAGAGGCCATGGTGTTGTCCGACCGGGTGGCGGTGTTGCGTCAAGGCCAGTTACAGCAGATCGACTCGCCGCTGGAAGTCTATCGCAACCCCAACAACCTGTTTGTTGCTTCTTTTATCGGCAGTCCGGCGATGAATTTTATCGCTGGGTCATTAACCGTTGCAGACCGTCAGCTACAATTCACTTCCCTGGATCATACCCGTTAGGACTTGAGACCATACGGGAAGAGACACTACGGGCCATCAACGGCACTCGTGAGGTCATGCTCGGCGTATGCCCGACCGATATGCTGGTGGCAGCCGAGCGGGAACTGTCCTTGACCGGGAATGTTTTTTTGGTCGAACCGATCGGTCCGATTACTTATGTTGATCTGGATATCGCCGGTTACACGCTTAAAGCGGTCGCTGATCCGGATCAGGCGCCGCAGATCGGCGATACCGTGAAGGTGGGTTTTTCCACCTCTCGGGTCTATGTCTTTGATCCTGCCAGCGAGTTACGCCTATAAGGCAGAAAACCCCTTCCAGTTTGTCCATGGCTCTGAAGAGCGATTCAGTTTTATAAAATGCAAAGAAGAGGAGGAAGTATGAAATGTAGAGGCTGGAGTCGACGAGATTATGTTCGGCAATATTCCAACCGGTGATGTCGAAGCCTATCAGCGCGTGGAAGAGGAAATTGTCGCGGTCTTTTGATTGATAGATCCTCCGGACACGAAAAAACTTATTTTTCCAAACCAAGAGAAAGTGCATGCTCAAGGGCCTGTCTGGCACAAAAAACTCTTCGATTTAGATCATCCTTGTCATGATTGTATAGTTCAAAGCTGCTCCTTGGAAATCATGTTTTTTGAGTTTTAAGGTTTTCATTATCGTGTAAGGACGTGAAAACGATGGATCCTCCCCAGGATTTTTTTTTCAATGTTATTTAACCAAACTGGTTCTTTGGAGACCTGAAATAGTTACGATATATTTTGCTACCTGCGCATAAGATTCAATCGGGTCTTTGGGATGGAAAATTATCTGTGTTTCCAAGTAAGATTTCAATAAAAAATAATCTCTATCCGTATACGCGCATTCGGTTGTCAAATAAGGCAACTGATCAGGCAAGATTCTACAGGTTTAAGTTTCCATCATTCAATATTTCCCAGATCTTCGCTGATTTCTGCGGGGGGTTTGTATGGTTGTGGATTTTTGAGGTGAATGAGGTGTACCCTTCTGCCAAATTTTTCGTGAAAGCGAGCGGGACGCTCCAGGGATGCGAATTCCTGAAAGGTCCATCCGACGCTGGGCGCATATTTTTTGAAGTAGCCCAAGGCGTCGACGGGGGTATCCTGTTCTCGCCAATCGTGGAGGGTCAGATAGCAGGATCCTCCAGGTTTCAAAGTTTTCCTCAGTCTTAAAAGAATCTCACGAAAGAAGAGCTTCCATTGCTTCGGAGACATGCGCCTGGGTCCGATTTCATGGTGTTTCAAGTCTTTTTCAGACAAATCGAGCCATTTCAATTGCAACTGGTAATGGCGGTAATAATCATAAGCGTCCGGCATGGGAGGATTGGTGATGATCAAATCCACGGGCTTTTCTTGAAAGCCATCCGGCGCATCAGTGAGCTTGTTTATGTCTTTCGCGGAAAGAATGGCAGCATTGGTCTTTACGGGGATTTTGCGATTGAATTCGTTTTGTAATTTCAGCAATTCCTCCGTCAGGGTGAGCATGAGTCGCGAAATCACTCCTTTGCGGATAGAGGGGGTTTTTCGCTCTCCGGTCGGGTCTGCGCATTCATTTGAAAATCTGAATACCAAACCGACGAACACTGCACGTAGCGTCTCCCGGACCGGGGACGGGGGTAGCTTGTCGATCGCGTCGATCCAGGTCAGCAACTCCACAAAAAGATGGGGAGCATAATGGGGTTTCAGCCAGGTCACGTTTCTACGGAGGATGATTTTTCTCTCTGCGGAACCATCTCTGGCGTTGACCTTTTGCTGCAAATTTTCGACCGTCCGGAGGACATGACGACTTTCAAGCGGAGTGCGCAGACGGCAGCGTTCTCGAGCCACCAGGGTTGCGATCGGATTCAGATCGTTTCCGGAAACTTCAAAGCCCCGACACATCCCCTCCACCAGGACGGTCCCTCCTCCCATGAAAGGGTCGAAAATCCGAAAACCCTTTCGCGCTTCCATTTTTTCCAGAAGCCGGCGCACGAGATGGGGATGACAGCGTCCCGGATAGGAATGGAAACCATGAGTGAAGGCAAAGTCAGGAGTGCGGAACTTCGGAAGAATCAAGGCCTGTACCAGCCGGGAATTGCCTTCTCCCTGTGGGCTAGTGCCGGTTTTTGCGGGAGAAACAGGTTCCCGGCGCACTGCCCTGATTTTTTTCCCGCTCGTATGCTGGGAATGAATCCTTTTTTTCTGCAAAGCTCTTTCGCCTAAAGGCAGTTTATTCGTCATGCAATGGATTGAATAATTGAGGACGAGAATCAATCCAAGTCCTCGAGTTTACTGAAGATTCGTTCAAATTTTGAATTTATTGCGATGCACGGGTTTAATACCCCGCAGCTTGTTGCGTATTAAAAATTGAAGTTCTGAAATATACCCCGCTTGAGCGAAGCGAAAGTCGAGCCTAAGCAAGAGGGTTTGCCCCGGGGATCTTTATTAAACCTTAAAATGAACTCGGGGTTCTCTAGAAGTCGTGAAAAAAGCTTGAATTCTAACGAATTCTCCTCAAAATGAAAGTGAAAGATTGGAATGCGCCTGCTTAATCTGCGCAATGCTATTGACATAATTCCGACATGCTGTAGAATCAGCCTAATAAGTACTAATTGAGAAAGTTCTGCATAAAGGAGCCTGCTATGTTCAATTTTAAAGACCTGTCCAATTCCGAAACAGAAGAAGAAAAATTCGACCCCGAAGCCTTTCGCCTGTCTTTTGCTGATTTTTTGGAGAAACGAAGGACGGCGGCGCGACCATACGTCTTTGATTTGAGGACCGCTGAAGAATTTGAACATTCCCATCTGACGGGTGCCTACTCGCTGCCCATGTATCACTTTGAAGACGCCATTTACCAAATGCCCTATGAAGGAGATATCCTGCTTTATGGCGGCGAAAATGATGAAGGGCGGCAAGCGGCGGAAATCCTCTATGAAAACGGATTCGACACTTTCCATTTTATCGAAGACTACCAGGGTCTGCTCGAATCTTTACGCCATGCCAGGTATTCCATTACCAACCACGCAATGGAAGGAATCAGGAAACGATTGCAAGATTCCTCCTTGAAGGGTTTTCGCATTGTAGTCAAACCCATCTCAACAAAAAAAGCAAGGTACGGTTTCGCCTTCGTCAGTGCGGAAGAGGATACTTCCCGGGACACCGTCCTTGATTGCGGAGATTTTGATATTTACTTGGACGCGGATGCGATGTTGTTCCTGGAAGGTACCACTGTCGACTATGACAACACTTCCGAAGAAAGATTCCAGGTCTCCAATCCGGAAAGAGAAGTGTCATCACTGAATGGTGACGAGAAGGAAATGATGGAACAACTGCTGGCAGAACAGATCAATCCAATGGTAGCTTCCCACGGTGGCTTCGTCGAGTTGATCGACATCAAGGAGGGTCGGATCTATCTGGAGTTCGGAGGCGGTTGCAAAGGTTGTGGCATGGTGAGCGCAACTTTGAAACAAGGAGTGGAAGTGCTGGTGAAGGAAAATATTCCGGGAATCGAGGAAATTCTGGACGTGACCGATCATGCCAATGGCACCAATCCCTA
Organism: bacterium; assembly: GCA_965205865.1. Lineage (GTDB taxonomy): Bacteria > SAR324 > SAR324 > SAR324 > NAC60-12 > CBDBHR01. The sequence continues at coordinate 100,080 of CBDBHR010000026.1, forward strand.
TTACCAGCCTGGAAAATAAGGTCGATGCAACATGCGCTTTTGATTTCAACTTATGACCTGGGACATCAACCCTTCGGATTAGCCTCCCCGGCAGCCTGGCTGCAAAAGCATGGTTTTACGGTCCATTGCGGGGATACCTCCTTGGATCCTCTGCCTGTCGAGACCATCGAACAAGCGGATCTGATTGCTTTTTATCTTCCCATGCACACCGCAACCCGCCTCGCGGTCCGCACGATTTCCCAAGTCGTGCAAATCAACCCCAAGGCCCATCTTTGCTGCTACGGTTTGTACGCCCCCTTGAATGAAGACTACCTTCGCAGTCTGGGAGTGGGTACTATTCTGGGTGGCGAATTCGAAGCAGGTCTGCTCCATCTGGCCCGGCGTCTGAAAAACAGGGAAGGGCCGTTGCGGGCCTCACGCCAGCAAGAACCCGTCATCTCCCTGGCAAGACAGCAGTTCCTGCTCCCGGAACGTGGCAATCTGCCGGAGTTATCTCGTTACTCGCAATTGGTCCGGAGCGGGCAGAGCACAGGGACGGTTGGTTACGTGGAAGCATCCAGAGGATGCAAACATTCGTGTCGTCATTGTCCGATCGTGCCGATTTACAAGGGCAAATTCCGCATAGTTCAAGCGGATATCGTGCGAGCGGACGTTCGTCAGCAAGTCGAAGCGGGAGCGGAACACATCACCTTCGGTGACCCCGATTTTTTCAATGGCACCGGACATACCCTGCCCTTGGTTCAGGCCATACACGATGAATTTCCCCGCCTGAGCTATGATGTCACCATCAAAATCGAACACATATTACGCCATGCGCATCTACTGCCATTGCTGCAGGAAACAGGCTGCGTGATGGTCACCAGTGCCGTCGAATCCATTGACGAGCGGGTGTTGTCGATCTTTCGAAAGAATCACACGCATGCGAATTTCATTCAAGCCGTTCAATTGCTCGATGAGACGAGTCTGGCTCTCAATCCGACCTTCATTCCCTTCACCCCCTGGACGACTGTCGAGGGTTACCGGGAATTGCTCTCCGCCATCCATGAGTTGGATCTGGTGGCAAGGGTCGCTCCTGTTCAATGGACGATTCGCCTGTTGATTCCAGCCGGCTCCCTACTTCTCGAGATCCCGGAAATTCGTGGAATTACAGGCAAATTCAACAATTCCTCTCTCACCTATGAATGGCGTCACCCGGACGAAAGAGTTGACGCGCTTCATGAAGAAATCACCCGGATCGTTACAGTGGAAACGGCAAAGCAAACATCGCATCAAAAAATTTTTACCATGATCTGGGAGAGAACGAATCAGTACTCGCCGCAGAACCTCCCACCCCCCCTGCTACCCACGATTTCCTCTCGCGCCGCTTTCCCTTATTTGAATGAACCCTGGTATTGTTGAGCAGAGCCCTTGGATGAGCAGGTGGCTCGTCTCGGTGGCATTTGAACTATCCGGCATTTTTCGTTCAGGAACAAACCTTAAATAACCTGTCAGATTATTCCAATGGGCAAAATTGGGGGACATGTAACAGCAGGCATCCCAACTCTACTGTTTTATGCCTGCTGTTACCTGTCCCCTAATTTTTGCTATCCTGATTACTAACTTATTTTTTGTTCCCAGGGTTCCTTCGGACTGCTGATTGATTTTGCAGGGAATGCAGGTAGAGTGTGGGTTTAAAACTCTCGGAAACAGACGGAATCAACCGCCAAAACGTGATATTGAAAAAGACTGATCAAAATATGCAAATCGAACACTCGTCCCTCTCTCCCGACACTACTCCGGATACCACCATCGACGTTCGTCAAGCATTCAGCATCGATATCGATTTGCAAGTGCCGGCTTTCTCCGAGCGGACAGAGCAAGTACCGGAGTACGACAAGGTGTATCGTTTCAACCGGGAAACGACCCTGGCGATTCTTGCCGGTTTTGCCTTCAACCGTCGCGTGATGATTCAAGGCTACCATGGCACGGGAAAATCGACCCATATCGAGCAGGTCGCGGCCCGCTTGAATTGGCCCTGCATCCGCGTCAACCTGGACAGCCATATCAGCCGCATCGACCTGATCGGCAAGGACGCCATCGTTCTCAAGGAAGGGAAACAGGTCACCGAATTCCGCGAAGGCATCCTTCCCTGGTGTCTGCAGCATCCGGTGGTCTTGGTATTCGACGAGTATGATGCCGGCCGTCCGGATGTCATGTTCGTCATCCAGCGTGTCCTGGAAGTGGAAGGCAAATTGACGCTGTTGGACCAGAACCGGGTGATTCACCCCCACTCTCATTTCAGGTTGTTTTCCACCACCAATACGGTGGGTTTGGGGGATACTTCCGGTCTTTATCATGGCACCCAGCAAATCAATCAAGGGCAGATGGACCGCTGGAACATCGTCACCACCTTGAATTACCTGCCACCGGAAGAAGAAATGAAAGTAGCCCTGGTCAATGCTCCCGAATGGCAGACCGAAGCAGGGCGAAGAACCGTTGCCAGTATGGTTTCCGTGGCCAACCTGACTCGGCAGGGATTCATGAACGGTGATATTTCCACCGTCATGTCCCCGCGTACGGTCATCAATTGGGCGGAAAATGCATCGATCTTCAAGGATATCGGCTTTGCCTTCCGAGTCACTTACTTGAATAAATGCGACGAAATGGAACGCGCCACCATTGCAGAATACTACCAGCGTTGTCTGGGGGAAGAATTGTATGAATCCATCGTCAACCTGGCCCAGCTCGATTGCTAGCTCACCAATACGACGATTCCGCGAAAAAGAGGAATATTTGAAGAAGCCCAATGATTCCATGGAGACGCTCAAGCGGGCGCTCAGCGAAACCATGCGTGCCATTGCGGAGCAAAAAGACCTGCATGTCACTTTCAGCGGCAGCGCGCCTCTGATGAAAAACAAGGCCTCGCTGATCCCCCTGCCCACCTCCGCCTTCACTCCTGATGAGATCGCCAAAAGTAGGGGTGCGGCGGACGCGTATGCCCTCCGCCTGCGCTACCACGATGACGAGATCCATCAAAATTTCAAACCGGAAACGGGCATGGCCTTGTCCATCTTCGAAGCAACCGAGGATGCGCGCCTGGCGGTTATCGGTTCAACTCATATGAAAGGCGTGGGCCACAATCTGGCCTGCGCGATGGAAGAGCGGCTCCGGCAACAGCAAAACTCGTCCTGTCGAGATAAAGAAGCCGAAGACGATCTGGGAGAAGCGCTCGGACTGCTCTTGCGGGAAAAATTGATCAGCCGTTCACTGTTGCCCCTCGCCAAAACTCTGCTCGACCAGAAACGAGAGTGGCTCGAAGAAAAATTGGCGGGGGAACTCGATACCGTTACGGAATTGATCCACGATCAGCAAGCCTTTGCCCTTAAATTCCGCCAGATCATCGAGTTGTTGGGATTTGAAAACCAGTTGAACTCCCCTCCTGAAGAAGATCCGCAGCAGGACGAAGATGACGAATTGGAAGAAAAACCACCAGATTCCGAAATGGATGAAGATTCCGAATCTGCCCAATTCGAAGAAGAGGAAAACGAAAGAGAAGGAGGAGAGGAGGATTTCGATCCCAACCGGGAGTGGCTTGATTCGGAGGAGTCTACCGAATCGGTACCCCTGCGACGTCCCCGCGTAGAATTTGGTGATATTACGAAAAATTTCTACTGCGCCTACACCACGGAATACGATGAAACGGTGAGGGCGGAAGAGTTGAGTGACCCCGAATCTTTGACTCGACTTCGCAAGCACCTGGATTATCAACTGGAGCCTATAAAAAATATCACAACCCGTCTGGCAGTCTGGCTGCAACGTCGCTTGATGGCCGTTCAGCAGCGCAGTTGGGAATTTGGCCTGGATGAAGGGATCCTCAATACGGCCCAATTGGCGGGGATCATCGTCAACCCCCTCCATTCGTTATCTTTCAAGCGGGAAAAAGATACTGAATTCCGGGACACGGTCGTGTCCCTTCTAATCGATTGTTCCGGTTCGATGCGGGGACGGCCGATGACCATTGCCGCCATGTGCGCCGATATCCTGGCGCAAACCCTGGAACGCTGTTCGGTCAGGGTCGAACTGCTGGGTTTTACGACAAGGGCATGGAAAGGCGGTAAATCCAGAGAGGATTGGTTGGCCCGGGGTAAACCTGAAAACCCGGGACGGTTGAATGATTTGCGGCACATTATCTATAAAGACGCCGATGTTCCCTACCGCCGGGCGCGGAAAAATCTTGGCTTGATGATGCGAGAGGATTTGCTGAAGGAAAACATAGACGGCGAATCTCTCTTGTGGGCCCATAACCGCATTGCGGGACGGGAAGAACAGCGTAAAATCCTGATGGTGATTTCCGATGGTCTGCCCGTGGACAACAGCACTTTGCTGGTCAACAAAAAAAACTTTCTGGAACGGCATCTTCATGCAGTGATCGAGGCGGTTGAAACATGTTCTCCAGTCGAATTGGTAGCCATCGGCATTGGTCATGATGTCAAACATTATTATAAAAGAGCCGTGCGAATTGCGGAAGTCGGCGAATTGGGAAAAACGATGGTGGAACAATTGACCGATCTTTTCGACATCAAAAAAAATCAAAATCGTCCGCGCAGCAGAATGTAGTTGGCAAAATGTCCGCGCTGCCGTCTCTGTTGAGCGAAGTTTCGTTCAGGACGTAGTGATTTCTACCCGCAGACAATTGTAAGCCTCCCGCAAGGCATGTTCCACTGACTGAGGAGAAGGACCACGACTAAAAATAAATCCCAGATAGCGGCTTCCGTAAGGCACGGGTTCCACAGGCTGCCCGGCAGGGATGGAAATCAAAACATCCTCGATTCCTGGGATCTCCCGAGCCTCTTCCAGACCAGTCACCCCTTGCAGGATTCCTTGTTCCGGCACTGGCAGCATCATCACGCCCGCCGCCTGATGATGACGTTGGACGGTCTGCACTTCTTGTCCCAGAGCATGGAGTAAGATAAGTTCTTCCAGGGAAAGATTCCTGCTGAATTCCAAAACCCGGGAACACAATCCACCGATGGAGCGGGCGGCAATTTCGATCGGCCACACCCTTTCCCCGTCATAACGCAATTCTGCATGAACTGGTCCCTCCCGCAGCCCTAGAGCGCGAATCGCCTGTTGCGTGACATGAGCAATTTGCTCCTGAATATTTTCCGGCAACCGGGAAGGCGTGACATAGAGAGTTTCCACGAAAAACGGACCTTCCAGAGGATCAGGCTTGTCAAAAAGCGCAAGAATTTTCAATTCTCCCTTGGTCAGCAATCCTTCCAGGGATACTTCCTTACCAGGGATATATTCTTCCACCAGGATCTCTCGAACAGTTTCAAGATGGAAAAGCGTTCCTGATTCCTGCTCGATTTCCGGATTCGAGAGCAAAGCCACAATCTGGTGAAAGGCCAGAGTGAATTCCGTGGAATTGTTGGCCCTGATCACACCCCGGCTGGCAGAGAGAAAAGTGGGTTTCAACACGCAAGGATATTTAAGACGCTTGGCCCACTCCAGCGGATTCTCATCAATCGTGAGCAATTCAAAATGAGGGGATGGAATATTGGAAAATTGAAGCGCTTTTCGCATCAGGTACTTGTTTCGGGTGGCTTGCGCCGACTCTACGGAATTATGCGCCAGGGAGAGGGCTTCATTGGCCATTGCCGCCAAAATGACGGTTTTATCATCAATCCCGATCACGGCCTGAAAAGGTGATTCCTGCGCCATTTTCACCACCTGGGCCACGGCTTTGCAGGGATCCTGAAAATCCAATACCAAGGTAGATCCCGGGGTCAATGGAGCCAGCGCCTGACTCTCGTCGGAAGCGACCACGACCTCCAGGCGGAGCCGTGCCGCCGCTTCCAAGAAGGCGCTAGCGCGATAAGTGGTGGTGGGAATGAGCAGCAATATGCGCGGCATAAAGCGTTTTATTTTATTCAATACCGATTCGATCGTTTCCCGGTCTCGAGTGAAATAAAGCATCACGAATGCATTCCGCCGCAAAATGACGGAACGATCAGGGTCGCGGCAAACCGGGGAGAATGAGACATGCAGAGATCAACGCCAACATTATCAATATTTGCCCCTGGAGGCAAAAAAAATGAGATGCTATTTTTTCAAAGCGATTTTTCAAGCTTTATGTTAGAAATGTAAAAAGGATTGACCTGATACCGGATTTTTCAAGGCAATCTGCCATTCTCGGGGTACGAAAAAAACTCAAACCCGGAAAAATTCCTTGTCTTCAGTTTTTCTCCTCATCCCCGCCTTATCTGAAGGTACATAACCTGAGTTCGACATAAATCTTCAATAATATGAGTATCCTAGTGTATATGTCATCCTCGCGAAAGCGGGGATCCAGATTTCAGTCTGGCTGTATACCTCTGGATTCCTGCTTTCGCAGGAATGACAAGGTTTCTCTAAGATATGAAAATTCCATAACATATTGAAATTATTAAATTATTATCTCGAACTCAGGTTACATTTAAAATTGCATAGGAATAACAATGTCCGAAAAAATAGTGAAAAGTGAGGCGGAATGGCGGCAACAACTGTCTCCCGAAGCCTTTAGAGTGTGCCGTAAAAAAGGGACGGAACAAGCTTTCAGTGGAATATATCATGATTGCAAGGAATCAGGCATTTACCGTTGCGCCTGCTGTGGCGCTGATTTGTTCTCCTCTGAAACGAAATTCGATTCCGGCACCGGATGGCCAAGCTTTTGGATGCCTCTGAATGAAGAAAAAATCGCTGTGGAAGACGATTACAGTCTTTTCATGAAACGAGTGGAAGTGCTATGCGCCCGTTGTGATGCGCACTTGGGACATGTTTTTGATGACGGACCTGCTCCTTCCTATAAAAGATACTGCTTGAATTCCGTGGCACTCGAACGAGTCGACCACGAAAAAGGATGAATGGTGATGCCACTTGAGGAATATCAAAATATCGAGATCATTGTCGAGTTGGATAAAGGACAGGATGTCAACGCCGTGGCTGAACAATTAGGCGTCTCTTCCCACTACATCCGCAGAGTAGCTGCCATCGCCGGTTTGGGCGCATTTGCAAAAAAGAAGATGTTGCGCAAAAAACGGCTTTCGGATGAGGACCACGATTGCATCCTGAATCGTATCATGGATGGAGAAGCGATTGAATCCCTTGCGCACGAATTCGATGTTTCAGCCTCTACCATCCTGCAATGGTGTAAAAAAGAAGGCGTGGTCGCACCCCGCTCTCTACGTCATCTCTCCAAAAAAGAGTGTAGCGAAATCAGAGAGTTGCTGGCTGCCAACGAATCACCCAATGAAATCGCCACGGCCTACAATTTGTCCTTGACTGCAGTTGAACAATTGCTGGAGAAGGATTACAAACAATTGGACCCGGAGGCCCTGGGGTTTTTATATGAAACCTTGCTGGAAAATCCTGGCGCCAGGCTTTCCGCCATCAAACGACTCGTTCAAAAGGCGGGATTCGAGCTCAATGAAAGCATGATCCTTTCCTATCAATACCGACTCGGGCAGTTGGAAAGGATCGATCGTGAAAATGCAGAGTGAATCAACAATTCTTGTTCAAACAAAAAAAGTGATATAGTGGAATTTTGTATGGGAATCAGAAGCGCTGCTGCGCAATTTATGCATACCTTCCGGATCATCCCCAAAAGACATTCTTGTCAATTGGAAAGAATCATGTTTTTAGAGAGAACGGTTCAACCAGAGTGGATATGTTATGGTAACAGAACACTTTCCCGACCCTCCATCGACGCGTGAGATACATACCGAAGAGGCCCTGAATTTAAGGCTTCTTCAGCAAAGCTTCGATGCTTTCAAGCAGGCCACCCTCAAGCTACAAGCATATTATCATGGACTCGAGGAAAAGGCGGACGAACTCAATCGTGAATTGGTCCGCAAAAACAAAGAATTACAAATGAATTTGTTGGAAAAAGAACGGACACAAAGTTTTCTCAGCAATATATTCGCAAGTTTCGCGGTTGGATGTATCGTCACTGATTCTGGGGGAGTCGTCAATTATGTCAATCAGATGGGATTACAGCTCCTTGGCAGTCCCCTGGAAAAGTTGCATGGGGTTGAATTGAACGAAGTGTTTCAGCATCCTATCCTGCCACAAACACTCACAAGGGAGGAGTTGAGAATTTATGACAATGCCAAAGAGCAGGAGTTGGACTTTCAGCAACCCAATGGCTTAAAAAAGCGACTACTGCTTTCCATTTCTTCGATGCGCAGTGAAGCGGAGGAGATTTCAGGAATCATTGTCAAGGCTGCAGGATATTTCAGACATGAAAAAACTGGAGGCAGAGGCTGAGCGAAAAAACCGCTTGACCGGGATGGGAGAAATGGGAGCCACCATTGCCCACAAAATTCGCAATCCTTTGGGCAGTATCGAGCTTTTTTCCGCCTTGCTGAAAAAAGATTTAGACCCGGAAGCCCCTCAACAACAGCTGATTGAGCACATTGCTTCGGCCACGCAAAGTATGAATCACGTTATCTCCAATATCCTGGAATACACCAAACCGCATCCGATTGCAGAAGAAAAAACGATTGACATCCATCACTTGCTCAGAGAAACCTTGGAATTGTCGAGGCATGCGATTCCCGACCACCATGTTCGCATCCTCACCCAATTGGAAGCCACCGCCAGTCAGATCAAAGGTGACAGCGAGCTATTGAAACAAGTATTTTTCAATTTAATCTCCAATGCCCTTCAAGCAATTCTTGATAAAACAGAGTATAAACCCGGTGAAATCCGTATCAGAACCCGGAATAACCGGACCAATAACGAAAAAATCTTGAAGCGTTTCAATGGAGTTTGGGGAAGAGATCGGAACGTCCGTCGCGAAAATCTGCACTTGATTGAAATCTGTATTCAGGATAGTGGAATAGGAATGGCTCCCGAGGTCAGGCGAAAAATTTTCAGTCCTTTTTTTACAACCAAGGAACACGGAATAGGCTTGGGATTGGCCACGGCGTATAATATCGTCGAGTCCCACGGCGCAGTGCTCGACGTGGAAAGCGAAGTCGATAAAGGGACGCAAATGACTTTACTCTTTCCCGTTGCGGAATGAAGGAAACCAAACCTCGTATCATTGCAAATCAAAGAAAATTGTCGAATTGTCGGACGCAGGGAACATCGGATGTTCGCTTTCAAAGTAAAGTTCTGAATAAGGAAATGGCATGCAACCTATACTGATTGTTGATGACGAAGTGGAAATGCGAATCGCCATGTCGGAGACGCTGAAACACTGTGGTTACTCCGTAGAGCTTTCTCACAATGCTCTGGATGCGATCAAGAAATTCAAAAACCATGGTTACTCCCTGATCATCACTGATATGACCATGCCCAAGCGCAGTGGCTTGGAATTATTGAAAGATATCAAAGCCATTGATCCCCTCAAACCTGTCATCATGGTGACCGCCTATGGCACGATTGAAACGGCGGTGGAAGCAATGAAACAGGGTGCATTCGACTATATCGTCAAACCCTTCAATTTTGATACCTTCACCTTCGTGGTGGAGCGAGCTCTCACTTTCAAACCGGAACACGGTACTTTAGAGTCACTGAAATCACCGGATAGCGATGCAAAATGGGAAATCGTCACACAGAACGAAAATATGATGAAGTTACTGAAAGTGGCTAAAAATGTGGCTCGCAGCAAAGCGACGGTCATGATTCAAAGTGAGAGTGGTACCGGAAAAGAGTTGTTGGCTCACTACATCCATCAACATTCCGAACGGGTGAGCCGGTCGTTCGTCCCGATCAATTGCGCGGCCCTTCCTGATACTTTATTGGAAAGTGAATTATTCGGCTACAAAAAAGGGGCGTTTACAGGCGCCCATCAAGATCACCGTGGTAAGTTTGAACAAGGCAATGGGGGTACGATCCTGCTCGATGAAATCAGTGAAATGGCCTTGCCTTTGCAGGCCAAACTGCTCCGCGTGCTTCAAGAGCATGAAGTGGACAAAGTGGGTGGCAAAGAACCCATTCCCATCGATGTGCGGGTAGTGGCAACGACCAACCGCAATATCTTGAAGCTGGTGGAGGAGGGAAAATTCCGGGAAGATCTTTACTTTCGCTTAAACGTCATTCCCTTGAGCCTACCGCCTTTACGGGATCGAAAAGACGACATTCCGTCCCTGGTTAATCATTTTCTGGCCAAGCATGCCAAATTGAACAATCGTTCCCAACCGCAAATAACCGATGAAACCTTGAATGTCTTGATGAATTACAATTGGCGGGGCAATGTCCGCGAGTTGGAAAATGTGATCGAGCGGGCGCTGCTGCTTGCCGACGGGGAAAGTGTACAACCCACCAATCTTATGATGCATTCAAGCGAGGATTCGCAGTTCTTTAACGAAGAACCGTTCACTGCTGCTGCTTTACAAAGTGAATCTGTTTCGGAAACAATGAAAATTGAAGTGGGTATGTCTATGAGAGAAGCGGAAAAGAAATTGATTTTTGAAACACTTAAAACGACCAGTGGCAATCGGACGCACGCCGCCAAGATTTTGGGTATCAGCATCCGCACGCTGAGGAACAAATTGAATGAATACCGCGTGGAAGGGGAAACCTCCCAATTCCAAACAGAAAACTGAACCCATCCAAATTTTACCAGAGACCTCAAGAAATAAAATAGTCAGGCCAGGCCGGAATAACACCTGTATTCTGGGAACCCCGCCCACTCTACCGGCAAGACGACAATGAAGAATGTCCATAAATATATTCATCTTCAGGGAAAGGAAATATTTTTCATATTACGCAGAAAATAACTCTTGGTTGTGGAAAAATCTTTGTGCCCCAAGAGTTTTTGAACTTGACGCCATTCTTCTCGCGACGAGGGATTGATTCGCTTGTAGACATTGACCGCGTAAGTCCAGCGAATGCGTTCGGCATTGACTTGAATATTCATACTCCGGCTCAGTTCACGGAAGAACCATGTGACTGTTCCTCCCAGCATCCGCTTGCTTGTTTTCTGGAATACCCAACGTGAAGGTGAACGCAAATCCAGAAGAAGGCCAAAAAGGGTTTCATTGATCGGAATTCTGCGGGCATGACGATCACGACGGTGGGGAGACTTGGGGTTGGGCACCTTGATTTCCCGATTTTTCCACATATCCACGTCATGCCAGGTCAAAGCCAAAATTTCATATCGTCGCATACCCGTTTGCAGGGCGAAAATGAAGTAATGAAAATACCACTTGTCTTTCTTCAATATCGCATCACTTATTTTTTCTATATCCTTTTCACTGAGAGGTTCCACCAGAGGTCTTGGCAATTCTTTGTTCATGTCATCCCTTTAAAATTGATGTTACGGGCACACTACTTGCTCAAAATGAATTTTTCAAGCAAGAGTCGTATCAAAAGAATACTCTCTGGCAAAATCCATCCACCTAAAATGAGTTGAAAAATTGAAATCGTAAGCTAAGCTCCAATGAAAAAAATTCAGCCCTGAATGAGAGAAAACAATATCCTTCCTTCTTCCTCGTAGTCAAGAAAAAAGGGGAAATTCGAGATGGGTTCGGATGTGAAATTGATCTTTTACTCTCAGGACGAATCAGTCGAAGTTCGTCATTGGAAAATCTTGTTGGTTTTTCCGGTAGGGGCTATTAAAATGAACAATGCTGACAAAAGATTTGTTGCGTCATACCATCCAAGAAGACCGAATCCTCCCCTCGCTGATCGATCCGGCTGATCCTGCCATGCTCGGTTGCGCCCAACAACTGCTGGAAGTGTTTGAAGCCGGTAAAGGCAAAACGCGGCAGGCATTGCTGGAAGAAAGCAAAGAGCTCATTGATCGTTCTCCCGGAGACGCTGTCGTCACTCGAGGATTGGAAAAACTACTGCTTGATCATACCCAATTCGATACCACCATCGATACCGCTTTGATGGTTTTACGGGAGAATCTTTTCCGTCACGCGAGCCGTCTTTTATCCAAGCAAAAATTCGTGGATTTACCGGCATACCATGAATCAATTCAAGACACGTTTCAACAATTCCCCGATCAGCGAAACGCCACCCACTTGAGCCATCAATTGTATGCGGACTTGCCCCCTTACCAGCAGGTTCTCCATTTCAAATCCTTTTCTCCGGAAAATTTGCTGCATCGCTACAATTGTGCTCAGATTCAGGGATTGTTGCTGCGCTGTAATCGCTTACTCCTGCGTATCGCAGACAAGGATCCCGTACTTCTACGGCAATTGTGCAAGTACTTGCGCTTTTATCAACTCTTGGCCGATATCACCCAGGAACCAGAAGGGGACTACCGCATCATCATCGATGGTCCACTCGACCTCTTCCTGCAAACCCAAAAATACGGATTCAATCTAGCCAACTTTTTCCCGGCAATCCTCCATCAACCCCAATGGCAACTCCAAGCCCGCATCCGGCTTGGCAAGCGGAAACAATATCTGCTGCAGCTCGATGAATCCTGCAAAATTCGCTCACATTACCGGCAATTTTTTGCTTACGTTCCTCAGGAAATCGACATGTTCCAAAAATCGTTCCGGCAAAAATCGAAAACCTGGAACGTGGAACCTGCTAAACAATTCCTGCCTCTGGCAGGCGAATACTACTGCTTTCCCGATTTCCTGCTGAAACACCCATGCGGAACAGAGGTCTCCATGGAATTGTTTCATACCTGGCACGCCTCCCATCTGACGGCCCGGCTTCAGCGGTTGGAAAAAGTGCGGCCTGACGAAGCCGGGGTTTTTCCGTTGATTATCGGGGTGGCCAAGAGTTTGCTCAAAGACCCCATGGTGGCGCAAGCCGTGGACCGGTCCGGACACTTCACACGGGCAGGTTTCGTTTTTCGGGAAATGCCTCCAGCCGACAAAGTGCTTTTGCTTTTAGAACAATTTGTTGACAATATGCCGCTTTTCTCTCAAAAATAAGAGATCACTGAATTTCATATCCCCCCAAAATGAGAAAAATCATGGCAGACAATAAATTTGGAACCCGTCGCGCATTTGAAACAGGTAGTGGTTCCGCCGACTTATTCCATCTGAACCAACTGGAAAAAGATGGAGTCGGTCCCATCGGCAAGCTTCCCTTTTCAATAAAAATTCTTCTTGAGCAGGCTTTGAGGAATCTGGACAATTTCCAAGTCAACGAAAAAGACATCCTGGCACTGGCAAATTGGGCAGTGAGCCAAGGCGATGGTTCCCGGCAGGAACGGGAAATCCCTTTCAAACCAACCCGGGTGATTCTGCAGGACTTCACCGGAGTACCCACCGTAGTGGATTTGGCGGCCCTGCGTTCTGCCATGGTCGAGATGGGGGGAGACCCTGCCCTCATCAACCCTCGAGTTCCCGTGGACCTGGTGATCGACCATTCCGTGCAAGTAGATCAATACGGCACAGCGCAATCCCTGGAAAAAAACATGGATATCGAATTCAAGCGCAATAAAGAGCGTTACGAATTCCTCAAATGGGGCCAACAGGCATTCAAGAATTTTCGCGTCATTCCACCAGGGATAGGTATCATCCATCAAGTCAATTTGGAATTCCTGGCAAGCGTGGTCCATTTGCGCGATGGCATTTGTTTCCCGGATACCGTAGTGGGAACCGACTCCCACACTACTATGATCAATGGTGCCGGAGTGATGGGATGGGGAGTGGGTGGTATCGAAGCGGAATCGGCCATGTTGGGACAACCCATCTACATGCGCATCCCCCAAGTACTTGGTTTCAAACTCTATGGTTCTCTCAATCCCGGTACCACGGCTACGGATCTCGTTTTGAAGGTAGTGCAAATGCTTCGTGAAAAAGGAGTTGTTGAAAAATTCGTGGAGTTTTATGGTGCCGGACTTTCCAACTTGAGTTTGGCGGATCGAGCGACCTTGGCTAATATGGCCCCGGAATATGGAGCCACCATGGGCTTTTTCCCCGTGGATAGTGAAACACTGAAATATTTAAAGGGTACCGGTCGTTCCGAGGAAATTGCGCAACGGGCGGAACGCTATTGCAAGGAACAAGGGTTGTATCGCACGGATGCGACTCCCGATCCAACCTATAGCGACCTGCTCGAACTGGACCTCGCCACTGTAGAACCTGCCTTGGCAGGTCCAAAACGTCCACAAGACCGTATCAATCTTTCCGAGATGAAATCCAGCTGGCGCCAGTCCATGCAGGCGCCCTTCAAAGAACGGGGTTTTGCCCTGAATGACCAAGCCATCCTGACAGAAAGTCCCATCTCCTGGGAACGAGGTGGCACTTTGAAACAGGGTTCTATTGTAATTGCCGCTATCACCTCCTGCACCAATACGAGCAATCCATCCGTACTCATCGCTGCCGGAATACTGGCCAAAAAAGCGGTCATTCGGGGGTTGACCACCAAATCCTGGGTTAAAACTTCGTTGGCACCCGGATCTCGAGTGGTGACGGACTATCTGAACAAATCAGGACTTTCCGCATATCTGGAGCAGCTGGGCTTTTACACGGTCGGTTACGGGTGCACTACCTGCATCGGCAATTCCGGCCCTCTGGCGGAAGCGATTGTTGCGTCCATCAATGACAAAGAACTGGTGGTCGCTTCCGTCCTTTCGGGAAATCGCAACTTTGAGGGACGAATCAGCCCACACGTCAAGGCGAATTTTCTGGCCAGCCCCCCCTTGGTGGTCGCTTATGCCATTGCCGGAACAGTGGACATTGACCTGCGAAAGGAACCCATTGGCGTGGATTCCAATGGCCAGGAAGTCAAATTGGAGGAAATTTGGCCCAGCCCGGAAGAAATCGCAGAGGTCATGAAGCTGATCACTCCACAAATGTACCGGCAGCGTTATGAGCAAGTGCAAAACAGTTCTGAAATGTGGAATCGCATCGAAAGCAAATCCGGAGCAGTTTATTCATGGGACAACGCTTCCACTTATATCCGGAATCCACCATTCTTCATGAATATGTCGCTGGAGGCCACTCCTATACGGAATATTTCCGGGGCGAATACCTTGATCAAATTGGGAGATTCCGTGACCACGGACCATATTTCTCCTGCCGGTGCTTTTACTTCCGAACACCCTGCCGGGCGATATCTGATTGAAAAAGGAGTTGCACCTGAAGATTTCAATTCTTATGGTTCGCGACGCGGGAATGACCAGGTGATGACTCGCGGCACCTTTGCCAATGTGCGCATCCGCAATCAGATGCTGCGCGACATGGAAGGAGGTTATACGATCCATTTGCCCAGCGGAGAGCAAATGTCGGTGTACGATGCCGCCATCAAATACCAACAGCAGAATATTCCTTTGATTGTCATTGCAGGCGCGGAATATGGTGCCGGCTCCTCACGAGATTGGGCTGCCAAAGGTACATTCCTACTGGGAATCAAAGTCGTGTTGGTTTCCAGCTACGAGCGCATTCATCGCTCCAACCTGATTGGCATGGGAGTCCTACCCTTGCAATTCAAAGAGGGTAAAGATGCGGAAGATTATGGACTCACCGGCAAAGAGAATTTTTCCGTCGTCGGCTTCAGTGATAATATTCAACCGATGCAGGAATTGATTGTTAAAGCCGATGATCAGGAAATTCCAGTGATTTGCCGTTTGGACACCGCCGTTGAGATCGAATACTATAAAAACGGAGGAATCCTCCACACTGTTTTGCGTCATTTTCTCCGCAATCACCAACGGTACGACAAAGGGGAAGTACCCGCACATTGAGATATGGCATCCATGCGCTCTTCCGAATTCCGGTTAAAAGACTGGCTTCTGGTCAAATCCTTGGTCTGGATGATTCGCGGGACTGGTTGGACCTCAAAAACCGTCCACTTGAATGAAAAATTCGTCGATTCACTCAAGGGAAATTATATACTCGCCACTTGGCACCAGAATATTTATTTCAGCTGCTGGCTTTTAAAAAATCGGAAATACGGTTCCATGATCAGCAAGAGTCGAGATGGTGAAATGATCACAAGGGTGGTGGAGCATTTTTCCTTTGTTCCGATTCGAGGCTCCTCTTCCAATGGGGGTCCCTGGGCTCTTCGTGAGATGGTTTCTTATCTCAAAGGTCCTTTGCCCGCCGCCATCACTCCCGATGGCCCTCTTGGTCCCCGTGGCAAAGTGCAACCCGGAGTCATTATGATTGCCAAAAAGAGTGGTATGCCAATCATTCCCTGGTGTTATGATGCCATCGATCAGTGGACTGTCTACAATAGCTGGGATCGTCACAAAATCCCGAAACCCTTCACCATCGCCGTCAGTGCCTTTGGCCCTCCGTTTTATGTTCCCGCTACGCTCAGGGGAGAAGAAATCAAGGATTATTGCGATAAATTGGGGCAAGCCATGAGCGATCTCCAAAAGCAAGTCACTGCCGAAAAAAAAAGGCTGAAACAAGCAAGAGCACACCGCTTTCTCGACAAGCTTCGCTTGTGGTGGCCTTTAAAAAATCAATAAAAAAGTCAGTTACTCGTCCATTGGGAGTTGGCTCTCTGCAATCACTTTCTGTTCATAGTCGCGTGGCATTTCTTCATAGTGACTGAACTCTTCGGAATGAATCCCTCTCCCTCCTGTCAAGGAGCGTAGGGTGGTCGCATAGTAATGCAATTCGGCTTGTGGCACCTGGGCTTTGACCACCTGCGTTCGTCCTTTGGAGTCCATCCCCAGTATTTTTCCACGACGACTGGAGATATCGCCCATCACGTCGCCCATGGAATCTTCCGGTATTGTGACTTCGATATTGTAAATAGGCTCCAGCAAACAGGGTTTGGCTTCCTTGAAGGCTTCCTTCAAAGCTTGTTTTCCCGCTATTTGAAACGCGACGTCCTTGGAATCGACCGGGTGTTGTTTCCCATCGTAAAAATCCACTTTCAGATCCACCGCTCGATAACCAGCGATAATGCCTTCTTCGCAGGCAGCCATCACCCCCTTTTCGACGGAGGGCACGAAAATTCGGTCAACGTTCTGTCCCACCAACGATTGCATAAACTCCACTCCTTCACCCCTTTCTTTGGGTTCAATGCGCATCCAGACTTCGGCAAACTGCCCTGCTCCTCCGGTTTGCTTCTTGTGACGATACTTGGATCCCCCGTTGGTGCGAATGGTTTCCCGGAAAGGGATTTTGGGCTTATGCAGCTCAATTTCCACTTTGAAGCGACTCTTCAAACGATCGGTAATCACTTGTAAATGCAGCTCTCCCTGACCTGAAATAATGGTCTGGCGCAATTCGGAGTCGACGTGATAAATGAAAGTGGGATCTTCTTCATGCAGGGTTCCCAGACCCATGGCGATCTTCTCTTCTTCTCCCTTGGATTTGGGCTTCAAAGAAGCGTGAATATTGGGTTTGGGGTATTCCACCGGAAGCAGGGTTACGACGTTTTTAGCCCCGCAAAGTGTTTCATTGGTGTGGGTGTCCTTCAATTTTACTACCGCCCCTATATCCCCGCTGTTCAGGTTTTTCGCACTTTCTCGTTCCTTGCCATTGAGTAGATACACTTGCCCGATACGTTCGTTGATCTTCCTGGCACTGTTGTAAACATCCATGCCGGAAGTGATAGTTCCTGAATAGATACGGAAAAAAGACATCTCTCCCAAATGAGCTTCACTGAGCGTCTTGAATACGTACATAACGGGATCAGTATCCGTCAAAGCAACATCCAATTCGTTCCCATCCGCATCCACCGCTTTCACGTGAGCACGGTCCTGTGGAGAAGGCGCATACTCCGCAATGAAATCCATCAATCCTCTCACCCCGATATTGCTCTCTGCAGAAGCGCAGAAAAGGGGAACAAAGGATTGATTTCGCACGGCAGTATGAATGCCTGCTCGCATTTCTTCCTCTGTCAAACCTTTCTCGAAAAATTTCTCCAAAAGTGTGTCATCGGACTCCGCCACATATTCGATCAGGTCCTGATGCATCTGTTCCACTCGCTCTCGCCACTCTCCCGCCGCAGGTCTCTTTTCCCGTAGACCGCTACCATCCGTTTGATAGTCGCAAACATTGCCGGCTATTACGTCCAATATCTGATTGAAGCCAAGTCCTGCATTGATGGGGGTATTCATAGGAAACAGGTTGTTTCCGAATCGTTCCTTGACTTGGTCCAACACATTGTCGAAATTGGCATATTCCCTATCGAGACCATTGATCACCAGAATTTTGGGAATCTCGAAATTTGTGGCATAATTCCAAACCTGATCCGTGCCCACTTCCACTCCCTGAACCGCATCGACGACAACCAGGGCAAAGTCGCCCACCCGGAGTGCTCCCAGACTCTCGCTAATAAAATCGGAATATCCCGGAGTGTCGATGATGTTGAACTTTTTCCCTGCCCAGACGGTGTGCAGCAAAGACGCATGGATAGAGATTTGACGCGCTTGTTCATCTTCATGGTAGTCTGAAACGGTGTTCCCATTCGCAATACTGCCCAAGCGGTTGATCACGTCGCTGCAAACCAGCATCGCCTCACTCAGCATCGTCTTCCCCGAACCTCCATGGCCCACAATAGCAAAATTTCTAATATCAGCGGATTGATATTCTTTCATGGATTTAACCTCTTGCTCTTAGTATTTCCAATTGACAATAAAATCAGGAGAGCCAATAGGTTGCAATCGCTCTTCTTGACACCCGAATTCCCCAGTCCAATCAAGAAGGCGCATTCCCTTACGATGTGCTGGATCGACAGCCTGATTTTGCTCTCCAAAATAGCTTTCTACCAATGACAATTTCCATGCGACATTAGAAACAAACAAGGAATATGGACTGGTTCCCTATCACCGTATTTTAAACGATGACCCACTCACATTTCATCTGAAAATTGGTATCGCTTATGAAATAGCCGAACATTATTACGTTGTCCTTCAATTATCAATTTATTTATTTGATATCGCCACCTGTCCGCATTCGGTCTTGCGGAAAAGCGTAAAAAATAAAATATGCGGTTGTCGACCCTTTGTTTTTAAAATATTCATTGTTTCTCAAATTTCTTTCGTTCCGGACTTTATTCTTTGCTGAAACCGGGATAAATTCTCTATCAATAAACATCCGGGCACACATCCATACAATTCCTTTCAACCCCGATAACCAGACGGTCCCCGGAGAAGGGAGCGAGCAACTTGAGGAATCAGCATGCCCAAACGAACAGACATCCAATCGATATTGATTATCGGGTCAGGTCCCATCGTGATTGGGCAGGCCTGTGAATTCGATTACAGCGGCACTCAAGCTTGCAAGGCATTGAAGGAAGAAGGATATCGCATCATTCTGATCAACAGCAACCCCGCCACCATCATGACGGATCCGAATTTGGTCGATGCGACTTACATCGAGCCAATAACCGTTGACGCTCTGGAGGCCATTATCCAAAAAGAAAAGCCCGATGCCATTCTCCCCACCATGGGAGGGCAGACCGCTTTGAACATGGCCATGGCGCTTCACCATGCCGGGATCCTGAAAAAATATCAGGTCGAATTGATCGGCGCCAAGGTACCTGCCATCCATAAAGCAGAAAACCGGGAAGCTTTCCGGAAAGCCATGAAAAACCTGGATATCCGCATGCCTGCAAGCCGGATCGTGCACTCGCTGGAAGAAGCGAGGCAAGTTGAAAAGGAGTTGGGGCTGCCTCTCATTATCCGCCCTTCGTTTACTTTGGGAGGCACCGGAAGTGGGATCGCGGAAACCAGTGAATCACTTGAAAAGATCGTATCCGGCGGTCTGTCCGTCTCTCCAACCCACGAGGTATTGGTCGAGGAATCGATTTTGGGCTGGAAAGAGTATGAATTGGAGGTGATGCGTGATTCCAAGGACAACGTAGTGATTATCTGCTCCATCGAAAATTTTGACCCAATGGGGGTGCATACCGGAGACAGCATCACCGTGGCCCCCGCTCAAACACTAACTGATTCCGAGTACCAGCACATGCGGAATCTGTCACTGCAAGTTATTCGTGAAATTGGAGTGGATACCGGTGGCTCAAACATTCAGTTTGCCGTCAATCCGGAAAATGGAGAAATCATTATCATCGAAATGAATCCTCGGGTTTCCAGAAGCTCTGCACTGGCTTCCAAAGCCACAGGCTTTGCCATTGCCAAAATCGCAGCCAAATTGGCAGTGGGTTACACTTTGGACGAAATTCCCAATGACATCACAAAAAAAACGCCAGCTTCCTTCGAACCGACCATCGACTATGTAGTGACCAAAATCCCCCGCTTTGCTTTTGAAAAATTTCCACTGAGCGATACCAGTCTAACGACGCAAATGAAATCCGTAGGTGAAGTGATGGCCATCGGAAGAACATTCAAAGAATCGTTTCACAAAGCACTGCGTTCTCTGGAAACAGGATCTGCGGGAATGGAACCCCGGGACTACAAAAACCGGGCGGCCGAAGAAATCGAAGCGCTGCTCGAACAACACTTGAGTTGTCCGACCAGTGAGCGGATTTGGTATCTGGCCGATGCGATACGTCGGGGATGGAGTGATGCAAAATTGTTTGCCTGCTCCAAAATTGATCCTTGGTTCCTGGGCCAAGTCCGAACGCTGGTCGAACAAGAACAACAGATAGCCGCTCTGTGCCTGCACGACCTCCAGCGTCCACAACTGCGCGCGTGGAAAGCAATGGGATTCTCTGACTTGCGAATTGCTCAATTGCTGGACTGTTCTGAATCCCGGGTTTCTGACAAACGGAAAGCTTGGAACATCATCCCCGTCTTCAAGCACGTCGATACCTGTGCCGCAGAATTCCCTTCCGAAACACCATATTTTTATTCCACCTATGAAGAAGAGAATGAATCGATTCCCTCTCTGCGGAAAAAAGTCGTCATTCTGGGCAGTGGTCCCAATCGCATCGGACAGGGAATCGAATTTGACTATTGCTGCGTGCATGCTGCTATTGCTGCTCGGGAAAAAGGATTCGAATCCATCATGGTCAATTGCAATCCGGAGACGGTCAGTACCGATTATGACACTTCGGATCGCCTCTATTTTGAGCCGATCACTTTCGAAGACGTCATGCACATCGTCGAACTGGAAAAACCCTCAGGGGTGATTGTCCAGCTAGGGGGTCAAACTCCTTTGAAGCTGGCGAAGCAATTGCATGACGCTGGCGTGCCCTTGTTGGGGACCTCATTCGAAAGCATCGACCGAGCAGAAGATCGCCAATTGTTTACCGAACTGCTCGATAAACTGAATTTACGGCAGCCTCCCAATGGCACCGCCTTTTCATTGCGGGAGGCCTACAAAATTGGCCGCAGGATCGGTTATCCGATTCTGGTACGCCCTTCTTATGTCTTGGGAGGACGAGCCATGATGATTGTCGATTCGGAGGAGGAATTGGCGGGCTTTTTCCATGAAGCCGTCAAGGTATCTCCTCAACATCCCGTATTGATTGATAAATTCCTACTCAATGCCACCGAAATCGACGCGGATTTCCTGGCAGACGGGAAGCGAGTGGAATTGGGTGGCATCATGGAACATATCGAACAGGCGGGGATTCATTCAGGCGACAGTGCTTGCTCCCTGCCTCCTCATTCGTTGTCTCCGTCCATTTTAAAGGAAATCGAGCATCAGGGGCAGGCTGTGGGACGTGAACTGAATGTAGTTGGATTGATGAATATTCAATTTGCCGTCAAAGATGACAAAGTATACGTTATCGAGGTCAATCCCCGTGCCTCGCGCACCGTTCCATTTGTCAGCAAAGCCACTGGGCGACCACTGGCAAAATACGCCACCTATCTCATGCTCGGAGCATCGTTTGAGAGTCTCAACTTTTCCTACAAACCCCCTGCGACTTTCGCAGTCAAAGAAACGGTTTTTCCCTTTGCCAAATTTGCCGGAGCGGACACGGAGTTGGGACCTGAAATGAAATCAACCGGTGAAGTGATGGGTTGGGGAAACACCTTCGAAGAAGCCTACTTCAAAGCGCAACTTGCCGTTTTTCAAAAAATTCCTCCAAACGGCCACGTCTTCATTGGAGTGCTGGACAGGGACAAGCCAGCCATGATTCCACTGGCCAAAGAGCTGACGACCCTGGGATTCTCCATCCTGGCCACACCCGGAACCCTGAAAATCCTCCGGCAGGGAGGTGTCCCTAACGCCAAAGTTGTTTCCATGGACATGGAAAGAGAGCAAAGTGTGTATGAATACATGTATCGTAACGAACTGGCCTTGGTGATCAACACCACCCATCCCCGCAAGCGTTTTGTAGACCATACGCATATACGACGCATGACCCTGCTTTATAACTTGCCTTATTTTACGACGGTGCAAGGAGCATTGCATTTCGTACGCTCCATGAAAACCCAATACCAGCAGCACCTCACCTACCGTGCTTTACAGTCATAGTTCCTGCAAATTCAGTACTTCATTATTATTCCATTTCATGCCGGTTCCCCGCCTTTTTCAAGATTCAATGAATTCTTTTGGAGAATGAGACATGAATCCACTCCTTTGTCTTCACATCTTGGAAAAGATGATGTAAATCGGAGATATTGGAATTGATGCGATCCTTTTTAAATTTACGTCTTCGAGAAATCTCAATATACGAGCAAGGGTTTCCCATGGATATCCAATACAGCCCGCAGCAACACGATGTGCCGCGTCTGATTTTAATTCACGGAGTTCCATGAGAATTTTTATTTGTCTCTCAGTCCTGTTCCTAAGCGCCGTTTGCAACTTTTCCCTCAGCTTGGGCCAGAACCTCCCGGATCTGCAAGGAAGAACGATTGTTGCGGTCACGGAAAACGCATACGCGCCTCTCAATTTTGTCGATCCAAAAACCGGAGAAGGCATAGGATGGGAATATGACGCGGTGAACGAAATTGCAAAACGATTGAATGCCAAAGTGGATTGGAAACTTTCCAACTGGGATACGATGATTTCCGCAGTCCGCAATGGTCAATTCGATGTAGGGATGGACGGCATCACCATCACTGAAGAAAGAAAAAAGCAGCTGGATTTTTCAGATCCGTATATGGCGTCACGGCAATTCATGCTGGTCCGCGCCGATGAGAGACGCTTTCAAACTCCGCAGGAATTCAAAGCCAACGAAGAATTGCTGATTGGAGCGCAACCGGACACGACCAATTTTTATTTCGCCGTCTACGAAATATTGGATGGCAACCAACAAAACAAACGGATTGTTTTGTTCGAATCATTTGGCGCCATCGTTCAAGCCCTCAGAGTAGGCGCCATCGATATGGTCTTGATGGATGCCACTTCCAGCCGAGGATATATGGGGGCCAATCCGGGGAGTTTCAAAATAGTAGGGGATCCCTTGCGTACTGAAGAATTTGGTTTCATATTTACACCCGGATCCGATTTGGTTGCTCCATTCAATGCAGCGCTTGCCTCTATGAAAGACGATGGATTTATCGAAAAACTGAATCAAAAATGGTTTTTTGAATACAAATCGAAAAACTGAACCCTAATCCGTGCCTTGGAACAACGATTGGTTCAGCATCGATGGTAGCCGCGTAGTTTTAACCACCAGGGTCGTCTAATCCCCTGCCCAATGACGGGAACGTTCCACTGCTTTTTTCCATCCGGCAATTAGAGATACAACTTGTTGGGGTTCCATCTTGGGAAGAAAATCGGAGTTTTTCTCACGGATTTGTTCGAGTTCTTGTTGATGCTTCCAGACGCCAGCGGCCAACCCCGCAAGATACGCGGCACCCATCGCGGTGGTTTCAATGATTGCCGGCCGATTCACAGTGATGCCCAGTATATCCGCTTGAAACTGGCAAAGGAAGTCGTTACGACATGCGCCTCCATCGACCCGCAAGGTGCTAATTTTTTGCCCGGTATCTTGTTCCATACAATGCGCGATATCGTAACTTTGATAACAAATAGCCTCCAAGGCCGCCCGCACTATGTGATTTTTATCAACACTTCGAGTCAATCCCACAATGGTTCCGCGCGCATAAGCGTCCCAAAAAGGCGCTCCTAAACCAACAAAGGCAGGCACGATATAAACCCCCTGGGTGTCTGAAACCGACCGGGCCATGGTTTCAGATTCCCGAGCATCCTTAAAAAGACCCAATCCATCCCGCAGCCATTGGATCAGGGCTCCTGCGATGAAAACAGATCCTTCCAGGGCATAAGTGACTTGATCTCCAATCTTCCACGCAACCGTTGTTAAAAGTCCATGCTCAGAGCGGGCCGCCCGGCTTCCGGTGTTGAGCAGCATGAAACAACCAGTACCGTAAGTATTCTTCACCATCCCCGGGGAAAAGCAGGCCTGGCCGAATAAAGATGCATGCTGATCGCCGGCAACACCGGCAATCAGAATCTCACTGCCCAGTAACGAATCATCCGTCGTCCCCAACACGCCACTGGATGCAACCACTTGTGGCAGCGCAGAAAACGGGATTTCAAATTTACTCAGAATTTCCTCATCCCATCGCTGCTCATGGATATTAAAAACCATGGTGCGTGAAGCATTGGTGATGTCCGTTGCAAACACCTTCCCTTTTGTCAGTTTCCAAATAAGCCAGGCATCCACGGTTCCCAGTGCGAGTTGATCCTTTTGAGCCAAATAAGCCACTTGCGCATTGTTTTTCAACAGCCAACGCATTTTGGTTCCGGAAAAATATGCGTCCGTGACTAACCCGGTTTTTTCTTGCAGAACTTGATCGAATCCTTCCTTTTTAAGCGCTTCACAATAATCAGCCGTACGACGGCATTGCCAGACGATGGCATTTTGCACCGGTTCCCCCGTCGATTTATCCCAGGCAATTACAGTTTCTCTTTGATTGCTGATGCCGATGGCATGGACTTCGGACATGGCAATGCCTGCTTTTTTGACAACAGCCTGCATGGTGGCGAACTGAGTTTCCCAAAGATCCAGCGGATCCTGCTCCACCCATCCGTCTTGTGGATAATGACAGTCAAATTCCGCACTCGCGCTGGCAAGGAGATGACCATCTTCCTCAATCAACAAACTTCTGGAACTGGTGGTTCCCTGATCCAGAGCCATGATAATTTTTGACATGATCGTCTCCTGATAAAATACGGGAAAGGCATGAACTCAAACGAACGTGGAATTTCTTGAATATTTCCTCCGGGAACCAAGAACCTGTTTAAAAATAATTTGAAAACTATTTTTCTTGCTGTCCGACTCGCCTGTCGAGTCTGAAATCGAGCATCCAGCTGTCACTCCTCTAAAAATAAAGGGTTAAAAATCGTTTGCTGCCAGTGTTTGCGCCAGTCGTATTTTCCAGCGTTGATAGGCGTTTTGATATGCCTGTCTTTTGGAAGTGTCAGGATCAATGACTTGCAAAACGCGTAGACCCCGCAAGGCATCGGCAACGTTTTTGTAAATGCCGGCGCCAAAGCCTGCAGCTCGGGCTGCACCCTGGGCGCCGTCGGTATCATATAGTTCAACCCGGACGCCGGTGAGTGTCGCAAATGCCTCACAGAAAAGAGGACTGAGAAATAAGTTGGCCTTACCGGCTCGTACGGTCAGAGTCTTGATCCCCATGCTCCGCATCATCTGCAGTCCATCTTGCAGGGCGAAAACGATTCCTTCTTTCGCTGCTCGAAGCACATGCGCCCGTGTATGGATGTTGAAATCGATCCCGTCGAACCGTGCCCCGGGGTTTTGATTTTCCAGTGTCCGTTCGGCGCCGTTTCCAAAGGGCAGGAGAGACAAACCCTCGGCGCCAATGGGCACCGTTGCCGCGAGGTGGTTCATCTCGGGGTAGTCTGCCACTGCCCACATGAAGTTGTGCTTGAGCCAACTATAAAGGCTTCCCGTACCGTTGATGCAGAGAAGTATACCGTAGCGGGGACGATTGGCGTGGTGGTTTACATGTACAAAAGTATTGACCCGTGAGCGGTCGTCGCTGAGGAGCCTATCGCTCACGCCATATACCACGCCTGAGGTCCCTGCGGTAGTAGCAATTTCACCAGGCTCTAACACGTTGAGGGAAAAGGCGTTGTTGGGTTGATCCCCGCCGCGATAGGTCAGCGGCGTTCCGACCGGCAAGCCCAGT
Source organism: bacterium (assembly GCA_965205865.1). Classification (GTDB taxonomy): domain Bacteria; phylum SAR324; class SAR324; order SAR324; family NAC60-12; genus CBDBHR01. The sequence continues at coordinate 125,971 of CBDBHR010000026.1, forward strand.
TCTACTGCAGCGTCAGGGCGCAGCTGTCCCTGTTCCGAGAAATTGTCGACAAGAGCTGGAATGAACTCGGCCGGAACACCATAATGTTCCAGGAGTATATGGGCCAATCCTTGATGCCGGTAATCCCACAATATACCCTCCGAGAGACCTGCAGGCGTTGTCAAGACCCGGCCGGTCATTTTCAAAGCGACGTAGTCTCCCGGTAGCATGGCCTTGTAGACTCTGGCATAAGTATGTGGTTCGTTCTCCTTGACCCACTTGAGCTTCGAGGCAGTAAAATTACCTGGCGAGTTGAGCAAGTGTTTGAAACAGGTTTGCGGACCAATCGCTTCGAAAGCCTGTTGGCCAATCTCTACTGCCCGACTGTCGCACCAAATGACGGCGGGACGGAGAACCTTCAGGGCCCGGTCGACGAGCACCAGACCGTGCATTTGATATGACAGACCAAGGGCCTTCACTTGCCTGAGATCAATGCCGTCCTGGCTTGCCAGACAACGGGTTGACTCCACCATATGTAGCCACCAGACCTCCGGATCTTGCTCAGCCCACCCGGGTTTCGGCGCCTGAATCGACAACTCTGTTCGTGGAGAGGTGGCTGACGCCAGCAGCCTGCCAGTGTCCACCTCAATCAACGCCGCTTTTATGGCAGAACTGCCTATATCGTATCCAAGTACATACTGCGTCATGTCGGACCTCCGGAAATTCTTCTGTCTGTATCTGAAAAGGGAACATAAAAATGGCTTTGTCGTTTTTTTGAATTTTTCATTCTATAAAATCCTCATGCAGCCTTTTTTTAGATTGTTGCTGTTTTTGAACGGATCGCTTGCAGTGAATTGACTGGAAATGCCATGGTAATCTGTTGATAAGGTGTCTAACAAATATCACCGGAGAGGTCAAGTATCTGAAAATGTTTGAAAACCATGCAAAGGTTCAAGTCAATGAGTCCAATTTTATTCAAGGTCATGACCCCGCATGAGGCCATCAGGCACGCCTTCGGGCTGGATTTGCCCATCCATGTCCAGTATGGACGGTGGGTTGCCGGATTGCTGAGGGGGGACCTGGGGGAATCCTTATGGTCCGGGAGATCGGTACTGGAGAGCATCCTGACTAAGCTGCCCGTCTCCCTGGAAGTGGGCCTCCTGGCAATTGTGGTTTCTTTAGCCATTGCCCTCCCGGTGGGGGTCGTCTCGGGTATGCGGCCGGAATCGGGGCTGGATTATTTTTTACGAAGCATTGCCATCTTGTTCATTTGTATCCCCAGTTTTTGGCTGGGGACGGCTATCGTCGTCTATCCGGCCATCTGGTGGTACTGGTCTCCCCGGACCACGTGGATTTCTTTCTTTGAAGACCCCGTGGAAAACCTGGTGATGTTCATCGTCCCGGCCATTGTGCTGGGAATGTGGCTCTCCGGGATGACCATGCGTTTGACGCGCAACATGATGCTGGAGGTACTCCGCAGGGATTATGTCCGGACGGCCTGGGCCAAGGGACTTCGGGAGTGGGTCATTATTCTGCGGCATGTGCTGAAGAATTCATTGATCCCGGTGATCACGATGATCGGCCTGCAACTCCCTGTTGTGATTGGGGGGGCCGTTGTGGTGGAGTATATCTTCAATCTCCCGGGATTGGGGTCGTTCTTAGTGAGTGCGATCAATACCCGGGACTACCCTGTCATTACGGGAGTCAATATCTTTCTGGCAGCCTTTGTCTTGCTGATCAATTTAGCGGTCGACATCAGCTACGCCTGGTTCGACCCACGGATTCATTATAGTTAGTGTTTTAATATTCACATACGCCACTGTTTAAAAACACATAAACCATGGTACGAACAAACCAGATCACTCGCTTAGTCCCGACAATGCGAAGAGGCTCTTTTGGGGAGTTCCTCTACCGATTGTACAAAGAGAAGAAGTTGGGCTTTTTGGGCGCCATTATCGTGATCCTCTTTTTTCTGATCGGAGTGTTCGCTCCCCTCATTGCACCAGAGGATGTCTACCAGATGAAAATGCGCAATCGCTTGAAACCGCCGTCCGCCGAATTTATTATGGGGACCGACCACATGGGGCGCTCCCAGTTCAGCCGGATCATCCACGGGGCTCGTATCTCGATGGTGGTGGGGGTGTCGGCTTGCGCGCTGGCCCTGTTGATTGCGACCGTCCTGGGCCTGGTCTCCGGGTACTGGGGTGGAAAGTTTGACCTCGTTTTGCAGCGCTTTGTGGACGCCTGGCTCGGGTTCCCCTGGCTATTCATCATCCTGTCCGTCATGGCTTTGATTGGACCAGGGATGGTGCAGGTGATCCTGGTCTTAGGCGCGTTTTGGGGAATCGCACACATCCGCATGGTCCGGGGGGTAGTGTTGAGCGCCAAGCAGAATGTATATGTCGAGGCAGCCCGGGCAGTGGGGGCTCCCACCTGGAGAATCCTCATCAAACATATCCTGCCCCAGGTGTGGGCGCCGATCATTACCATGTTTTCCGTGGCCCTCGGCGGCATTATTCTCGACGAGGCCACCATCAGCTACCTCGGTTTTGGCATCCCTCCGCCCCAGCCGAGTTGGGGGGGTATGCTCAGTCTGGAAGGCAAGAAATACATGTTGCAGGCCCCCTGGCTGGCCTTATGGCCCGGCCTCTCCCTGGCTGTAGTGATCTACGGCATCAACATGTTCGGCGACGCCCTGCGCGACCTGCTCGATCCCAGCCTCCGCGGCGGAGCAGGCCGCTTTGATATGATGGACCGCTATGGCCCCGTGAAAAAACTCTTCCAACTGATCAAAGGCAAGGTGAAAAAGTAATAAAGGCACTTCGCTTAAAAGCTCCCGGCTTTCAGCTTACGCCCTTCCGGAGCTAACTTGCGCAATATATTACTTAACCTGAGTTCGACATAAATCTTCAATAATATGAGTATCCTAGTGTATATTTCATCCTCGCGAAACTTGTCCCCTCGAAAGCGGGGAGCGGGGACCCGGATTTCAGTCTGGCCGCATACCTTTGGATTCCTGCTTTCGCAGGAATGACAAGGTTTCTCAAAGATATGAAGATTCCATAACATATTGAATTTATTAAATTCTTATCTCGAACTCAGGTTACCTGGTACCGCGATTCAGAAAAAAGTATCCAAAATGTCATCCCTGACTTTACTGGTGCGCCAGCCCGGCCGGATTCAGTCTGCGAGAGAGCCCCTGATAATATTCTGGATGGCTCACTCCTGGATCCCCGCTTTCGCGAGGATGACACAGAGGTTTAATTTGATCACTTATTTCTGATTAGCTGTACTTAGCGTCTGAATGAAAATTAGATAACTACATGATATTTATCAGAAAGGAAGCCATGACCGCAATTCTTTCAATCGAACAGAAGCAACGGTTGTACCGAGAGGGCTGCGGACAGACCGCGATACACCCAGGGGGTCACCACGTCGCTGAGCGGTTCTTCAACATGCAACGTGCTTACCGGGGAGCGACTGGGTCCGGAGGGACCCGGCAGGCCCCGGTTCGATTATTCCCCGCCTAGGCGTTGCGGCTCGAAGTTCATGCCGGACTACATGTATGACGCGCATACGGACGAGACCTCGGAATGCGCGCCCGGCGGCAAGCGGTGGCCCAAATTGACGCAGCTTCTGGTGGGGTCAAGCTTGCAAATTGGTAATTAATTTGGTTGTGTGGTCGTAATTTGTGAAAAGCCACTCAGACAAAGGATTGAGGTATGGTTCCTTTCTGAGACCTTCCTTGCTGAAAAGACAACGCATTGCCTTTCAAACCCAGATGAGAGTCAATCCTCAGATGGGTGAAAAACTCCTGCACTTAAATGACAATTTCTTAATACCAATTTGCAAGCCTGACACCATTCCAAGAATGGGTACCGGATTTTATGCTTGACCTTTCCGGGGGCCTGACACCATTCCAAGAATGGGTACCGGATTTTATGCTTGACCTTTCCGGGGGGAGGGGTAAAGCATGAGTTTCTTTCCTCCAATGGTGGGGGAAAGAAGCCGGAAATCCAAGTGGTTTCCGTGGGTACGCAAAAACCCTGGTATTCAGGGATCATCCTTCATATATGAGGAGACCAAATGAACAATAAATTAGCAGACAAGATCGCCATTGTGACGGGTGGTAACAGCGGCATCGGCGAAGCCACCGGCAAAGTCCTCGCCCGCGAGGGCGCCAAGGTCGCCCTATTGGCCCGCAGGCAAGAAAAAGGTCAGGCCGCGCAAGAAGAGATTCGGATGACCGGCGGCAATGCCACCTTCTTCCCCTGCGACGTGAGCAATCACATCGCCGTCGAGAGGGCCGTCGCGCAAGTAGTCGAACGCTACGGCGGAGTCGATATTCTGGTGAATAACGCCGGGGGTGGCGCCCTCGGCGGCAAAGCCGGAGAAGCGATGCGATTGGAAGACAATCAGACCTGGGACCGTGTTGTCAGCGTCAACTTGACAGGCCCCTTCTACATGACGCGGGCCGTCTGGCCGCATATGGTGTCCGCTGGTGGCGGGGTGATCATCAACATCTCTTCTGGTGCGGCGGGTGGCGGTTTCACCCCGAAGCTCCTGGAAATTGGGGGAGGCTTCGACGTGTCAAGCTACTACGCGTCCAAAGCCGGACTCGAGGGGTTGACACGTGTCACGGCTAGCATGGGAGGACCCGACAACATCAGGGTGAACGCCATTCGACCGCAACTCATTGTGAACAAGCAAGGCCATCATTGGCTCGAAGGGCTACGCGAGCATTTGCAAATCCTCAAGGGTCCCCTGCAAGGCGAGGATGTGGCCAATATGATCCTCTTCCTCAGTTCCGAGGACGCCCGCTATATTACCGGGGAAACGATGGAGGTAGGCGGCGGGTTCATGTACAAATTGCAGTGATCAAGCTGGGCGACCATACTGACTGACAAAAGTTATTCCGGATGCCCTTATTCATTCCATTATAAGTCAAAAGAAGACCTGACCCCTTTGTCTTCAAACCAAAGCACTTAAGAATTTACTAGCGCTGATCACGCGAATATCTTCTTTAAGCGATAAAAAATCAATGTCTTCCTCTCGTACGACCTGGTAACCGAAAGGGATATTCAACCTACGTTTAAAATATTTCAAAGCAGTCGATATATTTTGACTTTTGCTGTAACTATTTAGGTTTCTTTAGAGACCCCTTCGATTTAAGCACGGAATTTGCATAGCATAAAATTCAGGAAGGATTTTATGCTCTCGAAATTTCAAAAAAAATATATTAATTCCATTTCATCGACTTCCCTCCTTGAGGCTCTTCAAGAAGCCTGTCAACTCTTTGAAGAAGAACGGGATCAATGGAAGAAAGAGCGATTAAAACTCCTCGAACGTCTCGAAATAGAAAATAAGCGTATTGAAGCTCTCGAAACAGAAAATAAGCAACTTCGGGATCAGTTGGCTCTCAACAGCCAAAACTCAAGTAAACCTCCTTCCACCGATCAAAGTCGAAAGAACAAAAGCTTACGTAAAAGCAGGGGTCGCTCTCGCGGAGGTCAACCCGGTCATAGAGGCCATCATTTGGCTTTCAGTGAATCACCGGATCAGGTGGAGTCCCATTCTCCCAGCACCTGTGAAACCTGTGGAGAAGATTTATCCCAGGTGGTGGTTGAGGCCAGGCATAAACGCCAAGTGTTTGATCTTTCCCCGCTCCAATTAGAGGTCACCGAGCACCAGGTGGAACAAAAAATTTGTCCCTGCTGCCGGCATCTGAATCACTCGAGCTTTCCAGCAGGAATAGAGGCACCCACTCAATATGGTCCCCGGATCAAAGGCTTAGCGGTTTATCTCAATCAATATCAGTTTCTGCCCTTTGATCGATGCCAGCAATTCTTTGAGGATCTGTTCGGCCAGCCGCTCAATGCGGCCACGATTTATGCCAGCCTCCAGCAAGCCGCCCATAGGCTTTATCCCTTCCAACAACAAGTGGCTGAAGCTCTGATTCAAGCGGAGGTGGTTCATTTTGATGAAACCTCTCTGTTTGAAAACAAACAACGTCGCTGGCTTCATTCAGCCTCTACCGAAGAGCTGACCTTTTATTTTATCCACGACAAACGGGGTCAAGCCGGAATGGATGCTGCCGGTATCCTGCCTCAGTTTGAAAAGACAGCCATTCATGATCACTGGGAGAGCTACCAGCATTATGAGTGTGATCATGGCTTTTGCAATGCGCATCATTTACGTGAACTCACTCGGGCCTATCAACAAGAAAAGGCCTTGTGGGCTCAGGAGATGAGCGACTTACTGGTAGAGATCAAAGAGCAAGTAGACCAAGCCAAGTTCAAAGAACAATCTGCTTTGAGTCCAATCCAACTCGATCACTTCCGGCAACGCTATCGTGATATCACCCAAGAAGCCCTTGAGCTCTATCCTCCCCCTCCTCAAACAAAGAAACGAGGACGCCCCAAACAGAGCAAAGCCAAAAATTTACTCGATCGCTTGATCCTCTATGAAAAGGAAACCTTGTTATTCATGGATGACTTCCGGGTTCCTTTTGACAACAACCAAGCCGAGCGAGATGTGCGCATGGTTAAACTGAAACAAAAAATCTCCGGCGGCTTTCGAACGGCTGAAGGATCTCAGGCTTTTTGTATCATCCGGGGAGCCATTTGCACTACCAGAAAACAGGGAAAATCCATCCTCGATTTGCTCACTCAGGCTTTGCATCCTTTGGCAACTCCTTTATAATTAAGGTCCCCATAAAGGACCTAAATATACTGTGAACATATGATTTCTTCATTTTTTTGTCATCCTGAGGGAACCGAAGGATCTTCTTGATTCCCATGAGATTCTTGCTTAGGCAGCCCCTTTAGCTCGGAATAACAGGAATTTTGAAAAGTGAAATTTAAACCCGTTCAGAGTATAGTTACTTTTTTTTTTGAATCCCGCATTTATTTTGCCTTGGGGGGTTGACATTGGGTTGTTGTGCTAGGATCATGCCATTACTGAGTTGTTTTGGTGACAGAGAAGGTTCCCGATTGATTGAACAATATCGTGAGAGGAATTGAAAACGATTGATCTTCCCCGGGAATCTTTTTTAATGATATTTAACTAAACGGGTTTTTCAGAGACCTAAATAGTTACCAATCTAAATAAAAATAAAGGAGGACGTATGTCTTTAAAAAAACGAATGAACGCATGTTTCAAATCAATCCTTAGTTTTAAACATCAAATCGAAAGAAAAAAGATGGATAATCAATGGAGTATTTCAAAATTCAGTGCAACCCTGCTGGCTCTCATCATGGGAGCAAGCGTCTTCATGGCTGGCCAGGTCTGGGCAGCCGAAATGGTCACAGATCCGACCACTGGTAAAATGGTGAGTGCACCTGAGTACGGCGGGACAATCACCTATCCCTACATATCAAAAGGCGATACTACGGACCCCTTTATTACTGGCGGCTATGTGCAGTTCCTCATTAATGGCGTTAATGAGCAGCTCGCCTGGGCGGACTGGGGAATAGATAGGGACGTATGGGACTTTTCAACCTCTTTCGGCTTTAGAGGACCTGCCCTTACAGGGCTGCTGGCGGAAAGCTGGGAGCAGCCCGACGCTACAACTATCATCTTTCACATCCGCCAGGGCGTTCACTGGCAGAATAAGGCGCCGGTATCCGGGCGCGAGCTAACTGCCGATGATGTCGTATATACCTATCAGCGTATGTTGGCTCTGGGCGACTTCACCGAACGTCCCCAGCAAACTCCCAGATTGATCAACCTGCCATGGGAATCGATAGAGGCCACCGACAAATATACGGTTGTTTTCAAGCTGAAGGAACCAGTGCTCGGTGCGCTGAGGACTATCCTCAGCGAGGCACTGGTTTGGATATTACCCCCCGAGGTAATCGAGAAATACGGCAACTATGCGGATTGGCGAAACGTGGTCGGCACCGGACCCCTTATGCTGACTGACTATGTCGAAGACGTCTCTAAAACCTATGTCAAGAATCCTGACTACTGGGGCTACGACCCAAAATACCCGCAGAACCGCCTGCCCTATATTGACCAGTTAAGGGCCCTGTATATGCCGGAAGAAGCAACACGTGTATCGGCACTACGCACGGCTAAGGTTGATATAGTACATGCCGCCGGCGGTGGCACTACTCTGGTAAACCGCGACTTGGTAATGAGCCTCCAGCGGACCAACCCCGAAGTCCAGGTGACCACTGGTTTCTCACAGGCGCTCGGGTCTTTTCTTCTGAACATGCGCAAGCCGCCCTTTGACGACGTCAGGGTGCGCCACGCCATGCAGATGGCAATCGACCTCGAGACGATTAACAAGACCTACTTCGGCGGTCTCGCAAAGTGGGAACCCATGGGGACGATAGGGTATGTCTTTCCGGAGTTGCAAACCAAATTCGAAGACTATCCCGAAGAGGTCAAGCAATACTATAGGTATGACCCGGAAGGTGCCGAGAAGCTCCTTGATGAGGCGGGATATCCGCGCGGCGCGGACGGCGTTCGATTCAAGGTCACCCATGACCACCGCTACCCCAACTATGATTTGGGCTATGCAGAAATAGCTGCCGGCTACTGGGCTGAGATTGGCGTTTAGGTATCGATTCAGAAACATGACACGGCTACTTGGGTCGGTATTTTAGGAGACCATGATTATGAGATGGCCTCTGGCAGCTCGGGCTTTCTTCACTCCCCTACATTTGGGGTAGAATGGTATCGCCATGAAGGCTCATTTCAACGCGAATATATGTCCGGAATCGAGACCCCTGAGCTGAACGCCGCCGCTGATGCCTTTTCCGCCGCTACCACCATTGAGGAGCAGAAGAGGCCACTTAAAGAGTTTGATATGCTCTTAATAAAGCAGCACAATCTGATATGGACTCCCATGGCTCCAATATATCACCTGAACCAGCCGTGGGTCAAAGGTTTTAGCGGTGAATACGGCATGGGATTTGGGGCATTACATTGGATCCTCATCCACCTTTGGATTGACCAGGAGCTGAAGGAAGAAATGGGCTTCTAGTCGGTCACTGGACCCGAGCCCGAATCAGCATGAGCCACCCACCCTCCCATCCGCAATCCGGGTGGGAGGGATTTTTGGCATGTAGCGGGGCAGGCTTTTCGGCGGAATGACGGGAGTCTGCCCCCGCACCTGATACGGGGTTGGGATATGTCCTGCAATGACAAAAGAGGGTTGGCAATGACGGGGAAAAGTGAAATAAGGTGTGTCACATGAGAGCCTATCTCATCAGGAGATTATTGCTGATAATTCCCACCCTGTTTATATTGACCATCCTGGTCTTCCTCTCCGTCCGCTTCATCCCCGGCGATGTCATAGACCTGATGGTGGCCAGAAATTTAGGCCCGGATTCGGGATATGGTGGCAAGATTGACCGTGAAGCACTTGAGCGTTTGCTGGGACTGGACGTGCCGGTCTACGTGCAGTATGGACGCTGGATAGGAGTGTTGCCGACCCCTGACTGGGTTAGCGGTGAGTCCCACTTGAAAGGTCTCCTCCAGGGCACCCTGGGCGACTCACTGATGGGCGGGCTTTGGACGGTAGAGGAGAAGATCATAGAGAGATTGCCGGTAACCATTGAGCTTGGTGTCATGGCAATCGTAATCGGGGTCTTGATAGCCCTGCCAGTCGGCATCTACTCGGCGATTCGCCAGGATACGGCCGCTGACTATGTGGGGCGCTCCATCGCCATCCTCGGCCTGGCAACGCCTAACTTCTGGCTGGGACTGATGGTCATGATCTACCCGGCAATCTGGTGGACCTGGTCGCCACCGATGGAGTGGGTTCCTTTCACAAAAGACCCGCTGGGGAATCTCGGCATGCTCCTCATTCCCAGCCTGATTCTGGGGACGGCCTCGTCAGCCGCCACCATGCGGATGACGCGCACCATGATGCTGGAGGTGCTCCGGCAGGACTATATCAGGACGGCCTGGTCCAAGGGTCTCAAGGAGCGGGTCGTGATTATCCGACACACCATCAAAAATGCCCTCATCCCGGTGGTGTCCCTGATCGGTATGCAGTTGCCTATCGTGGTAGGTGGCGCCGTTATCATGGAGAACGTATTTATGCTGCCGGGGCTAGGTCGTCTCATGGTGGATGCGCTCAATGACAGAGACTACCCGGTGATCTCCGGAATAAACCTGTTTTTCGGCGTCGTCGTGATGGCAAGCAATCTCCTGATCGACCTGATTTATCCCTATTTGGATCCGAGGGTGCGGTATGAGTGAACCCAAGCGACGGGGCCGGCTGGCCGCATTCTTTATCAGGCTGGTCAGGGAGAAGCCACTGGGTACTGCCTGCGGGATTATTATATTGCTCTTGATTCTGGTGGCGATCTTCACCGAGGCTCTGGCTCCTTATCCTTATATGAAAATAAACATGATAGACAGGATGCAGGGCTCATCCGCCCGGCATCTGCTGGGTACCGACTTCGCGGGGCGAGACATATTGAGCCGCATGATCTACGGGGCTCGTCTTTCCTTAGCGGTAGGTCTGGCAGCGACGACCATTAATGTGGTGGTCGCTGTCCTGATCGGCGGCATTTCCGGATTTCTGGGCGGCAAAGTGGACCTGGCCATGCAGCGCTTTGTCGATGCCTGGATGGCTTTTCCGGGGCTGCTGCTCTTGCTGACCATCATGTCCATCGTGGGACAGGGTCTCCTCCAGATCATCATCGTCCTGGGGATCACCGGCGGCATCGGCGGCTCAAGAATACTCCGAGGCGCGGTGATCGGCATCAAAGAGAATGACTATTTTCTGGCCGCCCGGGCTTTGGGTGCCCCCACGGGTCAAATACTGACTCGCCATGTCCTGCCTAATATCATGGCACCGATCATCACCGTCTTCTCAATCAACATCGGTGGGGTGATTATGGCTGAGGCTTCTCTGAGCTTCCTGGGATTCGGTCTGCCCGTCGAGTTTCCCAGCTGGGGCGGGATGCTCAGCCGGGAAGGACGTCTCTACATGGAGGCAGCGCCACGGCTGGCGCTCTGGCCTGGTCTTTGCCTGACGATTACCGTCTACTCCCTCAACATGTTCGGCGACGCCCTCAGGGACCTGCTCGACCCCCGGATGCGGGGCGGTCAGGGCAGTTACGGCGCCGCAAAGAAACGCAAAAGAAGCTTCCTGGTCCGGCTGATCAATCCTTTCAATGGGTAAGCGCACAAAAGGAAACCGTCCCTTTTACCTTCCTGAGAATCACTGTTTTTTATTCTTTGTCAATTTTGGGCCATCGGGAAGAATCAAGCCCGAGAGAATCTATTCCTTTGCTGTGCGTTTTGGGACAATTCGGGAAAATGTATTGGGATGGCTGGTTTGTTCATCAATGCCTTTTCTTGCGATTCGAGAGCGAGTATGCCAAACTGAAAACTGATATATTAATAACTTATCAAACATCTTGATTGCAGACATTTTGTGTATACTGCTTAATAAAAGAGGTTCCATGCGAATTACCGTTGATATCCCGGATAAATTGGGCAAGCAACTGGAACAGATTCCCAATAGCAATCAGTTAGTTGTGCTTGCGCTCCAACAAGCGGTTGAGGAGAAGACAACTCTATCTGCCCCAGAGGATTTTGAGATGCCAAAAACGATAAAAGAAGCTCTTGAAATGCTGCATAAATCACAACCTTTCCGGGATATAAAAGACCCGGTAGCCTGGCAACAAGAAATCAGGAAAGACCGTGAGTTACCTTATAGACAGTAATATTTATATCTACGCTGCTAACTCAAAAGGCCCCGCAATCAAGTTTCTTTCAGATTTGCAAGACTCCTTTCATGCCTCTGTGATCCGAATTGAAGTACTCGATTATGATAAAATCACAGAGAAAGATAAAAAGGTGCTTCAATTTATCTTTTCACAAAGTACCATCCTGCCTCTATCACAAAATATTATAGATAAAGCGATTGAACTCCGATAACAACGCAATATGAAGCTGGGTGATACCATCATTGCTGCCACCTCTTTGGTACATAATCTCACTTTGGTGACTCGTAATACTGACGATTTTAAACATATTGAAGCCCTCCAACTTCACAATCCCTACGACCCACAGCCGTTGTCAGTTTCTCCTGTTAATGCGAATATTGAAGATTCCGATGAAAATGAGCCAAATAAATAAATACGTTTCGAGTAGAGGCAAGACTCGTTCGGGGTTTCTTGCCCAAACGGCAGTTAAATACATGGCCAATCATTCACAATAGAATCTGCAGTTTTCCCTAAAACTGTGTTATTTAGATTCCTTTGCAACTGAAGAAACGAAAGGAATTTCCTAATGGACTTAGATTTTGCCAAATACAAGAGTCATCAATTGGAGAGGGGTCAGGCCTTTGATTAAATAATTAAATTGTGTTTTGTTAAATTCTATGGTTAGCATAGTTCTGGACTTGAGAGCAGCCGAGAGGAAAAATGGCAAGAAAACGAAGAGTTCATTATCCGGGAGCGGTCTATCATGTGATGCTTTGTGGCAATGGGGGGCAGGACATTTTTTTTGATGATGATGATCGTTTTTATTTTAGAGAGTTACTTTTGGAGGGAGTGGCGCGTTTTGAACATCGTATCCACGGGTTTTGTTTTATGGGCAATCATGTTCACTTGGTGGTTCAAGTGGGTGTGATTCCGCTGTCTCGCATTATTCAAAATGCGTCATTTCGTTATACTCGCTGGATCAACACAAAACAAAAACGGATGGGACATTTGTTTCAGGGGCGCTATAAAGCGATTTTAGTGGATGCCGATCAGTATTTATTAGAGTTAATTCGCTATGTTCACCTGAATCCGGTTCGGAACGGGCTCGTCAACGATCCGGAACAATATTTTTGGTCAAGCCATGCCGTGTATACGGGAAAAAGAAAGATGCCTTGGGTTCATACAGAGTGGGTTCATGCTCAATTTTCCAGGCACTTGGGTCATGCTCGCCGGATGTATCGTCGCTATGTTGAGGAAGCTCAGGAGGACACCCTACCCTCCGAGTTCGAAAAAGGGAATAAAGAAGGAAGGATTTTGGGAGGTGATCACTTTGCGGAAAGTGCATTACAACAAGCGGGAGAGCACATTCATCAAACATTGGAGTTGGAAGAAATTATTCAGGCGGTTTGTCAATTGTATCGCATCACTGAAAAGCAACTCATTGCCAAGGGGAAAGAGAGGAAACCCTCTGAAGCAAGGTCGGTTATTGCCTGGATAGTGCGAGAATCAGAAAATCTAACATTGGAAGCCTGGGGAGAGCGTTGTGGTCGAGATGGCGTCACCTTAAGCAATGCCATTCGAATTTTGCTAAAACGCGTCAAAACAGACAAAGATTTGGTAAAGAGGATGAAAGAAATTGAGGAAAAATTATTAATCTCTTTCGGGTCTGACTCGCCGCAGCCGCTCAGCGTACCGTTGCTGCGTTGAAAAAAAGATAATCCGACAAAATTCTCCGCTCGAGCGAAGCGAAAGTCAAGCCTCAACGAGAGAGCTTGCTCCGGGATAGTTTACTTAAAGAATGAAACGTCAAATGAAATAATCAAAGGCCTGACCCCATTTCTCGCAATTTAGAGGGGAGGCGATCGATTGACGCGTTTTTTCTAAAAGACGTTCTAATTGTTCTGCATTTTTCGAGCATTTCTTACTGGCAGAGGTTTTCAGCTTCGAACCGTCAAGGTTTATTTCAGCGAAACCGGAGACCTGCTGATCAATGGCCATTTGAATCAATTGCTCAAAATAGAAGGGCAGGCGTTGCAAATGACGACGACGGAACCGGCTCAAGGCACAGTGGTCGGGGGTCAGATGCGCTGAAACATAGATATAACAAAGATCGCGTTTACAAAGTTTCTCCAAAACACGACTACTCTCAATGCCTTCACTGTAGGCATAAAACCAGGTCGCTAACAGAATCGCCGGATCATAGGCATCCCCCCCTTGCGATTTGTAGGAGCCATAAAGCGAGGATAAATCCAAGCGGGAAACGAAATCTACCACAAAACGGCATTTATCGTTATCCGGGATCAAGTGGTTCAAATCGGTGGTGGATAATTGGAGGGTGGAACGATCATTACTCAGAAAACCCATAATAGAAATCCATTTTTACTATGGTTATATGAAAAGTGGACTCAAACCAGATACTAGACTATGAAAAGTGTAGCAAAATCCACCTGGAAAAAGCAAATAAAATCTGCAACAGCCTGGAAAGCGGGAATCCAGACTAATTTCGAATGGTTGCGTTTTCTGGATTCAGGGTCTTCGCCCGGAATGACAAGTTGCCCTCCCATTATTCAACGAGTAAGGGAACTGGGAAGCTCAAGCCTCCGCGCCAAGGACCCCCCGACCCCCTTTTTCCCTGAGGTCAGTCACAAGGGGTGTAACCCTTAATAACCCATTTCTGCCTTTAGCTCACTGTCAATCCAGACGTGGGATTAGATAGTACGATTCATATATGAAAGCCAGACTTCACCGTTAAAGCCGATGACCCACGGCTGGTGCGCCATGTAGCTTCCAACTTTAGGACCCCATATCCACCAGTGGTTCTCCATGGTGCGCATATCCACTTCTTTGACCAGTTCCTGCCGCTCCTCTTCGGAAGTAGTGGCTTGGGCGGCGTCGATTAGGGCGTCCAACTCAGGGCGCGGGACTCCGTGTAAGTCTGCTATACCGCTCGAGTGTACCCAGTTGCGTACTTCAGCCAACGGTGGTCCATTGTTGCCCAAAAGGTGAAATACCAGACCTTCCCAAGTACGGTTGCTTCGAGTAGCGCCACCACTAGCTTCATCCAATACGTTGATCTCTACATCAACGCCAAGATCTGCCCAGTAGATGGCAGCTAATTCACTATAACCTAAATCAAATCTATGGAAATGGTTCAACACGGTCTTGAATCGAGTTCCGTCCGCGCCGCGCGGATATCCGACCTCATCCAGCAAAGCTTCCGCCCCCGCCGGATCGTACATATAGCCCTTCTTGACCTCTTCGGGCCACTCTTCAAAGGGGGTGAAATACCCGGTGATGCCTTCCCCTACCAGCCCCTGAGGCTGCCACATTGCCGTGCCCTTGTAGTAGGTATTGTTAATGCCCTCGAGGTCCAGTGCCATCTGCATTGCCTTGCGCACAACTGCATGCCGATCAGGGTCACCACCGGGATAAAGCTCGAGGTCCAGTGTCATCTGCATTGCCTTGCGCACCCTGATGTCGTCAAAGGGCAGCTTGCTCGCGTCCGGATCATAACTTTGGTCCGAACAGTGAAACACCGGGTGCAGCACGATTTCGGGGTTGCTCTTCCGGAGGCTCTCGACTACTTCGACCGATACTATATGAGCCCAACCAGCAGGGGCACCGATGAAATCAATCTTATTTTCACCACAGCTGGTTCGCTCATTAAGCAACATGAATTGACAATTTTAATTTTCCTTCTTACGCTAGGGTGAAAAACGGGAAAACTCTGCGTTGGCACCGAAGAAAAATCTCAACAGAATAGACAAATTCACTAAAAATCAACGATTCCATACAAAATCGAGAAAACGACTTTGAGACATAGGGACAACAAATAAGTCTCGCTGTTGCCCAAACGCTTTGATATACTGATTGAAAACAAGTGCTCTCTTGTTCCCTTCTTTGAGGAGTATCCTGGTGAAACATCGCATTTCTCCGACAATCGATTGTGTCTACAAGGCCATTTTGGGAGCAGAGGAAAATAAGAACTTACTGATTGATTTCCTCAATGGTGTCCTGGCACCACAGTTTCCCATTTCGGATGTCGAAATCCTCAACCCCTATAATGAACGCGAGTTTTATTCGGACAAGTTGACGATTGTCGATGTGAAGGCCAGAGATGAACAGGGGACGACCTATCAGATCGAAATTCAATTGGCAGTTTTTTCTTATTTACCGGAGAGGATGCTCTACACGTGGAGTGACATCTATCAATCCCAGTTACAAAGCGGGGAGCCATTCTCAGAATTACGTCCGGTGATCTCCATTTGGATGTTGACTGAAAATCTGTTTTCTGAAAGTCCGACCTTTCATCATCACTTCCAACTGGTGGATCAAGCGAACGAAAAACGTTTGTCGGAGCATTGTTCCATCCATGTTTTGGAATTGGAAAAATGGCGATATTCCGAGGCATTGAACGCTGAAGATTACTGGTTTTACTTTTTTAAAGAAGCCGAGAACTGGGAGGAATTACCCGAAATCATCAACACCCCTAACATGAGGCAAGCGATGGCAGTCTTAGAGCGATTTTCTGAAAAAGAGGCCAACTATCACTTATACCAAGCCCGTCAAAATGCTTTGCGTGAGGAGAAAACAAGACTAAAGCTTTTTGAAGAAGCCTTGCGGAGGGAGGAAGAGGCGGTGCAAGATAAGGAAGAAGCCCTGCGGAGAGAGGAAGAGGCGGTGCAAGATAAGGAAGAAGCCCTACGGAGGAAGGAAGAGGCGGAAACTAAAGAAAAACATCTCAGAGAAATCTTGAAAAAAGCAGGAATTGATCCAGATGTTTAAGCAATTTTTTCCTCGGTTTCTCAGACAGCCAAGTATGTAACAATTCAAGAAAATAAGTGCCAACAATGCGCTTCACCAGACGCTCACCCCTGCGCTTTTTCAACACTTTGGACCAACCGACCCGTGGTCAATCCCGCCCGGCGGGAACTGGACCGACAATACCGCTCGGTACAGTCCATGCTAACGCTGTGCCAAGCACGCTTTGCAGCCCTGACGCTTCATCCACAATCCGAGAGGCCTGAGATTCAAAAGTGGCAACAACAGAAAGCAGATCTGCAGGAACAGATCGAGCAGTGGGAGAAGGAGTTGAGCGTCTTGAAAGAACGAAAGCTCTTGACGCCTAAACATTTGGCGTGGGAGGATCTGCCTGAGGCAGAGAAGTTTGAGCGTCTTGCTCCAAGCCGTATTATTAAGTCCGCGGTTTTCCAGCTCTTACCTCTAACAGTCCCAGCCTAATCTACACTGCAGACAATCCCCCATCGATGGGGATGATGGTACCGGTTACGTGGGGTGATTCATCCGATGCCAGATATAAGGCTAGACGAGCCACCTCAACCGGTTGCGCTATTCTGTATAAAGGAACATTCTTCATATAAGCCTCTTTCCGTTCCGGGTCGCTTCTTATCCACTCGGTCATTGGGGTTTCAATCCTTCCAGGGCAAATCGTGTTTGCACGAATATTATGTGCCGCATAAGACACGGCAATAGACCTCGTTAGCGAAAGAATTCCACCTTTGCTTGCCCCCGCTCACTCACCTCATCAACCGCATTTCGCGCTTCACGCTGCAGAAACAATAAATCCATTCCGTACGCTATCCAACGAATGCCACTCTCCAACAATGATTTGACCGTGCTTGCAGTGGGCGGTATAGCCCACTGACAGAACGCTATCCCTTTCCTCTGGCGCATGGCACGGACGTGGTCTCTGGCTTCAGTTATCTGGGGATGGTCAAACTAGCCGGCTATACCCAGCAGTTGTGAGAGATCGGCATGGCCTACCCAGACCACGTCTATCCCGGGGATGAGAATCTCCTCCAAGTGTTCGAGTACTTCCGGAGTCTCGAGAATAAGGCCGAGCAACGTGTTGGCGTTAGCGTGAGCGCACGCTGCCGGTATATCAGGGGCCCCCATGCCAAACGCACGCTTTCCTTCAGGGTGGAATTTGGCAAAATTTATCAACCGCCGGACCTCCGCTCCGCTCCGGATACTTGGTAGGATCAGACATTGGCAGCCGTTGTCCAGCAATCTCGTGATAAAATGTTGCTGCAAGGCAGGAAGGCGTACCATCGGTTTGACACCAGCCAGATGAGCATAATAGACAGTCTCCACCAGCTCTTACAGATCAAAATTAGTATGCTCAGCGTCCATATCCAAGTAGTCCACACCAGCCTGCGCATAAGCCTCCACCACGTATGGTCCGCGGCTCTTCATTAATGTTCCGATGATCACTTCACCTCTTTTCAACTTTGCTTTTAACTGATTCTCCCGCAATGGCATTGTTTCCTCCTTTTTACTGCGGATAATTAAAGTGACCACCGGCTAAAGCCGGTGGCTTATTAAGGTGAACGCCTCAAAGGCTATTTATTGGGTCCCCCCGAGGGGTCCGATTCAGTCTCCCCCAGGTGAAGGTGAGAAAACCCCGGAGGGTTGACAGGACATATCCCAGCCATTTATGGCTGGGATAGGCTACAAAACGTTTTTAGTCCCAGAGGGACGACACTTTTGCTTCAGTGCGCTTTCAGTGTCGTCCCTCCGGGACTGGATCCACCATAAAAATCGGTCCCCAGCCATCAATGGCTGGGCTATGACCTTTCGTCCCTCCGGGACTAAAATATGACCGCTGCGCACGGTCAAACCGATAGGGGTCCCCCACCTGAGGTGGGGGTTTATTCCAATTAATTAATAATTCCCCCGGAAATATGAACTTAAATTCCCAAAGTCACAGTCACCGTAAAGAACTGACTTATAGTGGTTTCCAGCCACCTTTCGTCATTCCTCCGGTACAGATCCGGACGTGCGCTGCTAACGCATCCGGCTCCTGCTTCGAGTCAGACGCTCAAACGTTGCCGTTTGGCGCACCCTGCTTAAACCGCTCTCTGATTTTACCGGCCTCTGAGTTCCGAACACAGGAGGGCAAGCAGAATTCCTCTCAGCCAAGTCCCTTTGCTCCACAGGCTCCGTTGATTTCCTTTGCATTGTTACTCTCTACAAATGATCTCATTGTTCGCCGCTTCATCGCTACTACGAACTTGTCCGACTTCCTGAAGACGTAGATATCGGGGTTATTTATTAATTTTCCCGATCCGACTACCAATGGAATGTTGACAGTCGTCTTCAGGATCTCCCAGGTTCCGATCAAGAAACTTCCACACATGCACCGGGTCTTCGACTCCGCCAGGCTCGACCGGGACTCACGCTAACGCCTTCGGTTGATGTTGCCTTCCCCACCAGACTACAAGGTCAGCACCTGAAACTATGATTTCGGAGCTCAATACCGAGCCTATGTTCTCCCCTGTCAACGCTTAGCGCCTATCCTTGCGAATAACCACTCATGACTCGGGGACTCGGCGGGTCGTTACTGCCTTACCGAGTAAGAGACTTTCACTCTCTATTTCTTGCCAGCTTTCCTGGTGCACGGCCTGACCCCGATTTCTAAGAGAAGGGGTTGAGCAGTCTGGAGAGGAATCCTCGTTTGCGTTTCACCATCGCGGCGCCGTAACTGCCCTCACCGCCCCGCAGCCGCGGATCGAGCAGGTCCCTGAGGGCATCTCCGAACATGTTGAGGGAGTAGACGACCAGCGTGAGGAAAAGCCCCGGCCAGAGTGCCAGCCAGGGCGCGTGCTCCATGAACCGGCGCCCTTCGCGGCTGAGCATCCCTCCCCAGCTGGGAATCTTGATGGGCAGCCCGAATCCGAGGAAGCTCAGTGACGCTTCGGCAATGATGACTCCGCCGATGTTGATGGAGAAGATGATGATGATCGGTGCCATGATATTGGGCAGTACATGGCGGATGAGGACTTGGGGCGTGGGGGTGCCCACGGCCCGGGCGGCCAGAAAATAGTCATTCTCTTTGATACCGATCACGGCACCCCGGACGACTCGGGAGCCCCCGATGCCGCCGGCGATCCCCAGGACCACGATGATCTGGAGGAGCCCCTGCCCCACGACCGACATGATCGTCAACAAGAGCAGCAGCCCCGGAAACGCCATCCAGGCATCAACAAATCTTTGCACCGCCAGGTCCAGTTTACCTCCAAGGAATCCGGAGGTGCCCCCGATCAGGAGTGCAACGGCCACATTGAGTGCAGTCGTGGCCAGGCCCACCACTAAGGAAATACGAGCCCCGAAGATCAGGCGGCTCAGGAGGTCTCTTCCCAACTGGTCGGTCCCCAGCAGATGCTGGAAGGATGCGCCCTGCAGCCGATCTCCCAAGTTTAGTTTATCATAGGGATACGGGGTCAACACATCCGCAAAGAGCGCCACAAAAATCAAGAGCAGGATGATCATCCCGCAGAACGACCCCAGCGGCTTCTCCTTGAGAAGCCGGATGAAGAAATCCGCAAACCGGCCCCGTCGTTTGGATTCACTCATAGCGCACCCTCGGGTCCAGATAGGAATAGAGCAGGTCGATGAGGAGATTGAACCCCACCACCCCGGTGGCAAAGAACAAGTTGACGCCGGAGACTACCGGGTAGTCCCGGTCTTCGAGGGCAACCACTATGAGACGACCCAACCCCGGCAGGTTAAAGATGTTCTCCATGATCACCGCGCCACCCACCAGGATTGGCAACTGCAGGCCGATCAGGGACACCACCGGGATGAGGGCATTTTTGATGGTATGCCGGATGATCACGATCCGCTCCCGGAGGCCCTTGGACCACGCCGTCCTCACATAGTCCTGCCTTAAGACCTCCAGTGCGCGTCATGCGCATGGTGGCGGCAGCCGAGGCCGTCCCCAGAATCAGGCTGGGGATGATGAACACCCCCAGATTCCCCAGCGGGTCTTCCGTGAAAGAAACCAGCTCCATCGGAGGCGACCAGCCCCACCAAATTGCCGGGTAGAGCATCACCATAGTTGCCAGCCAGAAGTTAGGCGTGGCCACGCCGAGGATGGCAATAGAGCGCCCCACATAATCGGCGGCCGTATCCTGACGCATCGCCGAGTAGATGCCGACCGGCAGGGCGATGACGAGCCCAATTACGATTGCCATGACACCAAGCTCAAGGGTGACTGGCAATCTACCTATTATCTTCTCCTCCACCGTCCAATCGCCCATTATTGATTCGCCAAGAGTGCCCTGGAGGATACCGTTGAAGTGGGACTCCTTGGTAATCGGGTCAGGGGTTGGCAACACTCCTATCCAGCGTCCATACTGCACGTAGACAAGCACGTCCAATCCCAGCTTACGCTCCATAGCTTCACGGTCAATGTTGCTATGTTCAGTTTCCATCTCAGCCATCATTGCATCTATTACATCGCCGGGGATAAAGCGGACTGAGAGAAAGACCAGGATGGTCAATAGAAACAGGGTGGGGATTATGAGCAATAACCGCCTGATGACATAGGCTCTCATGTGACACTCCTCCTTGCCATTTCCCCGTCATTGCGGTATATATCCCAACTCCGTATCAGGTACCGGGCAGGCTCTCGTCTTTCCGGTGAAAACCGGAATCCACCTTCCACGTCTTTCCGGCCCCTTCCACTGAAGGGCGCGGCACTCTCTAAGGTGCGAATGACCCCTGCCAGGAAACTCGCCTCTCACCGCTTTGGGGAGTCCGGAGGGGTGAAACCCCTTTGAAACGGGGGTTCAAGGTGGTGTCCCCCTTGATTCCCCCCGTCATTCCGCCGAAAGGCGGAATCCAGAGTAATTTCAAATGGTTGCGTTTTCTGGATTCCGGGTCTCCGCCCGGAATGACAGTAAGAAAGCGCGCCTCGCAATGACATCGTGTGTGGGAGCCGGGAGGCTTAAGCCCCCGCGCCAAGGACCCCCCGACCCCCTTTTTCCCCTGACGTCAGCCATAAGGGGCGAAACCCCTAATGACCCATTGCTTCCTTCAGCTCCTGGTCAATCCATAAGCGGGCAAACAGCGCACCACCCCCGTTCATGTCTCCGAGGACGACTTCACCGTTATAACCTTTGAGCCACGGCTGGCTCGCGAAGAACGCGGGAGCCACAGGACCCCATAGAGTCCAGAGCTCCTTTATCGCCATCGTATCCATCTCCTTAACTATTTCCGGAACGAAAAGCATGTGATGCAGAGCGCATCATTTTAAGGAGTGATGAGCACTCGGCACGCGTTTCGAGGTCTGCTGAGATAACCGGGAAAACTCTTTCAGTTCTGCGATGCTTAAAACTTTC
The DNA here is from genome assembly GCA_965205865.1 of bacterium. Classification (GTDB taxonomy): domain Bacteria; phylum SAR324; class SAR324; order SAR324; family NAC60-12; genus CBDBHR01. The sequence continues at coordinate 147,770 of CBDBHR010000026.1, forward strand.
CTCTTTTGGAAGAAGGCCAAGTTATTTTTCTCGATGGGTTTGTCGGTTCGGTTCCTTTTGACTGGAGACTTCCCTTATCTTTCAAGGGATTGCGGGGAAATCTACCAAGATGTTGCCTTCAGAGAGCAAGTGGCGATAAAGCTGATAAAATCATGGAGGATTTTCCGAATTTGAAGGCAGAGGATATTGAAGCTTGTCTCGCCGAGGCAGCCTCCCTGGCAGAAGAACCAATCATTCTCATTGATTTAGAAGCGAAGAACGGGTGAAAATCATGGTCGATGAGAACATCCCCAAGATGACTGTCAGGGCACTATCAGCACGAGGAGATGATCTTCTCGAGATCCGAGGAACCGAATGCGAAGGCATTCCGGAAGATCAAGTCTGGCAAATTTGCCAAGATCAAAAAAGACTTTTCATTTCGACAGAGAGGGGTTTTCCAAAGACCGAGAATCGAATCACGAGGGAAGGATGATTGTTTGCCTCAAACAACCCCGTGGCCAAGGCATCCATCAAAGCGTTTTGCCAGCATTTCATCAATATCCGGAAGAGGAATGGCAATGGTGAAAAAAGGGAGAACTCTGCGTTCTGCTTCTTGAGATATCACCCAAAATATCGCCTTTAACAGTTTCTTGTATTGAGACCATTTCTATGCTAAAGTTAAAATGTCTAGTCTGTCTAGCATATAATTTAATTAATTAGGAGGAGAGATGTCTCAACAATGGCAATTACAGGACGCAAAAAATCGATTTAGTGAAGTAGTCGAAAATGCAATTCAAGATGGTCCACAGATTGTTACTAAAAGAGGAAAAGCAGCGGTAGTTATCGTTTCAATGGATGAATATCGGAAGCTCACAACCCCAGCAAACAGTTTGGTTGAATTTTTTCATAATTCTCCTTTGTATGATCTTGAACTAGATCTAGAAAGAGATAAAGATTTCTCAAGAGAGGTGGATCTGTGAAATATTTACTTGATACAAGTGTAATTTCTGAACTGACTAAAAAGAAGCCTGATCCAAAGGTTATTCAATGGATTAAGAAAAACCATGAAGTTGACCTTTATCTCAGCGTATTAACGCTCGGAGAAATTCAGAAAGGAATCACAAAACTTTCTGAATCAAAAAAGAAAAAAGATTTGCGAGAATGGCTTGAAAAGGATTTACCTCAACGTTTTGAAAGAAGGTTCTTGGCAGTTACAATGGCTGTAGCAAAAAAATGGGGAGAAATAGAGGGAGATACAGAACAAAAGGGTGAGAAAATGCCTGCTATTGATAGCCTCATTGCAGCAACTGGTATTGTAAATAATTTGACAGTGGTAACACGAAATACTGAAGATATGGAAAAAAGTGGGGTTAAACTACTCAATCCTTGGCAAGAAAAAAGAGAGGGAGTGTAAATTGAACTCATCAAAGCGAAGCAGAACAAATGGTTAGCCACAAAGGGACAGAGGGGCACTACTCAAGGAAAAGAATCAGTTGCACTCGTCCTCAAATTTCCTCAGGATCTCGATGAGATTCGCCACAAAATGCGTTTGGGAGTGACAGTCCAAAAACCACACTATCCCATGGGAGGTTTTTCATATGTTGGCGCTTCCCCCCGGCACAACAGGTGGCTAACACACACTAAAGGCTCTATGTTTCAGATTGTGTATTGAAACATCTAAAAAGCATAAGGGAATTTATGAATAATGAATATACTGCAATAATCAAACAATCAGGAGATTGGTGGATTGGCTGGATTGAGGAAATCCCTGGGGTCAATTGCCAAGAAGCAACGAGAGAAGAATTACTGGACAGTTTAAGAATAACTTTACGGGAAGCTTTAGAGTTTAACAAGCAGGATGCAATTTCTGCTGCAGAAGACAACTTCCAAGAAGAACGAATTGCGTTATGAAACGCAATGAATTGATCAAATATCTGCGCAAGCATGGATGTGAACTCCTTCGGGAAGGTGGTAATCATTCTTGGTGGCATAATCCTATTTTGAATACACGTTCGGCAGTTCCACGCCATACAGAAATCGATAACCAATTGGCAAAGAAAATTTGTAAAGATCTCAGTATTCCATCTGTGAGATAATGCGCAACAAAACGCTGCAGTGGACCGCCACCTCGCCGTTTCTTCTCTCAAGTTGCCTTTGGAAATTTTGTTCATTTTCTCTTATTTTTCTCAAAGGTGTCGTCCACTGAGCTAGTCGTTAGTACTATGAAAAACCTGGGTCTAAAAAAGGAAAAGATTCTCTCGGGCTTGATTCTTTCCGATGGTCAAAACTTGAGGAAGAATAAAAAACAGCGATTCTCAGGAAGATAAAAGGGACGGTTTCCTCCCCGTTTTCACGAGGACAATTTTTATGCGCTTACTCGTTGAACGGGTTGATCAGCCGGGCGAGGAGGCCTCGTTTGCGTTTCGCCGTTGCGCCGTAACTGCCCTCTCCGCCGCGCAGTCTTGGGTCGAACAGGTCCCTGAGGGCATCTCCGAACATGTTGAAGGAGTAGACGACAATCGTCAGGCAAAGCCCCGGCCACAGGGCTAGATGGGGCGCCATCTCCATGTATTGACGCCCTTCCCGGCTGAGCATGCCGCCCCAGTCAGGAATGCTGGGTGGCAGACCGTATCCGAGGAAGCCCAGAGAAGCCAAAGACATAATCACCCCCCCGATGTTAATGGAGAAGATAATAATGACGGGTGCCATAATATTGGGCAGGACATGGCGGACCAGGATTTGGCTCGAGGTCCAGTGCCATCTGCATTGCGTGGCGCACCCGGACGTCGTCAAAGGGCGACCTTGATGAGTTAACAGGCCAAGACGTCAAAGACCGATATGAAAACGGCTCCATCAGGAGTTCGGGGTCGGTTTTCTTAAGGCTGTCTACCTGGTCCGTAGCCGAGAGTTGAGTGCCGCCGAGGAAGTGAGCCAGTACATCAATCCTACCCGAGCGTAGTGCCGCCAGACGTGTTGCTTCATCTGGTATAATCAGCGCCTTTAACGTGTCAACATAAGGCAGGCGATTCTCCGGGTACTTTTCGTCGTAGCCCCAGTAGTCGGGATTCTTTTCCCAGGTTACAGAGCTGCCCTCAACCCAGTCAGTCAGCTCAAAGGGTCCAGTGCCGACCAGGTTCCTCCAATCCTTAACGTCGCCGTGTTCCTCGACTACCTCGGGAGGATATGTAAAAGTCTAGAGGGACTTTAAAATAGTCCCTAGCGCGCCTGGATCTGCCTTCGTCAGCTTAAGGACGAGCGTCCATTCGTCGGTGGCCGTTATCGATTCCCATGGCAGCTGAGCCGTCGACTCCCAGGAGGCGTAATAGGCAGCAGGTTCGGTGTAGCCGCTGCCCAGACCCAAATAACGGTGCAAGTTATATTCGATGTCCTTGGCAGTTAGCTCCCGACCGTTCATCGGTGCCTTATCATGCCAGTGAACGCCCTTGCGGATGTGGAAGACGATCGTGGTAGCGTCGGGCGTTTCCCAGCTTTCAGCCAGGTGCCCTCCATAGATAAAGTCAGGATGGTACGTTGTTCTAGAGTGCTAATAATTTGTCGACCGTATTTTTTTCAATCGCTGGGAAGCGATTATTAACACTCTATTAAAATGAGTGCTACCATTAAACAATAATTGATCAAGCCCGCATGAAAGCGATCCGATGAATCCCCAGAAATGGACAGAAAAGGTCTGAGAGGCGGTAGAGCGAGCCGATGCATTGGCAATCGGCAGGAATCCTACCGCAATGCTTTCGTTGCCTCTTCTCTGGGCATTAATGGAACTAAAGGGTGGCTTAATTCCCCAGATTTTCTCATGAGCACAACAACTGTCATTAATCCAGAGGCATTGTCGCTTCTTCGTGAAGGGTGGAGATTATTAGTTGACCAATTAGGGATTCAGAAGGCCACCCGGTTCGTCATGTTACTTGAACGTGGACAAGGAGATTCCGTCAAGGAAATTGCCGAATATTGGGGTAATATGAGTATTGAAGAAATTCATCAACAGGTGATGAATTGGAAGAGCCAACGCTCAGAAGAAACCTTGTCTCGGGGAGCGAAAACCTGCTAACAAAGCGGTAGAGCGGACCTGGGAATATACACTTTTTTCCAAGTTTATCAACACGTTGAAAGTTCATTGCCTTTACTAAGGAACAAACCTAAAATAAACTGTAATTCTTCCAATGGTGTGAGCAAAATTGGGAGACATGTACACCGCTGCGCATCCCAACTCACTGTTTTATGCCTGTTGTTACGTGTACCTTAATTTTGCGTATCCAGACTTCCAACTTATTTAAATTTCATTCCTAAGTAGAGTTCCCAGGCCGCTCACTTTCAACGTTATGCATTGAGACATGGACTAGCATGGGGCGAAGGTGAATAGACGGGAGAATGGATGAGTGAAGCACAAAAGATTGATAGCATCACACATGAAGCCTCCTGTAAGGATGGCATAGGACTTGACATCTTCCGGGGGAGGCCATAGCATGGAGTGCATTCTTTAGAAGAATCGGTTTAAAACAGTGTGATAAGGAGGACCTAATGGCAAATATCAGCATGGAAAAAGAGGGATTGATCGATGGCATGCCTCGGGATGAACGGGGATTCTGGCACCCTGACAGAGGGACAGGCCCACCCAGTCCTTTGTTTGCCTGGCCACCCAAGCCGGTCGAGGCTTTCAAATACCTGTTTCGTTTCCCAGGTTACCTGTATCCGTGGAATATGATCTATTTTTGCATCGCCACGTGCACGTGGCTCTACTTCCAGCCGGCCTTGTCCCGCTGTGTCACCTTCCAGCTCGACTGGATCCTGGAGATGTTTGTCCGCAACCTCGTGCTGCTGGTCGTCATCTATAGTGCCTGGCACTACTGGCTCTGGTCGCGTAAGTCTCAGGGGCGTCAGTACAAATACAACGCCGAGTGGCTGGAGACGGGAAATCGTAAGTTCCTCTGGGGGGACCAGCTGCGCGACAACATCTTCTGGTGTTGTGTCAGCGCTGTTCCGATCTGGACGGCTTATGAAGTGCTGATGATGTGGGCCTACGCCAACGAGCTGCTGCCCTACATCGATCCACGAGAAAATCCGGTCTACTTTATCGTGCTGCTTGTCTGCATGCCCATGATTCGGATCTTCCACTTCTACTGGTTCCATCGTCTCTTGCACTGGCCCCCCCTCTTCAAAAGGATACACTACCTCCATCACAAAAACATCAACGTCGGGCCCTGGTCCGGTCTGGCCATGCATCCGATTGAGCACCTGATTGTCTTCAGCAGTGTTCTGATTCACTGGATCGTGCCCTCGCATCCCATCCACATGCTGATGAACACCCAACACAACGCGCTTTCCCCGCCTCAAGGGCATCTCGGGTTCCAGCAGCTGGTCCTCAAGGGAAACCTCCGGATCCCCGGTGCCAGCAGTTATTTCCATCATCTGCATCACCGCTACTTCGAGTGCAACTACGGGGAACCCATGATGCCGCTGGATCATTGGTTCGGGACCTATCACAATGGCTCTCCCGAGGCCCACGAAGCGATCCTGAAGAAGCAAGCCCAGAAAAACATGAGGTACAGTGCCTAGAATGCAATAGCTAACTGAAATGGATGTTTGACTATGGGCTCCTTTTGTGTGCTTACCCGTTGAAAGGGGAGAGGATCCGGGCCAGGAGACCTCGTTTGCGTTTCACCATCGCGGCGCCGTAACTGCCCTCACCACCCCGCAGCCGCGGATCGAGCAGGTCCCTGAGGGCATCTCCGAACATGTTGAGACTGTAAACGGTAATCGTCAGGGCAAAACCAGGCCAGAGTGCCAGCCAAGGCGCCTGCTCCATGTATCGACGCCCTGCCCAGCTGAGCAGAGTCCCCCAGCTGGGAACCTCGGGTGGCAGACCGAATCCGAGGAAGCTCAGCGACGCCTCACTGATAATCACCCCGCCGATGTTGATGCTGAAGATGATGATGACGGGCGCCATAATATTGGGCAGCACATGGCGGATCAGGATTTGGCTCGTGGGGGTGCCCACGGCCCTGGCTGCCAGAAAATAGTCATTCTCTTTGACCCCAATCACGGCGCCTCGGACGACTCGGGAACCGACGATGCCTCCGGCGATCCCCAGGACCACGATAATCTGGAGGAGACCCTGCCCCACGATGGACATGATGGTTAACAAGAGCAGCAGTCCCGGGAAAGCCATCCAGGCGTCGACAAAGCGCTGCACCACCAGGTCCACTTTCCCCCCAAGGAATCCGGAAATGCCGCCGATCAGGACAGCGACGAGAACATTGAGCGTGGTCGCGGATAGACCGACAATTAAGGAAAGACGAGCCCCGTAGATCAGGCGGCTCAAGAAGTCTCGCCCTATCTGGTCGGTCCCCAGGAGATACTGGGCTGATGAGCCCTGCAGCCGGTCTCTCAGGTGCATTTCCGTATAGCCATAGGGAGCCAGAACATCGGCGAAGATCGTCACCAGAATCAAGAGCAAGACGATCATCCCGCAGACCGTCCCCAGGGGCTTCTCCCGCCACAGCCTGATAAAGAAATCCGCAAACCGGCCCCGTCGCTTGGGCTCACGGATGGGGGAGGGTTTCTCATTCATACCGCACCCTGGGGTCTAAATAAGGATAAATCAGGTCGATTATTAGATTGATCCCTAAAACCGCCGTGCCGAAAAACAGGTTGACTCCGGAGACCACCGGGTAGTCTCGGTCAGCCAGGGCAATCAGCATGAGACGACCTAACCCCGGCAGGTTAAAGAGGTTCTCCATGATCACGGCTCCCCCGACCAGGATCGGCAACTGCAGGCCGATCAGGGTGACGACCGGGATGAGGGCATTTTTGATGACGTGTCTCATCACCACGACCCGCTCCCGGAGCCCCTTGGACCAGGCCGTCCGGATGTAGTCCTGCCTGAGCACCTCCAGCATTGTAGTGCGCGTCATCCGCATGGTGGCGGCCGCCATGGCCGTCCCCAGAATCAGGCTGGGAATGAGGAACACCGCTAGATTCCCCAACGGGTCTTCGGTGAAAGGAACCAGCTCCAGCGGTGGCGACCAGCCCCACCAGATGGCTGGGTAGAGCAAGACCATCAGTGCCAGCCAGAAGTTCGGCGTGGCCAGGCCGATGATGGCGATGGAGCGCCCCACGTAGTCGGCGGCGGTATCCTGGCGAATCGCCGAGTAGATGCCGACGGGCAGGGCGATCAGGAGCCCGATGAGGATTGCCAGGACACCAAGCTTGATGGTCACCGGCAATCTACCCATTATTTTCTCCTCTACCGTCCAATCGCCCCACAGTGATTCGCCCAGGGTGCCGTGCCGAAAAATACCTCCGATCCAGCGTCCATACTGCACCCAGACAGGCACGTCCAGTCCCAGCTTATGCTCCAGCGCTTCACGGTCGAAACCGGGCATCATTCGACCCTCCATTTTACTCACCATGGCGTCTATGACATCGCCTGGGATGAAGCGGACCGCGAGAAAGACCAGGATACTCAAGAGAAACATGGTGGGGATGATGAGCAATACCCTCCTAATGAGATAGGCTCTCATGGAACCCCTAATACCCCATTTCTTTCTTCAGCGCCTGGTCAATCCACAGTCGGGATAAAAAGGCATAGTCATTGTTTCCGGATTCGGTTTCACCGTTATAACCGATGACCCACGGCTGGGTCACAGCAAAAACAGGAACTCTCGGACCCGCCACGTACCAGTGCTGCTCTATCCCGTACATATCTGCCTCGTTGACCAGCCTCTGCTGTTCCTCAATGGTGGTAGCGGCTGCGGCGGCCTCATATATGCGGTCATAAACCGGGTCATTGACGTTTTCGGGGGGCCATGGTGATAGAGTCGAGTGAGCGTGAATAATTGCCCCGAGAGGGGGATAGTCGTTGTTGTTGGTGTCAACAATCAGACCTTCATTTTTACGGCTTTGTACAAGCGCGATCCAAGCAGCTCGGTCATATACCTTCACCTCTATACCAATGCCAATGGCACGCAAGTATTCCATGACTATCTGGTAATAATCTAAATCGCTGAACTCGTAGTGCGGATAGACGGTCTGGAATCGAATGCCGTCGGCGCCGCGCGGATATCCCGCCTCATCAAGCAACGCTTCGGCCCCTGCCGGGTCATACCTGTAGTATTGCCTGATTGCTTCGGGCCACTCTTCAAATGGGGTAAAATACCCTTTAAGCGCTCTCCCGACATGCCCCGTAGGTGTCGTATCTGCCCAACCCTGCATGTAGGTCTCGTTAATGGTCTCAAAGTCGATGGCCATCTGTATTGCGTGGCGCACCCGGACGTCGTTCCAGGGCGGCTTCTGCGTGTTAAAAGTAAGAGAGTGTTCCGAACGAATGGAATAGGGCCACAGGTTCAGTTCGGGGTTGGTCTTCTTGAGGCTCATTGCCGCGTCGACAGTACCTAGTTGAGAGGCGCCCGCCTTACCGATGAAATCAGCCTTACCCGTGCGCATTAACGCCAGAATGGTCGCTTGATCCTTCGTAATCAGGGCCCTGATCTTGTCAAGATAGGGCAGGCGGTTCTCCGCGTATTTTTCGTCGGTGCCCCAGTAGTCAGGATTCTTGGTATAAGTGATAGAGCTGCCCTCCACCCAATCAGTCAGCTCAAAGGGCCCGGTGCCGACCACGTTGCGCCAATCCGTAACGTCGCCGTATTGCTCGATTACCTCGGGGGATAATACAAAACCAGCATTATTGCTGAGGATGTCGCTCAGCACACCAAGCGTTGGCTGCTTCAGCTTAAAGACAACTGTCCAATTGTCGGTAGCCGTTATCGATTCAACCTCAGAGAGCTCGGGGAAATATTTAATATGTGCGCCAGGTTCGCCTTCACTGAAATTGCCCAGCCCCAGCATCCGCTGCCAGCTATATTCGATATCCGAGGCCGTCAATTCTCTGCCATTCATTGGAGTCTTATTATGCCAGTGAACGCCCTGGCGGATGTGGAAGGTATAGGTGAGGCCGTCCGGGGAAATATCCCAGCTTTCCGCCAGCCTCCCTGTGATGGCAGATTCAGGGAGGTAAATTGTTCTGAAGTCATGTACGTCCCTATCGAATGCCCAGTTCGCGATGCCCAGCTTCTCATTAACGAGCCCAATAGCGTGTCCCGCGATCAATGCGACATAGGGGTCAATACTCGCAGGGTCGAGCATGTTGACGTAGGTCAATGTCCCGCCATACTCCGGCGCGCTCACCATCTTGCCGGTGGATGGATCTTTGACCATTTCGGCTGCCCAGACCTGGCCAGCCATGAAGACGCTTGCTCCCAGGATGAGAGCCAGCAGGGTTGTGCTCAAGGTTGAGCTGCTTTTTTGATTAAACATACGAGATTCTCGTTTTGGATGTTTAAAAATATTAAGGATTGATTTGAAACCTGCTTCCATTCCCGAAAGCACGTTCTCGACGAGTCCTCTACTTTTTTGACGGTTCATGGTGCTCCTTTCTGCTTTTTGATTAAAAACAAGATTGCGAGTTGCTTTGAAAACTGCTTTCATTACCGAAAGTACGTTATCGACGATTTCTCTACACATTGGGTCTCCTTCATTTTGGAGTGATCAAAAAACCGATTCATTGGCTCCAGGATTGGGCAATGAACCATAAACCGACGCACTCAGGCGTCGATGATTTTCCAAATTCCCCATTGCCCTTTCGTTCCTGGAATTTGGAACGTGGGACTTGGAACTTGGAACAAGGACTTAAGGATCTCTCCCTGATGTCGAGATAATATAAGGGGGTAGAACTTGGGATTGGGGACTTGTGACTTGTTGCTTGGAACTAATTACTAATTACTGGGAACTGGGAACTGGGAACTGGGAACTGGGAACTGGGAACTGGGAACTGGGCGTTTAAGCTTACTCTCATATCCACCTCATTATCAAGATTTTTTATACTTGAAACGGGTTAATTTCAGACTTTCATGTCATCCTGACGGTTCGCCGAGCAGCAAAGTGAAGGATCGCGTTATTGCCCTTCTATTCCTGGAATAAAATATTGTATAATCGCTCTGCAAATGTATCAAGATTTTTTTAAATATGGCGACTCATTCATTCATGAGTGTATTCTTATGATCAACGAAAATACTTTTTCATATAGAGATACAGAAGTCAACATTTTTGACACTTTTCAATTCCCAGTTGACCGTTTTTATACTGTGAACGGATGATTTCTTCATTTTTTGTCATCCTGAGGGAACCGAAGAATCTTCTTGATTCCCATGAGATTCTTGCTTAGGCAGCCCCCTTAGCTCGGAATGACAGTTCTTTTGAAAAGTGAAATTTAAACCCGTTTAGAGTATAACAATCTTCTGGGGATGATATGAGGTTCGACATGACTTTCGGCTAAATAAGTAGCGAAATTGAAATAAAACCTTCAGCCCAAGGCGATTTCTTGAAAACTATCACAAAAGAAACCGAAAGTCCAGCAGAATTTCTTAAAAACCTTCAACCCAGGGCATTTTCGTTGAAAATTATCACAAAAGCAAACGAAAGACCAGCTTAATAGAGTGCTAATAATTTGTCAACCATATTTTTTTCAATCGCTGGGAACCGATTATTAGCACTCTATTAAAATGAGTGCTACCATTAAACAATAATTGATCAAGCCCGCATGAAAGCGGTCCGATGAATCCCCAGAAATGGACAGAAAAGGCCTGAGAGGCGGTAGAACGAGCCGATGCATTGGCAATCGGCAGGAATCCTACCGCAATGCTTTCGTTGCCTCTTCTCTGGGCATTAATGGAACTAAAGGGTGGCTTAATTCCCCAGATTTTCTCATGAGCACAACAACTGTCATTAATCCAGAGGCATTGTCGCTTCTTCGTGAAGGGTGGAGATTATTAGTTGACCAATTAGGGATTCAGAAGGCCACCCGGTTCGTCATGTTACTTGAACGTGGACAAGGAGATTCCGTCAAGGAAATTGCCGAATATTGGGGTAATATGAGTATTGAAGAAATTCATCAACAGGTGATGAATTGGAAGAGCCAACGCTCAGAAGAAACCTTGTCTCGGGGAGCGAAAACCTGCTAACAAAGCGGTAGAGCGGACCTGGGAATATACACTTTTTTCCAAGTTTATCAACACGTTGAAAGTTCATTGCCTTTACTAAGGAACAAACCTAAAATAAACTGTAATTCTTCCAATGGTGTGAGCAAAATTGGGAGACATGTACACCGCTGCGCATCCCAACTCACTGTTTTATGCCTGTTGTTACGTGTACCTTAATTTTGCGTATCCAGACTTCCAACTTATTTAAATTTCATTCCTAAGTAGAGTTCCCAGGCCGCTCACTTTCAACGTTATGCATTGAGACATGGACTAGCATGGGGCGAAGGTGAATAGACGGGAGAATGGATGAGTGAAGCACAAAAGATTGATAGCATCACACATGAAGCCTCCTGTAAGGATGGCATAGGACTTGACATCTTCCGGGGGAGGCCATAGCATGGAGTGCATTCTTTAGAAGAATCGGTTTAAAACAGTGTGATAAGGAGGACCTAATGGCAAATATCAGCATGGAAAAAGAGGGATTGATCGATGGCATGCCTCGGGATGAACGGGGATTCTGGCACCCTGACAGAGGGACAGGCCCACCCAGTCCTTTGTTTGCCTGGCCACCCAAGCCGGTCGAGGCTTTCAAATACCTGTTTCGTTTCCCAGGTTACCTGTATCCGTGGAATATGATCTATTTTTGCATCGCCACGTGCACGTGGCTCTACTTCCAGCCGGCCTTGTCCCGCTGTGTCACCTTCCAACTCGACTGGATCCTGGAGATGTTTGTCCGCAACCTCGTGCTGCTGGTCGTCATCTATAGTGCCTGGCACTACTGGCTCTGGTCGCGTAAGTCTCAGGGGCGTCAGTACAAATACAACGCCGAGTGGCTGGAGACGGGAAATCGTAAGTTCCTCTGGGGGGACCAGCTGCGCGACAACATCTTCTGGTGTTGTGTCAGCGCTGTTCCGATCTGGACGGCTTATGAAGTGCTGATGATGTGGGCCTACGCCAACGAGCTGCTGCCCTACATCGATCCACGAGAAAATCCGGTCTACTTTATCGTGCTGCTTGTCTGCATGCCCATGATTCGGATCTTCCACTTCTACTGGTTCCATCGTCTCTTGCACTGGCCCCCCCTCTTCAAAAGGATACACTACCTCCATCACAAAAACATCAACGTCGGGCCCTGGTCCGGTCTGGCCATGCATCCGATTGAGCACCTGATTGTCTTCAGCAGTGTGCTGATTCACTGGATCGTGCCCTCGCATCCCATCCACATGCTGATGAACACCCAACACAACGCGCTTTCCCCGCCTCAAGGGCATCTCGGGTTCCAGCAGCTGGTCCTCAAGGGAAACCTCCGGATCCCCGGTGCCAGCAGTTATTTCCATCATCTGCATCACCGCTACTTCGAGTGCAACTACGGGGAACCCATGATGCCGCTGGATCATTGGTTCGGGACCTATCACAATGGCTCTCCCGAGGCCCACGAAGCGATCCTGAAGAAGCAAGCCCAGAAAAACATGAGGTACAGTGCCTAGAATGCAATAGCTAACTGAAATGGATGTTTGACTACGGGCTCCTTTTGTCCGCTTACCAGTTGAAAGGGTTGATCAGTCGGGCCAGGAAGCCTCGTTTGCGTTTCCTCTTTGCAGCGCCATAACTGCCCTGACCGCCCCGCAGCCGTGGATCGAGCAGGTCCCTCACCGCGTCGCCGAACATGTTTAGACTGTAAACGACAATCGTCAGACAAAGCCCCGGCCAGAGCGCCAGCCGGGGCGCCTGCTCCATGTAGCGACGCCCTTCACTGCTGAGCATAGCACCCCAGTCAGGAATCTTGGGTGGCAGACCGAATCCCAGGAAGCTCAGAGAGGCCGCAGAGATAATCACCCCCCCGATGTTGATGCTGAAGATGATGATGACGGGCGCTACAATATTGGGCAGCACATGTCGTAAGAGGATTTGGCGCGTGGGGGTGCCCACGGCCCGGGCGGCCAGAAAATAATCATTCTCCTTAATGCCGATCACGGCGCCTCGGAGTACTCTTGAGCCGGCGATGCCTCCTGTTACCCCCAGAACCAGTATTATCTGTAACAGACCCTGTCCCACTATGGATATTATGGTCAACAAGAGCAGCAGTCCCGGGAAAGACATCCAGGCATCGACAAATCTCTGCACAGCCAGGTCAAATTTACCACCAAAGAATCCGGCAGTGCCGCCTATCAGGACGGCGACGACAACATTAAGACTGGTCGCGGTCAGACCGACAAGTAACGAAAGACGAGCCCCGTAGATCAGGCGGCTCAAGAGGTCTCGCCCCAACTGGTCGGTACCCAGCAGATACCGGGCTGATGGGGCTTTCAGTATGTCTGCCAGGTGTACTTCATCATATGAATAAGGAGCCAGAACATCGGCGAAGATAGCCACCAGAATCAATATCAATAGGATAATCCCGCAGGCAGCACCCAGTGGCTTCTCCTTGACCAGCCTGATAAAGAAATCGGCCAGCCCGGCACGTCTTTTTGGCTCACTTACTGGTGACGGTATCCCCATGGCTTCACTCATATTCTCGATTTCCCCTTTATCTATAACGGACCCTGGGGTCTAAATAAGGATAAATTAGGTCGATAATTAGATTGATCCCCATAACTGCGGTGGCGAAAACCAGGTTTATTCCGGAGACCACCGGGTAGTCTCTGTCAACGAGGGCAGTCACCATGAGACGACCTAGCCCCGGCAGGTTAAATATGTTCTCTATGATAACGGCGCCGCCTATCAGGATAGGCAACTGCAGGCCGATCAGGGTAACTACCGGGATGAATGCATTCTTGATGGCGTGTCTCATAACAACGACCCTCTCCTTGAGACCCTTGGACCAGGCCGTCCGGATATAGTCTTGCCTGAGTACCTCCAGCATCATGGTGCGCATCATCCGCATGGTGGCTGCAGTAAGAGCTGTCCCCAGAATCAGGCTGGGAATGAGGAACACCCCGAGATTCCCCAGCGGGTCTTCCGTGAAAGAAATCAGCACCACCGGCGGCGCCCAGCCCCACCAGATTGCCGGGTATATCATGACCATAATTCCCAGCCAGAAGTTAGGCGTGGCCAGGCCGATGACGGCGATGGAGCGCCCCGCGTAGTCGGCGGCCGTATCCTGGCGAATCGCCGAGTAGATGCCGACCGGCAGGGCGATCACTAGCCCGATTACGATTGCCAGGAGGCCAAGCTCAATGGTTACTGGCAATCTACCTATTATCTTATCCTCTACCGTCCAGCCGGCAAGCAGTGAGTTGCCAAGGGTGCCCTGGAGGAGACCGTTAAAGTGGGACTCACCGGTAACCCAGTCAGGGGTCCGCAACACTCCTAGCCAGCGTCCATACTGCACGTAGACAGGCACGTCTAATCCCAGCATACGCTCAAGAGCTTCACGGTCAACCTCACCAAAGAATTCGTGCTTAGCCACCATTGTGTCTATTACATCGCCGGGGATGAAGCGGACCGAGAGAAAGATCAGGATGGTCAAGATAAACAGGGTGGGGATTATCAGCAATAACCGCCTGATGATATAGGCTTTCATAAACCCTAATGCCCCATTTCTTTCTTCAGCTCACTATCAATCCAGAGGCGGGCGAACAGGGCCTTACGGTCATCCCGTCCTAACATTAATTCACCGTTATAGCCTATGAGCCACGGCTGGATGGCGATAAACCTTGGATCTATAGGACCCCATACATACAGGTGGTTCTTTATAAGCCACATATCTGTCTCTTTAACCGCCTTCTGCTGCTCCTCAAGGGTGGTAGCGTCTCGGGCGGCTTCATACAGGAGGTCGTATTCGGGATCGTTGAGGTTCGAGGGGTTCCTGTAGCCTCCTGAGTAATACCATTCAAGCGGGAGGAGAGGGCCATAAGGGTCGTTGCCAGCAATCGAAGTGACCATATCTCCGTAAGTATGTTCACGTTCAGCAGCCAGATGAGTACTTCGGTCCCTTACGGTAATGTCTACATCAACGCCAATGTCAGCCCAGTAGGCGGCAGCTAATTGTGTATAGTCTAAAAGGAAGAACTCGTAGTGTCCCAGGGCGACCTTAAATCTCGTGCCGTCCGGGCCACGCGGATATCCAGCCTCATCAAGCAACGCTGCTGCCCCTTCCGGGTCATACATATAGGTTTTCTTGACCTCTTCGGGCCACTCTTCAAATGGGGTGTTATACCCTTTGACGCCATCCCCTATTATGCCCTGAGGTTTCCACTTGGCAAAACCCTTAAAGAAGGTATTGTTAATCGTCTCAAGGTCCAGTGCCATCTGCATTGCCTGGCGCACCCTGACGTCGGTAAAGGGCGGCCTCTCCTCGCCTCCGCCCATGTTAAAACCAAAAGCACTTTCCGACCGATACGCCCATGGGTACCATTCGATTTCGGGGTTGGTCCGGCTGAGGCTCTCTCTGTCCTTGATATAGAGCGATTCAGCGGCGCCAGCGAGACCTACGTAATCAAACTTACCCGTGCGCAGTGTCGCCAGAATTGTTGCGTCTTCTGTCATAATCAGGCCCCTTAACTGGTCAATATAGGGGAGGCGGTTCTCCGGATATTTTTCGTCGAAGCCCCAGTAGTCAGGATTCTTTTCCCAGGTCATAGAGCTGCCGTCGACCCAGTCAGTCAGCATATAGGGCCCGGTGCCGACCAGGTTCCTCCAATCCTTAACGTGGCCGTGTTCCTTGATTACCTCAGGGGGCATCATAAAAACAGGCCAGTCGCCGATGGTAGTCTGAGTCACCGACCCCCCGACCTGTGGCTGCTTCAGCTTAACAACAACCGTCCATTTGTCGGTGGCTTCTACCGATTCGAATATTGTCATTTTGGCGAGTGAGCCAGCATAGCCTGCAGGCGGTTCGGTGAAGCCGCTGCCCAGACCCAAATAGCGGTGATAGTTGTATTCGACATCATAGGCATCAAATTCTCGACTGTTCATTGGTGCCTTATTATGCCAGTGAACGCCCTGGCGGATGTGGAAGACTATCGTTGTGGCGTCGGGCATTTCCCAGCTTTCCGCCAGGTGACCTTTATAGACAGAGAAAGGGAAGGAGAAACCTGTGAAGTCCCATTCGCCCCTATCTATTCCCCAGTTCATGATGCCTAGCTTCTCTGCAACACCATCGGCGCCCCTTGACGACCCAGCGCCGAAGGCGGGGTCAGCACTCGGAGGCTCAATCTTCATGACGAAGGTCAGTGTCCCGCCATACTCCGGCGCGCTCACCATCTTGCCGGTGGATGGATCTTTGACCATTTCGGCTGCCCAGACCTGGCCAGCCATGAAGACGCTTGCTCCCAGGATGAGAGCCAGCAGGGTTGTGCTCAAGGTTGAGCTGCTTTTTTGATTAAACATACGAGATTCTCGTTTTGGATGTTTAAAAATATTAAGGATTGATTTGAAACCTGCTTCCATTCCCGAAAGCACGTTCTCGACGAGTCCTCTACTTTTTTGACGGTTCATGGTGCTCCTTTCTGCTTTTTGATTAAAAACAAGATTGCGGGTTGCTTTGAAAACTGCTTTCATTACCGAAAGTACGTTATCGACGATTTCTCTACACATTGGGTCTCCTTCATTTTGGAGTGATCAAAAAACCGATTCATTGGCTCCAGGATTGGGCAATGAACCATAAACCGACGCACTCAGGCGTCAATGATTTTCCAAATTCCCCATTGCCCTTTCGTTCCTGGAATTTGGAACGTGGGACTTGGAACTTGGAACAAGGACTTAAGGATCTCTCCCTGATGTCGAGATAATATAAGGGGGTAGAACTTGGGATTGGTGACTTGTTGCTTGGAACTAATTACTGGGAACTGGGAACTGGGAACTGGGCGTTTAAGCTTACTCTCATATCCAAAGCTTACTCTCATATCCACCTCATTATCAAGATTTTTTATACTTGAAACGGGTTAATTTCAGACTTTCATGTCATCCTGACGGTTCGCCGAGCAGCAAAGTGAAGGATCGCGTTATTGCCCTTCTATTCCTGGAATAAAATATTGTATAATCGCTCTGCAAATGTATCAAGATTTTTTTAAATATGGCGACTCATTCATTCATGAGTGTATTCTTATGATCAACGAAAATACTTTTTCATATAGAGATACAGAAGTCAACATTTTTGACACTTTTCAATTCCCAGTTGACCGTTTTTATACTGTGAACGGATGATTTCTTCATTTTTTGTCATCCTGAGGGAACCGAAGAATCTTCTTGATTCCCATGAGATTCTTGCTTAGGCAGCCCCCTTAGCTCGGAATGACAGTTCTTTTGAAAAGTGAAATTTAAACCCGTTTAGAGTATAACAATCTTCTGGGGATGATATGAGGTTCGACATGACTTTCGGCTAAATAAGTAGCGAAATTGAAATAAAACCTTCAGCCCAAGGCGATTTCTTGAAAACTATCACAAAAGAAACCGAAAGTCCAGCAGAATTTCTTAAAAACCTTCAACCCAGGGCATTTTTGTTGAAAATTATCACAAAAGCAAACGAAAGACCAGCTTAATAGAGTGCTAATAATTTGTCAACCATATTTTTTTCAATCGCTGGGAACCGATTATTAGCACTCTATTAAAATGAGTGCTACCATTAAACAATAATTGATCAAGCCCGCATGAAAGCGGTCCGATGAATCCCCAGAAATGGACAGAAAAGGCCTGAGAGGCGGTAGAACGAGCCGATGCATTGGCAATCGGCAGGAATCCTACCGCAATGCTTTCGTTGCCTCTTCTCTGGGCATTAATGGAACTAAAGGGTGGCTTAATTCCCCAGATTTTCTCATGAGCACAACAACTGTCATTAATCCAGAGGCATTGTCGCTTCTTCGTGAAGGGTGGAGATTATTAGTTGACCAATTAGGGATTCAGAAGGCCACCCGGTTCGTCATGTTACTTGAACGTGGACAAGGAGATTCCGTCAAGGAAATTGCCGAATATTGGGGTAATATGAGTATTGAAGAAATTCATCAACAGGTGATGAATTGGAAGAGCCAACGCTCAGAAGAAACCTTGTCTCGTGGAGCGAAAACCTGCTAATCGGGATAGGAAGGGGGTTTTCTCCCCTCCCTCCCACAGCACCACTCATACGGGTCCGTAAGTGGCGCCTCGCCTACTATCAGGTAGAGGTATCTAAACGATACCAAGTGTCTACCGCGCCTTGGCGGGGTAATGAATCTTAATCCATAGATCACGCAAAGAAACCATTCCCTGTTTAGCAAGAAAGTCATCTGATAAGCCCCAGTTGGTTGCTTGCGTCCGAGAGAGTCGCCAGTATCCTTTTCGGCTGAGGCCAATACTAATGGACAGCTTTACAGGAACTTCCAGCTTGATCAACTCTCGAATTTTCGTACGAGGTTTCCTCCATTGTTTGATGTAGGCCATACGAAGCCGTCTTCGAAGCCATCCTTCCATCTCCACGATAGTATTGTACAACATACCGCATCCATAGTGCCCCATCCAACCCCTGGCATATTCTGCCAGACGTTGAAAGCGGCCCTCCATGGCAATCCCCGAGCAACGACGTGAGATTTTACGAAGTTCAGATTTGAACTTTCCTATCTTTGGGTCGATGCTTCGGAGCTTCTTTCGATGGATTTGGAATCCGAGAACGGAACCCCCTTTGACTTTGCAGATGCTACTCTTCCGAGTGTTGACCTTTACCTTGAGAGTCTCCTCCAGATATCGGCTCGTACTCATCATGACTCGCTTGGCCGCTCGTACTGATTTGACAAAAATTGCCAAATCATCTGCATAGCGGACAAACTTAAGCCCTCGCTTTTCCAGCTCCTTATCAAGATCATCCAACAAGATATTACTCAATATTGGAGAGACCGGAGATCCCTGTGGAACCCCTTTTCTTGTAGCGTTCAGTCTTCCGTCTACCATGACACCTGCCCGTAGGAAGGTTCCAATCAAACGGAGAATCCCTTTGTCCTTTATCTGAAGAGAAACACGGTTCATCAATATGTCATGATTGACCGTATCGAAAAACTTTTCCAGATCCGGATTGATCTGGTATCCGTACCCCTTCTGATAGTAACATTGGGCTTGACGTGCGGCATCCTGTACCGATCGCCCTGGCCGAAAGCCGAAGCTGGATTCAGAAAATAAAGGTTCAAACACCGATGTCAACACCCAAGCGATTGCCTGCATAATGACTCGTTCCATTACAGCTGGAATACCAAGCTTTCGCACACCGTCTCCTGAGTCCTTTGGAATTTCAACTCGCAGAACTGGACGAGGTTTAAATTCCCCCTTCAGCAATTGCTCTTTGAAACCTTCCCATCTGTGTTTTACCCATTTTGGATACCTTTCAATCGATATATTGTCGATTCCCGGTTTTCCTTTATTGGATCTTACCTTTTTCCATGCGCGAATCATGCTCTCTCGTGAGACAACATACTCCACGGATGTTTGATTGACAGACGGTTCTTCTGCGACGTGCCCATTTCCAACTCCTCGGTTCGAGGATAATTGAGAAACAGAACTCACAAATACCTCCCTGTCCACACTGCGCTCAGGCCTTCTAACTCATAAATGAGATTTTCACGCCCTCGGCTGACTTCTGCATCATCACCTTCGATGTTACCACCAAAGGCGCTGAATTCCATTGAAACCAAGAGGAGTGTGTCCCGTTTTCCACGGTCTTCTAGTCTCTTGGTTCCCCCGGCATTCCGCATGTAAAGCAGATCTCCCCGGGTAAGAGCATGAACTTTCCCTACACAATCGCAGCATTTACCATCCTCCTTAATCCGAGTGGACATCGCAATGTTGTGCTTGCTCGCCCCGAAGTTCAGCCTTATATGCTGTTTCTGTCCGTCGACTCGTAGGTTTGCGCTTAGGCTTCCTCCGCACGGCTCGTCACCTCCCCGCACTTGCCCTCGGCTAGTACTTTTTAAAGTTGTAATCATAAGCTGACTAGTATACTTTTCGGATAATGTACAGGGAACTCACACCCCATAAGTTCATGCCCATACCGGGCACACACAAGCCGCATGCAGCAGTCGTCCACTACTCACTTTGACTCCGTGGATTGAGTAAAGTTTTACCGTCATCGTCGCAGTGTTTTGTTTGTGGACGCTGCTGATGACTTAATTGTTGTTGTTCGCATCGCCAAGAATCAAGGTCACACTTGCGAAATTTCAACATTGAGTCTATATTAGCAACAATGGTAGATATCATAAATAGGCACGAAAGTGACTGACCATCCGAACAAGCATATCCGCGAAGCACTTCGATACGCAAAACAGCACGGCTGGATTGTGAAGAAATCTGGTCCACGCGCCCATGCTTGGGGCGTGATTTACTGCAGATTCGGGCACCGAGAATGCTGGATGGCCGTCTACTCCACACCTAAGAACCTGGAGAACCATGGTCGCGATATCCGCGGAACAGTCGACCGGTGCCGAGGCACGTAATTGGAGACTTCAAAAATGACTGAGTACCACTTCAGTGTAATCGTGAAAGTATCCGAGATGACCCATGAGGAAATTCTCGACGTCGCAGACAGGTTCGGTAACGCAGGTTGTACTGATGCGTCTATTCGGGGACACCGAGATGGCGTTGAATTGCTTTTCAGTCGTCTATCTGATTCTTTGCAGTCGGCTATAATTTCGGCGATTACCGATATCGAGAGAGTCGGCTATCGCGTTTCACACATCGAGATGGTGCGTGAGGCCGTCTGCGCTTAAACCGTTTGCAGCATCGGGTAGGCAGCGGTTTTTTGACCCCTTTCTACCAATTGAAAGGGGAGAGGAGCCGGGCCAGGAGACCTCGTTTGCGTTTCCGCTTCGTGGCACCGTAACTGCCCTGGCCCCCTTTTAATCGGGGATCCAGCAGGTCCCTGAGGGCATCACCGAACATGTTGAGGCTGTAGAGGGTAATCGTCAGGCAAAGCCCCGGCCAGAGCGCCAGCTGTGGGGCTAATTCCATGTACTGACGCCCTTCTCGGCTGAACATCCCGCCCCAGCTGGGCACCTTGATGGGTAGACCAAATCCGAGGAAGCTCAGCGAAGCCTCCGCCATAATCACCGCCCCGATGTTGATGGAGAAGATGATGATGACGGGCGCCATAATATTGGGCAGGACATGGCGGACCAGGATTTGGCTTGTGGGGGTGCCCATGGCCCTGGCGGCCAGAAAATAGTCATTCTCTTTAATACCGATCACAGCGCCTCTAACGACTCGGGAGGCGCCGATGCCTCCGGTGACCCCCAAGACCACAATGATCTGGGGCAAACCCCGCCCCACGATGGACATGATGGTCAGAAGGAGCAGCAGTCCCGGGAAGGCCATCCAGGCGTCGATAAAGCGCTGCACCACCAGGTCCACTTTTCCCCCAAGGAATCCTGAGATGCCGCCGATCAGGACAGCGACCACAAGATTCAGAGTGGTCGCGGACAGACCGACCAGCATGGAAATGCGCGCCCCGACGATCAGGCGGCTTAATAAGTCTCGCCCTATCTGGTCGGTCCCCAGCAGATACCTGGCTGACGCGCCCTGCAGCCGGTCTCTCAGGTGCATTTCCGTATAGCGATAGGGAGCCAGAACATCGGCGAAGATCGCCACCAGAATCAAGAGCACTATGATAATCCCACAGGCAATACCCAGCGGCTTCTCCTTGAGAAGCCTGATGAAGAAATCCGCAAACCTGCCCCGCGCATTATTCATACCTAATCCTCGGGTCCAAATAAGAATAGAGCAGGTCGATGAGGAGATTGATCCCCACCACCGCGGTGGCGAAAAACAGGTTGACTCCGGAGACCATCGGGTAGTCCCGGTCTTCGAGGGCACTCAGCAAGAGACGACCTAACCCCGGCAGGTTAAAGAGGTTCTCCATGATAACGGCGCCACCCACCAGGATCGGCAACTGCAGACCGATCAGGGACACCACCGGGATGAGGGCGTTCTTGATGGCGTGCCGTATGACGACGACCCGCTCCCTCAGTTCCTTGGACCAAGCCGTCCGGATGTAGTCCTGACGGAGCACCTCCAGCATCATGGTGCGCGTCATCCGCATGGTGGCGGCCGCCATGGCCGTCCCCAGAATCAGGCTGGGGATGATGAACACCCCCAGATTCCCCAGCGGGTCTTCGGTGAAAGGAATCAGCTCCAGCGGTGGCGCCCAGCCCCACCAGATGGCTGGGTAGAGCAAGACCATCAGGGCCAGCCAGAAGTTCGGCGTGGCCAAGCCGATGATGGCGAGGGAGCGCCCCGCGTAGTCAGTGGCCGTATCCTGGCGTATCGCCGAGTAGATGCCAACGGGCAGGGCGATCACCAGCCCAATTACGATTGCCAGGACGCCAAGCTCGATGGTTACCGGCAACCTACCTATTATTTTCTCCTCTACCGTCCAATCGCTAAGCAGTGAGTTGCCAAGGGTGCCGTGGAGGAAAATACCTCCCATCCAGCGTCCATACTGCACGTAGACCGGCACGTCTAATCCCAGCTTCTGCTCAAGAGCTTCACGGTCTATTTCCACCCGAAAATGCATTTCAGCCACCATGGTGTCTATGATATCGCCCGGGATGAAGCGCACCGAGAGAAAGACCAGGATGCTCAAGATAAACAGGGTGGGGATGATTAGCAATAACCGCCGGATGATATAGGCTCTCATGGAACCCCTAATGCCCCATTTCTTTCTTCAGCTCACTATCAATCCAGAGGCGGGCGAAAACCGTCGTCCTCGACATGTTTCCCAGCCCCTCTTCCCCGTTGAATCCTATGACCCATGGCTGGATCGCATGAAACAACGGACCTCTCGGACCGAATATGGTATAATGTTGCTCTATTTCGCGTCTATCTACCGCCTGAACCAGCCTCTGCAGCTCCTCCACGGTGGTAGCGGCTACGGCAGCTTCATAGGTGGCGTCTAATTCCGGGTCGCTGACATTGGAGGGGTTCCATCCTGCTTTCGAGTAGTTTTGGCCAATGGGGCCGAGAGGCTTCCAGTCGGAGTTGTGATCGCAAGGTATAAAACCTTCATACTTAATTTCTCGCACAATAGCGATGTAAGAATTTCGGTCATGTACCTTCACCTCTGCATCAATGCCAATGGCACGCAAGTATTCCATGACGATCTGGTAATAGTCTAAATCGAACCCGTGGTGGTCATGGGTGGTCTTGAATCCATTGGGATAGCCTGCTTCAGCCAGCAGTTTTTTCGCAGCCTCCGGGTTATAGCGATAGGATCCCTTGAGCTCTTCGGGCCACTCTTCATAGGGGAAGTGATACCCCTGAAGCCCTCTCCCGTTACGCCCCGTCGGTGTCGTATTTGCCATCCCCTGGAAGAAGGTCTCATTAATTGTTTCAATGTCGATTGCCATCTGTATTGCGTGGCGCACCCTGATGTCGTTAAAGGGCGGCTTCTGCACGTTAAAAGTTATAGCCGTCTCGCCACGAGTTGAATATGTCCACAGGTTGAGTTCGGGGTTGGTCCGCTGGAGGCTCAATGCCTGGTCGACACTAATTAGTTGAGAGTCGCCCGCATAACCGGTGTAATCAGCCTTACCCGAGCGAATTAACGCCAGAATTGTCGCTTTTTCCTTCAAAATCAGGGCCCTTAACTCGTCAACATAGGGCAGGTGGTTCTCCGGGTACTTTTCGTCGTAGCCCCAGTAGTTAGGATTCTTGGTAAAGGTGATAGAGCTGCCTTCGACATAGTCAGTCAGCTCAAAGGGCCCGGTGCCGACCACATTCCTCCAATCCCTAACGTCGCCGTATTGCTCGACTACCTCGGGGGCCAGTATATAAGTGTAATGATACGTGAGGATATTCTTCAGCGCATCGAGGATTAGCGACTTCAGCTTAAAGACAACCGAATATTTGTCGGTGGCTTCTACCGATTCAACATTGTAGGTTTGTAAGTTAAGACCTGCGCCAGGGCCAGCTTCGGTGAAGTCGCCCAGTCCCAATATACGCTCAAAGTTATATTTGATGTCATCGGCAGTTAGCTCCCGACCGTTCATCGGTGCCTTATCATGCCACTTAACGCCCGGGCGGATGTGGACGATAACAGTTAGTGGGTCGGGTTGCTCCCAGCTTTCAGCCAGATGCCCTCTTATGGCAAATTCAGGGACGTAAATTGTTCTATAGTCAAATAAGTCCCTATCTAGATCCTAGCCGAAAAGGTATTTTTTAGAATTATATCTTTAAACTTGAGGTTAAAAAGTGCCATAATTCATTGAAATAACTGTGAATAACTTCAATATTAAGAATTATGGCACCCAAAATGAAACCATTCATTCGAGCAGAAAAACATCTTATTTTAAGCGCTCCTGATACAGAATTTGAAAATTTCTTATCAGAACTTGATCAATTGTCTGAGCGAGAGCCGGAGATATTGGACAAAATTGAACAGGATTTGGAGAAATACGCAAGAAATAAAAAGAAAGAGCGTTTAGAGGATAAACGATGGCAGGAAGCCCGGAATCCATGGCTTCCTCATCTTCCCGTAGAAGATGAGGAATTGAAGCCGGAAGAACTGAGGCTGGAAATAGGGTGTCCTCGGATGTCGGCTTTTTTAGTCTACCTTTTTATGATGATTCGGGGATACTTAGGAAGTATCAAATCCCAAACGGCCCAAATATTTCTTTCAGAGTCAATCACACTGCATCTGCTTCTGCTCAACCGTGGATTGAAAATGCCGGGAGCGAGTACAATCCTTGATAATGTCAATGCTGTCAGCAACGAGAGCAGACAGTTTATTTTCGATGCTCAAATTCGAATGGTTCTCAATGAAGAGTTGGACGATTTTGATATTTTAAAACTGGATAGCACCTCTGTAAAAGGAAATACAGCTTGGCCTACTGATTCGTCGATATTGACTCGTCTCGTGGAGCGAAGCTACCATCGAGGGCGTTCCCTTGATACATTTGGAATCGCTGAGATCAGTGAAAGAAATTTTGATTTCCTCATCAAGGAGATGAATAAGCTCTCTAAGATGATTGCTTTTGAGACAGGTAAAAAGGACAGTAAAACGAAGCGAAAAAAACATTACAAAACCCTATTGAAGAAAGCTCAAAGCGCTCATGGGAAATTTTTAAAAGAAATGGCAAAGGTGGATATCCGTGCCCAAAAAGCTCTTCTCCCCCCTTCTCGGAAAACGTTTGATTCGCCTCATTGAAATGATGAATGAAGATATTTCTAATTTGCAACGGGTAATCATCTACTGTCATCAAAGAGTTTTTGAAGAAAAGAAGGTTCCTTCCACTGAGAAAGTATTGAGTCTTTCCGATCAGAGCTCGGCTTATATTCAAAAGGGAGATCGAGAAGCGCTTATCGGATATAAGCCTCAATTAGGAAGGAGCGGAAATGGTTTTATTTCCGTGTTAATTACTCCGGAGGGCAATGCTGCTGATTCAGGGCAACTCGACCCTGCCCTTGTTGAACATTTGCGATGCACCATCACCATTCCCTCTGAAGTGAGCCTTGATGATGGATATGTCAATCAGGCGATCAGAGAAAAGTGGATGGGCAAAGGCGTTAAGGTTTTTAGTATTAGTGGGGCAAAGGGAAAAAAGATGACCCCGATTGAAGAATGGGAAAGTGAAATCTATTTGGAATCACGAAATGGAAGATCTGCTGCAGAGTCGTTGATGTTTCATCTTAAGCATCGTTTCCATTTCGGACAAGTTATGCGCAGAGGGATTGAAAACGTTCGGGCAGAGTTGCTGGAAAAAGCATTAACCTATAATTTTTGCAAAATGATTGAGTTGAAAAAAAGACAACTCAAACAAGCGGCCTGAATATTCAATGGGGGAGTGTGAAATATGAGCAGGGGCGAGGAAAGTATGTCCAAAAAAGATTTTTTCCCTATAAAAACTGTGCTGTGGGCGAATAAAAAACAAAAAAATCGTTTTCTCGTCATATTGAATCAAATAGAGAATCAAATAGAATCAAATTGGTTACATTTACTATTTTCGAAACCCTTTTCGGCTAGGGTCTATCTAGTCCCCAGTCCACTTTGCCTAGCTTCTCATGAACGCCCGAGATAGTGTGTCCCGCGGGGTAGCTGAAATAGGGGTCAATACTCTCAGGGATGAAAGACTTGACGAAGGTGATTCGCCCGCCATATTCAGGTGCACTCACCATTTTTCCGGTGGATGGATCTTTGACCATCTTGGCGGCCCAGACCTGGCCAGCCATGAAGACGCTTGCTCCCAGGATGAGAGCCAGCAGGGTTGTGCTCAAGGTTGAGCTGCTTTTTTGATTAATTTTTTGATTAAACATACGAGATTCTCGTTTTTGATGTTTAAAAATACCCAAATTGAGCGATTCTAAAAAAGGATCAGATTTTCAAGATGATTTTTTTGCCTGAGAAAGGCAATCATTCTGAAATCAGATTTTGATCATCAAATCCATGGATGTTTGAGTGAGAATGAGCATCAAAATGCTGTTTTCAGATGTGGAAGGTCTTCATTTCTCATGTTTTGGACGCACTTATCCCCTTAAACTTTAATGTTTTTGTTTTTTAATTGAAGCGAAACCCGTTGATCAGATTGGCGCCAATGCGTGCTGGCAGGTGGCAAATAGTTGGTCCAATTGCAAGCGCTCAAAGGTCTTTTTTGGTATTTTCAAGATCAGTTTTCCGGCATGACGAAGCAGTTTGCCTGCCGTATCAAGAAACTGGCGCCGGAAGGTATCAGCATACATCGTTACCGCAATCACTGGCTTGCTGACATCTTCTTTGAAGGATTCGAAGAGGTTATTGCCAAGCAGCATCAGATAGTACCATGCGGTATTGGAAATGAAGTCCTTGAAGGGAAGTTGTTGATGACCAAAGTTTTTCAGCGCCCGGTTGGCCAGTTCATCCTTTCCCCGTCCGTGGTACGAGCCAAGGATGCTATGAGCATCGATGCGCTTTTCTTCAGCGGCTTGGCTGAGTTGGCCATCAATGGCCTCTCCCATACCAAGGTTCGTAATGATCACGCCATCATGATCCAAACCCGGCAAAGAGAGTTGGCTATCGTGTTCAATCAAGCGGCTGTAGATCGTGCGACGAGCCTTCTTCCATGTCCCCTGCTGGCTCTTAAACTCGGTGTACTGCCAGATCTCCTTCTTGCCCGATGAAGTGAAGGTCTGCCAGTCAGTGGCTTCTTCCGCAGCATTCCTCACATTGGCATAGGACTTTCCTCCGCTTCAGCTAACCGATGTTCAGTCGTTCACAGGTTTCAAAGATTTTTTCGTCAAAAAAACCGGTGTCCATGCGCACCATGATTGGTACATCATCTCGGTATTGGCGGCGAATCCTTTTCACGATATGAACCAGCATATTCTGAACAGTTTTCCCGTGATTCGAATGTTTGCTACCTCCGCGAAAAACTGCGTCAACCATATAACGACCCCAATTCATCTGCAGGGGATGAAATCCTTTGACCATCTTGTAAGTCGGCTGGACACCATGGCGTTTCAGGGCATCATCATTATCAAGTACCATCGAATCCAGACCCAACACAATCACCGTTGGACAAGTCTTCTTCAGTCTCCAGATAAACAGTATCTGCAGCAGATGACGAAACAGGTAGACTCGTACAAAAGAGAACTTTCCAAAAAATCTTTTCACGGCATGCGAGGAGGCAAGGTCTTGCTCACTGCATGACAGCAAGGCGGCATAACCCTCGCCCCTTTTGAGGTGATCGAACCAACTGAGATGACGGCTGCTGCCGTCCATGAAAAAACAGAGGATCTGCGCAAAAAAATCAGAGACAGCAATTCCTTTTTTATTTTTACGCATCGAACCAAACAACCTTTCGATGATCGGCATCAGCCGAATGCTTTGCAGATACTGGGCAAACAAGGCCAATCCGGCACGACTTGTCAAGTGTTCATCGGTTGGCTGAATGGCATCAATTATCTGTTTCTTTTTATCCTGAACTGTTATATTTTTTCCCATAAAGCTCTCTACCTGTTGGGTTGTGTTAGATTTTGTGAATTTTTTTATTTTAACCACTGAAATATAACACATTTTTCCCAAGGTTGGGAGCTTTTTTTATTACGAATCGCTCAACTTAGGTCACCATTATTCCTCAGTGGCGAGTGCTTGTGTCATCCTGGACTTAATCCTCGCTCTTCTCTGTGTCAGTCCTTGAAAATACTGTGCAATCTTGCCTTTCTCGGAACGAAAAGCATGGGATTCAGAGCGCATCATTTTAAGGACTGATGAGCACTCGGCACGCGTGAGATATGAAAATAATCTGGATTAATTGTCAGTCAATCAATCCAATTATTGGAACAATTTTTGTGGTAAGTCAGGAATCTTCAGGATGTTTTTAAGTGCTTTTGGTAAATCCCTCCACTCTTCTTGATGTTTTTCCAATTCTTGACCCACGAGAGCCGCATCAATTTGAGCAAACCTCTCAACCAAGCTGCTTTTGCCTTTGAGCAATTGGTAAATCCCTCCACTCTTCTTGATGTTTTTCCAATTCTTGACCCACGAGAGCCGCATCAATTTGAGCAAACCTCTCAACCAAGCTGCTTTTGCCTTTGAGCAAGATGTTCATATATTGATGATTGCTCAGGTTTTGGATAAGGGGTGTATTGGCGAGGATCGCTTTAAAGCTTTTCGTCAGTAAGGAATGGTCGCCGCTTTTTTAAACAGATTTCCCGATAACGTGGCTCTCTTCAGCTCATCGAGATGCTGGCTTAAAGCGCGAAGGGCCTCAGAGCCCAAAATTTTTTAACAAACCATGGGAAAGCAATAAATTTCTGACTTCCTCTCTGGAGATGCTTATTCCACGCCGACGACAATTTGCTGCAGGATCTCGACCGCGCTCTATGTTTGCCACAACCTCGATTCGGGTTTGATTTTTAAGGTTAAATGTAATGGTTCATCTGCTATACCCTTCGGTGTCATTTTCCACATTCGTTCAGAATGACACAGCTTTGAGTGGGTAACAAGCTATCGAAGCAATCCAGTTAAAAACCAACACTAAGAGAATATTTCAGTAGCCAAGCGCTCATGTCGCGCGATTGAACGCCTAATAATCTTTTAAGCGAATCAAGATTTCTCCGGTCCTTGCCAGCCAAATTTTGCAAAATCGACGCTTTGGTGGCGGTCAAAACGGACTCCTTCCTCTTCCAGTAATTCCCGCTGCAGGATGCTCCCGTGGCCGCTGCTCCGCGGGCTGATTTTACCTTCGCTGTTGATAACTCGCTGCCAAGGCACATCCGATTCCCAGGGAGTGGCGGACATGGCATACCCGACCATCCGCGCCGCGCATCCTCCCACAATACCGGCAATCTGACCGTAAGTGGCCACTTGTCCATAAGGAACTTGACGGACCACTGCGTAGACACGTTCGTATAGATGAATGGATTTTGAAGATTTGGTGGGCATTTAAAGATAGACAAAATGCCGGTCAATAGGATTTAGGCAGCCCCAGCGCTTTTTCGGCAATAAAACAAAGGATCAGCTGCGGACTGATAGGCGCGATACGACAGATCATGATTTCCCGCATTAGCCGCTCCACGTGAAATTCCTTGGCGTATCCCATTCCACCATGAGTCATCACCGCTTGCGCGCAGGCTTTGAAACCTGCCTCCGCTCCCAGATACTTGCCAGCATTGGCTTGCAAACCACAGGCTTGCTGACTGTCATACAAACTGGCTGCCTGCATGGCCATCAAATAGGCGGCTTCGAGTTCCATCCAGGATTCTGCCAGAGGATGCTGAATAGCTTGATTCTTGCCAATTGGCCGTCCAAAAACAACTCGCCTTGCAGCATAGTTCGCGGCGCGGGTCAGAGCGTTTTGTCCAATGCCAACTGCTTCAATGCCGACAAGAATTCTTTCAGGGTTCAAGCTATGAAGGATGTATTGGAATCCTTGTCCCTCTTCACCAATCAAATCACCGGCAGGGACAGGCAAATCCTCAATAAAAAGTTCATTGGAATCAACCGCCTTACGTCCCATTTTTTCGATTCTCCGGATGTCGACATAGTCGCGATCGAGGTTTGTATAAAACAAGCTGAGTCCCGCAACGCGCCGGGAACTGTTCTCTCGAGGGGTGGTGCGGGCCAGCAGCATGATTTTATCCGCTTCCTGGGCCGTGGTTGTCCAGATTTTAGATCCTCTGACGCGATAGTGGTTTCCCGTTTTAACGGCCCGGGTTTCGATCGCAGCGGTTTCCAAGCCCACATTGGGTTCAGTTACTGCAAAACACACTTTGACATTTCCCCGGATCAAATCGGGCAACCACTTTTGCTGTTGCGCCTTAGTGCCAAAAACCAGAATGGGGTGAGGGCCAAAGAGGTTGATATGGATTGCGGAAGCGGCGCTCATAGCCCCGGAACTGCGCGCCACCTGATGCATCATCAAGGCGGCTTCCGTAACTCCCAGGTTGGCGCCGCCAAATTCCTCGGGCATCGTTATCCCCAGCCATCCCCCTTGAGCCATGGCCTGGTAGAAGTCTTCAGGGAAATCACCCTTTGTGTCTTTTTCCAGCCAATATTCGTCGTCAAAATTTGCGCATGTTTCTGCAACATGATCGCAAATGGCTTTTTGTTCGGGGGTCAGTGAAAAATCCATCGTGCTCCCTGAATTTCACGGATAAGCCAGTTGGACATAACGCTCCATGTGAAAGCTGTCGTCGCCGAACATTGTATTGATCATGGATACTCGCTTGAAATAATGCCCCACATCCAATTCATCAGTCATGCCAATTCCTCCGTGGATCTGAATCGCATTTTGCCCGATAAAACGAATGGCTTTTCCCAATTGGACTTTGAAAGCAGCAATGGCTTGTGCCACTTGTTCTCCCTCATCGACCTTCATGGCTGCCATGTAGAGCATGGACTTCACCTGCGCATATTCGATGAACATTTCAGCCATGATCATCCGCAGGGATTGGAATTTCCCAATAGGCTGGTTGAATTGCACCCTGATTTTACTGTACTCCACTGTCTTCTTATAAAGCATTTCCAAAGCGCCCACTGCTTCTGCCCCCAGTGCAACAATCGCTTCATGGACCACATTTTCCAACAGGGGGAGCCCTTTTCCTTCCTCGCCAATGAGATTGTCAGCACTCACTCTGACCTGATCAAAGCGGATATCGGCTGCTTTGAATCCGTCCACGGTACGCAGGGGAGTTTTTGAAATTCCGGGAGTATCGGCATCCAGGTGAAAGATCGAAATTCCCTCTTGCTCTCTTTGTTCTCCTCCCGTTCGGGCCACGACCAACAACCTGTCTGCCACATGTCCCCCCAGCACGAATATTTTTTCACCATCGAGCAAGTAATCAGAACCTGCTTTGCCGGCAGTCGTATTGACATCAAATAGATCATAACGACTTTGGATTTCAGAGAAGGCGACGGCATAGATCCGACTGCCTGCAATGATTGCTGGAATATGATCAGCTTTCTGCGTAGCATGTGCGCCTTTTCTGAAAAATCCACCTGCAAAAACCACGGAAGAAAAATAGGGTTCTACAAGAATGCCTTTGCCGAACTCCTCCATAATGGCCATAATATCGACAGCAGTGCCGCCATAGCCCCCTTCTTCCTCAGAAAATGGCACACTGTTCCAATCCAGATCTGCAAACGTTTTCCAGTGCCGACGACTGAGTCCTTCCTCGGATTCCACAATTTTGCCGCGTGTGGCAAAGTCATATTCATTTTTTATAAAATTACTGACACTTTGTTTCAGCAAGATTTGTTCTTCCGTAAATGTAAAATCCATCTCATTCCCTTCAATAGTATACTGTGTCCGGGACGACAAACGAGGCGAACGAATGGTGTTGCCCTTCGTTATAGTCCCAAGACGGCCTTGGCAATGATTCCTTTTTGTATTTGAGTGGAACCCGCGTAGATCGTGGTTTTTCTCATATCAAAATACACCTGAGCCGCCGACTCGTCGCCATTGTTAAGCGCTTCCTTGTTCCCTGAAAGAGGATCATTGAAAATAAAACCGCCATAGCAGGCCGCATCCAGGCGCAACTCCGTCAATTTTTGCTGGATTTCCGTTCCTCTGATTTTCAAAATGGAAGACTCTGCTCCGGGTGCTCCACCAGTGGCAACTTGGGAAAGAATTCTCAAATAGGTATATTCCAAAGCCATCAATTCAATTTCAACCTCAGCTACCTTTTTTTTGTAAGAAGGGTCTTCCATCAGGTTCCCGTTGCCAGTCGGTGTTTTGGCTGCCGAAACCCTTATTTTCTCCAAATGGCGTTTCGAAACGGCGACTTCTCCCTGCATTGTTCTTTCATGGGTGAGCAAATACTTGGCATAGGTCCAGCCCTTGTTTTCTTCGCCAACCAGGTTTTCCACGGGAACTCTCACGTTGTCGAAATAAACTTCATTCACTTCTTGTCCCCCATCCATCAATTTGATCGGGCGGACTTCAATTCCCGACGATTGCATGTCAATCAACAAAAAAGAGATCCCCAGCTGATTTTTAACCTGGGGATCGGTCCGCACCAGGCAGAAAATCCAATCGGCATACTGGGCATAAGTCGTCCAGGTTTTCTGGCCATTGACGACGTAATAGTCGCCATCACGGATTGCTCTGGTTTTCAAGGACGCCAGATCCGATCCCGCCCCTGGTTCGGAATAGCCCTGGCACCACCAGACGTTGCTTTCCAAAATATCAGGTAAAAACCGTTTTTTTTGCGCATCATTGCCAAAAGCGATGATGACGGGCGCCACCAATTCCAAACCAAATGGTACCAACCTCGGCGCATCATGTTTAGCCTGTTCCTCAGCAAAAATTGCTTTTTGGGTCACCGTCCAACCGGTCCCGCCATATTCGACAGGCCAATTAATACCCGCCCATCCTTTTTTAGCCAACGTCTTTTGCCAGAGAATCTGGTCTTCTTTATAAATTGGTGATCCCTTTTCCAGTTTCTCTTTCAATTCCCCAGGCAACTCGTGCGCAAAAAAATGCTGCGCCTCTTCTCGAAAATTCATATCTTCTTTGCTGTAATTCACGTCCATTGTTTCTCCTTCTCAATGAATGGTGGAACGCGCGTCCATGATCTCGAGTTGACTGATTCGATAGGTGCTCCAACTACTCTCAGTCTTCTCAGGAGGGTAATAACTTACGGGAATCCGCATTGCGCAGGATTCATAAGGCTATGGTCAGTTAATAGTAAAAAAGCAGGTCGAAGACAAGTCCATATTCACACCAGGCGAATTGTTCGCCATTTCTTTTTTTGAAAAACTGAAAAAAAATTGTTTTTCTGGCAAAACTCGTTTATACATCATGTAGTCCAACGACAAAACAGATCGTTGAGCATCTGTTGAGTCGGCTCTTCAAATCATTGTGATTTGTAAGTCAGTTAAAACTTCATTCAGGAGAAAAACATGCGATATTATATTGGTGGAATGTTGATCTTTCTTGCTTTATTATTCGCGTTTCCGCTACAAGCGGCGGATGACAACAAAGCGGTGATGACTTATCGCAACAGAGTGATGGGCGGCATCGGCTCCAACATGGGATCCATCTCGGATATCCTCAAGGAGAAAGTTTCTTACGGCAGTATGTTGGTTCATTACGCCAGAGCCTTGCATGAACAGTCACAAACCATCGTGACGGTTTTCACGCAGGACACCCGTGGCACTGATAAAAGAACGCGCGCCAAAGATGAGATTTGGGAAAATTGGGCCGATTTCGAGATGGCCGCCAATGCGCTTGTAGAGGCCGGTGCTCAACTCGTTGCTGCAGCTGAATCCGGCGACATGGCACAAATCGGGAATGCTGTGAAAGTCCTGGGCGGTGCCTGTGGCGACTGCCATAAACCTTTCCG
This sequence comes from bacterium, assembly GCA_965205865.1. Classification (GTDB taxonomy): domain Bacteria; phylum SAR324; class SAR324; order SAR324; family NAC60-12; genus CBDBHR01. The sequence continues at coordinate 181,513 of CBDBHR010000026.1, forward strand.
AGCCCCAAGTCGCTGACTCCTCGCACAGTTCAATTATAGTTTTTGGGCATCGGGTGGCAGAAAAAATTTGCTACTTTCAAGGGCTTTCTTTCTTTTCTTGTAATGAGTACCGAAGCAAAAGAAAAGCGCTTTCTCGACGCGTTGGAATCACTTTTCACGGGCGCGGAGGTTGAGGGAGACTCCGGTTTTATCAACCTGATGCGCCTGAAGCGCGGTTATTTCAAATCCCTGCGCCCGAAACTGGTGACAGCCATTGACGGGCGCGCCGCGAAAGACACCGACTTCCGCGAGGAACTGTTCGACAAACTCCATACCTTCTTCTCCCGCTATTTCTGCGAAAGCGGCTCCATCTACTTCCGCCACCTGCCCGCCTTCTCGAAAACCTACGAGCATGTCTATAGCGACGGCGAGGACGTTGCGCTGTCCTGGAAAACCCGCATGCTCTATTACGTGAAGTCCGACGTGCTGCTACGCTCCATGCCGGTAAAATTGGAGGACAAAAACAATCCCACACGCACCAGACTGTTTTATTTCGACGCCTCCGAGGTCGAGCACAAAAAGAACAACGAACGCCGCGAGTTCGTCTTCGAGATTGCCGAAGTGAAAAGGACCACCGAAGGAAACGTGGTTCATTTGAAGGTCTCCTACTCTCAAAAGGGCAAAACAACCAACGCCGGAACCATCATCAAGAAAGCAAAGAATTCGTCCGGTGCCAAAGTCCTTTTGACCGAAGACGATTTACAAAATGCCTTTCGAGTTTTCAGGAGGCAAACCGAAGTTGACTTTTTCATCAACAAGGACGCCCGTGGCTTCCTCCGTGAGCAATTCGATCTCTGGCTTTATCAATACCTCTTCCAGGAAGAAAGCATCTTTGAACAGAAGAGACTCTCTCAACTGCAGGCCATTCAGCAAACCGCCTATGACATCATCGACTTCATTGCCCAGTTCGAAGATGAACTGCGGCGGGCATGGGAAAAGCCCAAGTTTGCGCGCAAGGTTCATTACGTGGTGACACTGGACAAACTGCCCGTCACTCTCCTGGCGAAGATTTCCGCACACCAGGGAGCGCAGACCCAGATCAAGGAGTGGCAAGAACTCGGCATGGTGAACGAGCAATTTTCCATGGAGGAGTTGAACAAAGGACAGGGCAGATTGGGCATTGAAACCAACGGCCCGACCAACGACGATTGCCGCTTTCTGCCCTTGGACACCAGACACTTCAAGGATTTGGAGTTGGACATTCTCGACGTATTCGGTGATCTGGACGAGGCACTGGATGGTGAATTGGCGCACAGCGAAAACTGGCAGGCGTTGAATAATCTGCAACGGCGATATAAGGGAAGGGTGAATTGTATTTATATTGACCCACCGTATAACACAGAAAAGGATGAATTCCTTTATAACGACCGCTATAAGAGCAGTTCTTGGCTTTCCATGATTTTTGATAGAACAATCTGTGCTAAAAGTTTTCTTGGAGAAGCAGGAACTTTTTGGGTGAATCTCGACGATGGAGAAATGCCAAACCTACGCTTGGCTTTGGATGCTATTTTTGATCGCAATTCTTTTGTTGGCAACGTTTGTTGGAAGAAAACAAGTGGTGACAACAAACCAAATTTTGCATTTGTTCACGACAATTTAATCATATACGGCAATTGTGGAAGCAAGCCACAACGTGCGGATATTCCTCTTGATAAGCAAAGTTCTTATAGCAATCCCGACAACGATTCGAGGGGTAAATGGGCCTCAACCGATTATCGGTCGAAGTGGACCAAAGAAGAAAGACCCAATCTTTATTACGGAATACGTCAACCTAATACTGGAGAAATTATCTATCCAGATTCGTATTCCGAATCGCCAAGGGTTTGGGGGTGTGATGAGAGTACTCACAAACAAAATGAGGAAAACAACTTGGTGTGGTGGGGTGATAATGGACTTGCAAATGAACCTCGCAAGAAGAGATTTTTGGTAGAACATGAAGGGGTCAATATCAGGAGTATTTGGAATAACGCCGGTTCGAATGATTCTGCTTCTCAGGAATTAAGAGGGTTGTTTGGAAAGAAAATCAACGAACGTCTTAATCCCAAACCCAAAGAGTTGGTTCAGAAAATCTTATCCTACACCGTGAAAGAGAACGGTTTTATACTTGATTATTTTGCCGGTTCCGGTACGACCGCCCATGCGGTCATCAACCTGAATCGTGAAGACGAAGGCAACAGAAAATACCTGCTTATTGAAATGGCAGGATATTTTCATACAGTCCTGCTATCGCGCCTCAAGAAAGTAGTCTATTCCAAGGACTGGAGAGACGGACAGCCGATTTCACGAGAAGGCGTCAGTCACTTCCTCAAATACTACACCCTGGAACAATACGAAGAGACTCTAAAAAACTCACGCTATGAAGATGGTGAGCAACTAGAGATAGACAGCATGAAATCGTCCTTCGAGCAATACGTCTTTTTCGGAGACGACAAACTCGCCCACGCCGTCAAGCCATCTAGCAATGGAAATCTTACCATCAATCTCCACGACCTCTACCCGGACGTCGACATTGCGGAATCCTTATCCAACATTCTGGGCAAACCAATCCGTCGCCGCACCGCCAATACCGTAACCTTCTCCGATGGCGTCACCGAGCCAATCGACCCTGCCACCATGACCGAGGAAGAAAAACGGCACTTCATTTCACTGGTCAAACCCTATTTGTGGTGGGGGGAGTAAGAAAGACGCATGTACGCAAAAAGAATCCAGATTATCAATTACGGTCCCATTGACCATCTTGACATCAACTTCCCCTTTGAGGGAGAAAATCCCCAGCCGGTCTTGCTGGTTGGTGAGAATGGTTCGGGAAAAAGTATATTCTTGTCTCATATCGTCAATGGATTGATGGCAGCTCAGGGGGTTGTCTATCAGGAAAATAGCGAAGTCGAACAAGGAAAGGTGTATAAACTCCGGTCTCCTTCTTATATAAAAACCGGAACTGAATATTACTTCGGTCGAGTCGATTTTGAAGAGAATTTGTATCAGAAGGAATTGCAACTGCAGCGCCTGAAAAAAGATTGTAAAAAGCCCGTTGAGTTTGCCGGCAAGGATGCTGATAAGTTCAATGATGCTAGTAAGTTATGGCAATCTATGCCTGCAAATAAAGCCAGCATTCCTGACAGTAGTTTTCATCATGAAAAAGAAAAAAGCAGTATAGAAGACTTTTTTAAAAGTCGTTGTGTACTTTATTTTCCTCCTAACAGGTTCGAGGAACCCGCATGGCTGAATGAGGGAAACTTACGGGCTAAGGCCGAGTATATGGGCTTGAAGAACCTCCAGGGATACACGAATCGTAAGATTATTAATGACTCTCCCCTCCAGGACAACCAGAACTGGTTATTTGAAGTCTTATATGACCGTTGCGCTTTTGAAGTTCAAACCACTCAGTTACCTTGGAATACTAAGGATCAAAATCAAAAACACCTTAGTATTAATCTTCCGGTCTTCACAGGACATACTGGAACAGCAACCACCATTTATGAAAGTGCTCTCAATATTGTTCGTTCAATCTTCCGGGCAAACGGGAATTTAAGACTTGGTATTGGAAAGAGGCAGAATCGGAGAGTATCGTTAATGCAGGGAGATAAGGAACTCGTTCCCAATATTTTCCAGCTGTCCAGTGGTGAGACTTCTCTACTGAATCTATTTTTATCCATCCTGCGTGATTTTGATTTATCCGGTTCACGGTTTTCCAAAGCCGGAGATGTGAAGGGTATTGTTGTTGTGGACGAGATCGACTTGCACCTGCACGTCATTCACCAGTATGAAATCCTTCCGCAATTGATGAAGATGTTCCCCGGCGTTCAATTTATCGTTACTACCCATTCCCCGCTTTTCGTGCTGGGGATGAAGAAGACTTTCGGAGAAGACGGTTTCGCTCTTTACAGGCTGCCTCATGGACAACTAATCAGTCCCGAAGAGTTCAGCGAATTCGGTAATGCTTACCAGTCATTTACTGAAACAGAAAGGTTTAAGGACGATATCAAAGTTGAAATTGAAAACGCCCAAAAACCTGTTGTATTCATGGACGGTAAAACGGATGTAAAATACTTACAAAAAGCCGCTGAATTGCTTAATCAAGAAGCAGTACTTGAGAAACTTCAATTAATGGATGGTAAGGGCTATGGAAATCTGAATAAAATCTGGAAAATATTTGAATTCCAGACTTTCCGGAATGATACCGCAGAAAGTAATTCTTCTCCATGACTGCGATAAGCCAGGTTGTCAGACAAAGGAAAGGCGTTTAGGCGGAATATTCCACGACAGGAAGGTCATCCTCTGGAGAAAGGGATCGAAAACCTGTTTGAGAAAGCGACTATAGAGAAAGCACGAAAGCATAAGTTAGCATTCATAGTCATCACGACTGAACATAAAAAGTTTAAACCAGACGAAGAGGAAACAGTCCCTGAAAAATGGGAAGTCAATGATGACGAAAAAACCAACCTTTGCAACTGGCTGTGCGAGAATGGCACGGGGGAAGACTTCAAACATTTTCATATGATATTCGATTTACTGGAAAAGATATTGATTGATGATCAAGATGCAAATGCGACGCCACTACCCTAACTTTACTAACGGCAAAACCGAATCAACCGACATTGCCACCATGATTGAGAAAGCAAAATGGTACTTCTTTTCATTGATCAAACCCTACTTGTGGTGGTGGGGATATGTTTAAAGTCAAAATTAAAAATATTGGCAAACTCACTGATACGGAAATCAATATAGGCCAGTTTACCGTGTTTGCCGGCCCGAACAATACCGGAAAGAGTTTTGTTTCAAAACTCCTGTATTCCTTTTTCAGTTCAATGCAGGGCAACCCTGTCCAAACCCAATCCGAACAATTCCTTATTCCTGTTATGCAGCACATGGCAAGCGTGGTAGAGTGGGAGGAGCGATCTGCCGGACGGTCTCCTGAAGATAATCCCCAGTTGCTTGATTTGGAATCCAAGATCAAGGAAACAAATGAAATTATTAGGAGTGTTGACAACATTGAGGAGTTAATTCAGGTTTGGCATTGCCTTGTCAATCTAACGGAAGGAATGTGGAACGTATCTCAAGATCTCCAGCAGACATATTCGAAAGAATCCCGAAAGACAGAAAAGCTGGAGTGGGGGGTAGATCATCTACACAATTCACTAAGGGTTATCACACTTTCCTTGACCCAGTTGAGAGACACTTTTGCCAAAGGGGATCCGCTCTCGTTCATAATTTCCGGCACAGGACGCCATATCAAAGACAACCTGATCGAAAATTTTCAGGTGCCCAACCTGTCTGATCTCAGTGCCGACCCCGATAAACGATCAGAGGTTGAGGTTGGACACTTCGGAAAATTTGTATATTCGAACGAGGAAGTGGACCTCAGCATGGATATGTCTTGGATGTCTTCTTATTCCGGGGCAATCTACTTGGAATCTCCCATTTATTGGAAACTGAAAAACGCATTGGAGCAGATAAGACAGCAGGAGGAACACCGTAGTTTTTTGTGGGGGAAGCCCAGCAAACGACTGGATGGCGTACCGAAATATTTCCATGATCTGGCCAGCGCCCTCAGCTTTCAATACACCGGGGAGATGGCCTTCCCTACCATCCATGAAAAACTGACCGGTCCTCATATTCTTGGTGGAAAGGTCACGATTTCCGAATTGGGCAATCTGTCATTTCAGGAAAACGGTCGTAGTTTTTCTCTGCCCGTCACCGCGATGGGAATAGCCAACCTCGGCATCCTGGCGCTACTGATCGAGCGCAAGGTGCTGGATGAAGAATCTCTCATTTTCATTGACGAGCCGGAAGCGCATCTGCATCCGGCCTGGCAAGTCATCATGGCGGAGGCTCTCTTTGAGTTGTCCCTCCAGGGAGTAACCGTAGTCATTGCCACGCATAGTGTGGACATTCTCAAATGGCTGGAAGTACACGTAAAGAAAAATCCCCAGGACGAGCCGCACATTGCGTTAAATCAATTTCCTGCCAATGGTGACGGAGTCGATGAAGATTTTGAGTCCCGAATGGCGAGAATCAAACAGGAATTGACCAAGCCCTTCTCCGATCTCTACCTGAAAGGAATATGACTGCGCTTGACCAATTCCTGGAACCGATAAAGGTTGCTGGCGAGTCCCTTGGCGATAAACACCAGGCGTACCGTATGGATGGCAATTCGCCGAAACCTGATATGAGACGAGATGCCGGTTTGGGTACTTGTGATTGCTGTGATTACTTTATATTGGCCAAGGACCATTTTGTCGTCTTAATTGAAGAAACCCAGCTTATGAGAACTATAGAAAGGTTGAAATCTAAATACTATTACCTTCAATCTGATCATCAGACAGAATTCGTCAACAAGTATATCCGACAAGAAAACCGACTGAAAGTCTATGGATCAATGCTAGTGCTGTGCCGCTTGGCTGCCGCATGCAAAAATACGAATCGCCTTCTTCGCACGAAAAAATACAGGTTCTGGCTGGTCGCCAGCGGCATGAACGAGCCAGAGCACACACGAGTTTTCGACAACTTGAAGGATCGATTGTTCCAAGAGTTGAGAAGCGTTTTAACCGGCAAAGTCATGGATCGTGTTGAAATAATACCGTCCGACCGGCTTTCGTCAAAACTGGCAAAACATGCAGCCACTTCTTAAATTACGACCTGCCAGAAATGTGGTTCGTAGCGGAGATTGACATCAAGAAGAAAATCACGCAACTGGAGCAAAATCATGTTGAGTAACCAAGAATTGGAGAAAATTCTCAAAGTGGGAGAAAGCGATTGCGTGGAATTAACCGAAGCTACGAGAGACCTGGATAAAATCCGTGAGGCAATATGCGCCTTTGCCAATGACCTGCCTGCTCACGGTAAGCCCGGCTTTGTCTTTGTCGGAATCAAGGACGATGGAAGTTGCGCCAACTTGATAATTAATGATGACCTGTTAAAAAAGCTTGGCGGATTACGAAACGAAGGAAAAATCCTTTCTTTCCCGATCATGGAGGTTGACAAACGCACGCTGAAAGGCTGCGAAGTTGCCGTGATACAGGTGGAACCTTCGGACAATCCTCCGGTAAGAGTCGATGGCCGGTGTTGGATACGGGTCGGACCGAGACGCGGTCAAGCTACCCCTGAAGAAGAACGCCGCCTGACGGAGAAAAGGCGTTGGGGGAATCTGCCCTACGACATGCAGGGAGTGAAAGGCGCATCCGTGGAAAAAGATTTAGATATGCGGAAATTCGAGGTTGAATACCTGCCGACTGCTGTTTCACGACAGGTATTGGAAGAGAATGCTCGCAATCCGCAAGAACAATTACAGGCGTTGCGCATGACGGCGCAAGACGGGACACCGACCGTTACAGCTATTCTCATGTTGGGTATAGACTCGCGTTACTGGTTCCCGGGTGCCTATATTCAATTTGTTCGCCATGCAGGAAACGAGGTCACGGATGCAATTGTTGATCAAAAAGAAATTCGTGGAACCTTGCCGGAGCAAATACTTGAAGTAGACCGCCTTCTGAAACTAAATATCACCACTGCTCTGAATACCAGTGGAGAAAGGCATATCGCAGAACCGGATTATCCCTTTGAAGCGCTACGTGAATTGGTCGGCAACGCGGTAATTCACAGGAACTACGAAAATTCCAACTCTCCCGTGCGAATTACCTGGCTCGCAGATTGCGTAGAAATCATTATCCCCGGTTCGGTTTATGGTTCGGTAACACGCGAGAATTTTGGGGAAGCCGGCGTAACAGACTATCGTAATCCTACCATTGCCGAGGCTATGAAAAATATGGGTTTCATGCAGCGATTCGGAATCGGTATCGCTACGGCGAAAAAAGTGCTGGAAGAAAACGGTAATCCGCTACCCGAATTCAGAATAGAAGAAACTTTTGTTTTCGTTAAAGTAAAAAAACGACAATGAAAACCATCGCCTTTTTTAACAACAAAGGCGGCGTGGGCAAGACCTCTCTGGTCTATCACCTTGCCTGGATGTTCAGCGAAATGGAATACCGCGTCATCGCAGCCGACTTGGATCCCCAGGCCAATCTGAGTGGGATGTTTCTCGATGAGAACAAGTTGGCAGAGCTTTGGCAGAATACGGAAAAAAAGAAGAACATCAATGAAGATATTGCACCCCTGTTTGAAGGGATAGGAGACATTTCGACAGAACCTCATATTGAGCAAATCGAAGAGCGAATCGGCTTGTTGGTGGGGGACCTTGCCCTTTCCAAGCGTGAAGACGAGTTGTCAGAACAATGGCCGAAGTGCCTGAACCGGGAAAAAAGAGCGTTTCGTGTCATAACCGCCTTTGCACGACTAATTTCCAGCGCGAGCGAGAAATTTCAGGCAGATTTGGTGCTGGTGGACGTCGGACCGAATTTAGGGGCGATTAACCGGGCCGCGCTGATAGCCAGCGAGCATGTGGTCATACCACTTGCGCCTGACTTATTTTCCCTACAGGGTCTGAGAAATGTGGGGCCGACGCTGAGAGACTGGAGGGGGGATTGGAAAGATCGCATCGAGCGTAAGCCGAAAGATCTGGACATTGCGTTGCCCAAAGGCAACATGAAACCACTCGGTTATATCGTCATGCGACATTCCGTCAGATTGGATCGCCCGGTACAAGCCTTTCAAAGATGGATTGCAAAGATACCCTCGGAATACAGGGAATCCGTTTTACAACAAGACCACTCTGAATCCCCGGCAATCGAGGCCGACGAACGTCTTCTGGCGCACCTGAAAGATTATCACTCGCTCATGCCCATGGCGCAAGAGGCGAACAAGCCCATGTTCATGTTGAAACCCGCCGATGGTGCTATCGGCGCGCACTTGAACGCGGTGTCGGACTGTTACGATGATTTCCATTCCCTTGCCAAAAAGATCATTGACAAGTTGAGTGAGAAAAAAAAGTGACTGCTCCCGTTCTAGAGGGCATCGCCCAAAAACCGAACTATGGGGACCTGCCCGAAACCTGGCGAGTGCCGGAGATTGAGCGCTTCTCAGCGCAGAAGACACTTTACGACTACCAACAAGACACGCTGAGAAACGCGGCGCGGGCGCTATATCTCTACTACGGAAAAGAAGGCGACGACTACCAACCCGCCGAACCAAAGGACGCCAATGACAGGCGAAAACAGAGCTTTGCCAGGCAATACGGCTCCTCCTCAATTGATCAGTTCTCCGTAAAGAAATACGAAAGCCGGGCAGACCGTCAAAATCAACGACAAAACCCCGTTTTCCGCATTCAGTCCGAATTCATCACCTCGCATGGCGAAGAAATTTCATATACCCGGCTCATCAACCGCATGTGTTTCTGGCTGGCGACCGGCAGCGGGAAAACGCTGGTGATGGTGAAATTGATCGAACACCTGCACCGGTTACGGGAACGCGGAGAAATTCCGAATCACAACCTGCTTGTCCTCGCCCCAAGCGATCATCTCATAGGGCAAATTCGCCGGACTGTCGAGGAATTCAATCAATCCGGGCTTTACATAAATCTGATTCCTCTACGGGATAGCGGGAAAACAATTCAAAGGCGGCTGGGAGATTATGCAACCGTCTATTATCACCGCAGCGACAATATATCCGACGTGCAGAAAGAAGCCTTGATCGATTACCGGCGCTATGAAAATGGCGGCAAGTGGTACGTTCTGCTGGATGAGGCTCACAAAGGCGGCAAAGAAGATTCAAAACGGCAGGCGTATTACGCGGTTATGGCGCGCGAAGGTTTTTTGTTCAATTTCTCGGCGACGTTCACCGACCCCGAAGATATCGTCACCAGCGTCAAGAAATACAATCTGGAGGAATTCATCAAAAACGGACATGGCAAAAACATCTACCTTAATGAGAATGAATACGACGCTTTCAGCAACAGACAAGCAGAAATCAGCCATGAGGAAAGGCGGAAAATCGTCTTGAAATCACTGATCTCCCTGGCCTTCGTCTCCCTGCGGATTGCGGAACTGCGCCGGGATACCAGTTTGGACAATCTGTACCACTTGCCCCTTATGCTGACCCTGGTCAACTCGGTGAATACCAACGTTGAAAATGAAAAGAACGACTTGTGGGCATTTTTTCAAACCTTGCGAGAAATCGCTACGGGAGAAATCGATGGATCGCTATTCCGGATATCAAAAGAGGAATTGGCGTATGAATGGACAAACCGGATGCTTCTTTTCGGAGGAGATAGCGGGGGAATTAACGGAATCGATGAAAAGGCCATCAAGGATATGGAAATTGCCAGTGTGCGTGAGAGGATTTTCTCGAGTCGTGGTAAAAGCGCGTTACAACTGATCCGCAGCAAGGACAACAAAGAACTCGCCTTCCAGATGAAAAATGCGGATGCCCCGTTCGCGCTTATTCGCATAGGAGACACTTCCAAATGGCGCAACAATCTCCTGGCGGGTTTTGACGAAACCCGGACTCTAGAGGAGAAGTCTTTCTTTGACGAACTGGAACACAGCAGTATCACGATTCTAATGGGTTCCCGTTCGTTCTTTGAAAGCTGGGACTCCAACCGTCCCAACGTCATCAATTTCATCAACATCGGTGGAACGGACGCAAAAAAGTTTGTCGTGCAATCCGTCGGGCGTGGCGTACGCATTGAAACCCTGCCGAACCAACGTCAACGTTGCGTTTTTCTACTGGACAGCAACGCAGGAAAGACACTGCAAATCCATCACAACAAAGTGCAACCTGCTGAAACGCTTTTCCTTTTCGCCACCAACCGCGGGGCGATCAAGTCCGTTCTCGAAGGACTGCAAGCGGAAAGAAGTGACGTTTTTGAAAATATCACGGGCTTCACTCAAACCCCGAGACCGAAAATAAACGGGCAGGAGATGTCGCTTCTCGTTCCCGAATACAGAGAGAGCAAGGATCGTGTTACAGGACAGGCAGAATTTGCTTTGAGCTGCAAAACCCTGAATCGCTTCAAAAAATGGTTGCGCCACACATCCGGCTCGGTGCTGGCCGTGCGGGACAACCTGTCGAGTCGGGAAATAAAAACACTGCAAGGGGTCATGGAAGGCCGGAACGTTCAAATAAGAGCAGAGAAAAACTATACCAGCCTTCCCTTCCTGCAAAGTCGACTTATCTCCCATTTTTCCCAAACAAATCAAATTGCCGATACGGTGCGGGAATTGGATGAGCAAGAGGACATTGTGCATTTCCGACAAATCCGGGTGCGGTTGGACCAAGCGGAAAAGAAGGACTTGCGGGAAAAGATCAGGGCCGTGGCAAAGGGTGGTATTTCCGCAACAGAAAAGAAAAAAAGGGCACGTCAATTTGCAAATGGCAAAATCGTCAGTGAAGAGTATGAAAGATACCTGAGCGGAAAGTCTGAAGAAACATTCAAAAGCTTGAAGTTAAAACACGTACCCGAGCATTACTATGTTCCTCTGGTTGTCGCGAAGCATGGAATAGTCGACTTTATTCAGCACATTATCCGGGAACAAAGTGAAGTGCAGTTTCTAAATCATCTGGAACAATGGCTGTCAAGCAACAAACCGGAATGGGATGCCTGGATGTTCAGCAAAATCGACGAATCTCTGGACAAGATTCACATACCCTATTACGACGCCTCCACCAATGAATACGCTCGTTTCTTTCCCGATTTCATTTTCTGGATGTGTAAGGAGAACGACTATCAGATTGTTTTTGTCGACCCCAAGGGAACGGAACACAAATCCGCGTATCTCAAAATAGACGGCTATCAAAAACTGTTTGAAGAAAACGGCAAAAGACGCAAGTTCCAATATCAAGAATATCGGGTCAGCGTCGCACTTTGGATGTTCAACAAGGAAGATACCGTACCAGCTGCTTACAAACGTTTTTGGACAAACAGTCCAGCAGATATTTTCGCCTTTGCTCCTACCCGACGGGTCAAGTGATATTGGATTCCGCGGGGGTCTTTTCGGATTATCCAAATAGGGTTGGGGGCCGGGTAGAACCAGTGGTTGCCCAACCAGTCCCCCGCAGATCCGTACTTGAACAATTCGCTCATACGATTCCTCGGTAATTAGAGGTATTGGTACGCCTTTAACGCATAACTTTACTACCCTGCAAGCCTGTTTAGACGTCGTGAACCCTTGGCTTGCTCTGCAATCTGTCGAAGTTTTGTTGAGATAGTTTTTTGAAATCAAAGTTTGATAGTATTTTAAAACTGTTTAAATTGATCTAAACAACGACTCCAAACTCATAACGATTCACAAATAATTCAATGACAATATCATGCATTTGCCGAGATTTAGAGAAACAAATGGTTTTACGGGCTAACCTTTTAATTCGAGTCTGCAAAGTGAGGTGTTTTCTCTCAATTTTTTGCGTATTTCTTTTTCCGATCTGATGTTTATCCGGGTCGAGGTCTCGCTCGCAGGCTCCCCAATCATTGCTATAAAAACATGGAATGTCATAGGGTTTGAGGAGTTGTTTCAGCTTGAGAAAAACTTCATCTTTTCGGCTTTCTGAGGCATAGGCTGAGACTTGACCTGTTTTGTGATCAATGGCGTGCCACAGCCAGCGCTGCTGTTGTTTCTTTCCTACAAAACTCCACATCTCATCCATTTCAGCCTCTTCGACTTTGACAATCTTGATTGTCACTTCATTGGGGGCGAGTTGATGGAGTAAATTCAGATTCACCGAATCGAGATCGGATTCTTTTTTTAATTCATTAATGACGGTGGCAGTGCTGATCCCTGGAACCCACCGGGTATTGGGCCAATCCCCACGGCTCACTGCTCAAGCAATCCCCCAAAAGTTCGTAGAGGATCAACAACGTTTGACAGTTTATCACTTGATGATGAGACAAAAGATAACGAACGTGAGGGGGTGGTTCCTGGTTGGGATCAGGGTGCGGTGGTCGCCCCATACCTTTTCCCCACGGTTTCTTTCCGCAGTATAGCCAATTCAGCGGCCAGTGCCTCTCTGCCGGCCTGCGCTTCCGGGTCCGAGGGGTAGCAGGCAAGCTCCGTTGCAACGTCACCGGCGACTCGCGTTCCGATCATGACGCGAGCCTTGCTATAGTCGTAGGGGTTTGCGCGATGCAGGAGGACCCGGTTGTCCCAGAGGAGCGCGTCACCTTTTTGCCATTTGTGGGTATAAACCCGGCTTTTATCCGAAACGGCAAAGTCGAGCAGGGACGTCAACAACTCCCGGCTTTCTGTTCGAGTAAGGCCGTGAATACCAAAGGCGTGGCGGCCGATAAACAGGTTCTTGACACCGGTCTCCGGATGGATTTTGACCAAGGGCCGCAGGTAGGCTTCGCCGTGATAGATACCGTCCTTTTCCTGAGGCGGGAAGTCGCCCACATCGTTTGCCTGAGAGTATTGGGTGGAATGGTAGGCGCTCAGGTCGCGTATGCGCTCTTTGGCGCCCTCATCGAGAGCGGCGTAAGCCGCGCGCATGTCGGCTAGTTCGGTTTCACCGCCTTCCTCCGTCACTGCCACTGCGGATAGGATAGCGCACTTGCTGCTCACCGGCTTCCAAGTCGAATCCGTGTGCCAGAATTCGTTGCCCACATTGGTGCGCATTCTCTGCGTATCCAGATCGAGAATCTCGCTATAGGACCCATCTTCGTGTTTTTGCTGATTAGCAAAGGAACTAGCGCCAAACTCCAGCTCGCCAAACCGTTCCCCGAAATGAATGCTCTCTTCGTCAGTTAAAAACTGGGCAGGAAACAGCAGGAAACCGAACTTCAGGAAGGCAGCCTTTACCTTTGAGAATTCGGCGTCACTGAGGTTGTTCAGTTTGACATTTGTGACAACGGCACCGAACCCTTTGTTTTCGATGGGGGTTATTGTTATTTGGCTCATGTGACTCTGCATCCTTTTGATGGTGATAGGAAAATCAATTTTCACAAAACGTAACTATTCAGGTCTCTTAAGAACCCGTATAGTTAACCTGAGTTCGACATAAATCTTCAATAATATGAGTATCCTAGTTTATATGTCATCCTCGCGAAACTTATCCCCGCCAAACTTGTCCTCGCGAAAGCGGGGAGCGGGAATCCGGATTTCAATCTGGCTGCATACCTCCGGATTCCTGCTCCCTGCTTTCGCAGGGACAAGCTTTGCAAGAATGACAAGGTTTCTCTAAGATATGAAGATTCTATAACATATTGAATTTATTAAATTCTTATCTCGAACTCAGGTTAGTTAGTGCTTGGCCGAAAATTAGATAACTACATGATATTTAATGGTATTCACCTATTTTCAAGAAACGAAGATTTTGGGGAAACTCATCAAAAATCCCATTTTTTGCTGATTTTGGCCATCTGAACACTGTATCAAACAAATCTTCATCCTGTGAAATTGAAGAAATATCATTTAATATCAGCAATTTGACTATTTTTCTGCCAAGCACTAGTTAAATAAAGTTGGAAAAATTCACGGGGGGATCCATCGTTTTGACGTCCTCCCATGATATTGTTCAATCAATCGGTTGGGAAGCCTCTCCTTCCCTAAAACAACAAGACATGATCTTGGCACTATTACTTAATTACTACGCAGGGTCAAGCCCCAAATGAAAAAAATGCGGAATTCGTAAAAAAAAATAATAAATAATAAATCCGGGAGATCCACTCCTTTATGATATGGATAAAGCAAATGGAGCTATTGGGGAACAAATACGGAAGATTAAAAAAATTCCTTAAGCAAGTCAGAATCAGGAGGATTGCGTAACAATGGAGGTCAGCTATAAAAAATCTTTAGCGGTCCATCTTCGGCATGAGCCAAAAAGCGAAGATAGGGGTCAAGCCTTTTTTTGCTTTCTATTGCAATAATACGTAACAACCAAAAGCAACCCGATGTCTGTGGTACTATGTCATGTGTCGGTGTGGATTATCGAAATCGGACCCTTTCGAGGTCCGGTATCTTTGAGGATGGCGTTTTCCATATTGATAATGGGGGCGTTATAATTGACAAACCGGCTGATGAATGCGCCCTTTTTCTCATGAATCCCGGAATTTGGATAGATTCCCGAATGAGAGTTTTCCCATCTGCGTCAACCACTTCAATGTCGCCATTTTCAAAGAGAGCGCATTGTTGCTTTCCAATGAACAGAAACAGGAAGCCCACAGGGTCTTGGAGATTGATACAAATTGATACAAATTGTTACACGCAGGATAAACTTTTTTCTGGGGTTTTGTTATCCTGAAAAGAAACGAGACTCCTTCGGACATCCTGAAAAAAAAGCTGAATTCTCTTGCATTTGCTTACTATAATTTTTATTTTACCAAACCATCTTTCAAACTGATTGAAACAGGAATGCGCATCATCACAAACGGAAGCCTCCGGAGCAACAGGCCACACAAGAATCGGCTGAGGCAACTATACTCTATTTTTATTGTGGCATCGTTTCTGGTTTTTTCTGCGTCAATTTTACAGGCACAGGAAACAAGCAGAAATGCTCTTCTGAAAAAATTATTAAACTTCCCAGGCTTGGAGTTTGTGGAAATAGAGAACCGTCAGATTGTCAAGCCCACCCTGAAAGCTACTTTGCAGTTGGTTTTGGAATTCAATTCCACCATCCAATCAGCTCTTCTGGCAGAAGAAATTGCCACCAGTGCCCTGCGGTCGGCAGAAAAGCGCAACAATCCGGTTCTGAAACATTCCTTCAGTTTAAATCGAACGGTTGATGCCTCTTTCAACTCTTCCGGTGACACGCCTCCTTCTTTGAACGTCAATCTCAACGATTCCCATACTTTATCTTCCCGGTTGTCCCAAAAAGTGTCCAACGGGGTAAGCTATTCGGCCACATTTTCCGAAAGAACCAACCAGCGCAGAAGTTTCACGCTCCTGGAGGAGGGCAAGCTGGAAAAGAGGGGAGAGGCAAATGATCCTTTGGTTTCTTCTTCTTTGATTTTGGGCATTTCAGTGCCCATCTACCAGGATTGGGGAAGCATCAACGAAATCCCGGTCATGCGGAGCAGAGTGGGGGTGCAGATGAGCAAAGTGAGTACCAACCAGACCAAACTACGGATCCTGGAAGTATTCGCCCGCATTTATTGGGATTTGGCAGGACTGTGGAAAACCCGAGAACTCCTTACAAACGCTATCACGCTGGCCCAGCAACTCGTCCGGGAAAACCGGGTTCGTTTGGAGGCGGGAGTGATCACAACAGTGGATCTCAAGCAAAGTGAAATCCAGCTGTTCAGAACCCAACAGCAACTGCTGGAAATCGACAACCAAATTCGTACGATAGAAGATCAAGTCAAAGTCGCATTGCATCTGGAAGACCTGCCCCATGGCATTTTACCAAGAGATACCCCACAAATGCGACAAATACGCTTCCAATTTAAAGAAGAACTGCAGAAAGTCTGGGAGAATTCGTTGGAATTGAAGGCATTGGAGGCTCAGATCCAAAACAACGACTATGATTTGCAAGACGCCTTGAACCAGGACGCGCCTGATCTGGATTTGAATTTAAGCTATACTTTTCAAGGTGTTGGGGGTGATTTTTCCAGGACTTTTGAAACGTATGACCAACCTCTGGCACATGGGTATCATATCGAGTTGACCTGGTCGATGCCTTTGTTTGACCACAAAACACCGGAGTTGATCAAACGGAAAAAACTGGAGCGTACGCAATTGCAAATTCAGAAGGCCAATCTGAAAGACGATTTGTTGATCGAGTTGAAAACCATAGATCGTAATCTGCGATTTACCGAGCAAGACATCAGTAACGCCGTAGCGATTCGCGAATTGGCCCATGACGTGCTAAGGCAGGAAGTCGAAAAACAGGAACTTGGCCAAAGTACGGGTTTTCAAGTGGCCCAGGCCCAGCAGGAGTTGATTGCTGCTCAAAGCAGCGAGATTCAAAGCCTGATTAATCAAGAAAAAATTCACTTGTCCTTAATAATCCTCACAGGGGATATATTTGAACGGTTTCAAATTCCCCGTTAACCTTGTCCTCGCGAAAGCGGGGAATGAACCTCCATTCAGGAAGTATTATGAAATCAAGAGTTGTATTAAAGAAACTGGCGATAATTGCTGTTACGCTGAGCATGGCCTCAGGCGTTATGGCGCAAAGTAAATCGATCACCAATGTGGAAACCCTGGAATTGGCATCCCGTCAATTGACCGTGCATAGTTCTTATGTAGGACATCTCCAACCGCTGGAGCGCGTTGTGATTCGTGCCGAAGCAGAAGGGATTATCGAAAAAATATATTTCGATGAGGGACAACCCGTGAAAAAAGGGAATACTCTTGTTGATATCTCGACCGAACGCCTGGCGCTGAACGTCAAACTGGCCAAAGCCAACTATGATCTGGCGGAATCAGATTATAAAACGGAAAAGCTCCTCTTTGATCGCAACGTAGCTACGGCCGCAAATGTCGATTCCAGGCGCACCAACCGTGACGTGAGAAAGATCAACTTGGAACTGGCCCAGTTGGATTTGGATAAATCCCATGTCAAAGCCTCTATTTCCGGAGTCGTCAAAACCAAACATCTGGATGAAGGAGAACTCGCCAATCGAGGAGGCAATCTTTTCGAAATCATGGACATCTCGAAAGTTTTGGCTGCAATCAATATTCCCGAAAGAGAAATACGATTTGTTTCTCCTCAGAAAGAAGTGAAGATTCGGATTGACGCCATTCCGGGAACGGTATTCAATGGAACGGTGCATACCCTTGGATTGGAAGCGGATTTGCAAAATCGCAGTTTCCCGGCCGAAATCCTGCTCGACAATCCCACTCGTCAGTTGCTCCCTGGCATGATGGCCCGAGTGGAAATGGTCACCATGGCTGAACCCAGCGAGATCATTATTCCCAGCTATGCCATCCTGGAACGGGAAGCAAATCGCATCGTCTTTATCGAGAAGAATGGAATGGCGATCGAAAGACCGGTCATTTTGGGCACTGTCGTTAAAGATGAAGTACAAGTCCTTTCCGGATTGCAAAGTGGCGACAAACTGATTGTCACCGGTCAGCATTTCCTGACCAATGAAGAAAAGGTCACTGTGGTGAAAGCATTTAAGCAAAAACCAGAAACTCCTAGTTCCAAGTAGCGGCAGTCATGGAATTCATACCCAGCAAATTCGCTATTCACAAACCCGCCACCATGTTTATTTTGATGCTCCTGGTGATTTTTGCCGGAGCATCAGCCTATCGCTCCCTACCTCGGGAAGCCTCGCCTGATATCCAGATTCCTCTGATTATCGTCAATGTTCCCTTCCCGGGAGCCTCTCCCAGGGACGTGGAATCGCAAATCATCAATAAACTGGAAAAGGAACTGCAAAATATTGATCATTTGAAGGAGATGAAATCCACAGCGATGGACGGAGCTGCAGTTGTGCAACTGGAATTCACCCCTGATTTCAATATTGATGACGCGATGGATGAAGTGCGAGAAAAACTGGATCAAGTGGAGCCGGAGTTGCCGGAGGATGCGGAGGATGCGGTGTTGCGCGAAATCAATCTCTCGGAAGAGCCGATTCTGATCGTCAATCTTTCCGGAGCATTCGGGCTGGTCAACTTAAAAATGATCGCCGACGATCTCAAGGACCGTATTGAAAGCGTCCCCGGAGTTTTGGAAGTGAGGCGCATTGGCGGATTGGAAAAGGAAGTGCAGGTCAACGTCGATCCCGACAAGTTGCGATATTACAACCTCGATTTGAACATGGTTTCCGATACGATAAGTGCGGAGAATCGCAGCATTCCCGGAGGGACCATGAATGTGGGTCGCATGCGCTATCTGATCAACGTCCCGGGAGAAGTGCGCGAGATTGCAGAAATTCGAAACATGATCATCACTGCCCCGGGCTACGGAGCAGTCTCGATCAAAGATCTTGCTGAAGTGGAATTCACCTTCAAGGAAGTGGAAAGCCGCTCCCGCTTGAATGGTTTGGAGTCGGTTTCTCTGGAAATTTCAAAACGCAGCGGGGAAAACCTGACCCGCATTTCCAAGCAAATCAAAGAAATCGTCCAAGAGGAAGAAGCCATCTATGGCGGGAAAGTCAGATACACATTCTTGAACGACCACTCCGAATTTGTCGATCGCCTTGTCAGTGACCTGGAGAATAACATTTTCACCGGAATCATATTTGTCTGTGTGGTACTGCTATTGGTGATGGGGGGGCGAAATTCATTGTTCGTGGGATTGGCCATTCCATTTTCCATGCTGATGAGTTTCATGATCCTGCAGTGGGCGGGCATCACTCTCAATTTTGTCGTGCTCTTCAGCCTGATCCTGGCTTTGGGAATGTTGGTGGACAATGCCATTGTGGTGGTAGAGAATATTTACCGTCACGTGCAATCCGGCAAGCCGAGGAAAGAAGCGGCAGTGATTGGGGTCAGTGAAGTCGCGTTTCCTGTCATCTCCTCCACCATCACGACCCTGGTAGCCTTCTTTCCTTTGATTTTCATGCCTGGCATCATGGGCGAATTCATGAATTACTTGCCCAAAACCCTCATCATCGCCCTGTCCTGTTCATTGGTTGTCGCTCTGATTTTCAATCCGGTGATTTGTTCCACATTGATGAAGCGTCCCAAACATCAACAAGGTGTTCTGGACGAGCTAACCCTGGTGGAAAAATCCAAATTTTTGGTTCGTTATCGCACAATATTGAGTTGGGCTCTGCGGCACCCTTGGCTTTCTTTGCTGATACTGGCAGCTTTTTGGTGGGGGGTCGCGCTATTTTATTTTATGGTCAGCAATCCTGAGAACAAGACCGAATTCTTTCCGGTACAGGAACCTCAAAGTGCCATTGTACGCATTGATGCGCCTTATGGTACCAATCTGAATAGTGCTGATAAAATCGTCAAAAATGTTGAAAGTGACGTGCTGTCCTATGAGAAACATACCGATGCGATTATTGCCAACGTTGGGGAGAGTAACCGTCCCTGGGAAAGCCGCATCCGCCTTGCTTTTCCGGACTGGCAGGGATGGAAAGAATTGCGTCCCTCGGATGTGATCGAAGAAATCAGAGCGTTTCTGCCAAAATTCGTGGGGGCCGAAGTTCGACTGACACAGCAGGAAATGGGGCCACCGGCAGGGAGAGCCGTCAACATTGAATTGACCGGAAAAAACTTTGGCTTAATCAACACGGCTGCTGATGGCATCATGGAGCGTGTCAGAGAAGTGAAAGGACTGGTCAATCTTGAAAGCGATTTTGAAACCAACCGTTCCGAAATCAGGGTGATCATCGACCGCGATAAAATAGCGCGTCACGGTTTAAGGACGACGCAAGTAGCCAGTTTGATCCGGGCGGCTTTCAATGGCAGAGACGTTTCCACCTATCGTCTGGGACAGGACGAGTACGATATTATAGTGCGACTTGACGAGCAATTTCGGCAATACGATACCGACCTGGCATCGCTTTACATTTTGACGCCGGAAGGTGCTTCTATCCCCTTGAGCGAACTGGCTTCCGTGAGCAGAAAACCTACGACGGGTTCTCTCCGCCATATCGATCTGAAACGGGTGATCACGGTGACGGGAGATGCCTCCAAAGAGCGCTCCGGAGCTGATATTTTGCGGGAAATTCAAACTCTGCTACAAGACTTTTCCCAGCCGGAAGGGATTTCGATTTCCTACACGGGAGCCAATCAGGAACAACAGGAATCCCAGGAATTTTTGGTACAAAGTTTCATCGTTGCCCTGTTCTTGATTTTCATGGTGCTGGTCACGCAATTCAATTCCCTGACACTGCCTTTTGTCATCCTGGCATCGGTCTTTGCCTCCATCAGTGGCGTTTTCCTGGGCATGATCGTCCATGGCCTGCCCATCAGCATTTTGATGGGGGGGATTGGCACCATTTCGCTGGCTGGTATTGTCGTCAACAATGCGATTGTCTTGATTGCTTACATCAATCAACTGAGGGCCCGTGGAATGTCCCGTCAAGATGCAGTGGTACTGGCAGGGATGGTACGGCTTCGTCCGGTAGTGCTCACTGCGGTTACTACACTTTTGGGGTTGCTTCCCATCACCATGGGGATGGACATCAATTTTTACCGTTGGCCTGACGTCTTGGTTTTTGGTTCGGAAGGAGGCACCTTCTGGAAGCCCATGAACTTTGCTGTCATGTACGGTCTCTCGATTGCCACATTCATGACCTTGTTCATGGTGCCAATTCTTTATTCCCTCAACGATGCGGCCAAAGAAAAACTGAAAACCCGGCTCAATCGCTTCAGTCAGTCAAAAGAGCCGCCTGCTCCCGCTCTCACGGAGGCGCCGCAACCTTGAATCCGGCAATTCGTTCTATTGTGGATGATGACGTTTTATTTACTCTGCCGGAAGTGCTTTTTCCCGAATTAGTAGTGCAAGTTATACTCGAATCTGGTAGAAATACTCTCTTGGACTCAGAAAGTTCCAAGCGGCTCAAAAATAGTTTTTAAGCCGCCCCTCGATTTTTTGAACGACACTCATGATGAGTCGATTCACACCACAGTTCCGATGATAAAACAAAATTCTTATACCCATGAAGAACTCATAAAATGTGGGTATGGTGAAATTTTCGGAGAAGGCAACGCCCGTTTGCCAATTCCTCCCATGCTGATGATGGATCGTATTGTTAAAATAAGGGAGGATACGGGGTTTTATGCAAATGGAGAAATGATTGCGGAATTGGATATCAAACCGGAGTTGTGGTTCTTTGACTGTCATTTCCAGTCCGATCCCGTGATGCCGGGATGTCTCGGACTCGATGCCATGTGGCAGATGGTAGGCTTCTTTCTGGGATGGAAAGGACTTCCCGGAAAAGGTCGAGCCATGGGAGTGAAAGAAGTTAAATTCAAAGGACAAGTCCTGCGTACTGCAAAAAAAGTCGTCTACCAAATCGACATTCGAAGGACATTTGTACGAAAAAAATTCGCCATGGGATTGGGAGACGGTACCATGATGGTAGACGACCGCCTGATCTATACCGCCAAAGACTTGCAAGTCGGCCTTTATATTTCAATCGACGATTACGATAAATGATTGGCAAATCTATAATGCCAAAGACTTACAAGTCGGCCTTTATCTCGAATGCCGCCGGTTCTTTTCATAGACAATCAGAGCTCATTAATTGACAATTAATGACTTGTCAAGCAGTAGGGTATCCCCTACATTAGAGCAAATTCATAGCCATTGGGTTTCCTCCTTCCCGATCACTCTCACTTGATGTTGTCAATCAATTCTTTCCATTTTTTTCAAAAAGGCACCATGAAACGGATTTTATTTACTATGTTAACCACAGTTCTTCTTGCCGTTCCTGTCAGCGCAGTCGATCAAAAGGAACCGACCGAAGGACTGTATATTGAAATGAAAACCAACAAAGGCACGATCCTGCTCAAACTCTATTACAAAAGAACCCCCAACACCGTCGCCAACTTTGTTGGACTGGCCGAAGGAAGCAAAGCTTGGAAAGACCCGATCACGGGAGCATCCAGGAAATCAAAATTTTATGATGGACTGTCTTTCCATCGTGTCATCGCAGACTTTATGATTCAAGGGGGCGATCCCTTGGGCACCGGAAGGGGAGGTCCCGGATTTCGCTTTGCAGACGAATTCCATGCGGAACTCCGCCATGATAAAGCGGGGGTCCTTTCCATGGCCAATTCAGGCCCGAATACAAACGGCAGTCAGTTTTTCATCACTCACAAAGCCACACCTTGGTTGGATGACAAACATTCGGTATTCGGTCAGGTGGTAGCAGGGTTGGATGTGGTCAATAACATTCAACAGGAAGACACGATCGAGCAAATCCTCGTTGTCCGCAAAGGCAAGGAAGCCGAGGAATTCGATGTGGCGCTGATGGTAGAACAAGCCCTGGAAGTCGAAAGAAAGAAATCAGAAAAAAAACGCAAAATCGTGCCACGGGCAACGGGCAAAATAGACCCTTCCCGGGTACCAGGCGAGCAACAGGCAGCTGCTGAAGAAGTGAGTGTGGAATTCATGGTGATTGCTTATAAAGGAGTACGCAGTGCGAATCCGGATATCTATTATGAGAAAAAAGGCGCACTCACAGTGGCAGAGCAAATCACGGATTTGGCACGCAGGGGAGGCGTCGATTTTTCAACGCTGATCGAGCAATTCTCTGACCTTCCCCAGCAAACCAGGATCCCCAACGTTCGAGACGATCCCGGGGTTCCTGCTTTTCTTAAGACAGCCCTCACTTTGAAAGTCGGTCAAATCAGTGATCCCATCGATTCTCCCTTCGGATACCTCATCTTGAAACGGGTTGAACTACAATTCGTAGAGGCACGTCACATTTTGATTTCCTTCCAGGGGGCGGAGCGTTCTCAACAAACACGCGGCAAAGATGAAGCGCGAGAAATCGCCAAGACGATGCTCCACCAGTTGCAGCAGGGAGAAGACTTCGCAGAACTGGCCAAGGCGCATTCAGATGGCCCTTCCGGTCCCAAAGGAGGAGACCTGGGACGTTTTTCTCGAGGGGCGATGGTACCTGCATTCGACAAGGTGGTTTTCGCCTTGAATCCTGGAGAAATCAGCGAGATTGTGGAAACCCCTTTTGGATTTCATCTCATCAAGCGCGAAAAATAGGGATCGATGAGCTCAGCGCAATTGGCAGAAAAATTTCGAGGCAGGAGACCCCTCATTCATATTGTGCTCGATGGCTGGGGCCTGGGACCTACTGGTGACTACAATGCAATTGCCCAGGCCAATACTCCGGTGATGGATTATTTACTGCAAAACTTTCCCCACACCAAACTCATGGCGCACGGGATTCATGTCGGCCTGCCAGGAGAAAAGGATCTGGGTGGTTCCGAAGTGGGACACATGACGATGGGAGCCGGCATGATCCTGGAGCAGGGGCCTACTTACATCAAACAGTTGATTGATAGCGGGGAGTTTCAAAAAAGTCCGGTTTTGCAGAAACTATTCCGGCATTGTCTGCAACACCAGAGCCCTCTGCATTTGATCGGGCTGCTCTCTGATGGAAACATCCACAGTCATATTGATCATTTCATTGCAGTCATTCACCATGCATTTGCGGTCGGCATCGAACGACTCTATGCGCATGTTCTTCTGGATGGCAGAGATACTCCCATCCAATCTGCTCTGCAATACATAAAGAAATTGGAAGAGATCTTTCATACTTTAAAACAACAACGGCCGGGAATCGATTATACTTTCGCCAGTGGGGGAGGGCGTGAAACGATCACGATGGACCGGGATGCCAATTGGAAGAAAATTGAAGCGGGATGGCACGTGCATGTGCGAGGAGAAAGTGCGAATCGTTTTGAATCGATTGAACAGGCCATCCAACATTTTCGCAACAAACAGCCCGACATTATGGATCAGGATCTTCCCGCTTTTGTTCTGGTTCGTAACAACCGATCGATAGGCGTGATCAAGGATCACCATTCCGTTATTTTTATGAATTTTCGGGCAGATCGAGCCCTGCAATTCACCCACGCGATGCTTGATGAGGAGTTTTCCCATTTTGACCGCAACCCCTGTCCTCAGGTCCTTTATGCGGGGATGACAGTCTATGATCAGGAAATCCAATTCCCGGAAAACTTTATTGTGGGGCCGACTCTGGTGGAAAACCCCTTTGGCAAGCGAATTTTGGAATCGGGGCTCAAACAGTTCCGACTGACGGAAACACAGAAATTCCCCCATGTTACTTTTTTTTACAATGGAGGCTATCGCAATCCTTTGGATCCTCAGGCAGAAATATATCAGTTGATTGCTTCTGACAAGATTGCTTCGTTTTCTCTTGCGCCTGCCATGAAGGCGGCAGAAATCCAACAACAAGCAGTGGCTTTCATCAATGCGCGGCGATTCGACTACGGATTGGTCAATTTTGCCAATGCGGATATGGTCGGACACACAGCGAACCGGGAAGCTACTATTGCTGCAATCGAGACCATTGACTGGGCTTTGGGAGAAATTGTGAAAGCCATCAAACAAACTGCTGGCTTGCTGGTCATCACCGCGGACCATGGGAACGCGGATCAGATGCGTTCCTTCAACAGTGAAAAAAAGATTTGGGAACCCGATGCCAAACATTCACTCAATCCTGTCCCTTTTATCATTTACGACCCTTTTTACAATCATGATTATCGTCTTAAATCCTTGACGGAATCAGAGGAACTCAATCTCAGTCAGATTGCGGCAACCAATTTCATTCTATTGGGAAGAGCGGCGCCATCTGATATCAATGATTCCCTCTTTCAATTTTGAACGGAGACCCATCTGTCTCGCGGAATATCGAACCCCTCTCGAGCGGTCCCGCAGCGAAGGGATGGCGCTAAGCGAACATCTTGAAAAGGAGCCTGAAATCGATGACAACTATTTTGTGTATTGGAGCGGGTTATGTGGGTGGACCCACCATGGCCATGTTTGCCAAGCATTGCCCCGAGCATCGCATCACAGTTGTCGACATCAACACAAAACGCATCAAGCAGTGGAATTCGGATAAACTTCCAATTTATGAACCCGGATTGTGGGAAGTGGTCCGGCAAGTGCGGGGACGCAATTTGTTTTTCAGTACAGACATTCCCAATGGAATTGCGGAGGCCGACATCATATTTGTAGCCATCAACACGCCAATTAAAACATATGGGGAAGGAGCGGGGCGCAGCACCGATCTGCAATATTGGGAAAAGACGGCGCGGGTCATTCTATCAAACGCGACCAAACCCCGCCTCATTGTCGTGGAAAAAAGCACACTGCCGGTGCGAGCTGCCGCTGCTATGGCTCGTATTTTACATTCTGTTAGTAATTCTACGCATTTCGAAGTGATCTCCAATCCGGAATTTCTGGCAGAGGGCACTGCAATCAAGGATTTGAAAAATCCGGACCGCGTGCTGATTGGAGGGCGTAACGACGAATCCGGCAGAAAGGCCTGTGAGGTATTGGCAGATCTCTATGCCCACTGGGTACCACGGGAAAAAATTCTGCTGACCAATGTCTGGAGTAGTGAATTGTCCAAATTGTTCGCCAATGCCATGCTGGCTCAAAGAATATCATCCATCAATAGCATGACGGCCTTGTGTGAAAAAACAGGAGCCGACATCTCAGAAGTGAGTCATGCAATTGGCATGGATAAGCGCATCGGTCCCCATTTCCTGCAAGCCAGTGTTGGTTTCGGTGGTTCCTGCTTTCGAAAAGACATCTTGCAATTGGCCTACTTATGCGAACGATTCGGACTTCCGGAAGTCGCCCAATACTGGGAAAGTGTGGTTCGCATGAATGACTACCAAATCAACCGCTTCTTTAAAATGATTTTAAGTAATCAGTTCAACACGCTGGTAAATAAAAAAGTGGCAATCTTCGGATTTGCCTTCAAACCGGACACAGGGGACACGCGGGACACCCCGGCTCTGCCGATTTGCCTCAAATTACTGGCGGAACAGGCATCAATCAGCATAACTGATCCCAGAGCACTGGAAAACGCGCGAAGCGATTTGCAAGGGGTTGAGGGGAATCTCGAGTTTGAGGAAGATCCTTACAAAGCTGTGACAGGAGCCCATTCGCTCGTTTTGATCACCCATTGGCAGGAATATCAGCAATTGGATTATCAACGCATTTTTCAGTCCATGATCTCCCCCGCATTTGTATTTGATGGCCGTAACCAGCTGGATCACTCGGCATTGTTCGAGATCGGATTCAACGTCTACCCTCTGGGAAAACCGGCACTGAGTCATTTTGATTGATAATTTTTTGTTCCGTATGTCTTTAGGAACAAACCTTAAATAACTTGTAATTCTTCCAATGGTGTGAGCAAAATTGGGGGACATGTACACCGCTGCGCATCCCAACTCTACTGTTTTATGCCTGCTGTTACGTGTCCCCTAATTTTGCGTATCCATACTTCTAACTTATTTAAATTTCATTCCTTAGATGCTGCTAAAGAAGATAAGTGAAGGGCCGTCCCGCCCTCTGCTCCTTGCGTGAGACATCCACACAACAGGTAAAATAAAATTCTGAAAGTCTTTAGATACTGATAAAGATGCGCGATTTTGTTGCGCATTGTAAATTCTTTGAATTTAGGCAAACATCATGAGTGTCTTTCAAGAAAATTTAAAAAAACTAAGTCCCAGCGATTGCCTCGTTTTGATACGGATTTTTGATCAGGGAGGTAAGTTGCTTTCTGTGATTCCCAACTTGCCGGGAAAACAAGGGGCGCTGCGAGTGTTTCACCACATCACGTCAAAGAGCGGTCGCCTTGACTTTGAACAGGCAAAAGAAGGGATTGGACTGTTTGGAGAACATGTGGAGAATGCCCGGATTCATCCCGAAAATCACCCCAACCTGGCTCTGTTGTTGCAGATGAAATCTTCCCGGTATTTGCAAATACAACGGGTGACGAGTCCCGTTTCCGGGTTATTGGAAACGATCTCAAAGCGCTGCGCTTCCACTTCAGATTGCGACGTCTTCACCGAATTGCTCAACCAGGGGACCGTACGCGCGGCAGAAAAAATCAATGGGATCTGGCGAGCGCAAACTTATGTCATTGACGGCATTCTGAATTATTTTGCCACACACGGCAATGTGCGCCTGGAAGGGGCATATTGGGACAAAATTCCTTTAAAAACCGCCAATCATTCTGACGAAGTTTTTGAGCAAGAAGGAGTCCGCTATGCGCCCGGTTCCATTGTTCGCACGGGGGCTTACATTGGTCCACAAACTGTGATTATGAACCAGGCATTTGTCAATATTGGCGCCTACGTTGCCGGTGAGGGGGTGATGATCGATGGGGGTGCCCGGGTGGCGTCCTGCGCACAAATAGGCAAAGGAGTCAAGTTTGGCGCAGGTTCCGGAATCGAAGGGGTATTGGAGCCGGCAGGCCGTCTTCCTTCCATTGTCGAAGATGGCGCAAAAATTGGCGCCATGTGCGAAGTGTCAGGAATTATTGAAGAAGGGGCGGTCGTTGCCAGCGGTGTGGTAATGGCTTCTGGCAAGAAAATCTTCGATGAAGCAACAGGAGAGCTGGTTCCACCGCTGGAATGCGTAATTGGAGAACAAACTTTCCTGTTACCGGTTGTTCCCGCTTACCGTTTGGCAGTGGGTGGGTCTCTCCTCAGCGACGATGGGGGTCTGCAGAAACGGCGCTTTTCAACTGATGCTATCATTTTGAAGCCTGGTGACCTACGAGACTCCAGCACTTTGAAGCATTTTGAAAAACAGGGAATCCTTTATGACTAGCGCTTGAGTGGATACTTCATCATCCTCTGAAAAATAAAGAAATCAGGATCCGCTCACTTACGTGTTCAAGATCCGTGACGGCGTGTTCTGGCACGACAAGGCGCTGCCTTGTTTGACGAGTACTACGAGAACATTCAGACCGCTACCACGGTAGAGGAGCAGCAGGAGTGGTTGCGGAAGGCCGACCTGCGCATCGCCGAGCAGTTATGGACGATCAGGGGGCCAGTTGTTCCCCTGTTCGGTGTCACCCAGCCCTGGCTCAAGGGCTACAACGGGGAAGGCGATCTTGGCTCCATGCAGAGGCCTACTATCTTCGCCCGCCTCTGGGTCGACAAGGAGTGAAGCAAGGATTGGGTTCTGAACTGGATTCTGTCAGTTCGATGGATGCGGTTGGAGTCCATTTAGTTATCATCGCAATAACGGAGCTGCACTCCGGCGCAGCTCCGTCAGAAACCATGCGGTAGAGGCAATGAGAACATACATCATCCATGAAGTAACTTAGAATCCATAAAATATTGAAAGAGCTGATACTGAAAATATCATATGGAGGAGGTTAACACAAAGCATAACCTGACACTGAGATTTCCTGAAAGATAACGCAGGAATGAGAGGGGGCTGGAACGGAGCGAAGCGCATTTGAATTTTGCTTGTGCGATACACACTAATGACCACAGGTGGTTTCTCGGTAAAATTTACAAAGACTCGGAGCAAATATTTTTTCTTATCAAAATTTACCTTCGATTGACAGACCGTTTCATCTATTTCTTGATTGTACTTCTGTGCAGGATTTTCGACAACTTTTAAAACCATCTCAATCGAGATCTCCCGCGGTCGAGACGACATCAAGGAGTACAACTTAACGGCCCATTACAGATAGTCTTTAAACGCTTCAATCAATCGCCTCCAATACGTGATCGCAAAAGGAGGGGGAATAGTTGTTTTTCTTTTCTGAGGGTTAAAGAATTTCTGCTGGTCTTTCGTTTTCCTTTGTGATAGTTTTCAAGAAATCGCCTTTTGCTGAAGGTTTTATTTCAATGTCGCTCCTATTTATTTAGCCGAAAGTCAGGTAAAACCTCATATCCTCACCAGAGGATTTTTAGAAACGGTCAACGGGGAATTGAACAGTGCCAAAAATGTTGACTTCTGTATCTCAATATGAAAAGTAATTTCGTTGATCTTTAGAAGACACTCATGAATGAATGAGTCGCCCTATTTAAAAAAAGTTTGACAACCATTTGCAGAGCGATTAAATATTATTCCAGGGACGGAAGGGCAATAATGCGATCTTTCGATTTAACACATCGGCGGACCGTCAGGATGACAAGAAGGCCTAAAATTAACCTGTTTCAAGTATAAAAGAATCTTGACAGTAAGGTAGCTATGAGAGTAAACTCAAAATACCAGTTCCCAGTTCCCAGTTCCCAGTTCCCAGTTCCCAGTTCCCAGTTCCCAGTTCCCAGTTCCCAGTAATAAGTTCCAAGCAACAAGTCACAAGTCCCCAATCCCAAGTTCTACCTCCTTATATTATCTCGACATCAGGGAGAGATCCTTAAGAACCCTCGTTCCCCGTTCCGGGAACGGAACGGCAATGGGGAATTTGGAAAATCAACGGCGCCTGAGTGCGTCGGTTTATGGTTCATTGCCCAATCCTGGAGGCAATGAATCGGTTTTTTGATCACTTGAAAATGAAGGAGACCCAATGTGTAGAGCAATCGTCGAGAACCTGCTTTCGGGAACGAAAGCAGGTTTTAAAGCAACCCGCAATCTTGTTTTTAATCAAAAAGCAGAAAGGAGCACCATGAACCGTCAAAAAAGTAGAGGAATCGTCGAGAACGTGCTTTCAGGAACGAAAGCAGGTTTTAAAGCAATCCTTAATTTTGAACATGCAATCGAAAGGAAAAAGATGTTTAATCAAAAAGGCAGCTCAAAATTGAGCGCAACCCTGCTTGCTCTCATCCTGGGAGCAAGCGTCTTCATGGCAAGCAGGTTATGGTGGTTTTGGTGTCAATATTTCTCTCATACCAGAGACCATTCAGTACATTAAAAAACAAGAAGAGCACCATCGAAAAATATCGTTTGAGGAAGAATTAGTCCAATTTCTCCGCAAGCATAATATTGAATATGATGAGCATTATATTTGGGAGTAACTCGCTAGATCGAAGAAGTGTCGTCCCTCCTGGACTAGCTGAGGAGGAGAGGGGGTTCCTTTCCCAGCGATGAATCGCTGGGCTATTCCCTTTCGTCCCTCCTGGACTAGCTGAGGAGGAGAGGGTTCCATTCCCAGCGATGAATCGCTGGGCTATTCCCTTTCGTCCCTCTGGGACTAGCTGAGGAGGAGAGGGGGTTCCATTCCCAGCGATGAATCGCTGGGCTATTCCCTTTCGTCCCTCCAGGACTGAATTATAGAAAAATCAAGAATATGAACAACACCCAAGAGACACCCTCCTCCATCCATGAGCCCAAACGTCGGGGCCGGTTTGCGGATTTCTTCATCAGGCTGTGGAGGGAGAAACCGCTGGGGACCTTCGGCGGGATGATCGTATTGATCTTGATTTTTGTCGCGATCTTTGCCGATGCGCTGATGCCTTATCCCTATGACGAAATACACCTGATAGACCGGCTTCAGGGTCCATCTTCCGGTATCTCCTGGGGACCGACCAGTTGGGGCGAGACCTCCTGAGCCGCCTGATCGTCGGGGCTCAAATTTCCTTAACCGTCGGTCTGGCGGCAACCGCGCTCAATGTGTTCATGGCGATCCTGATCGGCAGCCTTTCCGGATTTCTGGGAGGGAAAGTGGACCTGGCTGCGCAACGCTTCGTTGATGCCTGGATGGCCTTCCCGGGACTGCTCCTGTTGTTAACCATCATGTCCATCGCCGGGCGGGGTCTCCCCCAGATCATCGTGGTGCTGGGGGTCACCGGAGGCATCGGCGGCTCCCGAGTCATCCGAGGCGCCGTGGTGGCCATTAAAGAGAATGACTATTTTCTGGCAGCCAGGGCCGTGCACTCCCACGCGCCATATCCTGATCCGGCTTGTCCTGCCCAATATCATGGCGCCCCTCATCATCATCTTCTCGATCAACATTGGCGGCGTTATCATTGCCGAGGCATCGCTGAGCTTCCTCGGATTCGGGCTGCCCGTCGAGATACCCAGCTGGGGAGGCATGCTCAGCCGGGAAGGACGCCTGTACATGGAGAGTGCGCCTGCAAGATTGCAGAACGGATCACTGGGCCGTCCCTTCGACCCTCCGGAAGTGTGGAGTGCTGGCGCGACCTATAACAAAGACCTGAGCCAGGCGTCAGAAAATTACGTTAGGATCTATCAGGCAGAGCGCCCGATGCTTTTCTTCAAGGCAACGCCACAACGATGTATCGGCCCCTTCGAACAAACCTGTGATTGGTGCAATGAATTATAAATTTAGCAAAATTCTTGAATCGAAGCGGCTGTGGTGGGAATCTGTTGCATCGACTTGTTCGAGGCTTTTTCTTTAACTTGCCTTTGCTTCAAAATCTTCTGAATAAATTGAAGGAATATCTGAAATAACCAAATCCTCTCTTCCTACGCTCCTCAAGAGTCCTGAAATGGATAAATCTTCGTCTAATATAGGCCAATGCACTCCAATTCCATCGCTATCTATTTCAAAAATTTTCAAATGCTCTTCTTTCGCTTTTTGCAATAATATTGATCCGGAATTTTCAAGAGGGACCCTAATATTTTCTCCTTTTATCATAAAAGAAATTTCTTCTGGAGTTACCATGAAATCCTGAATGTCATATATTTTATTCATTTATCCTCTTTCCGTTTTTCTTTCAAATTCATTCCATGCCTCAATGATCATATCAAAGTGATCAAAGATAATTTTTCGTACTTCACGAATCTCGGATGGAGTCATACGTCGAGTATAAGCGGGTTTGATGTCATATTCATCAATTAATATCCAAAATTTACAGTTTGCGCTACCTTTTTTCCCATGAATATGAATAGGTTCGTTTCCTTCATTGGCAAAGAAGAAAATTCGCCATCCCTTAATGCTGAATATTGTTGGCATATGCTTTGTCTTAATTCATAAATTATCTAACTGTATGATGTCGGTTTTTCACCTCGAACGTTTAGCTCACCCGCGCCCACCCGATAATGACCATTGGAATAGAGATGAACTGACAGTCTGCCACAAAACTTGGTGAAAAGCTCAAGGGTGGGCGTCCAGTGAACAGCCTGGTTAGCACTTTTTTTCTTGAATTATTACATGCGTGGCTGTCATGAGAAATGGAGGGAAAAGAGCTTATACATCCGGATCAATTCCTGCTTTTTTGAGTAACTCTCGTAAACAATTCCGGTCATTTTGTACTTCTTCTTTGAGCTTCCGTTCCTCTTCCTCCCTCCGCAGAGCCTCTTCTTTGTCTTGTAGGGCATCTTCTAAAAGTTGTTGCCTTGTTTGTTCTTCACGGATGGCATTTTGACGGGCTTGGTATAAATGATAATTCGCTTCTTTTTCTGAAAATCTCTCCAGGACTGCCATGGCTTGCCTCATGTGTAGACACAATCGACTGTTGGAGAAATGCGATGTTTCACAATGATACTCCTCAAAGAAGGGAACAAGAGAGCACTTGTTTTCAATCAGTATATCAAAGCGTTTGGGCAACACCTCATCAACCTATTGAAAAACTTACAAAAAAGCGCAGAACCAGGCTCACCTCAAGCGTTTTGTTGGGCTGAGACCTACCAACCATCATTAAGTTGGTCAGTGAACTCAACACCAGGCAGTTAGCTAGTTCCCTTTAGTTTTTTTCTGATCCAAGCAGGATCTCGGCGCATTGGTAGAATAGAAACAACTTGAACAACAGCATCCTTTGTTTCGTAGTAGATTGCGTAGGGAAATCTTTTGGACAACATTCGATGAAAGCCAAATATTTTTATGTGGATACCTGCGAACAGGACAAGAGATTCGATATCCGCAATTAGGCTATCCCAGAAATAATCTCCAACACCTTGTTCTTTGTGAGCATAAAAATCCTTCCTCTCTTTCAAATCATCATAAGCCTCCTTTAGTACTCTAATTTCTTTTATCTTCATGATTGATGGCTCGATTTCAACGCTTCTAAAGTCATGAATTCCGTTCTATCGCTTTCCATTTGTTTTTTTCGTTCTTCCAGCACCTCTCCATGCCACTTTGGAGATTCAATCTCTGATTCATCTTCCAGGAGTGAATCCCAGAGGGCTTCCATGGATTGAAGGCGTTCAATCGTGCTCATTTTTTTGATCTCAGTGATATTCATTTTTTATCCTTTCATGTTGTTCTCGATGATCCCCTTCTGACTCGAAATGAAGAGTTTTTCCATTTGAAATACCCTTGTAAAATTTTATCATAAATAATGGAAAAGTGAATCATCGGTATTTTGCGAGAATTTTTTGCAGAGCCCCTCACCATTCTTCTGCCTCGGTCAATGCTTTTTCAGCTTCGTTTTCAGGAACATGAAGGGTGAGCCCATCGTCCTTAAAATGATGCGCTCTGAATCCCATGCTTTTCGTTCCGGGAAGGGCAGGATTGCCCCGTATTTTCAAGGACTGACACAGAGAAGAGCGAGGATCAAGTCCGGGATGACACCAGCACTCGCCCCTGAGGAATTAAGAGGAGCAAAAAAATTCGATTGACCTCCTCTAAATATTGTTATATAGAGAGGATACTGAAGGGGATCATGAAATCTACCAGGATATTGCCATCATCGTTCTTTTGTGATAGTTCTCGAGAAATCGCCTTGGGCTGACGGTTTTTAAGAATTTCGGCTTTTTTTTCGTTTTTTTTTTTGATAATTTTCAACGAAAACGCCTTGGGCTGACGGAAGGGCACTTTTGATAGTTCTCACGAAAACGCCTTTGGTTGAAAGTTTTTAAGAATTTCTGCTGGTCTTTATTTTTCCATTGTGATAGTTTTCAAGAAATCGCCTTTTGTTGAAGGTTTTATTTCAATTTCGCTCCTATTTATTTAGCCGAAAGTCAGGTAAAACCTCATATCCTCACCAGAGGATTTTTAGAAACGGTCAACGGGGAATTGAAAAGTGCCAAAATTGTTGACTTCTGTATCTCAATATGAAAAGTAATTTCGTTGATCTTTAGAAGACACTCATGAATGAATGAGTCGCCCTATTTAAAAAAAGATTGACAACCATTTGCAGAGCGATTATAAATATTATTCCAGGGACGGAAGGGCAATAATGCGATCTTTCGCTTTGCCCAGGATGACATGAAAGTCTGAAATTAACCTGTTTCAAGTATAAGAGAATCTTGACAATAAGGTAGCTATGAGAGTAAACTCAAAAACCAGTTCCCAGTTCCCAGTTCCCAGTTCCCAGTTCCCAGTTCCCAGTTCCCAGTTCCCAGTTCCCGTAATAAGTTCCAAGCAACAAGTCACAAGTCCCCAATCCCAAGTTCTACCCCCTTATATTATCTCGACATCAGGGAGAGATCCCTAAGATTCCTCGTTCCCCGTTCCGGAAACGGAACGGCAATGGGGAATTTGGAAAATCATTGGCGCCAGAGTGCGTCGGTTTATGGTTCATTGCCCAATCCTGGAGCCAATGAATCGGTTTTTTGATCACTTGAAAATGAAGGAGACCCAATGTGTAGAGAAATCGTCGAGAACGTGCTTTCGGGAACGAAAGCAGGTTTTAAAGCAATCCTTAATTTTGAACATGCAATCGAAAGGAAAAAGATGTTTAATCAAAAAAGCAAATCAACCTTCAGTGCAACACTGCTGGCTCTCATCCTGGGAGCAAGCGTTTTCATGGCTGGTCAGGTCTGGGCAGCCAAGTATGTGACGGACCCGACCACCGGCAAGGTGGTAACCGCGCCAGAGTATGGCGGGACAATAACCTTCGCCAATAAAGGTGAGGCGGCGGGTCCTGACGTCTTGGTCTCTGGTATGTGGGGGTCGCAGTACGTATCTGGCGTTTTAGAGAAGCTGGTCATTGGGGACTGGGCAACGCCCAGAGACAAATGGGACTTCCAGTTTCACAACGTTCCAACTAACACGATAGGGCAGCTGGCTGAAAGCTGGTCGCAGCCCGACCCACTGACTTATATCGTCAAAATCCGCCAGGGCGTTCACTGGCATGATAAGGCACCGATGAACGGTCGGGAGCTGACTGCCGATGACATCGTCTATAACTATCACCGTTATACGGGTACGGGCAGCGGCTTCACCGAACTTAGCGAATTTGCTACTCAGTTCAAAGGTGTGCAAGTGGAATCGATAACGGCCACCGACAAATGGACGGTTGTTATGAAGCTGAAGGAGCTAAACCTCAGTGCGCTGGCTGTTATCCTCGACGGCCAGCTTGGCTGGATATATTCCCCCGAGGTAATCAAGGAACACGGGGACAGTGCGGATTGGAAGAACCTGGTCGGCACCGGACCCTTTATGCTGACTGACTGGACCGAGGGCAGCTCTATCACCTGGGACAAGAATCCTGACTACTGGGGCTTCGACGAAAAATACCCGGAGTACCGCCTGCCCTATATTGACCGGTTAAGGGCTCTGATTATGCCCGAAGTGGCAACAATTATGGCAGCACTGCGCACGGGTAAGCTTGATTACATAGGTCAGATCGGCGAGACTCAAATCAGGACTCTCGACCAGGTAGAGAGCCTCCAGAAGACCAACCCCGAAATCGTGATATGGACATTCCATTTTCGGTCGGAAAATAGTTTTGGTATGAACGTTCAGTTGCCGCCCTTTGACGACATCAGGGTGCGCAAGGCCATGCAGATGGCAATTGACCTCGAGACAATCAACAACGCCTACTTCAAGGGTTATGCAGATATAGTACCTCAGGGGCAGGTGCAGCGCATATTGACAGAGTTTGCCACCCCATTTGAAGAGTGGCCCGAAGATGTCAAGAAAGTCTTTGACTACGACCCGGAAGGTGCCGAAGCGTTGCTTGATGAGGCCGGATATCCTCGTGGTGCCGACGGCATTAGATTCAAGACCGAGTTGATGCAGCTCGAGCGGTACGATTTGAACTATGCAGAATTAGTCGCTTCATACTGGGCTAAGATTGGCGTTGATGTAGAGATTCAAGTAGCGTCAGGAGCTGAGTTTGGCCCTAGAAGAAGTGAGGGGGATTTCGAAATGGTCAATGCGGAAGCGGCCATGAGGTATTTCCCATTGATACTACAAGCTCGCTATGCGACGGGCGTTGGATGGAACAGCTCCAATAGCAGCGACCCGGTTTATGACGCCATGTATGAAGCCGGCGGAAAGGCTACCACCATCGAGGAGCTGTACAGGATGAGTAAAGAGATGAATCAGTATGCGATAGAGAAGTTCTGGACCATATGGGGTCCTATGGCCCCAAATTACGTGGCGAACCAGCCGTGGGTCAAAGGTTTTAACGGTGAATATAAGATAGGAAACGGTGATTATAAGGCTGTCTTCGCCCGCCTCTGGATTGATAGTGAGCTGAAGGAAGCAATGGGTCATTAGGGGTTTCGCCCCTTGTGGCTGACCTCAGGGAAAGAGGGAGCTGGGAAGCGCAAGCTTCCCAGCTCCCATACTCATTGAATAATGAGATTCTTACTCTCATTGCGAGGCTTGTCCTGAACCGAAGCTCTGAGTGCAGCGAAGAGGCAGTGAAGGAACTTGAGGAAGCCCCGATAGTCTACTGTCTCAGAAGTGCGCTTAACAAACAGAAAGCCTTCGGCGGCCCTTCGACGGGCTCAGGGCGAACGGAGTGTTGGCTTTTCCCGTTCACGGGGTGTTGGCTTTTCCCGTTCGTGGTGAGCCTGTCGAACCATAGGCCCCCTCCGGAACACGATGCGATTTATGCAACGAACTTCCGAGTCGGGACAATAGAATCAGGGCTGGCAATGACAAAAGAGGGGTGGCAATGACGAAAGAAATGACGGGGGAGATCGCAATGAGATGTATCACATGAGAGCCTATATCATCAGGCGGTTACTGCTGATAATCCCCACCCTGTTTATATTGACCATCCTGGTCTTTCTCTCCGTCCGCTTCATCCCCGGCGATGTAATAGACGCAATGGTGATGAAGATGGAATGGTACGGGGAGGTTGACCGTGAAGCTCTTGAGCGTCGGCTGGGATTAGACGTGCCTGTCTACGTGCAGTATGGACGCTGGATAGGAGATATTTTCCGGCACGGTAGCCTTGGCGAAACACTGATGGGCCGTGGGGCGGTGGAGGAGAAGATAATAGATAGACTGCCGGTAACCATTGAGCTTGGCCTCATGGCAATCGTGATCGGGCTGGTGATCGCGCTGCCCGTTGGCATCTACTCGGCGATTCGCCAGGATACGGCCGCCGACTACCTGGGGCGTTCCGCCGCCATCATCGGCCTGGCTACGCCGAACTTCTGGCTGGGCATTATGGTGATGATATTCCCAGCAATCTGGTGGGGCTGGTCGCCACCGATGGAGTGGGTTCCTTTCACCGAAGACCCACTGGGGAATCTGGCGGTGTTCATCATTCCCAGCCTGATTCTGGGGACGGCCTCCTCGGCTGCCACCATGCGGATGACGCGCACCATGATGCTGGAGGTGCTCCGGCAGGACTATATCCGCACTGCCTGGTCCAAGGGGCTCCGGGAACGGGTCGTGATTATCCGGCACAGCATCAAAAATGCCCTCATCCCGGTGGTGACTCTGATCGGCTTGCAGTTGCCTATCCTGGTAGGAGGCGCCGTTATCATGGAGAACATCTTCAACCTGCCGGGGCTCGGTCGTCTCTTGGTGAATGCCCTCCAAAACCGGGACTATCCGATGGTCTCCGGAATCAACCTGTTTTTCGCCACCGGGGTGGTGCTGATCAATCTCCTCATCGACCTGATTTATCCTTATTTGGATCCGAGAGTAAGGTATGAATAATCGCTGGCGCTCTGGCCAGGGGTTTGCCTGACGATTGTCGTCTACAGTCTCAACATGTTCGGCGATGCCATGCGGGATCTGCTTGATCACAGGCTACGGGGCGGTCAGGGCAGTTATGGCAAACACTCCGTCTTGTCGATTTCTATCCTGATCTTTTGTTCCTTCAAGAGTGCCCAACGAGATTGCTTCGCAAGGGGGCCGCCCAGGCCTCGCATTGACGGGTCAATCTGGAGGTGCTCCGGCAGGACTATATCCGAACGGCCTGGTCCAAGGGGCTCAAGGAGCGGTCCGTGGTGATCCGACACGCCGTCAAGAATGCCCTCATCCCGATGGTGACGCGTTCAGCTAGGCTTTTTGGCCGCGCTGCGGCCGCCTAACTTCTCTGCGGCCTGCAGTTGCCAATCCTGGTCGGGGGCGCCGTGATCATGGAGAACATCTTCAACCTGCCGGGGATCGGTCGTCTCCTGGTGAATGCCCTCAATGACCGGGACTACCCGATGGTCTCCGGAGTCAACCTGTTTTTCGCCACCGGGGTGGTGCTGCTCAATCTCCTCATCGATCTGATTTATCCCTACCCGGACCCGAAAGTGCGGTATGAATAAGGCCAGCAGGCGGTGCCTTCATAACACCCGCGATTTTTTGTAGCACACTTACCTCCGGGATAGGGGACTGCTTTAGGGGTCCATTTGATCTCATCTGAAAGAAAGCGTGTTTGGAGCGGTTAATCAATCAGCTTCTGTTTAATTTGTTCGACTTCTTTAGCAAGCTCTCGGCTAATCTTGTTCAGAATGCCTTCTATGTCCCGTCGTCCATGTAGGATAGTCACCACAATAATACCGTTTTCAATCGATTCGTACACCGCAAAATATTTGGCAACCGGGGCCATTAAATAGGAAGTTGCACGTTTTTGACGTTTTTTCCCAATGTCAGGGTTGCTCGCTATCCGTTGAAGTGAAAAAAAGAGGGAATCCATGTAGGTATCCGCAACCACTTCTCCCCAAGTATCAACCGAGTACTGGTAAATTTCACGCAAATCAGAGGCAGCCCGTCGGGTTAAATAATAATCAGCCAATTTTATTGCCAACCTTCCGCTTCTTTTTTATCTAAAATTTTCATATCTTTTTTGAAATTACCCGTGGACTTGAAGTATCTTCCTGCTGCGATATCCTGGTATCCTTCAATAATGGCGTTATGAGTCTGATAAGCCTCACTATTTTCCATGTCCCGCCTTATTAGATCACGGATATATTCACTGGATGTTTCAAAACGAGGACCGACCACGGAAGCAACGTGGTTTGCCAGTTCTTCCGGCAAACGGGTATTAATGCGATCTAAAGCCATGTTTTTCCTTTCTATTTTCGTCAGGGTTTTCGGTCTTTCAACCTAGCAACTGTCATAACAAATGTCAATTCTGTCGCCATTATTGCAATGATTAGTGTCAAAGAGAATGATTACTTTCTGGCGGCGAAAGCCCTGGGCAGTCCTCTGCCCACCACCCTGAGGCGGCATGTCCTGCCAAATATTATGCCGCCCCTCCTCATCATCTTCTCAATCAACATTGGTGGCGTCATCATTGCCGAGGCCTCGCTGAGTTTGCTCGTATTCGGACTGCCCATCAAGGTTCCCAGCTGGGGCGGGATGCTCAGCCGGGAAGGGCTTCAGTAGATGGAGATGGCCCCACGGCTGGCTCTCTGGCCGGGTCGGAACCCGTAACTAAACCCAAGGAAATCCTCCTCATAGATCGATTCCAACGTCCAAACAAGGGCTTGTTGTACGATCTCGTCTTCAAGTGCGGCTATTCCGATTGGCCTTTGACGGCCATCCGGTTTAGGAACCCACACTCGCAGAGAAGGGTGAGGACGATAGCGTTCTTGGTGGATCCTCCCGTGCAGATCGTTAATCCGCTCCAGGAGATTTATGCCATACTCATTCCAGGTCTCCTCGTCCACTCCCGCCGCTGAGTTGCGATTGAGATCAAAGTAAGCTCTCCGCAGTAAGTCAGGGTTGATGTGATGAAAGAGATTGTTGAATTGAAGATGGGGGTTCCTCTTCGCCCTTTGGCGCAGCCTGCTTAAACCGCTCTCTGATTTTAACGGCCTCTGAGTTACGAACACAGGAGGGCAAGCAGAATTCCTCTCAGCCAAGTCCCTTTGCTCCACAGGCTCCGTTGATTTCCTTTGCATTGTTACTCTCAACAAATGATCTCATTGTTCGCCGCTTCATCGCTACTACGAACTTGTCCGACTTCCTGAAAACGTCGATGTCGGGGTTATTTATTAATTTTCCCGACCCGACTACCAATGGAACGTTGATAGTCGTCTTCAGGATCTCCCGGGTTCCGATCAAGAAACTTCCACACATGCGCCGGGTCTTCGACTCCGCCAGGCTCAGCCGAGACTCACGCTAACGCCTTCGGTTGATATTGCCTTCCCCACCAGACTACAAGGTCAGCGCCTGAGACTATGATTTCGGAGCTCAATACCGAGCCTATGTTCTCCCCTGTCAACGCTTAGCGCCTATCCTTGCGAATATCCACTCATGACTCAGGGACTCGGCGGGTCGTTACTGCCTTACCGAGTAAGAGACTTTCACTCTCTATTTCTTGCCAGCTTTCCTGGCGCACAGCCCCTCCCTTTTTCCTTCCTGAGAATCGCTGTTTTTACTTCTGCGTCAAGTTTGGGCTCTTATTCACGAAAAATAAACGGGTATTTCTCATATCCCTGCAGCCATTCCATCAAATAGTCTTCAACCAGAGATTGGCAGACTCTTTCTCTCACGACAATGCCGGCTTCACGCAACAGACGGATGCCAGCCCCCTGGACGTTGGGGTGAGGGTCCCGAATTCCTATGACCACACGATCGATCTTTTTGCAAATGATGGCAGAGGTACACGGAGGCGTTCGACCATAGAATGTACAAGGCTCCACAGTCGAGTAAAGGGTTGCTCCGCTGACTGAGTGGAGCTTTTTTTCTGCGTCGAGAAAGGCGCTTATTTCTGCATGGGGTCCTCCTGGTGGCTGTGTTTTTCCTTCACCCAGGACGATGCCCTCCCTCACGATCACAGAACCCACATAGGGATTGTTTCCAGTCGCACCCTTGGCTTGCTTTCCCAGTTCAATCGCCTGTTTCATGAAAACTTCATCTTTTGCTTCCAGGAAGTGATTGGATGTATTCACCGAGAAACTCTTTTTTTGCAAAGAATGGGATTGAGCGGCTTTTCTGGCTGTCCCGGGGAATTGGTGGTTATACCAGATCAAAGCAGCCTGGAGGTCTGATTGTCAATTTATGAGAAAAAGGCGTTTTGTCTCAGAGAGCGGCTGGAAAGTATTGGTTCAATCATCCAGCATAAGATCCCTGCCAGGACAAACCATTGGAATTGCTCATTCCACAAGCGTCGGCGAGTTGTTTGCAGTTGGTTGATTTGCAAGTTTTCCCGCATGTCTTGAAGATAGATTTTTTCCAAGTCCAGGTCGCCGGTCACCGATTGCGCATAACTACCACCGGTGGCGAGAGCCAACTCCTGCAGAGCCACTTCATTCAACTTACTCAGCACCAGTTCTCCTTGCCGGTTTTTCAAGAGCCCTCCTTCCGGGTTCGGAATGGGAACGCCTTCGGGTTTTCCGATGCCAATCACGAAAATTTTCACTCCATTTTTGCGTGCTTGTTCGACCACAGTTTGCAAGTCCCCGGAATGGTCTTCCCCATCTGTGATCAAAATAACCGCTCTGGCAGTACGAGGGGTGTCGGAAAATGCTTGCATTGATGTCTGCAAAGCATGCGTGATGGCAGTTCCTGGCACAGGGATAAATTCCGTATCCAAAGCATCCAAAAAAATTTCAATGGCCTTGTAATCCAAAGTCAAAGGACTTTGTAGAAAACTAGTGCCTGCAAATGCGACCAATCCCACCCGGTCTCCTCGTACCATGCTCAGCAAATCAATCACTTCTCGCTTAGCGCGAGTGAGCCGATTTGGACTGATATCTTCGGCCAGCATACTCAGGGAGACATCAATGGCAAGGATGATATCAATGCCACGATGTTGCACTTTCTCCCATTGAAACCCCCAGCGAGGTTGAGCCAAAGCAATGATCCCCAATGCCATTCCACCTAAAAGCAGCAATAATTTGACACGATGGTTGAGCAGACTGGGAGATGATACCAGACGAGGCCACAATATTTCATCCGCAAATTGACGCAGCAGACGTTTCTTTTGCTGTTGAGAAAAAATATGCAATCCCAACATCAATGGAATCAGTAACAACCCTAGTAGCAAATTGACATGGAGAAAATTCATAAAGCAAATAGAGCTGGCAAACACGACAAGAGTCTGTTAAGTTGACAGATTATACCAAAATCATTTTTCATTCAATCCGTGAAATCAAGATGTCTCCGAAAAAGAAAACCAAATTGCATCGTAAAAACAAGAGTCATGCCAACAAAGCCAACACCAAAAAGCGATTCAAAACCGCTCGGGAGGTAGCGTTGTTACTCAACAAACTGGAGCAGGAAGACTCATCTGAATGATTCCTATGTCTTTCACTCGCGCTAAACTGCTGAAGCAGCTATCCGGTAGCATGCGACTTTCCAACCTGAGAACAAATCCGGAAAATGAATTCATCCTTGTTGTGGAAGAGCTTTATGACCTTTGGCGCAGTAACCGTCTTGAAGTCAAAAGAGATTGGGGGGACTCCCAGCAGGAACCCAGGTCCATTCCATATACCAACCGAGCCTGTTTTCTGCCAACAGATTGGATCACCCTGAATGCAAGAGTTCCGCAACAACAGTCCATCAAAATTGCCACGTGGAATGTCAATTCCATACGCACGCGCATGCCTCTTGTTTTGTCCTGGTTGGAAGAAAAACGGCCGGATATTGTCTGTTTGCAGGAGACCAAAGTAGAAGATCATGCTTTTCCGGCACAGGAATTGGAATTGGCCGGTTATCGAGCCGTTTTTTCGGGTCAAAAATCTTACAATGGTGTGGCGATTCTTTCAAGATATGCCATAGAGGAGGTCCGGGTTGGATTTTCTAACGGTTATGACCCTGAAAACAAGCGCTTGATTGCCGCCCGCATCCTGGGAATATGGTGCATCAACGTCTATATTCCCCAAGGAGAATCCACTCTGTCGCCAAAATTTGCTTACAAACTCGAGTTTCTGGAAGAATTGTTACGAGAATTGGAGAGCAACTACGACTCTGCAGATTTTCTTTTGCTGGCGGGAGATATAAATATTGCACCGGATGAACGGGATTTGTCGAATCCGGAAGCTATGCGGCAGCAAGTCAGTTTCCATCCTGAGGAACATCAATTCCTGAAGAAGTTGAGGGGTCAGAATTTCAACGACGTGTTCCGTCAGTTTCACCAGGAAAAAGGCCAGTATTCTTGGTGGGATTTTCGCACTCGTGGATTTGAAAAAGATCAAGGGATGCGGATTGACCACATCTGGGTCTCCCCTGCTCTCCTGACCCATTGCCAATCCTGCGTAATTGACGTCAATGCCCGTGAACAGCCCAAGCCATCAGACCATGCGCCTGTTCTTGCTGAAATCCAATTCCCGGTCACTATGGTCTCGATCTGAACCCCGCCCCGTCCTTTTCAGCTAGGCTGGATCTGGCACAATGACATAAATTGTTCTTCGTCCAATTGAAAAACACCATCGCTCTCGGAGGAGATCTCCACGCGCACTTCTGCATCAAAACCCAGGACAATGTAGCTGTCGTCGTAAATTTGCAAAAAATAGAAAATAGTCAGGTCTTCCTGCATGTCTTCATAGTAAAATCCTATCCTGAGCAATCCCGAGTCAATCAGTTCTGTTAAGAAAGCCCGGTCATCTCCTTGATATCCAGGCAAATGTTCAAAAGCTTCTTTATAGGGAAAGGTATCAATGGCATATTCGAGAATCATTTCCTCTCCTTCACTTCCCAAGCACAATTCCACCCACTCACTTTGTACTTTCATAGATCTCTCCGGAGGATTTAGATAATGGCATCAAGATTTCAGTGTAAATTGAAGAAAAAAAATATCAATATTTTTCGTCCATTTTCTTTTTCTTCTCCATTTCCTGGCGAAAGTTGGCATAAACGGAACGTGCAGGTGACGGCAACCACTCGATTCCCGCATGACCGTCTCGAATTTCTGTGGAAGAAATACGCGGTATGTCAAATTCGAAGTAACGTACGAGTTCGCGCCCTTCATAAAGAGCGGATTGTCGCTGCGGATCCCAATTAATCCCTTCAAACCATTGAGGAAGAGGTGCTTGGAGCATGGGCCCAGGCAGGCATGGTTCGTTTGAAATTGAAGAACTCGGGCGTTTCACAACCCATAAAGAAGCAATAGATAGAATATCTCTGGCATTTTTCCACTGTGGAAATTCTTGAAAAGTATCCCAGCCCAGCACAAGGTGCCATATCACTTCCGTATGCTGCTTTTGAAGGTATCTCAACGTATGATAAGTATATCGCGCCTGGCGACTTTTGATTTCAAAATCGCAAATCTTTACGCGCTCCCAATCCTGAAAGGTTTGTTGGATCATCTCCAAACGTAAGGCATTGGGCAGCAAAGGTTGTTGAAGTTTGAAAGGAGAACGACTGGTTGGCATGATCACAATTTTTTCCGCTTCCAGTTGTA
The DNA here is from genome assembly GCA_965205865.1 of bacterium. Lineage (GTDB taxonomy): Bacteria > SAR324 > SAR324 > SAR324 > NAC60-12 > CBDBHR01. Next base: position 226,134 of record CBDBHR010000026.1, read on the forward strand.
ACAATTGTTCAACCACGGCAACGTGCCCCTTATGAATGGGGTTGAAACTCCCTCCGAATATTGCATAATGCAGAGGCATCTTTAGTCTTGTCAAGGCTGAGATTATTCAGGCTCAAGCATATTGCATTTCAGTGAATTGGCTACGAAATCCGCAAACAGCTTCTTGAACACGGCCGCCTTGCAAAGCTCCCGCAATTAATTCAGCGATCTCTCCCATTTCTGTTTCTTTCATTCCAAAGCGAGTCATCTCCTGTACCCCAATGCGGAGTCCGGAAGGATTACGGACATCCCGGTCTCCCGGAAGCATGTTGTGATTGAGAATGATGTTGTTGGCGGCCAACTGTTTTGCCAATTCGATGGCGGAGCCCCGGGCAGAGACATTGACAGCAATTTGATGGCTCTCGGTGAAGCCGAACTCTGGCGCTTCTACAGCTAATCCTTCGTCAAAAAGAGCTTGTCCCAAGGCTTTTGCGTTTTTCACTATTTGTCCGGCATAGGCTCTCCCGAACTGTTTCATTTCCCGGATTGTGGCAAGCAGACCGGGCAAGGTGTGCAGATGGTGGCTGCTTGAAGAACCTGGCAGGATTCCCCGGTCGATGCTGGTCCACCATTTCAGTTCTTCTTCTTTTTTCAGATTGCCCAAGACCATGCCACGCTGCGGCCCTGGAAAAGTCTTATGAGCACTCGCCGTGATAAGATGCGCCCCTTCCTGAAAAGGATTTTGAAATTGCTCTCCGAGGATCAATCCCAGCACGTGCGCAGCATCGTATAAGACCGGGATGTTTTTCGCGCGGCAGATTTCCGCGATTGAGGAAACCGGCTCCGGAAATAAAAATAAACTTTTTCCCAAAATCACCAAGTTGGGAGAAGTTTGTTCGATCAAATCCAAGCTTTTAGCAACATCAATATGGTAGCGGTCTACGGTGGTCGGCCAAAAGTGCAAGGAAATGGAGTTTTTCCTGTTCATGGCCAAGACCTGTCCACGGACTTGGACCCGCCGGCCAAAGACGCCAGTGGGATTATGACTAATATGACCCCCGGCATCAATGGAATTGGCAATCACGGTATCATTGCCACGCAGCAAGGAGAGGGCAACCGCAGTATTGGCAGCATTTCCGCTTATCGGACGAACATCGGCCTGCGCACAATGGGCCAGCGCTTTCAATTCCTCGGTAGCCATGGTTTCAATCTGATCTATGTAAGCGGTCCCTTCGTAGTATCGATTGATTGTCTCGGAAGTATTGGGATGTCCTTCGGCATAGCGACCCATGAAATCATTGCACTCCATGGCACGCACTGCAGGTGATTGGGCATTTTCACTGGCAATCAAATTGATCGTTTCCTGCCCCCGCCAGCGATTTTGATTTTCAATAATTTTTACGATATCCGATATATCGACGGACATAGTGATTCTCCAAAGATCGAGTTTCAGGTTTATCAAAAAGCAAAGAAGTTATTTCTTTGCCAAGATGCGTCCATTCATTTCATGGGGGGGGTGATTTATTTCGATTCTAATTGTTGCAATAAATCTGCTTTGTTAAATGAAACGACGCCAACGTGCATAATCGACATCCCGGCAGCAAGGTTCGCCCAGTGGGCTGCATGTTCTATTGGCGCTTTTCCTGCCATCAAAAACGCCATCACGCTGACTACCATATCTCCGGCTCCCACCACATCAAATACATCCTGGGCTTGGGAAGCAAAATGCGTATAATTCCCCGGACTTTGAAACAACAACAGCCCATCACGGTCCAAACTGATGGTGACATACTGAAAATTATAATCTCTTTGGATCTGTTCAGCAGCTTCAAGAGCTTGTTCCTTGCTTTGTAGTGGTCGCTGCAAGAGCGATTCAATTTCCTTGCGGTTGGGTTTGATCAGGGTAAGATCCCGATAAATCTGATAATCCGCCATTTGCCGCGGGTCGACAATTGTAGGAACCGCATGTTGTATTGTCTGTTCCCGGATCGTATCCAACACACGATCCGTTAACAATCCCTTTCCATAATCCGAAATGAGGACCAATTCCACCCGGGGAATGGATTCCCTCAAAAATTCAAGGATAGCAGGCTCACAAGCAAGCTCCCATTCGGGAGGAGGATCATAGTCCATGCGAAGCAAATGATGATGCCCCGCAATCATTCGATGCTTGAGAATGGTCGTCAAATCCTCCTGTTGTCGTACACCGCGCGTTGCAATTTGGCTTGCGGCGAAAAGTTCTTGCATCACCTGAGCCTCCGTGTCTCGACCGACCACCCCGCAGGCTACCACTCGAGCCCCCAACGTCGCTAAATTGCGCATGGCATTGGCCGCGCCTCCCAGCCTGTTTTCTTCCAATTGGACTTGTAGAATGGGGATGGGAGCTTCCGGAGAAATTCGGCTGACGCTACCAAAGGTATGCCGGTCCAGCATCAAATCGCCTATCACTAATATTGCTGGGGACTGAACTTGCTCCAGGGAAAGTTGGAGTTCTTGCTTGTTGACCAACATCGCTTTTGGGATTTATGATTTTTTCTGCAAATATTTTTCGATGACTTTTTCGAATTGCTCCAGGGGCAATGACCCGGAAAGGATTTCTCCCATGACTTGTTGGGCGTTGGCATCATAGGATCCGATGACAAACCCGGGTGTGCCACTGATGCCGATCGAAAACCCTTCTTCGATATCATTTTGGACCAGTTCCCGGTATTTTTCCTCATCGACACATTGCTCAAACTTTTTTAAATCCCTGATATTGATCTGCTTGCCATATGCTTTCAGGTTCTCAGGGAATTGTTGACGTGGATGCGCAAAAAGAATCGCATGCATTTCTTCGAACTTTCCCTGTTCTCTGGCACATTCCGCGGCATTGGCGGCTTCATCGGCTTCTGTGTGAAACGATAAGGGAAAATGGCGGTAGGCAAAAGTGACTTTGCCCTCATATTTTTTGATCAATTGGCTGATGGTCGCTTGCGAACGGGCGCAAAAAGGGCATTGGTAGTCCGAATATTCCAACAACATTACAGACGCTTCCGGACTGCTGCGAATCATTGCGGATCCGACTGCTGCGGTCACCAAGAACTCTAAAGGAGGCTCTAAATAAGAGATGACCAAATCTTGTTTCAATGCACTGTTAAATTGCTGGAGTTTGTATTTGAATTCGATTTGCCGGGTGAGGAATTGCTTGATTTGCGGGGCAAACTGTTCCAGACTGCCACGCTTTTTGAGTTGATTCTGTTCATAAAAGCGCTGAATCTGATCATTGCTGATTTCGATTTGATAATTTTCTCCAAATTCCGAATGCGTCTTTGCCAGCTTTTTCAGGATATAGCGCGGTAACTCGTCCTGAAGCGCTTCATGCAATTGCGTCAGCAAATCGTGAATCGACTTGTTCGTGACATCCTGGAGGTGAATGGCTTCTCCTTCCAAAGTCGCAACAATGGGATTATTCGTATAAATCCGACTAGCAGAAATGGTGTTGTCAGCGGTTGGTGATCTCTCTCCTTCTTGAGCCCATGCAATCGAAATGAGGCACCCCACAGAACAACACACTATAAAAAATTTGAAGAACTTCATATTTTCCTTTTTTAATACAATCAAGACGTACAGCAGTGACGACGCATTGTTCTTTACCCAATCGACGCTTTTGGCAGCTGTAATCATACATGGGGATGCGTATCGAATTGTCTGCCAGTCAATAATGGTCTGCCACGGAGCCGCACTACCTTCTAAACTCTTCGGACCTCTGAAAAATGTATGCTCATGATATTAAAATTCAAAAATTTCGCAAGACGGAAGTCACTCGTTAAACTCGGAATGATTCACTTGCAAAGTAAAGGATTTCTTCATATCTTCGACATATTCCAAGCCCTACATTTTTCTCCTTTCCGGACAAGCCTTTCTGATTAAACAAGACATTGATTCAGCATGCCCAAACTCTCCCACAAAATTGCCTTTTGGTTGACCATCATTGGAGCAATGGCAACCGGAGTCGCGATGGGATTGAGTTCCCGTACTACTTTTCTCGGATTGCTTTGGCTTATTGCCTTAGTTCCCCTGTTCATTGTCTTTGACCGGATTTGTCAAAACCCCGGTAATTCCTGGCGCAAAAAAGCAATTTTGACTTTGCTTGCTTGCTGGGTCGCGGGTTGCATTTCTGCTGCATTGGCAGCTTCATTCATGACGCATTCGATCCATGTCTTTGGGCATCTCAACAAGACAGTCGCAGTACTGATAACCGTATTTGGTTACGGATTGGAATTGACCCTGGTGCTTTTCATAGTCTTTGCAGTCCCCATTCTATGGATCAGGCAATGGCAAGGTTGGGACATTGTGGTACGCCTCACTTTTTTTTTGATGGTGGAGCCGATTTATCCCAAGTTTTTTCCTTGGACAATTGGAAAAATCGCATTTCTCGAAGTGCCCTGGATTGCCCAAACTGCTGATTTGATGGGTTCTTGGGGACTGGGATACTATGCGGTGGGCTGCAATTTTTTACTTCTCTTTTTATGGCGTTTGTACCGCCAGCGTCTGCATGGTTCGCCTTCCTCGTTCAACAAAAGGCTGGCATCGCGTTTCGCTGGGATTTACGTTGTGTTGCTGGTTTCAGGAATTGGATATGGAGGATGGAGGACTCATCAGCTTCGCCCTCTTTTTTCACAAGCCCCGGTGCTTTCCGTGGCGGCGATTCAACCCAATTTTTCCCTGCAAAGACTTGCTTCCAATCCGGACTTGGCATATTCAAAACGAAAAAATAATATCCACGCTCTGCTTATGGATTCTGCAAAAGCCTTGGCAGCATTCTCGGACTCGAGTTCCCAAACTGACTCTTCCATTCTCAAACTCGTGGTCTGGCCCGAATCAGTCTATCCTTTCGATGCCAAAAACGTGGAGGGACGGCATCTCGTTGAACAGTTTGCCAGATCTCAGCAAACGGCTGTTTTGTTAACCTCCGTCGATTGGGAATTCACGCCTGCGGGCGATCGGCAATGGTATGGCATTTCTCTTTTAATAGGAGCTGATGGTACACTAAAAGAACGTTACAACAAAATATACTTGATGCCTTTTGGCGAATTCATTCCGGGCGCTGAGCTTTTCCCCGCCTATCGGCGGTGGTTGAAAGAATTGGTGCCTAATATTTCCGAATTTGCGCCAGGAAAAGAATATACGGTGTTTCAGCTTTCCGATACCATTAGATTTTCAGGTGTCATTTGCTATGATGCCTTTTCTGTAGAAATCATACGCAACATGGTGCGTAATGGTGCAGAGTTGATCGTCAATTTGAGCAATCTTTCTTGGTTTGGCCGAACCAATGCCTCTCGGTTGATGGAGTTGATCCTCCGTTGGCATGCCATCGAAAATCGCGTGCCTTTCCTGCATATCTCCAACAATGGAGAAAGCGTGTTTCTCAATCCCCTGGGAGAACCGATGAGTGAGAGATTGGGACTTTTTGAACAAGGTAGCTTGTCCGAAACGATCCATTTGCAGCAGCATTATTCCATTTATCGAGAACATAGAGAATGGATTCATGGCGGAATCATAGCGCTTTTTCTCATCACCTTGCTTTTGGGACACAAGCGTGGAAAAATATTTACAAACAATTTCGATGCTTGAATCCCAAAGTCTTCATTGCCAGAATCAAGGCAATCTAACTCAGAGATGGGAGATCTGTTGAAAAAAAGAGTATTGCGAATTACGACTTGGAGATCCATCCCAGACGCCAAGAGCTAAAGTTTCAGCATGTGACCGCACGGGCAGTTGATGTTTAGGTCGTTGGATTGCCAAAAAAATAGGGGACTGCTGGTCAAAACATTGAAACGGCACGGGGTATTGGTTATCGATTTAAAGAGCTTTTATGCGTAGAAGAAGACTGCTTTGGCAGATTTATCCTTCTTACCTATTGATCACCATCATTTCGCTGTCGGCAGTCTTTTGGTACGCCTCGAATTCAATCAAGAAGTACATTTTTGAACAAACTGAAGAAGGCCTTCAGGGCAAAGCCAAGATGCTCGAAAGTCAATTCTCCAATCAACAGATTCTCTCTGACTCTGAAACTGTTGACGCGTTGTGCAAAAATTCAGGTAAAGCGGGCGGTATACGAGTGACCGTAATTCTTCCTTCCGGAAAAGTGATTGGCGATACAAATCAAAATCCTGCCGTCATGGAAAATCATGCTGGTCGACCGGAAATCGTGGAAGCGATTGGCGGAAAAGTGGGAACCTCAATTCGGGACAGCACGACGCTTCAAAAAAAAATGATGTATGTTGCCATTCCTTTGATGCGGACCGGACGAATCGTCGGAGTGCTTAGAACATCTGTTCCCATCACCCTCATCGGACAATCTTTAAACAAAATCCGGATCCGGTTATTTCTTCAATGGGGAATCATTGCCATTGTCGCAGCTGTTATTAGTTTGTTTATTGTTCGTCGTGTCATCCGTCCTTTGAATCAAATGAGAAAAGGGGCGGAACGATTTGCTCAGGGGGATTTAGCGCATCAGTTGTCGGTCCCGCATTCCGAAGAAATCGGAGGACTTGCTGAAACCTTGAATCAAATGGCATGCCAACTCAATGATCGCATTGAAACAATTGTGAAGCTGGAAAACGTTCGCAGCGATTTTGTTGCCAATGTTTCCCATGAACTGAAAACACCGATTACTACCATCAAGGGGTCTGTAGAAACACTTCTGGATGAAGCTTTCCATCTATCAGACGATGCGAAACGCTTTTTGCGCATCATTGCCAGACATACCGACCGTCTCAGCGCCATCACTGATGACCTGCTCACCCTGGCAAGAGTGGAAGAGGAAAATGAAAAGAGAAAGCTGCTTTTTAAAAAGAATCCGCTCAAAGAAATCCTGGATCTCGCCGTTGAAGATTGTGAACAGCAAATTCTGGAAAAAAATATAAAAATCAGCCTCGACTGCCAGCAAGGTCTTCAGGCCAAAGCCAATGCCCCGCTCTTGCAACAAGCAATTGTCAATCTGATCAGCAATGCCATCAAATACAGCCCTGCTGATAGCCCCATTGCCATTGACGCTCAACAATTCGATTCAAATGTTCGCATTCAGGTCAAGGACCAGGGTTGCGGCATTGCAGCCAATCACCTTCCTCGTTTGTTTGAAAGGTTCTATCGCGTAGACCCCGCCAGAAGCAGAAAACTGGGTGGCACCGGGCTGGGCTTGGCCATTGTCAGACACATCATTCAAGCGCATGAAGGATGGATCGAGGTTGAAAGCAGACTGGAACAAGGCAGTACGTTTTCCATTTTCCTTCCAAAATAAGGTTGGGATATTTAGGCGCCGTCAGACGAAAGGAGCGGAAACCAATAAGCCGAACCTAATGCGAATTGTTAATTTTTATTTCTTGAACAAAATATTAGAAATAGATCCTCATCATCCCTCTCTGAGGCTGCATCAATTGAAAGGTAAATTAAAAAATTTACACCTAAATCCTGCAATTGAATATTTTGATTGAGTTTCCCCCCACTCTTTGAGAGGTTTTTTTAAAAAAAAGGATTTGAGAGTTGAATTTCCATCAGTCCTTGCTCATAAAGGTTTTTCCGCCCTCCATTAGATCGTCATATTTTGTGATGATCTGATACCCGCTTTCGCGGGCACAAGATTCAAGACGTACTTCTCCCTGGATTTGGGAATCTACATCTCAGCAAAATGTATCCACTGGAGTGAAACAAAGGATCCAGGTCTCTCCAACAGCGACCCATGCATCCCATTGAGCATTGTAAAGTGTTCTTTCCGGAACTCTCAGTTTTTGTTGACGAGCGCCACTCGTCCATTTTCCTGCCATTCGGACAAGATAGGTGCGCATGGTGGCCGGTTCCCAACGGCGCAGTATTGCGTTACCACTACAAAGGGCCATCCAGCGCAGCGTGTTGTAAGCGAGTATCGCGCATTGGAACAAGGCACTGTTGGCCCAAAAATCGTCGGTTTTAATCTGAGCCAGCGCAGTTTGATTTTTTGCTTCCTCAATCCATGTCTCAGCGACCGCCCTTTGGCCATACTCTTTGTGAGCCTGCCAGGGAGTGAGCGCGTCAGTGAGAACATAACAAAAATAATCGTACTCCTTCATCTCAAAGAGGGTGGCCATCCCTTTGAGTTCCTCCTCTTTCTCCCTGCGTACGGCCATGAATTTTCTTGACCTCCTCCAAGTTTCACATTGGTGGGAAAACTCACACCCTTCCCAAGCGGGCTGCCCCTTCACTTTTTGCCATTTTTGGGTTTCCAACAACGAGACAAGCCCCTTGAGTTTGACCTTGATCAGATAGCCATGGCCTCGTTCTTCGAGGAAATCCAGCAAATCCCCCACAAAAAAACCACTGTCTCCACGAAACAGAGTGCGAGTCCGATTTGGAAGGTGAGCGAGAAGTTGCCGCATGAATTCAACGACTCCATTGCTGGTATAGGCACTCCCATCACGAAGCCAACCCTGAAGAATCTCCTTTGTCTCTGCGCAAAATGCCAGCAGAGGATGATACGAAGCTGCACCGCGTTTGTGGGGATTATATCCGACAGACACTCCTTGCTGCTTGCCGTAGGCCGTTTTCACAGTGGAGTCCACGTCAATCACAAGACAGTGTAACACCCCAACGATGCTTGTCCCACTTCGAAGCGCCTTACGCCAGATACCGGCTCGAATCCGATGGTTCAAGCTCTCCATCTCATTGATGTTTTTCTGTGTGAAAGTACGCAGTATCCGGCCGAATGTGGTTTCATCCGGAATCCTCAGCCAACCGGCCACACGACTCAAAACACGGTCGTTCCAAACTGTCACAATCGAACGAATCGAACGGGCGCCACCAACAATGCCGACCACCGACAAAATGACCATGTCCACCGCGTCATAAAGACCCGTGGCGCCACGCCGATGATCTACGGTCTGCTCTGTCTTTGAAACAATCCCTTCTTTGTGAAAAAATTTGACAACCGGAATCAAGCCTGCTTGCGCGGTCAGGTCTCTGCCTCCCTGGCTGATATGGATGTTTTTTGCTGTCGTTCTTGCCGATCTTGCGCTACCTTTGTTTTTCATGGTAATGGTGATCTCTTAAAATGTTGATTCTGGTGTTAACTATTTGAGTATATTACCATTTCCATGTTTGATTGTCATCTAATTGCAGGATTTAGGGCATACTCTATTTGATATGTGATTGCTTCGCAGAGTTTGTTTAATGCCTCTTCAAAAGTATTCCCGAATCCCATCAGATTCATGGATAATGCTTTTGCATTCCATTTCCCATCTTTTTTTATTCCCAAAATTTGTATTGTTACTTCAAGATCCGTAACCTTCATTTCACCCCCCTGCAAGTTAAAATTCATATTATCATGGCAATGCAAAAATTAACGCAATTGTAAACTTTTTAATACTTTGATTAAGCCGCGATAGGTAAATCCGGTCTCCATCCTTTCAAACCTCTATTTATACATAATTCATTTTTCTAAAAAAGAAAATATTTAGGATAATTCAATTAAAAACAAAGAAGGGCGTCCGGGTAGAGCCAGTGGTTACCCAGCCAGCCAGCCCCCCCCCCCGCAGATCCGTACGTGAACAATTCGCTCAAAGAGAAAAATCAAATCAATGAGCAGCGAAAACATGGTCGTAATCCCTTCTCAAATCAGGTCAATTCACTCTCTGATAATGGTTTTTATAAAGCACATCGGATTTATGTGTCGTAATCCCTTCTCAAATCAGGTCAATTCACTCACTCAAAGAATACAGACCAATATCTACCTAAATTGAGCGATTCTAAAAAAGGATCAGATTTTCAAGATGATTTTTTTGCCTGAGAAAGGCAATCATTCTGAAATCAGATTTTGATCATCAAATCCATGGATGTTTGAGTGAGAATGAGCATCAATATGCTGTTTTCAGATGTGGAAAGTCTTCATTTCTCATGTTTTGGACGCACTCATCCCCTTAAACTTTAATGTTTTTGTTTTTTAATTGAAGCGAAACCCGTTGATCAGATTGGCGCCAATGCATGCTGGCAGGTGGCAAATAGTTGGTCCAATTGCAAGCGCTCAAAGGTCGTTTTGGGTATTTTCAAGATCAGTTTTCCGGCATGACGAAGCAGTTTGCCTGCCGTATCAAGAAACTGGCGCCGGAAGGTATCAGCATACATCGTTACCGCAATCACTGGCTTGCTGACATCTTCTTTGAAGGCTTCGAAGAGGTTATTGCCAAGCAGCATCAGATAGTACCATGCGGTATTGGGAATGAAGTTCTTGAAGGGTAGTTGTTGATGACCAAAGTTTTTCAGCGCCCGGTTGGCCAGTTCATCCTTTCCCCGTCCGTGGTACGAGCCAAGGATGCTATGAGCATCGATGCGCTTTTCTTCAGCGGCTTGGCTGAGTTGGCCATCAATGGCCTCTCCCATACCAAGGTTCGTAATGATCACGCCATCATGATCCAAACCCGGCAAAGAGAGTTGGCTATCGTGTTCAATCAAGCGGCTGTAGATCGTGCGACGAGCCTTCTTCCATGTCCCCTGCTGGCTCTTAAACTCGGTGTACTGCCAGCTCCTTCTTGCCCGATGAAGTGAAGGTCCGCCAGTCAGTGGCTTCTTCCGCAGCATTCCTCACATTGGCATAGGACTTTCCTCCGCTTCAGCTAACCGATGTTCAGTCGTTCACAGGTTTCAAAGATTTTTTCGTCAAAAAAAGCGGCGTCCATGCGCAGCATGATTGGTACATCATCTCGGTATTCGCGGCGAATCTTTTTCACGATATGAACCAGCATCTCCTGAACAGTTTTCCCGTGATTCGAATGTTTGCTACCTCCGCGAAAAACGGCGTCAACCATATAACGACCCCAATTCATCTGCAGGGGATGAAATCCTTTGACCATCATCAAGTACCATCGAATCCAGACCCAACACAATCACCGTTGGACAAGTCTTCTTCAGTCTCCGGATAAACAGAATCTGCAGCAGATGACGAAACAGGTAGACTCGTACAAAAGAGAACTTTCCAAAAAATCTTTTCACGGCATGCGAGGAGGCAAGGTCTTGCTCACTGTATGACAGCAACACGGCATAACCCTCATCCCTTTTGAGGTGATCGAACCAACTGAGATGACGGCTGCTGCCGTCCATGAAAAAACAGAGTATCTGCGCAAAGAAATCAGAGACCGCAATACCTTTTTTATTTTTACGCATCGAACCAAACATCCTTTCGATGATCGGCATCAGCCGAATACTTTACAGATACTGGGCAAACAAGGCCAATCCGGCACGACTTGTCAAGTGTTCATCGGTTGGTTGAATGGCATCAATTACCTGTTTCTTTTTATCCTGAACTGCTATATCTTTTTCCATAAAGCTCTCTACCTGTTGGGTTGTGTTAGATTTTGTGAATGTTTTTATTTTAACCACTGAAATATAACACATTTTCCCCAAGGTTGGGAGCTTTTTTTATTACGAATCGCTCAACTTAGGGATTCGTATTGCCATGATCAAAGTTCTCTTAGCGAAATATATTATTTAACAAAACAGGTTCTTATGGAAGTTGAAATTATCATCTTTGTCTTTGTGGTATCCGCCGTCAGTGTAGTCGCTGCGTTTCTGTTCGCATTTCGATCACGCAACGAGGTTAAGGGTCTCATCGCCGATAAAGCCAAACTCGGCACCGAACTTGGATCCGTGACCAAGCAACTCAAGGAGGCATCCGCCGAGGCTGAAACGGCACGACAGTTGGAGGTACGCAAAGCGTCGCTTGAACAAGAGATCAAGAATGTAAACAACCAATTAGACGGATTGAAGGCTGACAAGTATTCATCCGATATAAAAGTCGACAAATTGCAGGCCGAGATCCGAAGTGTAGATGCTGAGAAGACCGGGTTGGAGCGCGATCTGAAGAACATCAAGGAGCAACTCGGTCAACGCGACGATCTTCAAAACATATTCAAAGACCAGTTCCAGTCACTGTCATCCGAAACACTCAAGAACCAGCATGATCAATTTATCCAGACTGCAAAACTCACTCTCAAACCACTCGCTGAAAAAGTCGACAAGCTGGACACGGAGTGGACTAAGACGTCGGGGGCATTCAATCAGCAGATCACGATGCTGGCATCCGAAACGAAGACATTGTCGTCCGCACTGTCAAAGCCTCATTCGCAGGGGAAGTGGGGTGAGATGCAAGTTGAACGCGCTCTTCAACTTTCCGGTTTGGAACCAAGAATTCACTATGACACCCAGGAATCCGACAATCAGGGTGGCAGAACGGACTTCATAGTCCACTTGGCGCACAATCGGGACATCATCCTCGACTCCAAAGTTTCTTTGGTCGCGATTCTGGGTGCTGAACAGGCGGAAACCGAAGAGGACCGTGAACAATATCTGAATCAGCATGCCAAAAATGTCCAGATCCACATCGATGGTTTGAGTAAGAAAGAGTATTGGAATAACTTACCCGATAGCGCCGACTTTGTCGCTATGGTCATGCCTGAATTCGCCCTACCGCCGGCAGTGATTCGCATACCGAACCTGCTTGATCGTGCGTTACAGAACAATGTAGTGGTAGTTACATACTCGATGCTGGTCGCACTGTTAAAATGCGTCGCAATGGGATGGCAGGAACGCAAAGTCGCTGATGAAGCGCGCAACATCAGCGTTCTTGGCAAAAATCTTCATGACCGTTTAGCTACTTTCGCTGAACACGTTGACGATATGGGACATGCGCTAGGCAAGGCAGTGGATAGTTACAACGCAGGGATTCGCTCGATGGAAACCCGACTTCTTCCTCAAGCCCGGAGGTTTAAAGAGTTAGGAGTGCCAACTGCGAAGGAATTGCCCGAGTTAGAACCAATAGACAAAGTACCGCAGGCGCTGAACTTCATTTCGCAAAACGGAAAAGAGAACTAATCCTAAAATGGGGTCAGGCTATGCGCCAGGAAAGCTGGCAAGAAATAGAGAGTGAAAGTCTCTTACTCGGTAAGGCAGTAACGACCTGCCGAGTCCCCGAGTCATGAGTGGTTATTCGCAAGGATAGGCGCTAAGCGTTGACAGGGGAGAACATAGGCTCGGTATTGAACTCCGAAATCATAGTTTCAGGCGCTGACCTTGTAGTCTGGTGGGGAAGGCAATAACAACCGAAGGCGTTAGCGTGAGTCTCGGCTGAGCCTGGCGGAGTCAAAGACCCGGTGCATGTGTGGAAGTTTCTTGATCGGAACCTGGGAGATCCTGAGGATGACTGTCAACATTCCATTGGTAGTCGGATCGGGAAAATTAATAAATAACCCCGATATCTACGTCTTCAGGAAGTCGGACAAGTTCGTAGTAGCGATGAAGCGGCGAACAATGAGATCATTTGTAGAGAGTAACAATGCAAAGGAAATCAACGGAGCCTGTGGAGCAAAGGGACTTGGCTGAGAGGAATTCTGCTTGCCCTCCTGTGTTCGGAACTCAGAGGCCGGTAAAATCAGAGAGCGGTTTAAGCAGGGTGCGCCAAACGGCGAATCCGAATCAACGTTTGAGCGTCTGACTCGAAGCAGGAGCCGGATGCGTTAGCAGCGCACGTCCGGATCTGTACCGGAGGAATGATGAAAGGTGACTGAAAGTCACTATAAATCAGTTCTTTACGGTGACGTGCGCCAGGAAAGCTGGCAAGAAATAGAGAGTGAAAGTCTCTTACTCGGTAAGGCAGTAACGACCCGCCGAGTCCCCGAGTCATGAGTGGTTATTCGCAAGGATAGGCATAAAGATTTAGATGATTTAGAAAATTTACCCTAAGCGTTGACAGGGGAGAACATAGGCTCGGTATTGAGCTCCGAAATCATAGTTTCAGGCGCTGACCTTGTAGTCTGGTGGGGAAGGCAATATCAACCGAAGGCGTTAGCGTGAGTCCCGGTCGAGCCTGGCGGAGTCAAAGACCCAGCGCATGTGTGGAAGTTTCTTGATCGGAAACTGGGAGATCCTGAGGATGACTGTCAACATTCCATTGGTAGTCGGATCGGGAAAATTAATAAATAACCCCGATATCTACGTCTTCAGGAAGTCGGACAAGTTTGTAGTAGCGATGAAGCGGCGAACAATGAGATCATTTGTAGAGAGTAATCGGGATAGGAAGGGGGTTTTCTCCCCTCCCTCCCACAGCACCACTCATACGGGTCCGTAAGTGGCGCCTCGCCTACTATCAGGTAGAGGTATCTAAACGATACCAAGTGTCTACCGCGCCTTGGCGGGGTAATGAATCTTAATCCATAGATCACGCAAAGAAACCATTCCCTGTTTAGCAAGAAAGTCATCTGATAAGCCCCAGTTGGTTGCTTGCGTCCGAGAGAGTCGCCAGTATCCTTTTCGGCTGAGGCCAATACTAATGGACAGCTTTACATGAACTCCCAGCTTGATCAACTCTCGAATTTTCGTACGAGGTTTCCTCCATTGTTTGATGTAGGCCATACGAACCCGTCTTCGAAGCCATCCTTCCATCTCCACGATAGAATCGGGGTCAGGCCTGTGACTTTGGGAATTTAAGTTCATATTTCCGTCGGGTAGGTCGGGAGTCTTACGACTCCTTTCCCCCCTGAGAACGGCTCGTCGGACGGGGATGAAGGGATTGCCATCACCCTGGGTCAGCCCGAACTTTCAGCCTCATTCACAAGGAAAGGGGGAGAGATGAGATAAGGGAGTTAGAGTCGGGGAATGATTAATTATCCGCAGCGTGCGCTCACGCTAACGCCAACACGTTGCTCGGCCTGATTATTGAGACTCCGGAGGCACTCGAGCACTTGGAGGAGATTCTCATCCCCGGGATAGACCTGGTCTGGGTAGGCCATACCGATCTCTCACACCTGCTGGGTATAGCCGGCCAGTTTGACCATCCCCAGATAACTGAAGCCAGAGACCACGTCCGTGCAATGTGCCAGAGGAAAGGTATAGCGTTCTGTCAGTGGGCTATACCGCCCACTGCAAGCCAGGTCAAATCATTGTTGGAGAGTGGCATTCGTTGGATAGGGTACGGAATGGATTTATTGTTTCTGGAGCGTGAAGCGCGAAATGCGGTCGATGAGATCGCAGCTTGGCGCGGTTGATGAGGTGAGTGAGGGGGGCAAGCAAAGGTGGAATTCTTTCGCTAACGAGGTCTATTGCCGTGTCTTATGCGGCACATAATATTCGTGCAAACACGATTTGCCCTGGAAGGATAGAAACCCCAATGACCGAGTGGATAAGAAGCGACCCGGAACGGAAAGAGGCTTATATGAAGAATGTTCCTTTATACAGAATAGCGCAACCGGTTGAGGTGGCTCGTCTAGCCTTATATCTGGCATCGGATGAATCACCCCACGTAACCGGTACCATCATCCCCATCGATGGGGGATTGTCTGCAGTGTAGATTAGGCTGGGACTGTTAGAGGTAAGAGCTGGAAAACCGCGGACTTAATAATTAGGTCGTTTATTTCTGGATTCACTCAAGGGCAGAGACTACCCGTTGGTCTCCGGAATCAACCTGCTCTTCGCCACTGCGGTGGTGGGGATCAATCTCATCATCGACCTGATTTATGCTTTCTTGGACCCCAGGGTTCGGTATAAATAGTCGCTGGCGCGACAAAGGTATTAGGTGTTAGGTTTCAGGTATTAGCGCAAAGCTGACACCGAATACCTTATACCTAAAAGCCTTCATCCTAAATACCTAAATTATGAGCGACACCATAGAGACACTATCCCCCATCCGTGAGCTCAAGAGACGTAAAGGGCTGGCTGATTTCTTTATCAGGCTGTGGAAGGAGAAGCCTCTTGGTACTGCCTGCGGGATTATCATCTTGATCTTGATTTTGGTGGCGATCTTTGCCGATGTGCTGGCGCCTTATCCCTATAAGGAAATGCACCTGATAGACAGGCTGCAGACCCCATCAGCCAAGTATCTGCTGGGGACCGACCGGGGGGACGAGACTTACTCAGCCGCCTGATCTACGGGGCGCGTATCTCTGTACTTGTCGGCCTGGCCGCGACCACACTCAATTTGGTCATCGCTGTCCTCATCGGCGGCATTTCAGGATTCCTTGAGGGTAAAGTGGACCTGGCGGTCCAGCGCTTTGTCGATGCCTGGATCGCCTTTCCGGGACTGCTGTTGTTGTTGACCATCATGTCCGTCGTGGGACAGGGGTTGCTCCAGATCATCCTGGTGCTGGGGATCGCCGGTGGAGTCGAAGGCTCCCGCGTCGTGCGGGGTGCGGTGATCGCCATTAAAGAGAATGACTATTTTCTGGCAGCCCGGGCCGTGGGCACCTCGACAAGCCAAATCCTCAACCGTCATGTGCTGCCCAATATTATGGCACCCGTCATCATTATCTTCTCCATTAACATCGGGGGGGGGTGATTATGACTTTGGCTTCTCTGGGCTTCCTCGGATACGGTCTGCCACCCAACATTCCTGACTGGGGCGGCATGCTCAGCCGGGAAGGGCGCCGGTACATGGAGATTGCCCCCTGGCTGGCGCTCTGGCCCGGTCTTTGCTTGACGATTGCCGTCTACGCTCTCAACATGTTCGGCGACGCCATCAGAGACCTGCTCGATCCCCGGCTGCGGGGCGGACAAGGCAGTTACGGCACCACGGGGAAACGCAAACGCGGATTCCTCGCCCGACTGATCAACCCTTTCAGATGGTAAGCGCACCAAAAATTGTAAAAATACTTGCTTAACTTTTTCCACAATGTTAAATCTTCATAGGTGTTCGGGATTTAAAAGGATAAGTAAAGAATCCACCTTCTTAGAAGGTGATTTTGATGGGCCCCTGGAAGGGGCGGCTCGTGATCGTACTCGTGAGCCGTGCTCGTGAACGAAATGGCATCCCAGAGAATCCTGGATTCCCTGCCGTCTCTTCTATTCGGAATCTCCATCTCAAGGGAATCGGGAACGTTTCTATCGAGCACGTGCACGATTACGAACACGTGCACGTTTTTGGCAGAGCCGATTGTCTCTGACCACAACTAGGCGTCCCCGCCCAAAGGACGTGGTTTCATCAGATAAAATGAAAGGAAAATATGAAGTATTACAAACTCATTTCAGCAAATGGCAGCTCCGGATTTGCCGTGGAACAAGAGGAAGGCCTCCTCTCAGACCTGACTTCGGTGGATGAAAATCTGTCAGGCCTGGAAGTCATTGCTCGTGCCGCATCCCTCTCCGGAGTCAGCATAGACAAGATTGCAGAACGGATCATCGAGTCCGGCCAGCCCCAAATCCTGAAAATGGAGGAGGTCTTGGATGAAAAAAGCGATCTGCGACTGGCTCGTCCCTTCGACCCTCCGGAAGTGTGGGGTGCCGGCGCGACCTATAACAAAGACCTGAGCAAGGCCTCAGAAAGTTACGTCAAGATCTATCAGGCAGAGCGCCCGATGCTTTTCTTCAAGGCAACGCCACAACGATGTGTCGGCCCCTTTGAGTCCGTTGGAATACGGGAGGACAGCGCGATCAACATCCCGGAGCCTGAGCTCGCCTTTGTGCTCTACCAGGGGGAGATCATTGGCTACACCATCGCCAACGACATGAGCGCCGTGTCCCTCGAGGCAGAAAATACCTATTACCAGCCCCAGGCCAAAGTCTATAATCGTAGCTGCGCCATCGGGCCCTGCTTCGTGACTGCGGAATCGATCCAAACCCCTGAGGATCTGGATTTACGCTGCTCTACAAGACGTGACAACGAAGCAGTGTGGCACGGCGAGAGCTCCACTTCCCATTTGGCCCGCAGCTGCGCCCAACTGGCCGACTGGATCCAACGGCACAATTCCATGCCCGACTTGACGACGGTGCTCACCGGATGTGATTGTCACCCACCGTCAGGATTCAGTCTTCAGGAAGGCGATGTGATCAGCATCACGATCGAGGGAATCGGGACGCTGGAAAACAACGTCATTGTCGTGTAGATGGGGGTTGTTTGAACGGTTCACCTCTATTTTATCAGTTGATCGTATTCAGCATGCGTACCGATCCAAAACCAGATCAATCCTTCTTCCGTTTCCACTGCTACGGTTCGATACTTTCTACCAACCCTGGCGGACCAATACCTTCCTACTTTTTTGAGATGTAATGAAGGATGATGAGGATCTGAATTGAGAATTTTAATTTTTTTTCGGCGAGTTTCCGGATGGATGAGTGAAGTTGATAATAACGATCCCAAAAAGAAGGATTTGCAAAGTGCTTTAGATCTCCTTGCATTTTCCCGCCTTAAAATCAGCAATAGCTTGATCAGCTAGTGAGTCCAGTTTTTCTGAGGCAACATCCTCTTCAAATTGTTGATCCCATACTTCTTGGTCGAATTTATCGAACCATTCTCTAAAATTTATTAAATCTGCTTTGGATAATTGTGAAACCGCTTTTTCAATTTCCTGAACGCTCTGCATATTGTTCCTTACATTTGTCGATGAAGCATTTTTTCCTCAAGTAGGGGAAATCATACCATGATCGCCTCAAAGATAAAACATGTCTATTAGTGAACGAACTTCCAAAATCATTGCCTGAAGGGCGTATTCCGCTCACTTCGATCACTGATTCCGGCCACTTCGATCACCCCTTCGGAGCGAAGCGACGCTCTCTTTAAACAACTTTTAATTCATTGCATAGAATTGGTCAACTTGGATCTTTTTTTTCTGACCGACTCTCCTTTCAATTGAAGTTTATAGGCATTGCGCGCCACTCGGTCGAGGATGGCATCAGCCAGAGTGGGATCTCCGATGATCTGATGCCATTTTTCCACAGGAAGTCGAGCGGTAATAGATGATTTGGCTCATGAGTTTTTTTGCAGAGCCCATGTACTCCCGCAAGCGTAGCAGTTTCAAGGAGGAGCGCAGCCGTTTTTCCAAAAGTTCCAGGCTTGTCCGGACCCGCAGGTGATACCCCTTGGCTATGAGGACGTATTTGAGATATTCCTTGCGCCTCTTTTCTTCACGGGCACGCTTTATTTGCTCAACTTTCGAAGTGGAGGGCCTGAGCTTTTGGATGAGACGATACTGCTTTTTGAACTGCCTGAGGTTGAACCGATATTGTCGCCAGCCCTCCAACTGGCAACTCCGTGAAAGCCGGGCGCATTCTTCAACCGTCTTGCGTACGGCGTCGAAGAGCAGGTTGACGTCGGTCGGATAATGCGCATTGGTTTCAACCACAAAGGAGTCGCAGCGTGCACGTAGCGCCTTGCTTGAATCATGAAGTTCAATCTTCTTCTCCGTGCGAATTCGGGTTGGCCCATCTTTTGGGGCGTTTTTTTTTACCAGCCCATGTCCGGCTTTGACAACCAACTGGTTGATCTCATCGAGAATCTCAGGTGTGAAAAGACGCAGGTTATCCTTGATCGTCTGCCGGTTGTACGTCATTTTGTCCTCCCACCCACCATGTCCGAGCATCTGCCGGATGGTGTCGTGATGGTTAGCCAACTCATGGATGCGGTCGTAATCGCTGTTGAAACCCGGGCGCAGTACGCCAAGCACCAGAATCTTCCACTGCTCCATCCCGGGGACGCCCAAGACGGGGTCCGCTTTGCGATGCCTGTCTTCGTTGCTCAGGCCCGGACCGCTTCGCGAGGGGATGACCCGTTCCGGAACCTTGAATACCGATGCGCGTAATGCTGGCGTGGCGTATATGTATTGCAAACCGCGAAGGATAGGGGGGATGTCATCACGGGATTTTAGATCCAACTCGATGGCGGCAACGTCGACTTCGCCGAACTTTATCTGGGGGTCACGTATGGTGCGCATAAAATTTCAAATCTTGAAGATTTACGGAAAAACGAAAGAAACCAGTCCGAAGATACTGTAACTGCAACGATTGACCCTTCATGCGAGCTGGTACGCACTCGGGTTTTCTCAAATCTTCGCGTCACAAATATCAGTTTATCATCCTGATATAATTAAGTAAAGAATCCACCTTCTTAGAAGGTGGTTTTGATGGGCCCCTGGAAGGGGCGACTCGTGATCGTACTCGTGAGCCGTGCTCGTGCTCATGAACGAAACGGCATCCCAGAGAATCCTGGATTCCCTGCCGTCTCTTCTATTCGGAATCCCCATCTCAAGGGAATCGGGAACGTTTCTATCGAGCACGTGTACGATTACGAACACGTGCACGTTTCTGGCAGAGCCGATTATCTCTGACCACGCCCACCTGGATTCTGTCAGTTCGATGGATGTGGTTGGAGCCCAATTAGCTATAATTGCAATAACGGAGCTGCACTCCAACGCATTTCCGACAGAAACCTTGCGGTAGAAGCTATGAAAACGTACATCATCCGGCGGGTCCTGCTGCTGATTCCGACCTTTTTTCTGGTCACCATTTTGGTGTTCCTCTCGGTGCGGTTCATACCCGGGGATGTCATAGACACGCTTTTGTACCGGATGGAGGATGGGGCAGGCGGCGGCGCCCACATCGACCGTGCGGGGCTCGAGCAGCGGCTGGGGCTGGACGTGCCGGTCCCCGTGCAGTATGGCCGCTGGATGGGCGGCATACTCCTGCGTGGCGACCTGGGCAAGCCTCTGTTGAAGGCGGAACCGGTCGGTCAACTGATCGCCGGCCGGCTGCCGACCACCATCGAGCTGGGTCTGGTGTCGATCCTCATTGGTCTGCTGATCGGAGTGCCCATCGGGATTTACTCTGCAATCAAGCAGAACATCCTGGGAGACTACGCCGCTCGCTCCTTCGCCATCTTCGGCCTGGCGACGCCCAACTTCTGGCTGGCCACCATCATCCTCATCTTCCCGGCGATCTGGTGGGGATGGGCTCCCCCGCTGCGTCTGGTGCGCCTGAACGACGACTTCGTCGGCCACTTTGGCATCTTCATCGTGCCGGGTCTGATCCTCGGCACCTATCTGGCAGCGGGCACGATGCGGATGACCCGCACGATGATGCTGGAGGTGCTCCGGCAGGATTACATTCGCACAGCATGGGCCAAGGGCCTCAGAGAGCGCCTGGTCATCCTGCGGCACGCCATCAAGAACGCGCTGATCCCGGTGGTGACCTTGATTGGACTGCAGCTGCCCTTAGTGATCGGCGGTACGGTGATCATGGAGCAGATGTTCGCCATCCCGGGTCTGGGACGGCTGATGATCAATGCCTTCAATAATCGCGACTACCCGTTGATATAGGGGATCAATCTCTTCTTTGCCTTCGCGGTCATGACGATTAATTTGTTCATCGACCTCCTCTACTCCTACCTGGATCCACGAATCCAATACAAGTAAGCGGACTCTCGATGCGTGAAGTGACGCGACCCAAATCGAAACCGCATACCCTATAGCACTACACCTGGGGATAGCAGGAGGCATCGGTCGTTTGTTAAAGGGATCACTCAGTATGATGAAGAGAAGGAAGAATTTTTGAAAATTGAGAAGTTGCAACCAAGCAGTTAAAGGCGTAAGCTAAAATTAATCTGATGATGGAGGAATTCATAACGCTCAAACACTGAAGAGACGATCCATGACAACACTTTTACAACAGACCCTGGAGGAATTAGCTTCAACAGAAAAACAGCAAAAACGGTTGGTAGCTTATTTGAGAGAACACGAAGCAGAGATTTTAAATTACGTCAACAACGAGGTGGACACGCCTCCTCCTAAAACCCCCGATCCAAAAGAGACAGAAAATGACCCATGGGCAACCCTTGATATTGACAGTATCGCCGTTGAGACAGGGATTCCCGATCTTGCCAAAAATTATAAACATTATCTTTACGACCTTCCAAAACGCCCATGAGTCTTATCTTTGTTGACACTTCTGCACTTATTGCCCTGGGGAATAAACAGGATGACTTGCATGATAAAGCTAAAAACATCAGAAACGCCTTAATCCAAGCCCACCAGTCCTTTATTACAACAAACGCCATTTTACTCGAATTGTGCAATACGTTTAGTGCTCTGAATTTGAGAAATGGCGCCATCCAATTGGTGACGGCCATCCGACAATCGCCGACCTGGTATTGTGTTGCGATTGATCCCCTGATGGACGCAGGGATTGAGTTATTCAAACAACGACTGGATAAAGAATGGAGTCTTGTAGATTGTCAGAGTATTTTAGTAGCTCAAACATATAAAATCACGGACATCTTCACCCATGACCACCATTTTGAGCAAGCCGGATTTAACATTCTGTTGAAATAATTATCGAGGCATGGAGAGGGAAAAGATCAAAGGAATGGCTAAAACCAGCGCGAGTTGGGCACGGCTGATCCATAAGATCTTCGAAGTGGATCCACTCTTATGTCCCAATTGTGGTAAAGACAGGTACTATCGTTTTGTGTAATTTTTGATTTTGCTATGTGGCAATTTCGATATACTTAGAGCCAGGGAGAAAACCTGCTCCGAAAAAACAGGTCAATCGTTTCAGCTTAAGGAATGTCTATGAGGATAAAGCCATGCGAATTCATGCTCCCAAAAAAAATGACCGCTTTGGACGAGGGGCTACTTTTGTCTGCATTCATTGGAAGTTGAATTTATACCGAAATCAAAAACTCTCGCTCGTAGTCGCTGGTCCGAAAAGAGGCATTTGATAGAATTGTTAACCTATGCTATTGTAGAGAAGTTTTCTAAACTGACGAGAGAGGAGATAGAGAAGATGCTCAAACTGACCCCATTGGACGAAACCGTCGCCGGAAAAGAACTGATCCAAATCGGAAAATCTCAAGGTTTGCAAGAAGGTCAAGAAGAAGGGATACTGATCGGTCAAATCCACATGACTCAAAACCTTCTCAACAAGAGAGGACTCCTAAAGAAGAGTTGATTCGAAAAAGGAATGAAGAGTTACAAAGCCTGCTTCAACAGCTTCAATCTCAACTCAATCGCTCCTAAGCAAACTCAAGCAACTTTTTGCGAAAGCTGCTTATTTTGAGTGCGCATCACTCCTTGAAATGATGCGCTCTGCATCCCATGCTTTTCGTTCCGGGAAAGGCAGGATTGCACAGTATTTTCAAGGACTGACACAGAGAAGAGCGAGGATCAAGTCCAGGATGAGACAAGCACTCGCTACTGAGGAGTTAAGATGAGTAATAAAATCTTTTGACATCCTCTAAATTTTTTTATATTGTCCTGGAAGGATGCCTTTGCTATTTTTAAGGACTGACACAGATAGGAGCCAAGATCAAGTCCAGGATGAGACAAGCACTCGCCACTGAGGAGTTAAGATGAGCAAAAAAATCTATTGACATCCTCTAAATATTTTTATATTGTGCTGGAAGGATGCCTTTGCTATTCTGGGAGCGAAAGTCATATTTTAGACACGTTTTGAAATATCGTCAGATGGATAGGATACTGAATGGGATAATGAAATCTACCAGGATTTTGCCATCATCGTTCTTTTGTGATAGTTTTCAAGAAATCGCCTTGGGCTGACGGTTTTTAAGAATTTCGGCTTGTTTTTCGTTTTCTCTTTTGATAGATTTCAAGAAAACGCCTTTGATTGAAGGGTTTATTTCAATTTTGCTAATATTTTAGCCGAAAGTCATGTAAAACATCATATCCTCACCAGAGGATTTTTAGAAACGGTCAACGGGGAATTGAAAAGTGCCCAAATTTTACTTTTATTTTAAATAAATCGGATATTGATTAAAAAAACATATTGACTTCCTGTTCTGGATATGAGAAAATTTGCCTTAAATTGTCGCTGTAGCGAAATAGCTTTTAGCCGTCTGCTGTCAGCTGTCAGTTTTTGAATCAAATTGATATACAGTTTTTTTGTAAGTGAAAACCGATAGCTGAGAACAGATAGCCTTTAATGCTTGACAAACATTTGCAAGATTATACAGTATTTTATTCCAGGAACAGAAGAGCAATAATGAGATCCTTCGCTTTGCTCAGGATGACATGAAAGGCTAATATTAACCCATTTCAAGTTTAAAAGCATCTTGACAATAAGGTGGATATGAGAGTAAACTCAAACACCCAGCTCCCAGCTCCCAGTAATAAGTTCCAAGCAACAAGTCACAAGTCCCCAATCCCAAGTTCTACCCCCTTATATTATCTCGACCTCAGGGAGAGATCCATAAGATTCCTAGTTCCCAATCCCAAGTTCCAAGAACAGAAGGGCAATCGGGAAAATCATGGGCGTCTGAGAACGTCCTTTATTCGTTCTTTTTTATAAGGAGAACACCATGCTGAAATCAGGAAAGCGGAATTGGTCCGCCAAACAAGGAAAGCTGGTCAAGCCTGCAGATAAACTTCACGTTAACAATCATATAAGGAGGTAGTTATGAAACGAGCATTATCTTTAGCAAGCGAGGTTCCTATGTATCTTAAGAAATTTCTGGCCCGCTTCGTTGGGCTGACCGTGGCAAACGTCGTGTCTGCTGCGAAAACCCGATTCGCCCCATGTCGGGTGAATCGTTCTCAAAACCCTCAATTTAAAGAGGTTCTTATGTATTGTATTTTAAAGAAACTTGTCGCCTCCATCGCGAGGCTGAACCCGGTAGGCTCTTTGTCTGCTGTACAAAAGCTTGTCCTCGCAAAAGCGGGGATGCCACCCTTGTTGCTCACCTTCACCCTGATGGTGGCCGCCCTCTGGGTCAGTTCGGCCGTGGCGGCTGAGAAAGAGACGGTGTTCGACCCCGCCACCGGCCAGACGTGGACTGCGCATGAGTATGGCGGGACACTCACGTTTGGCATGAAGCGCTATCCTAAGAGTGCTGACGTGTGGTACGCTGGTGGCTGGGCGCCTGTCCTCATCAGTGGTGTTAATGAGAAGCTAGCCTTCGCCGACTGGGGACTATCCAGGGAAAAGACCGCTGACTTTTACCACTTTGTGACCCCAGCGATGACCACAGGGTGTCTGGCGGAAAGCTGGTCGCAGCCCGACCCCACAACGTTCATCTGGCACATCCGCCAGGGCGTTTTCTGGGACAATAAGGAGCCGGTGAACGGTCGTCAGTTCGATGCTTATGACGTCGAATGGAACTATCACCGCTATTTGGGTCTGGGTGAATTCAGCGAACTCGGAATCAGCCCCGAAGTTGAGGATATAACGAATGGTCTCTCGTACGAATCGGTAACGGCCACCGATAAATGGACGGTTGAGGTTAAGCTGGCGAAGCCTGACGCCGATGTGCTGGGGAAAATGCTACACACCTACCTTTTTGTGTACGCCCCCGAGGTAATCGAGAAATACGGCGACGCTCAGGATTGGAGGAACGCGGTCGGCACCGGGCCCTATCGACTGACTGAGTACGTCCAGGACAGCTCGGCAACCTGGGAGAAGAATCCTAACTACTGGAAATACGACGAAAAATGGCCGGAGAACCGCCTGCCCTATACTGACAAGTTAGTGAGCCTGGCTATGCCAGAGTCAGCGACACGTATATCGGCAATGCGCACGGGTAAGATTGATATGCTGACTGAAGCCGGCGACGCTTATATACTGAGTCCCGACTATGTAGAGAGCCTCCAGAAGAGCAACCCTGAAATCGAGTTGTGGACCATTTATTCCATTGTCATTGACATTTTCGGTTTTAACCAGTCTTCGGAGCTCATGCAGGACGTCAATGTGCGCAAGGCACTGCAGATGGCAGTGGACAACGAGGCAATCAACAATTCCTTCTTTAAGGGTTTTGGAGATACAGCACTTTATGGGACAATAAATCAAGATTCTAAAGGGTGGAACTGGCCAGTTGAAGAATGGCCGGACGAGGTCAAGCAAGAATATACCTATAATCCGAAAAGGGCCGAGGAGATCCTTGATGCGGCTGGATATCCACGCCGCGCCGACGGCTATAGATTCAAGGTCAAGCTAGGCAGTGCGGAAAAGTTTGAAACGACCTATGCAGAAATACTCGTGTCGTACTTCGATGCCATTGGCGTTGATAGCGAGATTGAAGTGGTTACTGCGGCCGACAAGGGAGCTGCCCGAAGGGGGCCGACGATGAAGTGGGATTTACACAATTTTGGGTATTATAGCTGGTTCGCCCCCAACAAGGATATATATTGTTTATCAAATTGCGCAGATGGTCATTGGCCCAAAACGAAGGACCAGCGAATGCACGACATAGTTGCCGCCATGAAAGTCGCTGCCACCATGGAGGAGTCGATGAGCTTACATCGAGAGGCCGATGAGAAAACGGTAAGGGAGCACTATGCCATAATCAAACCCCAATCCCCTAAGTTTTACGTGAGCCAGCCGTGGGTCGAGGGTTATTTCGGTGAATCAGGTATGCAACGGGCCTCACGTAATACCTTCATGGCCCGCCTCTGGATTGATAGTGCGATGAAGAAAGAAATGGGGCATTAGAAGCCATGTTAAAACCTTGTTTCCCCTCCCCTGGCGGGAGGGGTAGGGGAGGGGGTTTCCCATGAGAACATATTTCATCAGGCGGTTATTGCTCATGATCCCGACCCTGTTTCTCCTGAGTATCCTGGTCTTTCTCTCGGTGCGCTTCATCCCCGGCGATGTCGTCGACATCATGGTAGCTAAGATGCACGGATGGGGGGGTGGCTATACAAACCGTGAAGTTCTTGAGCGTGTGTTGGGATTAGACGTGCCTGTGCACGTACAGTACGGACGCTGGATAGGAGTGTTGCCGACCCCTGACTGGAAGACCGGTGAGTCTCAATTCAGCGGTATCCTCCAGGGCACCCTTGGCAAATCACTGTATGCCACCCATTTGTCGATAGAGGAACAGGTATTAGAGAGATTGCCAGTAACCCTTGAGCTGGGTCTCATGGCCATCGTGATCGGGTTGGTGATCGCGCTACCGGTGGGCATCTACTCGGCGATTCGCCAGGATACTGCCACCGACTACCTGGGGCGCTCCATCGCCATCATCGGCCTGGCCACGCCTAACTTCTGGCTGGCAATTATGGTCATCCTCTACCCGGCAATCTGGTGGGGCTGGGCGCCATCGATAAGGTATATCCCTCTTGTCGAAAACCCGCTGGGGAATCTGGTGATGTTCCTCATTCCCAGCGTGATTCTGGGGACGGCCATGGCTGCCGAGACCATGCGGATGACACGCACCATGATGCTGGAGGTCTTAAGGCAGGACTACATCCGCACCGCCTGGTCCAAAGGGCTCAAGGAGCAGGTCGTGGTGATCCGGCACGCCATCAAGAATGCCCTCATCCCGATAGTTACCCTGATCGGCCTGCGCTTGCCCCTCCTGATCGGGGGCTCCGTTATCATGGAAGAAATATTTGTTCTGCCGGGGATCGGTCGTTTATACCTGGATGCAATCGAGAGCAGAGACTACCCGGCGGTCCAGGGAATCAACCTGTTTTTCGCCACCGGGGTAGTGGGGATCAATCTCTTCATCGACCTGATTTATGCTTTCTTGGACCCCAGGGTTCAGTATAAATAGTCGTTTTGCTACTGGTAAATATGGGTTTGAGATTCGTATGTAGGAAGAAGTCCCTGAGGGACGAAAGAAAGTAGCCCAGCGATTTATCGCTGGGTACAAATGGCTCCTTCAAAGTCCCGGAGGGACGAAACAACAATGAGGTCTCATATCCCATGAAAACATAATCTTAAATATGATGAGTGTTATATTTTGCATTAATTCGCTCGACCGAAGAAGTGTCGTCTCTCTGGGACTAGCTGAGAGGAAGGGGGTTTCCTTACCCAGCAATGAATTGCTGGGCTATACCTTTTCGTCCCTCAGGGACTGTATCATAGAAAAATCGGGATCATGAACAACACCCAAGAAACACCCCGCTATCCGTGAGCCCAAGCGACGAAGCCGGTTTGCGGCTTTCTTGATCAGGTTTCTCAAGGAGAAGCCACTCGGTACTGCCTGCGGGTTTATCATCTTGATCTTGATTTTAGTGGCAATCTTTGCCGATGCGCTGGCGCCTTATTCCCATAAGGAAGCACACCTGATAGACAGGCTGCAGACCCCATCAGCCAAGTATCTGCTGGGTACCGACCACATAGGACGAGACTTACTCAGCCGCCTGATCTACGGGGCGCGTATCTCCGTACTTGTCGGCCTGGCCGCGACCGCAATCAATGTGGTCTTCGCTGTCCTCATCGGCGGCATTTCAGGATTCCTCGAGGGTAAAGTGGATCTGGCGGTGCAGCGCTTTGTCGATGCCTGGATTGCCTTTCCGGGACTGCTGCTCTTGCTGACCCTCGTGTCCGTCGTGGGACAGGGGTTGCTCCAGATCATCCTGGTGCTGGGGATCGCCGGTGGAGTCGAAGGCTCCCGCGTCGTGCGGGGTGCGGTGATCGCCATTAAAGAGAATGACTATTTTCTGGCAGCCCAGGCCGTGGGCACCCCGACCAGCCAAATCCTCAACCGTCATGTGCTGCCCAATATTATGGCACCCGTCATCATTATCTTCTCCATTAACATCGGGGGGGTGATTATGACTTTGGCTGCTCTGGGCTTCCTCGGATACGGTCTGCCACCCAACATTCCTGACTGGGGAGGGATGCTCAGCCGGGAAGGGCGCCGGTACATGGAGATGGCCCCCTGGCTGGCGCTCTGGCCCGGTCTTTGCTTGACGATTGCCGTCTACGCGCTCAACATGTTCGGCGACGCCATCAGAGACTTGCTCGATCCCCGGCTGCGGGGCGGACAAGGCAGTTACGGCATCACGGGGAAACGCAAACGCGGATTCCTCACCCGACTGATCAACCCTTTCAGATGGTAAACGCACCAAAAATTGTAAAAATACTTGTTTAACTTTTTCTACAATGTTAAATCTTCATAGGTGTTCGGGATTTAAAAAGATAAGTAAAGAATCCACCTTCTTAGAAGGTGATTTTGATGGGCCCCTGGAAGGGGCGGCTCGTGAGCCGTGCTCGTGCTCGTGAACGAAATGGCATCCCAGAGAAACCTGGATTCCCTCTCAAGAGAATCGGGAACGTTTCTATCGAGCACGTGCACGATTTTGGCAGAGCCGATTGTCTCTGACCACAACTAGGCGTCCCCGCCCAAAGGACGTTGTTTCATCAGATAAAATGAAAGGAAAATATGAAGTATTACAAAATCATTTCAGCAAATGGCAGCTCCCGATTTACCGTGGAACAAGAGGAAGGCCTCCTCGCAGACCTGACTTCGGTGGATGAAAATCTGTCAGACCTGGAAGTCATTGCTCGTGCCGCATCCCTCTCCGGAGTCAGCATAGACAAGATTGCAGAACGGATCATCGAGTCCGGCAAGCCCCCAATCCTGAAAATGGAGGAGGTCTTGGATGAAAAAAGCGATATGCGACTGGCTCGTCCCTTCGACCCTCCGGAAGTGTGGGGTGCCGGCGCGACCTATAACAAAGATCTGAGCAAGGCCTCGGAAAGTTACATCAAGATCTATCAGGCAGAGCGCCCGATGCTTTTCTTCAAGGCAACGCCACAACGATGTGTCGGCCCCTTTGTGTCCGTTGGAATCCGGGAGGACAGCGCGATCAACATCCCGGAGCCTGAGCTCGCCTTTGTACTCTACCAGGGGGAGATCATTGGCTACACTGTCGCCAACGACATGAGCGCCGTGTCCCTTGAGGGAGAAAATACGTATTACCAGCCCCAGGCCAAAGTCTATAATCAGAGCTGCGCCATCGGGCCCTGCTTCGTGACTGCTGAATCGATCAAAACCCCTGAGGACCTGGATTTACGCTGCTCTACAAGACGTGACAACGAAGTAGTGTGGTACGGCGAGAGCTCCACTTCCCATTTGGCCCGCAGTTGCGCCCAACTGGCCGACTGGATCCAACGGTCCAACTCCATGCCCGACTTGACGACGGTGCTCACCGGATGTGATTGTCATCCCCCGTCCGGATTCACCCTTCAGCAAGGCGACGTGATCAGCATCACGATCGAGGGAATTGGGACGCTGGAAAACCCCGTCATTGTCGTGTAGATGGAGCTTGTTTGAGCGGTTCACCGTTGACCGCTATTGCCTCATGAGGAACTCTACGCTAAGAACCTGTAATAGAGGCAGGATCCGATCATTTGGGGAGGATGATATTTTCAGCCTTCTTAACCCACGCCATCAAATCGAAGGTGGAGAAGTATGAGGACATTATGATACCTTCCTATGAAGCCATTATTGCCCCCCGGCACGTGACCGTTTCGGGGATATACAATATGCGGGACCTCGGTGGTTTACGCCGGGCGAACGGCCAGCAGACAAAGCAGCATGTTGTGTATCGTGCCGATAACCTCGGTTGGCTCAACCCTGAAGGGGTGAGCGCGTTGGAGGATTTGGGGATCCGGACCGTCATCGATTTACGGTCCGACTCAGAGGTGACGAGTACACCCAACCCTTTTCGCTCTCACAGCAGCATCTGCTATCTCCATATTGACTTTCTCAGCACCCTGATTGACTTTCTCAGCACCCTGCGGAATGAACCGTCGTCGGGTGAAGGGGAGTGGTATCAGTCCAAAAGTCCGGACGGGTTACTGGAGTTGCCGGTCTATCTCAATGTGCGTAAATATTGGAAATGGCTCGTCGAGTGCCAAGTACAGCTCAGAGCAGTCATCGAGGCGCTCAGTGCCGTCAACGCAACCCCTGCTGTCTTTCACTGTCTCGCCGGCAAGGACAGAACCGGTGTGGTTGCCGCCCTGTTACAATCTCTGTCCGGCGTTGACGATGCCGTCATTGCGGCAGATTATACGCACACTGCGCGCAATAACACTGCTGGACTCTTGAGCGTACACGGTCCGGAAGGCCTCCAGGATCCAACGATCATTCAGTCCCCGATCAAAGACTACCTCGATTATCAACGGCAGTTCTGCCCGGCCGAGACGATGCTCCTGCTGCTCTTTATGATCCAAGTCCACTACGGCACCACCGAGGCGTATCTGCGTCACATCGGCATCAACGCGGCGACAATGGACCGGCTGATGAAACTGCTGGTGGGATCATGAATATTCTTGAGAAAGGTCCTAAAAAACATTTTTATAAGGAGACATCTATCAATGACCATTATGTCGATCAGCCGGCTCATCTCCCAACGGGCAATAGAAGATCCCGACCGGCCTTGTATCACGCACGAAGGCAAAACGGTGACCCGTCAGGAGTTTGATCGCCACACCAATCGGCTGGCTCGTGCTTACCAACAAAAGGGAGTCCAGCACAATGATTTTGTCACCGTGGCCTTGCCCAATTCGATTGAATTTTATCAAGCCTGTGTCGCCATTTGGAAGCTGGGCGCCACCCCTCAACCCGTTTCCGCAAAGTTACCCCAAAGGGAATTAGCAGCCATTAGGGGCGAGAGAAAAAGGACAGAAAATTTTCTTCCCCACTTTGTCTAGTTTTTTACAATAGGGTTGAGAAACCATTTGATTTTCTAATGGAGAAAAAGGGGTGGAGTAGCAGACACGCATCGCCCCTTTAGACCCGGCATAACCGTTAGTTCGCCCTCTTCAAACTGTGCGTACAGTTGACGGTTCGGCTCCCGACGTACACGGCTTTAATGACTCGACTTTGAACATTTTATTCAACTTTTGGGTTTAATAAAATCAATGTCTTACGAATCTTTATTGGAATTAATACAGGTCGTATCATCAAAAATGGAAAACAGTAACCTGTATTAATTTTTTACAAATTTTCAACCAATTGATATTATTGAATAATGAAAATTAAAAGAATAAATCGAATGTCCAAAGTCCAGTAATGAATGAGTCGCCCTATTTAAAAAAAGTTTGACAATCATTTGCAAAGCGAGTATAAAAAAGTTTGACAATCAATTGCAAGGCGAGTATACAGTATTGTTCCAGGAACGGAAGGGCAATAATGAGACCCTTCGCATTGCCGCTTTCGGTACACCTGTTTGGGCAAATCGTCAGGATGAAATGAAAGTCTGAAATTAACCCGTTTCGAGTATAAAAAATCTTGATAATGAGGTGGATATGAGAGTAAGCTTAAACTCTAAGTGTACAGGTTCATTGGGTTCTACCCCCTTACGTCATCTCGACCTCAAGGAGTTATTATGATAGCGAAGAATCTATTCGCCCCCTTTGTGGGCCTGACCGTGGCAAACGTCGTGTCTGCTGCGAAAACCCGATTCGCCCCATGTCGGGTGAATCGTTCTCAAAACCCTCAATTTAGAGAGGTTCTTATGTATTGTATTATAAAGAAATTTGTCGCCTCCATCGCGAGGCTGAACCCGGCAGGCTCTTTGTCTGCTGTACAAAAGCTTGTCCTCGCAAAAGCGGGGATGCAACCCTTGTTGCTCACCTTCACCCTGATGGTGGCCGCCCTCTGGGTCAGCCCGGCAGCCGTGGCGGCTGAGAAAGAGACGGTGTTCGACCCCGCCACCGGCCAGACGTGGACTGCCCATGAGTATGGCGGGACACTCACCTTTGGCACGAAGCGCTATCCTAAGAGTGCTGACGTGTGGTACGCTGGGGGCTGGGCGCCTCACTTCATCAGTGGTGTTAATGAGAAGCTAGCCTTCGCCGACTGGGGACTATCCAGGGATAAGACCGCTGACTTTTACATCGTTGTGAGCCCAGAGATGACCACAGGGTGTCTGGCGGAAAGCTGGTCGCAGCCCGACCCCACAACCTTCATCTGGCACATCCGCCAGGGCGTTTTCTGGGACAATAAGGAGCCGGTGAACGGTCGTCAGTTCGATGCTTATGACGTCGAATGGAACTATCACCGCTATTTGGGTCTGGGTGATTTCAGCGAACTCGGAATCAGCCCCGAAGTTGAGGATATAACTAATGGTCTCTCGTACGAATCGGTAACGGCCACCGATAAATGGACGGTTGTGGTTAAGCTGGCGAGGCCTGACGCCGATGTGTTAGGGAAAATGCTCCACACCTACACTTTTATGTACGCCCCCGAGGTAATCGAGAAATACGGCGATGCTCAGGATTGGAGGAACGCGGTCGGCACCGGGCCCTATCGACTGACTGATCACGTCCAGGACAGCTCGGCAACCTGGGAGAAGAATCCTGACTACTGGAAATACGACGAAAAATGGCCGGAGAACCGCCTGCCCTATATTGACAAGTTGGTGAGCCTGGCTATGCCAGAGTCAGCGACACGTACATCGGCAATGCGCACGGGTAAGATTGATATGCTGACTGAAACCGGCGACGCTTATATATTGAATCCCGACTATATGGATGCCCTCCAGCGCACCAACCCTGAAATCGATGTGTTTCCCATTTATGTCGGGGTCTCGGACATTTACGGTTTTAA
Organism: bacterium; assembly: GCA_965205865.1. Classification (GTDB taxonomy): domain Bacteria; phylum SAR324; class SAR324; order SAR324; family NAC60-12; genus CBDBHR01. The sequence goes on from CBDBHR010000026.1 coordinate 259,171, forward strand.
CCAGTCTTCGGAGCTCATGCAGGACGTCAATGTGCGCAAGGCACTGCAGATGTCAGTGGACATCGAGACCATTAACACTTCCTTCTATAAGGGTTATGGAGATACAGCACCTTATGGGTTAATAAGTCAAGCTTCAAAAGGGTGGAACTGGCCATATGAAGACTGGCCCGAAGAGGTCAAGCAAGAATATACCTATAATCCGGAAAGGGCCGAGGAACTCCTTGATGCGGCTGGGTATCCACGCGGCGCCGATGGCTATAGATTCAAGGTCAAGCTAGCCAGTTCGGAAAGGGTTGAAACGACCTATGGAGAAATACTCATGTCGTACTTCGATGCCATTGGCGTCGATAGCGAGATTGAAGTGGTTACTGAGGCCGAGGCGGGAGCTGCCGCAAGGGGGCCGACGATGAAGTGGGATATACACAATTTGGTGGGGTATAGCATGTTCGCCCCCTCCAAGGATATATATTGTTTATCAAATTGCGCAGATGGTCATTGGCCCAAAACGCAGGACCAGCGAATGCACGACATAGTTGCCGCCATGAAAGTCGCTGCCACCATGGAGGAGTGGATGAGCTTACATCGAGAGGCCGATGAGAAAACGGTAAGGGAGCACTACGCCATAATCAAACCCAAATCCCCTAAGTTTTACGTGAGCCAGCCGTGGGTCGAGGGTTATTTCGGTGAATCAGGTATGCAACGGGCCTCACGTAATACCTTCATGGCCCGCCTCTGGATTGATAGTGCGCTGAAGAAAGAAATGGGGCATTAGTACTTATAGGACAAGTCTCCATTTGAAAAAGGGGATTCAGGGGGATTTTAAAAGCTTTGCCAACGAAATCCCCCTGCCCCCCTTTTCTTAAGTGGGGAAGGAGAAGGATTCCATGAGAACCTATTTCATCAGGCGGTTGTTGCTCATGATCCCGACCCTGTTTCTCCTGAGTATCCTGGTCTTTCTCTCGGTGCGCTTCATCCCCGGCGATGTCGTCGACATCATGGTAGCTAAGATGCACGGATGGGGGGGGTGGCTATACAAACCGTGAAGCTCTTGAGCGTGTGCTGGGGTTAGACGTGCCTGTGCACGTACAGTACGGACGCTGGATAGGAGTGTTGCCGACCCCTGACTGGAAGACCGGTAAGTCTCAATTCAGCGGTATCCTCCAGGGCACCCTTGGCAAATCACTGTATGCCACCCATTTGTCGATAGAGGAACAGGTATTAGAGAGATTGCCAGTAACCCTTGAGTTGGGTCTCATGGCCATCGTGATCGGGTTGGTGATCGCGCTACCGGTGGGCATCTACTCGGCGATTCGCCAGGATACTGCCACCGACTACCTGGGGCGCTCCATCGCCATCATCGGCCTGGCCACGCCTAACTTCTGGCTGGCAATTATGGTCATCCTCTACCCGGCAATCTGGTGGGGCTGGGCGCCATCGATAAAGTATATCCCTCTTGTCGAAGACCCGCTGGGGAATCTGGTGATGTTCCTCATTCCCAGCGTAATTCTGGGGACGGCCATGGCTGCCGAGACCATGCGGATGACACGCACCATGATGCTGGAGGTCTTAAGGCAGGACTACATCCGCACCGCCTGGTCCAAAGGGCTCAAGGAGCAGGTCGTGGTGATCCGGCACGCCATCAAGAATGCCCTCATCCCGATAGTTACCCTGATCGGCCTGCGCTTGCCCCTCCTGATCGGGGGCTCCGTTATCATGGAAGAAATATTTGTTCTGCCGGGGATCGGTCGTTTATACCTGGATGCAATCGAGAGCAGAGACTACCCGGCGGTCCAGGGAATCAACCTGTTTTTCGCCACCGGGGTAGTGGGGATCAATCTCTTCATCGACCTGATTTATGCTTTCTTGGACCCCAGGGTTCAGTATAAATAGTCGTTTTGCTACTGGTAAATATGGGTTTGAGATTCGTATGTAGGAAGAAGTCCCTGAGGGACGAAAGAAAGTAGCCCAGCGATTTATCGCTGGGTACAAATGGCTCCTTCAAAGTCCCGGAGGGACGAAACAACAATGAGGTCTCATATCCCATGAAAACATAATCTTAAATATGATGAGTGTTATATTTTGCATTAATTCGCTCGACCGAAGAAGTGTCGTCTCTCTGGGACTAGCTGAGAGGAAGGGGGTTTCCTTACCCAGCAATGAATTGCTGGGCTATACCTTTTCGTCCCTCAGGGACTGTATCATAGAAAAATCGGGATCATGAACAACACCCAAGAAACACCCGCTATCCGTGAGCCCAAGCGACGAAGCCGGTTTGCGGCTTTCTTGATCAGGTTTCTCAAGGAGAAGCCACTCGGTACTGCCTGCGGGTTTATCATCTTGATCTTGATTTTAGTGGCAATCTTTGCCGATGCGCTGGCGCCTTATTCCCATAAGGAAGCACACCTGATAGACAGGCTGCAGACCCCATCAGCCAAGTATCTGCTGGGTACCGACCACATAGGACGAGACTTACTCAGCCGCCTGATCTACGGGGCGCGTATCTCCGTACTTGTCGGCCTGGCCGCGACCGCAATCAATGTGGTCTTCGCTGTCCTCATCGGCGGCATTTCAGGATTCCTCGAGGGTAAAGTGGACCTGGCGGTGCAGCGCTTTGTCGATGCCTGGATCGCCTTTCCGGGACTGCTGTTGTTGTTGACCCTCGTGTCCGTCGTGGGACAGGGGTTGCTCCAGATCATCCTGGTGCTGGGGATCGCCGGTGGAGTCGAAGGCTCCCGCGTCGTGCGGGGTGCGGTGATCGCCATTAAAGAGAATGACTATTTTCTGGCAGCCCAGGCCGTGGGCACCCCGACCAGCCAAATCCTCAACCGTCATGTGCTGCCCAATATTATGGCACCCGTCATCATTATCTTCTCCATTAACATCGGGGGGGTGATTATGACTTTGGCTGCTCTGGGCTTCCTCGGCTACGGTCTGCCACCCAACATTCCTGACTGGGGAGGGATGCTCAGCCGGGAAGGGCGCCGGTACATGGAGATGGCCCCCTGGCTGGCGCTCTGGCCCGGTCTTTGCTTGACGATTGCCGTCTACGCGCTCAACATGTTCGGCGACGCCATCAGAGACCTGCTCGATCCCCGGCTGCGGGGCGGACAAGGCAGTTACGGCATCACGGGGAAACGCAAACGCGGATTCCTCGCCCGACTGATCAACCCTTTCAGATGGTAAGCGCACTAAAAAATTGTAAAAACACTTGCTTAAATTTTTCCACAATGCTAAATCTTCATAGGTGTTCGGGATTTAAAAAGATAAGTAAAGAATCCACCTTCTTAGAAGGTGATTTTGATGGGCCCCTGGAAGGGGCGGCTCGTGATCGTACTCGTAAGCCGTGCTCGTGCTCGTGAACGAAATGGCATCCCAGAGAAACCTGGATTCCCTCTCAAGAGAATCGGGAACGTTTCTATCGAGCACGTGCACGATTACGAACACGTGCACGTTTTTGGCAGAGCCGATTGTCTCTGACCACAACTAGGCGTCCCCGCCCAAAGGACGTTGTTTCATCAGATAAAATGAAAGGAAAATATGAAGTATTACAAAATCATTTCAGCAAATGGCAGCTCCCGATTTACCGTGGAACAAGAGGAAGGCCTCCTCGCAGACCTGACTTCGGTGGATGAAAATCTGTCAGACCTGGAAGTCATTGCTCGTGCCGCATCCCTCTCCGGAGTCAGCATAGACCAGATTGCAGAACGGATCATCGAGTCCGGCCAGCCCCAAATCCTGAAAATGGAGGAGGTCTTGGATGAAAAAAGCGATATGCGACTGGCTCGTCCCTTCGACCCTCCGGAAGTGTGGGGTGCCGGCGCGACCTATAACAAAGACCTGAGCAAGGCCTCGGAAAGTTACATCAAGATCTATCAGGCAGAGCGCCCGATGCTTTTCTTCAAGGCAACGCCACAACGATGTGTCGGCCCCTTTGTGTCCGTTGGAATCCGGGAGGACAGCGCGATCAACATCCCGGAGCCTGAGCTCGCCTTTGTGCTCTACCAGGGGGAGATCATTGGCTACACTGTCGCCAACGACATGAGCGCCGTGTCCCTTGAGGGAGAAAATACGTATTACCAGCCCCAGGCCAAAGTCTATAATCAGAGCTGCGCCATCGGGCCCTGCTTCGTGACTGCGGAATCGATCAAAACCCCTGAGGACCTGGATTTACGCTGCTCTACAAGACGTGACAACGAAGTAGTGTGGCACGGCGAGAGCTCCACTTCCCATTTGGCCCGCAGTTGCGCCCAACTGGCCGACTGGATCCAACGGTCCAACTCCATGCCCGACTTGACCGACGGTGCTCACCGGATGTGATTGTCATCCCCCGTCCGGATTCACCCTTCAGCAAGGCGATGTGATCAGCATCACGATCGAGGGAATCGGGACGCTGGAAAACACCGTCATTGTCGTGTAGATGGAGCTTGTTTTAACGGTTCACCTCTATTTTATCAGTTGATCGAATTCAGCATGCGTACCGATCCAAAACCAGATCAATCCTTCTTCCGTTTCCACTGCTACAGTTCGATACTTTCTACCAACCCTGGCGGACTAATAGCTTCCTACTTCTTTGAGATGTAATGAAGGATGAAGAGGATCTGATTTGAGAATTTTGAAATTTTTGTCGGCGAGTTTCTGGATGGATGAGTGAAGTTGATAATAACGATCCCAAAAAGAAGGATTTGTAAAGTGCTTTAGATCTCCTTGCATTTTCCCCGCCTTAAAATCAGCAATTGCTTGATCAGCTAGTGAGTCCAGTTTTTCTATTGAAGGCACAATTAAATGAGATGTCTCTTCAATGGGAACTGCAAAAAACTCAGCATTGAGCCCATCAGCGAAATATTCAAGCCATCCTGAAGAATCAACAACGTTCATAAGCGATCCTTCCTCACGCTCCACACGGGTATCTATCCCTCTGAGAAACCAGCGCATGGTCCTTAGGGGTTGTACAAGAATTAATTCAATTCGATTATTGTAGAGAATCGCCTGAATTTTTTGACCGGGTTTGACGAGTACTACGAGAAGGCGCTGGCGGCTACCACGAGAGAGGAGCAGCAGGAGTGGGTGCGGAAGGCCGACCTGCGCGTCATCGAGCAGCTCTGGATGATCAGGGGGCCAGTAGCTCCGCTGATGGGTTTCACCCAGCCGTGGCTCAAGGGCTACAACGGGGAAGGCGATCTCGGCGCGATGCAACGTATCACTTTCTTGCAGTACCTGTGGGTGGACCAGGACCTGAAACGGCAGATGGGCCACTGAGATGAATCCTCCTGTGGGCTGCGCGACGCGGCCCACCGGACAGGCTACTATGACCTCCCGGTTCTCGCGCCTTCCGGCGCCGCGGGCCGGGAGGTTTCTCCGACGGAGATAAGATGAGATCGTACGTCATCCGGAGGGTCCTGCTGCTGATCCCGACCTTTTTCCTGGTCACCATCCTGGTGTTTCTCTAGGTGCGCTTCATACCGGGCGATGCCATCGACATCCTCCTGTTCAGAATGGTTGAATCGTCGGGTGGCGGCAGCGGCATCGACCGCGCGGAGCTCGAGCGACGCTTGGCGCCGCGGCTGGCAATGTGGCCCGGGGTCTGCCTGACGGTGGTGGTTTTTTGTTTCAACATGTTCGGCGATGCCATGCGCGACCTGTTCGATCCCTGCCTGCGCGGTGGCCAGGGCAGTTACGGCACTGCGGTGGTGAAACGCAAACGCGGCTTCCTCTCCAGACTGCTCAACCCCTTCTCTTAGGAAGAAGTTCCCTCCCCAATCAAACCGCAAAACCCATCCAAGCACATGGTCTCGAGGCCAGCGGGCGGTGCCTTCATAACACCCGCCATTTGATATTCATATGGTTTCCTTTTGAGATGGAGGGCTGCTTCGGTGGTCCTCCATCTTTTTCCTTGTCTTCCGGGTCAAAACCTGACGAACTTCCGCATCTGGGGTTGAATCCGCTGTGTTCCCCCGGGTTGTCAAACCTGACGCTCCCCGCTTCCGGATCCGGCCTGCCCCTGAATCCCCACCCCTGCGGGGACGGGAAGTACCGTGTCCCTTGGCGGAACTGCGTCTCGCCACAGCGGTTTCGCTTGCCTGTTCACCATCGGTACGCCATTCTCCCACTTAGCGCCAACATGAAGGCAACGTCCGCACCTGCTGGCAGCAGGTGTTGCAATAGCTACTGGCTATCGGGTGATTAAATCAGCACCTATTAACGGTAATATCCTATTTAAAAACTTCTGTTAAAATGTGACTTTCAGCTTGGGTAATCAACTTTGCTTTTCTCTCATTCCAAGATAATGTCTGGATCAAGTTAGCAGCAACAACGGAGGGTTGATCAAGATTGTTAACTGCTACTTCTGTTAAGACACCCCTGATACTCGTGCTAATAGGACAACAAATTAACAATCCTGATTTGTTATTATATTCTTTTGATGAAAGAACCAGTGCTGGACGATATTTACCAATTTCTTTACCTCTTGTAGGTTCAAAATCTAACCAGATAATATGATTGCGTTCTGGAATGTATTGTTTAATCACTTGTCAAACTCACTACTTAACGGTTTAGCAAGGATATCCGCATGGGCAGATTCAGGAGTCATATTACGCAGTAACTGTTGCTCACTAAACGGTAATTTTTGTTTAATATTCTGTGTTTTAGTAACACTGAGTCCCATCTCTGTCACTTCAACATCTACTTCCGTATCTTCTTGAAAGCTCGGAATTTCTCTCATGACACCCGAAATACGTAAGGCTAAACCGTTACCCCATTTTTGTATTTTTGCTTGTACTCGCATGTTAATCCTTCATTAGAATTTACAAAGTATATACATAGTATCAACATACAGTAAATATATCAAGGAATTTATCAATCAAAATTCCTTCCAATTCATCAGATGTCTCTTTTCCTAAATCACAGCAGTTCTAATTAGGGTCTACTGAAAAATATCTTGCGTGCGCTGGCAAGCGAACCTGCGGTGACGAAAAGGGGTCAGGCCTTTGATTATTTCATTTGACGTTTCATTCTTCAAATAAACTATCCCGGAGCAAGCTCTCTCGTTGAGGCTCGATTTTCGCTTCGCTCGAGCGGAGAATTTTGTCGGATTATCTTTTTTTCAACGCAGCAACGGTACGCCGAGCGGCTGCGGCGAGTCAGACCCGAAAGAGATTAATAGTTTTTCCTCACCGGATTCAGGTGAACATTGCGAATTAACTCTAATAAATACTGATCGGCATCCACTAAAATCGCTTTATAGCGCCCCTGAAACAAATGTCCCTTCCGTTTTTGTTTTTTGTTGATCCAGCGAGTATACTGGACTTTAGACATATTTTGAGAATTATGCTGCTTCCAGTAGCTGATAAATCAAGCATTTTATGTCGTCTTGAGAAAATAACTTTTGTTCGGGTGATTTTTGCGAGTTGAAATATTTACAACCCCAGGTTTTTCGTCGTATAACAGCCATGAGGTCAGAAAAGGTAATTTCTGATTTTTTGTACCATGCACTGCTTTTTGGCATCAGTTCCCCGTCACGATAAAATTGAAGAGCGGCACAGCAAATCAGTGAAAATAAGCCAAACAAAAGCGGAGTGGTTCGAGCGATGGCCAAGTCAGACCACTGCCTTTGGGTTTCCACTCCTAAATGGGCCCGTACCTCTTCGAAAGTGACCTCTACATTCCAGCGCAGCATGTATCGTTTGAGCAGATCAAGTGCGTCGATTTCAACATTGTTAGTAAAAAAAGCTTGAGGATTTTTCTTTCCCTCAATTCGAACAAGGACCCATTTCACGGCGATGGGCAACTGCTTGGTTTTGTACATCAAGGCCACCCCTGAAAGATAAGATATGGATTTTTCATCGTCCTGATACCAAGGGAGGAGCGCTGTTTGCCAAGCTTGGCATTCATCCTTGGCTAAAATTTTCAAAGCAGTCAGCAGGGCTCCCTTTTTTGGTTTGGGTCCTCTTTTGCCGGGAGTAGGCTCTGGAGGAAAGTCGTACAATCTGGCATCAATGCGCAAACGACAGATCATGGTAATATGGAGACGACAACATTCTTTTAAGAGATCGAAACAGGCAAAACCACCATCGGCCAAGAAAATGAGACGACGAGTGGGTTGCCAGCGGCGGAGTTGCTTAAGCGCTTGAATGCTCCAATCAATAGAAGTCTTATGTCTTTTGCCCCTATCCTCATTGGCTTTCTTTGAGGGTTGGAGAATCGTCCAGAATGGTAAGGCCCATTGACGGGAACTCCAGGGAACCGGAACAATCAACATCAAACAAAGCCATTCTAAACCCCAGACAGGTAACTACCTGTTTGCCTTTTGATCGAAGCGCGTCACGATACCAGCCCTTGGCTTTGATTTTTTTGCCTTGGCGACGTTCTAAGGTTTCGTCAGCACCAATCACAAGGGCGGCATTAGCTGGCACAAACAAAACAATGAGCAGTCCTAATAAAATTCTGGCGGCGGCTAATCCGGACCAACGAGCCCGACGAAGGACATTGTGATAATTACAAAAATCAGGGATATTTCCCAGACCAACGGCTCTCAAACAAGAAGCAACCGTGCGACGTCCCTGGCAAAGAATCGCTCCCGTGACCAGAGTTTGAGCCCATCCCCAAACCGATGGAGAAAAAAGCTGTCTAAATGATTCTAAAAAGATTATAAATTCATTGGGAAGAGACAACATGGCAAACTCCTGTATGCATGGTTGTTTTGACCAACGGCTCTCAAACAAGAAGCAACCGTGCGACGTCCCTGGCAAAGAATCGCTCCCGTGACCAGAGTTTGAGCCCATCCCCCAAACCGATGGAGAAAAAAGCTGTCTAAATGATTCTAAAAAGATTATAAATTCATTGGGAAGAGACAACATGGCAAACTCCTGTATGCATGGTTGTTTTGGAAACTCCACCATACAGAATGTTTGTCTGAATCTCTTCCTGAAAATTTACTCAAATGTCCAAAGTCCAGAGAAATAGGTAAATTAAAATTTTTTTATAGCTTCAAAATTTCTTCAAGAGGAGACCGAAAAATGCTTCACAACTATACGGCTCACTATGTAAAGATCAATTCAGGTTATATGGGGCAATTGCTTGAATGGCCTGAAGTGGTTACAGAAGGCGAGGATATCGAGAATTGCCGATTGATGCTAAGAGACGCATTGCATGAAATGGTTCTGGCTTACCAACGACAAGGAAACGAAATCCCTCTGGGTAATAGTCTGATTGAACAGGTTCCTATCGAGATAGCAGATGTCGGTCAAACGACGTGATTTAGAACTTATCCTTAAATAACATTAACTTTCCTGTAAGTTATGATAGCTGCAGCCAATTGAAGCAGTGCGAGATAAGTTTGATAATATTTTTCGAATCGGGACCATTATCTTGCGAAACCTGTTGAACCATGAATGACTCACTTCGACGACCCATCTTCCGGGTCTGTATTGGGGATTTGCTTTTTTTTCTTGAATCCCTTTATTCTGTCTCTGAAAGCGGTCGGATTTTGTTACATTTGAGCAAGATTTTCACTGCATTTCGTTAAAATTTCGTTAGAGATTGGCAAGAAATTTACTAACTTTATGTCCTGAGATTAGGACGGGTTGTTCAATAATATTTTATTCTTTCTTCTTTTTAGAGAAATGCTTGGACTTACCATTTTAATCCCTTTATTCTATCTCCGAAAGCGGTCAGATTTTGTTACATTTGAGCAAGATTTTTACTGCATTTCGTTAAAATACCGTTAGAGATTGGCAAGAAATTTATTAACTTTATGCCCTGAGATAGGACGGAAGAGCAATGGAGAATTTGGAAAATCATCGGCTCCTGAGTGCGTCGGTTTATGGTTCATTGCCCAATCCTGGAGGCAATGAATCGGTTTTTTGATCACTTGAAAATGAAGGAGATCCAATGTGTAGAGCAATCGTCGAGAACCTGCTTTCGGGAACGAAAGCAGGTTTTAAAACCACCCGAAATCTTGTTTTTAATCAAAAATCAGAAAGGAGCATGATGAACCGTCATAAAAGTAGAGAAATCGTCGACAACGTGCCTTCGGGAACGAAAGCATGTTTCAAATCAATCCTTAATATTTTTAAACATTCAAACGGAGAATCTCGTATGTTTAATCAAAGAAGCAGTTCAAAATTGAGCGCAACCCTGTTGGCTCTTATCCTGGGAGCAAGCGTCCTTTGGGTTAGTCCGGCTGTGGCTGCCGAGAAAAAGATGGTCAAAGATCCGACCACTGGTAAAATGGTGACTGTACCTGAGTACGGCGGCACCCTCACTATCCCGGGCAAGAACGAGCTGTTGGACCAGGATCCGTCGATCGGCGGACACTGGGCCGCCTTTCAGATCTCAGGGGTCCAAGAAAAGCTGGCGATCCTCGACTGGGCCACGCCACGAGACGTGTTTGCGATGAATATTTATTACCAACCGCCCGAGCTCTTGACCGGTTGGCTGGCAGAGAGTTGGTCGAATCCCGACCCCAAGACGTTCATCGTCAAGATCAAGCAGGGGGTCAAATGGCACAACAAGGCGCCAGTCGACGGCCGCGAGCTGACCGCTGAAGACGTCGCCTGGACCTACCGCCGCATCGGTGGCCTGCTCGACTGGAAGCCGGAGTACACCTACGTGTTGCGCAATTTTCCGTGGCAGTCCATCGAGGCCACCGACCGGTACACGGTCGTGTTCAAGTTAACCGAGCCGCGCATGGACCTGGCAGACTCGGTGCTCGGAGAGGTCGGCACCTGGATCCTGCCGCCGGAGGTCATTGAACAGCACGGCAACTACTCCGACTGGCGTAACGTGGTCGGCACCGGAGCTTACCAGCTGGATGACTTCCAACCGGGTGTGCGAAAGCGGTGGGTGCGTAATCCCAACTACCATGGCTTCGACGAGAAGTACCCGGACAACAAGCTGCCCTACATCGATGAGATCATCTCTCTCCACATGGAAGAAGAGGCGACCGCCACGGCCGCGCTGCGCACCGGTCAGTTAGACATGCTCAATATCGGCGGTGGCATCACGCTGACCACCTTCGAAGCGGTGAATGCCGTCCAGAAGACCAACCCCGACATGCAGGTATTCCCGTACTACATTCGGGCGCTGCAGGTGTCCGGTATGAATATCCGCAGACCGCCCTTCGACGATATCCGCGTGCGCAAGGCCATGAACATGGCCATCGACCGCGCCGCGATAAACGAGAGCTACTACGGAGGCTACGCCTACCCGACCGTGCAGGGCTTCGTCGGCGCCGGGCTGGGACCCCTCCACACACCGTTCGAGGAGTGGCCCGCGGATCTGCAGGCCGAGTACTCTTACAATCCGGAGAAGGCAGAGCAATTGCTTGACGAGGCCGGGCTTCCGCGTGGTTCCGACGGCGTGCGACTGCGGGTCACCTACGACCACCGCGATGTCATCGACCTCGGTTGGCTCGAGATCGTGGCCAGCTACTGGAAGGAGATCGGCGTGGAGGTGGAGATCAACGTGATGGACACCGGCGCCTGGGTCGATCGCCGTGCCCGCGGGGTCTACGAGATGGCGACCGGCGACTCGGGTTGGGATTTGAATCCCACGCACATCATGAGCTTCTACGGCCACGCGCTGAACAACTCTTCGGACCAGTCGCGTGAATATGCCGGCGGGGTCGAGGACGCGACCATGAGTCGGCTCTACGAGGCGTTCAACGCAGCGACCAGCAAGGAAGCGTGGATCCCGATCATGAAAGAGTTCAACGAGTACATCATGCGGCAGCACTTCCAGGTCTATGGCCACAAGGCGCCGCTGTTCCAACTGGCCCATCCCTGGGTCAAGGGGTTCAACGGCGAGACGCAACTGCATGGCGCGGAGGAGCACCTGGTACTCTCGCGGATCTGGCTCGACCAGGACCTGAAGCGGGAAATGGGGTACTAACCCCGGCCGGTAACACGGTCGAACGGACGTGGGGTGGCGGGAACGACCTGCCACCCCTTTTCTTGCGTTACTAGTGTGGAGGTAAACCGACGTGCGTGCGTATCTGATCAGGCGGGTGCTGCTGGTCATCCCGACCCTCTTCATCGTCACCATCCTCGTGTTTCTCTCGGTGCGCTTCATTCCCGGCAACATCATCGAGGTGATGGTCGCTCGGATGGGCTACGAAGGCGGCGGCACGATCGACATTGCTGCCGCAAAGAAGCGGCTCGGGCTCGACGTCCCCTTTTACGTGCAGTACTCTCGGTGGATCGGAGGCATCGTCGTGCGTGGCACTCTCGGCAGATCGCTGTATGGCGGCTCGAGCGGCGACACGGTGGAGGCGATGATGGCCACCAGGATAGGCGTGACTCTCGAGCTCGGGCTGTTGGCAATCCTGACCGGTCTGATCATCGCGGTGCCGGTCGGTATCTATTCGGCGATTCGGCAGTACACGGTGGCTGACTACCTGGGTCGCTCAGTGGCGATCATCGGTCTGGCGACTCCGAACTTCTGGCTTGCGCTGCTTGTCATCATCTACCCGGCTATCTGGTGGGGTTGGACGCCCCAAATCGTGTACGTCCCCTTCGGCGTCGATCCACTGGCCAACCTCTCCATATTCATCTTTCCCGCCCTGATCCTGGGAACCTACCTGGCGGCCAGCACCATGCGCATGACCCGCACGATGATGCTGGAAGTCCTGCGTCAGGATTACGTGAGGACGGCCTGGGCCAAGGGCCTCAAGGAGCGCAAAGTGGTGCTGCGCCACGCGGTCAAGAACGCCCTCATCCCGGTCGTCACGTTGATCGGCCTGCAGATCCCCATCATCGCCGGTGGCTCGGTCATCATGGAGAACATCTTCAATTTGCCCGGGCTCGGGCGCTTGATGCTGGACGCGCTCAACAACCGCGACTACCCGGTGGTGTCCGGCGCGAACCTGTTCTTCGCCTTGGTCGTGGTAATGATCAACCTGATCACCGACCTGACGTACGCCTTCCTGGATCCGAGGATTCGCTATGAGTGAGCCACTCCCAGTCGATCATGAAGAGAGCACATCGGACGCTCCCGCAGCCGAACGTCGTCGACCCGTTGCGAGCTTTTTCCACCGGCTCCTGAAGGAGCAACCGCTGGGAGCGGCTGCCGGCATCGTCGTCCTGGCGCTGGTCTTCGTCGCCATCTTTGCGGAGCAGCTGACGCCCTACGAGTACGACATCGGCCGCATACGAGAGCGGATGAAGGGGCCGTCGCTCGAGCACCCGCTCGGCACCGACCATGCCGGCCGCGACGTTCTGGCTCGAATCTTGAAGGGCGCTCAAGTATCGCTGCTAGTGGGACTGACGGCGACCGTGCTGAACACGATGGTCGCGCTGCTGGTTGGCGGCACCACGGGATTCATCGGTGGCCGGATCGACGTCTACACCCAGCGCTTCGTCGATGCGTGGATGTCGTTCCCGGGATTGCTGTTGCTGCTCACCATCATGTCGTTAGTAGATCGAAGCATCGTCACGGTCATCGTGGTGCTTGGCGTGACCGGTGGCATCCCCGCCTCGCGGGTGGTACGCGGCGCGGTGATCGGCATCAAGGAGAACGACTACTTTCTGGCAGCGAAGGCCGTGGGTACTCCATCGACCCGGATCCTGTTAAGGCATGTGTTGCCCAACATCGCCGCACCGCTCATTGTCATCTTCAGCATCAACGTCGGCGCCGTCATCATTGCCGAGGCCTCGCTGAGTTTCCTGGGATTCGGCTTGCCGGTGAACGTTCCCAGCTGGGGCGGTATGCTGAGCCGAGAGGGTCGCAGGTACATGGAACTGGCGCCCCGGTTGGCGCTCTGGCCCGGGCTTTGCCTGACCATGACCGTCTACTGTCTCAACATGTTCGGCGACGCCATGCGGGACCTGCTCGATCCCCGGCTACGGGGCGGTCAGGGCAGTTACGGCACCGCGAGAATGAAACGCAAACGAGGTTTCCTGGCCAGGCTGATCAACCCTTTCAACTGGTAAGCGCACAAAAGGAAACCTTAGAAAAAAAGCACTGAATCATCCACTTTTGAGGTATTTAAAAAGAAGACACAAGCGACCCCTAAATCTGTGATTTCAGTCTGCCAAGAGCGATTGAAACGTTTTCAAAGAGACTCCCGGTGATTTAAGGCAAAATATGGATGAGAAAAAGAAGAAGCGGTTGGAAGAGAAGGGTTGGAGAATTGGCTCAATCGAAAACTTTTTGGAACTTTCTACAGAAGAGTCAGCCTATATAGAACTTAAAATGGCTCTCAGTGAAAATTTAAAAAGCATAAGAAGACGGAAACGAATGACGCAAGCTCAATTGGCGAAAGTTTTAAATTCCAGTCAATCTCGCATTGCTAAAATGGAATCGGGAGATCCGAGTGTTTCTCTTGATCTTTTATTTCGTTCTCTTTTCACTTTGGGACAATCCGTCTCAGACCTGGCAAAAGTTTTTGAACACCCGAAATTAGAAATTCGCAAATCCTAAATTGGTTCGATTTTTACACCGATCAGACAAAAGTCATTTTGGAAAACTATTCAAAGGAGTCCATCGGTGATTTAGGAATGAAATTTAAATAAGTTAGAAGTATGGATACGCAAAATTAAGGGACAACTAACAGCAGGCATAAAACAGTAGAGTTGGGATGCGCAGCGGTATACATGTCCCCAATTTTGCTCACACCATTGGAAGAATTACAGGTTATTTAAGGTTTGTTCCTTAGTAGACATCCTGCATGCCCCCTCAGCCCGGTATCTCCTGGGGACCGACCAGATAGGGCGAGACTTCTTGAGCCGCCTGATCTACGGGGCTCGTCTTTCCTTAATTGTCGGTCTGTCCGCGACCACGCTCAATGTTCTCGTCGCTGTCCTGATCGGCGGCATTTCCGGATTCCTTGGGGGGAAAGTGGACTTGGTGGTGCAGCGCTTTGTCGATGCCTGGATGGCTATCCCGGGACTGCTCCTCTTGTTAACCATCATGTCCATTGTGGGAAAGGGTTTGCCACAGCTTATTGTGGTCCTGGGGATATCAGGAGGCATCGGCGGCTCCCGAGTCGTCCGAGGCGCCGTGATCGGCATCAAAGAGAATGATTACTTTCTGGCAGCCCAGGCCGTGGGCACCCCTACGCGCCAAATCCTGATCCGCCATGTGCTGCCCAATATTATGGCGCCGATCATCATCATCTTCAGCATCAACATCGGCGGGGTGATTATCAGTGAGGCGTCGCTGAGCTTCCTCGGATTCGGTCTGCCTCCTGATGTTCCTAGCTGACGAGGCCTACACTCTTGGTCCATCCGGCTTTATACCCCACATTTCTGAGAGGCGCGGGGACGTCTGGTTGCGGACTTCTCTACTGTGAAAGCCAAACTGCTAAGTCGCCCGCATGACCGGCGAGGTGTTGGCAAAGGGTCCATGCATCACCTGGCGGTTCATGATCACCACATCGCCCGGTTGACACAGCATCGGGACGGCCCCCGGGAGACTATCCAACCCCATTGGCCTGGATCCGTGCGACGATTTCGAGCTCGTCCTGCTGGTGGGTCCCGGGAACCACCCACAGCGCATTCACCGGATTGGTGGGGTAAAGCTGATGGTTAGCTCGTTTTGGAAAGAAGTAAGAGGATCTTATAATTTTTCAATCTCCTCCGGAGACAATCCGGAAATTTCACTGATCATTTTTAGATCAATCCCTTTTTGTTTCATTTCTCTTGCCATGTCAGCGATTCCTTTTTCGATTCCTTTTTCGATTCCTTTTTCGATTCCTTTTTCGATTCCTTCTTCTCTCCCCTCTGCTTTTGCTGTCTCGATAATTCCTCGTTCCGAAACCAAATGCATAAGATACCTTTTATAACGTTTGCGTTCTTCAGAACCCATTTTCAAAAGGTCTAATTTTTTCCCGGCTTCACGAATGTGCTTCGATTTAAATTCCGACTTGATGGATTCGTGTTTTAACATATAGATCCATTCATCTAAGTCCGCTTCGATCATATCCTGGAAGCTCTCCACACGGATCAAGTAGTATTCAGGAAAAAGGTTCTTTTTTGCTTGAAGATGAGTGAGATGATCAGGGCCTTTGACTTTCTCACGGATTGTTAAGAGATCATTGCTATGGATGCCACGAAATTCCGTCTTTCCATAATAAACATAATCCTTTCCCAAACCCAGGTTGAAGTAAAGAATACTGATGGAAATGACTTTTTTGATCTGATCGTAGGTCTCTCCGAGTGGCAGGTTTTCGACAATCACCTTCGAGGTTCCGAAGAGCAGTCTTTCCAAATAATCCGCTTCCTGCTGATTTTGAATTTCAATAATTAAATGACGGTCTTGAGAATCCTTCACCAGTAGGTCCACCCGATTGAACTTTTGTTGTTCCTCCGCGCTATTGCTCTCACTCTCTAAAAGGGAAACCACGCGGATCTCTTCCTGGAGGAGAGCCGTCAGAAACCCTTCCAAAATATCAAAATTGGCTTTATCGCGTAGGACCGTTTTGATAGCCCAGTCAAAACGGATGATTCGTTTCTCTGTCATGGTTTTCGCTCCGATTGGTTGGACGTTGACATTTGAGTATAATCACCTCCTCTCGTTTTTACCAGTTCTTCATGTGATTTCTCATTTTTTGAAAGGAAACCAATGAGGAAGCTGACCTCATTTTCTTCAGAAGAGGATAAAAAGAGAACCCTCTTTCATGAAGGGGACAGAAAAGAGGAAGAAAGGAAAGATTGGTCAGCCAAATTCAAATGGAACAAGACTTGCTGAAGCAGCCTGTTAGCCCTTTAGAAGAACTAAACCAGAAAGACGGTGGTGAATTGCAAAATTTTCTCACTGAATTGAAATCTCAGTTAAATAACTAGTGCTTGACCGAAAAATACTCAAATTACTGATATTAAATGACAATTCTTCAATTTCACAGGATGAAGATTGGTTTGATGCAGTGTTCAGATGGCCAAAATCAGCAAAAAATGGGATTTTTATGAGTTTTTCCAAAATCTTCGTTTCTAAAAATAGGTGAATACCATTAAATATCATGTAAAGTCTTTCATTAATTATATCAAGATGATAAACTGATATTTGTGACGCGGATTTGAAAAAACCCGAGTGCGCGCCACCTCGCATGAAGGGTCAATCGTTGCAGTTACAGTATCTTCGGACTGTTTTCTTTCGTTTTTCCGTAAATCTTCAAGATTTGAAATTTTACGCGCACCATACGTGATCCCCGGATGAAGTTCGGCGAAGTCGACATTGCCGCCATTGAGTTGGATCTCAAATCTCGTGATGACATCCCCCCTATCCTTCGCGGTTTGCAATACATATACGCCACGCCAGCATTACGCGCATCGGTATTCAAGGTTCCGGAACGGGTCATCCCCTCGCGAAGCGGTCCGGGCCTGAGCAACGAAGACAGGCATCGCAAAGCGGACCCTCGTCTTGGTCATCCCGGGATGGAGCAGTGGAAGATTCTGGCGCTTGGCGTGCTGCGCCTGGGTCTCAACAGCGATTACGACCGCATCCATGAGTTGGCTAACCATCACGACAGCATCCGGCAGATGCTCGGGCATGGAGGTCGGGAGGTTCTTTGCCGGGGAGGACAAAACGACGTACAACCGGCAGACGATCAAGGATAACCTGCGTCTTTTCACAGCTGAGATTCTCGATGAGATCAATCAGTTGGTTGTCAAGGCCGGACATGGGTTGGTAAAAAAAACGCCCCAAATGATTGGCCAACCCGAGTTCGGAGGGAGAAGAAGATTGAACTTCATGATTAAACCAGGGCGCTACGTGCTCGCTGCGACTTCTTTGTGATGGAAGGACAATGGCGAATTTGGAAGTTCCGCCTGATCCACGGGGCTCTCGGCAGCCGACTGGCGCAAAATTTACCCTGATGTATAAGCCCGTCTTGGTGAAATAAAGGCACACACCCTGATGATCATTGCTGGCAGGCAAATCCCCGGAGCAAAAGCAGTTTTTTTTGAGGACGAGGGGCATCTCATCATTCCGGAGAACATCCCGAAGGTGGCCCGTGAGATGATCGGGTTTATTGACCAGATTCCCTGAGATTCAACTGCAAATAAAGGAGATTGAATAAAACCATTGACAACGGGGAAAGCCCTTCGGACAGAGAATATCGACCTGGCACAAAAAGGAGGAGTTGGAAATACGATTTGCCTCTGCTATGAATACTGACAGAGAGATTATGAAAAAAAGGGGAAAAGAGGTTTCCGTTACAAACACTACTGAGGAGTCGGGGTTTATGAATTCAGCAGCCAAACAATTTTCCGCTCTTAGCGGAATTAACGTGGTTGAGGTTGCGGGGGGTGACGCGGGAGCGTACTGCGCGAAGCTCTTTGCCGACATGGGAGCTACGCTTTTGCGCATCGTCCCGGCAGAGGGCGATCCCATGGAAAGCGAACTGATTCACCCAGATGAGAGATCGACGCGCGGACTGTACGCTGCTTATCTCAACGCAGGAAAGCAGGTGGTTCCTCCGAACGCGGTGGATCAAGTCGATGTCCTGATCTATGGGGAGGCCGCGGATCGGAATGTTCAGATAAAGCCCCCGCGCTTCGCGACCCTGGATGTCAGTTGGTTTGGGGCGGACGGTCCGTATGCCGACTGGTCCGGCTCCGATTTGATCATTCAAGCGTTGGCAGGCCTCATTCATCCGCTTGGGCCTGTCGATGGTCCACCTGTGTTCATGGGCGATCATCAATCCGCCTTGGTGGGCGGTGTTGCGGCGTATTGTGCGGGGTTGGCGGCGCTGGTTGGTGGCGGCGCCCATCAGCGGTACGAAATAAGCACTCTCGAAGCCGTCATAATTGTCGCCGAGATGCAAATGTGTCAATCTCAGTCGCGCGGCGAATCGCTACCCCGGGTGGGTGTTAATCGATTCGTGCCGACCTGTCCTCTGGGCATTCACCGATGCAAAGAGGGATGGATTGGCATAACACTGATAACGCCCGTGCAATGGCAGAACTTCTGCGCAATCTTGGACCTGCCTGACTTGGCCGCTGAACCGGAACTTAAGTACCCCCAGGGCCGGGTACTCGCCGTCGAACGCTTAGAGGCAGCGTTTGATAGCAGGTTTCCCCTTCGCACAGCGGATGAATGGGCAGCGCTTGGGCGGCGCGACAAAGTGCCAATGGTGGTTGTGCCAAACGCGCAAGGTATTTTGAAGCATCCGATTTTCAACCATCGCGTGTCACTGGCGGAATTTTCAGGGGACGCTGTCACTTACCGAGTGCCTAGAACGCCGTTTCGTTTAGTGGATACGCCGCCGCGCCTGGACCTTAATGGCGATACCGAGGAGCCGGCTGTCAACTCAAAAACGAAACTTGCCGAAGACAGCATGAGCCCATTGGCCGACGTTTGCGTCATCGATTTTTCCATGGGATGGGCAGGCCCGTTGGCGAGCAGAATGTTGGCTGACTTTGGCGCCGAAGTTATCAAGATCGAGGCGGGCAGATATCCGGACTGGTGGCGATTGGTTGACTGGTCGCCTGAGGCCATCGAACGGGGTCAATACGAAGAAAGCCTGCAATTTAGCGCACTCAATCGCGCCAAGAAGAGCGTCAGCCTGGACCTCACCACCGAGGAGGGCCAGCGGCTTGCAAAATCACTTGTCGCTCATGCCGACGTCGTTGTAGAGAACCACGCGGCAGGCGTGATGGACCGGCTTGGCTTGGGCTACGATGTGTTGAGCACTGGCCATAGCGAGTTGGTGATGTTGTCTATGTCCGCATTTGGTGCGGGGAATGCCTGGTCCGATACCCGCGCTTACGGCTCGGTTTTGGACCAGGGTTCCGGCTTACCGAGCTTCGTCGGCGAGGAAAATTGGCCGCCGACGATGGCGCACCTGGCATATGGCAATCCGATTGGCGGCATCTACGGCGCTGCGTCGTTACTCACTGCGATTTTTCACCAGCGCCGTTCGGGTAAAGGCCAGTGGATCAATAACTCTCCGATCGAGGCGATGTTGCCCTTTACAACGCCTGCACTGCTGACCAGGCAGGCGACTGGGCGCGAGCCGGTACGCTCAGGCAACCGGCATCCGGTGCTGGTCCCACACGGATGCTTTCAGTGCCGTGGGGAGAATCGATGGATTGCAGTCGCGGTGGCTGACGGGCAAAGCTGGAAGGCACTTGCCGATATTATCGAGCGTCAAGATTTGTGCGACGATGCCACGCTACTTGAGAGTCCGGCCCGCCATGCGCGGCAGGCCGAGTTGGAGAGCGCCATTGCGAATTGGACACGGGGAAAGGAGGCGCGCGAGGCCGCGTCCACCTTACAGGCCGCCGGCATCTTAGCCGCTCCGATTCACCATCTCGACGAAGTGGAAGCGGATCAGCACCTGCTTGCCAGGCGATTCTTCTATACCATTGAACGCCCGCACATAGGCCGGCAGATCCAAGGCGGATTGCCATTGACGGTCAACGGTGAACGATATCCGATGCGCGGACTGGCACCCTTGTTAGGCGGCAATTCCGCGGAAGTGCTGAAACGGCTCGCGGATGTAGATGCGCAAGGCTTCGAATCGTTACTCAACCGGGGGATTGTGAGCCTGAAGCCGACCGAACTTCGAAAAGCTCGTTAGGCAGGGTGTCGTAAAATGGGGGAAATTCAACCTCTAAGAAATAGATCAAGGAATTTATAAATCACAATTCCCTCCAATTCACGACTGGTTAGTCTGCAGAATCTCTCATCAAATGTATGGGTGTCACATCTAATTTATCTTTTTTTGTTCTACCTGCCATAAATCATAAGCGACCTGATGTCCCATCCAGGATTCAGGACTGCTACCAAAAGCAAGGGAGAGTCGAAGGGCCATTTCAGGCATAATGCTTCCTTTTTTGTTAATAATTTTTGATAGAGTTTTGCGGCTCACTCCGATAGCCTTTGCTGCATGGGTGATACTAATTCCCATGGGATCAAGCCATAGACCTTTAATGATTTCTCCTGGATGAGGGGGGTTATGCATTTTCATTTTACTCTCCTCAATGATAATCTTCGTAATTCACAATCTCTGTATCTTCTTCTACAATACGAAACGTAATACGCCAATTTGCTTGAACTGTTACAGCCCAAATTCCTTTCCTATCTCCTTTTAATTGATGTAATCTTAGGGTAGGGATTTCCATGTCATGAATAGATCGCGCCCAGTTGAACAGATGACCGCAGAGGGGCATTCCGGTTGACCCCTTTATTATGCATGCGTTTTAGGCGTTCCGCCATGACCTGATGAGCTTTCTCCGCATGTCATCTCCATCAATCGGCGGCATTTCCGGATTCTTTGGCGGCAAACCGGACCTGGCTGCGCAACGTTTTGTCGATGCCTGGATGGCTTTCCCGGGACTGCTCGTGTTGCCAACCATCATGTCCATCGTAGGGAAGGGTTTGCAACAGATTTAGCTGGGATCGGAATCTTTATCCTGGAGGAGAACACGTAGCCGTTCGACTTCCGCAAGAGCTTTTTTTTCTCTTTGCAAGGCGATTTCTTTTTCTTGTCTCTCTTTTTCTTCTCTTTGCAAGGCGATTTCTTTTTCTTGTTGCTCTTTTTCTTCTCTTTGCAAGGCTTTTTTCTTTTTCTTGTCGCTCTAGTTGGAAGCTTTTCAGGAGGAACGGTTGGTAGAGGGGATCCTCTTTTCTAGAGAATAACACATTGGGAGGAGGACAGCAATTTCCATTTTGGAATTCAGCATTGATCTGTCGTTTCAACATGACTTTCTCCCCAAAAGGAAAGGGCTCCTGCGGAAGGTCCTTATTTATACCAAAGTTTCTCCTATTAGACTTCCTCAAGTCTATCAAATATTTCATTGAGCAAACCCGATCTTACCTCTTGACAAACTTTTCTCTTTCACATTATAAAACCATTCACTGTTTTTCAAACAGATAAGGAGTGTCATGGCCAAATCGGAAAAACCTGCAAACCCTAAAACGAAAAGGGACGCCTCATAATGATTTTTTTATTCAGCAGTGGAGTGATTTAAAAGTCGCTCAGGCTTTTTTTAAAGAGTATTTGCCCGCTTCCATTCAAGTAATCATGGACTGGTCTCAATTACGTCTGGCACCAGGCGATTTTGTGCAAAAAGCGTTGAAGAATCGTAAAAGTGACCTACTTTATGAAACTCGTTTTGAAGGAAGCGAGGGCCAGGAAATCAAGGGATTCTTCTTGATTCATTTCGAGCATCAAAAGGACCGGATGCCAACATGTGCTATCGGTATTTTAGTTATTTAGTGGGGATTTATGAGCAATACTTGAAGCAATTTCCTAAAGAAGGACTCCCGATTGTTTTTCCGATAACACTTTTTCGGTACTGTGCGACAAAGTTATGGAAATTGACTCTATTGTAAGGTATTACTTCTTCTTTCCGATATGAGGCAGTCCCCCTGTTGAGTGTTGTTGCGGTTTTGGTTATTCTTGAGGGTTGTGTTCACCCTATTTCTGAGAGTATCCAATGCGAAGACTGGCCCAAGTGGGAGACTTTTGTCCCAACTCATCTTGCTCCAACCACAATCAATGCGCAGAGAAAGGTTGCCCTGGCATAATCATCAAGCACGGCAAGACCTGATCGGCTCGTCAATGGTTCCGCTGCAGGGTCTGCGGCTCAAGCTTCATGGATTCATCGACCTGATTCGACAGAGTGACATTCCTTTGAGGAGCATGACGCCGGATGATTACCTTAAAACAAACGCCTTCTCGATCATCAATGAATTCAATGTCAGGCCAATCCGTTAACGCCCGTTTGATCCCGGTCCCTAAACCTCGATAGGGAAGGAGATTCTTGGCAATAAAAGAAGCCAGAATCGGATTACGGATATTGGAATTGCCTGCGAGAATTTGAGGCACGGTTAAATGATTGGGAAGATGCCCTGGGCTGATAATTTCGATACGGTTGCGCAAAATAAAGAGACGAACGGGAGCATTGATAAAGTAATCCCGGTGAATCAATGCATTGACCAGTATTTCTTCAAAGACCTCCCTTGGAATTTCAGGAGTGCCCCTCGTATTGATCCCTTGATTGCTTTGGATTTTGTGTAAATTTCTTAAAACGAATCCCATCGCTCCTTCAAATTGTTTCGGCAACGGGCCTTCAAAATCCTCACTATCCAGATAATCCTTTTGCGAGATAGCGATTCCTGGGTAACAAACCGCCTTGATAGAAAAAGTGGGTTTGAATATTTGAGGTTTTTCTGCAAAGAGCAACAAACCTGCTAAATTGAACAATCCCTTTTGAGCAAGATTCATATTGGACAACATTTGTTCTAATTCAAAAGTATTGTCGGGAAATTCCAGGTCATAATAGGCTTTTATAAAATCTCTGAAACGCAACCGATCAATATGAGTAACGTCCACCCGGGTCGGGACTTCATCGGCATAGATCGCATCAACCGTCTGAAATAACCTGCGCAGTTCTTCTTTGGAATTAACCCGTCGCTTATCAGATCCGGTTTTCAGCCAAATGATGCCATTTTTATCAAAGTAAGGTTTATCAATGCCCTTTGCAATTTTTAAAACAATGACGATTCGTCCCTCTGGGAGAGCAACGTTCTCGGTCATCACGGCAATGGGGCTTCTTACATGTTGACTGGCCGTATTACTGATTAATTGATTGATTTTTCCTAACGCTTCCCTCGCCACTCCAACTAAGAAATGATCATCAGCAATCCCAATCAAAATGGTTCCTCCCTCACTATTGGAAAAAGCTACCATTTCTGCAGCCAGGGCATCCGGATTGTGGATGGTTTCTTTAAATTGATGTTGACTGTCCTCACCACGATGGACAAGGGTTTTTAGTCCGTTTAGGTCCATTTTCCGTCGTTTAAAGAAGCATTAAATGCATCTTTATAGCACAAATGCCGCTAGAAATACAGTTTTAAATGCATTTATTGCATCTTTATAATTAGGGAACCATCGTCGAGCAGCTGCAGTTCTCTCGCTTTCGTCATCTTGGCGTATGAGCGACAAGAGAAAGTCGCACCGCCATTTCAGGCATCACACTGCCAATTATCATCGGCCAGGGTAACCTCAATGTCGGCAATTCGCAACCGATAGCTTACCTGAGAGGTCATCCGGTAAGCCGGTGACGTTAAGGATTGGCGAAAGGCCATGTTCATGGCACTGGACCTCGAAACCATTAACAATACCTACTACAAGGGTTGTGGAGATACAACGCCCAGGGGACAATCGGGGAAGGCCGGTTCCTACATCCCGCTTAGCGAGTGGCCTCAGGAGGTTAAGGATACCTATAGCTATAACCCTGAGGGGGGCCGAGAAGCTGCTTGATGAAGCTGGCTATCCTCGTGGGGCGGGACCTCCTGAGCCGCCGATCTATGGGGCTCGAATTTAAATAATTGTCGGTCTGGCAACGACGACCATCAATGTGGTGATCGCTGTCTTCATCGGCGGCATTTCCGGATTTATGGGTGGAAAATTAGACCTGGCGGCGCAACGCTTTGTCGATGCCTGGATGGCGTTCCCGGGACTGCTGCTCTTGTTAACCATCATGTCCCTCGTGGGCCAGGGGCTCCTCCAGATCATCGTGGTCCTGGGGATGTCCGGCGGCAATGTCGGTTCCAGAGTCGTCCGAGGCGCCGTGGTGGGCATTAAAGAGAATGACTATTTTCTGGCCGCCAGGGCTGTGGGCACCCCCACCAGCCTAATCCTGATCCGCTATGTCCTGCCCAATATCATGGCGCCGCTCATCATCGTCTTCTCCATCAACATCGGCGGGGTCATCATTGCCGAGGCATCGTTGAGTTTTCTCGGATTCGGACTGCCCCCCGAGATTCCCAGCTGGGGCAGCATGCTCAGCGGAGAAGGGCACAGCGAGAAACTCGCTCACCCCTTCTCCATTCTCTATTGCGCTGAAACTCACCCCGTCTATGCCGGGAGAGCCTTGATTGGCAAAGCTCTCCCGGTGAATTCCGTTGTCTGCTCGGGAGATAGCAGCTTTCCCCCTTCTGACCACAGGGTCGGCGCTTTCGGCTTGAGTTTCGAGGCTACCTCCAGGTTCATTTTCGTTACGGCCCGTTGTTTTGCCTGAAGGAACTCACAACCCGGAATTACTCCCACCTTGCTGATAGGTTATTGGTTGCTCTTTATTTATCAGCAAAAAGTGATGGCCTTGGCAATTCAATTATTCAACTCCTGATTCACATATTATTGTCTGCAACTCAAGGGTTGCTTGATCGAATCATGCAAAAAAACATTTAGGAAGTCTGGCCTGAAATTAAAAAGAATGATATACATTACCCTATGTTTATGACTATAGTAATTAAAATTCCACTATAGTCAAAAATTCATAGTCAATTTGAAAGGAAAAGAAATGAAAACGATTCCTGCAGGCCAATTCAAGACCCATTGTTTGTCTTTGCTCGATCAAGTGGCCATCACACGGGAACCGCTCATCGTGACAAAACGGGGAAAACCAGTAGCCCAGTTACTTCCTGTCTCACAGGAAGCCTCCGAATCTCACAATCCGTTAAAAAACAGTATCGTCTTTGAAAAGGACCTTCTCTCTCCCATTGAAGTCCAATGGGAGAATGAATGATAGTGATCTTGGATACCCATACTTGGATTTGGTGGGTCAACGAATCCAATTCCTTATCAAAAAAAGCACAAAAGCATATTGACGTGGCGGAACTCCTGGGAGTGAGAAATGGGGTCAGGCCTTTGATTATTTCATTTGACGTTTCATTCTTCAAATAAACTATCCCGGAGCAAGCTCTCTCGTTGAGGCTCGACTTTCGCTTCGCTCAAGCGGAGTATTTTGTCGGATTTTCTGATTCTCGCACTATCCAGGCAATAACCGACCTTGCTTCAGAGGGTTCCCTCTATTTCCCCTTGGCAATTCTCCAAAATAAAATCAATATATTTTTGAACTTTCGAGAGCATAAAATCCTTTCTGTATTTTATGCAACGCAAAATCCGTGCTTAAATCGAAGGGCTCTCTGAAGAGACCTGAATAGTTACTGACAAGGTTATGATAGAGCGATCCGTTTTCTCAATTGGGGGTTATTTCCCTCTTCAATGAAGCCACCTTCGGGCAACCACCAGGGTGCCCCTACTCATGATGAATAAAATGGTAGGGATGCCCCTTGTGGGTACCCGAAAAACGATACTGACATCTATCATAACTTCGTCATACCGTACCGTCTTTTTAGAAGTGCCCAGATAAACCAATAGTAAAGGCCTGACCCCGTTACTTTCAGAGAGAACTACTGAAGCCAGAGATCTTGCCCAGCCCTCAAGAAGCAGTTTGGAAGAGAAACCGTGAAAGGCGCGGAAGGGTGCAAAAAATTTTACTCTTTTAGCATGTACTCCTCTTCAAAAACTTCAGTTCCAGATAATTCTTCAATTTGAGGAAGAACCCCTGTTTCTTGATGAGCCAATCTTTTTGCGGTTTGGAAACATTTGTTCCACAGTTCTGAAATATTTTGTTTCTGACTCGTTTCTTCCTCTAAGATTTCCTCGATTTCGACTCTGGTATTTTCGATGGTGACTGACCAACTTCTAGAACGTTGGTTGGGTTGAATCTTCCACTTGATAATATGCATCATTAAACGGGTGAGTTGACTTCTTAAAGCTCGTCTTTCCGATCGTCCCAATGCTTCTATTAACTCCTCTATTCCCGTGGTTGCCTCATCCACATGTCCTGCCATCAGTTCCCTTTTGATTGCCTCTGCCGTCTGAAAGTGAGAGGTTGATGCTAATTCTTGCCATTTCATGTTTCCTCGAATCATCGTCAAACAATTTCGTCAATTTCTTTTTTGTTTCCATGCTTTTGTGACTTCAGATAATAAGTACCTGAGCATAAGTTTTTACCCATTCCAACCCCACCGGAACGCCGGCCTCCTACCTCCCCTTGAATGCAAGCCCAGTTGAAAAAAGGGGAGGGACACGCTCCCCTCCTTGTTTAAGGAAGGGTTGGGGTGGTCCGGCATTCTGGAGGTCAGAAAGTAGCATCTAAAATGTTAAAAAACTTTTGGCCTAGTACTTAGGTACTCTTTCCATAAAGTGACTCAATTTATCAGAAGTCCATTCGGGAATCAAATTTAATCTTATGATCCACGAAGGGCACGAAGGAAAGTATTATAGGTGCGCACCCTAATTTACCGCGACTGGTCCATCCCCATTCCCTCATCAAATGATCGATTTTTCTGGGCTCCAAACTTTGGGAGGGGGTCAGGAGGGGGTCAGGCCGTGCGCCAGGAAAGCTGGCAAGAAATAGAGAGTGAAAGTCTCTTACTCGGTAAGGCAGTAACGACCCGCCGAGTCCCCGAGTCATGAGTGGTTATTCGCAAGGATAGGCGCTAAGCGTTGACAAGGGAGAACATAGGCTCGGTATCGAGCTCCGAAATCATAGTTTCAGGCGCTGACCTTGTGGTCTGGTGGGGAAGGCAATATCAACCGAAGGCGTTAGCGTGAGTCTCGGCTGAGCCTGGCGGAGTCAAAGACCCGGTGCATGTGTGGAAGTTTCTTGATCGGAACCTGGGAGATCCTAAAGACGACTGTCAACATTCCATTGGTAGTCGGATCGGGAAAATTTATAAATAACCCCGATATCTACGTCTTCAGGAAGTCGGACAAGTTCGTAGTAGCGATGAAGCGGCGAACAATGAGATCATTTGTTGAGAGTAACAATGCAAAGGAAATCAACGGAGCCTGTGGAGCAAAGGGACTTGGCTGAGAGGAATTCTGCTTGCCCTCCTGTGTTCGGAACTCGGAGGCCGGTAAAATCAGAGAGCGGTTTAAGCAGGGTGCGCCAAAGGGCGAAGAGGACTCCCCATCTTCAATTCAACAATCTCTTTCATCACATCAACCCTGACTTACTGCGGAGAGCTTACTTTGATCTCAATCGCAACTCAGCGGCGGGAGTGGACGAGGAGACCTGGAATGAGTATGGCATAAATCTCCTGGAGCGGATTAACGATCTGCACGGGAGGATCCACCAAGAACGTTATCGTCCTCAGCCTTCTCTGCGAGTGTGGGTTCCTAAACCGGATGGCCGTCAAAGGCCAATCGGAATAGCCGCACTTGAAGACAAGATCGTACAACAAGCCCTCGTTTGGACGTTGGAATCGATCTATGAGGAGGATTTCCTTGGGTTTAGTTACGGGTTCCGACCCGGACGAAGCCAACATCAAGCCTTAGACGCTTTGTATGTGGCCATTACCCAACGGAAAGTGAGCTACATCTTAGATGCGGATATTCAAGGATTTTTCGACACAATTCAGCATGATTGGATGCTGAAATTTATCAAGCATCGAATCTCCGACAAAAGGATTCTGCGTTTAGTAGAGAAAACGTTGCGCGCCGGAGTCATCGAAGATGGGAAGTGGTCTGAAACGGTGGTCGGAACACCACAAGGTTCGGTAGTTTCTCCAATCTATTCAAATATCTACCTGCACTATGTTTTAGATCTATGGGTCAATCAATGGAGAAGGCGGGAAGCTCGGGGGGAAGTTTACATCATTCGCTATGCGGATGATTTCGTCGTGGGTTTTCAATATTCTGAAGATGGCCAGAAATTTAATCGCCAACTAAGAGAACGCCTCTCTCAATTTGGACTGACTTTACATGAAGAGAAAACACGCCTCATCGAGTTCGGGCGATTTGCCGCCGATAACCGGGAAAAACAAGGTCTGGGAAAACCGGAAAGTTTCGACTTTTCAGGATTCACTCATGTCTGTGACACTCGGATAAAGGATGGAAAATTCAAGCTCACCCGTCTCACCATTTCCAAAAGGTTGCGAAAGAAGCTCAAAGAGATCAAACTTGAAGCGAAACGCAAACGTCATGAAAATGCGCATGAACAAGGAAAATGGCTCAGGTCTGTTTTAAACGGTCTGTACAACTACTATGGAGTCCCCGGCAACCGGAGTTCCTTGAATGCTTTTCGCACGGAAATCCATCGGACGTGGTTCAAATCACTAAGACGGAGGAGTCACAAAGCAAAGAGGATGAACTGGGAACGCTTCAAAGTACTGGTCAAACTACACATTCCTTCTGTAAGGACAACCCACCCGTATCCGAATCAACGTTTGAGCGTCTGACTCGAAGCAGGAGCCGGATGCGTTAGCAGCGCACGTCCGGATTTGTACCGGAGGAATGACGAAAGGTGGCTGGAAACCTCTATAAGTCAGTTCTTTACGGTGACTTTGATTATTTGATTAGGAATGAGTCCAGTTTTTTTGCCCCCATTTCATTTAATCAAAGGCCTGACCCCCTTTAAGGCCTGACCCCCTTCCGGCGAGTCCTGAGCCGTTCAGAGTGTGCAACAGTTCCGGCTTGCCGGTAGCGGGGTTGCGCCAGCGGGCTCTCATGCTCCACCGCACAGGACCACCACCCGGTATGGCAGGCCCAGTCGTTGCCGTCGAAGCGGTTAAATTGTCAGGCTAGACTGTTGGATTTGATTAGTCTTCACTATTTTTCGTTATTGTGAGAAACTGTCATTTTAAGACAGTTTCTCACAATAACGTATAGTCACAATGTTTCCTTTGATTGAAACCATCTACCGGACCCTTCCCTACGATTTTTTCACTGGTACGGAACTCACACGGCTGATTCCTGGGTCCGACGCCGCACGACAGGGTATCCTGAAACGGGCGATGGCGAAGGGGGAATTGATTCGAATTCGTCGCGGAGTCTATTGTTTGGGAAACGCGTGGCAGCGAACCTCGCTCAACCTCTTTGCCTTGGCCCACCGATGTTACAGTCCTTCTTATATCAGCCTGGAATCAGCACTCTCCTTCCACCACCTCATTCCTGAAGCGGTTTATGTCACTAGCAGTCTTTGTTTGAAAAGGAGTATGGATTTTCATAGCCCTGTAGGAGTATTTTCGTATACCCGTCACTCACGCTTTACCATGAAGGGGGTGGAACGTGTGATGATGGGGAATCTGCCCGTCTTGATGGCCAAGCCTGCTACAGCGATTGTAGACTATGCGCAAGTGTATAAAAAGGATTGGACCACCCTTGAACCTTTGGTGAAGAGTCTTCGGATCGACGAAGACGACCTTTCACAAATTCCCATTGAGGACTTTTCCGGATTAGTCCCTTATTATCAAAGTCGACGCATTGAACAGTTTGTCAAATGCATTTCGAAGGAGTTAGCACTATGAGCATTGAAGTGATTCAAAACGAACTCAAGCGCTACGCGGCGAAATCAATTCAGGAAGAGCAGCAGGCCATCAGGGAAATTTCACAGGAGCTGATTCTTTCAGGTTTAGAAAGAGCCGGATTTTTTAAGGTTGCTGAATTTCAAGGGGGGACATGTTTACGCATCTTTCACGGGGTGCAACGTTTTTCAGAAGATCTTGATTTTGCCTTATCGGCGCCAGATTCGAATTTTCAGTGGTCCTCTTATCTGAACCGATTGGAAAAAGAGGTTCAGGTTTATGGCTTTCAAATCCAAATCAAGGAGCGCTCAAAGTCGGGACGGGCTATCAAACAAGTTTTTCTCAAGGCTGATTCCCCAGCGAACTATTTCGAACTCCAATACCCCTCGTCGCTCAGCAAATCGTTAAGAATCAAATTGGAAGTCGATGCGCATCCTCCCTCAGGAGCGTTCACGGAAACGAGGTTCTTGAATTTCC
This sequence comes from bacterium, assembly GCA_965205865.1. Lineage (GTDB taxonomy): Bacteria > SAR324 > SAR324 > SAR324 > NAC60-12 > CBDBHR01. The sequence goes on from CBDBHR010000026.1 coordinate 289,690, forward strand.
CGACGCTGGCTGCGATCACCATTCAAACCATAGCTTCCCTGTTTGCCGGAAAGCTGCATGCCCTTTTATCTCGCCCATGGGAAAAAGGAAGAGATTGGTATGACTTCCTCTGGTACACCAGCCGCCGAACTCCTGTCAACTGGGATTTATTGTCCAATGCGTTGGAGCAAATGGGACCTTGGCAGGGACAGGGGGGAAGAGCCAATTTACTTTGGTTAAAAGAACAAATGGAATTGCGGATCAAGGCCATGGATATGGATGCTGCGCAAAAAGACATCAGACGATTTCTGAAACCGCTTGAAAACGAAGGGCTGCATCATTGGACTCCGAGTTTGTTTCTGGGCGCATTGGACAAATGGGCTGAATCCCTCAGATAAACGATGGCCCTCAATCACCCCTTTCCAAAGTCAATTCAATGATTTTCGCTCTTGATTTTTTAATAAATGAAATTCCTCGCCAATCTGACGCCAGTAATTGCTCACCATTTCTAAATAGTCACCAGGATTTGATGATACGGCGAGTATGTGCGTCTTGAATCCATTGGGAAAGCCCGGCCGGAAGCTTTTTCGCCTCTTACGGGTCTTACTGACAACCATTCTTTACGGCTTCGTACCTCTCCCCATAGGGGATGCGACATCCTCGAGGCGCCTCTTAACTGCTCGGGAGTTGTGGTGGGAGTGCACATGCAATATTCGTTTCTATCATTCGCCCATTTACCTATAAATGGCTTCTCGACAACACCATAGTCGGTGAGCATAGCGAATTGAGCACCTCACCAAGCGTCACCTTGCTCCCGTATCGTTGCTTGGCAAGCATAGGTAAATGTCCCCCCATAGCGCGGCTTTTCCAACATCTTGCCGGTGGCGGGGTCTTCGACCATCTCTTGCTCAGTCACAGCACTTAGGAACAAACCTTAAATAACCTGTAATTTTTCCAATGGTTTAAATCAACTCTCTCTTATCTTCAAACTTTGTAAGAACCTAAAAATATGCGATTTGTTATCTTTTTTTCATTTGGGGCTTGATGCTGTGTAGTAATAGCAGTGCTAAAATCAAGCCTTGTAGTTAAGGGAAGGAGAGGACTTCCGCTCGTTTGATTCAAAATTAGCTGTGGGAGGATTCCCGCTCGATCGATTGAACAATACCCCGGGAGGATGTGAAAACAATGGATCCTTCCCGGGAGTCTTTTTTCAATGTTATTGAACTGAACGGCTTCTGACTGTCCCCGGATTTGAGCAGATTTTTTGTTTTTTTGCGAATCCAGCATTTATTTTATATCAGGGGGTTGGCATTGCGTTGTTGTTGTTGTGCTAGAATCGTGCCTTCACTAAGTTGTTTTGGTGAAAGAGAGGGTTCCCGATCGATGGAACAATATCGTGAGAGGAATTGAAAACGATCGATCCTCTCCCGGGAATCTTTTTTAATGATATTTAACTAAACGGGTTTTTCAGAGACCTGAATAGTTACAAAAAATCAATTGACTTCTGAAAATGGAGAAAATTATGAGACGTGCAATGAATCAAAACCAATTCACTTCCAATAAAGGAGGAGCTTTGGAAAATCCAAGGAATCATAACCCAAATCAAAACGAAAACGGAGGAACCATGAAAAACAGCAAAAATCAGAACAATCCAATCATTGTTGTTAACCCTCATCCTTATGGTGGCTGCTCTCGGGGTCGGTCCGGCAGCTGTGACTGCGCAAGAGATGGTGAAAGATCCAGCCACAGGCGAGATGGTGACTGCGCCTGAATATGGCGGGACCATCACCTTCGCGATGCAAGTTGAACCGGATAACCCCGACACCGGGTTCAAACACTTCCATGCAGCCGCCTCTTCGGGAGTGGTAGAGAAACTCGGCATTGCGAACTGGGCATTCGACCGGAACGTGTTTGCCTTCCGAACGGTCCATCTGCCTGAGGAGGTCATCAGAGGCCAACTGGCCGAGAGCTGGGAGATCCCGGACCCGCTGACCTATGTCTTCCACATCCGCCAAGGCGTTCGCTGGCATAATAAACCACCGATGAACGGCCGTCTCCTGACGGCGCAGGATGTTGAATACAACTTTCACCGTATGTTGGGTCTGGGTAGCGGTTTCACCGAGAAGGCCGTAGGAGTCGCTTGGAGTTTCATCGATGACATTGGCATCAAATCGGTAACCGCCAAAGGATCAACCGTCATCTTTCGACTGAACAAGTTGAACTTCGATGCCCTCAAGACTATGCTTGTCGACCACTCCGTGGGGGTATTTCCGCCTGAGGTAATCCAGGCCCTCGGCGACGTGACCGACTGGCGAAACCTGGTCGGCACCGGACCGCTGATGCTGACCGACTGGGTCGACGGAAGCTCGATCACCTGGGAGAAGAATCCCAACTACTGGGGGGGCGACGAGAAGTTTCCGCGGAACCGCTTGCCGTATGTCGACAAGGTGATGGCTCGGGTCATCCTCGATTCGGCGACACAACTGGCAGCGCTGCGCTCGGGTAAGGTCGACCTCCTCGGCTCTTTTGGCGACTCGCAGATCCGATCTATTGATCAGGCAGAGAGCCTCAGGCAAACCAACCCCGACATCGTGCTGTCACCCTACTCGACTCGATCGGAGACCTCATTTGCTACGAACCAGACAAAGTCTCCAATGAACGACATCCGGGTGCGTCATGCGTTGCAGATGGCGCTCGACCTGGAGACGATCAACGCTACCTACTGGAAGGGCTGGGCGGACATCACACCGCAGGGATGGTTCGGGTCCGCTGTGCTCGGCTATGCTACGCCATTCGAAGAGTGGCCGGAGGAGGTGAAGCAATACTACACCTATGATCCGGAGAGGGCCGGGCGCCTGCTCGATGAGGCCGGTTATCCGCGTGGCGCGGACGGCATTCGATTCTCGACCACCCTCGAGGTGTGGGAGTGGATGGATCTGAATTTCTTCGAACTGGCGGCACAGCAATTCAGGGAGATCGGCGTGGAGGTCACGGTACCCACTCCGTTCGACATTTCGCCTCGTGTTCGTGAGCACGAGTACGAAGGGATGATCAGCTACCCCTCAGCATTCGACGCCAACCCCCTCGTGCTGCTCCAGTTTGTCTCGACCAGCGAATGGAACCCCACCGGCTTGCAGGACCCCGAGATGGACCGTTTGTGGGCAGCGACGCAGGAGGCTATCAGCCTCGATGAATTCAAGCGGCGGGTCAGAGAGGCAGAACAGTATGCCACTGCCCAGCACTGGATCCTGTGGGGTGGAAGGGTACCGCATTTTCAGGCCCACCAGCCATGGGTCCAAGGCTATAACGGAGAGACCAACTTAGGCTTAGGCATGGAAAGAACCGCGATGTTCGCCCGCCTCTGGATTGACCAAGCACTGAAGAAAGAAATGGGCTTCTAAGCGAGTCCACGCACCCATTAGCATGAACTATCCTCTCGTCCGCAGTGCGGGTGGGAGGGTAGTTTTCTTCATTTTTTCAGGGAAAAGACTGAAGCGAGTCAACGCCCGGACTGAAGACTGATAGGGCTAATCACTCCAAGGTTTCGTCGGATAAGTTGTAGTGAATATTTCAGGAATTTGTTTGACAGCTTCCCCAATAATTTCAAACATATTCTAATATTGGAAACTACAACCCTCAGTGTAATGATAAGCCTTATAAGAGATAAAAAATTTGGCAGAGTCGGCTAAGCTCCAGCGTTTTATTCGACAGTTTTACGTTGGAGATTTCTATTCATAATGGGTCCACATTCTAATCACTTTGACATTTTTTTTCTCTTTACTGATTTGATAAACTAGACGATGTTGAAAATTAATGCGTCTTGAATATGCCCCATCAAGATCTCCAATCAATTTTTCAAAGGCAGGCGGATTTTGATAAGGATTCTCTTGTAGGATTTCAATGAGACTTTGAGCTTTTTCTTTGAGTCCGGCCTTGGCCAATTTTTTTGCATCCTTTTGAGCTTGCTTTGTATAGAAAACTTTCCAGTTCACCAGCTCAACTCATTTGAACATTTATCAATGGGGGTTTTCAGTCCTTCTTTTATTGACTCACGCATACCTGGAATAGAAATCAGATATAAGGTTTCTTGAATTGCATTCCAATCTTCTTCTGAAACCAAAACTCCATTAGCCCTTTTGCCTGTAATCGTTATGGGAGTATGTGAATTTGCTACTTCATCAAGAATACGGGATAAATTTGATCTGGCTTCGCTAGTTGTAAGTGTTGGCATTTTCTCCTCCTAAAAAAGTTCATTTTTTTAGTACGTTATGACGTTTGTTCTCACAAGATATTTTATAGAGATGCATTTTTATGAAAGTCGAACGATTTGATAAACCTCCTTGACCCATCACTGAATTTGGGAAACATCAGTCTCTTTAATAGGTAGGAACAAGACGAGCCACTTCTTGCTTATTTCGTTGGATAACGCTGGTCTCTCCAACCGATGCTTTATCTAAAAAATCAAAAAGGTTATTTCATAATTTGGTTGCAGATATCTTAATCATTTCCACTTCTTCCATAAAAACGTACAGGAAACTTTTTATAATGTACAGGATCGCACTCTTATGTAGTAATTTTACAAGGAAAATTCTCGCATCATTTGTGATTTTATCCTTTTTTTTAGAGATCACAAAATACTGATCGTGCTCAAAAGTACTCGCGGACATGTCTTGGTCGTCATGTTAGCTTACCTGATGCTTCACCGCTTACAGCAAGCTTGGAAACGCTTTGATTTGACCGCTGAAGTAGGACTGAAACAACTGGCGACTCTTGGTGCCATCGAAGTGAAAGTCAAAGGCCAGGGAAGTTGTCTCAAAATTCCAACTCCCCGAGAACAATCCCAGAAACTATTGGAAGCCCTCAACATAAGGCTCCCTAATGCTTTACCTCATCGAGAAGTGACTGTAGTCACTAGAAAAAAACTCATGAAAGAACGAAAATTTTATTAAAAATCAGTCATTTATATCTTAATCACCCCTAATCATCAGGGGTGAAGATCCGCTTCAACAATATCAGTAACCTGTATTTCAACGCAAAAAAAATGAACTACCCCGCAGCAGAGCTACGGGGTATCAAGTCGTAGGGGCAATTTTTTCAACGAAGCAAGCTTCGGGGAATTAGACCCTAAGAGATTAAAAAAAAGTGCTTGAAATATATATTGCACCTATCGTACCATGGGATTGCTTGGGGAAGTGAGGAAGTGAATCAAGCATTGTGAAAGCAATTCCTTTTCCTCAGGAATCTTTTTTTCCTCATTCATGTGGTCGAATGCACTTTATTTCATTGCTCTTTCATTATAAAGGTAATCATGGATATTAAAAAATTTCTGGCCCCTATCGTCGGGATAAGCGTGGTAGACGATTTGTCTGCTGCGAAAATTCGATTCGCTCAATGTTGTGGCGAATCTTTTAAATTTAATCTCAATTGTAAGAGGAATCATGGAAAAAAGTAAAACAAGAACAATCCAATCATTGTTGTTAACCCTTATCCTTATGGTGGCTGCTCTCGGGGTCGGTCCGGCAGCTGCTGCTGAGAAAAAGATGGTCAAAGACCCCTCCACTGGCGAGATGGTGACCGCGCCCGAGTATGGCGGGACATTGACCTTTGCCAATCGAGGCTGCGGGTCGACTTATTATATTGACAGTTGGTTCGGCGGCTTCGCCGGTTCCACCCAGGCCGGCGTCACGGAGAAGCTTGGCATCGGCAGGTGGGAAATAGATCGCGAACGAATTTAACCTGCAAAGCGGCTACGTTCCTCTTTCTGTTCATCAGAGGCTCGGTGGCCGAGAGCTGGGAACTACCCGATCCGAAAACCTATATTTTCCATATCCGCGAGGGCATTCGCTGGCATAACAAGGCACCCTATGAATGGGAGAGAATTGATCGCTAAGGACGTAGAATTCAACTGGCACCGTATGGCGGGCCTGGGCGAATTCAGCGAAACCGGAGGAAGCCCCCATCAAGGCCAGATCACCGCCATCCCCTTTGAATCGGTAACGGCTACTGATCGGTATACGGTTGTTTTCAAGACGACGGAGGCACAAACCGATACACTGAGGAATCTCCTCATCCACCACGCCGCTTGGGTATACCCGCCCGAGGTCCTCAAGGAGCACGGCGATCTCAAGGACTGGAGGCATTTGGTCGGTACCGGGCCCTACATGCTCACCGATATCGTCGATGGCAGCTCTACGACCTTTACCAAGAATCCTGACTACTGGGGCTTCGATGAAAAATACCCGGAGAACCGCTTGCCCTACATTGACCAGTTAACGGGCCTGTTTATGGGGGAAGAGGCAACGATTGTGGCGGGATTGCGCTCGGGTAAGGTGGATTACATCGGTCTGCCCGGCGGTTGTGGCGCTCAACTAGGTTCTATCGACCAGGCAGTGAGTCTCCGGGAAAACAACCCGGAACTCATGCTGACCCCGTGGGCCTATCGCGCGGAGAATGCTTTTACTTTTAAAATCATGGAGCCTCCCTTTAATGATATCAGGGTGCGCCAGGCCATGCAGATGGCATTGGACCTCGAGACCATTAACACGAAGTACTATAAGGGCTTTGCCGACACAACCCCTCGCACGAAGATTGGAGATTCGCTTGCCGGTTTTACCGTCCCGTTTGATGAGTGGCCCGAAGCGGTCAAGAAAGTCTATCAATATGACCCGGAAGGGGCGAAGCAACTTCTGGCGGAAGCGGGCTATCCCAATGGCTTCAAGACCAACTTAACTGCTTTAGATAGATTTGATATAAACTACGCCCAATTAGCAGCCTCCTACTGGGGTAAGATTGGCGTTGATGTCGAGATCACCCTGTTGGACCGACCTGCTTTTATTGCCGCTGTGCAATGGACTGACTTATGAAGGTATGGCAAGTTCGGTAGCAGCCTATGATTTTGATGCTTTGGAAACGGTCAGAGAGTACCACTCGAGCTCTATAGGGAAAACCGGGACCGGACCGAGCACAACCGGACTCAGTGACCCGGTTTACGACGCTTTGTTTGATGCGGCTCAATCCGCTCCCACCGTCGAGGAGCAGAAGGGACACATTAGAGAGATCGATTTGTACCTCGCCAAGAACCACGTGCAGGTGTGGAGTCCCAAACCCCCACAGTTTAACGTGAACCAGCCGTGGGTCAAAGGGTATAACGGCGAAATCGACTTGGGATGGGGCGACCGTTCCGTCATCTTCTCCCGCATTTGGATTGACCAGGATCTGAAGAAAGAAATGGGGCATTAGTGCTGATAGGACAAGTCCCCCTTTGAAAAAGGGGGATTTAGGGGGATTTTACAGGTTTTGCGCAACCAAATCCCCCCTGACCCCCTTTGGCAAAGGGGGGAAAGTGTTTTTGATCATGCTTAGGTATCTCCCATGAGAGTCTATATCATCCGGCGGTTGTTGCTCATCATCCCCACCCTGTTCATCTTGAGCATCCTGGTCTTTTTCTCGGTGCGCTTCATCCCGGGCAATGTCATAGACGCCATGGTGAGCAGGATGGAACACGTGGGGAACTATGGGGAATTAGACCGTGACACGCTCGAGCAGATGCTGGGACTGGACGTGCCGGTCTATGCTGCAGTATGGACGCTGGATCGGCGGTATTTTCCGGCACGGCACCCTGGGCCAATCACTGTGGGGCGATTGGACGGTAGAAGAGAAGATCATCGGACGATTGCCGGTCACCCTTGAGCTTGGCCTCCTGGCCATCCTCATCGGGCTGGTGATCGCCCTGCCGGTGGGCATCTACTCGGCCATTCGCCAGGATACCGCCGCCGACTACCTGGGGCGCTCGGTTGCCATCATCGGCCTGGCCACGCCCAACTTCTGGCTGGGCATTATGCTGATGATCTACCCGGCCCTCTGGTGGGGCTGGTCCCCCCCGTTGCAGCTGATTCCTTTCAGCGAAGACCCGTTGGGGAACCTGGGGATGTTCTTCTTTCCCAGCCTTATTCTGGGGACGGCCATGGCGGCGGCCACCATGCGGATGACGCGCACCATGATGCTGGAGGTGCTCCGGCAGGACTATGTCAGGACAGCCTGGTCCAAGGGGCTCCGGGAGCGGGTCGTGATTATCCGGCACACCATCAAAAATGCCCTCATCCCGGTTATCACCCTGATCGGCCTGCAGTTGCCGATCCTGGTGGGGGGCTCCGTGATCATGGAAAACATCTTTAACCTACCGGGGCTCGGGCGTCTGCTGCTGGTTGCCCTCCAGGAAAGAGACTACCCGGTGGTCTCCGGAGTCAACCTGTTTTTCGCCACCGGGGTGGTGCTGCTCAATCTCCTCATCGACCTGATTTATCCCTATCTGGACCCGAGGGTGCGGTATGAATAGTCGCTGGCGCGAAGCGAGGCGGCGCTGAGCTTCCTGGGATTCGGTCTGCCCCTCAACGATCGTAAGTGGGTAGAACACTAGCTTGGGACGTCATTAAAAGCTTCACGATTTCCCCTTTTCAGGAAGGATTGCTTTATTCACAACCAATTCGGGATCGATAGAACCGTCCAGACCTGCCAGCACGTTTTGTACGGTGACAACACCCATAGCAATCAGCGAATTCTCTGTGAGTGCGGCTGAATGGGGACTGAGCACAATCCTTTCCTCAGTCGCGATCGATGCGCCTGTCGGCAAAGGTTCCTTTTCAAAAGTATCAAGACCAGCGCCATAGAGACGTCCTGTTTGAACTCGTCTCAACAAAGCACTCTCATCTATCAGACCACCGCGAGCCAAATTCAAAACAATAGCGCCCTCCGGCAAAAGGTCCAATTGCCTGGCGCCAATGAGGTGCCGCGTTTCCGGGAGGAGTGGAACATGCAAGCTCAAAAAATTTGCCTGTGGGAGCCCCTCCTCCGGAGACTCAACAAAGCTCACACCGGGAAATTGATTTCCATCGACGTATGGATCAAATGCAAGAATTCGTAAACCAAAGGCACGTGCTCTTGCGGCGACAAGCTGTCCAATCCGCCCAAATCCGACAATGAATAGCGTGAGTCCCAGTAATTCGATTCCTAAAACACGAGAACGTGCCGCAAAATCACCCCGGCGTACGGCCTGGTCCAACAGAATTCCAGATTTGGCGGCAGCAAGCATCAGAAACATCGTCTGCTCAGCCACGGAAACCGAATTGACTGCCCCAACAACGGTTACCAGGATTTTACGCTTGGTACAGTAGTCTACGGGAATGTTGTCAAAACCGACCCCATGACGGGAAATCACCTTGAGCTTTGGGGCATTTTCAAGGACTTCGACGGACAATGGAGCATCGCGAATCGTGATCCCATCCGCGTCACCAATATGTTTGAGAAGATTGGAGAGTGAGAAATCCGTTATGAATTCGTATGTGATGTCTTTACGACTATCTAAAAGCCGAAATGCTTCCGGCCTTAATGGTTGAATGATCAGTATTTTCTTCGTCATGGCACATCCGGCTAAAACCCTATTTAACCTGAGTTCGAGATAAGAATTTAATAAATTCAATATGTTATGGAATCTTCATATCTTAGAGAAACCTAGTCATTCCTGCGAAAGCAGGAATCCACGTCCTTGAAATGCCTATAAACAGTCCGTTTCAGATGTCGGCGCATGAAAGCGAGAGGATTGAAACCAGCATAGCAACAGTGGCCGATATCGAGGCAAATCTCAAGAATATCTTCATCAATTTTTGTTGAGAGTGGATCAGTGGCTGCCGGAATGAAAGCGGAATTGTCGAGAGTAGTATATTCAATGGATCATAAATCGTCCAATTCCAAATGAATGTCTGCCGTATGAACGTCATCGATTTTTTCCACGCGCAGACGTGCTTTTCTGGCGATATTTTGTACTTCAAAAACGCGCAGGCGTGGATCGACCACGATTTCAATTTGCACGCTCAGTCGTTCTTGCAGGAAATGGCAAAGGATATGCGAGATGCCTTTGATTTCGGGAATGTGCTGGAGATTTTGTCGGATATCGGTCTCTATTTCAGTTTGGGGGCGCATCAGCGCCGGATGGGACTCATCAATATCTTCTTCTGCATCAATATGCACCAGTACTTCATTCACCTGGGGGTTTTGTTCCAGAAGAACCATGCGCACCCGTTCTCCGATTTGGTGGGCCGCAGAAACACTCAGGCGGGCGTCGACTTGCACGTGAAGATCCACAAGCACAGAAGAGCCCATGCGACGTGAGCGCAAATCGTGATATTTTTCTACCCCTTCGATTTGATTCAATGCCTGTTTCAATGCTGGCAAAAGGCCCTCCTCTACCGCTTCATCGCTCAATTCCTTGACGCTGTTATAGCCGATCGTTAATCCGGTTTTGATGATCCATCCTGCCACCAGGATACCGGCAATGGGATCCAAAACGGGAAATCCCCATTGCGCCCCTCCGATACCAATCAAAGCCACTACCGAAGAGATAGCATCCGAGCGATGATGCCAGGCATTGGCAATCAACATACGGGAATGGTTGCGTTTGCCAATATGTGAGGTGACTTGATAAAGCGCTTCTTTGAGAAGAATGGAAACAATGGCCACTCCCAGGGCAAGATTGCCTGGAATTTCTCGATGCTCTACTTTCTCAAAAGCATGAATGGCAATGCCAATTCCGGTGGCAATCAGCATCAATGCCAGAAACAATGCGCCAATGGTCTCAAACTTGCCATGGCCGTATGGATGGTTTTTATCTTTGGGAGTTTGTGCCATACGCAACGCCCAAAGGGCTACAATATCGGTGAGGACATCTGAAAACGAATGACCCGCATCCGCAATCATGGCGGCTGAATTTGAAAAGATGCCCGCAACCGCTTTGAGCAGGGCAAGCGCAACATTGGTCAGCAAACCCACCCATGTCACATAGAGGGGTTGATTGGCAGTTGCAGGAATCATGAACATCCGCAGTTTAATTGGGAACGAGGGTAGTGGCTGGTCGAGGCACGGAAAGTTGGTGCTGTTCGATCAATTGAGTGGCAGTGAGCCGATCTTCAATTGCAATCATGGGATCATACGGGGTTTCGATGGCAAACATCTGTTGCAGAACTCGAGAGGCTTCCTGTTTGCGTCCCAATTCCAACAAATGCCGGCTCAAATAGAGGAAATGGGTGGTGTAGTCGGGTTGGTATTGGGTTGCCAAATAAAAATATTCAATCCCTTTCAATTTATCACCTCCCAGCCACCAGGGAACTTTGAAATACCAAGTACCTAAAATAAGATGAGAATATGGATTGTGGGGATCCAATTGCAAGACGATTTCCATTTCTTCTTTGACGGGAAAAACATAATACCACGCTCTCCACAAGCCAACAAGCAAAATATAGTGACCGTAGCTCAGGCCTAAAACAAGATGGGCATCAATACTTTGGGGATCCAGATCCACCGCTTTTTCCGCATACTCGATACCTTTTTTCATCAATTCGGATTTAATGGCCGGGTCTGGTTCAGCGCGTGAAACCCCATACATGGCTCGAGATAACCGCCAATAGACTTCCTCCTGGTTCGCTTTCAATTTCAAAGCTTGGTGGTAGTATTTCAGAGCTATTTTGGAGTTGCCCGGGATTTCACGGGAATAATAAAACTGGTCTCCCAATTTGATAGAGAGTTGGTATTGTTCTTCTTGGTGAGCAGGAATCTCCGCAACTTGGCTCATGAGCGGCCGAGGCCATGAAAGAGACAGGCTGCCAAGAGCGCAGAGTAGAAAAAAAAGGAATGGTCGCATTTTATGGAAAATCTATTTATCCGTATCGTTATTGAAGCAGGCCGCAAAAAGGGTCAGTTCGCAAGCTTGAGCAAAGGACTGATAAAACGAGCGGTGTGACTGGCTGCGCAATAAATAACATCTTCGAGGTTTCCGGCATAAACGATCTGTCCACCATTATCACCCCCTTCGGGTCCAAGGTCAATTATATAATCAGCAGTTTTGATCACGTCGAGATTATGTTCGATGACGATTACCGTATTGCCTTCCCGGACAAGTCGATGCAGGATATGAAGCAGGCGCGCGATGTCATCGATATGAAGTCCGGTGGTCGGCTCATCCAGAATATAGAGGGTCTCACCGGTAGAGCGTTTTACTAACTCCGCAGACAGTTTAACGCGTTGGGATTCTCCGCCAGAAAGCGTGTTGCCCGGTTGTCCCAATTTGATGTAGCCCAATCCCACCTCTTGCAATGTTTTGCAGGTTCGCAAAATTCTGGGTTGATGCTTAAAAAGTTCAACGGCCCGATTGACTTCCATATTCAACACGTCGGCAATGGAATGTCCTCGAAAAGTGACCCTCAGCGTTTCCCGCTTATAGCGCTTCCCTTTGCATTCGTCACAATCGATCCAGACATCCGAAAGAAAGTGCATTTCAATCTGATTTTTTCCTTGTCCTTCGCAGGCGGGACAGCGACCTTCAATCGCATTGAAGGAGAAACGTCGTTTTGTAAATCCACGGGTTTTGGCTTCCGGCAGGTGAGCGAACAAATCTCTGAGAGGATCCATCAACTTTGTGTAAGTTGCCGGATTGGAGCGCGGCGATTTTCCAATTGGTTCCTGGTCGATGACCACCAAATTGTCAATATACTGCAAGCCTGTGATTTTATCATGCTCACCCGGAGAGATCCGGCGCATGTTCCATTTTTTCTGGAGAGATTTTTGGAGAATCTCGATGACGAGGGATGATTTCCCGGAACCGGACACTCCCGTCACCACGGTAAAGGCGCCCACTGGAAAGGAGACGTCAATGTTTTTCAAGTTGTTTTCCCGGGCGCCATGGACCGTTAAGAACTTTGCTCGACCCGTCACGTCTAAAACCGGAGGACGCCTGTTCAATGGCAGTGGGATTGATTTGCTGCCTTTGAGATATTGACCGGTCAGAGAGGTTTTGGAACGAGCAAGTTGTTGGGGAGAACCGTATTGGACCACTTCGCCACCATAATGACCTGCTCCCGGCCCGATATCGATGATGTGATCCGCAGCGCGCATAGTGTCCAGATCGTGTTCCACTAGAATGACTGTGTTTCCCAGGTCGCGCAGTCGGCGCAAGGTATCCAGAAGCCGACTCGTGTCTCGAGGATGCAAGCCAATCGTCGGTTCGTCCAGTACATACATCACTCCCATCAATCCGGAACCGATTTGGGAGGCTAATCGAATGCGTTGCGTCTCTCCTCCCGAAAGGGTGGAAGCAGCTTGATTCAGAGAGAGATAATCCAAACCAACGTTCACCAGAAAACTCAAGCGCGCAGTAATTTCCCGTAGAGCTTGTTCGGCCACGATTTGTTGATTCTCGCTCAGTTTCCAGCGTTCCGTTTCCGCAAGGGCCTCCCTGACGTTTGAATGGCAAAATTGAATGATATTTCGATTGTTTATTCTCACGGCACGATATTCCGGCTTGAGACGTTCGCCTTCGCAGCCGGAGCAGGGGGCCGGCGCCAACTGATTTCTCCAAGCATGGCAGGGAGACAGGGAGACCCCCAAACCGTCACAAGCAGGGCAGGCTCCCACATGGGAATTGAAAGAGAACATGCGCGGTGTCAGCGCTTCCTCCTGGTAATAATCGCAGGAAACGCATCCTGGATGCTCAGATAGTAACAATGTGGCATTGTTTTGATCGGGAAGCAGGAGTTTGAGCAGTCCATGCCCTTTTTGATAGGCCGTTTCTATCGCTTCAGCAAAACGTTTTTGATCCGATTTTTGGATTTTTACCCGGTCAATCACCAAATCTACGACGCTCTTGGAGGTTAAGGGAAGCTTGGGATGGACTCGTTCCCACTCATCGAGATGAATGACGGTGTTGTTGACGTAAAGCCGAACAAATCCTTCAGTCCGTAAATTAGAAACGATGTGTTTCAAATGAGAGGGATTATCCAGCAAGAGAATTTTAGGAGATTTGGGTCGGAAAAGGGGAGCTAAAAGAATAAGGCGTTGTTGATCGAATTTTTCTACAAGGAACTGGGCGGCTCGTGTTGGAGTATAATCTTGCAGGGGCTGGTCACAGCGTGGACAGTAAGACTTGCCAATCCTGGCATACAAGAGGCGTAGATAGTCATAAATTTCCGTTGTCGTGGCCACGGTGGAACGTGGATTGCGGCTCGCTGTTTTCTGGTTGATGGCAATAGCCGGAGCGAGACCGTCGATGAAATCGACAGGGGCTTTCTCGACTCGCCCCAAAAAGCGCCTGGCATAGGTGGAAAGCGATTCCAAATAGCGGGCTTGTCCTTCCGCGAATATCGTATCAAAGGCCAAGCTGGTTTTTCCGGAGCCGGATACTCCAGTGATCACCGTCATCTTATTGACGGGAAGGGTGACGTTGAGATGTTTTAAATTATTTTTGGAAGCCCCCTTGATAACAATATTCCGTTCTCCCGCATCTGCCTGTTTATTCGCTTTGATTTTACTTTTGCAGTTATTCTGCAGATTCTTCGGATTCCATGCCATTTCTTCCTTGAGCGCCGGTTGCAGAAATTTCCCCGTGAGCGACTGCCGGTTTTTTGCCACTGTTTCGGGAGTGCCATGGCAAACCTGAAGGCCTCCATATTTACCTCCTCCCGGCCCCAATTCAATCAAGTAATCGGCCACCTTGAGCACATCGAGATTGTGTTCAATGACGATGACGGTATTGCCCTGGTCGATCAAACGGTTGAGACAAGCCAGTAAAAAGCGTATATCTTGAAAATGAAGGCCGGTGGTGGGTTCGTCCAGGATATAAAGGGTTTTTCCAGTGGATTTCTTGCGCAATTCCGCAGCCAGTTTCACCCGTTGCGCTTCTCCTCCGGAAAGAGTGGTGGAAGGTTGTCCCAAGTGGACATAACTCAATCCGACGTCTTTGAGCGTTTGCAGAACGCGCGCAAGTGGAGGAATGGCCGCAAAAAAGTCAAAAGCTTCCTGGACTGTCATTTCCAAGACGTCATAAATCGTTTTACCTTTGTAGTAAATTTGCAAGGTTTTCGCTGTTGAAACGCTTCCCCTGGCAAGTGTCACAAGGAATCCGCACATCACTCAGAAACTGCATTTCAATGGTTTGGATGCCTGCGCCATGACAATCCTCACAACGACCTCCTTTCACGTTGAAGGAAAAACGCCCGGGTTTGTACCCCCGTGATTTCGATTCGGGAACGGAGGCAAAGAGTTTACGGATTTCATCAAAAGCTTTGGTATAAGTAGCAGGATTACTGCGGGGCGTCCGTCCAATCGGAGACTGGTTGATTTCGATCACCCGATCAATCTGTTGCAATCCGGTGATTTTTTTATGACGTCCCGGAATTTCAGCACTGCCATGTAAGTGTTGGGATAGTGCTTTTTTCAGAATTCCATCTATCAAAGAAGATTTTCCGGAACCCGAGACTCCTGCAATGCTGACAAATACTCCCAAGGGGATTTTGACGGTAATATTCCGCAAATTATTCAAAGCCGCTTCATGAATGGTCAGACAGGCTCCATTGAGAGAGCGTCGTTTGACAGGGACTGGTATTTTTTCGCGACGCGCCAGAAAATGTCCCGTGATGGAATCAGCGGCTTGGATCAAGGAATTCAAATTTCCTTGGGCGGTAACGTATCCCCCTTTTTTTCCTGCGGTGGGACCGATATCAATCAGATGGTCGGCTGAAGTGATGGTTTCTTCATCATGTTCGACAACAAAAACCGTATTTCCCCGGTCTCGTAAAATTTTGAGGGTATGAATCAATTTTTTATTGTCGCTTTGATGCAGACCTATGGAGGGCTCATCCAGAACATAGAGCACCCCTTGCAAACCGGAGCCCACCTGAGACGCCAAACGGATGCGCTGCCCTTCGCCTCCGGAAAGCGTCGCGGCAGAGCGATTGAGGCTGAGGTAGCCTACTCCCACATCATTCAAAAACTTGAGCCTACTTCTGATTTCTCGGAAAATATCCCGACCGATTTGTTGCTCTTTCGCATCGACCTGCAGTTGTTCGAAAAATTCCAGGTTTTCTTCAATCGACATCAAAGAAATAGTTTCGATGGTCTGTCCGTGAAATCGGACTGCAAGCGCTGTAGGATTCAAACGATGGCCAGTGCATTGCGGGCAGAGGAGTTGGTCCTGATATTTTTCAAGAGCACTTTTCACAAATTTGTTGACATATTCTAAAATAGGGATGACTCCCGGCCATTGTTTTTGATTTTTCAACCGTTTGCGCAACGCGTATCCGTGGCGGAATACATTGGAAATGGCGAGAGGTACCGGCCCATTCCCCTGGAGGATCAACTCGCGTTGCGTTGAGGAGAGTTGCTCCCAAGGAAGGGACGGGTCAATTCGGAATAGTTTGAAGAGAAGATTGAAATGGGATTGGTCAATACGGGTGAACATGATGTTTCCCTTTTCGGTCACGCATTTGAGGGCGCCGTCGTTCAACGCTTTCTCCGGATCACATAATTTTTCTTCTCTGAAAAAAGTAATGCTGCCGAGACCTTTGCAACGGGGACAAGCCCCTTGAGGGGCATTGAAAGAAAAAAGGCGGGGTTCCATTTCCGGAATGGCAATCTGGCAACGGGGACAGGCCATCAGTTGGCTGAATAAATGATCTTCATTTTTATAATGAACGATGACCAATCCCTCGGTAAGATGCAATGCCCGTTCGACTCCTTCGACAAACCGGCTTTTTTCTGCAGGAACCAAGGTCATCCGGTCGATCACCAAATTGATAGAATGCTTTTCGTAGCGGGCCAATTTGATCGCATCATCCAGCCTCCGGATTTCCCCGTCGATCTGCGCACGGAGGAAACCCTCTCTGAACCATTCCTCCAACTCACGCCGGTATTCTCCTTTTCTTTCTTTGACCATGGGCGCCAAAATCAAACATGGCTCATTCAAAGCTTCCATATAGGCATGGTCTGTGATCTGATCGGCGGTTTGAGACGTGATCTCAATGCCACATTGGGGACAGTGTGGCTTACCGAGTCGAGCGAAAAGGAGTCGGAAATGGTCATAAATTTCAGTGATGGTCCCCACCGTGGAGCGTGGATTACGGTTGACTGTTTTTTGATCAACCGAAATGGTGGGACTGAGCCCTTCAATATGTTCTACTTTTGGTTTTTCGCTTTGACCCAAAAATTGACGGGCATAGGAAGAAAGGGACTCGACGAAACGACGCTGTCCTTCTTTAAAGATGGTGTCAAATGCCAAGGATGATTTTCCGGAGCCGCTCACTCCCGTGAAAACGGTCAACGTGTCTCGTGGAATGGTCAAACTGATATTTTTGAGGTTGTGCTCATTGGCGCCTACAATGACAATTTCTCCGGGTTGTTTTTCATGAGAACGGCAAAATCAGGAAAAAGTGAGCGGTTTCAGGAAGAGACGGAAGGATCTACCAGTACCAAATGATCCCGGTTAATGACGGCTTTTTTGCTGAGAGAACGTCCATGCTGGCTCGAGGTGGAGCGCTGTTTGCTGTTATCAGATTTTTGATATTGGAGAATTTGTTGTTTTAGTTCTTCGGATGGAAGATTGATCCGTCCCACGCCTATTTTAACATCCGCCTCGTTATAGATGGTGACCAGATCTTTAATTTGAAAATTTCCGGAGACTTCAGTGATTCCTGCTGCCAGCAAACTCTTTTTATTTTG
>CBDBHR010000027.1:0-234922 GCA_965205865.1 bacterium
GGGAGGATCCATCGTTTTCACATCCTCCCGGGGTATTGTTCAATCGATCAAGCGGGAACCCTCCCACAGCTAATTTTGAATCAAACGAGCGGAAATCCTCTCCTTCCCTGAAACAACAAGGCATGATTTCAGCACTACTACGCGGCGCAAAGCCTATAGCAAGTTTGGATCAGGAGAATTGCGCAACAATGGAGGTCCGCTATAAGATACATTGCGGTCCATCTTCGGCATGAGCCAAAAAGCGAATGTTCGCTCCACAACCCAGCGTTTTTTCCAACGGTGATAATGATCGTAAACGCTTTGCCAGGGAGGTAAATCATGGGCAAGCATGCTCCACTGACAACCTGTTTTCAGGACATACAAAATCGCATTGACGATGCTATGTTTGCTATGAATACTTTTGGCCACGAAGGGGCGGAACGTTTAAAAAAAGGAGAGTTTCAGTAACAAGGAGGAGTCTGTGAAGCCTGTCCCGGACTTGATCCGGGGGATGTAAAGCCTGAGTGAGCATCTCAAGGATGGATTTTCCCTGTTTTCTGGTAGTGGAAATAGCTCCTCGGATGGTACAAAAAGCCTGCGATCCTTCAGCAGTTCGGAAGCCACCTGAGATTTTCTGTTTCAATTTAACCATGCGAATATCTCTCTCGGCTTGGTTGTTGTCAAAAGGAACTTGAAAGTCATGCATGAATAACAAGCTTTCCTTTTCATAGAGGATCAAATGATCGAGTAAATTTTTTGCTTTCGTCTGTTTGGGGCGTCCTCGTTTCTTTTTTTCTGCTTCGAGAGCTTCAATACGCTTATTTTCTGTCTCGAGAACTTCAATACGTTTGAGGAGTTCTAAGCGCTCTTGCTTCCAATGCTCACGTTCTTTTTCAAAGAGTTGACATGCTTCTTGAAGAGCCTCGAGCTGGGGAGTCGATGAAATGGAATCAATATATTTTTGAACTTTCGAGAGCATAAAATCCTTTCTGGATTTTATGCCACGAAAAATCCCCGCCAAAATCGAAGGGGTCTCTAAAGAAAAGGGAGAATTTTCAAGAGGCCCAAGTTTTCCTGAGCAAAATTGACTTCGAGTGGGCCGGTACGCCGATGCGGGCATCCCAATGGAGGTTATGATGATCGTTTCGGGAAACCATCAAAGACTTCTTCAAAACTGGAAGCGCTAATGATTCGTTCTGCTAACGATTCTAATTCAGAGACAGACAAGCCGGCAAGCCTCCTTTGGTGTGATTCCGTGAGCGGACTAAATTTTTTCTCCAGAAGTTTGACAACGAGTTGTCGGGCTTCTTGTTGGACACCTTGTTGGACACCTTGTTGAAGGCCTTCCTGTCTTAATTGCTCGGCAATGGTCATGACTACCTCTTGTGCCTTTTCTGAAACAAGTTGTTCTTGGATTTGAGGAATCACACTGGCTTTCTCTAAATGAGGATTCCCTTGGAATAAATAAAATAGCACAGTTTCCAGAGATTCCAATCCGGTTTCTTTTTGAGAGAACTCGTTGAGTAAAGGCAAAATGGTTGCGATCAGGTATTCCCGGAGATCGGGGGCATCGATATGCTTCATGAGCAAAAGCGCCACTCTCAATAACAGTTGACCTTTGATTTCCTCATCTGGAAAGATCAATGGGATCGGTTTTTGGGGATACTGTTTTTTATGCTGTTCCCAGATATTGACCATGTACCCCAAAAGACGAAAAGGCATTTCAGGATGAGGACGGCGTTGGTGTTCAAAATGCAGATAGAAATAACCTTTGTAAACAGAGAACCGGGTTTCATACAGCAAATCGCTGCGTCGATTGCGCAAAGCTCTTTGTACAAAATCCCCTGGCACCAAATGCATGGTGGACCAATCCATTGATTCCTTGACGTTGGCAGGAAGATATTCTTCAAAAAAGGAGCGCGCGGTCTGAAGATTACTGAACTGTCGGAGAAAGAAATTGTTATGAATCGGAGCTTTCGTTTTTGCCATCAGCGGTCTCCTCCGGAGGTTGCGATCCTCCTTATAGGACCGAAGCCGACCCTTTGTCAAGCAAGGGTTTCTCCACAAAGCAAAATCCTGATCCGAGTTATACTCTAAACGGGTTTAAATTTCACTTTTCAAAAGAACTGTCATTCCGAGCTAAGGGGGCTGCCTAAGCAAGAATCTCATGGGAATCAAGAAGATTCTTCGGTTCCCTCAGGATGACAAAAAATGAAGAAATCATCCGTTCACAGTATAACCACTACAATTAATTGACAGTATCCGGTTTTCCAGGTATTTTGCAAATTTGATTTCATGAGTAGCAGGAAGCCTTCAGGGGGTATCGAAGATGGTCAGTCGTAAAGGATTACGTTATACTGGCAAAATAGCGGCTCAGCGCGTCAAGCAGAGGCAGTTACGTGAGACCCATAAACAATCGATTCGCGAGGGGAGTTTTGAGGAAAACATGCCTCCACCGATGGCCCCCTCGCTCTTCTCGGATATCGCAGCGAGCTATTGGCATTGTTTAGCCTCGGTAAAGGAACCAAAGCCCATGTCTCTCTACTCGATTATGTTTGTAACACTTTATGGGCACCCGTCTTTGAGCCCTATTGGGAGCATGAGCCCATCTCATGCCGTATTCAATTCTTTAAAGATCATCCCGAATACAACCCTATACAAATAATTAATAGTAGTGATTAACTCGGATGGTAATTTACTTTCCTAAGGCTGAAATCATAGTAAAAATTTCAACTATCAATGAGAGACGGAAAATGACTGCTTTGCTAAAGAAAGCCTTTGAAATTATCAGAAAGAGACCTGCAGCTCAACAAGACGCTATTGCAGTCTTTTTAAGTGAGCATCTTGAACAAATTGTTGAGCAGGCGAAGGAACAGACACCCGCAATTCACTCGGGCAAGGAAGAGGACCCATGGAGTGAAAGATAATCTGATAAAGAAAATATAAAAAATGAATTATCAGGAGAGGGAATACGAGGATATTCTGCAGCGATTGGAAGAATGTGGCAGTTATGAAATTTCCGCCTCTCCCCGCGATATCAGCAAGCTCAGTGGTATTCGGCATCTATTGTCTGATTTGGGAGATCCGCATCGCGCCTTTAGAATCATCCATATTGCAGGAAGCACGGGGAAAGGGCTGACCGGGGCGATGTTGGCCGCCGTTCTGCGGCAGGAAGGATGGCGATGCGGTTGTTACAGTTCGCCTCATGTTGTTGATATTCGAGAGCGGATTGCGCTGAATGGGCGATGGATTCCCAAAGAAAGCTTTGCGCAGGGCGCTCGTAAAGTATTTGCGCAAGTCGACGTTTATGCCGGACAGATCTATTTATCCTACTTCGACATCTTGACTGCCATTGCTTTTCTTGCATTTCAAGAGGCAAATGTCCAATGGGTCGTACTGGAAACCGGATTGGGCGGCAAGGCCGATTCAACCAATGTCACAGAAAAAGAACTGTGCATCCTGACTCGCATCGGCTTTGATCATGTCAACGTTCTGGGAGAAACTTTGGAGGCGATTGCGGAAGAAAAACTGGGAATCGTCCGAAAAGGCATTCCCACGGTCCTGGCGGTCCAACAGGTGGAACTGCAACCCTGGTTGATCAAACAGTTGGAACAAAGACAAAGCCCTATGATTGATGCAGGAGCAATGTCGATTGAAAGAAAGAAGAATGGCAGCTATCGATTCCACTGGCCGGGCCAGGAAAGCGTTAGTTGCAATCTACCACGTCAACAAGAAACGTTGCCCTATCTGGAATGCCTGAGGACGGTTTTGATGGCGTCTGACGTCCTTTTCCCCACGGCGTCCGGAGAGCAGCGACGCGGATGGGTCCACGCTGCTGCCGGCATCAAACTTCCCGGACGGTTGGAATACTGTGAAAACGTGAAAGGGCTGCATGAAAATTCATGCTTTTCCCAAATCATTTTTGACGGCGGGCACAACGCTGCGGCCTTGCAAGCGCTCGCCGATCAATTGAAGCGCTGGCGGATTGAAAATTACGTATTGGTGCTGGGATTTGCCAAAGACAAGTTGATCAATCCATTGAAAGAGACATTGAAGCAATTGTGCGGGCGTGCATCTCGGATCATAGCCACGCGCGCACAATCCCCTCGCGCAGCGTCTCCTGAAGAACTCAGTGACTTTCTTCTCTCCACGTGGGAAGGAGCTCCCGGCTTCCCTCTCATTGAATTGCAACCCACCGTGGGAAAAACCTTGGAACGATTGCGCACGAGGCAGGAGGAACCCATCGTGGTTTGTGGTTCATTCTATCTGTTGGGTGAGTTTTTCCGGTTGTTGGGCTTAGGAAGAGAATCCAGGAAACCGAGACGCATTCCGTAAAACAGAATGGGTGAATGAAGAATCCTTCAACCAACCGGCAGTTCAATGGAAAAACAGGAGCCGCCCGTGACGACGTTTTGATGCCGGATGAAGCCGTTGTGATCCGAGATAATCTGGGCCGCAATGCTCAATCCCAGACCGGTACCGTGCTTTTGGGTGGTGATGTAGGGTTCAAACAAGCGAGGTTGGATTTCGGCAGGGACTCCGGTTCCCGTATCGATGACTTCTGTCAGCACGATATTGTATTCGGAATCAAACCGTGTGGAAATGTTGATTTCTCCTTCTTCGGCAATGGCTGCCAGCGCGTTGTCGATCAAGTTGATGAAGACCCGCTTCATTTGTTCATGATCCAGAGAAAAACGAGGCAGGTGGTGGTCCAAATCGGTCACCAGGCGTATTTTCTCAGAAATGGCATTGCGGTAAAGTTGTACGGCTTCTTCTATGGTGGAATTCAAACTGTCGGGTTGTAAATTGGATTCGGGCAGGCGGGCAAAACTGGAGAATTCCTTGACCATCGTTTTGAGCATTTCTACTTCCTGGATGATGGTCCGGGTGGCTTGATCCAACACCCCGACATCCGGAAACTGTTTGAGGTATTTTCGCCGAATGCGTTGAGCGGAGAGCTGGATCGGGGTGAGGGGGTTTTTGATTTCATGAGCGATGCGCCGCGCTACGTCCCGCCAGGCTCGCGCACGCTGCAGTCGTTGTATTTCGGTGACATTTTCATAGACCGAGATCATTCCCACTCGCTGTTTTTCGCGGTTCTCCAGAGGAAGGAGCGTGATTGAAAGCTGGAGGGGCGCGTCATTTTTAATGATGGACAATTCCCGGGAGACGGGTTTTTCCGCTTTGGATTGCATCTCTTGGGACATCTCCTCGAGCAGTATCAGAGATTCCTTGTCCAGAACTTCACGGTAGTGCCGTTCCTCATAGTTGATTTTTTTCAGTTGCAACATACTTTTCGCGGCGCGATTGAGGCTGTTGATTCGTCCTTCCATATCCAGAGAGACAACACCGGTTTTGACGTTTTCCAGAACCAGATCAACGAAACGGCTGTGCTCTTCCAGATCCCGGTGACTTATTTGCAGATGTGCCGTGGCCCTTTCCAAAGCCAGTTGGTTTTCTTGAAGCTGCTGGCTCATGGAATTGAAAGAATGCACCAGTTGACCGAAATCACGGTCCAAGGGTTTTCCCTTTCCGGCAACCACTTGATAGCCCAATTCTCCCTGAGCAACCCGCTGAGTGGCTTCGGCCAGTTGTTCTATGGGACGGACAAAACCTCCCGCCAGGTAAAAAGCAAACCAGGTGGCTACAAAGACGATGAGAAAAACCATCAGCAACAGACTGATGACATAGTAATTCTTGATCAATTCTTCGGACTCCATCAGCACCTGGGTGTTGATCTTTTGTTCATCCAGGTCATCCAGGGCGTCGCTGATTCTTTTGGAATCGACGTAAAGCACTTCAATGAAGTAGGTATTCCCGGCAACCCCCACCTTGCGCAAATGACGGTACATCAACCCGTATTCCAGATTTTCAGAAAGGGTAACTTGGGGTTGATCGAGGATTTGTTCCCACTCCGTGGCAGTCAGGGGTTTCCAATATTCCTGTGCCTGCCGGGTACGCAAGGACTGAAAAACAGGATCGAATGCTTGGGAGTATATGGTGACGCCTGCGGAATCTCCCTGCTCGATGATATCCTTCAAGCGCTCGGGCGTTCGGAGGATCTCGGGATTGCTCACGAAGGTATTTTCCACGGCCCATCCCTGGGTTCGCATCAGTTGCCGCAAGTTCAGGTAGTAAGCTTGTGAAACGGTCTGGGCGTTTTGAATCGTTGCTTCCCGCTGGCGGGACATCCAGGATTCCAAAGTGGAATAGGTGAAAAGGGTTGAAAAGAGATGAGAGAGGGTGGCGGGGAAGGAGATGAGGATGAACGCGATGATCAACTTGGTTTTGAGAGTGACTCCCAATACTTGCCGGTGGCGTTCAAAAAGGAGCTTGAGCAGGTTTTTTAAAATCAGGTAGAAAACCAGGACCAGCAAGACGATATTGACGTTGATGGCCACGAAGATGCTCAACTTGGAATTGATGGCTTCCCAACTGGTGAACCCGTGTTGCAGGTCGAAATAAATGAGGAAAACAATACAGAAAACCAGTGCGAATATGCCGAAGAGACGGCTACGGATTTCCGGAGAAACCTGCTGCAGAAAATTCCACTTCTTTATCATGTCCAACTGCATGTCAAATTCCGAAACAAAAGGTTGACATCGAGCCTTCAAACCAGTGGGGGACGCCGAGCGGTTTCCGTGTTACTAATTGAGTTAAGCGTCATTTTTCAGTTCAACCAGGGGAGGAGGGCTTGCCAGATCTCATGACGTCCCACCCTTTTTATCGACGAATGCATGACTGGTGATGCTGAAAGTCCCATTGGCATTTCAATGTTTTTCAAGTGCTTGGGCACTTGACTTCGTTTCAATTTATCCACCTTATTGGCGACGATCAGGATTGGAATTTGATAGTGGCTCAGCCATTGTTGCAACTGCAAATCCTCTGCCGTGGGACCATGCCGGATGTCGATAATCAAAATGACGCCATTCAGGCAAGCGCGCTGTGAAAGATAGCTTTCCACCAGTTCTTGCCATTGATGTTGCATCGCGCGTGGCACATTTGCAAAACCATAACCCGGTAAATCCACCAGAGAGAATTCATCGTTGATCAGGAAAAAATTTATCAGGCGAGTTTTTCCGGGAACTGAACTGGTTTTGACTAAATGTTTCCGGTTCAGCAATGAATTGATCAAGGTGGACTTGCCTACGTTGGATTTTCCGGCAAAGGCAATTTCAGCATATTTGGTTTGAGGAAATTGCTGCTGCGCGGCAGCGCTGATGATAAATTTTGCAGAACTGATTTTCATGATTGTTTTGCGCAACAACACCCTTGCATGAATTGTCTCCGCCGTCGACTATGTCTGAAACTCAAGGAGGATCGCTGGAATTCTCAGCGTTGTTCTCCGGTGATTCCTGAGCATCGTTGACGAGCAGATTCGCTACGGCATTAAAAAGAGTCTTTTCTTCCAGGGATGCGTGCGTCAGTTTGAGATCGAAGTAAAGCAGGACCATGATGATGGCAGAAAAGGGATAGAGCACTATAAATCCTAAATATTGAGACCAACGCAGCGCTTGTAAGGTCTGCGGAGACTGTAAAAACGCTACCAATTGCTGCATGTCTTCCAGTTGTTCTGTAGACTGTATTTCGAAATCGGGTAAAAAAGTAAGGAAAAACAGGCTGAACAAGACCAATTTCAATGCGCCCAACAGGACGATAGTGATGATGGTTTTTGAAGAGTTGCTGCGCACCAGTCGAAAACTAGCCATCAACGCTCGGAACCCTCGCTCTCCTTCCGCAATGTAAATGATCTGAGAAAAGGCAAAAACAAATATGCTGACCATCAGGAAAAAAAAGAGGATCATGTTGAGCGGAGAACCAAAAACCGCAAACATGGACCCTGTCAGAAAAATAACAAACTGCAGAATCGCGATGTGAATGGCACCCAGTCCCAAGCGGGATGAGCCGATTTTGAGAATTCCCATAATAGGAAAAATGGGTTGGAACATCAAAGTGATGATTCCCAGAGCCATCGCCGCTTCTGTCAGACGGATCATGATGAAAAAGACGATGTGCTCTATCTCGATTTGTAACAAACCCATCACAAAAGAAGGGATGAGAAGCACCAAGGTCAGCAGGACGATGGGGATGAGGTTCGTTCTGTAAATTCGCAATCCTAAAGTAAAACACTGCAGCACGGAATGCCGTTGTAATAACTCTTCTTTCATGAAAGTTGTTCTCAAAGGGGTTCGGCCGTCGGTTTGTTGAAGAGTCATGTCATGATGACTCGAGTGTATTTTCAGACAAGTGTAACTGAGAGCATGAAACTTTTCAATGGATGATTGATGATGGCAAGGAATTTATAGTAAAATCAAAGCCATCATTACAAGTTGAAGAATGAGATAATATACCGGGAGCCATGCCGCTTGGTCGTTATCGCATTCGACATCACTATGCCGAGAGGAGAAAAATGAATCGGGACACCATCGATATTTTGACGCCCCAGGGATATCTGTCGGATATCCAAAAAAATCCCAACCTGGACGTGGTCATGAATCTGTTCAAGATTCCACGGGCATTCACCGTTTCAGGTTTTGGAAACTGGACCGTTGGGCAGCATTGTTTTTGTACGGCATTCCTGGCACTCTACTGGGCTCGATTTCGGGAGTACGAAGAAGCCAGACGCAATCAACTGATTGTGATGGCATTGACCCATGATCTCCATGAATCCGCAACCGGTGATATCCTGCCTGCTTTGAAAAATAAAAGATTGCGGGAACAACTCGATACGGTACAGCAGGCATTTTTGCAAGGCCTCCACATTGAAGAAAACCCGGAATTGAGAGTGGATTTGAAAATCCTGGATATCATTGCCTTTATGTACGAGATTCAACAGGCTCAGACCATCAATCTGGAACAGAAAAATTCGTTGCAGGAGTTTTTTTTGAAGCAGAAAGGGATTTTGTCGACCTTCTGCCAAAACCATGGCGTTGACGATATTGATGGTTTTCTGCGGCAACTGGCGGTTTTCAAGTAGAAAATTCAGCGTGGAAGAATTGTCTCCAAATCGCAGTGGGTTTCCAAGGATGCGGCCAACTGGTCCAATTGTCGTTGCTTTTCTTCAAAATAATCACCTCGGACCTTGAAACTGGAATCCACCAGATTGATGACGCGTTGGGCAACCTCGGTGTGGTCGAAAAAGCCGTGAAGGTAGGTGCCCAACAATTTCTTTTCCTCAAGGAAAATACACGTATTCGGTTCTTCCAGAACTTGCGCTATGCGGGAATCGTAGAGCTGCGAGGTCCCCATGTGGATCTCATAAGCGGAGCAGGTGATCCCGTGGAGAAAGTCTCTTCCGTGATAATGCCGGTTTTTGAGGACTTTTTCTTTTCCAATGCGGGTCTCCATGTCGATGAATCCCAATCCTTCGATTTGTGAGACGGGGCTTTCAATGCCCTGAGGATCGGCAATGCGGCGCCCCAACATTTGAAAACCTCCACAAATGCCGAGGATCAGTTTGTGACCGAAAAGACTCTGCAGTTTTCCGAATAAACCACTCTGCTTCAAAAAGAGGAGATCGGAAATCGTGTTTTTGCTTCCAGGAAGAATGATCAGGTCCATCTCGTCGAGGGAATCGGGCGTTGTCACGAAATGCAGGGATATTTCGTCCAGGATCTTGAAAGGGGCGAAATCCGTGAAGTTTGATATATATGGAAAGCGCACCACCGCAATTTTGAAACGGGCATTTTTCCTGGGTCGAGAGGCAATACCCTGGGAATCTTCTTCGTCCAAATCCAGTGTCATGAAAGGCAGAGTGCCCACGATTTTGACGGGCACCATCCGGGCAAACATATCGATTCCGGGTTGCAGCAGCGTTTCGTCCCCTCTGAATTTATTGATGATAAAACCTTTGATGAGAGGCTTGTAAACGTCCTCTATCAAATCATAGGTTCCTTTCAGCCAGGCAAAGACGCCTCCCCGGTCGATATCACCGATAACAAAGACCGAGGCTTGGGCGTAAGCTGCGATTTTCATGTTGGTCATATCGGTTTTTTGCAAATTGATTTCGGCCGGGCTTCCTGCGCCTTCCATGACGATGTAGTCATACTCCCGGGTGAGTGTATCAAATGCTTTTTTCACAATTTGAAAGTTCTCCTCGAAAAGCTCGTAGTATTCCCGGGCTTGAAAACTGCCCACTGTCTTTCCCAGACGAATCAGTTGAGAACGGTGGTTGCCCTGGGGCTTGAGCAGAATCGGATTCATGTGAACGTCGGGAAGGATACGGGCTGCTTCTGCCTGGAGGAACTGGGCCCTGCCCATTTCCAGACCATCGGGTGTCACTCCGGAGTTCAAGGCCATATTCTGCCCCTTGAAGGGAGCCACTCTTTTCCCTCGGTTGGCCAACAAACGGCAGAAGCCGGCAACCAGAATGCTTTTACCGACCCCCGATCCGGTTCCCTGAAACATCAAAACTTTGCTCATTTCTTTTATCAATCCTCAGTGAACGTGTTTTTTGACTTGACCTCTATGGTATTATTGCCTGATGTTTTGAAATTATGTCAATACCAAAAGGGCGGTCCCTCACTAAATTCATTTTCTGGAATATGAGAAAGGAACGATATGGCATCGAAGGTTGAGTATTATTTTGATTTCGGCAGTCCCAATGCTTACTTGTCGCATCTGGTCATTCCCTCCATTGAAGCGCGTTGCGGCGTAAAATTCGAGTATATTCCCATTCTTTTAGGAGGGGTTTTTAAAATGACCAACAATCTGCCTCCGATAATGGCTTTCAAAGAGGTCAGGAACAAGCTGGAGTATCTGCAACTGGAAACAGAACGTTTTATCAAAAAACACGAAATAACGGACTATCAATTCAATCCTCACTTCCCGGTCAACACCTTGCAAGTCATGCGGGGTGCCATTGTTGCCGGCATGCATGGTTATTTTGATAAATATGTGGATGAAGTCTTTCACCACATGTGGGCTGAACCGAAAAAGATGGATGATCCGCAAGTGATCCAAACTGCCTTGGAATCTTCCGCATTGCCGGCACTGCAGATTTTGGAAGGCATTCAACAACCTGAAGTAAAACGGCAATTGCTTAAAAACAGCGAATCTCTTGTCAGCAAAGGAGGCTTTGGCGCGCCCAGTTTCTTTATTGGAAACAATCTCTATTTCGGGAAGAATTGCCTGCCTGAAATCGAAGAAACAATCCGTTCGCATTCATGAAAATGTCCTTTTAAATCCTGAATACCATTGCCGGAAGGAAGGATCTTATTTTCGTTGCAAAATCGATTAGTGGATATAAAATCAAGCGAAAAAAATTGTAAGATGCCTTGGATTGATTTTACCAATGGATAACCGTCCATTTTCATTTCCCTTTAATCATCGAAAAATTGTGCGAATCACTCAATGCTTTTCAAAATATAAATGGTTTGAATCAACAATAGTTGGATTACTGATCATTCTTCTCTTCGATTCCCTTGCCTGGTCTGCAGAGGCAACACGCACTTCCCCGGACAATGCGCAGTTATTTTTATCTTTGCTTCATGATACGCCTGACAGGGAGGCTTTGCATAATATCCGTAAAAATTGGCAACCCGGGTTTGTCCCGATGGTATTAGAAGTTATCCGGTTCAATCGGAATTTTCCTGTCAATTATTCACTCATTGTCCTACTTGAAGAAAAAACCGGTAAACGATTCGGGTTCGATATAAACGCCTGGTACCATTGGATTTGGAATAAAGAACCTGAAATGACTGAGGATTATGCCGAATTCAAATCACAGTTATACGCTAAAATCGACCCTGTGTTTCGAGGTTATTTCAACAATCAGCGCACCGCCAAAATCCGTTTGGATGAAGTGAGATGGGGAGGAGTTCTCCAAGATGGGATTCCTCCTTTACGAGCTCCCGACATGATATCCGTAAAAGAGGCTGCCTATCTGGAAGACAATCATATTGTTTTTGGAGTTGAATTAAATGGAGACGTCAGGGCATATCCTAAACGCATTATGGCCTGGCATGAAATGTTCGTCGATCAAGTGGGCGGTATAAACGTAGCTGGAGTTTATTGTACTTTGTGTGGCAGTATGATTTTGTATAAAACAGATCTCGACGGTGAACATCATGAAGTGGGAACCAGTGGATTTCTATATCGCTCCAATAAACTCATGTATGATAAAAAAACGCAATCTCTGTGGAACACCCTCTGGGGTCAACCGGTGATTGGGCCCCTGGCAGATAAAGAAATCACTTTAGAGCGACTCTACATTGTAACCACCACCTGGGGAGAATGGAAAAGACGTCATCCTGACACTATGGTGCTTTCACTGAATACGGGTTATCAGCGTGATTATGGAGAAGGGGTTGCTTATCGTCAATACTTTGCGACCGATGAATTGATGTTCTCCGTTCCCAAACTCGACCTGCGCTTACGCAATAAGGCGGACGTGTTAGGTCTTCTCTTCTCTTCTCAGCCGGATGAACCGTTGGCCATTTCATCTGCTTACTTGATACGGAACCCCCTTTATCATGATAAGATCGGAAATATCGATTTTGTCGTCCTGACCGACCCTTCCGGAGCCAGTCGTGTCTATGAAACAAAAGGGCGTATTTTTAAAAAATGGGACCAAGACCGAACCGCTATCGATACGCAAGGCACCTCATGGACCATGATGGAAGAGAAACTCACCTCGGTCGATGGTAAAGTGCTCTATCGCTTGCCTGCTCATCGAGCCTTTTGGTTTGGATGGTATTCTGCCTACGCCCACACTCGTTTGGTGATGTGATCCCCGTAGCATTGCAGGATTCATCAAAGTTCTTAAAATTGCTTAAACTATTTCAAAAAAGATCAAATCAGCCTGAGTTCGACATAAATCTTCAATAATATGAGTATCCTAGTGTATATGTCATCCTCGCGAAAGCGGGGATCCGGATTTCAATCTGGCTGCATACCTCTGGATTCCTGCTTTCACAGGAATGACAAGGTTTCTCACAGGAATAAGATATAAAGATTCCATAACATATTGAATTTATTAAATTCTTATCTCGAACTCAGGTTAATCAGCCTTTCCGTCAGCGCGTTGACATGCCTGCCGCATTTATCGTTGTAGCGCGCGTATCAGATGGGATTCAGGTAAGTTATTACTTCCAATTCGTATTCTCCGGCAAGAGACCTCACATCTCCTTGAGAAACCCGGCAAAAAAACAAGAAAATCCTTGGTAAAATTCCCTTGACACGCCTTTTTACAGAGACTATTGTCTGACTCTCTCTTAAAATCAAGCAGGCAAAGCAACTGCTGAGTTTTCCTGAACAACACTTCATTTGATTCATGTCCAGCACCACACTCGGTCTCGAGGATACTTTATTGGCCTACCTCCGCAATCACTCCCTGCGCGAACCGGAGGTATTGAAACAACTGCGCGAAGAGACCTTGAAACTCCCCTTGGGAGTTATGCAGGTTTCACCGGAACAGGGACAATTCATGGCCCTGCTCGTGCGGATCACCGGCGCCACCCGCATTGTGGAGATCGGAACTTTCACCGGCTACAGTTCCCTTGTGATGGCTCTCGCTCTTCCCGATTCAGGCAAACTGATCGCCTGTGATATCAGTGAGGATTATACAAACACCGCCAGACATTACTGGCAGAAAGCCGGAGTTGGGGACCGCATCGAATTGAAACTCGCCCCGGCTTTGGAGACCCTCGATGCCCTGCTGGCCTCCGGACAAACCGGAACGTTCGACATGGCATTCATAGATGCCGACAAAACCGAGTACATTGGCTACTACGAACGATGTCTGCAATTGCTCAAATCCGGTGGGCTGATTCTCGTGGACAACGTGCTATGGGGAGGCCGTGTTGCCCGCTCCGAAGTCGAGGATTCAGACACGAATACCCTGCGGCAGTTCAATGACCTCCTTCACCAGGATGAGCGCATTGGTCTCAGTATGCTTCCCGTCGGGGATGGTCTCACAATCGCTCGCAAACGGTGACGGGTGAGGAAATCCGAAATGATGACCTCGCCAATCTTGATCGAGATGATGATGATGGGCGCCATAATATTGGGCAGCACATGGCGAATCAGGATTTGGACCGTGGGGGTGCCCACGGCCCGGGCGGCCGGAAAATAGTCATGCTCCGGCAGACAAACAAAATCTCCACTTACCGTGGAAAGTGCGGTATTGGAAGCAGCAAAAATTCCCTTGCTTTTTGCAAAGATGCCGCACCTGTATGCGGGAATCGCATTACAGAACGTCAACCAAGCGGCGTTCCGTTTTTTTGAGGGTTTCAGCCCGGTCGATCAGACGATAAGGTGGAAAATCGAGTGGCCCCCTTGAGGCGAATATGCAACTCATCCAACTGTGACGGTTCCACTGCCGATGGCGCTCCCGTGAGCAGGCAGGAACTCTTTTGAGTTTTAGGAAATGCGATCACGTCGCGGATCGAATCCGTATCGACCAGGAACATTACAATGCGATCAAAGCCGAGGGCTATGCCACCATGGGGAGGAGCGCCGTAAGAAAGCGCATCGAGTAAAAATCCAAATTTCGCCCGCGCCTCGTTGTCTCCCAGTTCCAGCAGATGGAATACCTTCCTTTGAATGTCTTCCCGGTGATTACGGATACTGCCTCCCCCGAGTTCCACGCCATTCAAGACCACGTCGTAGGCAATGGAACGGATTCGGGAAGGATCGGAATCGTAATGTTTTTCCAGATCTTCCGGATTGGGCATGGTGAAAGGATGATGAACGGCATTGTAGCGTTTGGCTTCCTCATCATACTCGAGGAGCGGAAATTCCGTGACCCAGACGAAGCGGAAATCATCTTCCCGAATCAATTGACGACGGCGGGCGATTTCTTTGCGCAAATTTCCCAGTGAATCGGCCACCACTTTTTTTGAATCCGCGCAAAAGAGGATCAGATCTCCCACCTTGATAGCCATTCGTTCTTCAATGGAGCGTTGGTGCGCTTCCGAGAAAAACTTAGCAATGGGAGATTGCCATCCATCTTCGTTCAACTTGACCCATGCCATCCCTTTGGCGCCATATCTGCCCACAAACCCGGTCAAATCGTCCAATTCCTTCCTTGAAAAATCGGCCCCTCCCGGTACGCAAATCGATTTGACAACACCACCTTTGGCTACCACCTGTGAAAAAACGTTGAGGCCACATTCGGCTGCAATGTCGGAAAGATCCACCAATTTCATATCGAAACGGATATCCGGGGCGTCGGAACCATATTCTTCCATCGCCTGTTGATAGGTGATACGGGGAAATGGACAATCGACGACCACGTCAATGGTCTCCTGAAACAAACGTTTTAGCATGCCTTCGGTCAATTCATAAATTTCTTCGGGCTGGGTGAAACTCATTTCCAAATCTATCTGCGTGAATTCCGGCTGTCGATTTCCTCGCAAATCCTCATCCCGGAAACAGCGGGCGATTTGAATATAACGGTCATAGCCACTGCACATGAGCAGTTGCTTGAACAACTGAGGAGACTGGGGCAACGCGTAAAACTGCCCCGGATTGACTCGGGAAGGCACCAGGTAATCCCGCGCCCCTTCCGGCGTGGATTTGGTCAGAATCGGCGTCTCGATTTCAAAAAAATGATGGTCATTGAAATAATTACGTACAACGTGCATCGCCTTGGAACGGAGCATCAGATTGCGTTGCATGCTAGTGCGCCGCAAATCCAGATAACGATAAGTCAGTCGCAAGCGCTCGTCTTCCACTTTCGCCCGCTCGTCAACCACGAAGGGAGCCGTCTTGGAACGATTCAAAATCCGCAATTCCGCCACCAGAACTTCAATCTCTCCAGTCGGCAATTTTGGGTTGACGTTCCCCTCTTCACGAGGACTGACTATGCCGCGACAGGCCAGCACATATTCTGATCGAATCGATTCTGCCAGTTGATGGGAAGCTTCATCGATTTCCCGCTTGAACACCACCTGCGTGATGCCGCTGTAATCCCGTAAATCCACGAAGATCACTCCTCCATGGTTGCGACGGGATTTACACCATCCCATAACAAGCGTCTCTTCTCCAATATTGGCGCTCCTCAATGCTCCGCAATAATGGCTGCGCAACGACTGTTTCATATTTTCCTTCCTGACTATAAAGGGATTCTTTGCTCTTATCGGCTGGGGAATCGGGGTCATCCTTCCAATACAGAATGAAAAGGCAGGGAACCCGCTTCAGCGAATACCTCATGCAAGCATAAAGACAATGAGGCTATCACAGCTCGTTGTTTTCGACAACATTCCATTCAACTCACTCACCTTCATGCAATTCGCTTTCCAGTCGTTCGTAGTCCCCCAGATGCGCGCGCATGAGGCTCTTCCAGAGTTTGCCGTGGTTGGGGACCTGCCTCTGGCCCGCTCGGCCATCGTTATGAGAAAAGGATCTTCGCTGCACTCTTCCGCAAGTTTCTCAATGCGTTTCACCAGCTTGATGACCTTCGTCCCTTGCCCCCTGCTTGAACTCCCCTACCTTGTCAAAGAGAAGATCATCGAAGTACAACGACGCCTTGCCCGCTCCTCCGGCGATACCGTCACCCTCGGCTCGCAACCCCCGCCTCCGCTCCGCCTCTGCCCGTGGCACGAAGGTCCAGCCGATTTCCTGCGCGTATTCCAGAATGCGGGCTTGGACGGTATTGTGTTCGGTGAGGGCGGGCATTAATAGCCTTTACTCCTCGTCTGCTTCCTCCTCCAGGATGAGGGATGTATTTTGAATTTCTGATTCCAACGCGTTCCCGCTACGGCCGGGTCACTTCGAGCTTCAACCCAGTAGCGCGAACGACCGGTGCAAGCGTTGACCAACGCGGGTTGCCCTTTACGGAAAGCATGCGGTACAGGCTTTCTCGTGGAATCCCTGCCTGTTTGGCTATCTCCGACATCCCTTGCGCCTCAGCGACTTTACGAAGAGCTTGCAGGAATACCGCCGGTTCTTCGTCCTCTGCCGCTGCCGTCAGATATTCAGCGGCAAAACCGGGATCTTTGAGCTGTTCACGCAGCCACTCGTTGTGCTTTACCTTTTTCATCATCCTGTCACTCACAATTCGTCAATGTCTGAGGTTCCAGTTCATCAACCGCAACTTCGTTCGCCTCCGGGCCGCCTCGACCCGTAGCACGAAAGTCCAGCCAATCTCCTGCGTGTATTCCAGAAACGGCTCTGCACTGATTTGTGTTCGGTGGGGTTGGGCATTTCAAGTGTACAAGATTTTACTAAGTATCGGACTCAATGCGCGGGTCTCGACAGTCGAGATGCCACGAGCCGTCTTTTCTAAGGAAAACGAAACGAGGATCATTTGCGACCGAGTGAAAGGGTAATTTTTTTGTTGAATTGGTCCGAAAAATAAATTGCCCATCCGTTGAACAAAGAAACACCGTATCAAGTCCAATAATTTTTCGTGAGTGGATCACATCAACTCCCTCCGGTGTCTTCAATTCAAACTTTGGGAATTCTAGTATTGTATCTGACGATGATTCACGTTGCTCTGAAAGTAGTCTAAGCCACTCTAACGAGGATTTTGAAATTTCCGGTGACAGAGCCTTTACAATCTCCTTTTGAAGGAGAGCATTGTGAATCTCACGTACACTTATAGAGAGATCAATCACAAGCTTGCCCAATTCAACTGCGGCAGCCCGAGATCGAATCCCTGCCAGAAATACTTTGGCTGCAGACTCATTCGGGAGACCCAACTCGAGCAACAAACTGACTAAGGTTAACACGTCAACTCGTTTCTTCTCAGTTTCGCTATCCAGCTTTTGCGCTACAGCATGGCACAACCAGGATAGCTCGTAACCGTAAAAATCAGTGCAGATTTTCATGGAATCTTTTCCACAATCCTCCTTGATCTTTTGTAAGGAAACCCCCTCAATCCATAGTGGCCGGATTTGATCCAGCAGATCATTTTCGGGAATTGACTTGCAGATTGCCTTTGCATTTTCCCTTGCCCAAATTTCAAACCTCTTTATTATTTCCGAAAATGAGGCACCCTCGTCTGCATCAATGTAATCGTCAACCATCTCACGGAACTGATCAAGATCTTGAAACGCTGCTTTTCCGACTGAAAGTGGGAGCCCTGATGCCACTATTGCCTTTCTTTCTGGGATCGTCGGAATCTCCCCAAGAATACCGTTTGACCTGGCTTGAAGAAAACGCAAGAGTATTTTGTCTTCTTTATCTTGAAGACCGATCTTCTCTTGAATCGCTGCAAACGATTCACTAAATGCTGCTTCCACCCAATCCGCCGACGTTGAGTCGTCTTCTCCCTCATAAGCAATGTGAAAAGCCAGTAATTGATCATCTACCAGATCCAACAAAGTTTGGATAGAGGTCAAATGTTCTCCAAAACTATCCAACTTCCCATTGGTTAATAATTCAAGTAGGACTTCGAATGATACTCCTGCTTTGAGTGCGAGTTGATTTATACGCCGCACGGTCCAAAGCAGGCCGCTTTCGACTCGATCGAGTCTTTCAAAGTCCAAATATTCATATGCACGTCGTACTTCCCGGTGAACCTGCTCTAAGGATCTCTTCTTCGTAATTATCGTATCTACCGCAAACAAGACCTTTCCTTCGCCGTCAACAAAGGCTCTGCCTGCGCGACCACAGATGTTCCAGAAATCGCTCTTGCTGATGCGTTTATTGGGCCCAATTAGAGTTTGAGAAATGATTACCGACGAGATACCGATGTTTACCCCTTGGCCTAACGTGGTAGTGGCCACGATCACTCGAGGCGCCTTTGCAGCCATGAGTTTCTCAATAGAAATTCGGACTTGGGGCGGCAGTAGATTCGAATGGCAGATGATCCCGATGCGTGCCGTATCAAGTACTACAGAATCAGGACCGAGCTCTTCCTGACACACTGCTTCGAAAAGGCGCCATTCGTTTTCTGGCCATTCGTGATCATACACCGGGTCGCCGAAAGCTAATATCACGGCTCTGGCCATTGATTCAACCCATCTTGCCTGGCCCGCGAAGATTAGCACCGGACCAAGCTCCGCCAACCGGACTGCTGTCGCCGCTACTGCTTCCGTTTTATCCTTGGGAAATTTACGCGGTTTCTTCTTTCCTAGCTCGACCCTAGCCGAAAAGGGTTTCGAAAATAGTAAATGTAACCAATTTGATTCTATTTGATTCTCTATTTGATTCAATATGACGAGAAAACGATTTATTTTTGTTTTTTATTCGCCCACGGCACAGTTTTTATAGGGAAAAAATCTTTTTTGGACATACTTTCCTCGCCCCTGCTCATATTTCACACTCCCCCATTGAATATTCAGGCCGCTTGTTTGAGTTGTCTTTTTTTCAACTCAATCATTTTGCAAAAATTATAGGTTAATGCTTTTTCCAGCAACTCTGCCCGAACGTTTTCAATCCCTCTGCGCATAACTTGTCCGAAATGGAAACGATGCTTAAGATGAAACATCAACGACTCTGCAGCAGATCTTCCATTTCGTGATTCCAAATAGATTTCACTTTCCCATTCTTCAATCGGGGTCATCTTTTTTCTCTTTACCCCACTAATACTAAAAACCTTAACGCCTTTGCCCATCCACTTTTCTCTGATCGCCTGATTGGCATATCCATCATCAAGGCTCACTTCAGAGGGAATGGTGATGGTGCATCGCAAATGTTCAACAAGGGCAGGGTCGAGTTGCCCTGAATCAGCAGCATTGCCCTCCGGAGTAATTAACACGGAAATAAAACCATTTCCGCTCCTTCCTAATTGAGGCTTATATCCGATAAGCGCTTCTCGATCTCCCTTTTGAATATAAGCCGAGCTCTGATCGGAAAGACTCAATACTTTCTCAGTGGAAGGAACCTTCTTTTCTTCAAAAACTCTTTGATGACAGTAGATGATTACCCGTTGCAAATTAGAAATATCTTCATTCATCATTTCAATGAGGCGAATCAAACGCGTTTTCCGAGAAGGGGGGAGAAGAGCTTTTTGGGCACGGATATCCACCTTTGCCATTTCTTTTAAAAATTTCCCATGAGCGCTTTGAGCTTTCTTCAATAGGGTTTTGTAATGTTTTTTTCGCTTCGTTTTACTGTCCTTTTTACCTGTCTCAAAAGCAATCATCTTAGAGAGCTTATTCATCTCCTTGATATGGATTCCGGGCTTCCTGCCATCGTTTATCCTCTAAACGCTCTTTCTTTTTATTTCTTGCGTATTTCTCCAAATCCTGTTCAATTTTGTCCAATATCTCCGGCTCTCGCTCAGACAATTGATCAAGTTCTGATAAGAAATTTTCAAATTCTGTATCAGGAGCGCTTAAAATAAGATGTTTTTCTGCTCGAATGAATGGTTTCATTTTGGGTGCCATAATTCTTAATATTGAAGTTATTCACAGTTATTTCAATGAATTATGGCACTTTTTAACCTCAAGTTTAAAGATATAATTCTAAAAAATACCTTTTCGGCTAGGATCTAGCTAGACCCTAGCCGAAAAGGGTTTCTAAAATAGTAAATGTAACCAATTTGATTCTATTTGATTCTCTATTTGATTCAATATGACGAGAAAACGATTTATTTTTGTTTTTTATTCGCCCACGGCACAGTTTTTATAGGGAAAAAATCTTTTTTGGACATACTTTCCTCGCCCCTGCTCATATTTCACACTCCCCCATTGAATATTCAGGCCGCTTGTTTGAGTTGTCTTTTTTTCAACTCAATCATTTTGCAAAAATTATAGGTTAATGCTTTTTCCAGCAACTCTGCCCGAACGTTTTCAATCCCTCTGCGCATAACTTGTCCGAAATGGAAACGATGCTTAAGATGAAACATCAACGACTCTGCAGCAGATCTTCCATTTCGTGATTCCAAATAGATTTCACTTTCCCATTCTTCAATCGGGGTCATCTTTTTTCTCTTTACCCCACTAATACTAAAAACCTTAACGCCTTTGCCCATCCACTTTTCTCTGATCGCCTGATTGGCATATCCATCATCAAGGCTCACTTCAGAGGGAATGGTGATGGTGCATCGCAAATGTTCAACAAGGGCAGGGTCGAGTTGCCCTGAATCAGCAGCATTGCCCTCCGGAGTAATTAACACGGAAATAAAACCATTTCCGCTCCTTCCTAATTGAGGCTTATATCCGATAAGCGCTTCTCGATCTCCCTTTTGAATATAAGCCGAGCTCTGATCGGAAAGACTCAATACTTTCTCAGTGGAAGGAACCTTCTTTTCTTCAAAAACTCTTTGATGACAGTAGATGATTACCCGTTGCAAATTAGAAATATCTTCATTCATCATTTCAATGAGGCGAATCAAACGCGTTTTCCGAGAAGGGGGGAGAAGAGCTTTTTGGGCACGGATATCCACCTTTGCCATTTCTTTTAAAAATTTCCCATGAGCGCTTTGAGCTTTCTTCAATAGGGTTTTGTAATGTTTTTTTCGCTTCGTTTTACTGTCCTTTTTACCTGTCTCAAAAGCCATCATCTTAGAGAGCTTATTCATCTCCTTGATATGGATTCCGGGCTTCCTGCCATCGTTTATCCTCTAAACGCTCTTTCTTTTTATTTCTTGCGTATTTCTCCAAATCCTGTTCAATTTTGTCCAATATCTCCGGCTCTCGCTCAGACAATTGATCAAGTTCTGATAAGAAATTTTCAAATTCTGTATCAGGAGCGCTTAAAATAAGATGTTTTTCTGCTCGAATGAATGGTTTCATTTTGGGTGCCATAATTCTTAATATTGAAGTTATTCACAGTTATTTCAATGAATTATGGCACTTTTTAACCTCAAGTTTAAAGATATAATTCTAAAAAATACCTTTTCGGCTAGGATCTAGCTCAACGACATTTCTGAATTCGACGAAATGTGGATTGAAACATTTATAAGATTCCTCCCATTGTATCCTAACCCCATTCTTCGACCATAGAATGAGTCCAAAGCGTTCATCTGATGGCTTCCAGTCCGACTTCGCCAAAGCTTCTTCACTTCCTCCGACCCAACACGCAAGTTCTCTTGCATTTGGCAGAACAGCTGAAAGAAGTAATATACGTTTCTTATGATTACGGGAGAGCACTCTCAAATGTTCTAAGAAAAGTTCGTTTCTGATGTTTCTTTCTTCCTTTCCAAGAAGATGACCTTCATCTACAACTACGAGCTTAACGTTTTCGAAAAGCTCTGGGGCAGCGCGCAGCATAGCTCTTGTCTTCTCAGGAGTTGCGATAAGCATATTGGCGTCGATTGCCATTTCCTTGTCGATAACGTTGAAACGTGAACCTCCGTAGAGGTGGGAAATAGAGTATCCGAGAGTACCCAAGAATTTTCCAAAGGTTCTTTCGAGTTCGAAGGCAAGGGATCGAAAAGGCGCAAGATACAGCACCTTTGCTTCCGGGTCCATTTTCAACACTTTGAGAATCGCCAATTCAGCAACTCTCGTCTTGCCTGCACTCGTTCTGAGATTAATAATTCCGCCGGCATTGTCGACGTCTAGAGCGAGCGAAATACACGCAAGCTGCGATTTCCACAACTCTGTAACAGGTGGCTCTGATAACGCAAGCACACGAATATAGTCTTCGATTTGACGTTTGCCATTCGGGTTGAAGAATGTGGGCAATACTGTCCATAGAGATCCCTTGTGATAGTCATTGAACATCAATTTCAGAAGCCGTGCTATCCACCAGTAAGCAGGATGGGACCCTCCATCACTGATGAGTATCGAGTCTTGAAGAATTGAGTCGGCGTAGTCAAGGAGGTTTGAGTCTCCCGATATACTGTGCTCAAAAACAAGGGCCACGGCGCGCGCGATTGTGACGTTCAAAGCTCTTTTATCAATAGCTTGGGAATCCTCGGATTCAGGGACCGGAGCAAGCAGGATTTCATTGATTCCCGAAATAAGTTGTGCTGCGTCCTTCCGGAGAAAGCTGGCGATCACCCTTGCGATGGGTGTCATGGCTTCCAAATCCTTGATCAAGACAAATCCCCGCGAGTAGTGTCCACACGCATAGAAAGCCATCGCCCCTATTAGACAATTAAACGAGCTTGAGGAATCTTCGGAGATTGAAGATCGATGAACACTTTCCAACAGGTCTCCGGCTGAATAAAGCTGCGCATATCCTTCAGCAGGGATTTCTTGTTCGACCAGGCTGCATCCTGCGGCAAGCATTCTGTAAGCTATAAAGGTAATACGTTCATCCAAGCCTTCGGTAAATCTCGGATAATTTTCAGGCAGTTCGTGAACCTCCTGAAGAATCTGTTTCGCCTTGGCTTGTGCAATAAAGTTCGGAATAGGAGGCACCTTCAGTGAATCGACGATCCTCCTCGCGTGTTCTATGGAAATACTCATAACAAATCCTCCAAACCCTCAAAGCTGGACTCCACTGAAGCAATCGGGTCACTCAAGCACAACGACATGACCGCAAGTCTGCGCATTGAAGACTCTGCATTCCGCTTAACCTGATCGGATGTATTTTGATTACTTACAAGCAAGCCAACATGGTCCAGCTGCAGTCTGTCCCGTGCAAACAGGTCACAGCATTCTTCGATCCTGCGGCCAAGGTCATCTTGCCTTTCGTAGAATAGCCGGTCTGCGACGAATTGAAGCGAAACCGGTACTCCAACCCGAATGGACCTCTCAAGTGTTGTGACAATATCTACAACATCTTTTTTTGACGGGATTTTTCGAAACTTTGCTTCTCCGACAATAATTCTTATGGGATCTGCATCCAGATCGAACGCCAACACATCGTCCCCCTTCATCGACTGCTCTATGTTGGGATTGTAGCGAAGGCGATAAATGGGAAGTTGGGCGCAACAAGCCGATGATACGTATTCTGCAAGGAGTATTTCCGCCCAATTTCCCTTTTGGGTATTTGAATTTGTCGGAAAACGTGTTGTAGGAAACGTGAATCCTTGTCGAGCTAAAGCACTACGTCGTCTTTGATCGCGCTTTAAGTCCTCCGGTCGAGAATGGTGGATGCGTATACATTTCTTCATTTCCTTGACGATTCCATCGACTCCCACATTGCTTTCACTCAATCTTCTAGTCGGAACGCCGTGCTTAGAGTGTCCGTCTGCATGTACAAACTGCACCCCGAACACGTGTGGAGGTGTCGGATGATCTCCCACGACATCTTGGAATTTCAGTAACTTATGCATTGTCAGTGGAGGGTTTGAGTTCATGTACACGAATCTTCGCGGTCATCAGTTCGTGAAGGAGGGTGCGGAAGAGGCTTTGCTGTTCCTGTTGCTTCGCCGACGCAAATCTCGTCTTTTGATCTACCATGTTGAAAGCGGACGCGATCTCCTCCTGTTCGTTCTTGTCTGGAAGAGGAACAGGCCAAGGCTTTAAGAACTGGATATTGATATTTTTCTGAGTTCCTTTCGGTGCCAATTGATCCATAGTAGATTGCTGAGTCATCAAGTAGTAGTTCAGGATTCAGTCTGGATGCGATTTGATGGCGAGATACTGATGAGGCTGTCAGGGCAGCGGAATCAAATTGTAAGATTCCAGTAAAGCCAATGTTTGCGGCAATCGTGATGAGGATGGTTCCTTTTCGGAACATCTTGCTGATTGCCGGGCCTTCCTCGTTGAGTGTTTGTACGTGAGAACGAATGTATCCGTCGCAATTGGTGATATCACCCGTTTGAACGAATGGATAATTCCCTCCATAGAACCGGGGTTCATTTCGAGGCCGATGAGAAAACTTGCCACGCTCTATTCGGGCAATCTCTCCCGATTCTACTACCTCCCAACTTTCAGGAATAGGTCCAATTTCAGTCTGTTTCTTTGGTTCGCTGCGGGTCCCTTCGGTGAAGAGCTTGCGCATGAGAGCCTTTTTCAGTTCGGTGGTGGTCTGAATGATACGCTCCTGCGCTTCGATTGCTCGCTGCACTGTTGAGAGGATGTGGGTGATTTTCTTCTGCTCTGAGAGGCCGATTTGGGGGAATCGAGCACGATTCTTGTATGCCGTAAAATCCAGATTCCGAATACCAGTTGTCCGTCGTTGAATGTCCTCGGTCCGCCCACTTTGATAAAGTTCCATCAACCCGTAGAAAATAAATTTGGGATCGAATGCCTTTCTGTCTCTGATACGAATGACTGTGGTG
This sequence comes from bacterium, assembly GCA_965205865.1. GTDB lineage: Bacteria > SAR324 > SAR324 > SAR324 > NAC60-12 > CBDBHR01. The sequence goes on from CBDBHR010000027.1 coordinate 24,995, forward strand.
AAGTTGGAGAAGCTGAAAATTCCTGTATCGCGATCAAATAGGACGACGCGCCCCACCGGCTGTTTCGGGCCACCTCCAGAGCGTTCAAGAATGATGTCTCCCGACTCCAGGAGGCGTTTTTGTAACTGCTTTTCCTCGACTTGAAGGTATGCTACGTCCGAATAGTCAATGACACCGGAGGCGGTAAAGTTTGTGTTTCGGATCACACCAGCTTCCACAAATGGCTCCTTTTTGCCTTTCCAAAGTCCGTTCAGCGTTTCAAACTGATCAAAATCGGAAAGCGGTAACTCGGGTTCTTTCCAACTCATTCCCTATCTCCTTTAATGACGAATCGGAAAGGCAGCCCTCCAATTCCTTCGCATTAATTCGAGGTATGTGTGCGAGGTTTCGATGGTAGCGTTGAGTTTCTGCTGCATGAGGTTGAATGAGAAGCTGGAATTAAAAATCAGGAATGAGGAATTGTACTCTCGCTGTTATTGAAGCGGGGATGTTTTTCGAGTTTGCATTCAAAATTCCTTTTTGAATTCTTAATTCCAATCCGCTGCCAGTACAGAAGAAGGTTTCAACTCAAAAGTCTCCACAGTATAGCAACAATTCAGGATTCCGTGAACACTCCGGCAAACCTTAACATCCAGATGAGCGCCAAGTAATTGTAGCCATAACCGAATTAGTGCTTGGCCGAAAAATACACAAATTGCTGATATTAAATGACATTTATTCAATTTCACAGGATGAAGATTTGTTTGATACAGTGTTCAGATGGCCAAAGTCAGCAAAAAATGGGATTTTTGATGAGTTTCCCCAAAATCTTCGTTTCTTGAAAATAGGTGAATACCATTAAATATCATGTTAAGTCTTTCATTAATTATATCAAGATGATAAACTGATATTTGTGACGCGAAGATTTGAGAAAACCCGAGTGCGCACCACCTCGCATGAAGGGTCAATCGTTGCAGTTACAGTATCTTCGGACTGGTTTCTTTCGTTTTTCCGTAAATCTTCAAGATTTGAAATTTTATGCGCACCATACGTGACCCCCAGATGAAGTTCGGCGAAGTCGACATTGCCGCCATCGAGTTGGATCTAAAATCCCGTGATGACATCCCCCCTATCCTTCGCGGTTTGCAATACATATACGCCACGCCAGCATTACGCGCATCGGTATTCAAGGTTCTGGAACGAGTCATCCCCTCGCGAAGCGGTCCGGGCCTGAGCAACGAAGACAGGCATCGCAAAGCGGACCCCCGTCTTGGTCGTCCCGGGATGGAGCAGTGGAAGATTCTGGTGCTTGGCGTACTGCGCCTGGGTCTCAACACCGATTACGACCGCATCCATGAGTTGGCTAACCATCACGACACCATCCGGCAGATGCTCGGACATGGTGGGTGGGAGGACAAAACAACATACAACCGGCAGACGATCAAGGATAACCTGCGTCTTTTCACACCTGAGATTCTCGATGAGATCAATCAGTTGGTTATCAAAGCCGGACATGGGCTGGTAAAAAAAAACGCCCCAAAAGATGGGCCAACCCGAATTCGCACGGAGAAGATGATTGAACTTCATGATTCAAGCAAGGCGCTACGTGCACGCTGCGACTCCTTTGTGGTTGAAACCAATGTACATTATCCGACCGACGTCAACCTGCTCTTCGACGCCGTACGCAAGACGGTTGAAGAATGCGCCAGGCTTTCACGGAGTTACCAGTTGGAGGGCTGGCGACAATATCGGAACAACCTCAGGCAGTTCAAAAAGCAGTATCGTCTCATCCAAAAGCTCAGGCCCTCCACTTCGAAAGTCGAGCAAATAAAGCGTGCCCGTGAAGAAAAGAGGCGCAAGGAATATCTCAAATACGTCCTCATGGCCAATGGGTATCAACTGCGAGTCCGGACAAGCCTGGAACTTTTGGAAAAACGGGTGCGCTCCTCCTTGAAACTGCTACGCTTACGGGAGTACATGGGCTCTGCAAAAAAACTCATGAGCCAAATCATCCGCAGGGTGTGCTTCAACGAAACCATCCCTCATCATGAAAAAATCTTCTCCATCTTCGAGCCCCACACCGAGTGGATCAGCAAGGGCAAGGCGGGAGTGCCGGTGGAACTCGGACTCAGGGTCAACCTCATTGAGGACCAGCATCAATTCATCCTTCACCATCAGGTGATGCGCAGGCAGACCGATGAGAAGGTGGCCGTGGAAATCGTCGAAGAAACCAAAAAACGCTTCCCCGGGCTTGCGGTCGTGAGTTGGGACAAGGGCGCTCACAGCCCACAGAATCAGCGTGAACTCAAAGCACTGCTGGATCTTGTCGTGCTTCCCAAAAAAGGCAAGTTGAGCAAAGCAGACCGGCAGAGAGAAGATTCCCGGGAATTCAAACTCCTGCGCCGCCAACACTCTGCGGTCGAATCCGCCATCAACGCTCTGGAAGTGCACGGACTCGACCGATGTCCGGATCATGGAATCAAGGGGTTCGAACGCTATGTCGCTCTGGCTGTGCTTGCAAAAAACATCCACCGTCTCGGCACCGTCCTGCGTGAACAGCAAAAAGAACGGCAGCGTCGTAAACGAGGACCCTACAAAAAAGCGGCCTGAACCCAAGAGTGACTCCCCATTCTGAAACAAGAGGGGAGGCCGGGAGGGGGGGGCGAGTGTCCAAAAATAGGGGGGGTAACAAAAAATTAGGGATCCCAAAGAAAAATAGCTTCAATTCTCTAAAATATGGCTTGTTCAAAAACAGATGTTCTCGCGGATTCTACACCTCTTATTAGTAAAATTGTATTTTTCTGTCAGGCACGAATTAAGCAGTCAATTGTTGCGACAGTGTAGCAACAATCTCCTTACCATTGCAATCCACCCATGCCTGGTCATCGCTTTGAGGGGAAATAGACGTCTCTCGATACCGGTCAATGTATCGTCAAATATGGCGCTCTGGCTCCTTGAGCAATACATCTGCCGAAACGCCAAGATGCTGTTTGAGTGCGCGCGCCATCGGTATGGTGATGGCCCGCTTGCCGGAGAGATTCTCAGCAACCTTAGCACGGCAACCTGCGAAAGCGACTCAATCTCGTGGGCTGAGCCCCGCTTGGTCCATGCGAAACTCGATTGCAGCGATGGGGCTCGGATAACCCATTTGCATGTGCCGGGCTTCGTACATCTCGACCATGTCGGCAAGAGTATCCAACTCTTCGCCCTCCGGACTGTCGGGCAGGGCGTCCATCAATTCATCGATGCGATCGAGCGCAGCTGCATAGTCCGCCTCCGTGCGTACCGGCTTGAGTGTGTTCATATCAAACTTCCTGTACGTCTTGGCGTTTCTCATTACCCACCGGTTTTTCACGCTTTTTGTCATTCTTCTTACCACATTCCAACCCGTTCCCGCTACGGCCGTATCACTTCGAGTTTCAACCCGAAAGCGCGAACGATCGGCGCAATCGTGGACCATAGCGGGTTACCCTTTGTTCCACTCAGTCGTTCCTATACCCGCGTTAATCTGCGCCTCCGCCGATTGGGCAATGCTCAGTGCTTCAAATTCTCCAGTTTGCTTATCCACACGTCGAAGATCGGGCACGACGCTCTCATTCTATCGATTCCGATTTCCCGCGCAATGCTGATACCGGTCGCGGTTTTCCTGAAGCGGTCAGACAAGACTTCCAAGCGCTTGGATGGGGCGGTCCGGGGGTTGTCGTTGATCTTCTCCGGTTCGCCGCATTGAGAAAGAATCTCAATCACATCTTTTTGTTGAACATTCAGCTTTTTCGCCAGTATGTTGGCATCGCTGAAAAGCAACGCCTCAAACTCAAACATCGACACATACGGTATGAAGCGCCGCTGTGAGTCATGTTCTCCAAAGAGTTCGTTTACCCGTTTCCGGGTCGCATCGTTCAGCACTCTTGCCTTCAACGCATGGCGTGTTTCGCGTTTTGACTCCTGGTAACCAGGCCAATCACCCTTGATACCGGAGTAGTCGACAAGTAACGTCAGCCAGGTTTTTTGTCTTTGCTTGAGATAATGCTCAATGTCATTTTTGGCCCGTGAAAAACGAACATCACCGCCCTTCTGACCGGGCTTCGTCAGGATAATCGGGGTAACGTATACTTCAGTTTGCGCCAGATAGGGGCTCAAAATATTCTGGATAAAGATCTTTTCGGTCTGGCCTTCCACCAGCGCCATCACTTCGACAATTCTACTCATAAACCGGTCCTCCCGATATGACGTTTTTACTCCACAACTCGCCCACGGAATAGCTTTCGAGCCAGGCGAGATAATCTGCTTCGTTCAGGCGTTCGAATTGGGAAGCACCATCATTCCGGTTGACCACAACGACGTCCTCGACCGAGAAGTTGTCGATCAATACCGGCGACTGTGTGGCAATGATGAGTTGGGTACGCTTCGAAGCGTTTTGAATCAATTCTGCCAAAATGCTGATTGCCGCAGGATGTAGCCCCAACTCCGGTTCGTCAATGATTAAACAAGAGGGAGGATCGGGTTGTAACAAAGCAGTGGCCAGGCAGATAAAACGGATACTGCCGTCGGAGAAATGATAGGGTTGCATCGGGTAGTCCGAACCTGTGGCGCGCCACGAAAGCGCCACTTTTTTTTTCGGTCCAAAGCTTTCCACGTCGAGGAGAAAATCATCGAGATAGGGAATCACCAATTTACATGTCCGGAGAATTTCCTGGAACGTTCCCTCGCCCGTTATTTTGAGTCTCCTCAAGAATGGCGCGATATTCGAAGCGTCGAAACGCAGAGTCATGTTGTCTTGCAAGATCTCAGCATGTCGTAACGCCGCCGTTTCACTCGTGTCGTGAAAATGATATATTTTCCATGAAGTGATGGACTCGTAGACAGGCTTGCCGTATTGGGCGTCGTGTGATTTTCCGGAAACCTCTTTCACAAGCAAGGACTTCCCATCTGGGCTATCTCCCAGTTCCCACCAGCCTTTTTTCCCGTGCTCATAATAGCGAGCTTCGTCTGTCAGCGCACAACCTTCCGATGGTCCGGGTCTGATCGTGAAACGGTAGCCGCGAGGACCGAAGCGAGTTTCAAACTCAAGTTGTCGTGTGGTTTTTCGTCCGTTAAAAAGGAGGTCGCTGATTCCACCGCTGTCTCGAACATAGCTGTTCAGATTTCCATTGATGATTGCTTGCAGCAGCCTGAAAAAGGCAATGAGATTACTTTTGCCCGCACCGTTGGCTCCGATCAACACATTCAGACTCTCGAGTGCAAAATTTTCCAGGTTACAGATAGATTTGAATCCTCGTATCGTCAGTTTGTTCAATGGGTCGTTCATATGCAATGTCCTCCATTTCCCGTACGTGTTTGATGATGCTATGTTCGCTCATACCCCGATCTTCTGCAGAATTGCCCGCAATGCCTTATCCGTCTCCCTCTCTTCGGCTTCGATGGCATCGAGTTCGGCGACGATTTCCGCGAGTGGACGATAGGATTTGGTTGGGCCGGTGTGAATGTAGCGGCTGGTTGATATCCAGGCTCAATTGAGGCGATATTCAACTTTCAATTTTTGGATTAGCTATGCGCTTCAATGCGCAAACAAATACGGAAAAACTGCGGGAACGATTACCGGTCAGTGATAAATGTGGCCCGATCGCTCGTGATCCAGCAACCTTCTGGCCCGAAGGCTCTTCCAGAAAAAAGACGAGATTCATGATTTGGGATCTGCTCCAGGGAAAAAGCCTTGCTTCCAAAGATAACCCATTTGATCTCCTTCTTGCATATAAGTCGAGAGTTGCGCGTCATCCCTGGCCCGCTGAACGGAAGTGTAGCCGTCTTGCTTCTGCAGCCAGAAAACCTCATGCAACTTCATCGCATTAAGAAAATCCGGCGAATGAGTTGAGACGAAAACCTGTCCGCCTCTGTTCGAATAATCGCGAAATTCTTCGGCCAATTCCCAGAGAAGGGAGTAATAAAGTTGATTCTCAGGTTCCTCAACGCACAAGAGGGGATGGGGATCAGGATCGTAGAGCAGGATCAGGTAAGCAAGCATCTTGATGGTTCCGTCTGAAATATACCTCGCCAGGAAGGGATCTTCAAAAGATCCATCCCTGAATTTCAGTAAAATGCGGCCTTCCTCCGTTTGCTTGGATTCGACGCTCGAGATGCCCGGCACTCGCTCTTTCAATTTATTTTTGATCACCTCAAATACTTGCGGGTGGTGATTGTGAAAATACTCGATGACGAGCGAGAGATTTTCGCCCTCCCTGGACAAGTGCTCGGCATATCCGGCTTCTTGTTCGGGTCTCGCGCGGTTGATGTGGAAGTCCGAAACATGCCAACGCTCGATCAAGTCTCCAAGAGCAACCACTACCGGAAATCGTTCAAATTGGGCAAGGCCCTTGATGGCAAGCAGATTTTGAGCTTTCAAGGTTTGCGGCTCCCGCTGCAACTCCGCTTCGTTCGTTACCTCTTCAAACTCGTTCGTTACCGCTTCTCCCACACCTTTGGAAAAGTTCAGGAATCGCCAGGGTTTGCCTCGGCTACCCCGGCGGTATTGCAGTATCTCCTGCGCAACTATAGGACGTCCGTCATGGCGGTCCTCATCTATACTGAGAAGGTAGGTGACCAAGGGAGCGCCTTGTTTTTCCCGGAATTTGAGTTCAATCTCGATGGGTCCGCTCGTTCCGCGGCTGCGGACTTCTTGAAAGCCCCGGCTTCCGCCAAGCTTCGCCAGGGCCGTCGTCACATTCGAGGTCATGGCGTCACGCAAGAAACCAAAAACGGAAAACAGGGTGGATTTACCCGTCCCATTGGCTCCGACTAAAACAACCAGGCGGGGGATCTTTCGCATTTCGACGTCACGAAAAGCACGGAAATTCTTCAACCTTAAATACTCTATTTGCATATTCCTAGTTCCTATCACCAGCAATGGCAGGAGGTCCTGCGCGCCGCGAATACTGCATGCCGCGTCCCAAAGCCAGGATTCGAGCGATTTGGCGTTTGGATCATTCATATTGCAATGCCGCTGCCGGTTGGATGCGCACGGCTTTCCAGGCGGGAATGAGAGTTACCAGAAAACAAATGGCAAACGAGGTCAAGGCGATCACTCCGATTTCCGGCCATTCTATCGAGACAGGAATGCGATTGCCGCCGGGATAGACTCCCGGAGGGATCTCCACGATATTGAAATTGAGCAGCACCCAACAAATTGACAATCCCAGCAATAAACCAAAGAAGGTTCCGAACACGCCGATCATCACGCCCTGCAACATGAAGATGGAAAGTACACTGCGGTCGGTCGCCCCCAACGACTTGAGGATGGCGATTTCCTTTGTTTTCTCCAGAACCAGCATCGTCAGCGAACTGATGATATTGAATGCTGCCACCAGGACGATGAGAGCCAGCACGATGAAGAGGGCCAGTTTTTCAAGTTTCATCAATTGAAAAATACTTTTATTTTCACTGGCCCAGTCGTTGACGATGTAGAGCTTCAAGTCCTCTTGTAACTCGGCAGCGACTCGGGTCGCCTCGACCGGATCGGCAATACTCACTCCAATCCCCGTAACGCGCTCGCCCATGTTGTAAATCTTCTGCGCCAGCCGATAGTCCACAAAGGCCAGCACTTCATCGTAACCGGAGATTCCTGATTCGAAAATGCCGATCACCTCCAGTATTTTTGCCCGAGGGACATCGCCCACAGGCGTCATACGAGTTTCCGAGGAAATGAGTTTTACCGTATCCCCGAGGATCACCCCCAGTCCCTGTGCCAGGGAAGCGCCTAAAATAACACCGTCACTTTTCTTCGCGTCACCGGAGCGTTCATATGACAAACGGGAAAGGATGTCCCGCGCAATACCTTGCTGTTCTTCAAGGGAAGGCGGTTCCGGAGGGTAGATTTCCTGACGCAGGAAAGAGGCGATTTCAGTCACTTGGAATTCGCGTTCCGGATCGATGCCTCGAATCAAAGCACCTTTGGGGAGTTCATCGCCAATGATCATCGCCTGCTGGTAGATATGAGGGGCGGTATGCCGCACTTCGGAATGCCGCATGATGCGTTCTTGCAGTTTTTCGATTTCCGTTGCCCCTCCACGCACTCCGAAGACGGTCACATGAGGCAGTGAGCCGGTAATGGCTTTGCGCAGGTTATCACGGAATCCATTCATCAGAGACGTCGAAACAATCAGAGCCACCACGCCGATCATCACTCCGCATATCGATATCCAGGTGATAACGGAAATCGAACGGTCTTTACGCCGGGATAGCAAGTAGCGCAGTCCAATATATATTTCATAACGCATGAAACAGCTCAATTACGGATGGAAGGCTCAGTGTCCCCCTCACCCTGGCCCTCTCCCTCAAGGGGAGAGGGAAGAACGGATGGAAGGCTCAGTGTCCCCCTCACCCTGGCCCTCTCCCTCAAGGGGAGAGGGAAGAACGGATGGAAGGCTCAGTGTCCCCCTCACCCTGGCCCTCTCCCTCAAGGGGAGAGGGGAGAGTTGATATGGCGCGCCTGCAAATATTGTTCGATCAGGGATGGTGCCTGGCGCAGGGCGTCTGCCAGTTTTCCCGGAGATTTTGCGCCTGCCTGGGCCAGGTGTGGTTTGCCACCCCCTCGTCCGTCAGCCAGCGCGGCCACGAGATTGATCACCTCTCCCGCTTTGACTTTCCGGGAAACCAGGTGGTCGGAAACGACGCACAAGAAGGAAACTTTCCCGTTCAGCTCGGCCGCCAGCACCGCCAGCCCCGGATCGAGCTGCTTCCGTAACGAATCTCCAAGGCTTTTGAAGGCGTCCATGGAATCGATTTCCACTTTTGAAACCACCACCTGCACCCCGGCAACGGCATGAGCTTGTTTGAGCAGATGACCCGCGCCTCCTGCGGCAGATGCTTTTTTCAAGGCCAGCAGTTCTTTTTCCAATTGACGCTTCTCTTCGAGCATCTGATGGACCAGGGATGCCATTTCCCCGGTAGAGACGTTGAGCAATCGACGCAGGTGATGGATGGCTTTTCCTTCTTCGCGGGCCATGCGTTCCGATTCCGGGCCGGTAACCGCCACAATGCGGCGGATTCCTGACGCAATACTCGCTTCTGACAAAATGCGAAATTGGCCGATTTCCCCGGTCGCTCTCACGTGGCATCCGCCGCACAGTTCCGAAGAATAGTCAGCCGCCTGCACGACCCGCACCCGGTCGTCATATTTTTCTCCAAAAAGGGCAATAATTCCACTGGCAATGGCTTGATCGTATTCGGTTTCATAAATATCGAGGGGGATATTTTCCCTGATTTTTTGATTGATCAACCCTTCGATCTCCAGCGCTTGTAGTTCGCTTAGTTTTTCAAAATGCGTGAAATCGAATCGTAGATAATCCGGATGTACCACCGAGCCGGCTTGATTGACGTGGCTGCCCAAGACCCCTCTCAAAGCCGAGTGTAACAAATGCGTGGCGGTGTGATTGTAGGTTGTCGTCAAGCGCAGTTTCCTGTCGACTTCGGCCTTCATCGGACTTTCCGAGGGGGATGAATTGCCTTCCACGATATGAACAATCGCGTCTCCATCCTTTTGGACGTCGACCACGGTCCATTGTTTTTCCCACGCTGTTGTTGGATCGATGGAGTGGGAACCCTCAATTGCGAATTGGCAGGCTCGGTCTCCCCCCTCACCCTGGCCCTCTCCCTCCGGGGGAGAGGGAACTTTATTGATTGAGTGGGAATCCTCTCTCGTATCAGCTCCTTGTTGCCTCAGCCAGCCATGATCGGCCACTTGTCCTCCTGCTTCGGCATAGAATGGGCTTTGATCCAAAATTATCAACCACTGCCCCTGCTCATTGCGAGCGTACCTGCGTATGGTAGAAATGGTGGTATGCGCGTGGTAACCCACAAAGCGAGAATGGGGACCTTCACTGACAATCCGCCAATTTTCAATAGTCGATTTGAATCTTGCAGCCTCTCGAGCCCGGGTACGCTGTTGTTCCATGCATTGTTCAAAGCCTGCTTCATCGATGGAATAGTGACGCTCCTCACAAAGCAGACGTGTCAAATCAATTGGAAATCCATAGGTGTCGTACAAGCGGAAAACGTCTTCTCCGCATAGCCGGTGATTGGTCCGGGTTTCGGGCTGTTGCATCATCTGCTCGAAGATTTCCAAACCCCGGTCCAGGGTCTGACCAAAACTTTCTTCTTCCGCCTGTATGACTCCGGATACGTGTTTTTCCTGCGCTGCAATTTCCGGGAATGATCCTCCCATATACTGCGCGAGGTGAGGAACGAGCAGGTGCAGGAAAGGTTCTCTCATTCCAAGCGTACGGCCATAGCGGGTCGCTCGCCGCAACATGCGCCGCAACACGTACCCTCGTCCTTCGTTGGAAGGAATGGCGCCATCGGCAATCGCAAAGGTCAGGGAGCGCAGATGGTCAGCGATCACTCGAAATGCGACACCGACTTCACCGTCCGCGTATGACTTGCCGGTCGTCTGGGAAATCGCCTCCAGAAGCGGCGTGAACAGATCGGTATCATAGTTCGAATCCACCTTTTGCAAAACCCGGCAAATGCGTTCCAGTCCCATCCCGGTGTCGACGTGTTTGGCCGGCAATTTTTCCAGAATTCCGCAAGCGTCCCGGTTGTATTGTATGAAAACCAGATTCCACAATTCGACAAAACGCCAGCAGCCTTCCACGTTGACGGCGCACCGGTGTTCCCCGGAAAGGGGACAGGCGCCTTCTCCCAAGTCGATATGAATTTCGGAGCAGGGGCCACAAGGACCCGTTTCGCCCATTTCCCAGAAATTATCCTTTTTGTTGCAGCGTAAAATCTGCTCATGACGAACGTCCGTGCAAGATTTCCACAAATCCTCGGCCTCCAGGTCCGGCTCCAGATTCTCTTTGGCATTCCCTTCCCCCATTGTTGTCTGATCGACTCGGCGGGAACCCTCGAATACCGTGGCCCATAATTTATCCGCGGGCAATCCCCATCGATCAACCATCAACTCCCAGGCCCAGCGGATTGCATCTTCCTTGAAATATTCTCCGAAGGACCAGTTGCCCAGCATCTCGAAAAAAGTATGGTGAAAATTATCGTGTCCCACGTCTTCCAAGTCATTGTGCTTGCCACTGGCGCGGATGCATTTCTGGGAATTGACGGCCCGCTTGTAATCACGAGCGCCTGTTTCCAGGAAAATATCCTTGAACTGATTCATGCCGGCATTGGTGAACAAAAGAGTCGGATCATCCACCGGCACCACCGGCGAACTGCGCACGAAGCGGTGTCCTTTGGATTCAAAGAATGAAATGAATTCCTGTCGGATTTGTTGGGACGTCTTCATTGATTACCCTTTGACGAAGCCTGAAAAAAGCCTTCTTACCAAGTAACTCGGTTTTGCTTCATCCATTCTTTCATTTCCTCACCGAGAGGAATCAATCCTCCCTTTTTCGCTCTGAGCGGATTCTCCGCTCCCATCGACTCTACTTCGGCATTGCGCAATTTGCAATGCCAGCATGTTTTGCCGGACTATTCGGATCAGCCCTTTTCCCGGGCAAACTCTTCCATGAAGGCTACCAGGGCTTCGATCCCTTCCATCGGCATGGCATTGTAGATCGACGCCCTCACTCCTCCCACGATTCGATGTCCTTTGAGGGCAAACAACCCATGCAGGGCTGCTTCTTTGAGAAAGATTTGAAGCAATTTCTCGCTACGCAAGTGGAAAGTAACATTCATCAAGGAACGGTGATCCGCATGGGCAGGCGGTTTATAGAAATCCGAAGAGTCAAGGACCTGATACAGGCGAGCCGCTTTTTTCCGATTGAGGGCTTCAATGACGGAGATTCCACCTTGTTTTTCCATCCATTTCAGAACCAAGTGGGCAATGTAAATTCCAATGGTGTTGGCAGTATTGAGGAGGGAATTGCTTTCGGCGATTTCTTTATAATTGAGAAGCATTGGTGTTTCAGGCAAGGCATGTTCCAACAAATCTTCCCGTACGATCACGATAGCCACTCCGGGAGGTCCCAGGTTTTTCTGCAGACTGGCATAAGTCACTCCGAACTGAGAAAAATCGACGACGCGACAAAGAATGTCGGAAGTCGCGTCAACTACCAGAGGTAAATTTCCTGTTTTCGGGAAAGCCTTCCACTGAGTTCCCATTATCGTGTTGTTCGACGTGATATGGATATAGGAAGCTGCGGGATCCAGGTGGGTCGCATCGATCGGGGGAATCCGGTCATACGCCGTCCCGGCGCTGCTGGCGATTGTTTGGATTTTTCCATATCGCTTCGCTTCCTCAATTGCCTGCTTTGAAAAAAAACCACTTTCCACGTAAAGGGCTTTTTTCCGCGAGGATCGCGCAATCAAATTCAGCGGAACCGCTGAAAATTGCATTCTCCCACCTCCGTGGAGAAAAATGACCTTGTAGTGCTCCGGGAGGTTTGTCAGTCTTCGAAATATGCGAATGCTTTCATCCACTATATTTTCAAACTCTTTAGAGCGATGACCGAGCTCTGCAATCGAGACGCCCAGACCTTGAAAATCCAAAAATTCCGCCTGTACTTGTTCCATGACCGGCCTTGGTAGCATGGTCGGTCCGGCTCCAAAGTTAAAAATACGTTGTGTCATTGACTGCTAATCGAATGAGGGTCGTTTATCTTACAAGGTTTTGAAAGAGGGTTGAAAAATGAATACTCGAGGATCCTTGACTTCAGAACAATCCAGTCAAAAACTCCGGCCAGGAAAAAGCGCTTTCAGGCATATTTGGCGTCCTGTTATTTTTCAAGATCCTGGTGCTGGAGGAATCCTCATCCGTTCGATTGTTGTGACAATCACTTTTGTGGCGTGATCGAATTCCAAATTAACAGAATGTCGGACTTCTTTAAAGCCCAAAGTAGTGCGCGCCAGGGTTTCAGGGATCAAGCAGACAGAGAAATGATCTGCTGCGACGGAAACGACTGTCAAGCTGATGCCATCCACGGCAATCCATCCTTTGGGGATCATGTATTTGTGCCATCGTGGATCATGGTGAATGAAAACTTCTCGATTATTGGCAGTGGCGTGAATATCCAGAATAGTACCGGTCGCGTCCACGTGTCCCATCAGATGATGGCCGCCGATTTCATCACCGACCCGACAAGAGCGTTCGACGTTTACCAGGTCTCCAGGTTTCAATATGCCGACATTGGTGCAGTTGAGCGTTTCCTGAATGACATCGAATGTCGCCACTCCGTCCCGGAGGGCGACCGTGGTTAAGCAAGTGCCATTGATGGCAACGCTGGCGCCGACCTCGAGTTCTCGACTGAAGTCATCCAGGGCAATGACCAACTGCCTTCTTCCATTTTTTTCCACCACCGATTCTACGGGGCGTAAGCCTTTCACGATTCCGGTAAACATGCTTCAAAGTCTCATTTTTATGCTGAATCCGAATCCCCCATGCGGCCATGATGACAATGATAAGGGATAAAACAGGGTGGACATGGATACTATCACAGGTAATCTTGCAGGACAATTCCTCCTTTGCAGAGATATGGATCTCGATATTGGACACTGCCGGATTTTACGATCCAATATGCTGGTAGACAGGAGCTGCCACCTCTGATAATTTATGTTGAATTCGCATGAATGCTCTTCTTGAATTTTATTTCGAGTGCCAAGATGATCCCTTCCGCTTCCACTGTCGAAAAAAGAATCTCCAAATTGCTGCAAAAGCTCGAGCAGCATGAAATTGACGTCTATCTCGTGCCTTCCATGGATGAACATCTCAACGAGTTTGTTCCGCAATACAAGCAACGTCTGAAAGCAATAACCGGTTTTTCCGGCTCCGCGGGTACGGCGTTGTTCCGTCGTTGCGGAAAACATCAGCTTTTCGTGGACTCTCGTTACCACCTGCAAGCCGGGCATGAGGTTGCTGAAGATTGGTTTGTCGCGCAAAAGTTGGGATTGGAGGGAGTGCCCACTGTCGAACAATGGCTGGTCCGGGAGGCAAATCGCCAGCAGTCATTGAAAATTGGTTTTGATCCATTCACGATGAGCCCGAAAACTTACCGCCTTTATCTGAAAAATCTGAAATCCTCAGATTCTCGATTGATCCCCATCATACCAAATCTGATCGACCAGGTATGGGAAGATCGACCGCAGGCGCCTTGCCAACCCTTTTATCTCCTCGATCTCAGTTGGACTGGTGAGACGACGGCAGGCAAGCTGGAGCGTATCCGGGAAAAAATGCATGAATGTGGCGTACAGGCGCTGGTGCTCACCAAACTGGATGAAATCGCCTGGATCACGAACTCGAGAGGAAACGATATCGACTGCAATCCCGTTTTTGAAGCTTATTGCGTGATCGATTTGAATCAGGCCTTTTGTTTTACACTGGCAGAAGTTACGCCAGAGGTTCAACGGTCCATGAGCAACTGCTTCCAATTCAAGCCCTATGCGGCATACGAAGAGCATCTGCAATCATTGTCCAACCTTAAAATCTGGCTCGACCCTGCCAGTACTACGATGGGTACTTATCTGGCGCTTCATAAAAAAGGTCAAACTCACCAGGAAAGGGCTGGGTCTCAATATGAGAGAGAGAATCCCGTCGTACTGATGAAAGCCTTGAAAAATCATACGGAAATCAAACAAATCCGCAAAGCCCACCATTATGCCGCCTGTGGAAAAATTCGCAGCTTCGTCAAACTCTATGAGCAGTTGGACCGAGGCGTATTCGTCAGTGAACGAAGCTACGCCGAGTCCCTCTACCAAGAATACAGCCGGCAAGAAGGATTTGTGGACTTGAGTTTTCCCACCATCGCCGGGTTTGCCGAAAACAGCGCCATCGTGCATTATTCCAATCCCAGCGCTGAAAAACAGTTGATGGGGAGAAATATGTTGTTGGTAGACTCGGGCATCCAGATTGCGGGTGGCACGACGGACGATACGCGCACCCTGGCCATTGGTGAACCAACTGCCCGGCAAAAAACGATTTATACCAGAGTTTTGCAGTCCCACATCCGGTTGGCGCTTCAAAAATTTCCCGCAGGTACCCATGGCGCTTCTCTGGATGCCGTGGCCCGTTCTCCGCTATGGAATGAAGGAATGGACTATGGCCACGGCACGGGCCACGGCGTGGGAGCTTTTCTCAACGTCCACGAAGGACCACACAACATTTCCCCACTTTCACATAACGTTGATCTTCGTGCAGGCATGATAGTCTCCAACGAACCGGGTTATTATGAAACCGGTTGGGGTGGTGTTCGCTTGGAAAATCTCTATGTAGTGGTACCTTGCGATGAGCTTCCCCCCCATCCGGGAGGTAAATCCTGGTTGCAGTTTGATTCTTTGACCATGATCCCCTTCGACCGGCGGCTCATCGATCCTCGTTTGCTGCAAGAGGATGAACGGCGGTGGCTGCAGGATTACCACCAGAGGGTTTGGGATGAAATCTCCAGCTATCTGCAAGGTAGGGATCTGGAATGGCTGAAAGAGGCATGTCAACCTATTAAAAAATACCCCTCCCCTGGAGGGAGGGGTCGGGGGTGAGGTGTCGCGGGGAGGGGGAAAAAATCTATAAATGAAAGGCATTCCAGGTATAATCAATGAAATTTTACAAATACCATGCCCTCGGCAATGATTATCTCGTTTTGGATCCGGCCGACCTCCCCAACCCTTTGAAACCTGAACAAATCCAACGAATTTGCCACCGGCATTTTGGTATCGGTTCCGATGGGATTCTCGTCGGTCGTCCTGAATCGATTGCAGGTGAATTTTCCTTGAGAATTTTCAATCCTGATGGCAGCGAAGCTGAAAAAAGCGGTAATGGCCTGCGTATTTTTGCCCGCTACCTATGGGACCGGGGACTGGTCGGGGAGTCTCCTTTCACCATCCTGACTGCCGGGGGAAAGGTTATTGCGACCGTTGATGAAAATGGTCACGAAATTACGGTCGAGATGGGAAAAGTCAGTTTCGAGAGCAAATCGATTCCGGTTACGGGTCCCTCCCGGGAAGTGATCGATGAAACAATGCGGATCGAAGGCAAAGACTTCAAATATTGCGCGGTAAGTATCGGCAATCCACACTGCGTTCTTGCGCGTAAAGTTCTTTCAGAAGCAGAAACGCGGCACTATGGACCTCTGCTGGAAAATGCGCCATGTTTTCCCAGGCGCACCAATGTCCAATTCATGCGGATTCTGATCGCAGTAACATCCAAATTCAAATATGGGAGCGTGGCGCAGGATACACGCTTGCTTCAGGTAGCAGCAGTTGCGCGGCGGCGGCAGTTGCTTATAAACTGGGATTGTGTGATTCCCCAATCCACGTTCACATGCCTGGCGGGATCATTGATATTGCGATTTCATCCGATTTCCTCATCACCATGACCGGACCCGTCACTCGAGTCGCAAAAGGTTCACTTTCCTCTGAAATCATTTCGGAATTTCCTGGTTTATCCTGAGTTCGAGATAAGAATTTAATAAATTCAATATGTTATGGAATCTTCATATCTTAGAGAAACCTTGTCATTCCTGCGAGATCCCTGCGTACGCAGGGAAGGAATCCGGAGGTATGCAGCCAGACTGAAATCCGGATCCCCGCTCCCCGCTTTCGCGAGGACAAGTTTCGCGGGGACAAGTTTCGCGAGGATGACATATACACCAGGATACTCATATTATTGAAGATTTATGTCGAACTCAGGTTTATTATCAAACTGAGACACTACCTTTCAGCCAATTTTATTGAAATGGGGGATCACAAACGATATGGTAAATTTTATATAGCTTTTACAGTTTAAGGATAAATTTTCATGCCTTTGCTCAATCTCAAACCCACCCACAAGGTCATCAAAGATTATTATCATTCCCTGGAACAATTTGACCAATATGGCGTCACCCATGAAATGGCGGTTCGTTCCGCATTTCAAACGTTGCTAGGGTCATGTGGAAGGCAATTAAACTGGGTACTGGTCCCTGAGTATCGTTTCAATCTGAAGGGCGGCAAGCACGTTGTCATCGATGCTTCATTGCTGGATAATTTCCATCTGGCCTATGGTTATTGGGAGGCAAAGGACATCCGCGACGATTTACCTACCGAAGTTTTGCGCAAGTTCGAAGCAGGTTATCCGCAGAGCAACATTCTCTTCCAAACGCCCAAACAGGCCATCCTCTGGCAAAACGAGCAGTGGGTGCTCGATAACGACCTGAGCGACCCGAAACAATTGATCGAGTCCCTGGAGGCCTTCTTCTCCTACCGTCCGCGACAATACGTTGAATGGCAGGATGCGGTTGCGCAGTTCAAGGACAAGGTCCCCGAGATTGGACGAGGATTGGCCAAGCGCATTCAACAAGAACAGAAAAATAACCAGGAATTTATACAGGCTTTTGCAGTCTTTCTGGAAAAATGTCGCGCCTCGATCAATCCCAACCTCTCTGAGGCTGCCGTCGAGGAGATGCTGATACAACACCTTCTCACGGAGCGCATCTTCCGTACCGTCTTCAAAAACCCCGACTTCACCAACCGGAATCTCATCGCCAGAGAAATCGAAACGGTGATCCATGCTCTCACCTCGCATACCTTCAGCCGACTTGAATTTCTGGGGAGTCTGGATCGCTTCTACAAGGCGATCGAACAGACTGCGGAATCCATCAGCGATTTCTCACAGAAACAGTATTTCCTCAATACGGTCTACGAACAATTTTTCCAGGGCTTTTCCGTCAAGGTTGCTGATACTCATGGCATCGTCTATACGCCACAACCCATTGTAGACTTCATGGTGAAAAGCGTGGAGCAGATCCTGCGGAATGAATTTGATACGTCTCTTTCTGACAACGGGGTGCACGTCATCGACCCATTCGTCGGAACCGGTAATTTATCGTCCGCGTCATGCGGGAGATCCTCAAGACAAAGCTGCAGGATAAATATACTCAGGAACTCCATTGTAACGAAATATTACTACTCCCTTACTACGTCGCCTCGATGAATATCGAACATGAGTATTACGAGGCAACAGGGACTTACCAGCCTTTTGAAGGGATTTGCCTAACGGATACTTTCGACTTGGTTGAAATGAAAAACCGGGATCAACTCTTGCTTTTTACTCCTGAAAATACAAAGCGCGTAGAAAAACAAAAGGAGACGCCGATGTTTGTGATCATCGGCAATCCTCCCTACAACGTCGGTCAGGTCAACGAGAACGACAACAACAAGAATCGAAAATACGAGGCGTTGGATCAACGAGTTTCGGGAACATTTGCCAGAGATTCCCAGGCGACAAATAAAAACTCATTGTCTGATCCATACGTGAAGGCCATACGCTGGGCATCCGACCGCATTGGAGAGCAGGGGATCGTTGCTTTCGTCACAAACAGCAGTTTTCTCGACGGCATCGCCTTTGATGGCATGCGGAAACACCTCACTGATGATTTCGACTCGATTTATATTCTCGATTTGGGAGGAAACGTGCGCAAGAATCCGAAACTATCCGGGACAACGCACAACGTTTTTAGCATTCAAGTGGGCGTCACTATCAATTTTTTCATCAAAAAAAGAAACAACGACGATTCCAAAATAGAATTTTCTATGCTCGTGTTGATGAATCCTGGCGTAAGGAAAACAAGTATCATTATCTTGATAGCAAAGGACAGTACCAAAACATCGAATGGCAAATGGTAAAGCCCGACAAGCATAATACATGGCTCACGGAGGGACTGCGCAGCGAATTCGAGAACTTTATTTCCATGGGAAGCCAAGCAGCAAGACGGGAAAAAGAAGAATCAATGGAGGTGATTTTCAAACACTATAGCCGTGGAGTCAACACCAGTCGTGATGCTTGGGCATACAATTTCAACCGGAACATGCTCACTGAGAACATGCAGCGGACGATCGATTATTGCAATGAACAGGTGCTCAAATGGAAACAACCTGAAATGCTGAATACCAACGTGGATGATTTTGTAGTGTATGATGATACGAAAATCAGCTGGAGTGAGTCTTTGAAATTAAATTTGAATCGCGGAAGAAATACTGAATATAGTGAATTCAAAATTCGAGATGCGCTTTATCGCCCTTTCACCAAGTCAAACCTCTTCTTTGATCGCATTCTAAATGAAAGAGTTTACGGTTTCCCGGCCATTTTCCCCACACCTGAAACGGAAACCGAAAACCGTGTGATTTGTGTCACTGCCATAGGGAATAAAAAACCATTTCACTGCCTGATGACCATGCAACTAACGGATGTGCATCTTACTGGAGATTCCCAGTGCTTCCCCTTTTACACTTATGACGAGGACGGGACGAACCGGCGGGAAAACATCACCGCTTGGGCATTGCAAGCATTCCGGTCTCAATACCAGGACGACACCATCAGCAAGTGGGACGTCTTCCATTACGTTTACGCGGTGTTGCATCACCCCGGCTACCGTGAGATGTATCAGGCGAATCTCAAAAGGGAGTTGCCACGTGTGCCCCTTGTCTCGGATTTCTGGAGTTACGTCAAAACGGGAAGACGGTTGGGGGAGATCCATGTTTCCTACGAGGACCAACCCGAATACCGGCTCGACTTAATAGAAAAACCCGGTGCGTCCCTCAACTGGCGTGTCGAGAAGATGAAACTCTCCAAAGACAAGACGCAGATCCACTACAATGATTTCCTCACGTTAGCCGGCATCCCACCAGAAGCGTTTGACTACCGCTTAGGCAATCGTTCAGCCCTGGACTGGGTAATCGACCAGTACCGCGTCAAGACCGACCAACGAAGCGGCATCACCAACGACCCCAACCGCCCAGACGACCCGCAGTACATCGTCAAACTGATTGGCAAGGTCATCACCGTCAGTCTGGAGACCGTCAAGCTGGTCAAGGGGCTACCAGCATGGCCAAAAACGGTACCCGATAAAAAAGGGAATTATATATTAGAGTTACCAAATGCCGTTCAACTCAGCGAAAGGTGAACGGCATTCAATAAGAGAATATTATGGATAATAATGGAATACGGAAGATCGAAGCCCTATCTCAACATCATTCAAAAGTATCTAAGGGATGGGAATTATTAAATAATCTCATAGAGTCCTCAAATCTGAATGATGAAGATATTCAGTGTATTTTTTATGCTGTTAATCTCATTGACCCAAGGAAGGAAATGGCACGCTTGGCATAGGCGTTGATGGAGTAACGTCTATTGTTAAGACATGTTTAGGGAATACTCCATAAACATGTCCGCAATTACCGCAATACACTATTTCAAACCAAGCATTACCCCCCTTGGATTTCTGTAAGCTCTCTTGGTCTTTCATATGATCTCTCCCACTCACTTCACATTTTGGACATTTAGGTTCCATATCTCATCCTTTCTTTCTGTCTATGTGTCATTCATTCTCCAGAGCGCAATTTAATTTCCTCCATTTCTTCGTCGGTCAATTGCCTTAGAACCTGTTTGAAATAAGTTGAGCTTCCTATTGGAAGTGTTCCATGTCACATTCATTTTGAGAAAAATGAAACCTTAATAACAAGGAGTGAACATGGAACGTTCAGGTTATAACAGTGATGTCAGTGATAAACAATGGGAAAGACTTCAAGAGTACCTTCCCGAACTTTCAACTCGTGGAGCCCACCTTCGTAAATGGGAACTACGAGTTATCATAAACGCCATTTTGTATGTAGTGACCACGGGTTGTCAATGGAGAATGCTTCCCAAAGATTTTCCTCCTTGGCAAAGTGTTTATTACCACTACAATAAATGGTGCAAGAACGACACTTGGTTCCTGATTCACCAGTTTCTCCATCGGCAAACCCGAATAGAAACGGGCAGAGCTCCCGAACCCAGTGCTGCAATGATTGATAGTCAATCCGTCAAAACCACGGAACTGGCTGATAGTCGAGGTTTTGATGGAAATAAACGAATCAAAGGGCATAAAAGGCATGTAGCTGTCGATATCTCGGGAATTCCTCTCATGGTTAAAGTCACTGATGCCAATGCCTCCGATTCCAAAAGTGCTTACGATCTTTTGGAATCGATGTTTAGCTGGTTCTTTTCGATTCAGATGATTTGGGCCGACGGAGGTTATCGAGGGGAATTAGCCCAATGGTTATGGAATCGATTTCAATGTGAACTTGAGATCACTCTAAACCTCCAAGGAACGGGCTTTCAGGTCCTACCGAAAAGGTGGATCGTCGAAAGAACCTTTTCCTGGTTTGGATGGTATCGAAGACTCAACATCGATTATGAAAGAAAAACAAAAAACTCTGAAAACATGATCTATGTCGCTATGATTTGCTTGATGTTAAAGAGAATTAAATGACTTTCAAACAGGTTCTAAGGCAAAATTCCGGTCAACCCCGAAAAACCGTTGAGAACACAGCGTTTCCGAGCGTTGTATGGTTGCCGGTCAGAACTGATACTTCATGTTGAGGCTGACGCCCCAGAATTGAATGTCATTCGTCATTGCTTTGTATCGCACCCGCAAAGTACCAGATGGATCAAGTACGGAGTCATGATTACGAAGTTGCTCCCACTCTCTTGGATCACTCTCGAATTCACCAAAATCCGCCCACCGGAACTTGAGCCCGATGCTCACTGGCTCACTGACTTGATAATCCACGCCCGCAATTGCTTGGTACCCGAGCAGCGTATCCAAGAGCTTGCCCCTGCCAATAGTGGTCGCGCCGGCGAGTTTTCGGTTCAGTTCCAGGCATTCCGTTTCCGTACATTTTGAACCGTCGCTATTCTTAAATGTCGAAATATCATCGGGGTCAGAACTCCGTTGAAATCGGCCAAAGTAATCCAACGAGATTTGCACAAACCCTACGCCAAACCCCACGTACGGTGTAAACTTCGAGTCCGAGTAGTAGTCGTAGTACAGGTTGGCGAAGAAGTTGTGAGACAACACGTCACCCACCCCAAATTCCAGTGCAGCGAGTTCATCGCTATCTGTCGCTGTGCTATCGTCATCCAACCTCGTATCTTGGTCCATGTCATCATGGGTCGTGCTGCGATAGAAATATTCTCCCTCAACCCTGAAGCTCCCCAGACGATAGCCCAAGGCCACCCCTGCCAGAACTCCGGTGCCTCCCTCAAGATCAGAAGCCCATTTATCACCGCTGTGATTTTCTGCCTCCTCTTTAGTCAAAAGACAGGTGGAACGGGGATTTGGATTGTGGGCCCTGTCACACGCGGCCCCTTGATCATTATCACTCGCATTTACTTCCATGCCCGGAGCGACCGCGATAGCCAAATCCATCCCCATGTAAAACCTGTTCTTGGCCAATACCTGGCCGGAGGAGATCACTAACGCCGTCACCACAAACACGAGCAAGATTTTTTTCATGTCACTTCTCTCTTTTTTATAATGCGTCTCATGCAACCTGTATGGGTCCACCTCTCCCCGAAGATGTCCTACAATTAGTTGAAATTTGAAACATGACCTCCATTGCGGTAAAGTCAAATTTATCGCAAAAATCATAACTGAACCACCACGGAGGTCTCATGAAGAAAGTAAACAAAACCGAATCAAAAATCAATACGAAAGCAAGAGTGGCATCCTATCGGGAATTGGTAGAAGGAGAATATGATGTGAACAGCCGGTTGTTACTGATCCAATAGTTAATCCCCACTGGTCTTCTGGCCGTAGAAGAGGCACTGCAGTCGGAAGTGACCGAGTTGGCTGGTCAACGATACAGTCGAGAATGCAGCCTCAAACGTTGGGGATCGAACCCTGGATCTGTCTTTTCAGGTAATCAAAAACTCTCGATTCGAGTTCCCCACCTTCGAGACACCGAAGAAAATGAGGAAGTTGGCTTGGAAGCTTATCGACAACTTCAATCTCCTCAAATCGTCGATGAGCGGGTATTTGCTCAAGTGCTAAATGGAATCAGTACGAGAAAATATGAGGAAGGGGGTCAGGCCTTTGATTAAATGAAAAGGGAGCAAAAAAACTATACTCGTTCCTAATCAAATAATCAAAGTCACCGTAAAGAACTGACTTATAGTGGTTTCCAGCCACCTTTCGTCATTCCTCCGGTACAGATCCGGATGTGCGCTGCTAACGCATCCGGCTCCTGCTTCGAGTCAGACGCTCAAACGTTGATTCGGATTCGCCGTTTGGCGCACCCTGCTTAAACCGCTCTCTGATTTTACCGGCCTCTGAGTTCCGAACACAGCAGGGCAAGCAGAATTCCTCTCAGCCAAGTCCCTTTGCTCCACAGGCTCCGTTGATTTCCTTTGCATTGTTACTCTCTACAAATGATCTCATTGTTCGCCGCTTCATAGCTACTACGAACTTGTCCGACTTCCTGAAGACGTAGATATCGGGGTTATTTATTAATTTTCCCGATCCGACTACCAATGGAATGGTGACAGTCATCCTCAGGATCTCCCAGGTTCCGATCAAGAAACTTCCACACATGCACAGGGTCTTTGACTCCGCCAGGCTCAGCCGAGACTCACGCTAACGCCTTCGGTTGATATTGCCTTCCCCACCAGACCACAAGGTCAGCGCATGAGACTATGATTTCGGAGCTCAATACCGAGCCTATGTTCTCCCCTGTCAACGCTTAGCGCCTATCCTTGCGGATAACCACTCATGACTCGGGGACTCGGCGGGTCGTTACTGCCTTACCGAGTAAGAGACTTTCACTCTCTATTTCTTGCCAGCTTTCCTGGCGCACGGCCTGACCCCTTTTTGACTCTCTCCATAGTTAAAATATATTCTTTTAGGAATGAAATTTAAATAAGTTAGAAGTATGGATACGCAAAATTAGGGGACACGTAACAGCAGGCATAAAACAGTAGAGTTGGGATGCGCAGCGGTGTACATGTTCCCCAATTTTGCTCACTCCATTAGAAGATTTACAGGTTATTTAAGTTTTGTTCCTTAATTAATACGCGGCACCGGTTTGGCACCGCGCGATAGTGTACTTATTTCAGCTTGGCCAGAGTGATAACTCCGTCATGATGTTTATTACGGAAAAGAAAATCCCCATTCGGTATGATGACGATGTAGGTACCATGACCATCATTCTTATCGAAACGGCGCCCTTCCGATGATGGTGTTTCTACTATTTCTTGCTCCAGGGAACTGTCATCATAGAATTTACGGATCAAAAAATACTTCCCGTTTTTCTTAATGATGGAAGCCGTCCCAACACCGCCCTCTATCCATTTACCGACCAATTGATCTTCGGTGTAATCCTCATCCTGTGCCATCCCTTGGATTTTCAAGGCCCGTTCATACTCATAGAAATTTACTTTGTAACGGAACGTGGAATAGTGACCCGCTGTTACTGATGATGATTTAGACCAGTCGCCACGTGGAGCCCAGTCGATACTGCCGTCTGCCGCAGACGTTGTATCCGAACCGGGAAAATAAATGAAAAATTTGACGGCGTTTACAAAGTTACCGGCAGCATGGCGGTCTTGCACGATCTCAACTACTATTTGCATCGCCTCTCGCTCCGTGTATATAGAGCCGAATCTAACACGATATATGAATCTCTTGGCAGATTTCAGACTGATGTCCTCTACTCCTATGACATCATAATTTAGGGACTGATTTTCTGACATGTTATCCTTTGTAACTTTATCGACTGATATATTGCGTGGCAAACTTGCTTCTTTGAGATTGGATATTTCCTGGTCATACTCGAGATTGATCCTAATCTTTGCTTTTTCGATCTCTTCCCGGCGTTCCTTATTCAACCTATCTCGTTTTAGTAACGCTACCTGTCCATAAAACCCATCTTTTACAATGGTCACGTGGTTGTCTGTGATGGAATGAATTTCTTTTTTTGAGTCGACGGCACAAACCAAAGCACTGTTGAAAATATGCTTTTCTTTAGAGAAAAAACCTTCTTCCTGAAAAACATAGGTACGAGGCTCGTAACCCAGGAATTTCAGCACACTTTCGCAATTTTCTTTCGGGCCAGCAAAGACCGCGGAAGATACAAACAAAAACATGATCAAAACGATTAACTTTTTCATAATAAACTCCCAAAATAAATTTTTCCTAAATCCTGCAATTAGATGACAATCAAACATGGAAATGGTAATATACTCAAATAGTTAACACCAGAATCAACATTTTAAGAGATCACCATTACCATGAAAAACAAACGTAGCGCAAGATCGGCAAGAACGACAGCAAAAAATATCCATATCAGCCAGGGAGGCAGAGACCTTACCGCGCAAGCAGGCTTGATTCCGGTTGTCAAATTTTTTCACAAAGAAGGGATTGTTTCAAAGACAGAGCAGACCGTAGATCATCAGCGTGGCGCCACGGGTCTCTATGACGCGGTGGACATGATCATTTTGTCGTTGGTCGGCATTGTTGGCGGCGCCCGTTCGATTCGTTCGATTGTGACAGTTTGGAACGACCGTGTTTTGAGTCGTGCGGCCGGTTGGCTGAGGATTCCGGATGAAAGCACATTCGGCCGGATACTGCGTACTTTCACACAGAAAAACATCAATGAGATGGAGAGCTTGAACCATCGGATTCGAGTCGGTATCTGGCGCAAGGCGCTTCGAAGTGGGACAAGCATTGTTGGGGTGTTACCCTGTCTTGTGATTGACGTGGACTCCACTATGAAAACGGCCTACGGCAAGCAGCAAGGAGTGTCTGTCGGATATAATCCCCACAAACGCGGTGCAGCTTCGTATCATCCTCTGCTGGCATTTTGTGCAGAGACAAAGGAGATTCTTCAGGGTTGGCTTCGTGATGGGAGTGCCTATACCAGCAATGGAGTCGTTGATCCCCATTGCCATGAGGACTAGATTCATGCGGTAACTTCTCGCTCATCTTCCAAATCGGACTCGCACTCTGTTTCGTGGAGACAGTGGTTTTTTAAAGGGGGTCAGGCCTTTGATTAAATGAAAAGGGGGCAAAAAAACTGGACTCGTTCCTAATCAAATAATCAAAGGCCTGACCCCCTTTCCTATATCTGAGGCATTTCGCACTGCCGAGCGACAGTCGCTACATTATTGACTTGTACGATGAACCTGGTGAGATACTTTATGACCATTTTGAGGCAGATTGCGCAAAATTGAGGAATCAAAATTTCATAATAAATGATCACATCGCTGATTGAAACATAGGTGCCGGAATTGCATCACATAGCCGTAAGCCTCTCACTCTAAAAAGGAGCCATGAACCATGCAGAAGGCGTTGCGCATTAGGACGACGGTACTGCCCGGAGGCAAAATCGAGATCGTGGACCAGGAGCTTTCGGTGGGGGAGTCCGTTGACGTGATTGTCAGTAAGTCGTCGTCAGCAGGGCGGTCCGCCGTTGACATTCTGGAAGAAGCGCCGGGTCAGCGTCTGTTCAAGACTGCTGAGGACGTAGAATCTTACCTGAAGGACGAACGAGAGTCATGGGACCGCTGACCCTTCCGGCTGTCGGACCAATCTACCTCGACGCCAGTGCGTTTATCTATAGCGTGGAGCGCGTCGAACCCTACCGGGAGTTGCTCGAACCCATGTGGCGGCAGGCTCAGGCCGGTCAGTTCGGCATCGTGAGCAGCGACCTGGTGGTTTTGGAGACGCTCGTCAAGCCTCTGCGCGAACGCGACACGGTAGTCGAAAGGCTCTTTCTTGATATATTTGACGCTAAAAAGGATATAGGAGAGAAATAGTGAACGATTCTATACCCGACGATATTCTGGTCATCATGAAAAAAAGAAAAATCAATTTCCTTTACTATCTGGTCCCAATTGATAATTTGATTTCAATCAGCCGGAATGGTTTGCTTTCTCGCAACCGTATAAGTGGATGTGATATAGCGCTAGACATAGCAGATATAAATGTCATTGAAACGCGAAGGAGGAAATCCTTTTTCAACCATTTGCTACTTGATTTTGTTCCCTTGTATTTCACCCCCAAGAACCCAATGCTATACCGTCGCAGGGAGATTCAGGATAAAATCGCCATTCTTTGTTTAAATAAAAATCTGTTGTTGCAGGAAGGCACGGTGTTTACCGATGGCAATGCTGCTTCTATGGAAACCAGATGTTTTAGAAATCCAATGGATCTCGAGAGCTTGGATTGGAAGTGTATCCGTGCCCAACGATGGCCGGATTTTGAAGACGGCAGACGGAAACGCTGTGCCGAGGTTCTGGTTCCTGACCAGATTCCTTTTTTGCATGTCCAAAAAATAATTACCCAAACAGAAGATGCCCGTTTCCGGGTTTATGAAACCATGGGAGAAAAGAAAAAAGTGGAATTACAACCAAGGTGGTATTTCGATGAGTAACCTCTTAATTAGAGAAGGCAACATCTTCACCAGTAAATGTCAAACCCTGGTAAACACCGTCAATTGCGATGGCGTAATGGGAAGGGGCATCGCACTGGAGTTTCGCATACGTCGTCCTGCAATGTTCGTCCAATACGCAAGACACTGTAAGGCCAAACGTCTGGACATCGGAAAGCTATGGATTTACAAACCGCCTCTTTGTGAGCAGGACAAAAGGTGGACGCTTAATTTCCCAACAAAACGGCATTGGAAATATCCATCCAGGAGAGAATATTTAGAATCAGGGTTGGAGAAATTCGTTGCTACCTACCGAGACCGGCACATTGAGTCAATCGCTTTTCCAACCTTGGGCACGGCTAATGGTGGTCTTTCCGAAAACGAAGTAATACCTTTGATGAAGAGCCACCTGAAAAAATGCGACGTACCGATAGAAATTTATCGCTACAAAGCCGACGCCATAGACGATCTATACCTCGAATTTCGTAAGCGGATGCTGTCAGAAAAAAATGAGGAAGAAATGGCGAAGACCATGAACCTGCGGGTTGATCGGCTGAGGAGAATTCGGGATGCGGTGCATTCTGATCCGGAAATTAAGTCGCTCAGTCAATTGGCAAGAGTCCAGGGAATCGGATTGAAGTCGCTGGAGAAGTGCTTTCGCTTCGTTATGGGAAAACTCAATAACGCTGAAACCGGAATACGAGAACCAGGACCCCGTTACGCAACGAATGATTCATTTGGTGATTCACAACAGACTTTCGTATTTTAATGAAGCGGTATCTGCACACGAGAGAAGGCATTTTCGATTATCTCCCAGAAAAAGAAATCCAAAAGGACGCTACACTTCGTACCCGTAGGTTCCCTCGGAATGGGTTCTACCCGGGATTTTGGAGATTCCCCGCTCGTTGCGGGTCAGGTACTCCAGTATTTTGAACGAAGTTCTGTGATCATCCGGATGATTGATGGCGGCAGTGATTTCCTCCAGAGTAAAATAGCGACCGGAATGAGATTGCAGGTATTGCAGGATTTTCGACTGCAGGTCGAGCACTGTACTTGCCGCTTTTTTTCCTGCTTCCACTCCGGGCTGATGGTAGGCGTTGATTTGAACGAGGGAGGCATAGTATCCCACCGCCCGTTCATACATAGCAATCAAGGCGCCTATGGTAGAGGCGTTGACTGCGTCGAGGGTGATCGTCATGGATTCCCGGTCGTTGTCATACAAGGCTTCCTCCGTACCCAGTAGGAAATCCTTGCAGGAAATCGCCTGTAGTGACGGAAGGTTCCACTTCCAAACTTTTTAACGGAAAGCAAGCCTTTTCCCCCTCCCTCCAGGGGAGGGGGATGCTTTTTCCGTCTTTTGAGGGGAGGGAAATGCTGTTTTCTTCGTCGTTCGAGGGGAGGGGGATGCTTTTTTCACCGTCTTTTGATGGGGAGGGAATTCTTTTTTCACCGTCGTTCGATGAGGAGGGAATTCTTTCTTCACCGTCGTTCGATGAGGAGGGAATTCTTTTTTCACCGTCGTTCGATGAGGGGGGAATTCTTTTTTCACCGTCGTTCGATGAGGGGGGAATGCTTTTTTCACCGTCTTTTGAGGGGAGGGGGATTCTTTCTTGGTCCTGGCTTTTTAATGGCGAGCCACCCTTTTCCCCCTCCCCTGACCCCTCCCTCCAGGGGAGGGGGATTCTTTTTTCACCGTCGTTCGAGGGGAGGGGGATTCTTTCTTGTAAGACTTGGATGAAGGTGACAAAGAAATCCGGCGCTCCCTCCCTCAACTGTTGAACAAAGGCGTGTTGATCGGTAGAGCCTTTGTTGCCATAAACGGTGATTCCCTGGTGAACGACCTCTCCCGAGAGATTTTTCTCTTTGCCCAGTGATTCCATGATCAATTGCTGCAAGTAGCGGCTCAAAAAAGCCAGGCGGTCCTTGTAAGGCAGAATCACCATGTTCTTATTTCCTTTTCCCTCTCCGGCGTAATACCACATCAATGCCAAAAGCGCGGAGGGGTTTTGTCGAACATCGGCTTGTCGGGTGATCTGGTCCATTTTGGCGGCTCCCGTTAGCAAGCCATCGATCTCGATGCCTTCCAGGCAGGCGGGCAGTAAACCAACTGCGGAAAACACGGAGGTTCTTCCTCCCACCCAATCCCAGATTGGAAAGACGTCGAGCCACCCTTCCGTCAAAGCCTTTTCTTCCAAAGCGCTGCCTGAACCCGTGATGGCGACGGCATGTCCGGCAAATTGCAACCCCGCCCTCCGGTAAGCCGCTTCGACCTCCAGCATCCCATTGCGAGTTTCAACGGTTTCGCCTGATTTGGAAATCACCAGGACCAGTGTATCCGACAAGTCGGGTCCGATTTCCGCGAAAAGCAGGTCCATGCCATCAGGGTCGGTGTTGTCCAGACAATAAAATGCCATTCTGTTTTCCGATACGCCCAACGCTTGATGGATGAATTGCGGGCCCAGGGCAGAGCCGCCGATTCCCACCAGCAGGATTTTCTGAAAGGACTTGCCCGTTGGAGAATGAAGATTTCCCGCATGTATCTTGCCGGCAAAATTTTTGATTTCAGAGATGTTTTTTTCAATCGCCGTTTGAATACGCCGGGAAGGCGCCAGGGTGGGATGACGCAACCAGTAGTGTCCCACCATACGATTTTCATGCGGATTGGCAATGCATCCGTTCTCCAACGCATTCATTTTCGCAAAGGCGTTCTGCATGGGAGAGGTCATCTCTTCCAAGTATTGATGCGGAAATTTCATGTGGGAAATGTCCAGAACAAGACCAACAGAAGGATGGACGCAAAGATAATCCTGATAGCGTTGCCACAGCTCTTGTTTGTTCATTGCGCTTGCAATTCTCATTTGAAATGAAAGCGATCGGATTTGAAAAGAGCATGGCACACTCCCGGACAAAATCAAATACAAAGCGCGGCAGAACTCCTCATGCTCTCCAAGATGGAGATTGTGTTTTGATGAAGTAGAGGTACTCTTTTTCAAATAAATGCGTATGTTGTGACAGCCTTGCATTCTGTCGTCCGCGTACCAGGATTTACTTTTCTGCCACAAGCGACTATAAAATTTCCACCATGTTCGAGAATACCGACATTTCCCTCATTCTACGTGCGTTTCGTTTTGCTGCCCAAAAACACCGGAAGCAACGTCGTAAAGATGGTGAAACTCCTTATATCAATCACCTGATCGACGTGGCGGAAGTACTGTGGCGTGATGGAAATGCGCGAGACCCTGAAATCATTGTCGCAGGTATTCTGCATGATACTCTGGAAGACACGCAATCCACTCCCGAAGAAATTCGAAGTCACTTCGGTGAAAAAATACTGGCATGGGTGCAGGAAGTCTCTGATGATAAGAGCCTTCCCAAAGAGGAATGCAAGCAATTGCAAATCATGCGCGCCTCCTCTTCCAGCGATGGCGCCAAACATATCAAGATTGCGGATAAGATTTGCAACATTGGCGATTTACTCCGCAATCCCCCGGCCGATTGGCCTTTGGAACGCATTCAGCAGTATCTCCGATGGAGCAATCAGGTGATGGCAGGTTTACGAGGTTGCAATGCGCAGTTGGAATTTGTTTATGACGAAACAATGGAAGCCGTTTCAAAAGAGTACGGACTGTAACAGCAATATGAAATTCCTCTCCCGGATTCGTTTGATTGACCGTGTGGGAACCCTCACGATTGTTTCGCTGGTATTCCTCCTGGCGTTCCATTTTCCATGGGAAGCGAGCGGCGAGGGTACGACGCGAACCACAAAGTACAATCGCTTGATTCATGAAAAAAGCCCTTATCTCCGGCAGCACCTGGACAATGCCATTTGGTGGTATCCATGGGGAGAAGAAGCTTTCCAGGCAGCCCGTGAGGAAAACAAGCCGGTTTTTCTCTCGATTGGTTATTCCACCTGCCATTGGTGTCACGTGATGGAGGGTGATTCCTTCGCGGACGAAGCAGTGGCCGCCATGCTCAATGAACATTTCATTGCCATCAAGGTCGACCGGGAGGAGCGCCCTGACGTGGATCAGATTTACATGGATATCCTTCTGGCCATGCGTGGACAAGGAGGGTGGCCCGTTTCCATGTTCCTGACTGTAGAGCGAGTGCCCTTCATGGGCGCAACCTTTATCCCCCGGGAACGATTCATCCCTCTGCTTCGTCAAATCGCCACCTTGTGGAAAAATGAGCGCAGCCGTATCGAGGAGATCGGGCTGGGGGTATCGACTTGGCTTGCGCAAGAGGAAAACAGCGGTTTTGCCAATGCGCCTCTTCCCCATGAAGAAGTATTGCGAAGATATTTCCATCAAATTCAACAAAGTTTTGATTCCCATTATGGGGGATTCGGCCAGCATCCCAAGTTTCCCAACGTCATGCAGTTGCGTTTGTTGCTACGCATTTACAAACGGACGAATCATCAGAAAGCCCTGGAGATGGCGCGAAAAACCCTGGATGGCATGGCCAGAGGAGGGATTCATGACCATTTGGGAGGGGGATTCCACCGCTACTCCACCGATCGAAAATGGCGCATCCCCCACTTTGAGAAAATGCTCTACGACAATGCCTTGCTGTCCCTCGTCTACTTGGAAGCCTATCAGGTCACTCGAAATGAAGAATACGCTTCTGTGGCAAGACGCACTCTCGACTACGTCCTGCGGGACATGACCCATCCCCTGGGAGGAT
The DNA here is from genome assembly GCA_965205865.1 of bacterium. Taxonomy (GTDB): domain Bacteria; phylum SAR324; class SAR324; order SAR324; family NAC60-12; genus CBDBHR01. The sequence goes on from CBDBHR010000027.1 coordinate 56,816, forward strand.
TTTATTCCGCCGAAGATGCCGACAGCGAAAAAACAGAGGGGAAATTCTATGTCTGGACAGAAAAAGAACTCAGGCAGGTTCTCACTCCCCGGGAATTTGAACGGATTGCTCGAGTCTATCACGTGACGATTGAAGGAAATTTCAATCCGGAGGCTCGTATTCAAGCAATTGAAGAAAAAGCAGGGATGAAATCGGTCAAACAAGCAAACATTCTTTTTGTCGACGTCGATGCCGAACTGCCCGATTTAACGGACCCGTTGCTCCGGCAGGCGCACCAGAAACTGTTTGAAGTCCGCGCAAAACGGGTGCGTCCTCAATTGGACGACAAAATTCTGAGCGCGTGGAATGGTTTGATGATTTCCGCGATGGCCAAGGGGTATCAAACGCTGAGAGAGCAAAAATACCTGGATGCATCCCGCAAAGCAGCCCGCTTTTTGCTCGACAACATGAGAAAGTCGGATGGTTCCCTGCTGCGTCGCTGGAGAAACGGAGCGGTTGAATACAACGGGTACCTGAATGATTACGCCTACTTGATTCAAGGATTGCTCTCCCTCTATCAAAGCGATTTCGATCAATATTGGTATCAAAGCGCATTAGAACTCCAGAAGCATCAGGACGCCTTGTTCCGGGATGAAATCAACGGTTCTTACTTCTTCAGCGATGGCAGGGACGCGACTCTCCTCCAGCGTAAAAAGACCTTTTCCGACAATTCGCTTCCCTCCGGAAACGCGATTGCCGTCTTGAATTTACTTCAGATCGCCGATTTGTCATTGCAGTGGGAATTGAGAAAAAAAGCCGCTCGCATTATCAGTCATCATGGATTGCAAATGATGGAAAACCCCGTGTTATATTCCCAGATGCTGGTCGGCCTGGATTATCTGCTTGATCGTGCCAAGGAAATTGCGCTCATTGGTCCTCCTCAACACGACTCGACCCAACGGATTGTCCAGGCTTTGCATCGTCAGTTCCTTCCTAACAAAGTCCTGGCCATGGGGCCTCCTGTCGAAGAGGAGCAAGATGCGGACACTACCATTCCACTCCTTTTCAACAAACCGATGTTTCAAGGCGAACCAACCGCCTATGTCTGTGAAAATAATATTTGTCGACTGCCAACCCATGATCTGAAGAAAATCATACTCCTGGTGAACGAACACAAAGCGTATCCTTTATGAAAATTGGCAGTTACCAGCCAGAAAAGGGCCTGATGGATATTATTTCTTTTTCAAAAAAAGGAGCCTGGAGCAACAGTTTTCGTTTTGAGGACGTCAAGTGTCTGATTGTCTGCCGGGGGCCGATTCGCAAAGAAGCCCTGGAGGTCTTCGAAGCAATGGGCGTTCAACCTTCCGGCATTCTTTTGTCTGAAAAAGACAGTTTGGTCTATGCCAAAACCCTGGCACCCGAGTTGCGTTTCATCTCCCCGCGACATGAACGGGTTCATGCTATCACTGATTATACAGGGGGCACTAAAGAAGAACGGGCAGAGCGTATTCAACAAATCCTGGAAATTTGCCATGAACATCACTACACCCATGTGTTTGCCGGATACGGCTTCATGGCCGAAGATCCGGTATTCATTTCGGCCATTGAAAAAGCCGGCATCGGATTTATCGGTCCCCATTCGAGTATCGTACAAAAGGCGGGTACAAAGGATGAAGCCAAACGCCTGGGAGTTGAACTGGGAATTTCCGTTGTTCCCGGAGTGGACAACATCACAGCACTGACTTTGTTGCATAAAGCAAAGGGAAGTCCACAAAGCTATTTTCGAAAATTGATTGATCAACATGGTCTGAAAGTCGATCTTGATATTGAAAACAAGACGGCGGAACAAATAAGTGAGCAGGTGCTGCAAGCCTCCTATATACGACAAATTGATCTGATTTCCATAGGAGAGCTCCAGGAGGAAACGGAACGGCAGGTCCGAATGATCTGGGAAAAACAGCCTACCTCCCGCATTCGTTTCAAACACGTCGGCGGTGGCGGTGGCAAAGGGCAACGCATTATTGCAACCCCGGATCAAGTAGCGGATGCGGTGATGGAAGTCTTGATTGAATCCCAAGCCATCGGGGTGGGAGATAATAAGAATTTCGTGATTGAACGGAATATCGAAGACACCCGGCACAATGAAATTCAACTCCTGGGAAACGGGGATTGGTGCATCGCCTTGGGAGGTCGGGATTGCTCTCTGCAAATCCACGAACAAAAACTGCTGGAAACCTCACTCACCGCAGAGCTTCTGCAAGAGGCGGCTCAGACCTGTCAGACCCAGGGTCTGACGCGTCAGGCGGAGACTTTGATCAACGATATGGAAACTCTGGAAAAGATGTGTAAAGACGCGGAGAGTTTTGGACAAGCTATTCAACTCGATTCAGTCTCGACCTTTGAATGCATTGTGGATGGCGCCTCGCATTATTTCATGGAAACCAATACTCGCATTCAAGTCGAACACCGGGTGACGGAAATGGCTTATTCCCTCAAATTCGTCAATCCGCACGATTCTGAAGAGTTTTTCATTCTCGATTCTCTGGTGGCTGCCATGTTGCTTGTTGCCTGTCATGGTATGCGGGTTCCCAAGCCAGACCGTCTTCCACGTTACATTTCAGGTGCAGAAGCGAGGATCAACGCCATGAATGCGGCTCTTCAGCCTCATGCCGGTGGGGTTCTGCATTACTGGTCTCCTCCCGTTGAAGGAGAATTGCGAGACGATCAAGGGATCGGCATTCTCAATCCGGATACGCAATTATTCCAGCACTATCAGCTGGCCGGTGGATATGACGCCAATGTGGCCCTGGTTGTTTGCGCAGGGCGCTCCCGCTTGGAAAACTTGCGACGATTGGCGGAAAGTCTGCGCCGGATGGAGGTGCGGGGAGAGAATGTCCGGCTCAATATTGATTTTCACTATGGCCTGTTGCATTGGCTGATCGGCAATGACGTGATGTCTAAAACCAACACCCGCTTTGTTCTCTCCTACTTGGCGATGACCGGCAAGTTGGTTGAGATTGTTGCTCCTTTGAATTTAACAATGGCGTGGAAATTTTTACAAAACTCAGTGAGGGAATCGGCAGGGAAAGAGGGACAATCCGAATTGGACAGTAAATCAAATTTGATTCTACGTCCACTGGGGCGGATGCTGGAAAACGCGCATCTGCTGGTCGGCTGGTTGGCATCCGGTTTCCAAAAGCAGTTTTTTTATGAAAACAAGCGATTCCATTGGAGAGTAAATCCGTTAAAAATTCTCCACGATCTCTATCATTATTTACGACTTGAAGAACGCCCTCACGTACCGGCAGCCCATAAGATCTGGCCGGAAGATCAGCAACTGCTCGAGACGGGTTTGGCCTTCTATGAAGAATTGCGGATTCGGCTGGGAGACCCTGAAATGCCCTGGAGCCGGCTGGAAGCATTGCTCATGCAAAGCAACTCCCCCCCTCAGTTTTCTCCTGCGCCACAGTGGAATGAAATCCGGATGTGCCATCGTGGATTTCAATTGGGAATGGATTTGTTGAAACTACCCCTGTTGATTGCCAGGAAAGCGCAGTATTTTGAATTTCGTTCCAATGAAGACCTGACGATAGAGATACCCTCCTCTTTCAAAGATCTGAAAGAAATCAATCGCCTGATTCAAAACCTGGCCCCCGCTCCTCCAGCCAGCGGATATGAAATTTTCGGTTGGACCGGAGGAACCTTTTATACGAAAGAAACACCAAATGCGCCCCCTTATGTTCAGGCAGGCGACCATTTTGAGAAAGGTGACACTCTGGGAATTCTGGAAGTGATGAAAATGTTCAATCCGATCATTGCTGAATTTTCAGGAACAATCAAAAAGGTCGTTGTGGATGGAAACAACGGGGTTGTCGTTCGCCGGGGACAAGTGCTTTTTGAAGTCGAGCCCGATGCCCCCCCTACCCATACCTCTGCGGAAGAGATCAGAACCCGGCAATTACGCCATACGCGACATTTGATGGCATGCTTGATCCCCTCCCCGCAATCAGCCAATACATATAAAAAGCGCCAGCATTGAATGCATTCTTTCTCTCCCGGACAATCAGATAAACCGGCTTTCAAAGAGAAAACCGGTTGGGAACTTGCAATCCGTAGTCAGGTGATTCAAATTTATTTTATAAAATCGCCAATTTTAATGAATTTATAATATTTTGACCTCGAATTCAAATATATAATCTCTATCTCAATTTTTTTGTGAGAAGTTGCAGTGGAAAATTTATTTTGCTCCCAATAAATGAAAATTCAAGATAAGAGTTGACACTATGATCAAGAACATCTATAAATAACACCTGTTTTTCAAAGAATATTTTTCAGTCATAGAAGGTCCAGAAAAAGGGCTCTGATAGAAAGGGGAAAATGATGAATGGTTCGGAGGTAGTAATCGAAGCACTGGAACGGGCAGGCGTGGAATATGTGTTTGGTTATCCCGGTGGGGCTTGCATGCCGATATTTGATGCCTTGTTTGATTCAAAAAAGTTGAAGTTGATTTTGGTGCGCCATGAACAGGGAGCGGCGCATATGGCTGATGGCTATGCCCGGGCCACCGGCAAGCCCGGGGTTGTATTGGTGACTTCCGGACCCGGGGCGACCAATACGGTCACGGGGCTATTAACGGCTCAAATGGACTCGTCTCCGATTCTGGTATTGACAGGGCAGACCTTGACTCCGAACCTGGGCAAAGATGCTTTTCAGGAAGGAGATATTTTCGGTATCACCATGCCGGTAGTGAAGCACAGTTATCTGGTTAAGCAAGTCAATGATCTTCCCCGAATTATGACCGAAGCGTTTTATATCACATCCACAGGTCGTCCTGGTCCGGTACTGGTCGATTTACCCAAAGACGTGGTCAGTGCCGAATGCGCAACCACCTTCCCCAACGAATTGGATCTTCCTGGCTATGCTGGCGATCCTAAGCTCCAATTCAGTGTGGAGCAGGTGAAAAAGGCGGCGAAATTGTTGAACGAATCCAAACGTCCTTTGTTGTATGTTGGTCATGGGGCCGTCATATCAGGTGCTGGGAAGGCGATTTCAAAGTTGGCAAAAAAACTATGCGCGCCTGTGACAACGACCTTGTTGGGAAAAGGATCATTTCCTGAAACAGATGACCTTTCAGTGGGAATGCTGGGCATGCATGGCACTGCTTATGCGAATAAAGCGGTCGTTGACTGTGATTTGATTTTTGCCATCGGGGCTCGTTGGGACGACCGCATCACTGGAAAAGTGGATGAATTTTGCCCCGATGCCAAAAAACTGCATATTGACATCGATCCGGCAGAATTTGGCAAAATTGTTCAACCCGACGTGTCAATTCAGGGAGACGCTCGAATTGTTGTCGAAGAGTTATGCAAGCATGTCAAAAGACTGGACACAAAGCAATGGTTCAAACAAATCAACCAGTGGAAAAAACAATATCCCTTGAAATACCCGAAGCGAGGAGGATTACGCGCTCAGCACGTACTCGACGAACTGTATCGTCTCACGGAAGGGAAAGCCGTCGTCACGACTGATGTCGGGCAGCACCAGATGTGGGCGGCCCAGTTCTACAAATGCTCACGGGAACGTCAATGGATTTCCAGTGGTGGCGCGGGGACGATGGGATTCGGCTTTCCTGCCGCAATCGGAGCACAGCTCGGAAGACCTGATGAATTGGTATTGGCCATTGTCGGAGATGGGGGGTTCCAAATGACTGAGGCCGAACTTGCGACGGCAGCCATCCATAAACTGCCTATCAAAATCCTCATCATCAACAATGCGTATTTGGGTATGGTGCGGCAATGGCAGCAATTGTTTTTTGAAAATCGTTTGAGTGGCGTTGATCTGGACGGCAATCCTGATTTTGTCAAGTTGGGTGAAGCATATGGCATCCGGGGATACCACATTCGTCGTCAGGGGGATGTCACCCGTATTTTAAAAAAAGCGTTGGCGTACAATGAGGGGCCCTGCATCATCGATGCAGTCGTCATGAAAGAAGACAATGTCTACCCCATGATTCCGGCAGGGGCGCCGGTCAAAGACATGCTGATCGAAGCACCCGAGTTTCAAATGGAAAAACCAACCGGCAGTACCTGATCCGATGTGAAAAAAAAGTGATCGTCGTAATGGAAAAATGAGATGAAGCAATGACGAACGAAATAGAGTGGCAAGAAATCCAAGATCCCAAAACCATCAGCATCATGGTCAACAACAAACCAGGGGTTTTGATGCGCCTTGCCCAAACATTTGCCAGGCGGGGTTACAACATCGACTCCTTGGTGGTTTCCCGCGCGCACGACCCTCGATTTTCACGAATCACCATTGTGACCCAAGGCGATCCGCAGGGTTTCGACCAAATCATCCGGCAATTGAACAAATTGATCGACGTGGTACATGCCTATCACCATGTTTCAGAGAGTTCCGTAGAGAGAGAATTGGCTTTGTTCAAAATGAGCGCCAACAGCGAAGACCGGGTGGAGGTAATTCAAATCGCAGAGGTTTTCCGGGCAAAAATAGTCGACTTCACAGAGGAATCTTTGATTTTGGAAGCCACGGGCACTACCGAGAAGCTCGATGCGCTGGAAAAAATACTCAATCCTATCGGAATAATTGAAATGGTTCGTTCGGGAAAGGTGATCGTTGCCAGAGGCTTGGAAGCCACTTGAGAAAAGAAAGAAAGGAAAGCCACAGGTTACTTTCCCATGGCTCTCCCCACACTCAATCTAAAAAACGATCGAGTAAAAATCGATTGATCACCTCCGACTCCCGCATGGCTTGCCCATCAATTTTGAGAGTAGGTACCTGACGGTCCCCACAGAGCGCAATCAATTCTTTTTCAAATTGCGGATTTTCACGGATATTTTTCATGGTGATTTGATCTCCAATCTTTAAATTGTTGATGATATTCAAAACACTCTGTGAAAATCCACATTCGTTGTAATAGTACAATTCCAATGGCATTTTATCCTGCATTGACCTTTTGACATTCAGCCAGAAGATCTTCTGATTTGCGAATTCCACCAGGCGTGACTGAATTGGCATAACGCACGATACCTTGTTTGTCAATTATCACGGTGGCCCGGTCCGCGATCCCATTGTCATCTAAATACAGTCCGTAACTTTCCGTCATTGCGCCTTTGGGATGAAAATCGGCGAGCAACGGAAATGAAATCCCGCCCAAGGAAGTTGCCCAGTTCTCATGGCAAAATCGACTGTCTATACTAACACCCAGAACTTGAGTGTCCGCCGCCTTGAAATCACTGAGTCGTGATTCGATATCCGGCATTTCCTTGCTTCACGTGCCTGTCCAATCCAGTGGATAGAAGGCCAACAATACATTTTTTTCTCCTTTGAATTGGCTCAGGGAGTATTCTTTTCCTCCCAAGTGACTTGCCAATGTAAAATCAGGGGCTTGAGCGCCTACTTCAATCATGATTCTCCTTAATTATAAAGTGATTGCCAATAGTTCGTCTCCGTAGATTTTCAAATGTGGTTAAACCGCAAAAATGTCATCCGGAATCCGGATGATACCTGGAAGATTCCAGGTACAGGTCTGTAGGAGCAGAACTGATGAAGACTGTATAATAGCTCAGTCTTGCTAATTTGCAAGCTCTACTAAAGCCTGTACCAAGCTTGTTTTGCGCAGCAAAATAAGATTGCGAATGGGAAAAGAGTTCGGTTCGAACTTGATTTTACGGTGGAGACTTCGCTAGCGGTAACCGAGTCGAAGGTCCGGTCCCCGATACCCAGTGTCTCGTTGACCAGCGAAATCCAAGCCCCGGCTGTGTAGCGGAAGAACGTTGCGATGCTCTCTGGCTTTGGGCAGGAGTGCGGAGTCCTGAATGGGCAGGTGGCTGAGGATTGATGGCAAACAGATAAATGAAAGAGGACTGCCTGACATCGAGTGAGAGATTCAGCGGTCTCACCTGGTTCGCAACCAGAGTATTTTCCATGCCTGGTTATAAATAAGGCTCGCTGTTAGCCAATCGCTTTGATATACTTACTGAAAACAAGTGATTTCTTGTTCCCCTTCTTTTAGGATCGTCATGTTGAAACATCCCATTTCTCCGACAGTAGATTGTGTCTTCAAGAGCATATTGGGGTCCAAGGAAGACCAATGGTTGTATTTTTTTAAAGAAGCCGAAAACTGGAAGGAATTACCCGAAATCATCAACACCCCTGAAATGAGGCAAGCAATGGCAGTTTTAAAACGATTTTCTGAAAAAGAAGCCGATTATCACTTATACCAAGCCCGCCAAAATGCCATCCGTGAGGAAAAAACAAGGCAAATGCTTTTGGAAGAGGCTCTGCGAGGAAAGGAAGAGGCCCTGCGGAGGGAAGAAGAGGCCCTGCGGAGGGAAGAAGAGGCCCTGCGGAGGGAAGAAGAGGCAGATGCTAAAGAAAAACGTCTCAGAGAAATCTTGAAAAAAGCTGGGATAGATCCGGATGTATAAGCTCTTTTTCTTTGGTTTCTCACGACAACCACCTCCGTAGCAGAGACAGGCTCTTCCCCGTTTTCACGAGGACAAGTTTTGTGCGCTTACCAATTGAAAGGGAAGAGCAGTCGGGCCAGGAATCCTCGTTTGCGTTTCCTCTTTGCGGTGCCGTAACTTCCCTGCCCGCCCCGCAACCTGGGGTCGAACAGGTCCCTGAGGGCGTCACCGAACATGTTGAGGGAATAGACGGTAATCGTCAGGCAAAGCCCGGGCCAGAGCGCCAGCCAGGGCGCCTGCTCCATGTACTTGCGCCCTTCCCGGCTGAGCAGACTCCCCCAGCTGGGAATCCCGACGGGCAGCCCGTATCCGAGAAAGCTCAGCGAGGCCTCGGCAATGATGACACCGCCAATGTTGATTGAGAAGATGATGAGGATCGGCGCCATGATATTGGGCAGGACATGCCGTATGAGGATTTGGCTCGTGGAGGTGCCCACGGCCCGGGCTGCCAGAAAATAGTCATTCTCCTTGACACCAATCACAGCCCCTCGGACGACTCGGGAACCCCCGATGCCTCCGGTGATGCCCAGCACCACGATGATCTGGAGGAGCCCCTCTCACACGATGGACATGATGGTCAACAAGATCAGCAGCCCCGGGAAGGCCATCCAGGCATCGACAAAGCGTTGCGCAGCCAGGTCCACTTTCCCTCCCAGGAATCCGGAAGTGACGCCGATCAGGACAGCGACGAGCACATTGAGCGTGGTCGCAGCCAGACCGACCAGCATGGAAACCCGAGCCCCGAAAATCAGACGGCTCAACAAGTCTCGCCCTATATGGTCGGTCCCCAGCGGATACTGGGCGGATGAGCCCGTCATCCGGTCTCTCAGGTGCATTTCATCAAAGGGATAAGGCGCCAGCGCATCGGCAAAGATCGCCACCAGAATCAAGAGCAAGACGATCATCCCGCAGGCCGTCCCCAGGGGCTGCTCCTTGAGCAGTCTCATCAGGAAACCCGTCAGCCGTCCCCGTCGCTTGGGCTCACTGACTGTGGATGGTGTTTCATGAGTGTTGTTCATGTTCTCGATTTTTCTATAATACAGTCCCGGAGGGACGAAAGGGAATAGCCCAGCGATTCATCGCTGGGAAAAGAAACCCCCTCCTCCTCAGCTAGTCCCAGAGGGACGACACTTCTTCGATCGATCGAGTTACTGCCAAATATAACGCTCATGATGTCAAACATACGTGTTCGGGTTTTAAAATTAATGATTTCAGTGATATATAAAAAAGTTTCACTCAATTTGAGGCTATCCACCTAAGGTGAAACAGTCAGTAATTTCATGGAGTTAGATTTTTTAACACCGTAAGGATTGACAGCCTCTTTGTCATCCTCGCGCAGGCGGGGATCCAGGGGATTGAAGCGAACCCTGGATTCTTGTTCAAGCCAGGAATGACAACGCTTGCGGTTGTCGCTAGTTCATGATTTTAACATTTTGTCCCACTATAGGTGAGTAGCCCAATTTGATTAAATTTTCACGATTTGCGATAAGAAATTCAACGAAAGTCAGGTTCCCTCCCCTCCCGATGCACCCCTGCAGATCAAATGTTCTTGTGCGTTCTTGTGCGTTCTTGGCAAAATAACGACTACTCATACCTGACCCTCGGGTCCAAGTAAGCATAAATCAGGTCGATCATGAGATTGATCCCCACCACCGCAGTGGCGAAGAGCAGGTTGATTCCGGACACCAACGGGTAGTCTCTGATTTCGAGTGCATCCAGCATGAGACCCCCTAACCCTGGCAGGACAAATATGTTCTCCATGATCACGGCGCCGCCGATCAGGATCGGCAACTGCAGACCGCAGAGAGGCTGGGCGGCCGCAGCGCGGCCAATAAGCCTAGCTGAACGCGACACCACCGGGATGAGGGCATTTTTGATGGCGTGCCGGATTACCACGATCCGCTCCTTGAGCCCCTTGGACCAGGCGGTGCGGATATAGTCCTGCCGGAGCACCTCCAGCATCATGGTGCGCGTCATCCGCATGGTGGCGGCCGCTGAAGCCGTCCCCAGAATCAGGCTGGGAATGAGGAACATGCCGAGATTGCCCAGCGGGTCTTCGGAGAAAGGAATCAGCTGCATCGGTGGCGACCAGGACCACCAGATGGCCGGGTAGATCATGACCATCAAGCCCAGCCAGAAGTTCGGCGTGGCCAGGCCGATGATGGCGAAGGAGCGCCCCAGTCGGCGGCCGTATTCTGGCGAATCGCCGAGTAGATGCCCACCGGCAGTGCGATCAGGAATCCAATGACGAGGGCCAGGACGCCAAGCTCCAGGGTGACGGGCAATCTGGCGAGTATCTTCTCCTCTACTATAAAACCACCGAGCAGTGATTCGCCAAGGGTGCCGTGAAGCAAAATACCGCCCACCCAGCGGCCATACTGCACGTAGACCGGCACGTCCAAGCCTAACCTACGCTCAAGAGCTTCACGGTCGATGGGCCCACTCCCCATGTATGCCAAATCGCCCATCATGATGTCGATGATGTCGCCCGGGATGAAGCGCACGGAGAGAAAGACAAGAATCGTCACGATGAACAGCGTGGGGATCATGAGCAGTATCCTCCTGGTGATATACGCGCTCATTCCCCACACCTCATCGTTGTTCGGTTTAGATGGGACGGCGGCCTTCCGCCACCGTCCCACCATTCACTGTCTTGTTACTGCTTCTGAAGGCGGATACTAGAAGCCCATCTCCTTCTTCAGATCTTGATCAATCCAGAGACGGGCGAAGATGGGAAGTCGGTGCTGGCCCCCAAAGTGAACTTCTCCGTTATAACCTGTGACCCACGGCTGGAGCGCCATGTACTTTCCAGTTTTCGGACCCCATACACGGTAGTGACCCTCTATCAGGAACATGTCGACCTCCTTGATCAGCCTCTGCTGTTCTGCAAGGTCGGTCGTGGCTTCAGCCGCTTCGATCTTGGCGTCTATCTCGGCGTCCCTCACATGGGGGAGGTTCCAATCTGACGTCGAGTGAGCCCAAACGCGGAGTATACTTGGATCAGTATTGAAACCCAGAATTGTCATAGCGATACCTTTCAGGGTGCGTGCCGTTACCAGAGGAATAAACTGAGGTCGGTCCAGGTCCCTGATCTCTACATCGATGCCAATTTCCTTCCAGTATCCTGCGGCTATTTCCGTGTACCCCAAATCGAACTCACCGAAGTGGTTCAAGATCGTCTCGAAGCCATTGGGATAGCCAGCTTCCGCCAGAAGCTGCCTCGCCCCTTCCGGGTCATAGGCATAGCCTTTCTTGACCTCGTCGGGCCACTCGTCAAACGGCGTGTAGTAGCCTACGGCACCTTCCCCCATGACCCCCTGAGGTTGCCAGTTTGCAGTGCCCTTGTAGTGGGTATCGCTAATGGTCTTTAGGTCCAACGCCATCTGCATCGCCTTGCGCACCCTGATGTCATCGAATGGCGGCTGGTCTACCGGGAGGGCGTAAGAGGTTTCCGAACGATCCCACCACGCCATGAGCTGGATGTCAGGATTGGTGCGTATGAGGCTATCGACGATGTCGACCGATACGATATCAGAGACACCAGCAGGGAAACCCAGGAAATCGATCCTACCGGAGCGCAGTCCCGCCAGACGTGTCGCTTCCTCCATGATGAAAAGGCCCACTAACTTGTCAATGTAAGGTAAGCGGTTTTGCGGGTACTTTTCGTCGAAGCCCCAGTAGTCGGGATTCTTGGTGTGGGTGATAGACGTGCCTTGGACCCAGTCAGTCAGCTCATAGGGCCCAGTGCCGACGAAGTTCCTCCAATCCGAAATGTCGCCGTGTTGCTTGATGACCTCAGGGGGCAATATGAATCCGTAATGGTCCTCTACGAGGATCGTTTTCAATTCCTCTCACGATATTTTTCAATCGATCGGAAACCCTCTCATTCGCTAAAACAACTTAGCAATGGCATGATCCTAGCACAACAACCCAATGTCAACCCCCCAAGGCAAAATAAATGCGGGATTCGCAAAAAAACAAAAAATCAATAAATCTGCTCAAATCCGGGGACAGTCAGAAGCCGTTCAGTTCAATAACATTGAAAAAAGATTCCCGGCAAGGATTCATCGTTTTCACATCCTCCCAGGGTATTGTTCAATCGATCGAGTGGGAACCCTCCCACAGCTAATTTTGAATCAAACGAGCGGAAGTCATCTCCTTCCCTGAAACAACAAGGCATGATTTCAGCACTACTACGCGGCGCAAAGCCTATAGCAAGTTTGGATCAGGAGAATTGCGCAACAATGGAGGTCAGCTATAAAAAAATGGAGGTCAGCTATAAAAAAGATATATTGCGGTCCATCTTCGGCATGAGCCAAAAAGCGAATGTTCGCTCCACAATCCAGCGTTTTTTCCAACGGCGATAATGATCGTAAACGCTTTTCCAGGGAGGTAAATCATGGGCAAGCATTCTCCACTGACAACCCGTTTTCAGGACATACAAAATCGTATTGACGATGCTATGTTTGCTATGAATACTTTTGGCCACGCAGGGGGCGGAACGTGGTTGTCGTGAGAAACCAAAGAAAAAGAGCTTATACATCCGGATTTATCCCAGCTTTTTTCAAGATTTCTCTGAGACGTTTTTCTTTAGCTTCTGCCTCTTCTTCCCTCCGCAGGGCCTCTTCTTCCCCTCGTAGGGCCTCTTCTTCCCTCCGCAGTGCCTCTTCCTTTCCTCGTAGGGCATCTTCAAAAAGCATTTGCCTTGTTTTTTCCTCACGGATGGCATTTTGGCGGGCTTGGTATAAGTGATAATCGGCTTCTTTTTCAGAAAATCGTTTTAAAACTGCCATTGCTTGCCTCATTTCAGGGGTGTTGATGATTTCGGGTAATTCCCTCCAGTTTTCGGCTTCTTTAAAAAAATACAACCATTGGTCTTCCCTGTTTAATGTCTCAGAATACTGCCATTTGTCCAATTCTAAAACATGGATTGAACAATGCTCCGAGAATCTTTTTTGGTTTTCCTGGTCCACTAATTGGAAGTGATGATGAAAGGCAGGGCTTTCGGGAAACAGGTTGGGAGTCAGCATCCAAATGGAAATGACCGACCGCAGTTGGGCGAATGCCTCTCCGCTTTGCAGTTGGGATCGATAAATATCGCTCCACATGTAGAGCATCCTCTCCGGCAAATAAGGAAAAACGGACAATTGAATTTCTATCTGGTAGGTGGTTCTATTTTCATCTTTGGCTTTGACATCGACAATCGTCAATTTGTCCGAATAAAACTCGCGTTCATTGTAGGGGTTGAGGATTTCAACATCCAAAATGGGAGACTGCGGAGCCAGCACGCCGTTGAGGAAATCAATCAATAAATTTGTATTTTCCTCTGACCCCAAAATGCTCTTAAAGACACAATCTACTGTCGGAGAAATGGGATGTTTCAACATGACAATCCTTAAAGAGGGGAACAAGAAATCACTTGTTTTTGCTATGAATACTTTTGGCCACGCAGGGGGCGGAACGTGGTTGTCGTGAGAAACCAAAAAAAAAGAGCTTATACATCCGAATCTATCCCAGCTTTTTTCAAGATTTTTCTGAGACGTTTTTCTTTAGAATCTGCCTCTTCTTCCCTCCGCAGTGCCTCTTCTTCCCTCCGCAGAGCCTCTTCCTTACCTCGCAGAGCCTCTTCCTTACCTCGCAGAGCCTCTTCCTTACCTCGCAAGGCTTCTTCCAAAAGCATTTGCCTTGTTTTTTCCTCACGCAAGGCATTTTGACGGGCTTGGTATAAGTGATAATTGGCTTCTTTTTCAGAAAATCGTTCTAAGACTGCCATTGCTTGCCTCATTTCAGGGGTGTTGATGATTTCGGGTAGTTCCTTCCAGTTTGCGGCTTCTTTTGACCCCAATATGCTCTTGAAGACTCAATCTACTGTCGGAGAAATGGGATGTTTCAACATGACAATCCTTAAAGAAGGGAAACAAGAAATCACTTGTTTTCAGTAAGTATATCAAAGCGATTGGCTAACAGCGAGCCTTATTTGTAACCAGGCATGGAAAATACTCTGGTTGCGAATCAGGTGAGACCGCTGAATCTCTCACTCGATGTCAGGCAGTCCTCTTTCATTTATCTGTTTGCCATCAATCCTCAGCCACCTGCCCATTCAGGACCCCGCACTCCTGCCCAAAGCCAGAGAGCATCGCAACGTTCTTCCGCTACACCGCCGGGGCTTGGATTTCGCTGGTCAACGAGACACTGGGTATCGGGGACTGGACCTTCGACCGCAGCGTGTTCGCCTTTGACACGCTATACCTGCCCAATGAAGTCATCACCGGGCACCTGGCTGAGAGCTGGGAGCACCCGGATCCTTTTACCTACGTGTTCAAGCTCCGCGACGATGTCTTCTGGCATAACAAGGCGCCCATGAACGGTCGACCCTTGAACGCGCACGATATCGAATACACATGGCAGCGGCTCCTGGGGTTGAGCGGCGGTGAGCCGAGCCCGGATATTGCGGTAGTCGGCGACCTCGCGAAGATTCCCTTCGACTCGGTTACCGCTAGCGACGACTCCACCGTGGTATTCAAGTTGAAAGAGCCGAGTCTCATCGCCTTGAGATCCATGCTCGTGGGAGAACATACCTTCGTCATCGCTCGCGAGGTGGTCGAGCAATATGGGGACATCCAAGACTGGCGTAATGTGGTCGGGACGGGGCCCTATCAACTGACCGATGTGCTGGAGGGCAGCAGCTGGACCTACACCAAGAATGATGACTACTGGGGAACCGACCCGAAGTATCCCGAATACCGCATGCCCTATGCGGACTCGGTGGAGTACGTGATCATCAACGACCCCGCGGCCAAACTGTCCTTGATGCGCTCGGGGCAGGCGGATTATATGGGGTTCGCTTACCTCTCACATCTCACCAGCATCGACCAGGCGGTCAGTCTGCAGAAAACCAATCCCGAGCTGGTGCTGCACCCGTTTTCGTTTCGCGCGGAGACGGGGTTCAGTTGGAACAACCAGAAGGAGCCCTGGAGCGACATCCGGGTACGCCGGGCCTTCAACATGGCCGTCGACATCGAGTCCATCGCCCGGAACTACATGCAGGGTTGGGGTGATGCGAGCCTGGTCGGTCCAATTGGCAAGAGCGTGGTCGGGTAATTCATGCCGGCCGAGCAGTGGCCTGACGAGGTCAAGCAGTGGTATCGGTATGACCCCGAGGCGGCCGAAAAGCTGCTGGATGAGGCCGGCTATCCGCGTGGCGCAGACGGTAAGCGCATGAGCGTCATCTTTCAGAAATACGAGTTCGTCGACCTCGGTTACTACCAGATCGCCATGGATTATCTCCGGCAGATTGGCATCGATGTGGAGATCCGGATCGTACCCCGCGCGGAATGGGGCAAAATGGGCCAGGAGCAATCTTTTATCGACTTGCACTCCGAGGTTTGGGCCGCCGAATATGGCACGCCCACGGGCCCGATCGCTCCCTATTGGTCGCAAAACGGATGGCGCCCTCAGAATGTCAACGACGCCATGTTTGACAAGTACTTCGAAAACGCGCTGGCCGCTACCACGCTAGAGGAACAGGAGAAATGGCTGCAGAAGGCCGACCTGCGAGTCGCCGAGATGCTGTGGGTGATCAGGGGGCCACTGGCGCCGCTGTTCGGTGCCACCCGGCTGTGGATCAAGGGATACAACGGGGAAACCGATCTCGGCATAACTGTCAACAAATCCTGGCTCGCCTTAATCTGGGTCGACCAGGAGCTGAAGAAAGAGATGGGCTACTAGTCCTCGCCTCCAGGATGGGGAACTGCTTCAGCGGTCCCCTGTCTTCTCTCTCGAAACTTCCTGATCAACCTGAGTTCGACATAAATCTTCAATAATATGAGTATCCTAGTGTATATGTCATCCTTTGGAGCCGAGATGAACTATACCGATAGTCGATGTTTTGTTGATACGATCATTTTCCTCTGCTCCCTTGATGAAGACTCGCTAAAAAAGCAGAAGACTGCCCCTCAAAGCGGAAAATAATATTGAAAAAAAATGGTGTGATACTGGGAGGATTGCAAGGCGTTGTTGACGTTGGGGCTTGTGATCAAGGGAGAATAAATTCCGTAAGTATAACGGTATTGTATGAAGAAATTGGAAGTGAGAAAAAAGGAAACGCCGCCTCCGAAAATCAGCGAACCTTCTTGGTAAAGCATCGAAGAACCATTCGAGATTGAAGACCTATCAACGGAGCTGCTTGATGCGTTGGCGATCAGTCGAACTTCAGAGGTTTGAACCCCGATACCATAACGCAAGTAGAGATCCGGATTCAGACGCAATACTCGAAAATACCAAAAATTGTTTTGGATCGCCTCCACAGCATTGAAAGAGACGTCCTGCAGAGTCAAGACTTCTTGAAGATCCAAGATGGTCACATGCCGGGTATATTCTAAATTTAGCGTTTCCGTGAAATATCCCAGATTGAAGGCAACCCCGTTGCGGACACTATCATTGTCAAGAATAGAAAGCCCTTCTCGAAAATCCAAACGAACTTGCCGAAAACCGAACCCGAAATAAATACCCAGCGTACGAATGGAAGTCCCTTCTGTGATGAATGTGGGATCCGGGATTTTCAAGACGCCATGGGTTTCCAGACTTCGTTCTTCCATACTGGGGGAGACAGACTCTTGGATGTTACCGGCCTCTGAATTTGTCTTTTGTTCTCTCGCAAGCGGAATAGGGACAACTTCCATTTCGAGCTGGGAGGAATTCGCTTCCCGGGAATTCGGACTCTGAGCCTGAACAGATCCTGTCAGAGTCAGCTGGGATATCAACAAGCAAATCAGCGCGTAAAGAAAGATCCATGGTTTCATTGATCGCAGACACCGGATTAGAATTGAAATGACTGCCGCGGCAAGGGCAACACCTCGCCGAGGGAGATTCTCAAGATGATGGAAGGATCAACGATTTCTTTTCGTATTCCTCCGCTGGTAACGGTCTGTTCTGCCAGTTCTTTGAAAACGAGACTGATAGTATAGCATTTCGGATGATAGTCGATAAAGAACGAATCTTCAATCAAACGTCGTCGCAAGGCGTTTTTATCGGAAACATTAAGATTGAGTTTCCCACTGAACCCGAAAGATAATTCGTCACTGGCTTCAAAAATATTGCCGAAGCTGAGGGTATTGGTTTTATCATGGAACACATTATTCGGAGAGCGGTATGCGGATTCATTGTTGTGAAATTGAATTTGAGCCCGATTGTTGGGGCTGACTTGAACGTTAAGGTTCGCTTTCGATTCCACAACCCGTTTCGCCTGATGACTATAGCGCAGAAAAAACTCGACTGAGAATTGGGGACCAGGATTCAGTTTCCATTCGATTTGCAGAGGGAGCAGAGGTTCTCCCGGCATGGTTTCCTGATCTTCGATTTTTGGGCCTTTTGGATCAAAGTTTTTATCCCGCCGCAATAGGTTTATACGCTGGATGATATTCAAACGGGAAAGCACCCAACTCTCGCTCTCCTGATCCGTGTCTCTCACTGTTGCTGCTCGCCGGCTGCGAACTCCCTCTTGAAGATAGGATAGAATCAATTCTTCCTGTTCCGTAGAGAGTTTATTAGAAAGCAAGGCTCTCATTTGTGACAAAAAAGCTGTTTCTGAAAAAAATTTCTCATTGACCAAAGCCTGCAACCGGTTGAAAATACTTTCGCTCAAATGGTTTTTCAAGAGTTTGATGGAATGCTCCGTGAGAGTGACTTCTCGTACCAACAAATGTTTTTTGACCAGTAGCAGATTGTCCAGCCGAAGCGTCAGTAATTGCTTGCCTGCTAAGCTATCCTCTTTGTCAAAAAAATCAACAGGTGCCGGACTGGGATACCTCGAAGTTGGTTGAATCAATGCCATGGTCTTGTCTTGATTCACGTCCTCGGTTGATTCAAAGAGAAGACGGGGGATAATAATGTGTTTAAAGCGACTGAAAATCCCGTCGTCCGCAACTATCACCCGAGACAAAGTCGTATTCACTTCTGCTTCGAAGAGATCAATCCCATGAAAAATTTCCCGGTTTTCCCGCGATTCCAATGCAATTGTACGATCCGCGTAAAACACTGGTGAGCCTGGGTTATTCACCTGATAGTAAGACAATCGTTTGGCTTGGCTCACTATTATATTAACCCCAGCGAAGGGGGCAAAGCGAAAACGTAGACGAGGCGTGAAAATTTCACGCCATCCAATCACGCCTTTATCTCGATAAAAACGGGTGACCACTCCGTCCACTTCAAACGTGAGCGGTATCTGAAAGGGATTGTCGCTGTAATGAA
Source organism: bacterium (assembly GCA_965205865.1). GTDB lineage: Bacteria > SAR324 > SAR324 > SAR324 > NAC60-12 > CBDBHR01. The sequence goes on from CBDBHR010000027.1 coordinate 75,529, forward strand.
AGGAAATCTCTGGTAGGCGCTGCACCCGGGTTTCGATGAAATTCCTATTCAAAAGGGCAACTTCTTCATACACCAACTCCCGGTCGATGACAAAATTGATATTTCCCTGGTCGAATTGATGAGAAAGGCTGAGATTGAGATCTTGGGCATAATTCGGATTAGGCTCACGTACTTGTTCATATTCGCGCTGGAATTGACTGTCACTGAAAATCTCGCTGGAGAAGATTAGCTGAGTCCGCTCTCCCCAATTCTGACTATGATTGAATTGAAGTTTAAAGCGAGGATGTTGCAGTTCGGAATCGGGAATATCGTCCGCATTCAGACGCCCACTCTCTTGGGCGGGATCACGTCTATAGTTTTCTCGCATTGCCCAGAAATTCCATTGCCCTCGCAAATCGTTTCGCAAGGCATATTCGTATTGAATACCCATGCCAACACCACGACGTTCAATGAAATCTGCCATAAGGGTGAGATTTTGATCTTGAGCAATGCTCCAAAAATAGGGAACCTGCAGTTTGATTCCCAGATTGAATTTTTCTTCAGTACTGGAAATGACTTCATAGGACGGCGCTAAAAAACCACTCTGACGTTTTGTGACAGTGGGCCAGAAGAGATAGGGAAAATAAAAAACCGGGATACCCCGGATCAGCAGACTGACTCCTTGGGCGGAAGAAAAATTTTCTCCCTGGTAATTGACTTGCGCACCCTCGATTTCCCACACAGGGTTTTGTGGATCACAGGTGGTGATGGAACATTGTTTTGCAACAAACTGTAATTTCCCCGTTTTGTGAGCTTCCTTTGCCGTCAAAAAGGCCTGTGTGGTGGCGTCATATAAAACAACATTGTAGAAAATCCCTTGCTGGGTGTTCAAATCGAATTCCAGACGATCTAAAATTGCGATGATCCGGGAATCCGTAAATCTCACAAAGTCACTGGCAATCAGGGACCTGCTTTCCAAGTTGAAACTCACTTTCCCTGCTTCCAATGTAATATCAGCCCATGTCAAAGTGGCGTTTTCGGCAATATATGTCTGGTCATCCAAGTAGTAGGACTGGGTCTCGATCTTCAGTTCCGATATCCCTTGCGCAGCTGCCATTGGGATAGCGATCCTCCCTAGAAAGAGTACGCCGATGAGAGCGAGACGGAAGGTGGACACAAGCAACTTACCTGAGGTAGTCTATAGTAACCCGAGCAGCCAATTCATAGCCTCGAATTCCCAGTCCGACTACCGAACCTATGGCGATATCCGAAAAATAAGAATGGTGCCGAAAGGGCTCTCGTTTGAAAATGTTGGAAATATGGATTTCAATCAAGGGGATTTGAATTCCCAATATCGCATCTCGGAGCGCGATGCTGGTGTGCGTGTACCCTCCTGGATTCATCAACAGAAAATCAGCATCCCGATGAGCATGCAACCAGTCTATCATTCCTCCTTCTGAATTGGATTGAAATGCTTGACATACGATTTGATTTTCCTTGAAAAAAGCAATGATTTTCTGTTCCGTTTCAGAGAGTGTTGTCTTTCCATAAAGATCTGGTTCACGAGACCCCAATAAATTGAGGTTTGGGCCATTGAGTAACAGTACTGTTTTATTCATACTCCCGTCCTATTTGAAAAGTAGGGTGAGCCCTCGCCGGAGACCAGGATTTTCTTCTAACGAAGATCCTTGCAAAGTAATGCGGAATGCTTGGGGTGTCAAGTCCCCGAAGGGCAAAAAGATGGCATATTTTTTGTTTGATGGCCTGTTAGAAACGGGACAAAAGGTGGACTGCATCCGGAAGAGTTGGCACAGGCCTGCCAAAAGGAGGATAATTGGAGGGAATCGCATCTTTCCTCAAGCTTGCCAACCAATGGCTTTCCTTGCCATCAACTCCTCAATTTCACAAGGAGAAAATCCCCATGCTTGCAATTCTTCCGCTGTATTCTCACCAAACGAGGGAACCCCTGTCGATGGCGAAGCAGGTGTTCTGCTGAATTTCGGCGCTGAGCCCGGATGAACTACGCCATCGACCTCCAAATAGCTTTTTCTTGCCTGATTGTGAGCATGCTTGGGGGCTTCCTCAAAAGAGAGGACGGGGGCAAAACAAACATCGCTGCCTTCAAAAATCTCACACCATTCTTTGCGGGTTTTGCTCTTGAAAATTTCAGTGAATTTTTCACGCATTCTTGGCCATTGGGTTCGGTCCATTTGAGAGGGCAATTCCTCCGAGTCTATTCCCAGTTTCTCTAAAAGGAGTTGATAAAACTTGGCTTCGATAGAACCGAGGGAGATGTACAAGCCATCTTTCGTTTCGTAAGTCCCATAAAAATGGGCTCCGCCGTCCAGGAGATTGTCTTCACGCTGTTTCGTCCATTGCCCTGCTGCAGTCAATCCAAAGTTCCCGCTTGCCAAATAGGCGGCTCCTTCGGTCATGCTGACGTCAACGACCTGGCCTTGATGCGAATGCTGCGCTTCATAGACGGCTGCCAGTATTCCGAAGGCCAGAAACATACCACCTCCTCCCATATCTGCTACGACGTTTAGAGGAGGCATCGGTTTTTCTTTGGGACCAATTGCGTGCAAGATTCCGGTGAGCGCCAAATAATTGATATCATGTCCGGCTGCTCGGGAGAGAGGCCCACTCTGTCCCCATCCCGTCATCCGCGCATAAACCAGCATCTTGTTGCGTACAAAGCAATCTTCCGGACCCAATCCAAGTTTCTCGGTCACTCCCGGACGGAATGGATCAATCATCGCGTCAGCCTGTTCGAGCAACCGCAATACGGTTTCAATCCCCCCCGGGTTTTTTAAATCAATTGAAACGGAAGGTCGATTGCGACGAAGGAGATCGTATTTGCCAGGGCGGGGAGTTCCCAATCCGGAAAGTTGATTTCGATCAATGCGAAGTACATCAGCGCCCATATCAGCCAGCAACATGCCACACAAAGGGCCTGGACCTATGCCCGCCAATTCCAACACTTTCAGTCCTACTAGGGGGCCCGTCAATTTAGTAGTCTCTTTCTTCATAATTTCTTATCGGAAAAGATCCATTGTGTTTTTGATAACTCCCACCATATGGGAATTGAAAAATTCGGTGAACAGAGAAATCCTTTTGAGAAGATCTTAGGTCACTCCCTATTCTGCAGAAGATCCATATCCCATAAAATCGGGTGGCGTTGCAGGGTAAGAACGAAGCGAGGATCAAGTCGAAAATTCTGCAACCCCTGATACAAATTGATACAATTTGTAACCTCTGCGAAAAGATCTCGGCCTCTTGTCCATGAAACACTCGAGAGAGTTGGCGCACACCCACAAAACCCTTTATTTCCTTGAGGGTATGCTATAACATAAACTCAGTTCCGGAGCGGGATTGAAAGCAGATTTCTCCATTTCTGAAGAGGGTTTGTGAGAATTCGAGTGGAAAGCGAAGGACCCTCACTATTTCCCTTTTTGAAAAAGAAGAAAAACCAGCCAATCACGAGTTTTTCTTCTCCAGAATACACTTTTTAACATAAATATAATTCAAAAGGCAAGCATTGGGAGAGTCAAATGACCATGGTGAGAAAATGAACATGAAGATGCGATTGCTACTGTTCCTGGGCGTATGGTGTCTCCTGTTGGCAGGGGTCTCTACCGGCGTTGCTCAGGCAAAAACCACCATTGTTTTTTTGGGAGATTCGTTGACAGAAGGATACGGATTGGAAAAAACAGAAGCCTTCCCTTTTCTTTTTCAACAGGCTCTGAAGGCGAAAGGATACAAAGATATCAAAGTGATCAATGCGGGTATCAGTGGATCCACTTCAGCCAGCGCTCCTTCTCGTTTGAAGTGGTATCTGCGAATCAAGCCGACAATTTTGGTTTTAGCCCTCGGTGCTAATGATGGACTGCGAGGCGTGAATCCCCAAGCCATGAAAAAAAACCTGGCGACAACCATCCAACTAGCTCTGGATCGCAATATACAAGTGGTATTGGCAGGAATGAAGATTCCGCGCAATTACGGATCCCAATATACTCGGGAGTTTGAATCGGTGTATCCGGAACTTGCCGAAGAATTCAAGATTCCCCTCATCCCTTTTTTACTGGATGGAGTGGCCACCCACCCCGAGATGAACTTGCCAGATGGTATTCACCCCAATTCAAAGGGGCATCAAATCATTGCCAAACACATCTTAGAAAATCTACTGCCTTTGCTGCCCGAATCTTGATCCATCTGTTGCCTGATTGAAGCGTTGGAATAGGCAGACATTTTTTTTTTTGGAATAAAGAAGGATTATTTTAAATTTATATTTCAAGAGTTTTTATGATCTTAGAAGTCAACAAATTGATCAAAACATTTGAAACGTCTGCCAAATCCGTAGAGGTCCTCACAGGGATCAACCTCACAATCGATGCCGGTGAGACCGTTGCCATATTGGGTCAATCAGGAAGCGGAAAATCGACATTGCTTTCCTTAATGGCCGGTCTGGACCAACCCACATCTGGTTTTATTGAACTCATTGGACAAAAACTGCACGAAATGGATGAAGAAAACCTCTCGAAATTCCGTGCTCAAAATATAGGGATTGTTTTCCAGCAATTTCACCTCATGACCCATTTGACAGCACTGGAAAATATCTCACTGCCCCTGGATCTCAGCCGTGATCCGAATGCGCTAAGCAAGGCTGAGATTGCGTTGCGGCAAGTGGGACTGGATCATCGGGAGAGTCATTTTCCCCATCAGTTGAGTGGTGGGGAATGCCAAAGGGTTGCTATCGCACGCGCACTGGTCGTCCGACCCGCTTTACTACTTGCTGATGAACCGACTGGGAATTTAGACAATAAGACAGGGGAACATATTGCGGATTTGTTTTTTGATCTGGTAGAATCGACAGAAATGACCCTCCTTTTTGTCACTCACAACGAACATCTGGCAGATCGCTGTTTTCGCAAGCATATTTTACGGAAAGGTAGATTCGTATGAGGCTTTGGATCAAACTGGCGCTTAAGGAAATTCGTAACAATTTCCATTTCAGTCTTTTTTTCATCATCAACCTCACTCTGGGACTGATCGGGTTTATTGCGCTGGATTCATTCAAGACCTCGATTCATCATCATTTGGAACAAAATTCAAAAAACATCCTGACGGCTGACATAAGCGTGCGTTCCAATCAGCCGTTTACGGAGCAAGAAATCGACTTGTTTACGGAAGCCATTGGCGCAGAAGCAGAAACATCGGAGCAAATTCATTTCATCTCCATGGTTGCAGGCAATCAAAATTCCCGCATGGTGCGCATTATTGGAATCGATGAGAATTTTCCCCTTTATGGCGATATTGTTTTAAAAAACCATGGAGTCCTCGAAGGTAAGAAAGTTCGGGATAGGTTGTTGTTGCGGAAAGGAGCCTGGGTTGCCCAAGATTTGATGATCGCCTTTGAATTCCAGGAAGGAGAGGCGGTCAAGGTCGGCCAAACATCTTTTGAAATCGCAGACACGATTTTGGAAGATCCTACCAGTACCGCTGCATTTCTTGCAGGAATTCCTACCGTTTATTTGGGTATCAATCAGATTCCGGATACCGGATTAGTGCAAACCGGCAGCCGGATTCGCTACGAGCGCTTTTATAAATTACCGGAAGGCGCAGCATTGGAATCGGTGGAGGAAGAGTTGCGTCAAAGGCTTAACGCGCTCTATCCGGGATCTCGAAGAATACGCATTGAAACTCACAAAGATGCCAGCGAACAACTGGGGAGGGTGCTGGGGTACCTCAATGATTACCTGGGATTGGTTGCCCTCATTGCTTTGTTTCTGGCAGGAGTGGGCGGAGCTTATTTGTTCCGCAGCTTCTTAACCAGCCGTTTTCGGGAAATGGCCATCCTCATCAGCTTGGGCGCAACTCGGAAAAATGCCTATCTGATGAGTTTGATGCAAATCACAATCCTCGGTTTGATCAGTGCGGCTGCTTCCACTTTCTTTGCCTTCCTCTTACTTCCCATACTACCCTCACTTTTACAGAATTTCCTTCCCAAAGGCTTCGTCAGTTCCATGGGGTGGAGCACTCTCTTGCTCGCATTTTTTATGGGTACCTTGGGCAGCGTGATTTGCTGTTTGCCGATCTTGGTCCGTATTTACAATCTCAATCCCGTCGCTTTATTTCATGAAAATGTTATTCCTACCCGGGAGGACCGACGCACGCAGGTGAGGAAGATTTTCAGTTATACGCCGGCACTGCTCGCGTATTGGGCATTGGCTGTTTGGCAAGCGCATTCCTGGCTCATTGGCAGTTTGTTTGTCTCATTGTTTTTGGGCTCGCTTGTTGTGCTGGGATTGGTAGCTTGGGGAGTTTTGACGATCTGTGGCAATCTCTCGCACCATCAGAGAGTGACTCCTAAAATCGCCCTGAGGAATCTCAATCGCAATAAATTGGGAGCCATTTCCTGTTTTCTTGCCATTGGTTTGGGATCTTTGTTGATCAACCTGATTCCCCAAATCCAACGGGGCTTGCAAGAAGAAATTGCCCAACCTGCAGAAGTCGAGGTTCCCAGTTTTTTCCTCTTTGATATCCAGTCTGAACAAGTGCCCCTTTTGCAAAACTACCTGCAGCAAGAAAATTATCAATTGTCCTATCTCTCTCCCATGATTCGCGCCCGTTTGGAAGCAGTCAACCAGAAAACTTTTGATTCCACCGTCGAGCAGGTGATGATGACCAGGGAAAATGAAAGGGAACAGCGATTTCGAAATCGCGGTTTCAATTTATCGTATCGCGCGGAATTGAACGACTCTGAATCCTATGTGGCAGGAAAACCGCTTTCTCTACAATTTCAACCGGACTCGGAAAACCCGCCAGAAATCTCATTGGAGGAAGGTTTTGCCGAACGCCTGGCACTGAAAATTGGGGATGAATTGACCTTTGACGTGCAAAGCGTGCCCATCACCGGAAAAGTGGTCAACTTGAGAAAAGTCAAGTGGAACAGCTTTCAGCCCAATTTTTTCATCGTTTTCCAACCAGGAGTTCTGGAAGACGCGCCGAAAATTTTTCTGGCAGGGATATCTAATGTGAGCGCCAATCGCAAACTGGCTTTACAAAACGGAATCGTGCAGCGTTTTCCCAATATTTCCGTAATCGACGTGTCCCGCGTCGTCTCTCGCATTTTGGATATTACAGAACAAATCAGTTGGGCAATTCGTGTGATGGCCTACCTTTCCATTCTAGTTGGGCTGGTGGTCTTGTTTTCCATTGCCCGCTACGAGATTCAACATCGATTTTGGGAAATCAATCTCTTGAAAGTCCTGGGAGCCCGTTTTCAGGACGTGCGTCTCATCGTACAAATCGAGTTTGGCATTCTGGGATTGTTTGCTGCCATTTTCGGGGTTATTCTCAGCAATGGCATGTCCTTTGTTATTTCCTATATCATTTTTGAACGCCTCTGGAGTTTTTCCTGGCAAATGAGCCTCTTCAGCATTGTGGGCATCAGTCTCCTCAGCATTGGGACCGCCTTGCTGGCCACCCATCAACTACTCAAACAAAAACCCTTGAAGTTGCTCCAAGCGACTTGAAATTCAATCCGGTTTCTGCAGGAGAGAGAGTTTGTCAAGAATGGATAGAGTAATCAGCGGAGCGCTATTGACAACCACTTTCATGAGGAGGATAAATTTTCGGCAAGTTGTTTGCCGGAAGCTACTTCTTCCTGGAAATCTTCTTCAGAATATTCAATGACCTTAAAGCCATGTTCCGAAAGCAGATGGTAGAATTCATATTTATTGCCTGACAGAAAAATACAATTTTACTAATAGGAGGTGTAGAACTCGCGAGAACAGCCATTCTTGAACAAGCCATATTTTAGATAGCTGAAGCTATTTTTCTTTGAGATCCCCGCTTTTTTGTTAATCCTCTTTTTTTGGGCACTCGCTCCCAGCCTCCCTTCTTATTTTAGTGCTTGACCGAAAAATACTCAAATTGCTGATATTAAATGACAATTCTTCAATTTCACAGGATGAAGATTGGTTTGATGCAGTGTTCAGATTGCCAAAATCAGCAAAAAATGGGATTTTTATGAGTTTCTCCAAAATCTTCGTTTCTTGAAAATAGGTGAATACCATTAAATATCATGTAGTTATCTAATTTTTGTCCAAGCACTAGTTATCATATTCTAACTTGACTATCTCGTCAGGTTAGAAGGTATAAAGGACCGATATTTGGGGAAGCGACGACGAGTGGGTTGCCAGCGGAGGAATTGCTTAAGCGCTTGAATGGTCCTATCAATGTTAATCTTGAATCGTTTTTTTCTTATTCCTGCCTTTATGGACCGGTATAGGCTTGGCCAGGTCTCTCCTTCCGGCTAGCGCTGCGTATCGAAAAAATGCCGCCTCTCGAGCGGTTTTACTCGAGATTTGAAACTAGCGCCTCCCTGCGGAACCCTCGAGTCGAAAAACCGGAAGACCGACAATCTCCCGCCTCGGGTGTGGCAAAAGCTGGAATTGCGTTTTTTGATTCAGTAGACTAAAATTGTTGAGTAAACTATCCGGTCGGCTGTCATTTTCTCTGTTATTTTCGGAATAATCAATGATTTATCATCCCGGTCTTGATCCGGGATTCAGGAACCACTTCCCTCCTTCAGCAAACCTCGAGACATTGAAGCGCGTTGGCAAAACCCGAGAAAAAAACGGTTTTTACGGATTTTGAAAAAAAGAGCATCTATAGCTTGAGTTGCATCTTCTTTTTCAGAATGTTCGGACTTTTTCTGGTCATCCCCGTTTTCAGCCTGCTGGCTTTGGACTTGCAAGGAGCCACGCCTTTGCTGATTGGATTGGCGTTGGGAGCCTATGCGCTCACGCAGGCCTGTTTGCAGATTCCCTTTGGCATCTGGAGTGATCGAATTGGCAGAAAACCCGTGATTGCCTTGGGGCTCTGCCTGTTTATTCTGGGCAGTGCTATGGGAATATTCGTTGAAAACGTCTATTGGATGATAGTCGCGCGATTGCTACAGGGGGCTGGGGCAATCAGCAGCGCCGTGTTTGCCCTGATTGCCGATTTGACGCGCCCACAAGTCCGCACGCGGGCCAATGCGGGATTGGGAGTCAGTGTCGGTTTGGCCTTTGGGACCGCCTTTTTCATCGCTCCATTTTTGGGAGGTTGGATGGGATTGAGCGGCATTTTCACTCTGATCACCATCATGGCCATCATCAGCCTGATTATTTTACTCTGTTGGGTGCCCACACCCCGGCAGATGATTGCTTCGGAACCGACCTGGTCCATGATGCAGACGGTGCTGCGCACGCCCGTGCTTCTCAAAATTGATTTTGGCGCCTTCATCGCAACCATGGGATTGTCCGCCATATTTTTTATCTCCCCTCTCGTATTACACGAACATGGCTTTGCGAAAACAGATCTCTGGAAAGTTTATCTCCCCATGCTGCTGCTTGGAGGAGTGACCATGATCAGCGCAACGATTTATGCGGAAACCCGTAATCGCTACCGACAAGTGATGATGACGGGCGCCGGATTGTTATTGATTTCTTTTTTGCTCTCCTGGGCAGGAAAGGAATGGGACGGGGTGCCTCTTTATCTGGCAGCTTTGTTTTTGTTTTTCATGGGATTCAACGTCTTTGAACCGATTTTTCCAAGTCTGTTGACGCGCATGACGACTCCCCAGACCAAAGGAACCGCCAGTGGCGTTTACAGCTTTTCTCATTTTATGGGCAATTTTGCAGGAGCTGTTTTAGCGGGATTGTGGTATCACGACCATCTTAACTGGCTCTTTTTATTGCTCATCGGTATGGCCACTTTCTTTTTTTACCTCCTCCTCACTTTTCCCAATCCTCAAAAAAAAGAAACTTCCTTTACGCCGGGCGCTCGGTGAGAGTATTTTTGCATGGCCAAAGTAGAAATATTCCGTATCGGAACGGATATCCCGGGCGATGACCTCAAATATGTGTCCTTCAATTCCAGTCAATCGCTCCTGGAGTTTGTTGCAATCCAAGATGCGTTCGCAAGTAGGGTTGGTCTCCAGGTTGAGTTCATGCCACTCGCCGGAATGGGCATCCAAGTTCAGCTCAAATGTGACTTCGTTCGGACCGAAGGACCACTCCGCTTGAATACCTCCGCTTGTCATAGATTCACGACGCTTTGGATGGCTCTCATCGCAATCCTGCTTGTGTTTTTTCAGGGTTTTTGTTAAATTCACAATACTCGAATGCTACTCAATAACTCAATTGTCAGAGATCCGATGAGAACCCATGGCACTTGTTATCCTGATAAAGAAACACCCTTTCCATCCGAGGACCTCCCGCGACGAGCTGGCTGAACAGCGCGAGCGCATGGCCAAGCTCGCAGGTTCGGTCGGAGGCTTCTTCGCCGGCCGCCGTGGCCTGCTTCCACGGCGCTGTTTGTCAACTGTCACGTCAAGTGTTTGAAAGAAAGAAGGAAACCATGGGCTTCAATGTCGAAGGTCATCTCGGCGCCATAGAGCGCTCCCTGTCATCGCAGGAGCGGGATGGACAACCCGCTCGCGCGGTCACTCTTTCTCGCAGCTACGCGACGACGGTTGAGGACTTGTGGGACGCTGTAACGAACGGCGACCGTATTCCCCGCTGGTTTCTACCGGTCAGTGGCGAACTCGAACTTGGCGGTCGCTATCAATTGGAAGACAACGCAGGTGGGGTGATCACGGCGTGCGAACGAGCATCGCATCTCTCGCTCACATGGGAGTTCGGCGAAGACTTGAGCTGGGTGGAGGTACGTTTCTCGGACGATGGAACCGGCCGCGCGCGCCTTACTCTCACGCACACAGCGCACCTTTCGGAACACTGGGGCGAGTACGGGCCGGGCGCGGTCGGCGTCGGCTGGGAGTTGGGTCTCTTGGGACTCGCGCTCCATCTAACGCAACCGACCGAGCCAAAGCCGGAGGAAACCGCTTTCGCCTCTTCACGGGACGGCAAGGCGTTCATCACGGGCAGCAGCGAGGGCTGGGGGCAAGCGGCGGTCGCGGTCGGAACGGACCCCGACGCCGCGCGTGCAGCGGCAAGGCGCACAACCATGTTCTACACTGGTGAATCAGCCGAGCCTGCCTGATACGTACATTCGTTGCGCCCTAGAGGCTCCTGAAGGCGATTGACGAGATCGGATTCCAGTCAAACCCCAGTTCGAGGTTCTCCTTAATGAACCTGAGTTCGACATAAATCTTCAATAATATGAGTATCCTAGTGTATATGTCATCCTCGCGAAAGCGGGGATCCGGATTTCAGTCTGGCTGCATACCTCCGGATTCCTGCTCCCTGCTTTCGCAGGGACAAGCTTCGCAGGAATGACAAGCTTTCTCTAAGATATGAAGATTCCATAACATATTGAATTTATTAAATTCTTATCTCGAACTCGGGTTAATGAGGTATCGTCGAGCCTCCCACCGTTATCTCAGAGTCCCGCCACGTAGAAACGCTTCTTTCTTTTCCAGATACAATGACTCCATCTTTTTATTTGCTTGCAACACCGTTGTCAGCTTTTTTTCCAGTTCAAGCAATATACTCCCCGGGATCGAATAAAGAGATTGGGTATCCGGTATTTCAGTGAATGTTCTCATACCGGTACAACCGTTAGACAATGTCGATTGATTTTTCTTGAATGAAAAAGGGACAACTGCGCAACCCGGTCGTCCCAGGTTATTGGTTTGTGCCGCATTTATCCACGACGTATTCTCTGTAATCTCTTGCAACTGCATGATTTGTTTAGCATTCAACCATAGAATAACGACTTCGGGCTCAAGAGGAAACAAGGACAAAGGCCCATAAACAATTCCTGCCATAGCATTTTCAAATTTGGGAATGAGGGGTACTTCTTCTTCTTTTAAGTAACCCACCTCGCACATTGTCGTCACTGTCCCCATTAAGTCTTGTTCTTGATCTTTTGATAGAGTGAATCCCATCACCATTGCTCCCACCGCGCATTGCATGTGCGCTTCCGCGCTGGCGTAAAAGACTCCTTTTTCAGCTTCTCTCCACATTGCGCAGGTTGAAGGTATTCGTCTTTCCAAATCAGGGATCTCTCGAGGACGACTATCAACTCTTTTGAGCGCAATTGGCGCTATATCTAAATTCAGTTCATCTTTCAGTATTCTTGAAAGGATATTGTAACTCATAATTTTTCTCCAAATAGTTTAAAAGCCGTTTGGTAAAAAAATTGCTTGTTTACTAAATTTCCACTGCCATGGTCAAAGTTACCTTAGCGCACCGGCGAATTCTCCACCGCAGCCCGGTCAATGCCTCACAGGAAAATCAAAATTCAGGTGAGATGTTAGCAACTAAAGATATCAGTGTAAAGGAAAATACAAGAAGGACACGACCGCTTCCCCATTTACAGCCACAAGGCACTTGATTAAAATTCGGATTCGTAAAATCCGTTTATTGGGTTCAAAAGGCGACAGGCGTACCGGATTATAAGCGGACGACGAAAATAACCTCAGCCAAGCGTGTTATATAAACAAACGTATTCCAAGAGACAGAGTAGGATTTCCGGGAGCTCAGGAGGGAAAAAGATGCTGAGACGGACTTGACCCTGAGCCGAAAGGACTATATACGTGAACATCACCGTTTACGGCATGCTCGAGAACGGTCTGTCGAGAGCGTGAATCACAGAGGCGACCGAAGAAAAACGACATGAATGTCTTCAGCATACAGCCAAATGGCGCATTCAACGAATATGTCCGGACGCCCTTCCAAATAGATCATAAAGAAACAGGCACGCTGCCTGACTCGATGAATTTTCCCCGGGCAGCAGTTCTCGCGCATTCCATTGAGCCATAGATGGAAACAGATATCACTGACATCATCAGGAGAGACAGGTATGGAAATCCCATTGACTCCCATGGAGTTTGCGCGACGGGCGCGCAGATTGTATTCTGACCGTGAAGCTGTCGTCGATGGAGAGCTACGACTTACATACGCGCAATTCTTCGAGCGGTGTGACCGTTGGTCATCGGCTTTGCAAGGGCTCGGCATCCAACAGGGGGAGCGGGTGGCCTATATTGCGCCGAACACCCATTCCCAACTCGAGTCATTCTACGCCGTACCACAGATAGGAGCGGTTCTCGTGCCGATCAATTATCGACTGACTGCCGATGACTTCGCCTTCATTATCAATCACAGCGGGGCGCGCATTGTCTGCGCCCACAGTGATTATCTCGATATGGTGACCGGCATTCGCGATCAATTGCCGACTGTCGAACATTTTGTCGCTTTGGAAGCTTCGCGGGAGGGCTGGCTGGATTATGAAACCACGCTTGCCGCCGCCACTGACGACTTCGCGCGTCCGCATATCGAGGAAAACGACCTCATCACCATCAACTACACCAGCGGTACCACGGCGCGTCCCAAAGGGGTGATGGTGACCCATCGCAATGCTTATATGAACGTGGTGGGCACGCTCGCGCATCACCCGCTCACCCTGGAAGATCGTTACCTGTGGACGCTGCCCATGTTCCATGCCAATGGTTGGACCTTTGTATGGATCGTAATCGCGCGTGGCGCCGCGAATATTTGTTTGCGCAAAGTGGAGCCGGGCGCCATTTTTGAGCTGATGGAACGCGAAAACGTCAATATGTTCTGCGCGGCGCCAACCGTGCTCATTGGGATCGCCAATGCTCCTGAAGAACTGCGCCGCGCAACGCGGCGAAAAGTGCGTTTGTTTACGGCAGGCGCGCCACCCGCCGCTGCTACCATCGAACGCATCGAGGGTGAATTGGGTTGGCAATTGACGCATGCGTATGGGCTCACGGAGACGGCGCCGTTCATCACGATTTGTGAAGAACGTCCCGAACACGCGAAACTCTCACCGCAAGAACGGGCAGTCGTCAAAGCGCGACAAGGGGTGGAACTTCTCACCTCAGGCGAACTGATCGTCATGGATGAAGAAGGAAAAGAAGTGCCCCATGATGGAAAAACGATGGGCGAGATCACCGTCCGTGGCAACGTCGTCATGAAGGGTTACTTCGATGACCCCGAAGCAACTGCTGCGGCGATACGTGATGGCTGGTTCCATTCCGGGGATGTCGCCGTCGTTCATGCGGATGGCTACGTCGAGATTCGCGACCGGATCAAGGACGTCATCATCAGTGGTGGTGAGAACATCTCCTCAGTGGAAGTGGAAGGCCTGCTCTTACGCCACCCTGCTGTCCAGGAAGTGGCCATTGTGGGCATTCCGCATGAGAAATGGGGGGAAGCGCCCCATGCTTTCGTCCTGCTCCGTGCAGGTACGACAGCGAGCGAAGACGAACTGAAACAGTTTGTGCGCGAGCGCCTCGCGCATTTCAAAACGCCGCAACGGATTTCGTTTGTCGAAGAGTTGCCCAAGACGGCAACGGGGAAAGTCCAAAAATATGTCTTGCGTGGCAAACGCGCTGCCATTGCCAGGCAGTAGATAGTCCATGAATTCATGCCGGTCCACATCGTCTGCTCCATCGCGGAAGCTTTCAAGACTCGGCTTTGCGCAGTTCTCCGCATTTTATCTCCCCCTCGATGTGAGGGAACCGGGGGAGGTTGTTTTCGACGAATTTCCCGCTCCCGGTGACCCCCTCCCCTGGCCCCTCCCTCTGGAATGATAAAGGGGAGGGGAATTCTTTTGGGATTGCAAGAGACTGGAATGATAAAGGGGAGGGGAATTCTTTTGGGATTGCAAGAGACTGGAATGATAAAGGGGAGGGGAATTCTTTTGGGATTGCAAGAGACTGGAATGATAAAGGGGAGGGGAATTCTTTTGGGATTGCAAGTGATTGGAATGATGAAGGAAAGAGGATTGCTACCGCAGTGTTTGGATCAGTCAGGCGTGATGCCTCTCAGTCGTTCATTCCGGTGACGAAGCCATTCCAGGGTGACCAGGAGAATAATGGAAAAGAAGATCAGCATGGTCGCGACGGCTAAAATGGTGGGGCTGATCTGTTCCCGGATCCCGGAGAACATCTGCCAGGGAATGGTGCGCTGTCTGAAACTTCCGACAAAGAGCACCACGACCACTTCATCAAAGGAGGTGATGAACGCAAAGAGCGTTCCGGAGATGATCCCGGGGGCGATCAAAGGGACGGTGATCTTAAGGAAAGCGCGAAGGGGTGAGGCTCCCAGACTGGCTGCGGCACGAATCAAAGTAGAATCGAATCCTACCAGCGTCGCGGTCACCACGATCACCACGAAAGGTGTAGAGAGGACCGCATGCGCTAAAATGACTCCGACGTGCGTGCCCTGCAAATGGATTCGAGAGTAGAAAAAGAACATCCCTGCTGCAGTGATGATCAGTGGAACAATCATCGGTGAGATCAAAATCCCCATCACCAGCGTACGGAAGGGAAATCGGGGATGACTCAACCCCAAAGCGGCAAGCGTTCCCAACACCGTGGCGATCAGGGTGGAAAAGAGAGCAATGATAAAACTGTTTTTAACCGATCCCAGCCAGTTCGGGTTTGTAAAGAAATCCTCATACCAGCGTAGCGAATACCCTTGCGGATCCAGAGTCAACATCTCTGACGTGAACGAAAAATATGGGATCGCATTGAAGGACAGCGGCACAATGACGAAAATCGGGAAAATCAGGAATAATAAAATACACGCGCAAAACAGGCGGAAGAGATAATACCAGATTCTTTCACTCAAGCTGAGATAACCAGGAAATCCCGACATGATCAACCCAATTTGATGTTGGCAATGCCTACGACTTTATCGTAAAGCAAATAAAGCGCTAGTATCAACAACAGCAGAATCGTCCCCAGGGCGGCCGCCAGACCCCAATTCAGGGAAGTCGAAATGTGATAGGCGATCAAATTGCTGATAAAGGTGCCACCGGTCCCCCCTACCAGGGCAGGCGTGATATAATAGCCGATGGCAAGAATGAACACCAGAAGCCCGCCTGCGCCGATTCCGGGAACCGTGTTGGGCAGATATATTCTGCGAAATGCCGTGAATGGCGTTGCGCCCAGAGAACTAGCGGCACGCATATAATCGGGGGGAATGGTTTTCATGACGCTGAAAAGGGGTAAAACCATGAAGGGAAGCAGGATGTGGGTCATGGCAATCACGGTACCGGTGGCGTTATAGATCATCGAAAGCCTGTTTGCATCGTCAAGGATATTGAGAGCGACCAGAAAATCATTGATGACCCCTTCTTTTTGCAACAAGGCAATCCAGGCGCTGGTGCGAACCAGCAGGGAGGTCCAGAAAGGCAGGAGCACCAGGATCATCAGCAAGTTGCTGATTCGGGTCGGCAAGGACGCCAGCAAAAAAGCAAGAGGGTATCCCAGCAGGAGGGTCATCACGGTAATCAACAAACTGAGTAGGAGCGTCTTGCCGAACAACTCGACATAGATCCGTTCCGTCTCGGGTTTCGGAACGATCTGGCCTCTGTTATTATTCTCGACGTCGAAAGCGGCCAGATAATAAGAAGCGGTATGGATTCCGCTTTCGCGTTTCAACACCTGCCAGAATTTGATCTGCTCCCACCGTTTGTCGATCCTTACCATTTCCTCACGAAACGAAGTGACCTCGTCGAATTCGAGATTCTTTACGCTGCGAGCGCTTTTTCTGAACAAACTGGAGAACCCGGCGTGCTCGTAATTGAGTCGTTTGCCGGCCCGGTTGATGGTTTTTGTTTCCGCCCCTTGACGGATATCGGTTGCCAGAGCGGCGAATACAATTTCATTGGGGAGTTCACCGCTCCGTTCATCCCAGTCCGCAAGCCGTTGCACGGTTCGGGGAAGCTCTGAGGGAATGATTTCATTATTGACGCTGCGCAACAGCATATCACTGATGGGGAGCAGAAAGGTGAGCACGATGAAAAGGAAAAGGGGAGCCACCAACGACAAGGCCACCATTTTCTGGCGGCGCAACGTGCGCCGCAAACTGATCTTCAATGGCACCCCGTCGGCGGTAGTCAACGGAATCCCCCTCCCCTGGAGGGAGGGTCCGGGGGAGGGGGAAATGGGGAATTTCGAATCATTTCGAGTCATATTGCCGGCGACCTTCTCGTTGCTCAACGATTACTCTGCCAGCCAGGCTTGGAAGCGTTCGTTCATATCATCCCGATTATCCGCCCACCATTCATAGTTGAACAGCAAAGTATTTTTGGAATTTGCAGGAGCGGTCGGCATGTGCGGTGCCATATCGATACCTAATTCTGCATGCTTGCCGATCAAAGGTGCGGAAGACGCGCGGGCCGGACCATAGGATATATACTTGGCCTGATCCGCCAGACGTTGCGTGTCGGTTGCGAATTTGACGAACTTCAAGACTTCCTCCTTGTTTTTCGTTCCTTTGGGAACAACCCAGCCGTCCAGATCGAAGACCTGCCAATCCCACATCATGCCAATGGGTTGTTTTTCTGTTTCGATCGCATCGAATAAACGGCCATTGAATGCGGAAGCGATCACCACTTCGCCGTCCGCCAGCAATTGAACCGGTTGTGATCCTTGGGTCCACCAGACCACTTCGGACTTGATCGTGTCCAGTTTGCGGAAAGCCCGTTCGACGCCTTCGGAGGTACTCAGGACCTCGTAGACTTGATCCACCGGGACGCCATCGGCCAGCAAGGCCCACTCCAGATTGCCGATCGGTCTTTTCTCCAGGGAGCGTTTGCCGGGGATTTTTTCCAGATCGAAGACGTCGTTGATGGTGGTCGGCGCCGTCTCGACTTTGTCCGTACGATAACCAAAGGTCGTCGAATAAACGATCTGCGGGATAAAACAAGGACTGACGATCATTTCCCCGAAATCCTGCGACGCCGGGGTACCATCCGGGGCAGCGGCCAATTGCGCGTCATGGTCGATTTCTTCGACGACGCCCTCATCGCAGAGGGAAATGGTATCCGCTGCCGTCGAGTCGAGCAGATCCCAGGTGACGTTTCCGGCTTCGACCTGAGCGCGCAGCTTGGCTGCGCCTTCCGCGGCAGAATCGTCATTGACGATCTTGATCTCCGGGTTTGCTTGCATGTAGGGATCATGATAAGCCTTCTGTTGACTGGCACTATATGCGCCTCCCCAGGAGACGATGACCAACGTTGTTTCTGCCGACGCGATTCCGCTCCACCAGGTCAGTGCCGTGATGATAAACATGGTTCGTTTTAAATATTTTTTCATCTCTACTCCTTTATTTTTTATTGACGTATGCATTGAAAATTCATTTTACGAAATGCAGCGGCGTCCCTTGCGGGAGTCTTTCTGCAAGTTGCTCATGAATCGAATCAATCGGAGGGATCCAGGGCGCGACAATCCTCCACGTGCCACCCGATTCTGATGCTTTCTCCGCTTTGCGGCCGGGCGCGAGTGGAAGAATTGGGAATTTTTACGATAAAGTCATCGTATCCGCAAACCCTGATACGAGTGCGGATATGATCCCCCTGGTAGACCAGTTCTTCTACCGTGGCATCAAAGATATTGGCAAGACTCCCGCATTCCGGACCGACTATCACCCGTTCCGGTCGCAACGAGAGGGTCGCGCGTTTGCCCACTCCGTCGATATTGATCGTTTTGGCCTTCACCACGCCCTGCCCCCCATCTATTTCGACCCAACACTGGTCAGCATCCGTTTTCCGCACCGTACCCGAAAGACGATTGTTTTCACCAATGAAATTGGCGACAAAAGCGTTTTCGGGACGCTCATAGAGGACTTCCGGGGAGGCTAATTGCTGGACAACCCCTGCGTCGAATACCGCGACTCGATTCGACAGTGTCAGCGCCTCACTCTGGTCATGCGTCACATAAACGACGGTTATGCCCAGGCTGTCGTGGATGTGTTTGATCTCATATTGCATCTGCTCTCGCAAGTTCTTATCCAGAGCTCCCAATGGTTCGTCCATCAAGACGAGTTCGGGATCGAATACCAGGGCTCGCGCCACGGCGATCCGTTGTTTCTGACCCCCGGAAAGCTGTCCCGGCCGTCGGTCCCCGAAACCTGCAAGCCTTACCATCTCGAGCGCGCGATTGATCCGTTGCTCCCGTTCAGGCTTGGGTATCTTGCGGACTTCCAGGGGAAATGCCAGATTCTCGGCAACCGTCATGTGAGGAAAAAGAGCATAATTTTGAAAGACCATCCCCATACTACGTTTATGCGGGGGAATGTGGTTGATGAGCCGCTCCGCCAGATAGATTTCGCCATGAGTTGCCGGTTCGAAACCGGCAAGCATCATCAGGCAGGTGGTTTTCCCCGACCCGGAGGGTCCGAGCATGGTGAGAAATTCACCACGCGCGACGTCCATATTGAGGCTTTTGATAACGAGAGACTCGCCGTCATAGCTTTTTTGCACGTCTACAAATCGCACCAGGGGGTTACTTCCACTCATAATGATCGACGAAATCCGGTTGAATGCGCCATCTAGTCAACGACAATGTTCCGCCTTGACTGCTACTTGGCGATTATTTTGTAAAAAGTAACAATAATTTCCAGTAGAATACAAATATTATCAAAAAAGAAACGTGAATACAATAACAATTCCGTTGCTAAGAGACTTCCGAGAGCAACTCGTAGTGCGGAGATTTCATCTTGCAAAGGAGAAAAAATGGATATAGTGCGAAAGCAGTCGATGGTCATTCTGATATTTTTCAGTTTCGTGATCCCCTCCGCTTTTGCGGTGGATCTGAGCGCAAAAGAAGTGATGGAGAAAGTGGAAGAACGCGACACGGGTGCAACTGTCATGCGGGAAAGCACCATGATTCTCATCGACCGGAAAGGCAGGCAGCGTGTGCGTCAGACCAAAATGTATTCCAAAGAAACGGATGAGGGCACGAAAGCGATCACTTTTTTTCTCACTCCTGCCGATGTCAGAAACACGGCCTTTCTTTCCCATGACTGGGATGATGAAAGCAAAGAGGACGATTCCTGGCTCTATCTGCCGGCATTGCGTAAAGTGAAACGAATCGCCTCCGCAGACAAATCCGGAGCCTTCATGGGCAGTGATTTTACCTACTCGGATATCGAAGGAGTGGAACTGGAAAATTATGATTTCACCTTTGTCGACGGCAAAGAAAACGAAACGGTGGACGGTTATCCGGTCTGGGTCATCGAAAGTCGGCCGCAGAATGCCATTGCCGAACAAGTGATCAAGCAAACAGGATACCTGAAAAGCCAGGCGTGGATTCGCAAAGACAATTTCATGCTCGTTCGAGGAAAATTCTGGGTGAAAAAAGGAAAGAAAATAAAATATTTGACCATCTTCGAGATCGAAAAAATCCAGGATATCTGGACTGCGAAAAGAATACAGATGGTGACCACCAAAAGAGGGAAAAAAGAACACAGCACCGTTTTGCAAACCAATTCGGTTCAGTACAATGAGTCCCTGGACGACGACATGTTCACCACGCACCGTATGGAACGGGGGCTGTGAATGAATCGCATCTTTTTGAGACTGGTGGCGCTTTTGGTAGTTGTCAACTGCTCTTCCGCCAACTTTTCTTACCTGCCCGTAATCCGCGCGCAGGAGATCTCCTCCGAAACAGGGGAAGAATTCGATGAGGATGAGGAAGAGTGGCTCGATGAGGAAGGATTCGAAGATTCCGGGGAGGACGCCTTCCAGGAAATCGAGGTGGAGACTCCGGCCGAGACGCGTGTCGACGCCAGCACCGGTTTCAGCGGATTTTTCAAAGAAGAATTGAATTACAGCTATCAAAAACCTGATGCCGATTTACCGTTCATGCGAAGCGGAGCGGAGTGGACCAAGATCCGTTCCACTCTGAATTTGAGTTATCAGTTTCCACTTTCGGAAAAGTGGAGAGTGAAAGTCAGTGGAAATGCCTTTTACGATGCTTATTACAGTCAGAAAAATCGCAGTGATTTCTCCGCTGAAACTCTGAACGTGTTTGAAGCGGAAGCGGAATTACGGGACACCTTCATCGAAGGACCGATCACCGGTTCTTTATGGATCAAAGCGGGACGTCAAATCATGGCCTGGGGAGAATCGGAAGTCACTGCGATTACGGACGTGGGCAATCCGCGGGACAATCGCGAGTTGGGGCTGGTTGACGTCGAAGATGCCCGTATGCCCGTTTGGGCGAGCAAATTTTCCTACTCGAATGGAAGCTGGGAATGGAATCTGGTGGCAATTCATGAATTCCGTCCCAACAAAAGGGCCACGCCAGGGGCCGACTTCGATCCTTATATTGGAATTCCATTCACTGTTGCGCCGGAAGCGCGACCCGGAAGCACGGGAAAGGAAACGGAGTGGTTGCTGCGGTTCTTCAAATCATTCAATGGAGGCGACGTCGGTTTCGTTGCCGCCGATGTTTTTGCAGACGATCCCTATCTGGATTTCCAATCGCAGAATTCTACTTTCATACCCCGTTATAAGCGGACCCGGACTTTTGGCGCTTCAGGTAATTATGTCAGTGGCCCCTGGCTGTTCAAATTCGAATTGGCCCGCAAACTTGGTGTGATTTTGGGCCGCAGGGAAGAAGATATCAGGCGCCAATTGAAAAATGAAGTGCCGCACCCGCAAAGCTGGAGCGAGAAAGACCTGACCCAATTCATGTTGGGTTTTGATTACGTGGGAGTGTCGGATTTGACAACGACGGTGGAAGTCAATATGACCAGAATCGAAGCCTATGAGCCCAATTTGTTCAATGAGGAGCATCGTGCCACTCTGGCCCTGGCCCTGCGTTACGACACCTGGTCCAACACGTTGCATCCTCGATTTGTTTGGGTACGACTGCCTCATGACAATGGGGATTTGTTGCGTCTGTCTGCCGATTATGATTTTATGGATGCCTTGCAATTGTCGGGAGGAGTGGTTATCTATCAAGCAGATCGAAAAGATGACCTTCTCTATGCCTTCCGTAACAATGATCGCATACTGGTCAGCATGAAATATAGTTTTTAAACCGGAAGCTTCCCCAGAACAAAAAACGGGAAGTCCATTCAAAGGAGAATCCAATGAAAAAACTCATCGTATTGTTGCTCATCACTCTCGCTTCTTCCGCAATCCTGCTGGCTGAACTGCCGCTGAACGAAGTACCTCCCCAGGTGATCCTTTCCGGAGACGAGGGCGGATATGTCGACGGACGCGGGGCTTGGGACAGTGCCACCTTGAAAGAGCAAGTGAGCGTGATTTTTTATGTAGATCCGGATGAGAAGGATTTGAATGACAAAGCCTCCGATGCGCTCAGCGCGGATGAATCTCTGGGTGAAGCCAGGAAGGCTGGGGAATACGCCTCGTATGCCATCATCAATATGAAAGCCACCTGGATACCCAATGTGATACTTAAAGGCGAGATTCAAAAGAATCAAAAAGAATTTCCCAATACCAATTTTGTGTTCGACATGAATGAGATTCTTCACAAAAAATGGAACATTGCCACAGACAACAGCGACGTGGTGGTGTTGGATAAAGAAGGGAAAGTCGTCTTCAGCAAAGACGGTAAATTGTCGGATTCCGAAATCCAAGCCATGTTGCAGGCCATCCATGCCAGTCTGTGAATCCGGTTTTGGCGATCAACATGCGCTGTCTTGGAATTTTTCCGATGGAGTCTCGTGCCGGTTTACAAGTTATCAGACGAAGTGCCGCTTTTTCCTCCTCAAAGCCATGCGGAGCCGGGGGGTCTGCTCGCGGTGGGAGGGGATTTGTCGACCGAGCGTCTGCTGGCTGCATACCGGCAGGGGATTTTTCCCTGGTATGAAGAAGGGCAGCCCATTTTGTGGTGGAGCCCGGACCCCCGCTTGATTTTGGAACCCGCTTCCCTCAAAATTTCCCAAAGCTTGCGCAAAGTTCTCAAAAAGCAAATCTTTCAAATTAAAAGCGATACGGTATTCGAGCAGGTGATCCACGCCTGTGGAATGCCGCGCCGCCACGGCAAAGGGACTTGGATCACCGGGGACATGCGAAGAGCTTACACGCGCCTGCATGAGTTGGGATACGCCCATTCCGTGGAAAGTTGGTATGAGGAAAAACTGGTGGGGGGCTTGTACGGTGTTTTTCTGGGAAAATGTTTTTTTGGAGAATCGATGTTTTCCCGGAAGACCGATGCGTCCAAAATCGCCCTGGTGTCCCTGGTGGAACAATTAAAAAAATGGCAGGTGGAACTGATCGATTGCCAGGTCACTTCCAATCACCTGATCCGTATGGGGGCTCGGGAAATCTCACGTCAGGAATTTTTACGGCGTTTGAGCCTCGCCGTCGCATCTCCCGCCGTTCCTCGAAAATGGTCCTTTGGCGGCATAGCCAACTGATCGGCTTTGCTGGTGGTTCCTTTCATGGAAGGCTGGCTTGATAGACTTGCAGGGTTTTCTTCAAAAACAAATCATGAGAAAAGTGTTGTTCTGCCTGCTCAAAAGCTCCACGGCTCAATTTTCTCAGTAAGCCTTCTTCTTCCAGGATCTTCCGTAATGCCTCACAGAGTTCTTCTGCCGTGGCAGCTTTTGTAACGATCCCGTTGACTCCGTTTTTTATGATTTCCGGCAGACATCCGGTCGGCGGCGCGATAACCGGGGTTCCCACCGAGATGAATTCCACCGCAACCCGGCAGATCATTTCCGAGTCCAAAGAACTTATGACTCCCACGTCGACGAATTTCATAATGCTGCGAATGTCTTTACGAAGCCCGATGAATCGGATGTGTGATTGTATCCCCAATTTTTTACTTTTTTCCTGAAGGGCCTGCAATTCAGCGCTTTGGGGGTCCGCACTCTTATGCAATACCAGCAATGTAGTGAAGGGCAGGCGTTGCCTCAGTAGCCGGAAACTCTTCAGCAACAAATCATGTCCCTTCACCGGGCTGATCCTGCCCACAATGGCCAGGGTTCGATGATCCCTGGGAATGCCGAATTCTTTCGCATAGTGGACGCAGGGAGGAAGCTGCGGCCTGTCGATGGGGTAGTAGATGACGTTTTGTTTGTCTCGGGGAACCTCGATGGTCTTCAATATGCGTCCCAAGACCACTTGTCCCGTGAATATGTGGGCATCCACCCAATCTCGATAAATTTTTTGATTGAACCATCCCCCGCGTACCGCGCGAGCGGTTCCCCGAGTACGGATCAGTCTGAATGATTTCAAGGTCCATTTCAATAAAACGTATATAAAAAAACCTTCGGAACGATGCGGATTGACGATTTGAATTTGGCGGACGCGCAAAAAATGCTTCAATCGTCGATAGGATTTGTACAGTCGGATAGGATTGACCGTGTTCAATTCAATGTCCGTCAAAAGCGTCAAGCCACGTTGTTGAAGTTGTCCCGCGTTGGCCGTATGGGGTCGAGTCAGGACATAGACGCGATGTCCCGCGCCTTCAAGCAGTTCAGCAGTAATAGCGGCATAGGCGGCATCCGCATTCCACCAGTGCACGTTGCTCCCTATCAAAATATTCAAGGATTTCTTTGATTTAGAATTCGGCGTTGTTCGGAACTCGGGGAAAGGGGATGACATCGCGAATATTGCTCATTCCGGTGACAAATTGGACCAGGCGCTCAAATCCGAGGCCGAAGCCGGAATGGGGAACCGTGCCAAAGCGGCGCAATTCCAGATACCAACTATAATGCGTTTCGTCCATTCCCAACTCTCGCATGCGCTCGAGGAGCAGGTCATGGCGTTCTTCACGTTGGGAACCTCCGATCAACTCGCCCAAATCAGGAAAAAGCACGTCCATGGCGGCCACGGTTTTGCCGTCATCGTTCTGCCGCATGTAGAACGCTTTGAGGGTTTTCGGATAATCGACGACAATCAGCGGGCGCTTGAAGTGTTGTTCGGTAAGAAAGCGTTCATGTTCCGACTGCAAATCGGAACCCCATTGCACCGGGAATTCAAAAGGATGGTCGGTATTTCGCAGAATCTCCACGGCTTCGTCATAGGTGATTTTTTTGAAAGTGGACTGAACGATACCTTGCAAGGTCGCCATCAGGGTCCTGTTGTAGAATTTTTGCAGGAAGGCGAGATCTTCGGCATGGCGCTCCAGGCAGAAAGTGAGTAAATACTTCAGAAATTCCTCTGCCAACCGGCACATCTCATCCAAATCACAGAAAGCCATTTCAGGTTCGATCATCCAAAATTCCGCCAGGTGTCGCGAAGTGTTCGAATTTTCCGCGCGGAAGGTGGGGCCGAAAGTATAAACGTCACTGAGAGCCAGAGCAAAAATTTCGGCTTCCAATTGTCCCGAGACCGTCAGATAAACTGGTTTGCCAAAAAAATCCCGGGAATAGTCGAGCGCCCCCGTCTCGTTATTTGGGGGATGCTCCGGATCAAAGGTAGTCACCCGGAACAATTCTCCACTGCCTTCCGCATCACTGGCGGTGATGATTGGGGCATGGAGATAGTGGAAATGACGCTCCTGGAAAAAGTGATGGACCGCCTGAGCGAGGCCATTTCGCACACGGAAGACGCAACCCATCGTATTGGTGCGCGGACGCAAGTGGGCGATTTCCCGTAAAAATTCCAGCGTGTGTCCTTTTTTCTGCAGAGGATAACTGTCTCCCGGCGCATTGCCATAGATTTTGAGCTTTCGTCCCTGTATCTCGAAGGCTTGCCCTTTTCCGGGAGAAACGACCAAGGGTCCGATCACTTCGATGGCAGCGCCCGTGTTGAGAGAAAGCACTTGCTCGTAGTTCTGCAAATCCGCGTCGACGATGATCTGAATTCCTTTCTGATTGGAGCCGTCATTGAGGTTGATGAAGGAGAGGTTTTTTGAATCACGCTTGGTTCGAATCCATCCGCGGACGCAAACCTGCCGGTCACATGGATTTCCTGCTGACAAAGCGTCTATTTTTGTACGTGAAGGCATGATTTTCCGGAGTCGCGTTTCAGTTCATCAAAGAAGGAGAGGATGTTCAGTCCCGGCGATTATTGATTTTCTGCAAAACGATACTTTGGAATGCTTCAAATGCCAGGATTTGTTGCTCTTGCACGCCATATTTTTTCCAGGTGACCGCTTGCGTTGCCTGTTCTTTTTCCCCCACAATCAACAAATTCGGGATTTTTGCAGTCGCGCCATTGCGGATTTTTTTGCCGAACGATTGATGGGAATCGTCGACTTCCGCGCGTATAAAATGACTACGTAAGGCGTTCCGCAAGCCCTGCGCATACTCATTGAAAACAGGAGCAACCGGCAATACCCGCACTTGAACGGGAGAAAGCCAGGTGGGAAAGGCTCCTCCGTAGTGTTCGATCAAAAATGCGCAAAATCGCTCGTGGGTTCCCAATGGGGCCCGGTGGAGAATGACCGGCCTGTGGTGCTCATTATCGGCGCCAACGTAGGAAAGATCGAATCGTTCAGGCTGGATCATATCCAACTGGTTGGTTGAAGCGGTTTCTTCTCTACCCACCACGTTGACGATTTGAAAATCGATTTTCGGGCCGTAAAATGCGGCTTCACCCCTCACGGATTCGTAGGGCACGCCGACCTCATCCATGGCCTCGGTGACGATCTTTTCCGCAGTTTCCCAGACTTGCCAATCGGAAACAAATTTTTTACTGTCTTCGTCAGACAGGGACAATCGCACCCAATAGTCCTTCAGGCCGAACAGTTCATAATAATCCAGGTGCAAGCGCACCACTCGGATGAATTCATCTTTTACTTGATCAGGAGCGCAATAAATGTGTGAATCGTTCATGGTGAATCCACGAACCCTGAGCAAGCCCGTCAATTCACCCGACTGTTCGTAACGATAACAAGTTCCGTATTCCGCCAGTCGCAAGGGCAGGTCCCGGTAGCTTCGGGAGGCCGATTTGTAGATCATGTGGTGAAACGGACAGTTCATGGGCTTGAGATACAGCTTCTCGCCATCCACTTCCATGGGAGCAAACATGCCTTCCGTATAATAGGACAAATGCCCGGAAGTGGCGTACAGATTTTCTTTGGCGATATGCGGAGTGGCGACCCGCTGGTAACCTCCCTGAAACTCCTTTTCCTTGGCCAGTTTTTCCAATTCATCCCGCAAAATCGTACCGTTGGGCAGCCAGAGCGGCAAGCCCTTGCCGACATCCTCCTCGATAATGAAATATTGCTGTTGCGTGTTGAGCTTGCGATGATCGCGCTCCAAAGCCAATTTGCGCAACTTCAGAAAGTCACGCAGCGCATCGCCGGATTCAAATGCCAGCCCATAAACCCTTTGAAGCATCTTGTTTTCTTCAGAACCCCGCCAGTAAGCTCCTGCCAACGAATCGAGCGTGAAACAATCCAAGGGAATTTCCCGGGTTGTTGCCACGTGCGGACCTTCACACATGTCCCAAAACGGGCCGTTGTTGTAAATACTGAAAGTGCTTTCCCCTTTTTCCTTCAAATCGCGGACGTATTCGACCTTATAGGATTGATCCTCGGCTTCCAGCCGGTTTACCAACGCATCGAAGGGTAAATCTTCCCGTTGAAATTTCTGGTTGGCCTTGATGATTTGCTTCATCTTTTTTTCCAGCACTTTCAAATCCTGCGGAGTCAATGCTTCTTCGAAATCGAAATCATAATAAAATCCTGTATCAGTAGGCGGGCCAAATCCCAGCTTGGCACCAGGACGGATGTCCAAGACGGATTGGGCCAGAATATGCGCCAGCGAGTGTCTGATTTCGTAGAGATGGGAATTATGATCCGGTTTTTCCATTCTTTTTACTCCAGTGAGGATGCTTTGCGAGGATTCCTCCTCAAAAAAACACCAGGTACGTTATCGGAGAAGTGCTTTCAAGTTCACATTTTCGTCTGCCAACTGACTACGGGTGACGGATTTGCGACGGGCCATCAGGCGCTTGGCGATTTGCATGACGCGGGGTTGATTGATTGTTATGGTTGCAGAGAGAAATCCATTTTCTTCAAAAAAGATCGCCCTGCTGTCCTCTTGCGGATTTCCCCGAAGAATAGGCGTCGTCCAACTAGTGGGGACGCCGAGCATCTGGATTTTGACGTCGAATTGATCCGACCAGAACCAGGGAATCACTTCAAGTCCGCTGTCATGGTTCAAAATGATTTTGGCCACCGTTTCGGCCGAATGCATGGCATTGGCCCAGGATTCCAGGCGCAGGGAGTTTTTGCGACTTTCATCGTAACGGTTGGCCGTATCCCCGATAGCGAAGATTTTTTCGTCGGAAGTACGCCAGTCACCGTCCACGGCGATCCCGTTGTCGATACGCAAGCCCGCTTCTTCTCCCAGACGGGTTTCGGGGGCAAGTCCAATGCCTACCAGTAAATGATCCGCTTCCAGTGACGGTCCATTTGCCAGGATGACCTTGACTTTCTCGGAGTCGATGATCCATTCGTCAGCCTGCGCATCGAGATGAATTCGAATTCCGTGGCGCCGGTGAAGATCGAGGAGATAGTCCGATAAGATGGGTGGCACCGCACGTGCGCAGAGACGGTCCTGCGCTTCCACGACGGTGACGGCAACATTGTGACTGGCTGCCGTGGCAGCCACTTCCAGACCAATCCATCCTCCACCGAGCACCAGCAGACTATTGCCGGAGACCAGGGCCTCTTTCAGGCGTAAAGAATCTTCAATCGTGCGAATAACGTGCACTCGATCCCCCTGAAGACCGGAGAGGGTACGGGCTCTTCCTCCCGTTGCCAGTACGAGCCGGTCGTAGGCGACGCTGTTTCCGGAGTGCAGTCGAATCGATTGCTCGGGGCGGTTGATTGCCACTACCGGATCATTTGCCAGAAAATTCAACTGCAACTCCTCAATAGCGCTGTCACTATACAAAAGGCAAATATCCGGCTCATCGGCGCCGGAAAGAACCGATTTGGACAAAGGGGGACGTTCGTATGGTAGATGATTTTCATCGCCGATCAAAGTGATCGTCCCTGAGAATCCTTCCTTGCGTAAGGATTTGGCGCACCATCCTCCCGCCTGACCGGCTCCCACGATGACAATGGAATCAAGGGTGTCACTCATTTCAGTTCTCTTTCTTACTCGCGTTGATGACGACGATGCCGTCCGAAAGGGCGACTGCGGCATAAAAAATCCGCCCCTTATGCCTGCACCAGAATTTGATCCCCTTCGGTTTTGACGGGAAATGTCTGCAAGTCACGGTCCGCCGGTCCACTCAGTAACTTGCCATTGGTGATATCAAAGGTTGCTTCATGAAGGGGACACTCCACTTCACACCCTTCAATGAAACCCTCGGTTAATATTGCAAAGGCATGAGGACAGACGTCCTCTATGGCATGATACTCCTCTCCTATCTGGTAGATTCCAATCGCAATTCCATTGACCTCGACCGAAAGAGGTTGATCTACCTTGATTTTGGAAACACTGCCCACCTGGCGCCATTTTGCATCTGACATGAAAACTCCTCTATTAATGCAGTTTGCGTATGATATTCAAGACTTGGAACTATGTTTGATCTCTAAAATAAATTTCCCGGAAAAGGAATCAAGCTAAAATTTTATTTTGGAAAGAAGAGGGCGTAGGTATGAAGGACGCGCAAAGCTCTTTGCGGGAGGAAGCATATAAGTTGAAAGTTTTATTGGCTTTGTTATTTTCTTTGCACGGCAGTGGAGAAATCGGATAACCAAAAGAGCAAAACAGGGCGCATGGAAAAATCACGCCAAACCGGTTATCTTGATTTGTATAAGGAATTGAAAAAAGGAGCGCAGATGGCATTACAAGAAGAATTCGAAAAGGCGGCGGCAGAAGCAACGCAGCTACCCGAGCGTCCGAGTAACGAGGTCCTCCTGGAATTGTACGGCTTGTACAAGCAGGGGATGAAAGGAGACGTGAGTGGAGAGGCGCCCGGTATGATGGAATTCGTCGCAAGGGCGAAATACAATGCCTGGCAACAGTTGAAAGGGACGTCCCGGCAGGAAGCGCAACTAAAGTATGTGGACCGGGTCAATACGCTGAAAGGAGCGTGAAGCCTTTGCAAGCGATTTTTGAATTGTCTCTGCAGCAATTGGTAGAGCGGATCAGAACCGGACGAATCAAGGCGCGCGACCTTTTGGCGTCCGTTTATGACAATATAGAACGCTATGACGGCCAATTGAACGTCTTCCTTTCCCTGGTGGACAAAAACCGGGCGATGCGATGGGCGGAAGCGATCGATGGCAAAGCCGTCAAGGGAGAGCCTTTGGGAAAGCTCGCGGGAATTCCGGTGGCCTTGAAGGACAATATTGCGATTGAGGATGCGCAACTGAAAACGACCTGCGCCTCGCGAATCCTGGAAAACTTTCAAGCGCCTTACAATGCGACGGTTGTGGAAAAGCTGCTCCGGGAAGACGCCTTGATCATAGGCAAAACCAATATGGATGAATTTGCCATGGGTTCCTCCACCGAAAATTCCGCGTATCTGCCCACCAGAAATCCCTGGAACCCGGAAAGGGTGCCGGGAGGCAGCAGTGGGGGTGCGGCCGTTTCAATTGCAACCGGCATGGCTCTGTTGGCATTGGGGTCTGATACCGGAGGATCCATTCGGCAGCCTGCGGCCTTTTGCGGAATTACGGGGGTGAAACCCACCTACGGGAGAGTCTCTCGATATGGTTTAGTGGCCTATGGCTCTTCCCTGGACCAAATCGGATGTTTGGCAAGGAGTGCCGAAAATTGCGCCTATGGACTTTCCGTCATCCAGGGCTACGATTCCAGAGACAGCACGTCCGCGCACGTCGATGCCATGGTGGCTCCTGAAACTATTGATTTATCCCAATTGAAATTTTGCTTCCCTCTTGAATATAGGGACGAGAAAACGGCTAGCGCGGACATTATTGAAAGTACCGTGGAAATGGTGAGTCTCTTGAAAAAAAAAGGCGCTGTGGTGAAAGAATGCTCCCTTCCCTTCACTCGTTATCTCGTCCCCACCTACTACATTCTGGCGTTTGCGGAAGCAAGCTCCAATCTCGGACGATTTGATGGCATCCGTTACGGAGTGAGAGAGCAAGGGGGATCGACCCTGGATTCGCTCTATAAAAAGTCACGCAGTCAGGGATTCGGCACCGAAGTGAAACGGCGGATCATGTTGGGAACCTTCGTCCTCAGCTCCGGATATTATGACCAGTACTATGGAAAAGCCAGCAAAGTGAGGACATTGATCGAAAAGGAAGTCGAGACACTGCTCAACGAGTTTGATTTCATCATCGGGCCGGTCTCTCCTTTTCCCCCATTCAAACTTGGAGAGAAAACGGAGGATCCGCTATTGATGTATCTGGCGGACGTATACAGTGTCTTGGCCAATCTGACACGCGCCCCTGCAATTTCAATTCCAGGCAAACCTTCCCGAGAAGGTCTACCGATTGGCGTGCAACTCCTGGGGCGCAAGTTTGAGGACGCCCATCTGCTGGCGACGGCGGAGGCCATTCAAAAAATCACCAATTACCATACCCGGCAACCCCCTGATTTCCGGAAATGAGAGGAGTCCGACATGCCGGCTCACCTGAAGATTCAATGCCACCTGGAAGGCATGAGCCTACCCAGGCGCGGACACGCAAGCGACGTGGGATTGGATCTTTCCGCATACGCCTATCGGCAAATAAACGAGTCTGTATTTTTTTTTGACACCGGGATTTCGGTGCGAATTTCTCAGGGTTATTATACCGAAGTGGTACCCCGATCCAGCATCGTGAAAAGCGATTTTATGCTGGCAAACAGCGTGGGGGTGATTGATCCGGATTACCGGGGCCGGATTTTTGTCCCTTTTCGATATCTCGGTGGAGGCGACGCGAAAGCGGCGGCTGAAAAGCTGCTCAACAAACGTATCGCGCAATTGATTGTCCGTCGTTTAGAACCTTGTACGATTGAATTTGTCGCTTCCCTGGATGAAACCGACAGGGGAATCGGAGGTTTTGGAAGCACCGGAGATTGAAAGGCTTACCAGCCGGTCGATTCAACAATACCGTGGGAGGCTTCCCAGCCGATCGATTCAACAATACCGTGGGAGGAAAAGTCATGTCCGATGCCAGCACGACCACAACGCAACAATCAATTGCCAATCAGATTTTCAAGGTGGTGTTCGCTTTCTATTTTTTGGTCACGATGATGGTGACGACGATACTGATGCTCACGGATTACCGTACTGCTGAAAAACAAGTTCGGGAGGAATTGGATTTGTTATATGGCGCCGCCCAAGCCGGAATAGTCGACTCTTTACGGAGGTCCGACAACAAACAACTGCGTTTCTTCCTGGATGAAGTGGTGCAGCATCCTTCCCTGCTGGGTATCAAGATTGTTGCGCCGGATGGGCGGATACTGGCAGGCGCGGGCATCTTGGTCAACGCCAAAGAACAATCGGTGACCGTCAATTTGCAAGGACAGGAAGTGCTGGTAGGTCGCGTGATGGGAATGTTCGCGCAAACGCACAAAATTGTTTATCAAACCGGAGAAGGAAAAGCACGACAATTGGGAGAAGCGCGCTTGTATTCCAATACCAAAATCGTCTTTCAAAATGTGCGCTTGCGCTTTATTTTGTTAGTAACAGGAGCCCTCCTCAAAACCGCAGCCCTTTGGTTGATCTTTTATTGGGTCATGCAATTCCGGATCAGTCGTCCTTTATCCCTTTTTACTTACGCGATGAACCATCTGGAACTCGAGAATCCCGAAGAAGTCAAAGTCGACCTGCAATTGCAAGTCAGGAACGAGCTGAAGGCCTTGGAAGGCGCATACAACGGCATGATTGACAAACTGACCCAGCTCTCGCGGAAAACTCAGGTGTAACAGTACATTGAACCGTACCCCTCGTTTCCATCTCGACCGCAGGGAGCGATCTTCATTCGACTTGGTATTTCCCTCGGTTCTCAAACTAACGCCATTCCGAAAAGAGGAAGCGAATCAGGAAAAAGAGGACGTCTTTGTGGACACCCTCCAACTCTGTCTAAATTGATGAAATGCCAAGCTGTTTACATATTTGTCGGGCGGTATGATTGTCAATTTCCGCGTGTCGGGGAATCATGGCATATTGATCCCCGGGAGCATTACTCCATATTGAATGTTTTCCTCCTTCACGTACCATATAACAACCCGAATTGCTGAGATGACGTAGAAGCTGTCTCCGATTCATGCAGTTAAAATTTCCGTTTGATAATTTTCTCCATCACTTACGAAAGCCTGTTTATCACTCCATTTTGCCTCAGCAAATTTATGTTGTTCATCCCATTCTTCTACTAAGGAGATCCCTTCACGAAGACGATCTTTTAGTTCCTCCAACGTTTTCTCCTGGCAAATAACGCCAGGCAATTCCCTGACCCAACCGATCCACCATTGATCGATTTGTTTAATAATCGCCGTAAATTTTTTTCGTTTCATGATGTTCTCCTTCTTCCGGGTTTTTAATAAGGATACGTTCCTAAAAGATCGCTTCAATTTGATCATATTTCGTGATTATTATTAGAGTGAACAATATATGTCAACACTATATTTTGATGATAATTCGCTATATTTTGATGACTGCTTGACCATAGATTCACAGCGTTAGAAAGTGCCTGTTTTCACACCATCAAACCAACTACAGAGAACATTCGGTTCTTTAGGTTTACCAGTCCTCGAGGAACGTCGTTTCCTCCTCCGCCAGAAAGTCCTTTTCCAAGCGGGCGATCAACACAGGTTCAACCGCTCCAGTCGCATCATGATCCGGCAATAACGCGCAATCATGAGCACGCCTTTCAACTTCGGTCAGGATACGTTCCCTTTCAAGCAGTCATCTTTCGAGTCTGCTTAGGAACAAACCTTAAATAACCTGTAATTATTCCAATGGTGTGAGCAAAATTGGGGGACATGTACACCGCTGCGCATCCCAACTCTACTGTTTTATGCCTGCTGTTACGTGTACCCTAATTTTGCGTATCCATACTTCTAACTTATTTAAATTTCATTCCTTAGTGATTTTCAACTTTCAAGGCAACATGAGCACCAACGGTAAATGACAAGAAATCGGCTTAAAACGAGGTGAACGTGGATTATTGACGTGTAGAAAAATCTATGGTAACCTGAGTTCGAGATAAGAATTTAATAAATTCAATATGTTATGGAATCTTCATATCTTAGAGAAACCTTGTCATTCCTGCAAAGCTTGTCCCTGCGAAAGCAGGGAGCAGGAATCCGGAGGTATGCAGCCAGACTGAAATCCGGATCCCCACTCCCCGCTCCCCGCTTTCGCGAGGACAGGTTTCGCGGGGACAAGTTTCGCGAGGATGACATATACACTAGGATACTCATATTATTGAAGATTTATGTCGAACACAGGTTATGGTAACAGTTTTTTGGAGAAGATCAGGAATGACGATGCGGACAACTTCAGGAAGAATGGCTGGAAAGGGAAGCGTCGTTGCGGAAGTCGTCCTTTTTGCATTATTTCATCTCAGTCTGTCGCAGCTCACACCGAACATTCGTTGCCTTGGTTCTTGCTAAGGGGGAATATAAAAAGGTAAGCAATGGTTAAAAAACTACCTGTATTTGATCCAATACCATCTGTGAAATTAGCTTTGGATATTTTTAAAACCGCCGCAATCACAAAATTTGCTTTGATTGGCAGAATTGCTACTTGGTTCTATTTAGATAGTGATTTGCATCAATTTACCAAAAATGTGGATTTTGCAGTTCCTTTAACTGAGATACAGTCGATTGAACAAGAGATCATTTCCCGAAAACTAAACTACAGCTACCTGTCCATTGGAGGGCTTGGCATCCGGGAACAGAAAGACATAAAAATTGATTTTATCGACAGACGTCTACGACAAACGAATCTACTGTTTGCTGAAGCCATTGAAGAAGCTCGCTCAAAAGTGATAGTAGGCAACCAAGAAGTGCCTATTGTGTCTTTAGAGCATTTAATCGTAATGAAAATGGTTTCCGGGGAACCTAAAGATGATAAAGACGTCAAAGATTTATTAAAGGTAAAAACCATTAAATATGACATAACAAAAGCTATTGTGGAAGAATACTTAGGAGGTTATGTAGCAGATCGATTGGATATTTTTGCCGGAGAAGTAGGAATTTTAGAACCAAGAGGGCCTTAGGTTTATATCTTTGGATCAATTCCTGCGTTTTTCAAGATTTCTCTGAGGCTTTTTTCTGTCTCTTCCGCCTTTTTTATCGCTTCTTCTTTGTCTCGCACTGCATCTTGCTCTCTCCGCAACGCCTCTTCTTCCCTCCGCAGGGCATCTTTTTTATCTCGCAGGGCATCTTCTAAAAGTTGTTGCCTTGTTTGTTCCTCACGTATAGCATTTTGACGGGCTTGGTATAAGTGATAATCAGCTTCTTTTTCAGAAAATCTCTCTAAGACTGCCATTGCTTGCCTCATTTTAGGGGTGTTGATGATTTCGGGTAATTCCCTCCAATTCTCGGCTTCTTTAAAAAAATAGAGCCATTGCCCTTCAGGGTTCAATGTCTCGGAATACTGCCATTTCTCTAATTCTAACGTATGGATTGAACACTGATCGGACAATCGTATTTGATTTTCTTGATCCACGATTTGGAAGTGATGATGAAAGGCAGGGCTTTTGGAGAACAAATTTTCAGTCAACATCCAAATAGAAATAACCGGACGTAATTCTGAGAATCTCTCTCCGCTTTGTATCTGGGACTGATAAATGTCACTCCAGGTATAGAGCATCCGTTCCGGCAAATAAGAAAAAACGGACAATTGAATTTCTATCTGGTAGGTCGTCTCATTTTCATCTCTGGCTTTGACATCGACAATCGTCAGCTTGTCGGAATAAAACTCGCGTTCATTGTAGGGGTTTAGGATTTCAACTTCAGAAATAGGAGATTGTGGGGCAAGGACGCCGTTGAGGAAATCAATCAGTAAATTTTTATTTTCCTTTGCCCCCAAAATGGCTTTGAAGACACAATCGACCGTCGGAGAAATGAGATGTAGCACAATGATACTCCTCAAAAAAGGGAACAAGAAACCTTTGTTTTCAATAAGTATATCAAAGCGTTTGGACAACAGCGAGACTTATTTGTTTTCTCTTTGTATCAAGGTCATTTTCCCGATTTCTCCTGATGGCTTCATGTTCAAATTTGGCAATTGTCAATCTTCGTCGAATGGTTCTCCTTTCAAAATGGTCATGGGAGGAAGGCGCCTCACGGAGGATTTGACCTCC
Organism: bacterium; assembly: GCA_965205865.1. Lineage (GTDB taxonomy): Bacteria > SAR324 > SAR324 > SAR324 > NAC60-12 > CBDBHR01. Next base: position 111,431 of record CBDBHR010000027.1, read on the forward strand.
TCCCTCGGGTGCTCCAGGAAAACAAAGAGGGTTGCCCTGGTGGAAAGGGTTTCCTCATCGGCTGCTTTTTCTTCCTGAGTAAGGCGCTGAGCTCAATTGGGTGAGGGGAGGCCTTTTTGGAGAGAATGGTTGATATCGAGAAAATTTGTCTATACTGTCGAGTTTTTCTGCGGTGCCAATCGCAAAGTGCAGGCTTGTGAGGGGGAAGGAAAACAGGTCGCGGCCTTCATCAGGGCATCATGTTTATCAGAGGGCCAACGATCAAAAAAGGCCTTGAGCCCCTTCTGAGGCCTCAAAGAGGATTAAAGAATTTCTGCTGGTCTTTCGTTTTCTTTTGTGATAGTTTTCAAGAAATAGTCTTTTGCTGAAGGTTTTATTTCAATTTCGCTAATATTAATTTAGCCGAGAGTCGTGTAAAACATCATTTCATCACCAGAGGATTTTTAGAAACTGTCGACTAGGAATTGAAAAGTGCCGGATATGTCTTAAAAAAAAATATTGATTTCCTGTTCTGGATATGAAAGAATTTGCCTTAAATAATCGCTGTCGCGAAATGGTTTTTAGCCGTCTGCTGTCAGCTATCAGTTTTTGAATCATATTGATATACCGTTTTTTTTGTAAGTGAAAACGGTTAGCTGAGAACAGATAGCCTTAAATGCTTGACAACCATTTGCAGAGCGATTATACAATATTTTATTCCAGGGACAGAAAAGCAATAATGAGATCCTTCGCTTTGCTCAGGATGACATGAAAGTCTGGAATTAACCCGTTACAAGAATAAAAAAATTGACAATAAGGTGGATATGAGAGTAAGCTTAAACACCCAGTTCCCAGTTCCCAGTTCCCAGTTCCCAGTTCCCAGTTCCCAGTTCCCAGTTCCCAGTTCCCAGTTCCCAGTTCCCAGTTCCCAGTTCCCAGTTCCCAGTTCCCAGTAATAAGTTCCAAGCAACAAGTCACAAGTCCCCAATCCCAAGTTCTACCCCCTTATATTATCTCGACATCAGGGAGAGATCCTTAAGATCCCTCCTTCCCCGTTCCAGAAATGGAAGGGCAATGGGGAATTTGGAAAATCATCGGCGCCTGAGTGCGTCGGTTTATGGTTCATTGCCCAATCCTGGAGCCAATGAATCGGTTTTTTGATCACTCCAAAATGAAGGAGACCCAATGTGTAGAGGAATCCTCGACAACCTGCTTTCGGGGACGAAAGTAGTTTAAAGCAACTCGCAATCTTGTTTTTAATCAAAAAGCAGAAAGGAAAAAGATGGATAATCAAAAAAGCAAATCAACCTTCGGTGCAACCCTGATGTCCCTCACCCTTTTGGTGGGGTTGAGCCTGGCAGGCGCCTGGTCTGCTGCGAAAATCCGATTCGCCCGATGGCGGGGGAATCGTTCTCAAAACCCTCAATTTAGAGAGGATCCCATGTTTTTTATTATGATGAAGAAATTTGTCGCCCCTCTCGTGGGGCTGACCCCGGCAGGCTTCTGGTCTGCTGCAAAAATGCAATCCTTGTTGCTCACCCTCATTGTGAGCATCTTGGCCTTCGGGGGAAGTCTGACCGCTGCCCTTGCGGCAGAGATGGTCTGGGACCGCACCATCCGCAAGATGGTGGAAAAACCTCGCTATGGCGGAACCTTGACCTACGCCAACAATAATGAGGCGCCAAATACTGACCCCTCGGTTGGGGGGCACGAAGCGGGATTTGCCGTTTCGGGGGTGCTGGAGAAACTCAGCATCGCGGACTGGGCCATCGACCGGAAGGTGAATGACCTGGTAAACGAGTTCCTGGCAGATGATCATTATGCACCAGCGCTGGCTGAAGGTTGGGAACAACCCGACCCCACTACGTATATCTTCCACATCCGCAAGGGGGTGCGTTGGCACAAGAAAGCCCCTTTGAATGGCCGAGAATTTACGGCACAAGATGTCGAATATAACTTTCACCGTACAACGGGTACGGGCAGCGGCTTTAGCGAACCTCCCGGCGTTAGCCAAGGACTCCCGCAGCTGGAATACGAATCGATCCGGGCGACCGACAAATATACCGTGGTTGTTAAGTTGAAGAAACCCCGCCTCGATGCGCTTACGATTCTCATCGAAGACACCTTTACCTTTATGGCCCCTCCCGAACTCATCAAGCGGGACGGGGATACGACGGATTGGCGGAAGCTGGTGGGCACCGGACCGCTGATGCTGACCGATTGGGTCGAAGGAAGCTCGATCACCTGGCAGAAAAATCCCGACTACTGGGGGGTCGACGAGAAGTTCCCACAGAACCGCTTGCCCTATATTGATACCTTGAGGAGCCTGATCATACCGGATGAATCAGCCCGCGTCGCGGCCATGCGCTCGGGGAAGGTGGATTATATCGGTCACCAATCCAGATCGGCCCTCAAAGTCCCTGACATCGTGGAGAGCCTCCGGCGGACCAATCCCGACCTCCAAGTGCATGCGTATTATTTTCGCTCGAATAACGGGATGGCCTATGATGTGACCAAGCCGCCCTTTAACGACATCCGGGTGCGCAAAGCCCTGCAACTGGCCCTGGATCTCGAAACCATCCACAAGGCCTTTTATAAAGGATTATCCATTGCGACCCCGCAAGGGATAACTGGGCATTTTCAGACCCAGTTTACGGTCCATTATGATCAGTGGCCCGAGGAAATCAAAGCGGGCTATCGCTACGACCCGGAGGCGGCAGAGAAGCTGCTGGATGAGGCCGGCTACCCGCGGGGCGCGGATGGTATGCGCTTTTCGACGAAACTGGATGGCGCCACGCACAACGGCTTCATTCTGGATTATTGGGCCATCGTCCAGGATTACTGGCGCAAAATTGGCATTCAGTCAGAAGTGATAGTCCATGAAATCCCAGATTGGGTTGCTCGGGTTCGAAACCATACATTTGAAGGCATGACCTGGGCGATTGCGGCCGGCCCCTATCACCCTTTATCTAGTGTATTGCCTGTTTAATACATTGTATTATTGGTCATTTGGTAGACAGGTTTGAGTTTGTTGATAATTTCTTCGGCAGTTTTAGTCCAGACATAGGGTTTTGGGTTGCGATTGTGTGTCTCGATGTAACTATGGATGGCTTCGGTCAACTCGAGCACGCTTTTGAAGGCGCCTCGTCGAATCCGTTCTGCAGTGATCTTGCCAAAAAAGCGTTCCACCATGTTCAGCCATGAGGAGGAAGTAGGAATGAAATGCGGGTGAAATCGCGGGTGTTTTTTGAGCCATTCTTTCACCTTAAGATGTTTGTGGGTGGCGTAATTGTCCAAGGTAGTCTTGTCAATAAGACGCAGGAAGCGCAGATACTCTTGGTGTCGGTGCCGTTTTTCACAGCGAGCGAGCACTTCCCCTGTCTGCGTATTCAAAGCAGTAAACAGACAGCAGGTGCCATGACGGATATAATCATGAGTTCTGGTGCCATTGCGCCCTGGTTTCAGTGGCAGACCTGGCTGGGTGCGATCGAGTGCCTGGATTTGTGATTTCTCATCGACGCTCAAGACCAGCGCTTTCTCAGGAGGATTCATGTACAAACCGATGACATCTTTCAGTTTCGCAGTGAAATGCTTATCATGCGACAACTTAAATGTTTTTTCCAGATGAGGCTTGAGGCGATGGGCCTTCCATACTTTACCGACGGTTGTCTTGCCTACGCCAACTGCCTTGGCCATCGATCGCGTGCTCCAATGGGTACGGTCCTCAGGCTTCTCTTCAATGGTTTTCTTCACAATCTCCTCGATTTTATCCGCTCCATAAATGCGTGTCCTGCCAGGCCGCGGATCATCATTGAGACCTGTTATTCCTTTTTCAACAAAGCGCCGTCGCCACTTTCCAACGGCATTACCGCTGGTTCCAAGCGTTTTGGCAATTTCTTGATTCTTAAGGCCATCAGCAGCCAACAGGATGATGCGCGCACGACGAGTGTCTCGCATCGCTCCGGTATGACGGCGTGCGGTTTTGCCCAATTCATCCCGTTCTTCCCGGGTCAGTTTTATACTTGGTGCTTTTCTCATGCTGTCTCCATATATGCAAAAAAAAGGACAGCTCGTAGTATAGCAAACCAAGGATTTTTTTACACATTAATAAAAGAGCGACACACTAGTCTGAATGCACATTACAAAGGTGCCACCTTTAACCGTGGGCAAGTGGATGATCCCCAATATAATGCCATCTTTGAGGCGATGAAAGCCGCGACCACCGTGGAGGAACTGGGGAAGTACTCCAAAGAGGCCAATCTGCGTATCGTTGAGCAGCACTGGCAGCTCTGGGGGCCTGTCGAACCCTCGTATAACTTCGCCCAACCCTGGGTCAAAGGCTACAACGGAGAATTCTATATGGGCGTCTGGAACAAAAATGCCGCCTACGTCCGCTTCTGGATTGACCAGGATCTGAAGAAGAAAATGGGATTTTAGATCCTCCTTCTCATTTTCCCCCTCTTCCACCAGGGGAGAGGGGACTTTCTCACCATAAAATATCAATAATTATTGCTCACAGTATATGAGCTTCCAAGCGACAGGCAGTAAGAAAAAAAGAGATTTTCTCTCACGAGTGGTCCGACATTCCCACTCCTTAGTTGTCGTGGAATGCCGCTTCGTCTGACTGGCTGGGTCTTAGCAGACGGAGAACTCATTCGGACAGCCAGCCCCAAAATGTGTCAGTCTTCGCTCGATACGCTAACAGTGAATTAGACTGCATGCAGGAATATTGGAAAAGACTGCAGGAAGGGGGTCAGGCCTTTGATTAGATGAAAAGGGAGCAAAAAAACCAGACTCGTTCCTAATCAAATAATCAAAGGCCTGACCCCATTAAAAAAGAAACGAGGACACCCCAAACAGGAGATAAGCAGGAAAGTCAGTTTGTCAAGTCCTTTCAATCAGTTAGGCCTGATTCGAGATAGATTCAGTGGGACACACCCGAAAAAACGCTGGACTGTGGAGCGAACATTCGCTTTTTGGCTCATGCCGAAGATGGACCGCAATATATCTTTTATAGCGGACCTCCATTGTTGCGCAATTCTCCTGATCCAAACTTGCTATAGGCTTTGCGCCGCGTAGTAGTGCTGAAATCATGCCTTGTTGTTTCAGGGAAGGAGAGGATTTCCGCTCGTTTGATTCAAAATTGGCTGTGGGAGGGTTCCCGCTCGATCGATTGAACAATACCCCGGGAGGATGTGAAAACGATGGATTCTTCCCGGGAATCTTTTTTCAACGTTATTGAACTGAACGGCTTCTGACTGTCCCCGGATTTGAGCAGATTTATTGATTTTTTTTTTTGCGAATCCCGAATTTATTTTGCCTCAGGGGGTTGACATTGCATTTCATTGTGTTATAAACATGCCTTCGTTAAGTTGTGTTAATAAAAGAGAGGGTTTCCGATCGATTGAACAATATCGTGAGAGCACTTGAAAACGATCGATCCTCCCCGGGAATCTTTTTTAATGATATTTAACTAAAAGGGTTTTTCAGAGACCTGAATAGTTGCGCTCTATCATAAGAAAGGTCATCATGAATATTAAACAATTCCTGGCCCCTATCTTGGGGCTAAACGTGGCAGGCATCGTGTCTGTTGCGAAAAAGTTTGTCCTCGCGAAAGCGGGGGTCCGATTCGCTCAATGGTATAGCGAATCTTCTTATTTCAGTTCAAGTGTAGGAGGAATCATGGAAAAAAGTAAAACAAGAAAAATCCAATCATTGTTGTTAACCCTCATCCTGATGGTGGCTGCCTGCTGGGTCGTCCCGTCAGCCGCAATCGCGCAAGAGATGGTCAAAGACCCCGCAACCGGTGAAATGGTGCAGGCCCCACGATATGGCGGGACATTCACCCTTTCCGGGAAGTTCGAGCCGCCGCATACTGACATCTGGTTCGGGAGTGCTTCGTCGGCAGTACCTCTCAGTGCTGTTCTGGACAGGCTGGGTGTCGCAGACTGGGCAGTCGATCAGAATATATGGGACCACACATCTGACGTCTCGGCGGCCGCTCCCCTAAGAGGGCAACTGGCCGAAAGCTGGGAGACGCCCGACGCCACTACGATCATCTTCCACATTCGCCAAGGCGTGCACTGGCATAATAAGGCACCGATGAATGGGAGAGAATTGACGGTCAAGGACGTCGAATTTCACTTTCACCGTCTCTTGGGTCTGGGTAGCGGTTTCACCGAAACGATGCAAGGCGCCGGCGATTTTGTCGATTTGCCCTGGAATTCGGTAACGGCCACCGACGATGGGACAGTTGTTTTTAAGCTGAAGCAGCCAAACCTCGATGCGCTCTCTAAGCTATTAAGCCACTGGGTAACAAGCGTAATGCCCCCCGAGGTCATCAAAGAACACGGCGACGTGAAGAATTGGAGGAACCTGGTGGGCACCGGGCCCTTCGAGATGAAGGACTGGGTCGAGGGCAGCTCTCTGCACTATACCAAGAATCCGGACTACTGGGGCCACGACGAAAAATACCCGGAAAACCGCCTGCCCTATGTGGACGAGGTGATTGTCAGGATCTTCCCGGATGAAGCAACAATTTTAGCGGCGCTGCGCTCCCGTAAGATTGATTATACGGGTGTGTACGAACAAGGGGCAATAGCGTCGCGCGACCAGATAGATAGTCTCCAAAAGACCAACCCCGAATTGGTGATGTCCCATTGGTATAATCGGTCGGAGACGTCTTTTGGTCTGAACCTGAAAATGCCGCCCTTTGATGACATCCGGGTGCGCCGGGCCATGCAGATGGCCCTGGACCTGGAGACCATCAACAATACCTACTATAAGGGGACGGCGAAGCATACCCCGATGGGGTGGCAGAGAACCCCGGGGAGTTTCATCCCCTTTGCAGAGTGGCCCGAAGAGATCAAACAATACCATCAGTATGACCCCGAAGGGGCGAAGAAGCTGCTGGCTGAAGCGGGCTATCCCAATGGTTTCAAGACCGTCTACCACCACTACACCCCCTTCGATTTGAACTACTATGAAATAGCCAATCAATACTTCAGAGAGATTGGCGTTGAGGTAAAGACAAGGCTCGTCGACCGATCCGGTCTGTTCGGTTTAATCAGAAGTGGTGATTATGAAGGGATGGTCACGGCGATTCAGGGCGTTGCCTGGGGCAATATGAACCCCATATCAATGAATCACTCATCGAGGGCTGGGTCCGATTGCTGCAACTACGGCGGAACTGCGGATCCGGATTATGATGCCATCGTTGATGCCGCTGCAGCCGCAAACACCTTTGAGGAGCAGCAGAGGCTGACGAGAGAGGCAGATTGGTACGGGATCGAAAGTGCGTGGCTTATCTGGGGTCCTATCAGCCCATCGTTTGTCGTGGTCCAGCCTTGGCTCAAAGGGTTTAACGGGGAAAATCAGTTGGGGGTGATCGACTATCACCGGGTGCACGCCCGCATCTGGATTGATCAGGAGCTGAAGCAAGAAATGGGGCATTAGTACAGGTGTCACGAAGAAATTGAACTTCTTTGCGTCTTCCCGGACTTGATCCGGGATCCAGGAGTTTATGGGTAGGTCCCCTGGATTCCCGGGCAGGCCTGGAATGACGCATCCAACTAAATATCCGCTCCTTTAATTTGGGTCATTGATCATGATAAGGAATGAAATTTAAATAAGTTAGAAGTATGGATACGCAAAATTAGGGGACACGTATCAGCAGGCATAAAACAGTAGAGTTGGGATGCGCAGCGGTGTACATGTCCCCCAATTTTGCTCACACCATTGGAAGAATTACAGGTTATTTAAGGTTTGTTCCTAAGTTAAATCGTTTCCATGTTGACGTGGGAACAACAATATTGGCCGCTTTGCAGTTTATAGGCCGTGAAGCGGTCGAGTTTGTATTCCAACAAAAAGCCCTGGAAATTCGGGGACAGTTAAAAATATTTATCTTTAGGTCTCCCTGGTTTCCTGGTTCTCGATTCTTATTTGGTGATGGCTTCCGCGTTTCTTAAAATACGCTCATCTGCCAAAGAGCGATCACTCAGAATATGCTCTCGAAATCTTTCTAAATAACTTGAGATCGACATAAATCTTCAATAATATGAGTATCCTAGTGTATATGTCATCCTCACGAAACTTGTCCCCGCGAAAGCGGAGAGCGGGGATCCGGATTTCAGTCTGGCTGCATACCTCTGGATTCCTGCTTTCGCAGGAATGACAAGGTTTCTCTAAGATATGAAGATTCCATAACATATGGAATTTATTAAATTCTTATCTCGAACTCAGGTTAAATAACATTTCCCGTATCGTTCTGAGATGGGGTGACTCTGCCGTTCTATTTTCTCCGGTCCAGCAAGATCATCATGGCGGGTGCGATTAGAAAATCCGCCAGCAAGGCCAAGAGGATGGTCATTGCGGTCAGCCATCCGAAGTAGAAGAGATTTTTCATCGGAGAGAACATAAACAAGCCAAATCCGCAGGACAAAACCAGCGTGGTCAGCAACATCGCCCTTCCGGCTGTCTGTAAAGTAAGATGAACAGCTTCCGTGGGAGAACCGGTTTCTTCGAGGTAGCGGCGATAATTGTGCATGAAGTGGATGGTGTCATCGACCACCAGACCAATGGCGATGCTGCCAATCAGCATGGAAAACATGTCCATCGGAATCTGCAACCACCCCATCATGCCAAGGGTAAAAAGAATGGGGAACAGGTTGGGAAACATGCTGAGCAGTCCCATTTTCCAACTGTGGAGCAACAGTATCATCAACAATGAAATCAAAATTCCGGCAATTATGTAGCTGATAAGCGTACTGCGCATCATCAAATCAATGGAAGTCGTCAACAAGTAAAGCAATCCGGTTGTGGTAACCACGACTTGGGGACCGAATTCTTTGGCAAAGCGGGCCTCCATGTCAGCGACAAATTTCACATAATAAGCCGCATTGTCCCATGGTACCTTCAATGAAAATCGAGCTGTACGAAACTGGCTATCGACGACGTCCTGCAGCGCATCACTTCCGCTGTTTTCGAAAAGAAGAAATTCTTGGGCAATCAGTTGGGGATCATCAGGGATGGCGTAATAGTCGTCCTGGTTGTTGCGCAACGCCTTATTGATTTCTTTGAGGACGTGCGACAGCGTGATCACGCTGCCGACAAAACTTTCTTCGTTTTCACGTTGATACGACCTGGCATACTCAGCCATGGCGTCCAAGTGATTGAGCAAGTCGGGGTCGTGAAATCCGTTTTCCTTGCCGGAATCGATTAAAAACTCCAACATGATCGATCCTTGCATGCGTTGATCGATCCAGTCACTGGCGATACGCACCGGATCCTCGAGAGCAAACCAAGTCACCGGATTGTGGGCAAATCGAATCTGGGGGATACCTGTGATGAAAAAAAGCGTCATCCCGATGCTCACCAGAAGAATTTTAATGGGATGCCGGCTGGAAAATTCAGCAAACCCCCTCAACAAGCGATCAATGAATCCCCGGGACTGGTTGTGGTGACCAGATTTGTTTTCTTTGATGGGGACCAGGGCAATCAAGGTGGGCAGGAAGAGCAAGGTGACGAGCAAACAAAGCATTACCCCTGCCCCGGCAAAAATACCAAGATCGGCAACCGGGGCGACTTCCGCCCTGGCAAATGACCATAAACCGACCGCCGTGGTCAGGCTGGTCATTACGACGGGCAGGGCGGAATGCGACATTGCCGCCACCATCGCCTCTTCTTTACCGCGCCCTTTTCTGATTTCCACAAAGAACAAGGCGAGGATGTGCACGGATGCTCCGATTCCCACGGCAAGCAGAAAAGAAGGAAGGATCTGGCTTGGCAGTTTGATCGCCTTGTCGAAAATACTCATCAAACTCAAGGTACTGACCAGAGAGCAAATGACGATGAGAAGGGGGAGAACCGTTCCTGAAATATGGCGCAGCAGCAAAAAAAGAAAGATTGCGATACTGAGGATGGCCAAGGTCATGAACCGTTGTAAGTTTCTTATTAAATTGCGCTTGAGGTTGTCAATGACAATCGGTGAGCCGGCCAATAGAATTTGAAAATCATCGCCTTCATATCGATGAATGATGTCTTTCACCACCTGCAATAGATGGTGGATCTGTTCATCCGTAAGCAGTTGCGAGTCCTCACCGCTATGATCCGTCTCGACAGAATCGCTCACCGGACCGGTTTCATCGGAAATGAGAAAGCCCTCCTCTTCATCCGTGGCTTGATAAAGACTGGTTCTCAAGGTCATGGTGGTCACGGTTCCATCTTCGGAAATCAGCAAATTTTTATAGATCCTGTTCGACATCACCCGTTCTCGGACCCTGCTGAACTCTTCCTCGCTTCCGGGAAACTCTTCCAGCAAATCCTCCACAATCAATTCGTCCGCTTCTCCATAAGTGGACCGGGCATTGAGCAAGCTGGTTATTTCTTCCAGAAAAGGCACATGCTCTTCAAGCTCTTCATGTAGATTTCTGAGGCGAGTGAGGAAGGATTCGGAAAATATTTGCTCGGATTCGATAGCCAGCAGGATCACCTCGTCGCGGCCAAAGTCCTCGCGAAATTGTTCATAGGCTTGCAATACCGGATCATTCTGGTGGAAAAATCCTTCCGTCGAGGTGTCGATCTTTATCTGGGGAAGTTGACTCCAGAGCATGGCAAACAAGACCATCCAAGCAGCCAGAATTGATTTGGGATGACGGAATTGGAAACGGGTCAATACGGCAAAGAATAATTCCAATCGTTTTCTGGAAATTTTCATATCCCTTCCCCGCAGCTCCTCACGCCTGGCCCCTCCCTCGAAGAGAAGGAGATTCTCGGTTACACGGAAAAATGGAGTTCTTTGTCACTCCTCCCTGCGACACCTCACCCCCGGCCCCTCCGTCAAGGGGATGGGGATTCTCGGTTACATGATCTTACTCTAATGCGGATAGTGCACCCACGATTTAATGTGGATAGCGCATCCACGAGGGGAGGGGGATTCTCTGTTGCATGATCTTACTCAATGCGAATTGCGCTTCCACGAGAGGAGCGGTATTCTCTGTTTAGCGGTTGCCAATCATTCCGATCCATTGTGTTTATTCAACGAATCGAGAACTGCCACGGGAGACATGGGCAAATCCCGCATGCGCAGACCGGTTGCGTCATGAATGGCGTTGGCAATGGCAGCAAGCGGAGGGACAATGCCTACCTCACCGACGCCTCTGACTCCATAAGGATGCGAGGGGTTGGGCACTTCTACGATAACGGTATCGATCATGGGGAGATCCGAAGCGACTGGAATGCGGTAATCCAGGAAGCTTGGGTTTTCCATGTTTCCTTTTTCGTCAAGGATGTACTCCTCGTTGAGCGCCCAACCTATGCCCTGCGCAACTCCTCCTTGCATCTGTCCTTCCACGTAGCTGGGATGAATGGCAGTACCGGCATCCTGCGCCGTGGTGTATCTCAAAATAGTCACCTTTCCCGTTTCAGGATCGACTTCGACGTCACACACTTGAGTGGAGAATGCGGGACCCACCCCCCTGCTGGCCTGCAGGGATTTTGTCGCCGAGATTGGCCCTCCCGTCTGTTTTGCCACGGCAGTGATCTCGGCCAATGCCAACGGGGGTTCATTGCCGATTTTATGGTGAGCGCCGCCTTCGATCCATTCCACGTCCTCGACGTCGCAATCCCACATGATAGCAGCCCGTTCGCGCAATTGCTTAACGATAAGGCGACAGGCTTCCACCACCGCCATTCCCGTTGAGAAGGTAACCCGGCTGCCCCCGGTGACGTCGGTGTACCCGACGGACTCGGTGTCCGCAACCAGCGGTTGGATGGATTGGACGTCAATTCCCAACTCCTCGGCAGCCATCAATGCCATCGAAACACGACTTCCCCCAATATCCGGACTGCCAGTTATTACGCTGGCAGTGCCATTTTCATTGAGATTGACGATTGCCGAGGAAGCTTCTCCTCCATTGGGCCAGAACCCACTTGCCACACCTCGTCCCTGGTTGGGGGCCAATGGGCTTTTGTAATGGGGATGATTACGAATGGCTTGCAGAGTTTCCTTGAATCCGATACGGGCGAATACCGGCCCGTCAGGTCGGCGGCAACCTTCTTCCACCGCATTGATCATACGCAATTCAATCGGATCGATTTTGAGCTCATGGGCGATCTCATCCAGGATAGAATCGGTGGCAAAGGCGCCCATGGGTGATGAGGGCGCGCGGTAAGCCATATTGACGGGTTTGTTGACCACCACGTCGAATCCTTCGATCTTAAAGTTGGGAATATTGTAGGGAGTGAAGACGCACATGGCGCCCGCCCGCGCCCATGACCCGGGAAAGCCTCCACTTTCATAGGCAAACCAGGCTTTGCCCGCAGTGATTTTTCCGTCTTTGCGCACTCCCAATTTGACCCGGAATTTGGTGGCGGGAGTTGGTCCGGTAGCCTGAAAGACTTCACTGCGACTCATCACCAGTTTCACCGGACGCTTTGTTTTTTCTGAAAGCTTCACTGCCAAAGGTTCGAGATAGATGGTGGTTTTCCCTCCGAATCCACCGCCAATTTCGGCTGGCGTCACTTTGATACGAGAGTTCTCCCAACCCAACATCCTCGCCGTTGCCGAACGTACCATGAAGTGTCCTTGCGACGAACACCATATATCTGAGCGGCCGTCTTTGCTGGTATCTGCTACGGCAGCATGCGGTTCAATGTAACCCTGGTGCACCACCTTGGTGGAGAATTCCCGTTCGATCACCAAATCCGCATCTGCAAATCCGGCCTCGAGATCTCCACGTTCATGCAAAGTTCGTTTGCTGACGTTTGACGCTTTGGTCGGCATGGGGTCGGCTCCTTCGGTTATCAAGTCGTCGTGAAGCAGGGGCGCGTTTTCCGCCATGGCTTCATCGATGTTGAGCACCGGAGGGAGTTGCTCGTATTCGACCACGATTTTCTCGACAGCCGCTTTGGCCTGGCGCCGGGTACGAGCCGCCACCGCAGCGAGCACCTGCCCTTCGTAAAGTACTTTGTCGCGTGCCATCAAATTGCGGGAGACATAGTCCTGGCGACCAGGTACCGGAAAGTCCTTTGCGGTGATGACTGCTTCCACCCCTGGCATGGCTTCAGCTGACGTTGTATCAATCGAGAGGATTCGCGCGTGGGCATAGGGGGATCGTAAGACCTGTCCTGTCAACATCCTGGGCAATATCAAGTCCGCGGCAAAACGAGCGCGACCGGTCACCTTGTCGAGCCCATCGTGGCGTACCGGGCGAGTTCCCACCCACTTGTAAGGGGTTTGCGAGGGGGAAACCCCTGCGGTTGCCATTTGTTCTTCATTTGCAATCGTCATTGTATGTCTCCTTTTCTTTGAAAAATAAGCGAATTCTTGTCTTGAATTGATTCTGGTACAGTATCACGGAAATATGCAAAAATATTCACGATTCGACCTGCCACTTATTTTTGCTCATCGAATCATCACTCCATTTTTCAGATCCGTGACGCAGACCACTGGATGCCTCGTTGCAAAAAGGAAATAAAATTCGTATTAACCCACGTTTGATTGTCATGACCTGATTGCCAACAGAGAATGCGATGGCCTTTGTATTGCCGAGTCCAAGCCAACGTCCGCATGCTCTTGGGGTGATTGGTGGTCAGGAGAATTCGACTCTCGCAATCGGGGTCGTTCATCAGATAAAGTTCATCCGTCATCTGCCAATCCGCCATTCCCCGGGTTATCGGATGTTCCGCATGGGTCACGGTCACCGAAAGCGTTTCCGGATCGGTGACCTCTAATTGGTTGAGGTCCAGGCTCAGATCATGAATTCCCACCCACTGGTTCCAAACAGGCCATTCCGGGAATGCCAAAATTGAATGATGGAGAATGAAAATTCCCTGTCCGGATTGATCCAATTGTTCCAACGCAAACCTGGGTTTTCCCCTGAAGCCAGGGCCTTCATCGTGTGGCTCATCCAAGAGCATCGTATAAAAAAGAACAACCTCATAAAAGTCCCGTTCCGCGGGCGAAGAATTGGCGAAATCGTCCATATGCTGGATGTAGGCATCGACCCCTTCCAATCCCCGAAAGAGACGATGAAGCCCCACCACGTCAAAAGAATGACCGCCCGTCACCACGGCAGTGGGAATTGGTTTGTTGGTTTGCGTTGCATTATTCGTCATTTTTAACTCTCCTCGAGATATTTATGAATGGATACATAACCTGAGTTCGAGATAAGAATTTAATAAATTCAATATGTTATGAAATCTTCATATCTAAGAGAAACCTTGTCATTCCTGCGAAAGCAGGAATCCAGAGATATGCAGCCAGACTGAAATCCGGATCTCCGCTTTCGCGAAGATGACATATACACCAGGATATTCATATTATTGAAGATTTATGTCGAACTCAGGTTACATAATTGTTTATATATTTGCATCACTTTAGAAGATTTGCAAACTCTTGGTATTTTTGCCGGAAGAGGGATGAGCGCTACGGGTGGAAGTGGAGCAACGACGGCTCTGCTCGAGGAGAAGGGGGAGCAACTTGCGGGACTTGAATGAAAGGCTTATCCGCAGAATGAAACGTAAACCCTGATACCCTGGTTCCTTCTAAAGTTGAAACTTTAAATCAGATGTGAGCGCCCTGGCAAGCGCGTTGGCTTTTTCGGAGGAAATTGGTTTCAATGGCGGGCGCAGATTATGCCACTTGTTATTTCCAGTTCGCATTGCCAGCAAGGCTTTTTGAGCCGGGATGGGAGCATAATCCTGCAATAGAAGGCGCACCTTTTTGACTGTTTCATGCAGATTTTCCGCGTCCTCCCATTTTCCATTATGGCAGAGGGAAATCACCTTGCTGATATCTCCCGGATTCAGATTTGCGGTTGCAGAAATACAGCCGGGCGCGCCAAGACGAATGGCATCGATCACAGGCAATTCCGCACCTGGATATACAATCAGCCCATTAATTCCCAATAGCGCCTTTGTATTCTCCCAGACCCCTGAGCTGTCCTTGATACCGGCAATGATGTCCGGATATGCCTGTTTCAGGCGTGACACCAGTTCAATTGTCAGTGACACGCCAGAAACCTGAGGGATATGGTAGAGATAAATTTTCAATGTCGGGTCGTTAATCCGTTCAATCAACAGTTGATAATAATCAAACAACCCTTCATCACTGACACCTTTAAAATAAAAGGGTGGAAGCATCAATATTCCGGCACAGCCCAATTCCAGCGCATGACGGCTCAGAGTCACCGTATCAGGCAAATTGCACAAACCTGTGCCGGGAATAATAAGATTCGGGTCAATGCCTGAAGCAATCAATCCTTCAAGGGCCTCGATCCGCTCTGAATTGCTGACGGACAATGCTTCACCGGTTGTACCAAATGGAGCCAATCCTGAACAGCCTGTTTCCAGCAATTGCGCTGCAAAATCGTTATACATGCCCTGGTCCAGATTCAATTCATCATCAAATGGCGTCAAGACAGGTGCGATCAATCCTTTAATCATTTCAAATCAATTCAATTTCTATCTGAAGGTGGACAATTATTTCGCGACCGTCACACCCCGTGTGGCGCGTTTGAGGCCGAGCCTAAGATTTCTTCGGCAAAGCACATCGCCTTGAGCACACGGATGTCGTCGCGTTGCCTGCCGATGATCTGCATTCCCACGGGCATTCCTGAGCGTGTGAACCCCGCATTCACAGTGCCGGCAGGATTGCGGGTCATGTTGATGCCCTGCGTAAAACCAACCGCCCAACCGGGTGAAAGGTCGCCGTTTACCAGCCCTTCGTAGCTGCCAATCTTGGGTGCCTGTCCCTGCAACGTCGGCGAAAGAATCAGCGGCGCCTCTTGAAATACCTCCTCCAATCGATAGTTCAGGGTGAAACAAGCGTCGATCGCGCGGGCATAGTCCACCGCCGTGATCTGTTCCAGGCCATACTCGATCGCCAGGCGGAGACGCTCATCGATAAGCTCCCAATCGGCAGTACCGCGTAGATGTCCGTGAGCTCGAGCCCGGGAGGCTGTCCAGATGACCCACCATTGTTTGATCGGATCTGCTTGCCAAATGTCCTCGCGTTCGATCACCTCCACGCCCGCTTCCTTCAGTTTTGCCACGGCTTCGCTGACAATGGCAGCGATTTCAGAGTCCACCTCGGCATATCCCATTGTACGTGAAAAGAGCACGCGCTCGGGTTTGTTGTCATGATCCAGTTGGGGGCGCCAGTCGGGGCCGTCTTTCGGCAAACCAAAAATATCCGTCGCTTCATCTCCCCTGACGGCGTCCAAGGCATAAGCGGAGTCACGCGCGCAAAGCGCCATAGGACCTCTGAGCGTGAGGATTCCAGCTCCCGGTGGTTTGGGTCCACCGAGGGGAACACGCCCCTGGCTCGTCTTGATGCCACTGAGACCGCATAGCGCGCTGGGAATACGAATACTGCCGCCACCATCACTGCCAGTACACAATGGCACGACTCCCCCGGCAATTGCAGCCGCAGAACCTCCGGAGGACCCACCGGTATTGTAATCGAGGTTCCAGGGGTTCCGCGACGCGCCAAACGGTCGATTGTCGGTCTCTCCACGGTGACCAAACTCCGAGGTGTTGGTTTTGCCGACAACGATGCAACCTGCCACCTTAAGCCGGGCAACGAGGGGTGAGTCGATATCTGCGGGAGCATCGTTGACGTGCAATGCGGATCCGTGAGTCGTTACGAACCCTTTTGCATCTTCGAGATCCTTGATACCAACCGGTATTCCGGCAAGCGGTCCCACCGCATCACCTCGTGCCAGACTTTTATCAATCGCGTCCGCCGTCTCGAGGGCTTTCTCGGGAGCCACTGCGCAGAACGCATTCAAAGCGTCGTGCGCACTCTCGATGTTCTGTAATGCGCTCTCCACCATTTCACGGGCCGAGAGTTCTTTCAGGCGCAGGCGCTTTACCCAACCTTCCACGCTGTTTGTTCTGAAATCCATTGTTTTTCTCCTTTGATATGATCGTTACCACACACTCGCTGAGGAGATTTGTTTCATAGAGCCTCCTGTTCAGAGTTTTCTGATAGTTTAATATGATTGAATTTAACAGAATAGGAACAGAATTCAAATAACTAACCTGAGTTCAAGATCAATGGTTCTGACATTTTTTTTAATTCTTAATAAATTGAAAATAAATCATTTCAAATACTTAGAAAAAGTATCTGAATTATTTACAACTCTGAGTCAGTTTCTCAGTTTGAAATAATTCAAGCAATCCCGATGACTGTGTCATGCATGACTTGATCAGGCATCCAGGAGTTCTTTGGCAGGCCCCCTGGATTCCTGGGCAAGCCAGGAATGACATTAATTCTGTGTACGGAACAAAGAATACTTCATAGGTATTTCAAAACTGTTAGAAGTATTGTCAAGATAAGAATTTAATAAATTCAATATTTTATGGAATCTTCATATCTTAGAGAAACCTTGTCATTCCTGCGAAAGCAGGAATCCGGAGATATGCAGCCAGACTGAAATCTGGATCCCCGCTTTCGCGAGGATGACATATACACTAGGATACTCATATTATTGAAGATTTATGTCGAACTCAGGTTAACTGATTGTCAGCGATGAATTGAGCAAATAACGTCTGAATGAGAGGTTACTGGAATGGAGCGAGCTCGTGTCCTGCGACACGAGCGGCGGGGAATTCCAGGACCTTTTGTTAAAATCCCGGCTTTGTTCTTTTAAAGATGAACCACGCCCTGAGGGCGTGGTTTTGGTTGACCTCCGGAAGAGATGAAGAGGGTACGTAGGATGCTAGAAGCCCATTTCCTTCTTCAATTCCTGGTCGATCCAGAGGCGGACGTAGACGGCGTTCTTGTTCCAGACCCCCATATAGAATTCCCCGTTATGCCCTTTGAGCCAGGGCTGGGTGACGTTATACGAGGGTTCGACAGGCCCAAAGAGAGTCCAGTGCTGCGAAACCGCGTACAGATCGGCCTCTTTGGAGGACTTCCCCAGCTCCTCCTGGGTGGTCGCGGCTTTCATGGCATCATAGAGGGCGTTATATTTGGGGTCATTAATTGGCCCACGGTTCCAGATGGTGTTGCCGTGGTAAAACGCAAACAGAGTACTTAAAGGGTGATAGGGGGTGGCCGCAACCCACCAGGTCATCCCTTCAAACTTATGCTCGCCAGCCCGCGAGTTATACTCTGCTGCTTCATAGAGCTTCAGTTCTGCCTTAACGCCAATTTTGCGCCAGTAATCGATGACGATTGCAAAATAATCTGTATTGAAGGCAATGTAGATGATGCCATCCATTTTCGTCGTAAACCGAATGCCATCCGCGCCACGCGGGTAGCCGGCCTCATCCAGCAGCTTCTCTGCCGCCTTCGGGTCGTAGCGATAGCCCGCATTGATTTCCTCGGGCCATTGATCATAATGGATCGCAAACTGGGTCTGAAAATTCCCGATCTGCCCTTGCGGGGTCACCACGGCTAATCCTTTATAATAGCTCTGGTTGATGGTCTCGAGATCCACAGCCATCTGCAGGGCTTTGCGCACCCGGATATCGTTAAAGGGCGGCTTGCTCACTTTATAGGCCATACCGGCATTGGAGCGAAAATAATAAGGATACACTTTGAGGTCGGGATTGGTCCGCTGGAGGCTCTCCATCGCGTCGGGGGTTTTGATCGAAGAGCCCGCATTGTGACCGATATAATCCACCTTCCCCGAGCGCAGGGCTGCGAAGCGGGTTGCTTCATCCTTCATCACCAGGCTCCTCAAGGTGTCAACATAGGGCAAGCGGTTCGCGGATACTTTTCATCGGTACCCCAATAGTCCGGATTCTTGGTCCAGGTCAGCGAGTGGCCCTCGACCCAGTCGGTCAGCTCAAAGGGCCCAAAGCCGATCCAGGTCTCCTCCAATCCAGCCGTGTCACCGTGCATGCTTGATGACCTCATTGAGGTGATATCCAGGTAAAGTGTTCTTTCGACGAGAACCCGGAGCTCATCGAGGCGGGGCTTCTTCAACTGTAATGACGACCGTATATTTGTCCGTCGCACTCGGCTCCATTCGTATTCCTGCCATGTCAAGCAGACTGAAGATGGACGGTGAGGCATGGTGAAGCCACTGCCCGTTCCCGTCAAACGGCGATAGTTATATGCGTTACCACTACAAAGGGCCATCCAGTTCGCAGCGTGTTGTAAGCGAGCTATCTTGCGCCATTGGACCCCAAGGCGGACTGTTGGCCCAAGATATACGTGAGGGGGTCTGGATTTTCCCAACCCTCAGCCAGCGCTGGTACAATGTGATTTTTTGCCAGATACTCGTTTCTCAGGTTATCCATGTCTCCAGTCGACCGCCCAGTTGGCCATACTGAGTTTGTCAAGCACTGCCAATCGATGGAGTGAGCTATTTGGCGGCTCCCCATTGTTGAGCAACAGGTCAAGGTTCAAAAATAATGAGGTACTTCCTTCATCTTGCAAAGAGGGTGCGGTCCCAGACCATCTCTGCTGCAAGTTCAGCGGTCACTCTTTCTCCCTGCGTACGGCCATGAATGCTCAGGATGAGGGTCCTAACAACAAGTAATTCACATTGGTCTTGAAAACTCACACCCTTCCCAAGCGGGCTGCCTTTTTCACTTTTTGCCATTTTTGGGTTTCCAACAATCGAGACAAGATTCCCGGAGAGGATCGATCGTTTTCAAGTCCTCCCACGATATTGTTCAATCGATCGGAAACCCTCTTCTTTAAAAACACCTTAACGAAGACATAATTATAACACATTAAAATGTAATGTCAATCCCCTGATGTAAAATAAATTCGGGATTCGCAAAAAAAAAACAAAAAATCAATAAATCTACTCAAATCCGGGGACAGTCAGAAGCCGTTCAGTTCAATAACATTGAAAAAAGATTCCCGAGGAGGATCCATCATGTCACTTCCTCCCGCACCTATTTTGAATCGAACGGGCGGGAACCCTCCCACGATATTGTTCAATCGATCAAGCGGGGGCACCCTCTCTTTCTCTAAAACAACAAGGCATGATTCTTCACTACTACGCGGCGCAAAGCCTATAGCAAGTTTGGATCAGGAGAATTGCGCAACAATGGAGGTCAGCCAGACGCTGCCTGCGGTTGACAAATAATGCCGTTTCATAGACTGTCATCGGCGTTTTTTTCGATAGGGATAGGGGGTTAGCCTTCCCGCTTCTTCATATCCCTGGAGGACATTTTTCAGGATTTCGTAAGGCAGGTCCGGATTGGCTTCAACGATTTCTCCAATTTCGGTTCAATACTCAATCTGTTTCGGAATCGAGCGTATATTCATCTTCGCGGCAACCCGCATTTTACTCAAAAAGGTATCATCCAGTTTAACTGACGTTGCTGACATATTTTCTCCTATAACTACTAAAAGTTAGTATTTAACTACTTTTTGTAGTATATCAGCAATGAAAAATAATGCGATCGATTACTTCTCACCACTTGAATAGCATGGTCACTCAGCAACAGGATTGAATTTCAAGTCGCTTGGAGCAACTTCAAGGGTTTTTGTTTGAGTAGTTGATGGGTGGCCAGCAAGGCGGTCCCAATGTTGAGGAGACTGATGCCCACAATGCTGAAGAGGGTCATTTGCCAGGAAAAACTCCAGAGGCGTTCAAAAATGATATAGGAAATAACAAAGGACATGCCATTGCTGAGAATAACCCCGAAAATGGCAGCAAACAATCCCAGAATGCCAAACTCGATTTGTACGATGAGACGCACGTCCTGAAAACGGGCTCCGAGGACTTTCAAGAGATTGATTTCCCAAAATCGATGTTGAATCTCGTAGCGGGCAATGGAAAACAAGACCACCAGCCCAACTAGAATGGAAAGGTAGGCCATCACACGAATTGCCCAACTGATCTTCCCGAATTTTGTCAAAGGGATCCGGCTTGGCATAATTGCTTACGCTGCCGACTCCGCAGGTTCCCCGTCGACACAGACAAAAATTCATCAACGGACACGAATGCGCGGGTCCAAAGCGTCACGAAGACCGTCACCGATGTAGTTCACGCTGAGCACGGTCAGTGAAATGGCCAGTCCCGGCCACAATATACGGGATGGCGCAATGGTGAGAAAGTTAATCCCGTTGTACAACAATCGACCCCAACTGGGGAAGTCCGAGGGAAAACCGAGTCCCAGGAAACTGAGCGCTGATTCGGTAATGATGGCGCTTGCCACTCCGAGTGTTGCCGAGACGATGATGGGGCTCGAGACGTTGGGCAGAATATGACGAAAGATGACCCGCTGCCTATTGCTACCGGTAGCCTGCGCTGCCAGGATGAAATCCTGCTCCTTGAGCGCCAGCACGTCTCCGCGAACGATACGCGCGGTTTGCATCCAACTCGTGATGCCGATGACGAACACCACCAAGAGGAAAATCCCCGTTTCCGGGCCGAACGCGTTACGCAGCGTCTCCCGAAACAGCATGATGATGACCAACAACAAAGGTAGCAAGGGTAAGGCGAGAAACAAATCGGTGAATCGCATCAAAGGTCCGTCCAGCACCCGGAAATAGCCTGCCAACAAGCCGATAAAGGTACCTAAAAACAAGGATATCAGCATGGCGGTGAATCCAACCGCAAGGGAAATGCGCCCACCCGCGAGTACTTGAGCGAGCATGTCCCGCCCCAGATTGTCGGTGCCGAAGGGATGCTGCCGGGAAGGCCCCTGGTTCCTGGCGGCAACGTCGAGATACTGCGGATCGACGACGCGCAAGCTGGGCCCGATGACGACGGCGAGTACTATTGCGAGGAATACCGTAATCCCAACCATCGCGCCGCCATGGGCTTTGAATTGCAGCCAGACGTCGGCCCAAAGTGAGCGATAGGCTTGTCCGGGTTCACCAGCGCCGGCCTGGATTTGATCAACCATAGCGAATCCTTGGATCCAGTATCCCATACGTCAGATCGGCGATGAGATTGAAGAGGACGATTAAAACGGCGAATAAGAACGTCAGTGTTTGTACCAGAGGCAGGTCCGCGCCTTGAATCGCGATAATGAGAAGTTGCCCCAGTCCGTTGACGCGAAATATTTGCTCGGTAATGATGGCGCCCGCAAAAACCTGTGGCACTCCCAAAGCGATTACCGTTACCACCGGAATCAAGCTGTTTCGCAAGACGTGAACGAGGAGCACGGTCCGCTCGGGAAGTCCTTTGGAACGCGCGGCGCGCACATAATCCCGCTTCAGATTGTCCAGCATCGAAGCGCGCATGAAACGGCTCAGTTGGGCCGCGTTGTAGAGAGCCAGGACGGCAACCGGCATGATCATCTGTTTGCATTGGACGACGAAACTCGTCCAATCGCGGACCTGGTGGGTGGTGTCGTAGATGGACGGCAACCAACCGAGTTGCACGCTGAAGATGATGATCAGCACGACACCCGTGAAAAAGGTAGGCACCGAGTAACCCACCATCGAAGTGAACGTACCGACCTGGTCGAAAATCGAATACTGCCTGTAGGCGGAAAGGATGCCTATCGGAACCGCAATCAGAATACCGACCAGGTAAGACAAACCCATCACCCAGAGCGTTTGCGGCAATCGCTCCACGATGAGATCCACCACCGGACTACGCGTGGCCCAGGAGCGCACTCTCGGACGTCCGGCAGAGTCACCGATGCTCATCCCCGTCCAGCGTTCCAGAAAATTGAGAGGTTCGTTGATGATGAATTGTTCCAGCCACTTGATATAACGAAGGTGAAAAGGCTGGCCCAAGCCCAGGCTATGACGGATTTTCTCGCGCACCTCCGAGGGAATGGTCAATGGCAATTGACCCGTTGGATCTCCCGGTGCGAGATCCAAGAGGGCAAATACGATAAAACTGATGGCCAGCAAAGTGGGAACGGCGAATAACAAGCGTCGGATCGAATAACTCAGCATGAATCCAGGATGGAAAGAAATTTCAATAAAGCGTTGGGGCCGAAACCCCAACCTACCCCGGTCCCTGTAAAGCTAGCGGATACGATGCCAGTCTTCGACGTTCCAGAGTTCCGCATCCCAGACATTGTGCTTGATTCCCCCCAGTGTCAAAACGTGGGCGGAAACGCGGCCACGATGAATGAGGGGGATGTGAGAACCATGGTCTACGAGCATGTCATTCATCCGCTTGACCAGGGCCACGCGTTTTTCCAGGGAAGCCGTCATGCTCATTTGCTCGACCAATTCGTCATATTCCTCATTGCAGTAGCGCGGAACGTTGCCGCCTTGCCATTGATTCTCGGGGCTGGGAATCTGGCTGCAGGTCCAATTGACCATATAGGGCTCCGGGTCGACGTTGAGGAAGAGGTTGGTGTACATCTGGACGTCGGCATAGAATTTCTGGTAGGTGTCGGGGTTTCCCGGATCGCTGCCGAAGAAAACCGAGCCACTGATGTTTTTCAGTTCCGTCTCCACGCCGATCCGTTGCCACATTTGCTTGATGAGCGCTTGCGTGTCCTGCCGCACGTTATTGGTCGAGGTCTGGTAGAGGATGGAGAGTCGCACGCCGTCTTGTTCCCGCACGCCATCCTCACCACGCTTCCAGCCCGCTTGGTCCAACAGCATGTTGGCCTTTTCGACGTCCTGCGTCTTGCACCAGTCATTGGTGGTGGAGACGTAGATGGCAGGAGCCGGTACGACGTTGCAGGTGACCTGTCCGGTACGACCGTAACCCGTATCGACCAGGATCTGGCGATCGATGGCAAGCGAAAGGGCACGCCGCACTGCGGAATCCCCTAAAAATGGATGCCTGCCACCTTTCAGGGTCGAACGCATGTCGCCCAGCTCCGCATCCGGGTTGGAAAGATTCACTACCAAGCGTTCGACGGCGGTGCCGAATCCGGCAACGATCTTTCCCTTGTCCACCTTTTCCATTTGCAGCATCACTTCGGGTTCGATCTGCAGGTTCCAGGCGAAATCGAACTCCCCGGTTTCCAGCACCGAGCGGGCCGCAGAAGCTGCGTCTCCCCCTCCTTTCAGCAGCACCGTGGCAAAATGAGGTTTGCCCGCTTCACGGTATTGCTCGTTGGCGGCATAGAGAGCGACGTCGTTGGCGCGAAATTCCGTCACTTTGAAAGGTCCGGTACCGACGGGCCCGAAGTTTTGCTCCGTACATTCCAGGGCTTTCGTATCACCCAGACAGTCCTGAAACTGCGCTTTTTGCAGGATGGGTTCACCGGCGCTGACAAAGAGCTCGTAGGGAAAGGGCTTGGGGACCGAATAATTCACTTTGACCGTCAGATCATCGAGTTTCTCTACGGATGAGACGTCCCGGTAACTGGCAGTGGCGCAACTCTCCATTTGCCTGCAATACTCAGCAGTGAATACCACGTCTTCCGCTGTAAAAGGCGTACCGTCGGACCAGACGATGCCAGCTTTCAACTTCCAGGTGATCGATTTCAAATCCCCGGCAGCCTGAGGTATCGCTTGCGCCAGCACGGGAACCATGTTTCCGTTTTCATCGAAATTGGCGAGGGGTTCCAGAACCAGGGAAGACGCTTCCGTATCTTTCGAGCCCCCGGATAGATAAGGGTTCAGAATGGAAGGCGCCTGCCAGTAGATGAGTTTGAGCTGACCGTCCGCGCCACGTTGCGCATGAGCGATGCTCGTCAACATCGCCATACCCGTCAGTATGGCCACAAAGGTCTTTTTCATATTCATATACATTGTTTTCTCCTGTCAAGGGGTTATGGAAAATTACAACCGAACGTACCCGGTTCCATATCAATTAGCAAGAAAAAAGCCAGTGGATTTTCCGGGGGAGGCAAATAATGACAGTTTGCATTTGATTATTTGCGCTTCTGCGTTTTATGGTACCTCATGTTACCGTGAAGAAAACTATCTAAACTACTGAAACTATATGGTTTGTTATTTTTCTTCATCCTCCGGTGTGAAAGCATAAGTTTTCATGAAGGTTACCGTGAAGAAAACTATCTAACCTACTGAAACTATATGGTTTGTTATTTTTCTTCATCCTCCGGTGTGAAAATAATTTACATGAAGGTTACGTGTATATTTTTTGCATTCAGCGGTTTCCATGAATACGCTTCCCCCACAAGTGTGTCATTCCTGGCGAAGACCAGGAATCCAGGAGTCGCCATCATGAAAACCTACTACGTTTATATCTTAGCAAGTAAAAGAAATGGCACTTTATATATTGGAGTGACCAATGATCTTCTTAGAAGAGTTTATGAACATAAAAACAATCTCATAGAAAGATTTACCAGTAAATACCAAGTACATCAATTGGTATACTATGAGACCACTTCAGAGCTAACAGCTGCTCTCCGGAGAGAAAAACAACTTGAGAAATGGAAACGAGCTTGGACAATCGAACTCATTGAGAAAAATAATCCTCAATGGATAGATTTATATGAAACGTTTTAGTCACCCTGGATCGCCAGCAAAGTGGATTGCTGGTCTTCGCCAGGAATGACAACTCGATGAGACGCATAACTGCAAAAATCGTTCACCTAACATCAGTTATATTAGTGTCTGGCAGAAAAATACAATTTTACTAATAGGAGGTGTAGAACTCGCGAGAACAGCCATTCTTGAACAAGCCATATTTTAGATAGCTGAAGCTATTTTTCTTTGAGATCCCCACTTTTTTGTTAACCCCCCTTTTTTTGGACACTCGCCCCCCCTCCCAGCCTCCCCTTTTGTTTCAGAATGGGGAGTCACTCTTGGGTTCAGGCCGCTTTTTTGTAGGGTCCTCGTTTACGACGCTGCCGTTCTTTTTGCTGTTCACGCAGGACGGTGCCGAGACGGTGGATGTTTTTTGCAAGTACAGCCAGAGCGACATAGCGTTCGAACCATGGTTTCGTTGAAGCGCGCCCTGCGAATGATTTGGCTCATGAGTTTTTTTGCAGAGCCCATGTACTCCCGTAAGCGCAGCAGTTTCAAGGGGGAGCGCACCCGTTTTTCCAAAAGTTCCAGGCGCGTCTGGGCCCGCAGGTGATACGCTTGGGCCATGAGGAGGTATTTGAGATATTCCTTGCGCCTCTTTTCTTCGCGGGCACGCCTTATTTGCTGAGCTTTCGAAGTTGAGGTCCTGAGCTTTTGGATGAGACGATACTGCTTTTTGAACTGCCAGGTGTTGTTCCTGTATTGTCGCCAGCCAGCCAGCTGGCAACTCCGTGAAAGCCTGGCGCATTCTTCAATCGTCTTGCGTATGGCGTCGAAGAGCAGGTTGACGTCGGTCGGATAATGCGCATTGGTTTCAACCACAAAGGAGTCGCAGCGTGCACGTAGCGCCCTGCTTGAATCATGAAATTCAACTTTCTTCTCCGTCCGAACTCGGGGTGCCCCATCTTTTGGGGCGTTTTTTTTTACCAGTTCATGTCCGGCTTTGACTACCAACTGATTGATCTCATCGAGAATCTCAGGCGTGAAAAGACGCAGGTTATCCTTGATCGTCTGCCGGTTGTACGTCGTTATGTCCTCCCCGGCAAAGGACCTCCCGACCTCCATGTCCGAGCATCTGCCGGATGGTGTCGTGATGGTTAGCCAACTCATGGATACGGTCGTAATCGCTGTTGAGACTCGGGCGCAGTACGCCAAGCGCCAGAATCTTCCACTGCTCCATCCCGGGACGCCCAAGACGGGGGTCCGCTTTGCGATGCCTGTCTTCGTTGCTCAGGCCCGGACCGCTTCGCGAGGGGATGACCCGTTCCGGAACCTTGAATACCGATGCGCGTAATGCTGGCGAGGCGTATATGTATTGCAAACCGCGAAGGATAGGGGGGATGTCATCACGAGACTTGAGATCCAACTCGATGGCGGCAACGTCGACTTCGCCGAAATTCATCTGGGGCTCACGTATGGTGCGCATAAAATTTCAAATCTTGAAGATTTACGGAAAAACGAAAGAAACCAGTCAGAAGATACTGTAACTGCAACGATTGACCCTTCATGCGAGGTGGCGCGCACTCGGGTTTTTTCAAATCTTCGCGTCATAAATATCAGTTTATCATCTTGATATAATTAATGAAAGACTTTACATGATATTTAATGGTATTCACCTATTTTTAAGAAACGAAGATTTTGGAAAAACTCATCAAAGATTCCATTTTTTGCTGATTTTGGCCATCTGAACACTGCATCAAACCAATCTTCATCCTGTGAAATTGAAGAATTATCATTTAATATCAGCAATTTGAGTATTTTTCGGCCAAGCACTATTTAAACTGAAAATTCCTCAAATCCTTGCTATAGAGAGATCTACTTGTCGCCCTCCATTGTCTTTCCACAACAATCCAAAAACCCCTTCTCTGAACAATATGCATCGTAACCCCCTGCTCAAACTCCTGCGGGAATATCTGGTCTCTCACCAACATGAACAGGATATAACCAACCATTTCCTGCAATTTGTCTCTTCTCAAGCAAATTGTTTTGAGCGCACTTTGCAAATCGGACATATCACAGGATCAGCCTGGTTGGTAAATGCGACAGGGACTCACGTGTTGTTGACCCACCACCGGAAACTGGACAAGTGGCTGCAGTTGGGAGGTCATGCCGATGGCGATCCGGACTTGTGGCGAGTCACTTTGAGGGAAGTACGGGAAGAATCGGGATTGAGAAATTTCAACCTGGTTTTTGAAAACATTTTTGACTTGGACATTCATCATATTTCGCGCCTTGGCAACGAAGCGGAACATCTGCATTACGATGTCCGCTTTGCCATGCAGGCGACCGAGTCCACACAATATGTAGTCAGCGAGGAGTCCCATGATTTGTCCTGGTTCGCCATCAAAAACCTGCAAGCATTCACCAAAGAGGAATCAATCTTGCGCATGGCCCGCAAATGGTTGACTCATGTAAGCCATTCTACTCGGTTACGCTGGTCCTGAACGGCAGATGACGAGGAATGAGCTGCTGAAAAGATCGACTCGACTACATTATAATAGTGATGTTATTCTGGTATACGCAAAGTTCACAATCGTAACTCCCTCGAAAAAAGAACAAACATGGCAGAAAAGAATGGCAGAATTTATCATGAAATACGATGCGGAAAGGAGATCTGATGACTCAGATTACAAAAAGAAACGTATGCGGGCTGAAAGGCTGTTTTCGGAGTGGATTCACGGATTGTGGCAAGAATCACGAAGAGAGAGGTGGGTGAAAAATGGAACATAGTGCAAAGCCAGCACCCGGTGCAACGTTTCGATTCAAAAATATCGGACCCGTGAAAGACGCCGAACTCGAGCTTGGCGATCTGACCATAATCGCCGGCCGCAACAACACCGGCAAGACGTACATCGTCTATACCCTCTATGGTTTCCTGAAGATGTTGAATTCGTCTAATTTCCATCTTTTCTTGATGGACAAGAGATTCCCTGATGCTCAGTTCCCTGATTTAAGGAGCATCGCGGAGAAGCTTCTCCAAGAAGATCACGCCAGCCTTTTGCTGGATGAACAAATCCTTGAACGGCAAGGGAGGGAAGTGATTCAGGCAATCGCCCGTACTTTCTCGAAAGAATTTTTGCCCGGAGTGTTCAGTTCCCAGCACCATGATTTCGAAGGAGCCTCCATAGAGGTGAATCTCCACGAAGACAATGCTAACAATCTCCGGCCTTTAAAAGTGAACGCCGAAGGAGTTATCCTTTCAATCGAGCATGATGGAAAGGAACTTCGAATAAGTCTTGAGAAGCAAGATAAGAAAGCTAATATCTACGACCTGCGTTTCCATATTGCTTATATTTACTTGATGTTTTTGTGTGGAGATCTATTTCCTGAGCCTTTCATCCTTTCTGCCGAACGTTTCGGAATATCGCTTTTCTACAGAGAACTGGACTTCACCAAGAACCAATTGGTCGACCTGTTGCAGAAATTGGGCGACGACAAAAACAGGGAGAGGATTTCTCCCTATCTGTTCATAGACAAAGCGACTAGCCGCTACGCGATGCCGATCAAGGACAACATCGACTATACGAGAAGCATTCCCGACCGGAGAGGAAACATAAGCGAGATCCATGACCACAAACTTTTCGACCATATCAAGGATATGATGGACGGCTATTACAGGGCCTCCGGTGACGAAATACGTTTCATCTCGAAGTCGCGCGGCAAAGGGCGCAGTTTTAACATCCCCTTGCATCTTGCGTCCTCCTCGGCCCGTGGATTGTCGGATTTCTACTTTTTCCTGCAGCACGTTGCGAAAAAGGGGAATCTTCTCATCATCGACGAACCGGAAAGTCATCTCGACACCGCCAACCAGATTCAGTTGGCGCGGTTACTGGGGCGCTTCGTGCGGGCCGGTTTGAAGGTGCTCATCACCACGCACAGCGACTACCTCATCAAGGAGTTCAACAACCTCGTCATGCTGAGCAAATCGTTTGCGGATAAGGAAGCGGTTGTCAGGAAGTTGAAGTACCAGGCAGACGACTTCCTTTCTCCCGATTCCGTCCGCGCGTACGTAGCCGAGAATAATAGTCTGACCCGATGTAAGGTGGATGCGCTTGGCATCGATATGCCGGTCTTCGACAAAACCATCGACGAGATCAATAATGTGGCAAACGAGCTCGCATCGCGAGTATCGGATGATGCGGAGTAGAAATGAGTATTAGTTCTTGCCTCAAAGGGATTCTTGCTGATAAGGCGCTGTTATCGCCATCGTGCAAAGGCATGATGACTCTCATAGAAGAGAACAATGATATGGAAGTAGAAGTTTTTGGAGTCCCTTCTGACCTAACCGTTATAAACATGAAAATGATCGGTAGTTTATCGGGCCTGAAAGATGGGGAATGGAAGCAACGCTGCGACTATCTGATAGTGCGAGAGGAAGAAGGCGTCGATCATGCCGTATTCGTTGAACTGAAACGAACCTTGAATAAAGACAAAAAGAAAGCATTGGATCAGCTGCGCAGGTCTGTTCCGTTCTTGGAGTACTTTCGCAGGATATGTGAACTTCAATTTACAGACGATCCTATCCAATCGGAAATAGCATTGCGGTATGTCATGATCGGTGAGAGGATCAGTACGAGGTTTGACAAACAGCCTGTAAAGCCGGGTCAAAAGCTGCCTTCCGAGGAATTCAAGAACATAACGGTCACTCCGTTTGTCGTCAGATCAAGAATCGGTTTTGATCGTCTGTGGAGTGGATGAGTCCCCTTCCGAGTCAATTCCCCTGACCATTCTATAATCCGGATAATCCTGCTACGGAAAACTTTCACCACCACAATCTTTGCTGCCCGGTATCGTTCCTGCTCCGAAGGAGCGTCCCCCCGCTCCAACCAGACGAGAATGTCCTTGTCGGCCATCCTCCGGATAATCGCTGCCACCCTACCAAGGGCGCTGTCAGTTTCTTGCTGCAACATCCGAGGCGGTAACCTCTCATCCTTCTCCATGACCTTAAACAGTTTGGACGGCACGCCGGCGAGCCCGCTAAACCGGCCCACGGCGAGGGGTGGGCAGGTCGTCATCCGAAGGGTAGGCAAAATGTCAGGAGTGGCCCTTAGCAGCGCTACGCTAATGTCTGTCAGGTTTTGCGTGGCCTCCAGGGTAGCTTCAACTTCGCTTGTAGTCTGAGCGCGTGTATTCCGGTAGGCAACCGGCGCAAACCGAATGAACCAGTCGTTGTACATGTCCAACGGCTGTGCGATGTCGCCCTTCAATCTGCAGGTCTGTCTCTGTAAACCGCCATCGCCTAATTTCCCGTTCTGTGGAGCTTCCCATCGAACAGCGTGGTGTGCAGGTCCTCCGAGGTGCCCGCTGGATTACTTAAATAACCTGAGTTCGAGATAAGAATTTAATAAATTCAATATGTTATGGAATCTTCATATCTTAGAGAAACCTTGTCATTCCTGCGAAAGCGGGAATCCGGAGGTATGCAGCCAGACTGAAATCCGGATCCCCGCTCCCCCCTTTCGCGGGGACAAGTTTCACGAGGATGACATATACACTAGGAAACTCATATTATTGAAGATTTATGTCGAACACAGTTTAAATAGAATTTGAACAGACCATCAATAATCCCGCGGTAGTCAGTCAGGGGCGGTGACTTGCTATGGAACTCTTCGTCCGCCTTAAGAAAGTCGGTCCGATCGTCCGGGACATGGAATACGGCATTTCGGAATCGTGAGAATGTTGCCAGAGAGTCCTTCGTAATCCGCTCCTCGATCTCTCTGCGTTTCAGCTCAGGTCTGTTTGAAATTACCTGTTCATATTCACGAAGAGGTTCCGCCAGAAGAGCTGAAGATACTATGATCGGCGATGTTCGCAACTCAGCCTGCCTATAATCCCTTACCATCTCGAGCGGCAGAATCTCTTGCGCCAATTCTCGCACCATTTCATCACTGTACAAAATACGCGCGAGACCTACCAGGGAACCTGGACTCGAAGTCTACGCGCGAGACCTACCAGGGAACCTGGACTCGAAGTCTGCGACTATGGCCGAATAGGATTCGTTGAAAATAATGAGCGAGCGAACCAACAGGTCGATGAAGCCGGACCGATTCCGTTTTACATATTTGGGGAGCGCCTGCCCAGCCCATGCCGGTTGGCTTTCTGTCGGAGGCGCGGGTATGAATGACGACAACTCTCGATGTATTGGAGTCTGAACGGAATCTCTGCTCTTGGTGTAAGGACGCTCCGGAAGGGGCAGAGCGAGAGCGTCCATCGTCTTCTCCCATTGGGCGACTCGCCGTCGTTGCGATGCAGTTAGCAAAAAGTTAGGCTTGACATTCAGAGCAAGAGATTCGTTGGAATCCAGTAACTTATCCAACCATTTTCTTGTAGCTGCCTTTGCTTCGGCACTCCTGCTCTTGGTTATCAGGTCATTCACCCTGTCCACTCTTCTTCGAGTGAATTCAAAGATTTCCTCATCTGACTGCTTCGACATTTCGTCAGCCTGCGATTCTCCCATTGAAGCACGAAACCACTCCAGGTAATCGTCGATCAGATTCTGCATTGTGACAAGCGCGACCACGGGGTCCGGAGCAGCCCGTCCGGCATCCACCATAAATTGCCGAAGATAGTCTTGATGGGTCGTCTCCTTCAGAGGGTGCAGGAGCGCGTGGCGGACCTCCTTGAGTGATTGGAACAAAGCCTGGTGTGACGCAAGGTATTCCTTTAGAGGTGCGTAAACAAGTGTCGTGTGCTCTTGCGAGACCGTCATGTAGTGCTCAATCTCGGCACAGAGCAGGCACATGTAAATTTCCCACGGAACCCATGTCGCAATCCCTAGCAGCCAGCGGTTGGTATCAGTCTTTTCCAACCCTTGATCTTCCAGCATTCTGTCCTGGACGAGGATGCGGGACGCCTCGTCGGCCGTATTCGCTATGCCCAACTGTTCACAAGCTGTGGTCAGGTGGTCCATGTTGCGGAAGGCAATGACGCGTATGCCTTCCGTAATCCCACAGCGGTGATCCCGCATTTTCACGTAGTATTTCAGCAGGCGGGTGTCAATGCTTGCTACGGCGCTTTGCTTGGTCATGGGCGCACTCAGGTGAGTATCAGCGACAATTTCAAAACCTTCATTTGCCTAGGTCACCCCTCGTTACGAAAATGTCCATATAGGAAATTTAAAAATATGTAGAAGACCCTATCAATTTAAAATGGGTGCGTAAAGGGAAATTTAGGAAGGATTTTATTGATTTTTGTCAAGATTCTTGACGGATGTGCGGCCTAATGTATTTTTTCCGCTTTTTTTGTGTTCTGGTCGGAAAATGCTGGATTTTAGTCATTGTGGTACCTGGGGTTTAAGCCCCTCATTCTTCATCAGCAAAATAGCCTTTGTCCGCAGGGAATTTCTTCCCAAAGTCAAAGGAGCCTTCTGGCTCAGATGCAGTGATAGAAGGCAATGGGGGGCTCCTTTGGTTCTCTTCACCAAATTTTTTCAGTCTATAATCCCGATGCGGACAACTTACACCTTCACCACCGTCTCGGTGTCACCAGCGGCGAGGGCGTTCATGTAGGCAAGGATCATGGTTTTGGTGCGGTAGTGGCCGAACACGGCTTTGTCTTGTTTGCGGACGATGGGGAAGGTATCGAGGATATAAGCGGCGTCCTCCCGGTCGAGACCGTAGAGGTGGAAGTAGAGCGCGTCGAGGCGCGCGCGCAGGTGGCGACGCTCTTCTTCGTTCCAGATAAACGGCGGACCGTCGTGACCGAGGTCACGGGCGAAGGGCGCCATGTCGTGGGCCGTGTAGGTGAGCCTGAGCACGTGGTCGCACACCAACTCGTGGGCGGTCATATCGCCGAATCGTCGCTCATAGCTGTCACGTGCTATGACTGGAAGTTGCTCAATCAGGAACAAATTCAAATTTTGACCCTGCACTTTTTGTCGTGTCACAAAATCGAAAGCGAATGCATTTAGATTTGCGACAAGTAAATGTCCTGACCATTCTTTGCTAGGGATAATTTCGGATATGAATATCGGGACACTATTCCCAAAACCGGCACGAGGCGCTAGAGCGGCAATCATAGTTCGCATGTTGGTCGATGCCGTTACATGCTTAATTACGATGGTCCACTCTGCTCCCTCTGGCCATGAGCATGAGTTTTCACACACCCAAAACTGTGGGTTCGGCAACCAACCAGGATTTACATGCTGAGCATTCGTTGCTTCCTGCGGCTGAGCGGGTCGGTTTAAATTATCCGGATTGACGACTACACTCGCCGCCCGGTGGTCGAACGCTTGCACCATTTTTCCTTCGTAAAGTGGCAGATACAATTCCTTCCCTCGTTTCCAGCGGTTACCCTGAACGGGGTAGAAACCCTCGGCTTCGAGTTGCGCGGCGGTTCGAAAGAGGTGGGAATCGTTGGTCATGTGGAACATAGTATGATACCGGACCGGCCAAGCCTTGCGCTCCTCGCCCTGTGAGCGGTCCACCAGCACCGGATGATTTTCGTAGATGCGAAGAGTTATCTCGGCGTCGCGACGGGTACGGAAGACGGGGGCGGTGCCGGTATTGGGATTGACCCGGGCGAAATCCTCAGGTGTGAGCGGGAAGCAGCGCTGCGGGTCGTTGATGGCCGCGGTCTCGCGCAGGAAAAAAGCGCAGCTCGTCTCGTCGAATCGTCGCTGCTCGCCACCGAATATCAATGCGCAAAACTTGAAAGAAGCGTGAATGTCCTTGAAGAAAATTTTCTTATTCTCGAAATCAAACAAGCCGGCAACGCGCTCAGCGCTGGAGACCGATTTGAAGAATTGGGCAGCAGTCTTATCGGCGTAGATACCGGATGGGATGAGGAGACCGACGATGCCATCGGGCTTGACGAGGCTCATGGCACGCTCGACGAAAAGGGAGTAGAGGTTGATGTCGCCTCCACCGAGCAACGGATAGTTGCCGGAGGCGCGAAACCATTGGCCTAACTTATCCGCCCGCTCCTTCGCCGCGTCGAATTTCTCTGCAAGAGGATCTCCCTGATGACGTAATTGCTGAATACCGTTTCTCCGCGCAGCGGCAGTGGCGGCGTGGGCCAACTCAGGGACGCGAGTGGCAAACCACTCCACCTCCTGCAATTTGATGCGGTCCCACGGCGGATTACCGATGACGGCGTCAAAACCACCCTGAGGGCGTTTGTTCTGCCAATATTGCCACACTCCAGGAAAAGCGACCTCCCAGTGCAGGAATTCCTCGCGGTCGGCAATGAAACGAGCCTCTCGCCATAGCTTGGCAAACCTCGACAATGGAGTGTCCCCGTCTTCGTGTACCTCCACACCGGTGACATCCGGACCATGGGAGAGGAGAGCAAAGGCATTGTCCGTATACTGAGCAATTGGTTCTATCAATTGTTTCTCCTCAACCTCGTCGCGTTCTTTCTTTTTGAGATCCGAGGTCTGCCATCGAAAGCCGCAGAGAAAGTCGAGCAATCCGCGCAAATCCGCCGTCGTCTTATCAACGCCTTCAAAAAGCGTCGCCGATTTTTGCACCTCCGCGATATCAGCGTCGGACAATTCCTCGATGAGACGCATTCCATCAGTGGCAGTCTCGGCTCCGGCTATTGCGCTCGAGAGAATCAGTTCGGCAATATTCCGTAAGTCATTGGTTGCCTGCGAAACGCGCAGACCAACCAACGAGTCTCCGCAGCGCAGGTGGTGGTCGAGGAAGGATAAGGGAGCGCCGACGGTGAAGCTGTGCAACCAGAGGGAAACCTTGGCCAATTCGACGCTCATGCGGTTTTTATCGACGCCGTAGATACAACGCTTGAGTACCATACGGCGGATGATGGCCTGGTCCGTCAGCTGTGCCTCGTTCAAGACCCAGTTCGCTTCCCTGGCCCTACGGATGATGTCGCGGCGGATCACCGAGATGCGCTTCACCAACGGGGAAACGTATCCGTCGCTCAACCAATCAGGTACGGCGGGTACATACTCGATCAATTCGGCTATATAGTCGGAGAGGAAGTCCACGGCAGTGACGAGAAAGTGTCCACTGCCCATGGCCGGGTCGAGAATTTTAAGATTCAGGACGGCTTCGGCCGGGTCGAGCTTTTTCAATTCAACCAAGCGTTGGTTCTTGGGACGATGGTCACTTTTCAGGGCGATGGCCTTGTCTTCGAAAGCCTTCAGACGTTCTTCCGTCAACGGTTTCAGGGTGCGGTCGACAATCAGGTCCACGAGTTCCTGGGGAGTATAGAAGCTGCCGCTGTCCTTGCGGGCGTAGGAGTTGGGACGGATGGAGACATTGCCGTCCGCATCAAGGGAGGGGTCACGTTCCAGCAGCCGTTCGTAGATCGAACCGAGTTGCTGCACCGACATGTCTCGGTAATTGACGAAACGGCGCGTTTTATTCGTATCCGTGTGGCTCAGGTCGTAGATGATGGGGGCGATTTTCGCGTCGGCGAGGTGGACCTCCTCCAATAAGGAAGCGGTTTCAGAAGCGAAAAGTCCACCATTGTAGGGTGGCAGACCGATGGAGGCGTCGCCCTTGTCGATCAGGTGGAACAATTCGATCAGGCGGTTGTAGTAGTTGCTTGCAACCTTGGAGAAGGCGTCTCCCTCCGCCGTCCTGCTCGCAACGTCGTCACGCACCCGCTTACGCAGTCCGTAGTCGTCGTAGCGCGAGTCGTTGACAGGCAACAAGCCCCTGTCCTCGGCGTAGAGAATGAAGAGCAGACGGTACAAAAAAATCAGGGCCGCGTCGCGGATTTCTTGCAGGGCCGGTCCTCTGTTATTCTCTTCTCTGATCATTGGCCATTGACCAACGACCACTGCTTTTGCCAGGGCGTCGACCAAGTTCGGGAAGACGCGATCGAAAACGACGATTGAGAGATCCTGGGCGACTTGCTCCTCGTAGCGTCGGCCTTCGGTAAGCGCGGACTCGATGAAGGTCGCTGTTGCGCCAGGTCGGAGAATAAACGACTGCCGGCGGAAGAGCAGGTAGAACGCGCGGAGGTCATTCACGTTTTCGTGGTCGAGCATCGTGCGAAGATCGGCCTCGAAATAGCCACTGGCTCGTGGACGGGCGCGTTGGTCGTACAGACGCCAGTCGGAACCGTTGGTGAGAATGCCGAATCGGATGCGCCCCTCGGAAACGGTATCGGCGGTCTGCAGGTAGCGCAGGATCTGCGCGTGTGGTGAACTGCGCTGGGATTGGTCGCTGCCGTCGCGGGAGTCGAGAGGGAGGCCGAATCGCTTGCTTTCCTGCACGAGCAGCGCGTCGTGAAAGCGAGCCTCGGGGTCGGTACGGGAGGCGGCGCGGGTCTTGGAGTCGGCATCCTCGAACAGCAGGTTATCGGGTATGTCTTCGCCGCCGGAGACGCTCTGCTGTGGGAGGTAGTCCTGCCAGCCGAGCAGATCGAGGATGGGTCGGATGAGTTCCAGCTCAGTGACGGCCTCGTTGGGTTCGGTGAAGGCTGTGAAGGATTCCAATCGCGTTGAGATTTCACTTCGGAAGGTCTCGAATCGCTCAGGGTTTTTGACCGACTCCTGCCACTCGACAGTGGTTTTGATTCCGTCAGTGAGGAAATAAAGGGTGAACAATTGTCCGGGCATGTCAGTTCCTTCGTAATCTACGGAACAATCCGCAAACAGATCCGTCAATCCGGAAGTAGAGCAAGGAACAAATATTTGCTCGATATAGCTTTGAGAGGTATAAAAGTGAGATCAATCACATCCATATGGCAAGTCTCGAGTTTCGATTGAAGACAAAAAAAAAAGATGTTTTTTCCAAAATTACGCATAATTTTTGACAAATTTCGGCGTCTTTTATTTTCCAGTTGACAGTTCCTCTGTCATCCTGGCGAAGGCGGGGATCCATCTTCGTGACTACCACTGGATTCCTGCCTGCGCAGGAATGACTAAAAAGGCGGCAAACTGTCAACTACTTTTTGCTATTTTTGAAGGGTCCCCAAATTTCTATTCAGATTGTATAAAAATCGGTTCGAGTCGGACACTATCAATTTTCTTCGAGTCTGAGTAAATTTTGCTGAAAAATAGCTTGTATATCCAATTTATTCATTCAATAATTTGCCAGCATGAATATTATTATAGATCGTGAATCGAATGGAGCAGCAATTTGAGAACGAAAAATCGGGGACCCGGACATGTTCAGTGACCGCGAATTTTTTCATGTCTTTA
Organism: bacterium; assembly: GCA_965205865.1. Taxonomy (GTDB): domain Bacteria; phylum SAR324; class SAR324; order SAR324; family NAC60-12; genus CBDBHR01. The sequence continues at coordinate 148,864 of CBDBHR010000027.1, forward strand.
AATTTCTCATGATACTACGCACTCTTTTTGACCGGCAATGAAAGCAAAATCAATTGGAATTGAATCGATTTTAATCTTGGGACGGGGCAAACTCGTTGATTATCTGGCACTGACCAAATTCCGTTTGATGCTGTTGGTGCTCATTACCGTGGGAATCGGGTTTTATCTTGCCTCCGGAAGCGATACCTTTTTATTTCTCAATGTGCTCATAGGTGTGGCATGTGTGGGTTCAGGGGCTAATGTGCTCAACCAATGGTACGAGCGGGGATACGATGCTCAAATGAAACGGACCCGACATCGTCCTCTTCCCTCGGGACGGCTCAACCATAATGAAGCGTTGATATTTGGACTTATCATTTCTGTCGCAGGATTGCTTTATTTGACATTAACAGTCAATCTACTCACAACAGTGCTGGGGATTGCCAGTTGGGCATCCTATCTATATATATACACGCCTCTCAAACGACGGACCGTCTTGAATACCTGGGTCGGCGCCATTCCCGGCGCTCTTCCTCCTTTGATGGGTTGGACAGCGGCGCGAGGGACTCTGGATTGGCAAGCACTCTCTCTTTTTGCAATCCTTTATTTGTGGCAACTACCCCATTTCTTTGCAGTTTCCTGGATGTACCGTGAAGATTATAAAAACGGGGGCTTCCGTATGCTCTCGCTGGAAGATCCCAGCGGACGGAAAACCGGGCAACAGATGATATTCAATACGCTTCTCCTCTTCCTTGCCAGCCTCAGCTTGTTTTTCACGTCACAAACCGGAATACTGTATTTATTATGCGCGTTAGCATTGGGAATACTGTTTTTGGCAACAACACTACGTTTTTTCAAACGAAGAACGAATGTCAATGCGCGAGTCGTTTTCTTTGCATCTATTATATACTTCCCGGTGCTTTGGCTGTCGATGGTGCTGGACAGGATGGCTGGATGGGGGAGTCTGTGACAAAAAGTCAAGGTTTGAAATTCTGGAGGAAAATGGACAACGAATCTGATATTTTAGCAAAAAAAGTTTTCAAAATCACGTTAGCTACAGCAATCCTCTTCATGATTTCCGTGATTTTTTTTATCCTGTAAAGCCAACCAATGCATTCTGAATTCCTGAAAGACGACAGGATCGATTGATACAATGACAACGGAGTAATGGGGATGATAGAGTTTTTTATACCAAATGGTTCAACATTTGGGAGTGATATTGATTTTCTGTTTGAATTGATCACCTACATTGTTGGGTTTTGGTTTATTCTGGTACAGGCTATTATTTTTTATTTTGTCATCCGCTTCCGCAGAAAACCGGGAGTAAAAGCCCAATACATTTCGGGAGAAGAGCATAATCAAACGCGATGGCTCCACTGGCCACATTATTTGGTGATAATTTGTGATGTGGTTATCATAGTTATCACCGTCAGAATTTGGATGGACGTGAAAATGGACTTGCCCCCCCCGGAAGACAAGATCCGTGTGGTTGCTCAGCAATGGACCTGGATCTTCGTGCATTCCGGACCTGACGGCAAACTGGATACGGCAGACGATGTTGCCACCATCAATGACCTGCACTTGAAAGTCAATACCCTTTATCACTATGAACTACAGTCGAGAGACGTCCTTCATGATTTTTCCATTCCCATTCTGCGTTTGAAACAGGATGCCATTCCCGGCAGAACCATTAACGGATGGTTTGAACCTATCCTGACCGGGCAATTCGACGTGCAATGCGCGGAAATGTGTGGCATTGGCCACGGTTTGATGGCAGCCCGAGTGACAATCGAGTCGGAAGAATCTTACAATGCCTGGCTGGCCCGCCACGCGGTTCCTCAAATAGAAGAAACGGTGGCGGCGGTAGATTCTGAAGAAAGTCTTTTTACCCGGAAACTAAGCCGTAGTTTCGAATAAATAGCAACAGTCTCTGAATGTAAAAATAACGGGTCATTCCTGACCCTCAATTGAAACCCAGAAGGAGAGAAACGATGAGTGACACCGGAATCGATGCAAGTCATGTGGCAGAACACGCTGCCCATGAGGAGATGGATTTTTGGAGTAAATATGTTTTTTCCACAGATCATAAAATCATTGGTTTTCAGTACATGTTTACCGGGATGTTCATGGCCATAATCGGTGGTTTTTTTGCTTACGCCTTTCGTATGCAACTGGCCTTTCCCGGCGAATCCATTCCATTTTTTGGAAGTATGAATTCGGGAGAGTACAACATGCTGATCACCAATCATGGCACGATCATGATTTTTTGGGTGGCCATGCCGGTCCTCATTGCAACATTGGGGAATTTTCTGATTCCGCTGATGATTGGTTGTGACGATATGGTGTTTCCTCGTTTGAACAGGCTTTCTTACCAAATTTTTCTACTCAGCACCATCGTGCTCATCATTTCCTTTTTTGTTCCAGGTGGAGGATTCGGAGGAGCTTGGACCGCCTATCCACCTCTTTCTGCCAGTGGCAATTACAATCATACTGATTGGGGAGCCTCTTTGTGGCTCTTGGCAGTTGCTCTGGAATTTGCGGCATTTCTTCTGGGAGGGATTAATTTTTTGACCACTACCATGAATTCCCGAGCGGCCGGCATGAAAATGATGGACATGCCGATGGTCATCTGGATGATTGACATTGCCGTTATTTTATTTATGGCTTCGGTGGGTCCCTTGATTGCGGGCGCAGTGATGCTTTTCATGGACCAACGCATTGGGACCAGCTTTTTCCTACCCGCCGGAGGAGGTGATCCCGTTTTATGGCAACATCTTTTCTGGTTTTTTGGACATCCCGAAGTTTACGTTGTGCTGTTACCGGCATTGGGAGTAGTGGCTGAAGTACTCACTACGTTTTCCAGGAAAAAACTATTCGGTTACAGGACGATTCTCTATACGACTTTCGCCACAGGAGTGTTGTCCTTCACCGTCTGGGCGCACCACCAGTTTATCGCGGGGATTGATCCGAGGATGGGTAATATTTTTGCAGTGACAACCTTGCTGATTTCGATTCCGATCGCGGAAATCATGTTTTGCTACATCGCCACGCTCTATGGGGGATCTATTGAACTCAACACACCCATGCTTTGGGCCATATCATTTGTTGTGGAATTTTTATTGGGAGGCGTGACTGGAATTTATTTGGGAGCAAGCGCCTTGGATGTGTATCTCCATGATACCTACTTTGTGTTGGCCCACTTCCATTACACCTTCTTTCCCATTGCCATCATTGGCGTCTATGCCGCAGTCACTTACTGGTTTCCAAAGATGTTTGGTCGAATGATGAACGATACTCTGGGCAAGATCCATTTTTGGGGTACCATCATTCCCTTCAACTGCATCTTTATTCCCCTCTTTTTCCTGGGGATGGCCGGTCAGCACCGCCGTATCTACAATTTCAACAATTTTCCGGATTTAGCCACAGAAGGTATGCAGGATACACGGATTTTCGCCACTGTCAGTTTGGTCATCATGCTACTCTTCCAATTCGTGTTTATTTATAATTTCGTCTACAGCCTCTATAAAGGAAAGAAGGCACCGAAAAATCCCTGGAAAGCCAATAGTTTGGAATGGGTTGCAGACTCTCCCGCTCCTCATGGCAATTTTGTGGAACTCGACAAAATCCAGGTTTTTCGCGGCCCATATGAATACAGCGTGGAAGGACGTGAGGAGGACTATTGGCCTCAAAACGTTCCCACTTGATTAATTTTTAATGTGAATTGTTTACAGGAGAGTTTTTTATGGCGTTTCACGCACCCGTAGCCACAACAAGAAGTGTAACAGGAATTCCAACCGGTAGATTGGCTGTCTGGTGGGTATTGGCTTCCGAAGTTTTCATCTTCGGGGGATTGATTGCGTGTTATTTACTTTTTCGCTTGAAACATGATGCCTGGGGAGACTATGCGGCCAACACCAGCACCCCGGCCGGGGCACTCAATACGTTTGTATTGCTCACTTCCAGTCTTTTTATCGTTATAGCTCACTCCGCCGTGGAGCGTAAAGAAATCGATCGCGCATTCAAATTCATTTGGCTGACAATTGCATGCGGTGGAATTTTTATGCTCGTCAAAACCTATGAGTATACGACTGAAATATTACACGGTTTCGTCCTCACTTCCAACCCTTTCTGGGGATTCTACTACACCGCTACCGGACTCCACGCCTGCCATGTGATTGCAGGTATGGTCATTATGGGCATCATCTCCATGGACGTGAAAAAGTCTATGCATCTGAATCGAGTGGAGTTGATCGGCATCTATTGGCACTTTGTGGACATTGTCTGGATTTTTCTCTTTCCACTTCTTTATATTGCAAAATAGTTTCCAGGAGCAAAGCATGGCTCACGACGCAGCCCACGATAATCACGACAAACGATATGTAAAAATTTGGGGAATCCTGTTGGTTTTGCTGGCAATCAGTATTGCGGGTCCTACCCTGGGTATTCAGGCAGTAACGCTGGTCACGGCATTTGGTATTGCGGTGGTGAAAGCATTGATGGTGGCTGCTTATTTCATGCATTTGAACGTGGAAAAACGTTTCATTTGGTATCTGCTGATTATTTCTCTGGCATTTATTGGAATTTTTTATTTCGGAGTGGCGCCAGACATCATGAAAGGAGATGGAACCCTATGGAAAGATTGTATTATTGACCAAAGCTGCACTATGACCGGGGATGCTGCCAAAGATTCTACAAACTATGGAATAATTAGATAAAGCCAATGCTTGTTACTGCCAATTTCGATCCGGCTCAACGCCATAATCGAAGAAAAGCTCCCATCGCCAACGGGGTCTTGGGGATGCTCATCTTTGTAATAACAGAAGTCATGTTTTTTGCAGCGTTGATCAGCGCTTATCTGGTGCTCCGCGCAGGCACCCCGGAATGGCCTCCTTGGGGTCAGCCTCGTCTTCCGGTTGCCGCGACGGCTTTCAATTCCGTCGTCTTGCTACTCAGCGGATGGGTTCTCTTTCAGGCTTACAAAGCATTCGTGCAACCGAATTCCTACCTGCGCAAAGTGAGAAAGCTGCTCGGTGTCTCTATTTTGCTGGGTACTTTTTTTGTTTTGTTCCAGGGTTATGAATGGTTACAATTGATCTCATTCGGCCTTACCATCACTTCCAGTACATATGGTAGCTTGTTTTATCTCGTCATCGGTACCCATGCGCTACATGCGATCATCGCTCTTTTGATTCTTTTCCGCGCCTATTCCAAACTAGCTCCCTTACGGACTCCGCCTCTCACCAGGACAGAATTTGTGGTTCCTCAGATTTTTTGGTATTTTGTCGTGGGTGTTTGGCCGGTTTTGTACGTCACCGTTTATTTGGTATGAAAAGAATACTATTGATTACTCTTGTCAAGAATTCGTTCATTAGAAGCAGACCATTCCGGGTTTTCCTGACATTCCTGTTCATTAATTTTCCATTCCCACTTTATGCTTGTCCGGTGTGTTTTGTCGGAAAAGAAGGAACAACTGCGGTTTATCTGGGAACTGCAATTGGGTTGAGCTTGCTTCCCTTGGGAATGGTAGCCGCCTTCTCTCTTTGGATCTACCGACGATATCGGAATAATGACTGTCAGGAAGACCACCTTCCGGGACATAAATTTGTCTCTTCCGGACGGCAACCAACTCCTATGGATTAAACTCTTTTCCTCTTCTGCAAAGGCATTTCTCAGCCGGACTCATCCCCAACCTACTTTCACTCCAATTGTTTTCATGTTCAAACAGATCGCATTGATTTCGACTCTTTTGACATGGCCCCTGATTTCCTTTGGTACTCTAGTCCGTCTTGAAGGAGCAGGTCTTGCTTGCCCGGACTGGCCTTTATGCTACGGAAAAATCATTCCACCTTATGAATTCAAAATAATGCTGGAAGTGGGACACCGTTTGTTGGCGAGTTGTCTGGGTCTTTTCATTCTGACTCTACTGCTTATGTCCTTCCGACCCCAATATAAAAAATACCGCAGGCTTTCCTTCCTTTGCTTCATGCTGGTATGCATACAGGGAATTCTGGGAGGTTTGACCGTAATTATGCATCTCTCGCCAACCACCGTAGTTCTTCACCTGTTAGGAGGAAATTTTCTGTTTGGTTTGCTCATTTATCTTACCTATACTCTCTACAGTGCCAATCGAGCACCTCAAACCAACGCCAGTCTTTCGCCATTGTCGCATTTCAGCAAAATGCAAGGAGGCATGCTATTGCTTTTCTCGGTTATCCTGATTTCCGGCGGAATCAACAGCAGCACTTATTCAAGTTATGCTTGCTCTGCGTTTCCCGGATGTCATGCAGGCAGCATGTTCTCATTCCATGTCGGTGAAGAAACACAATCAATAGGGACATTCCTTCCTCAATTTCTCAACGAATGGATTCATATGTCGCATCGCCTGATTGCCATACTGGGATCCTCAGGACTGGCTTTTTTAGGCTGGTATGTGCTTTTCCGCCATCACAATCGAACTTATCGTACGATTGCCCATGCAATTTGGATCTTACTGGCAACCGAAATATTGGTTGGCATTGCCAACGCGGTTTACTACATACCAGTCCCCGTCTCCCTCTTTCATACTACCCTTGCAGCGACTATTTTTGGATTGTTGAGTTTTTCTTTTGCCAAATCGGTCCATGAGCCTCACTGACCTACCCACCTTCAATGCCTGCTTCAATGGAATCACGATCGCTCTGCTTCTGCTGGGGTTTTGGGCCATCAAATCCGGTAAGGAATCCTGCCATAAGTTTCTCATGTGCGCGGCTTTTGGAGTCTCGACTTTATTTTTGGCCAGTTATCTGATTTATCATTTCCACATTGGTTCCGTACCATTTCAGGGAACCGGCTTGGTACGCATTTTTTATTTTATGGTGCTGGTTCCCCACATCCTGCTGGCTGCCATCCAACTTCCCTTGATTCTCCTTGCAATTTATAAAGCATTGAAAAATCATCGCCAAGCCCATCGTGCTCTGGTGAAGTGGACCTATCCAATCTGGCTCTATGTTTCCGTTTCCGGCATTGTTGTGTACCTTATGCTTTATCACTTTTCCTGAAACTCTATTCCGTGTTTCATTCTTTCCTCTATTTCGACTCTGCGCAACGGGGTTATAACTTCCCTGAGTTCCCTGCATTTCAGGATTTGATTCTTGCAAAACCATTCCAGGAAATCGAACAAATTCAGACTTCTCCGTTTGACAAACTTCAGCTAGTTTAATAGGCTTATTCAGATTGGAACAAATCTTAAAATCATTTTTAATTCGAGAAAAAAATGACTATGATGACCGGCGCGGATGCCATCTATTACGCACTGCGATCGCTGAATGTCGAGCACGTGTTCGGGATTATCAGTATACACAATATTCCTATCTATGATGCGTTCAAACGTCATGGAGGCATCCGGGCGATTGATGCGCGCCATGAGCAAGCGGCTGTCCATATGGCCGACGCTTATGCGCGAACGACCGGAAAGCTGGGAGTCGCCATTGCCAGCACCGGACCTGGCGCCGCAAATACGATTCCGGGTCTTTTCGAAGCAGGGTTTGCTTCCTCTCCCGTACTGTTGATTACAGGTCAAATCGACACTCTATTTTATGGAAAGAGCAAAGGGTTTCTGCACGAAGAACTGAGCAGTTCCAAAAAATTCAAATCCTCATTGGCCCGTGCCATAAAAGAAAAGGGTCCTGTCTTACTCAATATTGATATGAAAGAGTTCGTTCCCATTCGTTTCTTCGATTGAGATCGCAAATCGAAATTTGCTCCCACAAATCCTGCAACACCCCTGACTAAACCCTTAAGACTCCACTCACTTTCGGGAAAAAATTTTAGTTGTTGCAGTGCATGAATAACTGCTGTTCAATAAAAAACAAGGTTTTTTCGAAAAATGACTGGGGAGGAATCTCATTTTCTTCAGGGGTACGATACTCTTCGGTATTTGGCGCATCAAAGTTCAACATTCGTCTGGATCTTGGAATTCGCAAAAAAAAAATCCTGAGCATCTGCAGCCAGGTTAATCTCAAATAAGAAGTCAAACGTTGCGCATAATACCATCGGGCTTCAGCCAGGTAAAACCGGCGGTTCCCTTGCAAACCGAATTGAAATACTTCCATTACTTCTCGGGGCAACTGATTAGTTTTTTGCGACAATTCCTCCCGCATTCGCTGAGCGCGAGGAGACTGAATCCCAATGGCTTCAAAATACATCTCTGCCAAATGCCTGGCGAGGCGTTGTTGGAGATAGGGATTGGAAGGGTCGATTTTCCTCAGATGAGTGATGTCAGACATATAATTAATTGGAGTCAATTTTTTCCTGTTTTTTAGTAGGTCAAACTCGTCAACGATGCTGCGAGCCATAATCATGAGCACAAAAAGGGACCCCAGAGCCAGAAAAAAAAACCACAAAAAAAGTTGCGGTAAACTGTCCACGATCAAGTACAACCACCATAAGGCGTCGATGACAGGAAGGAGGAACACTTCCTTGACCCAGCCTTTGATAAAAAACGCCACACCCCCTCCAATCAGAAATAAAGCGACGGATATAATTAAAAAATATAGATCACGATGATTGCGTTTCTTCATGAGCTTTCCGGCATGACTGAATGAGGGCAGCAAGACAGGCGGTACATTGTTTTTCTTCGATTTTTCCCACTTCCTTTCGTCCATAACGGACTTTTTCGAAGAGATGAGTCAGGTTTCGGACATGTTCTTGCGGAACCGCATAGTTGGACAATAAAGTCTCAAATTCTCTCGGAGTCATAATCGCAGCACGTTTGATTTGTTGATATCGATCCAGAATTTCCCCCATTTCCGCATAGCAGCGGATGATGACGTTTTTTAGATCCATACCGGACCGAACTTGTTCCAGCGCTTCCTCAGCTTTGATGCAAACCTCCTCGAGAGGAGAAGGCGCCGTGTTTGTACGGAGAAATTTAAATAGCCAGGCAACTCCTGCTATCAATCCCAGTACCAAGATTAAACTGATCAGGTAAACGAATGCATCCGAAGGTTCGACGGGCAGGGGCAAATTTATATGAGATTTTGAAGCGTTTTCATTTGCGGGTAAAGTTCCATCGGAAGAATGCCAAAGTTCGTGGAGACGGTGGATTAATATACTGATCAGGATATAAAAACTAATCAATTGTATGGCAGCTTTAAGAATGATTCTCCAAACACGGGGAACGACCGCCAGAAATATAAGCAAAATGACTAAAACAATACATGTAATCAGAAGGGAGGATTTGAAGAAAAATTGAGTTTTTTCTCCTGGAATCCGCGAAGCCAATTGAAAATCGAATAGGTGAAAAAAATAACCCGACTCGAATTGAACTTTCTCAATACCGGCGATCAAAATCAAAAGGGCAATGAGCAGCAACCCAAAAAGTAAAGTTCCCAAAACTCTTCTTATTTTCGAATCCTGCATGCGGATCTCAACCCGATTTGTATTTTGTTCTTTTCATCTTTTTTCAGCAGCATTTTGCAAGGCCCATTTGATTTGGGGTACCACACCACGAAGTAATGCCATTTCCGAAGCAGAAGGGCTGGAACGATAAAGAAGTTGTCTGAATTTTGTCATACAACTGGTTTGGGATTGAGGGTGTAAATATCCCACTTCCCTCAGTAAAGACGCCAATTGCTCCAGGTAGCTTTCCATGGCATCCAGAGAAGCAGGCTCTTCCGAAGGAATCCGTTCAGAATTGCCAGGTTGTTGGCGAAATAGTTCATAGCAACAAAGCGCAACTGCTTGAGCAAGATTGAGGGTCGGATACTTCGGGTGGGAAGGAATTTTCATCCATTGTTGGGACCATTGGAGTTCTTGATTACTCAGCCCACGTTCTTCGTTGCCAAAAAGCAAGGCAGCAGATTTTTTTGTTTCCAATAACCAGGGAATCGCTTTTTCCGGGGTCTGCAAAGGACGAGAAATCACCCTCTCCCGGGTCGTGGTTGCCACGGCGCGTGAAAATCCCTTCAACGCTTCAGCCAGAGAGGAAACAATCCGTCCTTCTTCCAGGATGTCCTTGGCATGGACTGCCATTTTCAAAGCGTCATTGCAAAAAGGATCGCATCGAGGGTTGACCAACACCAGTTTGCGCAATCCAAAATTTTTCATGGCGCGGGCGACGGACCCGACGTTCAAGGGGCCTTCTGGCTCTACAAGAACGATTTGCAGCTGCTCCAATTCCATTTTTTCCGCCATAACAGTCATCTTATCAATAGCATTCAGAAATACGTTGTTAGTATGTCTCATGGCAATAGGGGTTTGAGTACAAATAGAACTCCCTTTTTACTCAGTGTCTCATTTGGAAGCGAAAATTGGATTCGATGATGCATCTCCGGTTACTGTGAAAGGACTGGGGTCGGATCAATGGGTTCCGGCAAAGAAGGAGAGGTCCACATCGAATAACCCAATACCGGGGAGGCGACTGGAAAAAGCAATCGTTTTTCCACACCTACGTTGCTTGATTTAAGAATAGGATCGATGTTTTGATTGTAGCGTTGCAAATAACGTCGCGCTTCCTGGGGTTTGTCGAGTTGATACGCAATATAAACCATGCGATCAAGTAAAACTGTCTGCAAGGGATGTTTCTGCTCCAATGCCTCCAAAATGACATCATAAGCCTGCTCCCATTTTTGTTCCGTCAAATAGGATGCGCTAAGGGCCACGATTAGATAAACGTTTTGGGGAAAGACTTCTAAACCCGCCAAGTAAGTTTCTTGAGCCGCTTTTTCATCACCTTGATATCGATAGAACTCTCCCACCAGATGGTGGATGAAGCCTTTTCCTTTTTGTTGTTGCAAAAAGGGCTGTACGACTGTGATCGCTTCTTCTAGTCTGCCAAGGCGGTGCAGTGTCGCTGCATGCAGATAAACACTCTCCCAGTCGCTTGGATATTTTTGGATCAAGGGAGTCGTAATGGGCAGGACCGATTGATATTTTTGTTGAAAATAGTAGACGCGACCCAGGGAGAAACGCAGAATGTCGTGATCTGCGATAACCTGAATTTGGCGGATGAGATTTTCTGCTTGTTCGTAGTTTCCCTGAAGAGTGAGCAGGTCGGACTGCAGTCTCAAGACTTCAGGATCAAGCAGTTTTTTTCCCAATAGTCCTTTCAATTGTTGTTCGACTTCCTCCAGTTCGCCCTGCATCAATTTTCGACGAAGTTTCAAGAGTTGATAGGATTGGTTCAAAGGAGCCAGAACGATTGCCTGATTGAGCGAGAAATCCCCTTGGAGAAAATTCCTCAACTTAAAAAAAAGTGACGCCTGGAGAAAATAGGCCTGCGCCTGTCGATCGATTTCCAAACTGCGTTCCAACCATGTCAAGGCTTCCTGAAACGCTCCCTGTTGAATCAGGAGGGTTGCATACTCCACCATGATTTGCGCGTGCAGTGGATTGGATCGCAAAAGCGATTCCAGTATCTTTTTTGCCTCGTCCAATTTGCTTTGACGAAGCAGGATTTGCACGTGAATCAACTGATCATTCAATTTTTGGTAGTGGTCCGATTTTTCAAGCATCCGGAGGGCGGTTGTCCATTCCTGCCGGGCAAATAAAATTTTTAATCTTTCATGCCATGCTTCATAGGAATTGGGATGTTTCTCCAGAAAACGATCTGTCAGGATTCTGGCATGGTAGTAATTGCCTTTTGCGGAATGTATTCGAATCCGTAGCAGCAGAATTTCCTGATTTTCGGGTTCCAGCGCCAAACCCGCCTCCACAGCCTCTTGGGCAGGATCATATTCTTGCTGAACAAAGTGCAGGCGTGCCAGATGATAGAGAGCTTCCACATATTGGGGTTCCCTGTTTAATCCTTCTTCAAGAGTGGCAATTGCATGTTCATTCTGACTGATTTTTTCATAAACCAGTGCCAGTCTCAAGTAGGTAGAAAGAAGATCCGGCTGCAAACGGATGGCTGATTTGAAGGCATTGATTGCCACGCTATAGCGCTTTATACGAAATGAAATGTCACCCAGCACTTCATAGAAAACACCGTTCGGAGGAGCAAGTCGCACTGCTTGTCTGATATGCTCTTCTGCCTTGACATAGTCTTGTTGTTCCAGAAAGGACAGCGCCAAACGATAATGCAAAGTGGCATCTTTGGGATTTTCTTCCAATAACTTACTTTGCGTTTCAATGTTGTTTCCCGCTTGTCTGTTTGCAGGAGGGAGATTCGCAATGGTCGATTGGGAAGAACGACAGCCACTCAAAAGGACGAAAGCGCTACCTGCAAATATTAATGACTTGAAGAAGATGTTATGCATTGTATGACGAGCATTTGAAAAAAGTCGACGGTGTTACCTCGATGACGGAATAGAATAAGTGATTGATGGTCTGCTTTCATTGCCTCGGGAATCCACCAATCTTATTTGATAGAGAAAATCATGTTTGGTTTTCATTTGAAAACCAATATAGAAAGGCTCAGCAACAGGATTCACATTGATAGGACGTTCCGGCCAGGACTGTCCCGGCAGGGTTTGGTAGAGGTTGACTCGGTAAAAAACAGGGCGTTGAGCAACTGATTTCTGGTTGGGAAAATAAAATTCAATTTTCTCTTGTAGAGGTTGCCAAGCAAAGCGCAGCAGTTGAATCCCTTCCAGGTTCGAGGGAAGCTGATCTGACAAATGCTCCAGTATCGGAAAAGAGTCAGTCGGCAACCAACTCCACAGTAGCACCGGAAGTGAGGGAAAATCCACGTATTGTGAGAAATGAATGGCCTGCGGCTCACTCAAATCTTCTCCTTCCAAATTTTGATGAGTGACAGTAAAAATATGAATTTTGAGTTCTTTTTGCAGAGATGACCGAAAATAGACACGTTGTCGCTCCACGACGAAATGACGTGACGGGAAGGGAAGGCTTTGGGTTCTCACCAACTCAGGTTGACAAGAGATACACTGGGGATCGAGTTCCATTTCTTCAATGAGAAATTGCTGCAGACCTGTTTCCTCAGGAACGGCCTTTTGCATCTTCCAGGAAAGACGGACATGCTCTCCCCGTTGAATCGCTTCCAAACGAGCAAAAGTAGGAACCGGTTTGACCGGATGGGGTGGCGTACGGCGACCACATGCAGTCACGAGGATCAAACCAAAAAAAAACCCAAGAATAATAATTTTTGCGTAAACCCAGTGCAATCTCAGATCGACCATTGCGGTGAAACGCTTAGAAATTTGTGAAAAAAATCATACGTACAAATGTCTTGGAATTGCCAACAATGAATTTGCCAAAACGATTTTTATATATTCCAATAGCTTGTCATTCTCAAGTTATTAGAGAAGAAAAAATGAAATAATTCCTGTATGAGCAGTTCGTGAACTGATGCCAGATCATTCACGCATCTTTTTTGATATAGAGGGGATTGACGATAGGAAAGTTGCCATTATAATGCTGATAGTAGTCACGACCAAGCTGCAATAGAGGATAGCCATCGGCAATGGCGTATTGCAAACCATGGAGGGGGAGTTGCTCAAAAAGGGCATCAGCAGAAGTTTTTCGAGTTACCAATCTTTTCAGCACGATCGTTTCTCCGGCTAGCCGCTCCCAAAGGGATTCGAGGATTGTCAATTGAATTTCCGTGTGTTGCTTCGGTTTGTGAGATTGATATTGAAAGCGAGCGTAAAACACTTCAGAACGGGCGCAGTTGAGCAGTACATAGAAGGGTTTTTTCGAGGGAGCTGCCATTGCCGCTAACATCTCCAGAGATGTGATTCCAATCACGGGCTTCCGATAAATCTGCCCCAAAGTTTTTGCCACTCCCATGCCAATTCTCAGTCCCGTATAGGAGCCTGGGCCTTTGATGACCACGTAGCAATCGATTTGTCCCAATTCCATTTGTGCGTTTTCCAACAAACTTTGTAACGTTTGAAAAATCAGTTGCTCGCTTTGTCTGTTGCTGACGGAATAATAATTGGCAACTAATTCGTCATTTTTTGTCAAACTTATCCCCAGATAGAGAAAAGCTGTGTTCAGTGTGAGCATGTTCATAGTGTATGAGCGCTTTGAGTAAGGAATCGAAGGAGCCTTGCACCGGTTGAACTTCCACTATCCGAGTCTCGTCTGGCAAAGAATGCAAGGCCATCCATAGCTGTGGTTCGTTGGTCAGTAACGATCTGAGCAGTTCAGGCCATTCGACCAGGGTAATGCCATTCTCACTGATCAAATCGTCCCAGTCGAAATCCTCAAGATCCTCGGTAGAGGAGAGTCGAAAAAGATCCACATGATAAACTGGCCATAGTCCTTCGTAAATATTCACAAGAGTGTAAGTTGGAGAAATCACAACATCCGGATTTACGCCCAAAGCCGCACAAATGCTTTTAGCCAGTCTGGTTTTTCCAGTACCAAGATCTCCTGACAATAACACGATAGACCCGGGTGTCAAATGGGTTCCAATCAGCTTGCCAACGATTGCTGTTTCTTCTGGAGAATTCAGAATGAGCGAAACCATTGATTTTAAGCAGCGGAATATCTTAACTTTCAATTGAAAACATACCAACCAAATATTTACTATGGCGTAGGAGGCTGAGAAATCTCAAGGCAAAGAATGAGAACGGTCCTCCATTTGCTGATAGTAGTTGCATCGCAACGACAAATATTGTATTCCTTCAAAAATCCATGTATAGAATGGACTCGTGTTTGACTGGCAGAACAAGGAAATTCTCATGGCAGGATTTGATGTATGAGATTCAGTGCCGATTTCATTGAAAAAGTGTTACAGGCAGCTGACATTTTGTCCGTTGTGTCAGACCGTGGTATTCAATTAAAGCGCATCGGCGCTAATTATAGAGCTCTTTGTCCGTTTCATACTGAAAAAACCCCCTCATTCAGCGTCAATCCGCAACGAGGCTTCTTTTATTGTTTTGGCTGCGGCAAAGGAGGCAATTCAATCCAATTTGTCAGGGACTTTGACAAACTGTCTTTTATCGAGGCAGTCACTGAATTGGCAAATCGCTTTGGCATCCCTCTGGAAGAGAGCCTCTCGACCAAATCCAAACCCGACGATCGAATACTGCAAGCACTGCGTCAAGCGTCAAAATTCTATCATTCATTTTTGCTGCAGCAAGCGAATACCTGTCCTGGTGGGGATTATTTGCAAAAACGAGTCATTCCTTTCAGCACCTGGCAAACATTTCAATTGGGATTTGTGCCGGATGAGTGGCAATTGCTGTTTTTGCATTTGAGAAAGCAAGGATTCAGTCAAAAAGAACTCCTACAGGCAGGAGTGATTAAAATCTCTCAAAAATCCGAACGCCCTTATGATACGTTTCGCAATCGTATCATTTTTCCTATTCGAGATATCCAGGGGCGTTGTATTGGTTTTGGAGGCCGCTCTATCGTTGCGGAGCAGCCGCCAAAATATTTGAACAGCGCTGATACGAAATATTATCATAAAAGCCAAATCTTGTACGGCTTTTATGAAGGGAAAGATGCCATTAAACAAAAAAAACAACTGATCTTGGTAGAAGGCTACCTCGATGTGATCCGCCTTCATGAATATGGGCTTAAGCACGCCGTGGCCACTTGTGGAACATCATTGACAGCAGAGCATGTGAATTTTGCCCGGCGATATGCTGATAAAGCCATTCTACTACTCGACGGGGACCAGGCCGGGCAAGCAGCAGCTTGGAGAAGTTGCCCCTTGTTTTTGTCAAACAAAATGGACGCCAGCGTCGTCGTTTTACCTCCCGGAGAAGATCCTGATTCTTTTTTGCTGAATCAAGGAATTGAAAAACTTTCTGAATTATTACAACAGGATCATCCTGTATTTGAATATTTGGTACAGCAATGTCTTGTTAAACATGGTCGCAATGTGCAGGGTCGTATTAAAGCAATTGAGGAACTCTTGCCACTAATTGAAGCAATTCAGGACGAAATGACACGCAATTTGACCATTTCATACTTGGCAGAATTGGTCCATATTAGTGAAAAGGATATTTTAAAAAAAGCAGCAAAAACTTTGCATCGTTCACTAAACCATGATAGAATACTCGATCTGAATTCCGTTGCGCCTGCAGCCGCTGAAAATCGGGATGAAAAGAGGATTTTACAAGTATTGCTGCATCTCAGAACCCCCATTGCTCTCGTGCGGGAATTTCTGCGTATCATTGAATTTCACACGCCACATTTCCGACAAATATATGAACAACTGCTCCAGTTTTCCACCGAGGAGTTTCAAAGAATTCGCATCGAAGAGTTAGAGCAGCAGTTCCCAGAGCTTTATGTTCGATTGATGGAGCTCTATATGGAAGAGCTGCCTCAGGATCTGGAAGAGGCCACTGACGAAGTTAGAGAAATGGAGATCAAACGATGGATACGACGCATCAAAGAAGGGTATTTAAAAAGGGAGTACGATGAGAAGTACGCCATACTGCAAACCGATGAAGAGCGATTCCGCGCTGGGAGAGATTTTCGAAAACAGAAAGAAGCCATGGATCAATTTTTACCACAGCGATAATTTCAAATTTCAGAAGAGAGATATCTATGAGCAAACAGAGTGCGCAATCAATTGTTGACACGGCACCCACTCCGAAAAACCATGCAAAAATAATCAAAGACCTCATTGCTGAAGGAAAGGAAAAAGGATTTATCACGCTTGATGAAATCAATGCTCATTTAGGAGCCGATACTCCCAACGCGGATCAATTGGAGCGTATTTTTGATATTCTGGCTGAAATTGATATCGAGGTGGTCGATTCCGCCAAAAATATCAGTCTGACCAAAGAGAAAAAAAGTTTTGAATTGGAAAACAAAGATGAGTTGGATCTGGAACCAGGTATTGATACTTCCACCGATGACCCGGTGCGTATGTATTTACGGGAAATGGGAGGCATTGAACTCTTGAACCGAGATGGCGAAGTGGATGTTGCCAAGCGGATAGAAGAAGGGCAGTATGAATTGATTGCAATTTTTTCTCAATCGAATCTTGTGATCACTTATCTGTTTGAATTATCCAAAAAACTAAGGCAGAGCACCATGCGAGCGCGTCATATTGTTTCGGGGCTGGATGACGATGACAATGTGATTGAAGATGAAGCGGCTGCCGGTAAGCAACTGATTACAGTTTTGGCGAAAGCTCAAGACCATTATGAAGAACTTCAGGCCATTCGTGCCAAGAGAAGCAGGTTAACCGACAAACAGAAGAAGAAAGCCAAGGAGTTGCGGGAGCAGATTGAGGGGTTGACGAAGAGCATCAACTACAATTCCAGGCAGGTGGAAACCATGGGCAATGTGATGCTTAAGCATAAGGAAAAGATCGATCTCACTTATAAACAATTGCAATACTATAAAAAAAATTTCCGCATTTCTCCTGCAGTGGCCAAATATCTTTTTAGTAGGTGGCTCAATACCACGAGCATTGATGAGAAAAACAGAATCTTGGAAATAATTGAAACGAAAAGCGGTTATGGTTTTAAAATCGCGCGACGCATTTTTGAAAAAATCCAAGCCTGCCAAAATCGAATCGACACCATGATTGAAGCAACCGCCCTCACTTGGCCTCAATTTAAAGAAGAAGTCAAACGCCTCAAGATTGCCGAGCGAAAGGTCAAGTTGGCTAAGAGCCAGTTGGTAGAAGCAAATTTACGATTGGTTATCAGCATTGCTAAAAAGTACACCAACCGGGGATTGCAGTTCCTGGACCTCATCCAGGAAGGCAATATTGGACTCATGAAAGCAGTGGATAAATTTGAATATCGGCGTGGTTACAAGTTCTCCACCTATGCCACTTGGTGGATTCGCCAATCGATTACCCGGGCTATTGCCGACCAGGCGCGCACTATCCGGATTCCCGTGCATATGATCGAGACGATCAATAAGCTGTCCCGCACATCTCGGGCCTTGGTACAGGAATATGGTCGTGAACCGACTCCGGAAGAATTGGCAAAAAATATGGACATGCCTCTCAATAAAGTACGCAAGGTGCTCAAAATCGCCAAGGAGCCTATTTCCCTGGATACTCCAATTGGGGATGACGAAGATTCACAATTGAAGGATTTTATTGCTGATGAGAAGGCCAGCAATCCGGGAGATGCCTCCTCCTATTCCAATCTCAGCGAACTGACTCGCTATGCCTTGAGCACCCTGACACCTCGAGAAGAAAAAGTGCTGCGTATGCGTTTCGGTATTGATGAAAAAAAAGATCATACGTTGGAAGAAGTGGGGCAGGATTTTGACGTCACTCGGGAGCGCATCCGTCAAATTGAAGCCAAAGCGCTTCGCAAACTACGTCATCCAACTCGGAGCCGCCTATTGCGCTCCTTTTACGAAGGAGGACGTTGATTCGAGAGTCCGGACAGCATTTGTTTCCAATTTGACCCATGAATTCCGTAAGGTAACGATCCGATTGAATACGGGGGCTTTGGGTTGGGAATCAACAGGGTCCACAAAGAAATATCCTTCTCTTTCAAACTGGTAGCGATCTCCAGGTTTCGCATCTTGAAGGTTCCTTTCCAAATGGCCTTTCACGATTTGCAAAGAGTGAGGATTGAGCATGGCGGCGAGATCCGTGTTTCTTTCTGCCGGATTTTTACTAAGCAAGAGCCGGTCATATAGGCGCACCTCGGCCACAAAGGAGTAGCTTGCCGAAACCCAATGAATAACACCTTTGACATTGCGGCCTTTTGGTTTCTTTCCCAGGGTGTCCGGATCATAGATGCAACGTAATTCGGTTACGTCCCCATTTTCATCTTTGATCACCCGGTCACAGCGGATCACGTATCCATAACGAAGTCGCACTTCTTTGCCATGGGAGAGGCGCTTATATTTGGGAGGTGGCACCTCAACAAAATCATTGCGATCGATATAGATTTCCCTGGTAAATGGAAGGATGCGAGTTCCCATCTTTTCATTGGTCGGATGAAATCGGGCTTCGAGTTCTTCTACTTGATCTTCCTGAAAATTCTCGATGACGACCTTCAAAGGGTGTAAGACCCCCAGCACACGAAACGATCTCTCTTCCAGGTTCTGACGAACGCAGTCTTCCAGAACATACATTTCCGTGAGGGACTCGCTTTTGGAAATGCCAATGCGCTGGCAAAAGTTTCGAATTGATTTCGGTGTGTAGCCCCTCCGGCGAAATCCAGCCAGAGTCCACATTCTCGGATCGTCCCACCCTCGGACGTGTCCTTCTTCCACCAATGTGATCATCTTGCGTTTGCTCATCAGCGTGTGTTCCAAATAGAGTCTGGAAAACTCTATCTGACGAGGATGACAAGTCGTTGCCAGTTCATCCAGAAACCAATCATAGAGGGGACGGTGATCTTCAAATTCCAGAGTGCACAAAGAGTGGGTGATTCCTTCGATGGAATCGGAAAGGCAATGAGTGAAGTCGTACATGGGATAAATCACCCACACATCTCCGGTTTGATGGTGAGACATGCGTCGAATTCGATAGATAGTCGGATCGCGCATATTAAGATTAGGGGATGCCATGTCGATTTTGGCACGCAGGACATGAGTGCCGTCTTGAAATTCACCGGCCCTCATACGTTCAAACAGATCCAGATTTTTTGTCACGCTCCGATTGCGATCGGGGCTGTCTTTTCCAGGCTCTTGCAATGTTCCACGGTATTCGCGAATTTTGTCAGGGCTCAGACTGCACACGTATGCTTTGCCTTTTTTGATGAGAGTTATCGCGTGGGCATAAAGCTGCTCAAAGTAAGCGGAGGCAAAACGCAATCGGTCCTCCCAATCAAAACCGAGCCATCGTATATCTTCTTTAATGGCTTCCACGTATTCCGTGCGCTCCATACCGGGGTTGGTGTCATCAAACCTCAAATAACACTGACCTCCGTTTTCGGCTGCCAGACCAAAATTCAAACAGATTGTTTTGGCATGTCCAATATGCAGGAAGCCGTTGGGTTCGGGTGGAAAACGAGTAATCACCCTACCTCCATTTTTACCGGCTTTCACATCTTCATCAATGATATTCCTGATGAAATTAGTAGCAGCGACTGATTCAATCCTGTTCATGGTTTCAATCCTTTCATGACCCTGCTACAGCGCATCGTCTACAGAAGGTGAAAAATATTTTAGTCTATTCAGAAAATCAAACATGTCGTAAGACGGAGTTGAAGGGTTTTGTCAATTTAGAATATAAATTGTTGCATCTTATCCTATCCATGAAAAGATCTTTTTTCAAAATCCGCTTATTTTTCAAAATCGTGATATTTAAAAGCCCTAACTGGTCTCTATCATTTCAATCTCAAGGAAAATATTGTAGATTACGAAGATATATGGCAAGTCCATACATGGGATTTGAGAAAGCAGTTCACGCGCAACCGATGAAGGCGTTAACAGAGAACAAAAATTTGTAGTTTCTCATTTGCAGAAAAGCAGAGGTTGGGCGGAGAATCTCAATCATTACGCGATCTAAAATCGCTTGTGGTTCGTTTTTAAAAAATTCCGGGGAATAATTGTGGAGGGATTGGTCTCCGTTTTCGGGTCAGGAGGACATCTAACTGACGGGAGATTCAAATAGAAGTCTATTCAACCGTACGTGGGGAGAGAAATTTATGAATTCATCCAATAAAGTTGCGATTATAACAGGAGGGGGCACGGGAATTGGTAAGCACAGCGCATTTGCCCTTTTGAGAGAAGGATACTGTGTTACTCTGGCAGGGCGCCGTAGAGATCCTCTGGAAACGGCCATGAAGGAAGCGGGATCAGCTGAATCACAAATGTTGGTGGTACCCACGGATGTATCTGATCCGGCGTCCGTACAAGCTTTGTTTGCCAAAACGAAAGATCGCTTCGGCCGCATTGACGTGTTGTTCAATAACGCTGGGACTGGAGCACCCTCCATCCCTATGGAAGATCTTAGTTATGAACAGTGGCAATCCGTCGTGGATATAAACCTGACCGGAACCTTTCTGTGTACACAGGAAGCATTCAAATATATGAAAAACCAGCATCCCCAAGGAGGTCGTATTATCAATAACGGTTCTATCTCTTCACAAGTTCCGCGGCTGAATTCTGCTCCTTATACTGCCACCAAACATGGTATTGCGGGGCTGACCAAATCAACTGCCTTGGATGGTCGCAAATATGATATCGCATGCGGTCAAATCGACATTGGCAACGCCATGACGGACATGGTAGCCAAAATGAAAGAAGGAGTTCTCCAGGCAAATGGATCCATTGCCGTGGAACCAACGATGGACCCGGAAAATGTGGCTCAGGCGGTGGTGTACATGGTCAATCTTTCCTTGGATACAAATGTACTTTTTATGACTGTGATGGCGACCAAAATGCCTTTTGTGGGACGAGGGTAAATTTTAAATCTCAAAGGGTCTGATTTTCTAAAACTGGCTGGGTTGAAAAAAAAGACAATCCTGAACATACCCTGCTACTTGACGCGGGATAGTTCATTACAATAAATAATCTCATTGATAAGAAGGAGAGTCTTTTGTTGAAAAAAATAATGGACTTCTTTTTTCCAGCCCCCCAACGACTTCCAGCCCCGGATTTTTTTTAAAAGTCCGCTGTGGAAAGTGCGAGGAAGAATTCAGTCTTTTTATTGATACGATCACGGGGCTGGCGCAAGATTTTGATTCATCAGGTAAAATTTCTTATATTTTAAATAAAGAAATCATCGGCAGTCGATGTCCCAATCGAATGCAAGTACGGATGGACTTTAATTCCAAACGGAAACTAATCTCCCGCAGCATCGAAGGGGGTGATTTCCTGGACTGACGGACCTTAAACATTCCTTTCAACGTCCCGGTTAACCAGCGGTCTGCTCCATGAAGAATTTGAGGAGCGCTTGTTGCCGCAACACTGATTGGCATGGCCGGATTTTCATATTCTTCCAAACTGGTTGTTTTATCCCAAGCTCGTTTTTTAGAACGGTTTTCCTTGTTTTTCCAACTATTTACAAACTGGGGAATATTTTAGAAATCCCGGAATTTTTATACGGTTCGGATTGTAGTAGAAACGTTTTTTGTGGCTATAGTTCCGGCTAGCCTCATTCTCACTGTTGACAATTTCCGGAGGCGGATCACTCTTGCCGCCTAAATTGCCACTGCAATTTACGCCTATCTCAAAATGGCCTCTTTGAAATTCTTCATTGAGATTTACAGCTCATATCCGTTGGTGAAAATTGAGACAGAAGTAACGAACAGAATAAAATTCTTTTTGATCGGCGATCGAATACCCTACTCAAATCACAATTTGAAAAAAACCACCAAATTCTTGATTTTTCATGGGTTCCAGCTCAATGATCTGCAATGGTACTTGTTCCGGCCGAAATCCTACGTTTTTATTTCGCGGATGATTCTTAAAATAAATCTGGCTTGTCAGGCGAGTTTTATCATTGATCCAAACTTTATAATGAATATGAGGTGGACGGCCGTAGTAATCGCCGGGGATCACTGTTTTGAAAAAATATATACCGTCCGTTTGCACTGTTGTTCTTCCCCAATACTGAAAATTCGGATCCCGCTGGCCCAACTTGGAGTCACCAGGATGGTTGTATTTGCCCTCCGGATCGGCCTGCCAGATTTCAACAATTGCGCCTTTTTGTGGATTACCTGTTTCGTCTACTAACGTTCCCCGTAAATTCAAAACATACCCTTTTGCTTTCCCGGTCTGACCAAAGACATGTATCAAATCAAAATCTTCATCATTTTGTCGCCGAATCGGATAATAAGGACCTTCCGCGTCCCAGGGAGTTTTGGGGTATTGGTTAGCTGCTGGGGTTTCCTTAGTTTGCAATAAAAACCCCATCAACGGGAATACCAGGATGGATTGGATCAAAGTTCGTCGTTTCATTTGAATCTCTTTTGTTTTCTGTGAACCCATTGTTTAATTACAGAGAACTATCGTTGAATTAAATAATTCGCTCATTGCTTCCATAGACAGGCAGCCACGATTTTGTCTTTTTGGTAAGGTTGTGCTTGCTGGTCTTCCCACAAATTGTCCATATTGGCCTTGTTGAGAACTTTCCTTACAAAAAAGTTCCACGCGTTTTCTGATCATGACGAAACCGGAGACATTCCTTAACCAGAGTTCGAGATAAGAATTTAATAAATTCAATATGTTATGGAATCTTCATATCTTAGAGAAACCTTGTCATTCCTGCGAGATCCCTGCGTACGCAGGGAAGGAATCCGGAGGTATGCAGCCATACTGAAATCCGGATCCCCGCTCCCCGCTTTCGCGGGGACAAGTTTCGCGAGGATGACATATACACTAGGATACTCATATTATTGAAGATTTATGTCGAACTCAGGTTCCTTAAGAATCAAAGAATCATACCCAACTCTCGGAACAGTGGCAAGTTCTCTACAGTCAGGAAAGAATCCGCAAAATTTTAATTTGACTTTTTCTTCATTACCTGCTTACCTATTAATGTACGTTTAATCCAATATATAAATTCAAGGACAGCAATATTGAAAAGTTGACGGACACGGAACGAATGTATGTCCAATTATTTTGTCTCGAACTCAGTTTGATCTGAAAATAAGGAGAAATGAGAAGAATTGCGCAAAAAGGGCTCTTGCTTCTGGTAATCCTGACCCTGATACATCCGAGTGGAATGCTTTCAGGAAAAGCATTCGAGGTCAAGGGGCGAATGGTCACCAAGCAAGATGAAGCTGCGATTCGGAAAGTCATTCGACAACAAATCGAGGCTTTCCAGCAGGATGATGAAGAAGCTGCCTTCGCGCTCGCTTCTCCCGGGATTCGAGCAAAATTTCGAACGGCAAAAATATTCATGAAAATGGTACGGGAAGGATACCCGCCGGTTTACCGTCCCCGGACAATGGATTTTTTGAGTTTAGAAATCATGCAAGGCAGTCCCGTGCAAATATTGCGGATCAGCGGATCAGATGGTGGGGTTTATAAAGCATTTTATCCCATGGAATTGCAACCGGATCTAACCTGGAAGACAAATGGATGTTTTCTGCTCCGTACTAAAGAGACCGACATTTGAAAACGTGAGAAGAAATCAGGAAAAAGAATCTTTCATTTTTCACGGTTTCCTGCTCCATGACTATGGAACCGCCTAAAGCTACTCTGGCCTCATTGTTGGAAATAGAATGACGTCTCGGATGTTGGTTTGGTTGGTCAACAGCATCACCATGCGGTCAATTCCCATACCGATCCCTCCCATGGGAGGCATTCCGTATTCCATTGCTCGAATATAGTCGTCATCAAATGGATGAGTATCCGCTTCTCCGCCTCGTCCACGTTTCGCCTGTTCTTCCAGCAATTCCCGCTGACGGATCGGGTCATTGAGTTCTGAGTAAGCATTGGCCACTTCCCATCCATTGATGAAGGCTTCGAATCGTTCCACCAGAGTCGGGTCTTTTCGATGCATTTTACATAACGGGCTGCTTTCCACAGGGTAATTGAGAACAAAAGTGGGTTGAATGAGTAAATGCTCACAAGTTTCTTCAAAGATGCGTTCCAGAGCCCGACCACGAGTAAAACCGCCTTCCAAAATCCATTCTTTATCCCGAAATAGATTTTGCAATTGCGAGTCTTTGAGCCGAGAAAAAGGAATACCGCCAATTTTTTCCACAGCTTCCACCATTGTTACACGTGTCCAGGGTGCCTTGACATCGATAATGGTGCCTTGAAATTCAATTCGAGTGGTACCAAAAAGTGCCAGTGCGCATTTTTCCCAGATTCGTTCATTGTGTTGCATCATATTCGTGTAGTCCGCATACGCCTGATAAAATTCCAAGGCGAGAAATTCCGGGTTATGCGTCCGGTCAATTCCTTCGTTGCGAAAATTTTTGCCAAATTCAAAGACACGATCAAAGCCGCCGGCAACCAATCGTTTGAGATAAAGTTCGTCAGAAATCCTCAGAAAAAAATCGATACCCAAAGATTTATGGTAGGTTTGAAAAGGCGTGGCATTTGCTCCTCCGTAAATCTCTTGCAGGATGGGTGTTTCCACTTCCAGAAAATGCGAATCAATCAAATACTGCCGAATCGTTTGAAGGATCAGAGTCCGACTCTGAAAAACAGTGGCCACCTCTTCATTGAGTACCAAATCTACATATCGTTGGCGATAACGAAACTCTTTGTTCGAAACTTCATCAAAGCGACGTTTTTCACCCTCGATTTCCTTCTCTTTGATAACAGGAAGTGGGCGTAGAGATTTTGCCAGTAATTGGAAAGTCTGAACTCTCAAAGTCAACTCACCGGTTTGGGTATGCATAAGGAAACCCGTCAATCCAATATAATCCCCAATGTCACATAAACGGACTACTTGATATACCCCATCGCCCACTTCGTCTTTTCTTACATATATTTGCAGGCGTTCGTGTTGTCCTTGAATATGCGCGAAAAGGGTTTTTCCTTTTCCCCGAATGGCCATCAATCTTCCTGCAATGCGAATTTGCCGCTGTTTTTCCAGTAGCAAGGTTGCCTGTTCTTTCACTTGAGGAATCGTATGGGACCATTCGAAAGAATAAGGATACGGATCCACTCCCAAATTTTTGATTTTATTCAATTTTTCATGTCTGATTTGTACTTGGGTATGGATTTCAGTCATAAATCGCTTTCTCGAAAAACAGGTTAAATACCAATGCGCAATTGAAATGTACTTGCTATGATTGGGTCTGATAGTATTTACATGGACCGCTCCATAGAGACAATCCAAAATTGTTAATTGGGGGAAAATTTGGCACGAAATCTACAGATGGGTGTTTGGAATGAAATCATAATCTCGTTTTCGTGCGTTTTCAGGCTCACCGTTTCAAAAAGAATCGTACAGAATCTTAAACGCAATCAACCTTCGGGGGCGCAATTGAACTAAAGAGACAAATGAAGTGCGCTACTTCGAATTGTATCATTCTCATTCCCCGGTAAAACAGACAGAAACTAGTGATTTCCCGGAGTGGGGGGTTGCAGTTTCCCGCTCACTCCACAGGCCACGGACAACCAGGACCATCTATGGCATTTTAGCATACGCTCCTATTATCAGCGTCAAAATGAAAAAGATCAGGTATTTCGTGATTTCAAGCTGATTTTACCTTATACTACAGCCAACGAAATCAAAGGTATTTTGCATCACCCTCTCAAAGTCAAATAGTGTCAAAAAATCTCTGTATGCAACTATGGGATCAGTTTCTCAGTCTGGTCGTTTGGAAGGAACCGGTATATATTGGACAACAAGCTTTAATTCAGCTACCTCGTCTTTCTCCGAGCTTGTACGAATTGCGCTTGTCTCGTGATTGCAAAGAGGTATCTGATTTTTTGGGACCCTTCAAAAATAGAAAAAAGTAATTTTCAGTTTGCCGCCTTTGTTGTCATTCCTGCGCAGGCAGGAATCCAGTGGTAGTCACGAAGATGGATTCCCGCCTTCGCGAGGATGACAGAGGAACTGTAAACTGGAAAATGAAAGGTGCCGATTTTTTAATAAAATTGACGGTTGTTGATGAATGGCTGGAGCTTCGCAGCAACAATCCCAAGACAGTTCGGTTGCAGCGATTGAAAAATTCAACTGGAGGACAACTGATTGAAATTACTAATTGAAACAAGTGGCAGGTATGCGAAAAAGGTCTTGTCTCCCTTACAATCAAATCTATTCAATAACTGATCCGCGTTTGGAGGTTCAATGACCGAAGGGATGCTTATCTTGAGCAACGGCCAATTCTTCAAAGGTCGTATGCGTGGGGCGGTCGGTCCAGCAGAGGGGGAAGTGATATTTCATACCGGTATGACCGGATATCAGGAAATTCTGACCGATCCTTCTTATGCCGGACAAATCGTGACAATGACATATCCCCATATTGGCAATTACGGAGTCAATCCAGTGGATATGGAATCAAGGAAAATTTTTGCCAGAGGATTGATTGTCAAAGAATTGAGTGAAGTGACCAGCAATTGGCGGGCAGATCAAAGTTTGGAAGAATGGCTCACATCCTTCAACATTCCTGTCCTCGAACGAATCGATACACGAGCTCTGGTGAAAACTATCCGGGAAAAAGGTGCCTGCCCGGGGATAATTACTTCAGTGAAAGGGCAATCCGACAATCTGGCGCACTTCCGGCAAGTTGCAATGATGCTGCCGGTTATGGAGGGCCAGAACCTTGTAAAAACCGTTTCCACCCTGGAACAATATACTTGGAAAAGCAAGGAGGGACCGCCCCTTTATCGGGTAGTTGCCTACGATGCGGGGATCAAGTTCAACATTTTGCGCTCAATGGCTCGCTTGGGCATCGAAGTGACCGTTGTACCTTATGCCACACCTATGGAAAAGGCCCTGGAGTTTGAACCCGATGGCATCTTTCTTTCCAACGGCCCTGGCGACCCGGCTGCCGTTCACGAAAGCATTGCTACCGTGAAACAACTATTGGGACGGGTTCCTATTTTTGGGATCTGTCTGGGACATCAAATCCTTTCCCTCGCCTTGGGTTGTCGAACCTATAAACTGAAATTCGGACACCATGGCGCCAATCATCCCGTCATCGACTATGCGACGGAAAAAGTAGAGATCACTAGCCAAAATCATGGCTTTGCCGTGGAGGAATCCTCCCTGCCTGCCAATGTCCGAGTGACCCATCGCAATCTGAATGACCAAACCGTGGAAGGGATTGAATCCCTCGAACATCCGGCTTATGCAGTTCAATATCACCCGGAAGCTGCACCAGGACCGCATGATGCCGCCTATTTGTTTAACCGTTTTGTTGAGATGATGAACGCCTGCTGACGCCGATTCGATTAATCGCAAACAGAAGGAAAAACGAATGTGGTTGAAAAAGAAAGACAAGATCATTTTTGAGACCAAATCCATGGGAATGCAAATCCAGGTTATCGACAGAATGGAACGTCGCGAATTAAAATTCGGGAATCACGTCGTTCAAAGCGCTTTCTCCAAGACGAATCCGGATTTTTTATTGCTCTCATACACCCAATACATGACACTGGGGTTAGTCTTATGCGCATCACCCGAAATGTTCCTCCATATTGGTCTGGGAGCAGGAAATATTCCACGTTTCATTCACAAACACTACCCTTGGGTTTATCAGGAAGTCATTGAACTCAACCCCGAAGTGATTTCAGTTGCATATCGCTATTTCAACTTACCACAGAATGAGCGTATCCGCGTACTCCTAGGTGACGGTTTTGGCATAATGGCATCTTGCAAAAAGAAATATGATTTAATTTTTTTGGATGCCTTCCAAGCTGACGGGACACCTTCCCATTTGAATACGATAGAATTTTTCAGGCGCCTATCTCGCAATCTCAAACCAGGCGGCTGGGTGGTGGGTAACCTTTGGACTTCACAAGAAAAGTTCTCTGATAAAATCAAAAAATGGCAGGAAGTATTTGAAGTCGTGTGGGAGGCTCCTGTTCCCATTATGGGAAATGTGATTTTATTTGGCGCAAACCAGAAACATCCCTTTGATCAAGCCATGTTGCAAAAGAAAGCACAGGTAATTCAACAGCAAATTCCACTGAAATTCTTCGATTTTTTAAAAAATTTGGTGCCCGTTCAACCTTCTGAGGCTTAAAATGAATTAATGAACTTTCATTCGGTAAGTGTCGAATCCGCTTCGATCACAGGTGGCATGATTTTAATCGAATTGCTGTAAATTGGGCTCACGCAGTCGGGAAGATTAAAAGAAAAACGGACTCCTGCTTTTTGAGGCAGATTTTCCGCAGTAATCCGTCCTCCATGGGCTTCAATAATTTTTTTGCAGATGGTAAGCCCCAACCCCGTTCCCTCCGCTTTACCCTCCGTATGAAAAGGACGAAAAAGATTACTGAGAATGGAGTCGGGTATGGGAAACCCGTTGTCTGTCACCGCGATGGTAATACCTGACTGTTCATCCGGGATAAATTCTACTAAAATCCTGCCCTTTTCTTCCTCGAGCTTCTCCCAGGCATTTTTGACCAAATTGACAATGACGCGGATGATTTTATTGTCGTCGATCTTTAAGTTCAATTCCGCATCTCCAGGGTATTTATACTGGATGGGAAGATCTGTGATAAATCCCAAATTCACCTCTAGTTGAGCCACACAATCACGGAGGCGGTGCTGGCCAATCCGCAACTCCGTTTTTCCTTTAGCAAATTCCAAGATATCGCTGGTCAGCCCACTGACAGTCGTCGAAGCAATTTTTATTCGGCGTATAAACATCAAGCAACGAGTCAGGTCCATGGCATTGACGGATTTTTTCTCCAAAGTTTTCAAGAGTAGTCCGACAAAAGAAGTAACCGCCCCGTTGGCATTGCCTATGTCGTGTCCGAATTCGGCCAGTGCATGACCCAGTTCCACCAATCGTCTTTCCTGCTCCTTGGCCCTTTCCAATGCTTCTATGGTTTTTTCTTTTTCAGTTTCAGATTGTTTGAGGGCCTCCACTTTGTCAGCCAACTGCTCCTGAATTGAAAAAAAACGGCTCCAAAGATCTTCCAGAATTTCTATCCTCCGTTCCAGGGGGCTCTGTTTCAAACGAATACGGGGCAAATTGATGTCGGTAGTCTCCTGTTCACGCCGATATTTGGTGAATTGCTGACACAATCGGTCGATGGGGTTGACCAGCACCCGAGCTTTGTTCCAGATCACCAAACCCAGGATCAGAAATGTTGCTGCCAAACTGAAAAGCGTTTGAAACAATAGAAGACCGAAGGGATGCTCCAGAAGAATCAGCGGACGGGTGGCAACAATAATTCCTTTGACCTGGTGTTTACCCACTGGAATGGCTAGTGAAAATTGGAAATTTTCAAGCTGATCGAAGAATATATTATTGGGTTCAGGTTCCATGTTACCGGTTTTGTACTGCTTGATACTCCAATCACGGTAAAGTAACTGAAACTCTCCAAATTGCCCGCCATCAAGTAATTCCTGGATAATCCGGCTTTTTTCCGGTTCATTCTTTTCCAGCAAATCACTGATCGTCCGGGACAACTCATTGAGCTGATTTAATGTCTCAACAGGTATGACACGCTTTGTTGAAGGGCGCTCGAATAGCAAAAAAGAGAGACCAAATACGCCCAAAAAACACAAGCCCGCCATCAATATAAAAGATGATTTTTTCAACACCATTTTCGACCTCCATGACGAAAATTTCGTTGTCTCCCCATGCTTCTATCTTGAATGTTGAAATTATTCAAGTTTTCCTGAAAAAAAATATGAATATTGTTCATATCGGCATATGCGCATTTAGTGATTTATTCTTGAATTTTCTTTGATTTTCTGATTTATTGTTGGAAACAAAACATATTTTTATAAACTATGAAAAATTAAAAGAAAGAAAAAGGAAATCATGGGAGATTACAAAGTTGCAGATATCTCTTTAGCGGATTGGGGACGGAAGGAAATCACAATAGCAGAAAATGAGATGCCGGGGTTGATGGAATTGCGCAGGGAATATGGAGAATCACAACCCCTGGCAGGAGCGTACATCACGGGATCATTGCATATGACGATTCAAACTGCCGTTTTGATTGAGACACTGCTAGCGTTGGGTGCAAAGGTACGCTGGTCATCCTGTAATATATTTTCGACACAAGACCATGCTGCCGCTGCTATGGCGGCGCGGGGCGTTCCTGTTTTTGCTTGGAAAGGAGAAACGGAGGAGGAGTATTGGTGGTGCATCGACCGGACATTGCAATGGTCGGATGGCAAAGGACCCAACATGCTCTTGGATGATGGTGGAGATTTGACCGGAGTGGTCCATCATAAATTTCCCGAACTGATCCCGGTTATCCGTGGTCTGTCTGAAGAAACCACCACTGGTGTTCATCGCCTCTACCAAATGGCGCAGCGGAATGAATTGAAAATGCCGGCGTTCAACGTCAATGATTCGGTAACAAAAAGCAAATTCGACAATTTATATGGCTGCCGAGAATCCCTGGTCGATGGGATCCGGCGGGCAACAGACGTGATGATTTCCGGAAAAGTTGCAGTCGTTGCTGGTTACGGAGACGTGGGCAAAGGTTGTGCCCAATCCTTGAGAGGATCGGGAGCAAGAGTATTGGTGACTGAAATCGATCCGATCTGCGCTTTACAAGCTGCTATGGAAGGATTTGAAGTAGTACGCATGGCCGAAGCCGCGGCTAGAGGAGATATATTTGTCACGGCAACCGGTTGTGCCCAGGTGATCCGTAAAGAACATTTAAATGCGATGAAACATCAAGCCATTGTCTGCAATATTGGACATTTCGACGTTGAAATTGCTGTCGATTCTTTAAAGGAAGATTCAAATCTGATTCAAAAGGAAAATATCAAACCCCAGGTGGATCAATATATCTGGCCTGACGGCAAACGAATCACGCTATTGGCGGAAGGACGACTCGTCAATCTGGGATGCGCGACCGGACATCCCAGCTTTGTCATGTCTGCTAGTTTTACCAATCAGGTGATGGCCCAAATTGAGCTTTGGAAAAACCATGAAAACTATGACAATCAAGTTTATGTGCTTCCTAAAATCCTGGACGAAAAGGTAGCCCGCCTGCATTTGGCGAAGCTTGGAGCAAAGCTGGAAACCTTGACGGGTGAACAAGCATCATACTTGAAAGTTCCCAAGGAAGGGCCATACAAACCAGATTATTACAGATATTGACAGGACGATTGAAAAGTTGGTATAAGAAAATGCTTTCAAAGGAATCGATGAAACTTACCATTCGGCAGACCATGTTGCGGCGCCGCGTTCGATTTCCTGCCCGTGAATGGAAACAATGCTCTCAACAGATTCAAACTCATCTCTGGCAATGGCCGGTTTTTAAAAACGCCCGGATTGTTCACATTTATGTTAATATACCCCAAGAAGTAGAAACAAGGTCCATTATCCGCCATTGTTGGCAATCCGGAAAAACCGTCATCGTACCTTATCTTGTCCCCCAGTCTCCCGTCCTCGGGCATTCGGTTTTGTCCAGTTTTGACCAGCTCACCTCCGGAACATTTGACTTGCGGGAACCTCTCCCGGAGTCTCGAGTATCAGTTGATTTGGGAATTATCGATCTGGTCATCGTACCAGGGGTGGCCTTTGATAGAAAGGGAGGCAGGTTGGGTCATGGAGGAGGATATTACGACCTTTTTTTAAGTAGAATCGACGCAATCATGTTGGGGATCTGTTTCTCCTTCCAGATCGTAAGCGAACTCCCTCAAGCCTGTCATGATATTCCGATGCACGCGATATTGACCGAGGAAGGATTTGCTGTTCATCGAGCCTAGAAGGCGGCCAGTTTGTTTTCTAATTCTTGGAGCAAATTGAGATTATCTTCCACTTCTTTGGCAATCATGTCGTTCAGTTCCAAATCGATACACTGCTGGGCTTGTTTGATGGCACTGCGGATGGTTCCAGCCTCAGAATCACCATGACAAACAATTACGGTACCTCGGATTCCCAACAACGGTGCGCCACCGAATTTTTTGTAATCCACGCGCTCCTTCAACGCCTGTAAAGAACGCCTCATTCCAGGATAGCTTAATTTTGCTAAAAAGGATTGGGAGACCTCTTCCCGAAGGATTGCTTGGATGAAATCCGCTGCTCCTTCTGCCACCTTGAGGGTCACGTTTCCCACAAAGCCATCGCATACTATGACATCCGCTTTCCCTTGAAACATGTCTTTGCCTTCTATATTGCCTCTAAAATTGAGCGTACTTTTCTTGAGCAACGAATATGCCTCTTTGACTAAGGCGTTCCCCTTTCCTTCTTCCTCACCATTGTTTAAAAGGGCGATTTGAGGGAACTTGTGATCAAAAAGGAATCGAGCATACGCATCTCCCATCAGGGCAAATTGGAGCAGATACACTGGTTTACAATCTGTATTTGCCCCCATGTCCAGTATGATGAATGGATCTTTAATAGAAGGCATAACTACCGCAAAGGCTGGACGGGTAATATGTTTGATCGCTTTTAAAACGAATTTGGCCGTTGCCATGGTAACCCCGGAATGACCAGCAGAAACAACGGCATCCACCTCTTTGTTCTTATGCAGATCCAGAGCGACACGGATTGAAGAATCTTTTTTCTGTCGAAGCACAAGTGCTGGAGATTCCTCCATCTCCACCGTTTCCGAACAATTCACAATTTGAAGTTTGCGATGATCGTAATGGTGTTTTTTCAGTTCAGCTTCCAGTTCCGGTTGTTTGCCAACCAAGATTACTTCAATGCCATATTCATTGAGTGCAGCAACGGCTCCTGCAATTGGAACGGCAGCTGTGTAGTCACTTCCCATTGCATCTATCGCAATTGCCATGACTCTCCTTAATCGCCTTCGTGAATTGAGTAGCTCTGCAAAAACTAGTTGCTTTCAGTTTCTAAAACAGCGATTCCTTTATAATATCCGCAATGTGGACAAACTCGATGAGGAAGGATCAATGCGCGACAATTGGTGCAGACACTCAATCCGGGTTCACGCAGTTTGATATGCGCCCTTCTTGAATTTCGTTTCCATCGCGACGTTCTGCGCTTGGGTACGGCCATGATTTACTCCAAAGGTGATGAATTATGTTAAGAATCCAGTTCTGAAATTGGCTCCATGCCGATAGGACCAACGTTTATCGGTCACTGGATTAAACAGGAAAAAGGATGATGAGCATTGTCCGGTGGGTGACAAACGCATGTCTGAGTATTGAGATTGTTGCCACATTGGGGACAGATACCCCGACAATCCTCCGAACAGACCCTTTTCATCGGAAGTCCCAATAAGATCTGCTCTTCCACAATTTTTTGTAAATCCAAGCATTCGCCTTGATAAATCCCCACATCCAGTTCTTCGCCGGATAACATGACGTCCCCCGACAGCTCCTTGTCTGATTCGGCTGGGGACAGCGTCAACTCCAGGGTTTCATTTTGAAAATATCGATAGGATTCCAAACATCGATCACAATTGAATATCATCTCTCCTTCGACTACCCCCTTGACAAAAAAGAATCTGTCTTGGCGCGAAATTTGGAGCCGAAATAGTGCTCCATGGGGCTGATTCCCAATTGCAGTGAGAATATCTTCCATGTTCTCATAAGGAATCTTTCCTTGATATTTGAGAGATTTCCCTTCACCAATATCCCGAATGCGTACCTGTAAATCCATTGGTCTCGTTCACCGGCTCTTTTCGTGGCAATTTAAGAATATCTCTAATGACGGAAACAACAGCTCCGTCAATAACCCAATTCCGCCCGTCTTTCGTCGGCAGTGGGCAAGGGATCTTTCTTTTCTGTAATTACAGGGTATTTCTCACACATTTCCGCATTGAGTTCCGTCCATTCTTCCCAATTTTGAGGAACATCCACATCCGCAAAAATTGCTTCTACGGGACATTCTTCTACGCATGCGTTGCAGTCGATGCAAGTCTCCGGATTGATATAGAGCATTGTTGGCCCTTCGTGGAAGGCTTCTACCGGACATACTTCAACACAGTCCGTGTATTTACAATTGTTACAGTTATCAACTACCGTGTAGGTCATGCTCAACTCCCAACAGATATGAAGAATTTTTCAGATGATAAGAATGTTCGTTGATGAGCGATCAATGGGATACGCCAAACCGAACGATTTGCAGGTTTCAATCGAGGTAATTTAGGGCAACTTCAATAAAGATGCAATGCTTATTTAGATGGATGTGAACCGGGAATAAAGAAGATAACAAAGTAATTCACTGTTCGAACTTGGCTGGGGTGGCAGGGATCGAACCTGCGTATGACGGGATCAAAACCCGCTGCCTTACCGCTTGGCGACACCCCAAAATGAGAAGACAGATTAGTGAAATTCCGAGTTTTTGTCAAGATTTACAGTGCTCTCGGCAATGCTAATTCTGAAATCTCGACAATCTTGGTTTAAAATTTAAAATTATTTATCATGAATTCATACAAGAAATCACATTCACATTGAATTTGAAGGACTCCATCCAGTTTTTACCCACATTGGAGTTCCTTTTCCCTGAAAATTGATTCTTGCCGATAGATCCAAAATGTTCTCCCTCATAGAGCTTTGCTTGTGAAATAACAGCTTATATGAGATAAATTGCTGATGGAATACAAGATTGAAGAAAGACTCGCAACAAAACAGTGCTTTTTTTTATGACAGGTCGATCAACTCTCATTCAGAACGGGATGTTTTTCATGTGGAAATTCTCTCTTTTGCTCACGATTTCGGTGATTCTGCTCCCCGCGGCAACTCATTCTTTTTTTGATAGATTCGTACAAGATGATTTGCAAAAGAAAATACTTCCCATGCTGGATGATCCTTTGCTGGAAAATCGATTTTTTGCCACTCAGTCACTGTTGAATTTTCCGGAATGGTCTCTTCCCCTCATTCGCAGAGCTATTCAGGATCCACAGTTTCAAACCATCCATTGGCGCCTGGCTTATTTGTTGAGTGTTCTAGGTGCGCAAGCAGACATTCCTTTGCTGTTAAAAGGAATGCCTGCAGAGCATTTTTCCTTACAAAGCAAAATCTGGAAAGGGGCTGCGGAACGTCTTTTTTGGAGACACCGACGGAGTATGAGTCGGCGTTACATCATTTCCCGTCTTCGGTTTTTGCCAGAGCAGCGCAGTGAAGAGATTGTGAAAGGCAAATTGCTCTATAAGATCGTCAATCCCGACAGTGAAGGACGCTTGGTGCATGTACATTTTGATTTATGGCATGCCCGCTTGGAAGAAGCATCCTTCCCCTCTTTTTATTGGATCGAGGCAGGTCGTGATCTTGAAGCGGAAATCCCCCTCACTATTAGCACGTCGCCCGGGTCGAGTTCCCTGCGAATTGACTTGAAAGTGGAAGAAGTCGGTACCAATCAGGGCTTCGTCCATCACAAAATACGGATCCCTCTCCCTCGTCAATAAATGAAGGACTATCCGTTCTCCGATTTTTTCCAAGTACGAAAACAATAAATTAATTCTAAGGTGCTGCCAGATTGTCGGAACATACGTAATCGTGACTTTTGTAGAAAAAAGTGAGAAATAAAAAAGAGAGCAAGAAGGTCAGGCCATTCAGACTTTGAGGGAATCAAACACTGGCAGTACATTTTCCGCACATCGTACGCATCTCAATATCACTTCGTTTGCGTTTGTCTTTCCAATTCTCTGATGGGAAGAAAGGGAAGAAAATTCCTGCCTAATTGGGGATCCGCAATCACTTTGTTTACATGAGGCAGGATCTCCTCCATGGTTTCGATCCGAATCCTTTCTTTTGTAATTTCTTTCGCTTCTTTATACTCTTCATAAATAGAATTGAACCGTTGTGCTTTTCCGGCGGCGATGAGGACCGTTTTTTCTGCGTAGGCCTGTGAATCATTGAGTAGTTGAGCGGCTTCCCCGCGAGCTTTAGGTATCAGATTGTTCCGGTATCCATGGGCTTCATTAATCATTTTTTCCCGGTCTTCTTTAGCGCTGGCAACATCTTTGAATGCTTCTTTTACAGGATCAGGCGGATGCACATCCTGCAATTTGACATTCTCGATTTTTATACCAGCAATATAGGTGTTCAAAACTCTTTGTAACAATTGAGCAGTTTCTAACTCAATGGCACCCTTTCCCGTAGTAATGGCATCGTCAACCGTCGTTCTGCCAATCACTTCACGCATGGCCGCTTCCGAAGCAGCGCGCACGGTATCCAGAGGATCCGTGACATTGAAGAGATATTCAGGCAATGAAACAATCCGGAACTGAACAATGAAGGAGACGTCAATAATGTTTTCATCACCTGTTAACATCAATGCTTCTTTGGTAACTCGCCGGTATCGCGCCGGTGGTCCTTGTTCAATCGTCCGGAAACCAATTTCAATACGACGAACTTCCTTGACGTTTTCTATTAAGACAGATTCAAAAGGGACGGGAAAGGCTATATGAGGTCCGGGTTCCTCGATTCGGTTGAATTCACCAAATCGTTTTACCACTGCCTGTTCCGGAGGTTCTACAATGAAAAATCCCGTCATGATCCAGACGATCAATGCTCCAATGACAATCAAGCCAAGAAAGCCACGCCCTTGAAAACGATTTTTG
Source organism: bacterium (assembly GCA_965205865.1). Lineage (GTDB taxonomy): Bacteria > SAR324 > SAR324 > SAR324 > NAC60-12 > CBDBHR01. The sequence continues at coordinate 185,707 of CBDBHR010000027.1, forward strand.
AATCGGTCTTGAAGATTGTTCAAAATCTCATCCACGTTTGGTTGTGCCGGTTTTTTGCCCCACGGCGATTTATCGGGCGGTTTATTCCATGAATCCATATTTTCCGACTAATTAAAGTTGCTCTCTATCGATCTCACCCTTCCCCTGCAGGAGTTGGGTGTCAGCTTTAGCAATTTCTCCACTGCTGGCGAGTAAATCAGAGGAAGGGAAACGATTAGTCTTCTTTTCCGCCTTATTCATTTCTGTATACCAATTGACTTCTCGTCCGGAAGCGATTACTCGTTTCATAATTAAGAGAATTACATATTGGAGAAATTTACGCAAGTTTTTTGTTCGTGAAGGAAAGTTTTTGAGATTGCCGTTTTTATTCTTGCAGTGGTAACGTATGCCTTATGCTCTGTTTTACTGCATACGGAAACCACAACAAAAGAAATGAAAAAATTTCGTCGTACCGTTCAATGAATCCTCTTACCGCCATCAGGGAAATCAATGACAGCGAAAATTATATCCGGAATCCGCTTGCGTGAAGTAATTCTGGAAGAAATTACCGGAGAAGTCCGGCTGATACGGGAAAAACATGGCGTGGTTCCGGGTTTGGTCACTATTTTAGTGGGAAATGACCCTGCTTCAGTCTCTTATGTCTCCTCGAAAATAAAAACGGCTCACCATGTGGGCTTTCATGAAATTCAGGATAGTCGACCGGAGATCATCACTGAAGCAGACTTGTTGGCATTGATTGATCATTACAATCACGATGAGCTTATTCACGGAATTTTGGTACAACTCCCCTTACCGAAACAGATCAATGAATCCAATATTATCAATGCAATCGATCCGGACAAGGATGTCGACGGCTTGCATCCCATTAATACAGGTCGACTCGTCATCGGAGGTGATATGGTTCGCTTTCCTTCCTGCACGCCTGCTGGGATTCTGGAGATGATCATCCGCTCAGGCGTGCAAACCCAAGGGGCCGAAGTGGTGGTGGTGGGACGATCCAATTTGGTGGGAAAGCCCATTGCCAACATGTTGCTGCAAAAAGCAAAAGGCGCTAATGCCACCGTCACCGTCGTACACACAGCCACAAAAAATATGGCAGTGCATTGTAGACGGGCTGATATTCTGATCGTGGCCGCCGGTGTCCCGAACCTGGTACAATCCGACTGGATCAAACCCGGTGCCTGTGTCATAGATGTGGGCACGAACAGAGTGGGGCTGAAAATAAGCAAAAAAACCGGAAATTCAGTCGCGATTTTAAAAGGAGACGTGGACTTCGAAACTGCAAAAGAGGTGGCAGGTCATATCACTCCCGTGCCTGGTGGAGTTGGACCTATGACCATCACGATGCTCATGAGGAATACATTGAACTCCTTAAAGTTCAAATTGGGCATCTGAATCAGTTGTCTGAAAGCAGGACGATTTCTATCCGTTTTGTGATCTGGTTTTGGCTGGAGAGTCCCTGTGGTCAAAAATCCAGCGCAAAACGCCGCCAAGGCTGAATCGGGAGGTTTGTTCTTTGAGGTAGGTCGTCGTTCCCGTGATTTCTCCCGCAACCAGTATACCACTTTCAACGGCAGGGCCGATTCCCTCTCCTAAATCGACCGAAGCCAGTCCCGCTGAATCGCCGACGAGAAAACAGCGATCTTTTTTTACGCTCCCTTCATAGGCAAACAAATAATAAGGATGCCCCTTGTCCTTGATTTGTCCAGCCGTATCCGGGTCTAATAAATTTCCTTTTACCAAATCCTTTAGAAAAGAGCGATAATGGTCATGAATGTTCGTTGCGGATTCTTTAAAATAGCGGCTCATACCTCCTAGTCCAATATTCACAAACCCATTACCCTTTGGCACATACCAGGCGTATCCTTTCAATCCCCGGGGAAAGAAATATAGGTGACAGATGTCTTGACGGGCAGGATATTCAAATTCATATTCCAGCGTGGCGATTTGGAGTTCTTTATTGTGGACATCAGGAAAAAAACTTTTCCTTACCGGGCACATAGTCCCTCCGGCACCCACTAAATTATTACAGGAATACTGACCGTCAATGATGTATTGTCCACCTATTTTTCCGATTTTTTTCACGTGATGTCGCTCGACAGGAGTTCCGGAACGTTTTAACAGCCACTGATCAAATTCAATACGCCGGATGGAAAAATTGGACCAACGTGTGGGAAACCAGGAAAGAGAAAAAGGAAGAAAAGGGAGATGTATTCTGGTATCCAATTCCGAAATGGGGTGAGGATAGTCCTCCGTGGTGAATTTCAGATCCTCCATCACCTTGGCCGTAATCCAGCCTGCGCACAGTTTTAGGCGGGGAAACGTCTGTTTATCCAGAATCAGGACATCACTCCCGGTATTCTTGAGTTTCCAGGCACAACTACTTCCGGCAGGGCCCCCGCCTACAATAATGGTTTCATGAAATTTCATGGTCCCCTTTGCGCATTAGCGAATGGTTTGGTAACCCCCTAAAACACCTTTGCGGGATAAGACCAATTGCCAGAGCGAAATATATCTCGAGCGAAACCCTCCGGCAACTGACATTAAATAATATTTCCACATCCGGTAAAACATGCTCCTGCTCATCCCTTTCAACTCTAAATAGTTGGGGATCTTGGCACTGCTTTGCCAATCATTGTCGAAATTCTCAAACCATGCCATCAAGGTAGTATGGTAATCCACTCCAAAATCATGCCAGTCCTCTAAGACCAGGACATTGTCGATGGCGTTGCCCAAAGATTTGGGAGAAGGAAGAGTGCTGTTAGGAAAGATGTATTTGTTGATCCAGGGATCGACCTCGACGTCATATTGATCGGTGCCGATGGAATGCAATAAAAACAAACCGTGATCTTTCAACTGTTCTGCAACCAGACGCAGCCATGATTTGTAGTTTTTCACTCCTACATGCTCACACATCCCGATGGAAACCACTTTATCAAATTTTTGGCTGGTAGGGTTATAAATATGTCGATCTCTGTAATCACAAAGATGAAATTCAGCCGCGTCTTTGCAGTATTCGCGCGCAAACTTGATTTGCTCTTCAGAAATGTTGACCGATACAAGGTGACAACCATATTTTTCGGAGGCATATTTTGCAAATCCTCCCCAACCGCACCCCATCTCAAGCACTTGTTCTCCTTCCTGCAGTCCGAGTTTCCGGCATATCAAATCGTATTTTGCATATTGGGCTTCATCGAGGGTTTTGGCATCTTTCCAGTAGGCACAGGTATATGCCATGGTTTTTCCCAGCATCTCCCGGTACATTTCGTTGCTCAAATTATAATGAATTTCAGCAACTTTTTTTGATCGTGTCCGAGATTGACGATTGAGCAAAAAAGCCTCCGTCCATGTCCGCAGGTAGCGTAAAGGATGGTCCAACAAGTTGCGTTTGTGCAGCAGAGTAATGCGATAGAAAAACTCGTCCAACTGTTCGCAGTCCCACCACTCTTCCATATAGCATTCACCCAGACCAATGGAACCCTGAGTAAACAAACGATTATACAAACGCTCATCCTTCACTTGAAGGTCCCAAGGATTGCTTCCGTTGATCTGAATACCAGCCTTATTAGCAATCTCATGGATCAGTTCTCTTGCTCTTTTCTTCCTTCCTATTTGAGTAGTTAGTCCTTCTACTAAAACCTTTGCATCCATAACATCACTCCAAACATTTTTTTATCAATTGCATAACTCCATCAATTCACGAAGATCCGCTACCCTTCCCGGGCTTCGGGATGATTTTTGACAATTTCCAGAATTTTCTGAGAGAATTTGACCAATCATCTTATCTTTTTCCTCCCAGAGGGTCAGAACCCATGGTTTGAGTCTGCCATGCGGGATAGGCAACTCACGCACATGGATGATGATCACAGAAACCTTACCACACAACATGTCCCATAAACGGGGAGAGGGGCGGTTTGGATAGACAATCGTGATATCCAGAATTGCAGTGAGATATTCCCTCAAGTTTGACAAAACAATAGCCGCAGTGCCAAATCGTGGCTTTAGCAGATATCGATAAGAAAAGGATTGTTCTTTCTGCTTTGCTTCGCTGAAGCGAGTGCCTTCCGGAAAATTGAGGATGGAAAAGGGAGCTTTTTTCAACTTCCGACAAACTTTGCGAGTGGTTTTCAAATCCCTACCGCGCAATTCCGGGTGCCGTTTTAAACTATCCGGAGAATAGCGTTTCATCATGGGAAAATCCAGAGCCCACAGAGAAGTGCCAATGAAAGGTAACCAAATCAATTCCTGTTTGATAAAAAACTTAAGAGGTGGAATCCGATGGATCAAGCTGCATTGTAATCCGAGAATGTCAATCCAACTAAGATGATTGGAGATCACCAAATAAGACCCATGTGGATTGAGCTTCTCCATCCCTTGGATTTTCCAATCAATTTTTTGAGTGAGCCTGAATACGAGGCGGTTTCCATCCGTCCATGCCGTTAAGAGCTTTTCCAGAGTGTGAGTCAAATGGTTTTGCAATTTTGCATGAGGAATTGCAATTTTGAATAGAGTGACCGTGGAAATCGGAATGAACCAAATTATGGTATTACAGCAAATTAAAAAAATGGTAACACAACCCAATATCCATGGTGGTAAGAAATGCAGCATCGCACGATTGTAGTTGGGACTTGAAGCAAAAATGTGTGTAAAAAAATATCGAAATCAGTTATTCGACTTGAATTTAATTTCCGGATTTTCCTTTAATTTTTATGCCGAGGAATTATTTTCTCCCACACAATAAAGGAAAATCAGTGCTGATCAAAATTATTCAGTTCGGCTAACCTCTCCAGTCCATCAGTCTAGTTTACTACACCATCCCTGTAGGGTTTCAGTGACCTTAAAATATTCCAGTTGTTTGGTGATTTCCTTGGATACGGAGGATTGCGCAGTTTCTCCAATGTGGGTCCAACCATAACTGACTCCCCATACGCCGACCAGCATGAGCACAACCCAAGGCAATAAGGGCAGTCCCTGCCTGGCAAATCGGTAGAAGCCAAATATAGCTAGCAGACCTCCCGTCGTCAATAGAACCAGTGAAATCAGATCAACGTTTTCCAGCATACCTTGCCCTTTCTTTGTAGAGGTTGATGTGATTTAAAGATGAATTCGGTACCATCTTTTGTCAATTCAATGTTCTGTCAGTTGACTGTTCTATTCCCGGGTCCATCTTGCCCGGAAATCAAATTCAGTGGATGATCGCCGCCCAGTATCGCTTCGAGTTTGCGTGCGCAGGTTCCCAGGGATTGTTCTACAAGTAAAAAACTGGCAAATCCTTGTCCTTGGGCTGGGTCGGTCGTGAAAAGGAGACCTTGACTTATTTTTTGAGGAGACGACGTCGTAAAAAGAGGAAAACGATCTTCCAGGTTCCTGGCAAAATCCGGAATATTGGCAAATCCTGCTGCTTGAATCTCCTTCGCAGTGAGGATTAACCATACGCCCACCCGACGTTGCTTCAGGTGTTTTGACAGTTCGAGAGACAATCGTCCCATGGAAAATCTGGGATTGATTTCCACGATCGGTTTGCAACGCAAGAATGGCTTTCCCTTTCTTGCGTCCCGATAAACCAGCAAGTCCACTCCCACTGGTCCCGCATACCCTGCCTGCGCAATTGAGGGACTGATGTGTTCAGCAATAGAACGAAGAAAGGAAGGAAGGGATTTGGGCTGATGACGATGGGGTTTATGATGCAGAAATTTGAGGAGTTGGATCTCCATCCCCACATCAAAACGACCTACCACCGATCCCCGGTACCTTCCCCTTTTGTCTGTAAAAAAGCGGGTAATCCCCGCAATGGAAAACTGTTCTTCAGATTGCAAATCAATGTGAAAAGAAAGATCCAGCGCCTTATCCAACCATGGCTCCAGAACCACGCATTTTTGTTGTTCCAGAATTTTGTCGATTCGTCGTTTTTCCCGGGTGAGGCTATCTCGATTGAACAGCTGAATCATGTTCCGTCCCGAAGCGCCCCAAGCTCCTTTGAGAACCAAATGTTCAAATCCTTGATCTCTGAAAGCATCGCTTTGTATTTGAAGGTCTTCAAAGCTGCTGGAAACCTTTCCAACTATCGCAGGATCACACCTCCAATGAGAGTCGGGTGGATCGAATTTCAATAAATCCGCCAATTGTGCCACACTCCAGGCTTTGGAAAAAATAGTCTTTAATCTCCCATTCCATACGGGAACGCATGGCGGGGGGGCTCCAGGGAGCAAATTGTGAAACAGGGGTTTGAGCAGATGCATACTTTCCGGACTCCATCCCCAAGGGCTTAGTTTAGCAATTTTTCTCTGATAGATCCCTGTTTTTTCAAGGAATGGCTTACCAGAATTGGAATACTCGACAAATTCAGGAAGCGTCAATCCGCTTCTTTTGAGTTTTGTCAGAAAAGCGGAGGTGGGCCTTTTCTCGACCAGGACAACATCTCCCTGTTTGCAAAAAAAAAGAGGAATTGCCGTAAAATCTTTTTGCAACTGACGGGCAGACTTGGTCAACGTCCTCCCAGGTTTACCCCGGGCGATCTCGGCTTCACAGGCAGGATTGAAAAAAAAGACGTTGGGAACCCTCCCTTTTGAATGAGAATACAGAGCCAATTCAGAAATGAAATTCTCGGAGAATCCCACCTTTCTGCGGATCCGGACATCAAAACCAATACCTTTGGCCCGAGCCGGAGTCAGAGGAAAACGCAGGGCGTCTTTGTAAGAATTCCATTCGCTTTGTTCCGTTTCCTTCCACTGGTTGAACCATTGCAAGCCATGCCGTACGTGATTAATTTCGTCTCGAAGAACCTGCTCTAAAATATCCGCGGTTTCCATATCACCAATTTGCCGGAAGATCCTCGCATAATATTGCGCGTAATCCAGGTTTGCTTGTTCAAATGTCAAACTCATGCCCACTACAAAGTCCTTGGGACTCTGCATGGGAGAAAGACACTTCCAGAAAAAATCATTGACCGGAATTTCACCAAATTCGACCTGAAAGCTACTCATACGAGCTTCATAAAGCTGCAAGTGCCGCTGTTCTTCCAGAAGAGTGTTGAGCAAACCCAATCTGAATCTTTCAGGGGCTTCCGGGAATTTGAGAAGCGCCAGTGCGATCAATTCCAAGGCCAAAAGCTCATGATTCGCAAAGAAATGCAACACAATCCCCCGCTGTCTGATATCCTCCAATTTCCTGACATTGGGAAAAGGAATGCGTTTGTCCCGATGCCCTTTTTTCAAGGAAAGATCGGCTGGACGATCAGGAAAGGGGGGAAGGGGACTGCTTTGGTATCCAAGCGGACTATCTTCAAAGTGACCCGGACAAAATAGCTTTTCCGAGAGAGTCTTGCCTAAAAGGATCCTTTCGGCAAATTCCTGAATTTTCATGATTTGATTCAGTGGTGCCCGGACTTCAAGTCTTCCAATTGTTGACGAAATCTATCAATAACCGCACTCCCACTCCGGTTGCTCCGGAATTTGGCAAATAATCGATCCCTTTCACGTTCCATGCGGTTCCCGCAATGTCCAAATGGACCCAAGGCGTCTTTTCCACGAAGTTTTTCAAAAACAATCCAGCCGTGATGACACCTGCTGCCGGTCCGCCGATATTTTGTAAATCTCCATATTTCCCCTTGATCGCTTCTTCATATTCGGAGAAATTGGGCAACGGCCAGATCCGGTCTCCACTGGATTTTCCTGCGGCAACCACTTTCTGGCAAAGCGCTTCATCATTGCTGATAGCGCCTGAAGCATAAGATCCCAATGCCACAACACAGGCGCCGGTTAAAGTTGCCAAATCAATCATAGCGCTTGGTTTGAATTTTCGGGCCGCGTAGGTTAGCGCATCCCCCAAAATCAATCGCCCTTCCGCATCCGTATTGAGTATCTCCACCTGATTCCCCGCATAGGACTTGACGATGTCTCCGGGACGTTGGGCCTGACCACCAGGTAGATTTTCAGAGGTCGGCACCACCCCGATGACATTGAAATTGGGCTGCAAACTGCCAACTGCCTTCATCGCGCCCAATACCGCAGCTGCGCCACACATGTCAAACTTCATCTCATCCATATTTTTGCCGGGTTTGAGAGAAATTCCCCCTGAGTCGAAAGTGATACCCTTGCCTACAAAGGCGATCGTATCGCGAGCGTTTTTCCGCTGGTACTCCAGAATGATCAGTTTCGCCGGCTCGCTGGAACCTTTGCTCACGCCGAGCAGCATACGCATACCAAGCTTGGCCATGTCCTCTTCTTCAAGCACGGTGATCGCTAAATTGTGTTCCTGAGCCACCTCCTGCGCCTGTTTAACCATGGCGGTCGGGGTGAGATCGTTAGGAGGGATGTTGCCCAACGTCCTGGCAAAATTCGTGGCCTCTGCGCGGATTTGACCCGCTTGCACCGCTTTTTTACCGGAATTTTTCAGCGGATCGTAAATCGTGACGTTCGCGGCTTTTACTTGTTTCTCCTGCTGATCCTGGCTTTTATATGCTTTGAATTCATAACACCCCAAAGCAAGCCCTTCTGCAAAAGCCGTACCTGCAAAAAATTTGAGCGTCTTTTTCAAAAAAGATGGAAGCTGAAGACTGAGTTTGCTCAGTTTCAATTCCAGTAATTTTTTACCGACTTTTCCTCCGGCACGTCTCAACCTTTCCTGATCGATTTCTGCCTTTGGTCCCAATCCAACCAGCAATATGCGGGGAATACTGGCGGAACTGGATATCAATAATTGCGTTTCTCCTATTTTCCCGGAAAAATCACCCAAATCGAGCAATTGCTGGATCGTACTACGAGTTGGCCCCGGCAATTGATTCAGCTCGCGTATGATATCCGCACTTTTTTCTTTGGGAAAAAAAACTATCAAACACTCGGTGCTGGCTTTATTTATCGACTGAGCCCTGTATTCAAATGTAATTTCCATAGAGTCCTTTTATTATACTGATTTGAAGCTGGATCTCTGCAATGACGAGTTTTTAATCATCTCAAAGTAAAAACGATATACTGGATTGCTTTCCACAGACAAGGCGAAAATCTTGATTCTCCCCTTTCCGCTGGACCTTTTCCAGGCGCCAGACAGGACTTGTTAATCTGCCACTTCAAGAGCGAGTTCAATCATGGGTGTCAAGACGCTTTGACGCGCTTCGGATGTTTCTTCTTCCTGGGTGATCAAGTTGTCACTGACAGTCAGAATGGTCAGGGCGTTTACCTTGAATTTGGCTGCCAGAGTATAAAGAGCCGCCGTTTCCATTTCAATTGCCAGAACCCCATATGCGGCCCAGGTTTTCCAGTGTTCCGGATCGTCATGATAAAACCAGTCGCTGCTCAGGATATTGCCCACTTTGACATCGATTCCTTTTTGTGAGGCAATGGCAACTGCTTTTTTTAAGAGATGAAAACTGGCAGTAGGCGCAAAGTTCCCTCCGGGAAAACGAAGGTTGTTCATGTTGGAGTCCGTCGAAGCAGTCATGGCCAGCAATAAATCTCTCAATTGAATATCCGCATGGATCGCTCCACAGGTGCCGACCCGAATTAAATTCGACACCCCATAGGAAGCAATGAGTTCATGGACATAGATGGAATGGGAAGGCAGCCCCATGCCAGTTCCTTGTACGGAAACTTTTTTCCCTTTATAGCTGCCGGTGAAACCATACATTCCCCGCACTTTATTGTAACACACGGCATTTTCCAGCATCGTCTCTGCCACATGCCTGGCTCTCAAAGGATCTCCTGGCAGCAAGACGGTTCGGGCAATATCTCCGGGTTTTGCGCCAATGTGAATACTCATCTTCCGAACTTTCTGATTTCTCAAAATAATCATTGATACAAACTATATCCAAGTTTCTCTTCGAAGCGTTGCCTAATCATCACAAGTGCGATAAATTGAGAAAAAATATAAAGGAGACTTTGGGGAATGGCAAGTGGATTGTCGACTGCGCATTTATTGAGGATGAGGCTTTTATGAAAATCATGGTAACCGGTTCTTCCGGGCTGGTTGGATCACGGTTGGTATCTTTTCTTTCTGAAAATGCGCACTCGGTTTTTTGTCTGGTTCGCACTTCCGAAAACAAGAACTCCAACGGTATTTACTGGAACCCTGCTCAAGGAAAACTGCAAGCGAATCTCTTGGAAGGCCTTGACGCAGTTGTCCATTTAGCGGGCGAAAATATCTCCAGCGGACGTTGGTCAACTGCTAAAAAGGCTCGTATTTTAAACAGCCGGATACAGAGCACTCAACTTCTATGTAAAACTCTGGCCACTTTGAAACAACCGCCCCATACGCTGATTTCAGCCTCTGCAATGGGTTATTATGGTCATCGAGAGGAGGAAGTCCTCGAGGAAAACAGTCTTGCCGGCAGCGGTTTTCTCGCTGAAGTTACAAAACAATGGGAAACTGCAACCACGGCAGGTCGGCAGGCTGGTATTCGTGTGGTCTTATTGCGCTTTGGTATGATTCTCAGCACGGATGGCGGCGCTCTGAAAAAAATGCTGACGCCGTTTCGATGGGGGTTGGGAGGACGAATCGGAGAAGGTGGGCAGTATATCAGTTGGGTTATGCTGGAAGACGTGATGTCTGTGATTACCCATGCTTTGCAAACAAAACGACTTCAAGGGCCGCTCAACGTTTGCGCGCCGTACCCTGTCACCAACCTGGAATTCACGAAATCCCTGGGCCGGGTGCTTGCCCGTCCGACAATTTTTCCCATCCCTTCTTCCCTGTTACGACTGGCTCTGGGGGAGATGGCAAACGAGCTTCTGCTTGCTAGTATCCGTATGCAGCCAAAACGCCTGCTTGAAAGTGGTTATCACTTCCAATATCCGCGCCTCGAGGCTGCCTTGAATAAGTTGTTAAATGATTCTGAACCCATGGATTGAGGATTCACAATGGACGGGACCATTCGAGTTGTGCCGGGCTTTTCCTGGTTTGGAAAAAATATAGGAATCAAGGACGACACCCTGGATTTTGGGGGAATCTTGTCCTCGAAACCTTGTCAGGCAGCAGGCGTATTCACCCGCAATTCCATGCCGGGAGCTCCCATTCTTGTGGGGAAAGAAAATCTTGTTGATGGCCTCCTGCAGGCAATCATCGTCAATTCTAAAAATGCCAATGTGGCCACAGGCGCGCGAGGTATCCGGGACTCCAGGACCCTGTGCCAATGGGTGGCGGAGATTTTTGATATCGCCCCACAATTGGTTCTTCCCTCTTCGACCGGAGTGATTGGCCAATATCTGGTCATGGAAACATTCAAGAACGCCTGTCATACCTTGCCTTCGGATTTCGGGCAAACCCCGCAACACGTTGAAGACTTTGCCCGCAGCATCATGACCACCGATACCCGGCCTAAATGGGCAAGCGCCACCATCAATGGCGCGACCCTGCTCGGAGTGGCCAAAGGGGCTGGTATGATTGAACCGAATATGGCTACCATGTTGTGTTATTTTATGACGGACGCCGGTATCGAGGCATCTCTCCTGCAGCCAATGCTGCAAAATGTCGTCAACCACTCTTTCAATCGCATTTCCGTGGATTCGGATATGTCCACCAGTGACACGGTCGTGATTTTGTCGAATGGACGGGCCGGCAATGTCGATGCGGAACAATTTGAATCAGTTTTGGCGGACTTGGCCATTTTCCTGGCAAAAGAACTGGTACGCGATGGGGAAGGAGTGAGCAAATTGATCGAATTGACGGTTTCCGGCGCCGCCACTGCTGAGCAGGCGCTGTTGACGGCAAAGTCCGTGATCAATTCGCCTTTGGTCAAAACCGCAATTTATGGCGCAGACCCGAATTGGGGACGTTTCGTAATGGCAATTGGAAAAGTCTTCCAATATTCGGTGTTGTTGGAAGATTTGAAAATCTTCTTTGGAACCGGCACTCAACGGCTCAGTATCGATGCGCAAATAATCAACGAAGATGCCGTTCCTTTGCCCGAAATTTCGGAAATCCTCAAACAAGAAGAAATCCACATCGAAGTCGTCCTGGGCCATGGGCCTCATTCAGAAAGAGTGTGGGGTTGTGACCTGACGGAAGGATATATAGAAGAAAATGCCTGCTACACGACTTGAACTACCCTTTCAGCCGCTAAACTGGCGATCGGGAAAGTTTGCCATCTCGATTGCCTTGCTGCCGCTAAAGTTATTCCGGTGTATTTCATTTTGAGATTCAATGCTACAATGCCTGTCAAAACTCCTGTCATGCTCTATTGACAGATCCGGTCTGCATTTCCGGCAGATTCCCTCATCCAATAAAGGTCTCTATGCGTGCCCTAATCCTTGCCAGCCTCTTAGTCTGTTGTTTCTCGCTTTCCTGGCCCTTGTGCGGACAGGCCGATCAGAATGATCCGGAACTGGTTTTCCTTTTTGAGCGATTGCATGCCATTCCAGGAAGATTTGAAACCCGCAGAATCGAATCGAGAATTTGGGAAATCTGGATCGAGCATGAACACGGGGAGGTGAACAAACTGATGCGTCAAGGCATACGGGCCATGCGCATCCGTCATTATCGAAATGCATTGTTTTTTTTCGACAAAATCGTCAGATTGTTTCCCGAATTTGCGGAAGGCTGGAACAAGCGTGCCACCGTGCATTATCTCCTGCAAAACTATGAAGCTTCGCTTGCTGATATTGAACGCACTCTGGCATTGGAACCTCGACACTTTGGCGCGATTTCCGGATTGGGACTGGTCTATATGGCTCAAGAAAAATATGTGGATGCCTTGCAAGCATATGAAGACGTCCTCAAAGTCCATCCCACTGAAGAAGGCGCAAAAATCAATAGTGCCAGGTTGCGGGTGTTTCTCGAGAAACAGATACTTTGAATTTTATCAAAAGGAACGGTAATAAATCATGAATGACATTAAGAGAAAATGCGATAAAGGGAATTCAACAGGAACGTTGCGGACTCTCTCCCGGGAACAGCGGCTCCAATGGGCCGCGCCTTCCCACACCACGGGAACGACCCGGTGATTGCCGCTGGAGCATTGTTGAGGATTCTCCCTTCAACCGCAGAATAACAGCGGATACTCCCATGGAAATCACCGGTCCGGCACGCGGACACGATTTGTTGAAAACCGCCGCCGATCCATCAGGAACTCATTCTCTGGGAACTTGGAACAATTGTGGAAACGGTCGCACCCCTTGGGGTACTTATCTGACTTGTGAAGAGAATTTCAATTGTTATTTTTCAAGCAGTGATCCCGACCTCGCACTGTCACCGTCAATGAAGCGTTACGGCATCGGCATTGAAGACCGGGGCTACGCCTGGGCTACCACTGATGAACGATTTGAAGAAGAGAGAACTTAAAGGTCTTTTCGATGTTTGTCGCAGGTAAGGGATTCATGCGTTTTCTTTGTCGGGCTTTGTCTTTGCCGTTTTTTAAGTAGAAAATCTTCTGAGATTGTCGTCCATAAAAATTGTTGTGACACATTCGAAGTTGACTTTTAAAGGGCAAGGAATTAACTTACGTTCATTTAAAAAGTTCCGATCTTCATAAGAGTTAATTTGTTGGGACTGATTTTTTCAATTTTAGTTGGAGAAACAATATGAGCCACGACCTTGTTGTCAGGGGCGGCACCGTCGTTGACGGTACGGGAACAGAACCTTTTCTTGCCGATGTTGCGATCGAGGGTGACCAGATTGTCGAAATCGGCAAAGTCGGCGGGAAAGGCAAACGGGAAATTGAAGCCGGCGGTCTTACCGTATCACCGGGTTTCATTGATTTGCACACGCATCTCGACGCGCAGATCGGCTGGGACCCTCAAGTCACCTCGGTGAGCTGGCATGGCGTCACCACTGCCCTGCTCGGCAACTGTGGGGTTACCTTTGCTCCGTGCAAAGCCTCCGACCGCGAATTCCTGGCTGAAATGATGGAAGCCGTTGAAGACATTCCAAAAAATGCAATTCTACACGGGCTGCCCTGGACCTGGGAGTCCTATGGCGGCTATTTGGAAGCGCTTGAAGCGCTGAAACCTTCGATCAACATCTGCGGGTTGGTGGGCCACTGCGCAATACGCTTTTACGTGATGGGTGAGCGCTCAGTTGAAGAACCTGCGACGGAAGAGGAGATTCGCCGGATTGCCGAATTGGCAGGACAATCCGTACAAGAAGGCGCGGTCGGTTTTTCCACCAATCGCTATCCCCCGCATCGTTTGCCAGACGGCCGTTCTATCCCGGGTACTTTTGCCGGGCGTGATGAACTGCGTGCCGTTGCAAAAGAAGTGGGCGCTCACGGGGGTATCATGCAAACCGTATCCAACTTCGGCGATTTTGAAGCTGAAATGGATCTCATAGCCGATGAAGCTCGTATGGCGCGGGGGGTATTGTTCAGTTCCGCGCTCGAGTTGGGTTATGAACGCCTCAACGAACGTGTGATGGCGTTGCGGGCCCAGGGTCTCAATATCACATCCATCACGCCACCCCGTAGTGGAGGCTTCGTTACCGGTCTCTCGACGAAAAATTTCTTTCGCACACCCGCGTGGAACAAGCTTAGAGAACTCGATTTTGAGGAACGTTTGCAAGCAATTCGTGATCCCGAAAACCGCCAGTGTTTGCTGGAGGAGGCAAAAGCGCAGGAAGCGGAAGGGAACGAAGTGTTTTCGGCATCCATATTACAGCATGGCTTCTATATGGGCAATGCCGCTCGGCCGTGCTACACCGGTGACCGCTCGCAAAGCTTGTTCGCATTGGCGGAAGCTGCTGGCGAACACCCTGTGGAAACGTGGCTGCGTATCAGCGATGAAACGAACGGGAAAGCGCTGTTTCACATACGCCTCTTTAACAAAGACCTGGACATGCTTCCCGAATTGATTACCAGTGATTGGGCAATGCCGGGTCTTGGTGATGCGGGCGCTCATGTCAGCCAGATGATCGACGCCGGTTGGGCTACGTTTGTTCTCTCACACTGGCATCGAGATGTTGGCCTTTACACGATCAAGGAAGCAATTCGACGGATCAGCGCCATTCCGGCCAATGTCTTGGGTCTCGACGACCGCGGCACTTTAGCGGTTGGAAAGCGTGCCGACATCAACGTCATTGATATCGACCGGGTTGAAGAACGCATGCCGGAAATTGTCTACGACTTCCCCTTTGGGGCGCCACGTTTCATCCAACACGCAGTTGGATACAAAGCGACCGTATGCAATGGTCGGGTCGTGCTGCTTGACGATGAATTGACAGGCGAACGCGCGGGGCGCGTATTGCGCAACAATGGAGGTCAGCTATAAAAAATCTTTAGCGGTACATCTTCGGCATGAGCCAAAAAATGAGGAGTTCTAATCGCTCTTGCCCTCATTGCTCTCGTTCTTTTTCAAAGAGTTGACATGCTTCTTGAAGTGCCTCGAGGTGGGGAGTCGATGAAAGGGAATCAATATATTATTGAACTTTCGAGAGCATAAAATCCTTTCCGGACTTTATGCCGCGCAAAATCCGTGCTTGAATCGAAGAGGTCTCTAAAGAAAGCGGAACTACCTCGACATCAGGAAAATAGCAGGGCTGAGCCGCAGGTCAGGCAGACCATGATGAATAGCACCCACTTTATGACCTTCTGACTCACATTCAGCGCGAACCTCACGCTGGAGAGCGCGCCCAACGTCATACCGATAGCTAAAACTATGGCTGGAACCCAATCCACGTGATTTGTGCTAATGAACACCAACAACGCCGCAACGCTAAACAATGCCGTGCACACTACTTTCAAGGCGTTGGCGCGTACCAGATCGTAGCGAAGTCCCGCCGCCAGTGCCGCAATCAGAATGAACCCCACTCCAGCCTGGGCGAATCCTCCGTACAACCCGGCGCCAAACAGCATCAGAAACCCGATCGGACGCTCTTTAAGGCTGTAAGCATGGACCCCTTCCGGCGGCGCCATCACATCCGGGAACACGAGCATGGACAACGCTATCGCAATCATAGTGCCCAGCAGAAATGGTTTGAGGGTGTCGGGTGGCAGCCAAATTGAAACCAAAGCGCCCAGCACTGCGCCCAAAACCGTAGGTAAAAGCATCGGCAGGATTGCTCTCTTGTCCAGCTTCCCGGATTTGTTGAAACCTCTTACGCCCGTAAGAGACTGCTGTAAGATTCCAACTCTGTTCGTTCCGTTTGCGTAGTCGGCCGGCATCCCGAGCAGCATCAGTGCCGGCACCGTAATCATCGACCCACCGCCGGCGATGGTGTTGATGAAACCTCCAAGAATTCCGGCAAAAACCAGTACCGCCGCCTTCCACCAAGTCAGGTCGATCTCCGCAGCAGTCAACCACTCTGGCAACAAATCCATTCTCACTCCTGAACGCTACTTAGGAACAAACCTTAAATAACCTGTAATTCTTCCAATGGTGTGAGCAAAATTGGGGGACATGTACACCGCTGCAAATCCCAACTCTACTGTTTTATGCCTGCTGTTACGTGTCCCCTAATTTTGCGTATCCATACTTCTAACTTATTTAAATTTCATTCCTTAAGAAAATCAAAAATTTGCTGAAGAAAGTAACATCGGTAAATTGCGGTGTAAAGGAAATTTCAGGGGTCGGTTTGGCGCATTTCCTTACTGAATCTCAGGGAAGTTTTTCATAAACTGTTTCCATAACCCCCACCACCCGGAGTCATGATGCGGATGCGGTCTCCGGCATGAGCCCGGATTTCATTCTTGCCTCCCAGATTGAGCACCTGGCCATTTTTCCGAATGAACAGATTCTGTCCCCGCTGTCCCGGCGCGCCTCCCTCCAGTCCATAAGGGGCGAAAGTACGGCGTTCCGAGAGAATGGCAACGTTCAGCGGTTCCAGAAATTCTATCTCCCGGATCATACCATCTCCACCCTTGAAATTTCCTGAGCCACCCGTTCCTTTGCGGATGCTGAATTCCCGTAAAACCACGGGATAGCGCCGTTCCAGAATTTCAGGATCGGTGATGCGAGTATTGGTCATGTGGGTATGGACCGCGGACTGTCCATGCCAGGAAGGTCCGGCACCGGCGCCTCCGCCGATGGTTTCGTAGTAACCGAAGTGGTCGTTGCCAAAGGTCAAATTGTTGGTACAACCCTGAGAGGCTGCGGCAGCCTTGAAGGCCTTCAACACAACGTCCGTGATGCGTTGGGAAGTCAGCACATTGCCTCCCACCACGGCGGCATGTTCCGAAGGAGCCAACAACGAACCTTCTTCGATGATCACCCTGATTGGATTCAAACATCCCTGATTGAGCGGGATATCCTCTTGGATGAGACAACGCAGGGAATAGATGAGGGCCGATTGCGTCACTGCTCGTGGCGCGTTCAAATTGCCCCACAGTTCCGGACCGGTACCCCTGAAATCAAAAATGGCGCTGCCGTCTCGCCGGTCGATCGTCAATTGCAGCGCAATGGGGCTGCCGTCATCCAGAAAATCCTCTGCGCAAACCGTATCCACCTCCGCCAGTCCCCGGGAAAGCGACAATTGTTGAAACATGTTTCGCACCGCCTGCTCCGCATTGCTTTGGATATGATGCATGTAGGCTTGCGTAACCGGCAAAGAATAATGGTCGATCATTTCCAAGAGAAGGTCCACGCCAGTTTGATTGGCCGCTACCTGTGCTTTCAGGTCTGAAATATTGTCTGAGATCCGGCGGGTCCCGCTGATGGCGGCTTGATCAGGAGCGCGCCGGATCATGCCGGGGGCAAAAAGCAATTGACGGATTCCTGCTTCATTGAATGATCCCTTGCTTACCAGTTTGAAACTCTTGATGCAGGCCCCTTCCTCTTCCAGGAGTCGTGAAAAAGGCGGCATGGATCCTGGAGAAATGCCTCCGATTTCCGCATGATGGCCCCGGCTGGCCAGAAAAAAGATTGGCTTTTTGTTTTGCCAGAGAGGAGTGATCACGGTTATATCGGGAAGATGACTGCCTCCCGCGGTGGGATGGTTCGTCACCAGCGCGTCGCCTGCTTTCAAATTGTTCCCCTGCAATCGAATCTGCTGGCGGACGGCTTCGCTCATCGCCCCGAGGTGTACCGGCACATGAGGCGCATTGGCCACCAGCCCCCCTGTCTCATCGAAAATGGCGCAGGAAAAATCGAGACGCTCCTTGATATTGACCGAGATCGAAGTGCGCTCCAGAATTCGCCCCATTTGTTCGGCAATGGACATGAAAAGGTTACTGAAAATAGACAGTTGAATGGGATCGACTCGAGTGCTGCTTATCAAGCGGCTGGTTTTTCCGCGGCGGCCGACTTGCGCGCCGCCATATCGTAAGTCGCGATCCGCTTTACCGTCTTTGGCGCTCACCTTGATAGATACGTCTCCATACTTGGTTATTTCTGCCTGGCATCCGGGTTCGATGAGAATGGTAGAGGTTTCTTGCATGAGGATTGCCGGTCCCGCCAGGGATTGCCCGGCCTGCAGACTTCCCAAACGGTAAATCGGCGTTTCCAGCCAAGCCTCCGCAAAATAGCAGCGCGTGGTGGCGTCGATTCGAGGGAGGACGTTGCGGGACTCGATGGGGAATTTTTTCAACTGCGGAGATTTGGCAACAGCTCGCACGCGCAGGTCGTCGATCAGAATCGCGCGATCGAGCAGATCAAATCCGAATTCTCTCAGATACGATTGGCGAAAAACCCCTTCGAAATCATTGTCTTCCGGTTGTTCGGTCATGCGGGCCGTGTCGGTTCCCTGGTAGCGGAGATTGAGATAGCGCCGCAAACGGATTTGTTCACGAGGATATCCCTGGTCTTGAAGCTCTTTTACGGCGGCTTGCGCCAAAGCTCGTAACCGTGGCATTTCCACTTCTTGAAATGAGTCGTTTTGGTAAATGGAAGCTGACGGTTCTTGCTTTTCCAGCACCACGTCGGCCAGCCCCATTCCATAAGCTGAAAGAATTCCGGCAAAACGGTGGATGAAAATTTTGGAGATGCCCAATTCCCTGGCAATCGCGCATGCGTGCTGTCCACCCGCGCCTCCAAAACAGGCCAGCGCGTGTTCCTTGCTGTCATAGCCTCGCATGACGGAAATTTCCCGGATCGGACGAACCATCACCTCGTTGGCGACTTCCAGAAATCCCAAGGCGACTTCCTCCACTGACATCGGGTCCAGTCCCTTGATTGCGTATTGAGCGTTTATTTCCTCCGTCAACGATTCGAAAGCTTGCCGGGAAGCTTCGTAATCGAGGGGTTGGTTTTCACTTTCGCCAAAAATCTGGGGGAAATAGTCGGCATGCAGACGACCGAGGAACAAATTGGCGTCGGTGATGGTCAAATGCCCGTGTTTACGGTAACAAAGTGGTCCCGGATGAGCCCCTGCGGATTCAGGGCCCACTTCAAACATGCCATTGCGAAAAAACAAACGAGATCCTCCTCCTGCCGCCACTGTCTTGATTTGCATTTGAGGCGCCTGGATGCGTACTCCTGCCGTTTCCGTTTCGTGGACGAGTTCGTACTCTCCTCCGAAGCGGGAAACATCGGTGGAAGTGCCACCCATGTCAAACCCGATGACAGCCTCTCCGGTCCCTTGATTCCCCGTTGTCATTGCGTATCCCACCACTCCGCCCGCTGGTCCGGACAAGATGGCATTGCTGCCTTTGAAGTGATCGGCTCCGACCAACCCGCCGTCCGATTGCATGAACAACAGCGGGGTATCGCTCAGCTGGTCACTGAAACCCGAACGGAAACTATTCAAATACTGGTGGATATGCGGGGTCAGGTAGGCATCCACGCTGGTGGTGTCACCACGGGCTACCATTTTGACCATCGGCATCACTCGATGAGAAAGGGAAATCTGCGTAAACCCGATTTCTTCGGCAAGGCGGCCCACTTGTTTTTCGTGCTCATGGTAAGTGTAACCATGGATAAAGACAACCGCCACACTGCGAATACCGGCAACATGCGCATCCTGGAGTTGACGTCGCGTCTTTGCCAAATCCGGTTTTTGCAGGACCAGCAATTGTTCTCCGGAAATTCCTCTTACGACCTGCGCATCTCCCACCTCTTCTTCTTTTTGCAACAGCCGCACTCGTTCGTCCACCTCGATCACGGATTCGTACAGCAGTTCCGGTTTTTTAATTTCCAGGTCAAAGATCCGCGGGCGGTTTTGATTGCCGATCCGTAAAAGATCGGCAAATCCCCGGGTGGTCACCAGAACCGTTCGCGCGCCTTTGCGTTCCAGCAAAGCGTTGGTAGCCACCGTGGTGCCCATACGTATCCATTCGATAAGGTCCGCGCGCACCCCCGTCTGCCGGAAATACTCATTCGGCAGTGCAGCGCCGGTCACTTCTTGCAGAATACGGCGGATGCCTTCCCGTGGCGCATCCGGGTAGTTTTGAGGGTCTTCCGAAAGGAGCTTCACAACCCGAAACCCCGGCTCTCCGGGGATCTCAGCATACACGTCGGTAAACGTCCCTCCCCGGTCAATGGAAAAACGAAATTTTGAGGATTCAAAACCAGTCAAGAATGATCCCAATGTCTTGTAAAGGTTAAAATCGGCCTGTGGATAAAATGGCCAACCTTTTTATTTTTTACGGGGTCGGTTTTTCGGATCAAGCGGTGACATAGGTGTGGGTGATCACTTCCCAAACATGACCATCATCGCAGTCGAAATAAAAGCCCCGTCCTTGATGCAGGTGGTTGATTTTCCCATCCGCGCGTCGCATGGGACTGCTACCGAAAGAGCGCTTCTCTTCCTTTAACCTTTGGAGAATATCATCGAATTCCTCGTCTGATGCGAGAAAGGCATAATGATGAGATTCGAAGTTTTCCCTGTCAGTGAAGTCGAGTGTCAGGAAATCATTGATTCGCACCGGGGCAAAGCCCTTCCAGAGACCCTCGTACGTCAGGCCCAGCGTGCGCGCGATGAAGGCGGCCGACTTCTCCTTATCGTAGGCGGGGACTATCGTATGATCGAGTTGCAGAGCCATCTTTGATTTTCTCCTGAATGCTTCAAGTAAACGAGAACGTCTTCTGACGTGTTATACAAGGTAATTTTGCAGACGCGGCGCAAACCATCTGCTTGAGGTGCTTGAGTGGCAGTATAAAAAATGATCCCCACTTTATTATTTTACAAGGGCCGATGGAATATCAGGACTTTTAGGATTGACTGTCACTTTTTGTAAACCGGGATTGATGATTAAATCCATATCTTCCATAGGAATTGCCCCCAATAATACGGAATCCCCCATAACAAAGGCGCCCGTGAAGCAGTTACGGTTTTCAAAATGAATCTGAATGGGCCCCACGTAAGGAACCGCAATCACTCTGCCATCTGCCGTTGTTACCTGACGTTTTTCCAACTCCTTCAGTTGTAGTTGAAGAGCAACCCGTTCTGAAATACAAATGGTAACGGCACCCGTATCGACAAGGGCCTCGACTTTCACCGGATTCAAGGCGCTCTCTCTCGGATTTATCAATTCAATATCCGTATAAATCAATCCCATCGGTCTTCTCTTGAAATACCCCTTGTCGGTCTGAAACTCGTGTTACCATCACCCTTTCAGGTACTCAATTGCATCTGCCTGTCAATCCCTTTGATTTTGTAGCAAAATGCTGCCACTTGAACCAGTCGGTGTGGCATTTCCCAGCATTACTTTTTTGTGTTTTATTGGAAAATGCAGGCCCATGTCAAGGGATTTTTCAAGAAATATAAAAATTTTGTGGCAATAGATATGGTTGTATTTTCGTGATTCCAAGTACTGATAATTGTGATACAAAACTTGACATGTCCTCGACTCAATGGAAGCTTAATTTCAAAGTAGATTGCCATGGCTGTGAATGCGCATATTTCTACCAAGGTAAATCGTACTCCATTGCGTAAATTTAAAGACATGCAACCCTATGAAACCGAATTATTCTCCGCCTGACTTAGTGCCCTTGGCCAATCTTTTACCTGCCGAACCCTTGTTGTTGATGGGTGCCGGTCCGGTTCCTCTCCCCCATGCCGTTGCCCAGGCGAACAGCGTCGTCATCAATCATCTTGGTGAAACCATGGACGAGGTGGTGCAAGGGGTCAAATCGATGGCGCAGTATGCCTTCCAAACCAAATCGGACAAAATCATCGGGGTTGCGGGTCCTTCTTCAGCATCTATGGAAATGGCCATTACCAACTTGTTGTGGCCTGGAAGAAAAGCCCTGGTGCTGGCCATCGGCACCTTCAGCAGACGTTTTGGGGAGATGGCGATCGGCGTGGGAGCCGAGGTCACTGTTTTGGAAGCTCTGAGCGCCCATCCGGTGACGGCTGAAATGCTCGGCTCGGCTCTCGAAAAAGACCACTATGACGTGGTGACCCTGGTGCAGGGAGAGACTTCTTCGGGGGTATTGAACAAAGAGATGTCTGAAATCACTCGTCTCGCCAAGCAGCATGGGGCATTGGTAATTGTCGACGCGGTCTGCACGCTCACCACAATGCCCATGCCCATGGATCAATGGCAAGTCGACGCGCTGATCACCGGAGGACAAAAAGGACTGTCTTCGATCCCCGGCGTTTCCATTCTGGCCTTTTCGACGGAAGCCTGGGAGGTGATTGAAAAACGCGCCGCGCCTGTACCGCACTGGTGTCTCAATGCCAAGCTGGCTCAGCAGTTTTGGGGAAATCAGCAGTACCATTACACGGCGCCCGTTCCTGGGATACTGGCTCTTCATGAGGCATTGCGATTGATCTGTCTTGAAACGCTGGAAAAACGCTTTGAGCGTCACCGCATGAGTTCCAACGCCTTACAAGCCGGAATCGAAGCCATGGGCCTGCGTTTGTTCATTCCCCGTGAATACCGCTTGAATGCTGTTGTATCGATCGCGCTGCCTGCGGAAATTGATAGCGTCAGCTTGCGCAAATACATGTCGGACGTCTTTCACGTGGAAATTTCCGGTGCCTTCGGTCTCGATATCGTACGCATCGGGCAGATGGGAGAACAGTGCCGCTCGCATAATCTGTTCAAAGTCTTATACGCCCTGGGGATGAGTTTCAAACACGAAGGATTGGATTTGAATGTCAGTGCGGGTATGGCTACTCTGGAAGAAAACCTGGTACAGGATGCCGAACATTTTGTGGACTGAGGAGATCGTCTCTTCAACTAACGGAATGGCCTGCAAGTACCATCTCTCAAAGATTTGCGACAATGGAAAACGTGGGCGCCGTACAACTTTTCTTTGACAAGGGGACCCTCCTGCTCACCGATTTGCCCGGGGCTCTCCTCCCCCTGCTTCCGGGAATCGAATGGGACAAACGAACTCAAAGCCACCGCGCGCCGGCCTATTGCTACCGTAATATCGTGCAGGTTCTGATGAATCAAAATACGGTCTACGAGGACCACGCCCGTCAATTCCAATCCCAAGTCTTTTCCCTGCAAAAAACGATTGAGCCACGCCCCTATCAACAAGCAGCCATGCAAGCCTGGCTGGATCAGGGATCTTACGGCATTGTGGCACTCCCGACAGGATCCGGTAAAACAATGCTGGCAGTCTTGATCATCGAAAAAACGCAACGCCCCACCATGATTCATGTACCCACCATCGATTTGATGCACCAGTGGCATTCGGTGCTCCGCCAGTACTTTGCGGGAGAGATCGGCTTGTTGGGTGGCGGTTATCATGAAATCCAAGCCTTGACGATCGCTACCTACGATTCGGCCTTACTGCAAGTACCCCACAAAGGCAATCGATTCGGGCTGGTGATTTTTGATGAATGCCATCATCTGCCGGGAGAACAGTATCAATACGCGGCGATCAGTTCCATCGCTCCCTTTCGTCTGGGTTTGACCGCCACTCCGGAAGGCGATGATGCGCGTACTTCATTGTTGTATAAGCTCTCCGGTCCCCTGGCTTACCAGGCGCACATCCACGAATTGAAGGGAAAAACCCTGGCCCCCTATATCGTGCTCACCCTGAAGGTGGAAATGAACGAAAAGGAATGGAAAGATTATGTAATCGCCCGCACGTGTTACACTGATTTTTTAAAGATTGAAAAAATCAACTTCGGCCATCCAAGCGGGTGGAATTATTTCCTCTGGAAAGCAAGTCGCACTCCACATGGACGCCAGGCCTTCAAAGCCTACCTCACCCAAAAACGTCTGAGCCAGGCTTCTGAAGCAAAAATCGAAAAAATCTGGGAATTGATTCAGCAGCACCAGGGAGATCGCATCATTGTTTTCACGCAAGACAACGAAATGGCCTATCGCATCGGCAAACTTTTTTTTCTTCCCGTCCTCACCCACCTCACTAAATTGAAAGAACGGGAAAACTTCCTGCAAGCCTTTCGCCAGGGAGACTATTCGATACTGGTGACCTCTAAAGTGCTCAATGAAGGGGTGGATGTCCCGGATGCCAACGTGGCCATTGTGGTTTCCGGAAGCGGCAGCGTGCGGGAGCATGTCCAGCGTCTCGGGCGCATCCTGCGCGGACGGCCGGGAAAACAAGCATACCTTTATGAACTGGTCTCCAAGAGTACGAGTGAACACTTCGTCAATGAAAGACGACGCCGTCATCTGGCCTACCAACAATCCAAAATCTCTCCCTGATGGCCTATGCCGGGAAACATGGCAACGTCAGTCCCCGCAATATGGTAGGTAGGGGTTTCGGCCTCTGAAAACAGTAGGTTGGGGTTAAGGCCCCAACTTGGAAGAAACAACAAACCTGTTCATTCGTAATAAGAGTTAACCCAGTTTATTGGAAATCTCCTGCAGGAGTTTGCCGATATTGTCGAAGCCTCCCTGGGTTACTTTCTCCAGGGATTGGATCGCCAGTGTATTGGCGTCCACCTTGCTTTCCAAATCTTCGAACTTGTTTTCCACATTCCCGAGTTTACTTTCAACGTTCCCGAGTTTACTTTCCAGACCGTCGAATTTACGCTCCAATCTCTGCAAGCCTTCCCGGCTCTCTCTGCGGAAATGAGAGATTTCCTCAAACATTCCAACATCTCTCACCGTTTCCCGTTCTTCGATTTCATTGAATTTGTCAATCAGAAGATTGATCTGAGTTTTGGTGTCTTCAAGCGAGTCGAGCGACTCCACTTTCTGCAATACGATCATGGTCTCCCCTTTTTGATTTTCGTCGGATTTTGTAGTATCGTATGATTTCCTGAATTATCCTTTATACCTCAGCAGAGAAGGGAAATCAATGCTTTCCCGGAACCGACCGTGTGCACCATGCGCCAAGCGTTTCGCATAAATGGAGGAGCAAAAGATCGCTATGAAGTACGCCAAATTCGAGATCCGAAACCGGTTTCACCAGGACACCACTCTACCTCGCTTCAAGGGTTCCATGCTCCGTGGCGCTATGGGTCATGCCCTCAAGGCCACTATCTGCGCGGTACGGGTGAAAGTGTGCGAACCCTGCATCCTGCGCCCGACCTGCCTCTATGCCCGGATCTTCGAGGTGAAGCCGGATTACCAAAAACAAACCAAACAGGTCAACTTTCCACATCCTTACGTCCTGGAATGTTTGGAGGAGCAAACCTTTTTTCAAAAAGACGAGCCCTTTGATTTTTCCCTGATTCTCTTTGGCGACATGACGCAGTATCTGCCTTATTTCGTATATGCCTTCGAGCAGATGGGCGAAGGAGGAATCGGCAAAAAGGTCAATGGTCAACGTGTCACTTTTTCCGTGATCGACGTGTCCTGTAATGGAGAAAGGATCTACGAGGAAAACCGGCGCACTCTGCCCGAGGTCATTCCTTTTGTACAACTCGCGCTTCCTGAGTCTCCGGAACAGGAAATCACCGGAATGCGGGTACATTTTGAAACCCCGCTGAGGGTCAAGAACAGGGGACAGTATGCCAGAACCCTGGATTTCGTGACCCTGCTGCGCACCCTGCTGCGCCGTGTCCAACATCTATGGCAGGAATTTGACGGTATGCCCCTCGATCTCAACGAAAAAGCCCTGCTGCAAATTGCGGAAACCGTGAAAACTCAAAATCAACATCTTCACTGGGAAGAACAAACCCGTTTTTCCAACAGACAGCAAAACCGGCAAAACCTGGGTGGACTGAAAGGCAATATTGAATTCAAGGGGAACCTGACCCCTTTCATACCCCTGCTCGACCTGGCCCGCCTGCTCCATATCGGCAAAGCCACCAGCTTCGGCCTGGGAAAACTGGACTATGACATCATCGCAAAAACGAACGGTTCGCTGGAGATTCCCGTGAAACAGGTCACGGCGTTCTACTAGAATTTATAATTTGTGGCAATATGATATGAGAAAAAGGTAACCATGACAGTCTCTGTAGCACGATATTATCAGCGGGAGAAAATCTCTCTCGATTGCACTATTTTAACTCCTATGTTCTTGGGAAATGCCGACCAACATGCTGCGCTTTCTGCTGCCCCTATCAAAGCGGCTTTGCGCTACTGGTGGCGCGTCAGCGGGGTGCATAATGCAAAAAATTCGGAGGAATTGTTTAAAAAGGAAAGTTGTCTTTTTGGCAGTGCCGATGAAAAATTTGGCAGAAGTAAAATCTCGGTTTCAGTGGAAGGCATAGTTCAGGCGAGTGATAATCAATTCCGCTCACCTCACAAAATACAACATCCCGAAGTTCAACTAGGAAAAATCAGTTCATTACTATATCTGGCAAACATGGGAATATTGCATCCATACCTCAAACCAAAATTCAATTATTTTCCAACCCTGCAAACATTCAAAATCCACTTATCGTTTCCTGAAAATCTGAACGACCAGTTTCTTCCAACTTTATTTTTATTCCAACATCTGGGAAGTCTCGGAGCACGGTCGAGAAATGCTTGGGGAAGTGTCGGTATTTCTTCTGGATACACCTCTAAAGAAATTCCAGACAATATTCCCATACAACCTTGGGAAGTCCTTTTTGAACAGGATTATCCTCATGGAATAGGCAAAGACGAGAAAGGGGTTTTGTTGTGGGAATCGAAAAACACATTCTCAAAGTGGGAAGAAGCTATGCATATCTTGGCAGAATCTTATGTAGAACTGAGAACCAATGATCCTTTCAAATTCCCTCAAGCATCACTTCCACACAAAGATCCACAACCTCGGCACTTGCTCGGATACCCTGTTGGAAAAACTCATCGAGTAAAAGATTGGCCAAATTCCGCGCGAAGCGCATCAGAACTGCGCTTTTCACTCAAACCAAGAGAGAATCGGTTAAAAATAGTTATTTTTCATGTCCCCCATTTGTTTGACAGATCTATGATTAAAACACGACCTCTCAGCCTAAAAGAAGAACAAATTAAAATCTGGAAACAAGTTCACAACTATTTTGACCAATCTGACCAATTCCAACGAGCGACTCTTTAAAGGAAAATTATGCCATTAACCAAACCAACTGCGGCCTATTGGGACGAAAAGCTTTCGGTGTATCTTCATGATCCTTTTACCAAGTCTTTCCGCATTCAAGGGCATGAACAGGTAGCTAACGAAATTTTGAATGTCATGGGGCTTTCTCTTCCTGACAAAGATGTCTACAAGGCGGCAGATCAAATTGCATCAGGGATGGATCGCGCCCAAGTTCCAGGATTTGACCGTGATCCTCAGAAAAATGGAGCAATCGATTTTACCACGACTGCTCGTCTTACACATCCGACTGGAAAAAATGGTAGTCTTCCCGTCCGACTTCCGGAAAAATTACAAAACGTGACACCGGCCGCTGTGGCACAACTCAACCAGGAAGTGATGCATTTTCTCAATTCGGCCAACTCTATTGGAAGTCAAGCCGATCAAGGAAGTCTTTCTGATCAGTTCAAGGAAGACCCTGAAAAATTCGCGTATGTACGTTTTACGTATGTACATCTGTTGCTGCGACATGAATTGACGAGACACAACATCAGTCAGATTGGACCACTATGGGCGCGCCTTCCCGCCGATACCCGCATTCCGGATCATAGCATCTGGCAGCACAATGGTCTGGTTTCCGCTCTCCATTCCAGCATGCGGGAAAGCCGGGATCACAAAGCAGCATTGATGGTGTATTCTCTGACACCAGTGCAGGGGTTTATTGCCAGGGCCCGAAAACTACGGGATTACTGGACGGGATCTGTTATCTTATCCTGGCTGGCATTTTGCGGGATTCGCGCGGTGATGGAATACTTGGGAGCCGATCATATCCTCTATCCTTCCCTCATTGATCAGCCCCTGGTGGAAAATTATTGCGACCATCAATTTGATCAATGGGAAAAATTGGAACACAACAAACATGCCAATAAATCCATCGCATCCTTTCCCAACAAATTTGTCTGTCTGGTCCCCAAAGGCAAAGAACAGGATTGCGCAGAAACAATCCGCGAATCTATAAATGGCGCATGGCGGGGTCTCACTGAAGAAACACTGAAATTTCTCAAGCAAGTTACCCAACAGGATCATTGTAATCTTCAGAAATTGTTCGACAGACAAAGCAAATCATTTTGGGAACATCAATGGGCGTCAACTCCTCTGCTGAGCAAAAAGGAAGCAGATTTGTGCGAGGAGTTGTTGGGAAAAGAAAGAACTCAAAAGGATCTGGAATTCATGAAGAAAAATGTGCAATTTTCAAAAGATCGTTATGGATCATACGATGAGGGTTTTTCTGCACTTTACGGGTTGTCACACAAACTGGCCCAATCCGGCTTGGCATCCATCAAGAGTTGCAAATTCGATGAAAGAACCTGTGAGCCCGGCATCAAGTGCCAACAATGTGGAGAATTTGAAATTGTAACGGTGCAACCGGGTGAAAACCCATCTTCGAAAGAAACGGTGCAACCGGATGAAAATCCATCTTTGAAAAAAGATATATTTTGGTGTCAATTACGAAAAAACTGGCAAAAACGGTACAACGCTACCGATTTCAAGGTTACTGAACGATTGTGTTCGATTTGCTTGACCAAACGTATTGCCTACCAGGTTTGTGAAGAAAACCAACCCAACTCCTTATCTTCTCTGATGCAGCTGAAATATATTTTAACGAGAGAAAAATCCTTCGCCTCTTCAACGGACGTCGCGCTGTCTGATATGTTTGATTTTGCTGAAACGCAAAATATCATAGACAAAGAACAGCGCAAAAAACTGGCTCAATATATCCATCAACGTGAAGGGGGAACTCAGGAGGAAAAAGTTAATGAAGAGAGACTGCTCGAAAAAGAACGGTATAAATTATTTGCCGATTTGAAAGAGAAAAATAGACCGTATACGGAGGCTGACAACTACTACGCTATTCTCTTGATGGATGGAGATCACATGGGCAAACTGGTCAATGGCGAAACCGTTGCTTCCACATGGATGAGCGTTTTGCATCCTGATTTAGCGAAGCGGCTTGATTCTCCGGAATTCGATACGGATTTCAAAGAATATTGGGAAAGCCAGAAATTGCTTTCGCAAAGACGGTTGGCTCCTGCCCTTCACGCCTCCATTTCGGAATCCTTGGGTGATTTCTCGATTTATGGAGTCCCAGCGATCATCAAACGCCACCGAGGGCACTTGATCTACGCCGGTGGTGATGACGTTTGCGCAGTGATGCCGGTTTCCTCCGTCCTGGCAGCGGCTGAAGAAATTGCGAAATTATACTGCGCAGGATTCGTAGGTTACAAAAACGCATCTCGGGAGCAAACAGGAAATCATGAAATTTTTAATGGCAGCATTCCATTGAATGTTCAAAATTCCGAATTCCAGAAACTATCAGTCCATTTGGGTAAAGGATTTAGCATCTCAGCGGGCATACATATCTGTCATCATAAAAAACCTCTGACCACTGCCTTGCAGCGAGCGCATCAACTCTTGGATGATGAAGCGAAAAGGAAGACGGAACGAAACGCAGTCGCAATTGAATTGGACAAGCGCAGCGGAGGAAGTCGGGTGTATTCCAGCAAGTGGGAAGGATCCGATTCAACCCTGGAAGATTTCAAGTCCATCGGGAAAGCACTTGGGAAAGATTCGCGGGATCTGAGTTCTTCCCTGGCATACCGTCTGGAAACTTTCAAAGAGGGTTTGATCAGCATTTCCGAAAGTGAGAATTCCTCGAAACGGATGGCCAATTTTATTGCTGCCCAAATGGACCGGTCCGAGGTGACTTTTGAAGCCGAACCCACTCTCTCTAAAATGGAAAAAGAATCAGAAAAAAGAAAAGAACAGCATAAGCTGGCTCAGAGCATTGTCCGTGTGATTCGGAAATCCAAGGACGCCCTGGCGCTTGAATCTCTGATTGTCGCCAAATTCCTTGGAGAACGGGTATGGAGAAAAGAACAAGATGATAAAAAATAGCACGATATAAAGGAGAACGATGAGCATACAGTCTATTGACCTGACGCCGGTGGATACCCTTTTCTTCCGGGGTGCGGAGCCGATGGTGACAGGAGAGAATCATCATGTCACCATTTTGTTTCCGCCTATGCCTTCCACCATCCTGGGAGCCTTGCGCACAGGGATGCTGGTTCAAATTCAAAATCCAAAGATCTCTTTTCAAGACTTTACAACAGGGAAGACAATTGACGGGATCGTGGGAGAGCTTTTGGGATCACCGGATCAACCAGGATTTTCCCTGACAGGTCTCCTGTTTTCCGTCCGGCAACATGGCAACGAGTTACTCTTTTTTCCGGCTCCTGCTCATTGGTTCGTGTGCAAACAGGAGTTGGACCGGATAAAGGAAAGAACCACAGCACCCGTTCAAATCCAAATCATTCCAAGCCGACCTTTGCCTGCGAGGGCAAAAGAGTTCGGGCTTTGTTCGTCCTTAACGAAGGAATGGCATTGGGCTACAGCCAGGGATGGTCAGGAACTGGTTTCTTTAGAGGGGTATTGGGTCTCTGAAACTCTGTTGAAATCGCCAGACACCGGGAAAGCACTTTCTAAATTGGACCAATTGAAAGATCTAACTTCTACGGAAAAGATAATTCTTCCGTCACAGGCATTCTATGTTTCCGAAACGAGAACCGGCATTGCGCGTAAAAGGGATAAAACGGTAAAGGATGGACATTTATATTCAACCACCCACATCCGTTTGTATCCGGAAGTGAGTTTGAAAGTATTTGTCGACAAATCTCTGGAGAAGGCTTTGTCTCCTTCAGGAATCCTGCAACTTGGAGGAGAACAGCGAGTGGTTCATTACCACCTGGAGCATTCCCCCCAATTGCTGAACGAATCAACCATGGGAAAAACCTGGCTGGCCTTATCTCCTGTCACATCCAAAACAGTGGCACGGCTGAATCCTGATGGGATCGCTTCCGGCAAACTGCAACGCATTGGAGGCTGGGAGATGAAAAAGGGAAACGATACAGATAAGACACGAGGATTTCACCGTCCTATGGAAGGCTGGTATCCCGCGGGAACAGTCCTGTTTTTTAAAGAACCTCAAAAAGTCGCTGACAGTTTTTTTGTCATCGATTGATAGCACCGAATCTATTTTGTTTAAAAGGAGAACAAACTATGTTTTTAGCTGATCATTCTGCAATTCTGACATTTTACACAATCACACCCATGCATGCCGGCTCCGGTAGTGCAACCGGCGCGGTTGACCTGCCCATCCAAAGAGAACGGCATACCGGAAGACCCATTGTACAGTCCTCCGGAGTCAAGGGAGCTTTGCGCGACGCAGTTGAACAAAAGATTTGTTATGACTGGAAACAGGCGAACCATAAAACCAAGCAGGATTGCATCAACAAAACCAAAGAAATCTGTGCGATTTTTGGTGCTGAGAACGAATCAAATGAAAATGGGGATCGAATTGACCAAGCTGGAGCTTTGTCTGTTTCAGATGCGAAAATCCTCCTGTTCCCAGTACGTTCTTCCCATGCTCCATTTTTGTATGTGACGTGCCCTTCTATTCTCAGACAGTTGAATAGTGACCTGAAAATCGTTGGTATGCACACACTGAGTGAGCTTGTAACAAATGATCAAAAGCAGGGTTTCGGACTGGGAAAAAACTTGGTCAACAGAGCTTGCGATACAGGGGGAATGATCCTGGAAGATATGAGGGTTGGAGTCGAGGAGCACCCTAAAGCTGAAAAGCTCAAAGAGGGCTTATGTCGCTTTGCAGTTCCTTATGGTGAAGATGTTCTGGAAAAGACAGTGCTGCTTCGCGACGAAGATTTCAATTACATTATTGAGAGCACCTGTCCCGTACAAACCCGCATCAAACTAGGTCCAGGTGGCACGACTTCAGAATCAGGAGGAAATCTCTGGTACCAGGAATTGTTGCCCAACGACACGCTTATGTATGCGGTCGTTTTTCTTTCAGCAGAAAAGACACTTCAGGAAAATGCTAGAACTGCAGATCATTTATATGATTGGCTGACAAAGAAGGGAAATTTACCGGAACATATTCAAATGGGTGGAGACGCCTCTCTAGGTAGAGGTTTTTGTGAATTGAAATGGATTGAAAAGGAGAACAGATTATGAACTTGTCACAAAAACGTTCCAAATTTGCTTTAGACAAGTTGGATAAGTTAAGCGCGCATGGATCATTAAAAGAAGCAGGATTTGATAGTTACACTGCTGGTCTACCTTCAATGGTATTGAGCAATGGGTTAGCTCAAACCTTTGCATTTATCCTGAGCAAGGTGTCAGAAAAGCCAAAAGGAAAGGAGGTGCTTAATTGGACAAAGGAATGGCTGGAGGAACAAGGGAAAATTAAAGAAACAGCAGATCACAAAGATTTCATGAAGGAAATTTCCTCAATGCCTCAAAGCCAGTATCTTGCCAGCCAAAAGGAATGTTTATTACTTTGGGAATGGATCAAACGATATTCAAATTCAAACCTTTTTAATTAAGGGGTTGTATGACAGAAGTTACCGGAAAAACGCTTCAAGAGAATCCTTATCTTTGGCGAGCTGTTTCTAAAGAAGTTAATGAAGTTTTACATAAGGTATTAAATGGTTCAGAGCCTGCTTTCAATTTAGGACTTTATGCCAGAAAATGGTCTGTTTTTGCTTTTAATGTGTTGAAAGATAAAGATCGTTGGCGTTGCCCTTCCAACAGCGAAAATATTTGGTGGGAAAAAAAATACAGAAATGAGCAAAAACCTCAAGAAATCAAGCAGGCAGAGGAGAGAGGAAATAACTTAAATTCCATACAGAAATGCTTTAATAAACAACAATACCCTGATGCAATTCAATCTGCCGAGAAAGCCTTAATTCAAATTCATATACGATTTTCAGGTATCATTCAAACATATAAACAACAAGGATACAAAACCTATCTTCTCTCACTTTCAATGCGGTCCCCTTTGGTGCATGGTTTGGGAGAAACCCACCCGATGGAAAAATTTCTTACCTTTGACCGGAATACAGGCATTCCTAATATTCCTTCCACTTCAGTAAAGGGAGTCTTGAAAACCCGTTTAATGATTCAGGAATTGAATAACTGGAGCTTGAAGACAACTGATGAATGCTTGGCGGCCAAGAAAGAAGGATTCTTAATAAAAAACAAAGAACACGAATATCTGGTCAATGAAAATTACCCACTTTTCAAAGAACTCTTTGGTGGTGCAGAAGAGCAAGGGAAAGCAGAGAGCCAGGCACAACGGGGAAAAATTATTTTTTTAGACGCATTTCCTGCCACCTTTCCCCGCTTGAAAAAGGAGATCATGACACCACACTATGGTAATTATTATTCTGGAAAAGGAAAAATCGGCCCCACTGAATCCCAGCAACCGGTTCCTAATGCTTATCTCAGCGTTGATCCGCAGCATGGTCAGCAAAAATGGAACTTTGTGTTCTTGATCCATCCCGATCTATCTCAAAAACATCCGGAATATATCGAAAAATTCATGCGGGTTTTTGAAAACAAAGATGTGTCGGATATTGGCTTTGGTTCCAAAACGGCTATTGGATTCGGACAATTTGCTCCCATTTCTCTGCAAAAATGGAAAGAAGAAGAGGAAAAACAGAAGGAAAAAGAACAGATGGAAGCAAAACGAAAAAAAGAGGAAGCCCGGTTGGCAGCAGAGGCAAAGGCTCAAGAAGAAAAACGGGCACTAATGTCCCCTGTGGAAAAATTGATTGAAGCATTGAAAACCATCCCCCAATATAAAGACCGTTTCCATGAATTGGAAAAATTTGAAGGAGGTGACAAAATCAAACTGGCTCGATTCTTCAAAGAAAAATTCATGGAAAACCAGGAATGGGACGTCAAACCTAGAAGGGAAAAGCAGTTTGACAAAGTACAGAAAATTCGAGGGATTTTAGGGGAATAGATGAACCTCCTCCTCACCACCTTGGGCATGTCTTGGGCGATAGTGCCGGAACTGCTGGGTTTCAGCAATCCGCAACAGCTTGATTTGTATGCGCATCACCCGGAAGCTGAAAAGATTGTTACCGACCGGGAAAATTATGACATCCAGTCGGTGGATGAGATTTGGATTGTGACGACCGGAGGATCACAGGCGGCTCAAAGCATAGCGACGCTGCAATCCTGGCATCAGGCACTGGGCTTGATGCCTCCTCTCCGTATCTTCCAGGCAGAAAGCACGGATCATCTGAGCAGCCCGCAGGAATGCCGGTGGATGAAGGAGTTGATTCTGCGTGTGGTGCTACAGGCTCAAGCGCGGGTTGGTGAGGGGCAGGTCCTGCTTTCCCTGACAGGAGGTCGTAAGACTATGAGTGCCGACATGCAGCAAGCGGCCTTGTTTTTTGGATGCCATGCTCTACTGCACGTCATTGACCAGGAAACCATCCCGCAAGCCCTGCGCAGGCCGGAACCGTCATATTTTCTAACGCCTTTCCCGGAACAATGGGCCTCGATTTTTATGCCGGTCGTGGTAGGTGGTCAATATCCGAAAAGCATCGTCCTTAGTTACCAGTATCCTGTTGCAGGGATCCATGAGCGATTTCCGCTGCCGGAATGTCCTGAAAACGGCCTTGTCTCGGTCCCGCCTCAAACCGAATTGGGGGAACACGTCAATCAAATGCAGAAAGAATCGCAATATGTCTTTGTCAACCATTCCCGCCAGCTTCGACAGGAATCCCCGGCATCCAACTTCCTGGCCTTATATCATCTTCCCCCGCAGCAGATTCAAGCCCTGAAAGAACAAAAATTTGGAGTGTCCCCGGAGAAAAAACGGGATGAACGGGAGTGGCTTCATCAGCTTCCCAAAGCGGAGTTGCACTGTCACTTCGGAGGTGCTGCCAGTGCTGAAGACATGATCGCGATTGCTCGCGCCCATGAGATGCATTTAACGAAGTATCACAAGGCTTTGCAAGCCTGGCGTCAGGAATGGGAGCCTTTGGTGCGGCAAGGTAATGCCGGTGGAATTCGGGATCGCCTGGAAAAACAAATGAGGGTGAAAGAATCCAGCGTTCTCAAAGTAATCAGACAGTCAGTGAAAGGTGTGCCCGGATATGTTTGCGTCTCGGCGTTTATCCTGCTTTTCTCGGAGTCCCCGGAGTTGTTGGATGCCGTGATCTTTGGCCCTTTTCAGGAGGAAAAGAATTTTTTCAATATTGGCATTGATCGCTATGAAGCATTGGGAGATTTGCAAGGTTCGGCCCTCTTGCAAACCAGAGTAGCCATTCAAATGGCCTGTCGGCTCCTGCTGGAAAAAGCCTGTCAACATCGAGTACGCTATTTGGAAATTCGTTGCTCGCCTGTGAATTATACGCATGGTGGGTTGGAAGCAATCGAAGTGGTTGGGGCCATTCAGGAAGTTTGCCAGCAATATAAGGACAGATTGACAACCAGATTGTTGTTCATGGCCAGCCGCCATGGAAAGATGAGTACAGTCTACCAGCATATCGAACTGGCAGAGGAGATCTGGAAGCAGGAAAGCCACTCCTCGGATGAGTCTTTTTTAATTGGCTTTGATCTGGCGGGAAATGAGGAATTCCGCAAGGCTGCAGAAATGAGGAGCGCCTTCATGCCTTTGCTGCAACGCTGCGCAAGATTGACCATTCATGCTGGTGAGACCGACGATGCCACCAGCGTTTGGGAAGCGGTGTATCTTCTAGGTGCGGACCGCATTGGACATGGACTCACTCTAAAAAATAAGCCGGAGTTGCTTCAACGTTTCATAGACCGGAGGATTACCCTGGAGATGTGCCCTTCCAGTAATTTTCAGATTGTCGGATTCCGGGACAACTATGTGCCAGAATCCATCAGTACGGCAAAATATCCTTTGAAAGAATATCTGGAGAAAGGCTTGAAAGTCACCGTCAATACGGACAATCCTGGCATTTCTCGCACTGATTTCACTAACGAACTTCACCGGGCGGCCCGGCTCACACCCGGAGGCTTGAGCGCCTGGGAAATTCTCCAATTGGTCCGCAATAGTTTCCGCGCGGCATTTGTTTCACATAGCATCTCCAAAAAACTCATTCTCAAAGCCGAAGAAGAGATTCTGGAAATTTTCAATAAAACCTGATGATCTCCACTGGAGTCAAATGATGCAAAAAATCCTTTTTGTCAGCGTGGGAGGTTCATACCAACCTATCGTCAAAGCCATTGAGTCCCTTAAGCCAGAGCGAACTGTTTTTTTCTGTTCCACCGGAAGCCATTCCCAGGTTATCGGGAAAGGTAAACCTTGTGAGCAACGGAAAGGTTCCGAGATAGTAAAAAAGCTTCCCAATATCCCGACACAACTGCAAATGGGAGAGCAATTCAATCCGGACCAGGATGTTCTGGAGGTCCGGAACCCCGACGATTTCCAAGAGTGCTACGAGGCGCTTAATGAAAAGATTCACCAATTGCGGCGGATGCCTGGCGACTACCAATTCATGGCTGATTACACAGGGGGCACCAAAACCATGTCGATGGCACTGGCGATGCTTAGCATGGATCAAGGCATTCCACTCTACATCACCACCCGTTCTACCCGAGATAACATAATAAAAGTTGAACATGGTGAATTTACTGAAAGAGTGCCTGTTTCTGCAATCATCGCCCAGCGAAAATGCGAGCAAACACTTCCTTTATTATTGGAAAACTACAATTACGCTGCTGCTGTAAACGAGCTGCAAGGTCTGCTGCGAGGAATGGAACTAATTCCGGAACTCAAACAGAAATTGCATAAACGCAGGGATTGCTTTGCGGCATTTGAATGCTGGGACCGTTTCCAACACATTGAGGCCCTGCACCTGTTAGAACCTTATATGCGCTCTTCAGAGATCCAATCTTATGGAATATTCCTCAGGCAGGTCATCCACAGCCGCAGGCAAATCGACATGCCCTTTGAAGCAAAAGGAGGAACCAAAGGACATGGGTATGAGTTGATCCTCGATTTGCTGCTCAACGAGGAACGCTGCAAAGCACAGAAACGTTTCGACGATGGAATTGCCCGGATTTACCGGGCCGTGGAATTGCTGGCGCAGATGAGATTGGCATATAAATATGGAGTCAAAACCGGGGAGGTGGATCTGCAATGCATTCCGGACAAGTTGCATGAAAAATACAACCAATATCGTTCTCCCACAACCGATAAGATCGAACTGGGTTTGGACAAAAGCTATAAATTGCTGGAAGATTTACAAGACCCTTTAGGGCAGCACTACCAGAAAAATCTTCAAAAGGTTCGTAACGCATTGACCGGTAGAAATCATTCCTTTCTCGCCCACGGCTTCACCCCGATTTCCGGAGAGGACTACGAAGCTACAAATAAAGTACTGACAGGGTTCATCCGGGAGGCGCTGCGTTTGTTGATTCCATCAAAATACATATTTGAATTTCCTGAACAATTTCCACGAACTCTCGATTTTCATCCGTAATTGAGGAGTCTTTGTCTTATGATCGTCTACGTCAAACACCAGGGAGCGATCATTTCCCGCAGGGGCACACCCTGCAGGTCCGCAAGGACCATGCGCTGTGCCAGACCATTTTTGTCCACCGTCTGCAACAATTGGTGATCCTGGGCAATGCCATGCTGACGCTTTCGGCCATCAATCTGCTCTGTCGGGAAAAAATCGACACGATCTTCCTCACCCTCAACGGCCGCTACAAGGGGCGTCTGGAAACCGAAGAGAGCAAGAACGTCTTTCTGACCAAGAAGCAGTTCGATTCCCTGACCGACCCGAGCTTCGGGCTCAAGTTCGCCCGGGCAATCGTGGCAGGCAAGCTCAGCAACATGGCCACTCTCTTAGGGCGCATCAAAAGACGCAACAAACACCTGCGTTCCCAGGACTTTGACAAGCAGGTCAACGCCATCCGTCTCCTGCTCCCGAAGGTGGCCTGCGCTGACAGCCTGGAATCCCTGCGAGGTTTCGAAGGGCATGGCACCGCCACCTTTTACCAGGGCTTTCGCAACGGATTCAAGCAGGACTGGAATTTCCGCAAGCGCATCCGACGTCCGCCCACCGATCCAGTCAATTCCATCCTGTCTTTCCTCTACACGCTGCTGTTCAACCGGGTGTATGCAGCAGTGCGGGTAGCAGGTCTCTATCCGGCGGTGGGCTACCTGCACTCACTGGATTACGGACGCTATTCTCTGGTATTGGACTTGATGGAGGAATTTCGCTCCATTGTCGTGGAAACTTGCGTGCTGAGTCTCTTCAATCTCAACATTTTGAAAAATGACAGCTTCTATTACGAGGAGTTGCCGGAAGCAGAACCGGAAGTGATGACACGCTCCAGGGTAACCAGAGACAGCATCGGCTACATTTTCGAGAACACCGATGACGGCTATTTCGATGCCGCGGAGCAAAAGGTGGAGGAAACCATGCCTTTGGATCATGAACCGACCGAAAAGCGCCCCTGCCGCCTCCGGCCGGATGCCTTGAAAGCGGTTTTGGAATCCTTTGAAGACAAACTGGAAACAGAATTCTTATATGCTCCCACCAATGACAGATTGACCTACGCCGAAGTTTTCGTGGCCCAGGCTCAGCAGTTCCGGCATTTCCTGGAAGGTACCCGCTCCACCTACCAACCTCTGCAAATGAAGTAATCATGGAACGCCAACTAATCATTACCTATGACGTCAGCAACGACAAATTGAGAACTGGCGTCCACAAATTCTTACGACAATATGGCGTCAACTCGCAAAAATCCGTCTTTGAGATGATTGTGGATGACGTGGAATATCGGAAAATCCTTGATTTCCTGGACGGTTGTCTGCCCCAGGATGAAAACGATTCGGCGCGCATCTATCACCTCTGCAAACCCTGCGCCCGTCATATTTCACGACTAGGCGATGGCCTGGATCTCAATGTGCTGGCTTTTGAAATCATTTGAAAATAGAAAATGGAACACGTTTATTTGATCGCCTACGACATTGCTGATGATAGAAGATTGCACCGCATCGCCAAACTGATGGAGGGCTATGGCGTTCGGGTCCAGAAATCCATCTTCGAGTCCGCCCTTTCGGAAACCGAATTGAAAGAACTGAAATGGAGAACCTTGCAGTTGCTTGATCCGGTGGAAGACGGGGTCAAATTTTTCAAGCTCTGTGAACGTTGTCAACAAAAAACCGGCGTGATCGGCAAAGGTGGGCATACGGATTTGCTCAAACGTCTGCTGATTGTATAATGCCTCGCGATCTTTTCCGCCAACCTCCGAGGAATTTTTGTAGGTTTTTCTATCCTATTGAAATGATTGACTGTTCATGATTCTATCTTTCCGAGGTTGGCGGACGTGAAAAAGTCAATGATTTCAATAAATTAAAAACAGGAAAGGAGATAACCATGCTCAATCATGAAAAAAACCGGAAAGGTTGGCGTTTTGCCAGATTATTTTCCTTTAATAACAAATGGTTGCAGGGAGCGGCGAGTGAATTGACCTGATTTGAGAAGGGATTACGACTCGCAGATAAACTGCATGATGTTGCACCATTTCCGGCGCAAGAGTGAATTGACCTGATTTGAGAAGGGATTACGACATTTCTCAAACACCGCTTGATACCTCTTTTCCTTTTCTGGAGTGAATTGACCTGATTTGAGAAGGGATTACGACTTTTTTTACGAAACGATTGTTTGCTTTTCCCTTTGAGTTTGAGTGAATTGACCTGATTTGAGAAGGGATTACGACAAACTCTTTTTGTGACTTATTCATTTTTCTCCTCTCCCAAGAGTGAATTGACCTGATTTGAGAAGGGATTACGACATAGGAAGATTCCTTGATGGATTCGTATCGGGCTGATGAGTGAATTGACCTGATTTGAGAAGGGATTACGACTTTTCTCTTTCCATCGTCTTTCTTAACTTTATTTGCGGCTGAGTGAATTGACCTGATTTGAGAAGGGATTACGACACCAATGCCTCGGAACCGTTTTTCAACCGAAGAGTCATAGAGTGAATTGACCTGATTTGAGAAGGGATTACGACGATAAGGTCAACGCTTTCATCCGTCTGATACTCCCGGAGTGAATTGACCTGATTTGAGAAGGGATTACGACTTCGGTTGCACATATTTGTCCTTTCTCTCTTTTCATTGAGAGTGAATTGACCTGATTTGAGAAGGGATTACGACTTCGTTTAGTTTGCCTTTCCTCATAGATTTCTCTTTTCTGGAGTGAATTGACCTGATTTGAGAAGGGATTACGACATGTATCCTTTATGCCTCCGTATGAATCGGATGAGTTCCCGGAGTGAATTGACCTGATTTGAGAAGGGATTACGACAAGTTCCTTTCCCATGATGTCTGCAAAACATTTCTCGAGTGAATTGACCTGATTTGAGAAGGGATTACGACATTCCTTAGGGACATCGGTATTCTCCAGGGTCGGTCGGGAGTGAATTGACCTGATTTGAGAAGGGATTACGACCAGACGAGCGTTAATCTTTCAGTTGTGGAGAAACACAAGAGTGAATTGACCTGATTTGAGAAGGGATTACGACATTATTTCTAATTATTCTTCCCTTCGATTTGCGCACATGGAGTGAATTGACCTGATTTGAGAAGGGATTACGACTTGTTTATACAGTAGTCTATGAATATTGCGGCGGTTGGCATGAGTGAATTGACCTGATTTGAGAAGGGATTACGACTTTAATTGTACCTTTCATCACTGCTCCGGTTAGACGAGTGAATTGACCTGATTTGAGAAGGGATTACGACTTGAATTTATCATATTGTGTTTAGTCCAGTAGGTTGCTGTGAGTGAATTGACCTGATTTGAGAAGGGATTACGACCTTATTGCCCCTCGATGCCTCCCTGAATTCCTTCAAATGAGTGAATTGACCTGATTTGAGAAGGGATTACGACTCCTTCTTGTCCGGGTTGCAACGGCACTTCACCGGAGCCCAGAGTGAATTGACCTGATTTGAGAAGGGATTACGACATTTTTCCTTCTCGATTCGGGTTATCTTATTGTTTAAACGAGTGAATTGACCTGATTTGAGAAGGGATTACGACAATGTTTTTCGGTTGAGTCTTGCTGTCCAGTGCAATTCGAGTGAATTGACCTGATTTGAGAAGGGATTACGACGTTTCGATTAGCTCCTCGATTTCATTAATTTCTAATTCGAGTGAATTGACCTGATTTGAGAAGGGATTACGACTTGACCAGCAAGGACGCTATCCTTTACCAGAAATCAGGAGAGTGAATTGACCTGATTTGAGAAGGGATTACGACTTGAATTTTCATTCTTCCCTTTCTCATCGGGCCCCATTGAGTGAATTGACCTGATTTGAGAAGGGATTACGACTTCACCAAAAGTAATTTCCATGTCTCTCTCCTTAATTAAGAGTGAATTGACCTGATTTGAGAAGGGATTACGACTTTACTTTACGCATTTCTGCAAAAGCTTCTCCTGCTTGAGTGAATTGACCTGATTTGAGAAGGGATTACGACGAGGAGTGAAGTCTTTGATGCTGCACTGATAGATGCGAGTGAATTGACCTGATTTGAGAAGGGATTACGACAGGTGTCGAGTTGTGTTGAGTTAAGTTTAGAATGGCTTGAGTGAATTGACCTGATTTGAGAAGGGATTACGACATTGTTCTCCTTGGGTTAATTGTCTTTAATAACTAAAGAGTGAATTGACCTGATTTGAGAAGGGATTACGACTTCTGTTGGCCATACATGTGATCCGTCTGGCATGTTTCCAGAGTGAATTGACCTGATTTGAGAAGGGATTACGACACCATATTTTTCCGTTTTCATCTTCATATGCAGTGCGCGAGTGAATTGACCTGATTTGAGAAGGGATTACGACTTGAACTTCTTCAGAGGCTACGAGCTCATTCATCCGAGGAGTGAATTGACCTGATTTGAGAAGGGATTACGACTCATTTCCTCCATACGGGCATTGTAAGGCACTTCGGGGAGTGAATTGACCTGATTTGAGAAGGGATTACGACTTGAATTGTTGGTTTGTAGCCAAAGAGAAATTAGCTACTGAGTGAATTGACCTGATTTGAGAAGGGATTACGACATTGTCAAATCAGGTCAATTCACTCCAGAAAAGAGAAATCTATGAGGAAAGGCAAACTAAACGAAGTCGTAATCCCTTCTCAAATCAGGTCAATTCACTCTCAATGAAAAGAGAGAAAGGACAAATATGTGCAACCGAAGTCGTAATCCCTTCTCAAATCAGGTCAATTCACTCCGGGAGTATCAGACGGATGAAAGCGTTGACCTTATCGTCGTAATCCCTTCTCAAATCAGGTCAATTCACTCTATGACTCTTCGGTTGAAAAACGGTTCCGAGGCATTGGTGTCGTAATCCCTTCTCAAATCAGGTCAATTCACTCAGCCGCAAATAAAGTTAAGAAAGACGATGGAAAGAGAAAAGTCGTAATCCCTTCTCAAATCAGGTCAATTCACTCATCAGCCCGATACGAATCCATCAAGGAATCTTCCTATGTCGTAATCCCTTCTCAAATCAGGTCAATTCACTCTTGGGAGAGGAGAAAAATGAATAAGTCACAAAAAGAGTTTGTCGTAATCCCTTCTCAAATCAGGTCAATTCACTCAAACTCAAAGGGAAAAGCAAACAATCGTTTCGTAAAAAAAGTCGTAATCCCTTCTCAAATCAGGTCAATTCACTCCAGAAAAGGAAAAGAGGTATCAAGCGGTGTTTGAGAAATGTCGTAATCCCTTCTCAAATCAGGTCAATTCACTCTTGCGCCGGAAATGGTGCAACATCATGCAGTTTATCTGCGAGTCGTAATCCCTTCTCAAATCAGGTCAATTCACTCGCCGCTCCCTGCAACCATTTGTTATTAAAGGAAAATAATCTGGCAAAACGCCAACCTTTCCGGTTTTTTTCATGATTGAGCATGGTTATCTCCTTTCCTGTTTTTAATTTATTGAAATCATTGACTTTTTCACGTCCGCCAACCTCGGAAAGATAGAATCATGAACAGTCAATCATTTCAATAGGATAGAAAAACCTACAAAAATTCCTCGGAGGTTGGCGGAAAAGATCGCGAGGCATTATACAATCAGCAGACGTTTGAGCAAATCCGTATGCCCACCTTTGCCGATCACGCCGGTTTTTTGTTGACAACGTTCACAGAGCTTGAAAAATTTGACCCCGTCTTCCACCGGATCAAGCAACTGCAAGGTTCTCCATTTCAGTTCTTTCAATTCGGTTTCCGAAAGGGCGGACTCGAAGATGGATTTCTGGACCCGAACGCCATAGCCCTCCATCAGTTTGGCGATGCGGTGCAATCTTCTATCATCAGCAATGTCGTAGGCGATCAAATAAACGTGTTCCATTTTCTATTTTCAAATGATTTCAAAAGCCAGCACATTGAGATCCAGGCCATCGCCTAGTCGTGAAATATGACGGGCGCAGGGTTTGCAGAGGTGATAGATGCGCGCCGAATCGTTTTCATCCTGGGGCAGACAACCGTCCAGGAAATCAAGGATTTTCCGATATTCCACGTCATCCACAATCATCTCAAAGACGGATTTTTGCGAGTTGACGCCATATTGTCGTAAGAATTTGTGGACGCCAGTTCTCAATTTGTCGTTGCTGACGTCATAGGTAATGATTAGTTGGCGTTCCATGATTACTTCATTTGCAGAGGTTGGTAGGTGGAGCGGGTACCTTCCAGGAAATGCCGGAACTGCTGAGCCTGGGCCACGAAAACTTCGGCGTAGGTCAATCTGTCATTGGTGGGAGCATATAAGAATTCTGTTTCCAGTTTGTCTTCAAAGGATTCCAAAACCGCTTTCAAGGCATCCGGCCGGAGGCGGCAGGGGCGCTTTTCGGTCGGTTCATGATCCAAAGGCATGGTTTCCTCCACCTTTTGCTCCGCGGCATCGAAATAGCCGTCATCGGTGTTCTCGAAAATGTAGCCGATGCTGTCTCTGGTTACCCTGGAGCGTGTCATCACTTCCGGTTCTGCTTCCGGCAACTCCTCGTAATAGAAGCTGTCATTTTTCAAAATGTTGAGATTGAAGAGACTCAGCACGCAAGTTTCCACGACAATGGAGCGAAATTCCTCCATCAAGTCCAATACCAGAGAATAGCGTCCGTAATCCAGTGAGTGCAGGTAGCCCACCGCCGGA
Organism: bacterium; assembly: GCA_965205865.1. Taxonomy (GTDB): domain Bacteria; phylum SAR324; class SAR324; order SAR324; family NAC60-12; genus CBDBHR01. The sequence goes on from CBDBHR010000027.1 coordinate 229,925, forward strand.
TAGAGACCTGCTACCCGCACTGCTGCATACACCCGGTTGAACAGCAGCGTGTAGAGGAAAGACAGGATGGAATTGACTGGATCGGTGGGCGGACGTCGGATGCGCTTGCGGAAATTCCAGTCCTGCTTGAATCCGTTGCGAAAGCCCTGGTAAAAGGTGGCGGTGCCATGCCCTTCGAAACCTCGCAGGGATTCCAGGCTGTCAGCGCAGGCCACCTTCGGGAGCAGGAGACGGATGGCGTTGACCTGCTTGTCAAAGTCCTGGGAACGCAGGTGTTTGTTGCGTCTTTTGATGCGCCCTAAGAGAGTGGCCATGTTGCTGAGCTTGCCTGCCACGATTGCCCGGGCGAACTTGAGCCCGAAGCTCGGGTCGGTCAGGGAATCGAACTGCTTCTTGGTCAGAAAGACGTTCTTGCTCTCTTCGGTTTCCAGACGCCCCTTGTAGCGGCCGTTGAGGGTGAGGAAGATCGTGTCGATTTTTTCCCGACAGAGCAGATTGATGGCCGAAAGCGTCAGCATGGCATTGCCCAGGATCACCAATTGTTGCAGACGGTGGACAAAAATGGTCTGGCACAGCGCATGGTCCTTGCGGACCTGCAGGGTGTGCCCCTGCGGGAAATGATCGCTCCCTGGTGTTTGACGTAGACGATCATAAGACAAAGACTCCTCAATTACGGATGAAAATCGAGAGTTCGTGGAAATTGTTCAGGAAATTCAAATATGTATTTTGATGGAATCAACAAACGCAGCGCCTCCCGGATGAACCCTGTCAGTACTTTATTTGTAGCTTCGTAGTCCTCTCCGGAAATCGGGGTGAAGCCGTGGGCGAGAAAGGAATGATTTCTACCGGTCAATGCGTTACGAACCTTTTGAAGATTTTTCTGGTAGTGCTGCCCTAAAGGGTCTTGTAAATCTTCCAGCAATTTATAGCTTTTGTCCAAACCCAGTTCGATCTTATCGGTTGTGGGAGAACGATATTGGTTGTATTTTTCATGCAACTTGTCCGGAATGCATTGCAGATCCACCTCCCCGGTTTTGACTCCATATTTATATGCCAATCTCATCTGCGCCAGCAATTCCACGGCCCGGTAAATCCGGGCAATTCCATCGTCGAAACGTTTCTGTGCTTTGCAGCGTTCCTCGTTGAGCAGCAAATCGAGGATCAACTCATACCCATGTCCTTTGGTTCCTCCTTTTGCTTCAAAGGGCATGTCGATTTGCCTGCGGCTGTGGATGACCTGCCTGAGGAATATTCCATAAGATTGGATCTCTGAAGAGCGCATATAAGGTTCTAACAGGTGCAGGGCCTCAATGTGTTGGAAACGGTCCCAGCATTCAAATGCCGCAAAGCAATCCCTGCGTTTATGCAATTTCTGTTTGAGTTCCGGAATTAGTTCCATTCCTCGCAGCAGACCTTGCAGCTCGTTTACAGCAGCAGCGTAATTGTAGTTTTCCAATAATAAAGGAAGTGTTTGCTCGCATTTTCGCTGGGCGATGATTGCAGAAACAGGCACTCTTTCAGTAAATTCACCATGTTCAACTTTTATTATGTTATCTCGGGTAGAACGGGTGGTGATGTAGAGTGGAATGCCTTGATCCATGCTAAGCATCGCCAGTGCCATCGACATGGTTTTGGTGCCCCCTGTGTAATCAGCCATGAATTGGTAGTCGCCAGGCATCCGCCGCAATTGGTGAATCTTTTCATTAAGCGCCTCGTAGCACTCTTGGAAATCGTCGGGGTTCCGGACCTCCAGAACATCCTGGTCCGGATTGAATTGCTCTCCCCATTTGCAGTTGTGTCGGGATATTGGGAAGCTTTTTTACTATCTCGGAACCTTTCCGTTGCTCACAAGGTTTACCTTTCCCGATAACCTGGGAATGGCTTCCGGTGGAACAGAAAAAAACAGTTCGCTCTGGCTTAAGGGACTCAATGGCTTTGACGATAGGTTGGTATGAACCTCCCACGCTGACAAAAAGGATTTTTTGCATCATTTGACTCCAGTGGAGATCATCAGGTTTTATTGAAAATTTCCAGAATCTCTTCTTCGGCTTTGAGAATGAGTTTTTTGGAGATGCTATGTGAAACAAATGCCGCGCGGAAACTATTGCGGACCAATTGGAGAATTTCCCAGGCGCTCAAGCCTCCGGGTGTGAGCCGGGCCGCCCGGTGAAGTTCGTTAGTGAAATCAGTGCGAGAAATGCCAGGATTGTCCGTATTGACGGTGACTTTCAAGCCTTTCTCCAGATATTCTTTCAAAGGATATTTTGCCGTACTGATGGATTCTGGCACATAGTTGTCCCGGAATCCGACAATCTGAAAATTACTGGAAGGGCACATCTCCAGGGTAATCCTCCGGTCTATGAAACGTTGAAGCAACTCCGGCTTATTTTTTAGAGTGAGTCCATGTCCAATGCGGTCCGCACCTAGAAGATACACCGCTTCCCAAACGCTGGTGGCATCGTCGGTCTCACCAGCATGAATGGTCAATCTTGCGCAGCGTTGCAGCAAAGGCATGAAGGCGCTCCTCATTTCTGCAGCCTTGCGGAATTCCTCATTTCCCGCCAGATCAAAGCCAATTAAAAAAGACTCATCCGAGGAGTGGCTTTCCTGCTTCCAGATCTCCTCTGCCAGTTCGATATGCTGGTAGACTGTACTCATCTTTCCATGGCGGCTGGCCATGAACAACAATCTGGTTGTCAATCTGTCCTTATATTGCTGGCAAACTTCCTGAATGGCCCCAACCACTTCGATTGCTTCCAACCCACCATGCGTATAATTCACAGGCGAGCAACGAATTTCCAAATAGCGTACTCGATGTTGACAGGCTTTTTCCAGCAGGAGCCGACAGGCCATTTGAATGGCTACTCTGGTTTGCAAGAGGGCCGAACCTTGCAAATCTCCCAATGCTTCATAGCGATCAATGCCAATATTGAAAAAATTCTTTTCCTCCTGAAAAGGGCCAAAGATCACGGCATCCAACAACTCCGGGGACTCCGAGAAAAGCAGGATAAACGCCGAGACGCAAACATATCCGGGCACACCTTTCACTGACTGTCTGATTACTTTGAGAACGCTGGATTCTTTCACCCTCATTTGTTTTTCCAGGCGATCCCGAATTCCACCGGCATTACCTTGCCGCACCAAAGGCTCCCATTCCTGACGCCAGGCTTGCAAAGCCTTGTGATACTTCGTTAAATGCATCTCATGGGCGCGAGCAATCGCGATCATGTCTTCAGCACTGGCAGCACCTCCGAAGTGACAGTGCAACTCCGCTTTGGGAAGCTGATGAAGCCACTCCCGTTCATCCCGTTTTTTCTCCGGGGACACTCCAAATTTTTGTTCTTTCAGGGCTTGAATCTGCTGCGGGGGAAGATGATATAAGGCCAGGAAGTTGGATGCCGGGGATTCCTGTCGAAGCTGGCGGGAATGGTTGACAAAGACATATTGCGATTCTTTCTGCATTTGATTGACGTGTTCCCCCAATTCGGTTTGAGGCGGGACCGAGACAAGGCCGTTTTCAGGACATTCCGGCAGCGGAAATCGCTCATGGATCCCTGCAACAGGATACTGGTAACTAAGGACGATGCTTTTCGGATATTGACCACCTACCACGACCGGCATAAAAATCGAGGCCCATTGTTCCGGGAAAGGCGTTAGAAAATATGACGGTTCCGGCCTGCGCAGGGCTTGCGGGATGGTTTCCTGGTCAATGACGTGCAGTAGAGCATGGCATCCAAAAAACAAGGCCGCTTGCTGCATGTCGGCACTCATAGTCTTACGACCTCCTGTCAGGGAAAGCAGGACCTGCCCCTCACCAACCCGAGCTTGAGCCTGTAGCACCACACGCAGAATCAACTCCTTCATCCACCGGCATTCCTGCGGGCTGCTCAGATGATCCGTGCTTTCTGCCTGGAAGATACGGAGAGGAGGCATCAAGCCCAGTGCCTGATGCCAGGATTGCAGCGTCGCTATGCTTTGAGCCGCCTGTGATCCTCCGGTCGTCACAATCCAAATCTCATCCACCGACTGGATGTCATAATTTTCCCGGTCGGTAACAATCTTTTCAGCTTCCGGGTGATGCGCATACAAATCAAGCTGTTGCGGATTGCTGAAACCCAGCAGTTCCGGCACTATCGCCCAAGACATGCCCAAGGTGGTGAGGAGGAGGTTCATCTATTCCCCTAAAATCCCTCGAATTTTCTGTACTTTGTCAAACTGCTTTTCCCTTCTAGGTTTGACGTCCCATTCCTGGTTTTCCATGAATTTTTCTTTGAAGAATCGAGCCAGTTTGATTTTGTCACCTCCTTCAAATTTTTCCAATTCATGGAAACGGTCTTTATATTGGGGGATGGTTTTCAATGCTTCAATCAATTTTTCCACAGGGGACATTAGTGCCCGTTTTTCTTCTTGAGCCTTTGCCTCTGCTGCCAACCGGGCTTCCTCTTTTTTTCGTTTTGCTTCCATCTGTTCTTTTTCCTTCTGTTTTTCCTCTTCTTCTTTCCATTTTTGCAGAGAAATGGGAGCAAATTGTCCGAATCCAATAGCCGTTTTGGAACCAAAGCCAATATCCGACACATCTTTGTTTTCAAAAACCCGCATGAATTTTTCGATATATTCCGGATGTTTTTGAGATAGATCGGGATGGATCAAGAACACAAAGTTCCATTTTTGCTGACCATGCTGCGGATCAACGCTGAGATAAGCATTAGGAACCGGTTGCTGGGATTCAGTGGGGCCGATTTTTCCTTTTCCAGAATAATAATTACCATAGTGTGGTGTCATGATCTCCTTTTTCAAGCGGGGAAAGGTGGCAGGAAATGCGTCTAAAAAAATAATTTTTCCCCGTTGTGCCTGGCTCTCTGCTTTCCCTTGCTCTTCTGCACCACCAAAGAGTTCTTTGAAAAGTGGGTAATTTTCATTGACCAGATATTCGTGTTCTTTGTTTTTTATTAAGAATCCTTCTTTCTTGGCCGCCAAGCATTCATCAGTTGTCTTCAA
>CBDBHR010000028.1:0-627655 GCA_965205865.1 bacterium
AAAGAAAAACGCATGGATGGGCTGATCTGAAATTTTTTTCATCGCAGGTTCATCCTCGGCAGAAGCATTGCCCGAAATAGAACGCACCAGCGCCAATTCAGAACGGTCAATGTCAGAGAAACGCAAATGGGGCAGTGCCACTCCATCTGCTGCGGGAGTCATCCCGACTTCACTGCCTTCCAGGAAACCCGCTTCCAGATCTTCAGTACGGATGGACAATCGCTTCGACATTTCGGCCGAGACTTTTTGCGCAACCGTCTCAAAACTCATTGCGGTGGTAAGATCAAGCACGAGGGCTTGATCGACAAGTGTGTCAAAGGGGTCTTTCTCCGTCGTTGCTCTTTTCTTGATAATTCCTCGTAATTCGCGATCCAACTCATCGGTTTTCCTCCGTCGCATGCGTTCTACCAATTGAAATATTGAACCTCCCTGAATGGCTTTACGACGGGCTGCCACCATAAACACCTCGCGGGCTTTTTTGATCGCGGGTGTCAAGCCTACAAAAAGCACGTAGTCTTTTTCATAGATGATAGTATCCCCTCGCGGAACCAGGAATTTTTTTTCACGGATGACGGCCGCGGCAATACATTCCATGGGAAGCTGAATATTTTTTAGAACTTTTCCAATCACCTCCGCATTTTTTTCAACGAAAACCCCGGCAAGACTGCCTTCACCCCCACCCAATTCGAAGAGTTCAGCGATTCCAGGGCGTTCCAGGTAATTTTCCACCATGATTGCGCTGGCTTTGGGGGTACTGATGGCCACTACATTGTTTTCTTCCAAGAGAGGAACATAATCCGAATCAATGACAAGGGATATCACCAAGGAAGCGCCCAGGCGTTTGGCTTGCAGGGAAGCCACCACATTTTGGTTGTCATTATTCAATGCGGCAATCACCACGTCCATCTGCTTCAGCTCTATTTGTTCCAGCAATCCTTTGTCGGTTCCGTCTCCCTGGTATATGGGAACATTGTAATGCTGTTCCAACTCATGACAACGCCGCTCATCTTTTTCAACAAAGGTTACTTGATGTTCTGCTGAGCGAAAAATAGCACGTTGCTCGTCCTTCATTAAGAGCTGATTGGCAACACTTTTACCAAGCCTTCCACCTCCGATAATAAGCACTCGCATACGTTTTCTCCTTCTTGAAACAACCCACCTTTTCAAGCGGGCATAAACATGATCGTACAATTTACGGAGTTCACTGCGGTTGGCAGGCTGCAGCAAGTAAACGCCTGCCCCGACCAGCGTCATGATCCCTCCCAGAATGAGGCTTCTCTGCTCCAGGGCCAGCACAAAAAGCCAGCATGAAACCGCACCCAAGAGGGGAATCCATGGGAAAAAAAAAGTTTTGAACGGACGTCTCAAATTGGGCATTTTTTTATGAAGCGCAATCACTGTACAGTTAACAATGCCCACTCCCATCAGATAGCCGAAGTCAGCGACGGATGCAACAAATTTGATGATTCCTGTGGCACTGACCAACATGATCATCAGTGCGCAAATGAAAAGAGCAATGTAAGGGGTTTGATAACGTGGATGAAGGGCTGCAAAAAAAAGGGGGAAATGGCGATCTCGCCCCAAAGCGTACAATACTCGACCACTGGCGCCCAAAGTGACGGAGAAAGCGGAAAGACTGGCCATTATTGTTGCTACAATGGCTGCCCAACGTCCCCAGGCGCCCACAATGCGCTCGGCAGCATAAATAAAAGGGACTTCGCTTTCTGCCAACTCCGTATAATGGACGGTCGCCATCATGATCCCCACTACAAACACATATATCCCTATCCCGACCGCAACCGTGATGAGGATGGCGCGTGGGATCGTTTTACCAGGATTGATAATTTCTTCAGAAGCATCCGCAATGAGATCGAAACCTGCATAGGAAATGTAAATCAAGGCCATAGCAGGAATGAATCCCTCGAATCCCAACGGGGCTAATGGTTGCAGGTTGGGAAGTTCCACTTTGGAAATACCCAGCAAGGCAATCATTAAAAGTACAGCCAATTCTACCAGGTTCATGAGGATGATGACTTTGATCGATTCCGACATGCCACGTAAGTTAACGGCGGTGAAGATCAGGGGTGGTCAGAGAAGTCAACAGAATGATGTTGGCTTCCGGCCAGAAATAAGCCCGGATGGTCAGAGCAAAAATGATGACATACATTGCGCAGGCGGCTGTGTTTCCTACCCAAAGGAACCATCCAGTAAAAAATGAAATCGGTTTGGGAAGAGTTCGACTGGCAAAAGAATAGCCGCCACCAGCAATCGGAATTGCCGCGCCGAGTACACTATAATTCAGAGCAATAACGAGAGCCAATCCCCCCATGGCCAGGTAAACAAAAATTCCCAAAGGGCCCACCATATGAGCCAATTCACCAGGTAACGCGAAAACCCCGGGACCAATCATCGCGCCAATACCAATCATCACTGCCATGAACAATCCCAAATTTCTTTTGAACTCTACTCTCTCTTTCATCTGTTTTACGGGAAAGGAAGGAATCGCCTGAAGATTGAAAATCTACCGCAGGAGATTGAAAAAAAACACCAGTGCAACAAATTAAGGGGTATTCAGATTATTCCCACGATTTTCAAGGGAACGCCGATTCGATCGCTTCGCAGTCTGAAGAAACGCAAGGCGTCTGCATATGCATTCTGCAGAAAAGCGACGGAACGATTAGGCGTGCGGCAAACCGCGGGGAAACATTTTCGACAAGATCAAAGTATCATGAATTGGCAAGCGCAGATACATTTCAACTGCCAAACAACAAGGCAAATCTCCAATAAGAGCTTGCCGGAAAAAAGGCAATCAAATTTTGCCAGGGCAGGATTGGTACTGTTTCCGAAGAGTTCGACGGCACGCTTGACAACCCTGGGATTGATGCTATTAATGACTATATGAGCGTATCAAAAAATCTCAATTATAAGGAGTATCATGAGCAATCACGAACAACAACTCGAACAATTTAAAAATAAAGCTGGATTCATTGCGGCACTCGACCAAAGCGGTGGCAGCACTCCCAAGGCGCTCCGCCTCTATGGCGTTAACGAAAATGCATGGTCCGGCGAAGGAGATATGTACACCCTCGTCCACCAAATGAGAACACGCATCATCAGCAGTCCGCAATTCACGGGTGAAAGAATTCTGGGTTCCATACTGTTCGAAAATACAATGGACCGGGACATCGGAGGTATGGCCTCGGCAGATTATTTATGGAATGTGAAACAGGTGGCGCCGATTCTCAAAATTGACAAAGGGTTGGCAGAAGATCAAGACGGGAGCCAAGTGATGAAACCCATGCCGACTCTGGACGCACTGTTGGAAAAAGCGAAGTCGAAAGGAATTTTTGGTACGAAGATGCGCTCCGTCATCAAACAGGCTGACCCGGCAGGAGTGACTGCCGTCGCCAAGCAGCAATTCGAAATCGGCCGACGTATCCTCAATAGCGGTCTGGTACCCATTCTCGAGCCGGAAATAGATATTCACTGTCCGAACAAGGCAAAAGCGGAGATGTTACTGAAAAAAGAGATTCTCAACGGACTGGATCAATTGGGCGAGGGACAACTCGTGATGTTCAAGTTGACATTGCCTGAAGAAGACAATTTTTATTTAGACTGTATCGACCATCCAAATGTTCTGAGAGTGGTCGCCCTATCCGGCGGTTACAGTCGAGAAGAAGCCAATGCGAGGCTGGCGCGACAAAATCGGATGATTGCGAGTTTCTCACGTGCGTTAACGGAAGGCTTGACTGCTCAACAATCCGATGAGGAATTCAATGCGATGCTGGGCGCCTCTATTGAAAGCATATATCAAGCTTCTAAAACCTGATCTCCCCCTGGCAGCCAGAATAAGCCTTTTTCCAACCATACTGACAAAAGGAACGATATGAAACTGAAACTTGGAATTCACACAGGTCCCACAGGATCTCTCCATGGAGGAACTTCAACGAATTTGGCGCCGCGCGGAGGAAGCAGGTTTTCACTGGGTCTCAGTTTGGGATCACTTTTATGCCAATCCACTCCAATCACGAGAAAATCCTTGTTTCGAAGCTGTTGCGGCGATGGCGGCACTTGCGGCATCAACTCAAAAAGTGAGAGTAGGTTGTCTGGTTTTTTGCGCCTTGTTTCGCAATCCGGGGCTTTTGGCAAAAGCCGCAATCCACCATCGACCATATTTCTCGAGGACGTGCTGAAATTGGCATAGGAGCTGGTTGGTTTGAGGAAGAATTTCAGGATTTTGGATATAGTTTCCCGCGTGTGGGCAAGCGCCTGGATCAGTTAGAGGAGGTGCTGCGGATCATCCATTCATTGTGGCATGATCCCGTCACCAACTTCAAAGGCAATTATTATAACATCACCGACGCTGTCGCCAGTCCCAAGCCCTACAACCCAAAAATACGGTTGTGGGTAGGAGGAAAAGGTAAAGTAAGAACTCCTCAATTTGCGGCAAAGTATGCAGGTGGCTTCAATATTCCGTACGTCTCACCCGAGACTGTCAAGGATCGACTGCAAAGGCTTGGGAGAGCCTGTGAGAAAATAGGAAGAGATCCGGCTGAATTGGAAACAAGCACCAATGTCGGGTTTTTCATGAATTCCGGTAAAGGAGATGCCACTCCACTCGTTGAGATTCCGGCAAACATTGCCTCCGGCGTGATTTCAGGCTCTCCCCAACAAGCAATCGATCGCATTGGTCAATACGCCGAGACCGGCATTAATGGGCTAAATATTGCGTTTCGTCCGCCAATAAACTGGGATGCATTTGAGAGCTATATTGAAGAAGTAATGCCGGTCTTTCTGCAGAAATGAAAGTTGACGGGGCCATTGCCGTATCCTTGAAAAAATTCCGAGAATCAGAAATATGATGATTCCATTCAACCTACATATCCTGGAAAAGTGCTATACGTTTGGTTGCGCAGCATATCCGGAAGAAGCATGTGGCATGATCAGCGGAAAAGTGGACATTGATAATCATCTCGACCAAGTGCATTCCATGAAAAATGTCATGAATGATTATCACGCAGAAAATCCTGACTTGTACCCCCGTACCAACCGCAATGCCTATATGATCGATCCGCTACAACAAATCAAACTGGAACGTGATTTAAAAAAGCAGCAATGCCGCGTCAAAATCATCTTCCATACGCATCCCGACGTGGGGGCTTATTTCTCCGACAAAGACAAGGAAGATGCCTTGTGGAATGGAGAACCAAGACATCCTGATCTCCATTACCTGATCTGCGGCATCAAGAATGGCAAACGAGACGGCGCTGTTCTCGTCATGTTCAATCTGAAAACAAAAAACTTTGACATCACTCGAATTGATTGATCACCTCATTCCAGACCTTATATGAACAAGACCCCGCTTTCCCTTTTCCTCTTCCGCGAAATCCATTTCCCGACAAATCAAGACGTCAAGCAGAGCCAGTCAGCGGACCTTTTTCAATCACGGCCACCATCCCCACACTTGACGAAATCATCGATTGGCAAGAGGGTCATTGCAATTTTAACTTCGGGTATTACCGGATAATCGACAATCCCCAATTGCGCAGGATTCAAGAGGGTTTGCAATTTCATTATCAGATTCGTCATTGTTTGCTTTATACGTCTTTTAAATCTGCCGCATTGGAATTGTTGGACTATCTGCTTCTCGCGAAACCTCAGATGAGGCTCAAAGTGGTTACAGACTTGGCAGCCGGAGCGCCTTTTTCCATCAAGGCCTCTCTCTCCGCATTGAATACCAAGATTTTCCCGGTAACGCCTGCCCAACTTAAATCACTGCATCCTTTCTCCAAAGAAAAAGACGAACTGTTGCTCGTCAATGTCCGGGATCCTTTTGTTTTTATGGAAACTCATGAATGTTTTTTACAGGAAGTAAAATCCTACCGAATCCCCATCCTAATGCTTTCAGGAGGATTTCCTGAAAAACAATGGCCCTCCAGTCTGGTCAACTATTGGGTTTTTCCATTAAACCAAGCGAACCAAGCGATCAATGCGGGAGTCCTTCTCAGCAATCTGGATCGTCAGATGGAAGAGTTGAAAACATTTCGTATTCAGCGGGGACCAGTCCTTTCGATCCGGGATGCTGCTCATTTTTTGGGGGAATTGGAAGCGACGTCGCATTCTCATAAAGAGGAATTGATTCAACAATTTTGTGAAATGGAAAACGCGCGTTATGGCTTTTTGTTTCCTTCCGGTATGCAAGCGATCAGCACCCTTTTGAATCTGTTGAGGCGTCCGGGAAAAGCGCAAATCATTGCAGTCGGCCATCTTTATACCGACACTTATGCGATCTTGACTCATGCCAAGCAGCGGGTACCTGTAGAGAATCATTTTATCGGAGTGGATGATATGGCCCGATTTCCAGACGCCATGAGCGACCAAACCGCAGCCATCATAACCGAAACCATTACAAATCCACTCAATGACGTGCCGGACTTGGAAGCGATTCTCGATAGGGCCCGACCGCGTCAAATTCCGGTGATTGTCGACAATACTTTTGCAACTCCCAGCAACTGTAAGCCACTCAATCTGGGAGTAGATTTAGTGTTACACAGCACCACTAAATTTTTCAACGGAATGAACGATCATGCAGGCGGAGTGGTCTTGCTGAATGATGCGGAAATGGCAACTCGAATCAGAAAATACCAGCAGCAATGGGGTAATGAGCTTTCTTCCCTGGAGAGTGCTGTTTTGTGGGAGCGGATGCAGGATTTTGAGGAACGGATGCGACGCTTCCGGAAAAATGCAATGCAAGTGGCGGATTTTCTTCAGCAACATCCCGGCATAGCCAGGTTATACTTTCACAAATTGCCCTCGCATCGCAGCTATCACGTTTCACAACGTTTGCTAAAAGGTCCCGGCAGTGTGATGAGCTTTACTTTGAAACGTTCTGGGTTGGAAGGACTGCGCCATTTTTATGATGCTCCGCTTCCCCATATTTTAAAAGCCCCCAGTCTGGGATCAAATAAAACGATCCTCTGTCCATATACTCTGTTAGCCCACTTTCATGAGTCTGATGAAAGCTTGGATGCAATTGGACTCCCTCGTTATTTGATCCGGCTCTCCGTAGGATGCGAGCAGCAGATTAAGCCGGTCATTGAGTCATTGGATCAAGCCTTGTAAGTGTACATCGGAAAACTAAACACACTCACAACCCTTTTCCTTTTTTCTGGAAAAATCATTGGGTAAAATTTAAGCATAAATCACTATATTTACATTTAGTGATACAATAGATATATTCAGTGCTTTGAAGGATAAAACTATAACACGACCAGGCCGTCACCGTGGAAAGAGTAAGCCAAGCGATTCGAGTTATCGGGGATGAAACACGATTGAGAATTCTCAATCTGACAGCCCGGGTACCACTGAATGTGAGTGAATTGACATCCATCTTAGGACTGGCGCAATCCGGGGTTTCCAGGCACTTGAGTCATTTAAAACAACAGGGATTGTTGACGGAGCGGAAAAATGGCGTGTGGAGTTACTATCAATTGATTGATGCCAAAGGTCTTGATCCTGAGTTGAAGCTACTTTGGAATTTTCTGCAAGAACAATTATTGGCATTGCAAGATCCGTTTCGGGATGAAGTTCGACTGAAAGAAATATTACGCCAGCGGGAAGACAGTATTTCTGGCTTAAACGAACGGTTGTTGGAACCAGGACAGTCTTGGTTGACTTGGTCACGAACATTGGGTTTTTTCATGCCCGGCCTGGATGTGGTCGATCTGGGATGCGGCGATGGTACGATAACTGCGGAAATGGCGCGATTTGCCCATTCGGTGATTGCGGTAGACAACAATGCCAGGGTCTTGGCAGAAGCCCGAGAGCGGATGAACCGTCAAAATCTCAAAGCAGTCAAGTTTCTGGAAGAACGAATCGAAGCCTTATCCATTCCTTCCGACTCCGTTGATTTCGCCCTGTTTGCCCAGTCCCTACATCACCTGCAAGAACCTCGGATTGGATTGGCTGAAGCAGTGCGCATATTAAAACCGGGAGGGCGTTTGGCGGTGATGGAGTTGGCTCCACATCAGGAGGAATGGGTCCGTGAAAAACTAGGACACGTCTGGCTGGGGTTTGAGCAGGATGTATTACGTGAGATGATGACCGGATCGAATTTACAGTCTATTGTCGTGGAAAGCAATCCCCAACGGTGGGGAGAAGTATTCCGAGTTATTTTGGCCAGCGGGGTGAAACACTATCAAACATAAAAATATCATGCAATTTTTAGACGCATTAAAATCCCAGGTCATTGTGCTGGATGGCGCTATGGGCACAATGATCCAGAACTTGGGGCTCCATGATGCGGATTTTGGCGGTTCTGCATTTCGCATGTTGACCGATCTGTTGAATTTTTCGCAGCCTGATGCTGTAAAAAACATCCATCTAGACTATTTTCGAGCAGGAGCCAATGCTGTGGAAACAAACACTTTTGGCTCAAGTCCCTTGAGGCTGGGAGATTTCGACTTTAAAAAGATCGATACAAGCGCCTTTCAACGCATCCCCTATGATCTGGATCTGGTCAAATTGTCTTTCGAAGAGCTCGCGTACTATTCCAGCCTCATTGGCGCCCAGATAGCGCGCATGGCATTGGAAGAGCATCAGGACTCTGAGGAATATGACAGCCGGCCATTGTTTGTTCTGGGTTCCATTGGTCCTTCCAATTGGGTGTTGTCAAGCACGACGGCCAACTTGAACAAAGGGAATTGGGATCAAGTTGAGGCAAATTTTTATCACCAAATACGGGGATTGCTGGCAGGTGGGGTGGATGCGCTCCTCTTCGAAACGCAGCAGGACATTTTAGAAGTTAAAGCAGCAGTGGCCGGAGGGTTGAGGGCGATGGCGGAAAAAGGGATTCGGCTCCCTATCATGGTTCAGGTGACTGTTGACGAATTTTGTAAAATGCAAATTTTCAACACGGATATTCATGCTGCGCTTACCACCGTTCAAGACATCGGCATCGATGTTTTTGGCATCAATTGCTCCATTGGTCCGGACTTGATGATTCCCACTGTGGAAAAAATCTCTCGTTACTGCAAATTACCGATTTCAGTCGTACCCAATGCAGGACTGCCCGTCTCTGAAAATGGCCAAACCGTATACAAAGTGGGCCCTCAATCCATTGCTGAACAGTTACGAATGTTTGTTGAAAAACATGGCGTCAACCTCATCGGTGGATGTTGCGGTACGACGCCGGAACACATTCGAGCAATAGCGGATGCCGTTGATGGCAAACAGCCTGCCAACCGAATAATTGAGCAAGGTGACTATGTTTCCGGGGCCCAAAACGCGATCTTAGTGGACGGAACGGAGAATTTGATTCGAATTGGAGAGCGTCTCAATGTGCGAGGGTCCCAAAAAGTGAGGGAAGCGGTTGAAAATGAAAACCAGGCAATCAATTACGATGTATTGGAAGAGGTGGTCAATGAGCAAGTCAAGGAATTGGGCGTATCGATCGTTGACATTTGTATGGATTCCAATCTGGTGGATACTGTGGAAACCCTTCCGCGAGTGATTCAACATTTGACGACGGATTTTTCCGGAGTATTTTGTCTGGACTCGTTCGATGTGGCTGCATTGACGGAAGCCATCAAAGTCTATCCTGGCAGACCAATCATCAATTCCATTTCCATGGAAGAATATCAAACGGGGCTGAGCAAAGTGGATGCCTTGGTACCGCTTACAAAATTCCACCATCCGCTCTACATTTGTCTGGCAACGGGTCCTAAAGGACCTGGTTTGACTGTTGAAGACAAATGTGATTTGGCCCAACAGATTGTGGAGAGTTGCGCCAAACATGGAGTGACACCCGATCAATTGCTCGTTGACATCAATGCCTTCCCCATCGGAGCAGAGTCGGTGGAAGGCGCAAATTTTGCTGTTGAGTCTTTGAACGCGATTCCCCGCATCAAATCTATCCATCCCGATCTGCGGACTACCATCGGCGTGGGAAACTTGACCAATGGATTGGCCAAAAAGCCTTACATGCGAGTGGTCCTCACCTCCGTGTTTCTTGATGAAGCTCGCAGAAAGGGGCTGGACGCAGCCATTGTCAATCCCAATCACTATGTTCCTGTGGAAAGCCTCGATGCCCCTGACTATCAATTGGGATTGAAAATTATTCTGGAACGCGACATGGAGGCTTTTGAGACATTGGAGGAGATCGCACAAGCCAAACGGGGGAAAATTAAGGCGCGTCGCAGCAATTACAAGGATTTGCCCTTAATCACTGCAGTCTCTGAAAAAATAAAGGATGGATTTAAAGAACGGATTCCCGGAAAATTGGAAGTGGAGGGAATGACATTTGATTATCAGGATAAAATTGTCCTTCAAGTCAGAGAAATCATTCAGGATATTGCTCCACTGGATTTGATCAATGATTACCTGATGGTGGCCATGCAGGATTTGGGAGATGGTTTTGGTCGTGGGGAGGTCTCACTCCCTCATTTGCTCAAGTCTGCAGACGTGATGAAGCAGGTCATGAGTTTCTTGGAAACTTACATGAAAAAAAAGGCGGGGGTGGATATCAAGGAAGGGATTAGCTCACAGGGAACCATCGTGCTCGGAACCGTCTATCAAGATGTACACAGTATAGGAAAAGATTTAGCCAAGACCCTTTTTGAGAATTATGGTTACCGTGTTATTGATTTGGGTGTGCAGGTTCCTCTGGAAAAATACCTGACCACGGCACAGGCTGAAAAAGCCGATGCCATCGGTTTGAGTGCCTTGCTTGTGCAAACATCCAATCACATGATCACGGTGGTGAAGATGATGAAAGATGCCGACATGACCATTCCTGTTCTCATTGGAGGCGCACCTGTCAGTAAAAGGCATGCCGGGTATGTAGCGATGGCAGGACAAGAAGACCTGGATGAAATCAAGGAGGATGTTTTTTATTGTCAATCCGGGATGGACGGAGTGAATGTCATGAAACTCTTGCAGTCGGAGAATCGGGAAACGTTCACTCAAAGAAATGCCGAGGAGCTGAAAAAGTATTATTTGCGCGCCAAACAGCAAAACGAAAAGTTGGAATCGTTGTTGGCAACGTTACCCCGTCGAAAAGTGCCATTTGAGGATTATCAGGCCCCTGCTGTCACTTATTGCCTCGAAAGCATCTACCTTCCTCTTCCTGAGCTTTCCCTGGATACGAAAACGCTCTATGCTCTCAATTGGAAGCTTGGACGAAAAAGTGCTTGGGAAAAAAAAGGTTTCACGGTTCAGGACGTGGAAAAACTCAAAGAAAAGTGGGTCCAAGACGCCCATCGTAATCAGTGGATTGTACCTCAGGGGAAAATCGGTCTTTTTCCTTGTCAAGCAGAAGGCGATGAGGTGATTGTATATGATCCTGCTAACTTGGAAAAAGAAATTGCCGCCATCGATTTCACGGTTGTAGTGGGAAAAGGGAACCGGGATATCTTTTCAGCCGCTCAATTTTTTCTTCCTCGTTCCAGTGGCAAAATGGATGTCATTGCTTTGCAAATTTCAACAGGTGGACAAGAAAGCCCGCAAGCAGTTGAAAAATTCAAGGAAGACGGGGACAGCGAATCGTCACTCTTTCTGCAAGGGCTTTCAGACCGGGTCGCGGAAGATATGGCATCCTACCTGCACGATTGCCTACGTCACAAAACAGAGACCAACCCTCTCGTTGGTACCCGTTACAGCCCCGCCTATCCGGGATTGCGGAACGTGTTTATCAACAAAGTAATCTATGATTTATTACGCGCCGAAGAATTGGGGATTTCACTGACTGATGCTCATGAGTTTTTTCCCACCAGTACGACCGCTGCA
Organism: bacterium; assembly: GCA_965205865.1. Lineage (GTDB taxonomy): Bacteria > SAR324 > SAR324 > SAR324 > NAC60-12 > CBDBHR01. The sequence continues at coordinate 11,785 of CBDBHR010000028.1, forward strand.
GTGGTCTGTTTTAATCCCCATGCTTCTTATGGTTAAACCAATCACATCAAACGGGAACCCAAATGCGTCTGACAGTACCTGTACATTGGGAAATGGGGTAGATTCCGCTACAATTTCCTTTTCTCCGGATTTCTCATAGAAAACTGGACATTTTACTGTCCGTTCGTCATATTTTCATGCTGCAACAATCTAGTTGGGTGTGATTTTCTCTGTATTTTTTAGAATAATTAATAATTTCAATGATTTGTAATCCAGAAACCGATCTTGAATCAATAAACTGCATGGCGTGGAATGCCACTGGATTCCCAGTCGAGCCAGAAATAAAAAAAACAGAAAGTCGCAGGCTACTATTTTGCTATTGAAAATTGTTCAATGGATTGTATTTTAAACGTCTTGACAATAGATTATAGTAAGAGATTCGCATAGTGTTATCTAACACCGTCCCGCTGATGGCAACTAAGCCAAATCCTCAAATAGCCAATTGATACTTTTGTTGGGTCACTATTTTTTTAAAAAACTTGATAAGGACTTTCATGAAACGCACATCCATCCGTTGGAGCATTGTTTTTAGCACCCTTTTTGTTGTATTTGGCATTACTCTCCCAGTCCATGCTGCAGAAACAAACCAGATTACCGCATCCGCCAGTGTCGGATTTCCCATTCTGACCATCATTATTTTTTCTCCCTTGCTCGGCGCCTTGTTTGCTGTTCTCTTACGCAATGGATATGGAGGGCTATCTGCCGATGTAGCCACCTTTCTCAGCAGTCTATTGACCCTGGGATTCTGTGGCTACTTGACACTCGAATTCAATCCCTCCTTTTACGGATTCCAGTTTGTTGAAAAAATCCCCTGGATTGAGCGTTTCGGGATTCACTATTACCTGGGCATCGATGGATTCAGCCTGGGATTGGTTTTAGCGGCAGTCTTTCTGTTGCCTCCCGCCTTGGTGGCGACTTGGTACACCAAGGAGAGGAGTTGGCCGTTCCAGGTTCAGATCATGTTTCTGCAAGTGGGAATTCTGGGTTCTTTCCTGGCTCTGGATGCGGTGCTATTTTACACGTTTTTTGAAATCATGCTGGTTCCCCTGTATTTTATGATTGGGATCTGGGGAGGAAGCAACCGCATTTACGCCACCACCAAGTTTTTTATTTATACCGTTTTTGGCTCTCTGCTCTTGCTGGCTTCCCTGATTTATACCGGAATTCTCTACCAGGAGACCTTCGGACAGTGGTCTTTCAGTATTCCGGACTGGTACCGGCTATCCGTACCGGCCTCTGCGCAAACGTGGTTGTTCATCGGGTTCTGTTTGGCTTTTGCAATCAAAGCGCCGTTGTTTCCTTTTCACACTTGGCTTCCGGACGCCCACTATGAAGCTCCAACGCTTGGTTCCGTTGAACTGGCAGGGTTACTCCTCAAGCTGGGGCCTTATGGCATCATCCGCTTTGTGATTCCCATGTTTCCGGAAGCAGCAGACCTTTACGTGCCCATCATCATTATTTTTGGTTTGGTGGGAATCATTTACGGAGGATTAGTCGCCATGGTACAGCCTCAGTTAAAAAAACTGATTGCCTACTCTTCTGTGGCGCACATGGGTTATATTATCCTTGGGATATTCGTCTTCAACATCCAGGGGATGGCGGGAGGATTGATTCAAATGATCAACCATGCTCTGGTAACCGGCGCCTTGTTTTTATGTGTGGGAATGCTTTATGGACGGACCCACACTCAGGAAATCAAGGAATATGGCGGCGTCGTCCATACCATGCCAGTTTTTTCCGCGTTCTTCCTCTTTTTTTCATTAGCCTCCATTGGATTGCCAGGATTGAATGGATTTGTAGGGGAATTAATGGTCATGCTGGGAGCCGCCCGTCTTAATATATACTACGCGATTGTTGCGGCGCTTGGAGTGGTCATTGCCGCAATTTATATGCTGTGGATGTACCAGCGCGTCATTTTTGGTCCCATCAAAAACGATGTCATTGCCAACCTCAAGGACTTGACACCACGTGAAATCCTCCTGCTATTGCCGTTGGCCACTGCCACAGTCGCCCTTGGGGTCTATCCTCAGCCTTTTTTTGACCGGGTTAACACCACCTTAGAAGGATATGTCCAACAATTCAAAGCCGATGAATTCAGCGATAAACACAAATTGGATCTGGCATCCTATCAATCTTCATCACAACTGGAGTGAAAACGCTTGTATTAATTTCCGCGAGATAAATATGGAACATCATTCGAAAGGAATTATACAACCTGCCCGACTGAAGTCCGAAAGGAACCAAGTGGCCGCAATTCTTACAATTTCCATTCTGTACTCGGGTTTATGAAACAAGGGCCTTATATTTTTATTGATCCGGATGAACAATCAATTGATATGATTGATGTGGAAGACCTGGATGTCGATGCTCTGTGCGATTTATTGAGGTGTGATGCTACCGATGCGATTGATCTCCCATATAGCTTGATGGGTTATGTAGATGGAGAAGGAGCCTGGCAGGGGCGGCAAACTGTATGGGAATTGAACAATGAAACTTTTTGGGGACCAATGCTTGTTTTCAAAGGATTCGATGAAATCGGCCTGCCCAGTCCCTGTGAAGAAGATGATCTGGAAAAAATCGACCCGTTGATCCATTTTTGGGACAACTGAGTTCAAGACGAGTTTTATAAAATAAGCATCATTGAAAGACAAGACGATGATAGCGTTTTTTCCCAGCCCTCAGTAATACGCTTCCTGCAGCCAAATGCCCAATATTTAGCTGAAATCCTTCATCATCAATGCGCGTTTCATTGACGTAAATCCCTCCCTGGCGCAGCAATCGTCGTGCTTCACTTTTTGATTTGCAGAGTCCTGCCTCATGAAAAGCCTTGAACAAATCCATCCCCACTTTCAGGTCTTCGACAGAGAAGATGCTGGAGGGGACACCCTCCAGGTTTTTAGATCGACCTCCAAAAAGGGCTTCTGCCGCTTTTTGAGCCTTCAGCGCCTGTATTTTTCCATGCAATAAAGCAGTTACTTCATAAGCCAGTCTCATTTTTGCCTGCCGAACATCAGCCCCCTTTAAACGACTCAGGGATTCAATTTCTTCCATTGGCAAAAAAGTAAAAATTGCCAGGCATTTCCGCACATCCGCGTCTTCAATGTTGATCCAGTATTGGTAATAGTCATACGGAGACGTTTTTTCTGCACTGAGCCAAACTGCGCCTTTTTCAGTTTTCCCCATCTTATTGCCAGAAGAGATCGTCAAAAGTGGGTAGGTGAGGGCATAGGTTTCAGTCTTCGCCACACGTCGGATCAAATCGCATCCGGAGAGGATGTTGGCCCATTGATCGTCTCCCCCCAACTGTAATAAGCAACCATACCGCCGAAAGAGTTCCAGAAAATCAAAAGCTTGCAATGGCTGGTAATTGAATTCCAGAAAAGTCAATCCTTTCTCCAGGCGCATTTTATAAGTCTCAAAGGAAAGCATACGACTGATTGAAAAAAACCGGCCTATGTCACGAAGAAAATCAATATAATTGAGCGTGCGCAACCAATCGGCATTGTTCACCACTGAGGCTCCTTCTTCAAAATTCAAAAATCTGGAAAGCTGGGAGCGAATTCCGGTTATATTGGATTCAATCTCGTCTTGGGAGAGAATTTTCCGCATCTCCGTTTTGCCAGTGGGATCGCCAATCAGTGCAGTTCCTCCTCCGATGAGGGCGATGACCCGGTGTCCGGCATTTTGCAGATGAGCCAGTCCCATTATTGGAATCAGATGCCCCACATGGAAGGAGTCTGCCGTGGGATCGAAACCGACATAGCAACAAATCGGCCCTTCTTTTAAACGTTTTTCCAGGGAATTTTCATGGTTGCATTGTTGGAAAAAACCACGTTGCTTAAAAGTTTGTAGGATGTTCATGGTGTCAATTCAATTCAAAAAGATTGGAGTCATCGGATTGATTTTAAATATCATTGAGAAGATTTTTGTAGTTCCTCCAAAACGGCATTGCTGATGATAGCATCTGCCAGTGGGCGGGTCAAATCTCCGAGAATATCCATTTGTTCCTTGAGGGCTTGGGCATCCTGACTCCTTGAGTAATCCTTCACCACCTTCATTTGTTGACGAATCGCCGCTTGCTGGGGCGGGGTTAATATTTTCTCAACATTCTCCCATACCTTTTCAATCCCGGAAAAAACCGATTCCATTGTATTTCGAAATTCGATCAGTTGTCTTTCATTGAAATCGTCAATAACGTTGGCGATAGAATCTTCCATGATTTGATCAATTTCATACTGCGTTAGTCCGTGAAAAGGGATCACTTCAATAGCAGCATGCTGCCCACTGCGTTTCTCAAGCGCTGAAACCGTTAAAATGCCGTTAGCATCCACATGCAGGGTCACCGCCACCAGGGGCAGCCCCGCCTGCATTGCCGGAATACCGCGCAACTTGAATTGCCCCAGACTGCGGCAATCCTTGACCAATTCCCGTTCTCCTTGATACAAATTTATTTCAATGGATGTTTGGTAGTCCACATGGGTGGTAAAGATCTCGGTTGATTCGGTGGGGATGGTCGTATTTTGCGTAATGATTTTACTAAAGGTTCCCCCCAAAGTTTCGATTCCCAATGAGAGAGGAATAACATCCAAAAGTACAAAATCCCTTCTGCCGCCTGCCAGTAAATGCCCCTGTATTGCAGCCCCCATGGCAACCACTTTGTAAGGATCAATAGCAACATGAGGTGGACGATTGAAAAAAATCTCCACACCCTTCCGCACGGCAGGAATACGAGTGGACCCTCCCACGAGCACGACTTCATCAATGGCCGCAACTCCCAGTCCACTATCATCCAACGCTTGCTGACAGCTCTTCAAAGTCTCTGCGAATGTTCCTGCAATCAAAGATTCAAATGCCGCTCTTGTAAAAATCCCTTGAAAGGCAATCAATTTTTCAGGAATCTGGATTTGGTAATTGGATTCCAATGCGGAGCTCAATTGTATTTTCAGTGTTTCTGCAGTTTGCTTGAAGATTTGCTGGGCGAGGGCATCGTTCAGATCTGCCTGAGGATATTCCACTCGTAAGATCGCTCTCAATTTGCCACTCAAGGCGTAATCAAAATCGTCGCCACCCAGGTGCGTGTTGCCACATGTGGCCAGCACTTTGAACACTTTACCCGAAAGTTTCAGTATCGAAATGTCAAAAGTCCCGCCTCCCAAATCATAGACGGCAATGTGTCCTTCTTTCTTTTCATCCAGACCGTAGGCAATAGCTGCCGCAGTGGGCTCATTGATAATTCTTACAACCTCCAAACCTGCAATCCTTCCGGCGTCTCGAGTAGCCTGCCTTTGAGCATCATCAAAATAGGCAGGCACTGTAATTACAACTTTTTTAACCACAAAACCCAGGCATTGCTCCGCGTCTTCTTTCACTTTTTTTAAAATTTCAGCTGACAGTTCCTGAGGCGTATATTCTTGTTCTCCAAGCCGAATTTTGACCAATTTACGCTGGGCTCCTACAATCGCATAGGGCAGGTTTTTCTGTTCCTCCGCCAACTCGGAAAGATCCCGTCCCATCAGCCGTTTTACTGAATAGACAGTGCGACTCGGAGTTGAAATGCGATGAGGAAGCGCCTCTTTTCCCACAAGCCATCCTTCATCGATTTTGGCAAGGACCGAAGGCACAATCGGATCTTCTCCAACCCGACCTATCACTTCGGGTCCTTCTTCAAAAACCATGGCTGCCAAGCTGTTGGTAGTTCCCAAATCAATCCCAATAATGGGCTCTGTCATGACGGTCTCCTGGCGATACGATCAAGCATGCGTTGGAAATAACGTCCTACATTGAGCTTCTGTTGAACCCCAGGCAATATTTCTTCCCGCTTAGCAGAAGCAGTTTCCAATTGAGCGAAGTATGCTGATATCTGCTGCCGCAGTTGATCCAGATTTTGCTCGATCTTGATTCGAAATTTTTCTACTTGTGAGGAATGAGGATCCTTTGCCAGCAATTCTTCCAATGATTCCTGCAACTCAAAAATTTTTTCCAAAAATCCCTCCGGCAGTTTCCGCTGGTCTAAATGTTGGTCATTGGCTAGCAACTTTAATAAATATTCGGCACGGGTAATGGGGGACTGTAGCGTAGTAAAGGCTTGGTTCAGCAAAGTTGATGATTCCTGGCTTTGTTTTTTCTCGAAGGAAGAGGCGCTGATATAAAAATCAGGATGCAACTCCATGCTCAGCTTTTGATAGCGTTTTTCCAACTGCTCCACATTCAAATCGTAACTGTAAGGCAGGTTGAATATTTCAAAATAATTGGGTCTGCTGTTGAGGCGTTGGATGGAGTTACAGGCAAAACAAAAAAGGGGTGTCGCCATTGTGGTTTGACACCCCATGCAAACAGCCTGTACGGATGATTCTCGGGAATACATTCGTAGATTGAGATGACTACTATGATGATCTGAAGATGCTCCTGATTTTTTCAGATATAAAGTTATATACTCAACAAGGCTACAATTGTAGGATGCATCAAGTGCAGCGGATGCGCCAACAACCCCGGAACCCCAGGGCTTTACTGCGCTTGAGCCACCCTATGCAAAAACGCAATTTGTAGCTGTGCGCAGTATAGACTATGTACTTATCCATAGAGTTTGCGTTTCACCCACAGAGGAGAAGGAGAAACGGCTTTTCTAACAATTCAATTTTCTGCAGCTAATAATTGTTATCATTTAACTGCAGCCGCTTCATGGTCTTCACGCTTCTGGTAGTTCTTGATCGCGGAACGAATCGCATCTTCTGCTAAAACCGAGCAGTGGATTTTCACTGGAGGCAATGACAATTCTTCCACAATGTCGGTATTTTTAATGGTCAATGCCTCATCAATGGTTCTTCCCTTGATCCATTCCGTCGCCAAACTGGAACTTGCAATGGCAGACCCACAGCCAAAGGTTTTAAATTTCGCATCCACGATACGATCCTCTTCGACCTTGATCTGGAGCTTCATCACGTCTCCACATTCTGGGGCTCCCACTAATCCCGTTCCGATATTTTCTTCCTCTTTTGAGAAGCTCCCCACATTGCGAGGGGCTTTGTAGTGGTCAACTACTTTATCACTGTATGCCATTTTGTCCCTTTCTTAAATTTAACCAAATTTTTGATACAGGAATGAGGGCTGTTTTCTCCGCCTAGAATCCTGCATCGTTTTTTACATAAATTCCCAGTATCAATGAGAAGTCCAATTTACCGTAGAGAGATCGGTTCCCTCGCAGACCATTTCATACAAAGGTGACATTTCCCGCAATCGACTTACCGTCGCAATCACTTGTTCTGCAGTATAATCGATTTCTTCGACGGAAGTAAAGCGTCCCAATCCGAAGCGAATCGAACTATGCGCTAATTCGTCTCCAACTCCCAATGCCCTGAGGACATAGGAAGGTTCCAGACTGGCAGAGGTGCAGGCAGATCCGGAAGAGACGGCAATGTCGTTGATTCCCATAATCAAGGACTCACCTTCCACATATGCAAAACTGAGATTCAAATTCCCGGGAAGTCGTCGTGTAGGATGGCCATTTAAGAACACATAATCGAGTTTATCCGTCAAACTTTTATAAAGCCGTTCTCGCAAACTGATCAAGCGCTCACCTTCCGAATCCATCTCTGCTCGGCAAATTTCAATGGCTTTCGCAAAACCGACAATGCCTGAGACATTGAGGGTCCCGGAACGCATTCCACGTTCGTGCCCACCCCCATGAATTATTGGAGAGAGACGCACCCTGGGTTTCTTTCTGCGGGCATACAAGGCACCAATTCCTTTCGGGCCATAAATTTTATGCGCAGTCATGGAAAGCAAATCGATATTCATCTCATCGACATCGATTGGAATTTTTCCGATACCTTGAGTAGCATCACAATGGAACAAAATCCCTTTCGAACGAGTTATCGCGCCGATTTTCTTGAGAGACTGCACTGTACCGATTTCGTTGTTGGCCGCCATGATACTCACTAAAATTGTTCTATCCGTGATCAAGTCCTCCAATTGTTGCAAATCAATCTCACCATATTTATCGACATCCAGGTAAGTCACTTCATAACCTTTTTGTTCTAAATAATGGCAAGTGTCCAGAATTGCTTTGTGCTCGGTGGGAACTGTGATGAGATGATTGCCTTTTCCTCTATAAAATTCAGCAACCCCCTGCAAAGCCAAGTTGTCCGATTCAGTCGCGCCACTGGTGAATACGATTTCTTTACCACTTGCTCCAATTATCGATGCGATTTGATCTCGGGCCATCCCCACCACTTCTTCTGCTTGCCAACCAAAAACATGGTTGCGACTTGCAGCATTCCCAAAGGTTTCGGTGAAATATGGCAGCATGGCTTGCAAAACACGCTCGTCCATCGGTGTGGTAGCATGATAATCAAGATAAATAGGCAGTTTCATTGACGGTTCTCCTATCGTAATCGAATTGTGGGTGGTGGATCACCTGATCGAGTGTCAGGGATTCCATAAATGTCTCAATCTGTTTATGTAAGGCAATCAAAGGATCCTGGGTAGGGCACCATGGGATGATTTTACAGCCACACTCATCACTGTCATGGGCACATTCCACCAAATTGAAAGGATTGTCAGTGACTTGAACAATCTCTGCAATGGAAAGACTTTCCGGTTCCCGTATCAACAAATACCCCCCCTGCTGCCCTCGCTTGGACTCTATGATTTTCGACGAAGCGAGCTGTTTAAGAATGTTAGCCACCATCGGTTGTGGCAAGTGATATTTACTTGCCAATTCCTGAGCGCTCACCGGATGATTGCTGACAGCCAAATGACTCAACAAAATTATTGCATAATCGGTCTTTTTGGATAGTTTTAACAAAGGACCTTTTTGCTGAAAATGAATTCCCCGTATAAGACCAAAATCTTTAATGCGATCTTTATTCTCAATGATCATTTTATATAAATAGCACCTAATTAGTACTAATTCAATCTAAAATACAAAAAAGTCTCTTTTTTTATGAATGAACAGCAAATAAGAAAAAACTTGCATTCCTTTCTATTATACTGTATAAGAAGGGTTTGTCTATTTCTCTTCTTGGGTAGGGCGCTTAGCTCAGCTGGGAGAGCGGCGGCCTTACAAGCCGTAGGTCACAAGTTCGATCCTTGTAGCGCCCACCATTTCGAGTACGGGGTCGTAGTTAAGTTGGTTATAACGCCGGCCTGTCACGCCGGAGGCCGCGAGTTCGAGTCTCGTCGACCCCGCCACAGCGTTAAAAGGAGTTCCATCCGATTTTTCATTCTTTCATGCCAAGTTAAAAAAAGTGTTTCTCCTCCTACACTTCATTCAATTGAAGTGAAAATAGATGAAAAATCCGAATTCAGTTATCGAATAACATTAAACACAACCTAAAATATAAGGATAAGCAATGAAAGAAGGAATCGTCAAATGGTTTAACACGCAAAAAGGCTATGGCTTCATTCAACAGGAAAATGACCAAGATCTATTCGTGCATCATTCCGAGGTACGCGGTGGTTATTTGGCAGAAGGTGAAAGAGTGACCTTCGAAGTTGGAGAAGGACGAAAGGGCCCATGTGCCGTCAATGTTCAATTGGCGAAATGAAAAAATCTGCAAAATTTTAAAGCAGACCAATCTGGTCTGCTTTAAAACTCCCGCAATTCTAAGGTCTGCATAGTAGGAAAATCAAAAATTTGCAGAAGACCCTACCCTTTGAAATAGATGTATCAGAGCAATGGACGAGAGGATTTTTTGATTTTTTGGCAGATTTCTTAGAGGAGGCTCTGTCGGAGCGGGTTGTTAAGTGCTTTGCGCACTCGATAAATACTGCTCAAGCGCCTCCGTAACAACTTTATTGAGATTCGTCCCTTTTTCTTTAGCATATAAAGCTGCTTGTCGGTGAAGTTCATTTCCGGTACGTATATTAAAACTTCCTCTGAAGGATTGTTCAGGTTCAATCCCTTCTTTTTGACAAAGCTCCAAATAATCATCAACAGCATTTTCAAAAGATTGCTTCAAACTGTCCACATCCGTTCCCTCATAATTGACTAAGCTCCTGATATACTCAATCTTCCCAAAGAATACACGATCTGCATCACTATAATGCGCAGAACCACAATACCCTTTATAACTCATCAAGTCCTTCATAACATACCTGCCTGTTCTAAATCTCTTATACTTGATTTATTGCGTAACGCTTTAGAATATTTTGAGGATGTGGTTTGTGAAGCGTTATAAGTGATGCAGAAGCATGAACGAACCGCCTTTTCGAACCACCAGTTCTTCCTGTTTTGGCTTCTCGATATCCCAATGCTCTCAATAAACTGGTTAATTCAACCCATGTAAAATCTTTAGGGCGTTGTTGCAATCTGCCTAAAAGTTTTTCTTTTCGACTCATAATCTCCTTTTTACCTATAGCATAGGAGATTTAATTTTAAATTGCAACTAAAATTAGTTACTCTAAATATATCCACTATCTTTTGTGTCAAGTGATTATTTTTCAGCACTTGCCGGGTAGCTAACTTGTTTCTGACAGCAGGGAAGATATCAAAAGGTATGTGAGGCTCTTGGTATAAAAATTGAACTTGAGATACCAGAAGAAAGCAAAGTGCCCGTTGGATAACGACGCGCTAGCACGTGTCTCATGTTTGACCTTGTGCTTCAAGGTATTTCCATTCATGGCTAGTGAAATGGTATCGTCTTCTGTAGATTTTTGATTTTCCTATATGGATGGACTCAATAGCCGAGTCCATTCATTTCCTATACATTTCAGGCCAGAAGAAGAGGCTGAAAAACAGCAGAACAATCCCCACTCCCCCTCCGAAAGCCAGAGCCCTGGAGGCACCAAGCCATAGCTGGTGACCCACCGCTTCGGACTGGAAGACGTGAATCAGGGTTTTGCTGCTGCCCTGGACAAAAGCCAACAATCCATTGAGGCGCACATTCATCCTGGTACTAGAGCGGGTTTATTTTGACACCGGTCATCTGCCTTCTAAAAACATCGTAGGAGTTTTGCTAACAATTTGCTGCCAAACTACAGTCATTATTCCAGGATCTTCAAAAAAACATCCATTTTAGTTTCACGATTATCGACACACTGACAAATCAGGTTAAAATACCTGGAACTAAACTCTCAATCTGGTCTACTCCAAAAATTTCTAATAAAACTTTTCGGAATGATAGACATTAAGGCTTAAGCGATTAATGGTAAGTTAGGTCTCTTTCCTTGACTAATAGCATATTCCTTTCTGCAATCCGCTCATTTGTAACGTCGTGAGGTTTAACGATCTCACGGCGTTTATTTTTTGTCAATATCAACCCCCCAGGCAAAGTTTCAAGGTATCGGTGAACATGTTTTCATTGCGTCTATGGTTGTATTTGAAGCATGATTCGCCGATATAAAGATGCGCATACCGACGACTATACCAGTGATGTTGGCCATACCATGCGCGTTTTAAAAGACTCCAAAAACTCTCAATCGTGTTTGTGTGGATATTCCCGTCTACGAATTGCTTTTCATGATCAACAGAATAATGAAATATTTCATCTTTCATTGCTCGGTACCCTGAATATTGATCCGTCATCAAAACAGCCTTCGCCAGGTCAACGTGCTCCTTCAGCATCTCTTTGAAATTCTTGTTCGATAAGGACTTGTCATCAAAGAGCTCTGCCGCAACTCCCCCCTTACGCTCCGCAATACCTACAACAGGAAGCTTTTTTGTTCCCCTACCACGCTTGTTGTCATCATCCCTGTCTTCCTTCTTGTTCTCCTTCCTGGGCTTTCCTCCGACATAGGTTTCATCCATCTCGACGATTCCTTTGAATAGACGTTGTTGCTCGCCATCTTTTCCCATGGCTTCCCGGATTCGTTTCCCGAATGACCAGGCAGTTTTGACACTCAAATCCAAGTCTCTTCCGAGTTGACGGTTTGAAATTGATTTCTTGGCATTCAAAACGAGAACGATCCCCAGGAACCATTTTCTCAAGGAAAGTTTGCTGTTATGGAAGATCGTATTGACGGTTGCCGAAAAAGAACGATGGCAGGATTGACATTGAAGCCGGCTTCTTTGGTTCTTTTCTTTGTGTCTCGACACCTTCTGGGAATGACAGTAGGGACACTCTGGTTTATCGCTCCATCGTAGATTTTCAAGATGCTTCAGTGCTTCTTCTTCTGTTGGGAATTTATTGATTATTTCCATGAGACTTGTGCTTTTCATTTTCAATCTCCTCTGATAGATTCTTGTTTAATTCATTTGAATCTATCATAGCAGATTCCAAGTATATGCCAAGCCTTTTTGTCTATCATTCCGAAACTTTTTGAAAAAGACTTTTTGGAAGGATCTCTATCAGTGATTGAAGAGAGTGAGGATTTTCATGGCAAGGATCATCCGCCTGGAATTAATTGATGAGCCGCTTGGATTCAGAGGCACTTTCAATTTGGACCCGGTGCTGTGGGAAAAGTCGAAGTACCATTCAATCTATTTTTTGACCATAATGAAAAATAGCCATTGATTATTTTTTTTTGTATACCATACTCCTCCAAAGTACAGTGACACTGTAAGCATCCACACCCCCTTGCCTGGATCCTTGGTCAATCGTGTCAATACATGCGATCAGATCCATTCATGGTCCTCCGGGTCCGGGGCATTGATGCGAAACCTCACTCAACTCTGTCTACTAAAAGTTTAATGAAACGCGATCTTTTCTTTGGCATCACCGAAAGCGGGGTGATGCGCACCGATGCCGATCCGCCGATTCCCCTGGAAACCAAATTCCAGATGGTCAAGGAATCAGGGGTATACGATTATTTCGACAAAACTCCTCCCAGGGAGTTGGAGAACGATTACCTGCGTTACAGCGAAAAGTACGATCTGCCGATCCTGGCAGGAGGGTGGTTTTATGTACTTGGAAGGGACGATGAACTGCTTTTGGAAAACCTTCGTCTCGGAGGCCGTCTAGGTAGCCTGGTCCACAACACGCAGATCATCATGGACCACGCGGACGGTTCTTTGGTGAGTGACGAACAGGTCGCAGAAATCTACCTCAAAGCCTATGAAACCGGAGAAGAAATTGGGTGCCGCCCTACTTTCGAGGTGCATGTCAACATGTGGTCCGAGGATTTCCGCCGCATCGAGAAAGTGGCCGATCTTGTAGAACGTCGAAGCATTCCCTTCTGCATGACCCTCGACCACTCGCATGTCATTTTCAAAATCGACAATCCACGTGAACAGGAAGTGTTCAATATTCGTGAATCGATTGAAAACGGAGAGCTGGTCCTCGACCCTTTCCAGGAAGATCATGTATGCGGAAAGTGGATCCAGCGGGGTTTCGTCAGGCACTGCCATGCACGAGCCGCGGTGCCGAATAATCCTAGGAATATCTGGAAGCATCATCTCAGCCTTGATGGCCTCGTTTCACAGCATCCTAAGGATACCATCGGGCGAGGAATCCAGTATCCCTTCCTCAAACCTGAACCCGGTCAATGGCACAGCGAATGGAATGAGTCCCTGCTGGAACCCTGGAAAGAAGTGCTGCGGCAATTGATGCGTTATCACGCCACACAGAACGATAGCACCCTCAAGACCATCTCCACCGAATTCATACCTAATGAGGATTACGGAGGAGGGGCCGGGTATTCGATTTTTAAAAATTCGTGTGCCTGTGCCAGATGGCTGAGGGAAACGTGGAACGACATTTCAACCTCTGCATAAAAGGAAACTGACGAAAACACGAGCCGCCGTTGCCTGGGAGTCCGGCAAACCGCTGGAAGTCCTGGAAATCGATCTGGAAAGCCCTCGAGAGGGCGAGGTCCTCATTCGTAATGTTAAGACCGGAGTCTGCCATACGGACGCTTATACCCTCTCCGGAGCAGATCCGGAGGGTATTTTCCCTTCGATCCTTGGACATGAAGGAGGCGCAGTGGTGGAAGAAATCGGTCCCGGGGTCTCCTCCGTTTCCGTGGGAGACCATGTCATCCCACTCTACACTCCCGAATGCGGAGAGTGTAAATTCTGCACTTCAGGAAAAACAAACCTCTGCCAGGGCGATCCGTGCGACCCGGCAAAAATGGTCAGCACACTACCGGATGGAGGATTACATCATCCATGAGCTTCCGAAAGCGATTGGAGCACATTTTCCGAAGTATAGGAAAATCAATACATATTTGTATTTGACTCAATCAAAATATAACAAGAATTATACTCTGATATTCTATCAAGGTCTAAAAGAGTGCAACGACCTCTCTTGCTTTATAAACACTCAGCAAGTCCACAAGCCCTTTTTTGGGAGAGTCCACCCTCCGGATCACCTCAATCTTCTCTGTAAATCAGATTAATATCAAACAGTAGAACTATTTGTATCCTATGTTGGGCGATTCGTAATAAAAAAGCTCCCAAACTTGTGGAAAATGTGTTATATTTCAGTGAGTAAAAACAATATTACGACAAAATCTAACACAACCCAACAGGTAGAGAGCTTTATGGAAAAGGTATTGCTGTCTCTGATTTCTTTTTGCGGATATTTTGTTTTTTCATGGACGGCAGCAGCCGTCGTCTCAGTTGGTTCGATCACCTCAAAAGGGACGAGGGTTATGCCGCGTTGCTGTCATGCAGTGAGCAAGACCTTGCCTCCTCGCATGCCGTGAAAAGATTTTTTGGAAAGTTCTCTGTTCATAGCATCCTTGGCTCGTACCACGGACGGGGAAAGGATGAACTGGCCAACCGGGCGCTGAAAAACTTTGGTCATCGACAACTACCCTTCAAGGACTTCATTTCCCATACCGCATGGTACTATCTGATGCTGCTTGGCAATAACCTCTTCGAAGCCTTCAAAGAAGATGTCAGCAAGCCGGTGATTGCGGTAACGATGTATGCTGATACTTTCCGGCGCCAGTTTCTTGATACGGCAGGCAAACTGCTTCGTCATGCCGGAAAACTGATCTTGAAAATACCCAAAACGACCTTTGAGCGCTTGCAATTGGACCAACTATTTGCCACCTGCCAGCATGCATTGGCGCCAATCTGATCAACGGGTTTCGCTTCAATTAAAAAACAAAAACATTAAAGTTTAAGGGGATGAGTGTGTCCAAGACATGAGAAATGAAGACTTTCCACATCTGAAAACAGCATTTTGATGCTCATTCTCACTCAAACATCCATGGATTTGATGATCAAAATCTGATTTCAGAATGATTGCCTTTCTCAGGCAAAAAAATCATCTTGAAAATCTGATCCTTTTTTAGAATCGCTCAATTTAGGTGTACATTGGTTTCAACCACAAAGGAGTCGCAGCGTGCACGTAGCGCCTTGCTTGAATCATGAAGTTCAATCTTCTTCTCCGTGCGAGTTCGGGTTGGCCCATCTTTTGGGGCGTTTTTTTTTACCAGCCCATGTCCGGCTTTGACAACCAACTGATTGATCTCATCGAGAATCTCAGGTGTGAAAAGACGCAGGTTATCCTTGATCGTCTGCCGGTTGTACGTCGTTTTGTCCTCCCCGCCAAAGAACCTCCCGACCTCCATGTCCGAGCATCTGCCGGATGGTGTCGTGATGGTTAGCCAACTCATGGATGCGGTCGTAATCGCTGTTGAGACCCAGGCGCAGTACGCCAAGCGCCAGAATCTTCCACTGCTCCATCCCGGGACGCACAAGACGGGGGTCCGCTTTGCGATGCCTGTCTTCGTTGCTCAGGCCCGGGCCGCTTCGCGAGGGGATGACCCGTTCCGGAACCTTGAATACCGATGCGCGTAATGCTGGCGTGGCGTATATGTATTGCAAACCACTAAGGATAGGGGGGATGTCATCACGGGATTTTAGATCCAACTCGATGGCGGCAATGTCGACTTCGCCGAACTGCATCTGGGGGTCACGTATGGTGCGCATAAAATTTCAAATCTTGAAGATTTACGGAAAAACGAAAGAAACCAGTCCGAAGATACTGTAACTGCAACGATTGACCCTTCATGCGAGCTGGTGCGCACTCGGGTTCTTTCAAATCTTCGCGTCACAAATATCAGTTTATCATCTTGATATAATTAATGAAAGACTTAACATGATATTTAATGGTATTCACCTATTTTTAAGAAACGAAGATTTTGGAGAAACTCATAAAAATCCCATTTTTTGCTGATTTTGGCCATCTGAACACTGCATCAAACCAATCTTCATCCTGTGAAATTGAAGAATTGTCATTCACAAATGATCATAGTTCAGATAAACCGGCATCGGCGTTTTGGTTTGGCACTCACTGATTTTTTCACCGATTCCGCGTGGATTGTGGAGTTGGAAAAGGAGCTATCTCTAATCCGGAATATGAAGAAGGAACATGGGCCGTTGTGAGTAGGGACATTTCCCAACATTCCGGAAAAGCCAAGCGTGGAGATGTTACCTTACCTGCATAATTCCAGGTTGTGCCCTCAGAGCCCGGTCGGTAAGAAAACGATTTAAAATGAAAGAAGAGACAGGATGATTGAGTATTCTCGGATTAAAGAATTATGTGGGCAAATTGTCCAGCAATTTCACCCTGTTCAAGTAATTCTATTTGGTTCCTATGGCTATGGTCAGCCCACAACGGATTCTGATGTCGATCTGCTGGTAGTCCTTTCTTTTGAAGGGAAAAGTGCTAAGAAGTCTTGGGAAATTTTACGTCAAACGAATCCTTCCTTTCCTGTGGATCTGCTTATCCGTACTCCCGAACAGATTCAGAATCGTTTGAAACTCGACGATGGATTTATGCGGGAGATTATCGAAAATGGTCAGGTCCTCTATGAAGCAGATCACTCGAGAATGGATTGAGAAAGCCGAAGGTGATTTCAGGACAGCCACCAGGGAGTTGGCTGTGCTGAGCGATCCCAATTATGATGCGGTGTGTTTTCATAGTCAACAATGCGCGGAGAAGTACCTGAAAGCTCAATTGCAAGAGGAGGAGATTGCTTTTGGTAAAACCCACAATCTGATAGCTTTATCAGAGTTTCTGATAGCAAGAAATCCAGGGTAGGAATCCTTGCGTTCGGCGGTTCAGGGACTCAGTGCATTTGCAGTAGAAGTGCGTTATCCTGGTACCTCTGTTGATCAGGAAATCGCTGCTGAGGCGCTGGAGTTGTGTCAAGAAGTCCGTCAGAAAGTCAGAAACACTCTTGGAGTAGAGAAGTGAGAGGATCAGAGCAACGTTACCCTCCCTCCGGCCTACCGGCAATCAAGTTCCACCTGACCCGGTACTCTCGCACGCGAACCTTATCGTTAACAAGAGAAGCGATTCCGGATAAGCCATCCCGGTGTCGACAAATTTCCGTCTCGGCAGTGTGGCTTCCCTGCACGGCGGCGTGACCAGAAATCTGCCAGTCTACGATGAGACCAGGCGAAAATACTAAAATCCCATTTCTTTCTTCAGATCCTGATCAATCCGGAGACGGGCGAAAACGGATTGCCGGTTCATAGTGCCCGGTTCGATTTCCCCGCTAAAACCAATAATCTACGGCTGGATCACTTGAAACAGGAGCGCTCTCGGACCAAACACAGTAAGACCTGCTCGATAATGTACATGTCGCCCTTTCGAATCAAACTCTGCTGCTCCTCAACGGTGGTAGCGGTGATAGCGGCCTCATACAATTTGTCAAAAGCTGGGTCAATGACGTTTCAGGGGTTCCAGGCACTCTCCGAGTACATCTTTTCAAAGGGTACGTATAACCCGAACCCATTTTTAGCGATAATCCCCGCAGGTTTCGTGCCGGCCCATCCCTTGTAGTAGGTTTATTGATGGTCTCAAAGTCGATAGCCATCGATATGGCCCGGCGCATCCGGACGTCGTTCCAGGGTTCAATTTGGGTGTCAAAATACGGAGCCGTTTCCGCACAATAGGAATTGGAATTGTAGAGAGAGGTTACCCCTTGATGCGCTTTGAGCGTCATGCTTTCATCTTGTCGATCGATGTGCCGGATTTTGGAAGAGAACAAACCACCAACGATCATGGTTCAATCGAAAGGATAATGATAAACCGGCATCCGCAATACGGCGCGCTCTGGTCTGGGGAGAGGAATTGCCGGGGATTCGAAAAAAGGAGAAATCAATGTCGCAACAAAAATAATCGAGCTCGAACAAAAGATCGGAGAGTTGATAACGGAGCTCAACGCGCTGCGCAAAAAGAGCGAGGGTACACCGGTACCGGATTATACGTTTTCGACACAAAATGGAGAGACGACACTGCGGCACTTGTTCAGCGAAAAAGAAAAACTGCTCGCCATTCACAACATGGGCCAGGCTGTGCGCCAGGAAAGCTGGCAAGAAATAGAGAGTGAAAGTCTCTTACTCGGTAAGGCAGTAACGACCCGCCGAGTCCCCGAGTCATGAGTGGTTATTCGCAAGGATAGGCGCTAAGCGTTGACAGGGGAGAACATAGGCTCGGTATTGAGCTCCGAAATCATAGTTTCAGGCGCTGACCTTGTGGTCTGGTGGGGAAGGCAATATCAACCGAAGGCGTTAGCGTGAGTCTCGGCTGAGCCTGGAGGAGTCAAAGACCCGGTGCATGTGTGGAAGTTTCTTGATCGGAACCTGGGAGATCCTGAAGACGACTGTCAACATTCTATTGGTAGTCGGATCGGGAAAATTAATAAATAACCCCGATATCTACGTCTTCAGGAAGTCGGACAAGTTCGTAGTAGCGATGAAGCGGCGAACAATGTGCGCTTAGCAGGATCTGCCCGGAAGATCATTTGCAGAGAGTAACAATGCAAAGGAAATCAACGGAGCCTGTGGAGCAAAGGGACTTGGCTGAGAGGAATTCTGCTTGTCCTCCTGTGTTCGGAGGACTCAGATGGCCGGTAAAATCAGAGTAACACCTCTAAAAGCAAAGGTTCGGCTCTCGGTAAATGGCGGGTTCAAGCAGGGTGCGCCAAACGGCAACGTTTGAGCGTCTGACTCGAAGCAGGAGCCGGATGCGTTAGCAGCGTCCGGATCTGAAGCGGCGTGAGATCCAGAGAGTAACAATGCAAAGGAAATCAACGGAGCCTGTGGAGCAAAGGGACTTGGCTGAGAGGAATTCTGCTTGTCCTCCTGTGTTCGGAACTCAGAGGCCGGTAAAATCAGAAAGCGGTAAGCAGGGTGCGCCAAACGGCAACGTTTGAGCGTCTGACTCGAAGCAGGAGCCGATGCGTTAGCAGCGCACGTCCGGATCTGTACCGGAGGAATGACGAAAGGTGGCTGGAAACCACTATAAGTCAGTTCTTTACGGTGACTTTGATTATTTGATTTGGAACGAGTCTAGTTTTTTTGCTCCCTTTTCATTTAATCAAAGGCCTGACCCCCTTCGACCCCTTCGCAGTACTTTATCTCCAGTTATCCGTCTGCGAACTGGAACGCTGAGAGCATCATCAATCGTGTTTTAATACATTGGGATACTGAAACCGGTACTTTTGGAACAAAAGATCATCATTTTTCTGAGGATAAAGTGCGCTACAAATCCATACAAGGAGCAAAATCCCATGTCATCATGCTCAATTCGGTATGCAACTTGTTTTGGGCTCCGGCTTTTGAAAATTACTGGAACAACATGCCTATCTCCTATCGTATGCAGTTTCTCAAAGATCACCCAGAATATAATCCGTTTCAAATAAATAACACTGATTAACTCGAATGACGGCATTGTAGATCAAATACATGATCGCCCGACGCCAGGGCGAGACATTGTTGGCCGAACCGTGCAGGACATTACAATGGATGAAACAAACCGATCCGGCCGCTCCAATCAATTCCTCAATACCGTTTTCGGAAGCCATCCGTTCCATGGTGGCGCGATCCACGGTCATCAGGTCATATCCCTTTCCCCTGGCATCCGCGTGTAGCGTTGCCTCCATGAGGCCGTGGCCGTGTGAGCCCGACACCAACAGGAGAGGCAACTTGGCCGCTGTGCAGTCGTCGATAAACACCGATGCCATGATACAGCGCGGCTCCGCCATGCAGTCGATGGCGCGAAACGGAGGGTAATCCTGGTGCCAATTCCAGGAAGAGCCGCTGCCGAAACCCGGTTTGGGGTTTAAGCGGCTCTGATGCAGGTAGACGTCGTCCTGAAACAACTGGCGCACCGGATTCAACAGCCGCGGCAGCAGTGAGAGACGGCGATATGGTTCGGGAAAAAAATGGGCTCCAAAGACCAGCCGAGCAGCAGCAGAGTCGTCTTTTTCGCGCACCACCTCGGTCCCTGGCGACTCAGAATTTCCGCCATCGGTTTTGCAGATAGGCCACCTCATCTCCATCCAGCAGGCCCGGAAAAAACAAGAAGCCACGTTCTTCGAATTGTTCGATTTGCTCGTCGCTGAGTTGCATGGTATGCGATCCTTTGTTTGAGATTAAACTGAGAGTGCATTAATCGATGAAACTAAAACCGACAGCCCGAGCGTGATAATACAAACCACCATCCTGGACAACCAAGCTTGTCATTCGTTTGTCACCATGATTGTGATGGGAATGCACAGCCCTTGGTGGTGTCACCATGACTGTGTTTGGCTGCCAATCAATGCGCTCGCCATCAATCATAGAATGACAATCTTTACTTTGAAGACACAGGGTTAATGCCACGGCGTTATGGACATGCGGTCGTTGAGAGTTTCCACCTGGCAGGGAATTGATCGCTGAGGTCGAGATCAATCAGACCGCTTGGGGTGGATTTCGAAAATGCTTTGTCACGTTCGTTGACAAACAGGTGCGTTGGTACTGGCGAACGTTTCGTTTTGAATACGTTTTCCAGAATTTCATAGATCGCACGGTGTGTATATTTAGTTTCTGCTCGCTCTATTGAATGGGGAGTGGTCTCTAACATAAAGCTCTCCTGCCTCAGGATAAATTAAAACGTTTAGCTTAGGTGATTCTTATTTGCAAGCATAATCTGCCCCTTTTTCTAAACCCTGCTCACCGTGCTAACGATCTTTCCCGTATGTGCCGCTTCGACAATCGCTTCGGTAACCCTCAAATTCTGCAACCCATCTCGCACACCGACGAAAGGCTGTACCTCACCTCGGATAACAGCACAGAAGTGATCGAGCTGTCGCTCCAAAGGATCAGCACGTTTCACTTCGATGTTGCTAGTTTTAAAAGGTTTCCACCAAGATCGATCCTCGGTTTTCTCATAGATTTTGAGGCGCATTGTCGGAATCGCGAGTGAGCCATGGGTTCCAGCGATGAGATAACAGTCTTCGTCAGGATAGGTTGAATAACTCTCGTTCTCTTGCGAAGTCTGCTCCCAACTCCTTGCTGCGCCAACCGTGTCGGACAGAAGGAATGTGCCGAGCACACCGTTTTCGAAGCGCAGATTGATCGCCACGGTGTCTTCAACAGGGAAGCCCCGAGTGGCATTGGAGGAGAACGCCTGCACTGCGACGATCTCCCCACACAACATACGCAGGTTGTGTATTTCATGGATCATGTTAATCAGGATTGGGCCTCCCCCTAACTGGCGACGCCACGAGGCGGCATTATAGTAATCATCAGGCTTAAAAAACAATGCGCTCCCCATAACTGCCACGAGCTGACCGAGTTTGCCATGGTCTATAATTAGTTTAGAGCATGTCATGATCGAACTGTATGCCCGATGATGGCCGATAAGGATTTTAGCCTTGGCCGCATCCGCTATTTCACACAACTGCTCACCCTCCTCGAGTGTTTGCGTAATCGGCTTTTCGAGCAGCATCGGCACTCCGGCATCGATGCATTTTAGGGCATGTTCGAGGTGTATCTGATTCGGTGTGGCGAGAATCATACCATCCGGACAATCCTTCTCGAATAGTTCGTCAAGCGTCTCGAAGAGGGCTACTCCGGTTTTCGATGCGGTTTGCCTAACACTCGGAGAAGGGTCGATAATGGCGGCCAGTTTACATGCCGAACTGGCTTGAATGCACTCGATATGGCGTCGTCCGATCAACCCTGCGCCAGCGACAGCAATCCTGATTTTGTTCATGTGGGAATTTCCTTGCGAACAAATTAGTATTTAGAAAAAGTGCAAGATACCACTATACTGAGGGACTTTAAAGTCTTTATATTTTGTTTATTTTTATAATTATTTACAATTGAATTTTAAATTTGTTAAATTGGGCGCCAACGGGCGATCTTCGTATTCCAACACGGCCACCGAAAGGTTGTTTGGTTCCGTGTCCTCCGGTAAGCAACTTTTCAGGGCATAGGGTCTCCTTATAACTGATGTTATACTGTGAACGGATTATTTCTGGATTCATTTTTTGTCATCCTGAGGGAACCGAAGAATCTTCTTGATTCCCATGAGATTCTTGCTTAGGCAGCCCCCTTAGCTCGGAATGACAGTTCTTTTGAAAAGTGAAATTTAAACCCGTTTAGAGTATATGTGAATAGATTTTGCAAGAAGTTAATATTTCCTCCAATGGATTATCCAGGGACAAAGGCCGACATGGAACGGGCAATTGAGGTTTGACCCCTTTTCATTTTCAAATGTTTCGAAGCCTTCAAAGAAGATGTCAGCAAGCCAGTGATTGTGGTAACGATGTATGCTGATACCTTCCGGCGCCAGTTTCTTGATACGGCAGGCAAACCGGTTCATCATGCCGGAAAATTGATCTTGAAAGTACCCAAAACGACCTTTGAGCGCTTGCAATTGGACCAACTATTTGCCACCTGCCAGCATGCATTGGCGCCAATCTGATCAACGGGTTTCGCTTCAACTAAAAAACAAAAACATTAAAGTTTAAGGGGATGAGTGCGTCCATGACATGAGAAATGAAGACTTTCCACATCTGAAAACAGCATTTTGATGCTCATTCTCACTCCAACTTCCATGGATTTGATGATCAAAATCTGATTTCAGAACGATTGCATTTCTCAAGCAAAAAAATCATCTTGAAAATCTGATCCTTTTTCAGAATCGCTCAATTTAGGTTGTAATAAGGTCTATCTTAGTCCCGGGGGGAGGCCTATCGTTTCCTTGGACTGATCGAGTGATTCCTCATTTTCTTCGCCATCGATGGGGATGTAGCGCACTCCCCCGCATGATTTACGATGGAGTGGTCAGTTTCAACGCGAAACTTTTTTCCATGGTGGGTGACGATCTGATTCATGATTTGGCCATACGTTTTTCCGGAGGTTCGCTCCCACGGGGGAATAGGCCCCCGAGGATCTTCAAAATTCCAGACTTCATCGATTTTGAGCAGTTGACGGAACCGCTCCCCATTGCGAGCCAGATTTTCTTCCGAAATCCGGCTGGGGGGTAATGCTCTTGCGTGCGGCAGTAGAAGGCACTGTAATAAGCGGTGACCCACAATCGAAAACCTGGATTGATCCGAGGAAAGGCTCCGTGCAAGAGGGTGCCTATGAAAACAATGACCGAACCCGCGGGTGCTTCGACAGCGATGGCCTGATCCACCTCCTCACCCGGCTTGGGGTGGCGGCGGAGTTTATGGGATCCCGGGACGATCGCCAGGGCGCCATTGTCTTTGGTATAATCGATCAGACACCAGTTTGTATTGAACACCATTGGGGGATCGGGAAGCGGTTCAAAAGGATAGAGGTGGGTATCGGCATGTAAGCCCATTGTGTGCCCATAGCCCACCGGGTCCTGCCATTTGACAATCCCGTTGAACGCGGAAAGCAGGCAACCGGAACCCAGGTAGTAATCTATCAAGGGCAGAGTCAGAGGATGCTGGATGATTTCCTCAATAATCGGATCCTTTTCCATAAACCCGAAGTACCAATTTTGGGTTTGGTTGGTGCCATGTTGTCGGTGAAACCATGTTCCCCGGTCTCTTCATCGGGCCGCACCCCAGTGATTTCTTCCCCAACCCGTAAGAGCGCTTCTTTGGTTTGCTCTAACAGGCGAGTGTCGCCCATTTGCTCAGGGGTGATCACGGTGAATCCCTGCTCTTCAATCTCATCCAGATTTTTAGTAAGGCCACGCTCTTCGATCTGCTGAGAGGCCATTTTCTTCCAATTCTCCCAAGTGCGCCATTCTGACCATTTTTTGGTAATCATATAACTCCTTACTTATTTCTCTATTTAAGTACTTATGCAAAAGAAAAATTCACATTTTTACCACTCATAATCGTTCCACTCCATAATCACGCAAGGCTATCCATAATGAAAGACATTTTTCGGACAAGCGCTAATTATTCCTTGATAGCGCCTGCCGTGAGCCCCTGGACAAACTTCCGCTGGAAAATTACATACACCACGATAATTGGCGGCATGACGATGATCGCGCCGGCCATTTCCAGCGAGTAAGCTCTACTGTAGGCGTCTCGGAAGAACATCATGCCCACCATGATGGGCCTTAGGCTGCCTCTCTGCATGTAAACCAGGGGCAGCAGAAATGCGTTCCATGCTGCCATAAAGTTAAAAACCACCATGGCGGAAATGGCCGGCCCAGACAGCGGCAACATGACCCGCCAAAAGACACCAAATTCGTTACACCCATCGATCTTCGCTGCATCGGCCAATTCGTAAGGTAGCCCGGTGAAAAACGCACGCATAAAGAATATGCTAAACGGCAACCACAGTGCGATCTGAGGCAGAATCATCGCCCAATAGGTACCTAGCAAGTGGATGTCTTTCAAGAAGTGGAAGAGCGGGATCATGATCGATGTAAACGGTACCATCAGCCCTATCAGGATGAAGTAAAAGACAAAATTGGCGCCCGGCAGTTTGAGACGGGCCAAGGCGCAGCCGGCCAGGCTGGCAAGACACACCGTACCCAGGACAATTGGAACGGACACGATTACACTGATGAGAAAGTATCTGCCGAATCGACCTTGTTCCCACACCTTCGAGACATTCTCCCAATGCAGAGTGGTTGGTGGTGCTAGAGGGTTCCTTGAGATTTCTCTTTCCGTCTTGAAAGCGGTGGAAACCACAAAGTAAAATGGTGCTAAGCTGATCAGCGCATAGAGGAGTAGAACCCGGTACTTAAAACCTCTACTCAGCCAATAACGCCTTGATCGCCTCGGCGTCAACTGCCTCACCGTATCGGTAGTTGCGATCTCCATCTCGCTACTCCCCCCTCTCTCGTACGCGGATAAATATGTAAGATGTAACCAGCGCCAGGCTGGTCAAAACCATCGACACCGCTGCACTATAGCCAATGTCACTCTCCCTGAAAGCTATCTTGTAGATATAGGTGGCGATCACCTGTGATGCCGTGCCGGGGCCGCCACTGTTCATGATCCAAATGAGGTCGAAAACCTGGAAGCCACCGATGAGCGTGAAAGTGATCAGCATAGTCAGCACGTGCCGCAGCTCAGCAATGATGATGTAGATGAACCTTTGCCAGGCATTGGCCCCGTCAATCAAAGCGGCCTCGATCAGCTCTGGGTTAATATTCTGCAAACCGGCCAAGATGATGACAAAACAGAAGCCAACATGGGTGCAGACAGCAGCCACGATTATGGACGGCAGAGCCCAAGTCGGATCCGCCAACCAGGCTCTCGCCAGAAAGTCAAGACCGATGCCCTTCAGCACCTTGTTGACAACCCCGTACAGTGGGTTATACATCCAGCTCCAAATGATCCCGACCACGACCTGGGATAGAACTACCGGCAAGAAATAGATGGTCCGAAAGACCACCCTGCCCCGCACCCCACTCCATACGAGAACCGCCAGCACGAGTCCGATTAAAATAGGCGTTATCGAGCCCAGGATGATCCAAATCAGGTTGTGGTACTGTGCCTCCCATAGCAGCGGGTCGACTATTAGGGCGCGATAGTTCGCCAACCCGACAAACTCTTTTACGGGCTTTGCCCCATTCCAACTGGTGAGGCTGTAGTAGAACGAGGTGCACAAGGGATACGATGAAGAAAACGTATACGATAAGCGCTGGTATGATAAAAGCGTAGCCTGTAGCGACGACTCGCACCGACCTGCTAAGGGTAACCATGCGTGCTCCGCCCATCACCCCACCGGCTTGAACAACCTCTTTCCTCGAGATTTCCTGACTCATTGAACTATCACTTGATGTGAACCTGAATTCGACAAATAGTTTTGGCCTGTCATTCAAAGGCGATTTCGTTGAGAACTATCAAAAAAGAAAAAGAAAGACTAACAGAAATTCTAAAAAATCTTCAGCCAAAGGCGATTTCGTTGAGAACTATCAAAAAAGAAAACGACAGACAGATCTTCGATGCGGAGTGTCGCTTCCGCGGACGTGGTCCGGCATCCAGGGCGCATCAGCGTACTGGCCCAGGGAAATTTACGAGAGAATTTTTTTGATATTTTGGCAGGTTTCTTGAGGGGAGGGGCGAGTTATTATAGAGATCTTGGTTCAAATAAAAGTTTGATTCCATCCAGAATCTCTTGAAATTTCTTTTCGGAAACTTTTCCAATTTTTTCTCCTAAATCTGATTTGTTGATCGTATAGATTCGTAAAATATTGACGACACTTTTCTTTTGTAAATTGGCCTCGCCTTTGGGCAAGAGCACATTCCCAGGTGCGCTCGCTCGTTTCAAATTCGAAGTGAGAGAACAGACGACAACCGTATTTAATTTACTGACATTGAAAAGATTATTTTGAACTACAATATACGGATGCCGATGGGCTGGTTCTGACCCTCTTGGCTCTGCCAAATCTATCCAATAGATTTCTCCTTGCTTGATTACCATTTTATTTCCTTCATACTCGATTTTTGTTTTAGAATCATTTGCTTGTGTTTGATATTTTCTTCTTCATCCGGAAAATCACTATAGGCCGTATTGAGTTGTTCTAAGAGCATTTGATTTTCTTTACTCTTCATATAATCTTCGATCGCTAAGGCAAAAAGTCGGCTCCTTGAAACATGGAGTTCTTCAGCGAAATGATTCACCTTTTCATAAAGGTTTTGATCCAGCGAAATAGCCGTTTTTACTGTTGGCATTGGAATCTCCTTGAAATAAGTATTGATAATATTATTACTGAAAATTATACTAAATAATCATACTTATGCAATACTTTTGTGAGTTTTCTGGAGGAATGCAAGACCGTGAAACAGGAGCTGAGGGTCGTTGATGACGAACACTGAGGTCGGGACTCCATTTCCCTTCAATTTGGAGGGGGCAAAGCTCTAGGCTTTCTAATCGTATAGCTAACCCATTGATTGTCTCTAAAGCTATCCCTGAAAAAGCCGCTCAAGATTCCCTTCATATTGCAATTGCCTGTCTACATGGTATTGATTATTTATTAACTTGATTTAAATCATCGGATTTAATAAAGATGATAGCGCTAATATTTTTAAAAGCAGCCTTTTGATTCTCCTAAATGGACAGTGAGGTTAATATGAGTATAGATCATCCATCTTTAGAAAAGAGCGTCCTTGTGGATTATGGGACAGAAGAATCAGCCATGGTTCGTTATCGGGAGGAGGGCACCCGACGCGCTTTGGTACTCGACAACCGAAGTGCGATCCGTTTTGATGAAGAAGGCCGTCTTGATCCGGTCATCCTTCAATCCTATTCACGCAACGGGTTCTACATTTTCGAAGGGATTCTCAAAGAAGAGGAACTCCAGGACATCGAACAAGATCTGGCCGATCTGCTGGACCATGCACCGGTGACTAAAGGTGCGCAAGTCGATCATCAGGGACGCCCGGCCTTCAATGCAGCTTGCCAATTGCAAGACATTAGTTGGGTCAAGCCCCTTTCAGATGAGGCTGGGGGAACCACCAAAAATCATAGTCGTCACCAGGTCAAGATGTTTGAACCAGTGGCATCGGAAGATGCCCCGGAGTTTGTAATACAATACATCAATGGTTCCTTGCAGTTTTCTGAGACCTGCCTGCACGTTTATGGACATCCCCAACTCCTTGCCATTGCTGAAGCGATCAACGGCGAGGATTTCACTCCATTCAATGAGGGTTTGTGGATCAAGTATCCCAGACTGGGTGGTTCCGTCGCCTGGCACCAGGATGGCGTCACCCATTGGGACAACCACGATCTCGATGAAAACACCCACGGCTTCAATTTCATGGCACAACTCTATGGGTGCAATGCCGCAAATGGTGTATGGGTGGTGCCGGGATCTCATCGGCAAGGCAAGGCAGACATCAAAGCCAGGGCTGAGGAAGCGGGGTCGGACCGGTTGCCCGATGCCATGCCGCTGATCTGCAATCCAGGGGATGTCGTCATCTGCAACCGTCAGATCCTTCATGGTTCCTTCGCGAACACCAGCTCCGACCTTCGCGTTACCATCAACTTCGGCTTCCACCGGCGTCAGTCGGTGTTGGATGTGCCCAGTAAAGTGCAGGCCAATCCTGATGCCGTCTACGATGCGGCGTATATCCGTGAACGTTCGCGGTTGATCATGTACGCTATCGACGCCCGGCGAAAACAGTATCCGGAGGAAGCCCCTTTTGTGTACAAACCGTTTGCAGGACAAGAGAAAGCCTACCGCTGGACCCCCAAAGCAAAAGCGGGTCTCACAGACTACCATCTGCAGGATATCCGGATCTAGCCAGAGGTCCGTTTTGAATTTCACACTGGCTGTTCTGCCAAATTCAAAACGTTTTTAAGTATCATTTACGATAAATTTCTCCTCGCATACGCACAGGCTCCAACAAAGACCAATCCTCTTGGGGCAACCTCATGCCCAAGAGGAAAGGGCGGCCTCGGTTCGATTTCGAGAGATTGCAGCACCCGATCGTCCTGGTAATAACATTGCGCGACCGCAGTGAGTATGAAGGAGAAGAATGGTGAATCGCGGCCTACGGTTTCTACAATTTGCATTTGAGCTTCAACACCTGCCTCAATGAATGCTTCCTTGAACTGTGCCTGTGTCGTTTGTTCAATAGCATTCAATTGTGCTGATACAAATTCGGCTTTCTATTCGCAGAGGGTGAGGATGCCTGAAAAGATTTGCGGGTCATTTGTACCAGGGACCTCATACTCGGGACTGGGGGGAATGATCAGCACAGCAAGGGCACTCAATGTCGCTTGTTGGTTGGCATCAAAAGGGTTGTTTGTCTTAGGGTCCTGATCGGTATTACCTTTCTTTTCCTCCTCAGGTGATATCCGTGTTTGCTTTGGCACCTTGCGCACACCCACTTGTTCAGGCACCCAAATTGATACACTTGTCTCGGCCATCATAAACCACGGTGGTGAAAGCGCTATCTGAAGGCCACCAATGCCAGCCCAGCTTGTTGAAGCCTTGCGCGAGTGCGGTGCCCGACTTGCCTAAGGGGAGAGGTGGCATCACTTCCGGATTGGGAGGGTAGGCAGGATCGCCAGCAAGCCCCGCGACGCCCATCATCCAATTATTTTGATCATAATAAGGAGCAAGAGTCTCATAGGTAATGGGCTAATCCTCACCCACCCCATCCAGGGTTTTAGTGCGAAAATCGGAAGGGTGAAATCGAGGGAAATGGCCTGCAAATAAGACAGTGCCTCCGCCCACGCTGTTAAAATTTGTAACAGATATGGGGGAGTTTTCTTCGTTGATGATGACTTTATTACTCGATCTTGAAAATCTCCAGCATTTCAGGAAGAGTGATCAACTGGCTGCTTATGTGGGTTTAACCCCTTCCCAGTTTTCCAGTTCCGATCAGGTCCATATGGGCATTACTCGCTCCGGCAAAGCGGATCTGCGAGGAATGCTCGTCGAAACCGCTTGGATCTTGGTGCGTAAAGATCCTTGATGGATCTACCCTCGCTGGCCAGGATTTGGTGGCCAAGCCATGTCTCCGGCATTTCTTCCTCCGTCTACTTGTTTGACAACGTGCTCTGTTTTCTTTTCGTTACGGGCTGCTATGACAATCTCTGAACCATGTTCGGTAAGTCCCATTGCTATGGCTCGTCCTATCCCACTGTTTCCACCGGTAACGATTGAAACCTTACCTGTGAGATCGAATAAGTTGCTCATTTTCACTCCTGATCTAGAAGTTTTGCGCTCCGACTGGGGAGAGGGCTCCTCCTAAGAGAACGGGTTGATCAACCCGTTCAAGAGGCCTCGTTTGCGTTTCACTTTCGCGGTACCATAACTGCCCTCACCACCCCGCATCCTGGGGTCGAGCAGGTCTCTCACCGCGTCGCCGAACATGTTGAGGGAGTAAACGACAATCGTCAGGAAAAGCCCCGGCCAGAGAGCTGGCCATGTCGCCATCTCCATGTACACACGCCCTTCCCGGCTGAGCATCCCTCCCCAGCTAGGAATCTGGACCGGCAGTCCGAATCCCAGGAAGCTCAGCGAGGCTTCGGAGTTGATGACCCCGCCAATGTTGATCGAGAAGACAATGATGACGGGTGCCATAATATTAGGCAGCGCATGTCGTAAGAGGATTTGGCTCGTGGGGGTGCCCACGGCCATGGCGGCCAGAAAATAGTCATTCTCTTTGACACCGATCACGGCGCTTCTGATGACACTCGAGCCGCCGATGCCTCCTGATATCCCCAGAACCAGTATTATCTGTAACAATCCCTTTCCGGCTATGGACATGATGGTTAACAACAGGAGCAGTCCCGGGAGACACATCCAGGCATCGACAAAGCGCTGCACCACCAGGTCCAATTTGCCACCAATGTACCCTGAAATGCCACCGATCAGCACCGCCACCACATCATTAACAGCGGTCGCTGACAGACCGACAACCATGGAAAGACGAGCCCCGTAGATCAGGCGGCTCAGGAAGTCTCGCTCCAGCTGGTCGGTACCCAGCAGGTACCGGGCTGATGGGCCCTGCATCCTGTCTACCGGGTGTAATTGCCAAAAAGGATAAAGAGCCAGCACATCGGCGAAGATCGCGACGAGAATCAAGAGCAAGACGATCATCCCGCAGAACGTCCCCAGCTGCTTCTCCTTGAGAAGCCTGCTGAAGAAATCCACAAACCGACCCCGTCGCTTGGGCTCATGGATGGGGGAGGATTTCTCACTCATACCGCACCCTGGGGTCCAAATAGGGATAAATCAGGTCGATCATTAGATTTATTGCTAAAACCGCGGTGGCGAAAATCAGGTTTACCCCGGAGACCACCGGGTAGTCTCTTTCCTCGAGTGCATTCACCATAAGACGACCTAGCCCCGGCAGGTTGAATATGTTCTCCATGATAATGGCGCCGCCTACCAGCAAAGGTAACTGCATGCCAATCAGGGTGATAACCGGGATGAGGGCATTTTTGATAGTGTGTCGGATAATCACGACCCGACCCCGGATCCCCTTGGAACAGGCGGTGCGGATATAATCCTGCCGGAGCCTCCAGCATCATGGTGCGCGTCATCCGCATGGTGGCGGCAGACAGGGCCGTCCCCGGAATCACGCTGGGAATGATGAACACCCCGAGATTCCTCAGCGGGTCTTCCATGAAAGAAACCAGCTTCATTGGTGGCGACCAGCCCCACCAGATTGCCGGGAAGATCATGACCATGAGTGCCGGCCAGAAGTTGGGTGTTGCCAGGCCGATGATGGCATGGCGCGCCCAGTCGGCGGCCGTATCCTGGCGAATCGCCGAGTAGATGCCGACTGGCAGCGCTATCAGCAGCCCGATTACGATTGCCATGAAACCGAGTTCAATGGTCACCGGCAATCTACCTATGACATGACTTTCGGATATTAGGAAAATAATTTGCGTTTTTAATTAATAGGTGTAGAATACCATGAGATTACAAACTAACTCGTGCTGTTATGGAATCTTCTCTTAGAGAAACCTTGTCATTCCTGCGAAAGCAGGAATCCGGAGGTATGCAGCCAGACTGAAATCCGGATCCCCGCTCCCCGCTTTCGCGGGGACAAGTTTCACGGGGACAAGTTTCGCGAGGATGACATATACGCTAGGATACTCATATTATTGAAGATTTATCTCGAACTCAGGTTAAACTACAGACTTGAACATGCTGGTCAACCGGACGCGGACTCGCAAACGTCGAGTCTGGAGTTCCGCACAAAATGCGGGACCACCCACGCCACCACCGTCGAGATGCGGCTTGTGATAGCGCCATGAAATAATTCCGGGCATCGATCATGCGGAAGGAATCTTTTTGAGGAGGTTGACCATTTCAATGGCGCTGAGCGTCGCCTCTGCGCCTTTATTGCCCGATTTGGACCCGGCGCGTTCGATCGCCTGTTCGGTGGAATCGGTGGTAAGAACGCCAAATGCGATGGGAAGTTGGTTCTGTAAGGCCAGGGAGGCGATACCCCTTGCCGATTCGGAGCAAATATAGTCGAAATGAGGAGTGGCTCCGCGGATCACCGCCCCTAAACATACAATCGCGTCGTACTGCTTTGCGCGGGCCAGTTTCTGGGCAGCCAATGGAATTTCAAAGGCGCCCGGCACCCTGACCACGGTAATATGCGCCTCATCGCCCCCATGGCGGTAAAAACAATCCAATGCGCCTCGCAGTAGGTTTTCGGTTATCACTCCGTTGAAACGGGAAACCACGAAGGCCAACTTCAAATCGTTGGCCATCAATGCGCCATCAATGCTTTTCATTTAAATTTCTCCCGGAAAAATACGGATCTTTCACCAGTGCGCAGATCGACCGCTGAATACGGAATGGAGAATTATCAGAAATTTACGCTTTCCCGTTTCTCTGAAAGACAGATCGAACAGGCGCAGATGGCTCTTAAAAACTTAAACGAGTACAACCCTGTATTGTGCCCGTCACTCCAATTGATTCGTAAGGCATAATTGCCAATGTACTCGGATTGGCGGATACGAATGTCGGAGGGAATCTCCGTCGTCTTCAATGTCTTTTCTCCAGTCATTTCATCAATGCAGCTGGCACAGGGGCACCTGTCACGCAGCATGAAAAAGGGATAACGACTTTCGTGCCCATCTTTCCAAAGTATATATAAGTCGTCGCGCGCCAGAATGGTTTCCGGCTTTCGACGCTTCAAAGGGTTCGACATTTTTTCTGAAAGACAAAGCTGAGTTCGTTTTGCTGAAAACCAGGCTGAATTCTCTCACAAAACAACACTCCTGAAAAGACAAAACTGTCTGTGGATTTGATTGCAACGTGAGATGTCCCTCTTTTACTCACTTCAACAAAGTCGCTTCTTGCTCGCGCGGGAATTTTGACAAACCCGGTCTTGCAAGGTATAGCATGTTTTCGAGAAGGAGAGGAAAAACTCCAAACCGGCACCCGGCAGAAGATTCGACGCTCAAACGATGGCAGTAATGACTCCCAAGGACCTATTGTGTCAGCGCTGGAGAAAATCCCGCATCATCACCAATGAAAGGGTCTTGTCCGCTTTCATGCGAGTGGCGCGCGAAAAATTCGTTCACGCGAATTCTGTCGATATGGCCTATCTGGACCATCCGCTTCCCATTGGTTATGACCAGACGATTTCACAGCCCATGACCGTCCTTGTCATGATTCAACTGCTGGAAGTTGAAAAAAATCACAAAGTTTTGGAAATTGGCGCGGGAAGCGGATACAATGCGGCCATCCTTTCCATACTGGGTCAATATGTCCATAGCTTGGAAATGATTCCCGAGTTGGTGGCCTTTGCCAGACAGAATATCGACCGCAGCGCCATTACAAACGTCGAGGTCCTGCAACGTGATGGCAAACAGGGATACCCCTCTGCTGCTCCTTTTGACCGTATCATCGTGACGGCAGCCGCTTCCGGAGTACCTGAAAAATTGCTGGAACAATTGGCGGACGATGGCATTTTGGTCATTCCAGTGGGCAATCCTTATGGATGCGAAATGCTCAAAATCCACAAGCAGGGTCCGGATTTCAAAACCAGTAAACACGGATTGTTTTCTTTTGTTCCTTTAGTTTGAATCACTATATATTTATCATTCTTTCGATTTTTAATGATGAAAGGCGTCATACTGGCCGCAGGATATGCGACTCGTTTTTTACCGGCCTCCAAAACCATCCCCAAGGAAATGTTTCCATTGGTGGACACTCCGGTGATTGATTTCATCGTACGGGAAATGGTCACGTCCGGCATTCAGGATATTTTGCTGGTTTCCTCTCGACGGAAAAAAGCCCTGGAGGACTATTTTGACCGCGAAGTCGAATTGGCAACCAGTTTTTCCCAATCGAATGAATTGAAAAAACTGGAGCGAATTCAACCAATCGCCGTCAATCTCTTCACCATGCGTCAACAATACATGATGGGAACCGGAAACGCGCTCATGCTGGTAGAGCCTTTTGTGGCAAAAGAACCCTTTGTGGTGGCTTACCCGGACGACGTCATTTTTGATACCCCTCCTCTTTCCAGGCAACTGATCGATGCGTACCACCAGACCGGAGATACGATTTTAGCGGTGCAAGAAGTTGCCGGACAAGATGTATCCCGTTACGGCGTGATTGATCCGCAGGGAGACGGCCCTTTGCTCAAAGTGCGTCGGATGGTGGAAAAACCCGCTCCGGGAACCGAACCCAGCCGCTTTGTTTCTTATGGACGGTACCTGTACACTCCCGAAATCTTCGAAATTCTGCGGGAAACCGCGCGCAGCCATACCCAGCAAGGAGAGTTCACCCAAACCGAAGCCCTCAATGAACTGGCCAGAAGAGGGCGCGTGTCCGCGGTTCACTTTCAGGGAGAGCGTTTCGACGTGGGGGAGCCGCTGGGATATGCGCAAACTTCGATCAAACTGGCTTTACGCCGCCAGGAGTATCGCCAACCATTGTTGGAATTTCTGCGGAAAGTACTCGAGGAAGAGGAAACGCGCCGGCAAAATGGCGAATCCACCTCGCAACCGGCATCCCCAAAGGCAACTCATGGGAAGTAGAACGGATGTGGCACACACGGTATTGACATTCCAGTACATGCGGATCAATCAGCAACCCGAAACCTTACTCGGGTTTCTGCTACGAAAGTTTCGCTATCACGACCGTGAGGAATGGCTTGATCACATTCAGGCGGGAAGGTTGTTGGTCGACCGCAACATGGGAGATCCCGCACAGTTGCTGAAAAACGGCCAAATCGTCCGCTACCTCCGTCCGGACTATCTGGAACCGGCAGTGGACCCATCGTTCGAGGTGATTTTTGAGGACGAATACCTGATTGCCGTCAACAAGTCGGGGAACCTGCCCACCGCTCCTTCGGGTAAGTACTTCAAAAACACGCTGGTTCATCTCCTTAAAATGTCGTCAGGCTGCCAGAATTTGTACACCCTGCACCGTCTCGACCGGGAAACCAGTGGGGTTATATTGTTTGCCCGTCAAAAAGAAATTGCGCAGCGCATGGCCGCTCTATTCCGTGAGCATCGAATAGAAAAAACCTACACCGCCATCTTGAGCCGTCCTCTTCCTTCACCCGACGTTTTCGTTTCTGTGCCAATCGCGCCGGATCCAAACAGCATCGTTCGTATCAAACAAGGCGTCGTCCCTGAAGGCAAACTCAGTCAAACCCATTTCCGGGAATTGCAGTGGCCCTTTCGCCAGAACGCGGCAGATGCAAAAATCGGACAATACGCAAAAGTGGAAGCGGTCCCCTTGACCGGACGCACCCACCAAATTCGAACACACGCCGCTTATCTGGGATGCCCCATTGCCGGAGATAAACTGTATGGTTTGCAAAATGACGGGTTCTTGCATTGGCTGCAGAAAGGCGAGGCCTACCTGCGCGAGCAGCGTTTTCCTCTCCATCGCCAGCTTTTACACGCTTGCCGACTGCGTTTCAGACATCCGGTGACTGAAAAGGAAATGACCCTTGAAGCATCAGACCACTGCTTGATGGCGGATTATTTTTCCGGTTCTTCACTCTCCCCCGAGTAAGCCTTATGGGATCCTTTACCGAGAACGCCCGATATTGGGCCCGGTCCTCCGTTTTTGATCAAGCCACACGCCAGGAAGTGCGGAAGCTCTTGGAGCAACAAGATGTAAAAGAACTGGCAGACCGGTTTTCCAGCCCCCTCGAATTTGGAACTGCAGGAATGCGGGGCATTATGGCAGCCGGAGTGAACCGTATGAATCGTTATACGGTTCGTCAAGCCACGGAGGGATTGGCGCGCTACCTCGAAAAACACGCGGACGATGACCATGCCGGCGTAGTGATAGGCTACGACTCCCGCCACAATTCTCCGCAATTCGCGCAGGCTGCCAGTGAAGTCCTCGCCGCTCATGGTATCCCCGTTTTTTTGTTCCGGGAAATGGCGCCCACTCCCATGGTCTCCTTTGAAGTGCTCGAGCAGAAGGCCATGGCTGGCATCGTCATTACCGCCAGCCACAACCCTGCCGAGTACAATGGTTATAAAGTCTATTGGAAAAACGGTGGTCAGATCATTGCTCCGCAAGATCAGGGTATCATCGCTGAAGTGCGACAAGTGACCGATATGGCATCGATTGCGCACATCCCTTTCGAAAACGCGCTCCGGGAGGGAATCATTCAAAAACTCGCGGAAGATTCGGACGCCCGCTATCTGGCAGTCTTGGAAAAACAGGCGCTGGGAGACCCTGCGCAGAACAGACGATTGGCAGTGATCTACACCCCCTTGCATGGCACGGGCATACGCTGCGTTCCTCCTCTTTTGAGAAAACGGGGTTTCCGACAATTGAAACAAATCGAAGCGCAATGCGTACCTGACAGCAATTTTTCCACGGTACGCTCCCCCAATCCCGAAGATGCCCGGGTTTTTGAAATGGCAAGGGCCGCCGCCGCACCCGAAGATGAACTGATCTTAACCAACGACCCCGATGCGGACCGGCTTGGAGTGATGCTCCGTCACAATACCGAATGGCGCCACTTGAATGGCAATCAAACAGGGGCTCTCTTGCTGGACTATTGGCTGTCACGACTGCAAGCATTGAAAAAACTGCCTGAAGATGGCGTCTTTATGCTGAGCAACGTCTCCTCGCCCTTGGGAACAAAAATCGCCGGCTTTCATGGCCTCAGGGTTATCGAAACCCTGACTGGATTCAAATGGATGCGCGCCGAAGCGACGAAGATTGAAGAAGAAGGCAGAGGCACTTTTGTTTTTGCCATGGAAGAAAGTCTGGGTTTCCTGGCAGGGAATCATACCGGAGACAAAGACGGCGTGTGGGCGGCCCTGGCATTTGCGGAAATGACCGCCTCCTTGAAAGCCCGGGGACTGACTCCGCTGGATCGCTTGCGGCAGTTGCACCAGCAATTCGGATTCCATCTGGATGATTTGGAAAATCGTACTTTGCCCGGCATTGACGGTCGACGGCGGATAGAAGCGATCATGCAGGGTTTTCGCCATCATCCGCCGGCCACGATTGGCGGAAGCCGCTTGCTGCGAATCACGGACCTTCTGGAAAAGCTGGTGACCACGCCGGGATCCGGCGAAACACTCCCGGGTCCGGATTTGCCCGTTTCCGACGTGCTTATTTTTCAGTTGGAAGACGACGCCCGCGTTATCGTGCGCCCTTCCGGCACGGAACCTAAAATCAAATACTATTTCAACCTTTGCGGCACCAATGAGGCGTTGTTGCAAGAACGTCTGGATCGTCTCAAAAAAGATATGCTATGAAGATCCGGAATAGCCCATCCAGGCAACTCGGACCGCCTCGAGATTGAATCGTTTTGGCAAGAATGATAGTTTCTCAGTCATGTTACCGTGAAGAAAACTATCTAACCTACTGAAACTATATGGTTTGTTATTTTTATTCATCCTCCGGGGTGAAAATAATTTACATGAAGGTTACGCGTATATTTTTTGCATTCTGCGGTTTCCATGAATACGCTTCACCACAAGTGTGTCATTCCTGGCGAAGACCAGGAATCCAGGAATCACCCTGGAACGCTAGCAAAGTGGATTCCTGGTCTTCGCCAGGAATGACAACTCGATGAGACGCATAACTGCAAAAATCGTTCACGTAACCTTCATGAAAACTTATGCTTTCACCCCGGAGGATGAAAATGTTATATACCAATAGAGGCTGAAGCGCTCGTTTCTCATGTTAGCGACTTGATCCTGTCACGTAACCTGAGCGTAGCTTTCATTGGTTCGCACCCCGGAGTGTTTCGTAGTATTTCTACAGAAGGTACGGTAAGAAGACCGACTTCAGGATTCAATTTTGATTCATGGAGCCAGGTAACCCAAGAAAGTGATTTTTCAGCCTCCTTTACGAGTGAAGCCAACTACTACATTCAGGAAAGGAGGAGAAGATGATTCAACCCTTAGCTCAAAGTAGTGCTGGTCTAGATATTCATCGCGCTGTGATTGTGGCCACAGTGCTTCATGAGAATCGCGATGGACAAATAAGCAAAAAGGTCAAAGAATTCGAGACCTTTTCACAAGATTTGGAAGAACTCGCTCAGTGGTTAAAGCAGTTAAACCCAGAGTTAGTGGTCATGGAATCCACAGGCATTTACTGGAAACAAGTTTATGAGTCTCTCGAAAATGTGGGAATTATTCCTTGGGTGGTCAATGCCTACCATATCAAAAAAGTTCCTGGTCGAAAGAGCGACGTCCAGGATTCAGAATGGTTAGCAGAACTTGCCTGTTGTGGATTACTCAAAGCCAGTTTTGTTCCTCCAAAAGATTTTCGTCAACTTCGTTTGTTGACACGTTACCGTAAAAAACTTTCAGGCGTTTTGAGTAGCGAAAAAAATCGCTTGCACAAAATCCTTGAAAGTTGTGGTATCAAATTAGGGCTCGTGCTCAGTGACATCGATGGCGTTTCGGCACGAAGAATGATCGCTACTCTCATCGAGAGTGGCGGGATTCAGCCGGATAAACTTGCCTCCCTTTTAGATGGTAGGTTGCTTCCGAAGTTGGCTCTGATTGAAAAATCATTGTCCACTTCTTTGAGTGAGCGCCAACGTTTTTTGCTCAAACAGATTCAGGCCCATATGGTATGGCTCGAATCCAGGATAGAGCAAATCGATGAGCAGCTCGTTGCGGCGATGGTCCCGTATCAGGAGCAATATCACTTATTGCAAACCATTCCTGGAATTGACCACATCTCTGCCACGATGTTACTGGCCGAGCTTAGCACCGATATGGGTGCTTTTCCCAATAAACACCATCTTTGTTCATGGGTGGCACTCTCGCCTGGAAACAATGAAAGTGCAGGAAAACGCAAAACCGGTAAAACTCGTAAAGGCAATGCATATGTTCGTTCATTATTATGTGAATGTGCTAATGCTGCCATCAAAACCAAATCGCAATTTAAAGGACGATATCAAGGCCTTGTGATTCGCCGGGGACACAAGCGTAGTATCGTTGCCATTGCTCATAAAATGCTTCAAATAATTTACATTGTTCTCAAGAAGCAAGAACCTTATCGAGATCCTCAAATTGATTATGAGGCACTCGTTGTCAAAAAAAATGCTCCCAGATGGTTGAAGGCGCTTAGTAAATATGGGTATTTGCCAAAAAACTCAAACTGAGAAGCGCATCACCTAGAAAATCCATCTGATTGTGGCTAAAACGTGAACTTCAGGCCCACTCACTCTATGTGCGCCCTCAGCCACCAGATATTTTCACGGTAACATCAGTTTCTAATTGCAAATCATTGCGCACATTTACTTTTGATCAGGGAAATCCATGAGCGACGAAAAACACGAAGACAGTTTGGAAATGATGAGCTTGACGGCCAAAGTTCTCAAATCCCGCACGATTATCATTTCAGATCAAGTCAACAACGAATTGGCGAAAAAAGTACTCAATCAACTGCTGTTGCTGGAGCAGGAAGATCCGCAGAAAGAGATCACCGTCTTCATCAATTGCCCCGGTGGCGAGGTTTTTTCAGGTTTTGCTATTTATGACGCCTTGCAATTCATCCAATGCGAGGTCACGACGATTGTTGCCGGATTTGCCGCCAGCATGGGCTCGATTCTCAGTCTGGCTGCCACCAAAAGCCGTCGTTTCGCCTTTCCCCGTTCCAAAATCATGATCCACCAACCGCTTTTAACCGGCTATCAAGGGCGGGCCACGGATCTTGAAATCCAGGCCAATGAAATCCTCAAAACCCGGGATTTCATCATCGATATCTACTGCCAGGCCACCGGCAAAACCTATCAAGAAATCAAGATGGCTATCGACCGCGACAATTGGTTCACTGCAGAAGAAGCCTTGGCGTTCGGTCTGATCGACCGCGTGATTTCCTCCCGCAACGAGATGTGAGCCGCCACCTGTTGCGCGATCTTCTCCGGAATCGGAGGAGTTGGAGCGAGCCGCTCTTAAGTTCGTCGGTGCTGCCGGCGAGACGAGGCGGATCTCGAGCAGAACGCGCTTGTCGATGCGTCCGCTGAGACGTGACACCAGATTAATGAGGCGCATCTGCCAACCGTACTTCTCACGCAGGACTGCGTAGGCGCGTTTTTCGACGTCGCCGTCCTCAACGATGAATGCCTCCGCGTCAAGCCAAGCGCCGCGCAGGTCTCCGCGACTGCCACAAGCCGCGACGCGGGCGCGCGGCGAGTTGCGAAGACGCTTGACCTTTCCCGCCCCGGCCTCGGAAAATACGTAGTATCGACCGTCCAACGCCGCGAACCAGACCGCCGTTTCGATCGCCCTCCCGCTCTTTCGGAAGGTCGCCAGATTGACGTATTTCTCGCCTGTGAGTGGATCCATGGGCGTGGGCATTCTAATCCCTCGGAGCGCGTTGTAGCAGGAAAAAATGATTGCGAATCGGGACCAAATTAATCTCCCCATAAGGGACAATCAAAAATTTACTGAGGACGGTAACATCTGAAAATAGAGGTGTAAAGACAAAGTTACGGGGAATATTTCTATTTTTTGGCAGGTTTCTCGAAGGGATAAACGGCCTATTCAATTTTTCGCAGTTTTTCTTCCATCCTGCTTTAAAAAACTTGACTTCGAGTGAGGGGCAGGCGTGGAAATTTGGAATTTTAAACAAAAATTCGGACCTGAAGGGATTCGAGAAAATCTTGGAGGTTCCGGGATTGCTTGTTCTGAAAGGGGGTCAAGTCTTTCTTTGCTTCGCTTTCCGAGGCATCTTGGCAAATTGAAAAAGATTAAAATTTACATTTTTGCAAACTTGCAAGCCTGACCCCATTTCGAGAAAATCTTGGAGGTTCCGGGATTGCTTGTTCTGAAAGGGGGTCAAGTCTTTCTTTGCTTCGCTTTCCGAGACATCTTGGCAAATTGAAAAAGATTAAAATTTACATTTTTGCAAACTTGCAAGCCTGACCCCATTTTTTGCAAGCCTGACCCCATTTTCGCGTTTATTATGATATCAATTATGAGCAAGGCAGGGTTGAAGTTCAGGCGATTGGCATCAAAATTCGAGATAAAATATCCATTGCCGGAGAAGAGATCCCACTATGAAATTCGCATCCTTAGCAGAAGTTAAAAACCAACTCAGTGCCTTTATTAAACAATGTGAAGAGGGAGAAACCGTGATCATTACCAAAAATGGGAAACCTGCGGTCGCTCTTGTTAACATTGAAGATGAAGCGGATTTAGAAAGTCTCCTGTTAGCCAAATCCAATCAGTTTCAACAGATCATTGAAGAATCCCGAAAGAGTTTTCAGCGAGAGGAAGGCATACCTCATGAGCAATTTTGGGAAGAGATGAAAGAGAAGGAAGACTTATAGCATTGGCTGAATTTGATGCGGAGAACAGGATGCGCGGACTTTTTACAAAAATCCGGGTAATATCGCAACGAGTTGTTTTAATCCCTCAAATCAGGGGCAGCCGGTCCGTTGGATTTTTTTGCAGAATTTCCTGATCATGGAAATAACGGATGGTGGTGTTGGCCGAGGAATGCCGGGCATAGGCCTGTACTTTCTGCAGGGGCTCCCCCAATTCCAGAGCCAGGGTGATGGCGGTGTGGCGCATGGTATGGGCCGAGATATCCAGTCCCACCGCTTTTCCGAGGCGGAAGACGACGTCATTGACCCCTTTACCGGTCATTTTTTGTCCGAAGGTACGAAAGCCCAGAGAAATGAAGACCCATGCGCCCTCCAGGTTTTTTTCGCGCAAGGTATCCCGCCACTCCTGCAATTCGGCAAACAGTTCATTACGGATTTTCAAACGCTGGGGAACCCCGCTTTTGGTGTTGTGGAGTAACGCCACATGAAATTTCCCATCCTGGCGGAGGTCTTCCCAACG
Source organism: bacterium (assembly GCA_965205865.1). Lineage (GTDB taxonomy): Bacteria > SAR324 > SAR324 > SAR324 > NAC60-12 > CBDBHR01. The sequence goes on from CBDBHR010000028.1 coordinate 53,663, forward strand.
CAATTCCGCCACCTCTCCTCGCCGCGCTGCCGTGAGATAAAGAAATCGCAAGAGCAAGGCATTGCGCTGACGCATCAACTCTGCCACTCGGGGATCATACGTCTCATTGGCATTGGCTGTCATCATGGCATTCAATTGAGTAATCAGTAACGCCCCCTTCGTGCTGACGTCCGAGACCTTTTCATTACGAATGATGGTGGATTTGAATGGATTGGCAGGAAGGTAGCCAAATTCCGTGAGCACCTTGAAAACCTTGCGTAACGCGCTCATAGACTGGTTGATGCTTGCCGGTTTTTTCCCCTGAGCCTTGAGAAAGGATTTGTACTCGAGGATAGTGAGACTGGTCAGTGTTTGCAGTTTCCCGCCACGGTATCGTTTGGACGATCGAGTGGGAACTCTCACCCCCTGAAGGGAAGCCCATTTTTGAAAATCGGCAAAAATCCGCGTGTATGCCCGCCGGGTATTGGGTTTGTAATCCTCGAACAGCAGCATCAATGCCTGGGAAGGAGTGAACTCTCCTCGCTTTTCCCATGAAACCGGTACATCCTCGATGGTGTTGCTGATTTTTTCCACAATCTTCATAATTACGGAGCTGTCTGTTTCGTCAACCCATTGAATCGGGGGATATCCACTGTGACCACCGGCAGCGCTTCTAGAATACTTCCATTGCGCTGAAGTAGCCTTCGATACGAGATCCGGATTTACCACTTCGCCAGTTGCCTGCGAAACCATTGGTGCTGATCTCACCTACTTCCAGCACGGCGTAGGCGCCGTCGTAACGCCGGAGGTCACGCTGGTTTGCGATCGAGCCGAGTCTCAAAAGAATGCTTCGTTCACCGGCGTAGTTTCCCTCGAGCACGAGCGCGCCGGGAGCCTGCGGGTCTTGACTGGCGAGACTGCCGACGCGGTATGCGCCAACCGCTTTGATATCGACGTCCGTGAATCCATACAAAGGCGTTGACGCGCTGCCCGGCGATTCGAGTCCTTGCGGCTGCTTCCGCAGCGTGAGCTTACCCCGCACGGAGCGACTATCATTGCCATTTACGACCTCCACGAGCGTCAACTGGTAATTACCACTTCTACCCACCAGGGTCTCATCCGCACTAAGGCGCCCGGAAGTAGCCATGCAAGAATCCTTCCCTATCCGCGCCATCTCGGGACCATCTTGCGCAGTGGGTTTACCGGAGGTCCAGCATCCTACCAGCATAGTGAGGGCCATCGTCGTCAGGAATGCGTTCTTATACAAAACCATACTCTTCTGAATCTGAATCCCGGACTATTTTCTGATCTGGAATATCGCTTGTAATGATTGACTCCCATCTCCGAGCCGCCTGCCGGAACAACTCTTTTTGGTCTTCCGTGACGTCGCCGACAAAAATGAGATCGATATCGAAGGTAAGGTTATCCGGGCCGTTCTCACTGTTATCCGGGTTGTTCCCACCGTTATCCGGGTCGTTCCCATCGTCTCCACCGCCTCCACCACACCCGGCAAGAGTAATCAGGCAGATAAGGAACGCGAATACCTGCAACCGGAGCAGGCAAAATGCGTCCGTGAAATTTACCAGGATTTTCTGCGATATGACGATTTTGAGCGGACTTTTCATATTTCAGAGCCGTTATTGGTGTTTTCTGCGTTGGGGGTCATTGAATTGATGATGAACTTCGCTGAGGAACTGGGGGATGGGAAGTTCCTCCGGACAACGGGGCAGGCAGTCGCCACATTCCGTGCAGGCATCGGCAAAACGGCCGGAAAACCAAGGTCCGACCGGATTCAACATATTGTAGCGATAGCGGACGAATTGCCGCATGTCATAAGCTTTCCACATGTTACGAAAGCGCAGCACCTCCGGGATGTCGATCGATTCGGGACAAGGCAGGCATTTCTGGCAGAGAGTGCAGTACTCGCGACCCTGCTGTCGGAAGGCTTCAGCTGCCTGGTCCACGCGGGATTTGATGCGGGCAAACCAGGATTCCGGCGCGGCATCATCCTTGATTTCCGCAGCAATGGAGGCAAGATGAACGTCGACGTGTTCCTGCTTTTCGGCCCCCAAACTGAGGGTATGGATTTGCGGGTGAGAAAGGCAGAAGCGGTCGTTGAAATTCATGGCTGAGAGGGGATGAGTCAACTTCAACAATTTTTGAGGAGGTTGAAACAATTGTCCTCCTTTGTCGTTGGGAGAAATGATGAACACTCCCATGTCTCGGGCAGCCGCTTCCTCGATGGCGGGTAAGTTGTGCTGGAAAAAATAGTAATAGTGAAGATTGATGGACTCGAAAACACCGCTGCGGATTGTTTTCAAGATGATGGGTAACTTGCCATGCGTGCTGAAACCCAAGTGCCGGATTAGTCCTTCCTCGATGGCATCCTGCACTGCCTGCAGACATCCCCCCTTTCGAAAAATGCACTCTAAATCTTCCTCCTGGTTGACCCCGTGAAAATCAAAATTGTCGATCACCTCCAACTGCAGTCGCTCCAGGGAATCCTCGATGCATTCACGCATTTTTTTATAGCTGGGCATAGGCCTGATTTTCGTAGTGAAGAGGAGACGGCGGCGCAACTGCATTTTGGTTTCAGCAGGTTTGCCGAGTCGAGGCCAGATTTTGCCATAGATTCGTTCGCTGCGCCCATAATCCCGGGCTGTCTCAAAATGATGAATCCCCCTTTCCAGGGCATACCGGCTCACTTCCAAAGCATGCTGCAGCGTGTCGTCAGGGAGCAGGTCATGGGGACCTTCCCATCCATGGATATAACGCATGCCTCCCAACGTGAAGACCGGAAGTCGTAATTCAGTTTTTCCAAAACGCCGGTAGAGCATCTGTTTTCTCCTTCTTTGGCAATTGAGTTTTCTCAAAAAAAGGGTATACTCGGGATTTACATTCGATTTGTTCTCCCTGCCACCATTATTTTTCCTGATGGATAGAAAGAATTCGATTCCTTGTCAATCTCTTTTTAACAAACCGATCCATGTTTGAGCCACTCGAGTTAATGAATTTACGTTTTAAAAATAGTATTCTTTTCCCACCTGCTTCAGAAAATCAAGCCAATGTCAACGGTAAAGTCAATATGTCGATGATCCGGCATTATCGTGAGCAAGCCTTCCATGGAATGGGAACCATCATTCTGGAGTCCGCCTACGTGAACAAGCAGGGACGTAGTCATGTCTCTCAGTTGGGGATTTCAGAAGAAGAGCATATCCAAGGTCTGGCAAAATTGATCCGGGTCCTCAAGCAGCAAGGGGTCGTCGTCGGAATCAGACTGGCTCATGCGGGGGCCAAAACCTCCGATGAAATCTGTGGAGAGCAACCGATTGCTCCCTCGGTGATCAACATGGGAAAGGATTTCAGTTCGAGCCGGGAATTCGACCGTGCGGATTGTGAGGAACTCAACATGTTTTTCACCCACGCCGCAGAACGGGCTGAAGAAGCAGGGGCGGATTTTGTCGAAATCAACAGCGCTCAGCAATTTCTCCTGGATCAATGCCTGTCTTTGCGTTTCAATGGACGTGATGACGAATTTGGTCACGAAACGATCGCCTCCCGTTTGAAATTGAGTTTGGACGTGGTCCGCTCCGTGCGCAGGCGCATTTCCAGGTACATTCCCATCAGCTTCTACTTTTCCATTCATGACAAGCTGGAAGATGGCTTGTCCGTCAGGGAACTCAGAACCATGATCAAACTGCTGGAAGAAAGTGGAACCGAAATTTTTCACCCCACTACCCTCCATGCCACCAATAAAATTTTTGGTAGCGAAGAAACTTTCATCGAATGGATGGCCAAATATACGAACAAAGCCATTGTTGCCGAGGGAAACATAAAATCTCCCCAAGTGCTCAAGGAAGTCTACAGTCTTGGCAAGGCCCATTTTTATGCTCTGGACCAGACTATCTTTTCCCGCCCTCAGTGGTATGAATTTCTTACTCGTAAACTGTTGGCTTAATTGCGCGACGGACCCCATCTCAATGTCTCTAACCCGAGTGCGAGATAGCGCACTCGATGATTTGAAGCGGCGTTGTCTCTTTCATTCTATTGAAGGTTGGTTTTTCCGGTTGCCAGTATAAGCAATTGAGCCTGCGAGTGAATCAGCCATAAAGTTTTTGACACTGCGATGTCCGGAATGCTCAATTCGTGATATATTTTTCAGTTGGTTGTTGATGGTTTCAATAATGAAGCGTTTTCTCAGAAGGTGTTTGGCAAATAAATTGCATGTCTAGTTCCATTATTTAGGAGGAGATGGATGTATCCATGCGATTCAAGCGATCAGGAATGGTCTGAGTGTGAAAACCCATACGCTTCCAAAGAGCGGGGCATTGATGGGGGGGAAAAAATCAAAGGGCGTAAACGCCATTTCAGTGTCGGTACTTTATTGATCGTATGGGAACCCTCACAACCACTGCTGAAAATATAATTCGTATTGCCATGATCAAAGTCACCTCAGCAAAGTGTCTTATTCAACCAAACGGGTTCTTGAGAAGGCTCCCTTCATCTATGAGGCGGCATCAGGTCATTGTTTTAAACTCCACCTCTGAGAGGTTTGCAGGCCAGCGGGCGGTGCCTTTATAACACCCGCAGTTTCATACATATTGACCTTTTGGATGGGGGACTGCACCAGCGGTCCTCCATCTACTTCCTTTCTGAATTTTCAAGATCATTGAATAATGCGCAATTTTTCTGTATAAGTCATGTTACGCGTATATTTTTTGCATTCAGCGGTTTCCATGAATACGCTTCCCCACAAGTGTGTCATTACTGTCCCCACAAGTGTGTCATTCCTGGCCAAGACCAGGAATCCAGGAGTCGCCATAGTGTGTCATTCCTGGCCAAGACCAGGAATCCAGGAGTCGCCATAGTGTGTCATTCCTGGCCAAGACCAGGAATCCAGGAGTCGCCATAGTGTGTCATTCCTGGCCAAGACCAGGAATCCAGGAGTCGCCATAGTGTGTCATTCCTGGCCAAGACCAGGAATCCAGGAGTCGCCATCATGAAAACCTACAACGTTTATATCTTGGCAAGTAAAAGAAATGGCACTCTATATTTTGAGTGACAAATGATCTTCTTAAAAGAGTTTATGAACATAAAACAATCTCGTAGAGCCAATATTGAGGTCAGGCTGTGCGCCAGGAAAGCTGGCAAGAAATAGAGAGTGAAAGTCTCTTACTCGGTAAGGCAGTAACGACCCGCCGAGTCCCCGAGTCATGAGTGGTTATTCGCAAGGATAGGCGCTAAGCGTTGACAGGGGAGAACATAGGCTCGGTATTGAGCTCCGAAATCATAGTTTCAGGCGCTGACCTTGTGGTCTGGTGGGGAAAGCAATATCAACCGAAGGCCTTAGCGTGAGTCTCGGCTGAGCCTGGCGGAGTCAAAGACCCGGTGCATGTGTGGAAGTTTCTTGATCGGAACCTGGGAGATCCTGAAGACGACTGTCAACATTCTATTGGTAGTCGGATCGGGAAAATTAATAAATAACCCCGATATCTACGTCTTCAGGAAGTCGGACAAGTTCGTAGTAGCGATGAAGCGGCGAACAATGAGATCATTTGCAGAGAGCGGTTTAAGCAGAGTGCGCCAAACGGCAACGTTTGAGCGTCTGACTCGAAGCAGGAGCCGGATGCGTTAGCAGCGCACGTCCGGATCTGTACTGGAGGAATGACGAAAGGTGGCTGGAAACCACTATAAGTCAGTTCTTTACGGTGACTTTGATTAAATGAAAAGGGGGCAAAAAAACTGGACTCATTCCTAATCAAATAATCAAAGGCCTGACCCCCTTTGAAGGATCATTTTTGAGGAAGCAAAAAACCGGTGGGACGGCAAACACACACGCCGTCCCATGGGGTTTAGGAGATTCCTGGAGAAAGGCGAGACTATTGCCCCATTTCTTTCTTCAGGTCCTGGTCAAACCAGAGGCGGGCGAAGATGCCAGTCCGGTCCATCCCGCCCAGTTCGACTTCTCCGTTATAGCCAACGACCCACGGCTGGGCCACATGAAACAGGGGAACCCTGGGCCCAAACACCCACCAGTTCTGCACGATGATGCGCCAATCGGCCTCACGAGCCCACTTCTGCTGCTCCTCTACGGTTTTGGCGGCTCTGGCTTTTTCAAGCAATTCGTCAAACTGGGCGTCGTTGACGTTGGGGGGGTTCCATCCCGCTTCCGAGTGCGCTTGTTCGATGGGTTGAAGGGCACCGGGATAGTCGGCGCCGACGACCTCGGTAAACAGACCGGTGTACTTATGTTCTCGGACACTGGCGATGGTCGTCGTGCGGTCTCTGAGGTTGATCTCCGCATGAATGCCAATCTGCTTCAAGTAATCCATAGCGATCGTGAAATAGTTTAAATCGAAGAACTCGTAGTGATCATAGGTGGTCTTGATGCGAATGCCATCCGCGCCTTTCGGATAGCCGGCCTCATCCAGGAGTTTCCCGGCCCCTTCCGGGTCATAGCGATAGTATTGCTTGATCTCTTCGGGCCACTCCGCAAAGGGTTTGTGATACCCGATCACACTATAGCCGATATGCCCCACAGGGGTCGTATTAGCCCATCCTTTGTGATAGGATTGATTAATGGCTTCATAGTCGATGGCCATCTGGACAGCCCGGCGCACCCGGATGTCGTTCCAGGGTTCAATCTGGGTGTTAAACGCCATCCCTGTTTCCGCGCGATAGGCATAGGGGTAGAGCTTGAGTTCAGGGTTGGTTTTCTGCAGGCTCTCTACCTGATCCATACTGATCAGTTGCGTGTTGCCTGCCATGCCAATGTAATCCACCTTCCCTGTGCGCAATAAGGACAAATTGGTCGCGACTTCCTTCGAAACCTTGATATTGATCTCGTCAAAATAGGGCAATTGGTTTTCCGGGTATTTTTCGTCGTGGCCCCAGTAATTCGGATTCTTGACATAGTGGTAAGAGGCGCCCTCCACATGGTCCGTCAGCTCAAAGGGACCGGTGCCAACCACATTCTTCCAATCCGAAACGTTGCCGTGTTCCTGGACCACCTCAGGGGCCACCATATATACGTGCTCTGAATTGAAGATGGCCTTAAACGCACTGAGGCGGGGCTCCTTCAACTTGAAAACTACCGTAGAATCATCAGTGGCCGTGATCGATTCAAAAGGGAGCGAGAACAGGACGAGACCGGCTGTATCCGCGCTCTTTTCGGTGAAACCGCTGCCTATTCCAAAGAGACGGTGATAGTTCCATTCGATATCCTTGGCCGTTAGGGGCCGACCATTCATTGGGGCCTTATTATGCCAGTGAACGCCTTTGCGGATTTTGATCACAAAGGTTTGAGGATCCGGGGTCTCCCAGCTTTCCGCCAGTCTCCCTTTGATGACAAATTCAGGCATGTAAATGGTTCGAAAGTCAAATTTGCTCCGGTCCAATGCCCAGTCCGCTATGCCAAGCTTCTCATTGACGGGCGAGATGACCGCTCCCGCAATGTACCGGTGAAACGGGTCGATATTGGCAGGAACGTTCGTGCGAATCGTTCTGAATGTCCCGCCATACTGTGGTGCAACCACCATCTCCCCGGTGGTGGGGTCTTTGAGCATCTTGGCTGCCCAGGCCGAACTGACTCCAAAGGCGGTCACCATCAGGATGAGGGCCAACAGAATCGATTGAATTTTACTTATTTTGCTTTTTTCCATAATTCCTCTTACAATTGAGGTGAAATTAAAAGATTCGCCATTCCATTGGACAAATCGGGAGAATTTCATTTTTCTTGATTTTCTTATTTCCATTGTGTCCTCTTACATTTGAGGTTCCAAAAAAAGATTTACCCGCTATGGGACGAATCGGATTTTCGCGGCAGACACGATGTCTGCCACAATCAGCCCCACGACGGGGGCGAAAAGTTGCTTCAAGTACATATGAACTCCTTTACAAGAGATTGAAAATAATTCACCCCACCATGGAGCGAATCGGGTTTTTGCGGCAGACGCAACGTCTGCCACGATCAGCCCCACCAAAAGGGTGAGGCATAACGAAAACAATTTTTTCGGTTGCATCATATGACTCCCTCATTACAGATTAATCATTCCCCACCTTCTTCACTCACTCGAGCGTGAAGCATTCTCGAATGACACGCTAGCACATTCGACTCACGAGTCATTAACAGGAATACAGTATGCATTATGAGGATGTCAACCCCCTGATTTCACTTTTTTGCAAAAAGCGTTGGATTGCATTAAATGGCGTTTCGATTCTCTCTTGGTAACTATTCAGGTCTCTGAAAAACCCGTTTAGTTAAATATCACCTAAATCCTGCAATTGAATATTTTGATTGAGTTTCCCCCCACTCTTTGAGAGGTTTTTTTAAAAAAAAGGATTTGAGAGTTGAATTTCCATCAGTCCTTGCTCATAAAGGTTTTTCCGCCCTCCATTAGATCGTCATATTTTGTGATGATCTGATACCCGCTTTCGCGGGCACAAGATTCAAGACGTACTTCTCCCTGGATTTGGGAATCTACATCTCAGCAAAATGTATCCACTGGAGTGAAACAAAGGATCCAGGTCTCTCCAACAGCGACCCATGCATCCCATTGAGCATTGTAAAGTGTTCTTTCCGGAACTCTCAGTTTTTGTTGACGAGCGCCACTCGTCCATTTTCCTGCCATTCGGACAAGATAGGTGCGCATGGTGGCCGGTTCCCAACGGCGCAGTATTGCGTTACCACTACAAAGGGCCATCCAGCGCAGCGTGTTGTAAGCGAGTATCGCGCATTGGAACAAGGCACTGTTGGCCCAAAAATCGTCGGTTTTAATCTGAGCCAGCGCAGTTTGATTTTTTGCTTCCTCAATCCATGTCTCAGCGACCGCCCTTTGGCCATACTCTTTGTGAGCCTGCCAGGGAGTGAGCGCGTCAGTGAGAACATAACAAAAATAATCGTACTCCTTCATCTCAAAGAGGGTGGCCATCCCTTTGAGTTCCTCCTCTTTCTCCCTGCGTACGGCCATGAATTTTCTTGACCTCCTCCAAGTTTCACATTGGTGGGAAAACTCACACCCTTCCCAAGCGGGCTGCCCCTTCACTTTTTGCCATTTTTGGGTTTCCAACAACGAGACAAGCCCCTTGAGTTTGACCTTGATCAGATAGCCATGGCCTCGTTCTTCGAGGAAATCCAGCAAATCCCCCACAAAAAAACCACTGTCTCCACGAAACAGAGTGCGAGTCCGATTTGGAAGGTGAGCGAGAAGTTGCCGCATGAATTCAACGACTCCATTGCTGGTATAGGCACTCCCATCACGAAGCCAACCCTGAAGAATCTCCTTTGTCTCTGCGCAAAATGCCAGCAGAGGATGATACGAAGCTGCACCGCGTTTGTGGGGATTATATCCGACAGACACTCCTTGCTGCTTGCCGTAGGCCGTTTTCACAGTGGAGTCCACGTCAATCACAAGACAGTGTAACACCCCAACGATGCTTGTCCCACTTCGAAGCGCCTTACGCCAGATACCGGCTCGAATCCGATGGTTCAAGCTCTCCATCTCATTGATGTTTTTCTGTGTGAAAGTACGCAGTATCCGGCCGAATGTGGTTTCATCCGGAATCCTCAGCCAACCGGCCACACGACTCAAAACACGGTCGTTCCAAACTGTCACAATCGAACGAATCGAACGGGCGCCACCAACAATGCCGACCACCGACAAAATGACCATGTCCACCGCGTCATAAAGACCCGTGGCGCCACGCCGATGATCTACGGTCTGCTCTGTCTTTGAAACAATCCCTTCTTTGTGAAAAAATTTGACAACCGGAATCAAGCCTGCTTGCGCGGTCAGGTCTCTGCCTCCCTGGCTGATATGGATGTTTTTTGCTGTCGTTCTTGCCGATCTTGCGCTACCTTTGTTTTTCATGGTAATGGTGATCTCTTAAAATGTTGATTCTGGTGTTAACTATTTGAGTATATTACCATTTCCATGTTTGATTGTCATCTAATTGCAGGATTTAGGTATCATTAAAAAAGATTCCCGGGGAGGATCAATCGTTTTCAATTCCTCTCACGATATTGTTCAATCGATCGGGAACCTTCTCTGTCACTAAAACAACTTAACGAAGGCATGATTCTAGCACTATAATGTAATGTCAACCCCCCAAGGCAAAATAAATGCGGGATTCGCAAAAAAAACAAAAAATCAATAAATCTGCTCAAATCCGGGGACAGTCAGAAGCCGTTCAGTTCAATAACGTTGAAAAAAGATTCCCGGCAAGGATCAATCGTTTTCACATCCTCCCGGGGTATTGTTCAATCGATCGAGCGGGAACCCTCCCACAGCTAATTTTGAATCAAACGAGCGGAAGTCCTCTCCTTCCCTAAAACAACAAGGCATGATTTCAGCACTACTACGCGGCGCAAAGCCTATAGCAAGTTTGGATCAGGAGAATTGCGCAACAAAGGAGGTCAGCTATGAAAAAATATTTAGCGGTCCATCTTCGGCATGAGCCAAAAAGCGAATGTTCGCTCCACAATCCAGCGTTTTTTCCAACGGTGATGAGATTTTCTGTTTCAATTTGACCATGCGGATATCTCTCTCGGCTTGGTTGTTGTCAAAAGGAACTTGAAAGTCATGCATGAATAACAAGCTTTCCTTTTCATAGAGGATCAAACGATCGAGTAAATTTTTTGCTTTCGTCTGTTTGGGGCGTCCTCGTTTCTTTTTTTGAGGTTTTGCAGGATAGAGCTCGAGTGCTTCTTGGCTGATGTCGACGTTTAAGCGTGGCCTCAACCGTCACCTTGGATAAATCTTCTCCACAGGCTTCACAGGTGTTGACAATTCCACATGATCTGGCGATTCACTGAAAGCCAAATGATGGCCTTGATGACCGGGTTGACCTCCCACGATATAGTTTAATCGATCGTGTGGGAACCCTCCGCGAGAGCGATCCCTGCATTTACGTAAGCTCCTGCTCTTGCGACTTGCATCGCTGGAAGGAGGCTTACTCGAGTTTTGGCTGTTGAGAGCCAACTGATCCCGGAGTTGCTTATTTTCTGCTTCGAGAGCTTCAATACGCTTATTTTCTGTCTCGAGAACTTCAATACGTTTGAGGACTTCTAAGCGCTCTTGCTTCCATTGCTCACGTTCTTTTTCAGAGAGTAGACAGGCTTCTTGAACTTGAAGAGCCTCGAGCTGGCGAGTCGATGAAATAGAATCAATATATTTTTGAACTTTCGAGAGCATAAAATCCTTTCTGTATTTTATGCTACGCAAAATCCGTGCTTAAATCGATGGGCCTTCTGAAGATATCTGAATAGTTACCTTTGAAGATCGTTATCGCGACTGACGTCCCGTTCCCCAATTCTGATTGATCCCTGGTTGGGCGTATCAATGCCACTGATCAGGTTTAAAATCGTACTCTTTCCCGAGCCGCTTTTCTCCAGGATAACAAAAAAAGGGGGCTCAGGCCTTTGATTAAATGAAAAGGGGGCAAAAAAACTGGACTCATTCCTAATCAAATAATCAAAGGCCTGACCCCCTCTTCTTCGCCCTGGTAAATCGATTGGACGAGGCGAATTGCGTCCGTTAAACGAACTGGAAGTCAAATATGGGGATGCTTAGCGTAGGTTTTCGTTCCTTTGGGCTTCAAACCCCGTGTTCGCATGATAATAAAGAACTTGTTCAGACTTCCATTTTGTGGCAATGTTGATATATGGAATTTGAATGGGATCCAGAAAAGGATCGTCAGAATTTTCGAAAACACGGAGTTTCATTTGCCGAGGCAGCAACTGTATTTGCCGATTCGTTATCCTTGTCATTTTATGACCCGGATCACTCGATTGAAGAAGATCGTTACTTGATAATAGGCATGTCAGCAAGGGGGCGTTTGGTTATTGTCTCCCATACTGAGCATAACGACAAAGTACGAATAATTAATGCTCGTACACCGATAAAATCAGAAAGAATAAGTTATGAAGAAGGTGACAAATTCTAACGCAAGCGATGAAATGCGTCTGGAATACGACCTGTCCGAGCTCAAATTTGTTGGGCGCGGTATCTATGCGGATCGCTTTCGCCAAGGGCACAATCTTGTGTTTTTAGAGCCAGACGTTGCTAAAGTATTCCCGGACACCAAGTCCGTAAATGAAGCACTTCGCTCCCTGATACAAGGTACTGTTTAATTCTTGGTAGCCGTATCTATTGTCCCATCGACATGCGAACAAGGAGAAAAGGGGACAAATTTATTTTCTGTTTTTGGGTCGTCCTTATCCACGCCATTTCACTCTCAATCCTATTTTTTTCCCAACTTGATCGACAAACCGTTCGCTCCCAGTCAACTGCTCTCGCTGAAGAGCCTGACGGATACTCCTATTCTTGAAGATTTTTGTCGAACTCAGGTTATAAATAAGTCATCTATTTGGTCTTTTGCCTGAACCCAATCTTTTTGTTGATGAAGAATGGAGCTCCTAAACCCCGGGGATCGCTTTGTCTGCAATCCGGATTTTTCAAACCAGAACAGAAGAAAAGCGGCTAAAAATTCAAGAAAAGTCAGCTTTTCCAGAAATCGGTGATCAATCGGTTGACCTCCGATGCGCTTTCCATCTGGATCATGTGCCCCCCGTCTTCGAGGATATGGACATTTACAGAACCTGGGAGGTTTTGGGCATGGTCTGCCGGCAGGATGAGATCCTTTGCACCCCAAATCACCAAGGCGGAAATGTCCTTCTCTTCCAGAATAAATCGTAAATTAACAGCCTGGTTTGCTCCGTCGATGAAACGGTCCAGCAGTGTTTCCAGACAGGATTGCGTTCCGTCGATACGTTTGTACTTGAGGAGATCTTCGACCAACGGGCGGGTCACGAGTGAAGGATCCTTGAAGAGTTGCTGAACGTGTGGTTTGAGCTCCCGTCGACTCTTGCTGTAAGTGAATCCTTGCAAATATTCCGCGTTGATTTCCGTACCCAGTCCGGCGCTGCCGATCAGTGTGAGGGAGCGAACCAGTTCCGGGTACGATTGCGCCAGTTGCAAGGCGATAGCCCCTCCCATGGAATGACCGACCCAATCCGCCTCACCAACATCGAGTTCCTGCATCAATTGTTGAAGAGTTTCCGCCATGAAAGTAAGACTGCCGTCTCCCACGTTTTTTGTGGAACTCCCGTGTCCTGGCAGGTCGACGGCAATAACCGTGTGATTTGCGGTCAGAGCGAGATGATTGAAAAGCCAGTTGTTGAGATCCCCTCCGAATCCGTGCAGGAGGACTGCGATTTTCTCAGCAGATCCCTGGCGTAGGAAGTTGATTGTCAATTCCCCGACCCGTGCAGTTTCCGACTCGGGTCCACTGTCTTCCTCTTCTGTTTCTTCGGGGACGAAACTTTCCTGAAATTCTTGGATATAGGAGTCGATATCCCCGTCGGAAACATCTTCTTCAGCAATCACTCCCAGCAATGCTCCCACCGGAAGGACCTCTCCCGGAACTGCCACAGTACGTCGCAGCGTCCCCCAATCGGCTACTTCCACGGCGCTTGTGATTTTGTCGGTTTCTACCTCCACTACCTCCATGCCGGCATCCACCGTGTCACCTTCTTCGATAAGCCAATCACCTACCTGTCCTTCTTTCATGGAAAGGCCCCACTTCGGCATTGTGATCGGTTTAATTTTAATTTCCATTGAGTTTCCTAGTTGCTTAAGGTTTTCTGAACGGAAGCGATGATCTTATCCGTGGAAGGGATGTAATGCTTCTCGAGATCCGGCGAAAACGGGACGGGAGTATGAGGAGCGGTTACCATCCCGATTGGCGCTTTGAGGGCTTGGAACGCGTCCCGTGCCACGGCGGCAGATACATCGGAGGCTATACTGCATCGTGGATTCGCCTCATCGACAACCACTAATCTTCCGGTATTCTCCACACTTTCAATAACGGTATCCATGTCTATGGGAGACAAAGTCCTCAGGTCTATCACCTCACATTCGATCCCCTCTTGCGCCAATTGGTTTGCCGCTTCCGTAGCTCGATGAACCATCATTCCGTAAGCAGCAATGGAGACGTCTTCTCCTTCTCGCAGAATGTTCGCCTCAGCAAACGGGATCGTATAGAGCTCTTCGGGAACGTCTCCTTGATATTCATAAATTTTCTTGTGCTCGCAATAGATGACCGGATCGTTGTCTCGAATTGCTTGAACCATCAGACCTTTAGCATCATAGGGAGACGAAGGACAAACCACTTTGATGCCGGGGATGTGAGTGAAAATGGGAGTGAGCGTTTGTGAGTGTTGCGATGCGGCAGATAAACCTGCGCCATACATGGTACGGATAACCACCGGGGTTTCCGCTTTTCCGCCAAACATATAGCGAAATTTTGCCGCTTGATTGTAGATTTGGTCGAAGCACACCCCCAGGAAATCAATGAACATTAGTTCAGCAACCGGGCGCATCCCACAGGTGGCTGCTCCAATAGCTGCTCCAATGAATGCCGACTCGGAAAGAGGAGTGTCCAACAAACGGTTTCCGTACTTGCGATAGAGCCCCTTGTAGACTCCCATAGCGCCTCCCCAAGCATCATCTTCCCCAGGACTGCCGGTTCCGCCCACGATGTCTTCCCCCATCAAAATCACGGAGGAATCTCGGGCCATTTCTTGGTCAAAGGCTTCGGTGATTGCTGCTTTAATTGTTAGTTGACGTGCCATATTTTCCTCGCTTTCAATAATTTATGTAAACATCGGTGAGTAAATCCGCTTCCATAGGACTGGGAGCGACTAGGGCCTCTGCAAACGCCTCATCGATCAGGGTTGAGACCTCTTGATCAATTTCTTCCAAGTCGTCTTGTGTCAAGACACTGGACTGCGTCACTTGCTGAGAGAATTTTTTCAAACAATCTCGATTGGCTCGGATTTCGTCCACTTCTCCTTTTCCCCGATAAGTTTGGGCGTCTCCTTCAAAATGCCCATAGAAGCGGATCATGTTGCATTCCAGCAGACTGGGACCTCCTCCCTCTCGGGCGCGATTGATGATCTCTCCGGCAGCTTCGTAAACTGCGAAAAAATCGGTTCCGTCTACTGTGACGCCCGGCATGCCGAATCCTAAAGCACGGTCTACGTAACTATCGACCGCCACTGCATAATCCCGGGAAGTAGACTGGGCATAACCATTGTTTTCTACCACAAAGATGGCCGGAATATCCCAGACTGCAGCCAGGTTCAGGCTTTCCAGAAAATTTCCTGCATTGGAAGCGCCGTCCCCAATGAAACTGACGGCAACGCTTCCATCATTCTTGTACTTGGACGCCAAAGCAGCGCCGCACGCCAAGGGGGCCCCTGCGCCAAGGATGCCATTGGCTCCCATCATTCCCTTGTCCAAATCGGCAATGTGCATGGAGCCTCCTTTGCCATGACAAGTGCCACTGGACTTGCCATAGAGTTCTGCCACCATACCTTTTACATCGACACCTTTGGCAATACAGTGACCATGCCCCCGGTGAGTGCTTGAAATATGGTCGTCATTGTGGAGGTGCAACATGATTCCCGTCCCGGCTGCCTCTTCGCCGGCATAGAGATGCACAAATCCGGGAAGGACGCCTTTGGCAAACTCCACATGTACGCGTTCTTCAAATTCCCGAATTGTTTTCATGGTCCGGTATGCCCGGAGTAGCTCGTCCTGACTGATGGGAAAAAGATTTTCTGTCATTGGTCCTCCTTTCGTTTTTTTAAGGTTGACAACTAAACACGAATCCGTTGCTCGGTTGTCGAATCAAACAAAAAAAATTTATTTAAGTTAATACGGACGTTCACATTTTTATTGATTTCACCAACGAAATCCTTGTCCGCACGTATCGAAAAAATATTATCATCATCCAAATCACTGTCAAATTTTTTTTGCTTCCTGATTTTATTCACCGATCTGCGCCAAAGGTGAGACCTTTGAGCAAATGCTTTTGGGCAAAACCCACGAAAGCAAGCGCAGGAATTATGAGCGTGACAGCGGCAGCCGTGATTTTTCCGTATTGCACTTCGTGATAAAGAAGAAAATCCGTTATTTCCGCAGGTGCCGTTTGCGTTTTTGCCCCCGTCAGCGTCGTTGCAAACATCAGTTCGTTCCATGAAAATAAAAAGCCAATGATACCCACGGCAATGACTCCGTTGGTGACTAAAGGTAAAGTAATGCGAAAAAATGCTCCAAACGAAGTACATCCGTCTATATGGGCCGCTTCCTCGAGTTCCGGAGGAATATGCTTGAAAAATCCAATCAGCAACCAGGTGATGATTGGCAAATTCATTCCCAGGTGAGCAATGATTAAGGCAGGGTAGGTATCTATTGCGCCTAAATTGCGAAACATCATATAAAATGGGATGAGCATGCCAACTGGTGGTGCCATACGGGTGATTAGAATCCATATCCCCAGGGATCGCTGAAAGCGAAACCTGAATCGCGCCAATCCATAGGCTGCAGGAATGCCCACCACCAAGCATAAAGCAGTTGAGACAATTCCTATTAAAATACTGTTCCCCAACGATCCAATATGTCCTTCGCTCTTGAATACCTCTACGTAATTTTCAAAGGTGGGTATGAAGATAAACTTGGGCGGGATAGTTAACGAGTCGGGTGTCGTCTTAAGAGACGAAAGAATCAGCCAAATAATCGGCAGCATAAGAAAGGCAATAAAAATAAAGAGTAGACCCTCTAAAATATAGTCGATTGCTACGTCTTTTCTAAGGACGTTCATCGATACCTCCAACCTTGATAAAGGTTATTGAGAGCAATATGATCATCAATAGCAGAGTTATACTCAAAGCGGAAGCATAGCCCACATCAAGATAACGAAATGCGGTCTGATAAATATAAAAATTAAATGTTTCCGTATGCCGCAACGGCCCCCCTTGTGTCATGGCATAAACGATATCAAACAATTTGAAGGAATCGATCACTCGAATCAGCAGGGCGATCAGAATGATTGGTTTGAGCAAGGGGATCGTAATAAACCAAAAGGATTGCCATGCGGAGGCGCCATCTATCTTTGCCGCATCGAATGGTTCTTGTGGTAAAGACATCAAGCCAGATAAAAAAATCAGCGCCATAAAGGGGATCCACTGCCAGACATCAACGATGATGAGAGAAGGCATGGCCCAATAAATGTCTGCAGTCCATTCCGGCCCTTCTATCCCGATCAAGGAAAGGAGGTAATTCATAATTCCCATGTCGGGCGTATAGATCACGCGCCACATGTAAGCCACAGCGATGGGCGTCATGATAATGGGTAGCATCATCAGCGTACGATAAACACCGCGACCTCCCGTATTTTTTCGATTCAAAAGCAAAGCGAGGATCATACCAAGTAGTAACTCCAAACTGACGGCCCCTACAGAAAAATAGAGCGTATTCCATACCGAGTTCCAAAAAAATTCGTCTCCAAGAATGATTTTTACATAATTGGCTATTCCAATAAATTTGGTACCAAAAGGATCCATCAGACTGAATTTATAGAAACTTCTGTAAAGATTATAGACTAAGGGAAAAAGCGAAATTAAAACCAGCAGGATGGTGATGGGCGCAATATAGTAATAGGGTAGAAGTTGCTTGTGCAATCGGTAATTTGAAAATCGCAAATCAGATTCTGCTGCAGTCGATTGTCGCGATGGCTTGAAACGGAGGGTCTTAATCATAAAACTTCGCGGGTTCGGCCGATTGGGACTTTAACATGTGATCTTTCATCTGAGAATGAAAGGAAGCAAAGTCAATGAATGCCTGGTTCCCTTCAAATTGAGCAAAGGTGGGAAGCCATTGGAAAAACTTCCCACCTTAGTTTAGACTGGTTTATCCGGGCAGCCTTCAATTATTTATCAAGAGCCTCCAAAGTTTGCTCTTGAGCCCGCATCATCGCTTCCTCAGCAGTATACTTTCCAGCAAAAACTTCCTGTAGGGCGACCATGACAATGTCTCCCACCGGGCCAATTTCAGGGACTTTGGGGTAGGAGTTGGTGGCCGAGTATTTTTCAAGCCCCACGGCATTCGTCTCGATATAATCCGCAGGCCACATCTCGGCAAGAGCCGGGTCCGCCCAACTAGACGTTCGGGCGATCCAACCGGACGGTCCAGTCTTCTTGCTCATCTCTTTGGAGGTGGCCCAGAGACATAAAAGCCATGCGGCTTCCTTTTTCTTGGACCCCGAGGCGATTCCCCAAGACCAGGAGGTGATGCCGCTGACCGCCCGATTTCCATTCGGCGCTGCCGGCATAAGGGCATATCCCACTTTTCCAGCAACTTTCGATTTTTCAGGATCTTCGAAAATCCCGATGAAGGCATTGGCATCGATAAAAATAGCCAATTTCCCCTGGGCAAAGGCCTGATACCCTTCGAACCAACCATAGTTCATGGCACCGGTTGGGCCGGCGTCTTTCATCAACTTGACGAACATATCCGTCGCGGCGATGGCTTCGGGGGAATCGAGATGGGGCATCCCGGTCATGGGGTCCACCCACACGCCGCCATAGGTTGCGATCCACGCGCTGTAATGCCAGTCGGACTCATTGCGCTTGATACGCACCGAAACACCGCCATCCACTTCAGGAAGCGCTTTGAGCTTTTTTGCCACTTCATAAAGCTCTTCCTGAGTATCGGGAACCATAACGCCGGCCTTTTCGAAAAGATCCTTGCGATAAAACATGGTCATTTGCTCGGTTACGATCGGCAAGGCGTACAAAACGCCCTTGTAGGTCTGCATGAACTTGGCACCGGCAGCATAGTCGTCGATGTCGTACCATTCCTCATTGTACAATTCAGGGTTCTCCATATAGGAATTCAGTCCCTCGATCCATCCTCCCGTCGCATATTGGGCAATCCGATTGTGGAGGGCCATGAATACATCCGTATTTGGATTTCCGGACGACAGATCCAACAGCAATTTATTCAAGTACTGTTGTTCAGAACTTTCTTCGAGTTCTAATGTAATCCCGGTCAGTTCTTCGAATTCCGGGAGGAAGGGCTTGAGACTATCCATATAGGGATGGGTGGGGACAAAAACTTTGATCGTTTCACCCTCATGCATTCTCCAATCTATATTTGCATCTTCTAAGTCTGCTTGAACCGAGGACACAAGAGACAAAAATAAAATACTTGGAACGATAAACAAGAGAGTTTTCATCAAAATTTGATGAATCCTATTACCTGCGCCTTTATTTAATTTGATCTTTAACATTTTCTACTCCTAAAAATAGAGTTAATTGACATTTCACGCCTGGAGGCGAGAAACGATTGCAGCAACATTGCTGTGGTGGCAAAACTGACGACTCAGTAAGCCCTTTCATTCCAAACAAGCGACCCAAAAGTGAAACATATGCCGACAATTGCGACAACTGTTTGGAATACGAAGAAAAAATATCAGCGTCCCGAGTCGAAATCAAGAACAAAAATGATGATTTTTTGCTGCGTAGCGCATACAAGCACTCACATTGATGGTGTTAAACGCATTCGAGAACAGTGTCACTTCGGCGTGGTCTTTTGAGCTAAAGTCGATTTCTCGTTCCCCATCCAAAGCAATAATGCCTGATTCCAAGCTGAGTGGAATGGTTTCTTGAACCGAAAAAAGGTGAAAATCAAGCACCCCGACGGGTGTGATTAATCCCGGAGCAATTGGAACCCGAATGGTGTTTTTTGCAATCGCCGGTGGTTGTAATCGAACATGCAATCCGAATGGTTCATGCCTGCCTATGGGTCTTAAGAGTCCTGCAATCGCGGAGAGGCCGATTGCTTCCGGATCGGCATAGGTCACGAACAGTTCTCGAAAATTTTCACTCCGCCAGAGCGCCCGGGCTCCTATATACCGCTCCGTGGTAACGGAAGCATCGACTATGGCGATATCCGATCGATTGCTTCCATTGATTTCCACCTTCAGCATTTTATTTTTCACCAGGGCAACTTCCAAGGGAATTTGTCCGGTCACGGTCAGTCCCACTGCCAGTCCCGTGATAGTCGGTTCCCGCTGCTCGGGAAAAGCATTGTTGGTACCAGTGGAAATACCGGCTATGCAGATCGGTCCGCAGTGCTTGACCACGGCTCGATGCGTCCCGTCGCCACCCAGAACGATGATGGCATCCACTCCCTCTTGCACCATGGACCGGGTCGAAGCGATGGTGTCCTCCACATTTCCAGTGACCGGCGTATCCGTGAATTTCAGGGAAGGAAAGGTGGCATTGCCCAATTTTTTTTCACGTGCCAGACTTCGCGTCAGTGCTCTGCGAATTCCCCCATTCTCCGGCATCATGAGGACTCTGGGAACCCCACACGCTCCCAATGCTGCCATCACTCGCAGTACCACGTTTGCCCGGTCCACGATCGGCATGCTCGCGGCATTGGCAATCACCCGTCGAATATCCCTCGCGGCGATCGGATTGGCAATCAGACCAACAGTTACATTTTCTGAAACGATGATTGGAGGAATCAGTGCTACCTATTTATAAGGGATAAAGTGATTTTCGTTTAAACACTTATTGAGAACTTTGTTTGAAAGAACCCTAGCTCCAATTTTGCCTCGTGTCAATCCATAATCCCTGTAAATCCTGTCACGTCGCGCGATCACTGAGATTCCTCGGGGACAGATTTAGTGATCAAGAAAAAATACTCAATAAGTACCGAAGTTCGTTGAGCAGATTTTTAATAGGGGTCGACTGCTTGCGTCTGGGGAAGTGATTGCGTTTTTTGCCGTTTCCCACGCTCCAGAAGAATTTGTTTTTTCAAGCGCAGGATCTCGCTGTTTTGCATCTGGATTTTCAGGCGAAGGCGGGCGTGATAGCTGAAAAAATACACGGTCGAGAATAAGATACCGGCAGCCAGGGCCAGAAAAATGGGAATAAACACCGGGCGTTCAGAAAAAAAGAAGCCAATATTGATCCAGTCCAGGTAAAACTGCAAGGAGACGGGATCTTGATTCTGATACGCGAACATCACGCTGGCGACCAAGAAAAAGGACAGGAAAATCAACCAAAAGTAGCGCATCATCTCGTTTATTCCAAAAGATAGCTCAAACGGATCCCGGAAGCGATGGGCAGAATTTCTTTCAAAGCGGCTAATCCCAACAACGAATTCAGGGAAAATTCCCTTTCATCGAACTCGATGGTGCGGACGGCGCCATCCAACCCCAATTCTTCGCCCATGGTCTGGAGCACCTGGGGATAGCTGGCCAACTCATCGATCATTCCCAACGCCCGGGCTCGTTCTCCCGCCAGAATTCTGCCATCCGCCCATTCCCGTATTTGTTCCTCTTGCGCCTGCTCGCGACCCTGCAGAATGGCTTGAATGAATTGTTCATGCGTGTCATCGACAAGTTGCTGCAGGATATGCCGTTCCGCTTCCTCTATTTCCCGGAACATCGACATCAGGTCTTTGTTTTGAACACTTTTGATGGTCAGGGTTTTTGCGCCGACTTTATTGGCAAGGTCCTGAAAATTGAACCATTGCAGCAAAACGCCGATACTGCCGGTGATGGTTCCCGGATTAGCAAAAATCCGGTCTGTCGCGCAAGCAATGTAATAGGCCCCGGATGCCGCAATCGAACCCATAGACGCGTAGATGGGCTTGGCCGATTGCAGACGCTTCAGCCTGTCATAAATTTCCTGGGCGGCAACGACGCTTCCTCCCGGGCTGTTCAGCCGTACGATCACGCCGAGCACACTGTCGGTGCGCTCCATTTTTTCAATTTGGGCCACGATCGGATCGGGGTCCCGGATCACGCCCTGGATTTTAATGACGCCGATGACCCCTTGTTGCCAGAATGCGAAGCGTTCCTGTTGGGTCACGTTCAACAATCCCGTGAAAATCAACAACAGCGCGAAAAGAATCAGGATGCTGGCAAGAAAAGGGTGTTTTTTCAACATAAATTACAGTTTCAGTGGCGGAGAGAGAGGGATTCGAACCCCCGGATCGTTATTCACAATCAATTGATTTCGAGTCAACCGCCTTCGTCCACTCGGCCATCTCTCCGGGTTGCCGTTTCAAGTTCCTCTCGCGGCGACCGGACGCAATTTAAATCTTCCACAGGCCACGAATAGTGAGGATGAGTAAAACAAGATTGAGAATAATGAACAAGTTGCATTTTCGGATAGCCCCTGATTTTCAGAATACCGGTATGCTGTTACTTCCGTCATTCTCCGGATTTGCTCACTGCCGGAGAATTTCAATTGGGACGTTTGACGGTAGCGTTTGTTTTGCTGTCTGCGCATTTAAATCATTTTTGAAATCAACCCGCGCTTGCAAAAACCAAGGGTCGTACTTATGCGTACGCAAATCGGGAAAGGTCCAGGCAAAATGCCGGTAACCTCCTCTTTCTTTGAAAAGAGCCATATCAGCCCAAACCTGCTGTCCCAGATAAATTTTATGCCCGCCTGGTTTGCCGGAAAGCAGGATGATTTTATGCATATCCAAATATCCGGGGTCCACGTTGACCCGGCGATTGCCATTCACTCGCACAGAGTCTTCCACTTCATTCGCCCATTTCTTCCAGCGGACTACGTCGTCGAGTGCGATGAGGCCTGCAAAACTGACAAACTGCCGGTACAGGGTCGCGGCCATCTCCGCAGCATAATAATCTGTTTCGTCGAATGGAAAGCAAGCGGATCTCCGCAGAATAGATCCTGCTTTTGTGGCAAAGTGACGCAAGGCATTTTCAAAATCCGTCTTCTCGGAAAAAATGAATCCTGCCAGCAATTTACCGTAAAAAACCATTGGAACGATTCGAATTCGCGCGCAATTTATAATGAAAGCTCGCCTGAGCATACCAATCAAGCAATTGCCGGTCTGCGTTTCCAACATTGAGTGGCCTGCTCAAAGGCGAAAGCCATTTGTAACACTCCCAGGTCGTCCCGCGCTCTACCAACAATCTGGATGCCAACCGGTAATCCTTCTTCGGTAAATCCACATGGCACCGAGATTGCGGGAAGACCTGTCACGCTGATGTACCAACAGGATTTCATCCAGTCCGTGTATTTTTCCAAAGATACGCCTTCAATCTCATCCACGTAGGGGCGATTTACGTCAAAGGGCGGGACTTGACTGACAGGGAGGATAAGAAACTCATAATCTTCCATAAATTCCTGTACGCGGTGATAGAGGTCCGTCTGTTTGACAACGGCCCGTCCAATGTCCGGCCCGCTCAGTCGCATGCCGTTTTCTATCTCAAAAACCACGGTATTTTTGATCAATTCCCGGTGGTTCTGCAGATCCCCGCCATATTTGAGTTCAAACAACCAGGCACGTTCCGTCCGGAAAATTTCTTCCGCATCCCTGAGATCCGGATGCGCCTCCTCTAGTTGGCAGCCAATTGCTTCAAACACGCTTCTCTGCTCCGTAATCGTCTTCTTCACCGCAGAATCGAGGGGAAGTTCTCCCAAATCCAAACTCCAGGCGATGCGCGTGTCTTTGAAATCGCGTTCGAGTGGCTGTTGGAACAAACTTGCCGGCTCCGTCAAAGCGATTGGTGAACGCGAATCAGGTCCTGCCATAACGCTCATCAACAATGCAACGTCTTCTACGGTACGGGCCAAAGGACCTTGCACCGGAATTCTCACCCATGCGGCTTTGCTTGGCCAAATGGGTACCCGACCAGGAGAGGAACGGAATCCCACCACGTTGCAAAAACTTGCCGGATTGCGCAGGGACCCTCCAAAATCACTTCCATCGGCAATCGGGATCATGCCGCAGGCCAAAGCGACAGCGGCGCCTCCGCTACTGCCACCGCAGGTTTTGTTCGTATCATAAGGATTGACGGTTGCTCCGAAAACGTCGTTGAAAGTCTGGGAACCCGCGCCAAACTCTGGCGCGTTGGTTTTGCCAACCGTGATCGCCCCCGCCTTTTTCAATCGCTCGACAATCAACTCATCTTGTTCCGGGACAAAATCCTGGTAAATCCGGGAGCCGAAGGTCGTGCGAATTCCTTCAGTCAAGGCCAAATCTTTATGCGCAACCGGAAGGCCGTGCAGGACACCCACTTCTTCCCCGCGGGCAAGCGCCTCATCGGCTTTCGCCGCCTGCTCCATCGCCTGTTCAGGCAAATAAGTAACAATGGCGTTGACCCGCGGATTCACTTTTTCAATCTGGGCCAGATGGGCTTCCATGTTCTCCCGCGCGGATCGCTCCCCACTGCGTATTTGTCGCGCCATCTCTCCGGCAGGAAGAAAACAGGGGTCGCATGTCATCTTTTTACCGTCCTTTCCACCGAGGAGGACGTTTCTCGGCAAAAGCCTTGGGTCCTTCGACCGTGTCCTCGGATTCTTGCATTGCTTTGTGTATGGGGAAAACTCTTGTAATCACCTCCGTTAGAGAATAATCCATCCCTGCATTCACGGCTTCTTTACTGGCTCGAATCGATAACGGCGCACCTTTCATGATCTCGCCGGCATAGGCTTCGGCCGTGCTCATCAGTTGCTCCGAAGGCGCTACTTTGTTGACAAAACCGTATTCTCTCCCTTGTTCCGCACCAACCCTGTTGGAAGTAAGCAGCATTTCCATGGCCAGGTGGTAGGGAATCCTGCGGGGCAGACGGTGCGCGCCGCCCACTGCCGCCATCAAGCCCACTCGCGGTTCCGGGAAACTGAAGAGGGCGTTTTCGGCCGCAATGATGATGTCACAGGCCAGGGCAATTTCAAATCCTCCTCCAAATGCGAAACCATTGACCGCCGCAATAAAAGGCTTGCTGCAATCATGCCGGTTGGTGATGCCACCAAATCCCCCTTTCAGGCCTGCCATCAACTCCTTTACTCTGGCCGCTCCGTTCGCCGCCGTGAACTTCAAATCATTGCCTGCGGAAAAAGCGCGGTCACCTGCGCCGGTGACAATCATCACCCACTGTTCCGCATCTTCGTCGAATTCATCGATGGCCCTCGACATCTCCCGGCTGATCATCGGGTGGATGGCATTCAACACCTCCGGTCGATTCATGGTCAAAATTGTAATATGACCCTTTTTTTCAACATTGATAAATTGATGACTCATTTCTTCTCCTCTCATTTTAAAACTCACTTTCCCGGTATTTTGCGTTTTCCGCTCGTGTTTGGATAACTTCGTCCCACTGTCCCGCATCATATATCACACGGTTTTTTTTGATTTGACTTGAAAATAAGCTTAGCTTATCTATCAAAGAAAGCAACGCAATGGAAGAAAATATTATTTCAGAAAAGATGCATGCCCAGAATCTTCGACAACATTGAACAAAAGCTCCGCCCCGTATTGGTGGAGACCATCAATGCGGCTGACCGGGCCGACTTTTGCGTCGGGTATTTCAATCTTCGTGGCTGGCGCTTGATCGATGAGCAGGTGGAGAAATGGGAAGGAGGCGAGGGCCGTTGCTGTCGTATCCTTGCCGGCATGCAACGGCTACCGCACGAGGAATTTCAAATGGCCAGCAGGTTCTCCGACGGCCAACCTTCTCTCGACAATCAGACGGCACTGCGGCTCAAAAAAAGACTCGCGGAAGAATTTCGAGAGCAATTGACCACCGGCGCGCCCAGTAATGAGGACGAAAAGGGCCTGCAACGACTGGCGCGACAACTCGAGGCAAAGAAGGTCGTGGTCAAGTTATTCCTCAAACACACGCTTCATGCCAAGCTCTACCTCCTCTTTCGCTCCGATCCGATCAATCCGATCGTGGCATATTTGGGAAGCAGCAATCTCACCCAAGCAGGGCTCTCTCGTCAGGGTGAACTCAACGTCGACGTGCTCGATCATGACGCTTGTCAGAAGCTTGCCGGGTGGTTTGAAGATCGCTGGAACGAGCATTGGTGCGTCGATATCTCGCAAGAGCTTATTAAAATCATCAAGGAGAGTTGGGCGCGTGAGGAACTGATTCCCCCCTACCAGATTTACCTTAAGATCGCCTATCACCTCTCACAGGAAGCAAGGGCGGGTCTGTCTGAATTTCGCATTCCCAAAGATTTCGGTAACAAGTTGCTCGAGTACCAGACCGCTGCGGTCAAAATCGCAGCGCATCACCTGAACAAACGAGGGGGCGTCATCATTGGTGACGTCGTCGGGCTGGGAAAAACGCTGATGGCCACCGCCCTGGCCCGCGTGTTTGAAGACGACCATGGATATGAGACGCTGATCATTTGCCCCAAGAATTTGGTTCCGATGTGGCAGGATTACAGCCAGCAATACCGTATGCGAGCTCATGTGCTGTCGATCAGCCAGGTCATCAACAAACTGCCTGACCTGCGCCGCTATCGACTGGTCCTCATCGACGAAAGTCATAATCTGAGAAACCGCGAAGGCAGGCGCTACCGGGCAATTCAGGAATACATCCGGGAAAATGACAGCAAGTGCATCTTGCTCTCGGCGACACCATACAATAAAACCTATGCGGATCTGTCCAGCCAGCTTCGACTGTTCGTGCCTGAACATGAAAACCTGGGACTTCGTCCCGAACGATTGTTACGTGACATCGGAGAAACGGAGTTTCATGCCAGGCATCAAGCGCCAGTCCGCTCTCTGGCTGCGTTCGAGCAATCCAATTACGCAGATGACTGGAGAGAACTGATGCGTTTGTATCTCGTCCGCCGCACACGCAGCTTCATTCAGGAGAACTATGCCACTACGGACGAGACCAATGGGCGAAAATACCTGACCTTTGAAGACGGTACGCGGTTCTATTTTCCGACCCGGATTCCAAAGACGGTCCGATTCCACGTCGATGAGCAATACTCCCGGCTGTTCGCAGACGACGTAGTGGAGGCCATAAACGGCCTGCAACTGCCGCGCTATGGTTTGGGAAATTATCTCCTTTCGAATCCACGAACGCTTCCCACTGATAACGAGAAGAAGATTCTCGATGACCTCTCACGCGCCGGTAAACGTCTCATGGGTTTTTGCCGCACCAACCTGTTCAAACGTCTGGAGAGCAGCGGTCACTCCTTTCTGCTGTCGCTCGAACGCCATATCCTGCGGAATTACATCTTTCTCCACGCGATCGAGAACGATCTTTCGCTTCCAATCGGCAGCACCAATGCCGGGCTTCTGGATACGCATTCCTTTGACGGGGACGCGGAAAGGACCACCAGAGATATTTTCGATATGGATGAGGATGATGAAAACGAAGAACCCAAAGCAACGACGAATCTGAAAACCGGGGATGAATTTCGCCATCATGCCGCTGAAGCCTACGCGCTCTTTGTCGATAAATACAAAAAGCGATTCCGCTGGTTGGCGCCGCATTACTTCGATAAGGAGTTCGGCAAAGACCTCATGACTGACGCCACTATTCTCAGTAAACTCCTGCTCCGATTCGGCGAATGGCAGGCGGACCGGGATGCGAAACTCGACGCGCTGGAAAAAATACTCGTCGAAGAACATCCCATACGCAAAGTGCTCGTCTTCAGCCAGTTCGCCGATACGATACACTACCTGGAAAGACGGCTTCAGGAGCGTGGAGTAACGGACCTGGCTGCGGTGACCGGAGACTCTGCGAACCTGACGGAATTGGCATGGCGTTTCAGTCCCAAGAGCAACGGAAAAGAAAATCGCATAGCATCTGACAATGAACTTCGCATTTTGATCGCCACCGACGTGCTCAGCGAAGGACAGAATTTGCAGGACTGCGCCATTGTGGTGAACTATGACCTGCCGTGGGCCATCATCCGCCTCATTCAACGCGTTGGTCGCGTGGACCGCATAGGCCAGAAAGCGGAAAATATCCTCTGCTGTTCCTTTCTTCCGGCTGAAGGTGTCGATCGCCTGATCCGTCTGCGGGAGCGAGTCCGGAAACGTCTCCACCAGAATGCCGAGGTGGTGGGAACGGATGAGGCCTTTTTTGAGGATGAGGACCAACAGAACGTGCTTGATCTGTATAATGAAAAGGCTGGAATTCTGGATAATGACGCCGAGACGGACGTCGATCTTTCCTCCTATGCCTATCAAATCTGGCGCAACGCGACGGAAAAGGATTCATCGCTCAGGAAGATAATCGAGGAAATGCCCTCGGTCGTGTATACCTCGAAGGCATACGAGCAGAAGCCGGAACGGCCCGCAGGAGCGCTGGTCTATATAAAGACTGCGCAGGGAAACGACGCGCTTACCTGGGTTGACCGCAATGGCAATAGCGTCACCGAGAGCCAGTTCGAAATTCTCCGCGCGGCGGAATGCGCGCCCGGTACCCCGGCCTTGCCTCGTCACCTCGTTCACCATCATCAGGAAAAACAGGTCGGTGGCCAACTCGGCCGCCCCGCGGGAGCCCGCTTCCGCACTTACGAGCGACTGAAGCAACACGCTGAACGGGTCAAAGACACGTTGTTCGATACCAAGTCCTTGCATCGCGCGATCGAGGATATCTATCGCTATCCTCTACGCCAGGCCGCGGTGGATGCGCTCAACCGTCAGTTGCGCAGTGGGGTTTCCGACGAAGCTCTTGGCGAATTGGTCGTCACCCTTCGGGATGAAGGTCGCCTTTGCATTGTCCATGACGAAGACGAACACCAGGAATTGCGCATCATCTGCTCCATGGGACTGACTGAAAAGAACGGGAACTGAAATGCCATCACCTTTCGACCGTAATAAAGTCAGAAAATATCTGCAGGATTTCACTCTCCAATCCCTGTTCATTTGTGAACTCGGCTGGGAGCACGGTGGCGTGGATGCGGAAGTCTCAGTCGCCGGCGAGACCTTTGCTCTCCAAGCCATTGCCCACAAACGCGGCATGGTCGCCTACCAGTGCATTGCAGAGACCGAAAATACTTTCCCCGATTATCCCACTAGGCAGAAGATCGAAAAAGCCGTGGCAAAGATCGTCCACGAGCACATTATCGTCTACGTCTCACACGACCGGAACAGGCACTACTGGCAATGGGTGAAGCGTCAACCCGGCCATCCCGGCAGAACGCGCCAGCACACCTATAGATCGGGACAAGCGGGAGAAGCGTTGATTCAAAAGCTGGAGCAAATCGCCTTCACCTTTGAAGAAGAAGAGAAGCTGACCCTCGTCGACGTATCGGGCCGAGTGCGGGCCGCCTTCGACGTCGAGAAGGTGACCAGGAAATTCTACGACCGGTTCAAAAAAGAACACGACGTATTTCTACGATTCATCGAAGGAATCGAGAACGTGGCCGACCGTGCATGGTACGCCTCGCTCATGCTGAACCGCATGATGTTCATCTACTTCATTCAGAAAAGGGGGTTTCTCGACAGCGACCCGCACTATTTGAGCAACCGTCTGCAACGCATGCAAACTGAGCAGGGTAGGGACCGCTTTCAGACTTTCTATCGCTTGTTCCTGTTGCGACTGTTCCACGAGGGACTGGGCCAACCCGAAACCGACCGTTCACCTGAATTAGTGGAACTGCTCGGCCAAGTCCCATACCTCAATGGCGGTTTGTTCGACGTCCACGATTTGGAGCGCGACAACCCGCAGATACATATCCCCGACATGGCCTTTGCCACCATTTTCGACTTCTTCGACGCCTACCAGTGGCATCTCGACGACCGCCCGTTGCGCAACGACAACGAGATCAACCCCGACGTGCTCGGCTATATCTTCGAGAAATACATCAACCAGAAGCAGATGGGGGCCTACTACACCAAGGAGGACATCACAGGCTATATCAGCCGCAACACCGTCATTCCCTTCCTTTTCGACCAAGCCGGAAAGCACTGTCCCATCGCATTCCAACCAGGCGGGGGCGTATGGCGATTGTTGTCGGGCGACCCGGACCGCTATTTTTATGAAGCGGTCCGCCACGGCATCAGCTACGATATTCACACAAATGAAGAACTTGCGGACAGGCGCGAACTACCGCCGGAAATTGCCGCCGGGTTGCACGACGTCTCGAAACGAAGCGGTTGGAACAAGGCGGCTTCACGAGATTTTGCCCTGCCGACGGAGACCTGGCGCGAGCACGTCTCCCGTCGCCAGCACTATGAAACAGTTCACGACAGACTGTCCGCGGGAGTGGTCTCTTCGATCAACGAACTGATCACCTACAACCTGGACGTCGAGCAATTCGCCCGGGACGTGGTCACCTTAAGCGAGGGGCCCGAACTGGTGCGCGCCTTCTGGAAGACGCTCAACACGGTCTCCATCCTCGACCCGACTTGTGGTTCCGGCGCCTTCCTATTCGCCGCGCTCAACATCCTGGAGCCCTTGTACTTCGCCTGTCTGGCCGCAATGCGAGGATTCCTCGACGACCTTGAACGCTCCGGACGCAAGCACCACCCTGAGAAACTGAACGATTTCCGCAAGGTGCTGCAACAGGTAGACGCTCATTCCAGCGAATCCTACTTCATTCTAAAATCCATCATCGTCGATAACCTCTATGGCGTGGACATCATGGCAGAGGCCGTGGAAATCTGCAAATTGCGGCTCTTCCTCAAGCTCGTCGCGCAATTGGAAAGTTACGAGCAGATCGAGCCACTGCCGGACGTCGACTTCAACGTCCGCGCCGGCAACACCCTCGTCGGCTTCACTTCCCTGGAGAAGATACGGGAAGCCCTCACCATAACCAGCGACGGTCAACGAAGAATTCTCTATCCTGAGGATGAAGCCGAACTGCGTCGCCTCGAAGAGGACGCTGAAATCGCCGATCGCGCCTTCCACCGTTTCCGCGAAATGCAAACCGGACACGATATGGATGCCAGCGAATTTTCTGTCGCCAAATTGGAATTGAGAAAACGGTTGGATGGACTGCGCGAAGAGTTGAACCGCTACTTGGCGAGGGAATACGGTGTGGAGTCCACCGACAAAATTGCCTACAAACAATGGCGGGACAGCCACCAACCTTTCCACTGGTTCGTTGAATTTTATGGAATTATGAGCAGCGGTGGTTTTGACGTGATTATCGGCAATCCACCGTATGTTGCAACGGGAAAGATTCGCAAATCCTACTCGGTGAGGAATATGGAAACTGAGGGCTGCCCCGACGTTTATGCTTGGATACTGGAGCGTACGGCAAACCTGCTTAGCGACAAGGGACGTTCCGGAAAGATCGTACCGTTGAGCCTCGGCTTCAGTTCCCAGTTTGATGTTTGCCGAAAATTCCTATTTCGTCATTACGAGCAAAATTGGTTCTCATCCTTTGGCAGAATCCCCGATGCTCTATTCAGTTTTAACGTCCGGGTCCGTAATACCGTTCATCTCGGGCACAGATCGGCTGATCCAAGAGTCTCCTATTCTACGCGCCTCCATCGCTGGTACAAGGAAGCGCGTGCACTGCTATTTGACAACATCCAGTACGTTCGTTTTCAGCCTAAACTATGGGATCACCGCGTACCCAAACTGAATACGCAACCGCTTGCACAAGCCTTTGAATCGGCTCTTGAGCGCGGAAAGACGCTGGAACTCACTTTGCAACGCGTGACAAATCACAAACTGTACTTCAAGCAGACCGCCTACAATTGGCTTACCGTTTGTCGTATACTTCCCCCCTGTTACGAAGGAATGCAACAAGTTCCTCACTCGAAGGTAGCGGATCTTTACTTTGTGGATGCCAACACTCGTGAGCTTGCGATGCTGCTCGCGAGTGGCAAGCTGATGTTGGTTTTTTGGCTCGTGATTGGTGACGATTTTGATGTAACGAGATCGAACCTCGCTAATTTTCCCGTGGACTTTGCCAGCTTACCCGAAACGACAAAGAAAAGCCTTTTGTCTATTTTGCCAGACTTGGAATCTGCTATGTCGGCTTCCATTCAGTACAAGGTGAATGCAGGCCTGCGCGTCGGTACATATAACTTGGCGAAATGTCGGCATGTGACTGACCTGAGCGATGCGCTGTTTGCATCGGCAATAGGATTCGACAACGTATTGGAGGACATTGATCTATACTACACCCAAGCGATAAAAACCGATTTTGGCAAATAAAAGGTTAGCTGACGAAGGCGCTAGGAGATCCGATATGTGACAACGGGACGGGTCACGCCGACAAGTTTGATCAGAAACCTTTAAAACCCATCGTTGACGAAATTGACCGAGTGTTCACACAGCAATACAGCTTCACGGACGAGGAGTTGGATTACATCATCAACTACGACATCAAGTACCGGATGGCAATTTGCTAAGTCATACGAGACCATGAGCGACTTGACAAAACACGCGTGGTAAACTCGAAAAAACAGGATTGTCAACAGCAGGGCTCCGACTCCTATAGATCGGAAGTGAAAATGACAGAATTTTTCAGATTCAGAAGTATAGAACAGTTGCTAGGAGATAAATACCAGGAGCTTGAAAGGCTAACTATCTACTTCGCCAGTCCTGAGGAACTCAATGATCCCATGGAAGGTTTCCGGGACATTGTGTGGAGCGGAGACAAAATTGTCTGGACCAATCTTTTCAAACATTACGTTCACTGCCTTTTTTTGACATATGTTAATTTTCAAGTAATTGGGGACACTACCGATTTGAAAGTCGTCGGCATCCCAATTTGGGGACGGTGGGATGAACCACTAAGCCCTCAAGCAAAAATTCAGTTTGATAACATCTGGGATAGGGTCTTCAATAAATGCGGACTAAGTAGACTCATTGAGAAAATAGTGAATATGAAGCGCAAAGTCAGACACAATGAGCTACTGATTTATCTCTGGCCTATACATATTGATGTTGTGTTAGAAATCCAAGCAGAACTTGTTAAGCATGGTCTATTAACAGAATTAAAACTTCCACCACTTGGAAAATTACCCAGCGTAAAACAGTTTAACAAGATTTGTTTCTTTGAATCAATGGGACAGATTTAAGACAAAGAACTCATTGAAGTTTTCTCTTTATTTTCTCAATTAGTGTATCAATTAAAAATTGAGATGCGGCTTGTTTATAACAAAAATCGTACAATTGCTCCAGGAGTTCTAGAAAAGAACATGCAACGGGTGTTAATCGATTTTCTCGAGATGTATGTGAAACGAATCGAGATCCTGCTTTGGCCCCAATGGTACACTGCTTGTTTTATGGGAAACTACCACAACTCGTCCGCATGGGGGCATTACGGAGGTGGCCATAAAGGCGTGTGTTTGATCTTTGAGGCTGTAGAATCGGATAAATCAAACAGCTTGGCATTGGATGGTTCCCCGAGGACTTTCTATGAGGTCAAATATGTGGAGAAAGCAGCTGAGATTTACTTCTTTCGGTCTATTGGTACGCTGCCAGAAGCCAAGCTGATGAATTTATGGTATAGCGATCAAGATGGTAATCTCAGTGAATGTGGCAACCATATTGGAAAGGATGGTGACATTGACTCATGGAGGAAAAGCTATTGGGACGACTTTTACGACTCAATCAGCATTAAAACCAAAGATTGGAACTATGAGCAAGAGCACCGGTTGATCTTAGATGGTCTACTCGGAAATCTCGAGAAAACGCAACGAGCCCTGAACTACGATTTCAACTCGTTGAAAGGTATTATTTTTGGAATGAGAACATCCGAAGAGGATAAGTTGAGAATTATTGAAATAATTAAACGGAAGTGCATGGAAGAGAACCGTATTGACTTCAAGTTTTTTCAGGCCGACTACTCTCATGAGAGTGGCGACTTTCGCAAATATGAGATTTCTCAGATGTTTTCTGGTACATAATAATATCGACATACTTGGGAACTTTTCATGTAACCGGGATTCCCAAACTCCTGCGGTCTGGACTACGCTGCCCTCTTCTGCTCCACCCGCTGTCCCGCAGACGTTGTCCTCAAAATGTTCGATTTCACATCCCAGGCAGCGGGAGATGGGACTTGATAGCTGGACATAATTTTAGAAGAAATTGCCATGCTGGTATTTGACCTATTCTCGAAACGCCAAAAGAAACTTCGAGGGGATATCCCTGACGTCTATGTTTATGACGATTTGCCTGATCCTCTTAGAGTAAAAATTGTACAAATCTGGTTGAAGACTCTTGGCAATGAACAACAAGCTATGTATGGAAATTATGTTTACGAACAAATAGTAGAAATCCTAAGGCATGAATATGGTGTTTTTCAATTACCAGTTACAAAAATGACTCCTCAGAACGCTTGTCAAGAGTTTGTAAATTTCTTCCTCCAAGAGAATGATATCGAAAAGGCTCTTGATGCAGTAGAGTTGTCATTTCGTTTAATAGATGGACCTACGAGAGAGTGGCAATACCTAAAACGACATGACGCTTCAGAAAAAGCAGATGACGCAATAGAAGAATTAAATTACAGGTTCAGGGAGCATGGCATTGGTTATCAATTTTCGAATGGACAAATTATTCGCATGGATTCCGAGTTGATTCATGCCGAAATTGTTAAGCCTGCTCTCGAGTTGCTCAACCAACGTTACTATGCCGGAGCACAACAGGAGTTTTTGAAAGCGCACGAACACTAACGGAAGGGGAACGCGAAAGAAGCACTCAATGAGTGTCTCAAAGCGTTCGAGAGTATAATAAAGGCAATTTGCGATAAGAGAGGCTGGAAAAATTTTAAAAAAGCAGCAGCAAAAGACTTAATAGAGGTGTGTTTTGACAACGACTTGATCCCATCGTTTTGGCAATCGCACTATTCATCCTTGAGAAATATTTTGGAGAGTAGTGTACCTACCGGTCGCAACAAGTTGAGTGGGCACGGTCAAGGTACAACTCCGGTATCCGTGCCAAATCACCTTGTTGCGTACATGTTGCACATGACGGCATCAGCTATTGTATTTCTGGCTGAAGCCGAAGAAAAATATCCATGATGACAAGCATAGGCATTGTTGCTTAAATAAAGTCGATGAGAAAACCTTTCCTTGTCCTTCTTATGCTTTGCGGGATTCCAGAATTTCCAATATAATTTTTAAAGCACATCAAATCAAATTTTCGGTCACGTGATTGTCGAAGCGGGAGGCTCCGACCGGCTTCAGGGAATGCAAACAGTTTGGGTCAACAAGAGTTAACGACCGACGGTTACATTTTCCTTGACATCAACCGTCCATATGTTGCCTGGGCAACCTATCGAAGCGTGCTTATAACTCCCCCGAATATAAAATAAGGAGTTGAGTCCGGCACAAAAAAGGAAGCTGTCCGATGTTTTGCGAGTCAAGGATGAAGGAGAGGCAGTCGCAGAGACACTTGAGAAGCGCATCAGCGGGGGCGGGCACTGCCCTCATTGCAAGCATAATCAATTTCAAAGGTGGGGAATATCACACGGGATGCAACGCTACCGTTGTAAAAGCTGCCTGAAGACCTTCAACGCAGCCACGGGGACCCCCGCGCGCCTGCGGAAAAAGGAGAAGTGGTTGGAGTATTCCAAGGCGATGGTTAACGGCCTGAGTGTCCGCAAGGTGGCCAGAAAATGCGGGATCGACAACAGCACCAGTTTCCGGTGGCGTCACCGTTTCCTGCATGGCTTGAGGGACAAGAAGGACAGCAGCCTCAAGGGGATAGTCGAGACCGACGAGACCTTCTTCCTGGAGTCGTTCAAAGGTTCGCGGAACCTGGGGCGCACAGCTCGCAATAGGGGCGGCAAGGCCACGAAGCGGGGGTTGTCGGCGGAGCAAATCCCGGTTCTGATCGCAAGGGACCGCCACGGAGAGATGACGGACGAAGTGCTGAAAGACCTCAGCGAAGTCTCGATCACCAAAGTGCTCAAGCCTGTCTTGGCACAGGATGCGGTCCTTTGCACGGACGGGAACAAATTTTATCAGGCATTCGTGGACACTGAGAACATCGCGCATGTCCGGCTGATCGCCTCCAACGAAAGCAGGGTCATTGACAAGGTCTATCACATTCAAAATGTCAACGCATATGACAGCCGTTTAAAAGGCTGGATGCGCCGATTCAATGGGGTTGCAACAAAATACTTCCCGAATTACTTGGGATGGAGGCGATGCCTTGAAAAACAGGGAAATTCAATCGCAGCGGTGACCTATCTCCATTGTGCTTTGGAGTGACAAATACTAAACGCAAATAGAGCAAAAAGATTGATTCTGATAATAGGATTTGCTAATATTCAGTATCTATTAAGTTACCGGACTGTACAAATACAAGCACATCAAAATAAATGTTGACAGAATCGAATTATGGGCTATACTGCTCATTTAATGTAATTAATTTAAATTCACGATGGAGGGAGCATGAACACTGATCAAATCATCAAAGAAAACAAGAATCTAAAAAATCTGGTAAAATTTTATGAAGACGATATTGAAGCTCATAAGATTCTCTTTGAGAAATATATGGATCTTCTTGAGAAATATAAAATAATTTTTATTGAAGAAGAAATTATAGATATTGAAGTCAAAAAGGACAAAATTACAAATATCAAAAAGAAAAGGCCAGTACCTTCTGGGATCCATTCATATTTAAAGGAACATGGAGGACCAGCTACAATTGAAGAAATTAGACAAGAATTAGTTCAAAAAGGAATTGGAAAATGGAAGGATGAGAATACTGGAAACCGAGCAGTTAACATGTCCACCTCTCGAAATAAAAATTTTAAACTCATCTCAGACAATAAAGATATCAAACTTAAAAAATATGCACTGGTAGAATGTGAGGATGAAAATGAGAACGTGAATAAGGAAAGCTAGCGTTATTCCTTATTCACGAAAAATTATATTTAACTTCAACCTCAAACAAAGGATATCTCAATGTGGAAGAAAAGAAGATAATCAGTTCGGCCTTTCTACTGAAAAGATGAAAGGTCGAACCAAAAAACGAAGAGCATCGCAACATGGTTGTTGCTACTGATTGAAAATCAGATGATACTGCAGAGTTATAGGGTTCGATTCCCTTGCTCTCCGTATCTTTAAATAATGTAAGAGATAGGATAAGCAAAAGGTTACGGAACTGGACTGACACTTCAGATCAGTGGGTTCGAATCCCACTCCCCAGAAAATACAATACGGCAACGGACGTTTTGTTTCATGGTAGCATGCCGATTTGCTTCGCAACTCACCGCACATAAGACGTAAGACGAGAGATGGCGCTCGAGGAGGTTCGAGTTCAACAATTCCCTGAGAGAGTATCACGGTTAAACGGGATATTTTGTTTCCCGGACAGCGAGGTTGCAACCGACGTTGCTCATCATTGGGGAGGCCACTTTAAGATAGAGAACCTGGCTGAGGTCAATCTTCTCGAGGCTAAAGGAAGAGATCGGTTGGATTCCAACTGGATTACCTACGCTGGCTCCAATAAAGTTCTCCCTTCGGATGCGTGGATACCGCGTTATTGGCGAGGAGAACCCTATCCTGGCAAAAAGCCAATTTGGGAAACGCTTGTCGAAGGCAAATTAACGGTACTTGGTACAGATCTTCGTAAGCAGGCATACGAAATTGTGAGAGCTAATTGGCCTGATAGCTTCATGTTTTCAGAAATCTCCCGGCTAGGTGCTTGGGTCGGCTCGGACATCGGAAGCATGAGTGTTTTCATGGCAGAGGATATGGAAAGTAAGGAGATTTCCTGACCTTTTTTACTATGACCCGCTGCTCCGCTCCAGAAAGAATCGATGCCATAGCTCTTCTTGCCACTTTTGGAGATAAAAGAACAATCAATGGCGGCGATCTTCTGGTGAGGGGAGGGAATGGTTTCTTCGATGAGACGATGGTTAAACTCAGCAAAATCGAAGGACTTGCGAAAATAGCGTAAGCAGGTCATTTCGCTCAAATCACTGTAACGACTGAGGTTGCGCAAGTTCATTCTGCCTCTCAAAACGATGATCGTTGAAAAAAGGATCATCAAAAATTTCTTCTGAGGTCTCGAAACGTTGGACATTTGCGATAGAATTCGATCAACTATGCTCATAGAGTACTCCTGGGTTGAAATGAAAATTTCGTATGGAAACAAAATTCTCTCAACCCGGTGTGCTCTTGTCCAATCTTTTCTTATCTCATGCAAAAACTGTTAGAACTATTGTCTCGAGGTATTGGTAAGCTATTGTTTCGAAAGTATTGCCCGAATCTCTCCTGCTCTCAAAGCGCCTGAAACAAAGGCTCAACGAAATCGAGACCCATGGGCTCGCCTCACTTTAGTCGTAGGCTGTTTTGCGTGTCATTTTCACCTCCTTTCTCAGGCATGTTGTTAACCAGTTTCAGCAGCTTTCACCGCAATCCCAAGGGCTCGCCCAAGGATTCGTTTCACTATGCATTACTTGTGAGCCCTGGCCTTGAGTTTGTTGATGGCTTTCTCAACCGACTTCGTGCGATGGACCCTCATTCGGCCGACGCCACCCCTCAATCTCGGGTCGAGCAGGTCTCTCAAAGCATCACCGAAAACGTTTATCCCGAATACAACGATGCTCAGGACGACACCCGGCCAGATAGACATCCACGGCGCCAGCAACATGTAACGCCGACCGCCAATACTGAGCATCCCACCCCAGCTGGGAGCGGGTGGCGGGACACCATAGCCGAGGAAGCTCATCGTCGTCTCAGCTATGATCATATAGCCGAGGGCTGCGGAAAATATGACGATTATGGGAGTGGTGATGTTGGGAAAGACATGCAGGAAAAGGATCCTCACATTACTACGGCCAATAGCCTGTGCGGCAGCTATATATTGGCTCTCCTTCAATCCAATGACGGCGCTTCTGACGATTCTCGAGTTACGGATACCATTGATCAGACCAAGCACGATGATTACCTGGAGAAGGCCCGGCCCGATAACGGCTATGAGACCCGGCACAATGACCAGCCACGGGAAACTCATGGCGGCATCGACGAACCTTCGGACCAGGATGTCGATCTTGCCAGTATCCTTTTCGAGGGAAGGGCTCCTTTGGTGCGCTTACCCGTTGAAAGGGTTGATCAGACGGGCCAGGAGGCTTCTTTTGCGTTTCACCACCGCGGTGCCGTAACTGCCCTCACCACCACGAAGTCGGGGGTCGAGCAGGTCCCTGAGGGCATCTCCGAACATGTTGAGGGAGTAGACGATAATCGTCAGGCAGAGCCCCGGCCAGAGCGCCAACCAGGGCGCCTGCTCCATGTACTGACGCCCTTCAATGCTGAGCAAACTTCCCCAGTCAGGACTGCCGGGGGGCAGCCCGAATCCGAGGAAGCTCAGCGAAGCCAGGCTGAGGATGTGGCCTCCGATGCTGATGCTGAAAACGATGATGATGACCGGCATAATATTGGGTACGACATGACGGATCAGGGTTCTCACTCTTCGGTTGCCAGTCGCCTCTGCCGCCAGAAAGTAATCATTCTCCTTAATGGCTATCACGGCGCCTCTGATGACTCTGGATCCGCCGATGCCTCCGGATATCCCCAGGACCAGGATGATCTGGGGGATCCCCGGCCCCACGATGGACATGATCGTTAGCAACAGGATCAGTCCCGGGAAAACTATCCAGGCATCGACAACCCTCTGCACTATAATGTCAAACTTACCCCCAATGAATCCGGAAGTGCCGCCGATCAGGGTACTGATCACCGTACTGAGCGCGGTGATGGACAGACCGATCAGGATGGAAAGACGACCCCCCAGGATCAGGCGGCTCAGGAGGTCCCGCCCGATGTGGTCGGTCCCCAGGAGATACTGGGCGGATGAGCCCTGAAACCGGTCTCTCAAGTGTATTTTATCAGGGGGATAAGGGGTCAGCGCATCGGCAAAGATCGCCACCAGAATCCAGATCAAGATGATCATCCCGCAGACAGTACCCAGCGGCTTCTCCCTGACCAGCCTGATCAAGAATTCCGCCAGCCTGCTACGTCTCTTTGGCTCGATTACTGGTAATGGTATCCCTGTGGCGTCACTCATATTCCCCCTTTAGCTGTAGCGGACCCTGGGGTCCAAATAGGGATAAATCAGGTCGGTCAGGAGAATGATCACCATCACGAGGGAGGCGTAAAACATGTTGACTCCGGAGACCACCGGGTAGTCTCGCAGTTTGAGTGCATTCAGCAAGAGATCACCTAGTCCGGGCAGGTTGAAGATGTTCTCCATGATCACCGAGCCACCGATCAGGAGTGGCAACTGCATGCCGATCAGAGTCACGACCGGGATGAGGGAATTTTTAATGGCGTGTCTTATCACCACGATACGCTCCCGGAGCCCCTTGGACCAGGCGGTGCGGATATAATCCTGCCGGAGCACCTCCAGCATCATGGTGCGCGTCATCCGCATGGTGCTGGCCGACATGGCCGTCCCCAGAATTAGGCTGGGAATGATGAGAATCCCGAGATTCCCCAGCGGGTCTTCGGTGAAAGGAACCCACTCCATCGGGGGCGACCAACCCCACCAGATCGCTGGGAAGATCATCACCATCAGGGCCAGCCAGAAGTTGGGAGTTGCCATGCCGATGATGGCGGCGGTGCGCCCCACGTAGTCGGCGGCCGTATCCTGGCGAATCGCCGAGTAGATGCCGACGGGCAGCGCGATCACCAACCCGATGACGATGGACAGGACACCAAGCCCCATGCTGACCGGTAATCTACCTATTAGCTTCTCCTCTACCGCCCACTGGCCAAACAGTGACGTGCCAAGGCTGCCCTGGAGGAGACCTTTAAAGTGGGACTCACCGGTAAGCCAGTCAGGGGTCGGCAACACTCCTATCCAGCGTCCATACTGCACGTAGACAGGCACGTCCAGTCCCAGCATACGCTCAAGAGCTTCACGGTCAATCTCCCATGCCCCCCCCAGGTACTCCTCTGACACCAGCATTCCCACCATTACGTCTATTGCATCGCCCGGGATGAAGCGCACCGAGAGAAAGACGATGATGCTCAGGATAAACAGGGTGGGGATGATCAGTAATATCCGCCTGATGATATAGGCTCTCATCTCGCACACCTCATCATTTTTGAAATTGGCAGGGAAACGCGGGGTATCCTAGAGTGGACCGGGCAGTCCTGCCCGGTCCATCAGTACTTCCAGTCGGCCTACCACTGGCTCTTGTCCTTCAATTCCTGGTCAATCCAGAGCCGGGCGAAGATGGCAACATTATTGCTCTGGACGGACAGACCGCCTTCAGCGTTGAAACCTATGACCCACGGCTGGCTCGCGTAAAACTGCGGAATTTTAGGACCCCATATATGCTCGTGCTTCAATATCTGGTGCCAATCGCACGCTTTAACCAGCCTCGCCTGCTCCTCAAGGGTGGTAGCGGCCTTGACCCCTTCATGCATTGCCTCTTGGACCGGATCATCCGGAAGCTTCATGTAAAATTTCGAGGGCGCATAGCACGTGCTGGTAGGGGGATAGTCGAGGCCCAGATGCCACCCCTGCAACGCTAACCCGCCCCCGCCCCAAGTACCTTCCTCGGCCATAGCCATCCAAACAGGTCGCTCTATTGTCTCAATCTCTCCAGCAATGCCAATCTCAGCAAGGTAGGCTTTAACTATTTCAAGATAGCCCAAATCAGTGTTAGAGCGGAGTACCAGGGGGAGCGAGAATCTAACGCCGTCGGCGCCGCGCGGAAACCCGGCCTCATCAAGGAGCTTCTCGGCACCTTCCGGGTCATAGATCCAGTATTGCTTGACCTCCTCGGGCCACTCTTCAAATGGGTTTCTATACCCGCCGATGATATTGTCCCCTACTTTCCCCTGAGGTATCCACTTGCCCTGACCCTTAAAGTAGGTATTTACAATGGTCTCGAGGTCCAGTGCCATCTGTATTGCGTGGCGCACCATAATGTCGTCAAGTGGCGACGGCACGAAAGGATTATAAGCCGACAAACTGTAGTTCGACCGAAAATCCCACTTGTACAACTTGATTTCGGGGTTGGTCCGCCTGATGCTCTCTGCAAATTCGACATTCATATAGGCCCCATCGTGCTTAATGATATCAATCTTAGCCGTGCGCAGTGCCGCCGCGACTGTTGCGGGTTCCTGAATAAGCAGGTTCCTTACCTGGTCAGTATAGGGCAAGCGGTTCTCCGGGTATTTTTCGTCGTAGCCCCAGTAGTCAGGATTCTTGGTATAGGTTATAGAGCTGCCTTCGACCCAGTCCGTGATCTCATAGGGCCCGGTGCCGACCAGATTCTTCCAATCCGCTCTCTTAATAATGCCCTGTGGCACTTCAGCAGTCCTTGATTCCTCGATTACCTCAGGGGGAAACATATAACCACTGTACGTGGTGGCGATATTCACAAGCGCATTGAGGTCAAACTGGCTCAGCTTAAAAACAACCGTCCATTTGTCGGTCGCTGTTATCGATTCCATTCGCAGCGTCCCATAAGCCATCATCCACACCCCGGGTTCGGCTTCACTGAACTCGGTCCCTGTTAACTCGTTTCCCATTATACGGTGAAAGTTGTATTCGACATCAGCAGCAGTAAACTCTCTCCCGTTCATCGGTGGCTTATTATGCCAGCGAACGCCCTTACGGATATGGAAGGTCCAGGTGAGGCCGTCCGGGGAAATTTCCCAGCTTTCCGCCAGCAGCCCTTTTATCACTTTAGAATCCAGGTACGATGGGGGAAAGGTCCATTCATTCCTATCTATTCCCCAGTCCGCCATGCCTAGCGTCTCGACGACGCCGGCGATGACCCACGGCCCCCCGCAGCAGTAGTAGGTGTCAATCTGGGTCACGTTTGCTGCATGGACATAGGTCAATGTCCCTCCGTATTCCGGTGCAGTCACGACCTCACCAGTTGTGGGATCGGTCACATACTTCTGGGCGGCAGCCGGGCTGACCCAAAAAGCTGTCACCATCAGGATGAGGGTTAACAACAATGGTTGCATTTTTCCTCTTTTACTTTTTTGCATGATTTCTCCTTTTTTACTTAAATTTTACGTAACTATTCAGGTCTCTGAAAAACCCGTTTAGTTACAATATCGTTTAAAAAGATTCCCGGGGAAGATCAATCGTTTTACGTCCTCCCACGATATTGTTCCATCGATCGGGAACCCTCTCCTTCACTAAAACAACTCAGTGAAGGCATGATTGTAGCAAACAAAAACGCAATGTCAAGCCCCTGATACAAAATAAATGCGGGATTCGCAAAAAAAAAATCAATAAATCTGCTCAAATCCGGGGACAGTCAGAAGCCGTTCAGTTCAATAACAAAGATTCCCGGCAAGGATCCATCTTTTTCACATCCTCCCAGGGTACTGTTCAATCGATCGAGCGGGAACCCTCCCAAGATTTTGTTCAATCGATCGAGCGGGAACCCTCAACAAAGAGGGGCATGTGAAGCCTGTCCCGGACTTGATCCGGGGGATGCAAAGCCCGAGTGAGCAACTCGAGGATGGATTTCCCTTGTTTTCCGGTAGTGGAAATGGGTTCGGATACAAAAAGCCTGCGTTCCTTCAGCAGTTCGGAAGCCGCCTGAGATTTTTTGTTTCAGTTTAACCATGCGCACATCTCGCTCGGCTTGGTTGTTGTCAAAAGGAACTTGAAAGTCATGCATGAATAACAAGCTTTTCTTTTCATAGAGGATCAAACGATCCGACCGAAACCGAATTCCGGAATGGCATCAAGTAGCAGTTGATTCATACGCCATCGGAAGAAACGAGGAACAGGAAATTACTTCGACAGAATCCTCTAGTGGATTGGGAGTTGCGCATAGATCCTCAGGAGAGGGCTGCTGCTAAGAGAACGGGTTGATCAGTCTGGCGAAGAATCCTCGTTTACGTTTCACCATCGCGGTGCCGTAGCTGC
Organism: bacterium; assembly: GCA_965205865.1. Taxonomy (GTDB): domain Bacteria; phylum SAR324; class SAR324; order SAR324; family NAC60-12; genus CBDBHR01. The sequence goes on from CBDBHR010000028.1 coordinate 97,061, forward strand.
CCTCACCGCCCCGCAGTCTGGGATCGAGCAGGTCCCTGAGGGCGTCGCCGAACATGTTGAGGGAGTAGACGACAAGCGTCAGGCAAAACCCTGGCCAGAGCGCCAGCCAGGGCGCCTGCTCCATGTACTGACGCCCTTCTATGCTGAGCAAACTTCCCCAGTCAGGACTGCCGGGGGGCAGACCGAATCCGAGGAAGCTCAGCGAAGCCAGGCTGAGGATGTGGCCTCCGAGGCTGATGCTGAAAACGATGATGATGACCGGCATAATATTGGGCACGACATGACGGATCAGGGTTCTCACTCTTCGGTTGCCTGTCGCCTCTGCCGCCAGAAAGTAATCATTCTCCTTAATGGCTATCACGGCGCCTCTGATGACTCTGGATCCGCCGATGCCTCCGGATATCCCCAGGACCAGGATGATCTGGGGGATCCCCGGCCCCACGATGGACATGATCGTTAGCAACAGGATCAGTCCCGGGAAAACTATCCAGGCATCGACAACCCTCTGCACTATAATGTCAAACTTACCCCCAATGAATCCGGAAGTGCCGCCGATCAGGGTACTGATCACCGTACTGAGCGCGGTGATGGACAGACCGATCAGGATGGAAAGACGACCCCCCAGGATCAGGCGGCTCAGGAGGTCTCGCCCCAAATGGTCGGTCCCCAGGAGATACTGGGTGGAGGAGCTTGTCAGCCGGTCTCTCAAGTGGATTTCATCAGGGGGATAAGGGGTCAGCGCATCGGCAAAGATCGCCACCAGAATCCAGATCAAGATGATCATCCCGCAGACAGTACCCAGCGGCTTCTCCTTGACCAGCCTGATCAAGAATTCCGCCAGCCTGCTACGTCTCTTTGGCTCGATTACTGGTAATGGTATCCCTGTGGCGTCACTCATATTCCCCCTTTAGCTGTAGCGGACCCTGGGGTCCAAATAGGGATAAATCAGGTCGGTCAGGAGAATGATCACCATCACGAGGGAGGCGTAAAACATGTTGACTCCGGAGACCACCGGGTAGTCTCGCAGTTTGAGGGCATTCAGCAAGAGATCACCTAGTCCGGGCAGGTTGAAGATGTTCTCCATGATCACCGAGCCACCGATCAGGAGTGGCAACTGCATGCCGATCAGAGTCACGACCGGGATGAGGGAATTTTTAATGGCGTGTCTTATCACCACGATACGCTCCCGGAGCCCCTTGGACCAGGCGGTGCGGATATAATCCTGCCGGAGCACCTCCAGCATCATGGTGCGCGTCATCCGCATGGTGCTGGCCGACATGGCCGTCCCCAGAATTAGGCTGGGAATGATGAGAATCCCGAGATTCCCCAGCGGGTCTTCGGTGAAAGGAACCCACTCCATCGGGGGCGACCAACCCCACCAGATCGCTGGGAAGATCATCACCATCAGGGCCAGCCAGAAGTTGGGAGTTGCCATGCCGATGATGGCGGCGGTGCGCCCCACGTAGTCGGCGGCCGTATCCTGGCGAATCGCCGAGTAGATGCCGACGGGCAGCGCGATCACCAACCCGATGACGATGGACAGGACACCAAGCCCCATGCTGACCGGTAATCTACCTATTAGCTTCTCCTCTACCGCCCACTGGCCAAACAGTGACGTGCCAAGGCTGCCCTGGAGGAGACCTTTAAAGTGGGACTCACCGGTAAGCCAGTCAGGGGTCGGCAACACTCCTATCCAGCGTCCATACTGCACGTAGACAGGCACGTCCAGTCCCAGCATACGCTCAAGAGCTTCACGGTCAATCTCCCATGCCCCCCCCAGGTACTCCTCTGACACCAGCATTCCCACCATTACGTCTATTGCATCGCCCGGGATGAAGCGCACCGAGAGAAAGACGATGATGCTCAGGATAAACAGGGTGGGGATGATCAGTAATATCCGCCTGATGATATAGGCTCTCATCTCGCACACCTCATCATTTTTGAAATTGGCAGGGAAACGCGGGGTATCCTAGAGTGGACCGGGCAGTCCTGCCCGGTCCATCAGTACTTCCAGTCGGCCTACCACTGGCTCTTGTCCTTCAATTCCTGGTCAATCCAGAGCCGGGCGAAGATGGCAACATTATTGCTCTGGACGGACAGACCGCCTTCAGCGTTGAAACCTATGACCCACGGCTGGCTCGCGTAAAACTGCGGAATTTTAGGACCCCATATATGCTCGTGCTTCAATATCTGGTGCCAATCGCACGCTTTAACCAGCCTCGCCTGCTCCTCAAGGGTGGTAGCGGCCTTGACCCCTTCATGCATTGCCTCTTGGACCGGATCATCCGGAAGCTTCATGTAAAATTTCGAGGGCGCATAGCACGTGCTGGTAGGGGGATAGTCGAGGCCCAGATGCCACCCCTGCAACGCTAACCCGCCCCCGCCCCAAGTACCTTCCTCGGCCATAGCCATCCAAACAGGTCGCTCTATTGTCTCAATCTCTCCAGCAATGCCAATCTCAGCAAGGTAGGCTTTAACTATTTCAAGATAGCCCAAATCAGTGTTAGAGCGGAGTACCAGGGGGAGCGAGAATCTAACGCCGTCGGCGCCGCGCGGAAACCCGGCCTCATCAAGGAGCTTCTCGGCACCTTCCGGGTCATAGATCCAGTATTGCTTGACCTCCTCGGGCCACTCTTCAAATGGGTTTCTATACCCGCCGATGATATTGTCCCCTACTTTCCCCTGAGGTATCCACTTGCCCTGACCCTTAAAGTAGGTATTTACAATGGTCTCGAGGTCCAGTGCCATCTGTATTGCGTGGCGCACCATAATGTCGTCAAGTGGCGACGGCACGAAAGGATTATAAGCCGACAAACTGTAGTTCGACCGAAAATCCCACTTGTACAACTTGATTTCGGGGTTGGTCCGCCTGATGCTCTCTGCAAATTCGACATTCATATAGGCCCCATCGTGCTTAATGATATCAATCTTAGCCGTGCGCAGTGCCGCCGCGACTGTTGCGGGTTCCTGAATAAGCAGGTTCCTTACCTGGTCAGTATAGGGCAAGCGGTTCTCCGGGTATTTTTCGTCGTAGCCCCAGTAGTCAGGATTCTTGGTATAGGTTATAGAGCTGCCTTCGACCCAGTCCGTGATCTCATAGGGCCCGGTGCCGACCAGATTCTTCCAATCCGCTCTCTTAATAATGCCCTGTGGCACTTCAGCAGTCCTTGATTCCTCGATTACCTCAGGGGGAAACATATAACCACTGTACGTGGTGGCGATATTCACAAGCGCATTGAGGTCAAACTGGCTCAGCTTAAAAACAACCGTCCATTTGTCGGTCGCTGTTATCGATTCCATTCGCAGCGTCCCATAAGCCATCATCCACACCCCGGGTTCGGCTTCACTGAACTCGGTCCCTGTTAACTCGTTTCCCATTATACGGTGAAAGTTGTATTCGACATCAGCAGCAGTAAACTCTCTCCCGTTCATCGGTGGCTTATTATGCCAGCGAACGCCCTTACGGATATGGAAGGTCCAGGTGAGGCCGTCCGGGGAAATTTCCCAGCTTTCCGCCAGCAGCCCTTTTATCACTTTAGAATCCAGGTACGATGGGGGAAAGGTCCATTCATTCCTATCTATTCCCCAGTCCGCCATGCCTAGCGTCTCGACGACGCCGGCGATGACCCACGGCCCCCCGCAGCAGTAGTAGGTGTCAATCTGGGTCACGTTTGCTGCATGGACATAGGTCAATGTCCCTCCGTATTCCGGTGCAGTCACGACCTCACCAGTTGTGGGATCGGTCACATACTTCTGGGCGGCAGCCGGGCTGACCCAAAAAGCTGTCACCATCAGGATGAGGGTTAACAACAATGGTTGCATTTTTCCTCTTTTACTTTTTTGCATGATTTCTCCTTTTTTACTTAAATTTTACGTAACTATTCAGGTCTCTGAAAAACCCGTTTAGTTACAATATCGTTTAAAAAGATTCCCGGGGAAGATCAATCGTTTTACGTCCTCCCACGATATTGTTCCATCGATCGGGAACCCTCTCCTTCACTAAAACAACTCAGTGAAGGCATGATTGTAGCAAACAAAAACGCAATGTCAAGCCCCTGATACAAAATAAATGCGGGATTCGCAAAAAAAAAATCAATAAATCTGCTCAAATCCGGGGACAGTCAGAAACCGTTCAGTTCAATAACAAAGATTCCCGGCAAGGATCCATCACTTCACTTCCTCCCGCACCTATTTTGAATCGATCGATCGGGAACCCTCAACAAAGAGGAGCATGTGAAGCCTGTCACGGACTTGATCCGGGGGATGCAAAGCCCGAGTGAGCAACTCGAGCATGGATTTCCCCTGTTTTCTGCTAGTGAAAATGGGCTCGGGTACAAAAAGCCTGCGTTCCTTCAGCAGTTCGCAAGCCGCCTGAGATTTTCTGTTTCAATTTGACCATGCGGATATCTCTCTCGGCTTGGTTGTTGTCAAAAAGAACTTGAAAGTCATGCATGAACAACAAGCTTTCATTTTCATAGAAGATCAAACGATCGAGTAAATTTTGAGCTTTCGTCTGTTTGGGGCGTCCTCGTTTCTTTTTTTTGAAGACTTGCAGGATAGTGCTCGAGTGCTTTTTGACTGATGTCGTGGTAACGTTGCCGGAAGCGATCGAAGAGGTCTCTAAAGAAACCTGAATAGTTACCAATTTTTTTGTGAAGATCCCACGCGTGCCGAGTGCTCATCAGTCCTTGAAATGATACGCTCTGAATCCCATGCCCTTCGGGACGATAAGGGCAGGATTGCACAGTATTTTCAAGCAGCGGGATAATTATCTTGATCTTGATTTTGGTGGCAATCTTTGCCGATGCGTTGAGCCCTTATCCCTATGATAAACTAAACCTGGTAGATCGGCTGCAGGGCGCCTCTGCCCGGCATCTCTTGGGGACCGACCAGTTGGGGCGAGATCTCTTGAGCCGCTTGATCTTTGGGGCTCGTATTTCCTTAGTGGTCGGTCTGGCCGCAACCACCCTCAATGTGTTGGTCGCGCTCCTGGTCGGCGGCACGTCCGGATTCCTTGGAGGGAAAGTAGACCTGGCGGCGCAGCGCTTTGTCGATGCCTGGATGGCCTTCCCGGGACTGCTGCTCTTGTTAACCATCATGTCAGTCGTGGGGCAGGGGTTGATCCAGATCATCGTGGTCCTGGGGATCGCCGGAGGCATCGGAGGCTCCCGAGTCGTCCGCGGCGCGGTGATCGGCATCAAAGAGAATGACTATTTTCTGGCATCCCGGGCCGTGGGCGCTCCCACGGGCCACATCCTGACCCGCCATTTCCTGCCCAATATTATGGCACCGATCATCATCATCTTCTCGATTAACATTGGCGGGGTCATTATTGCCGAAGCGTCGCTGAGCTTCCTGGGATTCGGGCTGCCCATCAAGGTGCCCAGTTGGGGAGGGATGCTCAGCCGGGAAGGGCGTCGGTTCATGGAACAAGCCCCCTGGCTGGCCTTCTGGCCGGGGCTTTTCCTGACGATTGTCGTCTACTCTCTGAACATGTTCGGTGATGCCATGCGGGACCTGCTCGACCCGAGGCTGCGAGGGCCGTTACGGCACCGCGATGGTGAAACGTAAACGAGGCCTCCTGGCCCGGCTGATCAACCCGTTCTCTCAGGGGTGAAAAAAGCCTGCTTCTATGAACCGGATATCAATCCCACTTACCACGAATTGGCCCCTCAGAAAGGAGTTTATGATTACTGTCTCTACTTTTGAAAAATTGAAATCCATGAAGTTTTGGGGAATGGCCAAGCTTTTCAAGAACAAATGTCCTCCAGTCAGTATGATCGTTTGAGTTTTGAAGAACGCTTGGGCTTGCTGGTGGACCGGGAAGCCAGTGAAAGAGAAAACCGTCGTATGCAATCCGGATTGAAACAAGCTGCTTTACGACAACAAGCCTGTATCCGGGACATTGACCATACGCTGCCCGGAGGATTAGATCCCGCACTGATGCAATCCCTCTACAGCGGCCTGTGGATTAAAGAACATCTCAATATCCTCATCTGCGGACCGACTGGGATCGGGAAAAGTTTTATTGCCTGTGCCCTGGGACATCAAGCCTGTTTGCAGGGAGCCCGAGTCAAATACTTGAGAATCCCTCGATTGCTGCCCCAGTTGGCCTTAGCCAGAGGAGATGGCGCCAATCTGATCAACGGGTTTCGCTTCAATTAAAAAACAAAAACATTAAAGTTTAAGGGGATAAGTGCGTCCAAAACATGAGAAATGAAGACTTTCCACATCTGAAAACAGCATATTGATGCTCATTCTCACTCAAACATCCATGGATTTGATGATCAAAATCTGATTTCAGAATGATTGCCTTTCTCAGGTAAAAAAATCATCTTGAAAATCTGATCCTTTTTTAGAATCGCTCAATTTAGGAAGAACTTACTGCTTGATTTCCTAAACAGTGTCCTGTCACCACAGTTTCCCATTTCGGATGTTGAAATCCTCAACCCCTACAATGATCGCGAGTTTTATTCGGACAAGTTGACGATTGTCGATGTGAAAGCCAGAGATGAAAAAGGGACGACCTATCAGATCGAAATTCAATTGGCGGTTTTTTCTTATCTGCCGGAGAGGATGCTCTACACGTGGAGTGATATCTATCAGTCCCAGTTACAAAGTGGGGAGCCATTCTCAGAATTAAGTCCGGTTATCTCCATTTGGATGTTGACTGAAAATCTGATTCCTGATAGTCCGGCCTTTCATCATCACTTCCAACTGGTGGATCGAGAGAACCAAAAACGATTATCGGACCATTGCTCAATTCATATATTGGAATTGGACAAATGGCGGTATTCCGAGACCTTGAACACAGAAGATCAATGGTTATATTTTTTTAAAGAAGCTGAGCATTGGGAGGAATTACCCGAAATCATCAACACCCCTAACATGAGACAAGCGATGGCAGTCTTAGAGCGATTTTCAGAAAAAGAAGCCAACTATCACTTATACCAAGCCCGTCAGAATGCTTTGCGTGAGGAGAAAACAAGACAAAAGTTTTTGGAAGAAGCCTTGCGGAGAGAGGAAGAGGCGGTGAGAGAGAAGGAAGAGACTCTGAGGAGAGAAGAAAAGGAGAGAGCTGAGAAAGAGCGGCTCATGGAAAACTTGAAAAAAGCAGGAATTGATCCGGATGAATAAACGGTCTTTCCTCGGTTTCTCATGACGAGCACACATGCGATAATTCAAGAAAAAAGTGCCAACCAGGCGGTTCACTTGACGCCCACCCCTGCGCTTTTCACGAAGGTTTGTGACAGATTGTCAGTTCATCTCTATTCCAATGGTCATTACCGGGTGGGCGCAAGTGACCTTGACGTTCTGCCTCAAGAATAGACTCTCCTCAAAGTTTTGCATTTTTACAATTAATGACCTAAAATAGGTTCTATATTTAGAGCTTATTTTTATTAAAAGGAGTGAATTATGGATCTTATTCTTGCAAAATATTCTGCCAGTATTTCAGAACTCAAAAAAAATCCCTCTGCATTACTTCAGCAAGCCGATGGCAGCCCTATCACCATTTTAAATCACAACAAACCAACAGCTTATCTAGTCCCAGCAGAGACATATGAAGCGCTTTTGGAGAAACTAGAAGATTACGAATTGGGAGAGTTGGTGAAACAACGCCAACATGAAAAGGGAAAAGCTATCGAGGTTTCACTAGATGAGTTATAAATTAAAGTTTTTGCCGACGGCATTGAAGGAGTGGAAGAAATTAGATACTTCTATTCAATCACAGTTGAAGAAAAAACTGGCGGAACGTTTAGAGAATCCACATATACCAGCTAGTAAGCTTTCAAGTTTTGCGAATCACTATAAAATCAAGCTCCGTACAAGTGGTTATCGGTTGGTGTACGAGGTTATTGATGATGAATTAGTCGTGATGGTGATTGTAATTGGAAAACGTGAAAGAGAAAGAGTCTATGAAATTGCAAAAGATCGATCAAAGGCATAACAAATCAGTCCAGTGTATTTCGGGGGCGCTAGTCGTACCTCCTTCTGCCCCACTCAAATACTGAATTTTCACGTTGGACTCCAAAAAGTTTTCTCTCACATATATTTTCTAAAACATTTTATCGTTGAAAACTAATTCTACTTATTGTACGATATTACCGTACTTTTAAATCAAATTAGTTTCACATCCCTTTATTGGAGGATGAGCCATTATGCGAGAGGTGACAGTAAATCAATTTAGATCTACCCTTAAATCTTGAGCATCCCGCCCCAGCTGGGAAACTCGACGGGCAGACCGAATCCCAGGAAGCTCAGCCATAATCACCCTCCCGATGTTGATCGAGAAGACGATGATGATCGGGGCCATGATATTCGGCAGGACATGGCGGATCAGGATTTGGCTTGTCGAGGTGCCCACGGCCCGGGCGGCCAGAAAATAATCATTCTCTTTGATGCCGATCACCACGCCTCGCATGATTCGGGAACCGCCGATGCCGCCGGCGACCCCCAGGACGACGATGATCTGGAGGAGACCCTGTCCCACGATGGACATGATGGTTAACAAGAGCAGCAGCCCCGGAAAGGCCATCCAGGCATCGACAAAGCACTGCATGGCCAGGTCCACTTTCCTCCCCAGAAATCCGGAAATGCCGCCGATCAGGGTACTGATCACAACCCTTTCTTTTTTTTGCCCCCTTTTTTTCGAGCGTTTCCGTTCCGTTTTCATGCCTTGACATGGAAATCATGGCCTAGTTATCCCTCTGGTAGGATAGGAGAGGATGACCTCGTAGGTAAACTTATCGGTTGCAATTTGCCGACAATGGGGTTACCCTGACCGATGATAAAAGGCAGTGTGATGCCTGAAATGGCAGTGTGACTCTCTCTTGTCGCTCATACACCAAGATGATGAAAGCGAGAGGACAGAGAAAAACGTTCTCATATGTCGTCAGGCTAAGTGATCAGTGCTGTCATCCGGGTGGAATTTGCTTGAGCCTCGTGCTTGGAAAGGTGCATGCGAGGATCTGAGAGATCTGGGACTTGGCAACAAGTCCTGGCTACCCGACAGGAATTCACAATCATCAGGAGAAAATTATGAGTAGCAAAGAATTATTAAAAGAAGCCTTGCGTCTAAGGCCCCAAGAAAGATTCGCAATCATTGAGGGGTTGCTAAAAAGCTTGGACGAGCCAGACAAGGACATTGATGAAATTTGGGCGATTGAAGCCGAAAAGAGATTAAATGCTTATCGATCTGGAGGATTGAAAGGCATTGCCATGGAAGAAATATTTGGGAACACAAAAAAATGAAAATTTTGTTTACTGAATTGGCGAGAGCAGAGTTGATTGACGCGATTGCCTATTATGAAATGGAAGTTCCAGGATTAGGAGAGACATTCAAGGACGAAGTTGCTTCTGCGACAATGCGCATTAGTCACTTTCCTCAAGCTTGGTCCATCGAACGAGGCGACGTTCGCAAATGTATTATGCATAAATTCCCCTATAAGGTTTTGTATTCCATTGAAGAAGATCACATTCTGATTATTGCGATTGCGCACCAGCATAGAAAACCCGACTACTGGATCGATGACAAACCTTCCTAACCAGGCATTTGACCTGATCGCTTTCCGCTATGCTCTAAGCGACAGGTCAACTTTACGTTGGGCTCTGCATATCAAACAACATCACAAACATGGAGTATCTATGTCAAATGATGATTTAGAAGAAGATCGGGAAACTCGTATTGAGAACTTAAAACGTAAAATGAAAAAAGGGGACAGTCCCCTTTTTTCGGGTGTGGACGCGCCCACTCGGTCACGCCCGATCCCAGCCTGACCATTGTCGTCCTTACCCTCTGAAGTCATTCCCCAGCCGGTTGGTCTGGTTTTGACCACCCCTTGTCGCCAGCCTTCAGACCCCCGTCAACGTTGATGAACGTTCCCGAAACGAAGTCAGAGGCCGGGGAGGCAAGAAACACAGCCGCCCCCGCCAGGTCCTCCGGCTCGCCTATCCGACCAGCAGGGGTCTCGTCGATGATGTAGGCGTTGCGCTCTTTGTGCTCAAAGACACGGGCGGACATGTCCGTATGGGTCCAACTGGGCGCCAGCAGGTTGACCTGAATGTTGTCGGCTCCCCAGTCCAGGGCCATGGTCTGCGTCAGGTTCAACAAACCGGCCTTGCTCGCCGAATAGGGCGCATTGCCCGCAGCGGCTATCAGGGAATAGCCCGACCCAATATTGATGATTTTGCCCCCTCCGGCTTTTACCAGCATCGGGTGGGCCGCCTGAGAGAACAGGAACACCGAGGTCAGGTTGGTATCGATGACCCGATGCCAGGTCTCCAGGGCCACAGTCTGGGTCGGTTCACCGCCGTGACCGATGCCGGAATTGTTGACCAGGATGTTGAGGCTGCCCAGTTCGCGGACCGCCATCTCTACGGTGTTGAGGATGTCGTCCTGCTCGAGGACGTCGCAGCGCACCCCGATGCAGCGGCGACCCAGGGCTTCGATTTCTTTGACGACGGCTGCCGTCTTCTGTTCATTGCGCGCCGCCACGACGATATCCGCCCCGTGCTGTGCCAGCCCCACGGCAATGGCGCGCCCAATCCCCCCGTTACCGCCGGTAACGATGGCCATCTTTCCGGTAAGATCAAACATGTCACTCATGTTACTACCTCCATGTCATAGAAACTCCTCTAAAGTTCTCATCAATTCCTAGGATTGAGCGAGAGATTCCTCATTTTCTTCGTCATCGATGGGGATGTAGCGCACTGCCCCCCAATTGACGATGCGGTCGTCATTCTCAACGCGATACTTTTTCCCATGGTGGGTGACGATCTGATTCATGATTTGGCTATACGTTTTTCCGGAGGTTCGCTCCCGCCGGGGAACGGTTCAAAAGGATACATGTTGGTATCGGCATGTAAGCCCCCGTAATTAAAGTAAATTGTGTCCCCCATAGCCCTCCGGGCCCTGCCATTTGACAATCCCGCTCAAATTCGAAAGCAGGCAACCGGGACCCAGGTAGTAATCGATCAAGGGCAGAGTCAGGGGATGCTGGATGATTTCCTCAAAAATCGGATCCTTTTCCAGAATCCCGTGGTAAAAATTTTGGGTTGGGGTGGTACCCGTGCAGTCGGTGAAACCATGTTCCCCGGTCTCCTCATTGGGCCGCACCCCGGTGATTTCTTCCCCAACCCGTAAGAGCGCTTCTTTGCTTTGCTCAAACAGGCGAGGGTCGCCCATTTGCTCAGGGGAAATCACGGTGAATCCCTGTGCTTCAATCTCTTCCAGATTTTTTGTGAGGCCACGCGCTTCGATCTGCTGAGAGGCGATTTTTTTCCAATTCTCCCAAGTGCGCCATTCTGACCGTTTTTTGGTAAGCATAATCATTCCTTTCTTATTTTTCTTTATTTAAGTACTTAAGACAGCCAATAATCTTGCTCTGAAAATCATTAAGCTCTCTTTAGGCGAGACCTCGCCTGAGACCCGCCATAGCGCCCTGCAGCACCCCGTAACCGGGGGTCGAGCAAATCCCTGAGGGCGTCGCCGAAAATGTTGAGGCCTTAGACGACAATCATCAGAGCAAGACCAGGCCAGATGGACATCAAAGGAGCGAGGAACATGTAAGAGCGTCCGGAGCCACTGAGCATCCCTCCACAGGTAGGCTCCGGGGGGAGATGCCCAAACCCAGGAAGCTGAGGGCGGCTTCCCCTAAAATCATATTCGGCACAGTTGCCGAAAACAGGATGATGATGGTAGGCATAATATTGGGCAGGATATGTCGGGTTATGATATTCGTAGTCGGACTGCCAATCGCCACCGCCGCTTCTACATACATATTCTCTCGAATGGCGATAACGGCGCTTCTCATGATCCTTGAAACGCTGATACCGGAGACCAACCCCATCGCGATAATCAGCTGCCACATCCCTGGCCCCACGATAGAGACAGCAAATAAGAAAATGATAAACGGGGGAAAGCAAATCCAGCCATCCACAAACCGCTGCGCCACCATATCGAACTTACCGCCGAAAAACCCGGACGGGACCCCGATCAATAAGGCAATCAGTATCGCCAGAGTAGTCGCCCCGAGACCGACAAACATCGAGTTACGAGCCCCAAAGACAATACGGCTATAAATGTCCCGCCCCAGGTTATCCGCCCCGAGGAAATACTTGGTTGAGGGGGGATGCAGGTAATCTCTGGGGTGAATGTCGTTCACTCCGTAAGGCGCCAGCCAATCGGTAAAAATACCAGTAAAAAGAAAGAGCAGCAGGATAATCCCCCCAATAAGACCCAGGGGTTGCTCCTTGACCAGCCTGGTCAAGAACACCACCGGCCTGGCACGTCGCCTGGGCTCCCTGATTTCGGGTGGGATTTCCAGGGTATCATTCAAGATCGCTCCTTTTATCTATACCGAATCCTGGGGTCCAGGTAGGCGTAGGTCAAGTCAATCACCAGAATGGCCAGCACCAAAATGATAGCGGCAAATATCGTTACTCCGGAGACTATGGTATAGTCTCTTTCGTTAATGGACTGTACCAATAAATGACCCAGGCCGGGTAAGCCGAATATCCTCTCTATGATAACGGAACCCCCAATCACCCACGGTAACATATATCCGATTACGGTGACCACCGGAATGAGGGCGTTGGGAAGCGCATGCCGGAGGATGACCATTCTCTCCTTGAGTCCCTTTGACCACCCAGTCCTGATGTAATCTTGCCTGAGCACCTCCAGCATCATGGTTCGCGTCATCCTCATGACCATCCCCGACATCAGCATGCCCAAAACAAGAGAGGGCACGATGAACTGCTCCAGGTTTTTAAGCGGGTCCTCAGTGAAACTGATATACTCTAACGGCGGAGACCACCCCCACCAAACCGAGGGGAAGACTATTACCAGCGTCCCCAGCCAGAAGTCGGGCATCGCGATAGCGAGCATAGAAAAGCTGCGCGCGGTGTAGTCCCCCATGGTGTTCTGCCGTATCGCTGAATAGACCCCGATAGGGAGGGCCAGGAGGACGGCTATTGTCATCGTAAAGATAGCGAGCTCAAAGGTTACTGGTAATCGCTTGAGGACTATCTCAGTCACAGGGAGCTGGGACCATAGGGATAATCCAAGGCTGCCTTGAAAAAGTCCGGAAAAAGAGCCATGATGGTCCCGAATCACTCCTAACCAGCGTCCGTATTGGACATAGTTCGGCGCATCCAGTCCCAAGCTTATTCTTATATTCTCTTCGGTCTTGTCTGTAAAGGACCCCTGCCTCCCAGCTGCCATCTGGGACACTATATCGCCGGGAATAAAGCGAACAGCGAAGAACACGATGAGACTCGCTACGAATATAGTGGGTATAACCAGGAGTACTCTCCTGATGATGTAGGCTTGCATTTTGTATCCTCTTGTTTCTCTACCCTAAACCTCAAAACATAAACCTCCCCCCGTTCACAACGTTATATACACAAATTCGACGGGTATTGCGGCCAAAGTCAAAAAACACCAGGCTCAACGCATTTTTTTGAATCCTGCCTAAGTTGTCATTCCCGCGCAGGCGAGAATCCAGGGTTTGAAGCTCCAGACCCCTGGATCCCCGCTTTCGCGAGGATGACATACGGACAAAGTTTTTCAGGAATTCCAACGAAATATGACACTACTCGTCGACTTTGAATATATAGTGTTCTTTTTTAAATTCACTCACCCCCTCAACTGAGCCCGGGAGAAGGGAAGTGACCCTCCCCCCGGTTTGTCGGGGTGGACGCGAAGCGGAGAGAAGTATGAGGCCGCTCCATTCCCCGATTGGCTCATTACTGTCCCAATATTTTTGCCCTTAAATCGCTGTTGATCCAGGCACGAGCGAAAATTTGGCCTACAGAAAAAGTATCGACATCATTGACTTCGCCTTAGTAGTTCTCTACCCATGGCCAGTATGGCTTCGGCGTAGCCAGGTGTACAAATGGAGTTGGTACATAGCCGAAATAACTTTTCGCCAGTACATTCAGGTTCAACTCCTTGATGAGCTTAGGGGACCAGGGTGTCTGCTCGATATGCCTCCAATCCGCGATCAATTCAGGGTCATTTACCATGGATAAATTATAAGTCGCTTTCGGGTTCAAGACAATGTTCCATAAAGTACCATGCGGATTACCAACTGAGTTAGCAAGTATAGTCATCGGAGCATGCGTTTTATTATTTGCCAAGCCTATCATAGTAGGCCCCTCCCGCAGATCAATTATAACGTCGACTCCGATATCCTTCCACATAGCTAGACCCTAGCCGAAAAGGGTTTCGAAAATAGTAAATGTAACCAATTTGATTCTATTTGATTCTCTATTTGATTCAATATGACGAGAAAACGATTTTTTTGTTTTTTATTCGCCCACAGCACAGTTTTTATAGGGAAAAAATCTTTTTTGGACATACTTTCCTCGCCCCTGCTCATATTTCACACTCCCCCATTGAATATTCAGGCCGCTTGTTTGAGTTGTCTTTTTTTCAACTCAATCATTTTGCAAAAATTATAGGTTAATGCTTTTTCCAGCAACTCTGCCCGAACGTTTTCAATCCCTCTGCGCATAACTTGTCCGAAATGGAAACGATGCTTAAGATGAAACATCAACGACTCTGCAGCAGATCTTCCATTTCGTGATTCCAAATAGATTTCACTTTCCCATTCTTCAATCGGGGTCATCTTTTTTCCCTTTGCCCCACTAATACTAAAAACCTTAACGCCTTTGCCCATCCACTTTTCTCTGATCGCCTGATTGGCATATCCATCATCAAGGCTCACTTCAGAGGGAATGGTGATGGTGCATCGCAAATGTTCAACAAGGGCAGGGTCGAGTTGCCCTGAATCAGCAGCATTGCCCTCCGGAGTAATTAACACGGAAATAAAACCATTTCCGCTCCTTCCTAATTGAGGCTTATATCCGATAAGCGCTTCTCGATCTCCCTTTTGAATATAAGCCGAGCTCTGATCGGAAAGACTCAATACTTTCTCAGTAGAAGGAACCTTCTTTTCTTCAAAAACTCTTTGATGACAGTAGATGATTACCCGTTGCAAATTAGAAATATCTTCATTCATCATTTCAATGAGGCGAATCAAACGCGTTTTCCGAGAAGGGGGGAGAAGAGCTTTTTGGGCACGGATATCCACCTTTGCCATTTCTTTTAAAAATTTCCCATGAGCGCTTTGAGCTTTCTTCAATAGGGTTTTGTAATGTTTTTTTCGCTTCGTTTTACTGTCCTTTTTACCTGTCTCATTCAAAGAAATCAATTTTTTCATCTTAGTATGAAGAAGCTTATTCA
Source organism: bacterium (assembly GCA_965205865.1). GTDB lineage: Bacteria > SAR324 > SAR324 > SAR324 > NAC60-12 > CBDBHR01. The sequence goes on from CBDBHR010000028.1 coordinate 112,308, forward strand.
TCTCCTTGATGAGGAAATCAAAATTTCTTTCACTGATCTCAGCGATTCAAAAGCAAATGTATCAAGGATCTGAACGCCCCTCGATGAGAATAGCTTCGCTCCACGAGACGAGTCAATATCGACGAGGATCAGTAGGCGACAAGCTGTATTTCCTTTTACAGAGGTGCTATCGTTCGCAGGAGTTTGAATTAAAAGTGTGCCTTTTTTATCCAGCAAGTTCACGCTGATTCTGTGGGCTGTGAGCGCCCTTGTCCCAACTCACGACCGCAAGCTCAAGCGTTTTTTGGTTTCTTCATTTGAGCATCACCTGATGGTGAAGGATGAATTGATGCTGGTCCTCGACCCTGAGTTTCCACCGGCACTCCCGCCTTGCCCTTGCTGATCCACTCGGTGTGGGGCTCGAAAGGGATCGCAGCAACCCTGCGGATGATTTGGTCATGAGTTTTTTTGCATAGCCCATGTACTCCCGCAAGCGTAGCTGGAGGAGCGCACCCGTTTTTCCAGTTCCATTGACTCGCATTATTGGCCAAGGACGTATTGAGATATTCCTTGCGCCTCTTTTCTTCACGGGCACGCTTTATTTGCAACTTTCGAAGTTGAGCTTTTGGATGAGACGATCCACTTCCTGAGGGTTCCGAGCAGAACTGGCAACTCTGTGAAAGTCTGGCGCATCAACCGTCTTACGTGTCGAAGAGCAGGTTGATGTCGGTCGGATAATGTACATTGGTTTCAACCACAAAGGAGTCGCAGCGTGCACGTAGCGCCTTGCTTGAATCATGAAGTTCAATCTTCTTCTCCGTGCGAATTCGGGTTGGCCCATCTTTTGGGGCGTTTTTTTTTACCAGCCCATGTCCGACTTTGATAACCAACTGATTGATCTCAAGAAAGGTGTATCGTCTGCCGGTTGTATGTCGTTTTATCCTCCCACCCACCATGTGAGCATCTGCCGGATGGTGTCGTGATGGTTAGCCAACTCATGGATGCGGGCTGTTGAGACCCAGGCGCAGTCAGAATCTTCCACTGTTTGACCCGTTCCAGAACCTTGAATACCGATGCGCGTAATGCTGGCGTGGCGGATAGGGGGGACTTGATCTTGAAGATTTATGCGAGGTGGCGCAAACTCGGGTTTTTTCAAATCTTCGCGTCACAAATTCTCTAATCCTGTGAAATTGAAGAATTGTCATTTAATATCAGCAATTTGAGTATTTTTCGGCCAAGCACTAAGTATCCCCGAATCATCATAAAAAGGTAGACTAAAAAAGCCGACATCCGAGGACACCCTATTTCCAGCCTCAGTTCTTCCGGCTTCAATTCCTCATCTTCTACGGGAAGATGAGGAAGCCATGGATTCCGGGCTTCCTGCCATCGTTTATCCTCTAAACGCTCTTTCTTTTTATTTCTTGCGTATTTCTCCAAATCCTGTTCAATTTTGTCCAATATCTCCGGCTCTCGCTCAGACAATTGATCAAGTTCTGATAAGAAATTTTCAAATTCTGTATCAGGAGCCTTACCAACTGAGCTTAAAATAAGATGTTTTTCTGCTCGAATGAATGGTTTCATTTTGGGTGCCATAATTCTTAATATTGAAGTTATTCACAGTTATTTCAATGAATTATGGCACTTTTTAACCTCAAGTTTAAAGATATAATTCTAAAAAATACCTTTTCGGCTAGGATCTAGCTACCAGAAAAGCAGCCACATCTTGCTCAGGCTCCTTTGCTATTGTTTGTATGGTACTCTTGAAACCCTTCGGGTAGCCCGCCTCGGCTAATAGTTGCCTCGCACGAACAGGGTGATACTCAAAATTCTCCCGAGTTGATGGCGGGAGCTTCTCCAGAGGAGTATAGAATTCCTCTGACACTGTTGAATGGACCTCAGCGCTTAAAATATTTCCTTTACCCCCCCCCACAACGTGTTGATAAAGGCTTCTCGATCTATAGCCATGCTCAGTGCTTTCCGCACCCTGATATCGTCAAAGGGCTTTGTATCCGTCCTATAGCCGATTCTCCAGGCTCTCTCCGCCACTCTCCCTATCAACTTTAGTTCGGGACTTGATTTTTCTAGCGTCGGGATGAACTTTTGTTCAACGACATCATACACGTCAATCTTCCCTGTTCGTAACGCAGCGATCTGGGAGGATTTATCCTGTATTAGAGTTTTTACCATGCGGTCGATAAACGGAATCTCGTATTTCTTGTCATTGTATACGTAACTGTCCCAGTAATTGGGGTTCTTTGCGTAAGCTACATGGCTGCCTTCCACGTAGTCCTCGAGCAAAAACGGGCCTGTCCCTATCCCCACATGATTCCTCCAGTCATCTATCCCCGCCGTCACCAACTCCTCAGGATAGATGGTGCACGCACCCCAAGTGGCGTATCCAAACCACCACCACCACTCCATCAAGTATTTATTCGTCTTGAATTCAACCGTGTGCTTATCCGTAGCTGTAATCGACTCCAAGGACTGATATGCAGGAGCCCAATGTTCGTCTTTCTTTTCCCACCCTATATCACGCTTGTAGCTATAAACTATATCCTCCGCTGTCAGCTCCCTTGATTTCATGACTCCCGGCTTGCCCTGGTACATGATTCCCTGACGTAGTTTGAAAATAATTGTTTTATCATCGGGTAACGACCAGCTTTCAGCCACCTTACCTTTTAGTAAAGGTAGAGGAGCACCTCCAGATAGATAGAACGGATTCTCATTGGTGCCGCGTGGCCCATACTTCTCAAAGTCTGAAGCCATAATGGTCTCAAAATAATTTGAATGATATATAGCTGAGGTCCAGACACCTCTCTTGGGGTACCAGCTTGTAGGTGGGAAGGCCGCCCCATATCCGTCCAGGAATGTAATACTCCCACCGTATTGCGGCTCTTGGGCTGCCGCCGGACTGCCCAAGAAGCCTGCCCCCCCTAGAATGAGGGCCAGAATGAGGGCAAGCAGGGTTGTACTGAAGGTTGATTTGCTTTTTAGATTAAACATAGCGATTTTCGATTTCATAAGATTCTCCTTAAAAAAAATACCATCAGGAATGGCAATTACAGAATAGCGATTTTCGATTTCATAAGATTCTCCTTAAAAAAATAAATGACAAAATGACGCTCTCAAGCGCCCATAAGCTGTTTCAAGCGGGAATCCTCCCACAGCTAATTTTGAATCAAACGAGCGGAAGTCCTCTCCTTCCCTGAAACAACAAGGCATGATTTCAGCACTACTACGCGGCGCAAAGCCTATAGCAAGTTTGGATCAGGAGAATTGCGCAACAATGGTGATCAGCTATAAAAAGATATATTGCGGTCCATCTTCGGCATGAGCCAAAAAGCGAATGTTCGCTCCACAGTCCAGCGTTTTTTCCAACGGCGATAATGATCGTAAACGCTTTGCCAGGGAGGTAAATCATGGGCAAGCATGCTCCACTGACAACCCGTTTTCAGGACATACAAAATCGCATTGACGATGCTATGTTTGCTATGAATACTTTTGGCCACGCAGGGGGCGGAACGTTTAAAAAAAGGAGAGTTTCAGTAACAAGGAGGAGCATGTGAAGCTTGTCCCGGACTTGATCCGGGGGATGCAAAGCCTGAGTGAGCAACTCGAGCATGGATTTCCCCTGTTTTCTGCTAGTGGAAATGGGTTCGGATACAAAAAGCCTGCGTTCCTTCAGCAGTTCGCAAGCCGCCTGAGATTTTCTGTTTCAATTTGACCATGCGGATATCTCTCTCGGCTTGGTTGTTGTCAAAAGGAACTTGAAAGTCATGCATGAATAACAAGCTTTCCTTTTCATAGAGGATCAAACGATCGAGTAAATTTTTTGCTTTCGTCTGTTTGGGGCGTCCTCGTTTCTTTTTTTGAGGTTTTGCAGGATAGAGATCGAGTGCTTCTTGGCTGATGTCGTGGTAGCACTGCCGGAAGCGATCGAGTTGGCTTCGACATCCATTCCCGCTTTGCCGCGTTTGTCATGGATAAAATAAAAAGTCATCTGCTCCGTGGAGGCCGAGTGAAGCCAGCGACGTTGTTTGTTTTCAAAGAGGGAGATCAAACACCTGACGTTTAAGCGTGGACTCGACCGTCACCTTGGATAAGTCTTTTCCACAGGCTTCACAGGTGCTGGCAATTCCACATGATCTGGCGATTCACTGAAAGCCAAATGATGGCCTTGATGACCGGCTTGAGCTCCCACGATATTGTTTAATCTATCGTGTGGAAACCCTCCGCGAGAGCGACCCCTGTTTTTACCTGAACTTTTGCTCTTGCGACTTACATCGGTGGATGGTGGCTTACTCGATTTTTGGCTGTTGAGAGCCAGCCGATCTCGTAGTTGCTTATTTTCTGTCTCGAGAGCTTCAATACGTTTGAGGAGTTCTAAGCGCTCTTGCTTCCATTGCTCTCGTTCTTTTTCAAAGAGTTGACATGCCTCTTGAAGAGCCTCGAGGTGGGGAGTCGATGAAATGGAATCAATATATTTTTGAATTTTCGAGAGCATAAAATCCTTTCTGGATTTTATGCTATGCAAAATCCGTGCTTAAATCGATGGGCTCTCTGAAGATACCTGAATAGTTACTTTGAAACTCAAGTGTCATTAAAGAATCTAGTTCCTCTTTATGAGTTGTATGTGTTTGCGTCAAGCAGTTTGAGATGGCCATTTTGAATGTAGCAAAACCCTCATAATATTTTGAGTAAAGGCATTTCTTTTTGACAAATTTCCAAAGCCTTTCAATCAGATTAAGGTTAGGAGAATACGAAGGCAAATACAAAAGTTCAATACCAAGAAATTCCGCCAATTCCCCAACCATTTTACATTTTTGATAGCAGGCCTTATCGAGGACCAGAGTCATCGGAGTTTTCAAGTTCATGTGGTGTAATTTCCAAAGGAGATTACAAATACTTTGAGCGTTGATATAAGAATCATTGGTCACTGTAACAAGCTGATGAGTGATGGTGTCTATCGCTCCTAATACATTAAATCGTTTTCTGCCAGCGGGAGTTCTTATTTTGATTTTCCTACTACCTAAGCTCAGGTGGCCTCAGATGCGCCCACGGCGCCGCCTGCTCGCATGCCGCGGCGGCCTGCAGGACCAGCGTATCGGCGTGCCAGCGGCCGACGATCTGCAGCGCCACCGGCAGCCCCTCGGTGGTGAATCCACACGGCACGCTGGCGGTTGGCTGTCCCGTCAGGTTGAACGGAAAGGTGAACGGCAGCCGGTCGAACATCGACGGCGTTGGGGTGCCGTCGATGGAGCTTGGGCCGCGCTCTACCGACCACGCCGCCAGCGGCATTTGCGGGGTGAGCAGCAGGTCGTAAGTATCGAACAGGCGCCGCACCTGGTGGTAGAACTCGGTGCGCGCCAGCTGCGCCAAGCCCAACTGCACGGCGGAAACCCGCTGCCCGGCCTCGATCATTTCCACCAGGCTGGGCTCGAACCACTCGGGCCGCCGGGCGTAGCGCTCGGCGTTACGCGCCGCGAAGGAAACGTTCCAGGTCATGGCTGCGGCCTCGCGTTGGTCGTCCCAACCAGGGTTGACGGCCTCGACCTCGCAGCCGAAGTCGCTGAAAAGATCGGCTGCTGCAGTGGTCAGACGCCGCACCTCCGGGTCTACCGCGGCGTAGCCCAGGTCGACGCTCCAGGCGACGCGCAGCCCGCGTAGGGCTTCGAGCGGCTGTGCCACCGCGGCGGCGTAATCCTCGGGTGGGCTGTCGATGGTTGTGGGGTCGCGCGGGTCGGGTCCGGCCAGGGCGCCGAGAAAGAGGGCCGCGTCGGCGACCGTGCGGGTAAGCGGACCGTTGTGCGTGCGGGCTGCCCAGATGTCGGGATTGGGCCAGTATGGTACGCGCCCGAAGGATGGCTTGTGACCGAAGACGCCGCACAACGCGGCGGGAATGCGGATGGAGCCCGCGCCGTCCGAGCCGTGCGCCAAGGGTCCAAGTCCGGCGGCCACTGCCGCTGCGGCGCCGCCACTGGATGCGCCCGAGGTGCGGTCCAGCCTCCACGGATTGCGGCACGGCGGACCAAGCAGGTTGTCGCACATGTCCTTGTGCCCGTAGTGCGACGTATTCGTCTTGCCGATCACGATACCGCCGGCGGCCTTGGCGTGTTCGGTCACCAGGCCGTCGCTGTCCGCGATGTTGTCGGCGAAGAATTTGGAGCCGAACGTGCAACGCAGGCCGGCGACCGGTTCCAGGTCTTTGATGGATACGGGCAAGCCGTACAAGGCGCCTGCCGACTCGCCCCGCATGATACCCGACTCCGCCGCTCGCGCCGCGTCGCGCGCCCGCTCACCGTCCACCGCCAGGTAGGCGTTGATATGCGGGTTAACCGCTTCGATGCGCTTCAGCACCGCGTCCATGATTTCCACCGGCGAGAGCCGCCGCTCCCGAATCGCCGCTGCCAACTCGGTGGCCGGCGTAAAACAAAGCTCCGTTGCATCCATCGCGATCTCCCATCACGTCAAAGGAAATTGGAAAGAGAACAATCACGCATTCTGTTTGATCTGAATTGTTTTCACGAGAACCTCCTACATGTCAGCCAATGCCTTCTGAATCGCTTTCAACTCAGCATCATTGATACCCCACATTCCGGCGGTCACCCAATGACCTGATGATTGCTGCCACAGCAAAAGTTCATAACCTAATTGTCGTAACCCATAACATTGATGAATTTAGCTGTGTTGAAGGATTGCGAGCAGAAGATTGGGAGTAAAATTGTCACTTCCATATAGCTTCAATCCCATTTTTTCCCAGGAATTCAACAGCCATTTGTTCGATACAAGTCTCTTTGTATTTTTCAAAGGTATTGGGAATTTCGTAACTGTCATAGCTCTCCAGGATTGTCTTCCGCCATCTTCCAATAGAACAACCCACGCCATAGTAGACATCCTGGACTCTATTTTTCAGTTCTTCGTTGTCCGTCCAATCGGAATTGAGAAATTCCTGAAGAATCTTGTGATGTTCATTATGAGTCAGTCCAGGAATTTCAAGACAATCATTTGGATAAGATTCAACCTTCATGCGAAGTTCTTGATTTTCTTCTTCAGGGATTCCTGTTTCCATATTGGCATCCCAATCATCGATTAGAGGTAGAATCTGGTAGGGCCAGGTTACGCCCCGGCCTCTGCAAGCCGTGCGTTTCAAGGCCGGGACGTAACCCGGCCCTACCGTTCTATTAATTCACTGTTATTATTGATGTTTCCCCTTGTATTAGTGCCATTCGGGACAGATTTATTTTATAAAATCAATCTGTCTCTTTTCCCCCCTTTTTTTTGACCCTTACATATTGTCAAGACGTGCTTACTGTCAGCGCGCTTGACACAGGGTCCCAATAATAAGGGTAATCTTGATTTAAGGAATCAATTATCGTCATATCAGAGGCACTCAATTCAAAGTCAAAAATCGCCAGGTTTTCAGTGATATGATCTCGTGATTTAGACCTTGGAATCGGTATTACGCTATTCTGCAACATCCATCTCTCCACGATTTGAATATATGCTTTACTCATCTTGCTGGCAATCAGTTCAATCTCCGGATGTTTGTAAAGGGTACAAGCAAGCCCAATTCCGTATCCAATCAACACAACTCCTAGTTCCATCGCAACAGAACGTAAATCGGGCGATGCAAACATGGGATGAAATTCTATTTCATTCACTGCAGGCATCACTTCCGCGTAATTCATCATTTCCAGCAACATATTCGCTGGATAGTTTGATACCCCGATATATTTGCATTTACCGGCTTTTTGGGCCATTTCCAATGTTTTCCATGACTCTTTTCGGATAGCTAGCGCCCTTGCCAGATCACTTTCGAGTTTAACTCTGTCCTGCTTGTGTTTCATTAAGATAGGTCTCAATATTTCACCATCCGGGAACTTCATGCTCAAAGCAGATTTCCCACCAGAATGATTGCCTAACTCGAAATGATGAGGCAAGGTTGCCGCATTGTACTCCACCGCACTGGTCGTAGGATTATGGAGTAAACACAAGTCAATCTGATCAACCCCTAATTTTTGCAGACACAAGTCAATTGATGCCTCTTCCCTGCCTTTCAAATTGTTTTTGTTGAGCATCCATAAATTGTCTGAATCCGAGGGAAAGAATCCAACTTTGCTTGTAATCCAGATTTCTTCCCTGGGGATTGAACTCTTGAGTATTGCTTCACCCACTTCTACTTGATTACCATATAGTAGGGCGGTATCAATCATACGATAGCCAGCATTCAACGCATTCGTCACAGCTTCAATACAAACATCGCCATGCAATGAGGCTGTACCAAATCCCACTGTAGGGATCTGCCCTTGCTGTCCAGCTACATGAAATGAATATTGTGGACTGGTAAATCCTGACATCATAGCTTTTCTTGGTTTAGATCTCATGTCGCCTTTTTAAGATATAAGGTTTGATTACCACCTAGTGTTTCGCTGAAACAGGTCTATCATTTATTCCCTGAAGTTACTACGTAAAACAGACAGTCTCCAAGGGTTGTGATAATAATGAAGTTTCACAAAAACAAACAAATCTTTTTAAGGAGACTATCATGGAAAAAATTAACATTGAATTTTTATCAGGCCATTTCGGCATGAACCAAAAAATGAGGAGTTCTATTTGCTCTTGCTGTCATTGCTTACGTTCTTTTTCAAAGAGTAGACAGGCTTCTTGAAGAGCCTCGAGGTGGGGAGTCGGTGAAATGATCAATAAATTTTTTAACTTTCGAAGCATCAAATCCTTTCCGGATTTTATGCTGAGAAAAATGCGTGCTTAAATCGAAGAGATCTCTAAAGAAACCCGAATAGTTACCCTGAAACAAAGGAAGCTACTGCCAAGAAAATGTCAGAAAAAAAAATTCCTGGAATCATCGCCATTGTTGGTCCGACTGGTAGTGGAAAAAGTGCTTTGGCTCTTTGTCTGGCACAAACGTTGGGAGGAGAAATTATCTGCGCTGATTCCATGCAGGTTTATCAAAAATTGAATATTGGTACTGCCAAACCGACGGCTGCCGAACAAGCCTCAGTGCGGCATCACCAGTTGGATCTCATTGAACCGGATGGGCATTATTCCGCAGGACGGTATGAAAAGGATGCTGACGTCGTCATTGCAAAACTTCATCAGCAGCGCAAACCCGTTATTTTGGTGGGAGGAACTTCCCTTTATTTTCGTTGCGCTATCTTTGGAATTTGTCCCATTCCCGATATTTCTCCTCAAATCAGGGAAAAAGTTCGGCACTGGTACAATCAGGGGTTGTCTTATTGCTACCACAAACTTCAACAGTTGGATCCTGCCAGCGCCTCTAAACTACACCCGAATGACAGGGCTCGTATCTTAAGAGCTTTGGAAGTGCAACTCCATACGGGCAAATCGATCCAAGTCTACCAACGCGAACATGGCTTCAAAAACAAAAAATATTCCGTGTTTTCCGTGGGATACCGGTATGAAAGGGAGCGGTTATACCATTTGATCAATCAAAGGACTCTTGCCATGCTGGAAGCAGGTTTTGTGGAGGAAGCGCGCTCCCTGCTAGCGGAATATCCTTCGAATCTTCGTTGCTTGCAGAGTATAGGTTATCACCAAATTATACGTTTCCTCGACAATCGTTTGACGGAGGAAGAAATGGTAGCGGAAATTCAACAGAAAACCCGGAATTACGCCAAGCGTCAATTGAGCTGGCTTCGGAAAGACACGAGCATTCACTGGTTTTCTGCAAAAGAACAAGCCCGAATCTTACAGACAGTGCGGAATTTTTTACAAAACCACTGATTTCCTTCTCTTTGAGACCTACGAAACCCCTTGTGATTTCGGACGATAAAAGTAATGCTCATTGACGAATCGTAGTGCCCAAATCTAAACGCGAATTGCGAACTGAGAACGTAACATGACTGAAAAAAAGAAGGGAAAACTGAGAAGCCGTCAGTGGTTCGATGATTCCGGAGAAGCAGGCTCGACTGCATTGCAGGTTGAACGCCATACCAATTTTTGAATCACAGCCAAAGAATTACGCTCCGGGAAACCATTGATTTAGAGATTCCTCTCCTTGGCAAAACTATTGCGGAAAACATGGCCAACACACCCTCGCGCAACGAAGCGGTGATCCGATGCTACCATAAACCTTTGAAGGAGAATGAGGGATTTATCGTGCTCAAAGGCAACCTCTTTGATGCTGGTATAATGAAAACCTCGGACCCGGGAAAGACTGCAATATGAATGTCTATATTGCTGCCATTGATGTGGGGAGTAATGCAGTGAGGATGACTTTGGGAAATTGCCAACAGTCCGCCCAAACCGAGGTTTCGCTGAATCTGATAAAGTCTTGGCGTAGTTTTTTACGATTGGGAGAAGATGTTTTCCAATTCGGTCACATAACGACAAGCAGTCTGGAAATATTGACGGATATTTTGAAGCGATATGTCAACGAGTTGCGGGCCTATCCCAACGTGTCTATTTTCATTGCTGCAACGAGTGCAATGCGTGCGGCAAAAAACCGGCAGGAAGCTCTCCGGCATGCGCAGAAACATGCTGGTATTAAAATCAAAATCTTGTCTGGTATTGATGAAGCCGACTGTATGCTCAACGCCTTGCGCAATATGATGGCATGGCGTTCCCTGGATGCGGGAATTAAACGATTCCTCCTGGCAGACTTGGGAGGAGGCAGCTTGGAAATTTCCGTTGTGGAAGCCTCCCTGCTTCTTTACCGGAAAAGTTTGGATTATGGCGCTCTGCGTCTGGCGAAGTTGAGTTCAAATGCTCAGAAGGCGGCCTTGAAAACTCTGTATCGGGAGATCCGGGAAATTAGAAAATACTTTGCGGAGCACCGAATCAATATTCCGTTTCGATTGGTTTTGACAGGAGGGAGCGCCAAAGTGATGGCTCGTTTGATCCATCAGAGACAACACCCCGGAAGCCCCCTTCCGTCTCTGCTCACCATCTCTTGGGAACAATTCATGGAAACCAGGATTGCAGTTCTTAATCAGGCGACTGATCATTATGGGTCGTCTCTCGAAATCCGATCAGATCAAGCAGAAACGTTTAACCCTGCACTTCACGTTTTTGAACAGTTGGGTAATATCGTTGGTTGTGAAGAAATTTCAATACCATTCATAGGGTTGAAAGAAGGTTTGTTACTGCAACGAGCTCAAAGGATTTTCCCTCAATGCTCCTTATTGTTGTGAATGATAATGTTGGCATTCACTCGACAGTTGGGGATATTGATCTGGAAGGATGTGGTTATTGACATTCGCAGGAAAGAAAATTTTCTTTCCATGTTTTTATTTTCGCTCTTAACTCTCATCATTTTCAATTTTGCTCTCGGAGATGATCCGAAATTTTTCCGTTTGATGATCCCCGGGATCATTTGGGTAGTATTTTTACTGGCAGGTATTTTGGGATTGAGTAAAACTTTTATTCAGGAAGTGGAAAACGGGTGCATGACAGGTTTGCTCATGGCTCCCATTGACCGAGGCCAATTGTTTTTGGGGAAAATGTTGAGCACGACCCTTTTTCTGTCACTGGTTCAGCTGCTAATCGTTCCCATGTTTATCGTTTTTTTTGATCTGACATTGGCCCGCGAATGGTGGATGCTGGTATTGGTGATGCTATCAGGCACCTTAGGCTTCACTTCCCTGGGGACATTGTTGGCCGCCATGACTGCAAGCCTGCGGGGGCGGGAAGTGCTCCTCCCTATCCTGTTATTTCCACTGATGACTCCTAATCTGATCAGTGTGGTTCACATCACCGAGTATATATTTTTTGGAGGACAATGGGAAGAAGTATGGTCCTGGTGGAAGCTACTGATTATATTTGATGTGATTGTGGGGACTGTTTCCTATCTCAGTTTCGAATTTGTTCTGGAGGAATGAGCTAAAAGAAAACAATTAAGGATTTGGACTTTGAATGCCTAGTATCGTAAGGTAAAAGTATGGACATGTTTTTCTCCTTCTGGCTATTCGTAGCGTTGTCATTCCGGGCGAAGACCCGGAATCCAGAGATACCCTGGATTCCCGCCTTCGCGAGAATGACACAGAGGGTGTGTACGGACTTTCGCCACAGTGTACTAGCATAACCAGACTGGAACGCGCAGCATATTGAGGACGCTGAAGAACAAAGACGAAAAACAGTTTTAAAAATGGACTTATGATGGTAATTTCTATGATATAGTGCTATCTGCCAAAGATGAGAACTGCAAAAGCAGGAAATTTAATTGTTGATCAGAGGAATGAGTCTTCATTCAAAAAAAATCAATCACCCAAATTAAGTTATTGATATGAAAGCAATTATTGTTCCTGAATTTGGAGATGCCGATGTGTTGCAAGTGGCAAAGGTTCCTGCTCCTCGTCCCGGATCAAATGATCTCCTCGTCAATGTTCATTCAGCCGGAATCAACCGTGCGGATATCCTACAAAGGCGCGGCCATTATCCACCACCACCGGGCGCCTCGGAAATTCTGGGATTGGAAATTGCAGGTATTGTGGAGGAAACAGGGTCGCAGGTATTGGATTTTCAAAAAGGGGACCGGGTTTTTGGTCTTATTGGTGGTGGGGGCTATGCGGAACAGGCGGTGTTGGATTATCGACTGGCTATGCCCATTCCCGAAACCTGGGACTTTAGCATGGCGGCAGGAGTTTCTGAGGCTTTTTTTACTGCCAATGAAAACCTGTTCACGATGGGGGAGTTGGTTCCTGATGAAACTGTTTTAATTCATGCGGGAGGCAGCGGTGTGGGCAGTGCAGAAACGCAGATGGCTCATTTGATAGGAGCAAGAGTTTTCATCACGGCAGGTTCACAAAAAAAAATTGAATCCAGCTTGAAATTGGGAAGTGTTGCCGGAGTGAATTATAAAACTCAGGATTTTGTAGAAGAGGTCACACGGTTAACCGCAGGACAAGGCGTCAATCTCGTACAGGATTTTGTGGGGGCAGCATATTTGAATCGAAATTTACAGGTTTTACGACATCAAGGCCGATTGGCGTTGATTGGTCTGCTCGGAGGAGCGCAGGCAGAAATTAATCTGGCGACTGTGATGTCGAAACGTCTTCGCATTTTTGGTTCAACATTACGCAGCCTTCCGATTGGAGAAAAAATTGCAATCAAAGAACGCTTTGAAAAAAATTGGTTCCCCCGATTGATCGACGGCAAGGTTCGTCCCATTATTGATCATGTTTTCCCATTGGAACAAGCTGCCGATGCGCATAAATATATGGAAGCGAGCGAGCATTTTGGGAAAATTATCTTAACCGTCACGCCTGCGCACCGCTGATCTTCCATGTTCTGCCTTTTCAACTGAAAAGTCGGGCAAAGATTGGCTATTTTGACAGGTGTTGATTATTCAATACGAAATAGTGTAAAGATGTCTTTCAATACGCCAATACAGTTTTTCCAATCAGGAGAATTGGATAAGATCTTTGCTCCAATACAGGCGGAGTTGGACCTGGGAAAACAAGCCATTCAGAACAATTTGGACGGACAATTGCCTTTGTTGGCAGAGGTGATTGATCATATCCAGGCTGCCCAAAGAATTCCTTTGCGATCTATTCTGCTGGCATTGAGTGCTCGCCTTTTCTCCTATACAGGAAGCGAAGTGCCTCACGTTGCCAGCGTATTGGAATATTTGAACACGGCAGCGGCTCTCCATCAAAAAATCATATTGACCGAAGAGTTTCGACGTAATCAGAAAGATCTGTCAAATATCTGGGGCAATGAAGCTAGCGTCCTCTTGGGAGACTATTTGTTGTCCATCGCATTTAAAACCATGACACGCTTAGGAAATTTCGAATTGTTGGATACGATTTCCGCAACGACCCAATCAATTGCGCGAGGTCAGGTTTTATCCATTTCCCCATTCTTCTGGAAAGATGCCGAATCCCATGCCTTAGAAGTCATCCGCAATAAAAAAGCTAGTTTGTTTATGGCAGGAGTCAAATGCGGGGCTATATTGGGTAACGCCAGTCAGGAAATCCAGCAGGCGCTCAACGACTTCGGATCCAATCTGGGAATGGGAGTTGTATTGAAAAAAGAACTATCCCATATGCAAAATCTCGACCTGACGATTGTGGCATTTGAGAAAAACAATCTACAATTTCCATTGTCTGCACTCATGCAGCAAATGCATGCCCGAGGACAGCAGGCTGACTTGGAACAACTTTTGTCGAATTTGGCGCAAGAGAATTTCTCTGAGGCATATGGGGAAAAGCTGCAATCCTTTCTTCGTGAGAACCGGATCTATGATTACACGCAGAAATTAATTGCAAATTATCTAGACGAAAGTGAGAGAGCTTTGATCCCACTGACCCACTTGGATACATCTTCCATGCTCAAGCTTGCGCATTCGCTGCTTGGTCCTGATGCAGTTTATCCAAGAAATGGGATGTAGGCATGTACTGGTTTCAATTTTTTTGTGGTAAAGGTAAAAATGAGTGAGCGGCGAGAACAACATTTAAAACGGCTGGAAAATGAGTCGATCCATATTATTCGAGAAGTAGTAGCGGAGTTTCAAAATCCGGTAATGCTATATTCTGTCGGAAAGGATTCTTCGTGTATGATACGATTGGCACAAAAAGCCTTTTATCCCGGGAAATTCCCATTTCCGCTCTTGCATGTGGACACGGGGTATAAATTCCAGGAGATGTACGAATTTCGGGATGCCTTTGCCAAGGAAATCGGCGCCACTTTGCTAGTGGAGCGTAACGAAGAAGCCATCCGCAACGGAGCCCATCCTCAAAAGCTGGGAGCGGATAAATGCTGTGCTCAATTAAAAACTCGAGCTCTACTGGATGCATTGAAAAAACATGGGTTTGATGCGGCATTTGGCGGTGCTCGACGAGATGAAGAAAAATCGCGGGCCAAGGAACGCATCTTTTCTGTTCGTGATGAATTCGGTCAATGGAATCCCAAAGACCAGCGTCCTGAACTTTGGAATTTATACAATGGTGAAATCAACCCTGGGCAATCCGTACGCGTGTTTCCTTTGAGCAACTGGACGGAAGCCGACATCTGGCAATATATCAAACAGGAAAAAATCCCTCTGGTGCCGCTCTATTATGCCCGGAAACGCAAAGTCGTTGTGCGCAGTGGAATTACAATCCCATTGGATCTATATGATGTGGTGGACCCGGCGGGTAAAGAGCCTGTGAAGGAAGAGGAAGTGCAAGAGACAATGTGCCGCTTTCGTAGTTTGGGCTGCGCTCCTTGTACCGGCGCCATCCAATCAAAAGCTCAAACATTGGATGATATAATCGATGAAGTATGGCAAGCCAGGAAGTCGGAGCGGGAAAATCGCATCATTGATTTAACCAGTGATTCCTCCATGGAACAAAAAAAACGGGAAGGGTATTTTTAGTGCAGGAAAGAGCAAAATCATTGTTGCGCTTTACTACGACCGGCAGCGTCGATGATGGCAAATCCACCTTGCTGGGGCGGCTTTTGTATGAAACGCGCTCCATTTTCGAGGACCAGTATGCCTCTATTGCGGAAACCTCGAAACGCAGGGGCAAGAAAGATGTCGATCTGGCTTTGTTACTGGATGGATTGGCTGCTGAGCGCGAACAGGGGATTACGATCGATGTGGCCTATCGTTATTTTTCCACGAAGAAACGAAAATTCATCATTGCCGACACTCCGGGTCATGAGCAATACACCCGTAATATGGTCACTGGAGCTTCCACGGCCGAATTGGCAATTATATTGATTGATGCCAGCAAAGGAGTGTTGACACAATCGAAACGTCATGGTTTTCTCCTCTCGCTTCTGCAGGTCCCCCACCTGGTTGTGGCGGTCAATAAAATGGATCTGGTCGATTATTCCCAAGAGGTATATGAAGCAATCGTACAGGACTACCTGGCATTTTCCGAGAAATTAGACATCCATGAAATCACCTTCATTCCGGTTTCCGCGCTCAAGGGAGACAATGTGGTCTCCAAGAGTTTCCACACTCCCTGGTACGATGGAGAAACGCTGTTGCACCACCTGGAAAACGTCCATGTCACATTGGATAAAAATTTAATAGATTTTCGATTTCCCGTGCAACTCGTCCTCCGTCCGGATTCGAAATTTCGGGGGTTTGCCGGAACAATTTCCTCTGGCACAATTCGGGCAGGAGAGGAAATTGCCGTGCTTCCTACCGGGAAAACTTCTAAAATCAAGGAAATTCTAACTTATGATGGAGTGCTTGAAGAAGCCCGTAATGGACAAGCCGTGGTGTTGCAGCTTGAAGATGAAATTGATATCAGCCGGGGCGACATGTTTGTACGTCCCCAGAATCTGCCTCATGTGAACAACCACTTCGATACCCACCTTTGCTGGATGGAGGAGCAACCGCTTTCCCTCACCAATCATTACCTTCTCAAAAACGGCACAAGAATGGTGAAGGCTTATATTTCTCGTATTCACTATACCGTGGACGTCAACACGCTTCATCGACAAGAAGGGGTGTCGACCTTTCAATTGAATGAAATTGGCAGGGTGGAAATCCAAACAATCCAACCTCTTTTTTTTGACACATACCGGAAAAATCGTGCAACCGGAAACTTTATTTTGATTGATACCGAAAGCAACCGAACGGTTGCGGCAGGGATGATTCGGGGATTGGTTACGTCTATTGACGATATTGTACAACCTGCCAAGACTCAAATATCTTCTAATGTGGTTTGGCAGGAAGCCAGCGTTGACCTGGAACATTATATTGGTAGAAACGAACACAAACCTGCAATTTTGTGGTTCACGGGTTTGCCTGGCTCCGGCAAATCTACTGTTGCGCGCGCTTTGGTGAAATGGTTGTTTGAGCGGCATTGCGCTGTCGTCATGCTCGACGGTGACAACGTGCGACACGGGCTCTGTGGAGATCTTGGCTTTTCCATAGAGGAACGTAGTGAAAACATCAGGCGTGTCGGGGAAGTGGCAAAGCTTTTTTATCAAACCGGGCATGTTGTGGTTTGTACCTTCATCTCTCCGCTCATTGAAGATCGGCAACTGGTACGCTCCATGTTGGATGATCAAGGTTTTTACGAAATCTATGTCAAATGCGATCTGGATGTTTGTATCCGTCGTGATCCTAAAGGACTCTATGCCCAGGCTCTTGCAGGAAAAATTTCTGATTTTACCGGAATTTCGTCTCCTTACGAAATACCTGCATCAGCAGAAATCGTAATTGAAACCGAGGTTCAATCAGTTGAGCAATGCGTGGAAAGGATCTTTGACCAAATTCAAGATATATTTCTAAGCAGAAATTAATCCACCTTTTTTCGCGGCTTTCACGGTTAGCTGACATGAGTGGTAAGAGAGCCGGCTTTTTGGAATATTTATCGGAATAAAAAATGCGTCTTTCCCATTTGGAAACTCCCTGTTTGATCTTGGAAAAAGGCAAACTTCAGCAGAATATCACTACAATGCGACTACATTTGAAGAAGTTGAATGTGGGATTGCGGCCTCACGTCAAGACTGCCAAATGCATGGAAGTCATTCGTTTAACGCTGGAGGGGCAACCGGGGGGCATTACGGTTTCGACTTTGAAAGAAGCAGAGTATTTTTTTGAAAGAGGCATCACCGACATTCTGTATGCGGTCGGTATTGCTCCGGTCAAACTGGAACGGGTCGCAGAACTAAGAAAAAAAGGGGCGGAACTCACGATATTGCTAGATACGCCCGATCAGGTGAAAGCAGTGGCAGCCAGAGGTGAGGAATGGGGGATGATTTTTCCCGCATTAATTGAGATTGACTGCGATGGGCATCGATCTGGCGTCCAGCCGGATGATCGCGCTTTATTGATTGAAATCGGACAGCTCCTGCATAATCATCAATACACGGAACTGCGGGGCGTGATGACCCATGCGGGAGAATCTTACAACTGTTATACCTTGGATGCTCTCGAACGCATTGCGACGCGAGAACGCAATGTCATTTTAAGCTGTGCTCAGATATTGCGGGAAGCAGGTTTGCCCTGCCCGGTGACCAGTGTGGGTTCCACTCCCACTGCCTTTTTTTCCAAGGATTTCAGTGGAATTTCCGAAGTCCGCGCCGGGGTGTACATGTTTCATGATCTTACTATGGTAGGCTTGCAGACGTGCCGGATCGAGGACATTGCCATTTCAGTCCTGGCATCGGTCATCGGAACTCAAAAAGAAAAAGGATGGATCATCACCGATGCCGGTTGGATGGCTTTATCCCGGGATGTGAGCACCGCCAGTCAACCTGTTGATCAGGGATATGGACTGGTGTGCGGAATCGATGGCCGAGTCTCTGAAGATTTGATAGTAGCAGAAACCAATCAAGAGCATGGCATTCTGGCAAACCGATTCAACAATCCTTTGGACTATGAGCAATTTCCCATCGGGACCCCCCTTCGCATTTTGCCCAACCATGCTTGCGCCACTGCCAGCATGCATGACCGCTATCACCTTGTGGATGGCACCACAGAAGTTTTCGAGGTCTGGCACCGCTTCAATGGATGGTAAACACGGACTGTAAAGTCAAGAAACCACGGTGCTTATTTCCTCGTCTTCGCATAAATCAGGAAAAGAGGGACGTCTCTCAAAAAATGGCTTTTTCTGAGCTTGTGTCAAAAACGTGCAATGCTTCGGTATTGAAGGTGACCTGCACGCCAGCACCCCTATCAGGCATGTCTTTTCCATCCACCTCGGCCATGATTTCATGACTGCCCATCTTCAGATCCAATAAGGCGATTGCGCCGAGCAATTCGGTCACTTCCACACTGGCATTAAAATTCCATTCGGCAGGAGTGTTCTCCTGGACCAGACCGACATCGTTGGGGCGAATACCGACAAACACCTGGCTATTGGGTCTCACTTGATGCCCTTCTTTTTCAGGAAGGGTGAATTTGAAGGAATCCGACTCCAAAACCAGACTGCCGTTTGCGCTTTGGACTTTCATGGGGATAAGATTCATGGCGGGACTGCCAATAAAAGTAGCGACAAAAATATTGTTCGGACTATTGAACACTTCTTTGGGAGAGCCAATTTGTTCAATATATCCGTCTCGCATGACCACAATCCGGTCTGCTAGCGTCATGGCTTCCACTTGGTCATGAGTCACATAAATCGTAGTGGTTTTCAATTGTTGGTGAAGCTTTTGAATCTCCAGACGCATTTGGGTACGAAGTTTAGCATCGAGGTTGGAGAGAGGTTCATCGAAAAGAAAGACTTCCGGGGTGCGGACCATGGCGCGACCCATAGCAACTCGTTGCCGTTGTCCTCCGGACAAAGCAGCGGGACGCCGTGCGAGGAGTTGTCCTAATTCCAAAATGTTGGCCACTTCGTCCACTTTCCTTTTGATTTCCGCTTTTGGCATTCTTTGCAGTTTGAGGCCAAAAGCCATGTTTTGTTCCACCGTCATGTGAGGATAGAGGGCATAATTTTGGAAAACCATGGCAATTTTACGATCTTTGGGAGCCACGTCATTGACCACTCGTTCTCCAATCTTGATTTCTCCGGCAGTGATATCTTCCAAGCCTGCTACCATACGCAGGGTGGTGGATTTTCCACAACCGGAAGGGCCGAGTAAGACCATAAATTCGTCGTTTTTGATATCCAGGTCAATGCCGTGAACGACTTCCAAGTCCCCAAAACTTTTTACAACTTTATTCAAATTCACTGTTGCCATGTTTCTTCTCCAAAAAATAGTTTTTCAAATTCATAGAGATTCTTCTCTATCAGAACACCAGAAATGATTGCTTCCACGTCACTTTGAGTATTGAAATTTCAAACTCTTCAAGTCCTGCGCTATTAAAAATTAATCAGGATTCCCAACGCTTTGGGTTGTCAATAAAGGTTTTGTTGTATACCACGATTTTATCATATACACAAAAAATGCTGTAATGTCATCCCTTCAAATCAATAAATTTTACGCCTCTCTTCATAAAATTTGAATTATAATATAAAAGTGGACCGGATTGTCCATACCTTCTTCATAAAGATATTCCTCGCATTCCCCGGCTGAGTTGATAGATATGGTTGTCGCGGGAATTGTTTTTAGGCATATATTCCCGCGACAGAACCGATATCAACATGTCGAGCAGTTGCATACTCCCCCGCTGGAAGTCCTGGGGCAAAATTAAGTCGAAGTCTTCCTGAAAAGGATTGTGGCGGCTACCTGACCAAGTAGCTTGCACCACGGGGATCATCGGATGAGAACCAATTGGGCGATTTTTCAAAAAAGTAAAAATAATCTGTGTACCGCTTCCACCAATGCCTGTCAAGGTTTCTTCAATGGTAGCGGCTGCGGAAGCCATCACATGAAAGCCGGGTGTTCGCAACTGTTGGCCATACGCCAGGGTGGGTTGAGGGGATTCTACTAGAATTGACTGTCTGGCAGGTTTCGACAACAATGAAGAATCTTCTGGGACAACGACAGAGAGCCCACCATCCAACAACTTCTGGCAAAATAAGATCAGTGCGCACTGCAGAAATTCTGGCAGTGGGCCTCGTGTGAGGAGACCCACTCG
This sequence comes from bacterium, assembly GCA_965205865.1. Taxonomy (GTDB): domain Bacteria; phylum SAR324; class SAR324; order SAR324; family NAC60-12; genus CBDBHR01. The sequence continues at coordinate 132,736 of CBDBHR010000028.1, forward strand.
GGTGCCCTTGGCGTCCACCGTTTCAAGGCGGCTCTCGGAAAGATCAGGTTGGGATTGACACCAAGAGACGGCCTTTTCTAAAACACTGTCGATCCCTCCATCGAGTTGAATACTGAACCATCCTATCTTTTCCGCATCACCTCCTAGTTTTTCCAATTCCTGGCGCATGTATGCATTATGAGTTTTTTCGCAGCCATGCTCCAGGGAGACGGCAAGCGCAACATTTGGATGCAAAAGATGACTCAGGTTGGTGCGCACAAAAGTCTCCAAATTGGTTCCTCCGGAAAATCCGCATCCTTCCGTATGCGGTAGGGCTACGAATCGTGATATTCGCAGATGACGAGCGATTCCTTGACGATTGAGTCGATCTGCCAGAATTTTTGCGATTTCTCCCGCACACAAACTGGTGGGCAAGACCAGTCCCACCCGGTCCGCTTGATAGCCCTTCTTGCTGTGAATCGCCCGGTAACGAATCGGTGTGTCATGGATTTGATAACTCAACGGCAAAGGGTTTCCTGGCAACAGATCTTCTGATTGCAGAGAGAGAAGATCCATGGAGTCGTCAAGATACCAATTGCGCCAAAGATTTACTTGAGAATGCCCGGCCTTTTCTCCTGCGGATTTTTCTCCGGACAATACGTTTAAGGTCAACTCCAAGGTTTGCTTACCCAATGAATCGAGGGATTCTCCTTCCAAGTATCGTCCGGCATTGATATCAATGTCCCCGTGGAGCAAGTCAAAACGTTCCGTGGTAGTCATGATTTTCAAACTCGGCACAAAGGGGAAATTAGTAATGGCGCCATTGCCTGTGACAAAATAAATGAGATTAGCACCGCTGGCTACTTGACCGGCAATGCTCTCGGGATCATTGCCGGGGCTGTCCATGAAGTAGAATCCCGGTTCTGTCATGGGCTCTGCATATTCGATCACGTGGTCGAGTCGTACGTCCGGATGCCGTTTTCGCGCGGCACCAATAGATTTGATGGCAATATTGTACAAACCCCGAAATAAATTTCCGCCGGAAGGATTGCCTTCTGCCGAATGCCCATGCCGATGAGTCCAGGTCTTGAATCGCTCAGACATAGCAAGGAATTTTTCTGCAACTTCCCGATTCCTCACGTTTTTCAAAACGTACGCTTCCGATCCGATCAATTCATCGGTCTCGGCCAGGTTTGCGGCGCCGCCATGGCGGATGATTTCTCTCCCCATCCAGGAAGCCAAAGGATTTCCTGATACCCCTGAAAAGGCATCAGAGCCCCCACATTGCAGAGCTATTTTCACCTTACTGAGTGATTGGGGGGTGCGTTGAAATCGATTTACTCGAGGCAGCCATTGGTCGATCACATCCTTGGCAAGGGATTGTGCTTCATCATAAGAAGTATCGATTCTAAAAAATTGATGGAGGACTTCGTCTATGGGATAGTGATGCTCTCCTAAATATTCTTTCAAGGTCTGGTTGTTGATGACTTCATCCCCAAAATCGACGCTCAATACGGCTCCCACATTGGAATGGATAAAAAAACCACTCAGTGTACGGAGTAACAGAGCCTTGTTGTTGGGAGATTCTTCAGTTGCGCCTTCGGTATGAGCAACAGGAACCACTCCATCAACATTGGGATAACGGTTAAACAGCCGAGTTGCCGCAACTGCGTTGAAAGACGCGGCGAGATTGCGAACAAAACCTGCCGTACGCGCACTTGTACCTAAAACGATAATATAATTGCGGGTTCCTATTCCGCGAAGACCTCGGTCAAATCCCGCAAAAAACTTTTGCTCCGGGGAGAGCAACACTTGCTCTCCTATTTTCAAATCCTTATCCAAGTTGACAGGACGGATGTAATTCTCAAAATTAGGAGATGATGGGAACTGGGAGGCCATGGAACGTTTTGCAAACTCTTCCAGCACCATGGTGTTGCACAAATAATCTCCCGGATGAATGGTCGAAAGCGCCCTCCCAAAAGGTTGTCCCCAGGAATAAATGAATTCACCTTCCAAAATCGTTTTCACTGCAAAACGATGCGCCAGAGGAGTGGAATTGGAAATTACAATTTCTGATTCTTGATATTTGACGATAGTGCCTGCTTCGATTGCTCTTACTGCAATGGCGGAATTGTCGTCGGCATCAGGAAGTCTTGCAATGTTTTCAAAAAGTTCTGTAATCATGTCATTGCTCTCAACGAACGGATTGGTAAGAAGAACTAAGGTGCTGGTTCACTTGTATGTCAAATTCACTTGAAAACCTCAATTGAGATGCGGGAAAGGTACGCAATCGGTTCCGTCATCTCTCTTTCACGGGCTATTTCTGAAACTTCCATGAAGCATCAAGGGAAATAGTATATATAGAATCCCAAAGCAACTGCCAGGAAAATAAGGAGCAGCAATTTGAAAATCACATGCCGTGCCGCACGATCTTTCATAAGTTCTCAATTTTATCATTCATACAAAAGCACTGATCCCAGTGATGTGTTTGCCTAGTACCAAGGTGTGGATATTGTCGGTGCCTTCGTACGTGAATGTGGATTCCAGATTCATCATATGCCGGATGACCGGATATTCCAGGCTGATGCCGTTGGCGCCCAGCAGATTTCTGGCTATTCTGGCAATATTCAAAGCCTCTTTGCAGGCATTCTTTTTGGCCAGAGAGGTCATCACGAAAGAGTCCTTTCCTTCATCCTTGAGTTGCCCCAAGCGCAAATTGACCAACTGCGCTTTGACAATTTCGGTTAACATGGCCGCCAGATCTTTTTGAATCAATTGGAAGGAAGCTAAAGGTTTACCAAATTGGTTTCGCTCCGTCGTATAGCGTACAGCCATTTCATAGCAGTCGATCGCAGCCCCCACCGCCCCCCAAGCCACTCCATATCTGGCTTGATTGAGACAACTGAGTGGGGCTTTCAATCCCTGAGCATGGGGTAGGAGGTTCTCATCCGGAACGAAGCAGTCGTCCATCACCAATTCACCCGTTGCAGAAGCTCGCAGTGACATTTTCTTTTTAATTTCGAGCCGCTTGAATCCCTTGAATTCTTTTTCGAGGAGGAATCCCCGAATTCCTTTATCAGTTTTTGCCCAAACCAACGCTAAGTCTGCAAAGGGACCATTGGTGATCCACATTTTAGTCCCATTGATAATCCATCCACCTGCCGTCTTTTTGGCAAAGGTGCGCATACTGCCTGGATCCGAGCCCGAATCCGGTTCAGTCAATCCCATACATGCCACCCACTCTCCACTCGCCAACTTCGGGAGATATTTCATTTTTTGTTCTTCACTACCATAGGTGAAAATTGGAAACATGCACAAGGAACTCTGTACGGATACAAAACTTCGCAATCCTGAATCTCCCCGTTCCAATTCCTGATTCACAATGCCATAACTCACATAACTGCTCCCATTGCCTCCATATTTTTCCGGGAAAGTGACGCCCAATAGGCCCAACTCTCCGATCTTGGGAATCAATTCTACCGGAAAAAATCCGGCATCATAAGCTTCTGCTACGAGAGGTTTGAATTCTTTGTCGACAAATGCCTGTGTCGTCTCCCTCATCATTTTTGCTTCCTCGGACAAGCAGTCATCCAATCGAAATAAATCTTCCATATTTTCTCTCATTTAGTGGTGTGGAAATCATCTTGAAGTGTTTGAAGCAGGGAGTGCTAAAAAATAGAAATCCCGGATAGAATGCAATTGCTACCAAGTAGAAAGGGAGAGGCCAATTATTTCTCCCAAGGAAATATGATGATCGGCATTGCATTAATCTCAAAAAAAATATATACAACTCATAATTGTTTTCCGCAAGGCTTCATAAACAACCAGAACACCAAGGCTCATGGATCATACTCAGAATCCTGAGATCAACCCAAGCAAGTAAAGAAGTGTAATGAATGTAAGAGAACATACTCTATACGAACGAATTGTGGAAAATGCAAGATTGCATGGAAACAAGCCAGCCTTCACTTTCAAGGACCAATCCCTGTCTTTCAGCGAATATTTAAAGCAAGTCAATCAACTCTCTCACGGGTTGACGACGGCTGGTCTGAAACGAGGAGATCGTCTGGCAGTTTTGATGGACAACAACTTGGAATATCCCTTGATATATGGCGCGTGCGCCCAAACCGGTATCATTGCTGTCGGCCTCAACATTCGCGCTTCTGCAGAAGAAATGAAATTGTTTCTGAAAAATATCGGGCCAAAGATGCTGTTCTTTGAGAAAAAATATGAAGAAGCGGCTGGAATGTTGCAGAATTATTTATCCATGAATCACCTGGTTTCTGCCGATCCAACAGCTCTCGACGCGACTCTTTTTAAGGATTTTATTGATACCATCACTTTCTCGAATCTGCCATCTCAAAAGGGAAAAGACGCGCCAGGTCAGGAGGACGGGTATATGATTATCCCAACCGCGGCAGTGGATGGGATTCCCAAGGGAGCCCTCTTGAGTCAGAGGAATATTTTGATATCCAACATGTTGAGCATCAGCGAATATGGTAAAGAAAACATTGAGTGTTACCTGGCACTCTTGCCTTTATTTCACGTGGCAGGATTGACGGGAACTTGGGCTACTTTCCATGTGGGAGGGCATACGGTGCTCATGGAAAAATTTGAACCCACACAGGTAGTGGATCTTGTTGAAGAGCACCAACTCACCTATTTCGGATCTTTCCCACCAATTTTGGAAAATGTCCTCAATGCCGCCAAAGCCAAAGGAAGCCGGCTGCCAAGTTTGAAAATGGTGACCGGATTGGAATTTGGACCCGCGATCATCGAGAGGCTGTACGAAGAAACCCAAGCCGAATTCTGGGTGGGATTTGGTCAAACCGAAACCAGCGGATTTGTCTCTACTTGTCCCTTCAAAGAGCATCCGGGTTCGGCAGGACGACCGAGTGTCTACAATTCGATTGCTATTGTCGATGAAGCCGGTCGGCCCGTTGCTCCTGGAGAAGAAGGAGAGATTGTGGTTCGTGGAGAAAACATTTTTCTCGAATACTGGGGCGATGAGGACGCCACGCAGTATACCTTGCGCAATGGCTGGCACCATTGCGGAGATATCGGGAAAATGGACGAAGAGGGCTATCTCTGGTATGTGAAACCCAAAGCGGAGAAGGAATTGATCAAAACTGGAGGAGAAAACGTCTATCCTGCAGAAGTGGAGTTGGTTTTATCGAAACATCCTGCTATCGAACGTTGTGCTGTAATAGGAACTCCCGACAAGAGATGGGGAATTGCGGTCAAGGCTGTTTGTCAGCTGAAAGCAGGTGCTACCCTCACTCTCGAGGAAGTTTCAGGATTTGTCGGCAGTCAAATTGCCGGTTACAAAAAACCACGATATGCTGAGTTTGTGGAAAATATACCTGAAAAAGATGGTAAAGTGGACCGGGATAAAGTGAAAGAATTTTACGGATGAGTCCGGTCAACAGCTTCTTTAATCATAGGAATTGCTTATGTCTGCGGCATTGAAAAAAAATTCGACGGTGATGCCTGTCCGTAAAAGAGAAATCTTCGGCTGGGCCATGTATGATTTTGCCAACTCGAGTTACACGACTGTAGTCATCACAGTCGTTTATTCAGTCTTTTTTGTGGAACACATTGTCCCCGCATCTTCCCCGGCACGGGATTCATTCTGGTCGCTTGCCATCATCCTGTCCACTCTGATTGCCCTTGTCTTGTCTCCTATTGTCGGGGTTTTATGCGATTTTAGCGGACACAAGAAACGCTATTTGCTGGCAACGACAATTCTCTGTTCCCTGGCGACCATGAGCATTTTCTGGGTCGGACCTGGCATGATTGCTCTGGGAATCACCTTGCTGGTGGTCAGCAATACGGCATTCATGCTCAGCGAAATATTCTGCGCCAGTTTTCTGCCGGAGCTTGCCAATAAAAAAAATATGGCCATGATTTCAGGGATTGGCTGGGGGATTGGATACATGGGGGGGCTGGCCAGTTTGATTCTGGTACTGCAAATCATTCAAGATGTTGACCCTGCCAATGACTATGCGGGGTTTGTTGAGAGAAATCAATGGGCGATGGTGGCAATTGGGATCTTTTTTTTCATAGCAGCCATCCCCACCTTCCTGCTGGTGCGCGAACGATCTAGGCCGGCAGCTGGTTTTGAGATCTTTGACGGGAAAAAATTACTCATTGCCGGAATCAAAAGCTTTCAATCTTCCCTGACCTTGGTACGTCAATATCCGATCCTCTTTCAATTCTTGGCCGCATTCATGGTCTACATGGCGGGTATTGAAGTGGTTATAAAATTCGTGGGCATTTATGCAACTGCAGAATTGAAGTTCAAAACTGCAGAATTAACGGTGATGTTTCTTATTCTGCAGTTCAGCGCCATGGGAGGGGCTTTAGGATTTGGCTGGCTGGAATCAAGAATTGGTCCCAAGAAAACGGTACTTTGGACATTGGTTTTGTGGGTTGCCGGAGTTTTGGGAATCTTTTTTCTGGATTCGATTGCCTCAGCGTTCACCCAATCGCCCAAAAATATTTTCTTTGCCATTTCTCTCATCGCCGGTGCTGGAATCGGAGCGACACAGAGTTCCAGCCGAGCCGTCGTGGGGATGTTGACACCTTCCAATCGTTCTGGGCAAATGTTCGGTTTTTGGGGTTTTTTCCTCAAACTGGCGACCATATTAGGGATGAGCTTCGGGTTTGTTTCCGATGCGCTGGATTCCAGACGAATGGCATTGCTATTGATAATTGGTTTCTTCATCGTCGGCGGTTACATGCTTATGCGGATTCCTCTGGCACAAGGTATCACAGACTCCGTTGCCAACCAAGAAGGTCTCGAATCTGAAGAAAAATGAATCCAATTAGCCCGAATCATCATGAAAGACACGCCTGAAATCACTGGAGTGCGCAGCGCTCATCGTATTGATGAGTCCAGCCTACAGACATATCTGAGTCGGCATTTGCCCGATTTCTCCGGAACTTTACAAGTGCGTCAGTTTGAAGGAGGACAATCCAATCCGACATACTATCTATCGGCTGGTAGTAAGCGGTATGTGATGCGCAAAAAGCCTCCAGGAGAAATTTTACGGTCTGCCCATCAAGTTGATCGTGAATACAGGGTGATGTCAGCGCTGTCTGACACCGACGTCGTTGTGCCAGAGATGTACCTCTTCTGCGAAGACCCGGCGGTCGTTGGTACCGAATTTTTTATTATGGAAATGATTGATGGACGAGTGATAACCGATGTGAGCTTGCCGAATTTTACACCCGTAGAACGACGGGCTCTTTATAATCAATTTATAGAACTACTGGTGACACTGCATCAAGTGGATTACAAGACCGTTGGACTTGAAGCAGGGTTTGGGCGGCCTGGTAATTATTTTTCCCGTCAAATTTCCCGTTGGTCCAAGCAATATGATGCTTCCAAAACAGAGGAACTGGAAACGATGGAACGTTTGATGCGGTGGCTTCCGGAAAATATCCCATCGGGGGACGAAACTGTGATCGTCCATGGTGATTACCGTATCGGGAATTGCATCATCCATCCTACCAAACCTCGCATCGTGGCATTGCTGGACTGGGAGTTGTCAACATTGGGACATCCCATGGGAGATCTCGCATACGCATGCATGAGTTATTACAGTGGTACCACAGCAGGCGACCTCACTCCGAAAAAACTCTTTGGATCAGGAATTCCAAATGAAAAGGAATTCGTAGCACGTTATTGCGCACTCAGTGGACGGGATTCGATTGAAAATTGGATCTTTTACGTGGTCTACAATTTGTTTCGCTCGGCTGCGATTGTTCAAGGTGTCTACAAACGAGGATTGGATGGCAACGCCAGTTCGGAATATGCCATCACCATGGGAGAAATTTGTAAAAACCAAGCCACTCGAGGATGGTCTCTGGTCGAAAAAAACGGCTGAAGGCGACCTGGGGAAAATATTATGGGCAGCAAAGGGGGTGATAGATGGATACAACGCATGTAACCGGAACGACCAGTCCCCAATCCGGAAAAGCCAAGGGAAGGACGATTTTTAATAGAGGATTATTAATCACTGCATTGTTCGCATCTATTATATCTTTAACATTTTAGTCGCGCATGACAACATCAATTCTTAAATAAGGAGCATTTCCATGACGGACACTACCTTGGACGGCCGAGACGATAAAAGTAAATGGCAACCTGAACCTCTCAAAGAGGACGGAATTTATTTCTGGCCTATTCGGCTCCGCACATCTCTTCAATGGCTGAAAGGCTATTTCTTCAGTCCTATCTCCCTCTTCCACACGGCTCTTCCGCTCCTGACTTGGTTTTATCTGACGCCTGATCTGGCGAGCATGAAGACCTTTGAACTCGACTGGATTGTGATAATCTTTATACGAAACGTGCTTCTTCTTACCCTGCTCAACTCGATCATACACTATCGACTTTACGTCCGGAAGGCGCAGGGGACCCAATACAAGTACAATCCGAAATGGCCCGAGCGCAATCAAGCTGGCTTTCTCTTTCGCTACCAGACTGGGACAATATGTTTTGGGGCATAGTCAGTGGCTGCTCTATCTGGACAGGCTATGAGGTGGTGAGCTACTGGATGTTCGCCAACGGCTATATGCTTTTCCCTGTGGAATGGTTCGATTCTCCAATCTATTTCGTGTTACTCTACCTCGCGATCCCACATTTACGTGCTCATCACTTCTATTTCACCCACAGACTGACACATTGGAAACCGTTGTACAAAGCCGCGCACTATCTGCATCACAAGAATACCAACACGGGTCCCTGGTCGGGACTCTCGATGCACCCCATTGAACACTTGATCTACTTTTCCGGGGCAATACTGCACTGGATCATCCCCTCACATCCTTTGCACGTACTTTCCCATCTGCAACATACAGGTATGGCACCCGTGTGGGGACACAGCGGGTTTGAAAAGCTCATTCTCAAAAAGACCGAAATCAAATTATCAGATAATTTTCACGACCTGCACCATCGCTACTTCGAATGCAACTATGGGGGGCCTGAGACGCCCTGGGATCGGTGGTTCGGCAACTACCACGATGGAACGGAAGAAGCCCACAAGCTCATGAAGGATCGTTTGAAAATGATGCGCAGTTGACGCAAGAGAATTTGGTCCTTTCTTCACGACTATCAATCTTTGTTCAAGCGCTTACTTGAAGTGTGCTCATAAATATAGAATCGGGAGCCCCAACAATCAAAGGTTTGTAGTGGTTTAAACAAACCTCTCGCTGTAATGAAATTCGTATAATCGGTAGTATGGCTATGATAAATCAGCCATGCTTTTCTGGGGAACGTCTTTAATGACAAATGGATCCGATCCAGGCACCAGCTTAAGATATATTCATCAAATGGGTGAAAAAAATAAAAAAAATTGTCTTCATTTTGCACTTCATAATTGACAACATCGGTATGAATCAACTCGAAGTTTACTTTTCCGTTTCTTTTTACGTAGTCTTGTATATTACCGAGTGCTATTTTATACAGTGTTAGGCTGAACTCCAATCCTTTGATTCTATCAATTCCGCATTCAGCAGACATGATCATCACTCTTCCTTGCCCCGCCCCATAATCTACCAGTACGATGAAATCTGTCGAGAGGTTCAGTGTTTTGATCATTTTTTTAAATGGGACAATTGGAGTTGCGCAATAGAAAGTGGCATGTTTTTTATTGATCAGATGATCTTCAATATGCTTAGAGTTCAATAGAAACTCATCTGTTTTTCGATACGCTCCAAACCAAATCCACTCTCTTAAGTAGTTTAATAAAAAAAGACAGTTGGAGTAAGTACTTCTACTAAAAATAGAGTGAACGGCTGCTCTCAGCACTTTACCTGGAATAGAAATTTCTCTAACTCTAGTTCTGATTTGCTGGTTCATTCTATATTTGAATCTGGTGTTAAATTCTTCCAACTAATTCGAGGACGCACTCCGTGAACCTTCCCCGAGTATGGACTTTCAGTCCACGGAAAAATCGTACTAATGTTCAGTTATTATAATTCGTATTCACTACTCTAACAACGGATTCACTCGCCTGACATTTACTCCATAATCATAGTCCGGATATCTCCCTGTCATTCCGGATAGAATCAAGCCAACCATGCCAATCAAAATGAGACACAGACAAAAAAGGTTGGTCACTGCATCTACTCCTTACCTATGAGAACGCCACCGACTAATTATCATTGAAGATGAAAAAATAGTGACTGCAAAACTTTATTTTTGATGTGTTTCAATCACGTCGCGCAAAGCAGTGGTTTAATAGACAAAATGGGAATTCACTCCTGCGATACTCGCCACATAGGTTTTTAATGTTCCAACCCACAACAAAATCCAGGAAGCGAGTTGCGAATTGGCACCGAGTTTGATGCCAGTGACCAAGCTCAGTCCGACGCTAACCACCAAGAGAACAATCGGAAAATGAACGGTGATAGGGTGTAGATCTTCAATTTTGTGGGATCGATATTTGCAACATTTCTCCCTCCTTTACTCAGTGTTTTTTTCACATATTCGAAACGCATTATCTTATAAGGAGGCGAATAAATCTATTCAAAAAAGGGCACCTTTCATTTTCCAGTTTACAGTTCCTCTGTCATCCTCGCGAAGGCGGGGATCCATCTTCGTGACTACCACTAGATTCCTGCCCGCGCAGGAATGACAACAAAGGCGGCAAACTGTAAACCACTTTTTTCTATTTTTAAAGAGTCCCCAAAAAAGTAATATTTCGTAACATAGCTTTGAAAAATTTTTCCTTCATCTCTGCAAATGTGATACGCTAAAAATCCAGTGAAAATCACGCATTGGAACACTATGGAAGTTTTTCTGTAGTGTCAACCTTTAATTAAAGGAAAGGGAATCATGGTTTTGAGAATCTTTTTACTGGCAGTGGCATTTTCCTTGATGGTTTCTTATGCAGGAGCCCAGGGGAAAATTCGGGGAACCTACGAAGTTTTGGGCAAACTTCCCCCTAAAAATAGTTTGGACAAAGTCGTTTTTGAGGAATTTATCAATTTTGCCTGTCCCCACTGCAACAATTTTCGCTTACTTTCCAGGGAAATGAAAGAAAGGTACAAAGACCTTGTGGAGTTTGTCGATGTGCCGATTTTGTTCCGGGGGCAGGACGATGCGCCATTGCGCTTGTATTATGTCGCCAAGTCTATGGGAAGGGCAGAGGAGGTGAGAAATGCAATTTTTGAGGCACGCTTTAAATATGGCGTGAATGTATTTGATCCGGGAGTCATCAATTATCTGGCACGATCCCTTGGGCTGGGAGATGCCTATAAGCATGGTGCGCAAAAAGCAGAAATCACCCAAGCGATCGTGGAGGGAGAACAAAAATCGAGACTCTACAATATCACCGCCACACCTACCATTGTGCTTGCAAGAACTTTGAAATTGAGGGTCGGCAAAAGCATGGAATTCTTTGTAGATAGTCTACCCGATACCCTGGACGATCTCTTAAAACAAAATTGAAGGTTAAAAATCCGCTCCCTCAATTAAAAAAAGGAAACCAGGTAGATTTGAAGTTCTTTGGCAATCATTACAGGGAATCAAAAAAATCGCGCTCGCTGCTCATCAACAATGTGGTGCCTTGTTTGAGTGTCAGGCGATAGGCGTCGTGGGAGCGCTGGAATCTGAAGAATTCCGGATCTTTTCCATACGCATCCGCATAGGTGCTCAATGCAGTCGCATCGGCAACACCTCGGATTTTTTCGGCCTCTTTTTCTGCCTCGGCCAGTAACTTCACCCGGTCCCGGTTCGCTTCGGAACGGATGGTAAGGGATTGTTCCTCTCCTTCAGAACGATAACGTTTGGCGTCCCTTCGCCGTTCGGCTTCCATACGTCCGTATACTGCGCGACTATTCTCCGGTGGCAAATCAGCCCGTTTGATGCGTACATCGACGATTTCGATACCAAACTCTTTGGCTTCTTCGCGGGCATTTCTGGTGATTTCGTTAAGGATACTGGTTCGCAGGTTGATAGCTTGTTCCAAATCCTTCACCCCGCTTGTGGATCCGCCTTCATGGTCATCTCCGGAAACAATTTCTGTGAGTGTGTGCTTTCCCAGCACTTGACGCACCTGGGAATAGATAATGTCGTCCAGCCGGGCTTGGGCCCGAGTCGTGCTGCGCATGGTTCTGTAGAATTTCAAAGGATCCGTAACCTTCCACTTCGCGTAGTTGTCAACTACCATTTCTTTCTTGTCTTTGGTGAAAATAGAACCGGGATCCGCATCATAGGTTAGCTGGCGGTTGTCTACGGCAAAAATTCGTGTAATGAAAGGAATCCTGAATCGAATCCCCGGTTCGGTATAGATGGAAACCGGATCCCCCAAGCGAATTTTGATCGCATATTCCGTTTGATCAATTACAAATGCCGTGGCGGAGTAGACCACTACGATAGCAATCACGGCGACAATTAAAATTTTAAATGCACTCAAACTTTTCATGGTTACTTTCTTGAATATGGTGAGATGTTAAACAAAAACAGATGCCATAGTTTCCACAGGAGAGGCACCATTCTTATTCTTTCAGTGAAGAGAATGCAATAGCGCAATATAACACCATCCCTCTTTTTTATATACATGTTTTTACAAATTTTCTTGTCAGGACGCTTGACGACAAAAGTAGAATGATATCATGTCTGATTTTAATACCTCCCAAGCGTGGATAAATTAGGGGACTCCCACTTTTTGCAGCCACGCCTCCACAAATTCCGCTTTATACGGCATGTGAGCTTCTCCGCATTGGAAGCCCATCTGAATTTCCTTTTTTTCTTCCTCAACAAATTCTGAAATCGCGGAACGAAATCCGGAATGCATAATCCAATGGGCGCTGTAAGTGAATTCAGGTAAAAATCCGCGCTGCACTTTGTGCCCCCCTTGCGCTCCGGCTTCAAATAAAGCGATTTTATGGGCAATGGCATATTCTATCGTCTGGTAATAGCATAGTTCGAAATGGAGACTCCTGAACTCTTCCAAACAACCCCAATATCTCCCATAAAGGCCGTTGCCTTTGTGATAGTTTACGGTCCCTGCCACCCAACTTCCTTCTGAGCGGGCCAGAACCAACACTACTTGATCTTTCATATCGAAAAACACTCGTCGGAAAAAATCGGGAGAGAGGTAGTCTATGGCGCCACGTTTGTATATGGTGGACAAGTAAAATTCATACATTATACCACTGTGCTCTTCTTGTAGGGCATTGCCGGTGAGCACATGAATTTTGATTCCTTGCTCTCTGACCTGACGCCGTTCTCTGAGGATTTCTTTTCTTCGTTTTCCTTTTAATGTTCTAAGAAAATTATCAAAATCCGCATAACCACGATTTCTCCAGTGATACTGGCTGCTATGACGAACAATGAAACCGTTTTTTTCAAAGATCGGCACTTCCGTTGCCGGGATAAACAAAAAATGCAATGAGCTGCATTGCCACTCTTCTGTCAATTTCAAGACAGTTTTCAACAATATGGCTTGTACTTGACGAGAGTCGGCTTGCGGATGGATGAGAATCTTATTCCCGGTTGCCGGCGTGAACGGAACTGCTGAAACGAGTTTGGGGTAATAGTCAATGCCGTGTTGCATGTAAGCATGAGCCCAGGACCAGTCAAAAATGTACTCTCCATAACTGTCGCTTTTCAAATAAAGATAGATCGCTCCGATTAATTTTTGCGACTCCCAAAGAGTCAGATAACAAGGTATCCACCCCGTTCGCTTGCCCACGCATCCTCCCATTTCCATGGCGCACAAGTAATCGTATTCTGAAAATGGGAAATGATCGCCGATCAGCAAACTCCACTCTGACTTGGGAATGTCTCTCAGAGTATTGAATATCTTTAATTCCATCATCCACGTTTTAGCTATCAAATCGCATCACGGTATCCACTATACGTGTACGCATTAATTTGTTCCTGAGTTGAACGATTCACAGTAAAAAAGCTCTCAACCGTGGAAAAATTCGTTATATTTCAGTGAGTAACACTGATTTTACGACGAAATCCAACACAACCGGACCGGTAGAGAGCTTTATGAAATGTGGAGCGTGATGTCGTTCCCTGTCCATCCCATGTAGCGGGCGGTTCTACTGACGTTTTGATAGTCCGAGACCGTGTGGATGTGACTCGCCACCGACGGAACGCTGTCGGCAGTCTCGTCCTGCGCCATCGCATGCGCTGTTGTCAAGACCATCATCGCCACAATGGTAGGCCGTAAGATCATTGGGGCGCGGAATCCATAAATCATAGAAAACCTTCTTTTCTCGCATAATAATAAACCAGAAAATAATAGCATCTGGAAATATGTAAGTAAAGCCTGGATTGAGCGATTGGTAGTGGCGTAAAACTAAATGACAGGGTATTCTTCGGTGGAGAAGACTGCCAACCTATCGACGTGGTTGAGGTGGATGAGCTATGGTCCGTAAGTTGAATGGAGTGAGCATCTTGCGCGCAAAAAGGGGTCCGGACGGCCTCTCTACTTTATTTTTTGGGATTCTATAAATTTCAGGGCTGGTCGATGAATGAACGTCGAAATAAAAAGGTGGAAGCTTATTACAGCAACAAAATCCCTTATGTTGAACTATTGATCGACAATGTGTGGGACCCTCACAATGTGTCGGCTGTTGCCAGAACCGCTGATGGATTGGGCATTTCTGAGATCAACCTTTATTACACTTACAATGAATTTCCCAAATTACGCCAAGTGGGCAAAAAAACCAGTGCCAGCGCCAATCAATGGATGTATTTTAATAAAATTGAGGATCTTCCAAGTTTCGTAGCGCAAAAAAAATCCCTGGGTTTTGTTTTTCTGGGAGCAGGTCCGGGGAATTCTGCGAAGCAATTGCCACAATTCAAATTTCCCCAAAAATGTGTGATCCTATTGGGAGCGGAAAGTAGGGGAATGTCTCCCGAACTCGAGGCAATTTGTGATGAATTTATCTACGTCCCGATGGTGGGTATGGTTACCAGTTACAATATTTCTGTGGCAGCAGCCATCATCCTCTATGAAGTATTTCGGCAAAAGGGCCAATCATTGCGTTTGAAACCGGCAGAGGACTTTCAAAAGCACCATCATCACAATCACTCCCTTTCCCCACGTCAAGCGCAAAAAAGTGAAAAATGTGGAATAAAAAAACCCACCACTTACTAACCAACACCGGATGGTTTCAGTCTGGAATACTTCTACATTTTGTGGAGGTTCCATTGATGTCGTCTCTATTCAGGCGTTCACAACGTCGTTTTTTTCGTTTTTTTGATTGAGCAAATTCCAGCCCAAGCCCTCTGAGAATTCTTTGGGGGTCGGACAAATTTCCAAAGACACTTTTCGTGGGTTCAGGCTCCACTTTCACGAGAGTGGGAGTGGCAATGATTCCTGCTTTAACCGCCTCCTCTGGGTTTATCAGCACATTATGAATGATCAACTCATAGGGTGCAGCCAATTCACGAAGCGCCGTCTCGTTGAAACGACGTCGGGGTTGGTAGGGTTTGGGGATAATGCGATCCAATGGTAGCTGTAGCAGGACCTCTGGGAATTCTACTGGCATACCGAACGTCCTTCAATTACTTTTTGTAAAAAAATAAAAAATTCTTTGTTGCTGCTCTTTTTTCCTTCGATCACCGAATCCACCCACTGCAAAACCCGGAAACCTTGTGCTTGAGAAACTTCTGTAATTTCTGCTTTCACCCGTTGATGAACAGCAGGACTTCTCACGCGTCCCCGCTTCTCCACTTCGCTTTTACCTGCTTCAAACTGAGGTTTGACCAAGGCGATAACATGGCCTCCGGATTTTAAAAAACGTGACGTATGCGGAAAAATCTTCTTGAGAGAAATGAATGAGGCATCGATCACAACCAAATCTACCAGCACTCCAATTTGTCGAAATTCCAAAGTACGAATATTGGTACGCTCGAGGCAAGTCACCCGACGATCCTGCCGTAGCTCCCAGGCAAGCTGGCCATATCCCACATCTACGGCATATACGTGGCTCGCGCCTTGGAGCAGCAGGCAGTGTGTGAATCCCCCCGTTGACGCTCCAATATCCATTGCCGTCAGAGCTTGGGGGGAAAATTGAAAACACTGCAAAGCCGCTTCGAGTTTCAAACCACCCCGGCTCACGTATGGGTGGTCTTTCTCGGTGATGTGGACTTCCGCGTGGGTTGGGATCAGTTTTCCGGATTTCTCGACACGCTCGTGATTGACGTAGACTTTACCTACCTGTATCAAGGCTTGCGCTTTTTCGCGGGAAGCCACCAGTTGCCGTTCCACTAAAAGTACGTCGATTCGTTTCTTCAGAGATTTGTTTTCCACCCTCCTGTTTCGAAGCAATTCGTGAGTAACCGTTAGTACAATTGCAAAATGTCGTTGTAGGTCACGGCAATCATGAAGAACATTAGCAGAGCAAACCCTATCATTTGAGTACGTTCCCGGACCCCGGGGCTGAGCGGAGCGCCTTTCAATTTTTCAATGCCCAGGAAAAAAATATGTCCTCCATCCAGAGCTGGAATCGGCAAGAGATTGAAGATACCCAGTTGCAAACTGATGACAGCCATCAAAAAAAAGAGATTGGGCAGTCCCGTACGCACGGCATCGCCAATCACCACCCCAATACGCAAAGGTCCTCCTAAATCGTCAAGAGATCCTTGACCTGCGATTATTTTTCCCAAAAATTGAAATGTCATGACAGTAATGAAAACCAGTCGCTCTGTTCCCATCACCACGGAATCTACGAAGCCATACGATTGTTTTACTTGTTCGACAGTCATACCCAGCAAGTAGGATCGAGTGCTTGCATTGAAATAAGGAGTTACTGAAACAACCCGAATTTCTCCTCCATGTTCCACTTCGACATCAATTGGAATTCCCGCAGTCGCTTGTTCTTCAGAAAAAGAGGCATCCTCATTATTATCCAGCTGAGACTGGGTTTGCTGGATTATTCTGGCAATATCTCCCCACCTCGTCACTTCAAAATCATTGATTTGTAAAAGACGATCTCCGACTTGTAGCCCCGCTTCCCGAACCGGGGAGATTTGAGAAAATCCTCCAACGACCGGCGCCACTTGCGGGCTCCACCCGGGTCCTTGTTCTTTCAATTCTTCCAAAGTACCGCTCACTGCGGTCACATATCCTTCTCGTTCTATTTCAAAGGTGATGGCACTTTCTTCAACAGCAGCCAGCCGGCTTTGTAATTCCTCCCAACTACTGACAGGATTTCTGTTGACGGCAATAATCTCATCACCTACTTTCATTCCGATATTGTCGGCAAAACTCTTTTGCTGAATTGCGGCAATGACGGGTGGGTCGAATAGATATTTGGGGATGCTGATACCGACCATGTAGACCAGCGGCATGAATAAAAAAGCAAAAAACAAGTTCACCGCTGGTCCTGCTACCAGAATATAAAAACGCTGTGCTATGCTTTTAGAGGCATAATTGCTGGGGTCCTTGGGATCTTCATCATTCATGTTCTGCCCGAACAATCGCACATACCCTCCCAGGGGAATCCAAGAAAGCGCATATTCGGTGTCTCCATATTTTTTGCTGATGACTCTTGGGGGAAATCCAATGGAAAAAGTCTCCACCCTCACTCCTACATGGCGAGCAGCCAGATAATGCCCCATTTCGTGGATGAAGATTAGAAACCCTAAAACCAGAATGAATGAAAGAATCGTGATCATGGTTTTTCTCCGTTTACGATTGACTGGGCGGTCCGACGGCCCCAATCATCCGCTTTCAATGCGTCCTCGACGCTTTTGATGTGATGTAAGAACGGGATTTGTGTTCCGGGATCGTTCTGTTGTTGGAATTGTTCAAAAGTTTGATTTAAAACAGATGCAATGTCCAGAAAATGAATATTTCCTGCCAGATAAGCAGCCACTACTGCTTCATTGGCGCCGTTGAGCACGGCAGGAGCCGCCCCACCCATCTCTCCCGCCGTTTTTGCCAATTGCAAGCAGGGGTATTTCTCCAAAGAAACATCTTCAAAATGTAGTTGCCCCAACTCCGATATCCTCATTTTAGGCCCTTTCAAAGGCAGACGATCGGGATAGGCCAGACAAAAAGCGAGGGGGATTCTCATATCCGGAAGTCCCAATTGCGCTATGAATGAGCCATCTCTGTATTCTACCAGTGAATGGACAATGCTTTCCCGATGAATGACCACCTTTATATCGGAAGTCGGAATACCAAACAACCATCGCGCCTCAATGATTTCCAGTCCCTTATTCATCATGGTTGCCGAATCGATGGTGATCTTGTTTCCCATTTCCCAGTTGGGATGATCGAGAGCTTCTTCCAGCGTGATGGTTCCAAATTCAGACAATGGCCTGTCTCGGAAGGGTCCGCCGGACGCGGTCAAAATAATTTTTTCAATGTCTGACTTCTGGTGCCCCAGCATGGATTGAAATATTGCATTGTGCTCACTATCGGCAGGAAAGATCATGCTGCCTGTTTGATCGGCTTTATTCATAATCAATTCGCCGGCCAATACCATGGTTTCTTTGTTTGCCAACACAATATCCCGCCCGGCGGTGAGCGCTGCAAAGGTAGAACTCAAACCGGCAGAACCAACAATTCCAGCAACCACCAACTCTGTCTGCGCTTCTGCCGCAACTCGTACCAAACCTTCGGCACCATAAACGACATCCACATGGGAGGTTTTATGCTCGAGCCATTGAGCTTGTTCCGGAGACCCCACACAAACCATTTGTGGCTGAAATTCGCAGATTTGTTCGAATAATTGCTCCACCTTGTTTTGACAAGATAAGGCTATGATCTTAAATTGATCCGGAAACTGCCGGACAATATCAAGGGTGTTGACCCCTATGGAGCCTGTGGAACCCAAGACTGTCAGCCGCTTTGCTTCCATATCCTGATTATTGACTGATCCAAAACATAAAATAAAAGAACACGGGAGTCGCCGTCAAAAACCCATCCACTCGATCCAATACTCCGCCATGTCCCGGAAATATCGTGCCGGAATCCTTGACCTCACACAAGCGCTTGATTTTGGACTCGAGTAAATCCCCCACCTGCCCTAGATACGAGACTCCTGATCCTACTAAAAATCCTGCGAACCAACCCAGGTTCTCAATAAAAAAACAGGAAAAAACTGCGGCGACAATGCCACTACCCAATGCGCCACAGATGCTTCCCTCGATAGTTTTTTTTGGACTGACGGACGGCGCCAGCAGTATGCGACCAAAGGATTTTCCACCAAAATAGGCTGCCATGTCACTCGTCCAAATGCACAATACCAGCAATAACAAGAAAACCCTGCCTTCCGGCAACCCCCTGATCAAAGTCAAGTGATTGAAACTCCAAGGGATCCATAAGATTCCGAACAAGCTGATACCCAAGACTTGCAACTCCGAAATATCATGGGAGGTCGTGAAGAGCAGATAATAAAAAAACAACCCCAGACAGACAACCACCAAAGCGACCGTCAGACCCATCATTCCTCCCAGAATGGTCGCTCCTCCCATAAAAAACGTACTGCCCGTCATGACCATCAGACTGAGACGCACTTTCTGCTCGAGCATATCATCAAATTCGTAAATGCCGACGAAGGTCAACGCCAACACCACGATTCCGACAACGGAAACGGGCGCAGAGAGCATAATGCCAATCACCAGGATGGCGGCAGGAACTGCGGTTTTAACACGAGT
Source organism: bacterium (assembly GCA_965205865.1). Classification (GTDB taxonomy): domain Bacteria; phylum SAR324; class SAR324; order SAR324; family NAC60-12; genus CBDBHR01. The sequence goes on from CBDBHR010000028.1 coordinate 152,357, forward strand.
GGCCAACTCTCTTTTTTTTTCAGAAGCCGGCACTTCAGATGCGCTCATGCTGAACTTTGAAAAATTACTGGCAATCAGACCCCTCCCAAACGACGTTGACGTTGTTGAAAAACATGCAATGCCTCATAAAAATCGTTTTGGGTGAAATCCGGCCAAAGGATATCCGTAAAATAAAATTCGGAGTATGCAGACTGCCACAGCAAAAAATTGGAAATACGATGCTCCCCGCTGGTACGAATGATAAGATCCGGGTCCGGTAGATCGGCCGTGTACATGTATTTTGAAACAAAGGCTTCATCAATGAGATCCGGAGAGAGAGAACGTTGCTGGGCTTGTTTGGCGATCAACTGAATGGCACGGATAATTTCTGCCCGTCCGCCATAATTCAATGCCAAATTCAGAACCATGCCACTATTATCTGCTGTGAATTCTAAAGTATGGTTGAGATATTTTTGTAAAAAATCCGGCAACCCGCTTCGGTCGCCAATCAAGCGAAAACAAATATTGTTGCGATTGAGATTATCGAGTTCTTTTTGGAGATATTCGGCAAACAGGTCCATCAATAGCGAAATCTCTTTTTGAGGGCGCTTCCAATTCTCTGTGGAAAAGGCGTAAAGTGTGAGAGAAATCAACTTCAGTTCTGCAGCGGTTTCTACGGCGCTTCTCACCGCATTGATCGCATTTCGGTGCCCTTGAGAGCGCTGCATGAGTCGTTTTTTGGCCCAACGCCCATTGCCGTCCATGATTATGGCAACATGACGAGGCAAATGCTCTAAATCCAGTTGCTCCAACATGTTTCTTCCGTCCTCAATGAATCGATGTGAGCATGACAATAAACCTGTCACTTATGGACGCCTTTACGATTAATTTACCATAGACTGTAAAAAACTTATCAACTTTTCAGCAAAAAATCGAGTTTGCTTTGTCCATACTGTTTTGACTGAATAGGCTCCAAACGAGAGGGAAAGGCATATTGGAACAGCCGGGGCGATTCGACGACCAAAAGGGATTGGGAAGGAATTACCGCAAGCCCTCCAATCATTGCCAGAATTTTCTCGTATTCCTCAGAATGGTAGGGAGGATCTATAAAAATCAAGCATGGATGAACAGCTGTTGAAAAATGAGGCAACCAACGCCTCACCGGACTGCGAATAAGAAGAGCTTGGTCCGCTTCCAATGGAAAAATGCTGATATTTTTTTTCAAAACCTGAAAGACGTTCCATGAATTCTCCACAAAAATAGCTTGCAGCACGCCCCGGCTCAGGGCTTCCAATCCCATTGCCCCGGAACCTGCATATAGATCCAGCGCGGTCATTTCCTGAAAATCCACCAGATTTTGCAAGACATTGAATATCGACTCACGGTTTTTACTCAAGGTAGGACGAACTTTTTTACCAGGAGGAACTTCAATTTTTTTTCCGCGAAATTTGCCGCCTGCAATTGTAATCACCGCTTCTCCTTTTCTTGGAAGGACGTCTTTGCGGATTTCGACATATTCAAACAATAGATAATCGCTTCAATGTGGTTCCCTCGCTCTTCTTCTTTCAGAGCGCGTATCCTTAACGGCGCATTGCTTCGAATCGCATTGCCGGCTTCGTCTTTTTCAGAGACTTATAATACTCTCCCAGCTTCCCGGATCGATCCATTCCAAATCTAATGACAACATGGCGACCTGATTTGATCATTCCAAAATTGCATGTAATTAAGGACTTCGGCTGAACCTGTCCGGTAAATTATTTCCATATAAAAGAAAAAACTTTTTTTGCTTCAAAGTTACTCAATTTACGGTACCATGCAACGTCTGATTCAAATCCGTTGGCAACAACGATTCTCTGAAAACAAATTATTGTGAGGATATTATGAAGAAGTTGCTTTTTCTAATGATTTTATTCTGGAGTTCCATGATCTGGGCGGCTCCTCAAGTGACTGTCACCCACGCGCTCGCTCTGCTGGGTGAACCCAATTATGCTGCTGATTTTTCTCATTTTGAATATGCCAATCCCAATGCGTTGAAAGGGGGGACTCTGACGATCGCGGCGATTGGGACCTATGACAATTTTCACCGTTATGCTCAGCGGGGAGTAGCCGCTGCAGGAAGTGGAGATCTGTATGATTCCCTGATGGTGCAATCTGATGATGAAATCGAAGTGAGTTATGGATTGATTGCCGAAAAGGTCGAGTATCCGGAAGATTTCACCTGGATGATCTTTCACTTGAATCCAAAAGCTCGATTTCAGGATGGCACCCCCATTACCGCTGACGACGTGGTATTTTCCTACAACACTTTTTTTGAAAAAGGAGTCCCTCAATTCAAGCAATACTATCAGGACGTGAGCGAAGTCGTTGCCTTGGATACCCACAAAGTGCGCTTTTCAGTCAAAGAGAGCAACAAGGAACTGCTTTTGTCCCTCGCCAGTCTGAATATCATGCCCCGCCATTTTTGGGAATCCCACGATTTTTCCGAGCCGCTCACCACCGCTCCTCTGGGGAGCTCCGCTTATCGCATCAAAGATTATAAAATCGGCCAGTATATCGTCTATGAGCGCGTAAAAGACTATTGGGCGGCCGATCTGCCCGTCAACAAGGGACAACATAACTTTGATCAAATCCGTTATGATTATTACCGGGATCAAACCGTTTCCCTGGAAGCATTCAAAGCCGGCGAGTTTGATTTTCGCAGTGAAAATATTTCCAAACAATGGGCCACTTTGTACACGGGGCCCAATTTTGACAAGGGTTATATTGTCAAAGAAGAAATCGAGCATGACATCCCCCAGGGAATGCAAGCCTTGGTCTTCAACATTCAAAAGCCTATTTTCAGTGACGTGCGAGTGCGGGAAGCACTGAATTACGCATTGGATTTTGAATGGATGAACAAAAATCTCTTCTATGATCAATACAAGCGCACGCGCAGTTATTTTCAAAATTCTCAATACGAAGCGAAAGGGTTGCCTGGTGCGGAGGAGTTGAAAATTCTGGAACCAATGCGGGACCAGATTCCGGAACGCGTTTTCACCGACGAGTATCAACCTCCCGTCACTGAGGGTTCCGGCAATATCCGTCAACAAATCCGTGATGCCTTGAGACTCTTCAAAGAGGCAGGTTGGGAGATCATAGACAAAGTGCTGACCAACGTTGAAACGGGAGAACCTTTCGAGTTCGAATTATTGATTTACAGTCCTTCCATGGAACGGATTGCCGTACCCGTACAAAACAACCTGGAACGCATGGGCGTCAAAATGAGCATAAGGCAGGTAGATACCACCCAATTCACGAACCGGATGCGTGAACGGGATTACGACATGATCTCCGGAGGATTTTCTGCCAATTACTATCCTGGTACGGATCTGAAAATCGTCTGGCGCTCCGATTATCTGGATTACACCTACAATGCCGCCGGTGTCCAGGATCCTGCCGTCGACGCGATGGTAGACGGAATCGAAGCTTCGCAGCAGGATGAAGAAGCCCTCTTGCACTATGGTCGCGCTTTCGACCGGATCCTGCAATGGAATTTCTACGTCATTCCCGAATGGCATATCAGCATATTCCGGATCGCCTATTGGGATAAATTTTCCCGCCCTGAAATACGGCCCAAATACGACATTGGGATCGATACCTGGTGGGTGGACCCGGAAAAGGAAAAGAAACTACCCGAACGCAATGTGGCCCGGTAAAGAGGGATTCTCAAACTTATGGCTGCCTATATCGTTCGTCGATTACTGCTGATCATCCCCACCCTGTGGGCCATCATCACGATCAATTTCTTTGTGGTACAAATCGCGCCGGGAGGCCCGGTCGAACAGATGATCGCCAATATTACCGGGACGGGTTCCGGCCTGATGGAAAGGGTTTCCGGGGCCAACCAAACCGAAGTCCGGCAAGAGGCTACTACTAAAATTGGAGAAAAGAAGCAAAGTACCTATCGTGGAGCGCGGGGGCTCGATCCGGAAGTGATTGCCGCCATTGAAAAACGCTTCGGTTTCGACAAAGCTCTCCATGTTCGCTATCTCGAGATGCTGCAAGATTATTTTTTCTTCAATTTTGGAGACAGTCTCTTTCGCGGGCGGACAGTCATTGATTTGATTGTTGAACGTCTGCCCGTTTCCGTTTCACTGGGGGTTTGGAGTACCTTGATTATTTACCTGGTGTGCATTCCCCTCGGCATTCGCAAAGCCGTCAGTCATAGCAGCCGTTTCGATGTCTGGACCAGTACCGTGGTCATCCTGGGCAATGCCATTCCCGGTTTCCTTTTTGCAATTGCGCTTATTATTTTTTTTGCGGGAGGAAGCTACCTGGACTGGTTTCCCCTGCGGGGACTGGTCTCTGTCAATTTCGCGGAACTGAGTTGGTACGAAAAAATCATTGATTATTTCTGGCACATGACCTTGCCGGTCATTTCCATCGTGATTGGCGGCTTTGCCACCCTGACTTTCCTGTCGAAAAATTCATTTCTGGACGAAATCCAAAAACAATACGTGATGACGGCCCGGGCCAAAGGGTTGAAAGAAAAACAGGTGCTCTACAACCATGTTTTCCGTAATGCCATGTTGATTATCATTGCCGGATTCCCCTCCGCCTTCATCAGCATGTTTTTTACCGGTTCCATGCTCATCGAAGTGATTTTTTCCTTGGAAGGGTTGGGACTGTTGGGTTTTGAGGCCATCATTCAAAGAGACTATCCGGTCATGTTCAGCACCCTGTATATCTTTACCCTACTGGGACTCGTGCTGGGTTTGATCAGTGACTTGACCTACACCATAGTCGATCCACGCATCGACTTTGAAAAGCGCTGAAAAGAGGAACAATGCAATGGACTCGACTGCACCAGGAGCGTTGGAACAAATTCAAAGCCAATCGCCGGGGATATTGGTCTCTCTGGATATTCGCATTCCTTTTTGTGGGCAGTATCGCCGCCGAATTGATCGCCAACGATAAGCCCTTACTCGTACGCTATCAATCCCAGTTCTTTTTCCCCTTCCTCTTCGACTATGCTGAAACCGAATTTGGAGGAGAATTCGATACCGAAGCGGATTATCGGGATAAATATGTGCAAGAATTGATTCTCGAAAAAGGCTGGCTGCTGGAACCGCCCATTCCCTTCAGTTATAACACCATCAACTATAGTATACCCAGTCCCGCCCCTTCTCCTCCCACTTACGAAAACTGGCTCGGAACGGATGACAAGGGACGGGACGTGGTGGCACGGCTCATTTATGGTTTTCGCATTTCAGTTTTGTTCGGCCTTTTGCTCACTTTTTTTTCTTCCGTCATCGGTATTGCCGCAGGCGCCATCCAGGGATATTACGGAGGACGGGTTGATATCCTGGGACAGCGATTTATCGAAGTCTGGTCGGGGATGCCGACCCTGTTTTTGTTGATCATCCTATCCAGCGTGGTCCAACCCAATTTCTGGTGGTTGTTGGGGATCACCTTGCTTTTTGGCTGGATGGCGCTCGTGGGAGTGGTACGGGCCGAGTTCCTGCGGGGTCGCAATTTTGACTATGTGCGAGCCGCAAAAGCCCTCGGGGTCAGTGACAGGCAGATCATGTTTCGTCATATTCTGCCCAATGCCATGGTCGCCTCCTTGACGTTCCTTCCTTTCATCCTCGGGGGTTCAATCACAACCCTCACTTCACTGGATTTTTTAGGATTTGGTCTTCCCGTCGGATCTCCCTCTCTGGGGGAATTGCTGGCGCAGGGAAAAGCAAATCTTCAAGCCCCCTGGCTTGGCATATCCGCCTTTTTCATGCTGGCCGCCATGCTCAGCTTACTGGTCTTCATTGGCGAAGCAGTGAGAGATGCCTTTGATCCCCGCAGGAGTTATTAGATTTTATGACGCAGGCATTGATTCAAATAAAGGATTTGACGATTGCTTTCCAAAAAGGCGAGCAGATCGACCGGGTTGTGCAAGGCGCCTCCCTGGAAATCAATCCGGGAGAAATACTGGCGCTCGTAGGAGAAAGCGGCTCCGGAAAAACCGTCACTGCCATGTCGATCCTCCGTCTCCTACCCATGCCCCCTGCCGTCTATCCCAACGGGCAAATCTGGTACGACGGCAAAAATACGCTGCAACTCTCGGAGCAGGAACTGCAGCGTATCCGGGGAAATCGCATCGGCGTCATCTTTCAAGAACCCATGATGTCGTTGAATCCTTTGCATACCATTAAAAAACAATTGAATGAAACCCTTTCCCTGCACCAGGGACTGACGACTGCCCAGGCGACGCGACGCAGTTTGGAATGGTTGCGGCGCGTTGAGATCAATGATCCTGAAAAACGATTGACCGCCTATCCTCATCAATTGTCGGGTGGCGAGCAGCAACGGGTGATGATCGCTATGGCCCTGGCCAACAATCCCGATTTGCTGATCGCCGATGAGCCGACGACCGCCCTGGATGTCACCGTGCAGGCTCAAATTCTTGCCTTGATCAAGGAATTACAAAGTGAACTGGGCATGGCCATTCTCTTCATCACTCATGATTTGGGTATTGTCCACCGTATTTCCAACCGCGTGACCGTAATGCGGCACGGGGAAATTGTCGAACAGGCGGCCACCAAAACTATCTTTCAAACCCCCAAGCACCCCTATACGCGCTTGCTGCTTGATTCAGAACCCAAAGGAGACGCGCAAGAATCAAAAGCAGACGCAGCGCCCCTGATCCACGTTGAAAACCTCAAAGTCTGGTTTCCGATACAACGTGGTATCTTGCGTCGCACCCAGGATTATGTCAAAGCCGTCAACAATATTTCGTTTGACGTTAAAAAAGGACAGACATTGGGAATCGTAGGGGAAAGTGGTTCCGGTAAATCTACCACCGGACTGGCGCTCTTACGATTGGTGGAGAGTGAAGGGAGAATCCAATTCCAAGACCAGCAGTTGCAGGAATTTTCCAATAAGGAAATGCGTCCCTTCCGAAAACGCATGCAAATCATTTTTCAAGATCCCTTCGGCAGTTTGAGCCCCCGCCTTTCGGTGGCTCAGATTATCGGAGAAGGACTGCAAATTCATAGCGATGCGTCTCCTGAGGAAATCGACCGGAAAATCGTCCGGGTGATGGAAGAAGTGGAGTTGGACCCGCAAACCAGACACCGCTATCCCAACGAATTTTCCGGGGGTCAACGTCAACGCATCGCCATGGCGCGGGCCCTGGTGTTGAAGCCCGATTTCATTGTTCTGGATGAACCTACCTCTTCCTTGGACCGTTCCGTACAATTTCAGGTGATCCAGTTGCTCAAGGACTTGCAGGAACACTATGGATTGACCTATATCTTCATCAGCCATGACTTGAAAGTTATCAAATCCCTCTGTCATGAAATATTGGTGATGAAAAAAGGGGAAGTGATGGAATATGGTTTTGCCAATCAGATCTTTTCTCGACCTCGGCATGCTTACACCCAGGAGTTGATGGAAACGGCATTCGAACGGTAAACTCTTATGGGGTTTTCAAGGAGAACAAAAAAAATTGTCGCAAAAACAGTTTCCTGCGAGAGATGGTCCATGCTCTCTTTCGTATCAGGATTGCTTTTCTTCTTGTTCCTATTGATCAATACCCTTGTTTGCTTCAGCATCATGGTGCCTGCCATGTGCTTGAAACCACTCGCTGACCGCACTTCTTTTTCCACACGATTCTCGGTATTTCTAATAAAAATCGTTACTTTATGGGCAGATGGCAACACTTTGATACTGGACTTGCTCAAAAACCATCAGTGGAAAATTGAAATTCCGCAGGAATTGAAACCCGACCAGTGGTATCTACTGATATGCAATCACCAATCCTGGGCCGATATATTCGTGATTTTCAAAGCATTCAACCACAAAATTCCCTTTCCTAAATTTTTCGTCAAAGAAGAATTGATGTTGTATCCCATATTAGGGGTTGTTTTCTGGGCTATGGATTTTCCCATCATGAAACGCTATTCGAAAAGTTATTTGGAACAACATCCGCAACAAAAAGGGAGAGATTTGGAAACCACCCGGCAGTCTTGTGAAAAATTCAAAGACCTTCCCACCACTATCGTCAATTTTTTGGAAGGTTCGCGTTACAAAACGAAGAAAGCCATCGCGCAAGACACTCCATACCGGCACCTGCTCCTGCCCAAAGCCGGAGGAACGGCTTCAGTGCTCTATAGCATGGGAGACTATCTCAGCGCGGCAATCGACGTGACCATCGCTTATGAAAAACCTCGGATGACGATGTGGGATATCGCCTGCGGTCCGTCTCGTCAAATCATGGTTCACGCGGACTTGGTGCCGATTCCCCCTGACTTCATGCAGAGGGACTACCGGCAAGATGCGGAATTTCGGCAAAATATACAGCAATGGATCAATCAAAAATGGACTGCGAAGGACACCCTCATTGAATCGTTTCGAGAGAACTGCCAATCCTCGCTTCCCATGGCATCGTCTGCTCGATCGGATGGGAACCCCCGGCAGACCATGGGAGATCCTGAGTCCCGGCAGGGACGGCGCTAGTGATGGAAAAGGCGAGTCCGTGAAAGGGCCATCACCATCTTGTATTGATCGGCTGCTTGCGCAATTTCTTCGTCCCGCACACTGCCTCCCGGCTGGACAATATAGCGCACCCCCCGCCTGGCCGCCTGGTCGATATTGTCCCGGAATGGGAAAAATGCGTCGGAGGCCAAACTGACGCCTTGCAAGGTCCCCAACCAGCATTTTTTATCTTCCTCACTCAAAGGGCGGGGTAGCCGCTCAAAATTCTGCTGCCACGCTTCGAGTTCCTGAGACGTCATTTCGCCTTCGATATAGCAAACGCGAGCGTTGGTGCGATCCACCCCTTTCACTCCTTTTTTGAAAGGCAAGGCCAACACGCGGGGGTGTTGCCGCAAAAACCAGGTTTCGGCTTTACGCCCGGCAAGCTTCGTGCAGTCGATACGACTCTGCTGACCGGCCCCTATTCCAATCATTTGTCCCTGCAAGGCATACCCCACCGAGTTGGACTGCGTGTATTTGAGCGCAATTGCGGCAAGAATCAAATCCCGTCTGGCTGCGCAGGTCAGGTTTTTATTCGCCGTCGGAATTTGTCGGAACAGTGTCTTTTCGTCCAAGACAACCGAATTGCGTTTCTGAACAAAACCCACTCCGAATACCTCACGATACTCCAGTTCAGGAGGTTCATAAGCCGGGTCAGCCTTCAGGAGAAGATAATTTCCACGCTTTTTCGCTTTCAACAGTTCGAGTGCTTCCGGTTCGTAATCCGGCGCAATCATACCATCGGATACGGAAGATTTGACAATCAGGGCAGTGGCAAGGTCCAGGGTTCGGCTCAAAGCAATGAAATCTCCGAAAGACGACAGCGGGTCCGCACCCCGAGCCCGGATATAAGCCGCCGCCAAGGGACTCAATTCCGTCTCGGGACGTTCATAAACCTGCCGGAGCACTGCGTTCAGGGGAACCGCAACCGCCGCACCGGCTGGGCTGACATGCTTGAATGAAGCTGCAGCCGGCAACGCTAAAGCGTTATCCAGTTCCAGGACGAGTTGCCAGGCATTCATCGCGTCCAATAAATTGATGTAGCCCGGATTGCCATTTATTACTTCAAAAGGAAGAGAACTCTCGTTCAGCGTGAAGATTCCCGCGGGCTTTTGATGAGGGTTGCAACCGTATTTCAAGTCAAATTGATGGGAGAAACAACGGGTGAAGGAATCGAACATATAAATACTTTCCGCAGTTCGCGAAGACAAGGACTGTTTTCGTATTCCCGCGTCATCTACATTAAAAGTCGCGCTTTGTTGAATTGCATATCGGAATTTACCAATACCCTACTATGGCTCTGCAAAAAAGAAAAATTTCTTGGCCTTTTTCCTCCGGTAGATGGAATGCTTATGAAAAGATGGATTTTTTACGATTCCTTGTAGTATGATCGCTTTCAATTACTGGTTTATGCAACTCCCGCAATTCGCTTTTCATCTCATGTTCAAATCAGAAAGATTATGTCCGGACACAGCAAATGGAGTACGATCAAACACCGTAAAGGCGCGCAAGATTCGAAACGGAGTAAAATATTCAGCAAATTGATCAAAGAAGTCACCATTGCCGCCCGTTTGGGAGGAGGCGATCCCGAGGCCAGCCCCCAGCTGCGCATTGCCATCTCCAATGCAAAAGCCCAAAGTATGCCCAAGGAAAATATTGAACGAGCCATCAAAAAGGGAGCCGGAGAACTGGACGGGGTCCATTTTGAGGAAATTATTTTTGAAGGCTATGGTCCACACAACGTCGCCTTGATTGTTGAATCCATGACTGATAACCGCAATCGCACGGTGGCCTTCGTCCGCAACACCTTCAGCAAACTTGGAGGAAACCTGGGTTCGAGCAATTCGGTGCAGTATATGTTCGATCATGTTGGTCAGATTTATATTGATAAATCCGTCATCGAGGAAGAACAACTGATGGAAGTGCTCCTGGAGGTTGGGGCTGAAGACATGAATGCCGGTCATCCTGAACAATATGAGGTGATCACCACCATTCCCGATTTTTCCCGGGTACGCAATGCATTGGAAGACCGCCACTTAACGATGGCAGAAGCCAACATCGCCTGGATTCCTCAAAATCGGATTGAAATCGACGACTTGAAAAAAGCAGAACAGGTGATGCGCTTGTTTGACCAGTTGGAAGACAATGATGACGTGCAGAAAATATATTCCAACTTCGATATCAGCGACCGCATTCTGGCGGAAATGTCTCAATGATGGCCTTCAATTTGAAATTGCCGCATGAGCAAAGCGCCTGCGAATCCACTGCTGATTGGCTGTCATGATCATTATCGGCATTGACCCCGGAAGCCGGATAACCGGCTATGGCATTATTGAAAACCTCGACAACCACAACCGTTATTTGGGCAGCGGCGTCATCGACCTGCGAGAAACCACTCCTTTGGCGGAGCGCTTATTGATTCTCGACGAAAAACTGCATGCGATTCTGGAAAAATTCCAACCGGATAATGGATCGCTCGAAGCCATCTTTTTTGCCAAAAACGTCAAATCCGCATTGATCCTCGGACATGCCCGCGGGGTGGCTTTACTCCAATTGGCACGCCATCATCTCCCAATTTATGAATACACCCCTTTACAAGTCAAACAAACTCTCGTTGGTTTCGGACGCGCTTCGAAAGAGCAAGTCCAACACATGGTTCGCATATTGCTCAATCGTCCCCAAACTCCGATGGGAGACGATGAATCGGATGCTTTGGCCATCGCCATCACGCACGCTCACTTTCTTCCTCATCTGAAACGGAATGATCGCTTTTCTTGAAGGAACCATTCGCGCTATTGAAGCGGACTATTTGGTGCTGCAAACTTCTGCCGGAGTGGGCTACCAGTTGTTCCTGCCTCAGATTCTGCTTTCGCAAGCGCTGAAAAACGAAAACTGTCAATACCACGTGCATACTTATGTGCGCGAAGGCGAGATCACCCTCTATGGCTTCGCCTCTCATGAAGAAAGAAAACTGTTCGAGATGCTTATCAAAACAACGGGAGTCGGGCCCAAGCTGGCCATCGTCATCCTTTCCTCATTACGCCCGCCCCAATTGATTCAGGCGGTCTACGGTCAAAATATCGCCCAATTCAATGCGATTCCGGGAATTGGAAAAAAAACGGCTTCCAAATTATGCCTGGACATGAGCGATCAACTGCAGAAACATCCGATTGAAAGTATTGAATGGAGCCCTTCTCGTACCAAGACCCCTGCTGCCGAATCGTCTCCGCGTAATGCGCTCCTCTCCGCATTGAAAAATATGGGATTTTCGGAAAAAGACGTGCTGTCTGTTCTGGGAAAAGTGGAGGCTGAAGAAGAATCTTTTGAAGCCCAGTTCAAGAAAGCGCTCAGCCTGCTCACCTCATTTCAATAATTTCAGAACCTGTTTGAAAATCATTTCTCCGGTTCTTTCCATTCATCAAGAAGAGATACTTCACCTGCGCTTTGTTCCTTCTCCGACAAATGTGATATTTTTTTCGAAAGTTTTAGATACGGCATTGATCTTGCGGTAGAAATTTATTTTTACAGGATGATCGGCGTATTCTTGCTGTTGGAATCACTGCAGGAGCATTCAGACAGCAATGGGCCCCGTTCGTCTTGCGGAGCGGTGGATTCCACGACTTTCATCGTTGAGTTTCTTGACACAAGCATTGGAGCAGTGTAATCTTCCCGAAGTCCGGAACTCTCGATGGTCACTAACCCAATAGAGCGAAATTGCATGAGTGAAGCTGCGGCGCGAATCAAGATCAACAAGTTGCTCGAAGCGGCCGGGTGGCGTTTCTTTCCCGCAGGGGGACAGCCTGCCAATATCCGTCTTGAATCGAGTGTCACCATCCAAACTTCCGATCTCGAGGCCCTGGGCAACGATTTCGAGCAAATCTCCAGGGGATTTATCGACTTTCTCCTGCTCGACGCCAGGGGATTCCCCTTCATCGTTCTGGAGGCCAAAGCGGAGAAGAAAGACCCGTTGCTCGGCAAGGAGCAGGCGCGCAGGTACGCCCGTTCGCTGAATTGTCGTTTCGTCCTTCTTTCCAATGGCAACCTGCACTATTTCTGGGATCTCGAACGTGGCAATCCCTATCTCATCACCTCGTTTCCCACGCCCGATTCGGCTGCCGGCTATCAAAAAGTCACGCCCATCCCGCAACGCCTGCTCGACGAACAGGTGCGGGAGGACTATATCGTGCTCACCCAACGGCCCTCCTATGCTCGCGAGGCGGCCTGGATGAATGCGGACGAACGTCCCGGCTTCATCCGGAGCAACAAGTTACGCTTTCTGCGTCCTTATCAACTGAAAGCCATCCACGCCTTGCAGCGGGCGGTCGGGGAGGGGAATGACCGCTTTCTTTTCGAGATGGCCACCGGCACCGGTAAAACGCTCACCGCGGCGGCTGTCGTCAAGCTCTTTCTCCGTTCCGGCAATGCCCATCGCGCGCTCTTCCTGGTAGACCGCCTGGAACTGGAGGAGCAGGCCTATAAGGTATTCAATGACCTGCTCCGCGACGACTTCGGGACAGTCATCTACAAAGAGAAACGCGACGATTGGCGGCAGGCCGGGATCGTTGTCAGTACCGTGCAATCCCTGCTCTTCAACAACAAGTACCAACAATTGTTTTCGCCCACGGACTTCGCTCTCGTCATCTCCGACGAGGCCCATCGTTCAATCAGTGGCAATGCGCGTGCCGTCTTCGACTATTTCGTGGGCTACAAGCTGGGACTGACCGCCACGCCCCGCGACTACCTGAAGGGCGCCCATACCGGCTCCCGACCCGACGCTCCCCGCGAGATCGAACGTCGCCTGCTGGTGGACACATACCGCACCTTCGGCTGCGAAAGTGCGCAACCCACTTTCCGCTATTCACTGCTCGATGGCGTAAAAGACGGCTATTTGATCAACCCGACCGTGGTGGATGCGCGCACGGAAGTGACCACCGCCCTCCTCTCCGCAAAGGGCTTCGTCGCGTCGTTCAGCGACGACACCGGTGAGCAGCGGGAAGAAACCTACAGGCAACGGCAGTTCGAGAAGCACTTCTTCTCCGATACGACCAATCGCCTTTTTTGCCGCACCTTCCTGCAACACGCCCTGCGAGACCCGGTCAGCGGTGAGACCGGCAAGTCCATCGTCTTCGCCGTCAGCCAGAACCACGCGGCCAGGCTGACGCAAATTCTTAATCAGATCGCTGATGCCACCTTCCCCGGCAGGTACCAGTCCGACTTTGCCGTCCAGGTTACCTCCCAGGTAGAGCAAGCCCAGCAGTTCACCATCAACTTCGCCAACAACAACCTGCTCGGTTCAGGCAATTTTCTGGCGGAATACCGCACCAGCAAGGCCCGCGTCTGCGTGACGGTGGGCATGATGACCACCGGTTACGACTGCACCGACGTCCTCAATCTCGGCTTGTTCCGCCCCATTTTCTCTCCCACCGATTTCGTCCAGATCAAGGGACGTGGTACCCGCAAGCATGACTTCACGGAACAGCTTTCCGACGAGCAACTCGAGGACGGTTCCGGAGAATCGCAGAAAAAGACCTTCAAGCTCTTTGACTTCTTCGCCAATTGTGAATATTTCGAGACCGAGTTCAACTACGACGAGGTCTTGAAACTGCCCCGACCCCCGACGTTCGGGGATGGAGTTGAAGGCGAAGACTCGACGCCGTCCGGCGGATACGACTTCGAATACCTGGAGAATGACCTCCTCTCACATATCAGTGAAGAGAGAATCGGAAAGGAGGGCATGAAAATCGACCGCATGTTCTTCGACAAATTCGCCGGTACCGTGCGTGGCAACGAGACGCTCGTCACTGCCGTTGAAGCCGGGCAGTGGGACCTCGTCATCGACTACGTCAACCGTGAAGTGTTCGACAAACCCGAGGAGTACTTCACCCTCGGCAAGTTACGCAAAGCAGCCGCCGTGGACCGTCGCCTGACCCTGCGTGAGATCCTGGAAAAGGTCTTCGACCTCATCCCGCGTTTCAAGTCCGGGGACGAACTGCTGGAAGAGGAATTCAACAAATTCGTCGCCGATCAAAAGCTGGCGCAGGCCTCCTCAGTCCCCGCCATCAAAACCTATTTCAAAGCGTATCTGACGAGCAACCAGGTCCGCCACGTCGTCGATGCCGGGAATTTCACCGAGTTGGCCACCAACACCGTCCTTTCCCTCAGGGACTTTCATGCCGTTCCGCAGCATTACCAGACCCTGGTGCCCGAGTATATCAAGGATTACGTCTCCCTGAACCAATTCGCCGCCTAGAGGAAAGCCATGCTGGATGCCGACACCAAACGCCGCATCGACAACGCTCGTGACGTCCTGGTGGGCAAAGTGCCCGACCCCAAGAGCCAGGTCGAGCAGATCACCATCGCCCTCATCTATAAATTCATGGATGACATCGATGCCCAGAGTGAGGAGTGGGGCGGTAAGCGAAAGTTCTTTGCCGGCGACTTCGCCCGCTACGGCTGGGCCAGGCTGCTCCACCACGGGCTGGGTGGACACGAAATCCTCAATCTCTATTCCGAGGCCATCGACAGGATGCCGCAGAATCCGGGCATCCCCCAGCTCTTCCGCGACATCTTCGAAAATGCCTACCTGCCCTATCGCGACCCCCAGACACTGAGGACCTTCCTCGAGATCATCGACGAGTTCAGTTACGACCACTCGGAACGTCTGGGAGACGCTTTCGAGTACCTGCTCTCCGTCCTCGGTTCCCAGGGCGACGCGGGCCAGTTCCGCACCCCACGCCATATCATCGACTTCATCGTCGCCGTCATCGATCCCAAGAAGGACGAAACGCTGCTCGACCCGGCTTGCGGCACCGCCGGATTCCTCGTCTCCTCCTACAAGCACGTTCTTGCCAACAACGCCGATGACCATGGAAACAGTACGCTCACGCCCGACGAAAAAGCAAGACTGGCAGCCAACGTTAAAGGCTACGACATCTCGCCCGACATGGTGCGTCTCTCGCTGGTCAACATGTACCTGCACGACTTTGTCGACCCGCACATCTTCGAATACGACACCCTCACCAGCGAGGAGCGCTGGCACGAATACGCGGACGTCATCCTGGCCAATCCCCCTTCATGTCACCCAAGGGAGGCATCCGCCCCCACAACCGCTTTTCGGTGAAATCCAAACGCAGCGAAGTGCTGTTCGTGGACTATATGGCCGAGCACCTGACGCCTTCCGGTCGCGCCGGTATCATCGTGCCGGAGGGCATCATCTTTCAAAGCCAGAGCGCCTACAAGCAACTTCGCAAGACGCTGGTCGAGGAATATCTCGTCGCCGTCGTTTCCTTACCGGCAGGCGTCTTCCAGCCCTACTCCGGAGTGAAGACCTCCATCCTCATTCTGGACCGGTCGCTGGCGAAAAAGACGAACCACGTCGGCTTCTTCAAAGTGGAAAACGACGGCTTCGACCTGGGCGCTCAACGCCGATCGATCAAGCATAATGACTTGCCACAAGCCCGCCAGGAAATCACCGCATACCTGCGCCGTCTGGGAATGGGTGAATCCCTGGACGAATTCCAACCCGCGCTGGGACTGATCGTGGAAAAAGAAAAGATTGCCGCAAGTGGGGATTACAATCTGAGCGGGGAACGGTATCGGGAGAATACACGTGAACCCACACCATACACTTGGGCGAAGATTGGTCATTTGATTAAAACCGTCACTGCACCAGTCAAAATACAAAAGACCGCATTCGCAGAAGTCGGACGGTTTCCTATCATTGATCAATCACAAAAAGAAATTGCAGGATGGACTAATGACGAATCTGCAGTGATACAACCAATCAAACCATTCGTGATATTCGGCGATCACACATGTACAGTAAAACTAATTGAATCTTCTTTTGCTCAGGGGGCTGATGGGATAAAAATTCTAAGTACAGTGGAGACTCTTGATCCTCGATTTTTATATTACATTCTACGTGTTAAACCATTGGAAAATAAAGGTTATCAACGTCATTTCTCCAGATTGAAAGATTACGAAATCCCCCTACCCCCACTTCAGGTGCAACAGGAAATCGTCGCAGAAATCGAAGGCTACCAGAAAGTCATCGACGGGGCCAGAACCGTCGTCGACCACTACCGCCCCCACATCCCCATCGCCCCCGACTGGCCTATGGTGGCATTGGGAGACGTAATATCCTTGGAATATGGTAAACCACTCAAATCTGAAAATCGAATTGAGGGACCATTCGCAGTATTCGGCTCAAATGGAGTTATTGGCTATCACGATCAATATTTAGTCGGAGAGCCAACAATTATCGTTGGAAGAAAAGGTTCTGCAGGTGCAGTCAACTATTGTGATTTACCATGCTATCCAATCGATACCACCTTCTTTGTTCAAATCAGAGACAGGAAGCGGCTCGACATTCGTTTTTGTTACTATCAACTCCTCGCTCTTGAACTGGAAAAAGTAAATGTCCAAGCAGGTGTCCCTGGTCTAAACCGTAACGATGCTTATCGTAAGCCTTTGGCACTCCCTCCTCTGGAAATCCAGCAAGCCATCGTTGTGGAAATTGAAGCTGAGCAAGCCACTGTCGCTAACTGCCGGGATTTGATAGAACGATTTGAAGGGAAAATTCGGAAGACCATTGGACGGGTGTGGGGTGACGATTCATTCTGAGCCAAGTATATCCAAACAATAATCAAAACTGCCAAATACGAAAGGAAGTAAAATTGTACACCGGAACCTTAAATACACCGTTTACTTACAAAAATTGGAAAGCCAAAATAGAAGAAAAGCCTTTGCTCAGCACCCTGGAGTATCCGTTATTCACAGATGCTCATATAACGGGAGAAATTACAGAAGGTTATGGACCTTATCAATTCATCAATCTTGTCCCGGTGAGGAACCAATGTGGTCTCGTGCAAGCAACTCTTATGCTTCGTTTTAACTGGCACACAGAGATGGTAATTTTCTCAGCAAATGAGAAAAGCACCCACACAAAAACTTTCCACGGTGGCTGGCCAGTCGATGAAATCACTGCTCTTTCATCACTGGCATTAGGAGTACGATTGAAGGCCGGAGACATGAGCCGAGAATTTACCCCATGGGATAAACCTTATGGAAGACCCAGGGCCCCTGCTTTTCGACTCGACCCCGTTCTACTCAGAGGTGACAGACTCGTATTGCCCACTATTTGCGGTACTCATTCACTACAGAATCTTGAGCCCTTGACAATCCTTCCCAAGATTACATCGCAAGATGCAATTGCGCTCATACGCGCTGCGCGTCTCTATCAAGACGCCCTTTGGGTCGCTGAATCCGAACCCTCGCTCGCTTGGGTCATGCTAGTCTCTGCAGTTGAGACCGCTGCCAACCATTGGCGTAAAACGGAAGAAACTCATCTTGAAAGATTAAAAATCTCAAAGCCAGAGTTAGTTCAGATTTTGGAAGACACTGGTATTGAAGATCTTCCAGAAAGAGTAGCGGACTGTCTTAAAGACACTGTCGGATCTACTAAAAAATTCATTGATTTCATCATAAAATTTCTTCCCGAACCGCCTCCCCGGCGTCCAAAGCATCATCAACATCTATGGGAATGTAAAGCACTGAAGAAAACAATGAATATTATCTATCGCTACAGATCAAAAGCATTGCACGATGGACGTCCCTTTCCTGAACCGATGTGTAGAGCACCCCATAGACAAATCCCAGAAGAAAGACCAATTGGACTTGCTTCACAGACCCAAGGATCAATTTGGATGGCAAAGGACATTCCTATGATGCTCCATACTTTCGAGTACATAGTTCGAAAGTCATTGCTAAAATGGTGGGAATCTATGACTTCTGAATAGTACCCCAATCAACTTCAATTAGGGTTGGTGTGGGGTGAGGGTTGAAGCCAAGACGAGGGTTCCATAGCATATTTATTGACAATTTGACTGCATACGGACGTCGAATGCAATACTCATCAAAATGGAGAATGTCATGAAAAATTTCAAAACTACGATAAAATTTGATGGTCCTGCTTTAAAAGACAGGGCAATGGATGTTGGACATCTTGCTCCATCTCTTCTTGCGCTTAGTGAATTGGTTAAAGCGACAAATTTTCAGATTAACGGGGAACGAGCTAAGATAAAGATTTTAGTAAATGCGGATTTAGAACAAAAATGTTTTGAATTGAATCTTGAAATAGTACAGACAATTTGGGAACAAGCTAAGACGTTATTAGCAGATGAAGATATTAAGAGTGCAAAGGAACTTTTAGGTTGGATTGGGATATCTAGTATTCCGGCAGTTGGATATTCTCTTTATCGATTAATTGAGAAATTACGTGGTAAAGAAATTGAATCAGTTACAGTTATTAAAATTTTAGAAGAAGGGAACTTACTAGAAATTAAAGTTCGGGGTGAAGTTGATCCATTACAAGTTACTGAAACTGTATATAAACTGTATAATGATCGTAATATAAGACAGAAGGCATTGGATTTTTTAGGTCCACTCAGAGAAGAAGGATATGATTCATTAAAGGTTTATCAGGATGAAGAAGTTTTTACAGAATTTTTAAAGGACGATATACCGGTAGCAGATGGTTCTGATTTACCAGAAATCGTAGTACAGAATCAAAAGATATCTATGATTACAGCCGATGTCAGAATTCGAAAGGCTGCTTATGAAGGTAAATCACGTTGGACGTTGGTATATAAACATGCAATGGAAGTTCCAATTGATGACGAGAAATGGTTAGAGAAATTTCAGAATGGTATAGAAAATGCGCCTCCAGGTAGTTCACTCCGAGTTGATCTTGAAGAAACTTATATTACAAATGAAGATGATGAAATCATATCTGATCCTCTGTATAGAGTGAAGAAAATTCATAAAGTACTGTTACCGAGTACTCAGTTGAAGATGAATTTTAAAGATATGAGTAGGAAATCCAAAGATGAAGATTCGGTTGAACAGGAAAAGTGATTGTCAATTCATTATCCAAAAGACACAGAGAAACAAAAAATTATTTGAAGTCGCATAAAGCATGGGAACCAAGAAGATATCCTCATCGCTCGCACCGGAACCACTTACGGAAAGACCATGATATTCGAGGAAGACTATCCAGCAGTCTTCGCCTCTTATCTGATTCGACTCCGTTTCCCATACAGCATGTACATCCCGTTTACTATTGGGCATTTGCCTGGAGTGACGCTTATTGGAATCAGGCAAAAGCTCTGTCGAGTGGTGGAGGACAACCACAGTTCAATGCCAATGCGTTAAAACAGGTTAAAATCCCTCTCCCATCACTTGAAACTCAACACTCCATAGTGGCAGAAATCGAAGCCGAGCAAGTCGGCGTCGAAGTTTGCCGGGAATTAGTGAAACGTTTTGAAGAGAAAATTCGGAAGGCCATCGCCCGGGTGTGGGTGGAAGACGAAATCGAATCTTTCGAACTGATAAAAATTTAATTTCCTTACTTACTCGATTCCTCTCCTGATTCCTGAAAGAGGATATCCGAACTCAGAAATTCCGAAATTTGTCTGGCAATCAAATCCGGGACTGTGGTTTTTCTTCGGAGGCCACATTCCCAGACCACCATGATACGCCATCCATCATGCAGCAACGCTTCCACGTTGCGCTTATCCCGGCTGGTGTTCCCCCGGAATTTGGCGAGCCAGAAATCTTGACGTGATTCCGGGGTTGTTGTCTCCCGACAACCATGACGATGCCAAAAGCATCCGTGAATAAAAATTACCACACGTTGTCTGGTCAGGACAATATCCGGTTTTCCCGGGAGATTCTTCCTGTGGAGTCGATATCTGTATCCATTTTTCCAAAGCCATCGGCGCACTGTCATCTCAGGGCAGGTGTCTTTCCCCTGGATTCTGGACATGTTGAAGCTGCGTTTCTCCGGAGAATGAACATCCATTACTGTAAATTCGAAGTCTGTAACGTTCAGGGGTTGATGAATTTATCAAAATCGATGTCCGGTTGACCCTGACGGGCATAATACGATGAAAAACGCGCCACAATATCTTTCACGAAGGATGGAGATATCTGTATTTTGGGAGGCATCTCAAACTTCTCATCAAATTTCTCAATTTCCAGAGTTTCGAGTTTTCTGAAATTGAGGAATCCTCCTTCAAAAAAGTCCGTTTCGGGAAGCCAGTGATAAAATGCTAATTTGTTATTTCCATATGCTTGTTTGAGTTCGCTACTTTTCAGGTGCAGTGTCTTTTCAGGATCAACTTCCACTAAGAGAATCCTGTCTGTCTTCCTTTCCTTTTTCCTCACGACAAGGTCGCAGGCCGGATTCATGACAGCAAACCACTTTTTACTGTTTGTCTCTCTAACGAGGCTGCCAATGCGGATTTCTTCTATAAGAGGCGGTCTCAGATAGACTTCTTCGGGATAGCAACGATCTTCATCATCATCAAGAAGCTGGAGCAGATGGTTCAGGGTGTGACGAAGGAGGGCTTTTTCAGTTCTCGGAGGATCAGTCTTACCATACTTTATCCAAATCTCCCTATGTGGAAGAAGATTCTTCAGGAACACTTTATTCAGATTGCGTTCAATGACACCTCTGCCACCCATAATACGGGTCAGTCCGGTGTTATGAATATCCCAGAATTGATCAAATAGTTCGGCATATCCTGTCCCGGGATCACCTTTCTTGAAAACTCCTATATTCGCGCAGTCCGCGTCCGCGGCGCCAGGTGTCGCAGTGAGGATGACGACTGGAATGCGGAAGTGTAATTCTTCAATTTTACGGATAACCTGATTTCCTCCATTGCCTAGGTCCCCAAGCTTCAGGTCAATGATCGCGCCGTCAATGGAGTTGTCAAGCATTGAGAAGGCCTCTTCGACATCCTTGCACGCAACAAGTTCCACCTCCCTCTGCTTTTCGTCTTTATATCTCAAGATTGTATCTCTGCAGGTGGCGATCTCTTGCTCGTCGTCTTCAACAATTAGAAGTTGAAATATGTTCATTCTTCGTTCTCTTTTTCGGGTTGTAACCTGAACCAGACTCCTTCGTCAGACTCAAAAGCTCTCAGTTCAAGACCGTTACGGGTAGCAGCCTCACCCGCAATGGCCAGGCCCAGTCCGGTGCCGGACGGTTTCGTGGAAAACTGGGGTTCAAATATAACTCCACTCGCAATGAGGTCTGGTTCCATACCCGGTCCTGTGTCGCGATAATCTACATGAAGGAGCGAATCATCGTCAGTTAAAAGTTCAACAGTGATTTTCCTGACGGAAACTTTTTTTTCGTCCATCCAGTAAAGACTGTTGTCGATGAGATTTGTGAAAATTGCGTAAATATCCTGAGGCCAGGAGGAAAAACAGAAATCGTCGGGACCCGTGACTTCAGCAGATATCTTCCGGCACTTCATTTCTTCTTCGAAAACGGCAAGCATCTCTCTTATCGTCTTCTTCAGTTTCAAAGGTTTTCTTGTCGAGCGTTTCCCCGCGGCTAAAGGATCAAGTCGGCTGAAGAGCTTCACAAAAATCTCGGCATTATGGCCAACCCCTTCGACAATCGATATGGATTTTTCAAGTTCCCCCGAATCTCGGGTTTTCTGAAATGAGTCGTACCAGTAACGGAGGTTCGGTATCTGATTTCGGAAGTAACTGAGCGGCCGCCTGCCTTCATGAAGAATCACGTTAATGATCTTCCCCAAAGTAGCCTGACCTTGATAAATGGCGACCGCCTGACGGATTTCCTCGGCAACCTTGTTTTTCTCTTCTTCGTCCCGGCTGATGATTTTAACGATCTGGTCAGTAGTTTTTTCATCGGTTCCGTCTTTTACGAGTTGCGCCAGGATATTCCGTTTCATTTCTTCAAATGAAAAAATCCGTCCCAATTCCCTTTCCATCTTGAGAGCGGGCCTGCTCAATCCTGCCTTTCTTCTGTAATCGAATCGCTTTGTTTCGAGTTTCGCGAAAACCTCCTGTGTAATTTTCTTAAGCCTGTCAAAAGCCGTATTTTCCCTGAGTCCGTCCCTTGCACTTTTTTCGATCAGTCCGGACTGCCCATCCGGTTGAATCTGAACATATCCGATCGCCTGATTACTGCCGACTCGCATTGATGGGTTCTGGACGCGCCGTTCATTCAGTTTCAACCAATCGAAGTCGGCATCGCCCAAGGGCCGGATACGGAATCCATTACGATAAACACCGATACCGTTGTATTCGTTAAGAAGACGCCTCGCATCTTGTTTTCCCACGTAGTTTCCGGATTCATCCTTGAGGCCACGTCCGATCAGGGATTCAATGGCTTCCTTCTCACGGTCGTACACCCGGATATCGACGTCAAGTTCACCACAGAGGGTAGGCTTTCCGAAATCGAATGGAATTTTTTCATTGGTGATGTTACGGGCCTTTTGCGATGAATATGTCAGGGTAGCTTTACCATCCACGTTGATTCTGCCGGCTATCCTGTAGTCGAACAAATCAAAGATCGTATAAGGCTTGATATTTTCCTTAATATTTTCTACGTCGGAAAAGCCATCAACCTTCAAATTTATGAGGAATTCATCACCAAAGATGACACTTACAGGGGATATCAGCTTCTTCAATTCAAAACGGAGCTTATTGAATTGCTTCTGGTTCCATTCGGAGAGCAATGCATTATCTCCGTTTATAGTCAGTCGGGTACCCGACGGTTCAGTTACTTCAGTGGTTTCGATGAGGACCTCCACATCATCAAGATACCGGGCAGCCTCAAAGTTCTTCCACTCGATATACACCGTTGTTTTTTCGCCTTCAGCAGTGATTGTTTCGAGCAGCAAATCCGTACCGAGAATAGATACGGCATATCGTCCCACCCCTTTACTGCCCTGCATGATCCTTCCGGAAGGACTTGTGCGCCGGTCAAGCTTGTCTCGGGTTGAAGGCACCATCCACTCATTGATGACAGTGTCACGTGACATGCCGTGTCCATGGTCAGAGATGACGATGCGATAACCGTTGTGATCAAGAGTTACCTTGAATTCAATATTCACATCTGGTGAGTCGGCATCATAGGCATTTTTTACCAATTCTACGACCGCTGCATAGCGGTCCTTTATCAAATCACGGCCAATGGTAAGAATGTGCCGGCCTGCCGGTCTTATCTTGTAAGTATCACTTGTACTCATACCCAGATCTCTTTCAGCCGACTAGCGATCTTCCGAGCAAGGAGAACCGGCACTGCATTGCCTATCTGGCGAAAGGCTGAGGTGCGCTTGGGAACGTCATCCCTGCTCTCGAAGAAATAATCATCGGGGAATGTTTGCAATCGTGCCGCTTCCCTCGGTGTGATGGATCGATTCTGGTCAATATCAGGATGAATGTAATAGTGTCCGTCCTTTGCAATATGGGCTAACACGGTATGCGAAAAAGGCAGGTCCGCAGCGACAACCTTGAACCTGTCGAGAAAAGAGTTCCGGTGACTGTGGGTTTTCAGATGATCCGGAAGCATGTTATAGCTCAGACGGGTCTTTTCCCGGTTCCACAATCCTACAGCAATTCGGTAAATCTTGAGATCCTGATCCGTATTCGGCCTTGCTTGGTGCCAGGTGACCGGAAGTTCAACATTCCGGATTCCTGCCTCATACTGCCATGTCCCCCCGTATGATCGAATACGACAGGGACCGGAACTGCCTGAACCCGCGACAAGAGCCGGAAGATCATCAAATACTTCACCAACTCTGGCATCGGGCTTCCATTTGCTTGGCCCCGGAGAAAATCCCGGGGATTGCCCCAACCTGCCAATAAGAATGATCCTTTTCCGGCTCTGAAGAACGCCATAGTCTTCCGCTGACAGTGTCATGAACTCCGTTTCATAACCATATCGGCAAAAAAGACGACGCATGTCGTCAAAATGAAGGGCACCGTTCCTGTCTTTTGCCGAAAGGAGCCCGGGGACATTTTCAAAGACAAAGTAAGTGGGTCGATACCTTCTCAGGAATTCGGCGTAATCGAAATACAGATAGTTTCGATTGTCGTTCTTCATTCGGTCCCGATCCCGCGAACGGCCAACGAGCGAGTACGCCTGACAGGGGGGACCACCGATAATCAGATCAAGCTTACGATTTTTCAGCGACTCGTCGATCTTACTGAAAATACCCGGCAGTGTCACCCTGTTTATCTCCGCATTGATAACAGACCCGGTAATGCATTCCGGAACGCATTCATAGAAATCCCGACGGCTCAGAGTTCCACTCAGGTAGTCAGCATACCGTTCAATCTGACCCTGAGTCTTCAGCCAATGATACGCCATCCGGGTACACAGGGTGAAGCAGGCTGCCGGGTCTGATTCAACGTGGGCCACCGGCTCAAACCCTGCATGTATAAATCCTTCGGACAGACCTCCTCCTCCGGCAAAAAGGTTCAGAAATCTCAGGTTTCTGTTCACACTCAGCCCTTCGTCTTTTCTTTATTTAACTGTACACCATCTTCAGGATAGATCCTCACTTTCTTCGTCGATAGTGTCAATCTGATCTTGAGTCATTGCCACATTCGGGGACGGTTGAAAACCCTCTGAAACTGAATTTATCCAGTGGATCAAAATGATCCACTTCGAAAATACTCGACTTCAATTGCCTCCTAATGAATCTCACAGCTTATAGCTTAGGGTGGTTTAGTGTCTAAAGAGGGACTCTTTTAACAACTCGAATTTTTCGCCTTCTTTGGTAGAGAGTTGAATTCTTGTAGTTGTTTTTCGTAACTGTTCAAATACATGGCGAAAGGATGGTCATAATATGGGTCATGGCAATCTTGCCACCACTTCTTTATGTTCCAACCGGAATCGATGAGGTCAGATGTAACAAACACAAACTCCAGAGTTTCTGTGAGAAAAACCTCCGTTCCTCTATTTTTACTATAATCAATACGAGAATCTTTACTACCATGGACATAGTGGTTACGGCACTCGACAGCCTCCTTTATCACTGTATCGATATCCGGGATTTGGTCTCCAATTTGATCGATTAAAAGTTGGTTCCTATAGTTAATTTTTTCTCTGAGACTACTCTGGCCGATACGACCGAGGGCATCCAGAAGTCGAGCACGCTCTGGGGTTTTCTCCTTCAGTTTTTTGAAAATACTTTTACACTGATCACGAGCACATTCGAGTTCTGCTGACAGCTTAATTTTACTGGGTATGGCGTTGTCAGGCAGGATATCAAATAGGTTCGCAACAATGATCAAGCGAACCTCACTATAAATATATTGTGGCCCAACATTGTTAAAGAACCTCCGTCGCGCCTCATGCCAGGTATCGTCTCGTTCGAACCAATTCTCCAGGATACGGGCAAATTCTTTTGGTTGTTGAGTTGCATTTATCAGTGAATCGGGACGATGTTCAGTATTTTTAAATCGTCGATACTCAGGAAGTCTGTGCACATAGACTTGTAGAGGCGCCTGACTGGGTCCTGTTGCAATCGTTAATTCCACGATATTCTGGGGACGGCCTATCAATAATCCAAGTAATCCCTGAATCTTGTACAAAGTCCTTTCCATAATCTCTTTAAAACAGGTTTTGACTGGACGCAAATTTACAGAGATCATATCCCTCTCCACATCGTCCAGGATACCCAATGGATCAAGGATATTTGTACGTGAAGCAGAGATTTTCCCCAGCTTCGTGTTTGCTACGAAAATCTCTACCTTCCCATCTGTAGAGACATCTGGAAAGAGAACGGTTGCATCATCAATCACCATACTCACCTCACAAACCGTATCCTTGTCGGGCCGAAAATGATCGTCGCCGATAAGAATGAGATTCGCGCCAATACGAACAAAGTATTTATTTTCTTTTTGATAAACAGGGTCAACCAAACAGCAACTGATTATCGATACAGATTTTCCTGAATTATGCAGCACGCCTGTTACAGTGCCAGTTATTTCACTAATCAGGACATCATGTACATTATTGCTCCACACATCAAGACAACTATCCTCTCCTGCGAGTGTGAGTTTACCATGGACTTCTTTGCCTGGTGCAATGGTAAATTTCCCCGAGTATTTCGAGTTTTTTAGTTCGTGTGTCATGGTTGATTTCTCATCTATCCTTTCATTAGAGTCTGTTTAAAAAATACAATCCATTTTACCATGTCAAGTTTCAACCCTGTACACTTTCGATAAACTCCACCGAGACCACAATTTCCTGTTTCATTTAAAAATTGGGACAACATGATTTGTTTTTCTTGGCATTATAATTCCCCTTTGAGACATTGCCATTTATTCAAGATAGTTATTACTGACAATACCATAAATTAAATTTTTACAAATTTTTTGTTGAAAATATAAAATTTTTAGCTATAAATGAAATAAGATACAAGAAAATCCATTGATGAGGTTATTCGCATTTGATAATTTCGCAATGGGTTTATTATTGTTCTTCTGGCAATCGCTAAAACTCACGTCAATTAAGAATACAAGAAGGAGAGGAGAATATGCCACTTGTTAACAAAACACGAAATCCAGTACCAGAGCGCTATGAATTCAGCGGCTCACTGCCTCCTCCATCCGTACGGGGACCATTTTTTCATAGAGACAAAGAGTCAAAGTCATGGACCGCACATTATTTCGTATGTGGTCATTTAAAGAATGATTTTGATACTTTACCTAAATCGCACGAAGTGGCTGTACACCTTGAACCAGAACTTTTTGCCGATTTTGAACTTGAACCAATTTTTGAAAGAGCTAATCAACTATTTGAAAAAGAGAAGAAAGACCTTTTCAAATATGTTCGTTAAGAATCAACTTCCAGCACCCACGCAAGCATCTTCTCAAAGCGCACTCACTGAAATTTCCTTGAGTGATCGGGGTCCCTATGCAGAACTCATCCACACAAGCGTTGCTTTATAAAAGATCATCTCAAAATCATGGATGCCAAAGTTACTAAATCGATTGGAGCAATATTTGACATTGGGGGAAAATTCGATCGACCATTGCCTTCTTCAGGGGCAAGGATGGTTATGACAATAAAAAGTGAAAAGGACGTAACATGAAATTCAAGAAAGCAACGATTAAGGACTTCAAACGCTTTACGGATTTGACTGTTCAGGGCATTCCGGCAAGGACACGGCTGATCATGCTTGCCGGTCCGAATGGATGTGGTAAATCCTCATTCTTCGATGCACTCAACGTTTGGCACAATTGGGATTCCACAAGATTTCACTCTTGGAGAGCGGATTACCATCATAAGACCGGTTCATGCCAACACGACCAGTGGTATGATTATCAAGTCAAGATCGAGTTCTACGAATCTGTTCAGGATAGTGACAAAAAGAAGAGATTCTATTTCAGGTCTTCATACAGAAATGATCCTGAGTTTCAGATTCAAGAAATACGCAGGGCGGGAAATTCTTTTGATAAAGGGCAGGTTAAACGCATGATTGACAACGATGCCGCGGTAAATCGGAACTACCATAAACTGGCCAGTCAGGGTTGTGAAGATCTATATTCTCTAGGAGATGAATCGAAAACATTCGGGAGCTACCGGAGAGAGAGCATCGAAAAACTTCAGCAGCCGTTGTCCAAGCTGTTTCCCGATCTGGAACTGGAAGGTTTCGGAAATCCATTGGAGGACGGTACTTTTCGTTTTACAAAGGGAGCAAGCGCAGGGTTCACATTTATGAACCTTTCGGGAGGGGAAAAGGCTGTGTTTGATCTGATTCTTGACCTGGTCGTGGCGAGCCGTGATTACGACAATACGGTATTCTGTATTGACGAACCCGAATCACACATGAACGCACGCCTGCAGGCGGAACTCCTGTCCGTGCTCTACGAACTCATCCCCGAAAATTGCCAGTTGATGCTGGCGACGCATTCCATTGGGATGATGCGCCGGGCACGAGACATAGAGGCAAACCATCCCGGAACCGTGGTGTTTCTGGACTTCGGTTTCAGGACTGATGGCACTCACCGAGATTTTGACCAACAAGAGGTCATCCAGCCAGCAAAGCCAGACCGTACCTTTTGGAAACGACACCACGATGTGGCTTTTGACGACCTGTCAAAACTCATCGCTCCAAAGCAGATTGTACTGTGTGAAGGTAAGGAACAAACTGAGCCGGAACCGTTTGACGAGAATTGCTATAATCAGATCTTCTCAGTTGAATTTCCTGACACGCTTTTTATTTCGGTCGGTTCCAAGAACGATGTGGAAGAACGCATTACCGATTTATTACCACTGCTCAAGAGTGTCGTGAAGAACACCGAGATATTTAGGCTTCGTGACCGGGACGAGTTGGGAGAGAACGCTACTGTACGAAGAAACAACCGTGGCATTCGCGTATTGTCCCAACGAAACCTCGAATCAATCTTACTATGTGATGAAATTTTGGTAAAACTCTGTAGGAAACACGGCTCCCCTAAAAAAGCTGGATGTTTGATCAAGACAAGAGACAACATGCTCGAAAAGATTGAAGCTTTTGCAAAAGATGATTTCAAACGTGCAGTACAGGCAGTTCAGCATGCAGCATACCGAGAAATTCCTACTCTCAAGCGCTCAGGTGATAAAAAAGACTTTATGCTGGATATTCTTGTTCCATTGGTTACGTCTGAAACGCAGACATACATTCAATTGAAGCAAGACATCTTTGGTCCATTAGGGAATTCTTTTTAGCCGGGAAATATGCCGGAGGAGGATGCAGCAAAAGTTTCAGTGCACCAAAATCCGAGTTTGGGAAAAGATGATGCGGAAGAGAGGATTTGACAAACAAGGTTTTCTCTATATAGAAGGAAAAGAAAGCATACTTTGTACAGCATTTAGTTTTTTCGATTAGCGATAAAGGAAGCGCACATGTCTCACAAAAGCACTATCGAGTGGACCAACAGCACCTGGAACCCGGTCACCGGTTGTACGAAGATCAGCGCCGGTTGCGACCACTGCTATGCCGAGCGCTTTTCCGAACGCTTTCGTGATGTCGAGGGACACCCTTTTGAGGCTGGCTTTGACCTGACGCTTCGTCCCGAACGACTCGAGCACCCGACGCGCTGGCGGCGTTCACAATTCATCTTCGTCAATTCGATGAGTGATCTGTTCCACAAAAAAATTCCTATCGAGTACATCCATCGCGTATTCGACACGATGGAGCGCGCGGACAGGCACGTTTATCAGGTCCTCAGCAAGCGCAGTTCGCTGATGCGCCGTTTCATCCGCCAGCGCTATCAAAGCCGACCCGTCCCTTCACATATCTGGCTTGGCGTTTCCATTGAAAACGTTGCGGCCTTGACGCGCCTCCAGCACCTGAAGCAAACCAACGCCTCTGTGCGCTTCGTTTCGTTCGAGCCGTTGCTCGGGCCATTCGATGCAGTGGACTTGGAGAGCATCAATTGGGTGATCGTTGGAGGTGAAAGCGGGCCGGGAGCGCGGCCGGTTCAAGCAGAGTGGATACGTACATTGCGTGACCAGTGTCAGACGCAGAACGTCGCTTTCTTCTTTAAACAGTGGGGTGGGCGTACACCCAAAGCCGGCGGCAATCTCCTGGATGGACGCCAATGGCTGGAATACCCGGAGTTGGGACTCAACCCAGCACCTAACGTGCCACTGCAAGCAGTCGGTGTGCCAACCAATGATGCAAAAAGTCCGCTGGACGTTGGTCCCTGGGCACGTGAGAAACTGGAATGTCTTCGCAAATATCTACAAGCCTATACTACGATTCTTAGTAAACTACGGTTTAAGGGATACTTCTACATTGATGCTTTTGCAGGTCCGGGAACACTTAAAGTCCGCCAACAACAAACAAACGATTCCGCTCAACAATTGTTACTTGAAGATCTCAACGATGTTTGGCAAGATGCTAATGAAGCTGATGAGTACATCAGCGGATCTCCACGTGTCGCTCTAGAATTGGAAAAAGCGATGCAAGACAACGCCATGCTTGGAAAATTTATTCAAAAGCAACGAATCCAGCGCAATATAACGCAAGAATACCTTGCGTCGAAGTTGGGTATGTCGCGCCCCACCTATGTACACATCGAGCGAGGCGAGCGGGAACTGACAGTCATCGAGGCCAAAATACTTGCGGAGGTTTTTCATACATCCCTTGAGGATTTCCTGGCTTGTCGCGAGTCAACGTATGTCGTGACACTCACAAAACAGCCTGCACGGAAAACCGGAGACCTCCGGATTCGCGTTACGGAAAAGAATCTTGAAATATTCAAGCAGGTTCTTCTTTACATCCTGAATAAAGTCGGCGGCAAACCGAACGTGGGTGAGACCGTGCTGCATAAACTGCTTTATTTCATCGATTTTGATTATTACGAAAAATTCGAGGAAAACCTGATGGGTTTGACTTATATCAAAAACCATCACGGTCCCACGTCGGTTGAATTGGGTTCGATTCTCCAGGATTTGCAGAAACAGGGAGAAATCGAGGCAGTAAAAAGTAAATATTTTCAATTTGATCACAAGAAGTACCTCCTACTCAAACGTCTAAATCTCGAGGGACTTTCCGCACGCGATATTGAACATATTGATGACGTGTTAGCCCGTCTATCGGATAAAAACGCGAAAGAGATTGCAAACTATTCCCACGAGGATATTCCCTGGAAATCCGCGCAAGTGGGCGAATCGCTTTCTTATGAGAGCGTCTTTTATCGTGATGAGCGATACTCCGTAAGAAACTACGACGATGAACTTTGAAGAATTAGCGGAATTTCAAAATGAACGGAAGCTCCTTGCCAGGAAATACCGGTCCCTTCCCGAAGACCTGCTGGAGTTTCAATATGTAGTTTCCGTTGTCCCGCTGGGAAACAGAAAACATTTCAAAGTCATCGCTCAAAACAATAATACACCTATAATAAAAACCCGTTTGTTTTGCCGGTATTTGAAGGAGTCGTCTCTTCGTATTATCTACTCGTATTTCGAGCAAGAACAACTCGTCGTATTCATTGAGATTTATCACAAAGAAAAGAAAGAAAACGAAGATCTTAAACGAGTGAGAGCGTATTTGACCCGGTATCAAAGTTGAGCCCCACCCACATTTTGCCAGGCAGTCTCAAATCATTGCGGGAAATTGATTATTTACACGAATTATATGAAGTTTCGATCAATAGGGAGGGAAGAATTATGCCAGAAAGCGTTGAAATAAAAAAAGTCTCGGTTGATTACCTGAAGACATTGGAAGAGGTTCAAAAGCAGTACCAGCAATACGTGGAAGTCAGCGAGCTTTATAAGTTGCCGATTCATAAGAAGGAGGAAGCAGTACGATATCAGCCTCCCAGCCCGGAGCATCCCCTGACGACGAATAGAATTCGCATCAAGTAAAAAAGGGGGACTTCCTTATAATTCATCTCTTGTGTTGAAGGGAATATTTGGATTAAACAACAACCACAAATTCCAATTCTGTCATCCTTACTCATCTCTTGACCACCGTGTTCCAAAAGGAAAACTAAACGCCAAAAGTAGATTCGACTTCCTCGCGATACAGGGCGATCAGACTGTCCTCGGGAACCCCACCTAGAATCAACCACTGAAATAATTCATCAACAATTTCAAGCGCACCATCGCTGAGTTTATGCTCAGAAAATTTGTATGAATCTTCAGAAAACATCCTCACCTTTCCTGGTAGCAGATTTCCAAACTTCGTCGGAAAACTCGACCGTGTACTCACCTTCTGCAAACTGTGGCCCGGCGAGACTGTCGAGCCAGGCAATACCCTCATGATAAACGTCGTCATAGCGGGGGTTTTTTACCGGTTTTATCAGTTTGCTGTCTTCTTTCCTTTTATTTTTATGCCTCACCCGCAGTGCACGCATTCGTTCTTTGAACTGCTTCTTTTTCCTGTTAGACAAGCTATCCATCCTTAATGGAATTGCAGCAGGATTATTAGCTGAAACATTACCGGTGACCGTGAAATCCAAATATTCACCGGGAGCGGCATTTAACATCGGTTTCGTATTATAAACGTAGTAAAGCAGACTTTGCGTATCTTTTGCGAAGTTAAGTACGTTTCGTCTCAAATGAAACGTGATAGTACCTGGAAGCTGCCGTTCCCTTTCTTGTAGTAAGTGTTCATCCTGCAGAGACCAACGGATTTGTTCCTGGTTTTCCTCATAGTTAGTGCTTGGCCGAAAAATACTCAAATTGCTGATATTAAATGACAATTCTTCAATTTCACAGGATGAAGATTGGTTTGATGCAGTGTTCAGATGGCCAAAATCAGCAATAAATGGGATTTTTATGAGTTTCTCCAAAATCTTCGTTTCTTAAAAACAGGTGAATACCATTTAATATCATGTAAAGTCTTTCATTAATTATATCAAGATGATAAACTGATATTTGTGACGCGAAGATTTGAAAAAACCCGAGTGCGCACCACCTCGCATGAAGGGTCAATCGTTGCAGTTACAGTATCTTCGGACTGGTTTCTTTCGTTTTTCCGTAAATCTTCAAGATTTGAAATTTTATGCGCACCATACGTGACCCCCAGATGAAGTTCGGCGAAGTCGACATTGCCGCCATCGAGTTGGATCTAAAATCCCGTGATGACATCCCCCCTATCCTTCGCGGTTTGCAATACATATACGCCACGCCAGCATTACGCGCATCGGTATTCAAGGTTCTGGAACGGGTCATCCCCTCGCGAAGCGGCCCGGGCCTGAGCAACGAAGACAGGCATCGCAAAGCGGACCCCCGTCTTGGGCGTCCCGGGATGGAGCAGTGGAAGATTCTGGTGCTTGGCGTACTGCGCCTGGGTCTCAACAGCGATTACGACCGCATCCATGAGTTGGCTAACCATCACGACACCATCCGGCAGATGCTCGGACATGGTGGGTGGGAGGATAAAACGACATACAACCGGCAGACGATCAAGGATAACCTGCGTCTCTTCACACCTGAGATTCTCGATGAGATCAATCAGTTGGTTATCAAAGTCGGACATGGGCTGGTAAAAAAAAACGCCCCAAAAGATGGGCCAACCCGAATTCGCACGGAGAAGAAGATTGAACTTCATGATTCAAGCAAGGCGCTACGTGCACGCTGCGACTCCTTTGTGGTTGAAACCAATGTACATTATCCGACCGACATCAACCTGCTCTTCGACGCCGTACGTAAGACGGTTGAAGAATGCGCCAGACTTTCACAGAGTTGCCAGTTGGAGGGCTGGCGACAATATCGGAACAACCTCAGGAAGTTCAAAAAGCAGTATCGTCTCATCCAAAAGCTCAGGCTCTCCACTTCGAAAGTTGAGCAAATAAAGCGTGCCCGTGAAGAAAAGAGGCGCAAGGAATATCTCAAATACGTCCTCATGGCCAATGGGTATCAACTGCGAGTCCGGACAAGCCTGGAACTT
Source organism: bacterium (assembly GCA_965205865.1). Taxonomy (GTDB): domain Bacteria; phylum SAR324; class SAR324; order SAR324; family NAC60-12; genus CBDBHR01. Next base: position 186,067 of record CBDBHR010000028.1, read on the forward strand.
TTGGAAAAACGGGTGCGCTCCTCCAAACTGCTACGCTTCAGGCTGTTGCAGATTTTTTTGCCTGCATAACGGGTCATACAATCAGTGAGAACGGGGTATGATCCCAATTCTCATCATAATGATGAAATGGTTTTTGATCTTTAAAATTGTTAGAATCATATAAACCTTTGCGTATGAAGCGTAGAGAAAGCGAATCAATCGAATCACCTCAAGGAGGCGATAGAGAATATTGAGGTTGTGAGCAATGGCCATGAGCATAAATTCGCCTTTGACTTGTCTCTGCCCTCGAAATCGAAATGAGGTAAAACCGAGATTGGCCTTCAAGTTGCCGAAGACCGGTTCGACGGTACTCATGCGCGTTTTGAGTCGTTGTTTGGCTTCTGGGGTTTGCAATTTATTGCGCATGGCTTCGGCGTAGGGCTCGCGCTCTTGGCGATGGATCTGTTTGAGTCGCGAGCGATTCTTCGGGGGCAGACACCGCTGAGCGAGGGGACAATCTTCACAGGATGGGGCCTGATAGGTGCTCCCTTGGGCCTGGCCCCGCTTGAAGTTACGCTGAAAGGAGAGCTGTTGCCCATTGGGACACTGATAGACATCATTTTTTGCATCGAAGAAAAAATCAGAACGTTCGAGCTTTCGATCGTTTTGCAGTAATTCTTCCAGGGGGGTCGGCTGGAGAGGGTTGGCTCTATTTTGCGGTTGCGGGTCGGCAATGACGGCATCAATCTGATGCTGCTCGATATAGTTGAGTTGCTCAAAACTATGATAACCGGCATCCATATTATAACGACGTTGCCGATCTTCGGGAAGGTGGGTTTCTGCCTGTTGATGCATCGGCGCAAATTGTTGGGTATCGTTGGCTTCGCAGACCACCTCAGCGGCCACAATCAGATGAGTGGCACGATCGACGGCTGCCTGCACATTATAACCGGGTGTGTTAATCGAGGGCATCATGCGTGCGTCGGCATCGGTCAGATTGATCTTATGGCCATTCCGATGTTCGGGTTTGAGGGTTTGCTGACGCGCTTGAAGATCTTGCTGAGATTGGAGAATCGTTGCTTCGAATTGCTCAAGACGGGCTTTTTCGCCACGAAGGGCGGCTAAGTCTTCTTCATCGCCTTGATGATCTTCAGACTCGCAATTTAGAGGGGAGGCGATCGATTGACGCGTTTTTTCTAAAAGACGTTCTAATTGTTCTGCATTTTTCGAGCGTTTCTTACTGGCAGAGGTTTTCAGCTTCGAACCGTCAAGGTTTATTTCAGCGAAACCGGAGACCTGCTGATCAATGGCCATTTGAATCAATTGCTCAAAATAGAAGGGCAGGCGTTGCAAATGACGACGACGGAACCGGCTCAAGGCACAGTGGTCGGGGGTCAGATGCGCTGAAACATAGATATAACAAAGATCGCGTTTACAAAGTTTCTCCAAAACACGACTACTCTCAATGCCTTCACTGTAGGCATAAAACCAGGTCGCTAACAGAATCGCCGGATCATAGGCATCCCCCCCTTGCGATTTGTAGGAGCCATAAAGCGAGGATAAATCCAAGCGGGAAACGAAATCTACCACAAAACGGCATTTATCGTTATCCGGGATCAAGTGGTTCAAATCGGTGGTGGATAATTGGAGGGTGGAACGATCATTACTCAGAAAACCCATAATAGAAATCCATTTTTACTATGGTTATATGAAAAGTGGACTCAAACCAGATACTAGACTATGAAAAGTGTAGCAAAATCCACCTGGAAAAAGCAAATAAAATCTGCAACAGCCTGGCTTGCGGGAGTACATGGGCTATGCAAAAAAACTCATGAGCCAAATCATCCGCAGGGTGTGCTGCGACGAAACCATCCCTCATCATGAAAAAATCTTCTCCATCTTCGAGCCCCACACCGAGTGGATCAGCAAGGGCAAGGCGGGAGTGCCGGTGGAACTCGGACTCAGGGTCAACCTCATTGAGGACCAGCATCAATTCATCCTTCACCATCAGGTGATGCGCAGGCAGACCGATGAGAAGGTGGCCGTGGAAATCGTCGAAGAAACCAAAAAACGCTTCCCCGAGCTTGCGGTCGTGAGTTGGGACAAGGGCGCTCACAGCCCACAGAATCAGCGTGAACTCAAAGCACTGCTGGATCTTGTCGTGCTTCCCAAAAAAGGCAAGTTGAGCAAAGCAGACCGGCAGAGAGAAAATTCCCGGGAATTCAAACTCCTGCGCCGCCAACACTCTGCGGTCGAATCCGCTATCAACGCTCTGGAAGTGCACGGACTCGACCGATGTCCGGATCATGGAATCAAGGGGTTCGAACGCTATGTCGCTCTGGCTGTGCTTGCAAAAAACATCCACCGTCTCGGCACCGTCCTGCGTGAACAACAAAAAGAACGGAAGCGTCGTAAACGAGGACCCTACAAAAAAGCGGCCTGAACCCAAAAGTGACTCCCCATTCTGAAACAAGAGGGGAGGCCGGGAGGGGGGGGCGAGTGTCCAAAAATAGGGAGGGTAACAAAAAATTAGGGATCCCAAAGAAAAATAGCTTCAATTCTCTAAAATATGGCTTGTTCAAAAACAAATGTTCTCGCGGATTCTACACTTCCTATTAGTAAAATTGTATTTTTCTGTCAGGCACTAGTTACTCGGAAATGACTTTATGTCTGCGCCAATTGCGCTGAGCGCTGGCTCGATACGTTCATTAACCGATTGGGACCAAGGGCCAAATTTGTAAAACTGCCAATTTATACCCGTATAGGTGGCGCCTTCATTTTTTTCCGCATGATACAGATCAGCCAGATATACATACTTGAGAAGATGAATTGGTCCAAGCTGTCGGTCAAACTTTTCATCTTGCTCCCCGGCGACCAGCAATGCGTACTGTAGCACTAAATCAATACGGGAAGAGTCTGTCGAAATCATTTTATTTAAAACGGATCGAAAGCAGGTCTGTGTAGCTTATCAAGCTCGTAATCATCTACTATTTTTCAGAATACTGGCTGGTATGCCAATCGTCTGTCTAGCTCCAGGATATATATGTTCCATTCCGTCTTTGCAAGAATTGAATTCAATCTGGAAGAGAGGAGGAATCGTGAGGTTTTTAATGCCATGAAACTCCTTGATTACTAAATCCGGAAGACGAAGGTCTTAATTGGATGGTGTTGCAAGCACAAGATAGATTGGTATCTTCGTCACGTACTGTTGCATGAATAGAATAAAATATTTGGGGAGTAATCTTTATAACCGAGTTTTAAATAGGGTATTGCCGTACTCTTCCACTTCGATCAATCGCCCCCACAAAAGGCGCCTTGTTTTCCGCAACGAATCGAGAAATTTTTTCTCTTCCTTTTATCAATAATTCGGCAATATCCGGTCCTGTACTGTCTTTTGCCCGAATTACAATGACCCGAGCACGATGTCTTTTGATCATCTCGAGCTGCACCGAACGAAAACGAATATTTTTGTCTTTTGTGAGAGCGGTCCAGCCTCTCTTACCAACAAGGGCGATCCAGTCCTCATCCGGCGCATCCATCGGCAAGTGATCATCATGAATTTCAACCTTTATCCCCGTTGCTCGAAGCTTCTCAGAAACAATTTTCCTTCCCAAATTGCGATCCAAAAAGAGAACCAACTCTTCAAGCTGCTGTGCGGAGTTCACACCTGATCGCTTCTTCAATTGTATCTTCCTTCAGCTGATAATCTTGCGCCAATTCACGAATACACTCTCCCGCTTTGTAGCGTTCAGCAATAAATTCAGTAGCCAAGCCAGTACCGGCAATCACGGGTCTACCAGCCGATAATTGAGGGTCAATGACAATCTTTGCGGGGGCGTCTTCCATATCGTTACGAGTAAACGGATAGAGTTTGACAGGAATCCCACTGGTATCCCTTTCTATGCGATGCAAAGCCTCAGAAATCACCTCTTGTATGACGAGTTGACCGTTTTGAGAAATATTGATCAATTGCCCGTATTTCTTGATGAACAAGTGTACCCCATCTGTCTCAAACTGATTGCTCAGCAAAGGGTGCCGTCTCTCCCAATCATTTTGAGTACTCCTCATTAAATACTCGAGGGCTGTCCGTACCTTGGGCATCTTCACGACATATTTACGTCGGATAGCAGCAAGGATGTGCAGCTCGGCAAGATTGAGAAACGAAAGTTGTGGCGGCGAGTGTTCAGGAACCACAATGAGGGGTTTATAATTCCCTCGACCTACGGACCAATAGCGAATGGTCGCTTTCGGCACTATGAGATAGTGTGCCGCCTCTTGAATCGTATAGGCTGGTTTCTCCCGTGGATCTCGCTTTAGACGGGTATATATTTTGTTCATACCTTCTCCTACCAAAATATGGATCACTTATTTTTTGGAAGACATGTCAAGTGTAATGGTTTATCAGGTTGTACCCTTGGGTGTCATGTCGACCATAGGGAAAGATCTTCAAGATTCCTTAAATTCGTTTGGAATGCCACTCCTTTGAATGGGATACAAGCTATCTTACCATACAGGCTATGATGAAACTCGCGTTAAAAAATTTTACGTAATTCTTAAACAGGTTTTTAAACTACTATTTTAAATCGTCCCAATAGTTCCACAAAGTCGATACATTCAACATACTCTTGCTGACAAATCAAGGGGATTTTATAATTTGACCTAAATCCTGCAATTAGATGACAATCAAACATGGAAATGGTAATATACTCAAATAGTTAACAGCAGAATCAACATTTTAAGAGATCACCATTTCCATGAAAAACAAAGGTAGCGCAAGATCGGCAAGAACGACAGCAAAAAACATCCATATCAGCCAGGGAGGTAGAGACCCGACCGCGCAAGCAGGCTTGATTCCGGTTGTCAAATTTTTAAAAAACCTCTCAAAGAGTGGGGGGAAACTCAATCAAAATATTCAATTGCAGGATTTAGGTAGTATAGCAGACTTTGCGAATCCTTTCCGAAGTTAAGTACGATTCGTCTCTCAGATGAAATGTGATAGCAGGTGGAAGCTGCTGTTCTTTTTCCAGGCAATAAATGCTCATCCTTCGGAGACAAGGAGATGCAAGCGGTATTGCGCAATCAAGTTGATCCGTGGACTCTATTTAAACAATTCCGTAAGCCAGACAACGAATTTCTGGCTGAGATTTCCATCAATTTTCAGGTCTCCGGCACGAATGGCCAAACCCATCTTTCTGGGATCCTTTCTGGTTGCCAGCCAAGCATGAAGCTGCGCTCTCAACTTCTTTTTCTCCGAGAACTTTCTATCTGCTTGCGGAATCTTTTCTATGTAGCGCTGGGACAATGACCACACTTGATCTTCGTCGGGAATCATTCGTACAACGAAATCTTCGAGTTCTCCGGCCAATCTATTGTCTGGCATTAACCAGATTCCGATACGGGGCTGAACTTCTATGATGGTCCCGTCTGGATTCGGCAACCCGGGTGGTTGGATATTCACGCTTCGAAGTCGGTTTGTTAACTCCTGCCATCGTGCTTCCATATCGTCGTTAGCGTCCACGAGAATACCAACGACCTGACGCCCCGAAACCTTGATTTCAGGACCAATGGACTCAAGTAGGTTTGGAAGACCATCTTTGTCCGAAATGCAAAAGTCAGGCATCGCCTGGCGATGCTGATGACGCATATAAAGTTGCAGGACGACATGTTTGTCGTCCTGCCCTTCAACTAAAAGAATACGGGGCGATTCCGAGGCAATTGGACGAGTCATAATTATCTCACCTCGATGCCTTGTTCGGCTGCGATTTTGAGATCGTCCTCGGAATATTCTATCGAACGAACTTGATCGCCGCTACTTTCAAGGCGAATGAGAACACCTTCCGCCTCATCAAAATCCATAGTCGCTTGCGCGAAGCCTGCCACGCAGTCCCAGCTATGTGTCGTGGCCAGAACCTGTATGTTGTTCTCGCGTGCCGTCCTCAGCACCATGCGCCAGAAATAGCGCTGTATGGTATGGTGAATACCGTTTTCCGCTTCGTCAATCACAAGAAATCCATCCTGGCTGTTGGCAAGAGCCAAAGCGACACTGAATACTCGTACCGCTCCGTCGCCAAGACTTTTCAGAGGAACTGGAAGGTCCTGTCCTCTGAGCTTCACAATCGCTCGCCGACCGTAGCGTTCGCGACCTCTCCCCTCTTCACCGACCACTGCAACACGCTCCACTTCATCGTAAATCAATTTCAGCATCTGCACTGCGTAGTTTTCATCCTCTGTAAGAGCTACCTTGTCCCAAAACCGCGTCATGTCTGCGTTGCTTAGTAAGCCTGGTCCCAAAGACTCGCATCGGATGGCAGGCAGGAATTCGGATTCATCATACCGTAACATGCGGTGGTCCCAACGATTGAGGTTACGAAATAATGGAATGGTTTGCTCTTTGCCTTTGAATTTAATCCTGAGCACAGATAAATCTTCTTCAGAGAAGTACTTATCAGGCAAAAATCTTCCCAATCTCTCAGCTTCTTTTTCATTGAGCAGAGCGATAGTGACACTGAGATGCTGAGCGTTGTTTCCCGTGCCTATCGAGATCAGTGGATTTTTTGAGATGTGTCTGCCATAGAATAGAGCTTCCCAATTGGGTAAAGACACTTCGTCACCGTCTTCGTCTCTAGTATCAATAAGCTCTTCGCGGCTGCGCAAAATATCCGTGAAAATATAACCGCGCCCGCACGCGGCATAGAGCCGGACGGCATCAAGCAAGGTGGTCTTGCCAACTCCGTTTTTCCCGGCGAATAGTGTCACGCGGCCCAGACGCGGAATCGTAAGGTCTTCAATACCACGGAACCCTCGGATCACCAAATCCGGAAGACGGAGGGCGTTATTAGATGGAATTGCAGGCATAAAGTTGTTTCCTTCGTTTAGCGTTGTTGTCAGGTTGTCCCCTTGGGTGTCATGTCGACCATAGGGAAAGATCTTCAAGATTCCTTAAATTCGTTTGGAATGCCACTCCTTTGAATGGGATACAAGCTATCGTACCATACAGGCTATGATGAAACTCGCGTTAAAACATTTTACGTAATTCTTAAACAGGTTTTTAAACTACTATTTTAAATCGTGCCAATAGTTCCACAAAGTCGATACATTCAACATTCTCTTGCTGACAAATCAAGGGGATTTTATAATTTGATCTTTTGTTTGGTTTTTGATTCTGCTGCGCTTCGAGTGTTACTACTGTTTGATCTTTCAATAGCGCAAAAGCTATCAAGGAGATATCCGCCTCATTTGCCCCTTTACCATTTTCGTCTGTTTCATATTTGACCATCAAATCCAATGCCTTCTGCTTTACCGTATCATCAAGTGGTGTTTCTTCAATTCTTAAAACTTCTTCCAGCCAGATACGAAGAGGATGTGTTTCCCTTAGTTTTTCTTTATCTTTTTTCTTTCTGTTATCAATGGGTTCTATTTCATCGAAAACAGGTTGGATCAGGATGATATTGCCACCCAATTTCTCTTGCATCCTTTGATAAAGCGTCGGAAATATCTTTGGTGAATAGGTTTTATACCAAGCTGTCATAAACACATTGGCATCCACACAATAACTCATACCAGGCTTTCCAATTTCAAGGCATCGGATGCCTTTTTGATGCCCAAAAGTTTACACAACTTACGTAATCCGATTTCCTGCTCCCGGTATGCCTGCACCACAACCCTGGAATAAATGCTGCCGTACTGATTTAACATTTCTTTGGCCATATTTCTTTTTAACGGTCGACTTTCTCTTGATTCCATCATTTGCTGGTAATCCTCTTTCAACCATAACTCTACTTGGTTGTATCGTTGCTGGTTGATAATATTCAGATTCCGCATCCTTATCGTACAGGCGTATTTGCTGACGAAAAACTGCTTCGCAATTGTAGCGAGTTGTTGCAAATCTTCATGTTTGTTTCCTGTCAATGAAAATGTTTTTGTTGCTTGAAGAAAGGAGGAGCAAGGCATCAATAACTCGCCGGCAAATTCATTGCGCCATTTCTCCTCTGAGCTAGATTTGGCGTGAAAGCGATGTCGAAAGTACAATTCTAAAAAGTGCAAAAAAACGAAGGCCACCAGAAATAAGCGAGGCGTGAAAGCGATGTTCGAATGTTTACAGATACGAAATTTTCGAGGCTTCAACGAACTCAAAATCGACCAATTGAGCGACATTAACCTCATTGCCGGCAGAAACAACGTCGGCAAGACCAGTTTACTCGAGGCAATTTTTCTGCTGGCTGGAGCCGGAAACGCGCAAATGGCAGTGAACATCAATATTATTCGTGGCCTGGATACGATCAGTGTTCCGCCAGGCGAACCCTTGTGGAAACAACTCTTCTCTGATCTGGACATGGGACAGTCCATCGAGATCGAAGGAAATCACACGTCTCATGGTCAATTGTCCTTGAAAATCGCGTCGGAGCGAGAATCCAACACTGGGATTTTTCTTGGTCGTACTGATGGAATATCGGTGACGAACCTATTTGATGAACGTTCACTAATATTTCTTTATAGCCGTCGTTCAAGCAAACCCGTTAAAAGTCGTATTTATATGAAAGGACAGGAGGTCAAGGTCGATCAGCCCAGTATAAATGTCCCGTTTCATGCGATCGTTCTCTCGTCTCGCATCAGATATGCTCCTGAGGATGCCATAAGGCTGGGACAATTGAGACGACAGAAACGGGGAGATATGGTCTTAAAAGCACTACAGGTTCTTGAGCCGAGACTGCGAAGCATCGAGGAAAACTCCTCCAGCGGGATCCCCCTGATCTGGGGAGACGTCGGGTTGCCCGAACTGGTACCTCTGTCAGTAATGGGGGAAGGCATAACCCAAATTGCCCGGCTTGTTCTGGCCATTGCTTCCTTCCCCAATGGAGTCGTGCTGGTGGATGAGATTGAAAATGGCATTCACCACTCCGTACTGCCCGATGTCTGGCGGGTCGTCGCCGAAGCGACCAAGCAATTCCGCACTCAAATATTCGCAACCACGCACAGTCTCGATTGCGTGACAGCAGCTCAGGCATCCTTGGATCCTGACAGGTTTCGCCTGCACAGGCTCGAAATCGCTGACAAAACGAGTCGCTGTGTCACCTATGAACCGGATGCAATCGATGCCGCGGTCCGACATGGTCTCGAGGTTCGATAGGTATGGCACAAGCAAGACGAATCCAGTCGAAAATCCAGTTGCTCGTGGAGGGCAAGGATCAGCTCAACTTCTTTGAAGCGCTCATCGCGCAACTTTCGATCGAGAACATCCAGATCCAGGACTTCGGCGGCGTGGACGAATTACGTGGTTTCCTGCTTGGGTTTGTGAACATGCCATATTTTCATGAGATCGTCCGGAGTATCGGCATCGTACGCGATACGGAATCATCCGCTGAAGGGGCGTTTCAAAGTGTTCAGTCTTCGTTGAAGAACGCCAAACTGTCTGTGCCGCACAACCCCCAAGAATCCACTGCTACCCGCCCGAGGGTGACGGTACTGATTCTACCCGGCGATAATCGCCAGGGTATGCTCGAAACGCTGCTTTGCGAAAGCTTTGTGAATACCCCGGAGGATCGTTGTATCGATGACTTTTTCAAGTGCGTGGAAGCTTTGCGCGATATGTCTATCAAGAGACCGGAGAAGGCTCGCGCGCATGCTTATCTGACAACAAAGCCTGAGCCCCATGTTTCCGTGGGTGTGGCAGCAAAGAAAAAATACTGGGATTTGAATCACAACGTTTTCAGTAATATTCGCGATTTTTTTAATATAGTCGCTGCCACCGGTTCATCGAATTGGGGGTCAGGCTTGCATACTTGCATTTCTTTCTGAATACAAGTATGCAAAAGCGCGCAAGCAGGCTTGATATCGGTTGTCAAATTTTTGCGCAAAGAAGGGATTGTTTCAAAGACAGAGCGGACCGTAGATCATCAGCGTGGCGCCACGGGTCTTTATGACGCGCTGGACATGCTCATTTTGTCGGTGGTCGGCATTGTTGGCGGCGCCCGTTCGATTCGTTCGATTGTGACAGTTTGGAACGACCGTGTTTTGAGTCGTGCGGCCGGTTGGCCGAGGATTCCGGATGAAACCACATTCGGCCGGATACTGCGTACTTTCACAGAGAAAAACATCAAATCCTTTTTTTTAAAAAAACCTGTCAAAGAGTGGGGGGAAACTCAATCAAAATATTCAATTGCAGGATTTAGGTATCATTGGATTATGGCGTGAGCCTGGAGAGATTAGTGAAAATAGGTGGTAGCAAAAGAGATGGTTTAATTCTTGTTTCCTATGAAGATGATAATCATGCGCTTATGACATCAGGAAGCGTATGAATCTTTTCCAACTTATTCCCAAGTTTCCGTTTTACCATTCTAAGATCATAGCCTACTTGCAAATTATTCCAAAATCGCTCCGAATTTTATCCAGTATTCCTATTCAACGCAATACGATATCAATTTGGGTTCCTAAAGCGTCCGCAATTCTTTGAAGCATTTGCAATCCCACTGAGACATTACCGTTTTCAATACGGGAAATCACCGCTTGAGTGGTGTTTGCACGTCTGGCAAGCTCTCTTTGTGAAAGCCTTTGAGCTTCACGTCTGTTGACAATTGCCTTGGCGACTCGTCTTTGTAATTGCAGTTTTTCATACTCTTTGCGAAACTCGGGGTCTTTCATTTGCTCTTGATGATATTCCTCAAAATTCGTACCACAATGTTGTGGATTCACTCCAAGTTCGATACATTCTTTTTCAGTCAGTGCCCTCATTCTTACTGCTCCAATGTTAAAAGTGCTTTGAGCCGTTCATGCGCAATTTCCAGCTCTTTTATTGGAGTTGCTTGTCCTTCTTTTTTGGTAAAACCATGAAGGATGAAAACAACGGTTTTAATCCGCACATGAATAATGATTCTGCACAGATTATTGGATTGCTTTACCCGAATTTCTTCCATGGGATAGCCATGTAATTTTTTGAAAGCCACCCCACTCATTCTGCCTTCATGTTCCACCAGATGCTTCAAATAATCATGAAACCTGGTACGAACATTCGGAGGAAGATTGTTTAAAAACTCCTTTGCCGGTTCATTGCCGACATTATCTTGAAAGAAGACGGTTTTCATAGAAATAGTATATCTTATAAGATATTAGAAGATCAACAGAAGTTTCAATTTCTAAGGCTGACCTTCCTGGCGAACTCATCTCCTCACCATAGCGATCTGTGCCAAAATCAAGATAGGGGCATAAAATCACCTTCCTGGTCCTTTATCCCCAAACCGAACCTTGGCCCACCAACTTAATAATAATCAATAATATCAGTAACCTGTGTTTCAACTTAAAAATATTAAAAGAAAGAAGTAACTATTCAGGTATCTTTAGAGACCTCTTCGATTTAAGCACGGATTTTGCGTTGCATAAAATACGGAAAGGATTTTATGCTCTCGAAAGTTCAAAAATATATTGATTCCATTTCATCGACTCCCCACCTCGAGGCTCTTCAAGTTCAAGAAGCCTGTCTACTCTTTGAAAAAGAACGGAACCAATGGAAGCAAGAGCGATTAGGATTCCTTAAACGTATTGAAGCTCTCGAAGCAGAAAATAAGCAACTCCGGGATCGGCTGGCTCTCAACAGCCAAAACTCGAGTAAGCCTCCATCCACCGATGTAAGTCGCAAGAGCAAAAGTTCAGGTAAAAACAGGGGAAATCCATCCTCGAGATGCTCACTCAGGCTTTGCATCCCCCGGATCAAGTCCGGGACAGGCTTCACATGCTCCTCTTTGTTACTGAAACTCTCCTTTTTTTAAACGTTCCGCCCCCTGCGTGGCCAAAAGTATTCATAGCAAACGTAGCATCGTCAATGCGATTTTGTATGTCCTGAAAACGGCTTGTCAGTGGAGAATGCTTGGCCATGATTTACCTCCCTGGCAAAGCGTTTACGATCATTATCGCCGTTGGAAAAAACGCTGGACTGTGGAGCGAACATTCGCTTTTTGGCTCATGCCGAAGATGGACCGCAATATATTTTTTTATAGCTGACCTCCATTGTTGCGCAATTCTCCTGATCCAAACTTGCTATAGGCTTTGCGCCGCGTAGTAGTGCTGAAATCGTGCCTTGTTGTTTCAGGGAAGGAGAGGACTTCCGCTCGTTTGATTCAAAATTAGCTGTGGGAGGGTTCCCGCTCGATCGAATGAACAATACCGTGAGAGGACTTGAAAACGATGGATTCTTCCCGGGAATCTTTTTTCAATGTTATTGAACTGAACGGCTTCTGACTGTCCCCGGATTTGAGTAGATTTATTGATTTTTTTTTGCGAATCCCGAATTTATTTTACATCAGGGGATTGACATTGCATTTTTTTGTGCTATAATCGTGCCTTCGTTAAGTTGTGTTAATAAAAAACAGGTTTTAAATCAATCCTTAATATTTTTAAACATCCAAACGGAGAATCTCGTATGTTTAATCTAAAAAGAAGCTCAAAATTGAGCGCAACCCTGCTGGCTCTCATCATGGGAGCAAGCGTCTTCTTGGCTGGCCAGGGCTGGGCAGCCGAGATGGTCAAAGATCCCGCCACTGGCGAGATGGTGGAAGCACCTCGCTATGGAGGGACCATCACCTATCCCAATGCCAGGGGTATTGGGGAGCATGCTGACTACTGGCATGGTCCCCATATGGCTTTCTCCATTGTCCCTGGTGTGCTCGAGAAGCTCAGCATGCCGAATTGGGCGATAGATAGGGACGTATGGGACATGAGGAATCTCTATGTCCAGCCCGAACATTTAGTAGGAGCCTTGGCCGAAAGCTGGGAGGTGCCCGACGACTTAACCTATATCTTCTACATCCGCCAGGGGGTTCGCTGGCACGATAAGGCGCCCCTGAATGGTCGAGCCTTGACGGCCCAGGATGTCGTCTATAACGTTCACCGTTGGCTGGGGATAGGCAGCGGCTTCACGGAACCCAGCCCTAATGCTCACGATTTCGCTGCGATTCCCTTCGAATCGATCACGGCCGAATCCCCGAGAAAGGTGGTGATGAAGCTGAAGCGGCCCTACTTTACGGCGCTGAAGCTAATCATTGAGTGGTGTTGCATTTTTATCTATCCCCCGGAGGTTATCCAGCAACACGGTGACGCTAAGGATTGGAGGAACCTGGTCGGCACCGGGCCGTTTATGCTGACCGACCATGTCGAAGGCAGCTCGCTCACCTATACTAGGAATCCTAACTACTGGGGCTACGATGCAAAGTTCCCGGAGAACCGCCTGCCCTATATTGACACATTGAGGGTGCTGGAATTGACAGAAGAAGCAACCCGTCTGGCGGCACTGCGCTCGGGTAAGCTTGATTTAGTCGGTATTCCCGGCATTTCTCAAATAAAGTCGATCGACCAGGCGGAGAGCCTCAGGAAGACCAGCCCCGATCTCAAGCAATGGCCGTTTTTCTTGCGATCGGAGACCATTTATTATATGAACGTGAATAACCCGCACTTTTCCGATAAGCGGGTGCGCATCGCCTTGCAGAAGGCGTTACCCCTTGAGGAAATTAACAATGGCTACTTTAAGGGGCAAGGCAACTGGATCCCCCACGGGATGGTAGGCGATACTCTCAAGGGGTATTTGATCCCTTATGCGGAGTGGTCCAAAGAGCTGCAGGAAGAGTTTGCCTATGACCCGCAAGAGGCCGAGAGGCTCCTGGATGAGGCGGGCTATCCGCGGGGCGCGGACGGCGTTCGATTCAAGACCCATGTGCTGCACTCTATTTCTCGAGATATCGCCTATCCGGAATTAGTGACGGAATACTGGCGTCGGATTGGCGTTGAGGTGGAGATTCGGACCCCGCCTCGGACGGAGTTGACCGCTATCGCCAGTCAAATGAAACATAAAGCGATGCGTGGTGGAGAGGGGGGCCATCACTATTTGGCTGAGCATGTCGTGGCCCGCTTCTGGGGACCCGCGAAAGTATGGAACCCCGCTGTCGTCAAAGACCCTGAGTTTGACAAGATCATTGATGCCCTTCGCGCGGCGAATGACCTCGAGAGTTACCAGAAATATTTCCGAGAGGCAGATATGTACATCACCAAGCAGCATTGGTTCATCTGGGGTCCCGATGCCCCACACTTTCACGTGAGCCAGCCGTGGCTCAAAGGGTATAACGGGGAAGGCTCATTTGGAGATTCGAATTGGAAGACCCTCTTCGCCCGCCTCTGGGTTGACCAGGAGCTGAAGAAAGAGATGGGCTTCTAGCCGAGTCCAGGCGCCCATTCGCAGGAACTACCTCCCCTCCGCAGTGCGGGTGGGAGGGATCCCAGCCGATCGATTATACGATATTGCGGAGGGTTCTTTTATTGGAAAGAGCGATTTCAGCGGGATGACTGTGAAGCGCTTTCTCGCTTTCGATGCCGAGCAACTGATGGAGCAACCCACTGTCGCGTACATAAATTTTTGGAGCTTTGCCTTGGAATTTAATCCTGAGCACAGGTAAATCTTCTTCTGAGAAGTACTTATCAGGCAAAGATTTTCCCAATCTCTCAGCTTCTTTTTCATTGAGCAGAGCGATAGTGACACTGAGATGCTGAGCGTTGTTCCCCGTGCCTATCGAGATCAGGGGATTTTTTGAGATGTGTCTGCCATAGAATAGAGCTTCCCAATTGGGTAAAGACACTTCGTCACCGTCTTCGTCTCTAGTATCAATAAGCTCTTCGCGGCTGCGCAAAATATCCGTGAAAATATAACCGCGCCCGCACGCGGCATAGAGCCGGACGGCATCAAGCAAGGTAGTCTTGCCAACTCCGTTTTTCCCGGCGAATAGTGTCACGCGGCCCAGACGCGGAATCGTAAGGTCTTCAATACCACGGAACCCCCGGATCACTAAATTCGGAAGACGGAGAGCGTTATTTGATGGAATTGCAGGCATAAAGTTGTTTCCTTCGTTTAGCGTTGTTGTCAGGTTGTCCCCTTGGGTGTCATGTCGACCATAGGGGAGGAAAAAACTGATGCGCCAAGTCAATACGGGGGAAGAGTCTGTCGGAATCATTTTTACTTAAACCCAAATTGAGCGATTCTAAAAAAGGATCAGATTTTCAAGATGATTTTTTTGCCTGAGAAAGGCAATCATTCTGAAATCAGATTTTGATCATCAAATCCATGGATGTTTGAGTGAGAATGAGCATCAAAATGCTGTTTTCAGATGTGGAAGGTCTTCATTTCTCATGTTTTGGACGCACTTATCCCCTTAAACTTTAATGTTTTTGTTTTTTAATTGAAGCGAAACCCGTTGATCAGATTGGCGCCAATGCGTGCTGGCAGGTGGCAAATAGTTGGTCCAATTGCAAGCGCTCAAAGGTCTTTTTTGGTATTTTCAAGATCAGTTTTCCGGCATGACGAAGCAGTTTGCCTGCCGTATCAAGAAACTGGCGCCGGAGGGTATCAGCATACATCGTTACCGTAATCACTGGCTTGCTGACATCTTCTTTGAAGGCTTCGAAGAGGTTATTGCCAAGCAGCATCAGATAGTACCATGCGGTATTGGAAATGAAGTCCTTGAAGGGAAGTTGTTGATGACCAAAGTTTTTCAGCGCCCGGTTGGCCAGTTCATCCTTTCCCCGTCCGTGGTACGAGCCAAGGATGCTATGAGCATCGATGCGCTTTTCTTCAGCGGCTTGGCTGAGTTGGCCATCAATGGCCTTTCCCATACCAAGGTTCGTAATGATCACGCCATCATGATCCAAACCCGGCAAAGAGAGTTGGCTATCGTGTTCAATCAAGCGGCTGTAGATCGTGCGACGAGCCTTCTTCCATGTCCCCTGCTGGCTCTTAAACTCGGTGTACTGCCAGATCTCCTTCTTGCCCGATGAAGTGAAGGTCTGCCAGTCAGTGGCTTCTTCCGCAGCATTCCTCACATTGGCATAGGACTTTCCTCCGCTTCAGCTAACCGATGTTCAGTCGTTCACAGGTTTCAAAGATTTTTTCGTCAAAAAAACCGGTGTCCATGCGCACCATGATTGGTACATCATCTCGGTATTGGCGGCGAATCCTTTTCACGATATGAACCAGCATATTCTGAACAGTTTTCCCGTGATTCGAATGTTTGCTACCTCCGCGAAAAACTGCGTCAACCATATAACGACCCCAATTCATCTGCAGGGGATGAAATCCTTTGACCATCTTGTAAGTCGGCTGGACACCATGGCGTTTCAGGGCATCATCATTATCAAGTACCATCGAATCCAGACCCAACACAATCACCGTTGGACAAGTCTTCTTCAGTCTCCAGATAAACAGTATCTGCAGCAGATGACGAAACAGGTAGACTCGTACAAAAGAGAACTTTCCAAAAAATCTTTTCACGGCATGCGAGGAGGCAAGGTCTTGCTCACTGCATGACAGCAAGGCGGCATAACCCTCGCCCCTTTTGAGGTGATCGAACCAACTGAGATGACGGCTGCTGCCGTCCATGAAAAAACAGAGGATCTGCGCAAAAAAATCAGAGACAGCAATTCCTTTTTTATTTTTACGCATCGAAGCAAACATCCTTTCGATGATCGGCATCAGCCGAATGCTTTGCAGATACTGGGCAAACAAGGCCAATCCGGCACGACTTGTCAAGTGTTCATCGGTTGGCTGAATGGCATCAATTATCTGTTTCTTTTTATCCTGAACTGTTATATTTTTTCCCATAAAGCTCTCTACCTGTTGGGTTGTGTTAGATTTTGTGAATTTTTTTATTTTAACCACTGAAATATAACACATTTTTCCCAAGGTTGGGAGCTTTTTTTATTACGAATCGCTCAACTTAGGTTAAAATGATAGACTGCAAGGCCAAACGCATGATACCTTAAACTCGTCGACATAAGATTCTCCTATCAGTTTGGCTGTTATTTATACAGACGATTATGTCGCAATTTCAATTCAAAGATACGCATTTTTCAGATGAACCAAAAGAAAGGAATCATCGCATGGAATGCGCTCAACAACTGCTCGCCGAGACATTCGGCTTCGACCAATTTCTGCCGGGACAAGCCGAGGTCATCGATCATCTGCTCAGCGGGCGTTCAACCCTGGCGATCTTTCCGACAGGCGGCGGAAAATCGCTCTGCTACCAGTTGCCCGCACTCACTTTCGACGGCGTGACAATCGTTATTTCGCCGCTGATTGCATTGATGAAAGATCAGATCGACTTCCTCAAAAGCCTTGGTGTTCCAGCCGAGCGACTCGATTCAACCCTGTCGGCCGATGAGGCAAGGTCTGTCACGTCAGCCCTGCGCTTAGGGGAATTGCGTCTGCTGTATGTGGCACCGGAGCGATTCAACAACGAACGCTTTTTGCAAGAAATTTTGCGCGCGCGGGTATCTTTGTTTGCTGTTGATGAGGCACACTGCATTTCGGAGTGGGGCAACAACTTTCGACCGGATTACCTGAAACTCGCTCGTTTCGCGAAGGCATGCCGTGCTGAGCGGTTGTTTGCATTGACAGCGACAGCGACCCCCAGAGTGGCTGAAGATATCTGTAAGGGATTCGGCATCCCCGGTGAATGCGTGGTTCGCACCGGTTTTTACCGAAAGAACCTCACAGTATTGACGACCCCTATTACCGCTGCCAACCGGGACAGGGCTTTGCTGGAAGGGCTGAAGGGGCATTCCGCGGGTCCCACGATCGTCTACGTCACGCTGCAAAAGACATCGGAGCAAGTGGCAGCGTATCTCGCCACGGCGGGACTGCCGGCGCGAGCCTATCACGCGGGGATGAAGGATGAGCAACGGGCCGAAACGCAAGATTGGTTCATGGACTCAGACGACGGGGTTGTAGTGGCGACCATTGCTTTCGGCATGGGAATTGACAAGTCAAACATCCGCTACATCTACCACTACAATCTACCAAAGAGCCTTGAGAATTTCTCGCAGGAGATTGGGCGCGCCGGACGGGATGGCGAGACTTCGATTTGTGAGATGTTTGTCTGCCTTGATGACGTTTGCGTACTTGAAAATTTTGCCTGCGGGGACACCCCGAGTCGAAACGTAATCCGGGGTTTAGTCGAGGAGGTTTTTTCCAATGCTGGCCAGTTCGATCTCAGTCTTTATGAATCGTCAGCGCGTTACGATATTCGTCAATCAGTGGTACGGACTTTGTTAGCGCAAATGGAAATCAATGGTTATCTTCAGGAGCTGACCCCATTTTACAGCCGCTACCAATTTCAGCCACTTGCCTCGTCTTCTGAAATTTTATCGAAGTTTGAAGGTGAACGTCGCCAATTCCTGACGGCAGTGTTCAAACAGGTCCGGAAAGCCAAAAATTGGTTTCACATCGATATGGACAAAGCGGCGAAAACGATTGATTGTTCCAGAGGGCGAATCGTGCGGGCGTTGGACTACCTCGCCGAGCAGGGTCTGTTGGAAGTGAGAGCCGAAGGGGTTCGCAACCGCTTTTCAATCCTACGACGTCCCGGTGACCCTTGCTCGACTCCGCAAGGGCAGACTTTGGACCGGCTGACCGATTCGCTGTACCAAAAAGCGCTCGAACTCGAGGCGCGCGAAATCGGACGGATTGGACAAGTTATCGAGTTAGGGTCGCACGACGGGTGTCAGGTGGCGCGTCTGGCAGCCCACTTCGGAGAAAGACTTCCTCGTCCCTGTGGACATTGCTCCTGGTGTTTGAATGGTCAGCAACCTGCAACACTGCCGGCGGTGGAATCGACAACAATCAACGAAAGAATTTGGAGGCAGATCCTCGATCTGTGGCATGGGCAGGTTGAACCGGTAAAAGACGCCCGCGCGTTGGCTCGGTTTGCCTGTGGCATTATCTCCCCGCGATTGACGCGAACGCGGTTGTCGAGAGATCGGCTTTTTGGCGCTCTCGCCCACATCCGGTTTGGGAAGGTCCATAAACGCGCTCAAACGGTAGAACACGATCAGAGTTTGTTTCCTCCGAAAAAAAGATCATCTTGAAAATCCGCTTCTTTTCCTGAATCGTTCAATTCAGGCTATATTGAGGCTTGATTTGAACTATCCGCGATTTGGGGACAGTTGAAAAACTCGTGATTTCATGCGAGTTTTGTCAGGATTTATTTTTACTGTTTTTCCAAAGACTCGAGCGGAAACCTGCGGCACTTATTGTCGCATCGCTTTTAATTCTAGATCATTCAATCCCGATAATATATTATTGCGACATATCTCAAACAGGTTCTTATACAAAAAAGGGGGTTATATGGGAAATTTAAACAAAGTCATGCTCATTGGACGTTTAGGCAAAGATCCGGAAATCCGCTACACACAGAGTGGCAGTGCGGTGGCTAATTTTTCTCTCGCAACCGATGAATACTGGAACGATTCACAGGGACAACGCCAGCAAAAGACCGAGTGGCACTATATAGTGGCTTGGAACAAGCAGGCGGATTTGGCGCAAAACTACCTGAAACAAGGAAGTCAGGTTTACCTGGAAGGGAAGTTACAAACGAGCAGTTGGGATGACGCGCAAACCGGCCAAAAACGCTACCGCACCGAAGTGGTGGTGAGAACCCTGCAATTTTTAGACAGCCGCCCCGCCGATGGGGGGGGAGGGGATTATGCAAGACAACCGCAAACGCAGCCCGCTTCGCAGCAAAACTCATCGAATGCCGCTCCCAGGTCAGCTGATGCCAGCGCTGTTTCGGAATCGCCCAATCCTCAGAATCCCGGTCCATCCTCCCAAGAAACTCCGCCTGTCGATTCTTACATCGAGGATGATATCCCGTTTTGACCAATAATCTTTCCGTCGTTTGCCGGCGCAATGCAAATTTGGACGATTGGCGTCCTTGGGGACCGCGAACCGGTCGAACCGGCATTCCTACGAAAAGCGTGGGCATGATCCTGAAATCCTGAAGCTTACGTGGGAATGTTTTATATTTTGTGATTGAATGAAGACTGCGAAAGTGGACTCATTCCCTAGAAGTTTTTAAATCCCATTTGACTATTACCATGCATCAATCCGGTATCTTTCAGGAAAACACAAGCCACCACGTCTTTTTGGAGTTCGGCTTTCGAGACGAGTCGTCTCGCGTACCGGGCTGCGCTTTGGCGGCTGAACCTGTCGAAGGAGGCGTGCAGGTCATCGCCTTCGGGCAGAAACTGATCCCCGCTTTGACGGGTCTGAGCAAACCGCCGGGTCTGTGCGAATTCACAGCTATCGATGGTCCCGACGGGGTTTCGGCGCCGGCGACTCAGCAGGATTTATTCGTCTGGTTGCATGGCCGGAAACGTGATGAGTTGTTTGCGCGCGCCCTGCAATGGCGCGATACCCTGACCCCGGTTGCTGATCTCACCTTCGAAAATCACGGATTTCGATTCCGCGACAGCCGCGACCTGACGGGCTTCGTGGACGGGACTGAGAACCCCAAGGATGACGCTCGCATGGCCGTAGCGCTGGTCAGTAACGGAGTGCGCACCGGCGGCAGCTTTGTTCTGGCACAACGATGGGTGCATAACCTCTCCCATTTCAACACCTTGTCGGTTGGCGAGCAGGAACGGGTGATCGGACGCACCAAACCCGACAGTGTGGAGTTGACGGGTGACGCCATGCCAGAGGACAGTCACGTCAGTCGAACGGATTTGGAACGCGATGGAAAAGCAATCAAAATCTACAGAAGGAGTTCCCCGGTAGGAGGAGTACGAGACGCCGGATTGTATTTCCTCGCCTTCAGTGCCGACGTCACGACCGCTTGCTGAGCTATTCCCAACCCATCACCGGCAGCTTCTTCTATGCTCCCCCAAAAAAAGCGCTGCTCGCATCCTTCCACGATTGATGATGGAACAAACCACGATATTTGTTGACTTCGGTCTCTGGTTACTCGAGTCGATGTTCGGATTTTCGGATGATGGCCGTCACGACCGCTTGCTAAGCTATTCCCAACCCATCACCGGCAGCTTCTTCTACGCGCCACCGAGAAAAAAACGCGCTGCTCGCATCCTTCCACGATTGATGATGGAACAAACCACGATATTTGACCTGCTGGAGAAAGAGTTCTTCCGGCGTGAATATGGCACCGAGCACTGAACTCGGAGCGCGGCGGCTATGGTCCATCGCGCCAAAGAAGTTGATCTCAACTGGCCGACCAACTCAACGGCGTTTCAATCCATGGTGGGAAGCTTAGCTTGTCGCTATGCGGGACAGACTCCCGCAACGGCCACCCTGGCGGAAGAGGTCCGTTTGACGCTGATGCGAATATCGGTTCCCAACGTGTTTCGAGCTACCTGAAATTCCTCGCGATACGCTTTTGTTACGCCTGATGGAAATTCGTCTGAAGCGCAAGCGAGGCAGCCCAAAACTTTGTCTGGTGGATCATGGTCTCCCCAAAGAGGCACCGACCAGGAAGTAGACTTTGTATTGACAATCGGGAGTGCGCGTATACCGGTGGAGATCAAATACCAGAAACGCATTGATCGATTCAGAGACACCTTGGGCATACGTTCGTTCCTGGAAAAATCCATCAACAACGCGCCATTTGGAATTCTCGTTACTCAAGATGATTCGGGAATAGTAGACGATCCGCGTATCGTCAGTTTACCGTTATCGACCTTTATGATGCTCCGATGAAAGGGTCCACCGCCTTTCACGAACGTGGCATGGAATCGAGTGCGCAATTCAATTTTTTCAGTTCTTCTTTCTTTACCTTTCCTGTGGTGGTTAAGGGAAATTCGTCGATGAAGCGAATTTGCGGGACTTTGTAGGTGGCCATATTCTCCCTACACCACTGTTGTAACGTTTCTGCCGGCAGTGATCGAGACCCGGGCTTCAATTTGATAAAAGCGACTGGGACTTCCCCTTTCGCAGGGTCTGGTTTGCCCACGACCGTACACTGGTGAATCGCCGGATGGTGGCCGAGTATGATTTCAATTTCTGAAGGAAAGACGCTCATGCCTCGCACTTTGAGCATTTCCTTGCGACGTCCCAGAAAATGTAAAAATCCGTCTTCATCCAACATCCCGATATCTCCGGTGGCGAGCCAACCATCACGGAGCAGGGTCTTCGTGGCTTCCGGTTTCTTCCAGTATGATTTGAGCAGGGAAGGGGTTTTGATAAAAATTTCGCCTTCGGAACCCATGGGGACCAATTTTCGGGTTTCAAAATCGAGAATTTTCAGCAGGGTCCCGGGCACAGGCAAGCCACAAAAAGTTGGTATTGTTTTGAGATCCCGGTCATCTTGATGAAGCGCTGTAGTAAAAGTATCGCATGTGTGGGTTTCCGTCATTCCATAAGCGGACTCTCGCAGGATGAGCCCCGTCAACGCTTGCCATTTTTGACGATAGTCGACATTCAACTTTTTGATAAAGGAACTGGTGGTGGTGGTGCGAAGAGACGAGAGATCGAATTGAGGCAAGTCCGGATGTTCCATCAGTTCCACTAAATTGTCCAGCACGCCTCCGAAACTCGTCACTTTATACTTTTCAATTGCCGTTAAAACAGCCAGAGGATCCCATCTTGAAAGAAGCACATAGGTCTCTCCCGTAAAAACGGGAAGGAGGAGTCCAAGCTGTCCCGCAATCCAAAAGGAGGGAAGGTAGATCAATCCGACAAAATGGAAGTCACTGTCCATTGAGCGGTTATAGGTTGTCATGGTCGCCATGGTGTAAATCATATCACGCTGGGTATGCTCGCACCCTTTTGGCATGCCTGTGGTACCCCCGGTATAGTTGAGGGAGGCAAGATCATCAGCACTCACTGCCGGATTTGGATAGTGCGGGTATTGTTTTTGGAAGACCGCCAATAGATCTGTCGTCCCGGGACACTCCACGGGAGAGAGAGCGAGGAGGCTGGGATGCGGAGGAATGGTGGGATGCTCCGGCAAAAAATCCGCATAGCGGGTGACCACGATTTCTCGCACCTTCGTCTCATTTCGTACTTCTTCCACCAGAGGGACGAGCTGATCCAGCGTCACTATCAGTTCAGCCTCCGAGTCCTGAAGTTCATAAAGGAGTTCGTGTTTCTTGAACATCGGATTGACGGGCACATGCGCGCAACCCCGTTTCAAAATTCCATAAAATACGATATGGAACTGGGGACAAGTGGGCAGAAACACAGCCACACGATCCCCTTTCCGTAAACCTTTCGACGATAAAAAAGCTGCAAATCGGTTGCTGCAATCATCCAATTCCTTGAAGGTGATTTCCCGTCCATAGTAGATAAGACAAGGTTTATCAGGACGCAGTGCCGCCCACCTTTGCAGGTATTCAGTGATGAGAATTTCTCCGAATGGATATTCAGGGTCCTTGCGTAAATGATCAGGCCAGTTTTTTTGCCATAATTCCTGCAAGTGATCCAAGTATGTCTGTTCGTCCATAAACATGTCCTTTACAATAATTCTGATTCTTTCATGGTATCGTCGCTGCGCCGGACTGTATCCGCATCGTTTTCGGCAACAGTGCCATCTCTCAGAAGTTCCTCGATTTCAGACGAACCATAGCCGGCTTGTGCGAGCACTTCACGGGTCTGTTCGCCAAGCAACGGCGGAACATGGCGGATACCAACGGATTTTGAACGGCTGAACTTGATAGGCGAAGCCATACCTTCATACCAACCTTCGCTCACCCGCATTTGGCGATGAGCGGTATGGGGGTGATCCAAGGCTTCCTTCATATCGCGCACCGGACCGGCAGGCAACCCGGCGGCAAGCAGTTTTTCAGCAAATACGGCCCCATCGACGTCGGCCAATACTTCTGCGAGCTTATTGTTCAAGGCATCCCGGTTCTTTACGCGGTCTGCGTTCGTCAGAAAACGCGGGTCCGACGCCAGCTCGGACAAACCCAATGCCCGGCAGAGCCGGGCAAAACCCGCATCATTGCCGATTCCCAGGAAAATCTCATTGGTTCGGGTTTTGAACTTGTCATAGGGCGAGATATTAGGATGTGAATTGCCCACTGCTTTGCCGGGTTTTCCTGATAAGAAATAGTTGGCATTGTACGGGTGGGTGAGGGCCAATGCGCTGTCGTAAAGCGTCATGTCGATGAACTGCCCTTTACCGGACCGTTGCCGTTCCAGCAACGCCATCAGAATGCCGACCACGCTGTAGAGCCCGGTCCCCATATCAACCATCGGAGCGCCCATACGCACCGTCCCGCTTTCGGCCATGCCGTTGATCGACATCATACCTGTCATGGCCTGCAAGATCGCATCATAACCCGGGGCTCCTCCGAGTGGACCATCCGCGCCGAAGCCGGAGATGCGACAATGGATCAATTCCGGAAATTTTTCCTGCAGAGTCCGCTGATAGCCCAGACCCCATTTTTCCATCGTACCCGTCTTGAAATTTTCTATAAGAACATCCGTATCCTGCAAGAGCCGCAGGACGATTGAGCGACCCGCATTGTGACGTAAATCAATCACAATCGATTTCTTGTTGCGGTTCACGTTTAAAAAATAGGAAGCCATACCACGCCTGAAAGGCGGGCCCCATCCCCGCGTTTCATCACCCGTTTCAGCTTCGATCTTGATGACCTCCGCCCCGTGGTCGGCCAGGATCTGCGTGGCATACGGTCCGCCCAACACCCGGGTCATGTCCAAAATTTTCAAGTTCTCCAACGCGTGCGTTGCTTTGTCATAGTCTTCATTCATGGTTATCCATCTCCATTTTCGATATAGACAGGGAGTTCAATGCTCTGATACTCTGGCGTTCCGGGGGAGATGAACTCACCCCCGACCCTGACAGGAGGGGACTCTTGGTTTCCTACTCCGATAATCCGGCGTTCCGCTGTAAAATTACAATGGAATTGACAATATTTCCCTCCGCAATGAAACACATTGGCTCAAAGTTGCCAATCTGTTTTTCCACAAAACTCGAAAAGCAGCAAGTTATGACAAAATCTATCACAGAACACCTTCCGATAGCCTTGATTTTCAGCAGCTTCTGTTTGACCTGGAGTGGGCTCTTTGTGGCTGCCTCCGATTTCGAAGCCATGCAGTGGTATTTTTACGGCTCCGCATTGCCGGCGCTGATTGGATTCATCCTCTCTTTTCGCCAGCAGAAAACACCAGCGATGTTGCAATTGCAGGCCGAAAGTCTTGAACTGCGGGAAAAAGAAACACGGGTGAAGCAACTGGAGAAACGCCTGAAAGAAGATGCTTTGGAATTGGATAAAAGGATTCTGCAATTCAACCAGAAATTGAAAATCCATCACGAATGGATGGAATTTCCCCTGGGAGTGGACTCGCTCGAGATTTTTGAAGAAGCAAAGGAATCGAGTGCCCGAGATCAGCAGGTGGCGCAATTGTTGAAGCATCAAACCGCGTCCTTTTTTGACAACATCAAACAAAAAAAATATTACAAAGCCGGTGAGATCCACGGCAAACCCCTCTGGGAGGATATTGTCACTCTCATCGAATCCGTGGCGAGAATCTACAATCCTGACGTCAAACAACCCTTGCTTCATACCAGCATCGAGCAATTATTGCGTGCCATCAACCAGATCTCGATCAACCTGATCGTTTTGCTGGATCGTTTGCCGGTCAATATCAAGAAAAGGACCCTCAACGAAACCTATGGCTTCATTCAAAAAGGCGTGAGAGGGTTTGAGTTTTATGAAAAGGCAGCTCCCTATTTGGAATACGTACAACCACTCTACTACTTTGGAAGATTGGTACTGGGCGCCAATCCGGTTGCCCTCGGAGCCACTGCGCTTGCAGTGGAAATTGGAAAGACCGGAACGAAGCAGTTGACCGTCCATATCAGCGAAAAGTACGCACTGCGTCTGTTGCATGAAACGATCGCCATTCTTGCCAATGAAATGGTTTCTCTCTTTGGAGGTGATTACCGGCACCGGGATGCCAACTGGATCTACGGGGCGGAACTGACTGAATTGGTCCATCAATTTCCGATTTCCCAGGAAATTCTGCAGGCGGCTTTGAATGAAACGGGAAACCTGCACCTGCGCAGCGAATACGACCGGTTGTTCCTTTACCGCTGCCTCGCCTCCCGTCAATCCATTCATCCTGAAAAATTTCCAAACGCTTTCCGCAGCCTCGATGAAAAAGAATGCCACAACATCGCCCGGGGTTTGGAAAAATTTTATGCCCGTTTTATTTACGGTCGCACCCCCAAACGGATTCAAACCTGGAAAACGGGGGTGGAAAGCCGTCTGAACTGCAAGCTGCATTTGGAAGTGTCTTCCCACGCTCCCGATGAGCAGATCTCCATTCTGCGTAGCGCGATTTTTTCGCTGGCCAGTTTTTTATTGGAAATCAAAGATCGTGAGATTGCGGAAATTGCGGATTTGCTGGCCCAACGCAAGCTGTTGGCATTGCTTGAAGCGCCTTTGCGGTCTGAAATCCTGCGAGCAATTGCAGCCAACCCACCGATGATCTTCAGTTATCCCGATTGCGAACCTGCCAGTGATCTCTTGTCCTGGTATCTGGAGGATCTATTAACCCTCAATGTGGAAATTGCCCCGCATGACAAACGGGGAGACGGGATTTTCCGGGGGGTACTCCAGTACTTCCGCTTGGATCCGAAACCATTTCAAAAGATGATGACGAGTCAATATACGAAGTGTTTGGAAAAACAACTGCGCCCTGATTCGGCGGAACGAAAAGTCAAGTATCCTGTGGCCCGTGCCCTGCTGGCGGCACTGCAATTGGACGAAGCGCCTTATTTTCTTTACAAAGGAATTGCTCCGGAGCCCAAATGGGAAGACGCGACCATGAATGCGCTTCTGAAAAAAAGAGAACTTTGGCTGTTGGGCACCCCTTCACGTCTTTTACTACTGGCAATTTCCCCCAATTCTCGTGCCGACGAAGAGCAAGCGGTACGGCTATGGCAAGGAGACCTGCAGCCTGAATCTTCCGTATGGCTCCGCAAAGCGAAAAATAGGGTGATCCATCTTTGCAGGCTTCAAGGAGGGCGATGGAATCGGGAAATCGTTCCTTGCAGCCAAACACCGGAGTCGATTCTCATCTCCGGCAATCTCTTGGAACGCTACGAAAAATATTTCGCGCCCCTATTGGAGTTTGTTAACGGAATCGAAGCTGACGCCCGGACATTCCCATGAAAAAACCTCCAATTTTTTGGTTGCTTCTTTCCTACGGTTCCGCTAAAAATCTAAATCCAAGTGAATCTGAATCATCCTGCCCTTTCTCTTGTTGCATGTTAATAAGAGAAAAAGCGGAATATTCAATCAAGACCTTATCTCAATGAGGAGGATTCGTGTTTTCTCCGGAAGTACAAAAGAAAGCGGAAAACATCCTGAGCCGCTATCCTATCAAAGTCAACGCCTTGCTGCCGATGTTGCACCTTGCCCAAAGAGAGAACAACGGATATTTGAACTCGGATTGTCTGCGGCATGTGGCCAAACTCTGCGAAGCGCCACCGACGCATGTGGAAGGCGTTGCCACTTTTTACACCATGTTTAAATTCGAACCCCTGGGGAAATATCATCTGCAGGTCTGTACTAACCTGACCTGCGGACTTTGCGGAGGTGAAGAAATTCTGGAACATATTGAAAACCGCATACGCGCTCATGCCGGACAGACAAGCGAGGATGGACGGTTCAGCGTCGAAGAAGTCGAATGTCTGGGCGCCTGCGGGTATGCGCCGGTGATGATCGTCAATGAGGACTATCATGAAAAATTGACAATTTCAGAAGTCGATCATCTCCTGGATCAATTGGAAAAAGATCCAAGTGAATTGTCGCAAAAAACACTTCCCATTGACAGGCCTTTTGCCACAAAGTTGGCGCCGAACCGCGCCCTCCCTCGAGGGGAGGGGGGAAACTGAACCTTTCATCATGAATTTGCCATGTTAGAAGAAACACTTGTCCTTTTTAAGAATGTCAGACAACCAGGATACCAAGGTGATTTGGACAGTTACAAGACGGCCGGGGGCTACGTTGCACTGGAACAAGCCTTGAAAATGAAGCCTGAGGAGCTTGTTGATCTTGTGAAGGAATCAGGTTTGCGGGGTCGAGGTGGGGCCGGATTTCCCACGGGACTCAAATGGAGTTTCATGGCAAAAGGTACGGACAAACCGAGTTACTTGATTATTAATGCCGACGAAGGAGAACCCGGCACATTCAAAGACCGCGAAATCATGCTCAAAGAACCGCACATGTTCCTGGAAGGCTTCATGATCGGATGTTATGCTCTGGGATGTCATCATGGTTACATTTATGTGCGTGGAGAGTTTGTCCCTGCCATGCGGCGCTTGCAGGAGGCGGTGGATGAGTGCTATGCTGCCAAAATTCTGGGTCCGAAGCTGATGGGAAGCGATTTCGAGTTGGAAATGACCCTGCATCCAGGAGCGGGCGCCTATATTTGCGGAGAAGAAACAGCCCTGCTGGACTCGTTGGAAGGCAAGCGCGGTCAACCTCGCACCAAACCCCCTTTTCCCGCAGTGGCTGGATTCAATGGTTGCCCAACGAGTGTGAACAATGTTGAAACCCTGATGTGCGTCCCGGTGATTGTCAAAGAAGGCGCAGAGTATTTTAAATCATTGGGCACGCCCAACAATTCGGGCACGCACTTGGTAAGTCTGAGCGGGCACGTCAACAAGCCGGGGGTGTATGAGTTGAAAATGGGCGTCAACCTGAAAGATATCATCTATGAAATCGGTGGCGGCATACCCGGCGCTAAGAAGCTTAAAGGCGTGATCCCCGGGGGATCTTCGGTGCCGGTGCTAAACCCGGATGAAATCGATATTCCCTATGACTTCGATTCATTGGCCAAGGCCAAGAGTTTGATGGGATCTTCGGCAGTCATCGTCTTTGACGAGGATACCGACGTGGTCAAGTTCTTGTACCGTATCGTCCAATTTTACAACCATGAATCCTGTGGTCAATGCACTCCCTGCCGGGAAGGCACCAATTGGAGTCGTCAGATTTTAAGAGAGTTCGTAAACCGACAGGGATCGCCAGAATCGTTGAGGCGGCTTTACCGCGTGGGTGGAAACATGCTGGGGACGACGCTTTGCGCGCTGGGAGATGCCTGTGCCATGCCTATTCAGGCCTTTGTGGATAAATATCCGGAAGATTTTCGTTCCCATTTTTCGGGTGCTTGATAACTGAACTATTGAAGAACTGGTCATGCCGAAATTTTATCTTGATGAACAACCCATCGAATTCGAACCAGGTGAAAAAATCCTATCGGCCGCATTGAAAGCCGGAATCGAAATCCCTTATTATTGCTACCATCCCGCTTTGTCGATCGTGGCGACTTGTCGCATGTGCTTGGTCGATGTGACCGACATGGGAAACGGCCGTCCCGCTCCCAAACTGATGACTTCCTGTTCCACGGACGCGGTGGAAGGGATGAAAGTGGTCGCGCACAACGAGAGTGTCCGGGAAGGGCGCGAGTTGGTGATGGAATTCCTGCTGGTCAATCACCCGCTGGATTGCCCGATCTGCGACCAGGCGGGGGAGTGTACCCTGCAGGACTATTCTTACGACTACGGTACGGGAAATTCTGAAATGGAGTATTCCAAACGGGTGTATGGCTGGCGCGACATTGGCACTTTTGTGATGCTGGAACGCAACCGCTGTATTCATTGTACCCGTTGTGATCGTTTTACCAGAGAAATCACCGGCACGCATGAATTCGGCATGTTCAACCGGGGTCATCAATTGACTGTCGATACATTCACAGATCGTCCCATGACCAATAAATTTCAAGGAAACATGGCCGATATTTGCCCGGTCGGGTGCATCACAGAACGAGAATTTCGCTTCAAAAGACGTGTTTGGAAACTGAAAAAAACCAACTCGATCTGCACCCATTGCTCCACCGGTTGCAATATCTCCGTAGAAGAGGACAAAAATACCGTGATCCGTCTCAAACCCCGGGAAAATCAGGACGTCAATCAGTGGTGGATGTGTGACGATGGCAGGATCAGCATGAGACGGTTCAATAAAAATAAAAATCGCTTACTGCAGCCCATGGGACGAGTCGAAGGGCAACTGGTCAAAGCAAGTTGGGGGCGGATTTACGAGGCAATGAAGAGCAAAATAGATGCGTTGGCGCCGGCAGCCAATGAAGTGGTTGCCATCACAGATACCCATGCCAGCAATGAAGAACTCTATTTGCTGAAGAAAATGATGGGAGATGTTTTTGATTCCAACAGGGTCTTTTTCCCACTGCGTCCCTGGTCTCAGCCAAACACCAATTATTTTATTGATTCGTTGATCACCAGCGACAAAAGCCCCAATCGCGCTGGGGCAATCGCACTGGATTTGATTGGCGATGAAGAGGATACGCGGGTGCTGGAAGCCTTGAGTGATCCTGTCAAACTGGTAGTGGTGCTGGGCGATCCTTATTCTGAAAAGCCCGAAATTCAGGAGCTTGTCAATAAAGCGGAATTGATCGTCTATATTGGTACGGAAATGAATTCATGGGCGAAAAAAAACGCCGATGTGTTGTTGCCGGGTCGAACCCATGCTGAAAAAGAAGGAACCTTCACCAATAAAAATAATCGTGTTCAGCGGATCATGATTGCCGTTCACGCCCCGGAACTCACCAAACCGGAATGGATGATCCTCACGGAATTGATCCAATCCTTGGGGAAGGACGCCGATTTTGAATCCGCACCAGCCGTTTTTGATACTTTGGGTTCCACGATAGAAAAATTCAAAGGACTCACCTACAGCAATGTTGGCAGTCATGGTTGTCCGCTGCCTGCCAGTTAATCCAAAACAGAGATGATCATGTTACTGACGTTTTACCTACTTGCCACCATCGCCGTGATCAGTTCACTGGGTGTGCTGGTATGTCGTAATCCTATTTACAGCGCAATGTCTTTGGTCTGCACGTTCTTTTGCTTGGGCGGTATTTACGTTTTGCTGAATGTGGAGTTTGTGGCAGTAATCCAGATTTTGATCTACGCGGGTGCCATTCTGGTACTTTTCCTTTTTGTGATTATGTTGCTCAATATTGCGCCCAGCGGGGAATCGATCCAGTTGAACATTCCCAAGGTCCTGGCCATAGGCATCACTCTCGGGTTACTTATTCAAATTTCCGCACTGTTTCTGGGTCGTATCGAATATGGACCCAAAGATATTTATACCCTGGAGACCATCACTGAAGAAGGATCGATAGGATTGATCGGCCGGTTGTTGTATGGGGAATACGTGCTACCCTTTGAAGCCGTTTCTATCCTTCTGCTGGTTGCAGTCATCGGCGCAGTGGTTATCGGTAAACGTCGTATCAAGGAAAACTAATGATTCCCACAACCCATGTGCTAATCCTCAGTGCTGTCCTGTTTGCCACCGGGGTTTTGGGTGTGATGCTACGCCGCAATGTGATCGTCATTTTCATGAGCATTGAAGTGATGTTCAATGCAGTCAACCTTTCTTTTGTGGCATTTGCCCGGGAAATGGATTCGATGGCGGGGGTCATTTTTATTTTCTTTATCGTCGTCGTTGCTGCCGCGGAAGCGGTCGTGGGATTATCCATCATCCTTTCTATTTACCGCAATCGACAAACACTCAACGTGGATGAATACAACTGGATCAAATGGTAACTTCGAATCCGTTTGAGACCTGCAGACGTCCTCAGTGACGCTCCTTGGAGAACCTTTATGCATCAAATTTGGCTCGTTCCGGCATTCCCGCTCATCGGATTCATTCTCAACGGACTGTTTGGTAAATTTTTTGGAAAACGGTTTGTCAGCTTTGTCGGGCCTTTGACGATTGGATTTGCCTTCCTACAGTCCTTGGTGCTCTTCTTCCAGATGCTTGCCACCGAAAACCAAGTCCTGCATGAAAACCTGTATACCTGGATGCAAGCTGGTATTTTGAATCTCAATGTGGGCTTTTCAGTCGACCCGTTGTCCGCACTCTTTTTACTGGTCATTACGGGTGTTGGTTTTTTAATCCACGTGTATTCAATCGGATACATGTACGAGGAGGATTCTTATTATCGCTTCTTCAGCTATCTCAATCTCTTCGTGTTTTTCATGCTCTTGCTGGTTCTTGCGGACAATTTTGTGCTTATGTTTGTGGGTTGGGAAGGTGTCGGACTGTGTTCTTACCTGCTGATCGGCTATTATTTTGAAAAGCAAACGGCCATCGATGCCTGCAAGAAAGCATTCATCACCAACCGGATTGGCGATTTCGGTTTTCTTAGCGGAGTGATGCTGATTTTTATTTTTTTCGACACTCTGGCCTTTGAGGAAGTCAACGCCCAAGCAGCCTCCGTGCTGGAGCCCGGAGGGTTGATTGTTACGCTCATCACACTATTTCTTTTTTTGGGAGCAACGGGCAAGTCTGCGCAAATCCCCCTTTATGTCTGGTTGCCGGATGCCATGGAAGGGCCGACACCGGTTTCCGCACTGATTCATGCAGCCACCATGGTCACTTCCGGCCTTTACATGTTGGCCCGGCTCAGTCATTTATTCGTCCTGGCTCCCATCACCATGAATCTGGTTGCCATCATTGGTGTTGTGACCGCGATTCTGGCAGCCACCATTGCCATCACGCAAACGGATATCAAACGGGTTCTGGCATATTCCACAGTCAGTCAATTGGGATACATGTTCCTGGCCATGGGTGTGGGAGCGTTTGGTGTCGGCGTTTTTCATGTGATGACCCATGCTTTTTTCAAAGCCCTTTTGTTCCTTTGCTCAGGTGCGGTAATCCATGCATTGCATCATGAACAGGACATGATGAAAATGGGAGGTTTGAAGAACAAGCTTCCCGTGACATACATTACGATGCTCATCGGCGCCATCGCCATTGCCGGGATCCCTCCTTTTGCCGGTTTTTTCAGCAAAGACGAAATTCTCTGGAAAACCTGGAGTAGTGGAAATATGTCCCTCTGGTTGATCGGCTTTACAACGGCAATTTTGACGTCATTTTACATGTTTCGACTCATTTTCCTCACTTTCCATGGGGAGTCCCGGGTGGACTCGCGCACAGCGGCCCAAATCCATGAAGCCCCGATTTCAATGCTCGCCCCTCTGGTGATCCTGGCGATTCTTTCAATTTTTGGAGGATTGTTTGGCGTGCCCCACGTCCTGTATTTTTTACCCAATGGCATGGAAATGTACTTTGAAGGGTTTTATGCGAAAGTGCCGGCCGGTCATGGTTCTTCCGTCACTGAAGCGGTCCTCATGGTGGCATCCGTCATTGCGGTCCTGATTCCTCTTTGGTTTGCCTGGAAATTGTATGCGGGGAAATTGGATCAGGTCCGCAGCTGGAAAGAACAGTATGCGCTTCTTTACAAACTATCCCTGAATAAATATTATGTAGACGAAGCCTATGATTTGTTATTCATCCAATCCATAAAGAAACTGTCGACCGTTGTTTTCTGGCGATGGTTCGACTTAGGCGTGATCGACCGCTTTGTCCTTCTGACCGGAGACATTGCGCGTGCATCCGGAGGCATGATTCGTACTCTCCAAAACGGGGTCCTCCAACAGTATGCCGTTATATTCGCATTGGGCGCAGTGATCATCCTTTGGTACCTGATATTTCTACCTCTATAAAAAAACATGGCTTCCACCCGTCTCCTTGCCTCCCACCCTTCACGTTTTATAAGGAGATTGTACACGCTCTCTTCAATATCGGAGGACTTTATGAAATTTTTAAGGCCAACCATTCTTGTCATTTTTGTTTGCCTCTGCATCTCCACCCAGGTATTTGGCCTGGAATCTTTTAAAATCGGGGTCATTGATCTGAATCGCGCAATCAATGAATCGGAAGAGGGAATTCGTTCCAGAAATCTGTTGGAAGAGGAAGGACGCCGGATGCAGCAAGAATTGAATCTGGAGGAGGAAGAATTGAGAAAACAAGCCGCCGACGCGCGCAATAACTTGCTTCTGACTGAAACCGCCAGGAAGGAGAAAGAAGCAGAATTGAAAAATCAGGAGCAGTTTCTGATCCGGAAAGGCAAACAGTACGAACAGTCAATCCGCGCCAAAGAACGACAAATGACCAATCAGATGTTCAATGAATTGAAAGCAGTGATACGCACGGTGGCCAAAAACGGGAATTTTGACGTTGTGTTGGAAAAAACGGCATCAGAGATCATCCTTTACATAAACAACGAAACCACGGATTTGACCGAACAAGTAATCGATCATTACAATTCTCTCAAAGCCCCGGTCAAAGAATGACAGCAACAATTGTCTACGATCTCGAGCAGATAAAGGAGATTTTACCGCAACGCTACCCTTTTCTTCTCATCGATCGTATCCTGGAACTGGACCCGGGAGTTTCATGCAAAGGGTTGAAAAACATTTCAGGAAGTGAACCATTCTTCCAGGGACATTTCCCGGACTATCCCGTCATGCCAGGCGTTCTGGTGGTGGAAGCCCTGGCGCAGGTAGGAGGCGTGGCGGCGCATTCGGAAGTGAAAGGGATTCCTAAAATACGGTTTGGCGGAATCGAAAAAGCACGTTTCAAACGCCCTGTGGTCCCAGGAGATCAATTGATTCTGGACGTGGTAGTGGAAGCTCATCGCCAGTATCTCTGGCACTTTGGAGGCACAGCGTCCGTTGCGGGAGATGTGGTTGCCACCACCCTGGTCAAAATGATGATTTTCCCTCCCCAGGCTTCAAAATAAGAGAGCGCCTCCGGCAAAGTATCTGAACCGCAACCAGAGAGTATCATGTTTTCGATTGATGATGTCCGTAAAATCGCCAGTCTCTGCCATTTGGAGCTGACAGATGCAGAAAAAAAAACTTTTGCCCGGCAATTTTCCACAATCCTCGACTATTTTGAGATTCTGGAGACCCTTGAAGTTCCCCCGGAGTCTGCAGATCGAGACGAGAGCATGTTGGTTATTTTTCAAGACGATCACAGCAAACCATCTCCAGTTGCTCCCGAACAATTCAGTCCGTACACTGAAAACGGATGTTTCAAAGTCCCTAGAGTGATCGACGCGTCTTGATATGAATCTCAAAAAAAAAGTTTTACTCCGTATCTTGGAACAGAGCGGAGCGCCTTTGAGTTTGAAACAAATTCGCCACCGGCTGGGAGTCAAAAAACAGCAACTGGCAAAGCTCAAAGCCTTGCTGGATGCTCTCGTTCTGAAAGGTAAATTAGAGCAGGTCGGCGGCGAATTTCTCTTGGCCAGCAAACGTTCTTGCGCTTCACAGTCTCCACCATCCCTTCATAAAAAGGCGCATGCCAATAAATCAATTCTTCCCGGTTTGAGGGGAATTTTTTCCAAGACTCCCCGGGGGTTTGGGTTTGTGAGCATGGCAAAAGGGCAAGATGTTTACATTTCCCGCCGAGATCGGCATGGAGCGCTGGATGGCGACCGGGTGGAGGTCGTCCTGACCGGAAGCCGGCGTCCTGGTCAGCGAAAAGGAAAAATCGTAGGGATTGTAGAAAAAAAGCCCCGCTCTTTTCTAGCCCGTCTGGTTCGGGGAAAACGGATGACTCTGGCCCTGCCGATCAACAAAAATTCCGAATTACCACCCGTCGTGATTTCGCCGCAAGACGATTTGGCGGAAGCACGGTCGGGAGATTTGATTTCAGGGATTTTGGTGCCGGCACTTGCTCATTCGAAAGATATATTTGGCAAAATCCTCAAAGTCTTGCCAGCGCAAACCATGGATGAGTTAGCCTTTGATTTGATTTTGACCGAAAATCAAATTGCAACGGAATTTTCAGAAGAAGCCTGCTGCGCAGCAGAAAATCTTCCGCAACGCGTCCTCTTCCATGCTGAATCCGGTCGGGTCGATTTACGAGCCTTGGGATTTGTCACGATTGACGGCAAAAATGCCAGGGATTTCGATGATGCGGTTTATGTGGAAAAACAGGACTCGGGCACATTCCGTTTATTCGTTGCTATTGCAGATGTTGCCCATTACGTCCGTCCCAATTGTCCAATTGATCAGGAAGCATATCAACGAGGAACCAGCGTCTATTTTCCCACTCATGCCATTCCCATGCTTCCTGATATCTTGTCGAATCACCTGTGCAGTTTGCGTCCGGGAGTCAACCGGCTGACTCTGACCTGTGAAATGGAAATCAATGCCGAAGGCCAGGTACGAGATTTTTCGATCTATGAGAGTCTGATTCGCAGCCAGGCCCGTCTGACTTACGAGGAGGTGGCAGCTTTTCTGGAGGGAAACCCGACTAACATCCGCAGTAAAAAAATCCGGGATTCGTTACGGATCATGTATGAGTTGTCTGAATTGCTCGCTCGCAAGCGCTACCAGCGAGGCGCCATCGATTTTATCTTCCCCGAGTATAGAGTGGAATTGAATGAGACGGGAGAAATCGTGGGATTTCGCAAAGAATTTCAGTCGGTTTCGATGCGAATCATCGAACAATTCATGTTGGAAGCCAATGAAACTGTCGCCCAACATTGTCTCCGTTATGATTTGCCAGGATTGTACCGTGTCCATGACAAGCCGGACATATTCAAAATGGAAAAACTGCAAAACACCTTCTGGCGCCTGGGACTCTCCGACAAAGCCGTTTCATTCCGTAATTCCCAAAAAATCAACCAGTTTCTCAGGAAATTGAAAGGGCATCCCCATCGCCATCAAATTCAGTTAATGCTCTTGAAGAGTATGGCCCTGGCTAGTTATCGCACTGGCAACAAAGGGCACTATGGATTGGCAGCCAAACACTATACCCATTTCACTTCCCCAATCAGGCGTTACCCGGATCTCATCGTGCAGCGAGCCCTGAAGACAAAGCTACGGGCGGATCGCATGGGGAAACCCTACCACGGAAAAACAGTTCCCCCGGAAGTAGCAGAACATTTGTCCCAACAGGAAAGGAAAGCAGAGCTTGCAGAACGACAAAGTTACGAGTTGATCAAGACCATTTTCCTGGAACGCTACCTCGGACAGTTCCTCGAGGCACAAGTGGTCGCGGTGCATTCTGCAGGACTGACCACGGAATTGACGGACCATCGTATTGAATGTTTTGTTCCCATGGAGGCGCTCCATGACGATTATTATCACTATGATGAAAGAAGGCTTTTGTTGTATGGCCAAAACAGCAATCGTCTGGTTCAGGCCGGGACCTTGCTACAACTCCAAATGACACGCGCCGACCAGGTCCAGCGCACCATCGAGTTTCGACTGGAGCGCTGGCTGGATGAGCCAGCTTTGAAACCTGTTGTCGAAACTCATCAACGCTGACACTGAATAACCATGGCCAAAACCATCTATTCCCTGGCAATCCATCCCGAATGTATTGAAGGGATACAATTGGTCAAACGCAATGAACGCTTTTCGAGCAAAGCAGAGCATTCCTCCGCGTTCCTTCCCATATCAAAGGGCGTGACACTGGAGGAAAGGATAGAAAATTTCTTGGAAACACATAAATGGAGCAATCATCAAATCTCCTTGATCATCCCTTGCGAAGAAGTCTCTTTCCGTGTCCTCAATTTTCCATTTCAGGACAAAAAGAAGGTCAAGATGGCCCTCCCGTTCGAGATTGAAAGCGAAGTTCTCACGGAGAGAGAAGACAGCAAGTATCAATAC
This sequence comes from bacterium, assembly GCA_965205865.1. Taxonomy (GTDB): domain Bacteria; phylum SAR324; class SAR324; order SAR324; family NAC60-12; genus CBDBHR01. The sequence continues at coordinate 223,392 of CBDBHR010000028.1, forward strand.
GCCACGCAAATGCTGCCTGATGGGACAACTCGGGTATTTTTACTTGTCATCCCCACCGCCTATCTGCAAATGCTGATCCTGCTTTGCGCCCGGTATGACCTTTTGATCAAGAATATTGATTGTGCCGCGTATAAACTGTTCAATAGCATTCCCTCCCCCGAGGAGAATAATCCCCGCTTCCAGGTTTACCTTGGAGTCGAAGAAACGTTCATAAATGTGATTGAAAACCAACATCTCCAGGCCATTAAAGTTTTTCCCAACCGGCTCGCCTCCTATCTGAAAGAATCCCCGGGCATACAGCAGTTGGATCGTCATGATCTTTGTCAAAGCATCCTCGATGCTCCCAAAATACCGGCACCCGGAAGACAGAACCAATCCAACCCCTCGCCAGCATCTCTTATCCAAGATGAAATACTGATTCTGTGTACGCAGTTTAACTTGTTTGCAAGAACTTGGAATTTTCGGGAATCCCCTCATGTCTCCTATCATGGCTTGTTCGGTATTCTCCTTGAATGGGATGGCGCATCCTTTAAACTGCGCAATGGCGTGTCGGCGCATAGTGCGAATCTGGCTTATGAAAATTCCCCACCGAATACTCCGGTTCAAAATCCGGGGGAAGGAACCCCATTGCATTCTCAGGAAATCAAGTCTTTTTTATCCGGTTTTAAGCCTCATTGGGGAATCCTGGGAGAATTGAAAAAATACGGATTACAGCATTTGGAAGGACATGATCTTTCTTTCTATTCTGAAGGGACTCCCATGATCCGTTTTCTCCGGAAACACCGTCTGAAGCTGGTCATCTGCGTAGTATTTTTTATGCTTATGGTGGGAAGCTCGGGAGCCAACTATTTTCTGGAACTAAACTATTGGGAAAATGAGATAGCCCGAACCGAATCCCAATTGAATAACATATTGCATCATCTGCTTCCAGACGATTCCAGCCTTGATATCCAAGCAGCCATTACTTTGTTGCAAACCCGAGTTTCACAAAAAAAGAAGCTCCAAAAGGAAACACGTTTCAATCATCGCAAATACCACATCCTATCATTTATAAAAAAAATTTCTGCAGCATTGCCGGATGATGAATCTTTCAATATCAAAAGTATGGAACTGAACAACTCCCGTTTCAAAGTCACCGGGAACGCCGGTAGTTACGAAGATCTGGAAATCTTCACAAACAGACTGTCCGTATTCGAGGAATTCAAAGACAAAACCCTGCTTCCGGATTACCGGAAAAGCCAAGATAAAATTTTCTATACCATTACATTCAATCACCAACCATGAGTTTATCACCACGGAAATGGATTTTGATTGCCATCATGCTGATTTTGCTTGCTTTCACTGGCGGCACGTTCGGATTTCAGAAATTGCGGAACCATCGTGCCCAAATTCAGGCAAATCTTAGCTTGAAGCAAAAACAACTGGAAATTTTGCAACTTCTGGAAAAAGAGTGGTTGGCATTGAATCGCAATCCCACGCTTCCGGTGATCCCTCAATCTTTGAATGCGTCTCTTGAAAATATGGCCCGGCAATTGAATATTGGAGAGAAACTGCAATTGAACCCTATTCCCAAGCCGCCTTTGGGAATGGAAGGGATTCGGGTGCGGATGAATCGGTTGAACCTCGATGAAATGTTTGATATTCTTTATTTTCTGGAAAATCATAAACCGGTTTTATTGATCGAGCAATGGGAAATTATAACCCTTCCCAGCTCCGCGTTGCTGCGTCTTTCTTTTCGTATTTTCAAACAGAAACCAGCATGATGATGGCTCCAACGCTCTTCATGCCCATCCATGACCTCCTGCAGGAGGACAAACTTTGATGTTTTGGAGAAGATGCTGGCTATGTGGTTCCGTAACGGATTGTTTTTGATTGTTTTTCTGCTTCTCGGCAGCCTCTTTTTGTTGTTGGGATTACAATACAATTTTCCAGGTCACGCCGTTGCCACTTATGCAGAACAGCAATTTGCGGCACACACGCCGTTTCAACTCCGGATTGCGCCCTTACAGTGGAAAAATCCGAAGAATCTGGTGAGCGATCGCGTCGTCGCGCTCGCTCCTCCCACGATTCCTCTCTCCCATCTTTTCGTTCTGGAAAACCTCCAGTTGGATTTTCTTCCTTCATTGCCTTGGATTGATCCACGAAAAATACTGATGCCGGATTTGCAAGCACAGGCTTATGGGGGGCAAATCCTGGCAACCGTCAATCTCCTAAAACGGGAGAATGTGGAGTTAGCAATCAAAAAAATGACCTTGGATCATATCCCCGCTCTCCTTTTGATCCCTTACATCGAGTTGAAGGGTTTGCTTTGGTTGGATGCAAGCATCGACAATTTGCAAGAACTACAAAGTGGAGAGAGCATACTACCCAAGGGCAAAATAATCGCGAAACTGGAAAATACTCGGATCATTGCGAAGAATCTGCAGGAATTGATTCCAGGAGGACTGACTCTCCCGGAATTAACGTTTCCGGAAATCCTTCTCGAATTGGATTACAATAATTCGCTCACCATCCATCATATTCGCTTGACAGGAGCATTGGAGGGAACCATTGACGGAAAAATATTCTTGAACCAGCGCGATTTACCGGCATCACGCGTACAGTTGCACTTGAAACTCAAATTGTCCGAAAAGACTGAACGGGAATTTGGTCCCTTGGCTCTCTTTTTTCGCGGATTCAAATGCGGCGATTTGATGGATTTTGATCTCTCCGGAACCCTGGGACGCTTGAACCCTCCCACAAAACGGGCATGTTCATGAAAATAATCTCCCTTAAATTCGGGGTGTTTTTTTTCCTTTCCTCTCTTTTTATTGGCAGCACGCTGGTCTATGAGACTTATACTTTTCTGCGCAATCCGGTGACGGACCAGCAAAAACCCCTGTCGAAAGTCATTGAAATCCCTCAGGGCGCAGGATTTGGACAAGTGGTGCGGATCTTGTCGGAAAACAATTTGATAGATCAGCCTTTGTATTTTCATCTATTGGCTTATTTTCGTAGCGCCTTCTCCCAAATCCAGGCCGGAGAATTTGAAATACAAGGTCACTGGACTCCCGGTCAGTTGCTGGATTACTTAGTACGGGGACGACCTCAATTGCACCGGGTGACCGTCCCGGAAGGATTGGTTTTCGAGGACATTGCGGCACGTCTGGAGCAAGCAGGAATGGGTGAAAGGGAAACATATCAGACCTTGAAAACTAGTCTGACCCTGCGAAAACTGGTGAAGATCACTTCTTCCGTGGAACACCCGGTCGTTCCCTCACTGGAGGGATTTTTATTTCCTGAAACCTACTTTTTCAGCAAAAATGCCTCTGAAACCACTATTTTGACGACCATGATCGAGCAGTTCAATCAGAACTACGCGGAGCTCAACCGTCAAAGAGCCATCAAGTTGGGGCTCAGCGACTATGAAGTGATCACCTTGGCTTCCATGGTCGAAAAAGAGACCGCCTCGGAGCATGATCGCTATTTGGTTTCTGCCGTGTTTCACAATCGTCTGAAAAAGAAGATGCGGCTCGAGAGTGACCCCACCGTGATTTATGGAATTGATAATTTTGATGGCAATCTGACCCACCACCACTTAAAAACACCAACGCCATATAATACTTATACCAATTTTGGTTTGCCACCCGGTCCCATTTGCAATCCGGGAAAAGCGGCCATTCGAAGTACGCTGAATCCGGCAGATGTGGATTATCTCTATTTTGTGGCACGAGGCGATGGCAGCAGTCAATTTTCTTCAAATTTGAAAAACCATAACGAAGCCGTGCAACAATATCAGAGAAACCGAAGAATAGCCTCAGGTCGTCTGTGAGGCATCCTGTTTTGCATTGCATCAATTAAATTCCATGCCTCTTTATCAATACCGCGCATTTGATCACAACGAAAAACTCCACAAAGGGACCCATCATGCTTCCTCGGAAAGTGAAGTTCAGCAGTTTTTGCGATCCAACAATCTTTATCCAATTGAAATCAAACTCACCCGTTTTTCACGAAATAAAGAAAAAGGACAGTCTCGGGGCTCAATAGTAAACTGGCAAGCATGGGGTTTTTATAAAAGAAACCGGCACAAACAAGTCAGCATCTTCACTCGGCAGTTGCAGACTCTTCTGGAAGTGACGATTCCCTACGACAAGGCCTTGGAAATGATCATCGTGCAAACCGAAGATCCTGCATTTCAAAGCGTCCTTTCAGACATGCGGAGCAGAGTGATGGAAGGGGCTCATCTGGCTGAAGCCATGGAACACTATCCGTCTGTCTTTTCTCGCATGTATGTCAGTATGGTTCGTTCCGGAGAGAACAGTGGAACACTGGGAGTGATCATGCATCGGCTGGCGAACTTTTATGAAAATCAGGAAAAACTGCGGAGCAAACTCAAATCAGCCATGATTTATCCCGCGTTTATGGTTTGCTTCAGCCTGTCCGTCATCACCTTCATGATGCTCTATATCGTGCCAAAAATCACGGCGGTTTTTCAAATACGAGGGGTGATCCTGCCCTTACCTACTCGAATATTGATCGGAGTCAGTGAATTTCTCGCGGAGCATTGGTTCATTTCATTATGGGGATGCGGCTTCCTGTTCGCCGGCAGCGCTTACTTTCTGAAAACCCCCGCTGGCATGCGCTTCAAAGACAGGCTGAGCCTTGTCATTCCTCTCTTGAATCGACTGGTCATCAAAATATTGGTCTTTCGTTTTTGTCAAACCTTGGGGACTTTGCTCAAGAGCGGAGTTGACCTCAAATCCGCCTTGGAAATTTCCAAACACGTGGTTGTCAATCACCTGTTTCTGGAAAGATTAAATCAACTGATTAGGGATGTTAATAACAAGGGAATCCCCCTTTCCGCAGCCATGCGGCGTGTTTCTTTTTTCCCGGACTACGTCTGTCACGTGGTCGCTATCGGTGAGCAGTCCGCCAAGGTGGACGAACTTCTCGAAAAAGTAGCGGACCAAATGGAAGTCGAAGTTTCTAATACAATGGAAGGGCTCACCTCCTTGTTGCAGCCTGTCATGATTTTGATAATGGGAGGAATCATCGGATTCATTGCCGTGGCCATTTTATTACCGATGCTCACCATGAATCAATTGTTGTAAATGACTCTACTTAACCTGAGTTCGAGATAATAATTTAATAATTTCAATATGTCATGGAATCTTCATATCTTAGAGAAAGCTTGTCATTCCTGCGAGATCCCTGCGTACGCAGGGAAGGAATCCGGAGGTATACAGCCAGACTGAAATCCGGATCCCCGCTCCCCGCTTTCGCGGGGACAAGTTTCGCGAGGATGACGTCTACACCAGGATACTCATCTTATTGAAGATTTATGTCGAACTCGGGTTACTTAAGGTGAAGGGAGAGAAAAGAATTTTTTCGACTATTTCCCAGAGAAGCGGTACTATGAATTCAGCAAACCTCTTTCTGCAGATTCAAGGTTTCATATGAAAGTTCTCAAGCAAAAAAAATCCCTTGCAAAACGAAGAAAACGTAATGGATTCAGCTTCATCGAAATCATGGTGGTCATTATCATCATCGGATTGTTAGCAACCATCGTGGGGGTCAATCTGCTCCCTTCGGTTGATGAAGCAAAAATCAAAATCAGTATTGCCAATATCCGCAGTTTGGAAGCAGCCTTGGATTTGTATCGTCTTCACAACGCCACCTATCCCAGTACGGAACAAGGACTGAAAGCATTGAAGGAAAAACCGGAAGTTGGCAGAATCCCTGAGCAATGGAATGGACCCTATCTTAAAAATAAGCTGCCTCAGGATGGCTGGAGCCGGGATTATACATATTCCAGCGACGGGCAAACCTACGAAATCAACTCCATGGGTAATGATGGCGTCGAAGGCGGAACGGATGCAAACGCAGATCTCTCTTCCCGTGACATCTGATCCACAATCATTTCGTTTAACGCCAGGAAAACGCTTTGCCGGATTCTCATTCCTGGAAATGATGATCGTGCTGTTTCTGTTAGGCCTTTTGGCGACTTTTGCCGCACCCCAGTTTATTACCGCCATCGAAAAAACCAGGGATACGGAGTTTCGCCATTTGACCCGGGTACTCAACCTGCTGCGCAATGAATCCATCTTGGGGAATAAGCGTTTTTTTATTATTTTTGATCCCAAAGAACAGAAATTCCATATTGAACTACAGCGCAAAGAGGGAGGACGGATTGAGGTGGAAAATCCCCGTATCTTGAGACCTCACAGCTTTGCGGAGAACTTCCATTTAGAGAATATTTCTTTGACGGTTCAAGCTCCTTCCAGCCGGGCCCAATGGATTTTAATGGAAACTTCCATCAAAAAACCGGTGGCCATCCGGATCGACAGCTCCGGATTTGTCACTCCATTCATGCTATTCTTTTCCGTTGGTAAAAAGATTTGGGTCATTCAAAGCAAAGATATCTTGGGTCATCTGGAAATGAAGGAGCTCCAAGATGCATGACCCGCAAAAAGAGATGGAACCAGTAAAAGGATTTACCTTGCTTGAAGTGCTGATCGCCTTGAGTATTTTAACGATGGTCCTTATCACAATCTATCAATCCTTCTCCTCCTCTGTCTTCTTGCTTTCTTCCACGAAAAACCTTTGGAACGCCATGACCCATACCCAAAATGAATTGACGAGGTGGGAACGCAGTGTCAACGCGCCGATTTCCATCGCGCAAGGTACTTTCGAGGAAGATCATGAGTTGGCGGGTTTCAATTGGATACGGGAAATTTCCGATGTTTCTCCTTTTCCAGGAGTATTTGTCAGAAAAGTGGAATATGAGATTCAATGGCAGGAAGGGGGGCAGGATTATTCATACGATGCCGAAATTTACATCCACCCCGACTGATTCTCTGATCATTCAAAATGGATTTTCTTTGCTGGAGGCGTTGGTCGCGATTGTTTTGCTTTCAACCATCTTAGCATTGCTTTACAACGCATTTTTTCAAATTTCCGATGCCACCAAAGATATTGCTGACTCCCTGAAAGCTGAACAGGAACTGCGCCTGTTGATGAAAATCGTCTTAGATGACCTGCAAGCGGTCCAATTCTTGGAACGCTTGATCGTGCATAACCATGCGGATGAAGCGGAATATTATCACACGGGAATATTTTCACGAAGAATTTCCGGCCCGGATGAAAAGAGGGTCAATTTCATTCATTTCCATACGGCCATTCCCACTCGTTTTTTTCCCCAAGCGATTGAACTGGAGAAAGATCCGGAACTGCATGAAGTGGAATATTATCTGGATTTTGATGCCTTTTCCCAAAAATGGCTTTTCAAACGTCGGGAAGATTTTTATGTCGATGCTGATATCTCTGAAGGAGGAATTGAACAAATCTTGTCAGAATCGGTGGTAGGCTTTGATTTGCAGTTCATGGAGCAAAATATCTTACAAGCTAATGGGGAACTTCGGGAAGTTTGGGTGGAAGAATGGGATTCTCGAGAAGGTGACTGCACTGCCACGCCCCAGCCCGGAAAAATCCCCTGCTTGCCCTTAGCAGTTCGATTAACGATGGCTCTGAAAAGGCAAAACAACTTGATCGTCTCCGACGTCTTGGAGGTCAACTTGCCCTTATCGTTACAACAATAAGACTCTTCAGAATTTTAAATTGGTAAGCGCATCCCAAACTGTTTGGGAGTCTGTCCGCAGTTCAATCCTCTTCTCTATTTGTATGGAACTCTCCTGACGTCATAGAAAAATCAGATTTTTAGTACAGATCATATCATCCGCACTTCAAGGCACTTTTTTACGCAGTTTCATAGATTTCCAGAACAGAACTTTCGACAAAATCCTTAACACGTTCGCGGTATGCTGTCAAGTGGTCAGTTACAAGATGAGCTTTCAAGGCGTCGAGGTTCTCCCAACGTTCAATGATAATGATTACATCCTCTCCGGCCAGACGCTGGGCATCGAGGCCCGTTTTGGCATCGAAGGTCGGTCCATATTCTATGCATCCCTGTTCGCTCAACACTTGCGGAACGACCTTTTTGAACTCGGTCAAAAAGTCATCACGCCTACCAGCCGTGGTTTTTACCTTTGCGATTACGTGGATCATGGTTCACTTTCAGAATGGACGGTGAGTGAGTCCGTGTTATACTTTGTCGAAGACTTTCCCCGATAGGAAAATCAAATTTTACCACCGGCCATATTATCTGAAAATTGGAGTAAAGAGAAATTAAATGGGAAGATTTTTCAATGGGAAAATGTATGTTGGAAGTTGATGAGAAAAAGCAAACAATTTTATACTGACATTCCTCAAAAAACCTACAACTATTCCTCACCTCGAAAAATGAAAATACTTGGAAATGGAGAGGTAGACTTCCCGACAAACCGTGATTCGACGTCTGGCGGTAAAATGGCCGACTGTCGTGGTTTTGATGAAGACGGATTCCTACGATTGCCCTGGAGACCCGATTTTTCGCGCATTTGTCCACCAGTAGTAAAAAAGAGAGAGGGTTTCAACCCGTAATAACACTGAATTGCGAGAATTTTAAAATTCACGCCGGATCTTGCACCGCACACTTGCGTCTCTCCCGAGATCATGGTAAAAGTATAGTGGTTGCTTAGACCTTTTCATCAATTAAATTTCAGATTCAGGAGGAATATGACGAAAGCAGAATTAATTGCAGCCATTGCTATTGAAGTAAATGGTACAAAAGCTAGCGCGGAACGGCATTTGAACGCCACGCTGGGTGTAATCCAAAAAACGTTGAAGAAAGGAGACACTATTCCTTTAGTAGGATTTGGTACATTTTCGGTTGTCAAGCGCAAAGCAAGAAGAGGACGCCATCCCCAAACTGGCGCCGTTTTGAAAATTCCTTCAAACAAAGTCGTGAAATTTTCAGCCGGGAAAACTTTGAGAGAAACCGTCCATAAAAAACGGAAAAAATAGCTCTTCTTTTAACTATCCCCTGGGAGACGCGTATCGGGTCCCATGATCAATCTGTGGGACCAATGAAGAATGCTCCCGCCACAATTGAATTTCCTGCGAGGACGTCAAATGGTTCTGGTCCCGGGCAAAAATCAAAATCCGGTTATGTCCTTCCTGTAGTTCGACCCTTGTGGAAAACGGAAGGCTGGTGAGGGGTCCTTTCTCCAGGTTGGTTTGATAAAAGATTTTTTCTTGATTCAGAAAAATGTAGACATCTTTCAGTTGCTGATCATCTTGGGCCATTCCCGTCAACTCCACCGTTTTCAAAAAAGTCACCCTCTCAATTGTTTTGTTGGCCGGACCGTTTATTTCGAAATCGATAGTGGGGGCCTGAAAAAACGCATGCGCACTTTGATGCGGTGAGAATTGATAGATGAGATTGCTCCGATTCAAGACTACGTCACGCACTTCAACGAACAACTCCGATGTTTCAAAGGCTGCGGGATCGTTAATCTGAAACAATAAAATAGCCTGTTTTTCCTCGCCGGAAGGCAAGGCTCCCAAATCAAATCGACTGCGGGAAAGTACGACTGCCGACTGCCCACCTCTTTTTCTGAGCAAAACCACCGAGTTTTCGGAATCCCCTGCCCCGGAATTGCGCACTCTGAGCTGGAGTGCGATTTTTTCTCCAGCCTGAATTTTCCGGTCTCCGTTACCCTCCGATCCAAAACGGCCATCATCGATCAGTTTCAAGTGGAATGAGAATTGCGGTGAAGGGGCGGCACTGGAGGCCAGAAAAATTCGATGTGTTGCCAATTTTTGCAGTTGATGATCCACAAATTCAAAATCAATAGCATGGATACTGTTGTTCATGTCTTTGGGAATATCCATCTGGAAAGTACGTACTTGTACTTCTCCGGAAGCCAGGTAACCAAAGGGTAACTGGTGGCCGTTGAAAATTGAATGATCGCTTTTAATCATGCTGATCAAACGACTTGCAGGACCACTTCCCATATTTTTTACGCTTACCCGAAACCGAATCCGGGAGTTTGCCGGAATCAAGGGTGGTGCCGGTATCCAGCTTTCCTGGGAATTTTTTTGCATTTCAGTATGAATCTCAACCTGCAGCCGGGGGGTAGTTTTCGAGGCGACTCGTTTCCAATTGATATCTCGTTTTTTCAGCGTTTCCACAATGCGAGAATCCTGAATCGGTATCATGCGGCGCTGCGCATCCAAAGCTGTTTGTAAGAGAGTTTGTTGACCGTTTTTGAGATACCGGGTCAATATTTGCCGGGCGATCTCAACAAAAAAATCCTCACTCAGCGTCTCTTCAGTATTTTCCTCACCCAATAAAAAAGCATTTGAATCCACTGTCTCTGAAACAACATAAGGCAAAAAAGCCGAAGGGTTGTCAGCATGATCCGCAACCTGGAAATGCCTTGCCAAGTCTTGTTCCCGGTTTTCTCTCTCCCAAATCAAGCGTACCTGATCTTCAGTAATGATGACCGGGTACAACGCAATATCGGGGGTCACTCCCATAGATTGGATCGATTTGTTGCCGGGAGTGAGATATTTGGCGACTGTCAATTTCAGGGCGGAATTGTCCTGAAGCGACCATAGGGTTTGGATTGATCCCTTGCCGAAGGTCTGCTCTCCCAGCAAGATTGCGCGTCTGTTGTTTTTTAAGGCTGCCGCCAGGATTTCCGAGGCGGAGGCACTGCCATTGTTGATCAACACAATAATGGGGAGTGTCATCAGTTTCCTATTATTCAAACCCCAATGGGATCGATAAATGGTGGAGTTTTGCCGATTTCCTACGGTTGCCACAATGGTTTTTTTATCAGTAAGGAAGTGATCGGAAACTCTGACCACCTGACTCAGTAATCCTCCCGGATTGTTTCTGATATCGATGATCAATCCTTTGAGTTGATCAATGTCGCGCAACTTGGAAACAAGGTCTTCATCCGTGTTTTGTTGAAAATTTTTAATTTTTATGTAGCGGATAAGACCGTCCGATTGGGGGGCCAGGTCAACGGATTCGACGCTATCAATGTGAATGATCGTCCGAATCAATTCAAATTTTTTAGGGGCGCTGAAGCCTGCCCTCATGATATATAAAATGAGTGGAGTCCCCGCTTTTCCCCTTAATTTATTAGCCGTGTCGGTCAAGTTCATATTTTTTGTTTCTTCATCGCCAATGCGCACAATCCGGTCCATCGCCCGGATACCTGCTTTGGCGGCAGGAGTGCCATCGATGGGAGTGATCACTGTCATCTGATTGTTCCGGATCCCCACCACGATTCCGACCCCTCCAAAATTTCCACGCGTATTGACTTGAAATTCATTATAAATTTCTTTAGGCAGCAAGGTCGAATGCGGGTCCAATTCGGAAAGCATGCCTTCTATCAAAGAATATTCCACTTTGTAGATCTGGGCCGATGCGCTCCAAGACTGTTTGATGGAAGAAACAAGTCGCTGTAGCAACTGATTCAACTCATCGAGATCGCGAAGCGGATGGAAAGGGATCGCTTCATGCCGGGTTTCGACCGTCAGATTGAGCAAGTGAGGACTTTGCTCCATTTGCAGGGTCACCAGTATTTCTGGAATATTGAAGGAAAGTTCATCCAGGGCACCCTGGAGCATTCGTTGCGGGACCAAACGATTCGGATCAACATAATCCAATTGCACTCTCATTAAAACTTCGGCAATCAATCCGGAAGAAGAAGACGTTTCATTGTGTCTCAACGGTGGCGCTGCCGATTTTTTGAAGCAGGACAACACAAAAAACAGTAGGAAAGAAACCCATATAGTCTGTACGGTGAGTTTTTTAAATTGAAATCTGTCTGACAACTGCATTTCCTCCTCATTTATTTTTAAAATCCAAGCCGGAACCTTTTGGCGCCGGCACAAATGACCTGGTTGCGACCTTGTCGTTTTGCCTGGTACAACGCCGCATCCACTTGTTGCAAAATGGCATTGAAATTGGGTGAATCCCCACACACTTCCGGATACGATGCAATCCCGGCGCTGCAAGTGATTTTCAATTCCAGACCTTCAATCCTGAAGGGAAATTTCTCCACTTTTGTGCGGATTCGTTCACCGGTTTTATAAGACTCATGCGTCCTCTGCCCACTCAAACCAATGATAAATTCTTCTCCTCCATATCGTGCGACGATGTCATGCTTGCGGATACTTTGCCTCAGAATTTCTGAAAACTGGAACAAAACCTGATCTCCACACTGGTGCCCATAGGTATCATTCACCTCTTTGAAATGATCGATATCCAGCATCACTAACCCAATAGGTTGTTGATGACGCAGGGTTCGCAGAAACTCTTTTTCAAGACGATCGACAAAATAACGACGATTGTAAAGCAGGGTCAAGGAATCAGTAATGGCAATTTCCCGCAAGGTTTTCTGCATGGCCTCCAGTTCATGGTTTTTGCATTCTAAAACGTCATTCAAGCGGGCTAATTCAAAATTTTTTTTTGCCAGTTGATCTCTTTGGTTTTTGAGGCGGAACATCCCTTGGATGCGTACCAGTAACTCAGGAGCGCTCAAGGGTTTGCAAATATAATCATCTGCCCCTGATACCAACCAATTGGTGAAAGTATCTCCATCTTTCAGTCTTTCCGCCATTAGGATAACCGGTATCCCTGCCGTTCTTTTTTCCCCTTTCAATTGTCTGCATACTTCAAAACCATCGAGTTCCGGTATTTCAATATCCAGTAAAATCACATCGGGTTGCTCAGACAGAACTTTCTGCAGGGTTTTTTTGCCATAGTCTGCAAAGATTAGTTCATAATCGCCCTTGCAGGGGAGCAGGGAAGCCACATTTCGGCAGGCTCGACAGCCACCCGTAATCAGTACTTTAGCCATTGGATTCAATCAAGGTTTCAGAAGACCAATTCCCTAACGAGTGCGGCGTCGCTATTACAGACTTTTAGCTGTTTTTCTTGTCACCGGAGTGAACGTCCGGTTCATGGTACGGGGGTCGGAATGGCCCCTCCGGCAATTCTATTTCCCGGAGCATATTGTTTTGTTCACTTCCGGACCTGTTTTACCGTGATAGGGGGTAACTGATTCCAGCTTGCCATTTATTATTTGACCCAATACTCTACCACGTGAAACAAGAAAACTTCATACTATCTTACCTTTCCAGGACGCGCAACCTTGAAGCATCGCTTATGCCGCGGTCGAATCAAATGTTTCTCACCTGCCTCGATTTAGAAGGAGTACTAGTTCCTGAAATCTGGATAAATTTGGCCGAAAAAACGGGAATCGAAGCATTCAAACTCACCACTCGTGATGTTGCTGATTACGATGAATTAATGAGAAAACGATTGGCTTTGCTTGCAGTACACAATCTAACGATAAACGATTTCCGGGACGTAGTCGCCGGTATGGAACCCTTGGAAGGGGCCATTGAATTTCTGGACTGGCTGCAAGGGCGCTGTACGGTGATCATCCTTTCAGATACCTTTGTCGATTATGCCCGGCCTCTTTTTGTAAAACTTCACAATCCGACCGTTTTCTGTCATTCCTTGATCATTGATGAACATAACCGGGTACGTGACTATCGATTGCGACAGCGGGATCAAAAAAAGAAAGCGGTCGCTGCCTTCAAGTCATTGAATTTTCACGTAATTGCTATAGGTGATTCCTACAATGACTTGAGCATGCTCGAAGAAGCTCATACCGGCATTTTCTTTCGTCCGACCTCCCGAATCGTAAAGGATTATCCCAATTATCTCGTTAGTCATACTTACACGGAATTAAAACAAAAATTGTCTCAAATTGGATTGTCGGGTGTCTGAGTCCCTTTTTGACCTGATCATGCGAACACACACTGCCATATGAACGATTCTAATAAAAAATCAATTTATTACCTGGGTGAGGGAACCGAAATCGAAGGGAAATTGACTGTCGACAAGACAGTTGTCATCGATGCAACTATCAAGGGTTCTGTCGAGGGACAACAGGAAGTGATTTTTGAGAGAAAAGGCCGAATGGAAGGTCCTATCCATGCGCAAACCGTAACGGTGAAAGGTAAAATCAAGGGGGATATTTTTTCCAAAAAAGTCGTCAAAATTCTTCCGGGAGGAGAATTGGAAGGCAACGTGACCACTCCTCCGGGAGGGGTGGTTGTTCAAAAGGGAGGCATTCTCAACAGTCGTTTGTCACCACCGCAATCAAGTCCCAATCCTCCGGATCAGCTCTCCCGGCAAGCAAAAGACGGCATTCTCACCAAATAGTCTCTTTTTGAAATGCTATTAAAACAGGCGCGAGTTCATGCTGCCGTATTAGAAAGCGGTCCGTATACGCGACTCTCCTTGTTCAGCAGAGCTTAACAGAGCAACGGCAATGAATCATTGCTACACAGTCGAGGAATTGTCTCAAATCCTGCAAAGTCAGTCCGTTCAACTGCCGGAACAAACATTGTTCCGCAACCTCTCCACCGACTCCAGAAAAATCCAGCCCGGCGATTTGTTTTTTGCCCTTTCCGGTGAAAACACCGACGGGCATCTTTATATCAAACAGGCATTGGAAAAAGGGGCGACAGGAATCGTTGCCTGTCGCAACAAAGTGGCACCTGCGTTACTTTCTTCCCAAATACCACTGATTGCGGTGAACGATCCTAATAAAGCTTTGCTGGACCTGGCGCAGGAGTATCGCACACGCCTCGAGACGGGCACAGTGATTGGCATTACAGGCAGCAATGGAAAGACCTCCACGAAAGAAATCGCGGCCACCCTTTGCCAGTTTCTGGATCCTAAAACTCATGCTACCGAGGGAAATTTCAATAATTTTGTGGGCGTGCCCCTAACGATTTTATCTGCGAATTTGGAAGAAGCATGGTGGTTGATAGAATTGGGTACTAACCATTTCGGGGAAATCGCCACGCTCTCCAAAGTGGTCAAGCCCGACTTGGGATTGATTACCAATGTAGGGGAAAGCCACCTGGAGTTTTTAGAAAACACCCAAGGCGTAGCACGTGAAAAATCAGGATTGTTTGCGGGAATGGTTCCCGATTCTTTTGCAGCAATCCCCGCCAACCTGCTGCATCAGGATTTTGTCAGGGACTATGCGTCGGAACATAGAGTTTGCTTACTCACTTACGGTTTCGAACACTGGAAAGTTCCCAAGAAACCCGATTTTTCAGCAAGACTCCTTTCCTCTTCTCCCACTCGGACCCGATTCGAATGGCTTGGCCAACCTTTTGAAACATCTCTGGGCAATCCTTTGCTACTTGGCAATTTATTGGGAGCGCTCACTTTGTTTCACCTCTGCGATATCCCTTTGGAATCACTGCAGAAAGCGACGCGGGCCTTGTCCTACTGCGTCGAAGGGCGGATGCAATTACATGAAATGGGAAGGTTTTTATTGGTCGATGATACTTACAATGCCAATCCTACCTCATTCTGCAGTGTGATTGACAGTTTGAGACAGATGTACCCCCAACGCCGTTTGATTGTTGTTGCAGGCGCAATGGCCGAACTGGGTAAAGAGAGCAAACGCCTGCATTTCCAGTTGGGGAGGCAGATGAGAAAGGCCAACGTTGCTTTCCTTTTTGCCTTTGGTGACAATGAAGCGCACGAATATGTGGCTGGATGGCAGAAAGGCAATAACCTTTCCAACAACGTGTATTGGACTGACGATATGATTGCATTCATGGACGCCTTTGAATCAGTGGTTCGGCAAGAAGACCTGATATTGGTCAAAGGGTCCCGCTCTGCTCGCATGGAACGATTTGTTCACCTGATTCGAGCACGATCCTTATAATCAACCACGAAGTACGAATATCAGACTGAAAAGATCACGTGCTTCTCCAGAAAAGCGCTGATGGCTTTGTAAAACTGATTGATCGTTTCCTGCTTTCTCCATCCATGCCCTTCTCCCGTAAATAAGTGATACTCATGGGGGATCTTGTTTTGACGCAGGACTTCCACGATTGCTTCTGTTTGATTTTTTGGCACCACCTCGTCATCTTCTCCCTGAAAGAGGAGCAACGGACGTTGAATGAGGTTGGCAAAAAAGAGAGGCGAACGTTCATGAAAGACAGAGGCTGCCTCCGGAAGGACGCCAATCAGGGAATCGGTGTAATGTTTCTCGAATTTATGGGTATCTTGTACCAGGTTGAACAGGTTGGATATCCCGTATGAGCATATGCCAGCGCAGAAAACCGTAGGATGGCGTACCATCACCTGCAGGACCGTGTAGCCACCAGCACTGCCACCTTTGATGATCAGACGCTTGGAATCCACCCGTTGTTGCTCGACCAGACAGGATGCCATGAAAATCGCGTCTTCCACGTCGGTAACACCCCATTGTCCCCGTAGTAAGTCCCGGTAGGCTTTTCCATAGCCACTGCTTCCTCGATAATTGAGGTTGAGGACGGCATAACCCCGCGATGTAAAATACTGCACGTTCCCACTCCAAATCGGCAGCGCTTGACTGGTGGGTCCGCCATGAATCCGAACCACCAAAGGAGGTAGACCCTGACTTTCAAAATGAGGATGTTGCGGGGGATAGAACAAACTGTGAATGGTTTGCCCTCGTTCATTTTTCGCCTGCAAGGCTTCGGGATGGGAATAATGATCCGCGGCAATCTGTTCATTGAAGGATCGTTTGAGAATCCGGAGAGTACTGATTTTATGCTTTTTCTCAATTTTGATCAGCCGTTTTGGAACGTCGGAGCGAGATGCCAGCAAAACCGCCTCCCCTTTTGCGGAGATGCAAAGAGATTCCAAGTGGCTATACTGGTCTTGCATCCCTGGCCAGGGGATCATTTTACCTGAATTGCACTCGAATAATTGCAAAGAAGAGAAGCCGCGCTCGCTT
Organism: bacterium; assembly: GCA_965205865.1. Lineage (GTDB taxonomy): Bacteria > SAR324 > SAR324 > SAR324 > NAC60-12 > CBDBHR01. The sequence continues at coordinate 240,092 of CBDBHR010000028.1, forward strand.
TTAATGACGGCCAGCCTTTTTCCATCCGGCATCCAATCGTACCAGCGCATTCCCAGAATCCAGGCCGGTCCTCCAAATTCGATTGCCTCGTTGGTGAGCGCGCGTGTCGATTTAGATTTTAAATGAAAGCAGTGCAGGTTGTACCAACCACTTTCATCACTGAGATAGACGAGTTGGTCACTGGCAGGAGAAAACTCGGGTTGGATGATTGAATTTTTTTCTCCCCCGGCAATGGAAAGCACTTTTCCCGTACGGGATTGAGAAAGCAGGGTTTCGGAGATTGGCGCAAGCTCCAGGAAACTTCCGTCCCAGGGCATATTGGGATGATTCCAACAAACCCAACTCAACCATTTGCCATCAGGGGACCAACGAGGGTCCATATAAAAATCTGCACCGGATATCAATTTCTGCGGCCAGTGATTGCCGGATATTGGCACCAAGGCCAAGCCACCTTCCCCTTCATTTTCATAGACATAGACCACCCATTCTCCGCCAGGCGAAATCTGTGGAGACGCGCAGTGCCCAAATCCCGGTGTGATGGCGAGCGCATCGCCTCCCTGCAAGGATTGGCGATACAATTTTCCTCCGTTGCCCACAAAAACGACCATTCCACCATGCGCGCAAAAATTTCCTCCACCATAACCAACTCGCGCCCGGACGTTTTGTCCCAAGGTGAGCTCCCGAGGGCAATTTCCGGAAGAATCCATTGCCACCAGCGTGCCCACGCCATCGCGCTGTTCCAGCCAAACCAATTGATCGCTGACTTTGTCCCACCGGGGTTCACTCAAACCCAAAGCATTGGATATCAATTCAGGCGTAAACAAACTCGGCCACAATCCATAAGCTTTTTCTGTTTTCATCTTGCAACCATTATCTTTACTCTTGCTATCGCGTCCACCTCTTCATACGATTCAAATTCATTTATACCTTCGTGTTTTTTATCACAATGTCGCATGCCTGCATAGAAGGGAAATTGGAGGAAGGAAATGCTCAAATTCCTCAAACCCGGTCTGAATCCGCATCGTCACACGTCGATAAGTGTTGGGCCAAGGTTTAGGAATGAAATTTAAATAAGTTAGAAATATGGATACGCAAAATTAGGGTACAGGTAACAGCAGGAAAACAGTAGAGTTGGGATGCGCAGCAGTGTACATGTCCCCCAATTTTGCTCACACCATTGGAAGAATTACAGGTTATTTAAGGTTTGTTCCTTAATATACAATTATTACGCACAATATTTCTAACAGTTTTGAAATACCTATGAAGTATTCTTTGTTCTGTACACAGAATCAATGTCATTCCTGGCTTGCCCAGGAATCCAGGGGGCCTGCCAAAGAACTCCTGGATGCCTGATCAAGTCATGCATGACACAGGCACCGGGATTGCTTGAATTATTTCAAACTGAGAAACTGACTCAGAGTTGTAAATAATTCAGATACTTTTTCTAAGTATTTGAAATGATTTTTTTCAATTTATTAAGAATTAAAAAAAATGTCAGAACCATTGACGCACAATTTATGTTTAAAATTTCCTTCTCCCTGGTGAGAGATGTTCCTTACTTGGAGTGAAGAAACGATCCCCCTCCCCTGGAGGGAGGGGTTAGGGGAGGGGGAAAGGGGAGAGCGGCACCACGAGCGTTTCATTTATCGTCAGCCGTGATTCCAGTCTTGCTTTGTAGATATGATTGGGCTATTTTTTATTTCCAGCCGAATAGGGGAAATCCATTTGTTCCGTTTGATCATTCCCCCGACCGTTGCGCATGCGACGGGTGGGAACCCTCCCACAGTACCGTTTGATCGATGGGGTGGAAACCCTCATTTTGATCGGAGTGGCAACAGAAAAAGGGCCCATAGCTCAGTTGGTTAGAGCTGCCGACTCATAATCGGCCGGTCCCTGGTTCGAGTCCAGGTGGGCCCACCAAACCGTTCAAAATCACAAGCAGGAAGAAGAGGCATGGCAACACTTGAAACACTGACCTTCGGATCCCTTGTTCGCGGAGTGGCTCCGGACGGGCCCACTGAGGTCGTCAACGTCAAGTGGTTCGGCGACTCGGCGGTCGAACTTACATTCAAGATACCAACCACTGGGCTCGTGGGAACTCGGCTCCTCTACCGGGATGACGAAGCCAGTTTGGAGGTGCTCGAGCGCGGGCTTCCATGGTCCTTCGATGGGGACGGCCACCTCTTCCGTCTCGTCTCCGAGGCCCAGAGAATCCGGTTAGCCCACCTCTTCGACCCGGTACTCGCCGTTCACACGTCCATTGTGGATCCTTTACCTCACCAGATCACAGCAGTGTACGACTCGATGCTGACCCGCCAACCGCTGCGTTTTCTTCTTGCCGATGACCCGGGAGCCGGTAAGACGATTATGGCCGGGTTGCTGGTAAAAGAACTCGTAGCCCGTGGTGACCTGGAGCGTTGCCTGGTAGTGTGTCCGGGCAACCTGGCCGAGCAGTGGCAAGACGAACTCTACCGTCGATTCCAGTTGCCGTTTGAGATTATGACCAACGACAAGCTGGAGGCCGCGCGTACGGGAAACTGGTTCTCCGAGACGCCTTTGGCCATTGCGCGTCTCGACAAGCTGGCGCGTGACGTGGATGTTCAAGCCCTGCTCCGCGCCTGCGAAGGCGGATGGGACTTGGTGATCTGCGACGAGGCCCACAAGATGTCGGCCTCTTTCTTTGGCGGCGAGATCAGGTACACCAAACGCTACCGCTTGGGTCAGATGCTCTCGACTCGCACTCGCCACTTCCTGTTGCTGACAGCAACTCCGCATAATGGCAAGGAAGAAGACTTCCAACTGTTTATGGCCCTATTGGATGGCGACCGCTTCGAAGGCCGCTTCCGGGATGGGGTACACACTGCCGACGTTACGGACCTGATGCGTCGCATGGTCAAGGAGAGGCTGTTCAAGTTCGATACCACGCCGTTGTTCCCGGAACGTCGCGCCTACGCGGTTCCTTACAAGCTGTCCGATAATGAGGCCCGTTTGTACCGGGAGGTGACCGACTACGTGCGGGAAGAATTCAACCGCGCCGAAGCTCTTCAGAACGACAAACGTGCGGGAACCATAGGATTTGCCCTCACCATCCTGCAACGACGACTGGCGTCCTCGCCCGAGGCTATCTACCAGTCCCTTCGTAGACGGAAGGAGAGGCTGGAGAGTCGTCTCCGTGAGCTTCAACTGTTGCAACGAGGCTCGCAGGTCTCGGTGTCCCTCTCTGCAAGCGTCCCAGACTGGGACGAGGAAGACCTTGTGGACCTGGAGGACGCTCCCGGTGAAGAGGTCGCAGCGGCCGAGGAAGAGATACTGGACCGCGCTACGGCTGCGCGGACGGTTGGTGAGCTTGAGGCCGAGATCCAAAGTCTGCGCCGGCTGGAATCGCTGGCGCAGACGGTACGGTCCAGTGGCGAAGACAAGAAATGGCAAGAACTTGCCGATCTTCTCAACAAGCTGTTTACCAATGCAGCGAAAGCAACCGGAGAGTTGTTCGTACCCTCTCAGCATCAGAAACTCGTCATCTTTACCGAATATCGGGATACCCTCAACTACCTGCGCCAACGGATTGTAACTCTCTTGGGTCGCCAGGAGTCAGTTGTCATGATTCACGGCGGTATCGGGAGAGAGGAAAGGCATCGGGGAGTACTCCGGCAAAGCTCAGCGCTTGTCGACGACAATGACGCAGGTGACAGGCCTCGGGTCCTCTTGTACTTGGAGCACAGCATCCAAGACGGAAGCCATACGCGCTCCGGGGAACAGAGGACCATCTCCAAGAGGACTCTCTACGTGGGACTGGATGCGGATTCCACGGTTTTAGGCCAGGACTATGCGCCTTATCTCGACTACCGGCCTTTGGGTAATGAGGAACCAAGCCTGGAGAAGATAGTCAATCGCCCCGAGTGTAGCTGGATCAACTGCGACCTGGAAGCGAAGGCCGTCGAATATGCCGTCTCTCATCTGGTGCCCACCCACCTTGAAGAGCTACGGTCGCGTAAGATGGAACTCCTTTCAAAAACAGAGGCAGCGGTCAAGGAACGCCTGACCAAGGAGATCGCCTACTGGGACCACCGGGCCGCCGACCTCCAGTTGCAGGAGCAAGCCGGAAAGCCCAATGCGCGCCTGAATTCCTCCGAAGCTCGCCGCAGGGCCGATGACCTGCAAGCACGCTTGCAAAAACGCATGGATGAAATTCAACGCGAGCGTCAGCTGTCGCCACTGCCCCCTGTTGTGCTGGGCGGCGTGCTGGTGGTGCCATCCGGACTCCTTCGCAAGATGACCGGTGTGGTCAGCGCGCCTCCGGCGAGTCGAGACACGCAAGCGGCTGCGGCCAGGGCCAGGGTTGCGGTCATGGAAGTCGAGCGCGGACTTGGATTCGAGCCAGTGGATCGAGAGTCGGACAAGCTTGGCTATGATGTCGAAAGCCGCGTGCCTGGCACCGGCAAGCTACGGTTCATCGAGGTCAAGGGCAGGGTTCAGGGCGCGTCAACCGTGACGGTCACCAAGAACGAGGTGCTCACCTCCCTGAACAAACCGGAGGACTACATCCTGGCAATCGTGGAGTTCCAAAGTGACGGGGCGGGTCATGTCCACTACGTCCGCAGACCCTTTCGCCGGGAGCCGGACTTTGGCGTGACCAGCGTCAACTACGACCTGCCGAAGTTGCTGGCTCGTGCCGAGGTACCGTCATGATCGTTCGTAAGAAGCTGATAGAGGTGGACCTTCCACTGGACGAGATCAATGCGGAGTCCAAGCGGGAAAAGTCGATCAGGCATGGGCACCCTTCCACGCTTCACTTGTGGTGGGCGCGCAGGCCACTGGCCGCCTGCCGCGCCGTCATCTTTGCCAGCATGGTGGATGACCCATCCTCTTGCCCTGACGAATTCCCCACAGATGAAGAGCAACTCGCCGAACGCACCCGGCTTCACAACATCATCCGCCAGATCGTCAAGTGGGAGAGCACCGACGAGAGGAAACCCGCATCAAGGGAGGTTAAGAATGAAGCCAGATATGAGATTGCTCGTTCCGTTGCTCGCTCCCGCGGAGAGACCCCGTCCGACAAGGACAGGCCAACCGATGTGCTACGTTACTTGAATGACAACGCGCCGCCTATCTACGACCCCTTCGCCGGGGGCGGTTCCATTCCCTTGGAGGCGCAGCGCCTTGGTCTGCGGGCCATTGCGTCCGATCTCAACCCTATCGCGGTGCTCATCAACAAGGCGCTCATTGAGTTGCCTCCCAAGTTTGCCGGCAGACCGCCCGTGAACCCGGACGCCTCTGGTATCATGGGTGACACGGCTTGGCATGGGTCCGCCGGGCTTGCCGACGACATCCGATACTATGGCAAATGGATGAGAGACGAGGCGGAGAGGCGAATCGGACATCTGTACCCAAAGGTCCGGCTTCCCGATGGAGGCGTGGCCACGGTGATTGCCTGGTTGTGGGCGCGTACTGTCCCTTGTCCTAACCCGGCATGTGGGATAACGATGCCGTTGATGGTGACCTTTTAACTGTCCAAAAAGGCGAACAATCAGCATTGGACGAGGCCGGTTGTCGATCATGGGGCAAACGTTATTTCCTTCATAGTGCAGGACCACGAGGGCGGTGTGCCGAAGGAAGGCACGGTGAACCGCAATGGGGCGACTTGCTTTGCCTGCAACACTACCTCGCCACTGTCATACGTCCGTGAGCAGTCCAGATCCGGAAACATGGGCGAGCAGATGACGGCGATAGTTGCCGAAGGCGACCGCAAACGGTTGTTTCTATCGCCGACGGAGGAGCACGTCCATGTAGCGCTATCAGCACAACCGAATGAATGTTCTATTCCCCAACAAAAAATGCCCACGAGCGCTTACAAGGTAAGCGGTCGTGCGTACGGGATTACACACTGGCACCAACTGTTTACAAATCGGCAGTTGACAGCGCTCTCCACCTTCAGCGAATTGCTGCCAACCGTGCGGGCTACGATGTTCAGGCATGGAGCAGATGAAGAGTACGCTGATGCCATCTGTACATACATCGCTCTTGTTGTGGGAAGGAGTGCAAATAGTTGTTCTAGTTTTGCAAGATGGCAAAACACCGGCGACAAAGTCGCCGGTGTTTTCGCGCGTCAGGCAGTTCCTATGATGTGGGACTTCGCAGAGACCAACTTGTTCTGTACTTCGACACAGAATTGGATGGCTCAGGTGGAATGGATTGCAAAGGTTATCGAGCAACTACCTCCCAACGTAAACGTTGGAGAAGCGTACCAAGCAGATGCTTCCACTTCAATACTCGCTAGCGATGGTTCTGTAATAGTTACAGATCCGCCCTACTATGACAACATCAGTTATGCAGAGCTCTCCGACTTCTTCTATGTGTGGCTGAGACCTCTGCTCCGCGATGCATACCCTGAACTGTTCGCTGGCATCCTGGTTCCCATAGACGAAGAGATGATAGCTGCACCCCGATTCGAGAATGCGAGAGAGCGATTTGAAGAACTGATGAGCAAGACCCAGAGTTTCCCTCGTCCATCTTCTACGCCTACAAGCAGCAAGAGGAAGATCGGGATGGCAGTACTTCTACCGGCTGGGACACCATGCTTTCTGCGCTGGTCTTAGCTGGATTTCAAATAGTCGGCACTTGGCCTATGCGCACGGAGCGCTCTGGAAGGTCTAACGCTTTGAGTGCGAATTCGTTAGCCTCTTCAGTCATTCTCGTCTGCCGAAAGCGACACCATGACGCTCCCGTTGCGACGCGCCGGGAGTTTGTCACCGCCTTAAGGTACGAGTTGCCTAATGCGCTGCGCCAGATGCAGACGGGCAACATTGCACCTGTGGATTTAGCCCAGGCCGCTATCGGTCCGGGGATGGCGGTATTTACCCGCTACGCTAAAGTATTAGATACCGATGGCGAGGCGGAGTCTGTGCGTGAAGCCCCCGCTCTCATCAATCAGACGTTGGATGAGGTGATGGCGGAGCAAGAGGGCGACTTCGACGCGGACACCCGCTGGGCGTTGGCCTGGTTCGAGCAATCGGGCTTTACGGAAGGTGAATTCGGCATGGCCGAGACGCTCTGCAAAGCCAAGAACACAAGTGTGTCAGGATTGGTGGAGGCGGGTATACTGGAATCAGGCGCGGGCAAGGTGCGCCTGCTCCGGCCCAACGAATTGAAGGAAGACTGGGACCCGGAGAATGAACGAGGATTCACGATTTGGGAGGCAACTCATCACCTGGTCCGCGTCCTGGACAAGGGTGAGCTTGTCGCAGCCGAGATGATTGCCAAGCTTGGAGTCAATGCGGAAACCTCCCGTGAATTGGCCTACCGCCTCTACCGTATCTGCGACCGGAAAAAGCGTTCCCGGGAAGCCCTGGGCTACAATTCTTTGGTTCAAAGTTGGCCGGAGATCGCTCGCTTGGCTCGAGAAGTTGGCAGAGCGCCCCGGCAAACGTCCTTTATCAGCGATGAGGGTACTACGCAATGACCATTGAGACGATCATTTCTACCATGGTGGACCGAATCGTCGGGCGATTCCAACCGGCTCGCGTGGTGCTGTTCGGTTCCTATGCCCGTGGAACCGCCATCGAGTCGAGCGACGTGGATCTGCTTGTAGTGATGGGGGACGTTCAAGACAAACGACGTGCAGCGGTAGAGATAAGACGGTCTCTGGGCGACCTCACTATCAGTAAGGACATCGTGGTGACCACGCCGGACGAAATCGCGAGTCGAGGTGACGTGGTGGGAAGCATACTCCACACCGCTCTTCGAGAAGGAGTGACCGTCTACCGGAAAGTTGGTCAGTACGGACTACGCACGCCGACTTGGCCGAATTGACTGAGTGGGCGGTGGAAACAAGATACCCCGGCAACTGGCCGGAACCTGCGGATGCGGATGCAACCCGCGCCGAATCGGAGGCCCGCGCAATTTACAATTCCATAGCGGCAGAATTCAAGCGTCGTGGGGCGCTTGCAGAGTAACTTTTTAGAAAGGATCACATGGCAGCAACCAACAGAGATCGCGTAGGAAACGCGATGGACACGCTTAAAGACGGGCTCATGCCGTTCGTTTCACGTGAATTCATCAATCACTACGGGGGGAGTTCCGCGCAAGCGTTACAGAAAATCCTGGGAGAGTCGGTCTTGGATGGGAAAGAGCACTTTTCCAACATGGACGCTGCGGCGCTCCTGAGAGTTATGTGGGAGTCCTGGAACGAGGTCTATCGCGACACCCTTGGTTACGCTGAGCGGAGTCTCGTGAGCGAGTTGCGGGACATCCGTATTCGTTGGGCGCACCAAAAAGCATTCTCCGGCGATGATGCCTACCGGGCTCTCGATTCGACTCACCGCCTCCTTTTGGCAGTCTCGGCTCCGGAGGCCGGGAAAATCGAAGGCATGAAGATGGAACTCCTGCGCGTGCGCTTCGACGAGCAGGCAAGGACGCAACGGCGCAAGACCGCCAGCGCAGTTGTAGAAAGCCAGGGAATATACGGTCTCGCCCCCTGGCGTGAAGTGGTCAGTCCGCATCAGGACGTCGCTAGCGGCAGATACCAGCAGGCCGAATTTGCGGCAGACCTCTGGCAGGTGCAGCTCGGAGAGGGGTCACCCGAATACCTCGACCCCTCTGAGTTCTTCCGCCGCACCTACTTGACGGAGAGTCTGAAACAGCTATTGAGCGGCGCAACGCAACGGCTTTCCGGCTTGGGTGGGGACCCGGTATTGCAGCTTCAGACGACCTTCGGCGGTGGCAAGACACACTCTATGCTGGCCCTTTACCATCTCTTCTCCGGAGCGACGGTCAATAAACTGTCCGGTATGGATACGGTTATGCAGGATACCGGAGTCGAGTCACTTCCTCTGGTTAACCGTGTGGTCCTGGTCGGTAACCGGATTTCACCGGGCAATCCCGTCACCAAGGCTGATGGCACGGAAGTACGAACGTTGTGGGGAGAGCTTGCCTGGCAGCTTGGACAGGCGGCGGGTGGCGAGTCTGAAGCCCGCCGCGCCTACGAACGGGTGCGTGTAGACGACGAACGAGCCACCAACCCCGGAGACGTGCTGCGCGAACTGCTGAACCAATACGCTCCCTCCCTCATCTTGATCGACGAATGGGTGGCCTATGCCCGCCAACTTCATGACGAGGGCGACCTTCCCGCCGGGAGTTTCGAGACCCAGTTCACCTTCGCCCAAGCCCTCTCCGAATCGGCGAAGCTGGCGAGGGACTGCCTCCTGGTCATCAGCCTTCCGGCCTCGGACGCCACCGAATCACCCCATGCTCAAGCTGACGACGTTGAGGTGGGTGGACGGAGGGGCAGGGCCGCGCTCAGCCGTCTGGATAACGTTATCGGGCGTCTCGAGTCCTCGTGGCGTCCGGCCAGTGCGGAGGAGAGCTTCGAGATTGTGCGCCGTCGTCTGTTTCGACCCATTGTCGATCCGTCAAACTTCGCAACCCGCGACAACGTGGCCCGGGCCTTCTGTGACCTCTACCGCGCAAGCAACCAGGAGTTTCCTCCGGAGTGCGCAGAGGCAGATTATGAGAAACGAATCAAGGCGGCGTATCCCATTCACCCGGAGGTCTTCGAGCGCCTCTATAGCGATTGGTCGACGTTACGGAGCTTTCAACGTACGCGTGGCGTCTTGAGGTTCATGGCGACGGTGATTCACAACCTCTGGGAAAAGGGTGACCGCAATCCTTTGATACTGCCGGCTCACCTTCCCATGGACGATCCCCGGGTGCAAACCGAACTCGCGCGTTATCTCCCGGAAAACTGGCTCCCCGTCATCGAGCGTGACATAGACGGCGTCAACTCTCTTCCCTTGAGGATTGACAGCGAGGTCCCAAACCTGGGTAAGTACAGTGCCTGCCGTAGGGTGGCCCGCTCGATCTATCTGGGTTCCGCGCCCATCCCGGGGGCGGCCAACCAGGGAATCGAAGACCGGAGGATCAAGCTGGGGTGCGTCATTCCGGGAGAGTCTCCCGCAGTATTCGGGGACGCGATGAGGCGACTGGGAAGCAAGGCAACTTACCTGTACCAGGATGGCGCGCGCTACTGGTACTCGACTCAGCCGACTGTAGCCAATCTCGCCGAGAACCGGGCCGAGGAGTACCGAAGAAACCGTGACAAGGTAGACGAGGAGATTGCTCGGAGGCTCCGGGAAGAACTGAAAAATCGGGGCGATTTCAATAAGGTCCACATCCTTCCTTCATCGGGTCACGACGTGCAAGATGACCAGGATGTGAGCCTGGTGATACTCGGCCCGAACTACCCTCATACTCGTGAAGAAGGATCAGATAGCCGTGGCATCACAGCTGCCAAATCCATACTGGAGTCGCGGGGAAACGCGCCGCGCCTGTTCAGGAACACCCTGTCCTTTTTGGCGGCGGATGAAACGCGCCTTCAAGAACTGGAGGACGGAATAAGGCGATTCCTGGCCTGGCAGTGGATTCTCGCCGACAGAGAACCTCTCGACCTTCCACCACACCAAGTACGGCAGGCCGAATCCCAACTAACCGCCGCCGAGAGCGCCGTCATTGCGCGTATCGGGGAGACTTACCAGTGGCTGCTGGCGCCTGTGCGGACAACTCCCCAATCAGACTTGGAATGGCAAGCCATCAGACTGAGCGGACAAGGATCTCTTGCAGACCGAGCCAGTAAAAGAATGCGCAACGATGAGTTGCTGGTAACCAACTTCGCCGGGACTCGCCTCCGTATGGAACTGGATCGCATACCCCTGTGGCGAGGAGACCACGTTTCGGTTCGACAACTCGTGGAAGACTTCGCGCGTTATCCCTATTTGCCCAGGCTCAAGGATCCGGCTGTGCTGCTCGAAGCAATACGCAATGGACTGTCACTCCTCACCTGGGAGCAGGACTCTTTCGCATATGCCGACTACTATGATGAAGTAGAAGAAAGATATCGTGCTCTGCGATTCAGAGAACAGATTGCTATTTCCGATAATGACCCTGGCTTGGTTGTCCGTCCGGAGGTAGCTCGTAAGCAAATAGATACGGAGGTACTGCGCGCTGCCAATGCCGCCGAGGGAAAGGGATCCACCTACGTCAAAGAATCGGAAGAACAGGGGAAGGTGCATGAGAATTCGGCAGAAGAACTTACTACGTCCACTCCACACCCTGCGGCTAGGCGCTACCACGGGTCAGTGAAACTGGACCCCACGCGTGTCGGGCGAGACGCGAGCCAGGTAGCAGACGAGGTGATCGCTCACCTGGCGGGTCTGATGGGATCGGAAGTGAGGTTGACCCTGGAAATCGAAGCCGACATCCCGGACGGCGCACCGGAGCACGTCAAACGAATAGTTATCGAGAACAGCCGGAACCTGAATTTCGACGACAGCAGCTTTGAGAATGAGTAGGGCAGGATTCCCAACTAGGTGAATCCGTTGTTGAATTCTTAAAGGCCGACAAGCAAGGATAGCGCAAACTATTTTGCGAGAATTTATAAGACATTGATTTGCTTGAAGAAAGGTAAATTATTTGTACTTTCCCGATGGGAGTTGATCGCCTGCGCGGTTTCAATTCGAGGCTTGTAAAAGGCAACAGTCGATTTTGATCATATCCAGAAGGTCTCAGATTCGACCTCAAGCTCTCGGTAAGTTTCACGTCTCGCTGTCCGGCGAACCCGCACCAACCTGGCAATTTCCACAACAGGGGAAGCGCGAAGCTTGTCCAAGCTGGAATTCAAGACCGTTGTCATTGAACCAACGGCCGATCCGAGTTCAGGAAATATCGCAGGTTCCCAATCCGCATACCAGTGAATCCAACGAGAAAGCACGTCGTCTCCTGCTTCGAGGCGGATCTCAGAAGGACCGCATTGGACATAGGCAGACGTTCCGAACACGTTTGGTGACGCGAGTCTCACGTTTGGTGACGCGAGTCTGATGTTAAAAGCCATTTCAGTGTGGACGCGTCCAATGTACTCCGGTAAAACGCCTTGGGTCATGTCAAGAGGGTGGTCGATGGAAAGGGGATCGATACCTCCCTTCCGGCCCACCAACCCTGCCATTTTGCCGAGACGATTTTTCAGAATTGGCAAGTCGAGTGTTTCCGCCTCGGCAGGATCGGCGGTGAAGCCGGACGGGCCGATGGTCAAGCTCATGTCGAATTCAACGAAACCCGTTGTGTCAAAATCGACCACTCGGAGGGCAAGTGGTACTTCGCCGGGATTCACAGCGGCTTCTGAGCGCGCCCAGAGTTTCTGCGCAAGTTCCTTTGTACCCCCGGCGTCGCAAGAGAGAAGGTTCCTCGCCCAATCTGGTCTGTCGATGGGCTCCAGGTCGGCCAATCCTCTGTTCATCGTAAGAGCAAGCATAGCGCAGTCTTCCGCGACTTCATGCGACACTGCTCCTATTATGGCGGCAAAAGCATGTGTCCGAAGATACGCGGAGACGTAAAGTTCCCGTTGCCCATGGTCGAACTGACCCGCGACGACGCCGGTCCCCTCTGGAGCAGAAGTAGGGGTACTCGGCAGCTGGACGGGGATGGGTCACCTGAAGCCAGCGCCAGTCATGCTCCCAGCGTTTCCTGAATGGGAAATTGAACAACTCTTGAAGTCGTGTGAGCTTACTTGAAAAGATCGATGCTACTGCCCACTTGCGGTAAAGATCGAACCAAGCCTCCTGATGCTGTGGCAACGGGGCCGGTTCGGATGGTGAAATTGCGTAACGAAATGGATAAAGGCCGCTCGCATCGGTGAAGTTTCTCTTCAGAAGCAAATCCGAAAGATGTGAAGGGGCTTGGACGGCCTTCGCTACGTCGGCGAACTCGAAGTAGGCACCGAGATCAAACGCGTCAATAATGCCAAGACCTAGTATCGCTTCGCTCTCCAATTGACGGGCACTGATCCAGTTGAGAAGACCATTCGCAGCCTCCCTCTCTTCCTCACGAATAAGGCGCGCCAAACTACGAGCCGCTTCCCATCGTACCCGCGGGACCGGCCACAGCAGTCGTTCGAGCAGCATTAAGAGTGCGGGATCAGTCATCTCGACCACTCCGGCGCTTCAATTGGCTGTTCTGTCAACTCTTCTTTGAAGACTCGTGCCATCTCCAAAGCGTATGCCCGCGCTACATCCAGTTCGCCAACTTCGACCAAGAAATAGACAAGGAGAGACAATCCTATGACAATGCCGTTTCGCTCGCTCTTGGTTGCGTATACGGGTTTTGCTGTGTTTCTGATGAACTCTCGCCACTGCTCGCGATAATGCTGAGCCACCTTCCGTATTCTGGCCTGCGCTTCGTCTCTGCTCGTAAACCATCGCTGCCATCCGGAACGCGAGACATGGGCGCGGATGAGCCAGGGAAGAGCCTTGGACCGGCCCTGCGCCTTGAGTGCGATGTCGAACGCCACATCCAGCGCATCATCAAAATCGAGATAATGCCTCGTCTCTGAGGTCGCAGATTCGAGATTGGTCAGCGCCTCTTCGACATGCCCTGCTCTTTCCCAAAATCTCAGCCACTCGGTGACGAGTTTTCGCCGATAATAATAAGCGCGCGCTTCGCGTGTTGCGCTCAAGTAACCTCGCAAGCACCCGGGAGGAAACTCACTTGGATTGGGAACTGACACTTCTGCTTCCCCGGACTCAGAGTCATCGACAAAAGAGGTCGGGTTTCCAACTACCGTTAATTCCTTCTGCTCGGGCGTCTCGTCGATAACCTTACCGGTTTTCCTCCTGATAGCTATCAGGGCCGCATTGGTCTGGGGCCGGGCCTTCGAACAAATATTCTCCACCGCGCGAGCTTCAGAAGGAACGATGTAAGTCTCCAGCAACGCTCGCCCTGTCCGCGACTCGACTTGGTCGGTTTCAACGAATGCAATTGCCAACGCTTCGGCATATCGCCATTGTTCGTCGCGGATAAGGTGCGCGTAGCAGGCCGGAACCCTTTTGGGAAAGTGTGCGGCGATCGCCTTGTAATATTCTTCACGGACATAGTTGGTTTCGTCTCCGTCTGTGTAATCGGTTATGGCTTCGAACTCGCCGGCAAGATCAAGCATGGCTTTTCGAGCGCCCGCATCGCCGTTTTTCACCAAGAGATCCAGTGACTCGAGGACCTCGTCTGCAAACATGTCCTTGTGCCAATCGTAACCGAGCAGACACCCTACAGCTCGTCTCAGTTCCTTCTGAGCCAGAGGTGCGAGGCCGTTGTCGGAGGCGAATATTGCCAGTTTAGCAGCGGTCGTAGCTCGCTCGTTGAATCCAGTGATCTTGGTGTCGAGGTAGCATCCAATGCGCTCAACCAGTACCTGTGCCGCATCCTCTGAATGTAATGGCAAGCGCCGCTCAGTAAAGCCTTCAAGCCAGATTTCGTCCAGCCAAAACGGCGATACTGAAGCGGATTCAATGTCGCTCATGTCAATGCAAGCATTCGCGTCGAGACCTTTAGCGATAGTACAAAGGTCGACTGCGATATCTCGAAGCGCGAGACGGACGGCTATGAGGTGGCGTTTCACTTCATGAGAACTCGATGTGGACTGTTGCAATTCGAAAACCCTGTAGATGTCCTGAAGGGTTGGCCATTTCCGCGATTCTTTCCATCCTTCTGCGATGTTTTCTGCTAACCGTTCCAGCGCTCTCACGGCATCGCTCAGCCAAGTTTTCCGGGCGTGCTCTGGGATCTTCGACCATCCTTGGGCTTTGCCTCCAGATAGTGCTGCAGCAAGCGCAACGAAGAATGCCTCGTACAAGACACCACGCATCTCTACTGCAAACATCGTGTCAGAGCCTTCACTTCCGACGAACAAGCGAGAGAGATCCTTTTTCGTCCGAGATCGTCTGGTGGCGCCACCTTCCTTGAGAAATGCGAGGCAACGGATTGCCGGATGTGAGAGTGCTTTGAGTTCGGGTTTCGCCGCTGGGTTAAGACCTTCGAAACACAGTGCCACGAACACATCGCGATCTAAATCGTGCCTGGACCATTGCTTGCCTATCCCGAAAACGTTTTCGAAATTGCGAGCAAGAATAGATTCCTGAGTGTAGGCAGCGATCAGCGCTTCGGCATTCGCATCGCGCTTCGTACATGCCAAGACACGCTGGGCGCTTTGCGATCCGTCGCTAGCGAGCACGGCGACAATGGCGTGAGCCAACTCGTGATACTCTGCGCTGCTCTCCGTCTCATTGTCATGGCGACGCGCAATCCGCCGCTTCAACTCTGTGATGGCGTCCCGTGCTACGACCTCGCGGATTGATTCATCTGTGTTGCGTACGATGAAGGGCAGCAGGCCTTCAGGCGCGCGGTGGAGTTCTGTACGTAGGAGGACCCCTATGTAGGGATCAACAGACAGCGAAGCCGCGATCTCTTGAAAGAGTGGCCATTCATTCGTCTGGAAATCCGGCCCATTTACTGCACGCGTCTTGAGCAAACGAAGGGCGAGTAGTCGGGGAAGATCGAACGCGTCGAATGCAGCCTTCTCCGCATAGTCGAGTATGGTGATTAGTTGCTCGATCGGATATCCGACGACAAGCGAATTGATCGCCCATTCACGGTTGGGTTCAACGAGAAGGTCTGATGGATCGTCGAGTTGCGCTTTGGTGATCCACAACCAAGCCCAATGCCAATACGCCGGAGCTCGTGTCTTTAACCAAGCGAGAACATCGGACGCATGCAGTTTGAAAATGGCTTCATGCTCTTGAAGGTCTCGCACGAAGGCAAACAAACTTCCGTGGAACGGCCGCACCTCCATTTCTCGATAGTCAAGCAGGTGATTGATCTCGTCGCGCGCGGTGAGACTTTCGTTGCTGCGACCAAAGCATTCGCGCATTGCGAAGGGAGGAGGTCCAAACTCCAGACCTGCCAGGACATGCAAGATTATCTGAGCCTTCGCACTCATCCTCTCCCAGATTGACCTGTAGTAGTCGCGAATATCGCCGGTGGGACAGGCAGGAAGTGCTACCACATCCTCCGCTGTCACTGCATTGCCAGCTATGACAATCGCCTCGAATGTATAGATCAGATGGAGCGGCAAACCTTGCGAGATGTCGTGGAAAGCTCCCACTACCGCGTGGAGCACTTGGTAGCGCGTTTGCCATCTGGTCAATTTCAGATTCAGTCTACCGGCCTTGTCTTGGAATTGCAGCCAGCGTTGCACGGCTGCCTGAGACATCAATGGAAGCTCGGTCCAGCGCTCGGTGGGAAGCGCGTTTAGAAGTCTCGCAGACAAATGTTTGTTGGCGATTTTCTGTGTCCCCACAACGAGTCTGACATTCGTCGGAAGTGGAAGAAGGTTCTCGAACAGCGCTTCCATGTCCTCGTGATCTCGATGATCACGCCATACATGATCCAGCCCGTCGACAACCACGATCAGTCGGAGACCATCATCCTGCAGATGGAGAGCCGCTGATTCGAGAAGTTCCACGAAGTTTTCACACGATCCTTTCAGAGCCGGAATTGACTCCTCAAGCTGATGTATAAATGATCGGGCTATTGCATGGTAGTGGAAGCGGCTCTCTGAACGGTCATCGAGACTCAGAAAATAGTGATGGCGTATGCATACGGAATTCTTCCGGTCTATACGCGCAACACAGTGGCTGAGGTAAGTACTCTTGCCACGCCCAGGTGGGCCCCACAGCACCGTTATTCCGTCCGAACCGGTGATTTTTTCGAGAAAAGCTTTGTCAAAGTGTTCGTCGGGTACGCTGTATGTGGTTGGTACAAGGAAGTCTTGCGGTATCGGCCTCGGACGTTCGACGGAAAACGCCTGTCGAAGATGGATGTATTTGATTTTGCCGTCTGGGGCGGGTTGACTCTTTAACGTTGACCACCGTTGAACCTGTTGCTGGAACCGGGCCCATCCGCCACTGTCCGTATCGGAGGCGATCCTCGACCAAAGCTTCTTTTCAAGATCATCGAGTACCGGTTGCGTGTGAATGAATTCGAAGCATTCGAAAAAAGACTCCGCTGCTTCTTGAGATCCGAGTTGCTTTTCAACTAAAACTTTGTCTTCCTTGGACAGCAGAGCATAGTTGACCTTCTTACCTTCTAGTGATTTCGCAAACGTGGAATCCGGGACGCGATCCGTCTTAAGAACCGCTCGAGAAAGGGTACCGGTCTCTTTGTGATGGAGAGTAGTCTTGGCCCATTTTTGTAGAAGGGACTTTTTGCGAGCATTGCCCTTGTCGGTGAGCCAATTCCAACTCAAATAGTTGGCTGGAGCAACTGGATCGGCTGTAAATTTGACCTGGATCAACTCGTAGAGGCCCTCGGGTGTGCAGGCAACCACATCTTCAATAGATCGGAACGCTTGGTCTTCAGCTTCGAGTTGAACCCATGCATAGAGATTCCGTTTTCTGTAAAAGTTGATCAATATCTCAATGGCGACGAGATCCTGATACTGGAAGCCTGCCCTAATCAGACCGACCTTTTTATAACCGTGTCCTGCCATTGTTTTCTGCCTCATCCCCAAAGTTTGGTCCGACAGTGGAAAGATCGAGATCGGAGACGCGGATCTTGCATGTCATCAGCATTTACAGAAACATCTTTAACAGGTTGTTGAGTACGGCGCGCTTGCGGCGGTGTCGATATTGTGGTTGATGGCGTAAGAACCTGTTTGAAATAAGTTGAGCTTCCTATTGGAAGTGTTCCATGTCACATTCATTTTGAGAAAAATGAAACCTTAATAACAAGGAGTGAACATGGAACGTTCAGGTTATAACAGTGATGTCAGTGATAAACAATGGGAAAGACTTCAAGAGTACCTTCCCGAACTTTCAACTCGTGGAGCCCACCTTCGTAAATGGGAACCACGAGTTATCATAAACGCCATTTTGTATGTAGTGACCACGGGTTGTCAATGGAGAATGCTTCCCAAAGATTTTCCTCCTTGGCAAAGTGTTTATTACCACTACAATAAATGGTGCAAGAACAACACTTGGTTCCTGATTCACCAGTTTCTCCATCGGCAAACCCGAATAGAAATGGGCAGAGCTCCCGAACCCAGTGCTGCAATGATTGATAGTCAATCCGTCAAAACCACGGAACTGGCTGATAGTCGAGGTTTTGATGGAAATAAACGAATCAAAGGGCATAAAAGGCATGTAGCTGTCGATATCTCGGGAATTCCTCTCATGGTTAAAGTCACTGATGCCAATGCCTCCGATTCCAAAAGTGCTTACGATCTTTTGGAATCGATGTTTAGCTGGTTCTTTTCGATTCAGATGATTTGGGCCGACGGAGGTTATCGAGGGGAATTAGCCCAATGGTTATGGAATCGATTTCAATGTGAACTCGAGATCACTCTAAACCTCCAAGGAACGGGCTTTCAGGTCCTACCGAAAAGGTGGATCGTCGAAAGAACCTTTTCCTGGTTTGGATGGTATCGAAGACTCAACATCGATTATGAAAGAAAAACAAAAAACTCTGAAAACAAGATCTATGTCGCTATGATTTGCTTGATGTTAAAGAGAATTAAATGACTTTCAAACAGGTTCTTAAAGAATCTTCTCCTTTATTCAAATCGTCTGCTAGATATTTTTCCATTTGATGAACAGCCTTCCCTACTAATTGCTTATGTCGCAACTATTTTTTAGGCTCAATATAATTTTGTTCTTTTTCTTCCATTTTTTCTTGTGTGATCTTGGCAAGATATAGAACAAATTGTGCTGCCATATCCGGATTTTCACATAGGCTTTTGAGAACGGTTAGTCGGGTAATGTTAAACCATTTACCTTCGTACAGTTCTTGAACTAAAGAGAAAGTTTTTGAATTTTCTTTGATATGGCTGAGGAAGTTTTTTTATTTGAAGGCATGATAATAATTTTGCTATTGATTTGACAATGTACCAGGAGTCACAACAGCCGGGGTTGATAAGCGGACCTAGCGGAGCGGTCCGTTTATCAGAGTAATAATCGGATGGTGTGGCAGAAATATGTTGAACAGCAATATTTAAAACCCTGGAAGTTTGAACCTCATGGTCACTTCACCGCTGCCTCGGTCAATTTGGATCATTTTTTGATCCTCATCAACGGATTCCAGTTTCTTCCCTGTTGCCATTTCCATCAGGCCTCCTAAAAACTGCAACCCATTGTTTAAAACACTTTCGACCTTTTCAACAGGCTGACTGGCAAAGATATTGGCCGGTTCCGGCTCACCGACGGCTTCCGGCTGTTCAGGAATCGTTTCTTCCGAAATCCCCACTGTTTCTGCCTCCGGGATGGCTGGTTCGGTTTCTGTCACCTCCTCCTGCAGGGCTTGAGGGTTGAGAAACCCCGGCGCATCTTCAGGGATTTCTTCGGAGGGCATCGATTCATAGGCGGGGGGCAGAGGTTCTTCTCCCATCATGGCCCGCAGCTGGTTCAGCATTTCCTGCTTCTTTTCTCGTGAAAACTCCACTTGATCGGCACCGCCTTCAAAAACGCCTTTGAATAAATCGGTTTTCAATTGGATGCCGGTCAGTATTTTTTCTTCAATACTGCCTTTGGAAATAAAATTGACCACATTGATACATTTACTGGTTTGTCCGATCCGATTGACACGCCCAATCCGTTGATTCATTTTGGCCGGATTCCAGGGCAACTCAAAATTGATCACACAATCTCCTGCCTGCAGATTCAATCCGGTTCCTCCGGCATCGGTTGACAGAAAGATCCGACACTCCGGATTATTGGTGAATTCATCAATCAAGGCCTGCCGTTTTTTGACAGGAACTTTGCCGGTCAGCTCCACAAAGGAAATGCCGACATTGGATAAATGTTTGGCAATCAAAAAGGTCATGGTGGTCCATTCACTGAAAATCACCACTTTTCTATTATTCTGGAGGACCAGTTCCTCTAAAATCCCTTCCAACTCTTTTAGTTTTGGAGAAATGTTGGTTTTCCGATCAATCAGATAGGTGGAGTCACAAACCATCCTCATTTTGACCATCAATTCCTGAATGCGTCTCACATCCATAGGAGTGAGGAACTTTTTATTCAACAGGGGTAACAGTAATTGGAGGTAGCCACTGTGAATGTTTGCCTGTTCGTGGGTCAATTCCAAATAGTAATTATTGACCAACTCCTGGGGAAGATCCTTCAAAACCTCTTCTTTTTTTCTTCGAATCACCAAAGGTTTCAGTTTTTGCGCCAGTAACTCCAGGTTGCGATAGCCCAGGATTTTTCCTTTTTTATCTTTGCTGAGCATGAAATGCTCTGCAGTAAAAATCCAAAATGGACCCAGGAGATGCGGGTCTAAAAACTGGACGATGGAATAGACATCTTCCAGTTTATTTTCCAAAGGCGTCCCGGTCAGCACAAGAGCCTGTTTTCGGGGAATACCTTTGACTGCATCAGCGGTTTTGGTGTTAAAATTTTTGATGCGCTGGGCTTCATCCAGGATCACCAAATCCGGTTTATAGATCGAAAGGATGGTCACATCTCTCAAAACCGCCTCATAATTGGTGATCTTAAAGAGGTGGCTGGTATTCATGTAGATGTCCTTCCGTTTCTGAGCAGATCCCTCGATAATCATGGCTTTTTCATCAGAAAACTTTTCAATCTCTCGATTCCACTGTTCCTTCAAGGAGGCCAGGGTGACGACCAGGATTTTTTTGAATCCGAAGATTTCTTTTTTTAAAATCCCCAGGGCAATGGCCTGCAGTGTTTTTCCCAGTCCCATCTCATCGCCAATAAGGACGGCTTTCTTAAAAACCCCAAACCGGATCCCCTCTTCCTGATAAGGATAGAGTTTGGTCTTAATCATGTCGGTGGAGGGAAAACCATCCGCCTGAATTTCCTGAAGCTGCTGCTCTTCGAGAATATGGTCCAAATGTCCCAGAACCGGTTCCTGGATGCGCACCAGTTTATTGTCTCTCAATTGGGAGGTGTGGGGGAAAAAGCGAGAAAGGTCTTCAGGAATGAACTGCCCCTGCTCATCAAAACACTCAGAGAGGCTTTCCCGCAATTCCAGGAAGGATGCTTCTTTTCTTTCACAAAAAAACCGGGGTTTACCGGAAATGGAATCCCAGTAAATATCGAGAAAAGGAAACGCTTCTTTAGCCACTTGTTGCTCAAACTTTTTCTCCTTTTTAAGTTCTTCCACACAAAAGAAAAGGTGCTTACAGACCTCCAATTGGCTTGTCAAAAAATCAGGACAACTGCAATGGCCTGTTCCGGAGATCGGATCATGCAGCGTGATGCTGTATTGTTTTCCCCGTTCCGTTTCTACCAAATGTTCTCCTTTGAACGTATCTCCCTGGATCAGTTTTAAATTTTCGGAGACCGCCCGTTTTTTTCGATCTTCCATGACCTGTTTCTTGAGTTCTTCCCGTGAAAGCAACGGCTTCTCTGCTTCGATTGCTTCCTCGTCTTCCACTACTTCTACATCGGTCCATTCTTCCAATTTATCTTTCAGGTCCAACAACATCCCTACGGCATGTTTGCAGCCATTGCCGGGATAAGGACAATCACACCGGACTTCCCAGTCGTCCTGCTTAAAATTGATCAGAGTGGCATAATCCCCGTAGTTTCCATCGACTTCATAAGCAAAATTCCCCATATCCGGATTAAAGGTGGTGCAATAATACGCCCCCGCTTCGTAGATATGGATTCCCCTTTGGAAGATAATGTCTGAATCCGCAATATTTTCATTGATATAATTAACCGATAAATCGTACATTTTTTTTCTCCATTATATGAGTGAATAGTGGCATTGTTCATTAGAGCAGTATTATCAACAGATACCAATGACGTAAAGAAAAATTTGAAAAATTTCGATTTGAAGGGGTTGGATGGTTCAGGTGCCGGATAGATAACGATAGTCGTGGCTGATTCGGTCTGGGAGGCACAGTCTCTTAGCAGTCATATTCTTCGCAAAATGGCAAGAGATCCAATGGTGTACATTTAATATTTAATTAACGTAGATAAAAGTGTACTTCAAACTAAAGGGTTTCGCCAGGTGATTATATTTTATGGGAAGCGGTTTTGGTAGGACAGAGCGGCTTTGCGCAGTGCCGGACTATTGACCAAAGCCAGAGAACGTCGCAGCGACATTTAATGCATTCAAACTCTTTTTGCAAAAAAGGGAAATCAGGGGTTGACATCATCATGCATTATATATTCCTGGAAGATTGTTTGGGGAAGAGTGGAAGTGGTATTTTGGACTTAAGTGCGCTTAGAACCTGTTTGAAAGTCATTTATTCTCTCCAGGAAAAGGTTCTTTCGACGATCCACCTTTTCGGTAGGACCTGAAAGCCCGTTCCTTGGAGGTTTAGAGTGATCTCAAGTTCACATTGAAATCGATTCCATCTGCTAGATACCCATACGGATGAAATGGCTGGAGTGACACAGTTCCTCTTAGACAATATGCCCAAAATGGATGACCGCGCGGCAAAATGGCTATCGGATGCAGTAGTACCGGGACCTTTCTTGACAAAGCCGCTAGATTGGTATGGCCCAAGCCAGCCAAGGACCGTTAAGCCCATACCTCGCTCAGAGTCTTCAATTAAGTTTGACGAGAAAAAAGAACGTGAGAACAATTACAAGAAATGGTCCGACAAATTTTCTGAGACGAAACCACATCGTTTTGTTGAAAAGCTGGGGAAGATACTGCACTCCATTTTTCCCTCCACAAAAGTTCTCGCTCGCCTGGAACCGAACTGGCCGAATGGGAAAAGCATTGACTTTCTCATCCCATCCATAAAATAGCCTTCGCTTATCAGCATTCAAATACACCTGATACCCGTATCTTGGAGGCTGTTAAATGGTGTGATGGAAACGGATACAGGCTTATCATGATTGACGGTCCCAACGCAGTAACGGAAAGCTCTCTACGCTCGCGTCTCAGAGAAATGCTACTCGAACTATGAGCAGCTCTTTCAGGACTATCTGATTCCGCTAAAAGTGGGTCAAGCCGTGCGCCAGGAAAGCTGGCAAGAAATAGAGAGTGAAAGTCTCTTACTCGGTAAGGCAGTAACGACCCGCCGAGTCCCCGAGTCATGAGTGGCTATTCGCAAGGATAGGCGCTAAGCGTTGACAGGGGAGAACATAGGTTCGGTATTGAGCTCCGAAATCATAGTTTCAGGTGCTGACCTTGTAGTCTGCTGGGGAAGGCAATATCAACCGAAGGCGTTAGCGTGAGTCTCGACTGAGCCTGGCGGAGTCGAAGACCCGGCGCATGTGTGGAAGTTTCTTGATCGGAACCTGGGAGATCCTGAAGACGACTGTCAACATTCTATTGGTAGTCGGATCGGGAAAATTAATAAATAACCCCGATATCTACGTCTTCAGGAAGTCGGACAAGTTCGTAGTAGCGTGAGCAGCCGACAAGGCTGTGGATTTTGGAGAGTGAAAGTCTCTCTGTCGTCAGTTTCCCATTCGGGCGACTAGCATATCCGGTGCGCTTAGCAGGTAACTGCTTTGCGTTCTGCCCGGAAGTAAAAGTCACCGTCTGCTTTGGACGAGAGTCCATAGTGGGAGCCAACAGGGTGGCGAGCAAACCTGGAGGCCTGAACATTAGTGAATGATTGCAGCTCCGAAAGAGACTTCCGTCGTGAATTGGCTTGACGGTGTGTTGCCCAACCGCCGACCCGCTCGCTACTCGGGGAAGGCCGAAGTTCCAAGGGAAGTAATGGGAACAGGCACCTTGGAGGGAGCCGGAGTATGGATCCAAGCATCCAGGGAAAGATCCACAGAGATAACGTCGGGAAGGGCCAACTTCCAGCAGGGACTCGCAATAACCTGCAAGGACCTACCGTATAGGGTAACACCGAAATCGGCAGGAGGATTTTGGTCTGGCGCATGAGTCCGTATGAGCGATGAAGACCGGGTAACGCTGGTCGAGGGGATGCTTGGACATCTCCCTTTTGGAGGTAACACCTCTAAAAGGCAAAGGGGCTCTCGGTAAATGGCGGGCATTTCATGAACCACTGCCGAACTTGTGTCGGTCAAGAGTGTCACCACAAAGAATGTCGAGCTGGAGATCAAATCACTCACTCCAGGGGTGAATGCAGGCGAGTGCTTAAGCTTCGGATTGGGTGGGAAGGGTTTCTGGGGAAACGCTGTTGCTGCCAACCGGACTCGGGAAATCCGACCGTCCGGGATGAGAGGGGGGCTTGCGGAAACGTGATGCAGGGTCTGACGCCCTTTTGCCACGAAACCGGAAACGGGGGATACATTGGAAGTCGTTGACCTAAACATGCGCGCGCCGTATTTCTACCCGGCATGAAGCGGCGAACAATGAGATCATTTGTAGAGAGTAACAATGCAAAGGAAATCAACGGAGCCTGTGGAGCAAAGGGACTTGGCTGAGAGGAATTCTGCTTGCCCTCCTGTGTTCGGAACTCAGAGGCCGGTAAAATCAGAGAGCGGTTTAAGCAGGGTGCGCCAAACGGCAACGTTTACCTGACCAGGAACGCGGACAATCAGTACCCAAATCTCACTGATCTTCAAGAATGGGTCATGTCCGATATTGAAAGGTTTGTGGCATGACTATGTTGAAAAAGAATCCCCTTAAAATCACCCCTATCAAAGGTAGTCCGATGCTGCATTGGGTGGGCAAGAAGCCGTTGGACGTGGAGCGGTATTTCCAGCACAGTTATGCGAAACCCGTCGGCGTGGACAATCCACCGGCCGAGTCGTCATACTTGGAATTTGTGAAAAGCGATTACAATCTGCTTTTTCATGGGGACACAGTGGTAAGCCCCCGGAGTTGTTACGAAAGGTTCCGGGTCAGTTCAGTTTTGGATGCTCTCAAGGGAAAAAATCATTTAAGGTATTGAAAATTGGTAAGCAGAAAATTAGATCGAGTGAAGAAACTGAAGAAATAATAGCTGGCATTCCCTGATATGAATATTCTGGTACTCTCCGGCGAAAGTGCGTAGATGCCCTCATTCACGACGGATTGGCATCAGTTTGACATGCTCCTCCAGCCAGGAGAGAAGCTCCGCGAAGCGGAAGGAGTTGGTCTTGAACAGCTTCATAAAGTGATTATAGGCCTCGCGGTTATCGCAGTCGATGAAATGACTGTTCAGACGGAGGAAGGTATCGGTGGCGCCGAGAGCGGTACGTTTGTTACCGTCCACGAAAGGATGGTTCATAGCGAGACTCTCCATCAAGGCGGCAGCCTCTTCTATCAGTCCGTCGTAGTAACCCATCTGCGGGCGCAAGAGAGCGGATTCCAACGCTCCCATGTCACGAAGACCGGCGGCGCCACCTGTTTCTGAAAGCAAGGCGTCATGAATGGCCACGACTTCTTCGATAGTGGGGAAACTGCGGGTCATTCAGCAAGCAATTCATAAAGCAGACGATTTTTCTCGAGGCTGGCCTGAAAGTGCGCCATCACCTCGGGGCGTACTTTCTCGCGGACCTTGTTTTCGATGTAGCCGCGCATGGCGTCTTCGAGGACTGCTTGAAAATGACGGCCTTCCCGGCGGGCGATCGCTCGCATTTCCGACAACAACTCCGGCGAAGCCTGGCTCGAGAATTTTTCACGTGAAACATCCATTACCGTACTCCTCTCTAATATGGCTCAATTATGGCTCTATGCGGTCACGGTTTCAAGATAAATCTTGATGGAAATTGATAAAAGGCCAACTTTGGAGGTTATGCCACGAATTCCTGCTTCAGCTCCTCCAGGATTCGGGGTAGTTGCTCACGGCTATCCGTCGGCATGGCGACGGCGATTTGTTGAAAAAGGAATAACAGGTCTTAATGATGATCCGCGGCCCGGCAGGACACGCATTTATGGAGCGGATAAAATCGAAGAGATTGTGAAGAAAACCATTGAAGAGAAGCCTGAGGACCGTACCCATTGGAGCACGCGATCGATGGCCAAGGCAGTTGGCGTAGGCAAGACAACCGTCGCTAAAGTATGGAAGGCCCATCGCCTCGAGCCTCATCTGGAAAAAACATTTAAGTTGTCGCATGATAAGCATTTCACTGCGAAACTGAAAGATGTCATCGGCTTGTACATGAATCCTCCTGAGAAAGCGCTGGTCTTGAGCGTCGATGAGAAATCACAAATCCAGGCACTCGATCGCACCCAGCCAGGTCTGCCACTGAAACCAGGACGCAATGGCACCAGAACTCATGATTATATCCGTCATGGCACCTGCTGTCTGTTTACTGCTTTGAATACGCAGACAGGGGAAGTGCTCGCTCGCTGTGAAAAACGGCACCGACACCAAGAGTATCTGCGCTTCCTGCGTCTTATTGACAAGACTACCTCGAAGCAACTGCAGTTACACTTGATCCTGGACAATTACGCCACCCACAAACATCTTAATATGAAAGAATGGCTCAAAAAACACCCGCGATTTCACCCGCATTTCATTCCTACTTCCTCCTCATGGCTGAACATGGTGGAACGTTTTTTTGGCAAGATCACTGCAGAACGGATTCGACGAGGCGCCTTCAAAAGCGTGCTCGAGTTGACCGAAGCCATCCATAGTTACATCGAGACACACAATCGCAACCCAAAACCCTATGTCCGGACTAAAACTGCCGAAGAAATTATCAACAAACTCAAACCGGTCTATCAAATGACCAAAATTACAATGTATTAACCGAGCAATACACTAGTACTTTTTAAAGTTGTAATCATAATCTGACTAGTATACTTTTCGGATAATGTACAGGGGACTCACACCCCATGAGTTCATGCCCATGCCGGGCACACACAAGGCATTGGAGGTGACGCTTAACAGCGCACCTCAGCTTCATGCTGCTTTATGAATCACACTTTCTTCCTCAAAATATAAAAAATCAATTCAATCCGGAGAAAAAGCTCTACAAGAAGGGTTGACATATTTTAACCATGAACTATAATGACTCATATAATTAATATGGTTATACAGGAGAGCACTATGGAAAGAGTAATTGATGTGACAACAGCACGCAGACAACTGGGTACCCTATTAGATGAAGTCTTTTATAAAGGAGAAATTATAACAATAGAAAGGAAAGGGAAGCCTCTCGCTCAGATCATCCCATTTAAAGAGGCCGCTTCTCACTTATCTTCTGAACAGAAAGAACTTCTTGAGGAACTTCACAGTTTGCCTACGATCCCAACAGCTCAAGATCCAACTACGATTTTAAGAAAAATTCGTAAACAGAAGAGAATTCAAGCAAATGTGGACTATGGAAAATGATCGTTACGTTTTGGATGCGAACATTTTTTTAGAATACATCTATGGCAGAGCCTTGAAGGATCATGCTAAAAAAATCCTACAAGATGCCATATTAAAAAAGATACAAGTTCTTGTTCCAAGCTTATTATTGGATGAAATCACAGAGGTTCTTTGCAGTAATTTAGACAATCTTAAAGAAGTGAAACACCAGAATATATAGAAAAACTCTCAAAACAAGGAGCCTTGAAGATTATTGTTCCCAATACTGGAGTACGAATGAAAGCCATTGAAATTGCGAGGACAGGAAATCCTAAAAGTGGCTATCCGGAATTGACTGATTCTTTATACCATGCTTTGGCAATTATTAAATAATGCCGTATTTATCACAAATGATATAAAGCATATTAGTAAGGTAAAGCAGTTTAGTCATATCAAGGAACTTTCAAAATATGGCAATATTGCTGAGAAATCATGACCAAAATCAAGCAGAACAAGTCATTTGAACGGATTGCTTGAGGGCGCCGCTCGTTCCTCGCTCTGGGTGGCGGGTGATGCCGACGTTAGCGCTATGAATAATCCAGGTCTAAAAAAGGAATAGATTCTCTCGGGCCTGATTCTTTCCAATGGTCCAAACTCGAGGAAGAAGAAAAAACAGCGATTCTCAAGAAGGAAAAAGAGACGGGCTCCTTTTGTCCGTTTACCATTTGAAAGGGTTGATCAGTCGGGCCAGGAGGCCTCTTTTACGTTTCACCTTCGCGGTGCCGTAACGGCCTTCACCGCCTCGCAGCCGGGGATCGAGCAGATCCCGCATGGCATCGCCGAACATGTTGAGACTATAAACGACAATCGTCAGGCAAAGCCCCGGCCAGAGCGCCAGCCGAGGCGCCATCTCCATGTATCTACGCCCTTCTCCGCTGAGCATCGCGCCCCAGTCGGGAAACGCGGGAGGCAGACCGTATCCGAGGAAGCTCAGAGCGGCCGCAGAGAGGATGTTGCCTCCGATGTTGACCGAGAAGATGATGATCAGGGGAGCCACGATATTGGGCAGGACATGCCGCATCAGGGTTTTGAGGGTGGGGCTGCCCACGGCTTGGGCGGCCAGAAAGTAGTCATTCTCTTTAATGCTGATCACGGCGCCTCGGGGGACTCGGGAGCCACTAATCCCTCCGGTGATCCCCAGCACCACGATGATCTGGAATAAACCCGTCCCCACGATGGACATGATGGTTAACAAGAGCAGCAGTCCCGGAAAACACATCCAGGCATCGACAAAGCGCTGCACCACCAGGTCGAATTTCCCGCCAATGAATCCGGAAGTGCCGCCGATGAGGACCGCGACGAGCACATTGAGCGTGGTGGCGGCCAGCCCGACAATCAAGGAAAGACGCGCCCCATAGATCAGGCGGCTCAACAAGTCGCGCCCGATATGGTCGGTCCCCAGGAGATACTGGGCGGAGGGACCCTGAAACTGGTCTCTCAGGTGTATTTCATAAAAAGGATAAGGCGCCAGCGCATCGGCAAAGATCGCCACAAAAATCAAGAGCAAGACGATCATCCCGCAGGCCGTCCCCAGGGGCTTCTCCTTGAGCAGCCGGATCAGGAAATCCGCAAAACGGCTCCGTCGCTTGGGTTCAGGGATGAGGGATGGTGTTTCTTGGGTGTTGTTCATGATCCCGATTTTTCTATAATACAGTCCCGGAGGGACGAAAGGGAATAGCCCAGCGATTCATCGCTGGGAAAGGCCCCCTCCTCCTCCTCAGCTAGTCCCGGAGGGACGAAAGGGAATAGCCCAGCAATTCATCGCTGGGAAAGGCCCCCCTCCTCAGCTAGTCCCGGAGGGACGACACTTCTTCGATCTTTCGAGTTACTCCCATAAGGAAAAAGGTGCTTTTTGATTTCAGGAGTCATCCTCTCAATTCGGATTTTTGTGCTAAAGACACAATGAAGATGATTGCTGACGTAGGAATGGACATGAAACCTCATTGTTGTGTCGTCCCTCCGGGACTTTGAAGGAGACTGTCTTTTGTTCCCAGCTTCCTTTCGTCCCTCCGG
The DNA here is from genome assembly GCA_965205865.1 of bacterium. Lineage (GTDB taxonomy): Bacteria > SAR324 > SAR324 > SAR324 > NAC60-12 > CBDBHR01. Next base: position 269,163 of record CBDBHR010000028.1, read on the forward strand.
GATTTCTTCTTACATACGAATCTCAAACCCATATTTACCAGTAGCATAACGACTATTCATACCGAACCCTGGGGTCTAAGTAAGGATAAATCAGGTCGATGAGGAGATTGATGACCATCACCCCGGCGGCGAAAAACAGGTTGACTCCGGAGACCACCGGGTAGTCTCGGTCCTGGAGTGCCAGCAGCAAGAGACGACCGATCCCCGGCAGGTTGAAGATGTTCTCCATGATCACCGCGCCCCCGACCAGGAGAGGCAACTGCAGGCCGATCAGGGTCACGACCGGGATGAAGGCATTCTTGAGGGCGTGTCTCACCACGACGACCCGCTCCTTGAGCCCCTTGGCCCAGGCGGTGCGGATATAGTCCTGCCTGAGCACCTCGAGTGTCATGGTGCGCGTCATCCGCATGGTGGCGGCAGACAGGGCCGTCCCCAGAATCAGGCTGGGAACGATGAACATCCCGAGATTCCCTAGCGGATCTTCGGTAAAAGGAATCATCTCCATCGATGGCGCCCAGCCCCACCAGATGACGGGGTAGAGCATGACCATAATTCCCAGCCAGAAGTTAGGCGTTGCCAGGCCGATGATGGCGACCGAGCGCCCCACGTAGTCGGCGGCCGTATCCTGGCGAATCGCCGAGTAGATGCCGACGGGCAGCGCTATAACTAGCCCGATTACGATTGCCATGACGCCAAGCTCAATGGTTACTGGCAGTCTACCTAATATCCTCTCCTCCACCGACCCGCCAAACAGTGATTGGCCAAATGTGCCCTGGAGGAGGCCGTTGAAGTCGGTCTCACCGGTAACCCAGTCAGGGGTGGGCAACACTCCTATCCAGCGTCCATACTGCACGTAGACAGGCACGTCTAATCCCAGCATACGCTCAAGAGCTTCGCGGTCTATATCGGCACCCGAGGCATTCCATGCTTCCATCTCAGCCACCATTGTGTCTATTGCATCGCCGGGGATGAAGCGGACCGAGAGAAAGACCAGGATGGTCAGTATAAACAGGGTGGGGATTATCAGCAATAACCGCCTGATGATATAGGCTCTCATGTGACACACCTCATTGCGATTTCCGCCGTCATTGCGAGCCCCGATTTCATTAGGGCCCTCTCCCCGATTCTATCGGGGCTTCGTCAAGTTCCTTCACTGCCTCTTCGCTGCAGTCAGAGCTTCGGTTCAGGACAAGCCTCGCAATGACAGTAAGAAAGGCCCCCTCTCATTATTGAATGAGTAAGGGAGCTGGGAAGCTTGAGCCTCCGCGCCAAGGACCCCCCGACCCCCTTTTTCCCTGAGCTCAGCCACAAGGGGTGAAACCACTAATAACCCATTGCTTCCTTCAGCTCCTGGTCAATCCAGATACGGGCGGAGAGGACAGCATAGTCCGCGTGGGTTCCAATAACGATTTCATCGTTATGACCTTTGACCCACGGCTGGAGCAAGCTAAACTGTGGTGCTTTAACCCCCCATATTTGCCAGTGCTTCTCTACATAGTACTTATCGGCCTCTTTAACCAGCCGCTGCTGCTCCTCAATGGTGGTAGCGGCTGCGGCGGCTTCAAGCATGGCGTCATAAACCGGGTCCTGGACCCCGGGGCGGTTCCAAACAGGGAACTTCGTTTTGTCCGAGTGGAACGAGCTCATCAGAGTCACAGGATCATTACACCAGTCCGCAACCGCATTCGCCATACCTTCATAAGTATGTTCCTTTAAACTGGAGACATGACGAGCTCGGTCCTGTATAAAAATCTCTACCTCAACCCCAATGGCACGAAAGTACTCCACGAGTATTTCTGCATAGCTTAAAGGTGAAGCGAAGTAGTATTCCCAGGTGGTCTTGAATCTAATACCGTCGGCGCCGCGCGGATACCCAGCCTCATCAAGGAGCTTCTCGGCCCCTGCCGGGTCATAGTGATAGCGTTCCTTGATCTCTTCGGGCCACTCTTCATATGGGTAGTTATAGCCTTTTAGACAACGATGCCCTACCATCCCCGCAGGTTGCGTAGTTCCCCAACCCTTACCCCAGGTCCGGTTAATTGTTTCAAGGTCCAGTGCCTTCTGCATTGCTATGCGCACCCTAATGTCATTAAAGGGCGGCTTCTGTACGTCGGGAGCAATAGAGAGATTGTTATAATTAAGAATCCTCGAAACCTGGATTTCGGGGTTGGTCCGCAGGAGGCTCTCTAATGCTGAGGCATCCGCCATTTCAGAACAGCCGCCTCTACCTACCAAATCAATCTTACCCGAGCGCATTGCCGCCGTAACTGTTTCCCTTTCTTTAATAACCAGTAACCTAAACGCATCAACATAAGGCAAGCGGTTCTTCGGGTACTTTTCGTCATAGCCCCAGTAGTCAGGATTCTTAACATAGGTGATAGAGCTGCCCTCCACCCAGTCAGTCAGCTCAAAGGGCCCGGTGCCGACCAGATTCCTCCAGTCCTTAAGGTCGCCGTATTGCTCAAAGACCTCCGGAGAGTATATCCAAACACTCGTTGATCTGAGGATAGTCCCCAGCGCACCCAAGTCTGGCTCCTTCAGCTTGAAAACAACCGTCCATTTGTCGGTAGCCGTTATCGATTCGAGTAAAGCCACGAGCGCAGCTACTCCTGGGCTAGGTCCGTCTTCGGTGAAGTCGCCCATACCCAAATAGCGGTGATAGTTCCATTCTATATCATAGGCAGTTAGCTCCCGACCGTTCATCGGCACCTTATTATGCCAGTAAACGCCCTTGCGGATTTTGAAGACGATCGTTGTGTCGTCGGGCTTTTCCCAGCTTTCAGCTAGCCGCCCTACAAAGACAGATACAGGTACATACCAAGTTTCATAGCTAAGTTCATCCCTATCTATTGCCCAGTTCCCCATGCCCAGATTCTCAGAAGGGCCGTGGAAGCCGCTCGGCGACCAGCCGTACCAGGCGTCGACATTACGGTTAGGCTCGCACATGGTGACTTGGGTGAATGTCCCCCCATATCTTGGGGCCTCCACCATTTCACCGGTGCTGGGATCCATCACCATCTCTTTCTCAGCCGCCACGGCCGAACCGACCCAGAGGGTGGCCACCATCAGGGTGAGGGTGAGCAACCAGGATTGCAGTTTTGCAGCAGACCAGAAGCCTGCCGGGCTCAACCCCACCAAAAGGGTGAGGCATAACGAAAACAATTTATTCGCTTTCATAATTTTACTCCATATATTACAGATTAATCATTCCCCACCTTCTTCACGAACTCGAGCGTGAAGCCTTCTCGGATGACACTCAAGAACTTTCCACTCACGAGTCATTGAGATGGGATGGAAACAAGATTGCTCAGGAGGCTGATTTTTTTCATTTGATCGCCTCCTCAAACAATCCTTAGGAAACATTTTTGCAGAAGAAGAAGAAGAAGAAGTCAAATTTTATTCCATTTTTTTTTCATTTTGAGCAAAAAAAGTTCGATTTCATTAAAAATATGCCCCCTCACTGCTATCATTATTCAATCTTCCCTTGACTCTCATCAAATTTGATTCTAATATGTACGTACTAATCAAATGGTATGTACGCTCTGAGAGAGGAAGCACGATGAAAACGGTCACACCCACAGAACTCCGAAGCAATATTTATAATCTACTGGATGAAGTACTCAGCACAGGCATTCCCCTTGAAGTCAATAAAGGAGGAAAGAAGTTGAGAATTGTGCCCATCGGAAAAATGAATAAACTCCAAAACTTAGTTTCAAGACCCCATGTCATTCAGGGGAATCCGGATGATCTTTCAGAGATTAGTTGGGAAGAGGAGGTGAATCTTGATCTACCTTGATACTCATGTGGTCGTATGGCTGTACGTAGGGCTCTCTGAAAAATTCAGTCAGCAGACCAAAGAATTGATTAATGAAAATGAAATCTATATTTCGACAATTGTCCGATTAGAATTACAATATTTATACGAAATCCAACGCATAACCGATGAATCCAATACCATTGTCTCTGACCTATCCAATCGAATTGGTCTCAAGGTGTGCGATAAAAACTTTAATACCATTATTGCTCAATCTTTAGAAATCACTTGGACTCGTGATCCATTTGACCGCATTATTACTGCCAATGCCACTCTAAACAATAACATCCTGGTCACTAAAGATCAGAATATTTTAGATAATTATACGAATGCTAAGTGGTAAACGAACTTCTGAAAGTATTAACATGACTTTGAAGCTTATCGAATTGCCGATAACGGAGCGAACCAGTCGATGAAGATCGACACCCCATATAGCGCCCCTTCGACAATTTGAGTGAAGTTATTCTTATATCGTCCCCAGATCGTTTTTGGGGCGCCTCTTATCTTGGCGTTCGGCTATACAAAGCTAAGATTCACTCACTCAAAATCATTGATTATAAAGTATGAAGATTTACTTGGATAATTGTTGTTTCAATCGCCCTTTTGATGACCAATTACAGTTGCGGATCAAATTGGAATCGGAAGCAAAACTGAAGATTCAGAATGAGATTAAAGAGGGCGGATTTCAACTTGTTTGGTCTTACATCTTGCAAAGTGAAAACGAAGCAAATCCATATGGTGAAAGAAGAAGAGCTATTAGAGAAAGGAATTGAAGCGCTTATGAAGTCTCTCGGGGAAGTTGACGCAGAACGGTCTCTCAGGTGCATTTCATAAAAGGGATAAGGCGCCAGCGTATCGGCAAAGATCGCTACAAAAATCAAGAGCAAGACGATCATCCCGCAGGCCATCACCAGGGACTTCTCCTTGAGCAGCCTGATCAGGAGGATTGCGCAACAATGGAGGTCAGCTATAAAAAATCTTGGGTCTGTCCCACTTGGGCATGAGCCAAAATCGGTGGATGGCGGCTTACTCGAGTTTTGGCTGTTGAGAGCCAACTGATCCCGAAGTTGCTTATTTTGCGCTTCGAGCGCTTCAATACGTTTATTTTCTGTCTCAAGAGCTTCAAAACCTTTAAAGAGATCGTCTATTACAGCCTCGAGTCGCTTGATTAAACCAACGTTAGTTCGAAGTAACTGCCGCATTCCGCTGGTCTGCTCGGCTTGGTGAGCGAAAGACGACGCGTGCGACGCGATTCGTATTGCCATGTTCAAAGTTACCTCAGCCAAGCGCGTGTTTTAACAAAACTGGCTTTTATCCGGTAAACCTCGTAGAAAAGTTTTCGAGAAAAAAGTTGACAAATTTTCAAATTTTTAGTATTCAGATAGGTAATTCACAATTCTGGAGGTTGCGGTTCAATGCAATTCGCCAGGGAACATCATCGTTCTTTTGTGAAAATATAAGGAAAGGAACGGCACTCCCCTGTCGCCGATTCTAATCTTTTTTCTCTTTGATATAGTTGTTCGTTGGGGGTGGAAAAGCCACTGGACTTTTTCTGAGAAAAACCCTTGGAACCTGAACTGGGTAATACCAGCGTAGGAAATGCGAAGGTACATTCGATCTCGAATCAATCCCAAGTCGTTTCTTCCACGTCGTTTCTCCCCCTCCGAATATTTTCCTGATCCAATCAATTCGGAGTAGTCTCATGTATAAAAAATCAATCATTGCCTTGTTGGCGTTGTCTATCGCCGCTCTTTTTCCGCTTTTTGCGGCCGATCTCACCATCTATACTTATGAATCCTTCAACAGTAAATGGGGTCCCGGACCGACGGTTTTTAAGCGATTCGAGGAAAGTTGCCAATGCGAGCTCAAGATCGTTGCCCTGGGTGATTCGGGTTTGATGCTGAACCGTGTCATCTTGGAAAAAAAGAATCCCAAAGCCGATATATTCCTGGGTCTCAATGACAGTCAGCTGGCAAAAGCATTGTCAGCGGATATTTTTGTCCCTTATCGATCTCCTTTATTGGAGAATGTGTCCGACGCCCATCTCTTGGACAGTGAATTCCGGATCACTCCCTTTGATTATGGGTATATCGCCTTCGTTTATGATTCCGAGAAAATTTCCAATCCTCCTCAAAGTTTGGAAGACCTGTTGAAAGATGAGTATCAACAAAAAATCGTCATTGAAGATCCAAGAACTTCTTCACCGGGGCTTTCCTTTCTGCATTGGACCATTTCAGTTTACGGGGAAGACGGCTTTATGAATTATTGGGAAAAATTGCAACCCAATCTGTTGGCCATCACCTCCGGATGGTCGGCTGCTTATGGGATGTTCACCAAGGGCGAAACCCCGATTGTGTTGAGCTATGCCACCAGTCCCGCATACCATCTGGAATATGAAAACACTGAACGCTATCGAGCTGCAGTATTCAGTGAAGGTCATTATCTGCAAATCGAAGGTGCCGGCATCGTAAAGGGTTCTGTAAACATGGATCGTGCCAGACATTTTATCGATTTCATGCTTTCCTCTGATTTTCAGGATGTCATTCCTTTGACGAATTGGATGTTCCCGGTGGTTCAATACGAGTCCCTGCCCGCGTCGTTCAGGATTGCCATTCACCCCGAATCGGCCCCTAAACTGGATGCTTCCCAAATCCTCGAAAAAAATAAAATTTGGTTAAAAACATGGGAAAGGGGACTTGGCAACTGACCTTGTTGCAGGGAGTGGTTTTTATATTTCTTTTTTCAGGTTTTTATCTCCCCTTGCTCAGTTTTTTCTTCGGAAAAAACCCATTCGAGCCCGGGGAATATTTACTGGATCGAGATTACCTGCTCGAGTTTTTAAGTGACAGCTGGAATCTCCAAGTGATCTGGTTTTCCTTCTACCAAGCCTTTTTTAGCGCAATCTTTGCAGTGCTTCTTGGCATTCCGGGAGCCTGGATCTTGAGCCGTTATGATTTTCCGGGAAAAAGGATATTTCGCATACTTTTCTACCTTCCTTTCATTTTGCCCTCCATCCTCGTGGTTTTGGGGATGGTGCTCTTTTTTGGCAACAACGGGTTTGTCAATCAATTTGTACAGTGGCTATTGGGGATCGAGGAACCACCGTTTCAATTCCTCTACTCGTTGCAGGGGATTTTGATTGCCCATGTATTTTACAATTTCCCCATCGCCATGAAAACCCTTGGCGACCACTGGGAACGGCTCTCCCCCCAATACAGTATGGTAGCGCGATCTTTGGGAGCGAATCGCATTAAAATCTTTTTCAAAGTCCATCTTCCTTTGATGATTCCCTCGCTCATTTCCTCGTTTGTGTTGATCTTTCTTCTTTGTTTGAACAGTTTTGCCATCATTTTAATATTGGGCGGGGGAGTCCGCTACACGAATATTGAAGTATTGATCTACCAACTCGCCCGCCTCCATTTGGATTTCAAAGGTGCCACTTCTTTGGCATTTCTCCAACTTCTGATGAGTCTGTTTTTTTTGTTTTTTTTGTTCCGGGAAATCGAATATCCCGTAGGACAAGGAATCAATACTAAAAAAGACTTGTTGCGGGAATGCCGCTCCGGTGCGCAAGCAGCGATTTTTTCTTGCCTTTGGCTGGTATTCATCATCAGCTTTGCTTTTGGTCCTTTGATATCTATTGTCGTAGATTCTTTTCGCGCATTTGAGAATAACCAGTGGAATTTCAGCATTAAATGGTACCGGCAATTGTTCGAATTGAATCCGCAAAACACTTTTCTGTCAGCCCTTTGGAATTCCTTGAAAATCGGGCTGTCTAGCGCATGTCTCTCTTCAATATTGGGATTGGGGATGGCTTCCATCATTCATCTGAAAAGAGGAGTTCCTCGAAAATTATGGGAGTTGTTGGCGCTTTTTCCGATAGGCGTTTCCACTGTTATTTTAGGAGTGGTTTGGTTCGTATTCTTCCAGGATTTTTTAATTGACTATATCCCTTTGAGTTTGATTTTAATTTTAATTCACGCCATTTTGACGTTTCCCTATTGGATCCGGGTTGTATTGCCGGCACTGGACTCCATTCCCCCCAAGTGGTTGATGGTTTCTCAAACCTTGGGAAAGACGCCCGTTTATTTTTATCTGAAGATTTTGATTCCCTGGTTGAAACGGGTGTTGGTCACCGGATTTTTCTTCTCTTTTGCATTATCTCTGGGAGAGCTCAATTCGACTCTGATGGTCGCCGACGACACCCTGCAAACTCTGCCTTTGGAAATTTACAGAGCGATGGCAGGCTATCGCTTTTCATTCGCATCTGCTGTCGGAGTAATGCTCCTGATTCTGACGGTGGTGGTCTTCATTTTTATCGAGGAGTGGACCCACAAAGATCCCTATATTTTCCAAGGACAAAAGCTCAATCCTTTAAACTGAGGGACCAGCGAGTGATGGATTGCGGACATCCTCTGTCTAAATAACTGATGTTACATGAACGATTTTTGCAGTTATGCGTCTCATCGAGTTGTCATTCCTGGCGAAGACCAGGAATCCACTTTGCTAGCGATCCAGGGTGACTAAAACGTTTCATATAAATCCATCCCTCGATGATAATTTTTCTCAATGAGTTCGATTTTCCAAGCTCGTTTCCATTTCTTACGTTGTTTTTCTCTCCGGAGAGCAGCTGTTACCTCTGAAGTGGTCTCATAGTATACCAATTGATGTACTTGGTATTTGCTGGTAAATCCTTCTATGAGATTGTTTTTATGTTCATAAACTCTTCTAAGAAGATCATTGGTCACTCCAATATATAAAGTGCCATTTCTTTTACTTGATAAGATATAAACGTTGTAGGTTTTCATGATGGCGACTCCTGGATTCCTGGTCTTCGCCAGGAATGACACACTTGTGGTGAAGCGTATTCATGGAAACCGCTGAATGCAAAAAATATACACGTAACCTTCATGTAAATTATTTTCACCCCGGAGGATGAAGAAAAATAACAAACCATATAGTTTCAGTAGGTTAGATAGTTTTTTACACGTTAACATGAGTAAATAAAGAACTGGCCTTCGATTGCTTCCAATCGAAAAATGCTATTTTGAAAAAACAGGCAAGAGGACTTTGAAAGTTTCCCCGGTTTTTTGGCGTGGACGTATTTGCATCGATCACGGGTATCAGAGGTTCAAAGGGCAAAGTATCATCTCATCCACGGTCGTTTGTTGCAAAACCTGAAAGTAGATTTTGACGCAGGTCAACGAGGCAGCGGGGGAGGGTTGCCAGGCTTCGAATCTCATATAGGCAAGTCCCTCTATAAACCGCTGGTAAGCGCCTTTCCCTGATTTTCTCAATAAAATTCCGCGTTTGGCATCATAGCGATAAGAAATGCTTTCACGGGAATCCTGGAAATCCCCATCTTGATTGAAATCCGCTTTCAAAGCCAACATCTGCTCCTGGATGTCAATCCCTCTCTCATTTTCCGAAGGGGGAATTCCGAATCCCGCCTGAATCAGTTCAGCCTTCAGTATCAGTTGAAATCGTTGCATATTCATGGCCAAGTCTGCAGCGACTTGCTGAGTAAAGGCAAGTTTATGAAATTGGGTGACTGGTGTTTGAAACGTCCATGCTAAAATGGCGCACACTGCCAACACGATCAGAACTTCAAGCAGAGTGAATCCTGCAGCAGGGCTTTCAATAAAATGGATTTCTTTACTGATTACAGATTTTTTATTGCCGCAGCAGAGCGGATTTCCATTCATAAAGGACCGTGTTGTCAGGAGGATGCTGAAGTTGAAAAACGATGCCTTTCCATACGGGATTCAATTCCTGAACTTGCCATTGCAAGGTATAGACGAGTCCCCGTGGCGTGACAATTTCTTTTTGATGCCACCCCGGACTCAATGTTGCAGACAAAAAATCACTCTGCTGCACCTCCGCTGTCCAAGCATCCAATTGATTGGCGATGCTGACGAACTCTTGTCGTTTTTGCATTTCCCGGGAGCCTTGATCAATGACTCGACTGCCAAGCAAAATGAATACGATCAAGATCGTACCTGCAATCATCACCTCCAACAGCGTGAATCCTTCATGGCTTGCTTTGAATTTCCGTATAGCGAATACCTCCTATGGGGCCTACTTTAACTTGCAGGAAATAATGTTCGGATTCCACAACGATAGTTCCTCCCCTGGCAAATCCATAAGGGCTGAAAGATGGCCAACGGTTTGCCGTCAGTGTCAAATCCGCAGGCAGAGATTCCCATGACTCCTCCGAAAGTTGCAGCTTGTCGGGGCGGATAATCCACAACTCGCTTCCCGCGCCCTCTATGCCATGAGAGTGTCTCAGGGTCAATGCTAAAAACTGGGCGTGTTTTAAAGTCTGCATTACTTGGTTGGCACCCATCCTGAGATACCAGCGTTCCAATAACCCTTCCACCGATACAAAAACGGCAACGTACACAATCCCCAAGATGGCTATGCCAATCAACAACTCCAGCAGGGAAAAACCTTGTTTTGCTTCTTGACGTTGCTGATTTTTTGCGGCAGCAAGGTTGGCGACGGTTTCTTTTTTTCCATTTAAGAAACAACTCCGGCAGGATTGTTGAATTTTTAATTCCATCCCATTGTCTTAAAAAGCTTGTGTGAATCGGCTTAATTTTGTATAAAATTGAAGTTTATCCAACTTTTTTCAATGGAATGAATTTTTAAAGAGATCTTGATTTTGGTTTTAAATATATTTTTTATGGGTATTTAACCAAAGTTTTCGTTCTCTTTCTTAAAGAGTGCAGCATGATACAACAATTACGAGAACAGTCCCAAAGTATTTTCTTCAAAATCCTGCTTGGATTCATTGCAATCACCTTCGTGATTTCTTTTGGAGTCGGTTCATTTTTTGGCAGTCGTAAAGAAGTAATCGCCCTGGTCAATTCAAGAGAGTTGTTAATGCAGGAATACCAACGTTTTTATACCCAGCAATTTGATAACCTCAGAGCCCGCTATGGAACGAATGCAGACCAACTGGCAGAACAATTAAATTTGAGACAGCAAGTCCTGCAGCAGCTGATCAATCGCTATTTACTGGCAGGAGAGGCCGAAAAACAAGGCATGTGGCTCACCGATTTTGAATTGCGGGATTTCATCAAAAGTCAACCATATTTTCAGATCGATGGTCATTTTGATTACAATACATACGAGCAGATTTTGCGGCAAAACCGGATGTTGGTGGAAGAGTATGAAGAGGAATTGCGAGTGGATCTGCTTGCTGGGAAATACCAGAATACGCTTTCATCAGGCATCGTAGTCAGCGATGCCGAAGTGGATCGCATTTATCATCATGAAAATGAAGAATTTACGGTTGAATTCCTCTATTTCAATCCCCATCTTTTTACCGAACAAGTCGAAATTGAAGACGAAGAATTGCAGAAATACTTTCAGGAAAATCCCAGCGAATTTGAGCAACCCAAGCGCTTCAAAATTGAATATTTCCTCCTCACCCTTGATCAATTCAAAGAAACCGCCGTTGTCAAAGAACGGGAAATTGTCCGTTATTATGAAAGAAACAAAGAAGAATACACGACGCCTGTTGAAGTCAAAGCAAGGCACATCTTGATCAATGCCAACATGGAAACGTCAGCCGAAGAGAAAGCCGAAAAACGAAAACAAGCCGGAGAAATCTTGCAACAACTTCAGCAAGGCGCTGATTTTGAGGAGCTGGCACTGCAGTATTCGGAGGACTTTTCCAAGGAGCAGGGCGGGGATTTGGGCTGGTTTCGGCCGGGAGAGATGGTAGCGGGTTTTGAGGAGGCCGCCTTTGATTTGGCACCGGGAGAGTTGAGCGCCGTCGTGGAAACGCCATTTGGCTTTCACATCATCCGTGTTGACGAAAAGAAAGAGGAACAAATTCAGCCGCTGGAGGAAGTACGCGCCGAAATCGAAGATCTCTTGAAAGAATCGCGAGCTGAGAAAAAGCTGAATTTGGAATTCAACAAACTGGAAAACAGAATGGCAGAAGAAAAGGACTTGGCCGCTATTGCTGAAAGTTTGGGAACTTCCTCTGCCCAAACCGATTTTTTTGACCGGGAAGACAGTCTTGAAAAACTGGGTTCGGTTGAAGCCTTGGCGGAGCAGTTGCAGTCTTTGCAGGCAGGAGATTTTGGACGCTGGCAACGCAATCCAATCCAGGGATACGTGTTTTATAAGTTGCTCGACGCGCAAGAACCTTCGACCAAACCGTTTGAGGAAGTCGAAGCGGAACTAACCCGGCTGGTCAAAGAGCAAAAAGCGGTTGACCTGGCGTCTGAAATTGCTCAAAACGAATCCGCAACCTTGACAGAAGGCAAATCCCTGGAAACCATTGCAGCGTCCTATGGTCTCTCCGTCGAAGAAACAACGTTGACTGCAGTGAGCGATATGATTGCAGGGGTGGGCTATGATCCGGAATTCAAAAAAAACGTGCTGGCGTTGAATGAGTCCGGGAAAGTGGGAGGCAGCCGGTTTCAGGAAAAGTTTTATCTCTTTGCCCTCAAAGATCGCCAATTACCGGAGGATGAAAACATCGATGTTGAAAAACAGGTGATTCGCCAAAGACTGATCGGACAAATGAGACAAGTTTTTGTCGACAAGGACATGCAGCGATTGCGGGATGCTGCCAGCATTGAAATTCTCAATCCTTTCTTCCGGTCCGATTTACCCGAGAGCTAGCGTCGAACAATGTTGTATGACGATTGTCGCATTGCAAAAAAATGCCTTTTGAAAATCCACCCTGGCTCCCTTTTGCCAATGAGGGGCATCCTCCTGCTCCTCATCCTGACAGGGATAGGGCTTATGAATTCATTCTCTGCCGGATTTGCCCAGCAAGCATGGAAAAAACCATATCCGGGGACGTCGCCCCTCAAAATTTATGCTGAATTCGACAATTATCACGTCTCTCCGGGAACTGCCGTGACTTTGATCATTCGAGGTTTTTTGGAACCGGCATGGCACATTTATTCGATTCACCGGAATTCTGAAGAGGGACCGCAACCAACCACCGTCACCTATCCCCGTTTGCAACATGAAATCATCGGTCCTTTGCAAGAAACCCCCCCTGAAATCCTGGATGATCAAGTATTGAATTTACAGTTGCCGGTTCACAAGGAGGAGTTTGTCTTTCAACAGCAATTCAAGATCTCAGCTCAGGCCGAAGCAGGATCCTTTGTTTTTGAGGGAGTTCTCCATTTTCAGATGTGTGACAACTATATTTGCGCACCCCGCCAACATCGATTGTTCTCGACTCCGTTGACTATTGAGAAATAATTGCCGCATGTGGGGACTCCTTTGAAGTTTTACAGGATATAAAGCAATGGAAAGAACAGAAAAATCCCGCAAGCCAACACCTCACGACGCGATTCTACTCAGTCAGGCCATTGTGGAAAAACGGCCCATAAGCATTACTTTCCTGGACGGTGACGTGATGATCGAACAGGTCCGCTGGCATACTGTGGAATGTATAGGATTGAGGGATGGCAAAATTGTTAACAAGCAGGCCATCAAATTTTGGGAATTGATGGCATAATTTGGAAAGAGCAGTGCCGTGACCAGTTATTTTATCCGCCGGCTCCTTTTGGTGGGACCTACTTTCATCGGAATCACCCTGGTTGTTTTTACAATCACCCGCTTTGTTCCGGGAGGACCTATTGAAAGGATCATTGCCCAAGCCCAGCAAATGAATGCGGGAGAAAGATCCACATCACAATCGCTGGAGAATGACGCGCCCCTCTCTCCCGAACAGATTGAAATGCTCAAAAAGTTTTACGGGTTTGATAAACCGGTTTTTATCAGTTATATCGAATGGTTGGGCAAGGTCGTCACCTTCGATTTGGGCAACTCCACGCGCTACTACGATCCCGTCTGGGAAATCATCAAAGAGAAGTTGCCGATTTCTATTTATTACGGAGTTGTCACTACGGTCTTGACCTACCTGGTATGTATCCCGCTTGGCGTACTGAAAGCCATCAAACATAAAACTTTGATAGACAGCACTTCATCTATTTTCATTCTGACCGGATATGCTCTGCCCGGCTTCATAGTGGCCATTGTCCTTTTTGTCTGGCCGGCAGCTCAATGGGATTGGTTCCCCTTAGGCGATTTCGTCAGTGAGGATTTCGACGACTTATCCCTTCCTGGAAAAGCGTGGGATGTGGTTTTTCATTCCGTTTTGCCTTTGATTGCCTATATGTTGGGAGGCTTTGCCACCATGACGTTTTTAATGAAAAACACTTTGATGGATCACCTTGCTTCCGATTACGTCAGAACGGCCATTGCCAAGGGACTCTCTTTCAGAGGCGCGGTGTTCAAACATGCATTGCGTAATAGTCTCATCCCTTTGGCGACTCATTTTGGTAACAACATCACTTTATTCCTGGCCGGTTCTTTCCTGATTGAAAAAGTGTTCAATATCGATGGTCTGGGGCTGCTTGGATTTGAATCGTTGGTGGAACGGGATTATCCCATCGTGCTGGGAGTCCTGGTTATTTCATCCGTTTTGGGGCTGCTGGGTAATATTTTGTCCGATGTATGCGTGGCCTTGGTCGACCCCCGTGTCACATTTGATTGATCCCCCTCACCCTGACCCTCTCCCTCCAGGGGAGAGGGAACAATGAAAGAAATGATGCGTATCAATCCGCTTACATTGAAAAAAATAAAACGATTTCGTTCGATCAAGCGAGGTTTTTTCTCATTGATTCTATTCGGATTCATGTTGCTGCTGGCAATCTTTGCCGAATTGTGGATCAACAACAGGGCCTTGCTGGTATATTATGAAGAATCATTTTATTTCCCAATATACGGTTCGATTATTCCTGGAAAAGTCTTTGGATTGGAGTATGCCTACGAAACCAATTACAAACAATTGCAGAAAAAATTTCAGCAAGAAGGAGGAGCGAATTTCGTGATCATGCCGCTCGTGCCTTACAATGCCTATGAAATCGATTTGCCGGAGACTGAATTTCCTCCTTTTCCTCCTTCCCTGAAATCCGGACATTATCTGGGGACGGACGCCATCGGTCGGGACATGGTTGCGCGATTGGTCTATGGATTTCGCGTCTGTATCGCTTATGCTCTCTCTCTGCTTTTCATGACTTTTGTCATTGGAATCGCCTTGGGATGTTTGATGGGCTACTGGGGAGGCAAGTTCGATTTGTTCTTTCAACGCTTGATCGAAGTCTGGTCCGCCATTCCTTTTCTTTACATCATCATGATAATCGCTTCCATTGTGGAGCCCAACCTGTTAATGTTGGTGGTCATTTCCGTTATCTTTGGTTGGATGGGATTGACCTGGTACATGCGCACCGCAACATATAAAGAAAAAGCCAGGGACTATGTGATGGCCGCCAGAGCGCTGGGGGCTTCCAATGCAAGAATAATCTTTCATCATATACTTCCCAACGCGATTTCCTTGATCGTGACTTTTGTTCCCTTTTCGGTGGCAGCCGGCATTTCAGGTCTGACGGCGCTGGACTATCTGGGATTCGGCCTGCAACCACCGACTCCGAGTTGGGGGGAATTGCTCCAGCAGGGGACGACGAATCTGCAGGCGCTTTGGATCATCAGTTCCATTGTGACCGCCCTGGTGATGGTATTGGTGAGTATCACCTTCATCGGCGAAGCGGTACGGGAAGGATTTGACCCGAAAATGCACACAACCTTTGAATAACAAAACCTTGATAATGGAGAAAATCATGACCTTAAAATTATTTGTAAAATTTCTGGTGGGAAGCCTGTTGCTGCTCACTTTGTCAGGGAACTCGACGGCTGAAACGTCGTCGGACAATCTCACAGACACTCGTCTGGCTGACGCACTGGCTCAGTGTGAAATCCAGGCGATTGAAACACCTTCAGAAGATCTCGAGTCTGAGAACCTCGAACTGCCGGACAATCTCGAATGGCTGACCAATGACACGACCGCCGTCTTTGCCGATCCCAATGCAAAAAAAGGGGGAACCTACCGCAGGTTCATGCTGGCTTTTCCCTTGACACTACGTCAGGTGGGACCCGATTCCAACAGCAGTTTTCGTAGTAATCTCGATGGCAACACAATGTCTCTGATAAATCTGCATCCCAACACGGAGGAACTGCTTCCTGAATTGGCAACGCATTGGGCCTATGGCGAGGACAAGAAAACCATGTACTTCAAACTGGATCCCAATGCTCGTTGGTCAGACGGGCATCCCGTCACGGCCGATGATTATCTCTTTATCCTCGAATTCATGCGTTCCGAACACATAATCGCCCCTTGGTATAACAATTATTTTACCGAGAAAATAGACAAGGTGGTCAAATACGATGATCATACGATTTCTATCTCGGCCAATAAAGTTGATCCCGATTTGTTTCTGATACTCAATCTTGCCCCTGTTCCGAAACATTTCTATGAAACACTGACGCCGGACTTCGTGCAAAAATACAATTGGGAGGTCGTTCCCAACGCCGGTCCTTACCAGATCGATGATGTCAAGAAAGGGAAAAGCGTGACCTTCAAACGTAAAAAGGACTGGTGGGCCAAGGATTACAAATACTTCAAGGGACGTTTCAACGTCAATAAGGTCGTGATTTCTGTGATACGGGACTACAACACGGTTTTCGAATATTTCAAGAAACAGCGGCTCGATGATTTTGCTCTCACCTTGCCCACCTACTGGCACGAGAAGGCCAAAGATATGGACATTTATGACAAGGGATATATCGAAAAGCGCTGGTTCTATACGGACAGTCGTATTTCACCAGGGGGATTCTGGTTGAATGAGGACAAGGAAATTTTCAAAGATCCCAACGTCCGCCATTCCTTTGCCCATGCCATGAACATGGACAAACTGCTCAATGGTTTGCTGCGAGGAGATTATAGCCGGCTGCAAAGATTCAATACCGGTTTTGGAGAATATACTAATCTAAGTATCCGAGCCCGTACCTTCGATATCGCAAAGGTCGAGGAGTTGATGACCGCATCCGGTTGGCAACGGGGTGAGGACGGGATCTGGACCAAAGGGGAGATGCGCTATTCCGTTAAAGTAACCTATCACTTCGATCCCCATACCCCACGCCTGGTGCTCTTGAAGGAAGAAGCGAAAAAAGCAGGAATCGAAATGAACCTGCAAAAATTGGATAGTAGCGCTGCCTTCAAATTGATTCTGGAAAAAAAGCATGAAGTGGCCTGGATGGGTTGGAGCACGCCTTTTCGTCCCCGCTATTGGCAGGGCTTCCATTCCGATAACGCGCATAAAGCGCAAACCAACAACATCACCAACACCGATGATACTGAATTGGACGAGTTGATCATGAATTATCGTGACTGCATCGTACCGGATGGGCGCGTCAAACTGGCCCACATCATTCAAGAAAAGATCTACCAAATAGGCTCCTTTGTACCCAGTTACAAAGTAGGGTATTTCAGAACGGGTCATTGGCGCTGGTGGCGATTCCCCGAGGTGGTAGCCACCAAGAATTCGGATGCTTTATTTGAGCCATTTGGAACCGGGTTATTTTGGCTGGATGCCGATGTCAAGGAAGAAACCGAGCAAGCCATGAAGAGTGAAAAGACTTTTGAACCCCAAACCCTCATCGATACGACCTTCAAGGTGGATTGAAAACGAGGGACGATTTTGAGTAGTGACGTGCTTTTGGAAGTCAAAAACCTGGTGACTGCTTTTGAAACCGAAGCCGGAGCGATCCATGCAGTGGAAAACGTCAGTTTTCAACTCGAAAGAAGCCAGACCTTGGGGATTGTCGGGGAATCCGGGTGTGGAAAAAGCGTGACTTCGCTCTCAATAATGCGTTTGCTGCCCAAACCTTTTGGCTACGTGGTTTCCGGCGAGGTTCTTCTGGAGGGACGGGATCTGCTCAAACTCACTGCGGAAGAAATGCGTCATGTCCGCGGAAACCGCATTTCGATGATATTTCAAGAACCAATGACGGCGCTCAATCCACTGCATCGCGTTGGCAATCAAATTGGCGAAGCATTGAAGCTCCATCAACCCGACATGGAGAAAAAGGATGTATTTTCTGAATCCGTTGAACTTCTGAAGAAAGTCGGAATCCCCGCTCCCGAACAACGAATCCGGGAATACCCCCATCAACTTTCCGGAGGCATGCGCCAGCGGGTGATGATTGCCATCGCGCTTGCCTGCAGACCTGATATTCTCATTGCCGATGAGCCGACTACCGCTTTGGATGTCACCATTCAAGCACAGATTCTGGAGCTGATGTTGACGTTGCAACAAGAAACGGGAATGGCGATTATCCTCATCACTCATGACTTGGGGGTGATTGCAGAGACTTGTGATGAGGTCGTCGTCATGTATGCAGGCAAAGTTGCCGAAAAAGCTTCTGTCTACGATCTCTTCCAGTTTCCCAAACATCCTTATACTCGAGGTTTGCTGGCTTCCATTCCCAGTTTGTCTTCCGTACCCAAAAAAGAACTGCAGACGATTGAAGGGACGGTTCCCGAATTGACCGCATTTCCGGCAGGCTGTCGCTTCCAAAACCGCTGTTTTTACCAAAGAATACGATGTTCAGCGGTTGTTCCCCCTTTAGAGGCGGTCAATGCAAAACACTGGGTCAGTTGTTTCCGTTGGCAGGAGGTCGAGAAGGAGATCTCTGCAGATTCTCATTAATCCCCCTCACCCTGACCCTCTCCCTCCGGGGGAGAGGGAACAACGAATGTGGCGTATGTCGGAGTATTTCCTGGAAGTCAAAAACCTTAAAAAATATTTTCCAATCTACGGTGGCGTTTTTTTTCGTCAGATTGCCAACGTTTATGCCTTGGACGGAGTGTCTTTTGGTATCAGGCAGGGGGAAACCGTTGGTTTGGTGGGAGAATCCGGATGCGGCAAGACGACACTGGGACGCACTGTATTGCGCTTGTATGATCCGACTGAGGGACAAATTTTTTTCAAAGGAACCAACATCACCACCTTTCCTCAAAATGCAATGCGTCGAATCCGTAATAAGATGCAGATGATTTTTCAGGATCCTTTTGAATCTCTCAATGCCCGTCACACTGTGCAAACCATTTTAGAGGAACCGTTTATAATCCACCATGTTGGCGCGCGTGAGGAACGAGAGAAGAAAATCGATCAACTGCTGGAGACCGTGGAATTGCCTGCCAGTGCGAAAGATCGATATCCCCATGAATTTTCAGGGGGTCAACGTCAACGAATCGGGATCGCCCGCGCGATCGCATTGGACCCTGAATTAATCGTTTGTGATGAACCGGTCTCTGCTCTCGATGTTTCCATCCAGTCACAAATCCTCAATCTTTTGATCACCTTGCAAAAAAACCTGGGATTGACCTATCTTTTCATTGCTCACGATTTGTCGGTGGTGAAGCATATCTCGGATCGTATTATCGTGATGTATTTAGGACAAATCGTGGAGGTGATTGAAGGCCATTCCATAGTCGAGAATCCGCTGCATCCTTACACCCAGGCTTTGGTTTCAGCAATTCCGATTGCTGATCCTACTCTGCGTAAAAAGAAAATAATCCTGCAAGGCGATGTCCCCTCTCCAATCCATCCTCCGAAGGGGTGCCGATTTCATACTCGTTGTCCACACGTCCGGGATATTTGCAAAACCGAGATACCCGAATTGAAGAATTATGCGGAAAAATCACCCCATTGGGCCGCTTGCCATTTTGCCGGAGAGGTAGGGAGCATGTGAATGCTTGCATGACGGATGCGTCATTTTTGAATCTCCTGTTCAATCAAAACTCCAAGCATTAAAAAATCGGAAAGCGCGGCCCGGGTTTTGTGTGTGAGATGCTCACTCTACTTTCAAGATGGTAAGATGCAATCATTCTCGTTGTGGACCGGGCATGGGCCCAGGTTTGTAATGTCGCAATAAATAATGCAGCGTGTTACCAAGCATTTTACGACTGAACCCGGGGAAAACGAGTTTAGAAACCGATCCCAGCCGTAATGCTTCTTCCGGATTGAGCAGTTCTCTTTCGTAGCGTCTTGTCAACTCGGCCATAGCCTCGTCCTGCGGGACAGTAGCCTCTGCTTCGTCTTTTCCCTCTGCAAGGGCCTGCTGAAAGCGTTTTTGAATTTCACGAATTTCATTTTTGTAAATGAATTGCCTGCCGGCAGGACCCATCACTGCAATACGCGCAGTGGGCAAGGCAAAAACAAAATCCGCGCCGACGTGGTAACTGTTCCAGGACACATAGGCACCGCCAAAAGCATTGCGGACGATCAAAGTCAGGCGCGGGACTCTCAAATCCACGATGGCGTCCATCAGTTCCCGACCGGCCTGAATAATTCCCATCCGCTCTTGCTCGGAACCGGGAGCATAGCCCACTACGTCTTCTAAAAAAATAATGGGGATGTTGTAAATGTTGCAGAACCTTATGAACCGGGAAGCTTTCTGCGCTGCGTGCGCATCGATATTTCCCGATTGGTAGGCGCTGTTATTGGCTACAATCCCTACCACGTGCCCGCCTATGCGGCCATAGGCTGTGATCATTTGCAGGGCCCTTGTAGCTTGGATCTCAAAATAATCGCCATAATCCACCAGTTGCTGTAAAAAAAGGCGCATGTCAAAGGGAGTATTGAACCCGGTGACAGGGTGCGTGAAATATTTCTCCAGAAGCACGGCTTCTTCTTCAACATAGCCATTCATGGAAGCCGATGAGGATTTATAGGGTGCCAATGACTGGTTGTTGTCAGGAAGATAGCTCAGCAAATGCAAAGCCGTTCGTAGGGCATCGACCTCATCTGCCACTCTGAGATCCGCCACCCCGCTTTGCGTATGAACACCCGGACCACCCAAATCATCCGGAGTGATCTCTTCCCCCATTGCTTCTTTGACAACGCCCGGGCCGGTCAATCCCATGAAAGTGTCCTCAGGCTGGATCACATAGGAGCCTTGCCGGGGCAGGTAAGATCCTCCTCCCGCATTGTAACCGAACATCAACATGATAGAAGGGACAATCCCGCTTATTTTTCTGATGGCGGCAAAGGCTTCTCCATAACCATCCAAACCTCCCACGCCGTCGGGGACAAAAGCGCCTGCAGAGTCGTTTATACCGATCAGAGGAATGCCATGTTCTCCTGCCATCAATATCTGCCGGGCGAGTTTAGCCCCATTGCTGGCGTTCATCGAGCCGGCCCGCAGAGTAAAGTCATGCCCGTAAACTGCCACGTCCCGACCCTCGATGTTGAGAATTCCCGTCACAATCGAAGCCCCGTCGAGTTCCCGGCCCCAGTTCTCATAAGTGATGTGGGGGGCTTCCTCTGTCAGCACGCGGATCCTTTCCCAGACTGTCATCCTGTTTTTTTGATGCTGAGTCCTTACTCGCGCCAGTCCTCCACCCTGACGGGGTTTCTCCCTCAGTTCTTTTCCTCTCTCGAGCATCTCATGGTAGATTTTGGCACGGGGATTGAAATCACTTGAAGAGGGGAGGTGAGTTTGTAAAGCAAAAGGATTTTTCAGTTGCACTGTTTTTTTCATCAGTGGCTTTCAAGGAATGGCGGTGTTTCCATACGATTGACGAGTTATTGCGGCCTCGGTTCTCATAGATAACATGATTCGAGCAGGCAAGAAAGAGTATTGTGAAAGTGCGCATTCTGCTGAATTCGGAGAAAGGGGAAGATGGGTTAAACGAATAAGCAACTTGCGCCCCATGGCAGATTTTGCTAAGTTATTGAAAGGCTCTACTGGAAATACCAAGAGGGTGAAGTCGAATTGTATTTCACTATTCTTTTTGCGGGAAATCTTTTTGCGGGAATGTTCTATGAGTGAAAAAGCGCGAATAGAAATAAGAGGTCAAGCGATTGAAGTTCCTTTGATCATTGGCAGTGAAAATGAGGTGGGAATGGACATTAGCAATCTGCGTAAAGCTACGAATGCCATTACATTGGACCGGGGATTTGCCAATACGGGATCTTGTGAGAGCGGAATCACATTTCTCGATGGAGAAAACGGCATATTGAGATACCGGGGTTATCCCATCGAGCAGCTTGCCGAACGCTCCAGTTTCCTGGAAGTGAGTTATTTGTTGATATACGGTGAGCTCCCCACTTCTGCCCAGTTGATGGAATTTGAAGATTCAATCACTCACCATACGATGCTGCATGAGGATTTGAAACATATCTACGATGCCTTTCCCCGTGATGCGCATCCAATGGCGGTTCTTTCTTGCATGGTATGCGCGCTTTCTACTCTTTATCCGGATGTGGGACTCGAAGATCAGGATAAACTCAATTTAGCCTTTGCCCGCTTACTTGGAAAATTGCCGACTATTGCTGCATGGGCTTACAAAAAAAGCGTGGGACAACCATTGATTTATCCCGATAATCGATATGAATATTGCGAAAACTTCCTGCATATGATGTTTTCTCTTCCCCCCGCAGATTCAGACATCCCTGAAGATTATGTGAAGGCGATGAACGTCTTGTTTATACTTCATGCAGACCATGAGCAAAATTGTTCGACTTCCACCGTCCGTCTGGTGGGCAGCAGTATGGCGAACCTGTTTGCTTCTGTTTCTGCAGGAATTGCGGCCCTGTGGGGACCCTTGCATGGCGGCGCGAATCAAGCTGTTCTGGAAATGTTGCAAGCAATCCATGCCGACAAAGGAGGCGTGCGGAATTTCATAGACAAAGCAAAAGACCGCAATTCCGGTTTCCGTTTAATGGGATTCGGCCATCGAGTTTATAAAAATTTCGACCCTCGCGCCAACATCATCAAAACATATTGCGACCGGATTTTGCAAATAACAGGGAAATCGGATCCGTTATTGGAAATTGCCAAAGAACTGGAAGAAACGGCGCTCCGTGATGAATTTTTTTTGGCGAGAAAACTATATCCCAACGTGGATTTTTATAGCGGAATTATTTATAAGGCTCTTGGATTTCCCACGCCCATGTTCACAGCGCTCTTTGCCATCGGACGCTTGCCCGGATGGATTGCCCATTGGGTCGAAATGAATAGCGCCCCTTTGAAAATTGGAAGACCACGTCAAATTTATAGAGGATCTCCTGAGCGCGCGTTTGTCCCTATCAATCAACGTCGCTGAAAGGCTGAGACGATACTGTCCGCACCCCTGAAAAAGCTTATGGTTCGTTTACGATTCGCCCCTAGTCCCACTGGTAATCTGCATCTCGGAGGATTACGCACCGCCTTGTTCAGTTATTTGTTCGCCAGGCAAAAAAAAGGAACATTCATCTTTCGTTTGGAAGATACTGACCAACGGCGTTTTGTGGAGGGGGCGGAATCGAACTTGTTGAATATGCTCTCATGGGGAGGACTTCAAATTGATGAAGGAGGCGAATCAGGAGGGGCATATGGACCTTACCGGCAATCGGAAAGGCTTTCTCTCTATCATCGTCATGGCCAAAAGTTGTTGGAGTGCGGACATGCATACTATTGTTTCTGCACTCCTGAAACTTTAAAAGCCATCAAAGATGAGCAAAGTGCTGAGGGATTACCGACGCGTTATGACGGTCGTTGCCGGCATTTGTCGTATCATGTAGTGGAGCGACGCTTAGCGGAAGAAATTCCCCATGTGCTGCGCATGAAAGTTCCGCAAAATGAAACAATCGTAATGCCGGATCTGGTGCGAGGCACGGTAAGCATTGATAGCAGTCAACTCGACGACCAAGTGCTCATCAAAGCAAATGGCTTTCCAACCTACCACCTTGCCGTTGTGGTAGATGATCATCTCATGCGGATCAGCCATGTGATACGAGGAGAAGAATGGCTTCCTTCTTTTCCAAAACATCTTTTACTTTTTCGTTATTTCAACTGGAAGCCTCCTCGATTTGCCCACCTGCCCTTGATATTGAGTCAAGACCGCAGCAAATTGAGCAAACGTCAAGGAGACGTCGCCGTGGAGGATTATCAAAAAAAAGGATACCTTCCGGAAGCCCTTGTCAATTTCGTTGCCTTATTGGGTTGGAGCAGCGGAGACGATCAGGAATTCTTCACAAAGGAGGAATTGATTGAAAAATTCAATTTTGAAGCAATAGGAAAATCAGCTGCCGTTTTTGATCGCGCAAAGCTGGATTGGATGAATCAGCAATATATCAAAAAATTACCTTTGCATGAATTGTTTGTCCGTTTGATACCGTATATCCGGGAAACTCCCCATGCGGATCTGGAAGAAGGACAATTGAAGAAAATCTGCGCGATTCTTCAACCCCGACTGGTGGTTTTGGCTGATATAAAAAAAAGCCTTCCTCTTTTTTTTGAAGAAAAACCAATATTGACGAACACTCATCTGATTGAAGCCTTGCGGAGGGACCAATCCCGTATTGTGATGTCAGCCTTTCAAAAACAACTTGAAGCAATCGACGAAATTACGGAGGAAGGATTTTCCAAGATGATGAAGATCATACAAAAGACTACGGGTCTAAAAGGAAAAGATCTTTGGATGCCGATACGGTACGCGATTACATTGGAAGAACAGGGACCCGAACTTCCTGCAGTTGCCGCAATTTTTGGCAAGAATAAGTGCCTCGGCATGATTGAACGGGCACTCCATCTCTAGAAGAAAAAAGCAAGGTTTTCAATGACTCATAATTGGGCGCCACCAGTCAAACCATTGAAATCGAATCTCGCGGCATTTGGTTTTTGTCTCCTCTGCATCGGGTCGATTTCTCTTACTTTCGCTCCTGTTCATGGGCAAAACATGAATGATCTGAAAGAGACCGTCAACAAACTTGGAGAGACGATGATTGAAGAATCTCTCACGGAGCAGCGAAGGGAGCCGCTGCTTGTCGTCACGGGAATTGTCAACGAAAGTACCGGAAAAAGGGATCTTTTGAGTGAATTGGTAGAAATCCTCTTAGTTGAAGTTTTAGCCCGGGGGGAAAATTATCCCGTTGTTGATTATAGTCAAATCCAGTCGGTACGAGAAGAAGTGTTAGAAGCTTTTCCCGACTCTTCTGCGGAGCAGATCAGTCAGGACTTAGCCGGTCTTCTAGGAGCAGATTGGTCTGTGACAGGATCTTATTTGATACATGAGGGTAAAATCGAATTGCAGTTGCAACTCTATGAATCAGAAATCGACCAGTTGATTTGGGAAGGACAAACTGATTCTTTTTTGGAATTTGAGGAGGCTGAATCCGGAATCGCGGAAACCACCGTCTCCGAAAGCGAGGAATCGTCTGAATTGATCCCCGAATCCACCCCGCTCGAAACTGCTGTTGTTGAATCCGGGAGAACTTCTGAATTGATTCTCGAGAATGAGACCATCGAAGCCGAAGCGGGATCGGCCGTAGAGTCGGAACTTGAAGATACAACCATTGAAACGGCAGCTTCCGAAAGCGAGGAATCGTCTGAATTGATCCCCGAATCCACCCCGCTCGAAACTGCTGTTGTTGAATCCGGGAGAACTTCTGAATTGATTCTCGAGAATGAGAGCATCGAAGCCGAAGCGGCATCGGCCGTAGAGTCGGAACTTGAAGATACAACCATTGAAACGGCAGTTTCCGAAAGCGAGGAATCGTCTGAATTGATCCCCGAAGCCACCCCGCTCGAAACTTCTGTTGTTGAATCCGGGAGAACTTCTGAATTGATTCTCGAGAATGAGACCATCGAAGCCGAAGCGGGATCGGCCGTAGAGTTGGAACTTGAAGATACAACCATTGAAACGGCAGTTTCCGAAAGCGAGGAATCGTCTGAATTGATCCCCGAAGCCACCCCGCTCGAAACTGCTGTTGTTGAATCCGGGAGAACTTCTGAATTGATTCTCGAGAAAGAGAGCATCGAAGCCGAAGCGGGATCGGCCGTAGAGTTGGAACTTGAAGATACAACCATTGAAACGGCAGCTTCCGAAAGCGAGGAATCGTCTGAATTGATCCCCGAAGCCACCCCGCTCGAAACTGCTGTTGTTGAATCCGGGAGAACTTCTGAATTGATTCTCGAGAAAGAGAGCATCGAAGCCGAAGCGGCATCGGCCGTAGAGTTGGAACTTGAAGATACAACCATTGAAACGGCAGTTTCCGAAAGCGAGGAATCGTCTGAATTGATCCCCGAAGCCACCCCGCTCGAAACTGCTGTTGTTGAATCCGGGAGAACTTCTGAATTGATTCTTGAGAAAGAGAGCATCGAAGCCGAAGCGGGATCGGCCGTAGAGTTGGAACTTGAAGATACAACCATTGAAACGGCAGTTTCCGAAAGCGAGGAATCGTCTGAATTGATCCCCGAAGCCACCCCGCTCGAAACTGCTATTGTTGAAACCGAAAAGACTTCCGCCTCTATTCCGGTATACGACATAGGTTCAACTTTAGAATTAGAAGAAGCCGGGAGTTCGGATCCAACTACGGAATTTTTCGATGCATTCGCATATATTGCTATCGACGCAATGAGGCCTCCCCGTGAAGAGGAAGAGATTATTGATGAAACGGTTTTGAAGTCGGAATCGGAACAGATCGACATTTCTCAAAAGAAGGACATGGTTTTAGTCTCAGAGGGAAGATTCTCGATGGGCAGTATCAATGGAGAGGCAAATGAACTGCCAGTGCATTCGGTTTATCTTCATCGTTATCTGATCGACGCGCATGAAGTCACCAATAGCGAATTTGCGCGTTGCGATATTTGTGAGAAGGGCAGCGGTGGATTTGACACAACGGAGCCCGACCAGCCTGTCGTTTACGTCGATTGGGAAAATGCTGATACTTATTGCCGTTTTGTCGGAAAAAGGCTGCCTACCGAGGCCGAATGGGAAAACAGCGCCCGGGCGGGAAGTAAAACGGAATATTCATTTGGAAACGTGCGACGACTCGACGCCTATGCATGGTATGAAGACAACGCGGAGCAGAAGGGGGAACGGTATGCTCACAAGGTGGCAACAAAACAACCCAATGCCTGGAACATTTATGACATGCACGGCAATGTAATGGAATGGACCAACGACCTCTTTGTTGAGAATTATTATCAAAAATTAGAGGGCAACAAACCCTGGCATATTTTCGATTACTTCTATAACTCCGAGATCGACCACCCCTTCAAACCAAATATTTCCTCTGCAGTTGAAACTCCTTTGCGTGTCGTCAGGGGGGGGGCATGGGGAGGATTGTTTGGCACGGGAGACGCTCCCCAGTTGCGATCTGCAAAGCGTTTTCCGGTCAAGCCTTGGGTACAATCGTTTTTAATTGGATTTCGCTGTGCCGCAGATTGGAATCCACCCATGAATAAAAAGGAAGAACGGGAAAATGCAACTACTGAGAATACGACTGAATTCAAGGAATTTGATTCTCGGCAGGAAAGGGTGGGTGCGCAGAATGCTGCCGGGCCGAATAGAAATCAAAATCAAAATTTTTGAATGCGTCTCGATGGCTGTATATGTGAATTTTTGCTCTCCTTCCTTCAACGAGCATTTTCCTGCCATTGTGATTCCTCGTTGGATATCTTGAAGAAAGTCGGGAAAAAGAAATTTCATTGCGCTTTCGCTTGGATGAGTTGGAAGCATTTTGCTGTCGCACCGCCTTGGGACTCAATAGTATGCGCAGCTTCTTTTCCCAGTTCATCACAGTATTCACGGTGCTGCAGTAAATGGAACAAGATTTCATGGAATTCTTCCTTGTGCTTTATTGAGAATGCCAGATTTTTCTTTAAAAGATCAACTGCTTCCGGAGAGTTGTCATAAAGGGGGCCAAAGATGACTGGCAAACCCATCACGCACGGTTCCATCACGTTGTGCACTCCGGTGGTGAACGCGCCCCCTACATAAGCCAGATTCCCGATACGATACAGAGATGACAGCACGCCAAGCCTGTCTACCAGGATGATACGCGGCACTTCTCGTGGATTGTCATCCAGCCGACTGAACCGTTCTATTTTGAAATGCCGGAAAAATGTTTCCGTATGACCCAGATGTTCTTCGGTGGGTTCGTGAGGAACAATGATCAGCAGTAAATCCGCAAATTTCCGCAACGCTTCCGCAAGCGCGGGGAAGATGCGCTTTTCCCCTGCAGGCCAACTACTTCCAGCAATAAAGACAAATTTGTCTTCAACATAACAAGGCAATTGAGTGAGCGGAAGCCGGTGTTTTCGTGCCAGTACGCTGTCAAAGCGGGTATCGCCCATTGTTTGAATATTGGGATGATGCGGATCACAATTACGGAATCGTCGCGCATCTTCTTCCGAGACTGTAAAAATACCATCCAGACAAGTATAAACCATACCGTAAAACAATCGACCTATGGCAGACGTCACACGCAAAGAACGGGGCTGCAGGGTTGCCGAGATAAGGAATTGAGGCACTCCGGCAGCATGCGCGTGCCAGATTAAGTTTGGCCAAAGATCGTACTTGACATAGACCAGCGCGGAAGGCTGCAAAATGGCCAACAAACGTCTCACGTTTCTTGGAAAGTCAAAAGGGAGATACTCCACGACAACCGGCTGGCATTGGACTGCGGAATCGGATCCGCTCGATTGAGCGCGTTTGGCCCATTGGTATCCTGAAACAGAACTGAATGTAACGGCACAATCAAAGCCTTCCCGCAGACATTGTTCCATCACCGGTTCCCCCTGCAAATATTCCCCTACGCTGACGACATGGAACCAGATTAGTGGTTTCCGCAGATTGCGATGCGCGATTTGTTCATCCAATCGCTTCCAGATTCCTTTTTTACCGGCAAGACTTTCTTTGATTTTTTGATCCTTGAAGGCGACAAAGCGCATGGCTGCCAAAAGTAGAGGGAGAATGAACCAGGTATAGCAGAAATTCCAAATTTGTCGTTCCATGGACGGGACGCTTTCAGGAATTTTCATCAAATGCGCTGGGAAGGATATTGAAGGGAAGGACTTTGATTAAAACCGCCAGTACTATCGCCCCTGCAGGAAAGGCAAAGATAGCCAGTGCGGGAATCGTTTTGGCGACGTCCAATAATTGCGCTTTCACTTTTCTTTTTTCTTCCTCCGTCAAAGGTTGGCAAGTCGAGTTGGCTAAAAGAGCGGAAAGTTCCCCGGTTTCCCGAATCCATTGATTGCCATTTTGACACCATCTTTTGCGATTTGCAATGCGGCATCGATGTATTATTTTGTGGAAAATCTCCAAATTTCAGCAGCTTTCCCGTGATTTTAGACATTGTTTTTTTTCTCGAAGTTACGAAAAATCATTACCGGAGCTTTCATGAAGCGCCAACAGTTTTTCCGGAGAAGGTAACTCCGGTGGTTTTTCAGTCCGTAGACCCCCTTGAAAAACACCACCCCGGGCAACGAACAAACAACCTGGGGGAGTAAAGATTTTCCCCTCGATCTCTCCTTCAGAAAGCACCGCAATGCGTCCATTTGTGATCAAATCACCTTCCACCCGTCCATTGACGATGAGATTTTGCGCTCGCACCGTCCCGAAGACCCGGGCAGAATTGCCAATCGTGATGCTGTCTTTGCTGTCTATCACACCCCGGCACGTTCCATCGATACGAATGGATCCCTCACAATCTATTTTGCCTTCGAATTCGACGTCGGGTGCAATATAATTCAAAGGTTCTTTCATGGTTTTTTTCTCGAAAAATCTTCTATTCTTCTGCATCTTCACATCTTCTCCCTTTTCGAGTAGAATTTTGATCCTGGAGCAGAGGCGCCCATGTTTTCATCACAGGCCAGACATAACTCCTACATTTTATGGAATGAACCGGCAAGACAAAGGAGAAGGGGAATGCAAGAAAAAGTGGAGATCGTTCAAGGCGATATCACCAAGTTGAATGTGAACGCCATTGTTAATGCCGCGAATAATTCTCTCATCGGAGGGGGTGGAGTCGATGGCGCTATTCATCGGGCTGCCGGACCGGAATTGCTGAAGGAATGTCGCCAATTGCACGGTTGTCCCACGGGAGAAGCAAAAATAACCAAAGGCTATGATTTGCCGGCTCGCTATGTCATCCACACCGTCGGACCTATTTGGCGAGGAGGGATGGAGGGAGAGCCTTGCAAGCTGGCTTCTTGTTACCGCAATTGTTTTGCCCTGGTTCAACCGTACCATATCAAAACAATTGCCTTCCCTTCAATCAGTACAGGCGTGTATGGCTATCCGGTAGAACAATCATCGTGCCTTGCTCTGAAAGAGACGCAGCAGTTCTTAAAACAGGAATCACCCCTGCAAAAAGTGATTTTTGTTTGTTTTCTTCAAGATGTCTATGATTCGTACCTCAAAGCGATGAAATTATTCATCCGGGAAGCATCATAAATTCTTTTTCCAAAGAGGCTTGGCTGGAAAAATCGATGAGATTTCTAATTCCACAAAGAATTGGCAGACAGCGCTTCCTCCATTTGCAAGAGCTTCGCTTCGAATTCATCCAGAACCCCTTCTATTTGTTCAGAATATTTTCGTAAATCCTGCAATTGGTTTAATAGGTTATCAACGGTTGTTTCAGAAGACGCATGTGAAGAATACTTTAAAGAAACCCGATTGAACAAATTCTCGCATTCCACGGTGATATCCGCGAGTTCATCTTTAATGGCAAGCAGAGAAAAGGTATTCAAATGGAGGTGTTCCGGAAACCCCTCAGCAGGCAACGGACCATCTTTTTCAAAAGCATGGAGAGGTTTTTGGTGGTCCTGAAGGTAAGTTGAAATTTGCTTCAAGAGTGATTCAAACTTTGTGACCAACGCATTGTAAGCATTTTTATATGTTTTGATTTCCTCATAGCGAGAGGAAAAGAGGGTTTTGAACATTTTTTGCAAGGGATTGAACATAGGCTCGCGTCTAAAATAAGGTGACGTATCAAAGTAATATTTGAAAGCGATTGGAGCCCACGACGGGACTTGAACCTGCGACCTGCTCATTACGAATGAGCTGCTCTACCAGCTGAGCTACGTGGGCGTCCGCAGAAACTCTACGTGCTTTAAAAAAATTAGTCAATTGACACAATGGCAGAATTGTTGATTCATCCTTAAAGGAAAAGAAATTCATATGGCAGTATCTATGACAGGGTTTGGGACAGGCAAAGTGAACCGGGAAAACTGGCAGTGCACGACAGAAATTCGAAGTGTCAACAATCGTTTCTTGGATGTCACCATTCGTCTGCCCAATGGGTTTCAACATTTTTCTTCTCCGCTCAAACTACTCATCCAAAATGTATGTCAACGCGGAAAAGTGGATTGCAGCGTTACAATATCAGCCGCAGAGCAAGGTAGTGATTCCCTCTACTTGAATGCGGAACTCGCTGATAATTACGGAACCCTTTTGGAGGAATTCCGCGCCTTGACCCAGTTACCAGTCTCAGTCAGCTTGTCGGATCTTCTCAAGGTCCAAGACTTGATCCAATGTCTGCAACCGGACCCGGAATCTGATTTTTTTTCAGCACTGATCCATCAGTCGCTGGAAATTGCCCTGGCCCAATTGAAAAACATGCGGGTCAAAGAGGGCCTTGCGTTGTTGACGGATATTCAGAAACGATTGTCGACAAGCACGTCGCTATTGAATGAAGTGGACGCCATTGCGCAAGAATTGCCTTCCCAGCATTACCTGCGATTGTGCGAAAAATTGGCCTCCTTGGATGGTCATTTGGAAATAAATGAAGATCGAGTCCATCAAGAAATCGCCCTTTTTGTCGAACGTGGAGACATAACTGAAGAAATTATCCGACTTCGTACCCATCTGGAGCATATGGAAAGTGTGCTTCTGGAAGAAGAGGTGGGTCGACGAGCCGATTTTTTGCTACAGGAATGCAATCGAGAAATCAATACGATTGCCTCAAAAAGCAACAATGCTCCCATCAGTCAGCTGGTTGTCGAGATCAAAGGACAATTTGAAAAAATACGCGAACAAGTTCAGAATATTGAGTGATCTTCCTCGGGCGGTCCCGTATTGTCGTCGTATCATTAGGAAAGACCATGAAAATCACACTGGCAGGAGTTCCGGGATCCGGGAAATCCACTCTTCGACGTCAACTAGCCAAACGCTTTGATCTCACCATCAAAGGGACTGGTGATTTCATGAGAAGCATTGCACTCGAATATGGATATGACGACATTACAAAATTTTTAGTGGAGTATGTCTCCCGGCATCCGGAAATGGATCATGAAATCGATGAAGCGCAAAGACGATTTGGCGCAGAGCATCAGAACTTCGTTTTAGATGCTCATTTGGGATTTTTATTTGTCCCGGATTCTATAAAAATTTTTCTGAAATGCGATCCACAAATCGCTGCCCAACGTATTTTAAGAGCCAAACGAAAAACAGAAGCTGCTCGAGATACGCAGTCGGTCAGGAATGCCAATCAGCAACGAATGCAAACGATGAAAACCAATTTCAAGAAACTGTATGGCGTGGAAATCCATCATCAGGCCAATTTTGATTTTGTTCTCGATACCACCAGACTGAGCCCTGCAGAGGTGATGAAACAAGTTGTAGATTATATCGAATCTCGCATGGAGATTCCCGAACGGTAGCCATGCTTGCGCTCCTGCTTCCCACTTTGATAAATCGCGCATTTCAACGACATGAATTTAATGCGAGCTTGCGATCACAAAACCCTTCCTGAAAGGCGCCAGGGGCGAGTCTTAATGAGTGTTCGAGTAAATAAATTCATATTCCGGGACTTGACTTTGGACTCACGTCTGCATTAATTCGTTCCTACATTTTATGTGGCAACGCGAAAATGGACGTTTTGCGTCCTTTGTGACCGTAAAGCAGACATAGCCGGAAGTTCTCGATTCGTAAGCCCATTTTAGCAAATTTTTGTTTTGATCTCGAACCGACGTTTAATTAACTTGTATTTTAAAACACAAATGGTAGCATTTCACTCCAGTCGGGGTATAGCGCAGCCTGGCTAGCGCACCTGCTTTGGGAGCAGGGGGTCGCAGGTTCGAGTCCTGCTACCCCGACCAATAAAATCAATGTCTTTGCCCGATCGGGTAAAATTTCCAAGAGCCTTTAGTGTCAGTTGAGCAAGCGATTGACTTCAATGCCAATCACCTAAGAAAGCGATACCTGACCTGATTTCATCGCCAATACAGATGCCTCGACAGGTGAATAGTGAACATAATTGACAACTTCACTATTGCCTAGGTGAGCTCCTGCCTCATTTTATGCTAAGAAAAATGCGTGCTTAAATCGAAGAAATCTCTAAAGAAACCTGAATAGTCACGTTTCAGGACAACATGTTGACTGGTTTGCCAGGGACTGCGATACCGAATTGCCGCCCGCTGTCAGTTGATATAATATCGCAGGATTTTTTCACTTTCCTCCCGTTTGACCATCAAGGCAATCTCCCGTTCCGATTGCAATTTTTGCAGAAGCCCCATGGCTTTGGTCACATTGTCAATCATCGTTTCATTGATGGAGAGAATTATATCATTCTTCTTCAGCCCCAAGACTTCGTACATGCTGCCTTTTTTAATGAATTTGAATTGAAAGAATGTTTGTTGATCGATGGTGACGGGCACCACTCGGGCATCCTGCAGGATTTTAGCAAAATCAGACAGTTGCTCATCCACCCATTCGCGTTGCAAATGAAATGTTTCCTGATCTGCAGATATGGGAGCGCCACTGATTTGGTTCGACTCGGCAAGAATCACTACTTTTTTGACATCAGATTCCGGCTTCGATTTGGGTTTGGGTTTCAGTTGGGGTTTGGGTTTCGTTTTTAACGGGCTCGCTCGAGATTCCGTTTTTGCCTGTAACACGGGTTCCGGGATTTGTTTTTTCTCTTCCGCGCGCGTCAACTCAGTAGTCGTGGCTCCCGGCTCCTCCATTATCAACCATTCTTCCATACCGTCTTTGAGAAGGGCTACTTTTCGGTTCATCACTTTTATAAGCTTTAAACTATCTGGGGGACAGTCCCGATTCTTTTTCAAATCCATCAGTGAAAAACAATCACCTGTTGCCAATATCTTTTCATTTTTTTCATTTTTTTTAGCAATGAAGGAATAGGATGATTGCGGATATTTGGCAACTATAGTCCCTCGTAACTCGAGGTCCAGTTGGTTAATTGAACCTTCTGAGATTGGTTCAGGAAAAGGCGCTGGCATGGGAGGTGGGGCCTTCACTATCTCCTGGGGGGGTGTTTTCTCTTCCTCTTTCTCTTTTGCAGCAATCTTTTCCACCTGGATCACTTTTGCTGATTGAGATTCGCCTTCCCGGATCACTCGCTCTTCCGGAGGCGGCAAAGGACGGGTTTCAGCGGGTAATTCCCTACGCTTAGCATCAAAAACATTCTGTTCGAGCACCAAAACAAATGCCTCTTTTTCGATTTCCGGATCCTCGGGGAGTGGTAACTTGGGCAGTACGACAGGTCTCCGTGATTGCGCAGGGTGATTAAGAATCTCCCTGCGAATCAATTGCCCTGCCAGCATACCCAAAGCAAACATGGCTCCCAATGCGAGTAGCCAAGTTAAGCATAGGACAAGCAAGGATCCCGAAAATAGACGTTTGGAAATGATGCCGGGGATTGAATGTTTCATTAAGGAACAAACCTTAAATAACCTGTAATTATTCCAATGGTGTGAGCAAAATTGGGGGACATGTACACCGCTGCGCATCCCAACTCTACTGTTTTATGCCTGCTGTTACGTGTCCCCTAATTTTGCGTATCCATACTTCTAACTTATTTAAATTTCATTCCTAAAGGACTGGTTTTCCAATGGGGAGTGACCCGTTGGCAATCAAGGGACGGATTCCGTTTTACAGGATACGTTCATAGGATTTTTTGGCGGAATCCGGACTTCTCTCGAATTCGTCAGCCGGGTTTTGTTCCGGACTAAAGTTCCGTTCCCAGGGCAATTCATGGGTGTAAAGATAAACTATGGCTAATAGCAAAAGAGCAAAAAAGATGAGAATCGCCTTTTTTTCCTTAGGATCAAAATTATCCAGCATAAACTCCCTATATTTTCCTGCACCTTCAAAATCTAATGAATAATGCGTCTCTGAAAGACGATCTTCAGTTTAGCAGAGGACTTACCACATGTCAGTATTTAACCTCCCGCAATCGCATACTCCGCAGTCTTGCCGCTTGTTTTCGGACAGATGTGGATTGGGCTGCCGTTCAATCTCACTTGTCCGGGGTAATGTAAACTTCGTATTTCTCTGATATACTGTGAAAAACCGGAACTTGGAAACCCGGGCCAAGTATCAAACTTGCGACGCCATGTCAATGTCGGCAGTTTGAATGCATCCTTCAATCGGATTGATAAGGAGATCTTATATGGAGCCGATTTTTGTTGTAGATAACGAACCAGCCATTTGCGAAACCGTGAAAGGGGTTTTGCAGGACGAGGGCTATTCGGCGATTTCTTGCCCGGACGCTGATACTTTGTTCAAAAAAATAGATTCCCAACACCCTTCCCTGGTCTTGCTCGATATTTGGTTGCCTGGCACGGACGGGATGGAAATTCTACGCCAATTCAAAACCACTTTTCCTCACATTCCCGTGATCATGATGAGTGGGCATGCCGGGATTGACGCAGCAGTCAATGCCATCAAGAGAGGGGCTTTTGATTTCCTGGAAAAACCACTCACCCTGGAAGTGTTGTTGGAGAAAGTCGCAGCGGCACTCACTATCCAACCTCAGAAAGAAACCGGCAAACTACCATCCGAGTCACAAACTGCAAGGATGACCGGCCAAGCAATCTATGCAGACGCACTTTCCCTTGTAGAATCCAAGCAACCACAGCGTACTTTGAAAAAAAACGTAGTGCTCAATGGTCATGGATTGTTGACTGGTCGCAATACAGGTATCATTGTCAGTCCGCTTGGCGTCAATGAGGGGATCGTTTTCCAAACCTTGGATGGCTACGCAATCCCGGCCCACATCACGTCCCTGGAAAATTTCTCCCAGATTGATACAACCTCCCGGACCTTTACCGTTAATTCCACGGTCTTGGCTCGTAACGGACATCGAGTACGAACGGTAGAACATTTGATGGGCGCCTTGTCAATGTTTGGTCTGACTAATGTTCAAATTAAGACAGATGAGGAAATTCCCAATATAGATAGTTCTGCAGAAGGATTTTGCCAGTTGATCCAAGAAGCTGGAGTTGTTGATCAATCGGCCCATGCAAAATGCATTGTAGTGCATGAAAAATTGGGGGTCGGCATTGAAAACCTAAAAGAAAAGCACTTGTTTGTGGAACCCTTTGATGGCTTTGAAATCCAAATGCGCGTCAACTACCCTCCTCCCATTCGTGTGCAATCCTTTACTTTCAATGGCAAGCAGCATTCTTTTGAGGAGGAAATCGCACCCGCCCGCACATTCAACACCTTTGAAAACATTGACATGGCTCAAAAAATAGGAAAGATCGGAAGCGGATATTTGAATTCCCACATCATTATGCATGATGGCAAAGTGATCAACACGAAACTGCGATATCCCGATGAGTTTGTGCGGCATAAAATTTTGGATTTGATTGGAGACCTCTACCTCATCGGCTTTCCTATCCAAGGTCGTTTTATTGCCAACATGACCTCCCACAGTTACAACCATTCATTGATAAAAAAAATACACGTGGCTCTTATGGGTAACTCTTCATGAACTATTCTCGTCATAAATGCCGTGAACACGCCTTGCAGTGCCTTTATCAGATTGAAATCCTCGAATCGGCTTCCCCCAAGGGAATTGATTATTTTCTGGAACAGCTCAACGTCATGGAAGAAGCCAGGCAATTCACGCGCAGCTTGATTGCGGGAACCCTGGAGCATGCGCCACAAATTGATGCGCTCTTAATTGCGATCATGGAAGAATGGCGCCTGGAACGGCTCTCTATCGTGGTGCGCAATTTATTGCGTCTTTCTGTTTATGAAATGAAATTCTCCCAAGAGACCCCTTATGAAGTTATTATCGACGAAGCAGTAATCATGGCAAAGGAATTTGTTGATGACGTGGCCCGTAGTTTTGTCAATAAAGTCTTACAAAATATTCACGATGCTTCCTCCTCGTCCCCGGACCTCTTCCCTTTCCCTGCAATTCCTGAAAGCTAACCCCATGCAGGCTCTCCCAACCATTATCGAGGGCCAATTTGCCGCTCTTGACGCAACTCACATTTATCCTGCAAAGTGGTGTCATTAAATTATGATTGATATTGAACTTTATTTGCCTGGAATGGTATATTCATAAGACTTTCAATCATCTTCGAGGTGGTGTTCCATGGAAAATCGGTCTTTGTTTTTACAAGCAGAAGCCATGTCTAAAGACCTCTCTTTGCTTCCTGAAGAGAGGCTCCCTTTTTTTGATGAGTCCTCGCTACTTGGACTTGTTTCCCAAGAAGACATTAAAAAAAACATTGACCGCTTGCGGCGACTGGACGTCGACGAATACATTCGGCAGACGGTTCTTCCTACGGAGAATCCTAAACGCCGTAGTGCGCCGGAAGTGATTAAAAATCTGCGCGGCAAGTTGATCAAAGAGGAATTAGATGGCCCACTTTACGTGGCGGAGATTGAATTTTTTACTAACAATCGACTGCGACGTTTTGGCGTAATTGCGCAAAATCGCAAAAATCAGGCAGGTGTTTGGTACCCCCAGCATCATCTGAAAGCAGCAGAGTACGCTCGATTTTTTGCATCTCACGGCATGCCGCTCATTACATTCATGGACACCCCCGGTGCAGCAGCGGATACGGAAGCCAACCTGCGCAATCAGTCCCATAGCATCTCCTTTTTCATTGCCGAAATGGCCAACCTCGAAATTCCGACACTGGGGATCGTATATGGACAAGGCTATAGCGGTGGCGCCATTCCTCTGGCCACTACCAATATCCTCTTGTCAGTGAGAGATGGGGTCTTCAACACCATTTATCCGAAAGGATTGAGCAACATTGCCCGCAAGTACAACTTATCCTGGGAGGAATGTGCCAAGTATATTGGGGTTTCCGCCTTTGAATTGAATGCGGCAGGTTATTTTGACGGGATCATCGATTACACTCCGGAAGAGCCTCATCTGCTCGATAATTTGCAAAATGCGATTTTGAGTGCCGTTGAGTGTATTGAAGACAACTCTAAAAAGCTCTTGAAAAGTCACAACCTGTTTTTTTGGGAACATTACCAGGAAAGTTTGAATCATTACCTGAATCCTTCAGAGATGTTGATTGAGGATAATATTCTGACGGACAAGACCCCCACTGGGATTCTCAACATATTTGGCGATGTCAATCGTTTTTTGCGTTACTTGAAGCTCCGCCAAAAAATCACAAGTCAATCCGTACTTCATTATGCCAGGCTCAGTACGATGCCGCAAGGCCAACTCCAGGAACGATTAGCAAGAGAACAGCGCGAAAAATTTCAAAACTGGCTCAAATCCCCTGTGGAACTGCGTTACCATGACAATTTGTTCAGGAAATATAAACGTTTCAGAGAAGCCTGTCAAAATCGGGAAAATCAACGGAGGAGGTTGGTGACTTTTTTCATTGGGGATCCTAAAGAAAGGTTTGAAACAGCAACTAAAGAATTGACCTCCGAGGTGCTTTTGTTCCTTTATAATTACTGGAAGGAAAACGCCATTGAGAATCTCACCCAGTTGTATGA
Organism: bacterium; assembly: GCA_965205865.1. GTDB lineage: Bacteria > SAR324 > SAR324 > SAR324 > NAC60-12 > CBDBHR01. The sequence continues at coordinate 307,361 of CBDBHR010000028.1, forward strand.
ATACCTCAAGTATTTCAAATCGACCGTTACCTTGCCAGATCAGAATGTGACGTTGTTGGAAGCATTGCAAAATGAGCATCTTTGCCACAGTTTTCAAAGAAATTTTCAAAACATCATTTTGTTTGATCATTTATATGATGGCGTGATGAATAACCTGACGATGATTGCAGGAGAATTGAATGGCACCAACCAGATTTCCCGGAAATCAGTGGAAAAATTATTTGAAAGTTCCTTCGATTCAGCTATTCAGGAATTTGAAAACCACTCTCCGGATCTTCAAACAACCGATGCCAAAGAACGTTTTTTCAAATGGCTGCAGCTTTTCATCACTCAAAAAAACTGCGACGAAATCATGCATAATATCAGTGATTGGAAACAGCGTGCTTTTCCCCGTCTCAGTCAGCCCTTGTTCGGTTTGGTCCGCTATTATTTTGCTACCTTACTTCCGGCCTTGAATACCGCGGAGTCGGATAGCGATTCACGGAAGCAAAAAAAATTCAGCGGCAAGATCACTCCCCGCAATATCGGCATCAAGGACTTTTGGAACCGCCTGGACCGAGCATACAAAGATCTCCTCATTCAAGACCTGCTCCGGGAGTACAAAAAAAAGCCAATTACCCCAAAGCGCATCATTGATTATTTTTTTGAAGACTTCGAAGAATTGTACCACGACCGCATTACCGTCGATCCGGTAAAATTTCCCGGGTTTCGCCAGTCGGTAGAGCAAGCTTTGCAGAAAGGAGTGACCCCATGTGGTATCATCACCGGTTTGGCAACGTTCGCGGATGAAAATCAGCGCAACCGGGTCGGGCTGGCCATAAGCAATACCAAATTTCAAGCAGGAGCCTTCGACATGGCAAGCAGTGAGAAAATTTGTCAACTGCTGGCCGAATGCACAAAGCATAAACTGCCACTCATTATGTTTATCTCCGCAGGAGGGATGCAAACTAAAGAAGGGGCGGGGGCGCTTTTTTCCATGCCGGTGTTGAATGACCGCATGACTCGCTTCATCAAAGACAATGAATTGCCTGTGATTTGTTTCGGATTCCGGGATTGTATGGGAGGCGCCCAAGCCAGCTTCGTCACCCATCGCCTGGTCAAAACCTATTACTTTTCAGGGACCATCATGTCATTTGCCGGGCAATTGGTCGTGGAGAGTCACTTGCCCATGAATGCGATTTTGTCCAACTACCTTTCCAACACGCCGGGAAGTATGGAAGGTCTCGTTCACAATCCTTTTGATGAAGCCATCGATGCTAAACTGAAAGAAGCGGATCCTCAAATCCCTCTGGCCCAATTGACGGTGAGGGATGTGATTTCCAAAATTATGGCCGGCGAGTATCGTCCGTATTTCAAACCCGAAGAAAACGCCATTGCTCAAATTTTCGAAGAAAAACTTCACTTGGGCCCCATTCAACGAATATTGATTCATGCGCGTGGCTGCACTGCAACACGCTTGATTTATGCAGCTCATGAGGCGGGTCTGGAAGTGGTACTTGTACAATCCGACCCGGATATGGATAGCTATCCGGCCAATTTATTAAAAAAGAAAGATCGCCTTGTTTGCCTTGGAGGCAACACTGCGCAGGAGAGTTATCTCAATGCGGGAAGCATTATCCTGATTGCTGAACAGGAAGGAGCGGACGCGCTCCATCCCGGCATTGGTTTTCTTTCAGAATCATCCCAGTATGCCAGGATTTGCCGGGAACATGGACTCAATTTTATTGGCCCCAGCGCTCATAGTATGGATTTGATGGGTAATAAATCCAATGCGTTGGCGACGGCAAAACGTCTGAAGATCCCAGTCGTTCCCGGAAGTGCAGGGGCCCTTGCAGATCCCGTTCAGGCAGAAACGGTTGCCCGGGAAATCGGATTTCCTGTCTTGATCAAAGCCACCCACGGTGGCGGAGGTAAAGGAATTCGCGTAGTTGAAGAATCGGAGTCTCTGGTCGATGTCTTTTCCCAAATGTCCCAGGAAGCCCTGAACGCTTTTGGCAATGGGGATTTGTATCTGGAAAAATATATTATTTCAATGCGACATATCGAAGTCCAAATCTTGAGAGACAGCCATGGCAACACCAAAATACTGGGCATGAGGGATTGCACGGTACAGCGCAACTATCAAAAATTGATTGAAGAGTCGATTGGAGAGCATTTTCCAAAGTTAATCGTCAAGCAACTCTACCGTTATACTGAATCAATCATCAATGAAATCGATTACCTTGGGGCAGGCACAGTCGAATTCATTTATGATCGCCTCCATCAGAAAATCTATTTTATGGAAATGAACACCCGCTTGCAGGTGGAACATCCTGTTACCGAAATGGTATCTGGCCTGGATCTCGTTCAAAAGCAATTGGAAATCGCCGAAGGCGGCAATATCGAGGACTTGTCCGTTGAACTCAACGGACATGCTATGGAATTACGGGTCAATGCGGAAAAAATTGAAATCAACCCGGATGGCACGCTTGTTTTTCTTCCCGACCCGGGAACTATCACAAAAGTAGAATTACCGGCATTCCAAAATATCCGCTTCGTTTCCGCCGTAAAAAGCGAAAGCGCGGTTCCTCCCTATTACGACGGCCTGATTGCCCAAATCATTGCTCATGGGCCAACCCGTGGAGAAGTGATTCAAACACTGTTGGATTATCTGAAAGAAATCCGCATCACTGGCATCTCCACAAACCTGGCGTTGGCTGAGGCGATTTTGGAAAATGAACTTTTCCAGTCAGGAGATTACGATACCGGATTTCTGAAAACCTTCCTACAACAAATCGATATCCACCAATTGATCCGTGCCACTCAAAATCATGCCGGGGACACGGGGGCGGCAATCGACCAGAAGACCATTGCCATTCCGGACTCAAGGGAACTCAAGGTGCTTTCTCCCCAAACCGGCGCTTTCTATCGCTCTTCCTCTCCGAGTGACCCGGTATTTGTCGAAGAAGGACTACAAATTGGTAGCGGGCAAACCCTTTGTCTGCTGGAATCGATGAAAGTCTTCAACGAACTAAGGTTGAAAGCATACAAGGGAGGAGATGGAGAACTGCTCTATCCGGAGGACACTTTTTACCGGATCAAAAAAATTATTCCCGAGGACAAGCAAACCGTCAGTCGAGGGGATCTATTATTTGTCATTGAACCGGAAGAAACCCTCCAATCTGCCTAGAAACAACTTTGTAGTGGATAACCACCATGACGATTTCCTTTTTTCAAAAATGGGGGCGGCTCAGTATCGCAATCCTCATCTTTGCCGCTTTGGTCAGCGTTGTCGTTTTTTTTAATGATATTTTGTTCCCCTTCATTCTCGCCTGCTTTTTGGCCTATCTGCTTGCTCCCGTCATCAGACGCATGCACCAGTGGAAACTAAAGGGGTACCAATTGCCTCGTGGACTGGCGGTGATGCTGGTTTATGTCGTTATCCTGGGCACTCTGATCGGTGGTGGTTCATATCTGATTCCCAATCTTTACAATGAGATCACCCAGATGCTCAAAGAGATGCCACGCGCTATCAATCAAACGTCACAGACTTGGTTGCCATTCATCAACGAGAAATTGAACCAATGGGCGGCCCTGATGCCTGATCCGGTGGACATGGAAATCCCTTCTCAAGGTCCCTTGCCGGAATCATCGACGAACCGGAATATCAATTCAAACATCAACAGCCCTTATCTTGCAGCCCTGGAAGAATACACCTATGAAATCCGCACCCTGGATTCGGGTAAAATGGAAATCATTCCGCATCGTAAAATCTCCGGTCCTCCGGAAAAGCCAAAACCTCTGGACTTACGAGATCATTTTTCGTCGGCAATCCAACTTACGGTGGAACGCATTCAGCAAAACACGGTCAATTTTCTCAATTTCGGACGTCAAATTTTGACCAGAGTTGCCGGGTCGATCTTCACGCTTTTTCTGACCCTGATGATTTCGGCCTTCATTCTGATTGATATAGAGCGAGTTCTCCGATTTGGACGCTCGCTGTTCCTCCCCAAATACCACTCGGAGTATGAAAAATTTCTGCAACGTTTGGATCAGGGACTGAGTGGCGTCGTTCGTGGACAAGTCTTGATTTGCCTGATCAACGGCGCTCTCACAGGAATCGGATTACTCATCTTTGGAGTGCCTTTTGTTTTTACTTTGTCCCTGGTGGCGACAATTTGTTCCCTGATCCCTATTTTCGGTACCTTGCTTTCTTCTTTTCCAATTGTGATCATGGCTTTGACAGTTTCCTTCCCGACCACTCTATTTATTGTTGGCTGGATCCTATTGATTCACTTCATTGAAGGCAACATCCTCAACCCCAGGATCATGGGTACCGCAGCCCGCATCCATCCGGCATTGATTGTCTTCGCCTTGGTTGCCGGAGAATTTGTTGCCGGGATTCCGGGTGCTCTCTTGGCCGTGCCAATTTTTTCGCTCCTTCAGAACACCTTTCTATTCCTCAAATCAATCATTGAAGAACTCGAACCCGCAGGACCGATTTAAAAGAAACTCTTATGCGACAATACTACTAACAGTTTTGAAATAGCTATGAAGTATTCTTTAGTTATGTACACAGAATCAATGTCATTCCTGGCTTGCCCAGGAATCCAGGGGTCCTGCCAAAGAACACCTGGATGCCTGATCAAGTCATGCATGAGACAGTCATCGTATTCTTTGTTATGTACACAGAATCAATGTCATTCCTGGCTTGCCCAGGAATCCAGGGGTCCTGCCAAAGAACACCTGGATGCCTGATCAAGTCATGCATGAGACAGTCATCGGGATTGCTTGAATTATTTCAAACTGAGAAACTGACTCAGAATTGTAAATAATTCAGATACTTTTTCTAAGTATTTGAAATGATTTATTTTCAATTTATTAAGAATTAAAAAAAATGTCAGAACCATTGATGTGAATGACAATTTCAAATACGACGTTGAAAAAAACCAGGCACAAGAATAATTGGAGAGATGGAACAATTCATTGTCCCCTGTAATTTTTAGATTGATACCAGCAGAAAAATCGCACCCTTCAATTAGAAAATGGCGCATCAATGTACAAGACTGACAGACTCAAAAGTTGCAACGATGACAGCCGGAATCTACAACATCTGGTACAGCATGGCGCCCCTCCTGATGCTTTGCAACAAGAGTTGATTGAGGAAACGAAGCAAGTCAGCGATCTTGCTATCATGCAGATTGCTAATGATTGCATTTCTTGGACACAAAAATTGTCTTAAAAATCTGATTCTTTTCCAGAATCGCTCAATTCAGGTTAAATAAACGCAAAAACAAATGAGGAAAAAATGGATGCAAAAACCTTTGTGCAGCAGTTGGAACAGCAAAACAACGTACTATTGGACAAATTGAAAAAACAGCCGCCGTTGGGAGAGGGAGATGACTTAAACATCAATCAATTATTGAAAATGGCTTTGAAAAACGAAATCGAAGCCACCGAACTGGCAGCTTACTGGGTCCACTCGACTCCCGAGGTAGAAGTCAAACTGGGATTTTCACGACAAGTGGGAGATGAAGCGCGACATTATCGAATCATTGCCGAGCGTCTGCAGGAGCTTGGGGAAGATTTGAGGGATTTCGACCCACTTGCGGCAGGTTACAGTCCCTTGTTTGAATATCTCAAGACCCTGGAAAATACGGTGGAGCGCGTAGCAGCAGGGCAATTTACCCGAGAAGCCATTGCCTTGATCAAAAACGAGCAATTCATCGAATGCTGCCACGAGGCAGGAGATTCGGAAACCGCCCGATGTTATGAGGAAATCATACAACCTGACGAAACCTTTCACCATCAATTGGGTAAAAAGATTTTGGAACAATACGCCAATACCGATGCCTTACAGTTTCAAGCCAGACAAGCTGCCCAAAAGACCTTGGAGCTTGCTGAAGAACTTCAGGGGATCGTATTCAATAAAATGGGAATCCACCATGCGCCAGGATGTTGAATCAGAAATTTTTGATTCCGATTCAATACACTGTTAGAAAATTTTGTTTCAGAAGAAGAGTCTTCTTGCCTACCTGACAGGTGCGGTGACAGCCGCTCAAAAAAAAAATACTTGATTCTTTGTTTGGCATGCGCTATTCTGCTCTTTGATTTTGCATTAAATTTGAATTTTTACACATCAATTACCCGAACGAGAGTATTTCAATGCATCTGAATTTGCTGGCTTTATTATCTTTATTACTCTTGAGATCCATCGGATAACCGATTGCCAGCAATTGTTATATTTTATTAATTGTGGGCGTTGGGCCCACAAAAAAGCCGTGGGCTTCCAAGTTCACGGCTTTTTTTTCGCCCTTTTTAATTCTTGTTGTAATCTTTGGCGTTTAAGAAATTCTCAAAAAAAGGAGATCCCATGAAAACGATGCCTATTGAAAATTATCGTCCTTATCCCCTAGTGGATTTGCCCAATCGCCGATGGCCTTCGAAGGTGATTGATAAAGCACCCATCTGGTGCAGTGTGGACCTGCGTGATGGCAATCAGGCCCTGGTCAACCCCATGACCATCAAGAAGAAATTAGAGATGTTTCAACTGCTGGTTGAGATGGGATTCAAGGAAATCGAGGTTGGTTTTCCCTCAGCAGCAGAAGTTGAATTTCAATTTGTGAGAAAGTTGATTGAAGAGCAACTTGTTCCGGACGATGTCGCCATTCAGGTGCTCACCCAAACCCGGGATCACTTGATTGAAAAAACCTGTCAAGCGATCGCTGGGGCGAAGCGTGCCATCGTGCATATCTACAATTCCACCTCCGAAGCGCAACGCCGTGTTGTTTTCCAGTCCGACCGGGCCGGTATCGTGGATATTGCCGTACGAGGGGCTGAACAGGCCCAAGAGTATGCAAAGGCTCTGAATGATACGGAAGTCGTGTTTCAATATTCCCCGGAAAGCTTCACCGGCACTGAACTGGATTTTGCTTTGGAAATTTCTGAAGCCGTCATCGATGTCTGGCAGCCGACTACTGAGCAAAAAACGATCATCAACCTCCCCTCGACGGTTGAGTTGTCCACACCGAATGTCTTTGCAGACCGCATTGAGTGGTTTGCGCAAAACCTGCGTAACCGTGAGTCGGTCACTCTCAGCGTGCATACTCATAATGACCGGGGCACGGGAGTGGCAACCGGAGAATTCGCCGTAATGGCGGGTGCGGACCGGGTAGAAGGGACATTGTTCGGCAATGGAGAACGTACCGGAAACATGGATATCGTCACCATGGCCCTCAATCTCTTTTCCCAGGGAGTTGATCCCGAATTGGACTGCAGCGATATTCAAAAAATGATTGATATCTATGAAAAATGCACTGGTATGCCGGTTCCCGCCAGACATCCTTATGCCGGAGAACTGGTGTACACGGCTTTTTCAGGTTCCCACCAGGATGCCATTCGCAAAGGGATGCTGGCACTCAACGATGCAGCGACTCCTTATTGGGATGTCCCCTACTTGCCAATCAATCCGGAACATGTCGGACGCAGCTACGAAGCCATCATTCGCATCAATAGTCAATCCGGCAAGGGAGGGGTGGCCTATGTGATGGAACAGGAATTTGGTTATCAACTCCCCAAGGAGATGCATCAGGAATTTGCCCGCATCATCCAAAAAGTGTCTGAAGAATCTGGAGAAGAAGTACCACCCAGCCGGATTTATCAGTGTTTTCAGGAAGAGTACTTGTGGCCCAGAGAGCCCTTTGAGTTGCAAAAATGCCACATTGAAACCGAGGCTTCCGAAGACGAGAATTCCATCCAAACGAGAATCCACGCCAAAGTGGCGATATTTGGGGAAGAACAAATGATCGCAGGAGAAGGCAACGGTCCCATTGACGCGTTTTGTGGCGCACTACGCAGCAACAAAAATATTCAGTTTGAGTTTGCCTCTTACCATGAACATGCCCTCGGGGAAGGCTCCAATGCTCAGGCAGTGGCATATGTACAACTCAAGGTGCGGAAACATTCCTTTTTCGGAGTGGGATTGGATTCCAATATCAGCCTGGCATCTATCAAAGCTTTGTGTAGCGCGCTGAACCGCGCTTTTAAAGAAAAAAGCGCTACTTAACCTGAGTTCGACATAAATCTTCAATAATTTGAGTATCCTCGTGTATATGTCATCCTCGCGAAGCTTGTCCCCGCGAAAGCGGGGAGCGGGGATCCGGATTTCAGTCTGGCTGCATATCTCCGGATTCCTGCTCCCTGCTTTCGCAGGTTCTCTTGTTCCGGGTAGACCGACATGGTTTCCTCCAGCACCCATAGCAGTTCCAGAAATTCGGTGGTAAAGGCGCTGGTCCAGCGCAACGGATGGATGTCGTCCAAAGGCGACGATTTGCGCCCGGCTCCCTTCTTCATGCGGTACTTGAGCCACGATTGCACGACCTTGAGGCCGGAAACCTCGAACTCGTAGATTTCAGGCGCAACGGGCGCAAACGCACCGTCGCCGACGTGGAGCGTGCGGGTCACGGTGGTGCGAATCGGTAGACAATGGATAACTGCGCAGGATCAGTGACGCTTGAATCCGTATGGTGATAGATGTTGGTGCGCCCGGTGGCACAGTCGCCCATATTGTCACAAGAAAGCATACCAAGAATACCCTGAAAACCAGACGTCGCTGCAAGTTCCTGGCGCAGTGCGGCGCGATCTACATACAACTTTTCACCCTCTACCACCGCGACAGACTCAATTGCTTTGAGCAACAGCGTGGTTGCATCATAAGCATGCGCCCAATATGGAGACAAGGGTCCTCGACCATAAGAGGTTGCGAATGCGGAAAGGACGGCATCTGCATTCTTCCCGGTTGCAACATTGACGTTTGAACCGAAATCCGATTCTGGCCCCACAAAATAGATGTCTTCCGACAGAGACGTACCAAGAAAATCAGAAACCAATAGTGCTGCGCCAGTAATCAAGGTAACATCTGCGAGACTATCAAATTCTCGTGTTTGTTCGACAAAGGGGATACCTTCAGCTTTAAAGATTGGGAAAAAGATACCATCCGGATTAGCAGCATCAAATTTTTTCAGGACGTCCCTCATATCCATGTCGGCCTTTTCAATACGGGCATATGCTACAATTAAACCACCAAAATCGCGAAATGCATTACTGAACGCACTAACAAGTAACGTTGTGTAAGGATCACCATCGTCAAGAGTCACCATTTTACGCAATCCTAATTCACCATAAGCGAAGTCGGCAACAGCTTGCGATTGGTAGAGACCATTGATTGAAACCCTGAAATAGCCGGGATAATAATAAGAACTTGCATTTCCAGCAAGATCAGATGTGAGCAATGGGGAGGTATTAGATGGGGAGATCATCACCAAACCGGCTTCACTGATCACAGGCGAGGCCGCCACCGCAGCAGCTGAGCAAGACGTGCCGATGACGCCCAATACTTGTTGGTTAGCAATAATTTGCTCCGCAGCTTTATGACCTCCTTCAGGAGAGCACATGCTATCTACAGATTCAGAAAGCATAATATCACGACCATGAATCTTGCCGAAGTCTTTTACTGCCAACTCGACGGCATAACGTTGTGTGTCACCTACTGACGGAGCACCTGTGTGTGAAAACAAGGAACGAATATGTATTGCTTCACCCACATCAAATTCAACTAATTGTTTGGCATAAACACCCAGAGGCAAGATGCAGGTAATCAAGAAAAACAAAGTGATTTTCATGGTATTTTTAGATTTTTCTTTATTCATCGTATCCTCCATTGATTTTTTAATTTTACTGATGAAAAGGTTGGGAAATGTTACTTCCTCAGCCTTCAGACATAAATGACCAAAAAAACGTCATAATTATTTTTATTAAAGATTCATGCGTTGATTAGATTAATATGTTTTTAAGAAAGTGCAAACTTTTTTGCGTTAATTTATAAGCCAGTGATTTTCTTGAAGAAAGGAAAATTCTTTTGCACTTTCGCGACAGGTGTTGATCGCCAGTGTATTTCCATTTTGAGGCTAATAAAAGCCAGGAGTCGATAGCAAGAGTTTTCCACGGCGACAATTTCCATTGGCCGAGTTCTTCTTTTGAACTTTTTATTCAATCGTTCAATGACATTGGTTGTTCTCAGAGAAATCCATTCCTCTTTTTGAAACTGATGATTTAATTTGAATGATGACGACAATCTTCGTATAAATCCCTGCATTAAACAGCAAAATCGAACAGAAACATATTTCATTACCAAGATCGCGCGTGGAATGCGCAAATCAAAAAAAGCAGGAGATCGCCATGAATGATAGAAATCCCATAGAAGAGTACAATGAAATTTCAAGATGCAAAAACATTTTTACTGCAGCCCTCTTGAAGCTGCCGCAAATATTCAAGTGGCACCAGTACATTGTTAAATTAGTTTTGTAATGGTTTATCAGATTATTGCATGAATTTTGCATTTTGTTTTTGCGAAAGGAGTCGCCTGCGCAAATTCATGGAAATGCCAGACTAACCATAAAGCAAAGAGAAGCAGTTCGTCGCTTACATCATGAGGATCGTCGTACGATAGCATCTCTTTCAAGAGACTTTGGAGTCTCGCCTGATACGATCCTGAAATGGGTTCACCGAGAATCCTCTTTTGATCGCAAGATGCCTTCTTCAAAACGTAAAAGAATCGTTGAGGAAGACTACCGTCAGGCTATTATTGAGTATCGTAAGCAGCACCCCAATCATGGTAAACTTCGTATTGCCCGGGAACTTCGGGAAGCCTTTCCTCATGCAAGACCCAGTACTATTTTGAGGGTTCTTCAACAAGCCGGTTTAATCGTTGCTATATCCTATTCAAATCATTTAGTTCGTTATCTCGAACTCAGCTTAATAAAAGCAATGATCTTCATTTCTTTACCACAATTTGGGCATAACAGGGGATCCGCCTCGAAGATTTTATGGATCAGCCGTGCCCGGCTCGCGCTTGCCTTAGTCCTTCCTTTGATCTTTTTTACCGGGTCCGGGGTAGCGGAGGCCGAGAGGGTCGAGGTGCTGCGCGAGGGCGACATCGCCGGCTGGGAAGAGAAGACGTTCAGCGGCAAGACTTTGTACGAGACCTTTCGTCTGGAGGACAGGTCGGTGGTGCGCGCGACGAGCCGTGGCACCGCCTCGGGGCTCTACTTCAGGCTTCGAATCGACCTCGACAAGACCCCGTTCCTGCGCTGGAGCTGGCGGGTCGATGGGACGCTCGGCGATATCGACGAGCGAACGAAGGCCGGCGACGACTACAGCGCGAGGGTTTACGTGATTCGCTCGCACCCGGTATTTCTCTGGCGGACGCGCGCCGTGAACTACGTCTGGGCAAGCGCGCGGACCGCGGGCGAGACGTGGCCGAATGCGTACACGGATCGTGCGCAGCACGTTGCGGTCCGCTCCGGCGACACGCAGGCCGGCCAGTGGGTGGCCGAACGCCGTGACGTGCGGGCCGATTTCCGGGAGCTGTTCGGGGAGTCCGTCCGATACGTCGACGCGGTCGCGATCATGACCGATACCGACGACACCGGCGGTACCGCGGTGGCGTACTACGGAGACATCACGTTCTCGAGCGAGTGAGCACCGGCGTCCATTTGCTCAGGTCGTGCCCTGTGCCCGGTGCTCGTCAACAAAAACTGAGAGTTACGGAAAGAACACTTTACAATGCTCAATGGGATGCATGGGTCGCTGTTGGAGAGACCTGGATCCTTTGTTTCACTCCAGTGCAAACGTTTTGCTGAGATGTCGATCCCCAAATCCAGGGAGAAGTACGTCTTGAATCTTGTGCCCGCGAAAGCGGGTATCAGATCATCACAAAATATGACGATCTAATGGAGGGCGGAAAAACCTTTATGAGCAAGGACTGATGTAATTTCAACTCTCAAATCCTTTTTTTTAAAAAAACCTGTCAAAGAGTGGGGGGAAACTCAATCAAAATATTCAATTGCAGGATTTAGGTTTTATTATTTCTTTTTAGAAATGCTTGACTTACCATTTTAATCCCTTTATTCTGTCTCTGAAAGAGGTCAGATTTTGTTACATTTGAGCAAGATTTTCACTGCGTTTCGTTAAAATATCGTTAGAGATTGGCAAGAAATTTTTTAACTTTATGCCCTGCAGATAGGACGAAAGAGCAATAAGGCGATCTTTCGATTTCACGTCGGCGGACCGTCAGCAAGAAGGTCTAAAATTAACCTGTTTCAAGTATAAAAGAATCTTGACAGTAAGGTAGCTATGGAGATAGGACGGAAAAGCAATAAGTATTTCCGAGTTCCCAGTTCCCAGTTCGGCAGTTCCCAGTTCCCAGTTCCCATAAGAAGTGTCTAAAATTAACCTGTTTCAAGAAAATCATGGACAGTAAGGTCCGCTATGAGAGTAAACTCGGAAGCGAAAACCAGTCCTCCCAGTTCCCAGTTCCCATTCCCTGTTCCCATATTCTTATCAGGTCTATCCTTGTTTCCAGTCTCATCAGGAGAAGCCTATGGTGAAATCACGTAAGCAGAAAATGAATTTTTATTCCTTCAACCTAAATAACAAGAAAGGAAAAATTTTGGAGATGACCAAAAATAAGAGAAGCCATGGTAGGGGGACGAAATCCCTGTTTAATTCAATCGTATTTGGAAAGGAAATTATCATGAAAAAGATAAAAATGAAAAAAAGGTTCGGGCTGAACCGCCAAAAAAGTAGAAGCATCGTCGAGAACATGCTTTCGGGAATCAAAGCAGGTTTTAAAGCAATCCTTAATTTTGAACATGCAATCGAAAGGAAAAAGATGAATAATCTAAAATGTAAATCAACCTTCAGTGCAACCCTGCTGGCCCTCTTCCTGATGGTGGCCGCATTTTGGGTCAGTTCAGCCGTCGCGGCTGAGAAAAAGATGGTCAAAGATCCCACCACTGGTAAAATGGTGAGTGCACCTGAGTATGGCGGGACACTGACCCATAGGACGGCTTTCAATTATACTGGGAGTCTTGACACTATAAATTATCATGTAGTGGGATTTATTCTCAGTGGCGTTTTAGAGAAGCTGACCATCGCGGACTGGGCAATCGATAGAGACGAATATCCTTTTGTGGGCGGCTACCAGTTGCCTCTATACGCCATGACGGGGGCGCTGGCTGAAAGCTGGGAAACGCCCGACCCACTGACTTACATCTTCCACATCCGCAAGGGCGTTCACTGGCATAACAAGGCACCTATGTTCGGTCGGGAGCTGACTGCCAAGGATATCGAATATAACTATCACCGCGTATTGGGTCTGGGCAGCGGCTTCACCGAACCGAGTATAGCCCCAGGTCAGTTCCAAACCCTGCCATTCGAGTCGATAACAGCCACCGACAATTGGACAGTGGTTTTTAAGATGAAAAAGCCATACCTTTCTGCCCCGATCCATATCCAGGACTCGAATATTTCGTATATATACCCCCCAGAGGTAATCGAGCAATACGGCGGTATGAATGATTGGAGGAACGTGGTCGGTACAGGCCCCTTTGAGCTGACTGACCGTGTCGAGGGTAGCTCCTGGACCTGGACCAAGAATCCTGATTACTGGGGCCACGACGAAAAATACCCGGAGAACCGTCTGCCTTATATCGACGAGCTTAGGATGCTGATCATACCCGAGGAAGCAGCAGCTGTGGCGGCAATACGCTCCGGTAAGATTGACTTCATGGGCTGGCAGGGCTTCTCCCCAGTAAGAAATATCGATTTGAAAGAGAGACTCAAGCAGACAAATCCCGAGCTTGTGATATACCCATGGGCGGAACGGTCGGAAAATAGTTTTGCTCTCAACACGAGTAGGCCGCCCTTTGACGACGTCAGGGTGCGAAAGGCCATGCAGATGGCACTGGACCTCGAGACAGTGAACGAGACCTTCCTTAAGGGTTTAGGAGACCCAATACCCAAGGGGACGGTAGGATTGCCAGGGTATTTCATCCCGTATGACGAGTGGCCTCAGCAAGTCAAGGATGGTTTTGCTTATAACCCTGAAGGTGCCAAAGCGTTGCTTGATGCGGCTGGATTAACTCGCGGCGCGGACGGAATTAGATTCACGGTCACGCTTCACTACAGCGGGGATGTGAGCTATAAAGAATTGGCCCAAGCATACTGGAGTGATATTGGCGTCGATGTGAAGTTGAAGATGACTACAGGTACCGAACACCATGCTCTTGTTAGAGAAAGAAGTCATGACATGATTTCTACGGTATTGGGTATTAAGGCTGATCCATTTTATACTGTAAGTTTCGCTCACTCGGAAGACGTCGATAACAAACCTGCAGTCAATGACCCGGTGTATGACGCCATGTACGAGGCAGCCGAGAACGCCACCTCCTTTGAGCAGCTGAAGGAGATGATAAAAGAGATGGATATGTACTCGATAGAGAGGTTCTGGCGAATATGGGGTCCTGAGGCCCCACTGTTTACTGTGACCCAGCCATGGGTCACAGGGTATGGCGGCGAAGGTGGTATGGGAGGACTGCAAGTGCAAACTATTTTCGCCCGCCTCTGGATTGATAGTGAGATGAAGAAAGAAATGGGTCATTAGGCGTTTCACCCCTTCTGGCTTAGCTCAGGGAAAAAGGGGGTCGGGGGGTCCTTGGCGCGGGAGCTCAAGCTTCCCAGCTCCCATACTCCTCAACTAATGAGAGGAGCGCTTTCTCACTGTCATTCCGGGCGGAGACCCGGAATCCAGGAAACGCAACCATTTGAAATTTCGCTGGATTCCGCCTTTCGGCGGAATGAGTGCGCCTGGGAAGGCGCTTAACCAGCACGGTGGAAATCCGTGCCATGGTAAACCACAGCCATGTAGACGAAGGTAACTGCGTCGCCATGAGGCGGGGTGGAGAGCAACCGGAGGCGAAATGGTGGTCCGTAGGATAACGAACCCGATTCGGCGGCATGTTTGCGACGAGCTTGCTCATTCGTGGCGAAGTCTGAAACTCACTGATCCCGTTGCGGTGGTGGATAAAACGAGGGTCAGGCCGTGCGCCAGGAAAGCTGGCAAGAAATAGAGAGTGAAAGTCTCTTACTCGGTAAGGCAGTAACGACCCGCCGAGTCCCCGAGTCATGAGTGGTTATTCGCAAGGATAGGCGCTAAGCGTTGACAGGGGAGAACATAGGCTCGGTATTGAGCTCCGAAATCATAGTTTCAGGTGCTGACCTTGTAGTCTGGTGGGGAAGGCAACATCAACCGAAGGCGTTAGCGTGAGTCCCGGTCGAGCCTGGCGGAGTCAAAGACCCGGTGCATGTGTGGAAGTTTCTTGATCGGAACCTGGGAGATCCTGAAGACGACTGTCAACATTCTATTGGTAGTCGGATCGGGAAAATTAATAAATAACCCCGATATCTACGTCTTCAGGAAGTCGGACAAGTTCGTAGTAGCGATGAAGCGGCGAACAATGAGATCATTTGTAGAGAGTAATAATGCAAAGGAAATCAACGGAGCCTGTGGAGCAAAGGGACTTGGCTGAGAGGAATTCTGCTTGCCCTCCTGTGTTCGGAACTCAGAGGCCGGTAAAATCAGAGAGCGGTTTAAGCAGGGTGCGCCAAACGGCAACGTCTGAGCGTCTGACTCGAAGCAGGAGCCGGATGCGTTAGCAGCGCATGTCCGGATCTGTACCGGAGGAATGACGAAAGGTGGCTGGAAACCACTATAAGTCAGTTCTTTACGGTGACTTTGATTAAATGAAAAGGGAGCAAAAAAACTAGACTCGTTCCTAATCAAACAATCAAAGGCCTGACCCTGTTTCAAATCCCATCCATTGCCCTCTGCGCGTATTGGATTGCCGATCTTTCCTCACGTCCTCGGCCATACAAAGAATACGGTTTGCACTTCCCTTGAGGACGTCTTCATAATCTCGTAACATGTATGAAGACGGAATAGGACCAGAATATGAAACCTCCTTGATAACCCGAACAATATCACTACGAAATTCCTCAGGCAAAGAGTCGACGACTTTTTGTTGTGTCAAACTCAGTTTTTTTTCAGGAAAGTTATTACTCTGTGGTGTTTTCTCGTGTTTTTTTGAATTGCTCATCATATTTATGGATTGCTGTAAACATGTCTTTTCCTACTTGACCCCAAACATCAGATATATCTTCTTCCTTGGAAGCCGGGAAATAATTATTTATCTCAATAGCATTAAATCCCTCTACAGCCATTTAAGAATCCGGCCCAGAATGCATCCGGTGTATAACTAGATAATTTTGCGCGATCCCATTTTATTTTTTCCATAACATCATCTCCAAGATTATTAATCTCCCTATTATATTATGAATAATTCAAGATCATGATTATACAATATTTGTCAACAACGCAAAAGTTATGCCATCACATATTAGTGTAATGAATGCGAGAATAAATGTATTAATATTTAAATCCATTTTCATTAAAAAGCTTGAGGATATTTACACTCCACACCCTCAAGCCTATTCATTAATCAATCACACCAGGATTCTCGTTTACCACCATCATATTTTCTAGTATAGTCATTTTCCAATAAAATATCGGAGAGGTTCTCACCATCAAGAAAAACATCACAGACCAAGCGAAAATATTTACCACGTTCGCAGTCTTTCAAATCGATCTTTGTTGCTTGAGAATGTAATTCTTCGACAAAGTCCCTGACTTGTTTCGCACGTGATTTTTCAATATCACACTTTCCTCGTATTTCAGGAGTATCAATTCCCCTGATGCGGACACTGATTTTATCTCCAAAAATTGCAAGAATATTTGCAATACTATATGTACAAGTATCTCCATCATAACATCGGTGCCATCGAACGTCGTAAAAATCCGCGGCATCAACCATTAATGGAAATGGAAGTGCTAGTAAAAATAAAAGGAACATTCTCATAACACATCTTTGATTGGGGTTGCAATTTCGACGCGCTTCTTCCGAAGGGCGTCGGGTTATTGCAACATGACCTAATCATAGGCGAAATGTCCCGATTATTTGTCCGAACCAAAGTGGCCAAACTTCAGTTCGAAATTGGACTTTTCTATTCATCAGGTAACCCGACAAACTGACTAAGAACTTATCCTTTAATAACTTGAAAATTGGTATTTCCTGCATTATTTTTGTCATCATGTTCAACCATAAACGCATGGAGGCTATATGGCAAAAGTACAGTCGTGGGAAGTATCTGATTCATTTTGGGCCAGAGTGGAGCCACTGATACCAAAACCCAAACGTGACCCGAACAAGACCTACAAGCGCAAACCCGGTGGTGGTAGAAAGCCAATGCCTGCGCGCCAAATTTTCGAGGGAATTGTATATGTTTTGCGCACCGGTTGTCAATGGAGAGCCCTTCCCAAGGAAAAATATGGGAGTCCTAGTGCCATCCATGCTCATTTCATGCGTTGGAATGAAGCGGGTTTCTTTTTGTCGCTTTGGCAAGCCGGACTTGCCGAATATGATGAGATGGAAGGGATCTCCTGGAAATGGCAAAGCATAGACGGCACGACTGTCAAAGCCCCACTGGCTCAGGAAACCGTTGGTCGAAACCCGACTGACAGGGGAAAAAAAAGGGAGCAAGCGTCATTTGCTGGTTGACGGCCGTGGTGTCCCGCTGTCCCTCGTCGTAACCGGGGCGAACCGGCATGATGTGACACAGTTGGAATTGGTCTTGGAGGAAATCGTCATTGCGCGGCCTGAGGGCATTGAACAACACCTGTGCGCAGACAAAGGCTACCACGGTGAGCCAGCATCACAGATCATTCGATCCAATGATTATGTGCCACATGTGAAAAAACGGGGTGAAGAGATTCAAGAAAAAAAAGCAAATCCCCAATACAGACCCAGAAGATGGGTCGTCGAGGTGAGCCATTCATGGTTCAACAGATTTCGCAAGATAATGGTCCGATTCGAAAAATATAATCAAACTTATCTCGCACTGCTTCAATTGGCTGCAGCTATCATAACTTACAGGAAAGTTAATGTTATTTAAGGATAAGTTCTAAGTCATATTGCAATTTTAAACCTATGTTACGGACAGAGAGTGTCAAGGGATTATCTTCAGCAGGATACTAGAAGATATTCTGTAGGGATTCAGGTCTCTCCTACTGCGACCCATGCATTCCATTGAGCATTGTAAAGAGACTTGGGAATCACAAAAAAATCAGCTTGGCATCTTGCCCATCGACTCCGGAAGACGTGGCAGGAAGATCAAGCGTTGTTCAAAGGGCCAGTTGAAGTGGATGAATCCTAAATTTGCGGCAAAGAAAAGAATAAGCATGCTTCCAAGAAATTGAAGAAAGGACGCGGCCCTGTTGGTAAAAGTGCCGTCGCGGGCATCAAAGACCGGAGTACCAACAAAGTGACAGCCTAAAAAACAGAAAGTTTATTGTTTGAAATTATTTATTTTTTGAAGGAGGATTTGAAATGGATTTAAGGAAAATATGTCAAAAATTGTATCTCATAATTTTTTTTTCGCTCATATTTATTTATCCGGTTTATTCTAATGAGGGGTTTATCGATTATAAAAATGAAATAACTGAATTTTCTGTTGTTGTCACTGAAGAATCAGAATTTATTGAATTTCATGTTGAAAATGACAGTTATTTTATCAAACTGCCAATCTCTGAATTGAGAAAGACAGAACTCACATTGAGTGAAAATGGAATATCTGATGAGAACTTATCGAAAGTTGTGGAATATATCCTGATACAAACCTTCGACTCGGTTCGTGAGGAGTCATGGGTGGGAGTCAATGATACCGAACGCTTTCAGTTTCATGTTGGTTATTTCATAGAATATGAAATACAAGGTAGGAAAGGAAATTAGAGGATTCAATTCATTGAAGCTTACACGAATGCGATTCTGATTGAGGATCATTCAATTGATAATTACGGAAATTTTGTTACGACTCCAGAAAAAAAGAGTCGTTATGATGCAAAATTAAAGAAAGGGAGTCAGGCCGTGCGCCAGGAAAGCTGGCAAGAAATAGAGAGTGAAAGTCTCTTACTCGGTAAGGCAGTAACGACCCGCCGAGTCCCCGAGTCATGAGTGGTTATTCGCAAGGATAGGCGCTAAGCGTTGACAGGGGAGAACATAGGCTCGGTATTGAGCTCCGAAATCATAGTTTCAGGCGCTGACCTTGTGGTCTGGTGGGGAAGGCAATATCAACCGAAGGCGTTAGCGTGAGTCCCGGCTGAGCCTGGCGGAGTCAAAGACCCGGTGCATGTGTGGAAGTTTCTTGATCGGAACCTGGGAGATCCTGAAGACGACTGTCAACATTCTATTGGTAGTCGGATCGGGAAAATTAATAAATAACCCCGATATCTACGTCTTCAGGAAGTCGGACGAGTTCGTAGTGCGCACTGGGCAGCGCATGATTCAGGTGGGTTCAAGTTCCACTCAGCCTGAGATCCCAGGCTGATATCCAAAAGCGGGGGTAATGCCTCGCTGGCCGGAATGTTTACCAGGGCGCCATCCTGGGCGCTTTAAGCACAATGGGAGGTCGAAAGGGCCAAATGCACCGAAGTGAACTTCCGGAGGACAGGGTGTCCACCGTGAGGTGGAATCTGAAGGGTTTGCGGAGAATCACCGGGTCGTAGTCAAGGAGGCTACTCCAGAGACGAACCGGTCGGCCAACAGCAGGGAATGGTTGAGCTTGCACTATGATGGCGAAAGCAGTTGGATTCCCCCCTGCAATACCAAGGTGTGTGCGGACGACACGGTGAGGAAGAATCATGAGTGACCCCAGGAGGACTCAGGGCGTTCTTAGGTGGCACTAGGATAAGGGACCCTATAAGCGAAAGCGAAGTGGAAACCGAAGCGTGTTGAGTAGTCGGACCATCGAATAGTACCTGAAGCGTAGTGAGAGCTACGTGACCGAGGGATCGGCAGCAGAGTGAGCTGGGGAAGGCGATGGGCAGAGAAGGTTGGAATGAGAAAGGAAGTCAGATGAGTAAGGACAGTGAGGTGGAAAGTTCGGTAAGTGAAAGACCCAGAACTCATGGCCCGAGGAGACTGGCTGACTGGATCAATCTAACGGGAGCAAAGAAGGTTCACTCCTTAGTGGACAAGATTTACAAGAAGCTCTCCCCGAAACAAGATTATATGGGGAGTATCGGTTAGTAAATCTGATCTCACTAATTCCTTCGATTGGTCCCTTCGGCAAACGGACTTCTCTGTGAAAGCCGGATGCGGGAAAACTGCACGTCCGGTTTGGGCGGCGGACGGTGGCTAGCGGAAACGCGCCTCCTCCGACCCGACAGCGATGAAGCGGCGAACAATGAGATCATTTGTAGAGAGTAACAACGCAAAGGAAATCAACGGAGCCTGTGGAGCAAAGGGACTTGGCTGAGAGGAATTCTGCTTGCCTTCCTGTGTTCGGAACTCAGAGGCCGGTAAAATCAGAGAGCGGTTTAAGCAGGGTGCGCCAAACGGCGAATCCGAATCAACGTTTGAGCGTCTGACTCGAAGCAGGAGCCGGATGCGTTAGCAGCGCACGTCCGGATCTGTACCGGAGGAATGACGAAAGGTGGCTGGAAACCACTATAAGTCAGTTCTTTACGGTGACTTTGATTAAATGAAAAGGGAGCAAAAAAACTAGACTCGTTCTTAATCAAATAATCAAAGGCCTGACCCCCTTCCTCATAATTCCTCCTTGGAAATAATTTTACCCAAAGGGTTGACAAAGGAGGAAACTTATGAGATAATAGAAATTAGTTAATTATTTACCCGCTCGTCTTTCCCTTGAGCGTTAAAAGTAAACGCTATGAAATCTCCAAATTTCATAGCGTTTTTTATTTGTCCGGTCACTCTACAATAAAATACTGAACAATACGAGTCATTTCTTTATCCTGTTATTCAGCATCTTGTCCTTGTTCAATCGAAGTTGATGCAATCTTAGAGATAGTCAGGCAATGATTACGACCTCTAGCTAGACCCTAGCCGAAAAGGGTTTCGAGAAATAGTAAATGTAACCAATTTGATTCTATTTGATTCTCTATTTGATTCAATATGACGAGAATAACGATTTATTTTGTTTTTTATTCGCCCACATGAAACAGTTTTTATAGGGAAAAAATCTTTTTTTGGACATACTTTCCTCGCCCCTGCTCATATTTCACACTTCCCCCATTGAATATTCAGGCCGCTTGTTTGAGTTGTCTTTTTTTCAACTCAATCATTTTGCAAAAATTATAGGTTAAGAGCTTTTTCCAGCAACTCTGCCCGAACGTTTTCAATCCCTCTGCGCATAACTTGTCCGAAATGGAAACGATGCTTAAGATGAAACATCAACGACTCTGCAGCAGATCTTCCATTTCGTGATTCCAAATAGATTTCACTTTCCCATTCTTCAATCGGGGTCATCTTTTTTCCCAAACGCCCCACTAATACTAAAAACCTTAACGCCTTTGCCCATCCACTTTTCTCTGATCGCCTGATTGGCATATCCATCATCAAGGCTCACTTCAGAGGGAATGGTGATGGTGCATCGCAAATGTTCAACAAGGGCAGGGTCGAGTTGCCCTGAATCAGCAGCATGGCCCTCCGGAGTAATTAACACGGAAATAAAACCATTTCCGCTCCTTCCTAATTGAGGCTTATATCCGATAAGCGCTTCTCGATCTCTTTTGAATATAAGCCGAGCTCTGATCGGAAAGACTCAATACTTTCTCAGTCGAAGGAACCTTCTTTTCTTCAAAAACTCTTTGATGACAGTAGATGATTCCGTTGCAAATTAGAAATATCTTCATTCATCATTTCAATGAGGCGAATAACGCGTTTTCCGAGAAGGGGGGAGAAGAGCTTTTTGAGGCACGGTAATAAGGACAGTTTGCGATTTCTTTTAAAAATTTCCCAAAGCGCTATTGAGCTTTCTCAATAGCGGTCATTTGAAATGTTTTTAAAAGCTTCGTTTTACTGTCCTTTTTACCGTGTCTCAAAAGCCATCATCCCCCCTTAGAAAAGCTTATTCATCTCCTTGATGAGGAAATCAAAATTTCTTTCACTGATCTCAGCGATTCCAAATGTATCAAGGGAACGCCCTCGATGGTAGCTTCGCTCCGATCGAGACGAGTCATATTCGAGGGAATCGAGTAGGCCAAGCTGATATTTCCTTTTACAGAGGTGCTATCCAGTTTTTAATATCAAAATCGTCCAACTCTTCATCGAGAACCATTCTGAATTCAGAGCAATCGAAAATAAACTGTTGAACTCTCGTTGATGACAGCATTGACCATTATCTGAAGGAGCCTTGTACTCGATCCCGGCATTGCCAATCCACGGTTGAGCAAAAGCAGATGCAAAGTGTGATTGACTCTGAAAGAATTATTTGGGCCGTTTGGGATTTGATACTTCCTAAATGATCCCCGAATCATGATAAAAAGGTAAACTAAAAAAGCCGAATCCGAGGACAGATCTATTTCCAGTCCTGAGTTCTTCGGCTTCAATTCCTCATCTTCCATTACGGGAAGATGAGGAAGCCATGGATTCCGGGCTTCCTGCCAGTTTATCCTCTAAACGCTCTTTCTTTTTATTTCTTGCGTATTTCTCCAAATCCTGTTCAATTTTGTCCAATATCTCCGGCTCTCGCTCAGACAATTGATCAAGTTCTGATAAGAAATTTTCAAATTCTGTATCAGGAGCGCTTAAAATAAGATGTTTTTCTGCTCGAATGAATGGTTTCATTTTGGGTGCCATAATTCTTAATATTGAAGTTATTCACAGTCATTTCAATGAATTATGGCACTTTCAATAACCTCAAGTTTAAAGATATAATTCTAAAAAATACCTTTTCGGCTAGGATCTAGCTAAGTAATCCCGTAGAACTTTATCACAATATCACGCAATTTTCTGTGAATTGTTCCCAAGTATTAAGAAAAATGTAGGATCCCAGTCATTTCTTTACGATCTGGCACATATATTGCCTTGTTGACAACTCCTGTATAATATTCTGCATTTGTAAACCCTCAAAAGGATAAAATATAAGGATCACAAAAAACTATAAGGGGTGACATGACAGAAAAAAAAATTACAAAAATTAAAATTCATAATATGCCATTCGGAGGATTTTGGATTGATCCCAAAGACATCATCTTAAGTGATGAAGGTCAAAAAATAATCAAGCAAATAGCAAAAATATCTATTAAAAAAACTAAAGATAAATCTGAAGATTAAAACAAATGGGATTCGGATTATTTTTTCTCTCTTTGCTGGGAGGATACATATTCAATAGATGGTGCAAACTAACCTCTTACTTCATTTATCGAGATACCGGTTACAATCTACTTTTCAAATCAGCATCAACTGGTGCTATATTAGCAATTATTTCTTACTTCATAATTCAAGGCTTCAATTTATCTCAATATAATATTTATGAATTAGAAAGAAACTTAGACATACCCAAATATACAATACTCTCTCTTCTATCATTTTTATTAGGACCAATTTTATCAACACTCATCAATTCATTGAGTAAAATTAAAGAGATTGAAAAAAAAGCAATCTACAAATCCGAAAATTGGTTAGAAATATTATTCAGAGAATCTTCTGAAAATGGATTATTAATTGAGGTAACTCTAGAAAACGAGAAAGTATATGTGGGATGGATAATAAAAACTACCGATCCACGATTTAACAGACAATATTTTCAAATGCAGCTCATCTTAAGTGGATACCGAAACGATGAACTCAAAATAGAATTCACCACCAATTATGCGAGTGTCTACAACAAATTAAATAAGTTGATAGAAGAACAAAAAATACAAATCAATGAACAAATTCCAGACTTTAAAATAATTATCTCTATCTCATCCTTAAGAAGCGCCAGACCGTTCAACTACGAAATATACGAATTATTTGAAAATTTACATAATGAATAAATCCCTAAATCTCCAACCGGCCGAAGCCATATAAGCCGTGAATTTCAAACTAACTCGACGCCTTCAAAAAGGCGCCATTGCAACCATAAATGTGAGCAATGTGCTATGAAAAAGATTATTTTTTGTTTAACTATATTTGTGTGTTTTAATTTATTCTTTTCACCAGTTGTTTTATCGAACCCTAAAAAATTATGCTCAGATGTACTAGAGAGTCTTGGTTATAAACTGTTGTCCTATTCTTTTAAAAAAAAAGGTCTCGTCGCAAGAGAAAGACATACATTTAATGGCGATTTGTTTTGTTACATAGATAGTGGGGGGAATATTCACTCCATAAAAGACAATAAAATTTTAATTGCCGAGGATGGATTCTATGGACAATCTGCTCTAGAAGAACGAGATATATTAGATGCCGCACGAGAAGTTGCCATTAAACTGGCAAAGGGAAAGATCAACCAGGAATATAAGACAAAATTACAAGTTGTGAGAAAGAAGTCCAGACCTGAAAAATGGGATTAATATTATGGGAGCATCACAAAAAATATCCACCGCATATCGTAGGTGCTATGCGGTTCAGATAAGCCCCTAAATACATCATTCCGTTAAATTTTAACCTTTTTCAATTTGCGAGATATATTAGATGCAAGATGTCTCGGAAAACGCGTTTGTACGACCCTGGTACGCTTTGTCATGTGCTTCGAGGCAATGGGGACCAACGTATTTTTTTCGATGACAGCGACTCTCGTAGCCTTTATCAGTCTTCGATTGGAAATCTGCAACAATTCGGGAAGTGGCAAATGCTCTCAATCGAGATGATGCTACTTTCAGTCGTGGAGTGCATAAGTTGTGAGAAAGATTGAAGGAATCCACAAATCTCCAAAAGCGGTTAAAAAAACTTAACCTAAAAATGTTTTCTTAAATTCGCAAACTTGCAAGCCTGACCCCCTCACAAAAATGCAGTTTTCAAACCATTCTCAACCATTTCCCAATCATACTCGATTCCATCTATTTGATTAAGAGAGTTTCCCTGACTTTTAATCTTGTCATGAGAATCGACGGAATTAAATGGATTGATGCAAACAATTGAGCCTACACCAGCAAGTATATGTTGAATAATAGCATTCATATTTGTCTCCAAAGTTACTGAGTCTTATCTAACGATTTTTGAAGATAGTCAATTTAACCTATTAATATTTAGTGATGGAAGCCATGCTCATTGATCATCAACGTGAAAAATTGATTAATCTAATCATATACTTTGCTACCCATACTAAACGATTTCATAAAGTAAAGTTATTCAAACTTCTATATTTTTTAGATTTTGAACATTATTCTTTAACAGGCCGAAATGTCACTGGATTAGATTACTATGCTTGGGATAATGGGCCATGTCCAAAAGATCTACATGAAGAAATTGATGATCCTCGATCAGATATGAAAGAGAGTATCACATTTAGTTCAATTTCATACAAGAATGGAGATAGGTTAGATATCAAGCCACTTAAAAAATTTGACCCAAAACATTTCTCAAAGAGAGAGCTTCGCATTTTAGAAGGACTTGCAGAAGAATATAAAAATACCTTAGCAAAAGATATGATTGAAGAGACTCACTTAGAGAATCTTCCTTGGCATCAAATTTATAATGTGCAGAAAAATAAATATGCGCATATCCCATATGAACTTACACTCAAAAGGCAAGAACAAGAGGAGATGAAACAATATATCGAGGGAACCCGTGATTTTTGGCAGGGATATGAATGACACCGGGTTCAATTCTACTCGATAGAAAATATGCTTTCCAGTCAGGAGATTCTGGCCAGAAATTTGTTATTGTACTGAATGATGGAAGTGATTATCCTTACATTATAGTAAGAACTACCTCTCAACAAAAAAATAGAGGAACAATCTTTGGATGTCAGTCAAACGATAGATTCCCCAATTTTTTCCTTCCTCAAGGCAGTTGTTATTTTTCTAAACATACTTGGATACAATTAGAGGATTTTCGTGAGTTTCACATTGGTGACTTGCTTGATAAATTAAAGGCAGGTGAAATATTCAGAGCAGCAGAGCTTCCAAAAGACCTCACTATTAAGCTCTTAAGATGTGCTATATCATGTGATGATATTAGCCATGCACAAGCAGGAATTCTTCAAAAAATTCTAGCTATACTGTGAACGGATGTTTTCTTCATTTTTTGTCATCCTGTGGGAACCGAATGATCTTCTTGATTCCCATGAGTTTCTTGCTTAGGTAGCCCCCTTAGCTCAGAATGACAGGTTTTTTGAAAAGTGAAATTTAAACCCGTTCAGAGTATAATCTTGAACAGTAATTTGAAATGTAATCAGAACAAAACGCTTCATCTGACTTACACCAAGAATATAGAAAGGGGTCAGGCTGTGCGCCAGGAAAGCTGGCAAGAAATAGAGAGTGAAAGTCTCTTACTCGGTAAGGCAGTAACGACCCGCCGAGTCCCCGAGTCATGAGTGGTTATTCGCAAGGATAGGCGCTAAGCGTTGACAGGGGAGAACATAGGCTCGGTATTGAGCTCCGAAATCATAGTTTCAAGTGCTGACCTTGTAGTCTGGTGGGGAAGGCAACATCAACCGAAGGCGTTAGCGTGAGTCCCGGTCGAGCCTGGCGGAGTCAAAGACCCGGCGCATGTGTGGAAGTTTCTTGATCGGAACCTGGGAGATCCTGAAGACGACTGTCAACATTCTATTGGTAGTCGGATCGGGAAAATTAATAAATAACCCCGATATCTACGTCTTCAGGAAGTCGGACAAGTTCGTAGTAGCGATGAAGCGGCGAACAATGAGATCATTTGTAGAGAGTAACAATGCAAAGGAAATCAACGGAGCCTGTGGAGCAAAGGGACTTGGCTGAGAGGAATTCTGCTTGCCCTCCTGTGTTCGGAACTCAGAGGCCGGTAAAATCAGAGAGCGGTTCAAGCAGGGTGCGCCAAACGGCAATCCGAATCAACGTTTGAGCGTCTGACTCGAAGCAGGAGCCGGATGCGTTAGCAGCGCACGTCCGGATCTGTACCGGAGGAATGACGAAAGGTGGCTGGAAACCACTATAAATCAGTTCTTTACGGTGACTTTGATTAAATGAAAAGGGAGCAAAAAACTGGACTCGTTCCTAATCAAATAATTAAAGGCCTGACCCCTTTTCTGACCCCTTTTTAGGAGAGCAGTTATGCGTAAGCCTAATTTGAATAAAGTACGGAATTATTCAAATCGATGTTTGTTTGCTCTTATTTTTCTATCAGTTTTGAGCAGTTGCGACAGACTTAAAAACTTGGCCGGGCAACCGGAATCCGTATATGTTCAGCAAATTGAAGCCCTCTCCGCTCGGTTGAACGCGCTCGAAAGCGTGATTCAGCAACAGATACCTGTCTTGCAACAGATACGTGAAAACGTTACCCCGGCCGAGATATCCCCGCAGTGGGAGAATCAGCTCGAGCAACTGGAAAGCCAGCTTGCAAGCAGCGATAAATGGCCAAAGGATGCTGGTGAAGCAGGACAATTTTTCGAACAAACATCCAAACTCGTCACCGGTCTGCCGGTTTGGGCCGAGGCGAAGTACCTCCCGCGGCTTTCCGTGGTCCGTTGGGCTGCGATGTCTTTCAACAGTCTCAATCACCCGCGAGATGATAGCCAGTCTCTGGATCAACTCGAACAACTCATCGACGGCATGCGCGATCTGGCTGATGTCAGTCCCGAGGGAGGTTCAGTGGATCTGGTTAGGCGATTGCGCGAAAATGCCGTAGAAATTGAGGACAAGACTACCAGACGGAGGGTCAAAGAAGTTGTTGAACAGGCGATTCAATACGTGGGAGATATCCCGGCTGACACTACAGATATTGCCGGCCTTTACGAGTTTCTGGAGTTGTATGAGAAGGACAATGATCATGCTGACGTCATCGATGTCGATGTCTCAGCCCTGCGGAAAAAGTTGTATGAAAAAATTGTAACACGTCAAGCCAATGACCGGGCAGCCAGTCTGCGCTCTCAATGGAAGAACGTAAAAGAATTGGCAAATGATCAACCTCAACCAGCGGTTTATGAAGTTGCCACCAGGACGCTGCTTCAACAGGTGATGTCAGCCCAGGCGGCCCTTGTTCTGGAAAGTATCGAGACACCAGTCTACAACGAGTTGCAGAAAGAACTACGCGCTGCTGTGGAGACAATTGAATCCCAAGCTGAAGAGCGTCAAGCACTGGCCATGCGCGACTATCAACGCTGGGCCCTTGAGAAAATCAAGGTCTTTGAGGACCTCGAATATCAGGCGATCTCGGAAAAAGCGGACGATGAAGCCGATCGATGGCGCTGCGACGTGATGATGGCGGATGGATTGACTACTATCTGGAAGTTCAAGAAGCCATGATCAAGCATCTCCTGCCAATCAACGTTGTTTTATTGGATCTGCCCGTTCAAGAACGCTACCATCAAGCATTTCAAACAGGGTGGAAGAAATTGGATGGACGTGAAAATCAGACAACCGTGGCGGTATCTTCTGCTACCACCAAGAAGAAATCGCTCCGGGACATTCTGGAGGAATAATCATGAGAATCCGTCAGATTACGAGCATCACGATCTTGTTGCTGTTGGCTGCAACGGCTTCTAATCTCGTTTGGGCTCTCACCCCCACTTCATCAATGGAGTTGCCCCTGACGCAGGGGGAGCAGGCCGCAAGACTCTGGCGGATTGCCAGTGCGGAGGTCGCTCGCAAGCTCTATCCGACTTTCGGTAGAGACGATCGAACCAAAGTTTTATTACCAGCGCAACTATCGCCTCCTGTGGATTGAAGCAACCCTCAATCAACGGATACTGTTGGCAGAAAAGATTGGTGTTACAAGGTGCCGCCAGGTTCGCTGCGGAACGAGGTTGGATTAAGATACTCGGTTTTCGGTATCGTGGCATCCAACAAGGGCCAGACTCCGTGTATTGGGATCAACGATCAGGTCGTCTCCGCGTACTGGAAGCGAAAGGAGGAACTGCCAAACCAATAAAGGCTTTCAATAGCTTGCAGGGTACGAATAAAAACGCGATCAGGTCTGCTAGATTTGTTCTTCGGTCATTAAAAGCAACCCTTATGGAAAAACATGCGGCTGCACTTGTAATTGTGGCTGCTCAGCAGGGTCGACTCGTTACAGGTGTAATAAATACTCTTCACAAGTTGGGAACTCCGGACACCCCCAAGCTGGCAGGCAATTGGGATTACGATTATGTAGGAAGGGAAGCAAGCACGATCGAGCAGAAATTAATCCGTAATAAACCCGAGGTTCGATCAGTCTTTCGGCATGCGCATAAGGAGCAATCATTTGCCATGCTGAAATACTGGGAAACCCGAAGACCGGCGAACATTGGATTTGCTAGGAATGCGTACCAGCAGTCACTGATTGCCTGGTCCAAGTTCAACAATCCTCCCCTGAAAGGAAACGTTTTACCCTACATAAGGACTGGCTCGTCGATTCACAGAATAACACAGTCAACTACTCAACCAGGTATTTTGAGACTTTCCAAGGAGGGAGTTAGTAAGTTTGCCGGCAGATTGATTCTACCGGTCATCCTTGGTGTGGAGGGATTACAATTTGCCATAGCATATCACCAATACGGCTTGGGTCGTATCAGTCAGCGTGATTTCTACCGTCGCACTACCGGACCCGCGATCGTCGCGGTTTTCACAGTCGGCGGAGCTATAGTTGGTGGGATTATTGGAATGCAAGGCGGAGGGATCACGGCAATCCCAGTTGCCTACACTGGTGCCAAAATAGGCGCGATCCTAGCTAGACCCTAGCCGAAAAGGGTTTCGAAAATAGTAAATGTAACCAATTTGATTCTATTTGATTCTCTATTTGATTCAATATGACGAGAAAACGATTTTTTTGTTTTTTATTCGCCCACAGCACAGTTTTTATAGGGAAAAAATCTTTTTTGGACATACTTTCCTCGCCCCTGCTCATATTTCACACTCCCCCATTGAATATTCAGGCCGCTTGTTTGAGTTGTCTTTTTTTCAACTCAATCATTTTGCAAAAATTATAGGTTAATGCTTTTTCCAGCAACTCTGCCCGAACGTTTTCAATCCCTCTGCGCATAACTTGTCCGAAATGGAAACGATGCTTAAGATGAAACATCAACGACTCTGCAGCAGATCTTCCATTTCGTGATTCCAAATAGATTTCACTTTCCCATTCTTCAATCGGGGTCATCTTTTTTCCCTTTGCCCCACTAATACTAAAAACCTTAACGCCTTTGCCCATCCACTTTTCTCTGATCGCCTGATTGGCATATCCATCATCAAGGCTCACTTCAGAGGGAATGGTGATGGTGCATCGCAAATGTTCAACAAGGGCAGGGTCGAGTTGCCCTGAATCAGCAGCATTGCCCTCCGGAGTAATTAACACGGAAATAAAACCATTTCCGCTCCTTCCTAATTGAGGCTTATATCCGATAAGCGCTTCTCGATCTCCCTTTTGAATATAAGCCGAGCTCTGATCGGAAAGACTCAATACTTTCTCAGTAGAAGGAACCTTCTTTTCTTCAAAAACTCTTTGATGACAGTAGATGATTACCCGTTGCAAATTAGAAATATCTTCATTCATCATTTCAATGAGGCGAATCAAACGCGTTTTCCGAGAAGGGGGGAGAAGAGCTTTTTGGGCACGGATATCCACCTTTGCCATTTCTTTTAAAAATTTCCCATGAGCGCTTTGAGCTTTCTTCAATAGGGTTTTGTAATGTTTTTTTCGCTTCGTTTTACTGTCCTTTTTACCTGTCTCAAAAGCCATCATCTTAGAGAGCTTATTCATCTCCTTGATGAGGAAATCAAAATTTCTTTCACTGATCTCAGCGATTCCAAATGTATCAAGGGAACGCCCTCGATGGTAGCTTCGCTCCACGAGACGAGTCAATATCGACGAATCAGTAGGCCAAGCTGTATTTCCTTTTACAGAGGTGCTATCCAGTTTTAAAATATCAAAATCGTCCAACTCTTCATCGAGAACCATTCGAATTTGAGCATCGAAAATAAACTGTCTGCTCTCGTTGCTGACAGCATTGACATTATCAAGGATTGTACTCGCTCCCGGCATTTTCAATCCACGGTTGAGCAGAAGCAGATGCAGTGTGATTGACTCTGAAAGAAATATTTGGGCCGTTTGGGATTTGATACTTCCTAAATATCCCCGAATCATCATAAAAAGGTAGACTAAAAAAGCCGACATCCGAGGACACCCTATTTCCAGCCTCAGTTCTTCCGGCTTCAATTCCTCATCTTCTACGGGAAGATGAGGAAGCCATGGATTCCGGGCTTCCTGCCATCGTTTATCCTCTAAACGCTCTTTCTTTTTATTTCTTGCGTATTTCTCCAAATCCTGTTCAATTTTGTCCAATATCTCCGGCTCTCGCTCAGACAATTGATCAAGTTCTGATAAGAAATTTTCAAATTCTGTATCAGGAGCGCTTAAAATAAGATGTTTTTCTGCTCGAATGAATGGTTTCATTTTGGGTGCCATAATTCTTAATATTGAAGTTATTCACAGTTATTTCAATGAATTATGGCACTTTTTAACCTCAAGTTTAAAGATATAATTCTAAAAAATACCTTTTCGGCTAGGATCTAGCTAGACCCTAGCCGAAAAGGGTTTCGAAAATAGTAAATGTAACCAATTTGATTCTATTTGATTCTCTATTTGATTCAATATGACGAGAAAACGATTTTTTTGTTTTTTATTCGCCCACAGCACAGTTTTTATAGGGAAAAAATCTTTTTTGGACATACTTTCCTCGCTCCTGCTCATATTTCACACTCCCCCATTGAATATTCAGGCCGCTTGTTTGAGTTGTCTTTTTTTCAACTCAATCATTTTGCAAAAATTATAGGTTAATGCTTTTTCCAGCAACTCTGCCCGAACGTTTTCAATCCCTCTGCGCATAACTTGTCCGAAATGGAAACGATGCTTAAGATGAAACATCAACGACTCTGCAGCAGATCTTCCATTTCGTGATTCCAAATAGATTTCACTTTCCCATTCTTCAATCGGGGTCATCTTTTTTCCCTTTGCCCCACTAATACTAAAAACCTTAACGCCTTTGCCCATCCACTTTTCTCTGATCGCCTGATTGGCATATCCATCATCAAGGCTCACTTCAGAGGGAATGGTGATGGTGCATCGCAAATGTTCAACAAGGGCAGGGTCGAGTTGCCCTGAATCAGCAGCATTGCCCTCCGGAGTAATTAACACGGAAATAAAACCATTTCCGCTCCTTCCTAATTGAGGCTTATATCCGATAAGCGCTTCTCGATCTCCCTTTTGAATATAAGCCGAGCTCTGATCGGAAAGACTCAATACTTTCTCAGTAGAAGGAACCTTCTTTTCTTCAAAAACTCTTTGATGACAGTAGATGATTACCCGTTGCAAATTAGAAATATCTTCATTCATCATTTCAATGAGGCGAATCAAACGCGTTTTCCGAGAAGGGGGGAGAAGAGCTTTTTGGGCACGGATATCCACCTTTGCCATTTCTTTTAAAAATTTCCCATGAGCGCTTTGAGCTTTCTTCAATAGGGTTTTGTAATGTTTTTTTCGCTTCGTTTTACTGTCCTTTTTACCTGTCTCAAAAGCCATCATCTTAGAGAGCTTATTCATCTCCTTGATGAGGAAATCAAAATTTCTTTCACTGATCTCAGCGATTCCAAATGTATCAAGGGAACGCCCTCGATGGTAGCTTCGCTCCACGAGACGAGTCAATATCGACGAATCAGTAGGCCAAGCTGTATTTCCTTTTACAGAGGTGCTATCCAGTTTTAAAATATCAAAATCGTCCAACTCTTCATCGAGAACCATTCGAATTTGAGCATCGAAAATAAACTGTCTGCTCTCGTTGCTGACAGCATTGACATTATCAAGGATTGTACTCGCTCCCGGCATTTTCAATCCACGGTTGAGCAGAAGCAGATGCAGTGTGATTGACTCTGAAAGAAATATTTGGGCCGTTTGGGATTTGATACTTCCTAAATATCCCCGAATCATCATAAAAAGGTAGACTAAAAAAGCCGACATCCGAGGACACCCTATTTCCAGCCTCAGTTCTTCCGGCTTCAATTCCTCATCTTCCACGGGAAGATGAGGAAGCCATGGATTCCGGGCTTCCTGCCATCGTTTATCCTCTAAACGCTCTTTCTTTTTATTTCTTGCGTATTTCTCCAAATCCTGTTCAATTTTGTCCAATATCTCCGGCTCTCGCTCAGACAATTGATCAAGTTCTGATAAGAAATTTTCAAATTCTGTATCAGGAGCGCTTAAAAAAAGATGTTTTTCTGCTCGAATGAATGGTTTCATTTTGGGTGCCATAATTCTTAATATTGAAGTTATTCACAGTGATTTCAATGAATTATGGCACTTTTTAACCTCAAGTTTAAAGATATAATTCTAAAAAATACCTTTTCGGCTAGGATCGAGCTATTCCTGTTCATTTTGCAGCCGATTATATGTTGGATTGGCATTACCGGGAATTCGATGAACATCAACGTCTGGTCGTTAATGCGGCAGTTGAAAAACACTATGGCTTGAACCCCGGATCATAGTTCAACACTGACTCGTGATCATACCTTTACCCTGAAACGGGGACAGGCCGTGCGCCAGGAAAGCTGGCAAGAAATAGAGAGTGAAAGTCTCTTACTCGGTAAGGCAGTAACGACCCGCCGAGTCCCCGAGTCATGAGTGGTTATTCGCAAGGATAGGCGCTAAGCGTTGACAGGGGAGAACATAGGCTCGGTATTGAGCTCCGAAATCATAGTTTCAGGCGCTGACCTTGTGGTCTGGTGGGGAAGGCAATATCAACCGAAGGCGTTAGCGTGAGTCTCGGCTGAGCCTGGCGCAGTCAAAGACCCGGTGCATGTGTGGAAGTTTCTTGATCGGAACCTGGGAGATCCTGAAGACGACTGTCAACATTCTATTGGTAGTCGGATCGGGAAAATTAATAAATAACCCCGATATCTACGTCTTCAGGAAGTCGGACAAGTTCGTAGTAGCGATGAAGCGGCGAACAATGAGATCATTTGCAGAGAGTAACAATGCAAAGGAAATCAACGGAGCCTGTGGAGCAAAAGGACTTGGCTGAGAGGAATTCTGCTTGCCCTCCTGTGTTCGGAACTCAGAGGCCGGTAAAATCAGAGAGCGGTTTAAGCAGGGTGCGCCAAACGGCAACGTTTGAGCGTCTGACTCGAAGCAGGAGCCGGATGCGTTAGCAGCGCACGTCCGGATCTGTACCGGAGGAATGACGAAAGGTGGCTGGAAACCACTATAAGTCAGTTTTTTACGGTGACTTTGATTAAATGAAAAGGGAGCAAAAAAATTGGACTCGTTCCTAATCAAATAATCAATGGCCTGACCCCCTTCCAAGTTCGTGAAAGTTTGGGTCAAATATTTTCTCATCTTTTCGATCAGAAGGAAAAGATGAAGATAAGTTTTAGGAATTTGAATCGAGAAGATTTTCATTTTTTACCACGTTGACATCCATTGCCTCCCCTTTGAATGCCGGTCGTCTTTTCAGGCGGCCGGGTTTAGGTTATTCTTTTTTTGGTGATATAGTAAACTCTCCTGTTCTTTAAGAGTCAAGTCGTAATTTGTTTGTAAGGAATGCCTTTGAAGAATTTAACAAATAGCGCCGTCATTTTGCTGTTTGTCATGCTGGCCTGCTTTGCTTGCTCAGGGGAGACGGTGAGCGATGCGTGCCGCGTTGATAGGTTTTCCTGGTATGTTGTCCAAGAATATTTTTTCCAAGACGCCATACGGGTGGCCGGTTCCACAACATGCAAAGAAGGTTACGTCACCTTTCGATTTTTCGATGCGGGAAATGGGAATTATTTGGGACGCTTGATCGTTGAAATTGACAATTATACTTTTGACGGTACCGATCGTGACATCATTTATATTCCTGAAGATTTGTCTATTGAGTACGGAATTGAGGAGACGTGAGAATGGGAATTGGAGGTTCAATTTCAAATGGAGACACTACCAGCCATTACATCCAGTGGTTATTGACCTTTGAGCACCTGTCACTGCGGTAATTCTTTGATCAGCTTGACGGTTTCCAGACTGACGGTGATTACCTTGCCAATCAGTTTGACGATATACTGCGGGTCGTCCGGGCGGTTTGGGTCGTTGGTGATGCCGCTTCGTTTGTCGGTCTTGACGCGGTACTGATCGATCACCCATGCCAAGGCTGAGCGATTGCCCAGCCGGTAGTCAAACGCATCGGGTGGGATGCCAGCCAGGGTGAGGAAATCATTGTAGCGGATGCAAGTCTTGTCTTTGGAGAGTCTCATCTTTTCGACGCGCCAATCGAGGGACATACCGGGAGTCTCGATGAAGTCGAGGTGGTATTCAGGTTGGTCTTCGTAGGAAACATGGATGTCCCCCAAGCGCCTTCCTGTTTTGACGAAGCTCCAAAAATCCAGGAGGAGGGGGACACGAGGCAATTCCCGTTTGAGATTCGCCTTATACTTTTCACAATAGTCGGTTTGGTGTAATACCGCGTAAACGTAGTGAAAAATATCCCACTTGCTGATGGTCTCGTCCTGATACTGTGAACGGAATGCCTGCAAAGCCCAACCGGTGATGTTCTCCCGCCGGTTCGTCCCACCTTCTGTGTAAGTGTAGAAGGGGAAGCATTGGGAATCTCCAGTAAGGTGAAAATCCGATAGCAGATTTGTCATCAAGCAATGAAATGGCTTTTTATTTCCCACAGCAGTGACGCAAATAACCCGATTTTCGATTTCCGTCTCCGGTGTGGGAAAAATGACCGGGAAGCTACCTCTTATATCGATCATAAGATGATCAAAGAAGAGGTTTGATTTGGTAAAGGGACGATAGATAGAATTTCGCACCTTATGTTCCGTGTATTCGGCACTTTTGTTTCGCTTCAATTTCAATTTTAAGTCACGACTCCAACTAATTTTCGTGTCATCGTAAACCGCAAAATCATCAACGTTGGTATTGAGATATTCGGATCGTTCCCATTTGAACACTTGTTCATTGTAGCACTCGATCGTCCGCTGCATGTTTTCGGCGAGCATGTTCCGGTTGAAATTGTATGCCCAAGCATCACGATTGGTTTTGACCCCATTACTATAGTGTTTGAAGATCACCTCCATCGTTTTATCTTTTCCCCGTCTTGAGTCTTTGCTTCCCATAGGGATAAAGTTCTCGAATTCGGTGCGCAGTCCCTCCGTGAGCCATGTATGATTTTTATCCGGTCTCAGTTCCTGCCACTGCATTCCATCAACTGTACGGGCATTTTCGATCAGGTTGAATTTATCTCGTCTTGTGGCTCTCCAATACACGTCGCTATAATAAATTTTATGGTCTTGATTTTGGGGGTTTTTCACAAAGAAGGTCACAGCAATCCCAACCATCGCCGCAAGACCGAAAACGGTATGCTTTTCTCCAATGGGGATCCCCTCTCTCATCGAGTCCTTACGTACGTTGCCTTTCAAATCCAGAACATAGACACGGTTAAAATCCTGATAAAGATGTTTCCGCATGCCATCAAAGGCGATACCTTCAAGGAAACTGTTGTTGGTGACGAAAGCGACAATTCCCTGATCTCCAATGCGGTCGCATGCCCAGCGTATGGCTTTCACGTATGGATCAGACAATTGGGCTTTCAAGGTCGCTCGTGAATCTCTGGCAAAGGTTCCCGAAACCCGTTGATCCAACGTCTCGTATTTTCGATTCTTATTATTGTCGTTCTCGTTTACCTGACCGACGTTGTAGGGAGGATTGCCGATAATCACAAACATCGGCGTCTCCTTTTGTTTTTCTACGCGCTTAGTGTTTTCAGGGGCAAAAAAATCAGTTTGTTCGTTGTTTTTCACTTTCGCCAGGTCGAAAGTATCCACGAGGCAGATGCCTTCGAAGGGCTGGTAAGAGCCCGTTGCCTGGTAAAACTCGTGTTCGATGTTCATCGAAGCAACGTAATAAGGCAGCAGCATCACCTCATTGCAGTGAAGCTCGCAAGCATACTTGTCCGGCAGCGCTGTCCTGCGGATCTCCCGCATGATGCGGACGATGAAATTGCCGGTGCCCACGAAGGGGTCGATGATGTGTACTCCCTCGTCTGAAAGTGACGTATCAAATTCGCTCTGCAGGATCTGCTCCACGCTTTTGACCATGAAATCCACAATGGGTTGCGGCGTGTAGACGATGCCGTGCGTATCGGCGACCTTGACTGAAAATCCCTGGAAAAACTGCTCGTAGACCGTGTTGAGGAAATGCTGTTTCTGTGAAAAATTGTTGATGGTTGCCGCCGTTCTTTCGATTGCGAGATAGAAGTGATCAAGACTACTTAGAAACTCATGACGATTGAAGGATTGCGAGGTAAGAGCTTGGATCACTATTTCTATTTCCCTGGCAATGACGTTACGGTTAGTGAAATCAGGATTGTTGAAGACCCTGCGGAAGATCCGTTCTGTCAAAAGGTGTTGTATCAGCATCTCCTCAACTGCCGACTCAGAGAGGTTGGGATTGATCGAGGCGTGACATTTCTCCAGAAAGACTGCAAAGGCATTCTTAAAATGGTTGTTGTTTTTTCGTTCCCTTTGGATTAACTGAGCCACTTCACGTCCGATTTCGGGAACTTTGTCTTTGAACTGCGCAACCGCATCCTGCCATTCGGCGTATTCTTGCGGACGGTAGGAAAAAAAGGTCTGCAGCGTCTCGATCAATTGTTTCGGGTCGTTCAAGTCTTTATCGAGCACCCGCTGCTCATTTTGCCAGAGAATAGCTCGTTTTGGGGTTTGGAAGAGGATGTTCGTCTGTGGATACCCTGCCTCGAATTTGCGAAGCGCTTCTTTAGGTAAATCGTCGTGGATGTCCTTGGCCTCCCAGTAGCCCTGCGGCAATTTGAATTTGTCGATCAAGGCGCCATCGACGACAATCCGTTT
Organism: bacterium; assembly: GCA_965205865.1. Lineage (GTDB taxonomy): Bacteria > SAR324 > SAR324 > SAR324 > NAC60-12 > CBDBHR01. The sequence continues at coordinate 345,084 of CBDBHR010000028.1, forward strand.
GTTCCGACCGAGGTTGATGGAATCTTCAGGAATAAGCTTCCAGCCGCGCTGTTTTCCACACCCTTCGAGCAACGATTGAAATGCCGACCTCACTGCGCTTTCATGGGTAACGCCAAAATGATCAAATTGCGCCAGGGAATGATAGTAATCTTTGATGACCTTGTGGCTGGGTTTGAGATTGAGTGCAAGCATGAAACGATTATGCTGAAACGGGAAAAGCAATGAATAAATTTTACCATAGCGTTTGTAATCCCTCATTTCAATAAATTTGGCTCAAATGACCCGACGGGAGGAATCAAGATCTCACAGTCCTCTCTCTGGTTTTTCAAAGCCAGAACGAAATTCCTCTAAAAGACGCGCCGTCATGGAATATCTGCTTGCATCCTGCTGAAGTTAATCTCTTGACACTCTCCAGTCCCTAACATAGGTTTAAAAACGCAATAAAACTTACGTCAATTTGTCGGGTTACCCGATGAATAGAAAAGTCCAATTTCGAACCGAAGTTTGGCCACTTTGGTTCGGGCAAATAATCGGGACATTTTCACGTCCTTGATGTGAGTTTTGTTGCAACAACCCGACGCCTTAAAAAGGCGTCATGCAACACACATCAAAGAGGAGAATGTCATGAAAAAGATTATTTGCGTTTTACTGTTTTTGTTCCCATTTTTACTTCTTGCAACCGAATTCAAAGACGTGATATGGCATCGTTGCTATGATGGCGATACCTGCACCTACACTATTGCAAATGTTCCAGATATTTTTGGATACAAAATCCCTGTCCGAGTCAGAGGGATTGATACTCCTGAAATACGAGGAAAGTGTGATATTGAAAAATCACGTGCAAAACAAGTCAGAGACTTCGTCAGGGATTTACATTCACAAGCAACAACAATCGAATTGAAAAACTGCGAACGTGGTAAATATTTTCGCTTGGTTTGCAATGTGATTCTTGATGGAGAAAATTTATCTGAAATTCTAATCGAACGAGCTTATGCCAGAAAGTATGATGGTGGCAAACGAGAATCCTGGTGTAACTGAATAATCACTTAGCATGTGCTGATGTAAAAATGGAAATCGCATATCCATCCTCCCATTGGCACATGGCTACTTTGGGTATGAAAATTGATGATCGTGCAGATCAAACTGACCATAATGTTTGCCACAATTAGCAGAACATCGAAAAGAAATGAACCAAAAATTATCTGACTTTCGTAAAGAAATTATTACAGGTTCAACATCATAAATTTGTAGTAACTATGGTACTAAAACTTAGTTGTAAAATGTCACCAAACAGTTTAACTGAACCAATTCAGATTGCTGTGCTTATTTCAAAAAATGGTGGACTTTGCGCTTTTAGACTTAGTGAAAATGAACTTTCAGAATATATAAAAAATTTCGCTGATTCTATTAAATATTTAAAGGAATACTTCCACAATTTACAATCCAGTAATTAAATTCTCATACTTGAATCATTTCCAATCATTCTTCTGGTAATCTCTGCCTTCTGATCAATCGTATCTTTTTCACGCATATTTTTAAGATCTGCAAATATCGTCACCGCGCTCGTCGCTAAATGCACCCTCACCGATTTCATCGTGTTCTTCCTCATCGTCGTATGAAAAAGGTAAGCAAACCCCGAGAAAGAAGCAAAGCGAAAGATCGAGTGGAGGCGTATAAAGAATTAGTGCAGGGCGATTTTGAGTTTTAGCAGGGAAATCACCCGGTTAACATTGATTCAACAGTTGATACCTTCAGGACTGATGGCAGTCGAGCAGATACTGCAAGAAGAAGTGACTCACTTAGCCAGGGAACCCCACAACCGCGGGAGGACACGACAACGCGGGGTGGCAACTGCTTTATAGGAGATTGAAGGTAATCCCAGGAGAGTGAAGGAATATAAACATCTCGTTCAACTCATCTCCGAACCCTTCCCGGTTACCTAAATTATCATGTAATGAGCACGCTTCAATCCTATAAAAGCCCCTCGAACAAAATATATACCAATATGCAAACCCGACCTTCAACCTTCGGAGCGAAGTTTGCGATTTTCTAAAGAGTTGAAATAATTTTCTTTTTTTTTTCGTCCATGCAATAAATAGAGACGGAACTGGATGCGGCAAGGGTCAATGAAAACCTTGGCTTTGAAATGAGGAAGCAGTCACGATAAGCAAAATTTGAGCCATCATAGAAAAATAGTTGATCTTTTCAGAAATTTGTGTATTATAAGTTATCAATTCTTATGATCGAGATAAGAATGCCGGTAAAAAACCGGGGAACCCGTTGCAATACTGCGAAATTCATTGCAGGAGTGGAGTGGGACGAAAGACAGACGAATGGATGAAAAGTTTGAAGTTTCCCTGGTAGTATATGAATTTTTTTAAGGAAGAAAAAACATGGCACGAAATTCGAAATTGACCCTGTACTTGCAAAAAAATATTTGCGAAGGTTTGAAGCGAGGACACTATCTGAAGACCGCGGCTCCGTTGGCCGGCGTGTCCGCGAGGAGCGCGCAATGCTGGCTGGCGAGAGGACGTGACGAGGAAAAAAGTCAGGAGAGGGGGAAAGCGGCGAACAAAAGAGAAGCAATCTATCTGAATTTTCTGCACGCGACCGAAGAAGCCACTTCGCATGCGGTGGATAGAGCCCTACAGACATTGGAATCCGAGATTTCGCAAAGTGCCAGGGCGGCACAATGGTATTTGTCCCACCGTTTCTCCGGAAGCTGGGGTGGGAACGAAGAGTTGGAGGAGCGGATTGAGGCGCTCGAAGAGGTTTTAGCGAAGATGGAAGAAGAAAACAATGGCAAAAAAACATGAATTGTTAAAGCGCGTGAAATTGCTGGAAGAGAAGATTGCGACAAAGACGGAACCGCAATCAATAATTTTATGAAAATGAAGTGCTATCATGCCGACGTCGAGTGTGAATGTACCTGCGATAAACATGATTCGCTGAGTGAAGAAGAGGTCTTTGCGGGAGCGGAAAAGTGCATTTGTAGGCAATTTCACAAACCCCCAAAAATACCTTGCGGATGCCTGAGTGAGGAAGACCTGAAAAGTATTAAAGAAATTTTTAATCCCGCAGTCACATTTGATTTTCATAGTGGCATGTCGCCGAAGATGTTTCGAAAGGTACCGGGTATGTTCAAGCTTGTATGCAGTCAAGGGAAACAAAAATTTGAGATATTGAAAAGGGGTGAGCAGATAGTAAGATCGAGTGAAGAAACTGAAGAAATAATCGGCATTGCTCATGCTTCAACTCAAGACTCGAGAGAAGCGAAAAGGACAACGCATCGGACCGGTGGGGACGGGTCTCTTGAAATAGTGATAGAATCTCCATTAGGAGTCATCCATGAAAATACAAGACGCAAAAACATTCATCGTCGGCAATCCTCCGCCTTCCCGGGGAGGTCCTTATTTTGTTTTCGTCAAACTCATTACGGACAATAATATCGCAGGGTACGGCGAAGTTTACGGAGTCCCTTTCCATCCTTCAAAGGTGGCCATGCTGGTGGAGGACGTGGTGGCGCGACACGTGATCGATTGGGACCCTTTCAACATTGAACGCCTGTGGCGCATTATCTATTCGGATGGGTACACCCAGCATCCCGACCTGACAACGTCAGGGATATTGAGCGGTATCGAGATGGCATGTTGGGACATTGTGGGAAAAGCGCTGGTACAGCCCGTCTACAACTTACTTGGGGGGAAAGCCCATGAAAAACTGAGATCGTACACTTATTTGTATGACGACGCATTGGATGAAGGGCAGTCTGAAGCGGCGGGTGTGAGTTCGAAAGAAATGATCCTCCAGCATTCGAGATTTTTCCAGGACCCGGCACGAGCATGCGCAAGGGCTTTGAAATACGTGAAGCAGGGATTCACGGCAGTCAAATTCGATCCGGTAATGCCCATGACCGTTTACGATCCAAGGCAATTGACTCTGGAGGAACTTGAAACCGCTGAAATAGTTACGCGCAGTCTGAGAGAGGCGGTTGGCAGTAAATGTGATCTGTTGTTCGGCACTCACGGACAGATGACCACTGCCAGCGCAATCCGCCTCGCCAGACGATTGGAACCCTTTGATCCGCTATGGTTTGAAGAACCGGTACCACCGGAGAATCGAACCGAAATGGCCCGCGTTGCGCATGCCACGAGCATCCCGGTAGCCTGTGGGGAACGACTGGCAACCAAGTACGATTTTGCCGAGGTGCTGGAGAAAAAGTCAGCAGCAATCCTGCAACCGGCGCTGGGAAGAGTGGGGGGCATCCTGGAAGCGAAGAAGATCGCCGGTATGGCCGAAGCCCATTACGCGCAGTTGGCGCCGCATTTGTATTGCGGTCCTCTGGAAGCGGCCGCCAACATCCAAGTGGCAACCTGCAGCCCTAATTTTCTGATCCTGGAGAGCATCGAACGCTTCGGAGGGATGCACGCGAAGCTCTTGAAAAAACCGATTCTCTGGCAAGACGGCTATGTTATTCCGTCAACAGAGCCCGGGCTCGGGTATGAACTGGACGAAAGCGTTGCGCTCGAATACGCCTATGATATTTCAGACAATACGGTGTGGCCGCCTCTTATGGATGAGCCGCTGATCCGAGAAAGATAACTTTCAATCCTCCCAGGGATGGAGGACGATTTTTCCGCATTCTCCACGTGATTGCAGCTCGAAGGCATCCGGGGTACGGGACATGGGCAGACGGTGGGTGATTTGCCTGTCCAGTAACGGGCTGCAATCGCGGATCACCTGCATCAGTTTCGGGGCGTCGTATATATTGTACATCCAGGCACCACACAGAGTCAGACCCTTAAAGATAAAATTGGGTTCGACTGCCAGCTTTATGTAATCTTTGTCTTTGTTAAAATACTGGCCTCCCAACAATGCCAGTTTTCCCAGACGGCGGAGGGCGTCGAGGGCCAGTTGCAACCCCTCGGGATTGTTTGAACTGCAATCGATTGCAGCATCCACTCCTCTCCCTTTCGTGAGATCCATAATTTGCTCCAATGCGCCCTCACGGGTAGGATCGAGCGCTGCCATTGCTCCCAAATCGGAAGCCAACCGTCTTCGATAGGGATGGGGTTCCAAGGCGATGGCATGAGCACGGCGATGCGTGGCGTTGACAACCGCTCCGAGACCCACGGCGCCTGCTCCGATGACCAGCACCGTCTCCCCTTCGTTCAATTCGATGCGTTGCATGGCTCCGAAAGAAGGTCCCAATCCGCAACACATCATGCCGCCATGATCGATGGAGACGTCCTCGGGAATGGGGGTCAGCATCCAATCTTCTTTGAGCATGTACTGGGCCCAGGTCCCGCTTACATCGTTTGCCTCAGAGTTCCCATCCTCATCAAAGTTGATGACTTTCCGGATGTGATCCACGTTATTTTGACAGTAAAGAACATCACCGGATCGACAATATTCGCAAGTTCCACATAAATTTGCGCTCGCTAGGATGGCCACCCGATCTCCCACCTTCACTTTAGCAGAGCGGTCGACCTCCACCACTTCACCCGCCGCCTCGTGTCCCAACGAAGCAAGTTTGAGTCCGGCTTTAAACGTTCTGTGTTCGGAGCACATGGGGGCGCTGAGCACTTTCACCACCACCCATTCATCTTTTGCCCGGGGGTCGGGTTGATTCACCAACTCGAATTGATAGGGTTCGGTAATTTTCGCGACTTTCATTATTTCTCCTTTTTTTTGTGGAGTACCTCGGGATTGACTGCAGTGGGCAGTTTTTCACCGAGGACTCCGTTCAACAGGTTTTTGACAGCCAACTCACGCATGGCCCGGCGGGTTTCATGAGTAGCGCTGCCTATATGGGGGAAACAGACCACATTTGGCAACCGCACGATGGGATCGTCCGGATCATGTGGTTCCCTTTCAAAGACGTCGAGTGCCGCTCCGGAAATCTGACCGCTTTCCAGTGCTTTGGTCAAGGCGCCTTGATCTACCAATCCTCCCCGTGCCGTATTGACCAGGAAGGCGCTGGGTTTCATCTTACTCAATTCTGCTGCTCCAATGAGGTGACGGGTCGATTCGTCCAGGTTGGTATGCAGGCTGACAAAGTCGGACTCAGCCAACAAATCGTCCAAGGATCTGTATTCACTTTCGGGAGCGCCCGTCGGTAAACTATCAAACACGTCGTACCAGATGGTGCGCATTTTCAACGCCTGCATGCGACGAGTGACCTCTTGTCCGATACGGCCAAAGCCAATTACTCCCAGGGTTTTCCCTTGAATATCGATTCCGAGGCTTGGAGGGGTTTCGTTGCGAGCCCAACTCCCACTGCGCACGAAGGGTTCGTGCTGAAACAGTTTTTGAGCCAGACCGAGAATCATCGTCATGGTTAAATTCGCCACCGCGTCATTGAGCACGCCCGGCGTGTGACCGATAACCACCCCGCGACGGGTTGCCTCGGGGACGTCGACGGGGTCATATCCTACGCTTTGGGTGGAAAAGACTTTTAATTCAGGCGCGGCGTCCAAAAATTCGGCATTGACGGTGATCCGGGGCGTGCCCAGCACCCCTACGACATCCTGAATTGCTGCCAGCAATTCGGCGCGTGGCGCCCGGATATCGACATAATTGACTTCGCAGACTTCCTCAATTTGAGACTTGAGGTCATCTTCGAGGGGCAACGAAACAACTACCTTTGGTTTTTCCTTCGAACTCATTGATTCCTTTCTTCTTTCGTTAATAAATTTTTTGTGAGAATTTTCTTATCGACTCTGACAAACATCCCAATCAACTCTGACAAAAACGACAATCCCGCTTCCCTGGCCGTTCCATTGACGAATCGTTGGGCAAACTCAATTTTATTTCTATTTTATGGCGGTTTCACTATACCACTCTGCTCCTTCCTGGCCTGGTTCCGGTAATATCTTTCCATCTTCCATCGACCAGGAAGCAGGGCCTTCGGAAATCTTTCCGTCAATGGAATCCAGGGAAAGATCGCCAATTTTAGTAAGCGCCTCCTTCAAACCATCGAGGATGGTTGCTTTCGTCTCGGGATGTCGTCCGGCGCGATTGCCACCATCGATATAACAGGGGGTCGGGTATCCGTTGTCGTCCCCCGCCGGAGTTTCTGAAAAGAGGACGTGCACGAATTTTCGAGGCGCGTTGGTAATATTGCAATGTACGTCGGTAAAGGCATGGGCGATTTGATTACGCTGTTCTTGCGAAAGCGTTCCCGTGGGAGTGTTGCAGCGATAGACAGGCATTTTCTTTCCATTCTGAATGAGATTTTATTCATCAGCCCAGGTAATGGCGATCTCTGACTGATACAACGATTTCGTCTGGGGAACAACTGGTGATTGCGCACCACATGTCCCCTATCTTACGTAATAGTTTGACACGAACTGCTTGCTCGCATCCGTCGATACTTCCCCTGACCAATGACGTGCCGGAAAGCTCACCGCCCCGAAAGCCGAACCCTTTGGGAATCTCGTTGAAATCGACCTCCACGTCATGGAGTGATCCACCGAGGATTGAAGTACTTATGCGAGCCAACTCTGCGGCCAACCCGGGTCGAACTTCCTCCGGGACAAATCCTTCTTGCACGATACAATTAAAATCAATCATTGTCTCTCCTCCATGCGGTAGAGTCGCACGGCAGTACCCCGTAAGAGAGCATCTTGTTCGGATTCGGAAAAGCGGGCCGCAATCTTCTTGAATGCATTCCACAGCACGTGATAAGAAACCGAGACTTTTTCTACGGGGAAATTACTTTCGAACATACAGCGCTCGGGGCCGAAGTGTTCGATCATATGCAAATAATAAGGACTGTGCGCTGACACGATTTCGTTCGAAGTGGCTGGTTTTTCCGCGCTGTCCCAGCCAAAACCATTGATGGGCATGGCCATTCCTCCCAGTTTGGCGACCACGTTGGGGCAACGAGCAAGACTGGCAATGTCCTGTCTCCATTTATAAAAAACTTCATCGCGATATCCGGCATAGGGACCAATGCCCAGAGGACCTCCCAAGTGGTCAAGAATGATCGTCGTTTCCGGAAACTTGTGGGCCAGCTCAGTCAAATCGGGTATATCGGGATGATACAACCAGGCGTCGAAGCTCAGTCCCAGTGGAGCCAGACAAGCAAACCCTTCATGAAATTTCGGATTGGTATAGAGATTGGGAGGGGGAGCGATGCGAGAATTTTCAATGGCTTCACTGGCACTCCAACTGCCATGGTGGCGAATGCCTCGAAACCACCCTTTACTCGCGTCGATGTGAGCTTGCAAAACGTCTTGAATTGGCGTTCCCTGAGATAAATCGGCATGACTGACTATGGCGCCGATATGGGCCGCATTGACATTGCGCCGGGTTTGCTCGATCGATTCTACGACAAAACGGGTCTCACCCACTGGCCTCATCATTGCGGGACCGCCGGTGAAATAGTCTGCCACGCAGTCGATGAACACGGTTTGCTCGATGTGATGGCCACTACCCGTATCTTCCCACAAGTCTTCCACCAGGTATTGTTCACGGCGGTGATCCTTACGCCACAGATGATGATGGGCATCCACCAAAGGTCGCTCGGGATCGACAATCTCTTCTTTAACTCGAGCTAACCAACTTTTCAGTTCTTTCACGGTTTTCATAAATTTATTTATAGTAAAGGTCGTATTGAATACGCTTCCCAATTCAATCAACAATGGCTTGATAGGCCAGTACGCGGAAATCATCACTGACAGCATAATACCCTTCCGGCATCAATTGGGAAAGGACGATGCCGATAAACTCTTCCACGGGATCGATCCAAAAGTAGGTCGAGGCCGCACCACCCCAGCCATATTCACCCAATGATCCGGGTACTTGACTTCGTCCCAAATCAATAAGGACTCGCACACCCAAACCATAACCATAACCCTTAAATACATTGCCGTTGATATCGAAGGGCAATAGAGACTGAGGGAGATGATTGGTGGTCATCAATTCAATGGTTTTTCTCCCCAAAATCCTTTCTCCTTCCAACTCTCCGTGATTGAGAAGCATTCGGCAGAATTGCAGATAATCGGCTGCTGTGGAGACCAAGCCGTGACCGCCTCGGAAAGTCCCATGCTTGTGGAATTCCAAATCTTTCTCCGGGTTGGATAACCTGCGAAATTGATTTTGATCCGCCAATTCCCATGTCCTGCTCGATTTGGGATTCTCTGAGTCGCCCGCGCCAATTAATGAGACAAATCGATCGTGTTTTTCCGCAGGGACGTAATAGGCAGTGTCAGGCATGTTCAAGGGTTGGAAGATCTTTTCATCGAGAAATTGGTCCAAAGGCTGATCGCCCAGCACTTCAATCAAGCGGGCAATCACGTCATGAGAAAAGCTGTAGCGCCATTCGGAACCCGGATGAAAAGCCAAGGGCATCTGCAGTAAATCTGCTACGAATTCTTCCAGAGGTTTATTGGAAGTAATCTCATTTTCCCGGTACATATCTTCGACCGGACCATTTTCCAAAAAAGAATATGTCAATCCGGAAGTATGGGTCAGCAAATCGCAGACAGTCACTTCCCGGATAGGATCGACCAAATTCGAGGCGCGGAACACGGTTCGCTTGTTGACCTGATTTCGGCGGCGCGTCATTTCGTCGCAGAAAACTTTTAACTTACTGAAACCGGGAATGTACCAGGAAACCGGATCGAAAAGTTGGAATTTTCCTTGCTCATAAAGCGTTAACAGGGCTGCGCAGATGACAGGTTTTGTCATGGAATAAAGGCGAAATATGGCATCGATGGCCAAGGGATGACGCTGTTCGGGGTCCAAGTAACCAAATGCATGATGGTACGCCAATTCTCCCTTGCGATAAAGCAGAGTTACTATTCCCGGTAAGCGCGTGTTGGCTACATAATTTTCCATGAGGGGATTGATCTGCCGGAGCCGTTGCGAAGCCAGTCCCCCTTTGATCTTTTCATTCATGCGGATGGTCTCTGTTTATTTATTATAAAATGGATTTGGTTCGAAAGACCTTCTTTGATATCTCCCCGACTGAGAGAAGTCAAGAAAATATTTGGACAGAGCAATTGAATCGCCATCGAATTGGACGGAGTTGAAGCAGATATTTAAAAGAAAATCGTTCTACCCGGTTGTCTTTTCTTGACATCTCTGATGGAGGGGGCTATTACAACAAAGTTTCTATAGAAATTTTTAACAAATTACAGGAGAAGAAAATGAATGACAATACCCGAGTATATATGGGCGGCATTGGTCAATCCGTATGGCGCAGCGTGAATGGGGGACACAACTGGAATATGAGTTGGTATCCTGACATGTACGTAGAATGCGAAGTACGGGCGTTGGCGGTTCATCCGGACAATCCTCAGATACTTTTCGCAGGTACCAATGATGGTTGCCTGCGTACCACGGACGGAGGGGAAACGTGGTACCGGCTCGACAGTGGCATGGACGACCGGGCGATCTGGTCCCTGGCCATCTTACCGGACGATCCTCAGATAGTTCTGGCAGGAACCTGGCCGCCGGATTTGTTTCGTTCTACCGATGGGGGCGATACCTGGGAGTGTCTCGACGTTGGAATGAACCAGCGTTGCGATGGAATCGTATACAACCGGGTGACCGTCCTGAAGCCCGACCCGTATATCCCGGGTCGGGTCTGGGCCGGGGTGGAAATCGACGGCATGTACCGCAGTGACGACAGCGGTAAAACATGGACCCGATTCGTCGACGGCTTGTCCTCGCTGGACGTCCACGGGATGGCTATCGTGCCGGGCAATGGCAGTGCCCAGTCGGTATTGGTGGTGACGGATAACAATTTGAATCTGAGCACGGACGATGGAGAAAACTGGCATCCGCAAAACGTCAATAAGAACTTCCCCTGGACTTATTGCCGGGGAATCAAAGAAATGCCGGGCCGGCCGGAAGTGCTTTTCATGGGAAATGGGGACGCGCCCCCAGGTTCTTTTGGAGCTGGTTGGCGTTCGCAAGATGGCGGAAAAAGCTGGCAGAAACTTGCCCTGCCCGTCGAACCGAATTCAACCGTTTGGGATTTCGCCGTCCATCCTGCCGATCCGAATCGAATTTATGCCTATACCTTGTTTGGACAAATATTCCTCTCCACGGATGGAGGTGACAGTTGGGAATTACTGCGGCGCACATTCGGTGAAATCCGCGCCCTGGCCTGGGCTCCCGCTTAAGCATTCGACTCCTTCTTGGAAAAGCAATTCTCTTTTAACCAGTTTTGCCACAGTCTCCGGAGACAGTCGAGCTACTATCACTTGGAGAGTGTGGCAATGTCATACCGCACTTTCGATTGCGCCTTAGAATCGTATTCCGAGATTGACCACTGCGGAGTATTCCTGGTTCTCGGCATTCAGCCCAGCCATAGAAAATTCGGCGCTGAGCGAGAGGCGGCCTTGGTGATAGGCGCCGCCGAGACCGATCAGAATGCGGGTTTTCCCGGATTCCGACTCGATCTTCTCACCCGAGACCTCGACGGTATTAACCTCGCCGTCGAAGATATGTTCGACGTCCAACGATCCATGCAAGGAGAGATTCCCTCTCTCCCACGCGCGCCCGGTCTTCGCTACCACCCCGAGGCCGCCTGTAAGGCGATTCGCGTCCGGGAATGAGGCTCGAGCGTTCACCGCGTCTACGAATTTTTCGACGGAAACCCCCGAACGAGACATCCACACGCGGGAGGTGAACTCCTTTTGCTCGTCCATCACGGTGCTCTGGCCTGCCTCGACATAGAGGGAATGGGCGTATCCGTTAACGTCCTCCTTGAGCAGCCCCCTCTTGCGCGAGGAGAGGCTTATGGTGTAGTCCGTCAGTGAGAAACGACTGACTGCATAAGCATTGTCCGCACTTCTCCAGTGGACGCCAAGCGAGGCACCCGTTCCCGATACGCTAATCTCCTCTTATGCTGACGTCAAACGCGACATTCGGAGCCGAATTACCTGTTGCTCCGGTTGCACCGTCGTGGAGCTTCACGTCGTTGACCACGATGGTGGTCTGACCAGCGTCGTTGATGATCCAGGAGTTACCGATTACTTTATGCAACTGGCGACCATCGAGATTCATGTCGACATAGAGCTTAGGATTATCGCCCGTCGTGCGAATGGCGATGCCGGAATCCGCGCCCACGGTTCCCCGCGGTCCGATGTAGACCCGGCCGCCGCCCACGAGAAACACACCTGCCGCGTCGCCGGAGCCGCCGAACACTCGGCCGTTCAGATTGACCATCTGCCGGCGGTAGCCCTCATCGTCTACTCCGGCCACGCGCTCCACCATGCCATCCGCGTTAACCACTCCCACATGGACGCCGCTCGCGCCCATGCCGGGCACACACAATTGAATTGAGAATGATGTGAGACCCTACGCTTTTTTCCAAGATTCTGCAAGATTGATATTTCATCTCAATTTCAAAATTCAGTGTTGGTCTCACGCCTCTCATTCAGGTCGATAGCCTAAAATCGCTCGCGATTTTAGGCTATCGCCTGCTGTTGAGGGCTTCGCTCTCTCACGACTTGATAGCCGGACGCTCCGCTAAAATCGGCTATCAAGTCGTTCGAGCCGCTCCGGTGGTACCTTCCACGAACAAGTTCGTTCCGGAGCTCATCCTCGAGGCTCAACAGCAGGCGTTATTTGCTCGATTCATCGCTGCAATAAGCTATTTGAATTCTGAACCCAGTCCGTTAAAGTCAATCATGTTAAACTATCAGAAAACTCTTAATAGGAGACTCTATGAAACAAAACTTTTCAGCAAGTGTATGGAAAGAAGGAAATTGGTTTATTGCCCAATGTTTACAAGTTGATGTCGCCAGTCAGGGTGAAACAGAGCAAGACGCATTACAAAATCTCAGCGAAGCCTTAGCATTACACTTTGAATCATCCACTGCTACTCAAATTCCTGATATCCATACATTAGAAATTGAAATCGATGGCGCTTAGTCCCCTACCTTATCGCGTTATTAAAAGTAAACTCGAAGCGGCTGGTTTCGTTGAAGTCAGTCAAAAAGGAAGTCATGTCAAGTTTGTAAAAGAAACGGAACAAGAGATTTGGACAACTATCGTTCCTCATCACAAAGAAGTTTCCGTTGGGACGCTTCGTAGTATCCTGAGACAAGCTGGAATCAGTCCGGATGAGTTTGAAGATTTATAGAAGCAGGGACGCAAATAACAAGCCAGTCCAGTGTATTTCGGGGGTGCCGGTCGTTCCTCCCTCTGCTCCGCTCAAACACTGACAAATTGGCTGGTTTTATTGGTAAAATGAAAGAGATAGATGATCCATCTGGAGAATAGGTCAATTCATGAACTACCGGATGGCCTTACAACATGAAGATCCTGAACGCATCCTTTATCTTGCTGTTCCTCTAGATACTTATGAGTCATTTTAATAGCCGCTTAGCCAGAAAAACACTCGCTTTCTCCAAAGACCTGCGCATGTACCAGGCTTCCGCTGCTTGGGAAGACCTCTATTTTAAGCTGGGGCGTTCTCTGAAAACCTTACGACTCAAAGTGCTCGACGATCCAAGACGGCGATGGCAACCTCGCACACCCGCAATGGCTGCTAGCTTAACAAATCATATCTGGACTGTCAAAGAACTTTTAACCGTTATTGCCCCTCCCAACACTTGAGAGGGAGACTATCCCCATTTCCACTAGCAGAAAACAGGGGAAATCCATGCTCGAGTTGCTCACTCGGGCTTTGCATCCCCCGGATCAAGTCCGGGACAGGCTGTGCGCCAGGAAAGCTGGCAAGAAATAGAGAGTGAAAGTCTCTTACTCGGTAAGGCAGTAACGACCCGCCGAGTCCCCGAGTCATGAGTGGTTATTCGCAAGGATAGGCGCTAAGCGTTGACAGGGGAGAACATAGGCTCGGTATTGAGCTCCGAAATCATAGTTTCAGGTGCTGACCTTGTAGTCTGGTGGGGAAGGCAACATCAACCGAAGGCGTTAGCGTGAGTCCCGGTCGAGCCTGGCGGAGTCGAAGACCCGGCGCATGTGTGGAAGTTTCTTGATCGGAACCTGGGAGATCCTGAAGACGACTGTCAACATTCTATTGGTAGTCGGATCGGGAAAATTAATAAATAACCCCGATATCTACGTCTTCAGGAAGTCGGACAAGTTCGTAGTAGCGATGAAGCGGCGAACAATGAGATCGTTTGTAGAGTAACAATGCAAAGGAAATCAACGGAGCCTGTGGAGCAAAGGGACTTGGCTGAGAGGAATTCTGCTTGCCCTCCTGTGTTCGGAACTCAGAGGCCGGTAAAATCAGAGAGCGGTTCAAGCAGGGTGCGCCAAACGGCAACGTTTGAGCGTCTGACTCGAAGCAGGAGCCGGATGCGTTAGCAGCGCACGTCCGGATCTGTACCGGAGGAATGACGAAAGGTGGCTGGAAACCACTATAAGTCAGTTCTTTACGGTGACTCACCTGCTCCTCCTTGTTACTGAAACTCTCCTTTTTTTTAAACGTTCCGCCCCCTGCGTGGCCAAAAGTATTCATAGCAAACGTAGCATCGTCAATGCGATTTTGTATGTCCTGAAAACAGGTTGTCAGTGGAGCATGCTTGCTCATGATTTACCTCCCTGGCAAAGCGTTTACGATCATTATCGCCGTTGGAAAAACGCTGGACTGTGGAGCGAACATTCGCTTTTTGGCTCATGCCGAAGATGGACCACAATATATCTTTTTATAGCTGATCACCATTGTTGCGCAATTCTCCTGATCCAAACTTGCTATAGGCTTTGCGCCGCGTAGTAGTGCTGAAATCATGCCATGTTGTTTCCGGGAAAGAGAGAATTTCCGCTCGTTTGATTCAAAATTAGCTGTGGAGGGTTCCCGCTTGATCGATTGAACAATACCCTGGGAGGATGTGAAAACGATGGATCCTTGCCGGGAATCTTTTTTAAACGTTATTGAACTGAACGGCTTCTGACTGTCCCCGGATTTGAGCAGATTTATTGATTTTTTATTTTTTTTTGCGAATCCCGCATTTATTTTGCCTTGGGGGGTTGACATTGGGTTGTTGTTGTTGTGCTAGGATCATGCCTTCGCTAAGTTGTTTTAGTGAATGAGAGGGTTCCCGATCGATTGAGCAATATCGTGAGAGGAATTGAAAACGATCGATCCTCCCCGGGAATCTTTTTTCAATGTTATTGAAATGAACGGATTTTTCTGAGACCTGAATAGTTACCCCTCAGTAAAAAAAGGACCCTATGTATCTTAAGAATTTTCTGGCCCCGGTCATGGGGCTGCCCGTGGCAAGCGTCGTGTCTGCTGCGAAAACCCGATTCGCCCCATGTCGGGTGAATCGTTCTCAAAACCCTCAATTTAGAGAGGTTCTTATGTATTGTATTATGAAGAAATTTGTCGCTCCCCTCATGGGGCTAAACGTGGCAGGCAACTTGTCTGCGGCGAAAACCCGATTCGCCCCATGGGTGAATCGTTCTTTCCATCCTCAATCAAAAGAGATTACTATGGGTATTATAAAGAAACTTGTTGCCTCCATCGCGAGGCTGGACCCGGCAGGCTCTTTGTCTGCTGCAAAACTCATCTCGGTGCTGTTGGCCCTCCTCCTGGGTACGTTTGTTCTTGGAATGGGTCCGACTAACGCGGCTGAGAAGAAAATGCTCAAAGACCCTACCACTGGCCAGATGGTGACCGCGCCCGAGTATGGCGGGACAGTAAATCTCCCCCAGCAGGACTGGTGGGCTGACCAGTGGGACGTCTATTATGCGCACGTGCGGCATTCTGCTGGCGTTCTCGAGCACCTGGGCATGAGGAACTGGGGCATAGATAGAGACGAATTCGACTTTCAGGGTGTCACACCTGTATCTGCCCTCACGGGGATGCTGGCGGAAAGCTGGTCGCAACCCAATCCACTGACTTATGTCTTTAAAATCCGCCAGGGCGTTTACTGGCATAAGAAGGCCCCTATGCACGGTCGAGAATTAACGGCCGATGACATCGTATACAACTATCAGCGTCTGGCGGGTCTGGGCAAGTTCAGTGACGCCGAACCTTCCCCGATGCGTGAGTGGGCTACTCTGCCATTCGAATCAATAACGACCACCGACAAATGGACGGTCGTTTTTAAGTTGACGGAGCCAAATCTCGCTATGCTGGAGACTCTCTTGGACGACTATATGGCTCAGATATACCCACCCGAGGTAATCGAGGAAACAAGGACTGCTGAAGCGCCGGTGGGCAAGCTTGTGGATGTGATGGACCTGGTCGGCACCGGGCCCTATGAGCTGAGCGACCTGGTCGTTGGCAGCTCGGTTCTCTATACCAAGAATCCTAATTACTGGGGTTATGACGAAAAATATCCGGAGAACCGCCTGCCCTATATCGACGAGATCAGGACACTGGTTATAAAAGACATGGCAACACTTCTGTCCGCACTGCGCACGGGCAAGGTTGATTACATCGGTTGGCCGGCCGCCTCCTCAACAATAAGTAACCTCGACGATGTAGACAGCCTCCGCCGGACCCGCCCCGAAATCCAGCTGTGGCCGATAAAGTTTCGGAACTTGAACGCTTATGCCATGGACGTACGCCAGCCGCCCTTTGACGACATCCGGGTGCGCCATGCCATGCAGATGGCACTGGACCGTGAGAGCATAAACAATTCGCAATATAAGGGTCTGGGGGACAACACACCATACGGGATATCTGCGGTCAAAGGGTATACCATCCCATTTGCGCAGTGGCCCGAAGAGCTCAAGAAGACCTATAACTATGACCCGGAAGGGGCAGAGGCGTTGCTCGATGCGGCTGGATATCCGCGCGGTGCCGACGGCACCAGGTTCAAGACCAAGGTCCATATACCGGATTGGTTCGATGCCACCTACACAGAAATAGCCAGCTCCTACTGGGGTGAGATTGGCGTTGACGTAGAGATTCTCCTCCATGATGGTCTTACATATAACGCTATGGTGCGTGAACATACTTATGAAGGTCTCGCCATGGCCAATTCGGCTGCCCAATTTTCCCCTGGCATAACGGTGAATTGGGCTCATTCGACCGATAATTTTGGCGTGAACGCGCCCGGATGGCAGGACCTCAAGCTGGACGCCATGGTTGAAGCCGCTTTAGCCGCAGACAGCATTGAGGAGCAGAAGAGGCTGATCACAGAGGTGGACATGTACCAGATAGAGAATCGTGGCTGGGTATACGGTACGCTCGTTCCAATCTTCTTCGCGAACTGGCCATGGCTCAAAGGCTACAATGGTGAGCTTGGTTTGGGACAGCACGGCGATTTGGGCACCCTATTCTCCCGCCTCTGGCTTGATCCGGACCTGAAGAAAGAAATGGGGTATTAGGGGTTTCCCGTGAGAGTCTATCTCATCAGGCGGTTATTGCTGATCATCCCCACCCTGTTCATCTCGAGCATCCTGGTCTTTCTCTCGGTGCGCTTCATCCCGGGCGATGCAATAAACTTAATCATGGATAGGATGGTCAATGTGGCGGGTGGCGGAGGCGCGATTGACCGTGAAGCTATTGAGCGCATGCTGGGACTGGACGTGCCCGTCTACGTGCAGTATGGACGCTGGCTGGGAGATATCCTCCGGCACGGCATCCTTGGCGAATCACTGTGGGGCGCCGGGTCGGTAGAAGAGGAGATATTTGATAGGTTGCCGGTCACCCTTCAGCTGGGTGTCATGGCAATCGTCATCGGGCTCGTGATCGCGCTGCCCGTGGGCGTCTACTCGGCGATTCGTCAGGATACGGCTGCCGACTACCTGGGGCGCAGCATCGCCATCATCGGTCTGGCCACGCCGAACTTCTGGCTGGCCATTATGGTCATGCTCTACCCCTCACTCTGGTGGAACTGGTCGCCCTCGATGCTGCTGATTCCGTTCTCCGAAGACCCGCTGGGCAATCTGGGGATGTTCCTCATTCCCAGCCTGATTCTGGGAACGGCCACGGCTGCCAGCACCATGCGCCTGACGCGCACCATGATGCTG
The DNA here is from genome assembly GCA_965205865.1 of bacterium. Taxonomy (GTDB): domain Bacteria; phylum SAR324; class SAR324; order SAR324; family NAC60-12; genus CBDBHR01. The sequence goes on from CBDBHR010000028.1 coordinate 363,000, forward strand.
GAGGTGCTCCGGCAGGATTATATCCGCACCGCCTGGGCCAAGGGGCTCAAGGAGCGGGTCGTCGTTCTGGGACACGCCCTCAAGAATGCCTTCATCCCGGTCGTGACCCTGATCGGCATGGAGTTGCCTCTCCTGGTCGGGGGTTCCGTAATCATGGAGAACATCTTTAACCTGCCGGGGCTCGGTCGTCTCTTTCTGAATGCCCTGCAAAACAGAGACTACCCGGTGGTCTCCGGAGTCAACCTGTTTTTCGCCGCCGGGGTGATGCTGTTCAATCTCCTCATCGACCTGATTTATCCCTATTTGGACCCGAGGGTAAGGTATGAATAGTCGTTATGCTTCTGGTAAATATAGGTTTGAGATTCGTATGTAAGAAGAAGTCCCTGCGGGACTGTATTATAGAACAATCCGCAAAATGAATAACACCCAAGAAACACAATCAGCAGTCAGTGAGCCCAAGCGACGGGGCCGGTTTGCGGATTTCTTGATCAGACTGGCCAGGGAGAAGCCCCTGGGGACTGCCTGCGGGATGATCGTCTTGCTCTTGATTGTGGTGGCGATTTTTGCCGATGTTTTGGCTCCTTATCCCCATCGTGAAATACACATGGCCGACCGGCTGACTGGCCCATCAGCCCGGTATCTCCTGGGGACCGACCACGTGGGGCGAGACTTCTTGAGCCGTATCCTCTATGGGGCTCGTCATTCCTTAACGGTCGGTCTGGCCGCCACCACGCTCAATGTGGTGATCGCACTCCTCATCGGCGGCACTTCCGGATTCTTTGGGGGGAAAGTGGACCTGGCGGTGCAGCGCTTTGTCGATGCCTGGATTACTTTCCCGGGGCTGCTGCTCTTGTTAACCCTCATGTCCCTCGCGGGACGGGGTTTGATCCAGATCATCCTGGTCCTGGGGATATCCGGAGGCATCGGCGCCTCGAGAGTCATCAGAGGCGCCGTGATCGGTATTAAAGAGAATGATTACTTTCTGGCAGCCAGGGCCGTGGGCACCTCGACAAGCCAAATCCTGATCCGCCATGTCCTGCCCAATATTATACCGCCCCTCCTCATCATCTTTTCCATCAACATCGGCGGGGTCATCATTGCCGAGGCATCGCTGAGCTTTCTCGGATTCGGTCTGCCCCTCGACATTCCCAGCTGGGGAGGTCTGCTCAGCCGGGAAGGGCGCAGATACATGGAGCAGGCGCCCTGGCTGGCTCTCTGGCCGGGGCTGTGCCTGACGATTACCGTCTACAGCCTCAACATGTTCGGCGATGCTGTGAGAGACCTGCTCGATCCCCGGCTGAAGGGTGGGCAGGGAAGTTACAGCGCCGCAGGGAAACGCAAAAGAGGTCTCTTTGCCCGGCTGATCAACCCTTTCAAATGGTGAGCGCACAAAACATGTCCACGTGAAAACGGGGAGGAACCCGTCCCTTTTTCTTTCCTCCTACCCCGCTGATACGATGGACTTCATCTTTGACATCTTGCTGAATTCCAATCGATTTGACTTGGCTATATTTGGAAAAGAAAGGTCTCGTAAAAACGGTTTCGCAAGTTGCTCAATCTCGAAGATGTCTGGGGCTACGAGGATAGTCGAGGACCGCTCCCCTGGCGTGAACGAGCCTCCGGAAAGACTTGATCCCGCATTTTTGAGGAACTGCTCACCTTCAATAGACAACAGTATCGCATTGTGAACGACCCTACCACCAAAGACCATATGTATTTGAACTATACTCTGAACGGGTTTAAATTTCACTTTTCAAAGACCTGTCATTCTGAGCTAAGGGGGCTGCCTAAGCAAGAATCTCATGGGAATCAAGAAGATCCTTCGGTTCCCTCAGGATGACAAAAAATGAAGAAAACATCCGTTCACAGTATATGTTTCCGTCGAGGCATCCTAGTTAATCAGTGTTATTTATTTGAAAAGGATTATATTCTGGGTGATCTTTGAGAAACTGCATCCGATAGGAGATCGGCATGTTATTCCAGTAATTTTCAAAAGCCGGAGCCCAAAACAAGTTGCATACCGAATTGAGCATCACGACATGGGATTTTGCTCCTTGTATGGATTTGTATCGCACTTTATCCTCAGAAAAATGATGATCTTTTGTTCCAAAAGTACCGGTTTCAGTATCCCAGTGCAGTAAAACGCGGTTGATAATGTTCTCAACGTTCCAGTTTGCAGAGGGATAACTAGAGAGAAAGTACTGAGTTTCGAGGTGTTGTGTCTCCAGATTGGTCTTGTCGATTACGAAAGCTTCTCTCACCCCGGGATAGCCAGAAAATTTGAGTCCTACTATTCTACAAAGACGACGAGAATGAATCGCCCCTCCTGCCAACCGTGCCTGTTCAAAATAGTGACCATCGGGATGTTTTTCTTTGGCAAAGGAGGTCCAATCCAGCAGACGATCAAAGATCTCTCCAGCATTTTGTTTGATTCTAAAAATAAAAAAAGCCAACGACGGTCAGCCATTTGCAGAATTCACGAACACAAAATCCCGCATCCCCACTAACAAGAATATCACCCTGTTGAGGAAGGGGCGCTAAGGCATCGAGCACCGATAAAGCCGCTCCCCACTCTCCCTTACGATCGAGCTGAGTTTCTCTGGCTCCGATTATATGGCGATGCCGATTGCCATCGGAATCTAGCTGGGTCTGTGTTACATGAACAAAGCGTTCTTGGACTTCCATATTGTAGGAGGCTTTGACGACCTTGCCATCCAATAACAAATCTATTCTCTCTTGCTTTTGAAGCGATTCGGTTGTGCCTGAAGCATTCGACTCCTTCGAGACAGAAGGTTCTGAAGGTTTGGATAAATTTTGCTTTGAGGCAAGGGGCTTGCTCTTGGATACCCCGGTTCGTTTTGCTGCTGCCGCACTCATTCCTTGAGCTTTTTCTTGGGCTTCTCGCTCTTGCTTGATCTGTTGCATACGAGTTTGATCCTTCTTTTGTTGCTCCTGACGAAATTCATCCAAAATGACTTGGGGATCTCGCAGTTTTCGTTGAACTACCAGTTCAGGAACATAGCCCAAACGTTTCCACAGGGGAGCCAAAACCACGTTGGCCTCATCCCAATCGATGCGTCTGAGTAAAGCGTACACCGCTGGACGGGTCGGGAGAACTCCTAATTGACGAGTCACCTCCGGATCACGTTGACTTTGTTTTTTGGGAAAGAGAATACCGATATGCCGGGTCCCTGAAAGAAGACCTGAAATAATACGATGAAGAATCAAAGACAACGGATAGATACTCAAGGACTCCTGGCGAGGATCTTTTACACCTTTGAGACAATTCCAGTAAATCTCTGATAGATCAGAAAATAACTCTGGCGCTAACGGAGAGGGAAGAATTTATTCAAAACTTCCATCTTCAAGGCTGGCTTTGTGGACCATCCGTAACTCACTGCGTTCACGGCGATGCAAGGAAACTGCTCCGCTTCCACCTCGACCTGGACGAATAAACATAGGCTGTTAAATGGACAATTGGTTAATCATGCTTTACAAAAAACAAATATGCTGGCAAATGAGAAAGATGTCAAGCAAATGTAGTGATTAACTCGGATGAGCAATATCGTGGGAGGACGTGAAAACGATTGATATTCCCCGGGAATCTTTTTTAATGATATTGAACTAAACGGGTTTTTCAGAGACCTGAATAGTTACATCGAAAGTACTAAAAGGATCGGATAAAACGTTCAACTTATTTTGTGTGTGCCCGGCATGGGCATGAACTTATGGGGTGTGAGTTCCCTGTACATTATCCGAAAAGTATACTAGTCAGCTTATGATTACAACTTTAAAAAGTACTAGCCGAGGGCAAGTGCGGGGAGGTGACGAGCCGTGCGGAGGAAGCCTGAGCGCAAACCTACGAGTCGACGGACAGAAACAGCATATAAGGCTGAACTTCGGGGCGAGCAAGCACAACATTGCGATGTCCACTCGGATTAAGGAGGATGGTAAATGCTGCGATTGTGTAGGGAAAGTTCATGCTCTTACCCGGGGAGATCTGCTTTACATGCGGAATACCGGGGGAACCAAGAGACTAGAAGACCGTGGAAAACGGAACACTCTCCTCTTGGTTTCAATGGAATTCAGCGCCTTTGGTGGTAACATCGAAGGTGATGATGCAGAAGTCAGCCGAGGGTGAGAAAATCTCATTTATGAGATAGAAGGCCTGAGCGCAGTGTGGACAGGGAGGTATTTGTGAGTTCTGTTTCTCAATTATCCTCGAACCGAGGAGTTGGAAATGGGCACGTCGCAGAAGAACCGTCTGTCAATCTAAGATTCATTACCCCGCTTCGGTGCGGTAGACACTTGGTATCGTTTAGATACCTCTACCTGATAGTAGGCGAGGCGCCACTTACGGACCCGTATGAGTGGTGCTGTGGGAGGAAGGGGAGAAAACCCCCTTCCTATCCCGATTGGATTGTGTTCAGTTCTTTTCGGTACGGGATGGAATCCGAAGCACCTGCCCTGGTTACACAGATTGAAGCAGCATGGCATCCAAGTGACAAAGCCTTGCTCGGATCATTGTTGTGCATGAGTTCAGCAAGAAAGTAGCCGATAAACGTGTCGCCGGCTGCGGTAGTATCAACGGCCTCCACCGGGAAGGCGGGTTGCCGATGATGGGTATCAGCATCGAAATACAAAACCCTTTCCTTCCCCAGGGTCAGAACAGTGACAGCGTTCGGAAATTGCCTGCACATTTCAATACGGACATCTTCTACCGTAGTCTTGCCCGTCATCCCCTCCGCTTCGGTCTCATTGAGAATAAAAATATCAACGGATTGCAGCGGATAATCGAGAACAGCCGAGGTCATTGGAGCAGGATTAAATACAATTCGCAATCCATGCTGTTTGCCCATTAGAATTGCCTCCGCCACCGAACTGGTCTCGTTCTGAAGGAGGAGATAGTCATCTCGTGAGCAGGATGATAGCGCACGTGCGATGGTGGGTGGACTCACGGTGTGATTCGCTCCGCTATAGAGTAAGATAGCGTTCTCGCCGGTGGGAACCACCTGGATAATTGCATGCCCCATCGCGGTTTCTGCCACTTCCACATGTGTGATATCAACGCCCTCTTTTGCAAGGCGATCGAGTAGCCATTCGGCATCCTTGCCTACCATTCCTGTGTGCCGTGTTACCGCCCCTGCTCGAGCCAATGCGATTGATTGGTTGAATCCCTTGCCACCAGCAAAGATTTCATACCGGGAGCTGGCAAGGGTCTCTCCCGGACGAACGAAGTGCTCGACCGCATATACATGATCAACGTTAATTGATCCGACATTCACTATCTGCATCTTTTTCTTTCAATCCAACGTTCAGCGTGAGAGCGGCAGACCAGAGATGAAGTTTAGCAAAAAAAGGAGGTCTCGATTTACCAAAGAAGTTGGAAAAAAGCACAGGTCTGCCGTTACTTCAACGCACTTGTTAGGCAGTCAAACGCTTGACATTTAGTATATTACGATGTTGCTCCGCTGCCATAAGTCATATTGCATTTGCTGGTTTAACCAGCTTTCGGAGGTTGAATCAAATGCGATTGACAATCGTACTGCCATTTCCGGACTAATTTTAGTTTGCCCATTAATGATAGTAGATAAAGTCTTATGGCTGACACCTAATGCCTTAGCTGCTTCAGAAATACTCAACCCTAATGGTTCAAGGCATAATTCTTTAATAATTTCACCAGGATGAAGGGGATTGTGCATGGTGGTTTTGAAAATAGGCTTTCACAGAGAGACCGGACTCTTCAACCTTTTGAAAGAGTTTAAGAATGGCTGCTGGTCTTTCTTTTTCTTTTGTGATAGTTCTCAACGAAATCGCCTTTGGCTGAAGGTTTTATTTCAATTTTGCTAATATTTTAGCCGAAAGTCATGTAAAACCTCATTTCCTCCCCAGAGGATTTTTAGAAACGGTCAACGGGGAATTGAAAAGTGCCAAAAATGTTGACTGCTTTCTCTCAATATGAAAAAAATATTTTCGTTGATCATCAGAAGACATTCATGAATGAATGAGTCGCCCTATTTAAAAATATCTTGACAACCATTTGTAGATCGAATATATATCTTAAATTCCAAAAACGGAAGAGCAATACGGACCCAAGAATCCGAGAACTCTAAGCCCAAGAGCGGCTAAACTCTTGGTTCATTTAAAAAGGAGAACCTTTATGTCAGCAATACAGAAGGGCGGCACCGTCGCAGTCACGGGTGCCGCCGGATTTATCGGCAGCTGGGTAGTGCGGCGGCTGCTGGACAAGGGCTACCGCGTGCGTGCGTGCGTGCGCAACGCCGATGATGCAGCTCGCACCACGTTCCTGCGGCAGATGTCCGGCTACGCGTCCGGGCGGCTTACCATCCACAGCGCCGACCTGGACCTGGCCGGCTGTTTCGACGAGGCCTTCGCCGGCTGTCATGGCGTGTGTCACGTGTCACATGTCAGCAAGTACAACGACATGGACTACGTGCAGATGGTGTGCGATCACACCATCGCCAGTATCGACAAGTCCGAGAGCGTCGGCCGGGTGATCGTCACCTCCAGCCTGGCCACCGTGCTGACCGAGGCGGATCCACAGGAGTGGGCGCGCCGGCCGGTGCTCTACGAAGACCGCTACCCCAACGAGCAGCATCCAGACTGGGGTCCGAAGCACCACGGCTACGCGATGAGTAAGCTCATCGCCGAGCGATCGTTCGCCCAGGCCGCGGTGCGCAGCGGCAGGTGGGAATCGATTGCCTGCCTGCCCTCCGACAACGTCGGGCCGATCCAGTCCGCGCATCAGAAGGACATGGGGCCGTGGCAGCACCGCATCGAGATGATGCTGCTGGGTGAGTACCCGCAGACCGAAGTGTATCGACCATGGATGCCGGTCGACGTGCGAGACGACGCCGACTGTCACATCGGCCTGCTCGAGAGCGTGCAGGTGCGCAGCGGCGAGCGCTACCTGGCCTGGGCGGCCGAAATGCGCAAGGTGGAAGCGATCGACCGTCGAATAGGCCAGCTGCTGCCCGAGATCGGGCGGGCCGAAGCTTCGGTCGCCGATAGTCAATCTGCCGAGATCAAGGCGCAGGAGGTTGAGCTGCGGGCAATCTGGGCCGGCTGCGACCCGCGCAACGACCGCATCCGCGCCGTTACCGGCGTTGAGTTCCGTCCGTTCGACGAGTCGCTGCGCGACTGCGTCGAGTCACTGCTTGCCGTCGCCAAGGTGCAGCCGCACGTGGCCTGACTCCTGACGTATTGCACACGGCGAGTGCCAGTGCGACCCAGCTGCGCCACGATGCGTTGCGGTTATATATCGCCAATGATAAATCGGGAGTGACCCGCTGGAGTGTTGGTGTCTGTCCTCAGCAAGATTCGCTATTGTGATTTTGCTAATAGGGCGTTTCCTGGCGTGTTCCCTCTGGCCCGTGTCAAGGATTTCCTTTTTCAGCCTTTGTTCGTTTTTGCTTTTCTGTCATGGTACCTTGCTATCTTAAGCTTCAGGAGCTTCGTTTTTAGCCAACTGTTGAAAAAAGGTGTATAGATTTGTATTTGAGTCAGAGTGCTAAACGTTACGCTCAGTTACCGCCATCTCTAGAAAAAATAAGAAACCAGACAAAATCTTGAACGAGACTTTTAGAGGCAAAGCGGCGTGATGGCGGTCAACTGAAGCATCTTGTGTGTGCCCGGCATGGGCATGAACTTATGGGGTGTGAGTCCCCTGTACATTATCCGAAAAGTATACTAGTCAGCTTATGATTACAACTTTAAAAAGTACTAGCCGAGGGCAAGTGCGGGGAGGTGACGAGCCGTGCGGAGGAAGCCTAAGCGCAAACCTACGAGTCGACGGACAGAAACAGCATATAAGGCTGAACTTCGGGGCGAGCAAGCACAACATTGCGATGTCCACTCGGATTAAGGAGGATGGTAAATGCTGCGATTGTGTAGGGAAAGTTCATGCTCTTACCCGGGGAGATCTGATCGTGATGCGGTCGGAGATAGTGCTCTGTACCTGATGAAGCCGACCGGTGGAGATGATTAAAATAGGTGCGTTGTGGGACGAATAAACGTACAGGTTTGTGGTTGCAAATCTGGTCCGGCTACGGCCCGACACTCTTTGGGAATCGCCCCGTACGGACCCGTATGTGGGGTTGATGGGAGGGAGGGGAGAAAAACCCCTTCCGATCCCGATTAACTGCTTTTTTGATCAAATGCTAGTTTTCCTAATTCTTGATACAACTCAGCTAATTTATTCTCAGCTTGGTCATAAATTTCCTTTAGATTATCATGTTTTCTTAAAACAGGATGGCTTCCTAAAAATTGATAAATATAATCAACTGCTACTGAAGCACGATCCATTGCCTCAAAATAATGCCCATCATTAATTTCTGATTCTTCTTCATCTGGAACTAATATGATTGGTTCTTCTTTCTTTTCTTTTAGAATAGGTTTTCTAAAGGCATTCAGTTGATATCTAATATCTTCACGCAGTTCTTCTGGAGTAGCTCCAAATGGTGAGATAGGTGATTCTGTCCATCCTTCAATATTACCTTGTTCATCATAGTAAACCTCATGGATCTGATATGCTTTTTCCTCAGATTCCAATATTTCTTTTTTGATGATTCTATAATTCCAGTGTGACATTTTAGTTTTTCTTGGCAGTTAACGAATAGCATTTTATCAGTAATGGCCTGATCGCACAGCCGTTTATCCTTCTCTGGATGTCGGCGGCCATTTCGGATAAAATGTGGTTGAACTGAGCCGCGTTGACGGAGTTCAGCGGTGTTTTTTGCTATGGGTATTGTATAAGGGAGGCAGAGTAGGAAGGCAAGGAAAAAGGAATGGTCGTTGGCATGCCATCTCCTCGAAAAAGGGTTGTTCTAGCTAGACCCTAGCCGAAAAGGGTTTCGAAAATAGTAAATATAACCGATTGGATTCTATTTGATTCTCTATTTGATTCAATATGACGAGAAAACGATTTATTTTTGTTTTTTATTCGCCCACAGCACAGTTTTTATAGGGAAAAAATCTTTTTTGGACATACTTTCCTCGCCCCTGCTCATATTTCACACTCCCCCATTGAATATTCAGGCCGCTTGTTTGAGTTGTCTTTTTTTCAACTCAATCATTTTGCAAAAATTATAGGTTAATGCTTTTTCCAGCAACTCTGCCCGAACGTTTTCAATCCCTCTGCGCATAACTTGTCCGAAATGGAAACGATGCTTAAGATGAAACATCAACGACTCTGCAGCAGATCTTCCATTTCGTGATTCCAAATAGATTTCACTTTCCCATTCTTCAATCGGGGTCATCTTTTTTCCCTTTGCCCCACTAATACTAAAAACCTTAACGCCTTTGCCCATCCACTTTTCTCTGATCGCCTGATTGGCATATCCATCATCAAGGCTCACTTCAGAGGGAATGGTGATGGTGCATCGCAAATGTTCAACAAGGGCAGGGTCGAGTTGCCCTGAATCAGCAGCATTGCCCTCCGGAGTAATTAACACGGAAATAAAACCATTTCCGCTCCTTCCTAATTGAGGCTTATATCCGATAAGCGCTTCTCGATCTCCCTTTTGAATATAAGCCGAACTCTGATCGGAAAGACTCAATACTTTCTCAGTAGAAGGAACCTTCTTTTCTTCAAAAACTCTTTGATGACAGTAGATGATTACCCGTTGCAAATTAGAAATATCTTCATTCATCATTTCAATGAGGCGAATCAAACGCGTTTTCCGAGAAGGGGGGAGAAGAGCTTTTTGGGCACGGATATCCACCTTTGCCATTTCTTTTAAAAATTTCCCATGAGCGCTTTGAGCTTTCTTCAATAGGGTTTTGTAATGTTTTTTTCGCTTCGTTTTACTGTCCTTTTTACCTGTCTCAAAAGCAATCATCTTAGAGAGCTTATTCATCTCCTTGATGAGGAAATCAAAATTTCTTTCACTGATCTCAGCGATTCCAAATGTATCAAGGGAACGCCCTCGATGGTAGCTTCGCTCCACGAGACGAGTCAATATCGACGAATCAGTAGGCCAAGCTGTATTTCCTTTTACAGAGGTGCTATCCAGTTTTAAAATATCAAAATCGTCCAACTCTTCATTGAGAACCATTCGAATTTGAGCATCGAAAATAAACTGTCTGGTCTCGTTGCTGACAGCATTGACATTATCAAGGATTGTACTCGCTCCCGGCATTTTCAATCCACGGTTGAGCAGAAGCAGATGCAGTGTGATTGACTCTGAAAGAAATATTTGGGCCGTTTGGGATTTGATACTTCCTAAGTATCCCCGAATCATCATAAAAAGGTAGACTAAAAAAGCCGACATCCGAGGACACCCTATTTCCAGCCTCAGTTCTTCCGGCTTCAATTCCTCATCTTCTACGGGAAGATGAGGAAGCCATGGATTCCGGGCTTCCTGCCATCGTTTATCCTCTAAACGCTCTTTCTTTTTATTTCTTGCGTATTTCTCCAAATCCTGTTCAATTTTGTCCAATATCTCCGGCTCTCGCTCAGACAATTGATCAAGTTCTGATAAGAAATTTTCAAATTCTGTATCAGGAGCGCTTAAAAAAAGATGTTTTTCTGCTCGAATGAATGGTTTCATTTTGGGTGCCATAATTCTTAATATTGAAGTTATTCACAGTTATTTCAATGAATTATGGCACTTTTTAACCTCAAGTTAAAGATATAATTCTAAAAAATACCTTTTCGGCTAGGATCTAGCTAAAATCTTCTTCATTTGATCTCTGTAAAGTGGGTTAGAAGTCTTCAAACGCTCTTGGCTCCAAGGAGGGTTCTCTTTTTGGACAAACTCCCCTTGTCTTTCCCTCAGGAGCGTGTTTTTTGACGATTTTTGCTCTAAAAGCCTCCAAGCATTTAGGAAGAATCGTTCCTTTCCGGCCTGGGCCCTGTCGCAGCAGGCTCTCCGAGGGCATGAAAGGCCGGGATTGGCCGACTCCGTCGCATCGTTCCCGTCTCACAGACCGGACAGCGGTTCCACTCCTCCCCAAGCAAGGTGCTGATCAATTCAAGCGCCGTTTTCTTCGGCGGTTTGTGATAATCGCCCTGCACAGCCAAGGCCTGGCGAATGAGATTCAATTTCTCGGCTTTCTGGTTATGGGCCTGAAAGCCATAAAAGCGGATGCGCGGGGCGGCCTTCCGATGAAGCCATCGGGTAAGACAGCGGAAGGCCGCCCCTTTGCAAAAAACGTCGGATGAACTCTTCGGCGCTTAAGCGCATCGTCTCACGGGTGCCGCTTTTGCGATTCTGATAGCTGAAGACGACGTGGCCGTCTTCAATGGCGAGAATGCGATGATTGGCAATGGCGACACGATGGGTATAACGCGCCAGATAATCGAGCACATAATCCGGCTGATCAAAGCTCTCTTTAGAAAAAACAACCCAGGCCTTGCCATAGAGCGTATCCAGCAATGACTGAAAGGCAAGCGGATGCGCCAGATCAGCCGTCTTTCCCGGGAACTGAAGCGCTCCCTGTTGATACGCCTTTTTCAAGCCATCTAAATACTTGCCGCGAAACTTCGCAGAGAGGGCCACGACGTTAAAGAGGTAATCCCCTTTCACCCCGATCCATTGAGAACCATCAAATCAGAGGGCTCCGGCAGGAATAACCACATGCAAATGAAAGTGAGCCAGCAGTTTCTGGTTCCAGGTATGCAGCACGGCCAGAAACCCCAATTGCCCCCCGAGATGATGCTTGGGATCAGCGGCAAATGCCTGGAGGGTTTCCGCGGTGCTCTTGAAGAGTAAATTCAACAACACCTTTTGATTAGACAAAATCAAACCATTCAACTCGTGGGGTAGCGTAAAGACATTGTGAAAATAATTCACCGGCAGCAATTCAGCTCGGCGATCCTCCAACCATCGGGCTTTAGCCAAACTCTGGCACTTGGACGGGGGCGCCTAGCCAATGGCGGTTACTAAGAGGGAGGGGAATAAGTTTCTATACATGCTATTATAAGAATTTCTCTTTGAAAACACAAATGATTGTCTTGACCATACAACTTATGATAAATTTCTATGCAATGAAGTGAGCACTTAGGACTCAGGATTTAATAACTTCTGAAAGTAGCCCGTAAAGGGGTCTGGCCTTTGATTTGACGATTTATTGCGAAATTGATTTTCTTGGGATGATCGTGAGAAACCCATGAAAACGAAATATCAACCCCTCTTATTCAATAACCAATCCCCTTTTATCGTCAAAAAATACGAAACGGCATCTTTGCATTCTCCGACAGATGCTCCTTGGGGGCATTTTCATACTGAGTTTGAAATTCAATGGGTCACGAAGGGGGAGGGCCTGCGAAATCACTCATCTCACTCCTGTTTCTTTTAGCCGTTATTTTAAGAAGGCCACCCAGATCTCTTTCAACCAATATGTGAAGCAGATGCGGGTTTTGAAAGCGTGCCGGCTTTTGGTGGATACTGAGGACTCCATCACAGACATTGCCTATTCCTGTGGTTTTAAAAGTCTCACCAATTTCAATCGGCAATTTTCGGAGTTAAAACAAACCACGCCTCGTCAATTTAGAAAAAACTTCACCCTCCTCCCCAATTAGCACGACGGCCTCGCCTTCATTGAAAATCCGGGGACAGTTACGAAAATCAATCACTAAAAGCAGACCCGATTTTAGCGGGGATAGGAATCTTTGTCTTGGAGGAGAGCACGGAGCCGTTCGACTTCCGCAAGCGCTTCTTCTTTTTGTTCTCGCTCTTGTTCTTTTTGTTCTCGCTCTTGTTCTTCTCTTTGCAAGGCGTTTTCTTTTTGTTCTCGCTCTTGCTCTTTTTCTTGTCGCTCCTGTTGGAAGCTTTTCAGGAGGAAGGGTTGGTAGAGAGGATCCTCAATTAATGTTTCAAAGGCCACCTGTTTTTCTAAATCCTCCAGACGAAAAGCGAAACGATCCAAAACCCGGGAATGAATCACACCAGGCTCTTGGTGCTTCATCTTTTCATAAACCCCCTGCTGATTCAGAAAATAGAACGCGGTGTGCTTGCGCAAACGGTCTAAAATATAATATTCCGCCACTCCCACTTTGGCGTATTCTTCTTTTTTGTGGACCGTATCCCGTTTTACCTCCGCGGGAGTCGAGTCTGATAAAAACTCAATACAGAGATCACAAACTCCCCTAAAAGAACGGTCCAGGGGTTTGGCCTCCACAGGATTGGAGTGGAGAATCACGGCCAGATCCGGTTTGCGAATACTGACCTTTTTCTTTCCCAGCTCCAAACGAAAGCCCATTTCCAATATCATGATCTGTCCGATGGGAAAGACGGTCAAATATTCTTCTAATAAGCGCGAAAACCATCGATAGAGGGAGATGCTTAAAAAATCGGGCATGGGCTTTTCCTCCAGGAGTCCATTGTTCCATTCATATTGAACATCCGGGTGTTCGTAATAAACCTTCCAATACTCTGCCTCACTGACCACGAGCGGCTCCTTGGCAGAGAGAGGCACCCGTCTTGGAGAGGAGTGGTTCTTGACAGATTCTAAAGGTGTCATGACGCCCTCGATGGGAATGAGTGGTGAAATTTGTCGTCTTTTCAACAAAATAACACATTGTGCGGAGGACCGCAATATTTCAGCTGATCCCTCTTTCCCTTAAAATTGCCTACCGTTCGACTGGGATGATGAATATTCAGCAAATATTTGAAGAATCGCATTCATTTTGAGTTTTCCCAACGCCTTGCTCTGGGATTTGTTCAGCCGATGCCGGATAGAAATTTCCCGCATTTCCGGGCAAAGGTCTTTCAGCAAAGGCAGGTCATTATTGTAAATTCTCTGTGATCCTCTGTCTCTTTGCGTCTCCGCGTTAAATTTTAAATAGCCCTGGTTGGTTCCGGCTATGCCGGGTTAGGTATTCGTTAGCATCGGCTCCCACGCCGATGTGTTTTCATCCGGACTAAAACAGGTTGGGGCCTTCATCAGGGCATCTTGTTTTTCACAAGAGGCCAACGATCAAAATAGGCCTTGAGCTCTTCTGAGGCATCAAAGAGGGTTAAAGAATGGCTGCTGGTCTTTCGTTTTCTTTTGTGATCGTTTTCAAGAAATCGCCTTTTGCTTAAGGTTTTATTTTAATGTCGCGATTGTTAAAAACGGTCAACGGGGAATGGAAAAGTGTCAAAAATGATGACTTCTTTCTCTCGATATGAAAAATTATTTTCGTTGATCATCAGAAGACACTCATGAATGAATGAGTCGCCATATTTAAAAAAATCTTGATACATTTGCAGAGCGATTATACTATTTCTAGGTATGAGAAAAATTTGCTTTAAATGACTAATCGGATAGGTCTTAGAAAAAGAGTTGATTTATTGCTAGATATAAACGCAGATCGCACCCAGCCAGGTCTGCCACTGAAACCAGGGCGCAGAGCGATTATAATGTTTATTCCAGAAACAGAAGGGCAATCGAAGCAATGCGATCCTTCACTTTGCGGTGAACATGGTGGAACGCGATCACTGCAGAACGGATTACCAAAATCAGGAGGACAATGAAAGTCTGAAATTAACCCGTTTCATGTATAAAAAATCTTGATATAAAATATTATCCTTCTAATTAGTCGCTGTCGTGAAATGGCTTTTTGTCCTCTGCGGTCAGCTATCAGATACAGAGCGATTATAATATTATTCCAGAAACAGAAGGGCAATATGCGATCCTTCACTTTGCGGTCGTACCATCAGGAGGACCTGAAAGTCTGAAATTAACCCGTTTCATGTATAAAAAATCTTGATAATGAGGTGGATATGAGAGTAAGCTTAAACACCCAGTTCACAGTTCACAGTTCACAGTTCACAGTTCACAGTTCACAGTTCACAGTTCACAGTTCACAGTTCACAGTTCACAGTTCACAGTAATAAGTCCCAGTCACAATTCACAAATCCCAAGTTCTACCCTCTTATGTCATCTCGACGGGGCCGTCGGTACGCCCGGTCCGCGCACGGTGGTCCATATACGGCGTACCGGAAGCAACGCGGTAGCGGCGCCCAGTCCGAGAGGGAGAGATCCTTAAGATCCCTCGTTCCCAGTTCCAAATTCCAAGTTCCTGAATCGGCAATGGGGAATTTGGAAAATCATCGGCGCCTGAGTGCGTCGGTATATGGTTCATTGCCCAATCCTGGAGCCAATGAATCGGTTTTTTTATCACTCCAAAATGAAGGAGACCCAATGTGTAGAGAAATCGTCGAGAACGTGCTTTCGGGAACGAAAGCAGGTTTTAAAGCAACCCGCAATCTTGTTTTTAATCAAAAAGCAGAAAGGAGCACCATGAACCGTCAAAAAAGTAGAGGAATCGTCGAGAACGTGCTTTCGGGAATGAAGGCAGGTTTGAAAGCAATCCTTAATTATGAACATCCATTCGAAAGGAAAAAGATGTTTAATCAAAAAAGCAGCTCAACCTTCAGTGCAACCCTGCTTGCCCTCATCCTGGGGGTAGCAGTCTTCATGGCTGGCCAGGTCTGGGCAGCCAAACAGATGGTGATCGATCCCGGCACCGGTAAAATGATAACTGCGCCTCAGTACGGCGGGACCCTCACCTATGCGTTGGCCTCTTTCGTCAACCACACGGACAGCTTTTTATCGCACGGGGCGGGATTGAATGTCTCTCCCGTGCTAGACAGGCTCGGCATCAGTGACTGGGCGATAGATCGGGAGAAAGTAGCGAACTACGCAGCGCCATACGTGCCTTTAGAAGCCTTAAGGGGGAACCTGGCGGAAAGCTGGTCGCAGCCCGACGACAAAACCCTGATCTTCAAGATCCGCCAGGGCGTTCACTTGCATGACAAGGCCCCGGTGAATGGCAGAGCGTTAGTGGCGGATGATCTCGCCTATAACTATCAACGTTTATTTGGGATAGGAAGGTTCGCCGGTAAAGAGAAAGCCCCCCAGACTTTTGGGATCTTGGCGTTGCCCATCGAATCGGTCGAGGCCACCGACAAAACGACGCTGGTTGTCAAGCTGAAGCAGCCCAGCTTTGGTGCGCTGGCGCAGCTCTTTGACGATTGCCATGGTTATGTTTACGCCCCCGAGATCATCGAGGAACATGGCAACGCTGAGGATTGGCGGACCGTGGTGGGCACCGGGCCCTTTACGATAACTGACGTTGTCGAGGGCACTTCTGTCACCTGGGAAAAGAACCCGCACTACTGGAAAAACGACGAAAAATTCCCGCAGAACCGCTTGCCCTATCTGGACAAGTTAGTGGCTCTGATTATGACAGATCCGGCAACAAGGCTGGCGGCCATGCGCTCCGGTAAGATTGATTACACAGGTCATCTTGGAAACAGCCAAGTACCGACTATCGATACGGCAGTGGCTCTTAAGAAGAGCAATCCCCAAATCGTGCAGTGGCCCTTTGCCTATCGGTCGTATAATTCTTTTGCCATCAGCGTCAATAAACCGCCCTTCGATGACATCCGGGTGCGCCAGGCGCTGCAGATGGCCCTGGATCTGGAGACCATCCACGAATCCTACCATCAAGGTTATGGAGAGTGGCTCCCTCAGGGGATGGTGGGCTCTGGGATGAGAGGGTATAACAACCCGTTTGAAACGTGGCCTGCCGAGGTCCAGAAGACCTATAGCTATGACCCGGAAGGGGCCGAGAAGCTCCTGGATGAGGCCGGGTACCCGCGCGGCGCCGATGGCATTCGATTCAAGACCAATTTGTACACGAGTCGAGCCTCGTCCGATACAGGCTATCGAGAATTAGCCGCCGGCTACTGGTCTAAGATTGGGGTTGAGGTTGAGGTTAATGCCGTCGACGACCCGCAAATGGTCAATCTCGGGAAGGGACAAACTATCGAAGGGTTTATGGATTTCACGAACATCGGGGCCGACTACGGGAATCTTGGCCAGCTCACTGGTATTCAGACGACTGGTGGATGGAACCCCGGCGCCATCAGCGACCCGGTTTATGACGCTAAGGTTGATGCCGTCAGGGCGGCGACCAGCCTCGAGGAGCAGAAGAGGCTGGTGAAAGAGGCCGATATGTACGCGATTCAGCAAAAGTGGTTTATCTGGGGTTCTAGAACGCCACAGTTTAACCTGAACCAGCCGTGGGTCGTCGGTTATAGCGGGGAAACCCAGCTGGGGAGTTGTGGATGGGGCCGTGTCTTCACCCGGTTGTGGATTGACCAGGACCTGAAGAAAGAAATGGGGCATTAGGATTTCTGATGAGGTCTGTTCCATGAGAACCTATATCATCCGTCGGGTATTGCTGCTCATCCCCACCTTGTTGATTTTGAGCATCATCGTCTTTCTCACGGTCCGCTTGCTGCCAGGCGATGTGATCGACGCCATGCTGACGGATTTGCAATACTATGCGGGTGATGTAGACCGGGAGGCGCTTGAGCGGATGCTGGGACTGGATGTGCCTGTCCCTATCCAGTATGCCCGCTGGATCGGCAGGCTTCTCCTGCAAGGCACCCTGGGCGAATCCCTGCTTCGCGGCCATTTGACGGTAGAGCAAAAGATCATCGGTAGATTGTCCGTCACCCTTCAGCTGGGGCTGGTGGCCATCGTCATCGGACTGGTAATCGCCCTGCCGGTGGGCATCTACTCGGCGGTGCGTCAGGATACGGCCACCGACTACCTGGGACGCAGCATCGCCATCATCGGGCTGGCCACGCCCAATTTCTGGCTGGCCCTGATGGTGATGATCTTCCCGTCCATCTGGTGGGGTTGGTCGCCCCCGATGTTCGTGATTCCCTTCACGGAAGATCCGCTGGGCAGTCTCGGGGTGTTCGTCATCCCGGGTTTGATTCTGGGGACGTACAATTCTGCCGCCACGATGCGGATGACGCGCACCATGATGCTGGAAGTGCTGCGGCAGGACTATATCCGCACCGCCTGGTCCAAGGGGCTCCAGGAGCGGCTCATTGTGCTCCGACACGCTATCAAAAATGCGCTCATCCCGGTCGTGTCCCTGATCGGCCTGCAGTTGCCAATCCTGGTCGGGGGGTCCGTGATCATCGAGAACATCTTCAACCTGCCCGGGTTGGGGCAACTGATGGTGAACTCGCTCTCTAGCCGAGACTACCCGGTGGTCTCCGGAATCAACCTGTTTTTTGGCACCTTCATTGTGTTCAACAACCTCTTCATCGACCTGCTTTATGCCTATTTGGACCCGAGAGTAAGGTATGAATGAGACACCCTCCCCCATCCGTGAAACCAAGCGTCGGCATGTGGTGTCCAATTTCTTTATCCGATTGGTCAAGGAGAAACCTCTGGGCACCGTCGGCGGGGTGATCATCTTGATCTTTGTCCTGGTCAGTGTCTTTGCCGATGTGCTGGCGCCTTACCACTATGATGAACAAGATGTGGTGATCCGGCTCCAGGGCTCTTCAGCCGAGCATCTCCTGGGAACCGACCATGTGGGCCGAGACTTCTTGAGCCGCAACATTTACGGGGCGCGGATTTCCTTACTGGTCGGTGTGGCCGCGACCAGTGTGGATGTGATCGTAGCGCTCCTGATCGGTGCCCTTTCCGGATACATTGGAGGGCGATTGGACCTGACGGTACAGCGTTTTGTCGACGCCTGGATGGCGTTCCCGGGACTGCTCCTCTTGTTGACCATCATGTCCATCGTGGGACAGGGGGTGTTGCAGATCATCGTGGTCCTGGGGGTCACGGGTGGCATCAGTAACTCACGGGTCATCCGGGGAGCGGTGATTGGCGTCAAAGAGAATGTGTATTTTGAGGCCGCCAAGGCGCTGGGCTGCTCCCAATGGAGAATCCTGATCCGTCATGTCCTGCCCAATATTTTACCGCCTGCCATCATCATCTTCAGCATCACCATCGGCACCGTGATTATCGCGGAAGCCTCTCTGAGCTTCCTCGGATTCGGACTGCCCGTCAGAACTCCCAGTTGGGGGGGATTGCTCAGCCGGGAAGGACGCAAGTACATGGAAGTGGCCCCCTGGCTGGCCATTTGGCCCGGGCTGTTCCTGACAATAGTCGTTTATGGGCTCAACATGTTCGGAGATGCGGTTCGGGACCTGCTGGATCCGCGGCTGCGGGGCGGAGGAGGCCGCTACGGGGCGACAATCAAACAAAGAGGCCCTCTGGCCCGACTCTTCCTGCCCGGTTTCAAGCGGTAGGGAAACGCAAACGAGACCTTCTGGCCCGACTGATCAACCCGTTCCATCAGTAGGGTTCCACTGATTCCAGGGAGCGGATCGAAAGCGAATGAACCTCTTAGACAGGGCGGCAAGCGAATGTTTTTGCCATGTTGCGCTTGTCCGATATTTTTGCTTTTAATAGAGCGCTTCAATGAGATAAGGACCGTCTTGCGAGAAACTGCGCTGGAGATGATCAGCCAACTCGTCTACGGTGGCTACGCTGCTTCCGGAGATGCCCATGCTTTTTCCTAAACTTACCCAGTCGATGTCAGGGTTTTGGAGGCTGAACATGTTGGCCGCCCGTGCTCCCACTTCATTGACTCCCAAACGCCAGTATTCGGTTTCCAAGATGCCATAAGAACGATTGGAATAGATAATCGTGGTCACATCCAGCCCTTCCCGGGCCTGGGTCCAGAAGGCTTGATTGGTATACATCCCCCCCCCATCGCCCACGAGTGCCACCAAACGACGGTCGGGTGCCGCAACCGCCGCACCCACCGCGACCGGCCCCCCTTGCCCAATGGCCCCCCCGGTGATGTTCAACCAGGTGTGGGGCGCGGCTTGTTGAACAGGGGCAAAGCAAACGCGTCCTCCTCCGGAATCCAGAGAGAAGATCAAATTTTCCGGCATCACGGCGGCGATCGTTGCTGCTATTTTGTCAGGATTGAGTTGCCCGGAGGGAAGGTTGGGGCGATTATAGGGATGCCGGGGACCCGAGTCTGTCGGAGCTTTCAAGGCATCCGCCAGAGATTGCAGCGCGCCGACAACGTCTTCTTCAGTTTTGGCCAAAGTGCTCAATTCACAGTTGTCGGGGACCATATAACCTGGCGTATTGGGATAGGCAAACATGGTGGCCGGGGGTTGACTACCGACGAGAACCAATTTCTTGAACCCTCGCAGGGCTTGTTGGATTTGCTCCGGAAAGTAAGGCAGCCGACTCAGGGCTGTTTGTCCCGGCCCCCCTTCCAAGCGGGCAGGAAAACCGACACTAAGGAGTTTGCACCCCGAAACAGCCGCAATCCGACGAGCAGCTTTCAGCCCCTCTTCCAACAGAGCGGGTCCATTGAGCAAAAGGGCGGAATGCTCATCTAAAATTTGAGCAGCGGCTTCAATCGCCTTGTCAGCTACAGAGGGTCTGATAGGAAGCGGGTTGGGAGGAACCGGCCCGGGAGATTCTCCCCAACAGGCATCCACAGGCAAGACCAACGTTGAAATTTGTCCCTGAGAGCCGGGTTTGGCGGTGAGGGCGGCAGTCACCGCGTCCGCGCCATCCTGAGCAATGGTTTGAGCGGTGCTGGATTCTTTGTACCAACTGGAAAAATTTTTCGCCAAGGTCTCAATATTGGAAGTGAGGGGAGTATCGTAGGGAAGGTGGTAAGCGGCGTGATTGCCTACGACGTTGATGAGCGGACTAGACGCCCGGCGGGCATTGTGTAGATTGGCAATGCCATTGGCCAATCCTGCTCCCAAGTGCAACAAGGTGGTGGCAGGAGAGCCCTTCATACGCCCGTAGCCATCAGCGGCTCCGGTGCAGACTCCTTCGAATAATGCCAGGACGACCCGCATCTCAGAAACCCCATCCAGGGCTTGTACCAGGTGCATTTCCGAGGTTCCCGGATTGACAAAACACACCTCCACTCCGCTCCCTAAAAAGGTACGCAGGATACTTTCCGCACCATTCATTGCGCATTCTCCGTTTCTTAAAATTGAAAAAATATAAAAAAATTTCTACACGGAAGAGCCTCTTCCAAAAGCCTTTGCCTGGTTTCTCTCCCCGTTCAACTGGTATTTCGTAACTCTCGCTCAACTTGGATTGAAATCCATACATCACGAATGTGGGAAATCTTAAAGATTTCTACCTGCGGTCGAGATGACACCAAAGCGTATAACATGATGAAGCATGACATTCAACCTCAAAAATCAAACCCGAATTGTGGCTGTGGCAAACGTAGTGTGCGGTCGAGATCTCGCAGCAAATTGTCGTCGGCGCTGAGATCGTCTGTCAGAGCCAGAACCGATGCGCTTCTCACTCCAAACCACAAACGACTGAATGCGCCTATGGAAGCTTTGAGGGTCGGCAAGGCGCGCGAGTTTCCTTATGTTACCGGGAGATGTGAAGACAACACATTCCGCCTCTCCGTTTATGGGAAACACGACAGCGTCCATCGCGCGCGCCAGTGGTTCGAAAGCCTTGGCCATTTCTTCATTTTCGAGCCAACCTATTTCGAAGTAGATACGCTTGACCGCGTCAAAATCACGATCATGATCGTAGTCGAGAATTTCAATAGTCATTTTCTTTGACCAATTAAGCCGCTTTGTTTTGACTGGCTTGCTTGCTCATATAATCGATCAAGTCAACAACCCGAGTGGCGTATCCCACTTCGTTGTCATACCAGGACACCAGTTTAAAAAAACCGTCATTCAATTCGATCCCCGCAGTAGCATCATAGATTGAAGATTCGTCGCTTCCCGTAAAATCCGATGAAACGACGGCCTCTTCCGTATATCCGAGAATATTTTTCATCGCTCCTTCCGATGCCGTTTTCATGGCTGCATTGATTTCCTTCATGCTCGTTGAACGACTCAAACGCACCGTTAAATCGACAACGGAGACATCGGCAGTGGGAACTCGAAATGCCATTCCGGTCAATTTGCCTTGCACTCGAGGAATACAAAGCCCGACGGCTTTGGCTGCCCCGGTGGAAGCGGGGATGATGTTTTGCATCGCCCCCCGACTTCCTCGCCAGTCTTTCTTGGAAGGTCCATCCACAATCGGTTGGGTGGCTGTTGCAGCATGAATCGTCGTCATCAATCCTTCCTCGATGCCAAAATTGTCCAAGAGGACTTTTACGACCGGCGCCAGGCAATTGGTGGTGCAGGAGGCATTGGAAAGAATATGATCCGTATTGGGATCATAAGTATGCTGGTTGACTCCCAGGACTATCGTTTTTATTTCCGCCGATTTGGTGGGTGCGGATATGACCACTTTTTTTGCTCCAGCCTGCCGGTGTTTTTGCGCGTCTTCCATCTCAGTGAAAAGTCCGGTGGATTCCACCACGTAGTCGATCCCTAACTCTCCCCAGGGAAGTTCTGCCGGATCCCGCAAGGCGGTGCACTTCACTTTATTTCCATTAACCAGCAGGCATTCACTTTCAGAAGAAACGTCTCCGGGGAAACGCCCGTGAGTGGAATCATACTTTAGTAAATATGCAAGGGTTGCAGGATCAAACAAATCATTGATAGCAACGATTGCGAGATTGCTATTGGACTGCGCAGCACGAAAAACCAAACGCCCGATACGTCCGAAGCCATTGATGGCAACTTTGACACTCATTGTGTTGCTCCTTTTTCGATAATTGTTGTTTAAATAATTTCATTTCGATCCACCAATCCCAGTTGGGCTTCCTGAAGCAAGGATTGAAAATTTTTCTGATATTCCGCAGTGTTGCTTGCGTTCCCAAAAATGGCGTTGCCAGCCACAAGATTGGTAGCGCCAGCCGCAACCACTCTTCGAATAGTGTCGCGATTCACTCCTCCATCAACTTGTAATGGAATTTCAAGTCCCTGTGCTTCCATCACATCAGCAAGGAGTTGGATTTTGTCATAAATGGAGGGAATGAACTGTTGCCCTCCCCATCCCGGATTGACCGACATGAGCAGAATCATATCTAAATCGGGATACAACCATTCCAGCACTTCTAGTGGAGTCGCCGGATTCAGCGCAACTCCTGCTTTGATCCCAAGGTTCTTGATTTGCTGAATGACACTATGCAAGTGCGATACTGCTTCTACATGGATCGTGATGGAATCCGCCCCGGCTTTGGCAAGGTTTTCAATATGGCGTTCCGGGTGAAGCGCCATCATATGCACATCATAAAAGACACCCTTCGGTTTCTTGAAGGATTGCAACACCACTGAGCCAAAAGTGAGCGGTGGTACAAAAGAACCGTCCATGACATCCAAGTGGATCCAGGAGCATCCTGCTTGTTGAACACGCTGAATTTCTGCAGACAGCTCTCCCAAATTGGCCGATAAGAGAGAAGGGGCGATAATCAAGTTCATGGAGTCTCGGCTTTTTGCAGTCTAGCGCTTCCGTTCAATGATTTCGGTGGCATCCCCGCGTCCCACGATACATCGTGCCGTCATACCAACAAATAAACCGTTGATCACTACGCCTGGAATGGCATTCAGTCTTGCTTCCAATGACTGAGGATCTGTGATTTCTTCAAAATGACAGTCGAGGATGTAATTTTGATTGTCTGTAACAAACACCTTCTCTCCCTTTTTCCGTAAAGTGATTTCCGCCCCCAGACCTTCGATTCGTCTGGCAACTGTCTGCCAACCGAATGGCGTGACTTCAACAGGAAGGGGAAATTTTCCCAGCATGGTGACGTATTTGGAAGAATCGACAATGATAATCAACTCCTTGGAAATCGAAGCAACTATTTTTTCCCGCAGAAGCGCGCCTCCGGCACCTTTGATCAACACCAATTGTGGATCTACTTCGTCGGCACCGTCAATAGTGAGGTCCGGTTTTGGGGTTTCCGTGAAATCCACCAGGGGAATTTGAGCCTTTTCTGCCAATTGCCGGGTTTGCTCCGAGGTGGGAATGGCTCGTATGGAGAGTCCCTCCCGGATTCTTTGTCCTAGAGCTCGAATGGCATAATTGGCCGTCGATCCGGTTCCCAGTCCCACCACCATTCCCGATTGCGCATAATCTACGGCTTTTTCTCCTGCAAGTTGTTTTTCCTGCTCTACATTTTGTTGAGGCATCTTAAATTTTCTTCAGTTCTCCCCTCCCCTTGAGGGAGGGGCTGGGGGAGGGGGTTTGTGGTTAAATCAATCCTTCTAACCAATTTGTGATATTTTGGGTCATTTGCTCTGCAGTGAAACCGAATTTTTCAGCAATTATTTTTCCAGGAGCAGAGTGTCCGTAGGATTCTTGTCCAATCACATGATCCGCATAGCGGTACCAAGGTCCTGAGACACCGGCTTCAACAACTATTATTTCTGATGTCCGAGGAAGTAAAGAGTACTGGTATTCCTCACTTTGCGCTTCGAATAATTCAAGGCAGGGCATGGAAACATGGCGGACGCCGATCCCCTTACTTTCTAAATTGTTCCGCAGGGCTTGCACGGGCCCTCCTTCAGAGCCGGTCGAAACCAAGATGATTCGAGGATCCGCATTGCTCGCTTCCTGGACTATGTAACCACCTTTCCAAATTTCTTCAGGATTGAAATCAGGGGGGCGCGCCAAATTGCTGACGCCTTGACGGCTCAAGAGCAGAGCCGATGGCTGGTTTCCATCAGGGCGTTCCAATGCATGAGCCCAGGCGGCAGCAGTTTCCATGGCGTCGGCAGGACGCCAAACATTGAGGTTGGGAATCACGCGTAAAGCCCACGCGTGCTCAATCGGTTGATGGGTGGGACCGTCTTCTCCGACCCAAAATGAATCGTGGGTGTAGACAAAGATCGTAGGAAGATGGGAAATGGCCGCCAACCGCACACTGGGGCGCATGTAATCGGAAAAAACCACAAAGGTGGCACAAAAAGGCAGCCAAAATCCGGAAAGATACAATCCATTGCTCACCGACCCCATACCATGTTCCCGTATGCCAAAGTGAATGTTGCGGCCGGAAAAAGAAGGATCCGGCAGTTGCCTGGATTTGACTGAGGCAGGAATGACACTGTTGTCCGCTTTTATGAGAGTGAGGGTACTGGGTTCCAAATCCCCGGAACCTCCCGTCATCTGGGGAAGCAGTCGGGCTGCTTCCTGAATGACGGTTTGGGAAAGTTTGCGGGTGGCGCCTTCCTTGCCTTCTACGGCAGCAATCAGTTTTTCCATGAGATCCTCCGGCGTTTGCTTTTCGGTATGGAGCCGCCATTGCTCAGCCAATTCCGGATGAGTGGTCTTCCACTGCTGGTGCTGTTGCTGCCATTGTTGATAGAGTTGCAGAGTTTCTTCAGCCCGTTGATCAAAAACCATTCGCACCTCTGGCGGAATGTGGAACAACGGTTCCTGAGGCCATCCTGAGGACTCTTTGGCCCGTTGCACTTCTTCTGTTCCGAGCGGACTGCCATGAGTTGCCGCAGTTCCTGCCATGGTGGGGGCGCCTTTGCCAATGATGGTTTGGGCCACAATCAAAGAAGGCTGTTGGGATTGCTCCGTGGCTTTTTGCAGACAAGCTTCCAATTCTTCGTGATTGTGCCCGTCGCATCGCTGCGCATGCCAACCGTATGCTTCAAAGCGTTTGCCGACGTCTTCGCTCATGGAAAGGTCGATCTCCCCTCCAATGGTAATCCGGTTCTGGTCGTAAATGGCAATCACATTGTTCAGCTTCAAATGACCGGCGAGCGAGGCGGATTCGGCACAAACGCCTTCCTGCATGTCCCCGTCCGAACACAAGATATAAACAAAGGCATCCACCATGGCGCATTCCGGCGTGTTGAAACGGGACGCTGCCATTTTCAGTCCCAAGGCAATCCCCACGGCATTGCCAAAACCGGCGCCAAGTGGTCCGGTGGTGCATTCGACTCCGGGTGTCAATCCGTATTCAGGGTGACCGGGAGTGCGACTTGACCACTGGCGGAATTGTTGCAATTCTGCTAAGGGGAGATCATAACCGGAAAGGTGCAGCATCGCGTAAAGCAGCATCGAAGCATGTCCTGCAGAAAGGACAACCCGATCCCGATTAGGCCAATGGGGATCTTGCGGGTTGTAGCGTACAAATTTATTCCACAACACAAAGGCAATATCAGCCAGTCCCATGGGTGCGCCAGGATGGCCGGAATTGGCCTTCTGCACCGCATCGGCTGCTAAAAAGCGGATTGTGTTGACACATTGCTCTCTTAATTCCGGTGCCATCTTCGACCTTTCTATGGTTTGGCTTATCCTTCGTAAATTTATTACCAACAATTCTAAATTTCAAGATTTAGTAGCATCTTGAAAAGCGAATAATGAGACTAGTGCAGACCCCTCAGAAGTCAAGCAATATTCTAAGAGGCTGTTTGATAAATTTCGTTGGCACTCTGCAATAGCAAATCCGTATATCAGCCATGAATCGAAGGATGGAGTTATGAATGACCCGCCATGTGATGTCCGATGACGGAAAGATCGATGGCGTCCGCAGTGGTTTGATAAACGAGCTTTCCGTTGCGCATCACCACAATACGGTCAGAGAGTTCCAGAATTTCGTCTAACTCTTCACTTACCAACAAAACCGCGGTTCCTTTGTTACGAACCTTCATGATTTGGGTTCGGATCTCATCTGTTGCGGAAAAATCCAGACCCAAACAAGGGTTGGCCACGATCAGGACCTCCACTTCTCCGGAAAGCTCTCGTGCTAAAACTACACGTTGGATATTGCCGCCTGACAAATTCCACAGGGGTGTATCCGGAGACGTGGTTTGGATACGATAGCGTTCGATCAGGGAGTGGGCCGTCCGTTTCAATGCAAATGTATTCAAAAGCCATCCCGCAATAGAATGAGGGGGACGATCAAAAAGGCGGAAAGCCATATTTTCGCAAACACTCATATATCCGACACAGGCATTCTGCAAAGGCTCTTCGGGTAGCACATGAAACTTGTTCCGAAATATTTCCCGGCGGGTAGCGGTGTAATGCGCTCCGCGTATTTTTATCGTGCCAGAGAGGAGGGAACGTTGTCCGGCCAACACTTCGAGGAATTCTTTTTGTCCATTCCCCGAAACACCGGCAATGCCAACTATTTCTCCTGCACCGACTGCAATGCTCAAATCCTCAACCACAATTGTTTCTCTATCGCCAGCCACCCGGATATTTTCAATCTCCAACTTTCGGGTCCGCTTGGGGATTGCCTGCCGTTCCCTGGCAGTGATCACCATCCTGGAGCCAATCATCATTTCAGCCATTTGATGAGTTGTCAGAGCAGATACTTTCTCACTGCCTATCGACTTGCCCCGACGTAAAATGGTGACGGTATCCGCAAAATCAACGACTTCACGAAACCTGTGAGTGATCATTAAGATACTCAGTTGCTTTTCATCGCTCATCTGGCGCAGTAATGACAAAATCTCGTCGCTTTCCTCGGGGGTGAGAACAGAGGTGGGCTCGTCGAGAATCAGAATATTGCTTTTCAGGTAAAGCTGCTTGAGGATTTCCAATTTTTGTTTTTCTCCGGCAGCCAACATGCCAACTGTACCTTCCAAAGGCACTTGAAAAGGCATGGATTCCATGAACAAGGCTAACTCTTTTTTTTCGGCATACCAGTCCAGCACGAAAGGGAGTTGTGGGCGGGACATCACCAGGTTCTCAATAACCGTCATATTGGGAATCAGGGTGAAATGTTGATAAACCATGCCTATTCCCATTTCATGGGCAGTCCCTGGGTTGTCAATCGTCACCGGCTGGTTATTGATCAAGATCTTTCCCTCGTCTGGGCGGTAGTAGCCCATAATGCACTTGACCAATGTGCTTTTCCCCGCACCATTTTCTCCCAGGATGGCGTGGAATTCGCCAGGCTCCAAGCGCAAAGAGACGTGATCCAATGCCCGCAAAGAGCCGAATCGCTTGGTCATGCGAAGAACTTCCAGACTTTGAAAAGGATTATTCATCATGCAGTCATTTTTATAAAATGCTTGGGCTCTTTTCAGCGTATCAAGCTCAATTCAGTGGGCGCACCCAGCAATTTACGTTTGGAAGAGGAGGAAAGAATCATAACCAGCAACGTCAAAAAGTAGGGGACGGCATTGAACAAATAATAACCGGAAGTCACGCCGACCGCCTGCAAAGCAGGTCCCAATGCGCTTGATCCTCCAAACAATAAAGCAGCCCACAGGCAATTGAGTGGATTCCAACGGGCAAAAATGACGAGAGCAACCGCCATGAGCCCTTGTCCGCTGGAGAGACCTTCGGACCAACTTCCAGGGTAATAAAGCGAAAGATAGGCGCCGCCAATGCCAGCCATAGCGCCGCCGATTGCCGTACTCCAAGATCTTATTTTTACAACTGAAAATCCCATCGCTTTCCCTGCATCCGCGCTCTCCCCGACAATCCGGACCTGCAGTCCCCATTTTGTATGTTTCAAAGCCCAATTGAGCAGAAAAGCTGCTCCCACTCCGAACAGAAAGAGCGCATTGATTTGCAGAGCCGCTTTGAGCTGGGACATTTCACTCCACCAGCCTAATTCAATAGAGGGAAGACGTGGTGCGGAAGGTTGGATATAAGGCGTACCCAAAAAAAAAGCCAGACCGGTGCCAAAAATCATCAGGGCAATCCCAATGGCAATATCATTCACTTTTGGAAAACTGCACAACCAACTGTGTAGCAGGCCAAATACAGCACCAATCATTGCGGCGCCAATCACCGCCAGCCAGGGAGAACCACTGCGCAGGGCAAGGGCATACCCACCCATTGCCCCCATCACCAGTGTCCCTTCCAGTCCCAGGTTGATGCGCCCACTCTTTTCGGTCAGGCATTCTCCCAGACTGACAAAGAGGAAAGGCGTACCCACCCGAATGGCTCCGGCAAAAACTGCCAGGAAAACCCCAAGCCAGCCAATTTCATAAGCAATCATAGTCACTTTTGGGCAGCTCCATTTTGTTGGAATATTCTGAAGCGCCCATAGAGGGTCTCACTGAACAAAATGACGACAAAAACGATGCCTTGCAGGACCAATACCGTGGCATCGGGAAGATCCTGCGTCCGCTGCAACAAACCACTACTGCTACGGATCCCTCCCAGCAAAATGGCCACGGGAATTATTGCAATTGGATTGTGCCGGGCAACGAAGGCAACCAAAATCCCCGTGTAACCATAATTCGCATTCAAAGAACTATTGGCGCTTCCATGGACCGCCGCCACTTCAATCATCCCCGCGAGTCCCCCTCCGGCTCCTGCAAAAAAACAGACAAGCACAATCAATCGTCCTACAGGAAGCCCTGATAACAGGGCGGCTTTCACGTTACCGCCCGTTATTCTTGTCGCAAAGCCAAACGTGGTTTTATGCATCAAAAACCAACATAAGAGGCAAGTCGCGACTCCGAAAATCAACCCCCAATGTATGTCGCTTCCGGGAATCACTCCCAACATACTTTCTTCACCAATGGGAGAAGTTGACGGTTTGTTCAAACTACGGGGATCCCGGAAAGGGCCGGAAAAAAGATGGCTGGCGACGGCAATTGCAATGTAGTTGAGCAACAAACTGCTGATTGTTTCATTTACCCCGCGATAGTGGCGCAAGGCTCCGCAGAGAGCGATCCACAATCCTCCAACAGTCATTCCGGCAAGGGCCATACCGATTAAGACAATCCATGGTGTTTGCGCTATCAGCACCAAACCTAACAGTGCAGCTGCCAATCCTCCGATGACAAAAGCGCCTTCTCCTCCAATTATGACCAGACCCAAATAAGCGGGAAGTGCGGTGCATAAAGCAGTCAACATTAAAGGAGCCGCACGAACCAGAGTGTTCTGCCAGGAAAACCAGGAACCGAATGCCGCCCTGTAAATAGAATAATAGACTCCCCCTAAATCCGCACGGATTGCCAGTAAAAAAAAGCTGAAAACGACCATAGAAACCATCAATGCCAAAAAGGGAATTACGATGGCTTCTGCAGCTTTATTCCAGTGTCTGATGGGGGATGACATTAAACTCCTGTCGTGCCGACGACTCCTTCAACCAGCCAATCCATGGATTCCAGCCATATATCCGTTTGCACGCGTTCTTTGCCAGCAGCAATGACAATATTGCCTTTATTATCTCGGAGGGGACCTTTGAAGATCGACATGGTTCCAGCGATCAGTTGAGCTTTAATTGCATCTGCTTTTTTCCGAGTTGCCGCATCCACAGCAGGGCCATAGGGAGAAACTTTGACGATTTCTTCTTTCAAACCACCTCTCAAAGAGTGAGGGATTTTTTCACCATTTTGTATCATTACCGCATATTCATGGTAGACTGCAGACCAGTTCCATTCTGCGCCACTGAGATATCCTTTTGGTGCCAATACGGACTGGTTAGTATGAAAGCCGCTGCAGAAAATTCTCCGGTTTTCACATGTCTCTATCACCACTTTGGGACTGTCGACATGGCAGGTTATCACATCGATACCTTGATCAATAAGACTGTTTGTCGCTTCCGCTTCGCGAACGGGTAAAGCCCAATCTCCCGTAAAAATCACATGGGTCGTCACCTGTGGATTGACGGTTTGCGCACCCAGGGTGAACGCATTGATATTTCTGAGTACTAAAGGAATGGGTTTGGCTGCCACGAATCCCAATTTTCCCGACTTGCTCGTTCCACCTGCTACTATCCCTGCCACGTACTGCGCCTCATCGATATAGCCAAAATAACTTCCCACATTGGTTGGATGCGCTCCTTCCTGATACAATCCACCACAATGCAGAAATACGACATTCGGGTATTTTTTTGCCATTTTCAATATGTGCGGATCGAAGTAGCCATAGGAAGTGGGGAACAACACGTCGGTTCCATCCAAATGGATCATGCTTTCCATGGTTTTTTGCACTTCAATATTCTCAGGTACCTTTTCCTCATCAACCGCATTGACCCATGGTAAACGGGAAATAGCGCTTTTCCCTTCAAAATGGGATTGATTGTAACCATAGTCATCCCGAGAACCTACGTATATGAATCCCATGGAAATTTTTTTTGCAGCTTTGGCTTCTGGCAGAGGAACCAGATTGCCAATGGCACTAAGTAAACCAGCAGTTGCAATGCCTTTAATGGCTTGCCTCCTTGTCAATAATGTCACTTTTTTCATAAAATCCTCTTTGAGGGGTAAAGTCGAGCTTGAAAAGCCCAGGATTTTTCGATACGTCAGAAAAGTATCACAATATATTTTTTGCATACAGTAAAGTCAAAAAACCGATTCGGAATTATGGCGCCTTCCTTTATGCAGCAATGAAAAATTCACAAATTTTCTCTTGTTGATTCCTGATGAAAACCTTGACAACGCTTCAAGAAGAAAATATCTCTCATACTAAAATTTACTCCTCTTTTATAAAAACTTCATTGGTATCACTTTTTCCTCCTTTCCCGCGAGCAAGATTGTGTCCCGGAAAAATCGATCGCGAGTCGTAATTTGTGGCGGAGGTGTCATTGGTACGTCAATCGCTTATTTTCTCAGTCTGAGGAACGTGGAGACCCTCGTCGTCGAGCGCGCTGGTGTCGCCAATGCGGCATCGGGCAAATCAGGGGGTTTTCTGGCACTCGACTGGTGCCAGGGCACGCCTGTTGATGCCCTGGCGCGGCGTAGCTTTGTACTCCATGGAGAATTGGCATCAACCCTTGGTTCCGAAATGAATTTGGATTGGGGATACCGCCGGTTGGACACCTTGAGTGTTGCTGCCAGTGAACGTCGCGATCTCAGCAAACTGGCTCGGATAAAATCACCACGCTGGCTCGGACCCACTGCGGCTGTTAACGCGCAAATTGGTACTGAGGAGACGACGGCTCAGGTGAATCCGATGGAATTCACGCAGGGTTTGATGTCAGCAGCAGAAGCGAGAGGGGCACGCCTTGTCTCGGGCGCAGTGCAAGAGGTTGTTTTGTCACCCGGTGGTCGACGAGTGAAAGGCGTATTGGTCGATAACGAGATGTTGAAAGCGGATAAGGTTGTCATCGCAATGGGGCCTTGGACGATTCTCGCCTGTGAGTGGTTGCCGTTACCTGCGATTTATGGTCTCAAGGGTCATAGCTTAGTCTTACGCTACACTCCGCCCGAACCACATGCGCTCTTTGTGGAGTTCGAAACCAACACTGGTATTCAAACACCGGAAGTAATGCCTCGGAGCGACGGCACGACCTACGTCTGTGGTTTGTCAGGTGATGAGCCGTTGCCAGTCGATCCATCCCTGGTGAACGTGGAGCCCGGCGTCTGTGATCGCTTGAGGGCAATCACGACGACGTTTTCTCCACCATTGGGAGCAGCAGAAGTGCTGGCCGAACAAGCCTGCTATCGTCCCGTTGCTGAAGATGGCCTGCCATTGATCGGGCGAATACCAGGCGTAAAAGGAGCTTTCGTCGCGACCGGACACAGTGTCTGGGGTATGCTCAATGGACCTGCCACCGGCGAAGTAATGGCAGAATTGATCATTGACGGTATGGCAACGGCTGTCGATATTGCTCCTTTCAATCCGGGGCGATTGAAAGAATTCCGACTCTAACCCGGAATCAGTGAAGCTGAGTGCCTCCATCCACGTTGATTGCCTGCCCGGTGACGTTTTTTGCAGTTGCCAGATAGACTGCCAGTTGGCCTATGTCCTCAGGTGTTTGAGGGCGACCAAGCGGGATAACATTCCGGATGAATCGCTGCCAGGATTGCTCTTTTGTTTCGCTTTCCTGCCTGAATCCATCTGCCAGGTATTCCCACATCTGAGTGCGGAGGATTCCCGGGCAAATCGCATTGACCCGGATATCGTCGGATGCAAGCTCTTTCGCAAGGGAATTGGTAAATCCGACGACGGCAAACTTCGAGGCGCAATAGTGCGCTAGTCGAGCGTCGCCATTCTTCCCGGCCACCGATGCAATGTTGATGATACAGCCTTCGTTGCCTTGGGTTTTCAAGACAGGGATGGCTGCCTGACACGAGAGGAAGACCCCTTTTACATTGACGTCCAAGGTAAGATCCCAGATTTCCTCACTCATCTCTTCGACTTTTGAAAGACTGATAACCCCGGCATTGCAAACAAGGATATTCAGACCGCCGAGTTGTCGAACGGTTTCTGCGACCATGTGCTGCGTATCCTTTTTCCGGATCACATCAGCATGCATGGCGATTGCCCGACGGCCAACAGCGTTAATTTCTTCCAGAGTCTTTTGAGCGGCAGCCAGGCCACCTACCTCAGACGTCCCGTATTGTTGCTCCGCACTGGAAATATGATCAACGTCGGTGATCGCGACGTCGGCTCCAGCCTTTGCCAGCGCAATTGCAATTCCGCGTCCGATACCGCGTCCCCCTCCAGTAATAAGGGCTACCTTACCTTCAAGTGTCGTCATTTCTACCTCCCATTTTCTTGGAATCCAAGCAAAACATGCAACCACAAGGCCAAAGCCATCGTTTTAATCTGTAATTTCCTTTTAGAATTCATATGGGAATGTACGAGTCCACGGATTCAACAAATTGCTCGAAGTGGCCGGATGGCGCTTCTACCCCGAAGGGGATAAGCCCAAGAGGATCGCTGCGGCAGCCGTCATCGAGCTTTTTCTCCGTTTCACCGCCTGGAAACACCATGCCGGATGCCGACACCAAACGCCGCATCGACACCGCCCGCAACATCCTGGTGGGCAACGAGACATCTTAAAACTCAAACACTATCGGTTGACAGTACCTGATATCCACGTTGAGGGGGAAGGAGTTTTCTCCGTCGCCTGCCAAGCATGAAGTTACGCTTCCAGCTTCTTCTTCTCCGAAAACAATCTAACCTGAGTTCGAGATAAGAATTTAATAAATTCAATATGTTATGGAATCTTCATATCGTAGAGAAACCTTGTCATTCCTGCGAAAGCAGGAATCCGGAGGTATGCAGCCAGACTGAAATCCGGATCCCCGCTCCCCGCTTTCGCGGGGACAAGTTTCGCGAGGATGACATATACACTTAGGATACTCATATTATTGAAGATTTATGTCGAACTCAGGTTATCTACCTGCTTGCGGAATCTTTTCTATATTGTGCCGGGACAACTGCCACAAAGGGTCTTCATCGGGAATCATTCGTACAACTCGCGAAATCGTAAGAAGCCCATTGGCTAAAAAATTGCTTGTTTACTAATTTACTATTTTTTTCAGAAGGAAATGGATGTATCCGGGCGACTTATGCGATCAGGAATGGTCTGATGAAATCGAATGGGGAGTGAGCGACCAATGAACATTTTTCAATTTCCGGATACTAAATCCGCACAACAATTTTTGGATTCTTTTTGCGAACATCCTCCGATTATTACTGCTGCTCAACTTACAAAAATCAAGATACCGATCGACGCAGAAAAAATCGGAAGCGTCCGACTCATAGATGCCAATATCTTCACAGATTACCAAACCTTAAATCGGATTCTCTATGGATCACGGAGAATAAAAGAAAGCAATGAGACTCCTACCATGGCGACACGTACGGCTTGGTCTTTTGCAGGAGCAACTGCTGAGAATTTTAGTGAACATGTTCGACGTTCCATCCCATTCTATGAAGTCGGGCATGATCTCGTATGTAGGCTCAGTGATTTTTTCGTCAAACCAGATACCGTTGTCTATGAGATTGGCGTTTCAGTGGGAGATTTATTGATAAAACTGGTGCAACATCATCAAGATAAATCACAATGCCAATGGGTGGGGTTGGATCTCGAGAAAAACATGATCAAAAAAGCCCAAGAAAAATTTGAAAGAGGAAGAAATGTTTCTTTGAAAGTCGCCGATATTGTTTTGTATGATCTGGAACCCACGGACTTGGTGGTTTCTTATTATTGCATTCAATTCATATCTCCAAAATGGAGGCAACAGGTGATTGACAAAATATACAATGCCCTGAATTGGGGGGGAGCCTTTATTTGGTTTGAGAAAGTGAGAGCATGCGATGCCAGATTTCAAGACATCATGACAACTTTATACACGGACTACAAATTGGAACAACGGTACAGTGCTGACGAGATTATTGCCAAAACACAAAGCCTGAAAGGAGTAATGGAACCGTTTTCCACACAAGGTAATCTGGATTTGCTGAAACGGGCAGGATTTGTTGACACAATCACTGTTTTCAAGTACTTATGCTTTGAAGGGTTATTGGCCATCAAATGAATATTCAATCAGCCTGAAGCCGGAATTTGTACAGGAAAAATCTCTCCCGCATCGATACCTTCCTCAATCGGAATAAAAACCGGTACGATAAAATAAATTTTAATTGAATTCTACCATTGAGAAATTCCGAAAAACCGGAGGCTCTGAACAGAACCATATTCCTGATTTTGCCCCGGTTGTCCATTTGAAACCATAATTGTCTGATAACCTCGCAACGTGAGTTGCTATGCCCCGCGCCAGTGTGATCATTCCGACATACAATCGAGTTGGTTGGCTTGCTCATGCAATTGATTCCGTGCTGTTACAAACTTGCAAGGACCGGGAATTGATTGTTGTGGATGACGCATCCACAGATGAAACAGCAGAATTGCTCTCCCGTTATGGCTCGGCATTGCGGACAATCACTCTTTCCCCGAATCAGGGAGTGAGCGCCTCCCGCAACGCCGGTATTCAAAATTCAGAAAGCCCCTGGATTGCCTTCCTCGATTCGGATGATCGCTGGCTTCCCCAAAAACTGGAAAAGCAGGTACAATATCAGCAGCGGCATCCCCAATCTCAAATCCTTTTTACCGACGAAATCTGGATCCGTAACGGGAAGCGCGTCAATCCGGGAAAAAGGCATCAAAAGCGTGCAGGATGGATTTTTCAGGCCAGTCTCTCTTTGTGCTTGATGGCACCCTCTTCAACCATGATTCGAAGGAATGTTTTTGAGACTACCGGCCTGTTCGATGAGAGTTTACCGATTTGTGAGGACTATGATCTCTGGTTGAGGATGGCCGCGCGATTCCCGGTTTATTTGTTGAATGAAAAACTAATGATACGCTACGGGGGGCACAAAGACCAATTGTCTTCCCGATGTTGGGGAAACGATCGCTATCGAGTACGCGCGCTGCAGAAAATAATTCGTACTGTTCCCTTGAGACCACAGGATCGGGACGCTGCCGTGGCCAAACTGATTGAAAAATGCGGGATATTGAGACAAGGATATCAAAAACGCGGCAAGCTGCGAGAGGCTGCCTATTACCAGCAAATTATCGAAGAACATAAATGATTGATTTGAAATGGTCCTTTCGGGATATTCCCCTGGATTGGATAATCGTGAAAGACTCGCCCTATGACTGGAAAATCACGCAAGCGGATCAACTCCTTCGGCAATCCCTGGAAATAAATGGAATCCTCATGCCTCTGATCGTGCAGGAGATCGGAAATAAGCAATTTTATTTGGTGGACGGATTCAAACGCATGAGCATAATTCCACGCTTGAGAATCAAAACCTCTACCCTTTTTCATTGCCTTGTCATCGCGCCTGATGTTTCTTTTCGTGAATTGATACTCTGGCGTTTGGAAACCGAAGCGGAACAACACCCCTTCAAAGGCCTGGAAATTTGCCGAATTTTGAAGCTGCTGTTTGAAGAGGGAATTGAAGAATCACAACTTACTAAGCAGGTTTTGCCGCGCTTGGGATTGAAACCTTCCCGCAAAATAACACTGGATTTACTGAAATTGGCAGAAATATTGGATTTGGAGGAAAGGGCTTGTCTGGAAAATTATACGGCAGAAGATTTGCTGCCTCTGATGAAATTTTCCGGGGCGGAGATTCGCTTGCTCGTCCGGCATCTGAAAGATTTCGAGTTGGGGGGTAATAAATGGAAAAGCCTGCTGCAACTCATTCGCGAAGTGAGTCGTCTGCGAGGTTGGACGTTGGTAGATATGATGGAATCCCCGGAGATTGTTCGTATTATCCAAGAGGAGCGCATGCAGTCGCCCGTGCGTTTTCGTATGCTCAAACAAAAACTGGAATCCTGGCGTTTCCCGGAATTGACCGCTTCTCAAAAAGAATTTGAACACTGCCTGCAACAACTTCAAATACCGGCCCGTACCAGCGTCCACTATGATCCTTTTTTTGAAAAGGATGATATGCTCCTCAAACTCCAAGTGGGTTCCCTGGAAGAGTTGACCGGGCAACTGAGGGCATTGCAGCAGAGTGCCATGCAGCATACGGAATGGAAAAAAATGTTCCAACTGCTCCATGGTCAGTGCTCGAAAATCTGAAACCTTTTTTTAAAAAAGAGTATCGGGATTCACTCGTTTCGTGAAAGTATTTGAATATGTTCGGAAAATCTTATAAGAATATTGACCGGATGTCTGATCCGGTATTTGAATCAAAACAGGCGATCGATACATGTCTTGCAGACAATTACAGCTTTGTTGCCTGAATGAAGTTCTGATCAAAGTAGTTTCGATTCCATGAAAACGGACAAAGACGCAACACGGGATGTGGGAAATTGGGCAGACGAATATGGTGACATGCTTTTTCGTTTTGCCCTCGTTCGTGTTGGCGACGAAAATGTAGCGGCTGACGTGGTACAAAATACGCTACTGGCCGCCATGATCGCCAAAGATTCTTTTCTGGGTAAATCCACGATCAAAACCTGGTTGTTGGGGATTTTGAAACACAAGATCATGGACCATTTTCGACAAAGGCGAAAGGAAAACCTGATCACGGATACGGAATTAGCCAGTCTGGGAAACCCGGAATTCACGCCTGAAGGGATGTGGCGGGAAAAACCCCGGGAATGGAATTTCACGCCGGAGCAGGTCCTGGAGAACGAGGAGGCGCGCCAGATTTTATGGGAATGCATCGATACGCTTCCGGAGCGGATGCGCCTGTTGTTTATTCTTCGTGAGATCGATGGCGAGAGTACCACAACGATTTGTGAGCGAATGAATCTATCGGCTTCCAATTTTTCCGTAATGCTCTTC
The DNA here is from genome assembly GCA_965205865.1 of bacterium. Lineage (GTDB taxonomy): Bacteria > SAR324 > SAR324 > SAR324 > NAC60-12 > CBDBHR01. Next base: position 400,646 of record CBDBHR010000028.1, read on the forward strand.
CGTGCCCGCCACAAACTCCGCAAAGAATTCAGCATCCGTGGGGTCAAAGTCCTCAATATGCTCTGATACCATCTCGCCACCACAAACTCTTTGACCCGTCAACGCCGATCTCGCCGGAGACCGTTTATGAGATCGTCAGTGATTATGCCTCTCCGAAGACTACAACCGTTCGATACGGACTCCGTCACCGAGTTCGAGATCATCCAGAATCTGCTTCAGTTCCATTTCCATGTTCCGCGCAAACTGTGAATCGACGCTTACCGAAAGCTCGATACCCACCCTGAGATCGTCTCCCGAACGCAGCTTAGGCAGGATTTTGGTTCCCAGCCGGTTCCAGACTTCGGGGGGCACGGTGCCGGCAAGCCGGAGCTTTGTTTTCCGACCTGCCTGCAGCGCGCAGGCGGCAGACGAATTGTCCGCAACCGGTTCAGAGTCGGGTACCGGCTGCTGTTCCGGACCGGGTGGTGGTTGCGTATGTGGCGGATCTCCGGGTGTCGCTTTGAGCGCTTCGGCTCTGGCCTTGGTCACCAGGAAGACGTTCGTCTCGAAAGCCACCTCTTCCACATGGACCGGCTCCGCGTACCAAAGTCGCTCGAAGCTACCATCGTCCCCGGTACCGGATGCCAGGCCGAAGTCGCCGCGAGCCACGAACTCGACGACCTGCCGGCGCAGGATTGCGTCGGGATCGATCAACCTCGTCAATGCTCCATTGAGAAAGCTCTGACGCAGACTGGTTAGAGGCCAGGCCCCGCTGTCTTTGAATGCGGGTGGCCAATGGCGGTCAATGTAACCGGCACCCACGTTTTCGTTGAGCAGGGCTTCGGCCTTCAACGCGGCAATGATCCGTCCACAAAGCGTTTCGCTGGCGCTGGAATGCCCGGCTCCGAGATCGATGATCCTCAATCCCCGCTTCTCCTGCCTGTCCCCCAGCGCTATGAAGCGATAGCTGGCCCACACTTCCTCCCTGGCTGCTTCAAGGGAGTCTCTGACCCATGCCTCGACTTCCCGGAGATCTGCGCGCTCATATTCAGTGCCGAGAACTCCCTGGGATACCTCGTACCTCACGCGTTTCCAGGCGAGCCACAACTCGACCTTCCGGCGAAGCTCCCGCCCCGGTTTCCTCACGCACCAGACCAACGAGCCCGGGTACAGCCTAGGCGAAGTGCCACGTTCCCTGGTCCAATGGCCAATGCGTTCCGCGATTTCGCCGTCGTCCTGCCATTCGGTTTCGGGATCGAGAACGATCAGGGAGAGTCGCGGAGAATCCTGGACCGCGGCGCTGTCCTCCAGGAAGAAAGCAAGCGGGAGGCTCGTCCCGGATTTGAACTCGCTCTCGACGAGCTTGCGTACCGCCGGATTTATTTCCGTTTCTTCGTCCAGGGAAGCCTGCCGGTCACTGACGACTTTCTTCAATGTCGCCTGGTGGTGGATGCGATAGCCGTCCGTGCCGACCTTACGAATGAAGAACCCGGACGTCTCCAGAGCCGTTGCGGCGTTATCGATGGTGGTGGTCTCGACCTCGGGTTCGCCGAGGGCGAAGCGCAATTCCGGCAGGTGCGCCACCTTGTCCACCTGTCCGCCGGAGGACTCGAACAGGATGGCCGCTCCCACGCGGCGATGGACGTCTCGCAGAGCTCCCGAAGTATCCACGTCCAGGGATCTGGCATGCGCTATCGGTCCCGCGATGTCGGCATCGATGGCAACGTCGAGCCGGGTTTCACCCAGCTGACCTAGGACCACGGCCCGGAACTCGGGTACGTCCAAGGGAGCCGATCCCAGCGTAATCAGTGGCTCGTTGCGCGCTTTGTGGAATTGCTCGCGAGCCGCCCGGGAAATCCATTGCGCCAGCATGGCCAACGCCCCCCGGGTCTGCTGGAATTGGGCCAGGGCGCGCCATTTCCGTTGAAAGACCGAAAGGGTCGCGGGGTGGAAGGGATAGCAAGCCTCGAACCGGCTCCTTAAAAATTCTCTGGCGCCGCTTTCCGTTGTTGCCGTGTCGACTGCCAGCCACTCCGGGGGAAGACGGTTGGATCGTTCGAAGCACCAGTCCGCATAGCTCCTGGCAACCTTCCTGCGTACGCGAACGTTTCCGAGATCCTGGAACAGCCGCCGGCGCACCACCTCGCTGATTTCGGATTCGTCATTGGCGATCAGGTCTTGGGCTACGCGGCGGATCACTTTGGTGATCCGCTCCTGCCACTGCCGGTCCCAATCGGTCATTTCGACCTGGCTGCGTGGCAGGCTGATCACCGCGGCTGCCCGCGTGGTTCCAGTGATGGCTACGGTCAGGTTCTGCATGAAAGCGTGGAAGCTTTCCGCCATATCCCGGTGGCGATTGATAAAGTTGAGCACCTCGTCGAAGAGTAACAGTACGGGCGCTTCCGCGGCCCTGAAGACGTTTCCCAGCGCCTCCGTGCCCGGCGGAGTATTATGCGCAGCGCTACCGAGCGCGGCAACTCCGCGATCACCGGCCAGTTGACGAGCCAGATCAATCCAGGGAGTCTCCCGTCCCTCTCTCGGGTCCCAGGCATTGCCGACGAACACTGCGACGCGAGTGGAGGGGATTTCCGTTATTCCGGCCTTCTTCAGGAGGTCCGACACGCCGGGGATTTTGAGGCTGTCCGCACCGGCGTTGGCCAGGTGGTAGAGCGCGGTGAGCGCGTGCGTCTTGCCACCACCGAATTGAGTAACCAGAGTGAGGACCGGGGCCGTGTTCCCGGTTATACCGGAAAGGCGCCTCAGCGTCATGCCCGCATGCTCCCGCAAGGCGCGCGTGAAGCAGGTGCGGGAAAAGAACTGCGCCGGGTCACTGTAATCTTCAGGTGCGGTTCCGGCGACTACCTGCTCGAGGGCGATGGCAAATTCATCCGGACTGAAGGAGCGACCTTCGCGTACCTCTTCGCGGAGGGTAACATTTTTGTACCAGGGTTGCATGGCTATTTCTCTGTATTGGTCGGGTTGAGCGACTCCGCGATGCGGTTGAGTTTCTCGGCGATCTCCGGGTGGATCTCATCCTTATGCATTTCACTGGCCAACAGGTACAAATCCTTCTTTAGCGTGCTCATGCCCGGATTCTCCAATACGGGATCCTCTAACAGCGGAACCAGGAATTCGGTGCTTGCTTTGACTCGCACGAGTGATACGTGATCTCCAAAGAGATCAGTGCCCGGTGGTACCTGCCTCCAAAACACGTCTTCGATTTTTTTCTCCATCAAAGGGAAATTCACGAATCGTTTGATGACCTCCGGTTGCAGGAGATAGTTTTCAATCTCGTAGCGACGCCAGCGTAAGACTGCCAGACCCGCGCGCGTCGTCTCCTCATCCGGCTCGTCTCGATTGTCACCATCGAGAAGGCAGAGCGCTCGCATCTCTGGAAAGACCGCATGCATGGCGAAGAAGTGCGCTCTCGCCTCGTTGAGACTGCGCCCGCCGAGCCAGTGGACAACGGCCCTTTGGAAGAAACGCTGAGCCGGATGATCGAGGATTCGCGACCATTCGGTCAGAATCTTTTCATCTGACTCTCCCTCGACGTAAAGCACGGCACCAACTTCCTTGGCAAGTAACAGATCGGTGGTGGTGACTCGCTTGAGCGCCTCGCGCAGCTGATCGCGCTGCGTTTTGCTGGAAAGCGGGCGTGGAGAGTGACCGAAGAAGCCGATCACCCGGGCCGGTTCCGTGGCATCGAGAACAACCTCGGAATGCGTAGCGACGACGATTTGCCCGCCGCGCTCGCGAGCGACTTTGCGGACCAGGTCGTACACCTGCTTCTGCAGGATGACGTGCTGGTGGGAATCGGGCTCATCAAGGAGGATCACCGTGGCAGGACGGGCATACAGAAACGCAAGCAGGAGAAGCACTTGAAGCGTTCCACTCCCGACGTTGGAAAGGTCCAGCGGCCGTGTATGGTTTGGTTCCCGGTATTCGCAGACAATATAGGGCTGAGCCGGCGAATAGGATGGCTGGAGCAATGTAAACCTGAAGAGTTCGTGAATGTATTTTTTCAGATCCTTCCAGCCTTCTTTGTTGGTTTCCGCGATTTCCCAGAGGAGATTTCGCAGAATCTCGCCCGGCCTCCCCTGGCCTACAAGCAGGTTCTGCATGCCTTGGTCACGGCGTGGTTCATCCCGTTCGATCCCCGAGAGCGGAGGAACGTGGACGATATCGAGCTTCTCAGCAGCTGGTGGTGGAAAGTTGAGGATGGCTTCGCGATCGAGAGTTTTTGCTTGCTGAGGCCGCACGTAAACCAACTCCGGATTGGCGTATTGAAACTCGAGACCACAGCTCCACGCCTCTCCGTTCGATTCTCCTTCGACGATGATTTCGATCAAACGTGGTATTCCGGGCCTCTCTCCGGAGACTCGCCGGTCCTCCCACAAAAGGTTCATCTCGCGGAGAGGCACAGGGGTAAAATCGGCGCGCGTGATAGCGACGCCGGATCGTCTGACTGCCTTGCTCTTCTTGTCTCCTTTACGTTGAGCAATCCAGCGGTCGAGCCCCAGCTTCCAGGTTACGATTCCCTGAAGCAAGGTGGACTTTCCCGCGTTGTTCGGACCGGCAAGGACGACGGAGTCGGCCAGCTCGAACGGGTGCTCACGAAATCGTTTGAAATTCTTGATTGTGACGCGTCGGATCATACGGTACCTCCGTACGGCCAGTAGCATGACCGATTGACGGAAAATTCGTACGGGATGAATGCGCAACCCTCCCGGACCTCTTTGCGAAGGGTAACGTTTTTGTACCAGGGATCAAGGGTCATGTTTTCTCCTGTTCACTTGTTGTTTGCCGACATTTCCGCAGCTACCCGACCCGGCACAGATCGTTCCTACCAAGCAATCTCCTGTGCGTAGATCTGAATTCCTTGTTCGGGTTCTTTTCCGCCTTCGTTGAATAAACTTTTCCTCCCGGATTGTCTACCAGGTTCTTGTTCCTGAAGTCTTTTTGCAATTTTTCGTCATTCGTGTACAGCAAACGGGCACCACTGAGCTGAGCCAGGGCAATAACATGCGCATCATTTGATTGGCATAGACCCTCATTTTTGAGTTGCTCTGCCCTATCGTTGACCTTTTGATCGTTCTCAGTTCTAAACATCCCAGAAAACTGGGCTTCTTTACGCCATTTTCTAAAGTAATCTGAACGGTTATCGAGCTCCACGAGAAGTTTGCCTCCGGCCACCAGCCGGCCACTTCTCCCCTTTTCGACCCACTCAAAAAATTTCTCCCCTGCCGGACATGGGCTGGAACTGAACACCTCATGGACGACGTTTGTATCGACGATTGCGCACATTTCTCAGATCCTCACCAGCTATTCTATCGCTTCCATAGCGACCTCTTTACCTCTTCCATGAAGAACCGACGGTAACCCTTGGGCGCGCCCAGGATGTTCCCCTCTTCGTCGATTCGGAGTGAGTGAATGCGAACGTCCAACTCTCCACGTTTAAAATACAAAATAGAAACGTCATCGGGTTTCAAACCAGTCGTGCCGTCACGAACGTCCATCCGCACCCGGTCGAGCAAATGGTCGCTGTGCGTTTCGACTACCAATTGGCGCTCCGCACCGGCGACCTGACAGAATAAACTCCCCAGTGCGGCTTGGGCGCTCGGGTGGAGATGCACTTCCGGTTGCTGTAAAAGGAACATGGACGACGCATCCTGGCGCAGCAATTCGGTTATCAAGGGTAGCACCTGACTGACGCCGTAGCCCACATCGATCAGGTTGCGCGGGGGACCCTTCAGCCGGCCATCAAATTTCCTGACCTGCACCTGAAAGGGCTCACTCTCCCTTTTCCCCAAGGGTTTGATAGAAATTTCATCGAAGAGACCTGCGGTTTTCCCGAAGTCTTCGAGACTCTTCTTTAGAGTTTTCCACATTTTTTTGTTCTGGAAATAGACGTTGGCAAGATAACTGGGAACATAATTGCCTTCAGGATCCGGTGCGGTGCGGGAGGGATCATAGGTGCGGTGCGGTTTGAACCTGATCGGCGCACCGGCATACAATGCTTGATTTTGATTAAATGTGGACATGGATACGTCAACAATCAGATTCAATTCTTCCGTGGTGGGTAGATCAATACCATCCAATGGGGCGACATTTTTGATTAATTCTTTTTCATCGTCTCTTAGGCGATTCAGCAGAAATCCAATAGTGAAATCGAAAGTAGGAATCCGGCCACCATCAAACTGAGTGTGCAATTCGGGCAACTTTATTTGCCAACGGCTATTCGCTGTGCTGAAGCAAAGCAACCACGATCTATCATTTTGAAGACTGTATTCCAGCCAATGATTCTTTCTCGAAAGTCGTCTTCTCATCGGAAAGGGCACGGTTCCCTTCTTTCCGAAATCCACCTCAAAGCGACAAGAACCGGTAGCCACATCCATGCCCTTTATGGGGTGTCTGGGAGTGAATTCGAACCCCGCCTCAAAAGTACTTGCCCGGCTTCCTCTTCCACCCCGGTAATGGGCAATTTCGTCAAAGCTGCCCAGGTCATACGGCTCCTTTTTGAAATCGGGAATGTCGTGCTGGAAGGCAGTGAATAATAGTGCCCGGATCAAAGCCATGAAAGAGGTTTTTCCAGTGCTGTTTTCGCCTACGAGCAAAGTCAGGGGCGCCAGGCGAGTGGTCTGCTCTTCACGGAAGCAGCGAAAGTTTTTCAGCGTTATCTTCTCCATGATCTCTCCTTTTTCACTTGGGAACTGCCAGCAGCATCGCGTCTAAAAGTCGCTTTTCTTCGCTGCCACGAGGGTACAGGGCGGAAAGCGCGTTGGCAAGTCGCAGGAAGTCGGGGCCATGGTCCTGTTCGGCATCGATCAGCTTCCGCAGCGCGTTGGAGTGACCACCGGACTGCAAGAGCATGCCTGAGTGCACGCGGTCCAAGGTGGTGGCCTCGAGGGAATGAAGTTCGACCTCGCCATCAAGGATGGTTTTTCTTCCACGGCGGCGGTTTCTTGATTTCTCCGGAGCGTCCATTTCGGGAAAAAGCGTCATCTGCGAGTTGGCTTCCGGTTCATATTCGATCCAGTCGGCTGCTGCGCCTGCTCCGTCCTCGCCAAATAGTTTTCTGGCCCGCTCGGACACCGGCAGCAGGCGCACCACGCCTTTTTCCTGCTCGATGATACGACCGGTCCAGACGTCGAGATCGATGCCCATGGGTTGGGCGAAACGACGCACGACGTCGAAGGGGAGATTGAATCCCCGGGGCGCCACCTTGGTAACCGTTTCTTCTTCCTCCTCTTCCTGTTTAGCATTCTCTTCGGAGGTTGCCGTACTCTGGAGGGTCCAGAGGAAGAGAGCTGTCAGGCGGGCGTCCTCCTCCAGCGCGCCGACCAAGCCGTTACGCGCCTGCGCTTCCGCCGTGCCAAGCACCTGCTGGAGCGCCGCGCGACCGACGACTTCCCAGACTTTTTCCAGGTACTCGGGCAGGCCGACCGTGCGGCCCTCGGCAGTCTCCACCGCGCGGTAACGACTGAAGATTTCGAGCGCCGGGCCGATGCAGGCGAAGACCAGGTCCGCACCTCGGATACCTTCGCACTGCAAGCGCTCCATCCAGCCTCCCACACGAATCGGAAGCTCGCGCAGGACATCGCCCCAGTCCCCGACTACGGCATCCTCGGATCGCGGGCGGCAAATGAGATGGACGCTGGTGGCGAGAGCCGCCGAGTCCTGCGACCTCAGTCGACCTACCATCTCAGTAGCAATTGGCCAGGAGCCAGTGATGGTCCAGCCACCTAGGATCATACCCGAAAGCAATGCCTCCCAACCTTCTGTGGTCTTGTGGGCGAAGACGACCGAGCCGATGCCATCTTCGTTTAGAATGCGGTGCCCCTCAGTGAACGTCTTCGCCATCATCTCCTCGAACCACGCACGATCTTTCGGTCGTCCATCGTTAGTCTTTGTCTTGTCCTGTACTATCTCGCGTGCCTTCGGTGAGAGTGGATTGTCCGGGTCGAAATAGTCACGTAGCAGCGAGTAACCGGGTAGTGTTCGTTTGAACCAGACTAAGAAGAAGTCAGCAAGGTCCGCATATGGAATCGCGTCGTAATACGGCGGGTCGGTGAACAAAACTCCAGCGGATTGGTCGGGAAGTGGGTGATTCGTGGTGTCGGCTGATTGAACTTGTCCGGAGACTAATCCCAGTGAGCGACCCTCAAGTATATAAACTATCGAGTTGAGAGCACTGTCCCAGCTTCTCGATGCGGTTGCCAGACAATTCGATTCGCCAAAATCCCAGATGATTGGCAAAGCCTGCCGAGGGATCGCATGCTTGACCTCCTCCCCAGAAGCCAGCCATGCAGAAGTAGATGAGCCGCCACCGGCGATTCGGTTTACAGCTATGGCGAGCAAACACCTTATTGATTCCTCCAACGCTGCGACGGACTGACTCAACGCCACCAACGCCACCTTCTGCCGCGCCGTGAACAAGTCACCCCACTGTAGCATGCCGTAGCGTTGCACGTTAAAGCCCAACGTCCCAATCGGTGGCAGCGGCTCATCCGGTATCGGGCAGAGTCCTTGCTTTCCCCTATGTTCCCATTCCTCAATAATCTGTACCACCCGCGCCTGCGCGCGGCGCACCGCTTCGTAGTCCGCGTCGGTAGGAAGACGATAATGTCTTCCGGGCTGTCCGGGCTGGAGCATCACCACAGCTGTCATGAAAGCCCCGCCTGTCCGACGGTCCTGTTCATCGAAGATAACGTCGGCTCCGCCCCGTTGGGCAGCGAGCTGTGCTCGCACCCGTTCGGGTTGCAATACGATGCCACAACACAGACACGTCGCCTTCGCTCGTGTCACGGTGCCTCCATGCACCTCCCTATCCGTTGTCGGCTCGAACACTTCGAACTCGACATGCGGGGGAGCGCCTTCGGACCGTTCGATCCGGTATCGGAGGGCACGCTTGCGCTTGGGCTTCTTGCACAGCCAGAATGAACGCATGAGCGGGATCTCCGCGCCGCAGTTGGGCGCTTCGCAGCGCACCGTGCGCGCCCAGAGATAGGCAATCGGGGTGGCGCCATCCGGGTCAGGTGGATAGAGGTCGCCCAGTTCCCGCTTGGCTTTCCGTTTGATCTCGCCACCGACTTTGCGCAGTTCCTCGGCCAGTCCCGGACCGTATCGTGGGATGTCCTCCAACATCACCTTGAGGATCAGGCAGGCCACCGGGTTGAGATCACTGGCGAAGGCTTCACAGCCAAGCCGCAGCGCTTCCAGAGGGATCGAACCCCCACCCGCGAATGGATCCACCACCAGCGGTGGCTCCTCACCATGGGCCGCCTTCACCAGGGCACGACTCACACCGAGATAGGTGCGATTCGCAGCAAGGTCCCAGTTGGCAAAGTCGGCGATGAACCGCAACAGTACCTTACGCAACCCCTCGTCCGTGGCATCCGGACGGCAGCCTGCCACCTGTGGCAAGAGCCTGCGTGCCTCGTCCTTGAATTCTGGCGGACATTGCGGATCACACGGGTCCGGCAGTAGTAGCGCGAGCAGCACTGCCCGACACGAAGCCAGCGGTCGCCGCGCCCACCACAGGTGCAACGTCGAGGGATGTCCATGCCGGATCGATTTCTCCCGCACCGCATGCCTGGAAACTTCGGCAATGGGAAAGTCCACCTCCGCCAGTCGTTTGCATTCTCTGGGGATCACGGATGCTCCTCCGTCCATTGGACGAGCACTTTGGCGGTGTCGATCGCGTCCCGGTATTCCTGCCCATATTCCGAAGTGTGATTTTTAGAATTACAAGGAATCCAATACTCCAATACAATTGCTTTTTCTCTATCGTATCTTGCAAATCTACGAGGAGTCATAGTCGTGTTCTTTCAAATAGAGGATGTCGCACCGTACCTCCAACCGCTTTCGCTCGCCTGCTTCCGGCTGGAAATCTATCGCGATCTCATTCGGGATCGGAATGAATGTGCGATATTTCGAGAGAATAGTCGAGGTGATCCTAGTACCGCCTCCGGACGCGGCACTAACAAGTCCAGGACAAAGAATGTCGTAGTAAAGGTGGAAACGCCTTGAGTGATGTTGGAATATGAATATGACCTTTCGGCCACCCCAGACCACTTCTGTTGAATGCGGCTGTAGAAAGAAGTCTCCTTTTTCGCGCGGGATCTTTCTCGTCATCTTCGTTGGGCCGGTCGACGATTAATTTGTTATCACGAGTTACCCGTTCCTTGCGAAGTACGGGGCGCCGCCGGTTGTCCTGAGAGAAAACGATCTCATATTTCCACTGGGCTTCTGCTCTTGTATCCTGCAATTCGACATGCACTTCTATGTTCGAATATCGCCGTGCCGCCAGGCATCGAATAGCGCTCACCCCACGCCGTCGTAGAACCGCGTCCTGAAAACCTCCTCCGGTCGAAGCGAGATCACGCAGGAACCGGAAAACATCGAGGAAATTGGATTTCCCCGACGCGTTGGGACCTACGAGAAAGACACGATCTTCTATGGCAACCTCGACATCGAGAAAATTTTTCCAATTTCGCAGGTGGAGTTTCCTGATTTTCAGGTTATCGCTCATTGCTTTTCCTTGTGATCATTGTGGCCCATTGTACTTTAGTGGAGGTTTCCGTACTTGCATTGGTTGGGTCAGGGCGTTGACCTCGAGCCAGTAGTGCTGCACCTTGGTGACCTGATTCCAGGGGAAGCGGGCGGGATTTCTGACCGGTTCCTGAAGTTCCGGGGCACTCGCGCATTTGGTGACCACGTAGAGCCAGTAGCAATCAGGACGGTCCTCGGCGACGCGCCGTTCATTCGGCGTGAGCAGGATGGTGCCGACCAGTTGCTTATATTCCTTGGGAATCACTTGCATTTGGGTTCCTTCCACAAGCGTACGATGAAGCGGTTCTCTTCTTCGATCAGGTCAGGCTCGGTTCCGTTGTGGTCCCGCATGCCGGGGATGATTCTATTCCGTACCCCCATCCCGCGATTGTCCACGTATCCGTAGTCGCGCATCACATTGACTAAGGCTTGGTTGCGGGCGTAGCGCATTCCCACCTTCATTCCTCCGGTCGTCACCGTCTTGGGCAAGCGTCCGGGGCTCACGATCTCCAGACGGTTAGAAAAGATGGCGAGCATGACGTCCGCCCCCGAGATGCTGTAGTCTCGGTGAACCAAGGCGTTTCCCACGGCCTCGCGCACCACCGCTTCGGGGAATTCCCAGCGGTCGACCCGGCGTGCGCTTTCAAGCCGAGCGGAAGGCATCGTATTGCGCCGTACGAAATCCCACGCCTGATCAACCAACCCCGGTTCTACCAGCACGCCATCGAGAGCGCCAAGCGGAACCAGCGGTCCCCTGAGGTCTTCGTCCGCGCGGGTCGCGTAGTCCGCTTCCTCTCCGGGGTAGCAGACGGCCCGGATGCCCGATTGAGGGAGAGGGCGTGCGGGATTCCTCCCGAACAACAACGTACCATCGATGGTTGCAGCCGTTCGCCCCGCTGAGGTCGTCGCCAAGTCCAGGTTCAGCAACAGCGTCTGCCACCCTTTAGCATCGCTGTCACCCGGAGCGTCACTTCCCAGGACTCGAACGAAGTAGTCGCGCAGGCGACGGAGGTCGAGCGTGTCGATGGCGGTTCCCCGCACTGGTTTAAGACCATACCGCAGCCCCCCGGACTGTTGGTAGAGACGTTCTTCTTCCTCGCGAGTCGCATTGCGCGTTGTGGTTCCCACTCGAACCTTGGTGACCCAGGCCGACCCGTGCTTCGCTTTATACGGCTTGTCCGGCGCGTCCGCCGGCAGTGACACGATACCAACTTCTTTTGCGTCGTCCCAACATATTGTCTCCCAGTACGGGATTGTGGCTGGTTGAACGTGCGTTCGAGCCACCTCCATGACCCACTCCTCAGCCCTGGCCCGGTCCCGGGTGAGGCCGCTGACGGTCTGATCGTTTTCGACACCCAGGAGTATGTGGCCGCCTTCCAGATTGAGGAGCGCGACCATCTCTCCCGCCAGTTTGTCCTGAGGGATGTTGTCACGTTTGAACTCGACGCCGGAGTTCTCGCCGTTGCGGATCAATTCGATCAATTCAGTTTTGTTCATGGTCGTTCTCTCACGATTTTGTTTGACGGATGGGGTGGGAACCCTCAGAATCCGTATTTCAGTCTGCGAGTCTCAAATGCGTCCTTGCCTCCTTCGAGAATTTCCTCAACCATCTCCCGTACCGGACGCGCATCGATCGAACCCATATGATTGGGGTCGATGTGAGCATTTCCTCCATCCGCCTCTCCCAGAGCAGTAAGCCCTAGGATCAACTCCGCGTCTCCAAGCACCGGGATGTTGGCGTTGTGGGTGGAGAAGATGAACTGACGCCGGCGTTTCTCCTCCCGCATCCTGGGGACCACGCCTTGGGTGATGAAGCGGTTGTCGAGGTCGTCCTCCGGTTGATCCACGATCAAGGGAGCGTCCGATTCGAGCAGCAGGAGCAGCAGTACCGCGGTTGCTTTCTGTCCCGTCGAGAGGGCTTCGAGCGTCTGCCATGACGGTGGTTCGCCGGCAGGCGCCGTGTTGAGACGGATTGACGTGGTGGGTAATAACTCCAGTTCTTCAATGCGCATCAAGACCTCTGGAGATCCTTCGGCAAGACGTTTCGCTTGAGCCGGTGGAATTGCGTATGCCCGGTGAACGGCTTCAGCCCCCATCCTGCAACACTCGACGAAATGTGGCAGAGAAAACTCCTTCTTCTTAAGGGCATCAATCACCTCGAAGAGACGGCCTCCGATCTCGTCACGCAGCACCCCGAACAACGGTTCTCGATCACCCGCTGCGGCGACCTCCACCCGGACGCGGTCATGCAGATTTCTGCCGACATTCTTCGCTGCCCGGTCAAGGAGACGGAATTCCTCCGCCTTGAGGTCTTCCCACTCTGCGAGCAGCGTACGACGCCGTTCCGTGTACTCCTTATTCAAGCGCTGTAACAGGGACGCGCGTTCTCGCAGTGGGCGAAGGCCTTCGATTTCGCGTCGCAGACGGATGAACTCCTCGCCGTCCACCGCCGACTTCCGCAGTTCACGCAGGATTCTCTCGTAACCGGTCTGTACTTCGCGCTTGCGCTCATTCCACCGGCTGCGGATCTCATCGATCCCGCTATCAGCTTGCGCAAGCGCTGCCTCGAATCGGCTCACCAACTCCTCGAGGTCGAGGCTCAGACGTTCAAAGACGTCATTGGCGGCCGCGAGAATTTCCTTGCCCGGTAGATCCTCAAGGGCCCTTGGCGATAAGAACACGCGGTCGATGGGGATCTCCTGGCGGAGGATCTCCAGACACTCACGGAGTGGCTCCAGACGCTCGGGAATCGAACCTAGTACGCGCTCTTCGCGGACGAGGAGGCTCTGCTCACGCAGCCGGTCTTCGAGTCCTGCTTCTCGAAAGCGTTCAATCGTCTCTTCGAGTCCGGGGAGAGTCGCCAAGCGTTCTTCGATCTGTCCGAGTTCGGTGCTTACTTCCAGCATCGACCGTCCGGTCTTCTCCAGGTCCCGGCGTAAGTCCACTTTGCGCCTGGACAGCGACGAGTCGCGTTCGACAAAGCGATCGAGCAAGCGTGTGAGTTTTTCACGACTCCTGGTGAGCTCGGAGATTTCGTGCTGCCCGTACACCTCGACACGGGGGAGTATCTCTTCGGGGAGCAGGTTCGAGACCTGGCCGCTTTCCTCGCGAACCACCGGAGGGTTCGGGACTGTTCTTTCGATCCGGTACTGTCTATTTGTCGGGCGGTGGGAGCGGACAAGGAGCGAGACTTTTGTCCCGCCCCGGAGCACGTGGCGCACAATCCCCTGGTGGGCTTTGCTAGCCTCTTCTCCAATGGGATCTAATCCGAGTACGTACCTCAGACTCTCGATGACCGTCGACTTGCCCGCGCCTCGCCCACCAATCAGCACGTTCAGGTTCGGGTTGAAGTGAAAAGCCACGCCGTCCAGAAATCCGCCTTGCCAGGTCAGCGAGATGAGTTCAGCATGTTCTTCAGGCGGGGGATCGCCGTTCAGACGAATTCTTGATTCCGGATCGAGAAAAGCCTGCCGCAGGCCCTCGATGCCAACTTCGGACATCTTGATCCAGCACATGGCCGAAGGATCTTCCAGGTCCTCGGAATTCACGACGTCCTTTGCGTTGACCACGGCCACCGCCAGATTATCCCCCGCTGCGTGGAGTCGGCGGTAATCGGCGTTCTTGTTTTCAACGATCTGTAACGCACTTCGGGGCAATTCCTTGACAGGCCCCGGAATCTGAATTGCGAGCAGGTCTTTGCTCTGCCATGCTTTGATCCGGGCCTTTCCATCAAGGACGCTGAACAAACCGCTGTTGTTGGTTGCGTGCGCGGCGATTGTGATGCCACCCTGTGCTCGGACTTTTTCAAGTATTTCGACGAATGACAGGCTCGAAAGGTCCGAAGAGGACTCTGTCACGTAAATCCCAAAATCACCAAGATACCGTCCGAGTGTCTCTTCTTCGGTGTCTGGTGAATAGATACAAAGAACGTGAACGCCTTCAGAGGAGGTAAGTTCAAATCCTGGAAATATCGTGATTCGATAGCCAGTAGCAGCGTTGCGGAATGCTTCAACTCCACTCACGTTATTGTGATCAGTGATCGCGAGCGCCGAGACCCCAATTTCGGCGGCTTTCGCGACAATGGCATTGGCGTGAGATTCGACATCGCCTGCAGTCTCTTTGCCTCGAAACGTTTCGTTGTAGTGGTGGGGATTCACTTGGAGAGAGCAACGGTGAAACTCCGCGCCTCTCGGTAACTTGCTTGATTTCTCACTACAGCCATTGAAATTCACGTTTTTCCTCCAAAAGGTGGCGTGTGCTCCCGCACTTGCATTGGTTGGGTCAGGGCGTTGACCTCTAGCCAATAGTGCTGCACCTTGGTGACCTGGTGCCAGGGAAAGCGGGCGGGATTACTGACCGGCTCCTGAAGTTCAGGCGTGCTCGCGCAGTTGGTGACCACGTAGAGCCAGTAGCAGTCGGGACGGTCCTCGGCGACGCGCCGTTCATTCGGCGTGAGCAGGATGGTGCCGGTAGTGGCGGAGAGCCCCTTGACCTCGATCAAACGCAGTTCTCCGGATTCCACGTCGAGACTGGTCACATCGTAGCCCAGGTTTTTCTCGTGCACGTCGTATACCTGTCTACCCCGGACCTTTTCGTGCTCCATGACCAGCCGCATGGCGATCATTTCGGTCTCGGCGCTGGGTCGCAGGCGTCGCACCTCCGGGGAGTCAGCTTCCGGATGGGGCAGAACCAGGATGCTGGCCAAACGCTGGACTCCTTGTAGTGTCAGCGCTCGCTGCTGCGCAAGTTCCTGCCGACGCCGGTCACGTCGCGCCAGTGCTTCGTCATGACGGGCTTCCGCTTGTGAGAGGCGTCCCTCGGCACCGGAGACCTGTCTCTGCAAATCTTCGGCAGCGCGGCCTATTTCCTGGTCAAGGCGTTGCAGTACTTCGGTCAAAGAGAGTTCGACGTGTTCCGCGATGCGTTCGACCTCGGACAGTCGTTCCTTACGCACCTCGTCGATGAACGGTATCAAGGCATGCTCGGTCAACCAGTTGGTAGCCTGCGAAAGAGAGGTGACGTCAGGCAGATCGCTCGCTGGAACTACGGCGGGACTGAGGTTTCCCAGAATGTCCGGATCCCTCAAACGGGGTTGGCGGCCATCCCTTAATTCCACGGTGAACAGCCGTTCGTGAATGACGTGTCCCAGGCCGTCTACGACCTGCGCCCGGTAGAAATCGAGGCGCGCCGGAGCTTCGTGCCCCAGGGAATGAAAACAGGCGCCACTGGCAAAAGCGTCCCGGGCAAGATCAAGGCCGTGCCGACGAAGAGATTCGAACAGTGGATGACCCGGGGTAACCCATTCGAGGTTGTGCTCGTCTGCCGCGTCCCGGTCCGTCGACAGGCGCGGATAACGAGTGGCCAACTGCGGGAGTTTCCAACCCGGTTCACGCTCGTACTTCTTCAAACAGGACGGTATACGCCCCGGGTCGAAGGTATGCTCCAGACCCTCTACCGGTTTCAGATCCAACCGCGCATTCCGGGCGCCTTCCTTGATGAAACGAGCAATCGTTTCAGGTACGACGCGCCGTTCCTGCGCCCGGGCACGGCGCTCGGTGAGCATCTCGAGATCAAGCTTTTTGGTAGCCAAGCCTTCCAGAGCCGTCTGGCAAATCGTGCGGAAATGACCTTCATCCACATCCTTCAGAAGCCGGTCTTCGAGGTCAGCGTCGCCCAGCTTGCCCGAATAGTATTCTCGCAGCACACGTTCCACGTGGGCGGACGGCAAGACCTCACCCACGACGTTGAAAACCGAGTCGTCATCGAGGGCGTCACGGATCTCCTGCAGCTTGGCCAAGAGGCGCTGGAGCACCTGTCCCTCGATGGTGTTGGTGGCAACGAAGTTGAAAATCAGGCAATCGTTCCGCTGTCCGTAACGGTGGATGCGGCCCATGCGCTGCTCGAGCCGGTTCGGGTTCCAGGGGATGTCGTAGTTGAAGAGAATGTGACAGCATTGGAGGTTGATGCCTTCGCCAGCCGCCTCGGTAGCCACCAGGATCTGGATGACACCTTCGCGGAATTGCTGTTCGGCGTAGAGCCGGGTACCCGGTTCGTCTTGCGAGCCGGGTTTCATGCCACCATGGATACAGCCGACGCTGAAGCCCCAGGCTTTCAAATGCTCCATCAGATGGCCGAGGGTATCCTTGAACTCGGTGAAGAGCAGCAATCGCTGATCGGGACGATCAAAGAATCCCTCATTCCGCATGATCTCACGAAGACGTTTGAGTTTCGCTTCTCTGCCCGCGCCTTCGACTGCTTTCGCCTCTTCGGCCAGCACCCGGAGTTCGGTGATCTCTTCACGTACCTGATGGGCGTTGCCGGCCAGCGTGATAGCCTCCAGCAGACGCTCCAGACGCTCGCGCTCGGCGTCCTCCAGTTCCTCGAGATCTTCCGGATCAGGAAGGTCCGGTGGCGCTATTCGCACCAACTCTTGGGCGCGCTTGAGACCATCCTGTAAACGTCTCGCCCGGTTCTCGAGCGACCGCCGCATGGCGAAGGTACTCGAGGCAAGACGCCTTTGGTAGAGCGACATCAAGAAACCGACGGCTCGCGCTCGCGGATCATCTTCCTGCGCAGCGGCACGGGCGCTCTGGCGTTTCACGAACCGTGTGATTTGCTGGTAGAGTTCGAACTCGGGACCGTCGATGGTGAAAGCGGCAGTGCGCGGGATACGTTTGGTGAAGACCGGTTTGGCAGTCCATGTTCCGTCCTGCAGACGTTCCGGAAAATAAACCATCGCTTCCTTGGCGCGACGCAGGTAGAAGGGCGCTCGCCTCCGATTCATGGCCTCGCGGATAGATTTCACGTCGGCGTATGCGTCCCGGTCGAGAAGTTGCAGGAACAATGTGAAATTCCCGGGGTCGCCCTTGTGGGGCGTGGCGGTCAACAGAAGCAAGTGATCGGTACTGTCACGCAGCAATTCCCCCAGCTTGTAGCGCATACTCTTATGGGTCTCGTCACGGGCCGACATGCGGTGCGCCTCGTCGACGATCACCAGGTCCCAGTGCGCCTGTCGTAGTCCGGGCAAGATATTGGCGCGCTTAGCCAGGTCGAGCGAGGTGATGATCTGCTTATGCTCCAACCACTGGTTGACGCCGAACTGCTCGCGGATATCGCCGCCCTTTTGAACGAGGAATTTCTCGTCGAACTTTTCCTTCAGTTCTCGCTGCCACTGGAAGGTCAGGTTTGCGGGGCATACCACCAGGACACGTTCGACGAGACCACGAAGCTTGAGTTCACGGACCAGCAGGCCTGCCATGATGGTCTTACCCGCCCCCGCATCGTCGGCGAGCAGGAAGCGCACGTTGGGCAGCTTGAGGAGGTGCTCGTAGACCGCTTCGAGTTGATGGGGCAGAGGGTCCACGCGCGAGATGGAAAGCCCGAAATAGGGGTCGAACTCGTGGGCGATACCGAGTGCATAAGCCTGAAGACCGATTCGCAGAAGCCGTCCGTCGCCGTCGTAGGAAAGAGTGGAGTCAGCGATGCTCAGGTTCGAGATATCAGCCGACGTCAGTGTAACCCTTCGGAATCGTTCCGATTGCTGACCAACGAGACCGGCATCCCAGGTGCCGGATCCGTTCGTGCGCACGGTTTCCACTCGCATCGGTTCATTGAACTGCGGGCCAGTCAGAACCTGTCCTTCCCGGATGGGGCTTTCGGTATCCAATGGAGCTTTCCTTTCCTCAGATCTTTATTTTCAAAAAGTTCAGGACCCAGATTCTTGTAAGAGAAATGAATCCCCTTCACAAAAAGGAGGGACAATATTACCAGGGAAATATAACACGGATTCTATCGGGTTAACAATCGGAAACCATTTAACGTTATTTTCCCAGGTCTGAAGGCCGAAGTCTGAGACAAAATGCTGGAAACAAGAAATAATTCTGCAACGTTAAGGATTGTAAGAACCCGTTTTGTCAAATAATACATTTGGCTGTGATTGTGATCGCTTTCCGGGTCTACCAGGCTGCCGTCATTGCGCAAGAGAATAAGAGACTATGATACGAGAGATCATTGGATGCGCAAGGGGCTGATATATTCGTTCTCTTCTGTGATGCATCCTTCCAAGTGCTCGAGCGCCTCCGGAGTCTCGAGAATAAGGCCGAGCAACGTGTTGGCGTTAGCGTGAGCGCACGCTGCCGGTATATCAGGCGCCCCGTACATGCCAAACGCACGCTTTCCTTCGGGGTGGAATTTGGCAAACTCTATCAACCGCCGGGCCTCCGCTGCGCTCCTGATACTTGGTAGGATCAGACATTGACAGCCGTTGTCCAGCAATCTCGTGATGAAATGTTGCTCCAAGGCAGGAAGGCGTACCATCGGCGTGACACCAGCAAGATGAGCATAATGGACGGTCTCCTCGACTCGAACTCCCTTATCTCATCTCTACCCCTTTCCTTGTTAATGAGGCTGAAAGTTCGGGCTGACCCAAGGTGATGGCAATCCCTTCATCCCCTTCCGACGAGCCGTTCTCAGGGTGGAAAGGAGTCGTAAGACTCCCGACCTGCCCGACGGAAATATGAACTTAAATTCCCAAAGTCACAGGCCTGACCCCGATTCCCTGATTTCTAAGAGAAGGGGTTGATCAGTCTGGAGAGGAAGCCGTTTTTGCGTTTCTTCGCGGTGCCGTAACTGCTCTGCCCCCCTTTTAATCGGGGATCCAGCAAGTCGCGCATGGCGTCGCCGAACATGTTCAGACTGTAACCGGTAATCGTCAGGGCAAGACCCGGCCAGAGAGCCAGCCATGGCGCCTGCTCCATGAACTTACGCCCGTCCCTGCTGAGCAGACTACCCCAGCTGGGAACATCCAGTGGCAGACCGAATCCGAGGAAGCTCAGAGAAGCCTCAGCCATAATCACTCCCCCGACGTTGATGCTGAAGATGATGATTACCGGAGCCGCAATATTGGGCAGCACATGGCGGATCAGGATTTGGCTGGTGGGGGTGCCCAGGGCTTTGGCTGCCAGAAAATAGTCATTCTCTTTGACAGCAATAACGGCGCCTCTGACGACTCTTGAGCTGACGATGCCTCCGGTGACCCCCAGCACCACAATGATCTGGGGGAGACCCCGCTCCACGAGGGACATGATGGTCAACAAAAGCAGCAGCCCCGGGAAGGCCATCCAGGCATCAACGAATCTCTGCACCACCAGGTCCACTTTCCCTCCCAGGAATCCGGAGAGACTGCCGATCAGGACCGCGATGAGCACATTAAGCGCCGTCGCGGCCAGACCGACAGTTAGCGAAATACGAGCGCCGTAGATAATACGGCTAAGGAAGTCTCGACCCAACTGGTCGTTACCAAGGAGATACTGGATTGATGGACCCTGCAGCCTGTCTACCAAATGTGGTTCATCAATTGGATAAGGGGCCAGAACATCGGCAAAGATAGCCACCAGAATCAATATCAATACGATAATCCCGCAGACCATCCCCAGGGGCTTCTCCCGCCACAGCCTGATGAAGAAATCCGCAAACCGGCCCCGTCGCTTGGGCTCACGGATGGGGGAGGGTTTCTTATTCATACCGCACCCTCGGGTCCAGATAGGGGTAAATCAGGTCAATCAGGAGATTGAGCAGCACCACCCCGGTGGCGAAAAACAGGTTGATTCCGGAGACCATCGGGTAGTCTCTGTCATTGAGTGCTGTCAGCATGAGATTACCCAACCCCGGCAGGTTGAAGATGTTCTCCATGATGACGGCGCCTCCCACCAGGATCGGCAACTGCAGGCCAATCAGGGTCACGACCGGGATGAGGGCATTCTTGACGGCGTGTCTCACGACAACCACCCGCTCCTTGAGCCCCTTGGACCAGGCCGTCCGGATATAGTCCTGCCGAAGCACCTCCAGCATCATGGTGCGCGTCATCCGCATGGTGGCGGCAGCCATGGCGGTCCCCAGAATCAGGCTGGGAATGAGGAACATTCCGAGATTGCCCAGCGGGTCCTCCGCGAAGGGAATGAGCCTCATCGGTGGCGACCAGCCCCACCAGAGTGCCGGGTAGATCATCACCATGATTCCCAACCAGAAGTTCGGCGTTACCAAGCCGATGATGGCGGCAGAGCGCCCCACGTAGTCGGCAGCGGTATCCTGCCGAATCGCCGAGTAAATGCCGACGGGCAGGGCGATCAAGAGCGAGATGACGATGGCCAGGAGGCCAAGCTCGATGGTTACCGGCAATCTCCCGATTATGATCTCCTCTACCGCCCAACGGCCCATCAGGGATTTGCCAAGGGTGCCGTGCTGGAAAATATTTCCTATCCACCGTCCATATTGCACGTAGACGGGCACGTCCAGTCCCAGCCTATGCTCAAGAGCTTCACGGTCGATCGTGCCGCCGGACATCAATTGCATCCTGCCCAACATTGCGTCTATGACATCGCCTGGGATGAAGCGGACGGAGAGAAAGACCAGGATGGACAATAGAAACAGGGTGGGGATTACAAGCAATAACCGCCTGATGATATATGCTCTCACTTAACATTCCTCAATGGCCTTGTTTCAATGAGAAAGGGAGCTGGAACGTCTGAGTGCCCCAGCTCCCTCGATTCCTATCGCGGTAGGCTATTTGCCCATTTCCCGCTTCAGGTCCTGGTCAATCCAAATGCGAGAGAATATGGTGTTACGGTCGCCCCATCCCAGATCTACTTCGCCGTTGTAGCCCTTGACCCACGGCTGATTCACGTTAAACCATGGAACCTTGGGGCTCCACACGAGAAAGTGGTTCCGCGCCAGGTATAGATCTATCTCTCTCACCAGCCTCTGCTGCTCCTCCACCGTGGCCGCGGCCTTGGCCGCGTCGAACATGGCATCGTAGACCGGGTCCCGAAGTCCAGTATAGTTCTGTTGCCGCCCTGCGCTCGAGTGGTACAAACTCACTGTATGCGTGGCCTCGGCATCAATGGCGGCGAGCCACAAAAACATACCTTCATAGGTAAGTTCTTTCAAAGCGGCATAAAAAGCAGGATGGTCCAGTACGTTCATCTCGATGTCGACGCCAATCGCATCGAAGTAGGTGGCAGCCAATTGCGGGTAGTCCAAATCAAAGGTATCTATGAGTAGAAAGTCGGTCTTGAATCGAGTGCCGTCTGCGCCACGAGGATACCCCGCCTCATCAAGGAGCTGCTCCGCCCTTTGCGGGTTATACGTGTACTCCTCCTTCACATCGTCCGGCCACTCGTCGAACGGAACGCTGTAGCCAACGTGCGCATCTCCTAGCAGCGTTTGCGGGGTTGCGCTTGCATAACCCTTGTAGAACGTGTTGTTAATTGTCTCGAGGTCGAGCGCCAGCTGCATTGCTATGCGGACATTGACGTCGTTGAAGGGAGGCTCCATGAGTTTGAACGAGATAGCATTTTCCGCTCGTTGAAAGAATTGCGTAAGCTCGAGCTCTGGGTTGCTTTTGCTAAGCGCGTCTGCCCGATCGATAGAATCTATCTGAGCGCCGCAGCCGCCCGGCAGACCGATGTAATCTATGCTGCCTGATCGCAATCCGGCATCAATTGTTGCCGTGTCACTCATGAATAGGGCCGTTAGCTCGTCGATGTAGGGCAGGCGGTTCTCCGGATACTTTTCGTCGAAGCGCCAGTAGTCAGGATTCTTGGTCCACGTGATAGAGCTGCCCTCGACGGCGTCGGTGAGCATGTAGGGCCCGGTGCCGACCGAATTTCTCCAGTCCTGCAGGTCGCCATGTTCCTCGATTACCTCGGGCGGGTAAACCCAACTGGAGTGGTGGACGAGGAGCGTATGCAGTAGACCCGATTGTGGCTCGGTCGTCTTGAATACAACCGTGTACCGATCGGTAGCCGTTATCGACTCAAATGGTATGTCCTTGAGAGCCTGACTGGGTGAACCTCCGGCTGCGGTGAATTCGCCCATACCCACCATGCGGTGCCAGTTAAAAACTACGTCCTCGGCGGTCAATTCCCTTCCATTCATTGGTGCCTTATCAAACCAGCGAACGCCCTCACGGATGCGGAAGACATAGGTGTTCGGGTCTGGTTGCTCCCAGCTCTCAGCCAGCGCACCTCCGATGACTGATACGGGCACGTAGGTCTTTCTTAAACTGAACTGGTCCCGATCGATTTCCCACCTGGCGATGCCGAGCTTCTCGGTAACGCCGGCCTGGGTGGAACCAGAGAAGCCACCGAACCAGCTGTCAACCATGATAGTCTTGCAGCCTCGATTGGCGAACGTCAATGTCCCACCATACGCCGGCTCGGTCACCATCTTGCCGGTGGTGGGATCTTTGACCATCTTGGCTGCCCAGACCTGGCCAGCCATGAAGACGCTTGCTCCCATGATGAGAGCCAGCAGGGTTGCGCTCAATTTTGAGCTGCTTTTTAGATTAAACATACGAGATTCTCCGTTTGGATGTTTAAAAATATTAAGGATTGATTTGAAACCTGCCTTCATGCCCGAAAGCACGTTCTCGACGATTTCTCTACTTTTTTGACGGTTCAAGGTGCTCCTTTCTGCTTTTTGATTAAAAACAAGATTGCGGGTTGCTTTAAAACCTGCTTTTGTTCCCGAAAGCACGTTCTCGACGATTGCTCTACACATTGGGTCTCCTTCATTTTCAAGTGATCAAAAAACCGATTCATTGCCTCCAGGATTGGGCAATGAACCATAAACCGACGCACTCAGGCGCCGATGATTTTCCAAATTCCCCATTGCCGTTCCCGGAACGGGGAACGAGGGATCTTAGGGATCTCTCCCTGATGTCGAGATAAGATAAGGGGGTAGAACTTGGGATTGGGGACTTGTGACTTGTTGCTTGGAACTTATTACTGGGAACTGGGAACTGGGAACTGGGAACTTATTGGAACTGGGAACTGGGTGTTTAAGATTACTCTCATATCCACCTTATTATCAAGGGATTTTTTAAAAAGATGATTCATTTAATAATTGAGTATTTTCTTATGGTTTTTAAAGAGTTTACGGACATTTGGGAAGATAAGAATAATTTGATTATTCACTCATCCCTGAAGCTCATTCAATCTAACCTGTAGCAGCAATCATTTTTTTTAAAAAATCGTAAATATTCAGGTCTCTGAAAAACCCGTTTAGTTCAATATCATTAAAAAAGATTCCCTGGGAGGACCGATCGTTTTCAATTCCTCTCACGATATTGTTCAATCGATCGGGAACCTTCTCTTTCACTGAAACAACTTAATGATGGCTTAAATACAGCACAAAACAACGCAATGTCAACCCCCTGAGGTAAAATAAATGCGGGATTCGCAAAAAAAACAAAAAATCAATAAATCTGCTCAAATCCGGGGACAGTCAGAAGCCGTTCAGTTCAATATCGTTTAAAAAATTCCCGGAGAGGATCCATCTTTTTCACGTCCTCCCACGATATTATTCAATCGATCAAGCGGGAACCCTCTCCTTCCTTAAAACAACAAGGCATAATTTTAACACTTAAATACGCAGGGTCAAGCCCCAAATGAAATAAATGCAGGATTCGTAAAAAAAACGATAAGGAATGAAATTTAAATAAGTCAGAAGTATGGATACGCAAATTTAGGGGACAGGTAACAGCAGGAAAACAGTAGAGTTGGGATGCCGCTGTACATGTCCCCCAATTTTGCTCACACCATTGGAAGAATTACAGGTTATTTAAGGTTTGTTCCTAAATCAAAAAATCAAGGAAATCCGCTTCTTTATGATTATGAGCCAAAAAGCAATTGTCCGCTCCACAGTCTCAGACCATTCCTGATCGCTTGAGTTGCTTGGATACATAAATCTCCTTTTAAAAAATGGAAATTAGTAAACATGCAATTTTTTATCCAAACAGCTTCTAAGAGGAGGAGGGTTCTAAATCGGACTGATTCTTCGTTTTTCCAAACATAGTGGATAGGATGAAAAAACAGATCCCGACGCTGATGAAACAATCTGCCAGATTATTCACGAAAAAACTGAAATCATACCAACGGAAATGAAGAAAATCCGTCACTGAGCCAAAAATCGCCCGGTCAATCAAATTTCCCAACGCCCCCGGAATGATCAATACCAACGCCGTTTTCATGATACGGTCACTCTTTTTCCAATACCAAATCAGGTAATAGAGCATCCCCACCACCGCGATCGTCGAAATGGACAGCAGAAGTGGCAGGCGAACGGTTTCCGGCCAATCGGACATAAAACTGAAGCTCACGCCTTTGTTTTGTACCAGCGTCAATTCCAGAAAATTGGGCAGGATAGGGATCATGTGGTATGAATCGACATGCTGGCGCACCCAAATTTTAGACCCTTGGTCCAGCAGCACCAGCAAACTGATTGCTAAGAACGCAATTCGCATCAAGCATTTATCAAGCGAAAGGTCATGAACATAATGGGATTATTTGCTCTTTAAGAGGAGGTCTTCAATAGAAATATTTTTTTGTTGGCGGGTTTTCAAGTCTCGTAAGACCACTTCTCCATGCGCCAGTTCCTCAGGAAAAAGCAAGACAGCCTTGCTGACATTCATTGTATCAGCCCGTTGCAGAATTCGTTTGACTTTTTTCAGGCTGTAGTCACACTCCACTCTTTTTCCTTGTCGCCGTAGTCGATTACTGATGTTGAGGGCCATGCCTTCTTCTTCTGCGGAAAATGGGATTACCATATAATCCACATTCCGGCTCAATACCGGCAGGCGTTTCAGATCTGACAGCATATCTAAAATCGCAATATCTCCGAATCCAAAGCCCACGGCCGGAATCGTATCGCCTCCATAAGTAGAAAGCAAAGAATCGTAACGGCCTCCTCCGCAGATGGAGCGATGGGCTTTGTGAATATCCTTCACTTCAAAAATCACTCCCGTATAATAGGACAGTCCCCGAACAATGGAGATATCAAATTTCAAGTATTCCCCAAAACCCGCCTGAGTCAGCATTTGCATCACCGTAATTAGGGATTGCAGCGCCCGGCTACCAGCCAACTTTTCTGCCAACTCATTGATCGTCGTGATTGCCAGAAATCCATTCAATCCATGGATTTGCGAATGAGTGAGTTGCTCTTTTTGCAGCAGTTCGGCAAATGCGTCTTGGGAAATTTTATCCCGTTTGTCCATTACGATCATCACTTTATCATGCAGGATTTCAGGGACATCCAGAAAAGTGAGAATTTCATTAAGAATTTGACGATCGTTTAAGAAGAGACGAATATCTTGCGAAGTGAGTCCCAGATTCTGGCAGCCCATCAGGAGTAATGAAAGAATTTCCGCTTCTGCGGTCACGCTTGATTCTCCAACGACATCGGCATTCCATTGAAAATGTTCCCGTCTTCGTCCACGCATCATGCGTTCATAGCGAAAACATTGTGGAATGGAGAACCATTTCAACGGATACGACAGGGCTCTTTGTTGTTGAAGAACCATCCGGGCCAGCGAGGGGGTCATTTCGGGGCGCAAACTCAGATGACGCCCTGCTTTGTCCTGGAAGGCATAAATCTGCTCGGTTATTTCATCTCCCGCTTTGCGTGTGTAAAGCTCTGCGTGTTCCAGGATACAGGCGTCATATTCTTCGAATCCAAATTGTTGAGCAGTACCGCGCCACATGTCAAACAACCAATTTCGTAATCGCATCTCTTCCGGATAAAAGTCCCTGGTCCCTTTCACGCCTTGTACTTCAATTGCCATTTGCCGTCCTATTTAAATGATTTGTAAGCACTCGAGTCGAAGCGGGATGCTCACTTGGTCTGATGAGCGTTTTGTTCGAAGCACAAATAACGAATTTTTTTAAAATCATTCCATGCCAACGCCATTGCTGAAGAATTACGCAAGAGGTAAGCAGGATGGAATGTTGGTAACACGCTCCACTGTTGATAGGAATAGAGTTGTCCGCGAGATTCGGTTATCCCCGGCGCGTTGGGGGCTAAAACCCGGGTGGGGACATTGCCCAGCGTGACGATCAGGCGGGGATCGATCAATTCAATTTGACGCTGCAAAATTGGAAAACATTTTGCGATTTCTTCGGGTTGGGGATTCCGATTGCCAGGAGGGCGGCATTTGACGACGTTGGCAATATAGACATCAGGACGGTCAATCCCAATGGATTGGATCATGGTGGTGAGCAGTTTGCCGGCCCTGCCAACAAAAGGCTCACCCAGCCGGTCTTCCTCCGCACCAGGAGCTTCTCCGATGAAAAGCAGCACTGTATGGCGATGACCCACTCCAAAAACAAAATTGGTGCGGCCGGCACCCAAGGGACAACGTTGACAGGTACAGTATTGCTGCTCTAAGTTTTCCAGAGAATCGAACCCGGGAATCGACGTCGGAGAATGAGTTTCAGAAGAGGGACGGTCTCGATTCCTCTTCCGTAGAGGATCATCACTCAGTTTAGCAATGGAGGAATTATTCTCTGGCACTATGCCCATCATGGCTTGCAATCCCAGGGTCAGTTTACGAGATTCTTCCGTGGCAAGGGGTGCCAAATTCAAACGCTTGTATTTTTGCTGTCGAAACCACTCCAACTGATTTTCCAAGCGCCTCAAGAGTGTCTTGGTTTCCATGGCAGTCGCATCAAAAATTACAAAATATAACGCGTCAGGTCCTGATCTTTCAACAATTCCGAGAGACGATCCTGGATATATTCGGGAGTCACGGTGATCTCTTGTCCCTGCATTTGTGGAGCCTCAAAACTGACTTCCTCCAACAATTGTTCCATGATTGTGTGCAAACGGCGGGCTCCGATATTTTCTGCCTGTTCATTCACTTCACAGGCAATCCTGGCGATTTCCTCAATGGCTTCATCAGTGAAATTCAAAATCACTTTTTCAGTGGCAAGCAATTCGGTGTATTGCACAATGAGAGCGTTTTTTGGTTCAGTGAGAATACGGATGAAATCTGCTTTGCTCAAAGATTTCAGTTCCACACGAATAGGAAAACGTCCCTGCAATTCCGGGATGAGATCCGACGGTTTGGCGGCATGAAATGCACCGGCTGCGATGAACAAGATATGGTCCGTTTGCACGGGACCATATTTGGTATTGATGGTCGAACCTTCGACAATCGGCAATAAATCGCGCTGGACGCCTTCCCTGGAAACATCCGGCCCCTGGGCCGAACTGCGCGTGGCAATTTTATCTATTTCATCCAGAAAAACGATTCCCGTTTGCTCTACGCGAAGGATAGCCTCGCGTGAGACTTCCTCCATGTCGAGCAACTTGTGTATTTCCTCTTGCTCGAGAATACTCCGCGCGTCCCCGATTTTAACTTTTCGACGTTTACTGCGCTTGGGCATCATATTGGAGAGCATATCCCGAATATTCATATCCAGATTGTCATTGAGAGAAATGGGCATCATTTCGATAAATGATCCGGATCCCTTTTCAGGAACATCTAGTTCGACAGGCTTGTCATCGAGCTTGCCATTGCGCAATTTTTGGCGAAATTTTTCTTTGGTCGAATTATTTTCTTCAGATTCGCGGGGGTTCGTTGAAGGAACGAGTAAATCGAGGATTCGTTCTTCAGCCTGCGCCTGTGCCTGGGTTTGAATTCTTCTGGTATGTTCATGGCGGACCATGTTGACAGCCATTTCTGCAAGATCCCGGATGATCGACTCCACATCGCGTCCGACATATCCAACTTCGGTGAATTTAGAGGCTTCTATTTTGGTGAACGGAGCATTGACCAGACGTGCCATCCTCCTGGCAATTTCTGTTTTTCCCACCCCTGTTGGTCCGATCATAACAATGTTTTTTGGCAAAATTTCATCCCGCAGTTCTTCACGGACTTGAAGCCGACGCCATCGATTACGCAAGGCAATTGCCACCGCCTTTTTTGCAGCTTCCTGGCCAACAATGTATTTGTCCAATTCTTCTGCAATTTCCCGGGGCGTTTGATTCTGATGCGAAAGAGTGTTTTCCATGAATGCTTTCGATATATTTTAGTAATTGAGTTCTTCAAAAGAGAACTGCTGGTTGGTATAGAGGCAAATGTCACCGGCAATTCGCATGGCTTTTTCCGCAATGATTTTTGCCGGCAAGTCACTGTCCAACAATGCGCGTGCGGCCGCCAGGGCATACGGGCCACCTGCACCAATGGCTATAACTCCATCATCCGGTTCTATCACGTCTCCATTCCCGGAAATTATAAGCGCCGCTTCTTTGCTGGCAACTGCCAACAAGGCTTCCAGGTTTCTCAACATTTTGTTTGTTCGCCATTCTTTAGCCAATTCTACAGCAGCTCGCACGATCTGTCCGCTGTATTGTTCCAGTTTTTCATCAAACTTCTCAAACAAGGCAAACGCATCCGCCGTAGAGCCGGCAAAGCCGGCAAGTACTCTACCATCGTAAGTAGTTCGAATTTTGGTTGCAGTGGATTTCATCACTGTGTTGCCCATGGTCACCTGGCCGTCTCCGGCCATAACCACGGAATTGTCTTTTCTGATACAAAGGATGGTGGTCATGGTAATAACGTTTGGATCAAAATTCGGGTTTCAGTCTATCTATGCGTTTTTTGCTGTTTCCAATAAGATTCTTCAACAACGCTAAAAATATGATTAAGGGAAATTCCATGCGCAACGGCAATTTTTCGACAGTCCTCAAATTCCGGGCTGAATCGGGACTGCTCTTCGAAGACGGATTGCTTCCCTCGGACCTTGCCCCAGGGGGTTTGCACTTCCACGATAGCGCGTTTCAGGAAAGTGCGGTGAAAATTTCGGTATCTTATCCCTAAGGATGTTGTTTCCTGGAAAACCAAGCGGTGTAATTGCCAACGTTTTTCTGGCGCATGTAAGATTTGTAGCAACACTCCCGGACGATTTTTTTTCATTTGAATCGGAATGAACCACACGTCCAGTGCCCCTGCGGCCATCAATTGTTCGTGCACAAATCCTAAACATTCAGGGGTACAATCGTCTATGTTGGTCTCGGAGCATTCCACCAATTCAAAGAGTAAGCTATCCTCAGAAACCCGAGATTCCTTTTGAAAGCCGAGAATGCAACGAATGATATTGGGAACTTCACTCCGGTCCTGACTTCCCGTTCCAATCCCGATACGATCGACCCTGTACCGTAATGCGTCAGATTGTGGTTCTGCCAGAGCGGCCAATATGGCTGCTCCTGTCGGGGTGGTACGCTCAAAAGGAAGTGTATCCTGTATAATATCAAACCCATGTAGCAATTCTAAGGTGGCTGGGGCTGGAATCGGCATCATCCCATGCGCTGTTTTAACAAACCCTGCGCCCAGTGGAATCGAAGACACATAAATACCAGCTATTTCTAAATAGTCCAGACATAAGGCCACACAGACAATATCTGCAATCGAATCCCAGGCGCCGACTTCATGAAAATGTACGTCCTCCGGGAGCTTATTGTGAATTTTTCCTTCGACAAGGGCCAGCTGCTTAAAAATCTTAAGCGCTAATTCCTTCACATGGAAGGAGAGAGACGAATTTCCAATCAATTGCCGGATTGTTTGAAAAGATCGATGGGGATGGGCGTCCCCCGTCAGACTTTCTACATGAAAATGCGTGCCCGAGATTTCATGCCGTTTTGTTTTTTGGCGAGAAAGTCGCAATGGTAGACTTTCCAATTGGCTCATTCCCTCCTCGAGAAGGGCAAAAGGGACTCCCAAATCCAAGAGTCCTCCTACCACCATATCTCCCGCAATTCCACCAATGACATTTAAATGTAAGATTCTACGCATAGTCGTTTCCTGATTTTTCATAGGCAGCATCATATGTTGGATCCACAAAACTTTCCAGTATTTCGCAGGAATTGCAAAATGAAAAACCTGTTATTGAAAAACATACCAAAAAGTACGTCACTTCAATTACTGACAACTTTTTCTATTGTAAAAAAGCTTGAGGATGACGTAGAATTGAAGAATGATATATTTAACATATTCAGGGAAGTAGGGGAGTATAATACACAAAATATTGATTTTATTGAGGAAATTTCAAATTTTATTAAATTGGATAATCTGAATTGACAGAAAATACGAAAATTTCAAAACAGGAATTCAATGGTATCGGTGTGAGTTAGTCTTGACTCGCTGGTTCCGACGTAGTATTTGGCACAGTATAATGACTCTACTAAATCAGCAGGGATGCTGATGTATGGAGGAAGTATCAAACTCACTTTTGTTTAGAAAGCGAGACCGTATGAATAAATTTTCGATCATTTTCATAAAAGATTCTCATGCCTCCGTACGGCAGTACTCAATGAGTTATCGACTCTTTTTTGTGTGTGGGTTTTTGTTCATTAGTTCTGTTATTGCTTTGGGGTCGCTTTATTATTCCCAGCATCAAAAAATCGTTGCCCAACAATATCGACTGGAGAAGAATGAGACGCTGCAAGCAAACATGCAAAAAGAAATAGGGGGTTTTGCTGAAAAAGAAAAACGCCTCAAATTTTTAGAATCTTATTTGGAGGAATTGAAATGGACAGCGTATAAAAGCGAAAATTCCTTAAAAAAGTACGTTGCCCAATACAAAACGAGTATCAACAAATTGACGGGTCTTCACCGCTACATTTGTCAGACTATGGAGACAGATTGCGTGGTTAATATTGATAATCCGCAGCGAGTTCCTACCTGGACGGAGGCCGATCAAGTGAGTGCCTGGATGGAAAAGGCTCAAACCAATTTTGAAACGCTTGCTAAGACGGTGGCGGACTTCAATGAAAAAAAGATCACTATTGAAGATCAGGAAAAAACGATTTCCCGCTTGGAACTGCGGATCTCCCAAATTGAAGCACAAATGAAGAGACATTTGCAATTGTTGAAGGATAAGGAAATAGCCATTGGACATTTCTCCAGCAGGATTCATGAAGTCACGGGAATTAAAATCGACTTGGCAGAACAATTCATGCCCAAAACTGACAATTTCGAGAATGAGAAAGGGCGAGGTGGCCCCAGCGTATCCGATCATGCGGTTGATTTCGCCGATTTTAGCGAATTCAGTTACTTGCAAAGATATCTTGAAGAAACAGCGCAATATTATGAAAATATTGTCAAGTCGATTGACAAATTGAGCAAGTCGATTGACCAAGACAGCCGGCTTTGGCAAAATACTCCTACCATTCGCCCCGTCAAAACACGTTCAATATCAGATCGATTTGGAAGACGGGTACATCCCGTAACTCGCAAACCTGATTATCATCGAGGAGTCGATTTCCCGGCAAAAACCGGGACTTCGGTTTATACGCCTGCAGACGGAGTCGTCACCAGGGCGGCTCGCTGGGGTGGGTGTGGCCGTTTTATTGAAATCCAACATGGGCTGGGGTTTTACAAGAACAAACGTAAGAAAGTGTATTTCACGACTCGATACTGTCATCTGCACCGCATCAAAGTTAAAAAAGGCCAGAGAGTAAAACGCGGCCAGATAATTGGGCTTGTGGGAAATACTGGCATAAGTACGGGCCCACATCTTCACTATGAGATCATACTCAATAAAAACGATAAGAAATACGTTGATCCTCTCAATCTCATTTACCATTTTGAATCCCATCTGAAAAACTAATCAAACCCACTAAAGCTCCGACTCACGTTGGAGTAGAATGCAGCATGGAACGC
This sequence comes from bacterium, assembly GCA_965205865.1. Classification (GTDB taxonomy): domain Bacteria; phylum SAR324; class SAR324; order SAR324; family NAC60-12; genus CBDBHR01. The sequence goes on from CBDBHR010000028.1 coordinate 432,675, forward strand.
TATCAAATTCGTGGGGTTTCGGCAAATAAAGCAGACATCCATCAAGCTATTCTGCATGTTGACAAAGGGATTTTTCCTTTGGCCTTTTGTAAGGTGGTCGCAGATCATTTAGGAGGCGATCCTGCCTACTGCAATATCATGCATGCTGACGGCGCAGGTAGTAAAGCCTCTTTGGCTTATCTCTACTATAGGGAAACAGGAGACCTATCTGTTTTTGAAGGAATCGCGCGGGACACGACTGTGATGAACGTAGACGATCTGCTTTGTGTCGGTGTTTATGATCATCTGCTGCTATCGAGTACCATTGGACGGCATGCGAAAAGAATTCCCAGCGCAATCATCAAAGCTGTCATCGAAGGGCACGAAAAGGTTGCGACACACTTTACCGCCCTTGGTATTTCTCTGGTCACCACCGGAGGAGAAACTGCCGATTTGGGGGATTTGGTGCGAACCTTGGTTGTTGATTCTACCATCACCGCCCGTTGGCCCCGCAACCGAATCCTGACAAATGAGCGAATCCAGCCTGGAGATATCATCATTGGCTTGTCCAGCTTCGGACAAACATCCTATGAAACTCAATACAACAGCGGCATTGGCAGCAATGGCCTCACTTCTGCGCGGCACGATTTACTCCATCGAGATTATGGCGAACGATTTCCTGAAAGCTATGATCCTGAAATGTCTCCGGAGATGGCCTATGCCGGACCTTATCGCCTCAATGATTCCCTGGAAGGCACCCCCTTGACCATCGGACAAGCCCTGCTCTCCCCTGCCCGGACTTATGCGCCGGTACTCAAGGACCTACTGGAAACACATTTTCACAAAGTTTCCGGTGTGATCCACTGTACGGGAGGCGGACAGACCAAATGCTTGAAGTTCGGACAGGGAATCCACTATATCAAAGACCGGCTTTTTCCAATCCCGCCATTGTTTCAGTACTATCCAACGGGTGTCCCAAACGTCTTGGCAAGAAATGTACGAGTGTGTTCAATATGGGACATCGCATGGAGATTTTAGGACCGCCTGATTTGTTACCGGTGAGCAAAATCCATTGGAGAAAAATATAACCTCGCCGTTAGGCAGGTTGGCATTTGTGAAGCAAGCTCGGCAAACAACAGGTTGCAAATAGTTTCAGAAGTTGGAAGCTTTGACTTTGAATAGTCACCAAGGTCTGATTTCGAGAAAATAGATGGTAGAAATCAAGGCGTAATTTCAATTCCACATCGATAATTAAGGAATGAAATTTAAATAAGTTAGAAGTATGGATACGCAAAATTAGGGTACAGGTAACAGCAGGCATAAAACAGTAGAGTTGGGATGCGCAGCGGTGTACCTGTCCCCCAATTTTGCTCACACAATTGGAATAATTACAGGTTATTTAAGGTTTGTTCCTAAGTCCCGACTACTAAAATGGACATAAATGATCATTCCGGAGCGCCTTTGATGAGGGTCTCCAACGTGACTGTGAAATTTGGGGGAATTACAGCACTGCAGCGAGTTTCTTTTGACGTCCGGCAGGGAATCATTTTTGGACTGATTGGTCCCAATGGTGCGGGAAAGACGACCCTCTTCAATTGCATGAGCCGCCTTTATGATACCAGCGAAGGAGATATTATATTTGAAGGGAGATCCATTTTAGGACTCCCCACCTATAAGGCGTGTACCGTCGGGATTGGGCGTACATTTCAAAACCTGGCCTTGTTCAAGACCATGAGTGTAATGGACAATGTGTTGGTAGGCGGGCACCATCACACCAGGAGTGACTACGTCAGCAATGCGCTCAAGCTTCCATGGGCCTGCCGGGAAGACCGTCTGTTGCGTGAGGAAACCTTGGAACTGCTCCAGTACTTGGATCTGAGCGAGCAGGCCCATACTCCGGTTTTGACTTTGCCCTTTGGCACGCAAAAGCGTGTCGAACTGGCCCGTGCACTGGCGACCCGCCCCAAACTATTGCTACTGGATGAACCAGCTGGCGGTCTGAATCATGATGAGATCAACCATTTGATTGGCCTGATTCTCAAAATTCGGAAAGAAAAAAATCTCACCATTTTAATTGTAGAGCATCACATGCGCCTCGTCATGCGGGTCTCAGAACAAGTTGCAGTGCTCAATTTTGGTCAAAAAATAGCGGATGGTTCCCCGGAAGCCATTCAAAAGGACCCGGCAGTCATTGCCGCCTATCTCGGCAAAGGATAATCATGGCTGCTTTGCTGGAGGTGAAGAGGTTAGTAGCCTTTTATGGGGAGACCAAAGTCTTGCACGGGGTTGATTTTTCTTTGCAGCCTGAAAATATTACAACCCTCCTGGGTGCCAATGGTGCGGGAAAAACCACCACTTTGCGTGCCATCTGCGGGATGGTTGAGACCAAAGGGGAGATCATTTTCGATGGTGTTTCACTCCTGGGGAAAGCCACCGAAAACATCGTTCGCCATCGTATTGCCCATGTTGCGGAAGGTCGAGAAACTTTTGAACGATTGACCACGGCGGAAAATCTGCGGCTTGGGGCGATCACTCGTAAAGGCAGTTCTGAGATCGAAGAAGACATCGAACGCATGTATGGCTATTTTCCAGTCCTCAAAAAGCGTCACAATCAGCAAGCCGGCACTTTGAGCGGAGGAGAACAACAGATGTTGGCGATTGCACGGGCCTTAATGCTCCGTCCCCGCCTTTTGCTTTTAGACGAGCCTTCCTTTGGATTGGCGCCCATGCTGGTGAAAGCCGTATTTGAAAATCTCCGTCAAGTCAATGAAACGGAACAGGTCTGTATGCTGATTGTCGAACAGAACGCGACACTGGCACTGGAACTGGCAAGTCATGCTTATTTGCTGGAAACTGGTAAAGTGGTGATTTCAGGAACTGCCGAGGAAATCAAAAACGACCAGTCGATACGCCGTTCTTATTTGGGATATTGAGCGCCCGGTTCTCCCCTCCCCTTGAGGGAGGGGTCGGGGGTCAGGTGTCGCGGGGAGGGGTAAATGGAACTTTTTCTACAGCAAGTATTGGCAGGTCTGGCCAACGGGGCGATTTATGCCAGTCTCGGACTAGCCATTGTAATGATTTATCAAGCCATCGATCATATCAATTTTGCCCAGGGCGAAATGGCAATGTTCAGCACTTATATTGCCTGGTCTTTGATTGTCGACTACGGCGTCCCTTATTGGCTTTCTTTTTTTATAACTCTCTTGATTTCCTTCATTGGAGGAATGGTCATCGAACGCTTGGTGTTTGCTCCACTGCGCAAAGCCCCTTTTTTGAGTCATCTGATTGTTTTTCTGGGATTGTTTGCCATCTTCAACAGTTTGGCCGGAGAGATTTGGGACCATAGCATTCGGAGTTTTCCCAGTCCATTTCCCGACTATTCATTTCGTGGGTTGATCGGCGGTCACCAAATTGGCACAGTGGCGATCGTGCTTGTGCTATTGGGGGTGATCTACGGTTTTTTTCGTTTCACGAGAATCGGCCTTGCTATGCGTGCTGCCGCATCGAATGCGGGAGCGGCCCGCTTGGTTGGGATCAAAGTGGCTTGGATGATGGGCCTGGGATGGGGATTGGCGGCTGCGTTAGGCAGTGTTTCAGGTATGTTGGTGGCTCCAATGATTTTTCTGGATCCGAATATGATGGGAGGGATCCTGATCTATAGTTTTGCGGCAACATTGATTGGGGGAATCAACAACCCGATAGGAGCAGTCAGTGGTGGATTCTTGTTTGGCGTCTTGGAAAATCTGGTCGGAACCTATGTCGATCTTATCGGCAGTGAATTGAAGCTGACTTTCGCCCTGCTCGTGATCACGCTGGTGTTGTTGTTCAAACCCAATGGTCTTTTTGGACGCAAGATCATTACAAGAGTCTGATCATGGCAAGTGATTCCAAAACAAAAGAAACCTGGCGCTTGCTCGAGCTATCTGTTATGCTTGGCAGTCGCGGTCGCTATCCCATTCATTTTTTCGGGATTCACCGTATTTCAATTCACCTTGGCAGGCATCTATGCCATTGCAATTCTGGGTTTGAATCTATTGACCGGTTACAATGGACAGTTTTCCTTGGGGCACGGCACATTTTATGCGATCGGAGGATACGCCGCGGCAATCCTGATGAGCAGGTTTGAGATGTTGATTTACCTGACAATACCAATAGCCGGTATTATAAGTTTGGCTGCGGGGTTTCTTTTCGGCATCACCGTGACTCGCCTGATAGGAATATACCTGGCACTGGCCACGTTCGCTCTCAGTATTGCCACGCCCCAAATCCTCAAATCCAGGCATCTTGAAGCATTCACAGGTGGAGTGCAGGGATTGGACTTATTCAGGCCAGAGGTCCCTTCCTTAATCCCTTTGGATTTGGACCAGTGGTGGTATTTTGTCATGCTGATTATTCTCTTGTTTTTGTTATGGGCTTCAAGCAACCTGATCAACAGCCGTTCCGGGCGAGCGATGATTGCCATTCGGGATAATCCAATCGCCGCCCGTTCCATGGGAATCAATACCACTTTTTACAAAGCCATCACTTTTGGGGTAAGTGGTCTTTATGCTGGCATTGCAGGTGCCCTGTCTGCAATCGTTATTGAATTTGTCGCTCCGGACAGTTTTACATTTATCATTTCATTCACTTTTCTGACGGGAATGGTGATAGGCGGCATTGCTTCGATCCCCGGAGTAATTTTCGGCGCGTTGTTTGTTTTGTTTGTTCCCAATATTGCAGAGGATTTTTCTAAAAACCTTGCTTATGGCGTATTTGGTTTGTTGCTCATTTTAACAGTTTATGTGATGCCGACCGGATCGGCCGGTCTCACCCGCATGATCATTGCGCTTCTCAGAAAAAACATCAGACGTTAAGAAATCCATGTTCTTTGTGAGAAAAAAGAGGTAAGATTTTAGTTGCTTGCGCTGCTTTCTTGATCGATAGAAAAGCGTATTTGTTATGCTGTTTTTTATTGAAGATAGGCGCCTTTTTAATATTTCTCAATGAAACATTCGATGACTCTCTTGGAGGAAGTATGAAAATTCTCAAACAAATGATGATCAGTCTGGTTTTCTGTTCCCTTATTTTTACTGTTGGCAATACATTCGCTCAAAAAGATTATGCTCCTGGCGTATCGGACATCGAAATCAAAATTGGCAATACCAATCCATATAGTGGTCCTGCCTCTTCATACAGTACCATTGGAAAGGCCATTAAAGCCTACTTTGACAAAGTCAATGCCGAAGGGGGAATCAACGGCCGTAAAATCAACTTCATCTCTTTAGATGACGGCTACAGTCCGCCAAAAACCAAGGAACAATTCCGTAAACTGATTGAAAAAGAGGAAGTATTCGCCATTTTTCAAAGTTTGGGAACGCCTACCAATTCGGCGGTTCATCGCTACATAAATCGAAAGCAGGTCCCGCATTTGTTTCTCGCAACTGGAGCCGCCAAGTGGGCAGACCCCGAAAATTTCCCATGGACCATAGGATTCCAGCCCGATTATCAGGTGGAAGGTGCCATTTTTGGCTCTTATCTCTTACAAAATCACTCCAACGGCAAAATTGCTATTCTCTATCAAAACGATGATTACGGAAAAGATTACGTGACAGGCTTGAAAAATGGACTGGGTAATAAAGCCGATTCCATGATCATTGCCGAGGAAAGTTATGAAGTGACCGATCCCTCTATTGATTCTCAAATTATTAAATTGAAAGCATCTGGGGCAGATATTTTTTATAATGTAACCATTCCCAAATTTTCCGCGCAAGCCATCAAGAAAATGTACGAACTGCGATGGAAACCCGTGCACCTGTTCAATAGTGTTTCCAACTCGATTGCGGGGGTCTTGAAACCAGTGGGCTTTGAAAAATCACAGGGAATTATTTCCACGCGCTATCTACTCGATCCCAATGATCCCGAGCATGCGCAACATGAGGATATTCTCGACTGGCAGGAGTTCATGGACCAATACTATCCCAATGGAGACCGTAAAAGCCCATTCAATCTCTATGGATACGTGGTGGCTCAAACATTGGTACATGTCCTGGAAAAATGTGGGGATAACCTGACTCGAGAAAACCTGATGAAACAAGCCACCAACATCAAAAACCTGAGAGTGCGAGGGCTATCTCCTGGTATTTTGATCACGACCACGCCCACAGACTACCGACCGATTGAATCGATGGAATTGATCCAGTTCAAAGGAGATGGTTATATTAGTTTAGGTGGCGTCATTAAAGGTGGCAATGATCTGAACTTATAGTTCTTGTATTTTCTTGAATGGGTTCATTGAAACAACTCCAGGTTCGCGTTTAAAATGTCATGAAACTCCCGGATTCGCTGGACGTAGCGCACGGGTTCTGAACCCCGGGCATATCCTCTTTTCAGTGTTTTATAATATTTACGCTGTGATAAGAGCGGCAAGACAGTTTTCAGATCATGCCATTTGTTGGGATTCTTGCCAAATTGTTTCGCCAGCGTCCGGGCATCATAGACATGCCCCATGCCTACATTGTAAGCTGCCAGAGCAAACAAAAGGCGATCGTCGCCTTGCACTTCTTGAGGAATTCGATCAAATAATTGAGCAAGATACTTGGCTCCTCCCATAATGCTTTGCTCTACGTCCAAGCGGTTTTTAATGCCCAATTGTTTGGCCGTCTTCAGAGTCAACATCATCATCCCTCGTACTCCTGTCGGACTCTTGGCCCTGCTATTCCAATGAGATTCTTGATAGGCTTGCGCGGCCAAAAGGGTCCAAGGAAAATTGTGTTTTTCTGCCGCTTTTTTAAAAAGAGGTAACAAGGAAGGTAATCGCTCTGAAAGACGTTTGTGGAAGGTACGGATATCCACATAATCGAAGATTGGCAAATAGCTATAATAGCGTTCATACAATGCAGCAAGATGGTGGTTGGATTCATACTTCTCCAGCCAGCGGATGCTTGCCTCTTTCAGATCTTCGGCGCCAGGACGGATGATCCATGCGATTGGCAGAGCATCGGTGAGCGGAAATGCGATTTCCAATTCCGGGAAATAACGGCGATTGATTGCCACGATATTGGAATCCGCAACGACACATTCGAGTTCCTTTTTCCATACTTTTTCCAGCAGTATTTCCGTGGACATGTCTGTCACCGCCGTCCACTGAATTTCAGGCACCTCTTGTTGTAACTCATACAAACGTTCTTCATGACCACTGTCTTTGACGATGGTGATTTTGAAATTTGGCAATTCGTCGATGCTGCGCGGTATTTCTCCACCACGATGGCATACTACCTGTTGCTGAACCTGGAAATAATCCGGTCCAAATAGATATTGAAGTTCCCTTTGTTCGATACGAGTCAATCCTGCCGCGGCAATATCCCCTGTTCCCTCTTTTATGGCTTCCAGGATTTCTGAGACACTATCCAGCACCTCGAACTGAGCGTTGACGCCTAAGTAGGCAGCAAAATCAGAGGCCAGGTCATATTCAAATCCCGCCAGGCCGTCCTGTGCTTCATAATAAGTGGTGGAAGTATTGTGCGTCAGAACAACCAACACGCCTTGTTGACGAATCTTTTCGAGAGGCGAAAGTGGATCGGATTTTTGGAAAACATCGCATCCGGATGCTAGCACAACCGATAATCCGGCGAGACAAAGATACCACTTCATGAAACGCTCCTTGAGAGTCTTCGGGAAACGATATTTCACAACCGTCCGGGAGAGAGCATTGCTTCGCTGATACCCGCCTCAACCACATGTTTGGGAAAGCGGCGTTCCCGGATAAGGGAAGCGCAACAGACTGCCATGATTGGAGAAGTTTTGATCCCATATCCACCTTGTCCCACTAACCAGAAAAAATTTTGCACTTGGGGGTCGAATCCTAAGACGGGAATACGGTCGCGGACGAAAGAGCGCAATCCGGCCCATTTGTGGCTGACATGTTGAATACGAAAATTAATAGCGGCATGGATTCTGTCGATACCAATCGCGATATCCAGATCATCCGGCCTGGCATCGTGGGGAGCCACGGGAGTCTCGTCGGCAGGAGAACCGAGAAATTTTCCGGAATCGGGCTTGAAATAGAATTTTTCGTCAATGTCTATAATCATGGGCCACTTGTCGATTTGGTATACTTCGGGAGGGTTCCCACCCGGTCGATGGCACAATACTGTGGGAGGATTGAACAAGAATGCCGTTCTTTTTTTGGGGACAAGACCGATTGATTTTGCCCCTGCTAATGTTCCAATGGTCTCTCCCCAGGCACCGGCTGCATTGACAATTAATTTGCAGGAAAATTCTTCTTTTTCAGTTATCACCAGCCAACCCTCTTGCAAAGATTGCAAGGCAATCACTTTGACATTGGTCGTCAGAGTCCCTCCCTGTTGCCTCATTGAATGCAGAAATCCTTGATGAAGGGCATGCACGTCAAGGTCCTTCGAATGCGGGTCATAGATGCCTGCCATTGCATATCCCGGTGTCAAAGCAGGAAAAAGGGAAAATAAATCGCTTTCTTGAAGTTGTTCGACTTTCCTTCCAGCCGTATTGATCCTACGAATTTCACTGTCCATTTGCTCTTTTTGATCTGCACGAATAAGAAAGAGGACACCCCTGTCATTCAATAGAGGAAATTCACTGAACCCTTCAGGCGGAGACTGGAGAAATGGTTTGCTCAACTTGGCGAGTCTGCGAATCACGGAATTGCCGTAAAATTCCGTGAAAAGAGCCGCTGATCTACCCGTCGAATGATAACCAGGGTGCCCTTCCATTTCAAGAACCATCACTTTATGATCCTTTGCCAGTTCAAATGCAGCCGAAGTCCCCGCAATGCCTGCGCCAATGACGATGATGTCGATATCTGTCATGATCGATTTTTATGCGTATTTGAAGGTGGCCTTGATTCTTTTTTCAATTTAAGGAGCGAGGTCACAACGTCGAGCTCTCCAATGCACGAAAACTCTGCGGAAACATCCGGAAAATCCCTTCCCCTTGCGGGACGGGTCAGGCGAGGGGATATGAAATTTACCCTGCAACCGCGCGGGTTGTGAGGGTTCCCACCCCCATCGATCGGACAATATGTGGGAATGCGCAATACAACAATAAATCTCAGTTGATCGTTAAAAGTTCTGTGATTTCCGAAAATCCGTTCTTATGAGCGATCATGAGAGCGGTCAGCCCCTTAAAATTTCTGGATTTGGTATCAATGCCTTTGTCAATGAGAAGTTGTACTGATCCAATATGGTGCTTGGCCACGGCAAGGGTGAGGGCGTTGTCGCCATCTTTTTGTTGGGCATTGATATCGGCACCCGCTTCGAGAAGCAGAGTAAGAATTTTCGGATGATATCCGGATGCCGCCAACATCAGCGCGGTCCAGCCTTCATTGTCTTTGGCATTCACATCGGCTCCCAGTTCGATCAGGGCACCCGCAGTATCCAGATGTCCCCGGACAGTTGCCAGCATCAAAGCAGTAACCCCGTCTTTCCTTTTCGCGTCGATGTCAGCTCCCCGTTCAACCAGCAGACGGACAATTGCGCTATCTCCCAAAAAACCTGCGAGAATGAGAGGAGTCCATTGCTCTTCACCGGGAGAATTGACATCCAGTCCCTGCACCAGCAGTTTTTGGACTTTTTCAGAATCACCTTTCAGGATGGCATTGGCAACATCTTGCCATCCTTTGGCATCGGTATCCGAGCCGGAGGAAGTTTGCCACGCAGTGACATAATAATTCGGATTTGACAAGAGATTGATGATATCAAGATGGCCTTGTTCGATTGCCAGGATGAGAGCTGTTTTGTTGTTGGTGCTTTGCCGGAGGGGGTCAGCTCCTTGAGAGAGAAGAAGACTCACCATTTCTCTTTGATCACTGTAAGCCGCGATCATCAAAGCCGTCCAGCCGGTATTGTCCACGGATTCGAGATCTGCTCCTTTCTCCAAAAGCAGCCGGGCAATCTCTATGTTTCCCAGCATCGCAGCAGCCATCAAAGCCGTCCACCCGTCTACACTTTTTTGATGCGGATCAACAGGATATCGCAGCAGCAATTCCACCATCTGAGCATGTCCCCGAAATGCGGAAATTATCAAGGGAGTCCACCCATTTTCATCTCTGACATTCGCATTGGCGCCTCGACTGAGGAATTGGGTAGCAAGTCGAGTATCATTGTTCTCCGCCGCAGACAACAACGTTCTATCACTTTGACTCCGGACGGGGGCAAGCATCACCCCAAAAAATGTAAATGCAAGAATCGGCAGGATGGCATAGTGGAGATGAAACAGCATGAGGGGTATCTGGGTAGAGAAAGAATGGTCATTCCTCCAGATTATCAAGGAGTTCAAGAAAGTGACACGTTCAGTTTACACAACAAATCTTAAAAAGGCGAAATTATATTCAGGCTGATTGTCGGGAGAGTCTCGGTAACTTTATAAAAAGCATATGGCGCAACCGCCACTTTATACCAGGGGGGCAGAGACGAGCAATTTTTGGTGGGCTCTCAATAACCTGGCATTCTTCAATTTATTCCATCGCATCAAATTTCGAACGGAGACTTGGTATTTTTTGGCCAACGCATATAAGGTGGCACCAGGTTTGACAACAATTGATTTAGGGACCGGGAAACGTTTTACGGTTCGCTTTGTCTTTTCTCGCAGCAATAATTCATATACGTTTCCGTTGGGACGGTAAATTTTTAGGTGCTGACCAATCTTGAGGAAGCTTTTTTTATTGATCCTGTTCCAATACCTGAGACGTGCTACGGTGGTATCGTGTTTTTGTGCCAGTTTCCAGAGACTGTCTCCTTTTTTGACACGTATATACATAAGGTTTCCGTATTTCGTCAGATATTGCAACATTTGGGTGGATTTGTTTGAATTCCTAATTTTAATTTTCCATCGTATGTCGGGACCTGGTTGTTTTTTTAAGGACATGGCCAAATGGAGTTCCCGGTTGCGGGGGATATAAAGGGTGTATTTTTTTTCACGGATTGGAGGGATTCCTTGCTGCAAAGCCGGATTGTGTTGTCGCAATTCCTGAAATGTCATTTTGCTGCGTCTGGCGATCTCCTGCAATGAAAAACCAGTAGAAAGCGTGATTGTTTTCCAATCGATCGGTGAGGTTTTTACAATATGATCTAACTGATATTCCTCCAGATTCTTTGAAATTATGGTAACAGCCATGTAGTCGGCGACATATCGTTTAGTTTCTTTAGGTAGAGGCAAAGACCAGTAATCCGCAGGACTTCCTTTGGCTTTTGCTCGTTTGATATCTCGCCGAACGCGTCCTTCTCCTGCATTGTAGGCGGCCAATGCCAATTCCCATGAATTGAATTTTTTGTATAGATATTTCAAATGACGCGCTGCCGCCCGAGTCGATTTGAACACATCCATTCGCTCATCAAGCCACTGGTTTTGACGAAGATTGTAGTGAAGCCCGGTTGTCCTTATGAATTGCCAAAGCCCAACAGCTTTTGCTCTAGAACGAGCTTGTGGATTGTAGTTGCTCTCTGTCGCTGCCAAATATGCCAGATCTTGCGGAATTCCTTCTTCTTTGAAAATCTTTCGGATCAGTGGTAGATATTTTCCGGAACGTTCAATCCCGGTGATCAAGTTTTTTTTGCCTTCATTCAAATAAAAGCTCAAAAGCAGGTTCACTCTATTATTATAAAGGATGGGGATGTCGTAGTGAACTGGCTTTTTCTCTTCCTGGAGAGAAGAAATCTCTGGTTTGTCTGCTGCATGAATTTTGAGAGATGGGGAATTTTTTGCAGATTGATGCTTGGAAGCGTCCGCAGGTGTGAGAATGATTGCTTCCGATTGGGGAGGTATTGGTTCGGAAATGGTACAGGCAGTTACCAGAAAAATGGTAACCGCCCATCCCAACCAACCGTATTTTGGTTGAATCATGTCCGACATCCGTGTCTGACTTATATTGATTCAGCATCATGCTGAAGGAAATAATCATTGGGATGAAAAAATATTCTCTACCTTCTCCCAACAATCATGCTGTAAATATTCTATGCAAATGATTTGCCATAATCTCTTACATTTACAAAATGATTACATCAGACGGGATTGTATTTTTCCAGAAATGATTGTTTGAAGCCGGCAAACTGCTTGTTTTCGATAGCAACACGGGCTTTTTTGACCAAATTCAGATAGAAATATAGGTTATGATACGTGTTTAAACGCACAGAAAGGATTTCCTTGGAAATGTAAAGGTGCCTCAAATAAGCTCTTGAATAGTGCCGGCATACATAACAGGCGCAGTCGGGATCAGCAGGTAACGAATCTTCTCGGTATTGCGCCTGTTTGACGGAAATTTTTCCACGAGACGTGAACAAACAACCATTGCGGGCATTACGGGTTGGTAACACGCAATCGAACATGTCAATTCCGTGGTCAATCGCTTCCAGCAAATCTTCCGGCTCGCCAATTCCCATCACGTAGCGTGGTTGCTTCTCCGGAAGCAAAGGTGTGATTGTTTCCAGTATGCCATACATTTCATCCTTAGATTCCCCAACACTCAATCCTCCAATAGCATAGCCATCGAAGCCGATTTCCAACAACTCTTGCAAACTGCGTTTGCGCAAATCAAGATGCAATCCTCCCTGGACAATACCAAACAACGCATGGCTGTTTTTACGAGCATCTTTACAGCGTTTCGCCCAAGATGAGGTCAGGGATAGCGATTTTTCGATTTCTGCATAGGAGGCTGGAAGTCGTAAACATTCGTCAAAGCACATCATTATGTCAGATCCCAGATTCTCCTGAATGGCAATCGATTTTTCCGGAGTGAGTAAAATTGTGTTCCCGTTGAGATGGTTCTGAAAAACCACACCCTCTTCAGAAAGTTTGCGCAACTTCGCCAAAGAGAAGACTTGGAATCCTCCGCTATCAGTCAGGATGGGGTATGGCCAGCCCATGAATTGGTGCAATCCTCCTAATTGACGCACGACCTCATCTCCCGGACGCAGATGCAAGTGATAGGCATTTCCTAAAATAATTGATGCCCCTACCTCTCTCAATTCCTCCGGGGTCATAGCTCTGACAGTTCCAAGTGTACCGACGGGCATGAAAACAGGGGTGGAAATGTGTCCCCGGGTTGTTTGGATACGGCCTTTTCTTGCAAGACCGATATGCTCTTGCTGTTCAAACGAAATCATAAATGATCAAGGCAGGTGGTTTCTGGTGCTTCCTCTTACAAAACAACGCCTTATTTGCCGGTGAAAGACTGAGTTGAGAAGACGGTTGAAGAATCTGAGGGTTCCCACCCGGTCGATCGAACAATACCGGAGGAGGAACAGGGTGTTTGCAGGTCTTGCCACTGTCCCCGGACGAGTACTTGCGCGGGACGGTATTCGGCCTTGTAGTTCATTTTGTAAGAATCTTTGACCCAAAATCCCAGATAGAGCCAGGGAATCTTTAATTCCCGGCAGTATTCGATTTCATAAAGAATTGAATAGACTCCCAAGCGACGGAATGCGAAATCAGGGTGGAAGATGAAATAAACAGAACTGATAGCGGACGGCAAGCGATCAATCCAACTCACTCCGACGAGAAGATCTCCCAAGTAATAATGCGCCATCTCCGTATCTACCGGGCTTTCAATCAAAAAATTTTGAAATTCCCAAAAATCCGGCTTCTCGGAATTGTGATGCCATGCCACTTGATATTTCTGGTAAAGCTCAAAGCTCTCCCGGGAAAAATCAACAGGGTAATGTTCGATGCAAAGATCCTGGTTTTTTTGCCATGTCCGGCGTTGGCTCTTTGTCATGCGAAACTGCTTGACATCCACTCGAAGTGGGATGCAGAGGTGGCAATTGTTGCAGATAGGATGGTACACGGAACAACCGCTGCGCCGAAAACCATGGTTGAGTAATTTTTCGTAGGTTGCACCAGGGAGCGTTTCGGTTTCGAATGTGAGGTTCTCCCAAATACCCTTGTTTCGATAAGGACAAGGGCCATTGTTGGTGTGATAAAGTTTAAAATTCAGTGTCATAGTTGGCCTGAAATTGAACCAATTTTAGCTTTTTCCCGGAGAATGATCAATCCGGAATGCCGGTAGCAATAATGGTCACCGCCACATTTTCTCCCATTGACTCCAGCGTGGTTAATCCAAAAATAAGATTGACTTCTTCATCCGCCAATTCTTCAATGGCACTGACAGCTTCGTTGATTTCTAACATTCCGATATCCTGATTGCCTACCACATGTACCAGAATTCCCTTGGCGCCTCGAATATCAGTATCTTGCATGAGTGGACTCTTGATCGCATTTTGAGTTGCTTTCACCATCCGTTCTTCTCCGGATGCGACCCCTTTGCCAATCACGGCTGTGCCCATGCCTCCCATGATGGTCTTCACGTCGGCAAAATCCACATTGATTTCTCCTACGTTGTTGATCAAATCGGTAATCCCTTGGATCGCATTGATCAGCACCTCATCGACCAAATGAAAGGCATCCAGTAAACTGGTCGATGGGCTGGTCGCCTCCAGAAGTTTGTCATTGGGAATAACCAGGAGAGTGTCTGCATACTGACGCAAATTCTCAATTCCCTCCAAGGCGATCCTCATACGTTTGCGGCCTTCGAAGGTAAAAGGGATGGTGACGATCCCTACAGTCAAAATTTTTTGTGATTTGGCAATCCTGCCGATGACGGGTACAGTTCCGGTTCCAGTTCCACCACCCATACCCGCAGTGATGAAAACCATATGTGCGCCTTCCATGCTTTTTTCAAGCTCATGTGAACTTTCTTCTGCCGCTTTTTCTCCTGTTTCCGGATCTGCGCCGGCACCCAATCCCCGGGTAAGATTCCTTCCCAATTCTATTTTGACATTTGCATTTGTGCTCTCCAGCGCTTTGATATCGGTATTGCAAGCAACAAAATCCACATACTTGACATCCAAGTTCACCATTTTTGTTATGACATTACACCCTGCCCCGCCAGCTCCCGTGACAACGATTTTAGGGGTAAAGACACCCTGCGCTGAAACGAAGACATTTTCATCAGATTGCTCTACCATTGTATTTCCTGTTTTTGTTACCGAAGATCGGAAACGTTATCACGAAAACGTTTCCTCTGATCGTCAAATTGCGGTGAGAGCGTTTTTGGCATTATTGTGTACTCCATTCCTGTATTATTGAGAATGTACCACGATGAGGCGTATTTTCAAGAAATAGTCTTTTGCATCTGCATACAAATGATGTTAATTATGAGTAAATTTTGTTTATTTACCCTCTCCTTTCTAAATGCCCACAAGGGATACCAAGTGGATTTGGCCTAACTGTAGCAACCTGTATAAGACCATGGGGACGAAAACGGTTATTGAGCCCAAAACCAAACCCAAACTGGATTATCCCAAACAGTACAAAGTTCTTTTGCACAATGATGACTTTACTCCAATGGAATTTGTTGTCAGAGTAATGGCTGCTGTTTTCCAATTGAGTGAACCGCAAGCAGTTGAGTTTATGTTATACGTCCATTTCCATGGTGTCGGCGTATGCGGAATTTATAGTTACGAAATAGCGGAGAGTAAAATCAATCAGGTCCATGAAATGGCAGAAAAGAAAAATTATCCTCTCTTGTGCAGCATGGAAGAAGCTTAAATGCTCCTCCTCTTGAAATCATTCAATTGATTTCATTCCAAGTTCTTTCGCCGAAACCTTTGCCGCGACCTGAAACAACGCTTTGGGGAATTCCGCATGATGGATTTTGCCATCTTGAATCCATTCCGTCTCTTCAAAAGTGAAGCCGTGGAAACTCACTCTTTGAAAATCATACCAAACCCCATGCCGTTGATGCTGTAATTTGTCAGCAACGAAACAAGTTCCTGTTTCATCCCGAAAACCAATTTTTTTATTCGCGATAACCTCTGCTTTGCTAGTTTTGCGAAAATATAAACGAAAATCGAACTTTCCCCACAAGAAATACACCAAGGGTATTGATGTATCTTTATCAAAAATGAAATAACTGTTGTTTTCAATTTCGTATTTGTTCACAGTGCATACTCCTTCACAGCGTAATTTTTCCAGAAGACATAATCAATGATGCAATTTCTATCAATAAAAGAGGTTTTCATGAGTGTCAAGTTCAGAAGAAATCCGAGTAGGCTTGTAATGTCTTTTCCACACTAATTTTAACCGTAGTCAGCAGTTGTCCGGTCAAAAAGGATATGGAGAAAACGCGCCCGACTGTAATACTTCCATTTCACAAAATGAGGAACTCGGGCAACTGCTCAATTCTCTTCAAATCTTGTGTAGGAATTCTCGACTCGTCTGCAATTTCTATATCTTTGTCCTTTTTTCATCAATGTGTCAGGATCAGATCCTTGTTGAATTCAACTTCCCACACAAAACATTATTTCCTGATTCTCGAGATACGCTATGATTAAAGCAATTTTTTGTGATTTTGGAGGGGTATTGACGACCAGCCCTTTCGTCGCCTTCAACCGTTACGAAGCGGAACACGAAATTCTTCAAGATACTATTCGGAAGATAAATGCCACCAATCCGGATCAGAATGCATGGGCGCGTTTTGAACGCAGTGAAATCAACTTGGATGCCTTTGACCAGGAATTTGCGGCCGAAGCCAAACAGCTCGGTTATACTATTCCGGGACGCGACGTTATTGCCTTACTGTCCGGCGAGTTGATTCCTGAAATGGTGGAGGCGCTGCACCACTGGGGAAAGTACTTCAAAACTGCCTGCTTGACCAACAATGTCCAAGCCGAAGATGGACCTGCCGTGCATTTTTCGATTAAACAGATAGAGAAAATCAATCAAGTGATGGCACAGTTTGACTTTGTCATCGAATCAAGAAAAATTGGTCTCCGTAAACCAGATCCAAAATTTTACAAAATCGCTTGCCAAAAAGTGGAGGTGGAGCCGGTTGAAGTCGTCTTTCTCGATGACTTGGGAATCAATCTGAGACCCGCACGGGCCATGGGTATGAAAACAATCAAAGTTCTGCATCCCCGCCAGGCCCTTGAAGAACTGCAATCATTTCTCAATTTTCCTCCAAGGGTATAACACCCGATTCCCCACAGAATCTTGTAAAAACATTGCGGAAAATAAAAACAGAAGTGGTCTCGCGCCCATGTGACAGTGTTCTTTCCAGATTCGTAATCAAGACGAGAGTTGATCATTGCTTAAAATTGCTTTAAAACCTTGGAAACGCACCGTTTTTAAAGCAACGGATAAACCAATCACAAACGGTAAAAGGGAATATGGGTGAAGTTTTGGAAGGCATCCGGGTATTGGATTTCGGGCGCTATATCGCCGGTCCATTTTGCGCAACCTTGTTGGGAGATTTTGGCGCTGAAGTGATTCGCATCGAAAAAGTGAGAGGCAGTGAAGATCGCTATGTTTCTCCCATCAACGACGCCGGAGAAGGATCATTATTCATGCAAATGGGTCGCAACAAACTGGGAATGACCCTCAACCCCATGAAAGCGGAAGGACGTGAAATCGTAAAAAAACTGGTGAGCACTGCCGATGTCGTAGTCGCCAATCTTCCTCCCGACACACTGGTCACAATGGGATTGGATTATGAAAGTTTGAAGGCCAGCAAAGCGGATATCATATTGACCACAGTCTCTGCTTTTGGCTCCGGTGGTCCCTACAGCAATCGGGTGGGATTCGACGGATTGGGGCAAGCCATGTCGGGTCAAATGCACCTGACTGGTCCGGCCAGTCAACCTGTCAAATCATTTTCCCCTTATGTCGATTACGGCACTGCCTCCCTGTGCGCGTTCGGTACCTTGGCCGCGTTGATGGAACGCCAAAAAACGGGAAAAGGACAGGTCGTGGAAGGTGCACTGCTCACCACTGCCCTCTCGTTCAACAACAGTATGTTGATCGAACAAAGTGTTATTCAGGCAAATCGTGTTGGCACGATGAACCGTTCGCAGAATTCGGCGCCTGCGGATACCTTTAAAACCAAAGATGGCTGGGTGCTCATCCATACCGTGGGACAACCTTTGTTTGAGCGCTGGGTTCGATTGATGGGAGAAAATCACTGGCTTGAGGACCCGCGTATGCAGGATGATCAGTCCCGTGGTGATCATGGCGAAGTGATCAGCGAAAGGTTGGCTGACTGGTGTGCAGAAAGGACCACGGATGACGTCCTACATATCTTCGAGGAAGCACGCTTGCCGGCCGGTCCTATACTCACTCCTCAGCAAACACTGGAGGATCCGCATGTCCTTGCAAAAAATCTTTTCAAGAAATTAGACTATCCCGGACTAGCAAGTCCCGCTCCGGTAATGGACACCCCTGTCCGCCTTTCAGAAACCCCCGGATCCATCCGCAGACGGTCTCCTATCCTCGGAGAACACACGAACCTCCTTCTCGGCGAACTGGGTTACACAGTGGCAGAAATCAATGACCTACGCCAAAAAAGAGTAGTCTGAAATCGGATCAAAATTAGGGAGAACCATATGGAATTCAGCGGCTCGGAAAAGTACTATCTCAATCCTGAGATAGGGATGATCGTCAATATGGCGGTACGGATGGAAAAGCCTCTGTTACTGACCGGGGAACCAGGTACCGGCAAAACCCAACTTGCTTTTGAAGTCAGTCAAGCCCTGAACATGCCGATTGAAGTACTACGCGCCAAGTCCACGATCAAAGGGGAAGAAGTTTGCTACACGCAAGACACCGTGTTGCGTTTAAACGATGCGCGGTTCGGAGCAGGTGGGAGCCAACGCAATGTCAATGAATTTTATGATTATGTGATCTGGGGACCCATTGGTCGAGCCTTTCGCAGTGAAGTCCGCGTGGTCTTACTGCTCGATGAAATCGATAAGACTGAATCCGATGTTCAAGACAATCTCTTGGATGTCTTGGAAGACTGCGAATTCACCATTCGCGAGGTCAATCATGTAATCAAAGCCAAACTCCGTCCCGTGATCGTCATCACATCCAATGCCAAACGTGAGTTGTCGGATCCTTTTTTGCGTCGCTGTTTTTGCCATCACATTGCTTTTCCTAAGCCGGATGAAATGGAGCAAATCATCAGGCTTCATTTCCCGGATGTCTTGCAAGGTCTGCTGGAAGCGGCATTGAAGATTTTCTATGAATTGCGCGAACGAGGTTATGAAAAGCCTCCTGCAACGGGGGAATTATTGAATTGGATTGAAGCCTTGCAGATTTCCGGAGAATTTCCCCAAGATGCCAACAACGCTCCTTACTTGGGAACATTGCTCAAACGTACCAATGATATTCTGGGCTACCGCAATGCGGGAAATTTTCAACAAAAACGATGGTGATCCCTTAAACGAAGAATTAAACCATGCTCACTGTTTTTTGTAATTTACTACGAGACTATGGAATTCCAATTTCCCTGCATGAAGTGATGGATTTTCATCAGGGTCTGGAAAAGGGATTAGTCAATGATCTGGACGAACTTTACCTGTATGCGCGTCTCTCCATGGTCAAACGGGTCGAACATATGGATTTATTCCAACGAGCCTTTGCTTTTTATTTTTATGGCGTGGACTTACCCGCTGTTGGAGAAGACGATCCGGAAATATTCAAAACATCACAATTCCAGGAATGGTTACGGAATGCCATTCAAAACGGAGAAATTCCAAGGAATGCATATTGGAATGTGCCGGCCGAAGAATTGATGAAAAAATTTTGGGCCACGGTCAAAGAACAAATGAAGGCACATCATGGCGGCAATAAATGGGTCGGTACCGGGGGAACTTCTCCCTTCGGCCATTCCGGATTTGCTGAGCGCGGAATCCGGGTTTTCGGTTCTTCAGGAGATCACTCGGCCATCAAGGTCATTGGAGATCGCAATTATATCAATTACTCGGCCGATCAAACTCTGAGCGGCGACAACATACGCCAGGCTTTGGAAAGCCTTAAATATTTGAGAAAAACCGGTGCGGAAGATGAATTGGATCTTGATGAAACCATCTACCGCACTGCGCGCAATGGTGGAGAAATCGACCTGATTTTTCACTGTGAATTGAAGGACAAAATCAAAGTGGTGCTCTTGATCGATAATGGTGGATACTCCATGACCCCGTATGTCGACGTCACTCGTTTGCTCTTTTCCAAAATGCATGCGCGTTTTCAGGAGTTCACTACGTATTATTTTCATAACACCATTTACAATCGAGTCTATCAGGACCCTCGACGAACCAAACCTTTTCAGACAAATGATCTGATAAAAAAACCGAGAAGCACTCGAATCATTATTTTGGGCGATGCCAGCATGGCCCCCGAAGAACTGCTGCAACCTCATGGATCCATCTATATTGATGACCATCAACCTCTTTCAAGCTTGGATTGGCTCAAGAAATTAAAAATACGTTTCCCATACATCGTCTGGTTGAATCCTATTCCTCGTCATGAATGGAATTACGGTGTCCGGACTTTGGACAAAATTCGGGAACTCTTTCATATGGAAGAATTAACGCTTCGCGGCATCAAGCAAATGGTCGACTTTCTGAATGCCCGATCCGCCGTGGATTAAACTGGTTTTATGGAGTTCCTATGATTTCCAGCGAAGAACGTTTTTCCAAAAAACAAGCATCGATTCTCGGTTCTCAAATAAGCTATGTGGAGGAGGGGAGCGGGGACCCCATTGTTTTCCTGCATGGCAATCCGACCTCTTCCTATCTCTGGCGTAACGTCATCCCGTTTGCCCTGAACCTCGGGCACTGCATTGCTCCGGACCTGATTGGCATGGGCGACTCGCAAAAACTGGCAAACAGCGGACCGTCTTCTTATACGTTGAGGGAACACCGGCGATACCTCGATACCTTGCTCGCCTATCTGGAAGTAAACGAAAACGTCACTTTCGTGGTCCACGATTGGGGCTCTGCTCTCGGCTTTGACTGGGCCAATCGTCATCGTGAGCAGGTCAAGGGCCTGGTTTATATGGAATCGCTCGTTTATCCCCTTGAATGGGAGGACTGGCCGGAAGTGGCCCGCAATGTATTCCAGGGATTTCGTTCCCCGGGGGGGGAGAGTATGATTTTAGAAAAAATTTTTTTGTGGAGAAAGTGCTCCCCCGTTCGGTGATGCGTGAACTCACTGAAACGGAAATGGTGGTCTACCGTCGTCCCTATCTGCAAGCGGGAGAAAGTCGCCGTCCTACTTTGACTTGGCCCCGTCAAATCCCCATTGCAAAAAAACCTGAAGACGTCGCGGCCATTGTTACGGATTACGGCAAATGGTTGTCTTGCTGCCAAGTTCCCAAATTATTCATCAATGCGCACCCGGGAATGATTCTGGTGGGTCAGCAACGTGAATTTTGTCGACTCTGGCCAAATCAAAAAGAAATAACGGTCAAAGGGTTGCACTTCATTCAGGAAGATTCGCCCGCTGAAATTGGCGCAGCCCTGGCTGATTTTCTGAAAAAGATAAGCACTTGAACCAATCGCTGTTTCAGAAAAATAAAGACCCTGTATTATCCTCAATCACAAAAAAATCCTATGCAACTCGTCGAAGATATCCTCCATTTCTGGTTTGGTGATTTGCAGACAGACGATCAAATATCTGAGGCCAAACATCGAATTTGGTTCAATAAAAATGATGAAATCGATCAGGCGTGCAGCCGGTTCGAAGCCGAACTCCTCAAAGTAGCCCAAGGCGACACGGAAAC
The DNA here is from genome assembly GCA_965205865.1 of bacterium. GTDB lineage: Bacteria > SAR324 > SAR324 > SAR324 > NAC60-12 > CBDBHR01. Next base: position 454,222 of record CBDBHR010000028.1, read on the forward strand.
CTGGAAAACTTCTCCCAGAGGCATTCTGGCTTTGATCATCCTCCTGGATCAATTCTCCAGAAATATCTACCGCAACTCTCCCAAGGCATTTGCTCAGGATCCACAGGCGTTGGCATTGTCCCTGAAAGCGGTGGAGACTGGAGTGGATGCTGCCCTGCGACCAATCGAGCGCATCTTTCTTTACATGCCGCAGATGCATTCAGAAAAGTTGGCACACCAGAAACAAAGTATCCGACTTTTTGAAAACTTGCTGGAAACGGCACCCCTGAACTTGAAGGAGATCATGAAAGCATCGTTGGATGCGGCGCATCGTCATTGTGAAATCATTGAGCGCTTCGACCGCTTTCCTCATCGCAACGAAATCCTGGCACGTCCCAACACCCCAGAGGAAGAAGCATTTCTCACACAACCAGGGTACCGTTTTTAGCACCAGAACCCATGAAGAAGGACAAGCCAAAGCTCTGGCACAGGGCCCCTTTTTTAGTACCAGAACGCGTGAAGAAGCACAAACCAAAGCCCTGGTATTTATACCATTGAAATGCGCAGGACGGTTATGCAGGCTCACCCAAACGAAAAATTCACATCAAACCCTTCGATCCCTGTTTACTACGGGGCGCTTATCTGGCAGGCGGTTCGGATTGGAAGACTCCGGATACCCCCTAAAATTCAGTGCTGGGTCTCATCCTCTATGCCTCCCCCTTTACCCAATCCGACCAGAATTATTACACGTTCTTTGATCGATACGATACGGAAGCGCTCGGTCGACGGAAGATGGTGAGCGTGGAGCGACTTGTCGACTTTGATCGCGCGTGCTGGCAGCTGGAACGCAATTGCCTGGGAATGTCAGCGGCAGCAATAGATGGCACGATTGAAAAAATCCTCAGCTGGCATTATCGAGAAATTGCAGAATCGGCGATACGCCGCCTCGCGACTGGCCTTGAATGATCCCCATTGCAGTTTTATCTTTTCCCGGAGTTCCATTATCCCTCTTTATTCAGAAATTCTTGTAAGATCGGCAGCACTTTGGGTACCCGGTGTCGGCTCATAGGGAGAGCGTCTACCTGATCTCCCATAAAAATCCGGTAAGACCTGGCCGATTGTTCGAGATGAGAAACATGGGCCAAGTTGATCACATGGGAGCGATGAATCTGTATAAAAGTACTCGCAGGCAATTGTCTGAGCGCCTCTTTAAGGGAAATACGCACTTCGATCTCTTCCAAAGCCTGGTCCGTTTTTACAAATATGCGGGAATAATGCTCTTCTACACTAATGTGGCTGATAGCTCCCGGCTCCAGGGTGTCCGCCCCATTGCTTCCCGGAATCCTGAACGATTGAGGTTCCGACTCGGAGGTTGAAAAAGATCGAGATGCTTGTTGAGAAGATATAGATTTACTTCTCCCAAGCGTCGCAGTTGCAAATTCACTGTTTCTTTGCTCCAGAAGCCGGTTGATCTGCCTGGCCTGCTCCAGGCTACCTGCCAGATTCTTCTTGATTTCCATCTGAAACACGACAAAGGCGATAAAAAACCACAGTGGCAGGATTTTCAAAAAAAGCCCCCATGTTCCGATTTCCTCATTGACCTTTGCATATTCGGGGTAAACCTGCGGGACCAGCATGCCGCTCACCATGATGAACACCCCATATCCCGCCAGAAAATTGACGAATGTTAAGGGCCATTGCTGTCCTATCTTCCTTTTTCCTGAATACCGCTTTCCCCTGGAGATGAAAAAAATTGAGACTTCACCTAAAAGCCACTGGCTCCCTCCAAAACTCGCGGCAACGATTCCCCAGGAATAAAAGATACTGAAGGAAAAAGAGAAGCTGGGATTGAACTGCAGGACTACCATGAGGACCACCCCAATCAGCAGGGTGACTTTGAAATTGAGGCGCAAGCGTTTCTGAAAATCGTAAACAAGTATGGGAGTGTCCCAGTACTCACGAAATGCGTTGATGATTGCCATAAAATTTTCTGAGGATTTGGTGTTTTTAGTTGAAAAAACATATCAACTTTTTTCGGAGTTTCCAATGGATATTCGACTCTGCCCATTCATGAAATCAAGAAAAATGTTTTAATATCAATTATTTTCCTGCCCTTCTACCCATTCAAGACAAGTTTTATCCGCTTCATGGGGATTGCCCATTGACGACAGGGTCCGACCACTCGTGACATTTCTCTTGTCAGCTATTTCTTCCGTCGTTAGGGTGATGACGGTATCGAATTTCTCGGTAAATTTTTTCAAAAACTTTATCACGGAGTAGCGAACATGGCCGTCGTCAAATTGAATAACGTACACAAAGGCTATCCTCTGGGAAAGACCCGAGTCATGGCACTACGGGGGGTTTCCCTGGAAGTTGGGGTCGGAGAGTTTCTGGCTATCGGTGGTCCAAGCGGAAGTGGCAAATCGACGTTATTGAACCTCATCGGCGCCCTCGACCTGCCGGACCGGGGAACGGTTGAAATCGCAGACAGGAATCTGGGAAATCTGGGAGACGACGAATTGTCGAGACTGCGGGTGCAGCAGCTGGGGTTCATTTTTCAATCATTCAACCTTATTCCCGTACTCACTACTCTGGAGAACGTTGAATACCCCCTCCTTCTGGCGCGAACGTCCCATGCCAGAGAACGGGCGTCGGAAGCTTTGTGGCACGTGGGTTTGCAGGATTTTGCCAGACACCGTCCCAATGAACTTTCCGGAGGACAGCAACAACGCGTCGCTATCGCACGGGCTCTCGTGGGAAAACCTTCTCTTATCCTGGCCGACGAACCAACGGCTAATCTGGACTCGAAAACCTCGCAGGAAATCATTCATCTGATGTTACGGATCAATGCGGAGGACGGCGTTACTTTTATCTTTGCCACCCACGATTCCCTGATCATGCGTCATGCCCATCGATTGGTGAGTCTGAAAGACGGGGTAGTGGCGAAAGAAATCAAGAAAAAATAGAAAAGGAGATAAGATGAAAAAAGTCTTTTTTTTCTGGAGCAACTTGCTTTTCTTCGTTGCTCTCCCGCATGCCATGGAATTGACGACGTTGACGACTCCGGGGGCTGAGCGAGATCGACTGGAACAAAAATTTCTGTCCCAGTTGAATTCCGGTCAGACCTCTGTGCAGGCTTCGCGCGCACTGGGCATTATCTACCATATGAAGGCCGTGGAGGGGCCGGACAATATTCAATTTATTCAAGAGTCTCACTCCCTGCTGAAAAAAGCGTACGCCAAAGACAAAACCCACGCAATCACAAAAGCCTACTTGGGAAGCATCACTACTATGATGGCCATTACCGTGGAGGGAGGTTTGCAAAAAATGAAATTTGTTAATCGGGGAACACGTCTCTTGGATAAAGTGGTTAGAGATTACCCTGACAATATCGAAGTGCGTATATTGAGGGGCAGAAACTCCCTGAATTTGCCGAAAATTTTTAATCGTGCGCGCATTGCTGTACAGGATTTCAACCACATTTTGAAATTAACAAAAAATTCTTCTGTAGAATTCAAAGCGCGACTCCATTTCAATCTGGGCCAAGCAAATGAACTGAATGAAGCCTTCGAAAAAGCGGCTGCTCATTGGAAACAAGTCATCCGCTTGGCGCCGGATTCTCCTGAAGCACTGCAAGCCCGGAAAAAAATTTGAATGCAATCTTCAATCGGAGAAGAATGATGGAAACAATTTTATTGAGTTATGTCATAGGATTTGCCATGGCCTGGATTTTCGGAGCCGCCCCGCAAGATTTTCCGCAAATTCCTATGACTGCCGAAAACAGCGTGGAAATAGTCCAGTTACAGCAGGAAATTCAAGACGATCCTGAAGATGTGGTAAGCCGGTTGCGCCTGGGACAAATTTATTTTTTCCACAACCATCTGGAAGCGGCGGATCATCAATTCACGAAAGCCAGAGCCATGGACTCGCAAGGAGGAATCGTCTTGACCTGGTGGGGAACCAACCAGGCAAAACGGGCGGGAGCCGCCCTCCCCTGGTGCTGGGGGATATGTAAAATCCTTGCCCTTAAGGAGGGGGTGGTCGCTCTCAATGAAGCCGTTGCCCTGGCTCCGGACGATCCCGTTGTACGCCTGGTCCGCATCAATACTCTCACTGCCCTAGAAGGGCGATTCAGCGATTTTAATCTGGTATTTGAGGATGAACAATATTTCATTTCCCAATCCCCCGAAAAGCTCGACTCACTGCCGGAAGAACTGATGGCAGAGGTTTATCTCGCTTTGGCTTCCGCCTATTTCTGGAAATTCAAAGAAGCGGGAAAAAATCCGGATAGCCCTTACCTACGGCAGGTCTTGGCTTATTTGGAACAGGCTGAACAAAAGAACAGTGAAATTCGCAAAGAAACCAAAATAATTCGTCAAAGTCTCTAGAATCCGGAGTGCCCTGTGACTCTTCTATCCAAAATTGCCATGCGCAACATACTCCGTAACAAACGGCGTACGGGATTGACCATGACTGCTATTGTCTGTGGATGCGTCGCCCTTATTTTATTCGGCGGATTCATTCAAGCCAACTACGAGGGACTGCGGGAAACCACTATCAATTCCCGGCTGGGTCACATTCAAATCTTCAAGGCAGGCTATCAGGAACACCACGCTTCGGATCCCGAAAAATTCTTGCTCACCCCTCGAACCGTGCAAAAAATAAAAATCATCCTTAAAGAAATCCGGGGAGTACGAATCATCACCACACGTCTGGAGTTTTCCGGACTATTGAGCAATGGCAAGACGTCCATTGCCGTGATCGGCATTGGGGGAGAAGCAGAAAAAGAAGCCGAAATGAGCGAGGGATTGACGCTTATCGAAGGTGAAACACTTTTTGAAGACGACTTGGATAATGTTCTCATGGGAAAAGGACTGGCCGCCTCCATGCATGCCAGTCCCGGAGACGTCCTCACCCTGCTCGGCTCCACCGGCGATGGAGCCATTAATGCGGTTGACGTGATTGTTACCGGAATCTTCGAATCCTTTTCCAAGGAGTACGATGAACGCGCCATGCGCATGAATCTGCGCCACACCCAGTTTCTCTTGGACAACGAAGGAGTGACGAACGTCGTCGTCCTGCTTGATGAAACCGCACGCACCAGTGCCGTTGCCAAACGACTTGTCACCGAGTTTCAACAAAAGGAATTGGAGGTTGAAATCAAAACCTGGAGCGAACTTGCCACTTTTTACCACGCGGTGGTGAAATTGTATGACGGATTGTTTGGATTTCTCCAGGTAATCGTGATGGTCATTGTCTTTTTGGGAATTGCCAACACCATGATGATGACCGTGATGGAACGCACCCCGGAAATCGGAACCATTCGCGCTCTAGGCACCCAAAAGAAAGGCGTAATCCTGCTTTTTCTCCTGGAAGGAATGCTGCTTGGCATTCTCGGGGGGATCGTGGGAATTTTGCTGGGGATTGTGTTTGCGGAACTCATCACTGCGGGACAATTCATGATGCCTCCGCCTCCTGGTTCCTCCATGGGTTTCCCCATCATAATCCGCATCGTTCCATCCGTCCTGGCAATCAGCTTTTTATTGGCAGTTGGCGCTGCGTTGCTATCCAGCATTTATCCCGCACTGAGAGCGGCTCGATTGAAAATCGCGGACGCCCTGCGATTTGCGTGATTATGAGAAAGGCGATCATGAGGACATCAGCAATCAGTAACCATCTTTTTCTCCACTTCGGTTCTCTGCTCTTTGTATTGTTGTTATGGATTCCGCATTTTGCTTTAGCCGTAGGGCCGGGTAGTCAACAACTGATCCGGGATGCCGATCGTTTCCGTGGATTTCCCGGGCAAGGTTTCAAATTTAAACTGGAAGTGACCAGCATCATTCCCGGCGAAGCAAAGCGCACCAATCGCATGTCCGTTTTTGTCCGGGAAGCTGCCAGCTTGGTCAGGTTTGACGCCCCTGCCCGCGACAAAGGAAAAGCCATGCTTTTCAAGGACCGCGCACTCTGGTTTCATATACCCAAAACCAGAAAGTTGATTCGGATCGCTCCCCTCCAGCGTCTCCTCGGAGATGCGTCCAACGGCGACGTGGCAGGGACGCAGTTTTCTACTGACTATCAGGCTGAAATAATAGGCAGGGGCTCCATCGACGGAGAGCCCTCTTACGTGTTGGATCTGAAAGCAGTGGATCGCAAAGTGACTTATGCCCGCTTGAGATATTGGGTTTCCCAGAAAGACCACCGTCCCCTCAAGAGTGAACATTATGCAATCTCCGGAAAACTCTTGAAAGTGGTTCTATATCAGAAATTCATGGAAACCCCTGATGGACCGAAGCTGGCTCGACTGTTGATTCTCAATCCGCTCAAAGAAGGGCATCGAACTTTCATGGCCTATAGCGATTGGGAACCCGTCAATCTTTCCCCTGCCATGTTTCAAAAAACATATCTGAAACGCTTGAAATGAAGGTTTCGCTTGCCACGAGGTTTTGTTGCTTCACTGTGTGCTGGCTAATCTTTTGTATGCCTGCCCATAGTTTGGAATTTTGGGACTTTAGTGGAGAATGGCAGGTCGAATTGCAACAAAATACGCAGAGAAAAAATTATTGGTTACGAACACCGGAAATAGCGCTGCCCCCATGGCATGCCAGCGCATCAATGGTTGGCGAAGTCCGGGGGGAATGGCATCCTCGCTTGCGTTACAATTTCCGCGGAGAAGCAAATTTTCAGGAAACAGAGAGGCTATTCTTCCACCGATTTCGCTTGATCGAAGGAGCCATTCACTATGAACTCAATCCGCTCGTTTTTTTGGACATCGGTAAAGTCTTGGAAGAATGGGGAACAGGCTATGCGTTCAATCCGGTCAACGTCCTCCTTCCACCCAAAAATACTTCGGATCTACAGGGAAATCGTCCCGGAGTGACACTGTTGAAGTTGGAAATTTTAGGGGAAAGAACCACATTCAGCATCATTCTGGCAGGCGTTGCCGACGAAAACACCGCGGAGCAAGCTTTCGTGATCCCGGATTCCAAAAACAAAAGACGGGTTGCCTTCAAGTGGGATCATACTATTGGTGATCTGGATCTTTCCTGGATTCATGCGCAGGGAGGTATTGAAGGGAAAAGTTTGCAGGATTATCTCAGGGGAAGCCCTCTTGAGCCGCAAACTCTGCCCGCGTTAAGCGGCCTTGCCTGGACCACGGTGCTGGGGGAATCCCTGGAAATCCACGGGGAATATGCGCTGCAACGAGGACGTGGTCGTCCCATCGTTCTGATGGCTACGCCGCCACTAACTGAGGAAAGTACCCTGGGGAATCCATCCCGTTTTATTTACCAGTATGATAATGCCGGCAAAGACCGCCTGTTCTCCCGGTTTTTACTGGGAGCCCAATTCACTTTCAGCAATGGCTTCAACCTCGCCGGTGAATGGCTCTACCATGAACCGGGTTATACCCGACAAGAATGGAGACGCATTCGTCAGGGGATTCAAACGGCGCGCGAAGCTCGAAGGGGAAACTCTTTAATTTCAACAAAACGCGATCCTTTTTCGGGATTTTTATCCCAAACGCGATTCCTGCTGAAACACGCGCCTTTTCGACAGAATTACATTTTTCTGCGTTTGTTCAGCGATCGATTTGCCAGTGACTACGAATCAGAAAGCGTCGTATTGTTCAATGCCGACGACTCCGGTTTCCTCTTTCATGAAAGATTGAGCCTGTTCCGCGGCGCCCACTGGACCCTTTCTTTGGAATGGACTACTTTCCAAGGACCCGCCTTCAGCGAATTCGCCCTCAATCCTTACCGGAATCAACTCGACCTATCCATTTCTTACTTGTTTTAGCACCAATCCTAAGCGGCCGTTTGGTAAAAATATTGCTTGTCTACTAAATTTCCATTTTTTTCAAAAGGAGATAGCTGAGCTCCATTGTTGCGCAATCCTGCTGATTCTGACTTGCTTAAGGAATTTTTTAATCTTCCGTATTTGTTCCCCAATAGCTCCTTTTACTTTATCCATATCATAAAGGAGCAGATCTCCCTGATTTATTGATTTTTTAATTTTTTTTACGAATCCTGCTTTTTTTTCATTTGGGGCTTGAGGCTGCGTAGTAGTGCTAAAATCATGCCTTGTTGTTTTAAAGAAGGAGAGGATTCCCACCCGATCGATTCAAAATAGGCGCGGGAGGGTTCCCGCCCGTTCAATTGAACAATATCGTGGGAGGGTTCCCGCCCGTTCAATTGAACAATATCGTGGGAGGGTTCCCGCCCGTTCAATTGAACAATATCGTGGGAGGACTTGAAAGCGATGGATCCTCCCCGGGAATCTTTTTTCAGAGTGTGTCCCACTTAATCTACGTGGGATGAGCCCTTGGAGGGGGCAATTGATGTACAGTCCAGCCGAGATACTTCACGGCCTGATAGATCCGCAGACAATTGTCCCGACCCTTCTCGGAGCGAAAGCCGTCGTGTTCGATTTCCAGTCGTCGCAGAACTCGTATGCCGCTTTCGGCCAGAGAATTGCGCCGGACCCCGTCCTTTCGCAAGTACTCGGTCATCCATTCGAAATGGGACTCCAAGAACCGGAGGACTTTCTCAAAGGGCTTCGAATGGCGTTGATCCCGCGGCATCTGTTTCAAGGTGTCCAGCGCCGCGCGGGCTTGCTCTTCGTCCTGACTGTCTTCGAAGATGTTCCGGACACCACCCAAGAAGGCGCGCAAGCGACCGATCTGCTCATCGACCTCGACGATCTCGATCAAGCGCTGCTTTTCTTCGGGGCTCATTCGCTTTTCGGCTTTGAACAGCAGGTAGCGGTTCTCCCACAGGCTCTGGGCCAAGGTCTCGAGTTTCTTCTTGTACCATGACGTGGTCACTTTCTCGCTCCGGTTTTTGATCCGCCGCCGCCGCGCCACATCCCACTTTCCCAGATGTCGCCAGACGTTCCGCAGAATGTGAAAGTAGTCATACTGGATCGCCACCTGAGATCCGAAGACTGTGCGAATGGCGTTGTAGTAGGCTTTGCAACCATCGATGTAGAAGGTCTTCAGGTTCAGACCCAAGTCCTTCATCTGTTGCAAGAACCGGATCACGGTCTGCTCGTTGCGCTTATCAACCTCTTGGGTGGCCAGCAGGCGGCCATGCTCATCTTTGAGGACCAGGACACGGCGCGAGGTACCCCGGGGAAAGATTTCATCGAAATGAGCCTCGGTGATCGGCTGGTCCTGATCGAGAACTTAGATCATCTCCTGGCGAGAGGGCAACTGGCAGGCCATCTCTTCGACCCAGCGATGCAGTGCCGATTTCGAGGTCTCGATATGGAAAAGCTGGTGCAACAGCCAAGCTGTCCGCCGATACCCCACGCCGGCAATGACGACCAACAAGGCCGCGGCGCGCATCACCACCTCCGAGAGCCCGCGATGGGCATCCGGACCCCGAGCGCTCGTCGTGAAATGCACCCGCTGGCTCTTCTGGAGGTAGTAGCCATCACGGGTGATCACGCGGTAACGAATCGGCCAAGTCAATCCACTCAACTCTTGGACCTCGAACCTATGCTCGGCCCCCCAATGGAGCCGCGTCTTGCTGCCCAGCCCCAAGCGCTGATGGACATTTTGACCACGGGTATCGATTGTGATCACCAGAACCCCGTTTTCATAAGCCCCACTGAGGGCACAGTCGGCATTGGATTCAATGAATTCGGTGCGAATCGGGACGGTGACAAATAGTGCCATCTCTGCCTCTTTTTTCGGGTGGCGGTTGCAGTCACCCTAATAGGAGATAAGCAGGAAAGTCAGTTTGTCAAGTCCTTTCAATCAGTTAGGCCTGATTCAAGATAGATTCAGTGGAACACACCCTTTTTAACCAGGTACTTAAGGTTTTCTCTGTGATATGGTACAAACGGTATATTTCACTGTGAGATAAACATCGACTCTTCAGGTAAAGCGTTTCCATCCTTCTTTGAATCTGAGGATGAGGATAATGATAGCGTTCATAATCCAGCTTACGAATGATTTCTTCAGTAAACGATACTTTAATCATGAGAGGCTCCTTCGAATTTGAGATTTTAAAAAGTATCTCATGAATATGATAAAATTAATCGTCTAAAGTATATCATTGACATCAGCCATGAAAGAAACTCATGGCGCCAATTGTGGCCAATCCTCAAACGCGGTGATGTGATCCTGGCAGACTGAGGGTTTTGCGGCTATGCCGATTATTGGTGTTTATTGCAGCAAGGAATTGACTCAGTGATGCGCCTCTATCAACGCCGCAAAGCCAGAGACAAATCTCAATTTGAAGGCGCAAAAGGACTTGATATACTTCTGCTCATGGGCGGTGGGGTCTTGCGGATTCATTTGAAAATTTGATTCTTTTCCAGCAACGCTCCACATAGGTAAAAAAAAAGTTTGACAAAAGGTTTTTTTTCTATATAATGTCTCTTTTGCGTTAAAACGCAATCAAATCATGTTGATCTTAGACAAGGGAATCGGAAGAAAATTACAAGAACGGGCCAATGGTTCTTCAGATGCAATTTGTGGAACCATTCAATATTATGCTGAATTATATCAGCAAGTCATATCAAACTTTAAAATTTGAGAGTTTGATCCTGGCTCAGAACGAACACTGGCGGCATGCTTAACACATGCAAGTCGAACGAGAAAAGATCTTTCGGGATCTGAGTAAAGTGGCGAACGGGTGAGTAACGCGTAGATAACCTACCCTGAAGTCTGGGATAACCTCTTGAAAGGGGGGCTAATACCGGATAATACTTTCAATCGAGTGGTTGAAAATTAAAAGATTTATTGCTTTGGGATGGGTCTGCGTTCCATTAGTTAGTTGGTAGGGTAACGGCCTACCAAGGCAACGATGGATAGCGGGTCTGAGAGGATGATCCGCCACACTGGCACTGAGACACGGGCCAGACTCCTACGGGAGGCAGCAGTGGGGAATATTGCGCAATGGGCGAAAGCCTGACGCAGCAATGTCGCGTGAGTGAAGAAGGCCTTCGGGTCGTAAAGCTCTTTATCTGAGGGAAGATGATGACGGTACCTCAGGAACAAGCACCGGCTAACTACGTGCCAGCAGCCGCGGTGATACGTAGGGTGCAAGCGTTGTTCGGAATTACTGGGCGTAAAGGGCGTGTAGGCGGGACGGTCAGCTAGAGGTGAAATCCCGGGGCTCAACCCCGGAGGGTCTTTTAGAACTGCCGTTCTTGAGATGGTCAGAGGTTAGCGGAATTCCTGGTGTAGCGGTGAAATGCGTAGATATCAGGAGGAACACCGGTGGCGAAAGCGGCTGACTGGGGCCAATCTGACGCTGAGGCGCGAAAGCGTGGGGAGCAAACAGGATTAGATACCCTGGTAGTCCACGCTGTAAACGATGGATACTAGATGTCTGGGGAATCGACCCCTTGGGTGTCGCAGCTAACGCATTAAGTATCCCGCCTGGGGAGTACGGTCGCAAGACTAAAACTCAAAGGAATTGACGGGGGCCCGCACAAGCGGTGGAACATGTGGTTTAATTCGACGCAACGCGAAGAACCTTACCTGGGTTTGACATCCCGTGCTCATCTTGGAGACAAGATATTCCTTTCGAGGACACGGTGACAGGTGCTGCATGGCTGTCGTCAGCTCGTGTCGTGAGATGTTGGGTTAAGTCCCGCAACGAGCGCAACCCTTGTCCTTAGTTGCCATCAGGTTATGCTGGGCACTCTAAGGAGACTGCCGGTGACAAGCCGGAGGAAGGTGGGGATGACGTCAAGTCCTCATGGCCTTTATGTCCAGGGCTACACACGTGTTACAATGGGAGTGACAAAGAGCAGCAAAGCGGTGACGTGGAGCCAATCTCAAAAAAACTCTCTCAGTTCGGATTGCAGTCTGCAACTCGACTGCATGAAGGTGGAATCGCTAGTAATCGTGGATCAGCACGCCACGGTGAATACGTTCCCGGGCCTTGTACACACCGCCCGTCACACCATGGGAGTTGATATGGGCAGAAGACGTTGAGCCAACCCTTTTGGGAAGCAGACGTCCAAGCTCCTGTTGATGACTGGGGTGAAGTCGTAACAAGGTAGCCGTAGGAGAACCTGCGGCTGGATCACCTCCTTTCTAAGGAAATTTCTTGAATTTATTCCAAGAGATAAGGTCGATGCCCTTCTTGTTTTTTTCGTCTGACCCCTTGTCGTAAGATTATTTACCTTTTGGTATGTTGGTGGAAAAATAGAAGCAATTCTGTTTTTGTGTCTCCAGTCTAAAGGTTTTTAGTTGTTCTTAGAAAATGGAATCAGAAAATTGTTTAAACTTTCACCCGGGTAGAGGTGAAGGTTTTATCTTCAAGAGAAATTTGGTTTCAAGAGAAGTCAAAGAATTAAGAGCGTAGGGTGAATGCCTAGGCTCTGGGAAGCGAAGAAGGACGTGGTAAGCTGCGATAAGCTTCGGGGAGGCGCAAGCAACCTGTGATCCGGAGATCTCCGAATGGGGCAACCTGACGGTCTTTAGAAGGCCGTTATCGGTTTGTAAATAAATAGCAAGCCGAGGCGAACCTGGGGAACTGAAACATCTTAGTACCCAGAGGAGAAGAAATCAAACGAGATTCCCTCAGTAGCGGCGAGCGAAAGGGGATCAGCCCAAACCGCCTGGTGCGCCAGGCGGAGTTGTAGGGCATTCAATGAAGGGAGCGGCTGTGTTAGAGGAAGTTTTTGGAATAAAGCGCCATAGCAGGTAAGAGCCCTGTACTCGAAAACACAAAAGCCCCGAGAATGTTCCTGAGTAAGGCGGGACACGAGAAATCCTGTCTGAATCCGGGTGGACCATCATCCAAGGCTAAATATTCCCCAGAGACCGATAGTGAACCAGTACCGTGAGGGAAAGGTGAAAAGTACCTCGAACAGAGGGGTGAAATAGTTCCTGAAACCCTGCGTTTAAAAGCAGTGGACGCACCACGGGCTTGCCCGGTGCTACCGCGTGCCTTTTGCATAATGAGCCAACGAGTTAAGGTTTGTAGCCAGGTTAAGCTTAAAAGTGGAGCCGTAGCGAAAGCGAGTCTGATAAGGGCGATCAGTTGCAGGCTTTAGACCCGAAACCGGGTGATCTATCCCTGTCCAGGTTGAAGCTTAGGTAAGACTGAGTGGAGGACCGAACCAGTGGGCCTTAAAAAGTCCTTGGATGAGGTAGGGATCGGAGTGAAAGGCTAATCAAACCCGGAAATAGCTGGTTCTCCCCGAAATATATTTAGGTATAGCCTTCTGTTTAACTGTCGGAGGTAGAGCACTGAATGGACTAGGGCCCTCACCAGGGTACCAAACCCAATCAAACTCCGAATGCCGACAAGTTGAAGCAGGGGAGTCAGACGGCGGGAGCTAAGTTCCGTCGTCGAAAGGGAAACAGCCCAGATCCTCAGTTAAGGTCCCCCAGTATGAGTTAAGTGGAAAAGGCTGTGGAAGCGCGAAGACAACCAGGAGGTTAGCTTAGAAGCAGCTACCCTTTAAAGAAAGCGTAATAGCTCACTGGTCAAGTGAATCTGCGCCGAAAATTCAACGGGGCTGAAACTCATCACCGAAACTAGGAATCTTTGTTTTCAAAGATGGTAGGGGAGCGTTCTTTGTTCAGTGAAGTTAGACTGTGAAGGATAGTGGAGAGCAAAGAAGTGAAGATGTTGGCATGAGTAACGAAAATGTGGGCGAGAAACCCACACGCCGTAAACCCAAGGTTTCCCGGGCCATGTTAATCAGCCCGGGGTTAGTCGGTTCCTAAGATCAGGCCGAAAGGCGTAGTCGATGGCAAACAGGTTAATATTCCTGTACTTGCGTGAATGTGCGATGGAGGGACGCAGGAGGATAGGTCAGCCAGGTGATGGTTGTCCTGGTTTAAAGTGGTAGGCTGAAGGCTTAGGCAAATCCGGGTCTTCTAAGCCGAGAACTGATGACGAGAGGCTAGACCTCGCAAAGTGATCGAGTCCACACTGCCAAGAAAAGCTTCTAAGTTTAGTTCAAGCAATCCGTACCCCAAACCGACACAGGTGGGTAGGTAGAGCATACCAAGGCGCTTAAGTGAAACCATGCTAAGGAACTCTGCAAAATGAATCCGTAACTTCGGAAAAAGGATTGCCTCCGTTAGGTGAAGCGGCTTGCCCGTGGAGTTGAAGGAGGCTGCAGCGAATTGGCCCAGGCGACTGTTTATCAAAAACATAGCACTCTGCTAACTGGTAACAGGATGTATAGGGTGTGACGCCTGCCCGGTGCCGGAAGGTTAAAAGGAGGAGTCAGCGCGAGCGAAGCTCTCAATTGAAGCCCCGGTAAACGGCGGCCGTAACTATAACGGTCCTAAGGTAGCGAAATTCCTTGTCGGGTAAGTTCCGACCTGCACGAATGGCGTAACGATCTGGGCGCTGTCTCAGCGTGGTTCTTAGTGAAATTGCAATAGTCGTGAAGATACGATTAACCTGCAGCAAGACGGAAAGACCCCGTGAACCTTGACTATAACTTGACAATGAATTCTGGGTGAATCTGTGTAGGATAGGTGGGAGACTTAGAAAGAGAAGCGCTAGCTTCTTGGGAGTCGTCCTTGAAATACCACCCTGATTGATTTGGGATTCTAACCTAGGCCCGTGAATCTGGGTCAGGGACATTGTCTGGTGGGTAGTTTGACTGGGGCGGTCGCCTCCCAAAGAGTAACGGAGGCGCGCCATGGTTCCCTCAGGCCGATTGGAAACCGGCCGTAGAGTGTAAAGGCATAAGGGAGCCTGACTGTGAGAGCGACAGCTCAAACAGGGACGAAAGTCGGTCTTAGTGATCCGGTGGTTCTGTATGGAAGGGCCATCGCTCAACGGACAAAAGGTACTCCGGGGATAACAGGCTAATCGCGCCCAAGAGTTCATATCGACGGCGCGGTTTGGCACCTCGATGTCGGCTCATCGCATCCTGGGGCTGAAGAAGGTCCCAAGGGTATGGCTGTTCGCCATTTAAAGCGGTACGCGAGCTGGGTTCAGAACGTCGTGAGACAGTTCGGTCCCTATCTGCTGTAGGCGCTGGAAATTTGAGGGAAGCTGCTCTTAGTACGAGAGGACCGGAGTGGACGAACCTCTGGTGATCCGGTTGTCCCGCCAGGGGCAACGCCGGGTAGCTAAGTTCGGCAGGGATAACCGCTGAAAGCATCTAAGCGGGAAGCCCCTCCCAAGATTGATTTCCCGGGCTCAGGCCCCTGAAGGTCTCAGAAAGACGATCTGTTTGATAGGCCAGAGGTGGACTGGCAGTAATGTCTGAAGCTGACTGGTACTAATTGACCGTGTGATTTGACTTTGAAAAACCAAATATTCTTTGATAAAACCTTCACCACTTTCAGGGTGGGCAACTAATTGCTTTCCGGTGCTTATGGCAAGGGGGATATACCTGTACCCTTCCCGAACACAGAAGTCAAGTCCCTTTGCGCCTATGGTACTGCCAGGGAAACCGCGGTGGGAGAGTCGGACGGTGCCGGAAATCTTTAATATAGAAGAATCGATAATAACAATCCTCGCGGTTGCCGAGGTGGTGAAATTGGTAGACGCGCTGGATTCAAAATCCAGTGGGGGCAACCCCGTGCCGGTTCGATTCCGGCTCTCGGCACCACTCGGATCAACCCTCTTTTGTTTCCATAAACCTTGTCTAGTTTTTGCTGAAAATCGGTTTTTTTAATTTCCAACTTTTTTCTGTTGATTCAATTACTTTTTTTCACACCAGGCACTTGAATCAATTGCCTTGAGTTTTCTGGGTCGCGAAATTGCATGTTGAAACATCTTAATTATTTTACTTGAAAGTTCACTCGTTTTATAGGATACTTACAGGTTTTATGGAAATACACTTACTTTCATTTGAGTCCAATTTTGCGATATGAGTACATACCATCCTAGCGAGATTGAGAGGAAGTGGCAGAAAAAATGGGAGGAAGACGGGCTTTATCGGACAACACCGTTTACTTCCAATCCAAAATTCTACATGCTGACCATGTTGCCTTATCCCTCAGGGGACTTACACATAGGGCACTGGTATGTCATGACTCCTTCTGATGGGATAGCTCGATACAAGCGTATGGAAGGCTATAATGTATTTTTTCCAATGGGTTTTGATGCATTTGGATTACCTGCAGAAAATGCGGCAATTAAGCACAATATTCATCCAAAAGAGTGGACTTATAAGAATATGGAACGCATGCGCGAGCAACTTCGTTCCATGGGGGCTATGTTTGTCTGGGAGCATGAAGTGGCCTCTTGTGATCCTGACTATTACAAATGGAATCAATGGTTCTTTCTCAAATTTTATGAAAACGGGTTGGCTTATCGGGAATATGCACCAGTGGATTTTTGTACGACTTGTAATACAACCCTTGCTAGGGAACAGGTAATCGGGGAGCAACGCCTTTGTGAACGTTGTGAAAATCCTGTTGTCAAAAGGGAACTCAATCAATGGAAACTGAAAATCACCCAATATAGCGAAGAACTCTTGAATTTTGAGGAGATGGAGTGGCCGGAACCGGTTAAACTTATGCAGACCAAGTGGATTGGCAAAAGTGAAGGTGTTGAATTCAGCCTCCAAGTTCCTGGACAAGATGGACAGGCTATTCGTGTCTTTACGACCCGGCCAGATACAGTTTTTGGCATGACATTTTGTGTGCTTGCGCCAGAGCATCCGTTAATTGAATTCATTACGACGGAAGAACAGAGTCAAGCAATGCGGGACTACAAGGAAATGGCTGTTCGAAAATCGGAAATTGAACGTACTGCAGAAGGAAAAGAAAAAGACGGAGTTTTTACGGGTACCTATACCATCAATCCGTTAAACCATCAGCGAATCCCAATTTGGGTTGCCGATTATGTGCTCGCAACCTATGGGACGGGAGCCATTATGGCAGTTCCTGCCCATGATCAGCGTGATCTTGAATTTGCACGCAAATACCATCTCCCTGTCACAGTGGTCATTCGACCGAAAGACACTAGCAAGGCCGTTCCAACCGGCGAGCAAATAAGCGAAGCCTTTGTCAGCAAAGAAGGTACGATCACGGTTAATAGTGGAGAATTTAATGGCTTGGAATGGCCACTTGGATTTGAAAAAGTAGCTGAATTCATGGAGGTGCAAGGTATAGGGGAACGGAAAGTCAATTTCCGTCTTCATGACTGGCTGGTCAGCCGGCAGAGGATGTGGGGGACTCCTATTCCGTTTGTGCATTGCTTTGATTGTGGAGCAGTGCCGGTTCCCTATGAAGATCTTCCTGTCACGCTACCCGACGATGCCGAATTTAAACCAACAGGTGAGAGTCCGCTCAAATACCATGAAGGGTTTTTGAAAACAACTTGCCCACAATGCGGTACGCTGGCAGAACGGGAATCCGATACAATGGACACGTTTTTCTGCTCATCTTGGTATTATTATGCGTATCTTTCACCTTATTGGAAAAAAGGGCAAAAACTGACACGAGACGAATTGCCTTGGGATAAAAAGCTCGGGGATTATTGGTTGCCTGTGGATCAATACACTGGAGGTATTGAACATGCCACGATGCATCTATTGTATTTTCGCTTCTTTACCAAGGCGTTGGCAGATATGGGACTATTGCCATTTCGGGAGCCGACGAAAAGACTTTTCAATCAGGGAATGATTCTAGGAGAGGATCATGAGAAGATGTCAAAAAGCCGGGGAAATGTGATCAATCCCGACAGTATTGTCCAACAAAATGGAGTCGATGCGGTGCGAGCTTATTTGATGTTTATAGGACCATGGGAGGCCGGAGGTCCTTGGAACTCGAGAGGAATTGAAGGAATTGTCCGATTCCTCAAGGATGTTTGGAATCTTTCCGCTGCTCAAAATTCGGGGGCTACTGTATTTGATGCGGAGGATATCAAATTGCTAAAAAAAACAACTCATCAAACTTTAAAGAAAGTCACCCAAGATTACAATCAATTTAAATTTAACACCGCCATCGCTGCCCTCATGAGTTTCCGCAACGTCATGAAGGAATTGGAGCAAAGGACATGTGCTACTCCCGTATGGGATCAAGCCTTGGATACTTTGCTTTTGATGCTTGCTCCCATCACTCCTCATATCGCTGAAGAACTGTGGCAGAAACGGCATGCTGGAGATTCTATCCATCTCCAGCAATGGCCACAATTTGATGAAGAACTTGCCAAAGAAAAATTTACCACACTTGTCGTGCAAGTAAATGGGAAGTTACGAGATCGATTGGAAATCCCCATGGATTTGGAACAATCTATGGTTGAAGAGAAAGTGCTCAGTTCTCCCAAAATTCAACCCTACGTGGCTGATCATACTATTCGTAAACTCATTGTAATCAAAAATAAACTTGTCAACATCGTTGTTTAGTTATTTCAAATGATCTTGAAATTGAATTGCGCTCCAATGATTAGGACGTTTGAAATATCAAGATTTGGGAAGTTAAGGAAATCAGGGCTTTATGTTTTGTCCCAAAAATTTAATTTTATATTGCTAAACAGCAATTTATTTGTTACAAATATCGATTAAAAAAATTGTATAATCAATTCAATCGTTGAAAGATTCTTACCTGTTTTGAGAGAGTTATGCAGGATGTTGTGATCTGGTTCTTCGAACTTCATGGAAACTCAACAGAGAAATTGACCTCAGGATTGAAACCGATTCACGCAGATTAATGCTGCGCTATAAAAGACTTCAGGCACGGGAACTTTCAATATGCCGACATTAAATCAACTGGTTCACAAAGGACGGGCAAATAAGACATCCAAATGCGATACACCTGCTCTCCAGGGTTGTCCTCAAAAAAGAGGAGTGTGCATGAGAGTTTATACATCTACTCCAAAAAAACCGAATTCGGCTTTGCGGAAAGTGGCACGGGTTCGTTTGAGCAACGGGATTGAAGTGACAAGCTACATTCCTGGAATTGGACACAATCTACAGGAACACTCTGTTGTCCTGCTCCGTGGAGGACGGGTCAAAGATTTACCTGGGGTTCGCTATCACATAATTCGAGGTGCTTTAGACACAGTTGGAGTGTCCGATAGGAAGCAGGGGCGCTCAAAATACGGAACCAAACGCAACTGAGAGGTGAGCAAGTAATATGGCCAGACGGCATGCAGCAGAAAAAAGGGAGGTATTGCGAGATCCCAAATATAAAGATCAACTGGTCGGTAAGTTTGTCAATTGCCTAATGAAAAGCGGCAACAAAAGCACAGCTGAAAAGATTTTGTATGGTGCGTTTGAAATAATTAAAAAAAGAGAAATGGAAGCCCTACCCCTCGAAGTTTTTAGAAGTGCCGTTAAAAATGTGTGCCCGGTCTTGGAAGTGAAATCTCGTCGTGTTGGAGGATCCACGTATCAAGTTCCCATTGAAGTGAGATACGATCGCAGTCAGGCATTGGCAATTCGTTGGTTGATTTCATATGCAAATGGACGCAGTGGTAAATCAATGAGGGGAAAATTAGCTGAAGAATTACTTGATGCTTTCCACAACAGAGGATCTTCCGTGAAGAAAAAAGAGGACACTCATAAGATGGCAGACGCGAATAAGGCATTTGCTCATTATCGATGGTAACTTCGTTGCGTAGTAGCGTGTTTTGATTCACTCAAGATCCAGGCGAAATATTGGGATCATGGCCCATATCGATGCTGGAAAAACAACGACCACTGAACGGATTTTGTACTTCACAGGACGGATTCACAAAATTGGAGAAGTTGACGACGGTGCTGCGACGATGGATTGGATGGAAGAAGAACAGGAGCGTGGAATCACCATCACATTGGCAGCGACAACTTGTTTTTGGGAGGTGGACAATCAAGATTACGGGATCAATATTATCGATACTCCCGGGCATGTCGATTTTACTTTTGAAGTAGAGCGTTCCTTACGTGTTTTAGACGGAGTGATTGCAATATTTTGCGGAGTTGCAGGGGTTCAATCCCAATCAGAAACTGTTTGGCAGCAAGCAGATCGCTACTTGATTCCACGGATTGCTTTTGTTAATAAAATGGATCGGGTTGGAGCTGATTTTTACAGAGTTCTGTCCATGATGGAGGAGAGACTTGGAGCGAAACCGGTGGCAATTCAGCTTCCCCTTGGTCAGGAAGACGACTTTCAAGGAGTGTTCGACCTGATCAAGATGAACGCCATTTATTTCGATGAAACGACGTTAAGGACAGATTTCGGCATCAAAAATGTTCCCGAAGAGTATCGAGAACAAGTCGCTAAATATCGGGAGCATTTGTTGGAGGTCGTTGCAGAATTGGACGAGCATTTGATGGAGAAGGTCATAGAAGAAAAAGAGATTGATCCAAAAGAAATTGAGTCTGCTTTATGCCGAGGTACTTTGCAAAATCTAGTGATCCCGGTTTTATGCGGTTCCTCTTTTAAAAATAAGGGAGTACAGCCACTGTTAGATGCTGTGATCAAGTATTTGCCTTCTCCTTTAGATTTTCCAACAGTGACGGGGATCAATCCGGAGACGCATAGGAGCATTTCACTGAAAACAGTGGACGAGGAGGCGTTGTGCGCAATTGCTTTCAAGATTGCTTCGGATCCATTTGCCGGTCAATTAACCTTTGTGAGAGTCTACTCAGGCATTTTAGAGTCAGGTAAATGGGTATACAATCCACTGAAAAAGAAAAGTGAGCGGATTGGATCGTTGTTGAAGATGCATTCCAACAAGCGAGAAGAGGTAAACAAAATTGGTTCTGGGGATATAGGAGCTGTCCTTGGTTTTAATTTCACAACCACCGGGGATACTCTTTGTACAAAAAAAAAACCGTTACTCTTGGAACAAACCCATTTCCCCGAGCCAGTCATTGATATTGCCATTGAGCCGAAAACCAAAGCAGATCAGGTCAAGTTGGCACAAGCGCTGGAGAAGCTCACAAGAGAAGATCCTTCTTTCCATTCAAGAATCGAAGAAGAGACAGGTCAGACCTTGATTTCAGGAATGGGTGAGCTTCATTTGGAAATTGTTGTAGGACGATTACAAAAGGAATTTCGGGTTGCTTGCAATGTGGGAAACCCCCGGGTGGCTTACCGGGAAACCATTACCACTGAAAAGCGCATCGAAAGTGAGGTGAATCAGGCGATTGGGGGAAAAGAACAATATGCTTATTGCCATCTGGAGTTAATCCCTTTGGAACCAAGAATGGGTTTCATATTTGAAAGCAAAGTACAGGGAGCGATTGAGGAGAGATTCATTGCAGCAATTGAACAGGGACTCGAAGAAGCCTTGGAAGGCGGGGTCCTTGCCGGATATCCATTAATCGATTTGAAAGCGGTGCTGCTTAAAGGAATTGCACTGGAAAATGTATCGACAGAGATGGCTTTCAAAATGGCTGGTTCTTTGGCTTTGAAAGAGGGGGTTCGGCAAGCCAACCCAGTGATTTTAGAACCCATCATGGAAGTAGAGGTCGTAGTTCCTATAAAATTTATGGGAGATGTCATCAATGACTTGAACGCCCGCAAGGGCCGTGTACGGGGAATGTCGGAACGTTCCGGTGCACAGGTTGTCTTGGCAGAGGTTCCTTTAGCCGCAATGTTCGGCTATTCCACAGATGTTAGATCGGCAACCCAAGGGCGTGCCGTATATTCAATGCAATTCAGCCATTATGAACCTGTTGTTAAAAAAATAATTGGGGACATAGCGAGGATATCTCAAAACCTTAGTATAAAAGAAATCTCAAGAGCTCGTTAATCATATTAGGAGAAGAACATGGCAAAAGAACAATTTAATCGGTCCAAACCACATGTGAATATTGGGACAATTGGGCACGTTGATCACGGAAAAACCACGTTGACCGCCGCTATTACAAAGGTTTTGAACATGAAGGGCATGGCAAAAGTGATGGAATTCGGTGAAATTGATGCAGCTCCGGAGGAACGGGCTAGAGGAATCACGATTGCAACTGCTCATATAGAATATGAAACAGAAAATCGACATTATGCTCATGTGGATTGTCCAGGACATGCGGATTATGTCAAAAACATGATTACCGGCGCTGCTCAGATGGATGGTGCGGTAATTGTAGTATCTGCTGCCGATGGACCAATGCCTCAAACTCGCGAACATATCCTCTTGGCCAGACAGGTGAATGTTCCTTATCTGGTAGTTTATTTGAATAAAGTCGATCAGGTGGATGATGAAGAACTGTTGGAACTGGTTGAATTGGAAGTCCGCGAATTATTGAGCTCTTACGAATTTCCCGGAGACGATATTCCAGTGATCAGGGGTTCTGCATTACAAGCTCTGGAATCAGGAAGTACGGACCCCACTAGTGGAGATTTCGTGTCTATCTTGGAGTTGATGGATGTAGTCGATAGATACATACCGGAACCGATGCGGGATTTGGATAAAGATTTCTTGATGTCTGTTGAAGATGTTTTCACAATTTCTGGTCGAGGTACCGTGGCAACAGGTCGGATTGAACGGGGTATTGTCAAAGTTGGAGAAGAAGTAGAAATTTGCGGTATTCGAGATACCAAAAAAACCGTAGTCACAGGAGTAGAGATGTTCCGCAAGACCTTGAATGAGGGACAAGCCGGAGACAATGTCGGACTGTTGATTCGAGGGTTGAAACGCGATGAAGTTGAGCGCGGACAGGTGATTTGCAAGCCAGGAAGTATCACCCCACACACCAAATTTAAGGGGCAGGTTTATGTGCTCACTAAAGATGAAGGTGGACGCCATACTCCGTTTTTTACCAACTATCGACCGCAATTTTATTTCCGTACCACAGATGTGACGGGAATGATCTATCTTCCTGAAAATATTGAAATGGTTATGCCTGGAGACAATGTGGAAATTACGGTAGAATTGATCACACCTATTGCAATGGAAAGGGAACTCCGTTTTGCAATTCGTGAAGGAGGACGAACTATCGGCTCCGGTGTTGTCACAGAAATTATTGCTTAGAATAGTTGTGAGGCAGCATGGAGCATAAAATTAAAGTTCGGTTCAAAGCATACGACGATAAATTGTTGGATCAAACCGTCGGTGAAATCGCCCATACTGTTAAGAGAACAGGGGCTCAGATTGTTGGACCAATTCCACTGCCTACTCGAATCAACAAATACACTGTTTTACGGTCTCCTCATGTCGACAAAAAGTCGCGAGAACAATTTGAAATGAGGACCCATAAACGCTTGCTTTATATACTTGATACCACTCCACAGACAATGGATGCGCTCATGAAGCTTGATATTTCTGCAGGGGTGGATATTGCGATCAAACAGGAGTGAAGCATGGAATATGGTTTGAGAATAGTTAAATGTGAAGGAAAATAATGGCAAAATTTCCGATTTTCCATTTTGACAATACTGCTGTTGGAGAGATTGAATTCAGCGATCAATTGCTGGAAACGCCTTATAAACCTCATTTGATCCAAGAGGCTGTTGTGCATTATCTCGCTGGTCAGCGTCAAGGCACTCATGCTACCAAAGCACGATCTCAAGTGTCTGGCAGTACAAGAAAACCATGGAAACAAAAAGGGACAGGACATGCGCGAACAGGCAGTACTAAATCCCCTATCTGGCGTCAAGGTGGAGTAGTTTTTGGTCCTCATCCGAGGAGTCATGCCAAATCGATCAACAAAAAAGCGCGCAAACAGGCATTGTGTTCTGCTCTTGCGGAGAAAGTTCGCAATAATCAAATTATCGTCTTGAATCACCTACAACTGGAAGACCATAAAACCAAATTGTTTCAAGCAATTCTTGTCAATCTGGAATGTCCGCAAGTTCTTATTGTCGTTGATGAATTGCCACGAAATTTACAATTGGCAGCCCGTAATCTTCCTCTGGTTCAAGTCATTAATTATCACACGTTAAACGTATATAAGTTGCTGCGGTACGCAAAAGTGATATTTATCAAAAATGCACTCAGCGCTGTCGAACAAAGATTATTGTCATGAACCTCTACAATGTTATTAAACGACCCCTGCTGACTGAAAAAACGACTTGGCATCATGAATTTTCTAACCAAGTCATTTTTCAGGTGCAAAAACATGCTAACAAAGTGCAAATCAAAGAGAGCATTGAAAAAGCTTTTAATGTGACTGTCCTTCAGGTCCAGACGATTAATGTCAAAGGGAAACCAAAAAAGTTGGGGCGCTATCTGGGAAAACGGTCTGATTGGAAAAAAGCAATCGTGACTTTGAAAGAGGGTGATAAAATCGAATATTTTGAAGGTGCGTGACTGCAATAGGTAAAGAATTATGTCGATTAAAAAGTATAAGCCAACCTCGCCAGGCCGACGGGGAATGAGTGGCTTTGGATTTGAAGAAATCACGACATCGAAACCGGAAAAATTATTGTTGGCGCCTCTAAAAAAAAAGGGGGGGCGTAACAACCACGGACGAATTACAGTTCGTCATCGTGGAGGTGGCCATAAACGCCGATACCGCATCATTGACTTCAAACGAAACAAGTTTGATATACCTGCAAAGGTGTTAACTATTGAATATGATCCCAACCGCAACGCTAGGATATCATTAGTTCGCTACATTGATGGGGAAAAACGTTACATTATCACTCCAGAGGGTTTGAAAGTCGGAGATACAATCATCGCTGGCACTCAAGCGGAAATCCGAGTTGGAAATACTATGCCGTTGAAAAATATTCCTTTGGGCACCGTTATTCATTGTGTGGAACTCAGGCCACGAAAAGGTGCTCAGTTGGCGAGGAGTGCTGGTGCTTCCTTACAATTGATGGGAAAAGATATAGACTATGTTCAGTTGAAACTGCGTTCCGGAGAAATTCGAACGGTGCGTGCAGAATGTTTGGCAACTATCGGCACGGTGGGCAATGCCGAATATATGAATATGAAGCGAGGCAAAGCGGGCCGATGTCGATGGATGGGAATTCGGCCCACAGTACGTGGAGTGGTGATGAATCCTGTTGATCATCCGCATGGTGGTGGAGAAGGCCGCACTTCAGGAGGACGGCACCCTGTCAGCCCATGGGGAGTGCCAACTAAAGGATATCGAACTCGAAACAATAAAGCCACCGACAAATATATCATCCGGAGACGTAATGCATAAGGAGAGTTCATGCCTCGATCTTTGAAAAAAGAACCTTTTGTTGATAGCCATTTAGAAAAAAAAATTTTCGCTGCCCAAGAAAAGCAAGATCGTAAATTGATCAAAACCTGGTCTCGTCGCTCAATGATCACTCCCGACTTTATCGGACTCAATATTGCGGTCCACAACGGTAAGCAATTCATCCCCATCTTTGTTACTGAGGAAATGGTGGGTTACAAATTGGGAGAATTTGCTCCAACACGTACATACCGCGGACATACCAGTAAAACCGATAAGCGGACACATTGAAAATTAATTATGGAAGCAAGAGCACTAGTCAGAAATGTTC
This sequence comes from bacterium, assembly GCA_965205865.1. GTDB lineage: Bacteria > SAR324 > SAR324 > SAR324 > NAC60-12 > CBDBHR01. Next base: position 479,498 of record CBDBHR010000028.1, read on the forward strand.
GAATAGCTCCGCGAAAAGCGCGTTTGGTGTTGAATTTGATCCGGAGAAAAGATGTCCTCCAAGCTTTAGCCTTTCTTGAAGCAACTCATCGAAAGGCGGTACCTGTCGTAAAGACACTGCTCAAATCGGCGATTGCAAATGCTGATGAAATTCACCCGCATGTGGATGTCGACAACTTGATTATTATAGCAGCTTATGCAGATGAAGGAGCAACTCTGAAACGCTTCAGAGCACGGGCAATGGGACGTGGTGCCCGAATCAACAAACGCACCAGTCATATTACTTTGATTGTTGGAGATACGATCTAATTTTCTTGTTTATAGAGGCAATTGTGGGTCAAAAAGTTAATCCCATCGGGTTGAGGCTTGGCATAACGCATACTTGGAATTCAAAGTGGTATGCAGAGAAAAAATATGTGGAACATTTGAAAGAAGATATAGATATTCAAAAATTCGTTAAGAAGCAACTCAAACATGCGGCAATTTCGAAAATAGAAATAGAGCGTGCTTCACGTAAAACAAAAGTCAATATTTTTTCCGCCAGACCTGGAATCATTATTGGCCGTAAAGGTGATGAAGTAGAAAAGCTCAAGAAGTCACTCGCTCGACTAACCAAACGAGATATCGTCGTCAACATCAAAGAAGTGAAACGACCTGAAATTGATGCTCAGTTGATTGCGGAGAATGTTGCTATGCAGCTTGAGCGCCGGGTTGCATATCGAAGAGCAGTCAAAAGGACGATGACTTCAGCCATGCGAATGGACATTGAGGGTTGCAAGATTATGGTGGCCGGTCGTCTCAATGGCGCTGAAATGGCAAGAAACGAATGGGTCCGAGAAGGAAGGGTTCGTCTCCACACATTACGAGCTGAAATTGATTACGGATTTACTGAAGCACTAACAAACTATGGATTAATAGGGGTAAAGGTCTGGGTATGTCGTGGTGAGAATTTTGAAAAACAGCGTAACCGCCGTCCCAGACGAAAGGAACGATAAGCATGTTGATGCCGAAAAAAACGAAGTTTCGAAAAAAAATGAGAGGTAGGCTTGCTGGTGTTGCCAATTCTGGTAATGTGGTCCAGTTCGGATCACTCGGCTTACAAGCGACGAGCTGTGGATATATCACGGCTCGGCAAATTGAGGCGGCTCGTCGAACAATTACCAGGAAATTGAGGCGAGGAGGGAAAATTTGGATCCGAATTTTTCCAGATAAGCCGATTACGAATCGACCTGCAGAAACACGAATGGGCAAAGGCAAAGGATCGGTGGAGGCATGGGTCTCTGTAATCAAACCGGGACGTATTTTGTACGAAGTCGACGGCATCGAACCCGAGATTGCTGAAGACGCGCTACGTTCGGCAGGATTCAAGCTCCCAGTACAAACCCAAATTATGAAACGAGGACTGATTGCATGAAAGTGACTGAGTTGAGGGCATTGTCTACAGAAGAATTGGAAAGCAAGTTACTTGAAATGCAGGAAGAACAACTCCGACGTCGTTGCAATCAAGTCATTGCTCAGCTTCCAAATGTGAGATTACTGCGTCAAGGACGACGCGATATTGCCCGAGTAAAGACAATCATAAATGAAAAGAAATGAGAAAAAAGGCAGCAATAAGGTAGCAAGATGCGCCCTCCTTTGTGATCATTGATCCAAGAAGTTATTTGATGAATCGAAAAAATAAAAAAGCACGAACAGGAATCGTAGTCAGTGATCAGATGGAAAAATCTATTGTAGTTCGGATAGATAGGACGGTCAAACATCCCTTTTATAAAAAAACGATAAGACGGTCCAAAAAATACATGGCACATGATGAAAACAATGCCTGTAAGATTGGAGATATCGTGCAGATTATTGAATGCAAACCGATCAGCTTCCGGAAAACATGGCGCGTAGTGGAAGTTGTAAAAACATCTTAGTTTCAGTGATGGGATTGAGCAGAGGAAGAAATCATGATCCAAATGCAGAGCATACTTGAAGTGGCTGATAATTCTGGTGCGAAACGATTGATGTGTATTAAAGTATTGGGTGGATCGAAGCGGCGCTATGCTGGGGTGGGGGATATTGTTGTTGCTTCTGTAAAAGCGGCTTTGCCCAATTCTCGCGTCAAATCAGGTGAAATCGTCAGAGCGGTTATTGTGCGTACCAGTAAAGAAATTCGTCGCAGTGATGGCACATATATCAAATTCGATAAAAATGCGGCCGTCATTGTGGATAACAAGAGAGAGCCGGTTGGTTCCCGAATTTTTGGTCCAGTGGCCCGTGAGTTGAGAGTTGGAAAGTTTATGAAAATCGTTTCTCTTGCTCCTGAGGTATTATAATACGTCAATAACAGATGAGTATGCATGCAGTGACAAAAAAAGTGAGCCGTGGAGCAATTCGCGTTGGAGATACCGTCCAGGTAATCACCGGCAAAGACAAAGATTATCGGGGAAAAGTCTTAAAAATCGATTGGAAGGCCTTTCGTATTTTGGTGGAAGGGGCCAATAAAGTTCATCACCACAATAAACCCAATCAACAAAATCAGCAGGGGCAGGTTTCCATTTCCGAGGCTCCGATTAATTATTCGAATGTCTTGTTGTACTGTAATGCCTGTGAGAGAGGAGTTCGAGTACGGATGGACCGAACAACTCCGAGAGTTAAAAAGCGTATTTGTATTAAATGTTCCAATATTATTGAATGAGATAAGTTGTGAGTCAGTCACTAGCGACATATAAAGAAACATTGGTCCCCTCATTGAAGTCACAGTTTGCATTCAAAAACTTTCATCAAGTTCCAACAATTAAAAAAGTAGTCCTCAACATGGGATTGGGGGAAGCTATTCAAAATCCTAAGATCATTGAGGCTGCCGTAGATCAATTGAGTCTTATTGCTGGACAGAAAGCGGTGGTGACCCGCGCAAAGAAATCCGTTGCGAGTTTCAAACTGCGAGAAGGAATGCAAATTGGTTGTATGGTTTCTTTGCGATCAATACGAATGTGGGATTTTTTAGACCGTTTTTTAACGGTAGCTCTTCCCCGAGTTCGAGATTTTCGGGGATTGTCCCCAAGAGCATTTGATGGCGCAGGAAACTATACGCTAGGTGTGAGGGAACAACTGATATTTCCTGAAATCAACTATGACAAAATTGATAAAGTACGCGGCATGAATATCACGATTGTTACGTCGACTTCGTCGAAGGAAGAAGCAAAAGCCTTGATGGAAGGATTAGGATTTCCCTTTCGGAAATAATCAACCCTAGACAATTATGGCAAAATTATCACTCATCCACAAAGCCTCGAGAAAACAAAAATTCAAAGTACGGGAATATAACCGCTGCTCCTTTTGTGGTCGCTCACGGGGATATCTTCGGAAATTTGGTATGTGTCGCCTTTGTTTCCGAGATAAAGCTGGTTTTGGATTAATTCCTGGTGTGACCAAATCGAGTTGGTAGATACTCGTCATTAATAAAGCAACAATTATGTTTATCCCTGATCCCATTGCAGATTTGTGTACTCGTATACGCAATGCGAAAATGAGACAATATTCTTCAGTTCGCATCCCTCATTCAAAAATCAAAGAGCACATTGTAGAGGTGCTTCAAAAGGAGGGCTTTATTAAAAAATGGGAGATCAAAGAAGAGCAGACACAATTGCAGATAGTAATATATCTGAAATATACGGATATGGGTGAAAGCATCATCCGAACAATCCAACGCATTAGTAAGCCGGGATGTAGAGTCCATTTGAAAGTTTCCGATATCAAGCCAGTTTTAGGGGGACAAGGAATTGCAATAATAACGACGTCTCGAGGAGTATTATCCGACAGAGAGTGCCGCGAGCAGAATACAGGAGGCGAGATTCTTTGCCATGTTTGGTAAATTTGAAAGATCCAATATCCTAAGAAAAAAAGATGTCCAGAATAGGCAAACGCCCGATTAGATTAGTGAACAGTATTACCCTTTCTTACAAAAACCGAAATCTTGAAGTCAAAGGTCCCAAGGGAACTATGCAATGTGTGATTCCGGAATTGGTGGAGTTGGATAATCAGGAACAAACCTTGATCGTACGAGCCGATTACGAAAATGACAAAAAGGCAAAATCTTTGATGGGTACCGCTCAAGCCTTGATCACAAACATGGTAACGGGGGTGACTCAAGGATTTCAAAAACAATTGAATTTAGTTGGAGTAGGCTATCGTGCCTCAATTTCTGGGAATAGACTGGAATTGAATTTGGGTTATTCGCATCCAGTCCATTATACTTTGCCGGAAGGAGTCGAAGCAAAAGTTGAAGCAAATAGCAGGATAATCCTGGAAAGCTGCGACAAACAGTTGGTTGGCCAGGTTGCGGCAAACATACGAAATTTTCGGTCCCCTGAGCCTTACAAAGGGAAGGGGGTTTTGTTTGAAGGGGAAACAATTCGCAGAAAAGCAGGCAAATCGGCTAGAGTTTAATCACGGCATTTGGCAAAAGGAAAGTAGAAAGACTTTCATGAAAAAAACAGCACAGCGATTATCTGCCCGCAAACAACGCCAGAGCAGGGTCCGGAGAAAAATCTCAGGTACATGCGAGCGTCCTCGCCTCGCAATATTCCGTTCATCCCGACATATCTACGTTCAGGCGATTGATGACGAATCCCAGACAACAATGGCGTCGGCAGGAACGATTGAAAAAGAACTGACAGATTCCATCCAAGGATATAGCGGAAATCAAGAAGCAGCGGGTGTTGTTGGGAAGAAAATTGCTGAACGTCTCCTGCAAAAATCAATTTCCTCTGTCGTTTTTGATCGGGGTGGATTTCTCTATCATGGCCGTGTCAAAGCCCTTGCAGAAGGAGCACGCGAAGCCGGTTTGAAATTCTAAAAACAGAAATTTTATTAAAACAGAGGAGATCCCTTGGCGGAAAAGGCGGCAGAAAAAGGTGAATTCATTGAAAAGGTGATCCGGGTCAATCGAGTTGCCAAAGTAGTGAAAGGAGGGCGACGGTTTAGCTTCAGTGCTTTAGTGGTTGTTGGAGATGGAAAAGGAAATGTTGGATATGGTATGGGGAAAGCTGGAGAAGTAACAGAAGCCATTAGAAAAAGCATTAGTCGGGCGACCAAAGCCATGGCTCCGATCTCCTTTACAGGAACAACGATCCCTCATGGCGTGATTGGACAATTTGGTGCCGGGAAGGTGTTCATGCGTCCTGCCAAAAAAGGACATGGTGTTATTGCCGCTGGCCCAGTTCGATCCATTCTGGAAGCAGTTGGAATACATGATATTAGTGTCAAATGCTTAGGATCGAGGAATCCTCATAATCTGGTCCGTGCCACTTTTAACGCACTGGTGAAATTGCAATCTTTTGAGGAAATTGCAAAACGGCGCAATGTTCCAGCAGATCAATTATCGTCATCGACGTAGGAGCAAATAATGTCCAAAATTAAAGTCAGGCAGATTCGCAGTACCATAGAGAAAAAAAAACAGCATAAAGCCAATTTGAAGGGATTGGGATTGGGGCGGATCAATCAGGAACGAATTCATCAGAATACGGCATGCATCCGGGGAATGATCCGAAAAATACAGCATTTGGTGGAAATCGAAGAAATTTAATTTACCGCACTTTGAAGAACTCAAGCAATGGAACTCTCAAATTTGCAAAAACAAGAAGGTGCGACAAAACCGCCAAGGCGGGTAGGTCGTGGTCCTGGTAGTGGATGGGGCAAGACTTGTGGTCGTGGACAAAAAGGTTACAAATCCCGTTCAGGATCCAAAAAACGACACGGGTTTGAAGGTGGGCAAATGCCGCTGCATCGCCGATTGCCTAAGTTTGGGTTCACCAACATTTTTCGAACTGAATATACAGTGATTAATATAGAAACGTTGGAAAAATTGGGCGATTTAGATTCCGGGGATATGGTTACAAAGGAAGTTTTAAGATCTAAAAGAATTATTCGCAGTTTGAAACGTCCTGTCAAACTACTGGGAAAAGGTAAACTTTCAAAAGCAGTCAAAATTGAGGTGGATAGAGCCAGTCAATCTGCGATGGAAAAAGTAAAAGCAGTAGGTGGAGAAGTGGTCTTGTTGAAATAGGTAAGGGATATGTGGTCAATCATTCAAAATATTTTTAGAATAGAAGAACTAAGAGAGAGGATCCTATTCACGATCATGATGTTGATCATCTTTCGAATAGGTGCTCATATTCCTACTCCTGGTATTGATGGTGAAGCGCTCAGTAAATTTTTTGATGCTCAGGCTGGTTCGATATTAGGCTTTTTTGACATGTTTACTGGCGGAGCATTGGGACGATTGACGATATTTGCCCTCGGAGTGATGCCCTATATCAGTGCTTCGATTATCATTCAGTTGCTAACAGTGGTTTTTCCGTATTTGGAACGATTATCCAAAGAAGGAGAAGCAGGACGCAAAAAAATTACGATTTATACACGATACGGCACCATTGTTTTGAGCGTTATTCAGTCTTTTGGAATTGCAGTGGGTATTCAGAGTATGGCAGCTCCAGATGGTTCCCCAGTCGTTATTTCGACGATGAATGTCTGGGGGTTTCGAGCATTAACTGTATTGACCCTAACTGCTGGGACCACCTTTTTGATGTGGATGGGAGAACAAATCAATGAAAGGGGCATTGGGAACGGAATCTCTTTGCTGATCTTTGCTGGAATTGTCGTCGACATGCCTGGGGCTGTTATCAACTCGGTGCAATTGATCCAAAGTGGACAATTGTCTGAACTGGTTATGGCCCTGATCATAGTCTTGATGGTCGTTGTCCTGTTTTGTGTCATTTTCATGGAAACCGCCTATCGTCGAATCCCTGTCCAATATGCCAAACAGGTACAGGGGAACAAAATGTATGGCGGACAGTCTTCCAATCTTCCTTTGAAGATCAATTCTGCAGGAGTGATCCCTCCTATATTTGCCTCCTCCATTTTAGCTTTTCCGGCAACCATTACCGGTTTCATCACCATTCCTTGGGTGCAAGCCATTGGTAATCAATTGATCCCAGGACGTTTATTGTATTCTTTTCTGTTTGGCATCATGATTTTCTTTTTCTGCTTTTTTTATACGGCAATTCAGTACAATCCAGTAAAAATTGCAGACGAGATGAAAAGATATGGAGGTTACATTCCAGGAATCCGCCCTGGAAAAAAAACGGCAGAATATATCAATGCAGTCTTAACTCGTCTGACTTTTGGAGGAGGATTGTACCTCACCGCGATTTGTGTGTTGCCGAGCATTCTGTTGCTCAATATGGGGATTCCATTCAACTTTGGGGGCACAGCCCTGCTGATTGTGGTAGGGGTTGCTTTGGACACCATTAATCAAATTGAAACCTTTCTTTTGAATCGCAATTATGACGGATTCATGCGTAAAAGCAGAAGACGTCAGGTGAGCACAAGAAGGCTGCGTATCTAATTTATATTTCAGTTTTCCAAAAGGTTATAATGAAAGTTCGCTCATCAGTCAAAAAAATGTGTGAAAAGTGCAAAGTAATTAGGCGGCATGGTGTTTTACGGATTATTTGCGTTAATCCGAAACACAAACAAAGACAAGGATGATACCGAGAGGAGTGTGACGTGGCCAGAATTGCGGGTATTGATTTGCCCAATAAGAAGCGGGTTGAAATCGCATTGACCTACATTTATGGGATTGGTCGCCCCACTGCCAACGAAATCTTGGAAAAAGCTGAAATTGATAAAGACACGAAAGTACAAGGCTTATCTGATGAAGAAGTCAATAAGATTCGCATTTTGATTGAAAATGAATACCGAGTCGAAGGGGACCTACGTAGGGAATTCAGTTTGAATGTCAAGCGCTTAATGGATCTGGGAAATTATCGAGGTTTGCGTCATCGACGAGGTTTGCCAGCACGTGGGCAGAGAACCAAGACCAATGCAAGAACCCGCAAAGGGCCAAGGCGTATTGTCGGGAAACGAAAAAAGTGACAAGGCTCTTTTTTAGAGTATGAACATGGCCAAAAAAAAAATAGTCAAGAAGAAAGAGAGAAAAATTGTTGAACGAGGTGTAGTGCATATTCAGGCTTCCTTCAACAACACAATTATTAGTGTGACAGACCCCCAAGGAAATGTAATCGCCTGGTCGAGTACAGGGTTGCACAACTTTAAAGGATCCCGGAAGAACACGCCTTTCGCAGCAAAGATAACGGCTGAAGATGCGACTCGCAAAGCGCAAGATTTTGGTATGAAGGAGGTTGAAGTTTATATCAAAGGGCCTGGAGCTGGACGTGAATCGGCGTTGAGGGCAATTGCATCTGAAGGTATTACAGTGACAAGTATTCGAGACGTGACCCCCATTCCTCATAACGGATGTCGTCCCCCCAAACAACGTAGAATTTAAATCAATTGTGGAAATTGAGATGTACGCAAAAAATTGGACTGCAATCGCTAAACCAAATCGTCTGCAAGTCGAGGCCAGAACCTTTAGTAGTTCATACGCAAAATTTATAATAGAACCATTGGAACCCGGATATGGTGGGACGATAGGGCACGCATTACGCAGGGTCCTGTTATCGTCGGTTTGGGGTAGTGCCGTATTTGCGGTCCAGATTGAGGGAGTTTCTCATGAATTCTCTCATATCCCCGGAGTGGTTGAAGATGTAGTACAAATCATCCTCAATCTCAAAGAACTCAAACTGAAGCAATTTGAGGAAGGGATTATCGAATTAGAGTTGATTGGAGAGGGAGATTGCACGTTGACTGGTGCTGATATTGCCACCTTTGAGAAGGCGGAAGTATTGAACCCCGATCTGAAGATCGCCACTTTGAATGAAGATGCCAAATTGAGCATGATTCTGTACATACGCCATAATAAAGGCTATGTTACTTCAGAGGAAAATCAGTCCGACGAATTACCAATAAACGTCATTTATCTGGATTCAAATCACTCCCCTGTAACGCGGATCAATTATGAGATTCAAAATGCGCGGGTAGGGCAACAAACCGAGTTCGACAGGTTGATTTTTGAATTGTGGAGCAATGGATCGGTAAAACCGGAGGATGCAATTGCCTATGCCGCAAAAATCTTGAAAGAACACATGGATATTTTCATAAATTTTGATGAAAAAGCGGTAGAGCCAGAACCGGATCCCCCCGAAGAAATACCCATATATAGTGAAAATTTATACCGAAGTGTCAGCGAATTGGAACTTTCAGTACGTTCAATCAATTGTTTGCAAAATGCAAAGATTGAGACTATAGGTGACTTGGTTCAAAAGACTGAGCAGGAAATGCTAAAAACAAAAAACTTTGGTCGGAAATCTTTGAATGAGATAAAAGCAATTCTATTATCAATGGAATTATCATTGGGAATGAAACTGGAAAATTTTGATCCCGAAAGTAACCCTTTTGAAAATCAAAAAGGCAGTTAAGCAATTTTATATACTGAAAATCTTTGAATCGTTATGCGTCACTTGAAAGCAGGTAGACGATTGGGAGTGACTACCGCTCATCGTCGAGCAATGATGAGAAATTTAGTTACTTCTCTCGTAGAAAATGAGCAAATCACTTGTACTCTGGCCCGTGCAAAAGAACTACGAAAACCACTGGACAAAATGATCACATTGGGAAAACGGGGTGATCTTCATGCACGTCGACAAGCTTTGAAATTTGTTAAATCTAAAAAGGCCATGGCAGCCTTGTTTGGTGAATTGGCTGAGAGATATGAAGAAAGAAACGGGGGCTATTCTAGAATCATCAAAATGGCGACCCGACGATTGGGAGACGGGGCGCAAATAGCAATTGTCCAATTGCTCGATGGGCCCAATGATCTCCTCTCGGAGCAAAAAAAGAAATCTCCTCGAAAGGGATCAAAATCAAGCGATACACTCCTGGCAGAGGTGAGCTTGCAGATTTCTAGCGAAACTGATCAAGGAAAGACAGAAGAAAAAACTGCTGAGGAGACAACAGAGTCCCCAAGAAGAAACCTTGCAAGCTGAAGCAGTTCAGGAAAATAACGATACTGAAGTAGATAACTCTCAAATTGAAGTCAGTTAGGATCAAAGGGGTGTTGAAGAATCCACTTCGGCAGTTGAAAGAGGAGACCCTGAAGAGAATACGAAAAAGGGATAATGAACGAAATTTTATTCATATCCTTACCTGGTCATTATTCCAGTAATGGCTAGAAAACTCATACTCTTTCAAATCAGTTTCAATTTTTATATTTCGATTACTCAGTGGCTCTGAGTTTCCCGCAGATCATCGGCGTGGGGCAACCCATCAAAAGGAAAAACTGGTATTGACCTGCGTTTGGGTTTCTGCCTGTCTATCAACATTTCGATTATTGGTTTGTCATGAAAGGTTTCTTTTTTCAGCATCCTCTAGAATATCATTTGAAAGTAGCAGGCGAAGAATGGGAACAAGGAACTACATTAAATGGAAGCTTGCTCGTCAAGAATATAGAAAACAATACAACACTGTGTAAGTTACTTCAGATCGTATTGGTCTATGGGGTTTTTAAAAAAATTAAAGCAAAAGAGCATGAGGCATGGAGTGAGCTTCAGACTCAAGTACTGGCTGAAAATATTGATTTTGCCGCGAAGGAGGAAAAGCAGTATGGCTGGACATTTGATTTAGCAACTGATTATCAAATTTCGGACAAGGGAGGGAGTCTGTTTCTTTTATATGGAGGAGAAAATATTTATTCTCAAGGACGGATTGACGTCAGGTTGAAGCTACTACCAATGCTGCAGAGTTTTATACAAACTTTCGAAAGTCAGTTTCGATTTAAAAAAAAATATGAAAAATCAAAACAAAAGTTTACTGAAGTCAAGCTAGTCCCTCCCGATTCAAAAGAGTATATAACCCTGGACCATGTATTGTGTTTATTGCGGGTGCATGAAAGAATTATGGAAATCCTTTATACTTTCAGAATGAAATCTTTTGGGAGAAAAGAGGACCACCAGCAGATGAAAATGGTCAATAAAAAAAGAGAATGTCAGCAGCAATTCACGGAAGCCCAATATACCTTGGGTGGTTTCCCCAATCGAGAATGTTTCCGCCTAGCGATTCAAGAAGCATTGGAACAAGTAAAACCTCAAGTTCTGTTTTAAACAAAGTATAGCTGATTGAAAGTCCGTTATGATGTTTTCAGAAGACTGGAATTTGGAGGAATTGAACAAAAAAGCCGAGCTGATTCTCCAAGGTTTGGAGGCAGAGGGGTGGAGTAAATACATTGTTCTTCCTGCAACTGCAGCAAAATTACCGGCGTCCCGGGAATATGAAAATGCCGAGACAATCGTGATTGTTTGTTCCGGTTGGCCAGAGGTTGCCGGGGTGTGGGCTTATTCTCTCCTGGAAGAAAGCACTCGGCAAAATGAATTATTGGACGAGACAACGATGGCGCCTTATTTTCGAGATTTGCCAGGAAATGTAGGACTGATCATTTTAAATCCTCATGCCGAAGGCCTCAAGACCCCTCCGGATGCATCGATTCCCAACTACCTGTCCCAATTGGAATATTTATACCAGACCGTACTTCAACCAGAAAAACAAAGAATAGTGCTCTTAGGATATTCCCTGGGTGGAGAAGTGATTTTGCGATTTTTGCAGAAGTATAGTGGTTATGCGGAAAAGACCAATCAATTGATTTTCATAGATCCTACTCCTCCCAGTATCGGACGTCGTAAATTGAATCCTATAGTGCTAATATTGGTGGAAAAAGCAATTTTTTACGGATTGAGTGATCAGTATGGACACCCGGGGGAATTTGCGGAATTTACAAAAATGCGCCTTAGGATTCAGCCAACCCTGGTTCCATGTGATTCTCATGGAGCAATGCCGAATCTAATTTGGCCGCGCCTTCAGAAAGAACTGCAAACCCTTCAGGGTTAATCTTTATATGTTTTATCTGGACAATGCTGCAACGACTGCTGTTTTGCCTGGTGTGCTAAAAAAGAGCCTTCCATATTTGACGGACAATTTTGGAAATCCTTCTTCAATCCATCGTTTCGGAATAGGTGCTGCCAGAGCTGTGAATGAGGCAAGGCTGTCAATTGCCCGCACCTTCCAACTGCCGACGAAGAATATTATTTTTTGTGGCAGTGGGACCGAATCCAATAATTTAGCTCTTTATGGCATTGCTGGTATTCCTAACCCAAGAAGCAATCAGATCAATTGCCCGCACCTTCCAACTGCCGACGAAGAATATTATTTTTTGTGGCAGTGGGACCGAATCCAATAATTTAGCTCTTTATGGCATTGCTGGTATTCCTAACCCAAGAAGCAATCAGATCATTGTTTCAAATATCGAACACCCTTGTGTTCTCAAAGCATCAGAAATGCTCCAAAAACAAGGGTTCCAAGTGGATTATATCCGCGCTTCTTCGCAAGGATTAATTGATGTTGATCATCTGGAAACTCTAATTTCGGAAAATACCCGACTGGTTTCTTGTATGGCAGTCAACAATGAAATCGGAACCTTACAGCCATTGCATGAAATCGGAAAAGTAATCAAGCAAAAAAATCCACAGACTCTTTTTCATGTCGATGCGGTCCAGGCGTTTACTAAAGTCGCTCTTTCGGTAAAAAAATATTTAATAGATTTGCTTTCAATCAGCGGTCATAAAATCGGTGCACCAAAAGGAATTGGAGCTTTGATACTTGTCCATGACATTTCTCTAGCCCCTGTTATTGTAGGAGGAGGACAGGAGTATGGCATACGGAGTGGCACCGAAAATGTTTTTGCTATTGTTGCTTTTGGAGAAGCTGTCTATCTGAAAGAGCAACGGCGGATTTCTTGTTTTGAAGCCCTAAAAAAATATCGGCAAAATTGGTTGGAGTTTTTAGCAAATGAGTGGCCCCAAGTGAATGTTTTCCAGTCCCCCCATGTTTTACCTTACTTTCTGAATCTGGCGCTCCCCTCCATTCCTGCTGAAGTGTTTCTACATCATTTGGAATCAGAAAATATTTTTGTTTCTGCGGGATCCGCCTGTAGTTCCAGAAAAATACAGACCTCTCACGTGCTGCAAGCTATCGGAATGAAATCCGATGTGATTCAGTCCATGATCCGTTTGAGCTTTTCTGAACACAATCTCTCAGAAAATCAGGAGGAACTATTTCATCGTTTTTCTCGTGCGCTTGCTCAGTTGGAAGAACTGTTATGAACTGAGGTGATCATGTAAACAGCGCTATCGAATTTGGAAGACGAAATGATTTTAACGTTTCCAGAGTTGAGAGAATTTGTTGAACCACAATTATTTTAAAATGAATCTTCCCCTTTACTTTGTCACCTCCAATCCTCACAAACTCCGGGAATTTCGGAAAATTCTGGAAATACCTATTGAACATCTGGAACTAGAACTCGATGAAATCCAAACCACAAATATGGAATCCCTGTTGAAGCATCAATTGAGACAAGCCTATAAAGAATTCCAAAAGCCTCTGTTAGTGGAGGACACGGCTCTTTTTTTCAATGCATGGAACAAATTACCCGGTCCTTTTATCAAATGGTTTCTCAGAGAGCAAGGAGTTAATAATTTGGTCAAGGCACTGTCGGTTTTCGAAGACAAGACCGCAAAAGCCGTTTGTGTTATAGGATACACCAATGGAGAAACTGAGCACCTCTTTGAAGGCGCATTGAAAGGAAGTATTGTTGCACCCCGGGGCAGTCAAGGATTTGGTTGGGATAGCATTTTCCAACCTGAAAAATACAGGATAACCTTAGGAGAAATGCAACCTGAGAAAAAGAATAAAATTTCTATGAGACACCTGGCATTGGAGCAATTCAGTGAATTCTGGAAAGATAATCCGGAATTATGATGTTGCCGTTTTCAAAATAGATGGTAGGGCAAAAGTTATGTTTTCTTCAACAAGCAATAATTCCTGGACTTGACTTTGGACGGACATTTTCTTCAGCGAATTGATCGTATCTTGAACGATGTCTTCTGGTGCAGAAGCACCGGCAGTAATGCCAATACGTTTTATCCCATTCAACCACTCGGGCTGTATTTCATCAGCAGCTTCTATACGTCTGGCTGGTATTCCATAGGCCTGAGCCACTTCTACCAATCTCAACGTGTTGGAACTATTGGGTGCACCCAGTACTAACACGAGATCCACTTGATCCGTCATTGCTTTAACTGCATTCTGGCGATTTTGGGTAGCATAACAAATGTCTTCTTTAGCAGGACCCTGAATTGAGGGAATTTTTCTTTTTAAAGCAGCAATAATTTCTGCAGTATCATCGAGTGATAAAGTAGTTTGAGTCAAATAAGCTACTTTTTGATAATAAGGAATTACAAGCTTTTCGACATCCTCAATACTGCTTACCACTAGCATGCAGTATGGTGCTTCTCCCACAGTACCCTGTACTTCAACATGGTCACGATGGCCAATCAAGATGATTGTATATCCGAATTTTGCATAACGCTGCGCTTCTAAATGGACTTTGGTGACCAACGGGCAAGTTGCATCTATAGTTTTCAGTCTCAGTTCTTCTGCTTTTTTTCTGACTGCCGGTGAAACACCGTGCGCGGAAAAAATAATCCATGCTCCTTTGGGAACATTTTCGAGGTCTTCGACAAAAATCGCACCGTGCTTCTGTAGGCGCTTTACAACATGAGGATTGTGTACAATTTCGTGGCGTATATAAATGGGAGGCCCATATAACTCAAGTGCTTTTTCAACAATGGTAATGGCACGATCTACGCCGGCACAGAATCCACGTGGTTTGGCTAAGATTAAATCTAAATAGCTTATCATATGTCTGTGATGAATTTATTATTATATATTGTAAAAAAATATTTGTTAATTATAGACAAATCGGTTATTCTTTTCTCCTCACCCATTAATCAAGGAGGAAAGATGCCAGCGAAATTATATCACGTCTGTTTGAAAAAGAGTGAACGCCAAACCCTAGAGAAGCTCACGCATCAAGGTCACGATTCTGCCCGTCGATTGAACCGAGCGCGGATTCTTCTGTTATCCGACGAGAGCCAGTATGGCGCGCAGCAGAAAGATGATCAAATTGCCTCGCTTCTTGGTATCAGCAGCCAAACTGTAGTCCGTATTCGTCAACGTTTTTGTAAAGAAGGTCTGGAGTCGGCTATAGGAGAAAAACCCCGTAGTGGAGCCCCTCGCAAACTCTGCGACCTGGCCGAAGCCCATCTGACCGCCTTAGCCTGTTCTGAAAGTTCGCAAGGTCATGAGCGTTGGACTCTCAGGATGCTCAGTACGAAAGCCGTCGAACTCGGACTGACTGAGAGCATCAGCCATGTGACGATTAGAAATGTTTTAAAAAAAGCGATCTCAAACCCTGGCAAAAAAGACAGTGGTGTCTCGGCACCCTAAACAGCGAGTTTTTCCGGAGAATGGAACAGTGGCACCACCTCTATGAACTACCCTACGATGAGGCGAGACCGCTGATTTATTGCGATGAATGCCCGTGCCAGCTAATCGGCAATACCCTGCAACCGATTGCCATGAAACCCGGAAAAGAGATGCGAGAAAATTATGAATATCAATGCCATGGTACTTGTTCGTTGTTCTTTGCCATTGAACCCCTCACCGGAAGGCGCTTCTTGGAAATCCGAGAGAGACGCAAAAAAATTTGCTCATTTTATTAAAAAATTAGCCCGGAGCCATCGAAAGGCTCTACAAATTGTGGTGGGCCAAGACAATCTGAATACCCATACGCCCGCTTCCTTCCACCAGACCCTTGAGCCGAAAAAGGTCCTTGAATTGGCACAGTGTTTTGAGATGCAGTTTACTCCCAAAAAAGCCTCGTGGCTGAAATTAACTCTCCGCGTCCGGAAAACAATGTCTCCACCGAAGAATTGCGAATATGAAACTCTCAAAAAAGAACTTGAGGCTTTAGCAAAAGAACGAAACAAGAAATAGTTTAAAATCCACTGGCGCTTCACAATAAATCACGCCAGAGATAAATTTAAAAACCATTATCATATTATATAAAATTTAATTAACAATATAATAGTAACTGGAAACACTCTATCAAATTTATGGTAAATGTTCTATAAAAGGATTATTTCTTGGACGGTCAGACAATTAATTTGGAATTTTCAGTTATCATCAGAATTGGACTAACTACGGTATCAAATGCGACTTTGAAAAAAAAAACTAGGGAGCTTGACTCATGCCGTTTCCCCGGTTTATCGGACGATGACAATAACCCTGACGCATTTCAATCAGAAATTGGTATTATAGAGTTCGGGAATCTTTATATTGCAAACCCATTGTAGTGATTTCGCTCAATGAGAAGGAATTGGATAATACTGGGGTTGGTAGGAATAGCATTGGGGCTAATTTACTTGGAAAAAGCATCCCTCGCTTCTCCAGGAATTTCATGGAAAGAGGTAAAGCAAATTGATCTTTCCTCGTTCACGTTTCAGAGAGAAACCCTTCAAAACGTGATTCGGGGTTTTATCGATCAATATGCCGTCAGTCCTGAAAAAATTTTAGTTACTCCTTCCATTTCTGATAGTTTTTCCACATTTCAGTTAAACGCCACTTCTGTTGATACGGCATTTCAATGGTTGCTCACCCGCTATGAACTGGCAGTGTTTTTTCAGGACAATCGATGGTTGATTCTTCCAAAAAATGAAATTTGGCAGTATCAGCCTTATTACAAGTTAATACCTTCTTCACTGTCACTGGAGCAGATACTGGATGATTTATCAAGGACAGGTCAGATAACAATTTTATTTGACAGAATTCAGATTCGACCCATCCAGGTACAGCGAAATTTGATTTATCCAACGGTAGAAGCAGCACTCAAAGATTTGGCTCAGCAATTCAGATGGTTTATCCAGTATGATTCCCATTTTCATACAATCCGTATTATGGAGGAAAAGCTCGTTCAAACTGAGAGTATCTTATTGGTGCATATTAGACAGCGGCAGGTCGAAGAATTTTTTGAGGTAGCCGTCCCCTTATTTCAAGATTTACAGCAAGTCCAAATTTTTTTTCCTGCAAATCACATTTTGATGTTAAAAGGACAAAAGCAAGAGATTGAAACAATTTTTACCGCAGTGAAACAATTGGACCAAGCACCCCAGGTATCCTCACTTACCAGTGATTATCATTTTGAAGCTATTGCGCTCCAATCGATGGCCTATGAGGACATAAAACAACATCTGCAAACCGTGTTTCAACAAAATCCACATCTTCAAAGTCAACTGTCTCTCAAATGGCAGGTAGAAACATCCGACACCTCCAGTCACTTTGCAGTGGTTTCGCTTTACGGGAAAAAATCTGGCGTAGAAAAAGTGGCTGATATCATTAGTAAATTGGATCAAACTTTTTTGTTGCGCCATACCTCGGTTATTGACCGCGTGGATCTGGATTATTTGCATGTTAACACAAGAAAAATTATCAGTGAAGGAGAGGCTGTTACAAATGAAGGAGCGGAATCAAAGCTCAGGCAGTTTTTACAAGAACTGATTCTGGAGGAAGGCAAAAAAAATCAATCGATTCACATGATCCCTGATTTTATCGGTAATTCCATAATCCTGGAGGGAACTCCCGAACAAGTGGAAAGAGCTAAACAAGTATTTGAAATCTGGGATAAACCTCAACCACTTATCCAAATTGAAGCACATATTTTTGAAACATCCGATACGGTTTCTCGTGAGTTAGGCGTGCAATTCAGTGCTCAGGGGATTGCCAGCGGAGCAGATGCGCCCAATGTGGAAAGTGCCGGCGTGTTCACAGCAGGGATAACGTTGGGTCCATTGCAGACCACAGAAGCATTTCAGGTGGATACCTTGCTTCGATTCATGGAAGCCGAAGGAAGAGGTAGAGTACTTTCAAGGCCAATAGTGGTAACGACTAATAATATTGAAGCAGAAATGAGAAGTGGCGATATTATCAATGTCAAGGTCGTGATCGACAATCAACCAACTCTCAAGGAAATCAAAACAGGGGTGATTTTAAGGGTAACCCCACGCCTCATCGGGGAAGCAGGGGAAGAAGACAATAGAATCCGATTGAATATTTTTGCGGAAAGCAGCACTCCTATCGGTGAAACAGTCGACGATATCCCACGAATCAATAGTCAGTCTGCACGGAGCGAAGTGGTAGTTCGTAATGGAGAACCATTTTTGTTGGGAGGGTTGATTCGTACTAACTCCAGTGAATCTGACAGAGGTATTCCCTTGCTAAAAGATATTCCTTTATTGGGGTATTTCTTCAAAACAGAATCTATCAGTGATCGTTTTAATCATATCTTGGTCTTCGTTACTCCAACTTTGGTTTCGATGGATCAAGAAATAAACTTGCCGGATTTTTCAGAATTGGAAGAGATGCTTCAATTGGAATCATTGGATTCCCTTTCAGTGGATCAAGAAATAACGTTACCGGATTTTTCAGAATTGGAAGAAAGACCCCTGTTAGAAACCTTGGAACCCCTTCCGGAAGAAAGCAAATAAATCCGATTTGCTTTGAAAGATTTTGCATTTAGTTCGAGACTTGAGTCGAGGAATCCTCTCAATATTTACAGGAAAACAGGATCAGAGTAGTTGTCATGTCTTCCGGACCTATAGAACCGTTTGATCAAAGCGAATATCAATCACGCAAAAAGCGGGAAAAATGTCTGGCTTGGATTTTTATGATTCTGGGAGGGATAGTTATGATAAACAGTTCCTCTCCTGTCCCAATTCCTATGATGGGAATTTCTTCCATTTTGTTGGGAGGCGCCTTGCTTGCTTATGGCTATTATCAGTTCAAAATTTTTCACAAGCTTCCTTTACATGATGCGCTACAGTACGCTCATTTCCTGGATAAAAACTTTACGAAAACCGACTTGTTCCTCACGTTTAAACTATCTCCTGAGAAAATAGACGATTTGGTCCGGGAATTGATTCAAAATGGTTTCATTGAGCCAGTAGATAGTGAACTCCCACCCGAATCGGACATACAGTACCGTGTGATCCATTAATAGCCCCTCCATGGATTTTGCATCAATGCTGAAATTGAAATTCTCTTGGAAAACGGTTCCTTTTTTTGTTGTTTTATTGTTTCTGTCATTGATTTACGAGACGATAGTTTTAATACGGTTGGCTATGTATAAGAAAGGGTTCCTACAAGCAAAAAAAGCTGAAGTCTCGATCATCTCAGTGGGAAATCTCACTGTAGGAGGCACCGGAAAAACACCAATGGTCGATTTTCTGGTTAGGGAATTGAAACAGATGGGAGTCCACACTGCAATTTTAAGTAGAGGATATGGTAATCACACTCAGTCCTCACTGCAAAGAATTCTCATATCTGAAAAAATTCTCAATACACCGTTCACCTGTGGCGACGAGCCTTATTTGCTGGCTTCCAGAAATCCTTCAGTTCCTGTTTATATAGGACGTAACCGGAAATTGTCATCAATTCTCGCGCAGCTTTGGGATCATCCTCAAATGCTTGTGTTGGACGATGGCTATCAGCATTTGCAACTACAACGGGATCTCAACCTGCTTTTGATCGATGCTGAGCAGGGATTGGGCAACGGGTGTCTCCTGCCATTGGGAGAGCTAAGGGAACCTGCGCATCATTGGCAAAGAGCAGATGCAATTATTTTGACAAAAAGCAATCTGGGATTCTCGGATCGAGTACTTCACCAACTTCATAATCAACAAAACATTACTTGTCCCGTATTTAAATTCAATTACGCACCTTTTGGTTTAAGACGTCTCGACCGGCAAGAAAACCTGGATTTAGCTGTTCTGCCAAAAAAACGGGTTCTATTGAGTTGTGGCATTGCTCAGCCAGAAGGATTTACATTGGTTTTGAAGCAGTTGAATGCCGAAGTAGTGGACATGATCTCCTTTGATGACCACTATATCTATTCGCCCCATAAGATAAATTCACTACTGCAGTATAAACAGAAAATAAATCCGGATTTTTGGATTACTACCGAAAAAGATGCGGTCAAGCTGCAGCAGTTTTCTGATTTGGCAAATGAAGTCTGGGTGATGGAAATGCAAATCATACCAGACCCTTACTGGCAAGAATTCTTTATTGATTTTTTAAAGCGAATCGAGTTAAAATGAGCTACTCATGGAATTGATAATCTATAATCGGATTTGTATCTATCTGTTTGAAATTATAAAGGGGAAATGACTTTACTCACTGTTTACGCGTTCCCGGATTCTATATTGAAACAGATCGCAAAACCCATTGAAGTGTTTGATCGGGATCTGGAAAATTTAGCAGATAATATGCTGAATACGATGTATGCTTCCAATGGTATCGGCTTGGCAGCCAATCAAGTTGGAATTCTGAAACGAATCGTGGTGGTTGATGTTTTCAGTGGTAATGAAGACCAGTCCACTCTGGAACCTCAAGTTTTTGTCAATCCTGAAATTATTGAAGAATCAGGAGAAGTAGTGACTGAAGAAGGTTGTTTGAGTGTCACTGATTTCAGAGCAGAAGTCAAAAGGGCAGAACAGATCAATCTGAAGTATCAGGATGTCCATGGCAATCTTCATCAAGTGGCAACGGAGGGCATCAAAGCCATTTGCATTCAGCACGAACTGGACCATTTGAATGGCATCTTGTTTATCGATCATCTTCCCATGTTAAAGCAAAACATGGTCAAAAAAAGGTTGATCAAACAAGCTCAGAAAACTGTATGAACCCCAGTATGTCGATTCCGATTCGAAATTTCTATTTTTTACTTGTTTTTTATGCGGGCTTCACTCTCTTTTGTTCCAGCTTCATTGCCATCGCCCAAGAGGGTGCCCATTCGATTCAATATACACATGCCAAAGTGATTACCCCCCAAGGCACTTCAATTGAAGTCGAGATTGCAGATACAATAGAAAAACGTAGACTCGGTTTGAGTTTTCGTACGCAGTTGCCACACGGAAAAGGAATGCTTTTTATTTTCAACGACAAAAAGAAACATTCCTTCTGGATGAAAAATATGCTCATCCCTCTCGATATTTTATGGATGGATAATCATCGCATTGTTCACATTGAACATGCCACCGCTCCTCTTCTTCAGAATGAAACCCCCCGTGCTGTTGTCCCTGATAAAAAAGCTAATTTTGTGCTGGAAATTGCGGCAGGTCAAGCCAAGGTATTGAATCTCAAAGTTGGACAAAAGCTCAAATATCAGTTTTGAAGAAAAGTTCAATCATGCGTAATATAACCTCTGAAGAGCATCTTCGAGGATCTCGTAACCATTTTGAGTGAGAATGGATTCTGCATGAAATTGAATACCAATGAACTGTTCGGATCTCAACGCATGAATTTCCTTATTTTCCACATCGTATGAGATTTCCAATCCTGGAATGGGTCTCTCATATTTTCCAGCAAAAGTATTATAAAATCCTACCTGCTGCAGTTGACCAAATAAATCAATCTTTTCCTGAGTGCCTTGAAAAGGAGTCTGTTTTTTAACCACTTCAAAGCCTAAAACTTTGCAAAGGATTTGATGTCCCAAACAAACGGACATGAATTTTCTCTTTGAAGCAAGTAGCTGTTGAGTCAGTTCAAAATTGATCTTCATTTTCGGAAGGTCCAATTCATTGGGATTACCAGGTCCAGGTCCCACAATGACAAGGTCTGCATCGTCTGCTTCCACGTTGTATTCAGAAAATCGCACCACGCGTGCTGTCGCTCCCATTCGATTGATCATATGCCGCATCATCAGACAGAAATCATCCTCATTGTCGGTGATGGTAATTTTATAGTTTGAAAAAATTTTCAGATCAGAAGCATCGGTCTGGTCAAAAAACCAGAATTTGGAAAGAAATTGATTGCGTCGCTGCATGACAATCTGAATTTCATCATCTCCCGCGAAATAAGGCAAAAAGGCTACCGGCGTTTGAGAAGGTGGATTCTCGATGTTTTCCAGCATTGCCCCGATTTTAGCTGCTGTTTCTTTGACCTCTTCCGATGGCACAGAGTCTCTGACCAGAGTCGCTCCGACTTGCAAAACCAATGCGCCTCCCATGTCGATTTCAACAGTCCTGATCGTGATGGGGCTGTCGAGAGTATCATCGCCATCCTCATCACGACCAATCAATGCCAAGGCGCTTGCATAATAGCTCCGGGATTCATTTTCATGTTTATGGATGATTTTACAGGCGTTTTCCAGGGGACTACCAGTGACTGTAGCCGCATACATGGAGTCCTTGAGCAATTCGATGATATCAAGATTGCTTTTGCCGACCAACAGATATTCTGTATGAATCAGCTTGGACATTTCTTTTAAGATAGGTCCTACGACCATGCCCCCTTCTTCACAAAAACGAGCCATCATTTTCAGTTCTTCGTCCACCACCATGAACAATTCATTGATTTCTTTTTGATCGTTTAAAAATCGAAGAAGGTCTGCTTTGAATACCGTGCGGCTGATTTTCTCTTTCTTTTTTCGGAACGTCCCACTGATGGGGTTCATTTTGACCTGTTTTTTAAAAACGGAGATATGCCGCTCGGGAGTGGCACCAATGAAGTATTGTTCGCCATTGAAAAAAATAAATTTCCAATAACTTCCCATCTCGTTTTGAAGCAGATTCTTATAAAGGCTCAACGCTTTCGTCAGATGCATGTCAATGATTTGAGCTTTTCCTTTTCGCGGAATGACAAAATTCGCCCCTTCTCCATTGCCGATCTCATCTTCTACAATGGTCCTGATGATCTTTTCATACTCTGCAGATGAATAATTATACCGAACCCCTTTTTTCAGAGAAATTGCTTCACTGGGAAGGATATTGATTAAATCTTCCAGAGCAATTCGGGTTTGAGTATGAATTTGGATACATAAAATTTTTTCTCCCGCATCGTGGACCTGATATTGTCGTTCTCTCAATTGACAAAACGGGATCAGGCTGATGGTATCATAAACCTCTCCCTGAGGAACTTCCCCGGTTTTTCTTGGGATTTCGGAAAGCCACTCCAGAGAAATTGCCTCTCCCTCGAGAATCAAGGCTTCTTCCTCGATTTGCTTTTTGATAATGGCAAAAGGCTTTTCGAAGTTAAATTTGGTCAATTGGTATAAATGGCTCATGGAGTCCGATTTTAAAATGCTTGTCGATTTATTGCTGACTGGTCAAATCCAAAGAAGATTTTAAAAATTCTTTGCGTGCAATCAAAAGGAAGACGCGTCCGGAATGCTGCATATGCCCTGCCGTCAATTCTGCAATTTGACCATGTCCCCAAAAAATATCCCCACGACCGTGCCCCCGAATGGCACCTCCGGTATCCTGCGTCAGCATGAATCGTGTGAAAGGCTTCAAACCAATTATTTCGTCATTCTCGAAAAGGGGAATCTGGGTTGTCACATAGACCAGACCTCCACGTGGAATAAGTTTGCGGTCCATGGCGATAGAGCGTCCCGCAGTCAAGGGAACTTCCATATACCCCAACGGTCCTTCTTCCACTTCCCGAAAAAACGTGTAACTCGGATTGTAATTCAAAATCCTCCGCACTTCCTGAGGATTATCATACAGGTAATCCTTCAAAGCCTGCATTGACATTTTCTCGCGAGGAATTTTATCTTCCTGGATTAAAAGTCTGCCAATGGCTCGATACGGATGCCCGTTTTGAGCCGCATAATTGACCCTTTTAAGATGGCCATCAGGGAGTTGAACCAGACCGGAACCTTGAATTTGCAGAAAAAACAATTCGATGTCATTCTCAACATAAACAAGCGGATCAACTCTTTCTTGCAAAGAATGTTGATAGACAATCTGTTCACGAGAATCATAGGGGATAAATTGGTGACCTTTGATTTTTCCGAAGATGCGCCGACCTTCCCATTTCTCACTGAAATCTCCTAAATCCGCGCTGAAGAGATCCGCAGGAGTCGCATAAAGAGGAGTGGGGAATTCATCATTTGGATTCAAACGACCGGACAGAATCGGCTCGTAATATCCTGTAAAAAACGCAGAATTGTTCGAATTTTTACTTTCAAAAAACAAAAACTTCTTTTGTATTTCCGCAATACGTTGCTCCTCTTGATATGTCTGAATGATTTCCAAAAATAAATTGAGAGAGGCTTCCATTTCCCGAGGAGAGTAACGGGTATCCATATAGTGGAATTCAGAGAACTCCGGGATACTTCGGTAGTAGCGAATAGACTGCTGGATTGCCTGAGACAAACTCTCTACATCCAAATCGTCTTCCCAACTAAAAGCTTGAACCTCGTCTTTCGAAAGAAGCTGCAGTTCCGGTTCAGGAACGGTTTTACAACTGATCACCGTCAGTATCAGGATAAAAAAAACGATTGTAAAAAAGAAGGAATATTTTTGCATTACGGCTCCGTTTTCATGTGAAGAGAATAGAAGACATCGGTTTTGAAAGCCATGCCGGGAATTTCAATTTTTAAGGAAATGCAAGTTTTGCTCCAAGCCGTCCGGAGCTGTATGCGCATACTCCTGCTGTCAAATTTCCAAAGTCCTGAATTTTTCCTTTATATTCATATTTTTATATGCTAAATTTGTGCAGTTTTGATTCTCCTACATTGAATGAAAACTACAAGCCGAGTTCTTTGCCTCGGAGTCTTTTACGTATTCCTGAGGTTCTTACTTTTCCATTTTTATATGAAAGGAACATTGCAATGCAAATGAAACAGATTTACGGAATCGCGGGTGGCTTGCTAATGGCCGGCTCCGCGTTCGCTGGCGGTAACGCCTTTGAAATCACTGTGACAAATGACATGTCCGAAGAGTTGCTCGCCCCTATTGTCGTTACAAGCGCAAGAAATGACGATCATTTCTTCGATGGTGAATATGTCACCAAGGCGGCCGAGCATCAAATTCTCACGGGTGATCCGGCTATGGTGCTCGAATCGATCGGAGATGGCGGTGCTGCGGTCGGCCATGGGTCCGATGGACCTCCGGGAGTGCTGCTTGCGCCCGGCAAATCCGTTTCTTTCACATTCGAGTCCGAAGCCACTGCCCTGCGCATACTCGCGATGGTCGCACCCACCGCCGTCCCGGACAATTATGTCTCTGCGGTCGCGGATGCGCATGTTTCCGGTTCCGTGACTGTTTATCTTGTCCGGTTTGATATCGGCCATGATGAAGGGACGATGAAAAACAGTATGGTTGGCGAGAACGCCGGAACAGTAACGATTACTCGAAAGTAATCAAAATTCCGAGGGGCTGTGGTAGATCCGGGAAGGTCTTCGCTTTAACGTGAGTTCTGGAAAAAAAGTCCTCAATTTTATGACTGTGGCTTTTGACGAAGCGATATAAAGAGAAACAAAATGAAACTCAAAGACAAAGTCGTGATTGTAGCCGGGGCTGGCCCGGGGATTGGGGAAGCCACCGCCAAAATCGCCGCTGAAGAAGGAGCTGATATCGTTGTGGTGGACATCAATGAAACCGAAGCGAAACGCATCGCGGATGATGTGGAAAATACCGGTCGTCAAGTGATTGCCATCCAGGCAGATTTGATGGAGGAGGCAGAGTGCCAACGTGTCGTCCGGACCACACTGGACTCCTTCGGAAAGATTGATGGCTTGGCTAATATTGCGGGAGGGATCGGCAGCATCTGGCTAACGAAAAAGAGCGATGCGTTCCTGGACCTGACCCGCGCCGAGTGGGATCAAGTATTCAATCTCAACCTAATGACGTGCTTCTTCATGTGCCAGGCCATTGCCCCTTATTTCATGGAACAAAAATCCGGCAAGATTGTCAACACCTCTTCCATCGCCGCCGTCAGATATTCGGAGGAATGGATGGCATATGGCTGTTCGAAAGCGGCAGTTTTGCATTTCTCCAAGAGCCTGGCAGTGACGCTGGCTCCTTACAACATCAATGTCAACACGCTCCACCCGGGTATCGTTCATACCCCGGGTTTCCATGATAAAACCACAGCGAGCAGGAAAGACCGCCACCCGGAACGGTTTGAAGGATTTGAGGGAACCGAAGGTGAGTGGTTGGAAAATCATGTAAAATCCATGACCCCGCTGAGACGATCACAGACCCCCGAAGACATGGGCCATATGGTGGCCTTTCTCCTTTCGGAGGAAGCCAAAAACATCACCGGCCATGCCCACTATGTCGACGGGGGATCCTGTATGTAGTGGGGGGGGGTTGTCGACTTTGTAAAAAAATGAATGGGAGACTGCTGCGGGGGTTCCCAAGCTTCTTGCGCCCATATCATGAAACCACGTCCAATCTTCGCTTTTGCGTGATCTTCAATGGGGCAAGCGCAATGGGGATTTGTTGGGACTATCCTACTTCTCTTTTTGTTGCTTTTCCATGTATCTCCGGACCTCTTCAAGAGAAAACCTTAACGCTCCACTTCGTTTCCGAATAGAAAATTGAAAGTTGAGCAAGTTGCATAATGAAAACCTTGGAATCAGTAGAACCCTACTGATGGAACGGGTTGAGCAGCTTGGCCAGGAGGCTCCTTTTGCGTTTCCCTGTCGCGCCGTAACTGCCCTGGCCCCCTTTTAATCGGGGATCCAGCAAGTCCCTCAGGGCATCTCCAAACATGTTTATACTGAAAACCACCACACTGAGGCAAAGCCCGGGCCAGAGAGCCAGCCATGGCGCCAACTCCATGTATTGACGCCCGTAGCTGAGCATACCACCCCAGCTAGCGACATTCGGGGGAAGCCCAAAACCGAGGAAGCTCAGGGAAGCCTCGGCCATGATCACATCGCCAATGGTCACGGTGAAGATGATGATCATGGGCGCCATGATGTTGGCATTGCAGCACATGCCGGAAGAGGATTCGGCGCGTGGGGGTGCCCACGGCCCTGGCTGCCAGAAAATAGTCATTCTCTTTGATTCCGATCACGGCACTTCGCGCGATTCTCGAGCCGCTGATGCCACCGGAAATCCCCAGGACGAGGATGATCTGCAGCTGGCCCTGACCGACCAGCGACATCACCGTAATCAGAATGAGCAGCCCCGGGAAGGCCATCCAGGCGTCGACAAACCGCTGCACCACCATATCGAACTTGCCGCCGAAGAACCCGGTAGTCGCGCCGATCAGCAGCGCTACCACCAGGTTGACGCTGGTTGCGGACAGGCCGATGATGACCGAAACGCGCGCCCCGTAGAGGATTCGGCTCAGCAGGTCTCGCCCCAGCTGATCGGTACCCAGCAGGTATTTCCCCGACGGCGCGCTCAGCCGGTCTATCATGTGGGGCTCACTCATCGGGAAGGGCGCCAGGACGTCGGCGAAGATGCCGCTGAAGAGCAGCAGCAGCACGATGATGCCGCCAAAGGTGCCCAGCGGCTTCTCCCTGACAAGCTTCGAGAGGAAGTCAAGGAGTCGGGAGCGTCGTTTTTGCTCCTCACTCATAGCGCACCCTGGGGTCCAGGTAAGCGTAGGTGAGGTCAATGCCTAGATTGATCAATATCACGGCAGTGGCCAACATCAGGTTAATGGCAGAGACCAGGTGATACTCCCGCATGCTAAGGGCGCTCAGCAGAAGACGGCCTATGCCGGGCAGGACAAAGATCTGCTCGATGATGACCGAACCACCGATGAGGAGGGGCAGCTGATAGCCGACGATGGTGACTACCGGGATGAGGGCATTCTTCAAGGCATGCCGCATCACGACGATCTTCTCCTTCAACCCCTTCGACCAGGCGGTCCTGATGTAGTCTTGCCGCAGGACCTCCAGCGCCATGGTGCGCGTCATGCGCATCGTGGTTCCCGAAAGGACCGTTCCCAGGAGCGCGGCCGGGAGGAGAAACATCCCCAGATTGCCCAGCGGGTCCTCAGCGAAGTTGATCAGTTCCATCGGCGGTGACCATCCCCACCAGATCGCGGGGAAGACCATCACGATCGTTGCCGTCCAGAAGCTCGGGACTGAGATGAAGATGATGGCGAGGCTGCGCCCCCCGTAGTCGGCGATGGCATCCTGCCGAATGGCCGAGTAGATGCCTATCGGCAACGAGATCAGCAGTCCGATAATAACGGCAAACACCCCAAGCTCGAGCGTCACCGGAAGCCTGGGAAGTATCTGCTCGACAACAGGCTCGTCTCCTCTGAGCATCGTGCCCGGGTTTCCCTGAAGTATCTCGCCAATCCAGCGACCATACTGCGCGTGTATCGGCACATCCAGACCGAGGCGCCTCTCAATGGCCGCCCGGTCCAGGGAAACGCTTGCCCAAGGCCCCATTTCACTGGCCATCACGTCGATGATGTCACCGGGAATCAGGCGAATGAGCAGGAAGACCACGACAGTCACAATGAAGAGGGTCGGGATCAGCAGCAGCAGTCTTCTGATTATGTAGGTGCGCATGTCTCCTCCTCAGTGGTTGTCGGAATCCTGGTCATAGACTTGAGGCAAGCGGCGGGGGGTGCAAGCCCCCCACCACCTGCCCCTCATGAGCAATGGTTGTCCCCAGCGTGGCCTACCTCGTCCCGGTCATCTCCTCCCTGAGGTCTGAGTCGATCCAGACTCGGGAGAGGTAGAGCAAAAGCGTGTTGCCTCCCATGGTGATTTCACCGTTGTAGCCCACCATCCACGGGTGCCAGAAGATGAAAGTTGGTCGCCTCGGGGTCCACGTATGAAACTGCTTCTCGATTAAGTAGTTATCGCACTCCTTCACCAGCTCCATCATCTCCTCGCGGCTGCCGGCGCTTTCGGCAGCTTCAACCATGGCATCATAGACAGGGTCCTGGCTCCCTTGGAGGTTGACCACCCCTTCCGAATGGCCGTGGAGCCTGGCGAAGAGGAGGGGGTTGTAGTCGATGCCCCTCGCCCCCCAGGTCATGCCTTCGTAAGTATGGGCGTTTATGGAATGTGCAGTCACGACGCTCCACTCGCGGATGTCAAGCTCGACATCAACGCCAATCTTGGACCACATGTCCTGGCTCAATAGTGCATGGTCCATGTTCGTCCAGTACATGATGCCGGGGGCGGTCATCAGTTTGGTCTTGAATCTGATACCATCCGCTCCGCGCGGATATCCAGCCGCATCAAGCAACGCTTCTGCCCTTTCCGGGTCGTAGGCGTAGTTTGCCTTGACCTCTTCGGGCCACTCCTCAAATGGGGTGTAGAACCCGAGGCAAGCCGGCCCAACAAGCCCGTGGGGTGTCGTGTCGCCCAGCCCCCCAAACAAGGTGTTGTTGATTGCGTCGTTGTCCAGCGCCAGCTGCATCGCCGTGCGCACCCGGATGTCATCGAAGGGCGGCTTGCGCACATCCATAGCGTAGTTGTACCCACTTACCATAAAGGTTGTCCATAAGAGTTCGGGGTTGGTCTTCTGGATGGCCTCCGCCTGGTCGGTGGAAATTTCCGAGACCGGCGGTGCGAGTCGAACGATCTTGCCCGTGCGGAACGCCGACAACCTCGTGGAGGCGTCCGGTATTATCAGCACCTTGACCTCGTCGAGGTAGGGCAGGCGGTTCTCCGGGAACTTCTCGTCGTAGCCCCAGTAGTTGGGGTTCTTGGTCAATGTTATAGCGCTGCCTTTCACCCAGTCAGTCAGCATGTACGGCCCGGAGCCAACCGACATCTTCCAGTCCCGCATGTGGCCATACTGCTTGATTACCTCTGGCGGATAAATCCAGGCCCCGATGCTTTGGGCGAAGATCGCGTGAAAAGCATTGAAGTCCAGCCTGGTCAGCTTGAAGACAACCGTGTACTTGTCGGTCGCCTCTATCGATTCAATTGGCAGGTCGCCGGCGGCGTGCGGGCTCTTCTCCGCGAAACCGCTGCCCGTGCCCGTCATCCGGTGGAAGCTGAAAACGATATCCTCGGCAACCAGATCACGCCCGTTCATCGGGGGCTTGTCGTGCCAGTAAACGCCCGGGCGAATGTGGAAGACGAACTCGGTGGGGCTAACCACCTCGTGGCTCTCGGCAAGCTGTCCTCTGAGGACGGACAGAGGAGTATACCACGATATAAGATCCCATTCGTCCCTGTCTATTGACCAGTCTACTACACCCATCCTTTCCAGAAAGAGGTTAACAAGTTGTGACGGGTCAGACCCCCACCAGGTGTCTGTGTGCGGTGGGTCAGAGGTTATAGCTTCAGCGACACTCCCACCGTACTGCGGCTTCAATATCATCTGGCCGGTGGCTGGGTCTTTGACCATCTCTTTCTCAGCCGCCACGGTCGAACTGACCCAAAATGCGGCCACCATCAGGGTGAGGGACAGCAGGATTGCACTGAAGGTTGATTTGCTTTTTTGATTTTCCATCTTTTTCCTTTCGAATGGATGTTCATAATTAAGGATGAATTTAAAACACGCTTTGATTCCCGAAAGCACGTTGTCGACGATTGCTCTACACATTGGGTCTCCTTCATTTTGGAGTGATCAAAAAACCGATTCATTGGCTCCAGGATTGGGCAATGAACCATAACCTTTCAATTCTCTTGAGGAATTTCCATTTGCTGAAATGAACTTTGGTGTACTTTAAGGATCTCTCCCCTTCGGACTGGGCGCCGCTTCCGGTACGCCGATGCGCCGTATGCGGACCACCGTGCGCGCATCGAGGCGTACCGACGGTCCCGTCGAGATGACACCAGGGGGTAGAACTTTTGATTGGGGACTTGTGATTGGGGACTTGTGACTTGTTGAACTTGGAACTGGGAACTGGGAACTGGGAACTGGGAACTGGGAACTGGGAACTGGGAACTGGGTGTTTGAGCTTACTCTCATATTCACCTTATTGTCAATATCTTTCTTGAAACGGGTTAATTTCAGACATGTCATCCTGACGGTACTTGATCCGCATACGGGAAGCGGCAAAGCGAAGGATCGCATTATTGCCCTTCTATGCCTAGAATAATATTGTATAATCGCTCTGCAAATGTTTCTCAAGCTTTTTTTTAAATAGGGCGACTCATTAATTCTTGAGTGTATTCTGATGATCAACGAAAATACTTTTTTATATTCAGATAAAGAAGTCAACATTTTTGGCACTTTTCCATTCTCAGTTGACCGTTTCTAAAAATCCTCTGGTGAGGATATGAGGTTTTACCTGACTTTCGGCTAAATAAATAGGAGCGAAATGGAAATTAAACCTTCAGCCAAAGGCGATTTCTTGAAAACAATCACAAATGAAAAAGAAAGACCAGCAGAAATTCATAAAAACCTTCAGCCAAAGGCGATTTCGTTGAAAATTATCACAATAGAAAACGAAAGACCAGCAGAAATGCTTTAACCCTCTTTGATGCCTCAGAAGGGGTGAAGGCCTATTTTGAATGTCCAATCGCTTTGCTCATGGAGGCTTGTTCGTTGCACGCCGCCTCATCTTCGCTTCCGAGTACGGCCCGATAAATCAGGAGATCTTTCCCGCAAGCTCTCGGAAATTGGGGTCAATATTCGCAGGCTCGAGAGACCTGACGTAATTGCATTTTTCTTTTAATTCTTTTTTCCATTGGGTCCTCTTACCTTTGAGGTGCCATAAAAAGATTCGCTACACCATGGGGCGAATCGGAGTTTCGTAGCAGACCAGGAGCCTGCTGAAATCAGCCTCACAAAAAGGCTGCAAAGCTTATTAAAAGACATAACCTACTCCTTACTCTTAGAGAAAAAAATTCCCCACCCACTGCCTGGAGAGGGGATGCCATGAAAAAAGATTCACGGGGAACAGGAATTCTTTTCATTTCAACTCACTTCCGCTTCCCCAAACAACCTTAAGGCATACAGTATGCAGAGAGAGTCAAATTTATTTTTTTTGATTATATTTTTTGGATTGCATTCAAGATACGGATATTATAGAGTATATTTTGAATTCTCGGCAGCAGTCCGCCGACGATGAATGTTTCCGTCTGCTCATTATTCTTTCTGAAAAAGAAACGATCATGGTTCACATAGACCATGTGAGTCCTTCTCCCTCTTCTTAAAGAAGAAGGGAAAATCAAAAAACTAAAGGGGTTTTCTGAAAAAAGCGAATCAGGCACTCCACTTGATTGCTTCCCTGCTGTCAGAAAACAAGTTAGTGTATCGTTCGATTCACAACATCATCTTTATAAGAATAGCCCAAATTATTAAATTCAACATTCATTGCATTTCTTGTATGATGAAAAAGGATTGATTTAAAACAAAAACTAGAAATTTGAGGAAATGAAAATGATTACTAAAGCAATAATCAAAGATGGTGGTTTATTTATTCCTAATGTAGAGTTAGAGTCTTTGCCTTCAAATCAAAGAGAAGTGAGAATTGAAATTGAGATACTTGAAAAACAAAGTAATGAGGCTGCATTCAAGAAAGCAGCAGGAATATTGAAGCATAAGAAAATAGATCCTCTCAAATTTCAATCTGATCAAAGAAGTGAATGGGATGGGTAAATATTTAGTGGACACCAACATCATTATTTATTACCTAAATGGGGAGGCAACAGCAATTGATTGGTTACAATCTCATCAGAAAAACTGTCCATTTCGGTCATTACGAAAATCGAAGTGCTTTCCTATCCATTTCAAAAAGAAGAAGAAATTCTCATTCAACAGTTCTTGAATCAATTTGAACTGATCCATCTCTCTGACGAAATTATAGACTCGACAATAAAGTTGAGGCGACAACGAAAAATCAAAACGCCAGATGCTATTATTGCTGCTACTGCCCTGTTAAGCAAACTGTCTGTTTGTACAAGAATTATTCGTGACTTCAAAAACATTGAAGTGGATTATTTAAATCCTTTTGAGGGTATGGATAGTTCTCAATAAATACTCCCATCTCATAAAAAATCGAACAAGCGGACCGAGTTGACCAGAGAGGGCGAGTTTTAGCCCTGTTTTTATCGGCATTAATCGTTTTAATCGAGCCTGGAAATCCCCGTCCTCTGGACGGGGTAAAAAACTAAGGCTTTGCCGTTTTTTTTCACACGCAAACCCTGCGTTCTGCCTTGTGCGCTTGCGCAGTCAAAAACTTATCCCCTTTTAGGGGTTTTCAATGTCTCCCTTTTTAGGGGAGGTTGTTTACAAATTCTGTAACTATTCAGGTCTCTGAAAAACTCGCTTAGTTAACCTGAGTTCGACATATATCTTCAATAATATGAGTATCCTAGTGTATATGTCATCCTCGCGAAACTTGTCCCCGCGAAAGCGGGGAGCGGGGATCCAGATTTTAGTCTGGCTGCATACCTCTGGATTCGTGCTTTCGCAGGAATGACAAGGTTTCTCTAAGATATGAAGATTCCATAACATATTGAATTTATTAAATTCTTATCTCGAACTCAGGTTAGTTAGTGCCTGACAGAAAATTACTCAAATTGCTGATATTAAATGACAATTCTTCAATTTCACAGGATGAAGATTGGTTTGATGCAGTGTTCAGATGGCCAAAATCAGCAAAAAATGGGATTTTTATGAGTTTCTCCAAAATCTTCGTTTCTTAAAAATAGGTGAATACCATTAAATATCATGTAGTTATCTAATTTTAGGCCAAGCACTAGTTAAATATCGTTTAAAAAAGATTCCCGGGGAGGATCCATCGTTTTCAAGTCCTCCCACGATATTGTTCAATCGAGCGAGCGGGAAGCTTCCCACGATATTGTTCAATCGATCGAGCGGGAAGCCTCTCCTTCCTTGAACCAACAAGGCACAATATTAGCACTACTACTACTACGCAATGTCAACCCCCTGCTGTAAAATAAATGCAGAATTCGCAAAAAAAATTAAAAAATCAGCAAATCAGAGAGACCCGCTCCTGTATGATAGGGATAAAGCAAAAGGAGTTATTGGGGAACAAATACGGAAGATTAAAAAATCCTTTAGCAAGTCAGGATTGGGAGAATTGCGCAACAATGGAGGTCAGCTATAAAAAATCTTTAGCGGTTCATTTTCTGCATAAGTTAAAAAGATTCCCGGGGAACAGGTATTCTTTTCACTTCAACTCACTTCAGCTTCCCCAAACAAACTTAAGGCATACAGTATGCAGAGAGAGTCAAATTTCATTTTCATTTTGGCTCATTTTTTTGATTTTGGGTAAAAATAGATTGAATGGCACTTCGATGCTCTCTGGCTTTGGGCAGGATTTCCGGGGTTTGGAGGGGACCTCAGGGGGCTGAGGAGGGAGGGCAAGCAGAAGGAAAAAAGATCAAAGATCGATATCATTTCTCAGGACTATCGAAAAAGTCCCATGGCTGTATTGGAAAAACTTTGGGAAATGCTTCCTACGGTGATGCTGAAAGATCGTTGGCGTTTCCGCATTCGCTTGCAAGGTCTTGATTCCGGTAAAGGCTGGCAACAGGAATACGAACGGTTGCTGAAAAACATGGATGCTT
The DNA here is from genome assembly GCA_965205865.1 of bacterium. GTDB lineage: Bacteria > SAR324 > SAR324 > SAR324 > NAC60-12 > CBDBHR01. The sequence continues at coordinate 513,590 of CBDBHR010000028.1, forward strand.
CAGCAAAACTCCGGCAAGAGCGTTTCCAGCGGATTCCGCAGATCAGCTATCCTGAGGAACTCCCCATCACTTCGTACCGAGACGCTATCGTCTCCGCCATTCAGTCCCACCAGGTTCTGATTATTGCAGGAGAAACGGGCTCCGGGAAAACGACTCAACTTCCCAAAATGTGTTTGCAAGCCGGACGAGGTGTTGCCGCTAAAATCGGCTGCACCCAACCCCGGCGAATCGCAGCCACTTCCATGACCCATCGTATCAGCAATGAACTGAATTCAGAGATCGGTAAAGCGGTGGGTTATAAAATCCGCTTTTCCGATAATACTTCTCCTCACACCTTCATCCAGATGATGACCGATGGGATTCTTCTCAACGAAATTCAACAGGACCGTTACCTCAGCGCCTATGACACCCTCATCGTGGATGAAGCTCACGAACGCTCCCTCAACATTGACTTTCTATTGGGATACTTGAAACGCTTGTTACTGAAACGACCTGATTTAAAATTGCTCATCTCTTCGGCCAACTTGGACATTCCTCGATTTTCAAAAGCCTTCTTCCGCGTCTGGGAACCCCTGGCCCCTGTTATTGAGGTTTCAGGCCGGCTTTATCCGGTGGAAGTCCAATATCAGCCCATTGATGAAGAACTCGAAGAGCAGGGAGAGCAGACCATATGCGATGCTGTTGTGGTTAGTATCCGGGAAATCCTCGACTCCAGCTGGCAGGGCAACGTCCTCGCATTCATGCCTGGTGAGCAAGAAATACGCGAAGTATTGGGCCGTCTCGAATCATGCAAGCAACCCGTGGAATTTTTACCACTTTACGGACGACTGAGCAATCGGGAACAAAACCGTATTTTTCAGAATACGACTCGCAGGAAAGTCATCATTGCCACCAACATTGCGGAAACTTCGCTGACAATCCCTGGTATCCGCTACGTCATCGATTCCGGGCTTGCTCGAATCAGCCGTTATAGCAACCGCTCCCACACTCAGCGTCTCTCTGTGGAAGCCATCTCCAAAAGCAGCGCAAATCAACGCAAAGGGAGAGCGGGACGGGTGCAGTCCGGGGTATGCATCCGGCTTTATTCCCAAGAAACTTTTTATAAGCTGAGAGAGTTCACCGATCCGGAAATTCTTCGTGCATCCCTGGCAGAAGTGATATTGCGCATGAAGTCTCTGGGTCTGGGAAACATCAGAGAATTTCCTTTCATCGATCCTCCATCGGCTGTTGCCGTGCGGGAAGGAATCACTCTTTTGAAAGAATTGGGCGCCCTCGATGATTCCGGAAAATTGACGGTACTTGGAAAAGAAATGGCACGTCTGCCCATCGAACCAAGAATTGCTCGAATGCTATTGGCAGCCCGCCAGGAACATGCGCTTTGGGAAGTGCTGGTGATTGCCGCTGCAATCTCCATTCAGGACCCCAGGGAATTTCCCCTGGACAAAATCGAGCATGCCCGGCAAATGCATAGTCTTTTTGTTGACAAAACCTCGGATTTTTTGACGCTGCTCAATATCTGGAAAAAATATCACGAAGAATGGGAAATGATCAAAAGCGAAAACAAGATGCGCAAATTCTGCAAACAGCATTTCCTTTCTTTTTCTCGCCTGCGTGAATGGCGCGACATTTACCGTCAGTTGAGTATCATCCTCAGTGAATTGCCTGACTTCCAGCTGGAAAAAGAACCCGCCAATTACCGCTCAATCCATGTTGCCATCCTTTCAGGTTATCTTCATCGAATCGCACTAAAAAAAGAGAAAAACCTTTACCAGACAACTGGTGACAAGGAAGTCATGATTTTTCCAGGATCCGGAATATTCCACAAAGGACGAACTTGGATTGTGGCGGCAGAATTCGTGGAAACTTCCCGCTTGTTTGCCCGCATGGTGGCAAACATCGAAGTCGATTGGCTGGAATCCATTGGAAAAAATCTATGCCATCATACCTATTCGGAACCTCATTTCGACAGCGATTCCGGCAGCGTGAAGGCGTATGAGAAAGTCACCCTCTATGGCTTAGTGATTGTTCCCCGACGACACGTGGTTTTTGCAAAAATCAATCCTGCTGAAGCAACTTCCGTTTTCATTCGAGAAGGATTGGTTGAAGGAAAACTCCACACGCATCATTCCTTTTTTAAACACAACCTGGCCTTGAAGCGAAAAATGATCCGGACTGGCGCCAAGATGAGGCGTGACTATGAGTTTGAAGTGGAAGCTGCTATGGAAGATTTTTATAGCAAGCGGCTTTTTAATATCGCCTCGCTCCACGATTTGAACGGGTTGCTCAAACAAAAACGTAAGGAACGGCACCCTAATTTTCTCTTCATGACAGAGGAAGATTTTGCCCCCAATTCCTGTGTCATTCCTCCAGCGGATAGATTCCCCGATCATTGGACCATCGGCGAACATCAACTGAGATTGGAGTATCAGTTTGCCCCGGAAAAAGACAACGATGGAGTGACCCTCCACATCCCGGAAAATCTTTTACCGTATCTTGACCCTGATGCTCTGGATTGGCTTGTTCCCGGGCACTGGGAAGAAAAAATCCTGTATTTGCTGAAGGGATTGCCCAAGAGGTTACGAAAAGAACTGGTTCCTTTGCCACAGACCGTACAAATGATCGTGCGGGAACTGAAGTTCACTCATTCCAATTTTTTATCGGCATTGGCATCTCATGTATACAATAGGTATGGCTTGGCCATTACCCCTGCCGATTGGGATGAACGGCGATTGCCGGAGTATTTGAAAATTCGCGTAGAAATCCGAGACCACCACAACAAGTTGGTGTCGGAAGGACGGGATGTTGTGGCGCTCCTCAAAAAAGGACAGAAACGCTTTCAAGATAAAAATAAGACCGGAGAATATACGGTTGAAATTCCACAATGGAAGGAAGCTTCCCTGCAGTGGGAACGGAAAAACATCACCAATTGGTCCTTTAAGACCCTACCCTCGCGTATCACGTTCCCCACCATCAATGGCATCCCTTTGTATGCATATCCAGGATTGAAAACCGATGAAGAAGGAATCCATTGTTGTTTGTTTCATCATCAAACAGACGCCCTACGATTCACAAAAACGAGTATGATGAAATTGTTAGCCCTCAATGCGGGTAAAGATATCGCCTGGTTGGACCAGGATCTGCAGGAATTGCGAGCATTCAAGGAACTCTACCATCCTTTTGGAAATGTTGAACAATTGAAACTACAGGCCAGGATCAATTTGCATGAATATCTTTTCAAAGTCCCTTGGATTGAAAGCAAAGCAGAATTCAGCAAAGCCCTCAGTCAAGCCCAATATAAAACCAAAGGGTTATGGCCGCGTTTCAAAAAACAACTGGGAGGGATTTTGCAACAATATGCCGAGACCCGCCATGCTTTGAACAAATACCTGGCCACCCCTGCTTTTGAAGAGTATTATCAAGACCTTGATCTTCACCTTGATGAGTTGATGCCTGCGGATTTTGTACAAGTCATTTCCTTTTTCCAATGGCGGCATATTCCACGCTATCTGAAAGGGATCAGCATTCGTGCCGAACGGCTGGCGCGCAATCCTTGTAAAGATGATGAAAAATCAGAAAACCTGGCTTCTTATCAAGAACCTTACCTGCGACTGCAACGGCGGGACAGCCTGTCAGAGTCTCAAAAAATCGTTTTGGAAGAATTTCGTTGGATGCTTGAAGAATTCAAAGTTTCTTTGTTTGCTCCCGAACTCAAAACCGCGTTTCCCGTCTCTAACAAACGATTGGATAAAATTATAGAAAAGCTCCATTCCCCACCAAAACAATAAATTGCCCGAAATTATTCTGAAGCATTGATTGTCAAGCAAATTAATTTTGAAGTACGATTTATCAGGCAACGAGGTAAAGGAAGTCATGGCACACTCTTTAATGGAGATTGTTTTACCATTGTAAGAAATCCAAAAGATGAACTTAAAAAAGGAACCCTACATACCATGCTCGATCAACTTGATCTTAGCTTAGGAATGAAATTTAAATAAGTTAGAAGTATGGATACGCAAAATTAGGGGACACGTAACAGCAGGCATAAAACAGTAAAGTTGGGATGCGCAGCAGTGTACATGTCCCCCAATTTTGCTCACACCATTGGAAGAATTACAGGTTATTTAAGGTTTGTTCCTTAGAAGATTTATAGGAGGACGTTATGCAAAACTTTGTTTATCCAGTGAAACTCACTCCCGATAATGAAGCGGGAGGATACGTCGCGACATTTCGGGATTTTCCTGAAGCAATTTCCCAAGGGGAAAATATCAAAGATGCATTATCAGATGCAGTGGACTGTCTTGAAGAAGCAATTGCCAATCGTAAAGAATTTTGACTTGCTCCAAAGCATATGAAATACTTTTCATGTAGGAAACAAATATAAAAAAAGTAATACCATGAATAGAAACGACGTTTTGAAGATAATGCGAATACACAAAGCAACCCTTGCAGAACGCTTTGGTGTGACAGATCTCGCCCTATTCGGGTCGATGGCTCGTAACGAAGCATCGGAGGATAGTGATATTGACATCCTTGTGCATTTCAACAAGCCGACAACTTCCAAAAATTTCTTCGGCACACAATTTTATTTGGAGGACTTGCTGGGTCGTCCCATAGATTTGGTGACTGACAAAGCGTTGCGCGTGGAATTGCGTCCCTTTGTGGAGGCAGAGGCTGTCCATGTCTAACGAGAAGCAAAGGGAATGGCATTTCTATGTGCAGGATATGATTGAATTCAGTAAGAAGGTATTGGCTTATACCTCCAATATGGATCAAACCTCCTTCCTTTCCAATACAACTGTCTACGATGCTACACTCCGTAATTTGGAATTGATCGGAGAAGCAGCAATTCACATTCCGACCGCAGTACGTGATTTTCATAATGAAATCCCCTGGCGTGAGATCATTGGTGTTCGAAATCGCTTGGCACACGGTTATCTGAGTATCGATGATGACCTTATTTGGAACATTATACAGGTCGACATTCCGAAATTGCTGCCCGCATTACGAGACCTGAAAAATGCAACAAGTAAGGGCTCAGCTTAAGGGTTGTTTCGTGATAGAGTCTTTATTCGTTGTTGACTTCCAGACTTCAGGCATTTGATGATCCGTCCAGGACCTAAAAATTCAATCAGTGATATCCCGGGAATCCAAGTAGGCAATGTGGATTCTTTGGTGTGGAGAAGTGGCGTGACCAGCATCGTTCCGGAAAAACCGGTGGTGGCTGCCGTCGATGTTCGCGGGGGAGGACCCGGAACGAGAGAAACCGATGCCCTCAACGCTGATTGTTTGGTCGACAAAATTCATGCGATCGTGCTCAGTGGAGGGTCTGCATTCGGACTGGCTGCAGCCGACGGCGTGATGTGCCACCTTGCTCAGAAAAAAATTGGCTTTCAACTGGGAGATGCCATCATTCCTGTTGTACCAGCAGCCATTCTCTTTGATCTCCTCAATGGCGGTGACAAAAATTGGAGGCAGCGTCCTCCTTATTTTGACATGGGATATCAATCCGTAGAGCAATTGCAAGACACATTCAAACAGGGCAATGTGGGAGCAGGGATGGGCGCTATCGCAGGCGCTCTCAAGGGAGGATTGGGCAGCGCTTCTTTTATTTACCAACAAGGGACGGAAGAGGTAAGCGTCGGTGCTTTGGCTGCTGTGAATTCGGTAGGGTCCGTTCTCCTGCCTGACAGTCCGGTCATGTGGGCAGCTCCATATGAACAGAAAAATGAATTGGGAGGACAGGCAAAACTTGATTTAGATTATAAAATGAAGCTCGATTTCACTTTTCCGGATTTAGAAGGAGCCAATACCACTTTAGTCGTAGTTGCCACTAATATTTCCCTGAGCCAGGCACAAGCCAAACGGATCGCCATCATGGCCCAAGACGGTCTTGCAAGAGCCATTCGACCCGTCCACTCTCCCTTTGACGGAGATACTGTTTTTGTGTTGTCGACGGAGGGAAAAATTCTTTCTAATCCGGCAACCAATCTGGCGAAGTTGGGAATGTTAGCTGCCGATTGTGTGACACGAGCCGTTGCTCGTGGCGTCTTTGAAGCCGAAACACTGGGTGACTGGGAGAGCTATCAATCTCGCTATGGCCCTTTTCTCAATAAATTAAATAGAGGAGAATTCGAATGAATTTGAAACGATCCATCAAAGGGCTATTGGTGGCAGTCAGTCTGGCAATACTCACTCCATTAGCAATGGCAGCAAAAACGAGCTTGACGATGGGAGTCGTGCTGGAGCCTCCCCATCTGGACCCTACGGCTGGCGCGGCCGCTGCCATTGATGAAATCGTTTATGCCAATGTGTTTGAAGGATTGACGCAAATTGATCAATATGGCGTCGTGCAACCCGCCCTTGCCAAGAGTTGGACAATATCGGAAGACCAATTGAATTATACTTTTCTGTTGCGCAAGGGCGTGACATTTCACGACGGTACAGACTTGAATGCGGATGATGTGATCTTCTCCTTCAAGCGGGCCACTGCGGAAAACAGTGTCAATGCCCAAAAAAAGCTTTTTGAGCCCATCGCCCAAATCAATAAAGGAGGACCCCATACCATCAGCATCACCCTGAAACGTCCCACAGGAAATTTCCTTTTCAACCTGGGATGGGGAGATGCTGTCATCGTTGCGCCAGAAAGTGTGGGTCAGAATAAATCCCGCCCGATTGGAAGCGGACCTTTCAAATTCAGCAAATGGAGTCGAGGAAATCGTATAGAACTGGTCCGTAACGACCACTACTGGGGGGCGCCAGCCAAACTGACTAAAGCCGTTTTCAAAATCATTCCCGACCCTGCTGCTGCCGTTGCTGCCATGATGGCAGGGGATATCGACGCGTTTGCCAATTTCCCGGCGCCTGAGAGTTTGCAGCAGTTTCAAGCCGACCCGCGCTTCAAGGTTGTGATTGGAAATACGGAAGGTGAAACGATTCTTTCCACCAATAATGCCGTAATCCCCTTTAACAATCTCAAAGTCCGGCAAGCGATTGCCTACGCTCTGGACCGGCAGGCCATCATCGATGGAGCAATGTTTGGTTATGGCACACCCATTGGCAGCCATTTTGCCCCCCATCATCCGGCATACATTGATTTGACCGGACTCTTTTCGCACGACTTGGAAAAAGCCAGGCAATTGATGGTAGAAGCAGGTTATGCCAATGGATTCCAGGCAACCATCAAGCTCCCGCCTCCCAGCTATGCCCGGCGTGGTGGAGAAATTATTGCGGCTCAACTGAAAAAAATCGGCATTGAATTGGAAATCATACCGGTAGAATGGGCACAATGGCTGGATCAAGTCTTCAAGAAAACCGATTATCATCTGACAATCGTTTCCCATACAGAACCCATTGACATTGGGATTTATGCCCGCGATACTTACTACTTCAATTACCATAATACTCAGTTTCAAGCCCTCATGCAGCAACTCAGTGAAACCGTCAGCACCACAAAACGCTATGCCATTTTGGCAGAAGCGCAGAAAATGATAACGGAAGACGCAGTCAATGGTTTTTTGTTCCAATTGGCCAAACACGGAGTTTGGAACAAAGAGCTCCGGGGACTATGGGAAAATAGCCCGGTGCAGGCCAATAACCTCACTCAAGCGTATTGGGCGAATGAATAACGGATGAGTTATTTTTTATTGAAACGGTTGATCACCATGGCCCTCACATTGATGGTGGCCAGTATGGTGATTTTCGTCGTCTTGGAAATCCTTCCGGGCGACCCCGCCTCTTACATGCTGGGATTGGATGCGAGGGAAGACACCTTGGCTGCGTTGCGGGCTCAACTCGGTCTGGACAAACCGGCAATCGTGCGTTATTTCAACTGGATCGGAGGATTGTTGAGTGGAGACTTGGGAATTAGCTATACCTACGATGTCCCTGTTTCCGAACTGATCCTGGAACGCATGGTGGTCAGCGTCCCTCTGGCGCTATTTGCCATGATCCTTTCCACATTGATTGCCATCCCTCTCGGAATGATTGCCGCATCCCGGCACAACAAACCCCACGATTTGATCATCATGAGTCTTTCACAGCTCAGCATTGCCATTCCCAACTTCTGGTTTGCCATACTGCTGACGATCGTTTTTGCCGTCGTGTTACGTTGGTTACCTGCGGGAGGATTCCCCGGATGGGATGCCGGACTGATGCCGGCTTTGATTGCGTTAGTAATGCCGACCATCGCCTTGGCATTGCCGCAATCGGCGGTCTTGGCCCGGGTGACCCGCTCTTCCTTATTAGAGGTGCTCCAAGAGGACTATATGCGCACCGCTCGTGCCAAAGGACTAAGCCGGAGTGCCGCTCTCTGGCACCATGCCTTACGCAATGCGATGATTCCGGTGGTGACAATTTTGGGGTTACAATTTTCTTTCCTGCTGGCAGGAACCATCATCATTGAAAATGTCTTTTATCTTCCCGGTATCGGACGTCTCATCTTTCAGGCGATTTCACAGAGGGACTTGATTGTAGTGAAAGATCTGGTGGTTTTGCTTTCTGCCGCAGTGATCATCATTAATTTCACAGTCGATGTCTTGTATGCCATGATCGACCCACGACTGAAAGGATTCGACCATGGTTAGCCGTATTCAGGTACTGTTCAAGGAAGGAAGGTGTCATCTCAACTTTATCATTGGCGGATACCTGACTTTGCTATTTTTCTTGATTGCAATGGCTTCGTACGCCTGGACCCCCCATTCCATTGAAAATTTCGATATTGCCGCCAGATTCTCCGCACCCACTCGACAATTTTGGCTGGGGACCGATCATTTCGGCCGCGATATTGTTTCTATGCTGATGATTGGAGCGAGAAACTCGGTGATGGTGGCTTTTGTTGCCATAGCCATTGGTGCCTTGGGGGTGCCCTTGGGATTGATAGCTGCTGCAAAAAAAGGCTGGATCGATGAATTGATCATGCGCTTCAACGATTTCACTTTCGCCTTTCCCGCATTGATATCCGCTATCATGATTACTGCAATTTTGGGACCTGGCGCTCTGAATTCCATCATTGCCATTGGCATATTCAATATTCCAGTCTTTGCACGGGTAACACGGGGCTCAGCCTTGAGTATCTGGCCCCGGGAATTCATTTTGGCCGCCCGCAGCGCCGGGAAAGGAAGCATTCTCATCTCCGTCGAGCACATTTTGCCGAACATCGTCGGCATCCTGATCGTGCAAGCAACCATTCAATTCGCCCTCGGCATCCTGGCAGAAGCAGGACTGAGCTACCTGGGCCTGGGGACCCAACCTCCAAATCCCAGTTGGGGGAAAATGTTGAATGATGCTCAGACCTTGATTTTTATCGCACCCCAGTTAGCGATTTACCCGGGGATTGCTATTGGCCTGACGGTGCTCGGATTGAATCTGTTTGGCGACGGTCTGCGTGATGTTCTCGATCCAAAATTGCGTCGCAGTCGACAATTCTGAATGACTGATTACATGTACTTGTTTGATTGCTTGTTAGCCATTCAAGATGGCTCATTCCGAACGAATGTGAAGAACCTTGACAAGATAAAATGTCTCTGCTTGAAGTGAAGAATCTGTCGATTGCTCTGGAAACGCCGCGAGGAAAAGTGAATTTGATCCGGCATGTGGAATTTTCCCTGCAAACTGGAGAAAAGCTGGGCATCGTTGGAGAATCGGGATGCGGTAAAACGCTAACCGCCTTGGCAATTATGGCTTTGCTCCCCAGGAAAGTTTCGGTGCGCGGCGTGGCGCGTTTTCAGGGAGTAAATCTACTGGACCTGCAGGAAAAGCGCATGCAACAGATCCGTGGGAATCGCATTGCCATGATTTTTCAGGAACCAATGAACTCCCTCAATCCTGTCAAAACGATCGGTTCCCAAATTGCCGAAGGCCTGAGGTTGCACCTCGGTTTGAATAAAAGTGATGCGGTTACCAGAACCCAAACCGTCATGGATGGAGTGGGATTGCCGGTCTCCCGTTTTCCCTTGAAACTCTATCCCCATCAACTTTCGGGGGGACAACGACAACGTGTAATGATTGCGCAGGCCATTGCCTGCGAACCGGACCTTTTAATCGCAGACGAACCCACCACCGCATTGGATGTCACTGTTCAGGAAAAAATCCTGGAACTGATCAATAAAATTGTCGAAAAATCTGGAATGAGTTTGATCATGATCAGTCATGATCTCGGTATAATTGCCCAAACAACGGAACAGACGATGGTGATGTATGCCGGAAACACCGTGGAAAACGGGACGACCCAGGAAGTCTTCCGGAATATGCGACACCCTTATACTTACGGGCTCCTGGCTTCCATGCTCAAACCAAAATCCGCAGAATCCGGCAGTCGACAGCCTTTGTACAGCATTCCTGGCCAAGTTCCGCAACCTGGAGTCCGGATGGCAGGTTGCGCATTTGTCGAACGCTGTTTTAAGGCAAAGGAAAATTGCCGGCAACAAACACCGCCCTTGCAAGTCCTCAAACAGGAACACAAGGTCGCTTGCTATCATCCTCTGATAGAAAGCAGTCTATGATGAGTGACATGTTGCTAATAGTCGAAAATGTTAAAAAAGACTATCTGCTTCCTAAAACTCACATTTTCCAACCCGCCCCCATTTTTCGTGCTTTGCACGGTGTGAGCTTAAAGATCCCCAAGGGTACCAATTTCGGTATTGTGGGAGAATCAGGGTGTGGCAAATCCACTTTGGCTCGTATCGTGATGGGACTGGACACTCCCACGGGAGGGACTGTTTATTTCCAGAATCAGGATATATTCCGCATGTCGGCCAAAAAACTGCGGCATTTACGCAGCCAATTTCAGATGGTTTTTCAAGATCCTCATGGTTCCCTCAATCCCAGACATAACGTCCTGCGTATTGTTTCCGAACCCCTGGATACCTTGGCCGAAAAACTGAGTTTGTCGGAAAAAAAGGGAAGGGTGCGAACCCTCCTGCGGGAAGTTGGATTAAATGATGGAGACTTGGACAAATTCCCTCACGAATTCTCCGGAGGTCAACGACAACGGATTGGCATTGCCAGAGCCCTGATCACTCGTCCTTTCTTGATTGTGGCAGATGAAGCCGTTTCGGCACTGGATGTTTCGGTGCAAGCTCAGGTCCTGAATTTAATGATGGCCTTGCAGGAAAAATACCAGCTGACTTATATGTTCATCAGCCACGATTTGAGTGTCGTGGAATACCTGTGCGACGAAACGGCCGTGCTTTATTCAGGGAGGATTGTCGAAATGGGAAAAACCCGGAACATTTTTCAAAATCCAAACCATCCCTACACCCGACTTCTCCTGGAAGCAGTGCCAATACCAGACCCGCTTCACAAAAAGAAAAAAATCCTTCCAATGCCTGTCCAAGGAGAGGATGAGAATACGGGTTGTCCGTTTAAGACACGCTGCAGCCTGGCAACCGAAATCTGCTCCCAATCGATGCCGAAACTGCTTCTCAAGGGTCGGCAGCAAGTCGCTTGCCATCATGCCTGAAAAAGTGGCAACCCGAGGATTGTCAAGACAAGGGTGGGGTGCGTGGGATATATACCTGGAAGACGGAACCTTGCTGGCCTGCCGGTTTGTATTGCAACAACCCGCCGTGACCTGCAATAATTTGAAAGGAGATGGATAATCCCAAGCCATTTCCTTGTCGTTTTGTGGTGAAGAGGGGTTTGAAAATGTGATCCCGATGCGCCTCTGCGATGCCACTTCCCTGGTCTTCAAACTCGATGAGGAAATATTCCTGATGCAGGTCCAGTTGTTTATCAACCATTTCCCATTCCGGACAGTAGCTGGAACGAATGGTGATCCCTCCTTTTTTTGGCGAAGCTTCCGTAGCATTTTTAATCAAATTGAGAAACACCTGGTGCAGTTTGTCCCGGTCGGCAGTGATGTCAGGCAGAGATGGGTCAAAAAGCCGCTGGAATGTCAGTTCAGAATTCGAAGAATTCTCCTCGAACCAAATAACGGTATCCAGCAATTCATGCAGATTGAAGACTGTGGTTTGCAGTGGAATTGGTTGAGAATACAACAACAGTTCCTTGACCATCCGGTCAATCCGCCCCAACTCTCTTAAAATCATTTCCGTAGACGTGGTTGGAATTTGAGATTTTTTCAAATCCCGCTGTAGTAATTGAGCAACCCCTTTAATCCCGCTCAATGGATTTTGAATCTCATGGGCAATGGAAGAGACAAACACCCCAATGGAATCCAAAATGTCTTTTTCACGTTCCTTGGCTTTGATTTGATGATGATACGTCAAATCTTGAAAGGTGAGGATTGCCTGATAGATCTTTCTGTTTTTTTTGAAGACCGGATTCATAGAGACACTTACTACCTTGCGATGGTGCGGTGAAACCTGCAAAAGATGATCATTGACGGAAAAATCTTTTCCATCTTGCAGTACTTTTTGCAGAGGCGCGAGAATGACCTGGTCTTCCCACAAAAGCATCTTGATGGATTTACCGAGCATTTTATTCTTGTCTCGTTCCCAGAACTGCGTGACGGCATCATTGCACCAGATCACTTCCATTTTTTGATTGATCACAAAAATAGGGTAGCTCAGGTTGCGGAATATTGTTTTTTCAGAAGGACCTCTCTTGATCATCGTTTAAAATGGATGGTTAAAAGATCTCTATTTCATTTGCTAAGGAACAAACCTTAAAAAACCTGTAATTCTTCCAATGGTGTGAGCAAAATTGGGGGACATGTACACCGCTGTGCATCCCAACTCTACTGTTGTATGCCTGCTGTTACGTGTCCCCTAATTTTGCGCATCCATACTTCTAACTTATTTAAATTTCATTCCTAAGAGCCTCTGCAACAATTCTTTGTTGAGGTCGACAAGGATCGACTTGTTTTGTGAGTAGGTCACCGTTCCGGGCTCACTTCCCTTGATTTTCCGCACATATTTTTGTTGGGTATAATCGACTTCTATTTTGCCAAGACTACGAGCTTTGCAGTAATAAGCCGCCAGATGAGCTGCTTCCAGCAGCGTTTGGGAGGGCAGTGCCGGTCTCGTGTTTTTGACAATGACATGCGCTCCCGAAATTCCTTGCGCATGAAACCACCAATCATTGCCACGAGCAACCGTGAAGGTGACATATGCGTTTTGTTGCTTGTTGCGACCTACCGCAATCATCAGTCCATCAGAACTGAGACGAAATAAAGGTGTGGGAGCGGGAGTGGGTTCTTTGCTTTTGGACTGTGTGGCAACATGTGGAATTTTAAGGAATCCGGGAAGTGTCTTGTCCCAGATTTGAAAGGATTCCGCAGTTTCTTTTTTTTTAAGTTCATCTTGTTGTTCAAGCAAGATTTTTTGTTCCTGCAAAGTTTGTCGGATCCTCTCTTGAACGTGTGGCAGCGCTTTTTTCAGTTTGTCCGCTTTCTGAAAGAGACGGACCAAATTCCCTGATGGGCTATATCCGGGGTCCAAGGGAATCACGGTTTGTGGAAAACTATCATCAAAGTAATCCGTTACCGTGATCTCGGTTTGTCCGCATTGGATTTGGTGGAGATGGGGTTTTAGCAACTCTCCCCATCGTCGCATTTTTTCGGCACTCTGACAATTTTCCAAATCCTGTTCTTGCTTTGCCAAGCGTCGTATCAGCTTTTTTTTCAGAGTTTTGAAATACTTACGATAGCGGACCTGCTGGGCGCTGACGGCTTCTTGCTGTTCTAAATTCCAATAGTAGGCATCCAGTTTTCCCGCCTCTGTGGGAATGCCAGGGAATAGAGTGAGGGTTTCCCATTGAACCGGAGGAACATACGGAAGGGTTTGCTTCAAAACGCGCCCTTTTTGGTTGGGATTACGCAGAGCAGCCAAGAGACAATGTTGCGCGTCCAATAACAGAAGATTGCTTTGAGGACCATTGTTTTCCCACATTAAAAAATATTCTGTCTTATGCTGCTTCAAAGTAAACTGCCTGAGACGGGGTCCGTGTTCTTCGAGCGCAACCAATTCTGCATGGAGAATCCGAGTGCGCAACCACAAGCAAAAAAGGGGAGGTAGAGGGGGATTATTGAATTGTCGACCACTCCGACAAATCCGAGGAAAGCGGGGATGGGCCGAAAAAAGCCACTGCTGTCGACCCTCCTGTCCGTACATCTCCATTACCACCCCATGGGAGAAGGGTTGATTGATTTTTTGAACACGGGTATCGAGGAGCGCGTCCATACTGACTTGTTGCTTGCCTTCAATGAGAAAATTAATCTACAATCACTGGAGTGAATCGAGGGGCTCGCTTTTGTATAAAAGACTCCACGCCCTCTTTAAAGTCGGGACGTGCCAGGCTTTCCGCCATAAGACGGTGGGATTCGTACATTGCGTCTTTCAAAGACATGTTCAGGTGCCTGTAAATTTGTTGTTTCATGACCATCAAGGAAAGAGGCGCAGTCGTTTCTGCCAGCTCTTCCAAATAAGCTTGGGCTTTAGGAACGACTTCTTCTCGAGGCAGGACCCGATCGACCAATCCCAGTCTTTCCGCCTCGATTCCATCAAAGCGACGAGAACTCCAAAGCAGATCAAGTGCCCGGGAAGGTCCGACTACTCGAGGTAAAATCCAACTTTGTCCGTGCTCCGCAACGAGCCCTCGCTGGGAAAAGGCAGTGGTGAAAATGGCATTTCCCGCCGCAAATCTCATGTCGCATAACAATGCAAGGGACAATCCTAAGCCCGCGCAAGGGCCATTGATGGCAGCAATCAATGGTTTGCGAATCGACATCAGATAGGTGAAAGCGATTCGAAAATCCTCTCCCATATTGGGGTCCCCCGGTTCGGCATTGAGATGAACTCGCTTATCTTTCTTATTGGCTACTTCCCCGGCATTGGCTTGCTCATCCAAAGCATTCATGTCCATGCCTGCGCTGAACCCTCTTCCTGCGCCTGTCAAAACAATACCTATGACCTGTTTTTCCTTTTCCGCTTGTGCTAATGCATGTCGCAACTCATCCATCATGATATAAGTAAATGCATTCAAGCGTTCGGGACGATTGAAACAAATCGTTGCCACCGGTCCCGATATTTCATAAAGAATTTCTTCATACATCTTGAACTTCCTTTCCGTGTTTGATCCAAACCATTGGCTACTTCAATCCCATTGTCCAGCTAATTTTTTTATTCATTGGGATCTCTGCCGCTCAGTCGCTTTTTCATGCCGGCATCAATCCATGCGTATTTGTATATGTGGATGTATGTGTCCATATAGCCTTGTCCCCCTTCAAGTCCATATAGCCAAGGTTGCCAGTAGTGATGACCGGTAGTCACCATCAATGGCATGAACCACGATTCGTCGAGGACCCAGTAAGTCAAGTTTCTCCATTTTTCGAGATACTCACCAGCATCCATGGTAGCTTTCAAATCGTCCCACATTTTAATGTATTTTTGACCGAGTTCGCTGTCTTCAAATTCTTTATTTCCCTGCCCCTGCCAGGTCAATGAACTCCGAGGATCCAGGAAAAACTCGTATTGACAGGCGCCGTACAGAAAAGGGCAGGCATTATCAGAGGTCGCCAATCCCTTGTAGGAGGGATCCGGATTGCGGGTCATCGTCATACGATACATATTCTTCATTTTCACGACATCGACTTGTAAGGCTATCCCCACCAAATTGAGATAGCGTGAAATGGCATGCGCCGCTTCAGCCAGAGGACCCTCACCGGCAATTATATTGGTCGTAAAACCATTGGGATAGCCCGCTTCCGCCAAAAGTCGCTTGGCTTCTTTTGGGTGATATTCAAAAAGCTTGGCGGTTTCCGGTTGTTCTTTTTGCATCTCTTCCAGGGAGATGTAAAAGGGGGCGAGTCCCGGTAAAGTGGGAAAGACAGGGTAGATAGCATTTCCCCGGTAGAAGCCGTCCCGCATCTCCTGATGGTTGACTGCCAGCATCAAGGCCTGTCGCACCCGCTTGTCATTGAAGGGGGCTTTGGTAATGTTTGCCGTCAAAGTGATGTGTTGCAACGGCTGGTGCGTAAACTTGAGATGAGGATTGCTCTTTACAAGAATCTTGTTGTAGCGGACCGGCAACACGCCTGGAGCGGTATCTACTCTTCCTGTACGCAGAGCAGCGACTTTTAAGGCCTCCCCCAATTCGACATAGCGGAAGCCGTCCAGATAAGGGAGTTGATTCTGAGGACGTAAGGGATCTTTCTGCCAGTAATTTGGGTTACGTTTATAAACGGTTTGAATTCCCTTGACATAATCAGAGATGAAAAACGGTCCTGTACCAACAGCATATTTCCAGTCATTCCGGTCGATCTCTTGATCGAATACTTCACGAGGCGCCACCATCCATTCCACAAGAAACGCTGCCATTGGGGTGAGATCCGCGACCGGATTTTTCCACTTCAGTTCGACCGTCCATTGATTCAATGCAGTCCAGGTAAATTGGCTTTTCATTTCACTTTGTCGAGTCAGCGGATTGGAGCTCACCGCATCCCATGACGCCACCACATCGTGGGCATTCATTTCCCGACCATTGGCAGGCGCTTTATCCCAAAAGTGGACCCCTTGGCGGATTTTAAAGAGCAGGCTGATGGGGGTAGGGCGTTCATAAGATTCAGCCAAAGCGCCGCTAAAGACCTCAAAAGCGGCGCCCCAGGAGTTGTATGGAAATTCGCCGGTCCCTGCCGGCCCGCGAGACCAATCTACCTGAAGTAATGGATCATAAGCGGGCTGGGCGAGGGGATTATCAGGGAGGTGTCCCACCGGATCGAATCCAAATAGATCATCCCCTTGCGCGGAGGTAATGAAGCCCCCGTACACGGGAAAGAGGGCCAGATCAAAATTTTGGGCTGCCAAGTTGCCTGCCAGGCTTATCCCTACGAAGAGGATCAATAATTTTTTGTTCAATTTCATAGTTTCATTGAATTGGGTTATGAGAAAATCCGACTCACTCTGATGAGTGAACTCAATCAGCCTATTCCTCTCCTTAGAATAATCAGAAAAAGAATTGCAAACTTTTTAACATCTACATACCAATACCTGGAACAACCGCATCCATACCCAAGTGTTTTTCAATCCAGGCGCGTAAAGGAATATCTTCTGGCTTAGGAGAAGTATATCCGTATTTTCCGGTCGGAGTAGCCCCCAATAGTTGACGACGAATCGGATCACTGCGATCCAGAAATCACATATTAAAATTCTCTTGCTTCTTTGTTGTCACTAATGCATTTTTACTCCATTTTTAAAAAAATGAGTAGCAAAAATAAAAGGGAAATGGTAGTTGATCCATGTAAATTAAGGTGAAGAAGATAAGCTAAGTAAATCACATCATTCAGAGAGGACATTTAACGAAGAATATCCTGGTTCCGCAGCCCTTTTCAGCACGAGAGGGGTTGTGATTCGGCGGGATAACACTCTCCTGTTAAAGAACGGTGAAATTATGACCAACGAAGATGAGACAGTGGGAAGGAGTGCGATGAAGGGAGTGAGAGTGTTGGATCTCTCACGTCTGGTTGCAGGTAATTTGGCTTCACTTTTAATGGCGGATTTTGGTGCGGATGTCATCAAAATCGAAAGACCCGGAGTGGGGGATGATCTGCGCAACTGGCGCGAAGATGGAATCGAGATTTTTTGGAAAACATATGCAAGGAATAAGCGTAGTGTCTGCTGGGATCTGAATGAGGAAACCGATCGCAAGAAATTATTCCTTCTTATTGAAACCACACAAGTCTTTATCGAAAATTTTGTGCCCGGAAAACTGGAAGAATTCGGCATGGGACCGGATGTCTTATTTCGCCTCAATCCCAATTTGATCATACTTCGCATATCCGGATGGGGGCAGACCGGACCTTTGCGCAACAAACCAGGGTTTGGAACTTTGGTGGAAGGCATGTCCGGTTTTGCTCATTTGAATGGTTTCCCTGACAGACCACCTGCTCTGCCGCCTATCGCAACGGCCGACATGATTACGGGTTTGTATGGGGCTTATGCCGTTATGCTCGCCTTACGAAACGTGGAGACGCACTCTGGCAAAGGTCAGGTGATTGACCTGTCACTTTTCGAAAGCTTGTTTTCCTTTGTGGCCTCCGAAGCTGTCAAGCATCGTGTTTCCGGAAAAATCAGTATGCGTTCGGGAAGTCGTTCCACACACACGGCACCACGCAATGTGTATGCCTGCCAGGATGGTAAATTCATGGCCTTGTCAGGATCGATGCAAAGCATGTGTGAGCAGTTGTTGACTGCAATCGGACGTCCCGAGTTGATTCACAGGATGGATCCTCGCATTGCAATCGTCCCAGCAATGATTTCGCGCAATGACGATCGCGTGCAAAATCACGATGCTTTGGATGAGATCATTGGTGCTTTCATCGAAAAGCGTAGCTTGAAGGAAAATCTCCGTTTTTTTGAAACAGCAAACGTCACCGTTGGACCAGTGCTGGCAATGGACGATCTCTTGCAGCATCCTTACTTAAAAGGCCGTCGAGTAGTGACCGAGTTTGCCGACCCGGATGTTGGAAGCATCCCGGCCCATGTTCCAGTTCCGCGCATGAGTGAGACTCCCGGCAGTTTGATCAATCCGGCACCGCCACTTGGCGCGCATAATCAGGAAATTGAATACGAATTGGATTGCAGGAAGGACAACAGTCAAATGCGTCCGGTTGTCTTCCGGAGCAATGCTCCGGTGAAGACGTAATCATAGTTTCAGAGTATATTTTATGAGTTGGACATATTTAATATTGTTGTCGTTAATCTCTATTTCGTATTTTCTCATAAACGAACAGCGTCAGCCCTCCGTGGCCCGTCTGTGGAATGAAGCATTATTGAGTGCGATCCGCACGGATTACGCCCGCCCCACGGTTCACGCTCGCAACCTGTTCCACACCTCGATTGCCATGTATGATGCCTGGGCTGCTTACGACGATACTACCGAAACCTACATACTGGGAAAAACAGTTGGAGAATTTACTTGCCCTTTTAAAGGATTGAAAGTCCCAAGAAATATACACCGAGCTCGGGAAGAGGCCATCAGTTATGCCATGTATCGCCTGATCCGTGAGCGTTTTCGTCTATCTCCGGGAGCAAGATTGTCTCTTGCCCGGATCGATGCTTTATTGAAAGATTTAGGATATGACAAAGCGATCACGGGGACGGATTATACGACCGGATCTCCTGCAACGCTGGGTAATTACATTGCTCAATGCCTGCTTAATTTTGGCTTACAGGACGGCGCCAACGAGCGGAATCAATATGAAAACCAATACTACAAACCTGTCAATCCTCCCTTGGATCTGTTGGCATCGGGGAACCCTGATATTGTCGATCCCAACCGCTGGCAACCCCTGCGTTTCGATGTTTTCATAGATCAGTCCGGAAATGTTTTTCCTGGTGCAGCGCCCCAATTCGTCAGCCCGGAATGGGGTGAGGTTTCCGCATTTGCCCTCGACAAAACCGATCTCTCTTTTCATGTGCGCGATGGCTATCAATTTTGGGTCTATCATGATCCGGGGGCGCCTCCTTATATAAACCCGAGCCAAGAAACCGGGCTCTCTGACGACTATAAATGGGGATTTGTCCTGGTCGCTATCTGGTCTGCGCATCTCGATCCTGCAGATGGTGTCATGTGGGACGTTTCGCCGTCATCGATCGGAAATATTCAGGAGTTTCCTCAGACCTCTGAAGCGTATCACGAATTTTATGACTTGCTGGGCGGTGGTGATTCCGGGATTGGACACGCTATCAATCCTCACACAGGGGCGCCTTATGAACCCCAGTGGGTTCCCAGGGCAGACTATGCCAGGGCTCTTGCCGAATTCTGGGCAGATGGCCCGGATTCGGAAACACCACCCGGCCACTGGTTCACTATCCTGAACTATGTCAATGATCAGCCTGAATTCGAGAAGCGATTCCAGGGGCGGGGACCACTTCTTGATAATTTGCAATGGGATGTGAAGTCCTATTTTACGATGGGAGGAGCCGTTCATGATGCAGCCATTGCAGCATGGGGGATCAAGGGATGGTACGACTACATCCGTCCCATTTCCGCAATCCGGGGGATGGCGGAGCGTGGACAGAGTTCGCACCCGAATCTTCCCAGATATCATCCGGGTGGCATTCCACTGGTCGACGGTTTCATTGAAATGGTTGCGGAAAGAGACCCACTTGCAGGAGAGCAAGGGGAACACGTTGACAAGATCAAGTTATATGCCTGGCGGGGACCGGCGCATATCGAAAATCCGGATACTGATGTAGCGGGTGTGGGTTGGATTCTGGCGGAAAACTGGTGGCCCTACCAAAGACCTACCTTTGTCACACCTCCTTTTGCCGGATATATTTCAGGCCATTCTACTTTTTCTCGCGCAGCTGCGGAAGTGATGACCCTCTTAACAGGTGACGCCTTCTTTCCTGGGGGTATGGGGGAATTCCATACGAAACAGAATGAGTTTCTGGTTTTCGAGGATGGCCCTAGTGTCGACGTTACCCTGCAATGGGCCACCTACCGGGACGCCTCTGATCAGACCAGCCTCTCGAGGATCTGGGGAGGAATTCATCCTCCGGCTGATGATATTCCGGGACGTTTGATTGGTGAAAAAATTGGAATCGCAGCCTTTCATAAAGCAGAGCGCTATTTTTCAGGCCAGCTTCAATAAATGAGGTGGTGATGCGCGCTGCGGCCTTGTTGGTCGTCATTGCCGGCCTGGGGTATCGGCGGACGGCTTGGCTGTTGCGCCAGCTTTTCCTTATCGAGACCTCGAAATCGGCACTGCATCGCTGGGTCGAAGAGATCGCCAGCCAGTCTTTGAATAAAATGAGGAATCGAAGAGGTCAAATTCTTATGAGCCCAGCCAGGTTATATCATTCTGCATTTCAAGGAAAAATCATAAAACATTTATTTACATTAATGGGTAATGGTGAGGCTTTTCCTGACTGTGCCATATCAACTACTAAAGGAACTAAAGATGTTGTCTGGTGTTCTTTGGAAAAAAATCAAGAATGAATTTGAAAGCATTGCTCCCAGCCAGTCTTTGAATAAAATGAGGAATCTGATAAAATTAAGGGTAACTATTCAGGTGCGGGTTTCCTGGGCTTGCGGGCATTTCCCTTTGAAAAAGCGCACTAAATCATCCACTTTTGAGATATTTTGACGCAATTTAGAGGTTCTGTCGACCTCTAGCCCAGTTTTTTCGCACCTGAATAGTTACATCCGATTTATGCTAAGCAACAAACCTCAAATAACCTGTAATTCTTCCAATGGTGTGAGCAAAATTGGGGGACATGTACACCGCTGCGCATCCCAACTCTACTGCTTTATGCCTGCTGTTACGTGTCCCCTAATTTTGCGTATCCATATAAATTTCATTCCTAAGCAATTTTTACTCGTAATTGCTGTCTCTATCACTATTTGCTGTTTCCCCTCTGATATGTTATGTTTGATAATCAGTATTTTCTCCCCATTATTCTTATGGAGGCTCCATGGAAACTCGCGAATCCATTATCAGTAATTCCTCTCAGAACCCCTCATTCCAGGAACACCATCGGATCAGTGAGGACCTCCCGCCGCTGGCGGGGCATCGGGTCATCGACTTCGGCCACTACCTCGCGGGGCCGCTCGCCGGCATGCTGTTGGCCGACCAGGGCGCCGAGGTCATCAAGGTGGATCGCCCCGGCCACCCTTCCTGCGCCACCCCCGCGGGCGCGGTATTCAACCGCGGCAAGCAGGTCCTGGAGCTGGACCTGAAGAGCGCTGCCGGCCGCGAGGCCGCATGGCGACTGGTGGCCTCGGCGGACGTGGTGATCGAGAACTTCCGTCCCGGGGTGATGGAACGGCTCGGGCTGGGCTCCGCCGCCATGGCGGCCGCCAACCCACGGCTGGTGTACCTGTCGCTGCCGGGCTTCGGCGCCGGCGAGGAACGCGCTTCGCTGCGCGCCTTCGAAGGGGTCCTCGGCGCCGCCACCGGGTTGTTTACCGACCTGCATTCGATTCGCCGCGAGCTGGAGGCGCCGCCGCAGTATACGCCGATCCCGCTGGCCTCCGCCTACGGCGCCGTCCACGGAGCGCTGGCGGTAGCCCTTTCGCTCTACGCCCGCGAGGAGAGCGGGCGCGGCGAGGTGATCGAGGTGCCGCTGGCCGGGGCCGCGATGTCGGCGATGGGCGCCTTCCTGCTGCGCGTTGCCGATGCGCCGGCGCGCTACGGCAAGCGTCCCAATCCCGCCAACGACGAACTGCGCGCACGCATGCGGCAGGCCGACGCGGCCGAGCGCCGCCGGTTGATAGACCAGATCCGCCCCTGGCTGCCGCCGCTGTTCGACAGCTACCGAGCTAGCAACGGCCGCTGGGTGTTCCTGCTCGCCGGAAACAGCCGCCGCAACTCGGTCCAGCTCGCCAAGGCGCTGGGGATCTACGACGGCCTGATCGCCGACGGCATGGTCGACCTGCCGCCCTACCCCGACCTCACGCGGCCCAACAACATCCAGGACGTCGACGGCCTGTCGCGGGAGTGGAAGAAAACCCTCCGCGACCGCGTGGCGGCTGCCTTCCGGCAGCAGCCGGCGCACGACTGGACGCCGATCATGCGCCAGTTCGGGGTGCCGTTCAGCGTCCACCGCAGCACACAGGAGTGGTTGCACGCGCCGGAGACCGATGTCGCGGCGCTCACCGTGGAGGTCGTGGACCCGGCGCATGGAGCGATTCGCCAGCTCGGCGTGCAGACCTCGCTGGGCCGCACCGACCGGCGGTGGCACGTGCCGCGGCCGGCGCGGCCCGTCGACCTCGACGCCCTGCTGCGCGATCTCCCGGCCGCGACGACCAACGGCGCCGGCGCCGCCGGCGGGGCGGCCCACGCGGCCACGCGCCCGGCGCCCATTCTCGCCGGTATCAAGGTGCTCGACCTGTCCACCGTGCTGGCCGGCCCCGGTTGCGCCCGCACCCTGGCGGAGTATGGCGCCGACGTGATCAAGATCGACGCACCCGATCCCTACTTCGGTCCCGGGACCGCGTACATGCTGCACGTGGAAGTAGGCCAGGGCAAGCGCAGCATGATCCTGGACCTCAAGCAGGAGGAAGGCAGACGCCTGTTCGAGCAATTGGCCGGCGGCGCCGACGTGATCGTGCACAACTTCCGGCCCGGCGTCGCCGAGCGGCTCGGCATCGACTACGCCAGCCTGGCGCGCATCAACCCCGGCATCGTCTACCTCAACCTGACCGCGTTCAATGGGCCGCGGCGCGGTCCGTGGACCGAGCTGCCCGGCTTCGATCCGGTGCTGCAGGCGGCTACGGGTATCCAGAACCGTTACGGCGGCCCCGGCGCGCCGCCCGAGCTGCACGGCTTCGCCTCCTGCATCGACTACCTGACCGGATACTCCGGCACCTACGGCATCGCCCTGGCCCTGCTGCGCCGCAAGCGCGAGGGCGGCGGCGACCTGGTGTTCACCTCCCTGGCGCAGGGCGGGCAACTGGTGCAGGCGCCCTTCGTGTGGGCCACCGCCGATGCCCGGCCCGACGACGGTCCACAGGGGCAGGAGGTCCTGGGCGCGCACTCCCTGGAGCACATGTACCGCGCCACCGACGGCTGGCTGATGCTGACCGGGCTGCCGGAGGATCTGCCGCGGCTGCACGAGATCCCGGAGCTGGCGGCAGTGCCGGTCGAGGTGGCCGAAGAGGCCGCGCGGATCGCCGCCCTGCAGGCTGCCATCGCGGAGCGGACGGTGTCCCACTGGGAGACCGCGTTCAACGCCGCGGGATTCGGCTGCCACCGGGTCGACTGCATCGAAGACGTGCGCCGCGCCGGCTTGCGCGAGATGACCGACGCTGAACGCGCAGCGTGGAGCGACGGGCCGTCGATCTCGGTGATCCGCCTGCTCGACCACCCGGCCGGCAGTCCGGTCGACAATCCGGCCCCCACCTACGCGCGCTTCGCCGGCACGTCGCTGCGCCTCACCAACCCGATGCCCAAGATCGGCAGCCACACCCGCGCCATCCTGCGCGAGCTGGGCCACGACGACGCCCGGATCGACCGCTGGATCGACTCCGGCGTCGCCGCCGAGCAGATCCACGACGCCTACCTGCCGCACTGACCAAGCCGGCGGGCGCCCTTGCTCCTGACCTGATTATGGTCCATATTCAGTCTACCTGAGATCGCTGCATGAGACAGACGGAATCCTATTTTGTGAGATATCCCTTTGGGAAATTGCCATGCTCGTGCAAAAGGAGAGAATGGTTATCGATACCTCTAATCAGAAATTCATTAAATTAGTTTTAACTGCCAAGCAGTATCAACTTCAAGGCATGACTCCGGCAATAGCAGAATTATCCACTCAACTTCCGGAAGAAGTGAGTAAAGATCCTGCAGATAGGATCATTGCCGCAACTGCCATTACTGAGAAAGTTTCCCTGGTAACGACCGATAGAAATTTGATTAAAGCCAATTGTGTTCCAACAATATGGTAAAGAAAAAGAATTAGTTAATTTTTTTTGCTGAGGAATTGATTCTCTTTTTGTTTGACTATTCCGCAATGTATTGCTAAATAGTCATGACTATTTAGCAATACAATTCATAATGGTCAGCATGGAAAGAAGGCAGACAAACAGAATCCTGCAGGATCTCAAAAAGAAGATGGTCTTTCTCACAGGTCCGCGTCAGGTGGGAAAAACTTGGTTAGCCCACGAGATTGCCAAGTCTTATTCCAATAGCCTTTATTTGACCTATGATCGCCGGGAAGACCGAAAAATCATGGAAACGGAAGCCTGGTTATCAGATATTGATCTTTTGATTTTAGATGAACTTCACAAGATGCCGCAATGGAAAAACTACCTCAAAGGGATCTATGATACCAAATCGGAGCGACTTTCCATTTTGGTGACCGGGAGTGCCCGTTTAGAAACTTTCCGCCAAAGCGGAGACTCGTTGGCCGGCCGATTCTTCCGCCATAGATTACTGCCGTTTACCCCTTCCGAAGTCGATCCATCCTTGGTGACAGAAGATCTGAATCGATTTATGATCCGAGGTGGTTTTCCCGAACCTTTCCTAGCGGAGGATCCCCAAGACGCCGACCGATGGAGGTTACAATATACCGACGGGCTGATCCGAAATGACATATTAGACTTCGAAAAAATCCATGATCTGAAAGCCATTCAGTTGGTGTTTGATCTTCTAAGGCAACGGGTAGGATCTCCCATTTCGTTTACTTCCCTTGCCCGGGATGTGGGGATTTCGCCCAACACGGTCAAAAAACACATCCAGGTTTTTGAAGCCCTGTTTATCATTTTCCGTGTCGTTCCCTATTCCAAAAATATCGCCCGCTCGATCTTAAAAGAACCCAAAATTTATTTTTATGATACGGGCCTGGTTGATGCTGAGATAGGCATCAAGTATGAGAATATGGTGGCTGTCAGTCTGTTAAAATATGTCTATGGCCTGGAAGATGAAGAGGGGAAACCCTACCACCTCCATTATTTGAGAACAAAAGAGGGGAGGGAAGTGGATTTTTGTATCACTCACAACAATGTTGCCCAGTTGATGATTGAAACCAAATATGCAGACCTCTCCCTCAGTAAAGCCCTGGTGCAGTTCCATCAAAAATACCACATTCCAGGAATTCAGCTACTCTCCACTTTGAAACACGAAAAAAAAGAGCAAGCCATTGAAATCCGTCAGGCTAGTAAGTATTTATTCCTGTTGAAGTATTGAGAAAAAACAGTGATTCTCAGGAAGGAAAAAGGGAGGGGCTCCTCCCCGTTTTCACGAGGACAAGTTTGGTGCGCTTACCCATTGAAAGGATTGATCAGCCGGGCCAGGAGGCCTCTTTTGCGTTTCACCACCGCAGTGCCGTAACTGCCCTCACCGCCCCGCAGTCGGGGGTCGAGCAGGTCCCTGAGGGCATCACCGAACATGTTGAGGGAGTAGACGACAATTGTCAGGCAGAGCCCCGGCCAGAGCGCCAGCCAGGGCGCCATCTCCATGTAGGTGCGTCCTTCCCGGCTGAGCAGACCACCCCAGCTAGGAATCTGGGCTGGCAGACCGAATCCCAGGAAGCTCAGAGAAGCCTCAGACATAATCACCCCCCCGATGCTGATGCTGAAGATGATGATGACAGTCGCCATAATATTGGGCAGGACATGGCGTAAGAGGATTTGGGTCGTGGGGGTGCCCACAGCCCTGGCTGCCAGAAAATAGTCATTCTCTTTAACACCGATAACGGCGCTTCTGACTATTCTTGAAGCGGCGATGCCTCCGGCGATCCCCAGGACCACGATGATTTGCGGCAAACCCCGCCCCACCAGGGACATGATGGTTAACAAGATGAGTAGTCCCGGGAAAGCCATCCAGGCATCGACAAATCTCTGCACAGCCAGGTCCAATTTACCGCCAAGGAACCCTGAAATGCCGCCTATCAGGACAGCGACGACAACATTGAGAGTGGTCGCCGCCAGACCGACGATTAACGAAAGACGAGCCCCGACGATAAGACGGCTCAACAAGTCTCGCCCCAACTGGTCGGCACCCAGGAGATACTGGGCTGATGAGCCCTGCAGCATGTCTGCCGGGTGCACTTCCCAATATGGATAAGGGGCCAGAACATCGGCAAAGATAGCGACAAAAATCAATATCAATATGATTATCCCGCTGATAGTACCCAGCGGCTTTTCCTTGACCAGCCTGATAAAGAAATCAGCCAGCCGGCCCCGTCGCTTGGGTTCAATGATTTCGGTTGGTGTCTCTGTGGTGTTGCTCATAATTCAGGTATTTAGGATGAAGGCTTTCAGGTATAAGGTATTAGGTGTCAGCTTTGCGCTAATACCTGAAACCTAACACCTAATACCTTTGTCGCGCCAGCGACTATTCATACCTCACTCTCGGGTCCAAATAAGGATAAATCAGGTCGATAAACAGATTGACCCCAACAACCATGACGGCGAAAACCAGGTTTACTCCGGAGACCACCGGATAGTCTCTCGCACTGAGTGCATCCAGCATGAGACGACCTAACCCCGGCAGGTTGAATATGTTCTCCATGATAACGGCGCCACCTACCAGGATAGGCAACTGCATGCCTACCAGGGTAACTATCGGGATGAGGGCATTTTTGACAGCGTGTCTCATAACAACTACCCTCTCCTTGAGGCCCTTGGACCAGGCTGTCCTGATATAGTCCTGCCTCAGCACTTCCAGTATCATGGTGCGCGTCATCCGCATTGTGCTTGCAGACAGGGCCGTCCCCAGAATCAGGCTGGGAATGAGGAACATTCCAAGATTCCCCAGCGGGTCTTCCGTGAAAGCAATCAGCACCATCGATGGCGCCCAGCCCCACCAGATTGCCGGGAAGATCATGACCATAATTCCCAGCCAGAAGTTAGGCGTTGCCATGCCAATGATGGCGATCGAGCGCCCCGCGTAGTCAGCGGTCGTATCCTGGCGAATCGCCGAGTAGATGCCGACTGGCAGCGCGATCAACTGCCCGATTAAGAGTGCCATGACGCCAAGCTCAATGGTTACTGGCAATCTTTCTAATATCTGATCCTCTACCGATGAACCGCCAAACAGTGATTCGCCAAGGGTGCCCTGGAGGAGACCGTTGAAGTGGGACTCACCGGTAACCCAGTCAGGGGTCGGCAACACTCCTATCCAGCGTCCATACTGCACGTGAACAGGCACGTCTAATCCCAGCATACGCTCAATGGCTTCACGGTCCATCTCGATGCCCGAACTCATGTTGTATCCCATACTAGCTTCTATTACGTCTATTACGTCGCCGGGGATGAAGCGAACCAAGAGAAAGACCAGGATAGTCAATATAAACAAGGTGGGGATTATAAGCAATAACCGCCTGATGATATAGACTCTCATGTGACACACCTTATCAGTCGTTGGATGAGGACAGAATCTCCTCTTCGATGATTCAATGAGTAAGGGAGCCGGGAGGCTTGAGCCTCTCGGCTCCCTTTTTCCCCGAGGTCAGCCAGAAGGGGTGAAACCCCTAAAATCCCATTCGTTTCTTCAGCTCACTATCAATCCACAGGTATTGGAAGAGAACGTGATTTGTGTTTCCTCCCAGGATGCCCTCGCCGTCATAACCCATCAGCCACGGCTGGCCCACGTTAAACTGTGGAGCCAAAGGTCCAAAGAGCTGCCAGTGCTGCTCTATCATGCGCATGTCCATCTTTTTAATCAGCCCCTTCATCTCTTCCACAGTGGTAGCCGCTATGGCGGCTTCATACCAGGCGTCATATTGAGCGTCGACAACTGACATGCGGCTATTGCTGATTTTCGAGTAAAAGGTACTCATTTGCCAGATTGGATCAGCTTTGATGCCCGAAATGTCCGAATGCATATCATAATCTACAGCCGCGGCTCTAGCATTATATTCTGCTTGCGGTGGTGTCTCAATATCAATATCAATACCAATCCCACGCCAGTACGCAACCATGAATTCTGTCCAGCTCACAGGAAACCGATCGAAGTGCATATACGTGCTCTTGAATCTGATGCCGTCGGCGCCGCGCGGATACCCAGCGGCATCAAGCAACGCTTCTGCCCCATCCGGGTCATACATATAGGTTTTCTTGAGCTCTTCGGGCCACTCTTCAAATAGGGTAATAAAATCCTTATTTATCCTGCCTACAAATCCCTGGGGTATCGTATCTCCTAACCCCTTAAAGTAGGATTCGTTCATTGTCTCCAGGTCCAGTGCCATCTGCATCGCCTGGCGCACCCTGACGTCGTCAAAGGGCGGCTTGGTTATGTTAAAATGAGCACTATTATCCGATCGCATTGACCACGGGTACTGCAAGATTTCGGGGTTGGTCCGCTGGAGGCTTAAATGCTGGTTGATCTCAAATATTTGAGTGGAGCCCGGCAAACCTATGTAATCGAGCTGACCTGAGCGCAGTCCCGCCAGACGTGTTGCATGTTCCACGATAACAAGACCCTTTACCTCGTCAACATAGGGCAGGCGGTTCTCCGGGTATTTTGGGTCGTAGCCCCAGTAGTTAGGGTTCTTGGTGTAGGTAAAAAAACTGCCATGGACCCAGTGAGTCAGCTCGTAGGGCCCGGTGCCAACCAGGTTCCTCCAATCGGAAATGTCGCCGTGTTCCTCGATTACCTCGCGGGGCTGAACACCCATAGACCAGTAGTCCAAGATAAGTTTTAGGGCACTGACAGCTGGCTGCTCCTTCATCTTCATAACAACCGTATATTTGTCGGTGGCCGTTACCGATTCCCAAGGCAAAGCTATGAAGGGTCCTCCGAATGGGGGAGGATCGGCTTCACTGAACTCGGTCCCTGTCAATTTATTTCCCAAATAGCGCTGATAGCTGTATTCTACATCCTTGGCAGTTAGCTCCCGCCCACGCATCGGTGGCTTATCATGCCAGTGAACGCCCTGGCGGATTTGGAAGACATACGTTAGTGGGTCGGGCTGTTCCCAGCTTTCCGCAAGCGTCCCCATCAGGGCGAATACCTGCGTCATGTAACCGCCGCTAAAAGGATATAGGTCCCTTTTTAGTCCCCAGTTCAGCGTGGCCAGTCTCTCAGTAACGAGAGCGATCATGTTCATCGCCCCACCATTCACTGTGAGGTCAACATTAGTGCTAGTATAATCGCTTTGTTTGGCGAAGGTTATTGTCCCGCCCCACTCTGGCGCAGAGTACACCTTGCCGTTGGTGGAGTCGGTCACGTACTTGGCTGCCCAGACCTGGCCAGCCATGAAGACGCTTGCTCCCAGGATGAGAGCCAGCAGGGTTGCGCTCAAAGTTGAGCTGCTTTTTTTACGGTTCATCTTAGTCCTTTCTGCTTTTTGATTAAAAACAAGATTATTAAAACCTGCTTTGATTCCCGAAAGCACGTTCTCGACGATTCCTCTACTTTTTTGACGGTTCATGGTACTCCTTTCTGCTTTTTGATTAAAAACAAGATTTCGGGTGGTTTTAAAGCCTGCTTTCATTCCCGAAAGCAGGTTCTCGACGATTTCTCTAATGATTAGTTTCATTTTTTACCTTTATTATTATTTAGGTTGAAGGAATAAAAATTCATTTTCTGCTTACGTGATTTCACCATAGGCTTCTCCTTATAAGACTAATGACTAAAAAAAGGACGAACTCAGGTGTCCATGATTTTCCAAATTCATTGACGTTCCCTTCCCGAAACGGGGAACGAGGAATCTTAGGGATCTCTCCCTGAAGTCGAGATAATATAAGGGGGTAGAACTTGTGATTGGGAGCTTGGTGCTCGGAACTAATTACTGGGAACTGGGAACTGGGAACTGGGAACTGGGAACTGGGAACTGGGTGTTTAAGATTACTCTCATATCCACCTTATTATCAAGGGATTTTTTATAATTGAAAATGGGTTAATTTCAGACTTTCATGTCATCCTGATTGATAGCTGACAGCTAAAAGCCATTTCGCGACAGCGACTCTTTAAGGATAATATTTTATATCAAGAAATAAATCAACATTTTTTTTAAGACATATCCGATTTAGTCATTTAAGGCAAATTTTTCATATCCAGAAATAGTATAATCGCTCTGCAAGTATTTTACAAGCATTAAAGGCTATCTGTTCTCAGCTAACCGTTTTCACTTACAAAAAAACGGTATATCAATATGATTCAAAAACTGATAGCTGACAGCAGACGGCTAAAAGCTATTTCGCTACAGCGACTATTTAAGGCAAATTTTCTCATATCTAGAAAAGTAAGTCAATATGTTTTTTTTAAGAATATCCGGCACTTTTCAATTCTCAGTTGACAGTTTCTAAAAATCCTCTGGTGATGATATGATGTTTTACATGACTTTCGGCTAAATAAGTAGCGAAATTGAAATAAAACTTTCAGCAAAAGGCGATTTCTTGGAAACTATCACAAAAGAAAACGAAAGACCAGCAGAAATTCTTTAACCCTCTTTGAGGCCTCAGAGGGGGTGAAGGCCTCTTTTGATCGTTGGCCCTCTTGTGAAAAACAAGAGGCCCTGAGGAAGGCCACGACTTGTTTGCCTTCCCCCTCACAAGCCTGAACTTTGCGATTGGCACCGCAGAACAACTCGACAGAATAGACAAATTTTCTAAAAATCAACGATTCTCTCCAAAAAGGAATCCCCTCACCATATTGAGCTCAGCGCCTTACCAAGGAAGAAAAAGCAGCGGATGAGGAAACCATTTCCAGCAGGGAAACCCTCTTTGCTTTCCTGGAGCACCCGAGGGAGGAGGTCAAATACTCCGTGAGGCGCCTTCATCCCTTGACCATTTTGAAAGAGGTATTTTTTCTTACAATTGCTCCTCTCCCTTTCTCTTCCCCTTGCGAATCATTGTATGTTGTTTCCTTTGAGGTCAATATGTTATCGTTTATTTTGATTCGACTGGTAACAACTTAAGAAAAAAGCGCCCACCAGGCAGTTCACTGGACGCCCACCCCTGCGCTTTTCATGAAGTTTTGTGGCAGACTGTCAGTTCATCTCTATTCCAATGGTCATTATCGGGTGGGCGCAAGTGATCTTTGCGTTAGTCTTTTGAAGAAGTTAAACTTAAGAAAACCCAATGAGTAGTGAATTAAGAGAAATCACCGGATTTCGTGGTGAAAAGATCGTCGAGCTTTGTTTGACCGATTATCAAGCATTTTCACAACCTCTTTTTCGCCCTGGATTTCTCGGTGACAAGTGGCCGGCTATTGACTTATATGTTGAATTAACCGCTGTTCGTGGAAAACGTTTATACTTTTTTGGACAAGCGAAAGCGACAACCTCTCCGTTGACAGTGCGGTCAATAAATCTTAGTATCTCAACAAAGAAAAAGGACATTGATCATCTCCTACGGATTCCCGGACCGACGTACATTCTTGGAGTTCATGAACCCTCTAAAAGAGTATTTGTCCGATCTGTTCATACCGGTATTCCTGTTAAAGCCATTACTCGAATACCATTAGCATATGAACTCACTGGTGCAAACCTCCAAAAATTGCATGAGGAGGTTCGTAATTATTGGTCAACAACTGACCATAAACCTACATCTTCTGTATTCGCATGACAGCTAAACAATCCCAGGCATACATGATTGGGCGCAGGGCCGAGCTAATCGTAGAGTTGTTTCTTCAAGAGTTCAATCCGTCCTTCGTCGCTAAACCAACAACTGACTTTGGTTACGATTTTTTTGTTGGCTTTCCAAACGCTGATGGTGGCATTAACAATTATGCTATTGAAGTCAAAGCGACTGAGCGGCAAGTTCCATCGCGTTTCCGCATGAAGACTTCCTTGTATGAGCGTTTGGCTTATTCAAATATTCCGGCATTATTGCTCGTTGTAGACGTGAAACAAAATCGGATGTTTTATGCATGGCTCACTCCTGAGGCAACTCAGAGTCGTAACGAAGCTCAAACAGTTTCAATTCCCGTCACAGAAGTAGATGATGCGGCCAAGGAGAAACTGCTCAATCAACTTACTAGCTAATAAAGCGTTCCACCGGATTTCATGGGGCCGCGCTCCGATCGATACTTCACGCAAGTTTTAAAATTTGTTCCATCAGCCACGTTCATTGTAGCCCCATGAACCCGGTGAACTTGTCGTTCTGTCACTCTTCTCCATCGAACCCTCTATCCTGCTGTTGCATTCTATCCAGCTTGACATTCGGTCATTTTTGTCCGATTCTATTCATATGACTGGCAATGAATTTATTCGAAAACTTAAGAAGTTGGGACGCAAGAATGGCGTTGAAGTTCGCTTTGTCGCACAACGTGGTAAAGGAAGTCATGGGACGCTCTTTTATGGAGCAGCCTTTACAGTTGTAAGAAATCCAAAGGACGAACTCAAAAAAGGGACGTTGCACGCCATGCTCGCTCAACTCAACCTAGAATTGGAAGATTTATAAGAGGTCGTTATGCAGAGTTTTGTTTATCCAGTGAAACTTACAGCTGATAAAGAGGATGGAGGGTTTGTTGTCACCTTTCGAGATTTGCCCGAAGCAATTAGCCAAGGAGAAAACATCAAAGATGCCTTATCTGAGGCAGTCGATTGTCTTGAAGAAGCGATCGCCAATCGGATCGTGATGGATTTGTCTATTCCAATCCCATCTAATTGTAAAAAAGGAGAATATTTGATGGGTGGTCTCCGCAAACTGCTTAGCATAATAGGCTTCCTTTTGGAAGAAGATGGTAGTACCACAACTACCACTTCTCTCCAACAAGGAAGCCATGAATCCATTAAATACAGAGTTACGCTTATTTTGTCCATGTCCTCACTGTCCACATTATCAGCAACCAGAGAATCGGATTTGGAAGATGGGGACCTATCCGGTGCAATCCGAATCCGGACGACGCCAATTGTATTGGTGTTCAAGGCCAACACAAATTTTTGGAAACGCATTTCAGTGAAGAGAATTTTAAGAGAGCCGCCTGGATAAGGGGGTGTATCCCTAATCGTAATTCTGCCGACTCCCCCTATTTTCTGTATAGTTCCCGTTTTTTTTCATTACTGCTGCCATACCACTTTGCTTCCCAAGAGTCTTCCCTCCAAACATTTTCAAAGGGGTAAACATCAAAGACGGGAGTGTAGGCACGCGGATGTTGGGTGACAGCAAGTAAAATCACTGCTGCGATATCTTCAGGCTGCATAAGTTTTTCACGATAGACATCATGATTATCATGCTGCATCTTTGTATCGACGTTTCCTGGACGAATGAGTATCGCCCTCACCCCATGGGGATGCCCCTCTTCTTGTGTAATCCCCGTGAGACCTCCTAACCCCCACTTGGCTGAGGCATAGGCCGCCATCTTGTAAGGGTAGTACTTTCCTGCAAGAGAAGAGACATTGACGATGTGCCCACTTCCTTGCTGACACATATGACTGAACACTGCTTGAGTACAAAGAAAAACAGCTTTGAGGTTGACGTTGATTTGAATGTCCCAGTCCTCCTCACTGATATCAGGAATAGCTTTATGATCAGCAAATCCGGCATTATTCACCAGGATATCGACCTTGCCAAAACGGTCTGAGGTTTGTTGGACCATGGCATCCACATCCGCCTTCTTAGCAACGTCTGTTGCCACCGCAAGCACTTCCCTGCTTATACTGCGAATTTCCTCAGCAACGACTTCGATCTCAGAGACAGTGCGCGCTGCCAGAACCAAGTGAGCGCCTTCCTGAGCCAAGGCCAGTGCCGTGGCTCTGCCAATGCCCCTACCGGCGCCTGTGACGATAGCCACTTTTCCTTCCAGTTTCATCATAATTTTTCCTTAAAGATTGATAATTAGTATCTTGTGATTTTCTCCATATTTCGAATTTTATCGGACTTTCAGCCTCCTAACGGGTAGAATTCTTTTAGAACAAGAAAGCACCTTTGAGGGTGTTTTTGAAGAATTCATCCATCAAGAAGTAGCCTCATGATAGAATCAAATTATGAAGAAGTCCACTCTCAGGAGTGAATTAAGAGAAATATTTCAGATTCGACATGAGCCAAAAAAAACAAAAAAAGGGCTCGGCTTGGCAGGTTTGTCAGTCAATCAGTACCAGTGGTAGTCGGAATCTTCGGGGTATTTGGTTTGGTTCCAGAATTCGAGCAAGGTGAAGGGCCAATTCTGGCTCACCCGGCCTTTGACGCTTTTGTACCAGCTATTGACATGGGGGGCGCCCCAGGGGCGATTGAGATTCCCTTCATCGATCCATTGGTTGTAGGAGTCATGGACTGCCGATTTGCAATCGAGGGCCGCCTGACCGGATCTGAGCAGTTGTTCAAAACATCCCAGGATGTAGCGCATTTCGCATTCGGAAAAGAATATGATACTGCCGTTGGCCACAATATTCGTATTGGGGCCATACATGCAAAACAGATTGGGAAATTGGGGAATGGTGATGCCCAAGTAAGCCCGTGGATCGCCGTCCCAGTGTTCTTGCAGGTCGACCCCACCCCGCCCTTTGATGGTCATCGGCCAGAGCATGCGACTGGGATAAAATCCGCAGGCATAGAGGATCACGTCCACCTCATAATTTTTATTGGTTTTGCTCCTCAGCCCCGTCTCCGTGATGGCATCAATCGGATCGGTGATGAGATGAACATTCTCGCGTTTCAGGGCCCGGAGCCAATGCCCGTTGTCGAGCAGCATCCGCTTACCTGCCGGGGGATAGGGCGGGATACATTTTTCTAATAATTCCTTATCGTCTCCAACAATTTTAGTGATGCCTTCGGTGAACAACTCCCGAATCTCTTCATTGAGCGCACTGATGGAGCGGGTTTGGTACGGCCAGGCTTCGTCTTTTTGCACGTATTTGAGGATCCCTTCGGCATTTTGCCAGAATAAGAACAACCGGAACCATTTGGCATAATAGGGCAAATGGTGGTTCAGCCAATGCCCCTCCTCCGAGTAATCGTCATGGTATTCAGGAATGTGTATGATCCAATTCGGCGTGCGTTGAAACACATAAACTTTCTCAGCTTGTTGGGCGATCTCCGGAACAGACTGAAAGGCACTGGCGCCTGTGCCCACGACGGCAATCCGCTTACCGGTCAAATCATGCTCGTGCTGCCAGCGGGCGGTATGAAAGGCAATCCCTTTAAACGACTTCCGTCCTTCAATTTCAGGGAGTTTGGGACGATTGAGTTGACCGACCGCACTGATGATGGCGTTGGCCTGCAGGGTTTCTCGCGCACCATCCTGCCCTTCAATCCGGACGGTCCAGGTGTTTGTGATTTCATCGTATTCGGCGGATTCCACCGAGGTTTTGAAGCGGATATTCGGCCGGATGCCAAATTCATCGGCACAGCGGGTGAAGTACTCCCGCAGTACCGGTTGCGTCGAAAAAATCTTAGGCCAGTCCTGAGGTTTGAAGGAGTAGGAATATGTATGGTTGGGATTGTCCACCCGGCACCCCGGATAAGTATTCTCATACCAGGTGCCTCCCACATTCGCGTTTTTCTCAATGACGGTATAGGCAATGCCGGTTTCCTCGAGCCGGAAAGCGGCCAAGATCCCGGACATCCCGGAACCGATGATGATGACGTGAAACGCGGCTCGTTTCTCAGGCGGGATCTCTTGTAACCCCGGTTGTTCAAACGGGTCTCTTCCGTCTAAAAGCAATTCAGCCATCAAGAATTTCCCATAATCCGCAGGCAGGGGTTCCCATTTTAATAGATCGACCATGAAATCCATCATTTCCCGCACCTGCTCCACATTGGAAGGGGGAGCCAACGGGCAGCCCATTGGAAGGGGGAGCCAACGGGCAGCTCATCCCTGTCGCGATAATTCTTGAGGATCTCCAAGGCTTGTGCCCGCACCTGCGCTTGTTGCTCTTCACTGACGCCAAACGTACGATCAAACGGTGTGCGGGATTTCGGGCGAATCTCCCCCCGGATGAGGGACATGTCTCCTGTCACCATGGCCAGCGAGACTATCAACACTGGGATATTGGCTTTCTCCAAAACCGCTTTGAGGGTTTCATCGTCTTCGCTGATCGGCTCCCAGCTATCAAATTGCGTTTTACTCATGATTCTCCATTTTAATAGATCGTCAAATGTTTCTTCCAGGTTTGATTGAAAAAGGCAAAATTCAAGACTTGAGCTCTTTAACACCGTTTAGCCACACCCCCATCAACCATATAAATGCTACCGGTGCAATGTCGACTTTCATCACTGGCCAGAAAGAGAATCATCCGGGCAATGTCACGGGGGGTCGCATAATGTTTCAGGCTGATCCCTTGTTCAATCTTTCGTTTGGCTTCTTCGCTGTCCTCTGGTGATATTTGTTCCTCAATGGAGCGCATCATACGGGTCTCAGTAGATCCGGGATTGATAGTGTTGACCCGAATGCCCATGGGACCACATTCGGTGGCAGCGGTACGCATAAGACCGATGACGGCGTGTTTGCTGGCCACATAGGCCGACATGCAGTTATCGCCGCTGAGACCGGAGGTGGAGGAAGTGATGACAATGCTGCCGCCAACTCCTTTTTGCATCTCCGGGATGACATATTTGAGCCCTAACCACACCCCACGGACATTTATGGCCATCACTTTATCAAAGGTCTCAATGGAGTAGTCCGGTATCGGTTTGATCTCTCCTTCGATGCCGGCATTGTTGATGAAGACATCGATGCCCCCCCACCGTTCAACGGCTGTCCGGGTGTAGTGTTGGACTTGCTCCGGCTGGGTCACATCGGCCACCACATAACTGGCGGTATCGCTGCCGATGGTGGCCACCGCCTCTTGCAGGGCATTTTCATTCAGGTCCACCAGCAGCACTTTTGCGCCCTCCTGAACAAAAAGGGTGCTGGTTGCCAGGCCGATCCCGCCTGTGCCTCCGGTGACAATCGCTCTTTTTTCAGCTAATCGTGTCATGCTTTATCTCCTTTGAAAATCAATCCTTGCAGAAATCTGTGATCAATTGGTTGACCTCGGTGGCACTTTCCATCCGGAGCATGTGACCGCCGTCTTCAATGATATGGACATTCTTCGACCTCTTTGCTGACGCCCTCACTGCCTCCTTCCTCAACTCCGCCCCCGATCTGCGCTGGCTGTCCGACGCCTGATCCGGATGATGATCAGAGAGGCTGACATCCTCTGAACGCTTACCTTGCTTCACTCCTGTTTTAGTTAGTGCTTGGCTGAAAATCAGGTAACTACAAGATATTTAAAGGTATTCACCTATTTTCAAGAAACGAGGATTTTGAGGAAACTCATCAAAAATCCCATTTTTTGCTGATTTTGGCCATCTGAACACTGTATCAAACAAATCTTCAGATTTTCAAGATGATTTTTTTGCCTGAGAAAGGCAATCATTCTGAAATCAGATTTTGATCATCAAATCCATGGATGTTTGAGTGAGAATGAGCATCAAAATGCTGTTTTCAGATGTGGAAAATCTTCATTTCTCATGTCTTGGACGCACTCATCCCCTTAGGAATGAAATTTAAATAAGTTAGAAGTATGGATACGCAAAATTAGGGTACAGGTAACAGCAGGAAAACAGTAGAGTTGGGATGCGCAGCGTTGTACATGTCCCCCAATTTTGCTCACACCATTGGAAGAATTACAGGTTATTTAAGGTTTGTTCCTTAACTTTAATGTTTTTGTTTTTTAATTGAAGCGAAACCCGTTGATCAGATTGGCGCCAATGCATGCTGGCAGGTGGCAAAAAGTTGGCCCAATTGCAAGCGCTCAAAGGTCGTTTTGGGTATTTTCAAGATCAGTTTTCCGGCATGTTGAAGTGTCCGGAGACACTCTGAAAGAATTGGAGCGAGAAACGAGGTTCGAACTCGCGACCTCAACCTTGGCAAGGTTGCGCTCTACCTACTGAGCTATTCTCGCTCGGGAAGAAAGTGTGACAATTTAATCAATTTTTAACAGAGAGTCAATATTATTTTTAAATGGCGACCTCCTACTCTCAATCGTTTCGATTTTTCTGAATTATTAGAAATTCGACAGAGGATAGCAAACACTCCCCAAAAAATTTAAAGATCCAACTAAATCATTTTTCAATGACAGGTCATGCGAGAATGAGAAAAAACCGTAAAATGTTTAATCCGAATGGTGACGCGCTGATCACGCTGCCAATTTTCTCGGGAGGAGACACGGGCTTTGATCTGATTTCCTGTCAGGAGTTGGATTTTCAGTATTTGTTGATCCCCTGAAAAATCAATGTGTTGAATTATTCCGTGATCTTTTTTATAGTCGGCGCCTTCAACCAGAATATCTTCAGGACGAACCATCAAGTGTTGTGATTTTTTTTGCAGAGTCGAATTGCCGTTGAGATCGACAACATCATGCTTTTGCGAAAAGGGATCCAAATAACTTGAAGCCGTTTCAAAGGGTAAGAAGTTGGCTTCTCCCACAAAAGTGGCCACCCAGGAATCTATGGGGGCATGATAAATCCCTGTGGGTGTTCCTTCTTGAATGATATTTCCTTGTTTCATGATCACCATTCGATCTGCAAAAGTAAATGCTTCAGATTGGTCATGGGTCACCAAAATAACGCTGACTTCTTTCTGACGCAAAATATCGCGAATATCTTGCCGTAACTGAACTCGGAGTTGATAATCCAAACTACTAAAAGGTTCGTCCAGTAAAATCAATGCGGGCGAAGGAGCGAGGGAACGTGCGACAGCAACCCGTTGTTGTTGCCCGCCAGAGAGCATGTGTGGCATTTTGTCCGCACAATCTGCCAAACTGACCAGTGCCAGCATTTCTTTCACTCGTCGTCGCTTTTCTTTATTGCTGCCTTTTAACCCGAAAGCAATGTTTTCGCTGACATTCAAATGAGGGAACAAAGAAATATCCTGAAAGACCATCCCCAAGCCGCGTTGTTCAGGAACAACCAACCTCTCCCGTTCAGAAACGACTTGATTTTGCAGCAATACTTTTCCGCGGTCCAGTGTTTCCAAGCCGGCAATCATACGTAAAATAGTCGATTTGCCACAACCGGAAGGTCCCAGAATCGCCAGAAATTCTCTGCGATAGAGTTGGAAACTTACATTGCTTACTGCTTTGAGGGGGCCAAAGTTTTTGCTGACGGATTGACATTCCAGAATAAGTGTTTTCAATTTTATAAACTAACCTCCATTTGGCGTAAATCTGCAAAGCCAGCATAACCTACAACTTTTTATCTCAATCTTCAACGGCTTTCCATTTTTCGATCCACAAGAGAGCATTGGAGGTCTCGGAAGAACTTTGCTCTGCGTGAGACTTTGTAATACCCCGACTCAAAATGATAACCGGTAGAATACCGACCATGACAATCGTTACTGACCATAAAGAGGATTCGTGCAAACGTTCATCGGAAGCATATTCATAGATACGAGTTGCGAGCGTACTGAAGTTGAAAGGTTGCAGCATCAAGGTCAACGGCAGTTCCTTCATCACATCGACAAAGACTAAAATCGCCGCAGTGAGCGCACTTCCCTGCAAAAGAGGAAAATGAACCCGTCTCAGGGTGGCAAATGTTCCCTGCCCAAGGGTTTTTGAAACCTCTTCGAGATTTTTGGTGATTTTTGTCAATCCTGCTTCGAGGGTTCCGAAGGATAATGCCAGAAAACGAACAAGATAAGCAAAGACGACAGCGACAATCGTACCACTGAGAATTAGTCCGGTCGAAACGTCAAAGAAGTCTCGCATAAAGCGATCAACTGCGTTATCCAACCCGGCAAAAGGAAGCAGCACGCCAAGCGCAATAATAGGACCAGGCACTGCATAACCCAATGTGGCGATACGGGTGGTTATCCGCACCAATTTTGTGGGGCGGAGCCTTACTCCGTAAGCTGTCAACAATGCCAATAAAACAGATAATACTGCCGCAATACCGGCAAGCATGACACTATTGGACGCATCACTGATAAATCGATGAGTGAGGGTTTGTTCATAGGTTTCGAAAACCCACTTGAGCAGAAGTAAAAACGGGATCAAAAATCCAAATAAAATAGGTAAAAAACAACAGAGAAATGCCATCAACGCATGTCCACCGGAAAGCCGAGGTTTCTTTTTATCCATCCTGTTTTGTTTATTGTGATGATAGCGTTTCCGGCGTCGTGACAGTCGTTCCAGAAATACTAAAATCGCCACAAAAACCAACAATGTAGTAGCCAATTGCGCTGCGCCAGGTGCGTTGTACATTCCCAACCAGACGCTATATATGCCTGTTGTAAAAGTACTGACAGCAAAGATTTGCACCGTTCCAAAATCACCTATGGTTTCCATCAATGCCAGAATTAAACCCACTACAATCGCTGGTCTTGATAAAGGCAGGGCAACTTGCCAAAAATTCTTCCAGGCTCCCTTTCCCAAAAGTTGTCCCACTTCCATGACATTCATGGAAAGATCCAAAAAGGAAGCCCTGGCAAGTAAATAGACATAAGGATACAAAACCAGGACCAACATCGCTATCGCTCCCTCCAGTGAAACGATATGAGGGAACCAATAATCCTTGGCGCTTTGCCAGCCAAATAAAAGTCTTAGAAAGGATTGGACGGGACCGGCAAACTCGAGGATTTGAACATAAACCGTGGCAATGACATAGGCTGGCATGGCGAGAGGCAAAAACAGAGCCCATTCAAAGACCCGCTGCCCTGGAAAACGATACATGGTTACCAACCATGCAGTGCTGATTCCAATCACTAAAACGCCCGCCCCGACGCCGAGCATCAACAAAAATGTGTTGCGCGCATATCGGGGAAGGACGGTTGTTGATAGATGAGACCAAACTTCATCGCTTGGTGTGAAAGCCAGTCCGATTACCGCAAAAATGGGAATTGAAAAAATCAATGCCAGTAAAACAGTAAAAACGGACCAGCTATCCACGCTTTTTTTTATAGTTGAGTTCACTCGTAACCGGCTTCATTCATAATCTCGAACGCCTCAGTCCGAAAGTTGCCAATTGTCGCGAGATTCACCGTATCACGCTTGAAAACGCCATTCTCGATTCCGGGTTGTCCTTCTCCAAAAGATTTCACAATTCCCGATAACATCACTCCCTCTTTCAAAGGATATTCATGATTGACCCGGGCATACATTTGCTGAGCCAGATCATCCGTCAAAAACTCAAGCAGCTTAATGGCGTTTTTCAGATTTTGAGAACTTTTAGTGACACCTCCACCACTGATATTCATGTGCGTCCCTCGCTCATCTTGATTGGGGAAAAAAATACTGGCAGAAGCCGCCCAGTCACGTTGTTGCGGATTTTCCAACATTTTTCCCATGTAGTAAGAGTTGCCCAGGGAAAAATCACACTCACCTTCGGAAATGGCCTTAACTTGGGCACGATCATTACCTTGCGGTTTGCGAGCTAAATTTGCCCGCAGACCTTTGGCCCAATTTAACGCATATTCCTTGCCATGATGCGCAATAATCGAAGATAAAAGCGCAATGTTGTAATTGTGTAAGCCGGAACGTGAGCAGATTCTTCCTTTAAACTTTGCATCGATCAAATCTTCGTAGGTGGACAGCTCACTGACCTCAACCCGCTCTTTGGAATAATAAATCACCCTGGCCCGCGCTGTCAATCCCGTCCACAATCCTCCGGGATTACGAAACTCCGCTGGAATATTCGCCTCGATCACTTTGGATTCGATCGATTGAAGCAGACCCTCATCAGCTAGCTTGGTCAGATTGGAAATATCCACGGTTAAAACAACATCTGCAGGACTATTCATCCCCTCCGCTTTCAGTCGCTCTAACAGTCCCGATTTAATATACACCACATTGACACCGATGCCCGTCTGTTGCTCATATACGTTCAAAAATGGACGCATTAAAAACTCCTGACGTGTGGAATACACGTTTACTTCTTCCGCTTGTAAGAAAGTCGGAATCAACAACACAATTGATACTGCCAAACTTAAAATAAATTTATGGATTCTCATATTTCTCCTTTAATTTAATAAAATTTTTCGAATAAATAACAATGGAAATTTCTTTGGAAAACATCACTAACAATGGAAATTTCTTTGGAAAACATCCCTGACCATCAAAATCTGATTCTTTACGCTCTTTTCCGACACGCTTGTTGGAAACTCGGAGGAAGAATTATATTGAGGACCGATGCGCTCCATTCCATAAGTTGTTAGCATATAAGGTTAAAATATATTAGTATATACGAAATAAAATATTAATATACGCGAAATTAATTTGATTGTCTATACTAATTAATTAAAAATAAAAAAATTCGTCATCCGACACGCTTGTTGGAAACTCGGAGGAAGAATTATATTGAGGACCGATGCGCTCCATTCCATAAGTTGTTAGCATATAAGGTTAAAATATATTAGTATATACGAAATAAAATATTAATATACACGAAATTAATTTGATTGTCTATACTAATTAATTAAAAATAAAAAATTCGTCAGAGGCAGGTAAAAGCTGAAGAAAACAAGTTTGCGGTTAAGGATTCGCTTCAGAAAAGTCGAAAATGCAGGAAGGTCTGTTCAATTCCCCACAGAATACAAATTCGCCAGTTCATTTCGTATTATCAGGGAACAAAGGACTTGGCGTTACTCATTAAATAAATTACGTAAGTAATGAGGAAGACGTCAATTAGATGATTACGTTTATAGGTTTGCCTGCCTCCTCGAAATTTGTTAGGATTTTGACATATGCGCTTTCATAAATTTTTATCACGAAATCCAAATGCCTCGTTTGTTTATTGCCATCGATTTTCCGGATACGGTGATAGATCAGTTGATTGAACTATGTGACTGGAGTTTTGAGAATGCAAGTTGGACCGATGATGATCAATTTCACTTGACGCTGCGTTTTATTGGAGAGGCCGATGGCATAAGCTTCGCTGACATCCGAAAAGATCTTTTTCAAATTCGGCAACCGGCTTTTCCTCTGACTTTAAAAGGGATCGGCTTTTTTCCTCCCCGGAAACAGCCTCGTGTCCTTTGGGCTGGCGTGGAAAAAAACGATGCGCTGTATCAGCTTCAAAAAAAGATCGACACCCGTTTGGACAGGCTCCACATGCCTTCGGACAAACGAAAATTTCATCCTCATGTCACTCTGGCGAAACTGCGCCACCTTTCCGTAGAAAGAATCGGTTCTTATCTCAGAGAGAACAATTTGTTCAAAACAGAACCATTTTACGTCCGGGAGTTCTTCCTGTATTCCAGTGTCCTTACCCCCCGGAGAGCCATCCACACTCAGGAAGCGTCCTATCCCCTCATTTCTCAAAAATGAGCTCTCAGTTAATCACACCGGGCACGGAGAGCGTGAAACAGGGAATCTCCGCATCAAACATTCCACCGTCCAGTATTTGCATTTGATAACTCCCTTCCATTGTTCCCATTGGCGACTTCAAATGGGAGCCACTCATGTATTCATGTTCCTCTCCGGGAGCCAGGATTGGTTGTTTTCCCACCACTCCTTCCCCTTTTACTTCGGAAATCTCCCCGTTGCTATCGGTGATGATCCAATGCCTACTGATCAATTGCGCTGTTTGGGAACTTTGATTTTTTATACGGACCCGATAGGCAAAAACATAATGATTCTGTTGGGAATTGGAATGTTCTTCAATATAGAACGATTCAACAGAAACGATGATTCCCCGTGTGGTTGCTGTCTCCATGGATAATTTCAGGTGCAAAAATGGTTAGATGATGGCGCGGGACGCATGTTTGTACGAAACAAAGAAACTCGCAATTGGATTTAAAATTTGTCATACTGACCCAGTGTTTGTCTCAAAAATATTTTTCAGTGCTCGAAATATACCATGCCGGACAGGAACAATGCACTGCAAAAAAAATCTCGCAACATTATCCCATAAAATCCATGACCACCAATTCCGATGACAAACTATTTTTTAACCCCAACAATTCGGTTCAACCAAAAAGGAGTGCATGTCAACCACAGTAAAAATCGCAGTTACCGGAGCAGCGGGACAGATTGATTATTCGCTTTTGTTTCGTTTAGCTTCTGGTGAAACATTTGGTCCGGAAACCCTGGTGGAACTACAATTGATCGAGATCGAACCAGCGCTGACCGCCCTCGAAGGAGTCGTGTTGGAGTTGGAAGACTGCGCGTTTCCGCTATTGCAGAAAATTTCAATGACTGCAGAC
Organism: bacterium; assembly: GCA_965205865.1. Lineage (GTDB taxonomy): Bacteria > SAR324 > SAR324 > SAR324 > NAC60-12 > CBDBHR01. Next base: position 558,006 of record CBDBHR010000028.1, read on the forward strand.
CCCAATGAAGGCTTCTCAGGCGTCAACTGGGCTCTCCTCGTGGGAGCCGCACCCCGAAAAGCCGGGATGGAGCGAAGAGATTTGATCAAAACCAACAGTGGTATCTTTGTGGACCAGGGAGCGGCATTGAATCAAGCCGCATCCGATGTTCGTATTCTCGTCGTGGGGAATCCTTGCAACACCAACTGTCTGATTGCCATGAAGCAGACCAATGACATTCCACGGCACCGTTGGTTTGCTATGACTGCCTTGGATGCCAATCGCGCCAAATTCCAGTTGGCTCAAAAGTCAGGATACCCGGTGCGTGAGGTGAGTAACCTGACGATTTGGGGAAATCACAGTGCCACTCAGTATCCGGATTTCTACAATGCGAAAATCGCTGGAAAACCCGTCACGGAAGTGATTCCCGATTTAAACTGGTTGCAAAGCGATTTCATTTCCACTGTGCAGAAACGTGGAGCCATGGTGATTGAAGCGCGGAGTGCCTCTTCGGCTGCTTCGGCTGCCAATGCCGTCATTGACACTATCAAAAATTTGATTCAACCCACTGCCGCAGGAAACTGGTTCAGCGCTGCTGTCCCCAGTGATGGGAGCTATGGCATTCCGGAAGGAATCGTATTCGGATTTCCTCTGCGTAGTGACGGATGCCAGTATGAAATCGTACGAGGCATTACATTGAATGAATTTGCCCAAGAAAAAATAATGATAACCCTGGCGGAACTAAAGCAAGAGCAGGAAACTGTTAAAAACACTCTTTAAACGAGGAGACTTCAGTGAAAATTCACGAATTCCAGGCCAAGCGAATGCTTGCCGAATATGGAGCGACAGTTCCTCGAGGTGATGTGGCTGAAACTCCGGAACAAGCCGTTCAGATCGCAAAATCTCTCGCAAGTGAAGTCTGTGTGGTCAAAGCCCAAATCCATGCCGGAGGTCGAGGCAAAGGCGGAGGCGTGAAAGTTTCCAAAGGACAGGATGAAGTAAAAACAAATGCATCAGCCATCTTGGGAATGCAGTTGGTCACCCATCAAACTGGTCCGCAGGGCCGGAAAGTAAAAAGAGTCCTCATTGAAGAAAGCATGGTCATTAAAAAAGAACTCTACTGCTCGGTGCTGGTTGATCGTACTTCTCAATCCGTGATTTTTTTGACCTCCACTGCAGGAGGGATGGATATCGAAAAAGTCGCAGCCAAAACCCCGGAGAAAATTAACAAAGTCTTTGTGGACCCCACGATAGGATTGCGCCCGTTTCAAGCGACCCGACTGGCTTATCATCTGAAGGTCGATGACGTCGACCCCAAATTGGTCCGTCCCACGGCAGCATTAATGACTTCCCTTTACCACGCCTTTATCCACGAGGATTGTTCACTCGTGGAAATCAATCCTCTGGTCTTGACCGACGATGGCAGGGTGATCGTCCTCGATGCCAAACTGACCTATGACGACAATGCTCTGTTCCGGCACAAGAACATTGTCGATCTGCGGGACATGGATGAGGAAGAACCTGCTGAGGTGGAAGCCAATCAAAACGATCTCAGTTACATCAAACTCCATGGGGCCATCGGTTGCATTGTCAATGGGGCAGGTTTGGCCATGGGTACGATGGACATAATCAAGAATTTTGGAGGAGAACCGGCTAATTTTCTCGATGTGGGTGGCACTGCAACTCAGCAAAGGGTGGCTACCGCATTTAGAATCATTAGTGCCGATTCTAACGTGAAATGCATCTTGGTCAATATATTCGGTGGCATCGTGCGTTGTGATGTGGTGGCCGAAGGTATCGTGGCAGCGTTCAAGGAAGTGAATCCGCAAGTGCCGGTAGTGGTTCGCCTTGCCGGAAACAATGCCGATCAAGCCATGAATATTATTGCGCAATCAGGCTTCGGAGACAAGCTGCAGATGGTCCGGGGACTGCGTGGGGCTGCCGAAACGGCGGTTGCTGCCTCCAATTAGGATATGACGTCGCCCAATTTTATCGAGCATTTTTGTTGGTTCCTTTAAAACAGAGGATTTATGGCGGTTTTAGTTGATAAAAATACCAAGCTACTAGTCCAGGGAATGACCGGATCCCAGGGTGCCTTGCATACGAGAGGCTGCCTTGACTATGGCACCAATGTTGTCGCAGGCGTCACTCCGGGGAAAGGCGGTCAGTATTTTGAGGGCATACCCGTTTTCAATTCCGTAGAAGAAGCGGTGGATGCTACGGCTGCCAACGCTTCCATGATTCTCGTACCACCTCCCTTCGCTGCAGATGCCGTCATTGAAGCCGCGGCCGCCGGGGTGAAACTGATTGTTGCGATCACAGAAGGAATTCCGGTGATTGATATGGTCATTGCAGTGCGTTTTGTCCGTGATCAGGGTATGTGTTTGATTGGTCCCAATTGTCCTGGAATTATCACCCCGGGACAATGCAAAATTGGCATCATGCCGGGCTTCATCCACAAACCCGGCACTATTGGAGTAGTATCACGCTCCGGAACATTGACTTATGAAGCCGTTGACCAATTGACACAGGTGGGTTTGGGACAAAGCACCTGCATCGGAATCGGTGGGGATCCCGTCAATGGCACCAATTTTGTGGATTGCCTCCAGTGGTTTCAGAATGACGCGGAAACTGAAGCGATTGTCATGATTGGCGAAATAGGCGGTGATGCCGAAGAGCAAGCGGCCGCCTTTGCTGAAGAACAGGTCTCTAAACCCATTGTCAGCTTCATTGCTGGTCAAACAGCCCCTCCGGGACGTCGCATGGGACATGCCGGCGCAATCATCTCCAGCGGAAAAGGCACGGCTGCCGAAAAAATGAAAACCCTCAGCGAAGCAGGAATTCACGTTGTGTCCAATCCGGACTTGATTGGACAGAAGATGCTGGAAATCCTTGGAAAATAATGTCTTTTTTGCATAAATAAAAAAAGCCGGTGAGACTTTAGACCCCACCGGCTATCCAATGAAGATTTTTCAGATCAACGCATTAATTAATCGCGATCTGCTTTCTCTCCGGTTGCTCGGACTTTGGAAGCGTGATTTCCAGGATCCCAGTTTCTAAACGGGCCTCCACTTGATCTCCTTTGGCATCTTCAGGCAAACGGACCGTGCGCTGAAAAGAACCATAGGAGCGCTCTACACAGGAATAGCCATCCTTGTCTTCTTTTCCATCCTGCTTCTTCTCTCCCTTAACAACCAAAACATGGTCCTGCAGAGAAATCTCGATATCCTCTTTGGCAATGCCAGGAACTTCTATCGAAATATGATAGGTCTTCTCATCTCCCCGTATATCCAAACGGGGAGAAAACCACTGACCCTCCGTTGCTGTAACACCCCTGAAAAATTCATCCAATTCTGAATGAAATCTGGGAATAACTCTTCTACTATGACTCGGAACTAACCACATAAGTCCTCCTTCTATTTTTGAGGTTTTTTAAAAAAATAAAATTAACTAAATTGTTAGCACTCATTATATAGGAGTGCTAACAATTTGTCAACTATTTTTATTTTTTAATAAAGACATACAATATCAGGGATTTGAAGTGCAAACGGGTGAAATTTTCAAGAAGGAGTTCAACTCGCTTGAAGCAGCAAATCGTTCTGGTCCATCCATATTAGGTCTTCCATGAGACGAATGAATTGGGATTCCCCCCGGACTTCCATCAAAGTTTGTCGATATTCCTTTGCCCGATAAAATCCTTGCGCATACTCTCCCAGGTATTTGCGAAATTCTTTGAGTGCAATGGGCTCCGTATTGATTTTTCGCAACAGATAATAATGTTCCAAGGCCAGCGTAATTCGACTGGACAAACAGGGTTGGGGATATTTTCGACTGTCCTGAAAAACCCATGGGTTACCGATCGCTTTGCGTCCAATCATGAATCCATCCAGATTTCGCATGCGATTCAAACCATCGCAATAATCCTGCACATCCCCGTTCCCCAGGACCGGGATTCCAAGATGCTCCTTGAGGAGATAGATAGGATCCCAGTTCGCCTTTCCTTTGAATGCTTGCCGATATGTACGACCGTGGATAGTGAGCAGGGAAACTCCCGCCATTTCAAGCCGCTTGCCGAATGCAATCAAATTGTCTGCATTTTCCCACCCAAGACGGGTTTTGACGGAAACATCCAACGTGCAGGCGTTGCGGATGGCTTCGATTAGACGGCAGGCCGTGTCCACATCCTTCATCAATGCGCTTCCATGCTGGGAATGGACGATTCGTTTGGAAGGGCAACCCATATTGATGTCGATCCCCATGATTCCACGATCTTCCACAATGCGGGATGCTTCTGCAAAAGAATGTGGATTGTTGCCAAATAGCTGCACAAAAAAGGGATGTTCTGTCGGATGATAATCCAGACGTCGACGGACAAATTCACTGCGGATCAATCCATCCACGTTGGTGAATTCACTGAAGAGGAGCACTTGCTTGTTGATTTTGCGTACAATTTGACGGAATGCTGTGTTGGTCACCCCATCCATGGGGGCTAAACAAACGATAGGGCTTTCGAATCTGGACCAAAACATCATATTCTTCAATGATAATGAGGAAATGAAGTGACAACATCCCCAACTTCACGTCCCTGCATGTGAAAAGGATGCTGTATTTAAACTAGTAGTTTATGCTAAACTAGCGTAATGCGCTTTTCCTGTCCAGTCGATTATGGAAGACTCATGCATGCCATTCGTCCCCAACAACGATCATTCCAATTGAGAATCGATGACTGAGCGAAACTATCAAAAACGAAATCAAAACCCAGTCTTATTCTCCCGTCAGTTTTATTCCCCCGTTGCTCAAATAAACAATTCGAATGAAAAATCATTAGAAGTTGAGAAGTGGCTCGGATTGACTCTGGTTCTATTTCTTTTATCAGGAACATTCATCATTTTGATTGCCTTTCTGGGAGAATATGGAATTCTGGCATTTCAGGATTTGAAGCAGAGAGAGCAACAGCTCAATGAAAGGATTCAGACCCTTACACAGAAAGAGCAAAAACTCCTTCAGGAAATTGATGCTCTGAAAAATAACCTCGATTATATTGAAGCCCTGGCGCGAAAAGATCTGGGACTGATACGAAAGGATGAAGTTATTTATTTCCTGTCCGGCAAATCATCTCCCGAAATACCGTGATCCTCTATGTGAGCTGCTGATTCATGAAGTTGGTTGATTTGGTTCAAGGACGTTATCTGAAACGTTATAAACGATTCTTCGTCGATGTGGAGTTGACTAGCGGAAAGATGGTGACAGCCCATTGCAATAATACAGGGAGCATGAAATCTCTGCTGCACTCCAACAACCCGGTTTGGCTGCAGTTTCATGAGCACCCGAAACGGAAGCTCAAATATACGCTCCACCTCATGCGGATGCCCACCGGAGCCCTTGTCTGCGTGAACACGCTTTTTCCCAATCAAATCGTATTCGAGGCCATAAAAAATCAAAAACTACCAGCATTCCGTCATGCTGAATTCCTGAAAAAAGAAGTCCGTTTTGGTCGAGAAAATTCCAGGGTGGATCTTTATCTGGAGAAAGCGGGAAAACCGACTTTTATTGAAATAAAAAATACCACCCTTGCGGAAGACAATCTCCCCGGGGTCGCTCAATTCCCGGATGCCGTCACTGAGCGAGGACGGAGACACTTGAACGAATTGAGTTACGAAGCGAGCAAAGGGCATCAAGCAGTGATTCTCTATCTGGTCAACCGTACCGATTGCAACTCCTTTAGAATTGCGGAACATATCGACCCTCTTTATGCAAACGCCTTGCGGAAAGCCGCGGAGTGCGGAGTGGAAATCCAAATCCATCAAACCCGCATTGAAATATCTCAGGACCAAGCTATCATTGAAATTGATAGACCCTTGACAATTAAAAAATAGGTCAAGAGAGCCGATCATTAGCCACACATTACTTGGGGGAATATTCAAAACTACAAGAATATAATCGGGCATGGTATGCCCTTCTGCCGGATCAAGCCCCTTGCGTTTACAAAAATTACGCAAGATGGGATCCATCTGTTGGCGTTTGGCTCCATTAAATTGTTTTGCCCGATTTTTCGGAACAAACACAATATGATACTTGCGTATCCATTCAAACTGGGATAGTATTTAATACTCTCACATAGAATACTCTATGAGAGCTAACTCCTGAATTAGCAGTCTGTGGGGATTAATATCAGGCTGATTGGATGATCAATTATGGCAATTTCATTTCATAGGTCAAAAGCGTGTGATCAAAGTGTTACGACAACATTGATACAACTTTTGCCTCTGCAATATCTATAAAATCAACATGTCAAAGATTCATATACCTGTCTGGTTGAAACAAAGACCGATATTTCAAAATGATATATCTGAATTGCGACAAATGTTCTCAGAGACGGACAATCAGCAATTTGGCAATATCACTTCCCAATTCCTGAAGGAATGTTATCGACGGTTGCCAGCCAGGTCCTTTTATAAACTGGTAAGGGTCCTAGGCTTTTATGGAGTCCAATTTAGTGGGAAACTTGCTCCTTATAGTATTCACCTGGAACCTTTGCCCCTTCTTATAAATATTCCCCAACGCTACTGGGAAGAACCATGTCCATCTTTTGATTCCTCTCTTTCCTCTTATTTTCTCTCATTAGGCATTCATCAGCTCAAGCAATTGCATGGTATTCCAAGGGTTAGTCTCAATCATGCTACCAAATTTTGGGGAAATTTGCATCACAGACAAAAAATTTCTCCTGAAATTGCATCAAGATGGTTTCATGCTTCATTCACCAAAGCTCATAAAGATTTTTTTAAGCGCAATACTCAAACAGATGTTTATGCGGCAAAAGAAAATTCAGTAAAAATAATCCTGGAAAATAAGGCAGTCAAACAAGTTTTGTTGCAACCGATTGACATACTAAACCTGTCAGAACGTTCTGGTAATTGTCTAAAATCCGTTGATATCCACACAATAGGAGAGTTGATTCAAAAAAATGAGAAGGAATTGCTTAAAATATGGAGCTTTGGAAGAAAATCTCTTCGTGAAATAAATCAAAAGCTATCCGGTTTCGGACTTCATTTAGGTATGAATAATGCCCCTCCGGATATTATAAAACCAATAATCGGAGTAGATTTAGTTTCAGAAGAAACCCTCTCTAAATTGAACACCTTATTATCTGATATAAAACTTACAGTAAGGAGTAAGAACGCTTTAGAATTACGTGGTATGAAATACATTTGGGAGCTGATTATCTTAAAGGAATCTGCTTTGAAACAAACAAAAAATATAGGAAGGAAATCCATTGATGAGTTTAAAAAGATTGTTGCGGATATAGGCTTCCAATTAGGAATGCAATTCACTCCGGATCAAATCGAAACGATTCAAAAATATCAAATAGATACACCGGAATTTTCCGGTAAATGGTTTGTTCATATAGTGCAAGACCCGCTCTTGCTTCATCTGGACTTTCTCAACAAAAACAAGAAAATTATTGTTCACGAGAGAGTATGGAAACGTGAAAAAAAATACAAATTGATAGATATTGCGCAAAAATTGAATATAAGTCGTGAACGTGCTCGTCAAATTGAAAGCCAAGCTCTCAAGGAAATCAAACAACAATTTCAAAAAGAATTGAGAGATGCTACGGCTGATATACGGGAGCAAGTTGAGGCATTGGGAGGAATCGCCAATCTGGAGGATCTCAAATTTCAAATAGATTTCTCTGTACAGGAACAAATCATCATGGATAGTTTGCTGTCATTGCAGGATGAACCAGTTTATATTGACTGGGAATGCAGATTGATTTGCAACAAAGGCAACTCTTGGATTGTCTCTCTGTGTAGTGACATAAAAAAACTGTTGCAAAAAAATATTTCCCAAAGTGTTTTCTTTACTCTGCAGGAAGTTGAAAATGCTGTTGAACAAATTAGCAGTCAATATAAAATATTCCGAAACAGCCACATTCAGAATTTAGTCCGGCGATTTCTTCATGAAGAAGAAATATCTGAAGTTGGAAGATATTTACATTTTGGACGCACAACTAAACGAGATAAATTGGCATTTGCTTTCAAAGAACTATTCCCTCAAGGATTGGAAATTTACAAGCAACGAGAATTGCTCTTGAAGAGGATTATAGAATTTGATCCTCAAACTTACCGGAATATGAAAATGCAGAGGATTGAGATCTTATTGACCGCTCATTCGGACATCATGCTTTGGGGAAAAAGATTTATGATTCATAAAGAACATCTTTCATTTGATATCGATATTGCTAAACATGTTACTGCCTGGATCAAGCAACGATTCGAACAGGGATATTCCCAATTTCGGGTTCATTTACCCTACAATCAATTTAAAACTCAATTACAACAAAATGGCATTCCCAATCCTTATGCGCTTTACACCGTTTTGAGAAATATCCAGGATGAACGAATTGGACAAAAAAGATTTCCAACAATTGTTGATTTGGATGCAGACGTCTAACTGAAAGAATGCGCCTCAGAAGAACTCGAAAACTATTTTTGAGAAAAATGACACTGTTCCAAATGAAGTTCTAAAAAGAGAATTTCTCACGAAGAAAGGATGGAAAGAATATCATTTGCAACAAAATTTAAATCGTTCTGAAAAAGCTTCTTTTCAAAAACTACACGCCATCAATGCTTCTCTTGCTTTATAAATCCATCTTGAGCAAGTTGTCTGCCCGTAACATCAGCTAATTTACACTATCAATTTGTTCACGAAATGCTGCTTCGCTAAATCGGAGAGCAAGCGAATCCCGAGAGATTCCCAAACCGAAATTGATAACCGCCGAAACAACCCATTCTCCGTCTAGCAGTATTATTCCAGTTGCTCTGGCCCGAAATTCTTCGTTACCACTGAAACGACCTGTTGTCACCAACATGCCAATCGACCCTTTTCGCTCTCCTTTAGAAGCATTTGAGTCATAAGTAACCTGAGTTCGACATAAATCTTCAATAATATGAGTATCCTAGTGTATATGTCATCCTCGCGAAACTTGTCCTCGCGAAAGCGGGGAGCGGGGATCCGGATTTCAGTCTGGCTGTATACCTCCGGATTCCTTCCCTGCGTACGCAGGGATCTCGCAGGAATGACAAGGTTTCTCTAAGATATGAAGATTCCATAACATATTGAATTTATTAAATTCTTATCTCGAACTCAGGTTAAGTAGTCATCCTCTGGAGTGTTGGTGCCTGTTCTCAGCAAAATTCACCCTGTGAAGTGTTGGGATTTTGCAAATAGATGGTGTTTTCCGGTGCGTTTCCCCCGGTTTTCAGGGTAACAACACTCAAGAGGGAGACTATCAGTTTTTTTGAAGTGACAAAAAAGTTATATTATCCAGTCAGGACAAAATTTCCCAATTCACTTTGCTCTCTCTTGCCTTACCCGGTGACGAGAGGATCGATCAGCGTCAACAAAGGCAGATTGGATTTTGACATGCCGGAGCAAACGATTGACAAGGAAAAATTGATTGTAGCATTGAACCGCTTGATTTCGGAAAACCATTGTGTGGAAACTCAATGGAACCACGAACCAGAACTGTAAGCCATTCAAAACTTGGAGGTGGCACCATGTCCGCGCAACCGCCAAGAGGGCAAGGAAGAGTTCGTCTGGTCCATGTCAAGGGGTTAGATTTGCAATCCTGCGGATGCGCCTAACTTTCCAGAGCCGGCGAAATCGGCAAGTTTCTTCTCAGAAAAATAGAAAAGAAAGGGAAACAGAATCGTCGGGTAACAATTGTCTTTGATGAAAGACTGATCCTTCAAGAATAGTTTCCGGCTATCTCAGCACAGCGCTGCAACAATGGCAAAACAGAGTCCGCCGGTTCGGGCGGTAAAGGGAAAAGCAGGCGATCCACTCCCAGTGCCACGTACTTTTCCACTACTTCAGCTTTTGCCGGAATCCCAAATACAGTCACCGGGATTGGTTCCCTGCCTGCTTCTTCGGTCAGTTGCTTTAATTCTAAAATGCGGTCCTTGAGATCTTCGCTTCGTCCAATGGGCATCCATTCGTCTCCATAACGCAAAACCCGCTTGAGCGTGTTGGCGCCATTGCCTCCCACAATAATGGGAGGATGTGGTTTTTGCGCAGGTTTCGGCCAAGACCAGATGGAATCGAAATTGACGAATTCGCCGTGGTATTCTGCTTCGTCCTCGGTCCAAATTGCTTTCATGGCTTCAATCCGTTCTCGCAGCACTTTCCAGCGACGGGTTGGGTCGGTGCCATGATTTTCCATCTCCTCGAGGTTCCATCCCCCACCAATTCCAAAGAGCACACGCCCATTGGAGAGAAAATCAAGACTGGCGACTTCTTTGGCCAGGACAATGGGATCCCGTTCGATGACCAGACAAATTCCGGTGCCCAGTTTGATGTCTTTGGTGGCGGCCGCCACAGCTCCAAGTGCGACAAAAGGATCGTGGGTATGTGAGTACTCCCGGGGGAGTTCTGCGCCTCCAGGCCAGGGACTGAGCCGACTCGTCGGAATATGGGTGTGCTCTGGGAAAAAAATCGATTCAAACCCGTGGGCTTCGGCCGCCTTTCCCAGTTCAACCGGTTGGATGGCATAATCGGTTGGAAACATGCAAATACCAAACTTCATAAATATCTCCTGTAATGTAACGAAAAATTTGAGAGTCGATTCAACAAAAAGGTTGTTTTCTTGTGACAAAAACAACTGCTTACCCCTGTGAAATAGATCACTCTTGCAAGATTCGCAACCTTTTTCTATAGTACTGCAAATAATCATTTCAGAAAGTTCGCGTGGGCGGGATGCTCCCTCTACTCATCCAATTATCTGAAAGTCGATAGAAACTTTTATGCATATCTGGTTACCATGCAGGAAAAAATCATTTGCACGATCAGTGGATTGAAATGTACGGGAATGAATCGTGATGATTTCATGTCAATAAGGAATGAAATTTAAATAAGTTAGAAGTATGGATACGCAAAATTAGGGTACACGTAACAGCAGGCATAAAACAGTAGAGTTGGGATGCGAAGCGGTGTACATGTCCCCCAATTTTGCTCACACCATTGGAAGAATTACAGGTTATTTAAGGTTTGTTCCTAAACATAAACAGAAAGGAAAGGTTTAGAAATGCCAGTATTCAATCGCGACGATATTCAAATTTATTTTGAAGATAATGGATCCGGATTCCCGATTTTGTTCATTGCCCCTGGAGGGATGCGCTCCTCCATACCCATGTGGAAAGGGCAAGCCTGGAATCTCATCGAGCAACTCTCATCCAGCTACCGTGTAATTGCAATGGATCAACGCAACGCGGGTCAATCCAGTGCCCCTATTCGAGCAAGTGATGGCTGGCACGTATACAAGGAAGATCAACTCGCCTTGCTGGATCATCTTGGAGTGGATCGTTTTCATATCGTGGGAATGTGCATCGGTGGCCCATACGGCATGGGGCTCATCCAAGCAGTTCCGCAAAGAGTGGCATCCTTCGTTATTTTTCAGTCCATTGGGCTGTTCAACAACCGCGATGTATTTTTTGGACTGTTCGACAGTTGGGCGGATGAACTGAAACCCAGCCGTCCTGAAGTATGCGGAGAAATTTGGGCTGCTTTCAAAAAATCGATGTTTCAAGGTGAATTTCTTTTCAACGTCTCCCGTGAGTTTGTCTCACAGTGCGAAACCCCCATGCTGGTCCTGCAGGGCAACGACCAATTCCATCCTGCGGAAATATCAAAAGAAATTGTATCCCTGGCGCCGAATGCGACCCTTGTCGAATTTTGGCAAGAACCCAAACATCTACCAGATGCCAAGCAGGAAGTGGAGCGATTTCTTGCAACATGGAGTAAAGAATAACGGGCAAGGATATCGAGTTTCATGATAGTGTCGTCTGCCACTATCGTCGGCACTAACTCGGTAAATAGGCTTCGTGGAATTTTTCCTTCACGATCCCTTTCGAAATCCATTCATAAATCTGCTCGCGCGAGTACCCGAGTTGCATCAGCTGCGCGCATCCATGCTTGCGTAGCGCAATGAATGCTAAAGGGCGCACCGGCGTCGTTCATCAACTCGATCCAATGCGTGGCTGGTTTTTCAACGATTCATCACACCAATTCTGAAATTCTCAATCACAACATCGGCAAACTGAATCAACCGCCCGGCACTTTTCAAACCCTCCGATGTCTTCAAATCAAATTGGAGTGTTTTCTTACCCCTGCTTGAACACTGCGTTGACCGGTCCGTGATTGTCGGGCTTGTTCGGTCGATCGTTTTTTATCATCTCAGCTCCCTGGTCTGCCAACAACATGCCAGTCAATGGTCCGGCAATATAGCGCCCAAAATCTATAACTCGAATCCCAGCTAGGGGAGTTCGTGCATCCGATGACGTATCCATTATGAAAGACCTTTCAAAGAATGTGGAAAATTGAAGGAGTTTGTCTTTCCAAGGAGTCGAAAAGGAAACGTTCGTGCTAGTTTGCTCATTTTGCTCAGTAGACTTCGACAGATCGTTGTCTGGCGGAATAGACAAGAGGCACAACGATTAAAATCATGAAAATAGTGACTATTCCGATGATAGGAACACCTACGAGTCGTTCATTTTTAATCGTGAGCAGAGGCGTAGCCCAGAGGCCTCCTACTCCCATGGAAAGATTGGCAACGATCATGCTCATCGACATCAACCGTCCTCTCTTGTATATGGGGACTGATTCGGTTAGCATCAAATAGAGAATCAAATAGTTGAAACGCGGGCATTCTCATCGAACCGCCTAACATCATGCCTGCCATAAATAATCCTGCCAGAATCGCGGGAAAAGGAATATTGGTAAAAAAGAATAAGACAATTCCCATGATCATCGATCCCATAATGACAACATTCGATTCGATTTTGAAAAAAACCTCAACATAAGTCCGGATAGTTGATTGCCAATCACGCCCCCAATTCCCCCTTGCATATAGCAAAGACCAACCTGGGTTGCACTCATTCCCATATTCATTGTAAGCCAAATCCCCATATTGGGGATCAAACCAAAAAGTCCTACTAACATAAAGAACTGAGCAAGAAAAAGTTTCCGCGGTACTTTCAAGTTCCACAATTGAAACAGTTCGAGATACTGGATAATAATTTTATCCGGTTTGATCCCGGTCTCGGCAGGTCTCATCTTGGTTATACCAAAGATGCAAAAAATCGTAGCAAATGCGACGATATAAAAAGGAGCTTGCCAGGAGAAATAATCTCCAGTCCAGGCGCCAAAAGGAACGCCAAGAATAGAGGAGGTCGCAAAACCGAGCATGACGGTCGTCATGGCTTTGGTCCGTTGCTCTCCCTGAAAAAGGTCTCCCGTGAAGGCGAGGATATTGGGCATGATAGGGCCGCCAAAGAGAGCAGAGACAATTCGAAAAGTAAAAATCGTCAAAACATTGTATGAAAGCGCACAACCTAAGGTGGCAAGGCAGAATCCGCAGGAGAGAATGATCAACATCTTTTTTCGACCCCACCGATCTGAAAAAGGGGCTGTCACCAATGCGGAAATCGCAGCCACCAAAGGATAGACGGCAATTAAATAACCACTTCTCTCCGGAGCCAGCCCAACGGCTTCAGAAATGCTGGCACCCAGTGGAACCATCATGAGATGGTCCATAAAAACAAAGAAAAATAATAAAAAAAGTGGAAGAACTTGAAAAAACACGTTGCCGTGTCTGTCAGGATAATCGGGTTGGGGGGAATTTGTCATAAAATATCTAAATTAGTTTTTAAAATCTATCTATCCGACTTGCCAATGCATGAAAACAATCCACTTTCCTGCAAATCGTTTTTTCACGTCATCACGTCGTATCTCCACAACTTTCCGGACCGCATCGATTTTTTCAGTCCAGCAAGCTCGCGAATTCACGACGCAGCAGATCCAGCGATTCCGCAGTCCCCATACGTTGGATGCGTATTGGGTCGCCAAAAGTAAGCAATTGGCGTTGACGTGTCTTGTGAGGAGTGGCGAGAGCTACAAATACGATACCGGTATTTCGGTCGCCGGCACCTTTTTTAATCTTTCCAATGCCAGTCGTTGCCAAACCATAAGTCGCCCCACTGCGTCTGCGAATGGACTGGGCCAGAGCACAGGCCACTGGAGCGGAAACCGGCCCATGTTCAAATAAGAGATGTTCAGAAACCCCGAATTCATACAAAGAATCATGGGGGCCCAAGACAAGCGACTGGGCAAGCCAGTCAGACTGGGCATTGAAGGCGCTACAAGTGGCTGTCAAGTGGCCTCCGGTACTGATTTCCAGCAGGGCAATCCGTTCTTGGCGATTTAGCAACTGTCGCGCGACCACTTCCACGAGGCTTCCTCCAGGCTCTGCCAATCCTTCAGTGGCAAAAATAGAATTTCCAATGCGAGCTGCAACGTCCCGGACAACGGCCTGCAGTTCGTTATCCGGAAAATCGCCGGGAAAACGCAATTTGACTTGGTTTTCCGGATGCATGGTCCGAAAACTGAGCGTCACCCTAGGGTGGTTGAAGGAACCTATCTGTTCCTGCAGGGTGGACTCGCCAATGCCCACGGTACGAAAGGTAATCAGACGGCTGGGCTCGAGTTGGAATCGCTTGTACAGTAAAGGTTCCACGCGATGTGGGATCATTTGTTTCATCTCGCGCGGCACTCCCGGTAAAAAGGCCAACCAGGAATGTCCTTGCTCGATTGCAAAACCGGGTGCCGTTCCCCAGTGGTTGTCCAATCGGATGGCGCCTCGAGGCAAATATGCCTGCTTGCGGTTGACATCGGACATAGGACGATTCACCCGTTTGAAAAAACCGGCAATATGTTCCAAAGCAATAGTATCCAGTTGCAAGGGGCGATCAAAGGCTTCCGCGACTGCTTGTGCCGTCAAATCATCTTCCGTGGGACCCAAGCCTCCGGTGCAGATACAAAGAGAGGATCGCGCTGCAGCGTCGCGGACCAGATCACGAATGTCTCCGAGCCGGTCTCCGACCGCAGTATGGCGCAGGACAGTGAATCCCAGTTCAGTCAAGCGTTCCGAAATCCAAGCGGCATTCGTATCCACCGTCTGTCCGGTGACCACCTCATCTCCCTGTGACAGTATTTCAGCGCTGTGTGCCGTCGTTGTCATGGTTTCCAATGGCGTTGGCGTTAAGCCCAATAATTCAATTCGACCTTGATCCCGTTGGGATCATGCAGGAAAATCTGATACAATCCCGTTCCAGGTACTTCTCTTTCTTCGAATTCAATAGAATGACGTTTGATACGTTTACGCAGTTTGTTGGGCTCTGTGATATTGAAGGCAATGTGATCGACAGCCCCGGAGCCTTTCATTTCTTTAGTATCCTTACGTTTCTTCAAGGTTTTGCGGTCCACTCCAATCAAGTGTACGACGGGCACTTTTCCTATATAAAGCCAGTAACCGGGAAAATTAAAATCGGGGCGCTTCCCGTCTTTCATTCCCAATACATCCACAAAAAAATTACGAGTTTTCTTCAACTCAATAGTACGAATCGAACAATGGTGAAGTACAGTCAGAGGCATAGGATTCCTGTTAGAGTAAGGTGAAAGAAATTTACTTTTTCAAGAAAGTGAAAGATTATAGAGAGCTAGAAGATAACACCACTTCCGCATAAATTTCAACTCGAATTATGACAATAGCGCTGACGCATCGATATTAGCTCTTTTATACCTCTTTTCAGCAAGAAAATGCCAAGAATCCGACTTTCTCGAGAAGAGAAAGAGCAAATGGCTGCTCCCCACCTCATGGCAATTGATAGTAAATTGTTCTGCCAGGGAAATCACCACCAGATTTATCGCAAACTGGGGGCCCACCCCGTCACATTGGAAGGAGTCTCCGGAACGATGTTTGCCGTTTGGGCTCCCAATGCCAAACAGGTGAGCATCGTTGGTTCCTTCAACCACTGGCACGGTCGCAATCATCCGATGCAAAAGCATGCGGAGGCTGGTATTTGGGAATTGTTTATTCCGGAGGCGCAGACAGGAGATTTGTACAAATATCAAATCAAAGCGCCGGATGATCAAATTATCCTCAAATCCGATCCCTTTGGCTTTGCCATGGAGAAGCGACCTTCCACGGCTTCCATCGTGAGCAACTTGGAAGGATTTGCCTGGCATGATCAGGCTTGGCTTAACAAGCGTGAATCCCAAGACATTTTAAAGCAACCGATCAATATATACGAAGTTCACCTCGGTTCCTGGAAGCGCGTCCCGGAAGAGGGGAATCGGTTTTTGACTTACACGGAAGCGGCAGCAGCACTCATCCCCTACGTCAAAGAAATGGGATACACGCACGTCGAATTGTTGCCTGTTGCCGAACATCCCTTGGACGAATCTTGGGGATATCAAGTGACGGGTTATTATGCCCCAACGTCACGATTCGGAAAACCTCGGGAATTCATGGCTTTTGTCGACCAATGCCACCAGCAAGGGATTGGCGTAATTCTGGATTGGGTACCCGGGCACTTCCCCAAAGACGAGCATGGACTGGCACGTTTCGATGGCACTTTTCTTTATGAGCACATGGACGATCGCCGGGGTGAGCATAAGGAATGGGGAACCTTAACCTTCAACTATGGTCGCCATGAAGTACGAAATTTTCTCATCGCCAATGCCGTTTTTTGGTGTGACATGTACCATATCGATGGTATTCGGGTCGACGCTGTGTCGTCAATGCTTTATCTGGATTACAATCGAGAAGCCGGACAATGGCTTCCTAACCGTAATGGAGGTAATGAGCATCTCGAGGCAATTGATTTTTTGCGGCAACTCCATAAAGCCCTTTCTCAACGTTTTCCTGGTATACTTTCTATTGCAGAAGAGGACACTGCCTGGCCTGGGGTGAGCCATCCGACATACGCAGGAGGTCTGGGGTTCAATCTCAAATGGAACATGGGATGGATGAATGACACGTTGCGATATATGGCGTTGGATCCGATTTATCGTAGGTATGAGCACCACCTCTTCACTTTTTCATTGGTTTATGCGTTTTCCGAAAATTATGTTCTACCGATTTCACACGACGAAGTTGTACACGGAAAACGTTCCTTGTTGGACAAAATGCCTGGAGATTCTTGGCAAAAACGGGCTCATTTTCGGCTTTATTTGACTTACCAGATGGCCCACCCCGGGAAGAACCTGCTCTTCATGGGATCGGAATTCGGACAATGGCAGGAATGGAAAGTATCCGAAAGCCTGGATTGGCACTTGCTGGAAGCTCCGGAGCATCAACATTTGCAGGAATATTGCAAAACCCTCAACTGGTTTTATCGCACACATCCCGCGCTTTTCAGCAATGACTTCCACAGTACGGGATTCCAGTGGATCGATTTACATAACAACGAGCAGAGTATCTTCTCGTTTATGCGTAGAGATGGCGCAGACCCAGCAGAAGCACCTTTGATTTTTGTTTTCAATTTCACCCCAGTGCCCAGAGATCAATACCTGGTGGGTGCCCCACAAGAGGGACGATACTACAAAATTTTGGACAGCGACAGTGAGCAATTTGGCGGTTCCGGGTACAATCAACAAAAAAAAATATGGGCTGACTCCACACCGTGGCAGGGGCAATCTTGTCGGATTGCGCTGAAGTTGCCTCCGCTGGGAGCATTGGTACTACAGTGGTTTCAGAAAGGGCAACATCAATAAGAATGGCGTCCTCAACGATTTCAGAATGATTGTAAGAATGAGAATCAAATTATTTTTTTCGCTTGTTATACCAATAATATTCTTCATATTTTTGGCAACGCTGTTTGCTCAGACGCAATCCATTGAAATTCCGTATTATATCGGCAACGCCTTTGATCAACGATCCAAACAACTGCTTTATGTCGAGGAGTTCCAGGAAATTCCCGATGATCAACAAAATCGTTCTGCTCAGGTCATTTATCAAACCCCGGATGGGAAAATAATTGCGCAAAAAGACCTTCTATTTCACGAAAATCTTTTGATTCCCGAATACCGCTTGGAAGATTTTCGCGATGGTTATCTGGAAGGAGCCTCCATTTCCGATGATTCTGTCACAGTATACTGGCGTGAAAACCGCGAAGCGCGTTTGATTAAAAAATCTCTCGTGGTTCCCGAACCGGCTGTTGCAGACATGGGGATTCACTATTACGTGCAAAAAAATTGGGAACTCTTAGATCAGGGAGAAACGCTATTCTTCAATGCGATCGTTCCGGCAAAACTGGATTATTTCTCGTTTCAAATAAAAAAAATCAAAGAGGAGAAAAGGGAGCACCAAGATGTCGTCGTATTTGAAATAGAATTGGAAAACGCGTTTTTACGTCTGTTTGTCACTCCCATTCTTCTCACTTATCATGCCCATACTCGGCAACTATTGATCTTAGAAGGACTTTCCAATATCAATGACAAATACGGCAAGAGCCTGAGGGTTATCATGATGATCGATTACGTGAAGGACGAATGAATCGTTAGCAACTTCAACTCAAAAAAACTTCTCGTTTTTGCAAAGCAAGTCTGAAATTTCTTTACAGGTCCTCAAATCCACGTCTGTATTCCCATCAGAATGGTTACCCATTGGTATGCTTTTTTTGATACCCTGTTATCCACGTCGGTATGACTGTCCTTATTAAACTCACCTTTTCTTTCGATCCTCCTCTTCTTTTTTTAGTTTGTCCTTCCTACGCATTTCATAAAGAAAGAGACGATAGACTGTAAAAATGAAAAGAAAGAGCAAAACCGGGAAAATCATATCCCTTTCCTGCCGGACCCAAGTGAAAAGCTCCTCCATATATCTCCTTATTTGCGAGTTGGATGCGAATTTCTTTGGTGAACTCTTCGTAAATTTTCCTGGAGTTTTTTATATAATGGAAATTTACCAGTTCGATTATTAATTCATAACTTTCAATCACTCAAAAAATATGACTATACCGGACAACAAAAACAGTTTGACTTTCCTTAAGCAAATCATCTATGATCCGGGTTGAATTTAGAATGCCTGTTCAAGGGTTTAATTCTAAATTCTTTTTGTAACGCACTGATTGTGTTTTTTTTAATCCTTAAATATATAAGGAGTATCCATGTATCTAAAAAAATCAAGTAGTTTGCTCCTGGCTGGTTTGATGGGAACCGGCCTTGCTCTGGCTCATCCGGAGGGAGATATCAACAAAGATCCCGTCTTTGGAGGTGCCATCATCATGTCCGGCAAATCCAATAGCCAAATCAGTTATGATTGCCAAAATCTCAACAGGTGAGATCGAAGATGATTACTATCAACAACCCCAGAAAGTTGAAGGTGGCAAAGCAGAAGGAAAAGTGCGTGCCGAAAAATTGAGTGCCAAAGAACATTCTGAAATTGCACGTAAAGCAGGAAAACTAAATTAAAATAAAGGGGAAAATATGAAAAAACTGGTAATAATATTCTTGATATTCGGAGTCTTTTCCATGAATCTAAAAGCAATGGAACATAACCAATTCCACGGTAAGGTAATTGTATTATTCAAAGAACTGATGCAAATGGTAGAAGATGGCGTTTTTGTGAACAATCTCAGTTTTGGGGTTGGACAACCAAAGACATGGCTAAATAGAGTAAAAGAACTCAATAAGCAGAGCACAAATCTTAGTTTTGCAGATAAAATGATAAGTCTCCCTTATGGTTTGGAAAGTCCATCCCTGATATTACCTTCTGAATTAGAAACATTTGTTAATCTGATTGTATCCAGAGATATAGAAAAATTTGATGAATTGGCTGCGAAATTCTGGTTGTTTGTCATCTTGTCAGAAAATCCCGAATTAAAAAAAAGTCTTTGATTTTTAACGGGCCGCGGGGTACCGGCGAGGAGAGCTACCCCAACTTCTGGTTCATCAATATCAGAAAACAGATGGGCCAGCTCTTCGAGTCCTGGGAAATCCATGGAATCAACGGCGTGACCTTTCGCATGCGCCAAGGGGTTCACTACTGGCGCGAGCAGGATGTCTTTCAGCCCAACCCGAATCTGAAAGAGGTGTACGGCACGGAGATGACCGCGCAGGATATCGTCGACCGTTGGAATTTGGAAGCCGCGAAGCCCGGCACGGCTGCCTCCGACCGAGACTGGAAATGGACGGTGCGGGCAGACGATCCCTGGTTGATTGATATCGAGTATCCGGAACCCGATGCGGCCGAGTGGTTTTTCGTGACCCTGGACCGTGTCAGTTTTTCCCCCCCGGAACTGCATCAGACCGAGGGCGTCGATCCGGCCAAATGGCAGGATGGCCTGGGCACAGGTCCCTGGATCCCCATCGATCACGTCAACGGAGTGAGTACCACCTTGAAGAAGAATCCGACCTACTGGGATACGGATCCCTTCAACGGGAGAAAGGTGCCCTATATGGACAAACTGACGCTGGTTCCCACCGCCGACAACAATGCTACGGCTATTGCCTGACTGCGTACCGGCCAGATAGACATCTATGGTTTCTTTGGCCTCCAACCGGAAGACACCCAAGCCCTTGCCAAGTCCAATCCCGAACTCGGACACCGACCGCAAGGCGACTTGTTGCGCGGCTATAATCCGAATCTTGCCATCGAAGGGACTCCATGGGGGGACCGCCGGGTCCGTCATGCGGCAATGATGGCCGTCAATCGCCAGGAAATGATCGATAGTGTCTATTTAGGCCTCGGTTATGCGGAAGGTTACCCTGCCCAACGGGGACACGGCGATAAATGGATCAGCGCGGAAAAACTCAGGGCAATGGGACGCCCGGATCTAGCCAAGCTGTATGAGTACCACCCCGAGGAGTCGAAGCGGTTGCTCGCTGAAGCCGGCTACCCCGATGGTTTTGACACGACCATCATGGCACATCCGCAAATCCAGGAAGATGCGGAACTCTTTGCCAGCTATCTCAACGCTGTCGGTATTCGTGCTACCCTTGACGTGATGGAAGCCACTGAAATGTATAATACCTCGCAGGGTCCTGAACCCGGTCCCAGGTTCACCGGATTGACCTTCATCGATGCGGGCGCGCCGCAGATTGGCTTTGAGGGGACCATGAATTTCCACCATGACCCGAATGCGACCCTGGTCTGGTTCGGCAACCCCATGGCACCAACGGCCAGTGCCGAAACCAGGGAAGAGGCGCAGAAAATTTCGGAAATGTGGGAAAGGCTCAAGGTCACTGAAAATCCGGATGAGTACGAGAAGCTATATACGGAGCTCTACCTTTACGTGATTGAATCCTCCTGGCATATCGTCTCGGTTACTGTTGAGCAACATATCTGGTGGCAGCCCTGGGTCAAAGGTTACGATGGGGCCAATGGAGACCTGATCTGGCAGTATAACCTCGCTAAGTACTTTTGGCTCGACTGTGAGCTGAAAGAGAGCAGCAGTAACAGGGCCTGTGGTGAGTAAAGCAATAATTTAGTTCTATGTTCTTTGAAATGCGTAGAATCAGGGCGGGGTTGCGGCCCCGCCGCTTATCATCCTCGCGCAAGCGGGGCTCCATATTTATAATATCTCCTCCACAATCCCCACCAAAGTAGTTGCCGGAAGAATAAGAAATGCAAGCGTATATCATCAGAAGGCTGTTACTGACCATTCCAACCCTCTTGATTGTGACCCTCATCGTCTTCTTTGTGCTGCGCCTCATTCCCGGTGACGCGGTCGACATCATCGTCAGTCAGAATTTGGGGGGAACCCGGAGTGGTAAAGAGGATATCAAGACGGCATTGAGGCGGCAACTGGGACTGGATTTGCCCGTTCACCAGCAGTATCTGAAGTGGATGACAGGGTTAATGCGGGGGGACTTCGGCGCTTTCCTCTGGTCCAGGCAACCCGTTACCGATTTAATCGCGATCGGTTTGCCGGTATCGCTTGAAGTGGGTGGTTTTGCCCTGATTATTTCTCTGCTGATCGCCTTACCTGTGGCTATCTATTCGGGTATGCGGCCGGACAGCAAGACGGATCTGGGTTTTCGCAGTCTCTCCATTTTCTTTATCTGCGTACCCGATTTCTGGGTGGGAACGGTGGTCTTGATTTTTCCTCCCCTCTTGTGGGGTTGGGGGACCCGTTTGACGTGGGTTGATTTCGTTGATAAACCGGTGGAACACATCATCATGGTCATCGTTCCGGCCTTTATCTTGGGTATGCTTTTGTCAGGAATCACCATGCGATTTGCCCGCAACATGATGCTGGAGGTGCTCAGTCAGGACTATATCAGGACCGCCTGGTCGAAGGGCCTGCGGGAGAGATGGGTCATCATCCGGCATGTGTTGAAGAATGCGTTCATTCCGGTGATTACCATGATCGGGCTCCTTCTCCCTGTCATGCTGGGGTCAGCAGTGGTGGTCGAGACTATTTTCAGCTTGCCGGGTCTGGGAAATATGTTGGTGCGATCCATCGAACACCGAGATTACCCGGTCATCTCCGGAGTCAACATGGTCGTGGCCACCTTTGTGCTGTTTTTAAATATCGTCATCGATATCAGCTACGCCTGGTTTGATCCCCGCATCAGGTACACCTGAAACCGGAGCAAAGGAGAGCGATGGCTGTTGCAGTGAAGACGCTGGCACCTGAAACGCAATCTGCTAAGAAAATGGCATGGTTTATTTTCTTCCGCAGGTTGTTCAGAGAGAAGCCGCTAGGGGCTTTTGGCCTGGTCATTGTCCTGCTCTTCTTCTTCATCGGCATCTTCGCTGATTTTCTCACACCGCATGATTACCTGCAGCATAAACTGCCCAAACGGTTGAAGGGGCCTTCTGCCGAATATTTCTTGGGGAACGACCACTTCGGGCGCGATGTGCTCAGCCGTCTGATTGTGGGGGCGCGTATTTCCATGGTCGTCGGGGTGGGAGCAAGTTTCCTCACGGTGCTGGTGGCGACGGTTTTCGGGCTCATCTCCGGGTATTGGGGGGGTAAGTTTGACCTCATCCTGCAGCGCTTTGTCGATGCGGTGATGTGCTTCCCGTGGTTGTTCATCGTCCTGACCGTCATGGGCATCGTCGGGCCGGGGATTGCGCAGGTCACCATCGTTTTGGGAGTTCCCTGGGGCATCAACAACATCCGCACAATCCGCAGCGTGGTCTTGAGCGTCAAGCAGAACGCCTATGTCGAAGCGGCCATCGCCACCGGATGCAGCACCCCGAGAATCCTGATCCAACACATCCTGCCCCAGATCGTGGCCCCTGTGATCATTCTCTTTACCATTACCATGGGAGGCGCCATCCTCGGAGAAGGCGTTGTCAGCTTTTTGGGATTTGGTATCCCTCCCCCCGAACCCAGTTGGGGCGGCATGCTCAGCTTGGAAGGTCAAAAGTATTTGGAACGGGCCCCGATGCTCGCGCTATGGCCGGGACTCTGCCTGGCCATCGTCGTCTTTGGGATCAATATGTTTGGCGATGCCATGCGGGACCTGCTCGATCCCAAGCTGAAACTCGGCATGGGCCGCTTTCACTCTATCAAGAAGAAAAATCCGGATAGCTCCATTCGTGGGCCACGACCGCGCAGGTAGACTAGTTCCAGTCCGGAATGAGAACGGACAAACGCTTCAACTCGGCGACGACCACCTGCGCTTGGGAGATAGGGGTGTCGCCGACCTGAAGTATCTGCACTCGACCTCGGGAGACCGGGTACTTCTCAGCCCAAGCACCGCCGGGCAGGGCAAATTTTTGAGGATCATTTGAGTAAACTACTGAGAGTGAAAGCCAGGGCGATACTCACGGAAGCGCTGGAATTGGAGTCCTCAGTATGAGCATTGATCAATTTTATTTGAATCTCAAAACGGCGCATTTAAGCACCGGGTTTATCGCTTTGTTGGGCTTGCCGTTGTCTCAGCCATTTCTGTAGTGAAGATTGATTTTCATTTGATGCTCTCCCTGCCAACAATCCTGCAATACTAATATCTTCATCGATATCTTCCCAATGAATACCTTCCCCTTTTCCAATCATCCTCCAATGTTGACGTTCTTCCTCAGTAGAGTGAAAAAGACGGGGGAACCAGGCTAAGGGGACACTGATACTTCTCCCATCACTTAAATCAACATTGAGTTCATCCGATGTTACCTTCACCTCTTCAGCATAAGGGATTTCCATTTTAATGATCAAAGTACTCATGCCATCTCTCCAATATTTCTATTTGATGCTCTCTAACGATTTTCTGGATACGGAATATTTCTCTCCGATTAAAACCGCCACTGTTTTGTAATCTTACTGGTTCAAGCCAAAATTTAGCAGTTTTATCATCTCGTTCAACATGTATATGAAGAGGTTCGACCTCGTCTCCGGAATAAAAGAAAAATCGATAAGGACCAATTCTTAAAACTGTAGGCATATGATTTTTTTCGGATATTTTGTTGCTTTTCGCAGGCCCAACGTTAAGGTCACTTTTGCCCACCCGATAGTGACCAGTGTCCTAAAGATGAACTGACAGTCTAGAACAAAATTTGGTGAAAAGCGCAAGGGGGGCGTCCAGTGAACCGCCTAGTTGGCACTTTTTTCTTGAGTGGTTATCAGTCGAATCCCAATAAACGATAACACATTGACCGCAAAGCAAACAATATAAAATGATTGGCAATGGGGAGAGAAAGGGAGAGGAGCAATTGGAAGAAAAAATACCTCAATGGAAAAACACGCTGGAGACGTTGGATTCAGGGGAATCTGAGAAAAGACATTTGATCGAGTTGCTCGCAATGACTAATCCTGCTTCTCAAATTAAACGGGACCACTGCCCTAAAAACCCCCCCCCAAAAAAAAAAACAAAAAAATAATCCAAAGTGCATTTTTAGCTTGATTTCATGATAATTCATACTTTGTGCCATAGGATTGCTGGAGAAAGAGATATACTGTGAACGGATGTTTTCTTCATTTTTTGTCATCCTGAGGGAACCGAAAGATCTTCTTGATTCCCATGAGATTCTTGCTTAGGCAGCCCCCTTAGCTCAGAATGACAGGTCTTTGAAAAGTGAAATTTAAACCCGTTCAGAGTATAATGTGAAGAATCTCGATGATCTCTCCCAGCAGTCGAGAAAACACATAAAGGTATACAACCTGCTGAAGCAATTACATCGTGATGAGCGAGAAATCATCACGCCACGCATGTACAAGGCGTTTAATCGAAGGCGGCAACGATTTCCTGCTCGATGCGCTGAATTTCCTCGACTCCGCCGGTGGGGATATTCCCGAACATGATCTCGTCAACTCCCTCGTCGATCAGCTTTCCGATCCGATCCACCACCTGCTGGCGCGTACCGACCATCGTCCCTTCGCCGAGGCCCTTGGTAAGACGTTCACCTGCTTCTCTTGCCGCCTGATCATCGCCGACCACTATCGGTATGAGGATTGTACGCCTGATCTCGGCCGGGTCACGCCCGACGTCCTCACAGTGACGTTTCAGCACCTCCACCTTGTGCCGATAGATCTCAAGCGAAACCCCTTGTCCTGCCCAACCGTCCAAATTGAGCACGTCACCATACTTGGCAAGTGTGCGCAGCGTGCGTCGCTCGCCGGTGCCGCCTACCAGAATCGGAATGTGTGGCTGCTGATGACTGCCAGGGGAAAGCTGCAACTGATCCGCTCTGTAGTAGCGACCACGGAAATCGATCGGACCTTCCGTGGTGAACAGCGTGCGGATCAGCTTACATGCCTCCTCGAATCGATCCGAGCGTTCACGCATGGTGGGAAACGTCCAGCCGAAGGCATAATGCTCTCGCTCGCACCATCCGGCGCCCAGCGACAGCGTGAACCGGCCTTTGGATGCCTGATCGAGCGAGGTGGCCATCTTCGCCAGCAGTGCCGGATTGCGGTAGGTGTTGCCCAACACCAAATGCCCCAGCCTCAGCTTGCTGGTCATTCCGGCCGCCACCGCAATGAGGGTGTAGCCTTCGAATGCGGGCAGGTGCTCGGTCTTCCGACTTCCCTTCGGCCCGCCCCATGGTGGTAAAAAGTGGTCTGCGAACCAGAGGCTGTGCCAAGGACCCGCCTCCATAGTTTCAACCGATCGCGCGATATCGTCCCACTTGGTGTTGTAACAGTTAACTTGAATCCCGAATTTCATGGTATAAATCTCCTTCCCATTGCTCCAGTAAGAGTTGGTACAAACAAATATGTGCCGCACGTAATCTGTTTTTCAACCTTGTTGATCACCTCGACTGCATATGATTAAAAATAATTCACCAAACTATAGCATCCCTAAATCAGGCGTGTCAAGTATTAAAATTAGATCGTTAAAAAAGCAAAAAATCCGCTTTCTAAAAATTCTGATGTCTCAAAATTCAATTCCCTTCTTGACACTTTAAAGGGGACTGGTACTCTGGCGTCGTAAGAGGACAAAGCCCCACCCTTGAGATCTCTCGTCAAGGTTCATCCAGCAACCGGACGTCGCTCACTTTTTATTGGTCGACATGCCTGCGAAATCCCGGGGGCTCGACCAGGAATCAGCAGATAAACTGTTTAGTGACTTAACTGCGTTTGCTTGCCAGCCTCCACGAACGTACTCGCATCAATGGCAGCCGGGAGACCTGATTGTTTGGGACAATCGATGTGCGCTCCACAGAGCGCGCCCCTACGACCGTAGAGAACGGAGAATATTGCTGCGCACACGCGTTGCGGGAGATCCTGTCACCGAATTTGCTGCCACAGCCTGAATATTCCGGTTTAAAAACCATCTTTACACAAGAGCTTCATCAAAAACGAGGACACCACGTTTGAAACCGCCCTTGAGTAACTCATCATAGGCTTCGTTGATCTGTTCCAACCGAAAACGTCTGGAAATGAGTTCGTCGAGCATGAGCTGACCGGAACGGTAGAGATCAAGAAGTACCGGGAATTGGCGGCGGGGATCAATGGAGCCATACAATGATCCAAAGATTTTCTTTTCCATTCTGTGCAGGTCCAGACCGGCATAACGCGTGTAGGACCCTTTCGGAGAAACACCAACGATTACCACGGAACCGCCGCGACGAGCAGCCTCAAAAGCAGCTTCCTGGGTGGCGGACAATCCAATCGCCTCAAAAGCAAAGTCAACGCCTCGGCCTCCGGTTAATTCTTGAATCTGATCCAGGGCGTCATCTCCGGCAGCAACGGCATGGGTAGCTCCGAATTGACGAGCGATTTCAAATTTCGCTGGATCGTTGTCGACGGCAATAATCGGATATGCGTTACAGAGTCGCGCACCTTGCAGGATATTTAGACCAACCCCTCCACAACCATATACTGCCACGCTTTCCCCGGGGCGAATGTTAACAGTGTTGAGAGCAGCACCCACTCCGGTAGTTACTGCGCAACCGACAAGGGCAGCGACTTCCATGGACTGCGCAACCGACAAGGGCAGCGACTTCCATGGAAATGTCTTCGTCGAACGGAACAAGGGCTTCCTGTGGAGCAATGGCTTTTTCGGCAAAAGTGGATTGGGTGCTGAATTGACGCACGATCTCACCGTTGAGACGCAAGCGTGTGGAACCATCAGGCATGGTACCGTTGCGCCACGGCCAAAATGTCTCGCAGAGAGTAGGATTGGTGTGCCTGCAATAGAAGCAGGTGCTACATGACGGCGCCCAATTGATAATTACACGCTGCCCAGGTTGAACACTGGTGACTCCTGCACCGACTTCCTCGACAATGCCGGCACCTTCATGACCCAAAATAACTGGTAAAGGACGCGACAAATCACCGGAAACAAAGTGCCAGTCACTGTGGCAAGTACCCGCAGCACCCATGCGCACTCGTACCTCGCCGGGTTCAGGGGGTAACAATTCGACCTCTTCAATTTGGAAAGGACCTCCAACTTGATGTAAAACTGCAGCTTTCATGACATACTCCTTTTTAAGTTGAGATCAGGGGTGGATTGATAGCTCATTTCTATAAAAGAATGGATAGATTTGCAAGAGAAATACATTCCTTGACATCGTGAAGTCGGTCGTGAAGATTAGCGGTAAAACCTGGTGAGCCTCTGGAAGCATCAGAATTTCAGCTTAAAACAGGCGACCAGAGGTCAGAAGTACGGGGTAGCGCGTCGCCAGGGAACTCCGCTTGAAACTAGACAGGGAACCGTGGGAATCGGAGGACATGTCGATGGCGCGACGGCACCGGAAGCAGTCGCGAGTGAAAGTAGACTGAAACATAGTAAATGATAAACCATGGTCTCCAACTCTGGCGGAGCTGTTGTTGGTATTGAGGTTTATGTCTTTGGTGAAGCCGAGAATTTAGAAGTAAGGGCTGCGCAAACTCGTAGAAACGATCGAACAACGCTCTTTTTGTTGTTCGAGCTTTCCACAGTTTGCATGGCCGATTTTGGGGAAGGAGTAGGTCACTGTTCTTCTTCGTAATTGAATTCGACTTTGCTCTGCTGAACAATCTCGGCAATGACTGGGCCTAATTTTCCCTCTACGACTACCCTTTCGAATCGGTTTAGCAGGAATTCGATGTTGATGATTTCTTCGATACAGTTCATGTAACCTTCATGTAAATTATTTCCACCCCGGAGGATGAAAATGTTATATACCAATAGAGGTTGAAGCGCTCGTTTCTCATGTTAGCGACTCGATCCTGTCACGTAACCTGAGCGTAGCTTTCATTGGTTCGCACCCCGGAGTGTTTCGTGGTATTATCTACAGAAGGTTTTGACTTCTTGATGATTGGTAATAAAAGAGATGATCTTCGCTGCTTTGCCGTAATTCTGTTTATCGAGATCGCAGCGATTGACCCCTAAACAACAATATCGAAAGGCAAATCGCTTATGTCGCGAAGTCTACTACCTTCGACCATGACTGCCAGCATCTCTGATTGATCTTTCGCCTTGGGAATGGCTTCACAGACTTGGCGCAACTCATCCAAAGCGAAGTGATATACGCAGTCAATGTCCCCTGTGCCAAGCGCCAGCGATGCAATTCGCATTGGGAGAGGTTCAGCCGTTACCGCCACGATATGCGGCAAGTTGCCTTTACGATTGCGGATAAGATTGAGCGCCTCTGTCCGTGAATTTTGAGAACGGTCGCTTCGAATTGTCCACTTGCACGATATACTTGCATGCAATAATGAAAGCGGTTCAGATTGATTCGCAGACAGGAATGGAGTAAGTGTTGCACTACCGGAGTTGTCCAGGAATACCTGTGTATCGTTGACTTCATCATGAGAGACCGGATAACGAGCGATAACTATATCAGGCGTGACGATATACCCATGCCCGAGTGCGATGGATAGGGTTTGATTATCGCTCACTAGCTTAGCGAGGTTTTCCAGATGCTGATACTGCGCGAAGTTGGAAATCCGTGTCCGTGTCGTCAGGTATTGCCATCTACCGGGACGCAAGTGCTTGATAGCCGAAAATGCTTCTTCAATAAACTCGGTTGTGAACTTTTCAAACAGTGTTCCTGCGGTCTGTCCGGTAATTTTCGATGTAATCTGCCGGGGAAAACCAAGTACCTCCGCTATTCCGTTTGCAATGAGAACGCTGGATTGACTGCTGCCATCGGCAAAGTTTGGATAAAGCAAGCTATTCCTCTCGGAGAATCGGACTATTTGCGAGCCAATTTTGGAGTGATAACTTTGCCGTAATTCTGAAAGTGTACTCATGGCGCAATTTATCGGAACTAAACAGCTAAGGTTTGCTGCACGCCGTTATTTATCCGAGTTTCGGATTGTGCCGCATATTCTTCGTTCAACTCAATAAGGACGACGTGACGATTTGACTCGATCGCTGCTATGCCAGTAGTTCCCGACCCTGAAAACGGGTCAAGAATCACATCCCCGGGACGGCTACCTAAGATTATGCAGCGCCGTGCCAATTCTCTTGGGAAAACGGCGGGATGCAGCTTGTCACCAGCATCTGTCCCCAACAGCCAGTAATTCCGGAGATTTGCCCCGGTTTCTTCTCGCACAGCCTGATTGTTGTAGTAGTATTTTGCACTTTTTGAGAACAGAAAGATTTCCTCTGTGGCGTTTGACGGTCGGTTCTTGACGCTTTCGGGCATAGGAGCTTTCTTCAGCCAAGTTATCTTTGAGCGCAGCAACCATCCGTCGTCTTGTAATGCAAATGCTACTCGCCAAGGCAGTCCCATCAGGTCACGATCCTTCAGTCCCCAACAGTCCGGGACTTTGCAGTTACGCCTTTGGATGAGCCTCTTGGTATTGCCCACCTGTGCGTTTGGGCCGTGAGACCCGGTTCCACCGTTGCGGGCATATCCGTCGCCAACATTCAGCCAGAAAGTGCCATCATCGGAAAGTACTCGACGAACTTCACGAAAGATTTCTACAAGGTTCTGCACATAGTCTTTGGGAGATTCCTCAGCGCCTATCTGGGCTGAATGCTGATAGTCTCGCAACCCCCAGTACGGTGGTGAGGTAACACAGCACTGAACGGATTGCGATTCAATTTGGGGCAATATGCAGCGATTATCACCTACCAGTAAATCAACACCAAAGTGCTGAGGAATCCTTATGGCTGCTTCGCTCTTTTTTGCCATGGCAGAGTTTACTCCAAGCTAATCACCAAACAGGGTGAACATCACAAAGAAAGGCGGCTGTGTCCAGTATCTTTTCTGTTTTCAGAAGGGCGTTATCTGACCACTCCGCACTTCACCTTGCAGTTTGGCATGCGCACAAGATTATTGACAATCCCGGCTACTATATCTATTGGCTTACTTGGTGTCTATTTTGAAGCGGTATATGAACTCATCTCCGCCGCGTTCGAGGGACAGACATGCATAGGACAATGAGTCGCAAAACGATACCGCCGGAGAATACCAGCTTCATGGTGTCCTCCATATCAAAAGGAAAATCAAGAAGTTCCCATGACGATAACATTTGAAAATGGGTGTGTAAAGTTACTCTGTAAAGCAGACAGTCTCCGAGGGTTGTTATAAAAATGAAGTTTCACAAAAAAACAATCCTTATTATAGGAGACTGTCATGGAAAAAACGAAAATTATTGAGAGTCAGATTTTTATATTAAATGATATGTCATACCGGACTTGATCCGGTATCCAGGGTTCGTGCTAATTTCCCGCTTGCGCGTAAGGCTGGATTCCTGAGCAAGCCAGGAATGACACGTTTATTCAATTCTTGATTTGCATAATTTTTATAAATTTATCTGATCTGTCAATAATCAAGGCATGCTGGAAGCAGTGTAAAAATAGGTTAAGAAAGTCTTTTTCCGTGGGGTGGGGTTGGATTCAGGGTGATGCCAACAACCGATGGCTATTTGCCGCCATGGGATTGGATGTTCATGCGCATCAGTCATAAGCATGGAGACAAAATCTTACTTTCAGGAAAACAAATTTTTTGCGCTCACTCTATTTTTTCTTGCAATGCGAATAGAATTGTATTAGGAACAATTTTTAAGAACAAATTTTACAGGAAGATAGAGGAGAAATCAGCAATATGAACAATGCTACAGAATTTCCATCCGCTTTCAGTGAACCCAAGAGACGTAACATCCTGGTGGATTTCCTGATCAGGCTGGCTACAGAGAAACCCCTGGGGACCTTTGGTGGGATAATCGTTTTGATCTTTATTTTGGTAGCGATCTTTGCCGACATACTGGCACCTTATCCCCATGTCGAGGTCAACATATTGGACAGGATGCAAGAGCCCTCCGACCGGTATCTCCTGGGGACTGACCAGTTGGGGCGAGACCTCCTCGGCCGTTTGATTTTCGGGGCGCAAATTTCCTTGACCGTCGGTCTGGCGGCGACAGCGCTCAATGTGCTCATTGCTGTCTTGATCGGCAGCATTTCCGGATTCTTTGGAGGAAAAGTGGACCTGGCGGTGCAGCGCTTCGTCGATGCCTGGATGGCCTTTCCGGGACTGCTTCTCTTGTTAACGATCATGTCCCTCGTGGGGCGGGGTCTCCCCCAGATCATCGTGGTCCTGGGGGTCACTGGAGTAATCGGAAGCTCGAGAATCGTCCGCAGCGCCGTGATCGGTGTCAAAGAGAATGTCTATTTTCAGGCGGCAGTGGCGATTGGCTGCTCTCAAGCAAGAATCCTGATCCGCCATGCGCTGCCCAATATTGCCGCCCCGTCATCATCATTTTCACCATTAACATCGGGGCCGTGATAATCAGCGAGGCTGCGTTGAGCTTCCTTGGATTCGGGTTGCCCGTCAAGGTACCCAGCTGGGGAGGAATGCTCAGCCGGGAAGGGCGTGAGTTCATGGAGATGGCCCCCCGACTGGCGCTCTGGCCGGGGCTTTGCCTGACGATTGTCGTTTACAGTCTCAACATGTTCGGTGACGCTCTCAGGGACCTGCTTGACCCAAGACTACGGGGTGGGGAAGGTAGCTAGACCCTAGCCGAAAAGGGTTTCGAAAATAATAAATGTAACCAATTTGATTCTATTTGATTCTCTATTTGATTCAATATGACGAGAAAACGATTTTTTTGTTTTTTATTCGCCCACAGCACAGTTTTTATAGGGAAAAAATCTTTTTTGGACATACTTTCCTCGCTCCTGCTCATATTTCACACTCCCCCATTGAATATTCAGGCCGCTTGTTTGAGTTGTCTTTTTTTCAACTCAATCATTTTGCAAAAATTATAGGTTAATGCTTTTTCCAGCAACTCTGCCCGAACGTTTTCAATCCCTCTGCGCATAACTTGTCCGAAATGGAAACGATGCTTAAGATGAAACATCAACGACTCTGCAGCAGATCTTCCATTTCGTGATTCCAAATAGATTTCACTTTCCCATTCTTCAATCGGGGTCATCTTTTTTCCCTTTGCCCCACTAATACTAAAAACCTTAACGCCTTTGCCCATCCACTTTTCTCTGATCGCCTGATTGGCATATCCATCATCAAGGCTCACTTCAGAGGGAATGGTGATGGTGCATCGCAAATGTTCAACAAGGGCAGGGTCGAGTTGCCCTGAATCAGCAGCATTGCCCTCCGGAGTAATTAACACGGAAATAAAACCATTTCCGCTCCTTCCTAATTGAGGCTTATATCCGATAAGCGCTTCTCGATCTCCCTTTTGAATATAAGCCGAGCTCTGATCGGAAAGACTCAATACTTTCTCAGTAGAAGGAACCTTCTTTTCTTCAAAAACTCTTTGATGACAGTAGATGATTACCCGTTGCAAATTAGAAATATCTTCATTCATCATTTCAATGAGGCGAATCAAACGCGTTTTCCGAGAAGGGGGGAGAAGAGCTTTTTGGGCACGGATATCCACCTTTGCCATTTCTTTTAAAAATTTCCCATGAGCGCTTTGAGCTTTCTTCAATAGGGTTTTGTAATGTTTTTTTCGCTTCGTTTTACTGTCCTTTTTACCTGTCTCAAAAGCCATCATCTTAGAGAGCTTATTCATCTCCTTGATGAGGAAATCAAAATTTCTTTCACTGATCTCAGCGATTCCAAATGTATCAAGGGAACGCCCTCGATGGTAGCTTCGCTCCACGAGACGAGTCAATATCGACGAATCAGTAGGCCAAGCTGTATTTCCTTTTACAGAGGTGCTATCCAGTTTTAAAATATCAAAATCGTCCAACTCTTCATCGAGAACCATTCGAATTTGAGCATCGAAAATAAACTGTCTGCTCTCGTTGCTGACAGCATTGACATTATCAAGGATTGTACTCGCTCCCGGCATTTTCAATCCACGGTTGAGCAGAAGCAGATGCAGTGTGATTGACTCTGAAAGAAATATTTGGGCCGTTTGGGATTTGATACTTCCTAAATATCCCCGAATCATCATAAAAAGGTAGACTAAAAAAGCCGACATCCGAGGACACCCTATTTCCAGCCTCAGTTCTTCCGGCTTCAATTCCTCATCTTCTACGGGAAGATGAGGAAGCCATGGATTCCGGGCTTCCTGCCATCGTTTATCCTCTAAACGCTCTTTCTTTTTATTTCTTGCGTATTTCTCCAAATCCTGTTCAATTTTGTCCAATATCTCCGGCTCTCGCTCAGACAATTGATCAAGTTCTGATAAGAAATTTTCAAATTCTGTATCAGGAGCGCTTAAAAAAAGATGTTTTTCTGCTCGAATGAATGGTTTCATTTTGGGTGCCATAATTCTTAATATTGAAGTTATTCACAGTTATTTCAATGAATTATGGCACTTTCTAACCTCAAGTTTAAAGATATAATTCTAAAAAATACCTTTTCGGCTAGGATCTAGCTACGGTATAGCGAAAGTGAAACGCAAATGAGGTCTCCTGGACCGGCTCATTTCCCCTTTCAACTGGTAAGCGGGTAAAACGGGATATTTGAATGCAAGGAAATTCCTCGATTCGTTCAGGAGCGAGTGCTCCGCTATTAATAGTTGGCGCTGGTTGCCTGGTAATGCTGATTTCGATGGGCGTACGAGCGGGGTTTGGTCTGTTCCTGCAGCCTGTTTCCACGGACTTGGGATGGGGTCGAGAAATTTTTGCTCTCTCACTGGCCCTGCAGAATTTGTTGTGGGGAGTATCCCAGCCTTTCGTGGGCGCAATAGCAGACAAATATGGTTCGGGTCGTACGGTCGCCACGGGTGGTCTGATCTATGTGATAGGAGTCTATTTGATGTCGGGAGTGGAATCTCCCATCGTTCTTCATTTAGGGAATATGTTGGTGGGATTCGGACTTTCGGGAACAGCGCTTGCGGTGGTTCTTGGAGTCATGGTACGGGCGGTTTCTGTTGAAAAACGATCCCTCGTCCTGGGAATTGGCACGGCAGCAAGCAGTTTGGGACAGTTCACCATGATCCCTCTGGGGCAGTTTTTTATATCCACGTATGGCTGGTCGACTGCTTTGTTGCTGATCAGCATTTGCTGCATGATCATAGCGCCTTGTGCCGTTGCGTTAACGGGTCGCAGCAGTTCAGACGTATCAGAAAGCGTGGTGGAATTGAATCTCCGACAAGCGCTTACGGAAGCATTCGGACACCGAGGTTATTTGTTGCTCGTCAGTGGTTTTTTTGTTTGCGGATTTCATGTTGCTTTCGTCGCCACCCATCTGCCGTCGTATATTGTGGATGAGGGATTCCCAGCAAATTTGGGAGCCTGGGCTCTTGCTGTGATAGGCCTTTTCAACATAATCGGGTGCTTTACTTCCGGGATATTGGGAGGACGTTATAGTAAGAAGTATTGTCTGAGTTTTCTATATCTTTCACGGGCATTTGTTTTTGCTATCTTTTTGCTCACTCCGGTGTCTGCGACCAGTATTCTTGTATTTTCCGCAGCGCTGGGACTGCTATGGCTCTCCACAGTCCCACTGACCTCCGGCCTCGTGCTTCAAATCTTCGGCCCGAAATACTTGGCCACGCTTTTTGGCGTCGCCTTCTTCAGTCACCAGATTGGCGGTTTCCTGGGCGCGTGGCTTGGGGGATATCTGTACGACAGAATCGGTTCTTATGAGGTTGTCTGGTGGATTGCCGTGGCCTTGGGAGTGGCGTCCGCAATCGTCCATTGGCCTATCAACGAGCAAACCCTGCGTCGTCCAATGCCTGCATGATTTCCTTTATTTTTTTGGAAGCTGAAAAAATAAGGAAAAGGTGGTTCCATCCGAAAGCGAACCGGAAAATTCTGCGAATTCCTCTAATGCTTTTCATGCGACGGGATTCCAATGAAGACATATCCGGCGCCCCAAATTGTTTTAATGAAGGTGGGCTGTTTGAGATCATCGCGCAGTTTTTGGCGCAAACGGCTCATGACGATATCCACGGTGCGGTTGAAATAATCGGCTTCGATCCCTTTCAATTCATCCAAAATTTGATCACGGTCGAGAACTCTACCCGGATTTCGCGCCAGATAAGTCTAAGCAGTGAATTCGGTAGTGGTGATGACATCTTTGAGTTTCGAAGTGAAATGCTTGTCATACGACAATTTTAATGTTTTTCCAGATAAGGCTTGAGTCGATGAGCTTTCCATACTTTTCCCACGGTTGTCTTGCCTACGCCAACTGCCTTGGCCATCGATCGCGTGCTCCAATGGGTACGGTCCTGAGGCTTCTCTTCAATGGTTTTCTTCACAATCTCCTCGATTTTTTCAGGCCCATAGAGGCGTCTCCTGCCGGGCCGTGGATCATCATTGAGACCTATTATTCCTTTTTCAACAAAGCGCCGTCGCCACTTTCCAACGGCATTACCGCTGGTTCCAATCGTTTTGGCAATCTCTTGATTCTTAAGGCCATCAACTGCCAACAGGATGATGCGCGCACGAAGAGTGTCTCGCATCGCTCCGGTATGACGGCGTGCGGTTTTGCTCAATTCATCCCGTTCTTCCCGGGTCAGTTTTATACTTGGCGCTTTTCTCATGCTGTCTCCATATATGCAAAAAAAAGGACAACTCGTAGTATAGCAAACCAAGGAATTATTTACATATTAATAAAAGAGCGACACAATAGTGAATATGTCATCCTCGCGAAACTTGTCCCCGCGAAAGCGGGGAGCGGGGATCCGGATTTCAGTCTGGCTGCATATCTCCGGATTCCTGCTTTCCAGGCTGTTGCAGATTTTATTTGCTTTTTCCAGGTGGATTTTGCTACACTTTTCATAGTCTAGTATCTGGTTTGAGTCCACTTTTCATATAACCATAGTAAAAATGGATTTCTATTATGGGTTTTCTGAGTAATGATCGTTCCACCCTCCAATTATCCACCACCGATTTGAACCACTTGATCCCGGATAACGATAAATGCCGTTTTGTGGTAGATTTCGTTTCCCGCTTGGATTTATCCTCGCTTTATGGCTCCTACAAATCGCAAGGGGGGGATGCCTATGATCCGGCGATTCTGTTAGCGACCTGGTTTTATGCCTACAGTGAAGGCATTGAGAGTAGTCGTGTTTTGGAGAAACTTTGTAAACGCGATCTTTGTTATATCTATGTTTCAGCGCATCTGACCCCCGACCACTGTGCCTTGAGCCGGTTCCGTCGTCGTCATTTGCAACGCCTGCCCTTCTATTTTGAGCAATTGATTCAAATGGCCATTGATCAGCAGGTCTCCGGTTTCGCTGAAATAAACCTTGACGGTTCGAAGCTGAAAACCTCTGCCAGTAAGAAACGCTCGAAAAATGCAGAACAATTAGAACGTCTTTTAGAAAAAACGCGTCAATCGATCGCCTCCCCTCTAAATTGCGAGTCTGAAGATCATCAAGGCGATGAAGAAGACTTAGCCGCCCTTCGTGGCGAAAAAGCCCGTCTTGAGCAATTCGAAGCAACGATTCTCCAATCTCAGCAAGATCTTCAAGCGCGTCAGCAAACCCTCAAACCCGAACATCGGGATGGCCATAAGATCAATCTGACCGATGCCGACGCACGCATGATGCCCTCGATTAACACACCCGGTTATAATGTGCAGGCAGCCGTCGATCGTGCCACTCATCTGATTGTGGCCGCTGAGGTGGTCTGCGAAGCCAACGATACCCAACAATTTGCGCCGATGCATCAACAGGCAGAAACCCACCTTCCCGAAGATCGGCAACGTCGTTATAATATGGATGCCGGTTATCATAGTTTTGAGCAACTCAACTATATCGAGCAGCATCAGATTGATGCCGTCATTGCCGACCCGCAACCGCAAAATAGAGCCAACCCTCTCCAGCCGACCCCCCTGGAAGAATTACTGCAAAACGATCGAAAGCTCGAACGTTCTGATTTTTTCTTCGATGCAAAAAATGATGTCTATCAGTGTCCCAATGGGCAACAGCTCTCCTTTCAGCGTAACTTCAAGCGGGGCCAGGCCCAAGGGAGCACCTATCAGGCCCCATCCTGTGAAGATTGTCCCCTCGCTCAGCGGTGTCTGCCCCCGAAGAATCGCTCGCGACTCAAACAGATCCATCGCCAAGAGCGCGAGCCCTACGCCGAAGCCATGCGCAATAAATTGCAAACCCCAGAAGCCAAACAACGACTCAAAACGCGCATGAGTACCGTCGAACCGGTCTTCGGCAACTTGAAGGCCAATCTCGGTTTTACCTCATTTCGATTTCGAGGGCAGAGACAAGTCAAAGGCGAATTTATGCTCATGGCCATTGCTCACAACCTCAATATTCTCTATCGCCTCCTTGAGGTGATTCGATTGATTCGCTTTCTCTACGCTTCATACGCAAAGGTTTATATGATTCTAACAATTTTAAAGATCAAAAACCATTTCATCATTATGATGAGAATTGGGATCATACCCCGTTCTCACTGATTGTATGACCCGTTATGCAGGCAAAAAAATCTGCAACAGCCTGTTTCGTAGGAATGACAAGGTTTCTCTAAGATATGAATATTTCATAACATATTGAATTTATTAAATTCTTATCTCGAACTCAGGTTAATTGAAGTGCGAACTGTGGGATTGAATACTGGAGGCGCTACGACCAGGACGATGGGGCGTTTGGCATCCAGGATGGAGAGATGCGACGCTTTGTCGTCTCTGCCTACGACCCGGCGCATTGGAAAAGACAGGGGAAAGAGATATTTGAGGTCGGGGAATGGCCCTTTTTATTGCGCAAATCCAAACATTCATAAAACCATATATGCCATCATCGCCTGCAACAACTGTCAGTTGGCTTCTTGGTTACGGGCTACGGCGAATCCTTACCCTACCTGATGAAATGACACTGAAAGCATTCAGCAGTTCGTCGTCTTGATGGGCAAACACAGCCGATACAATTCTTGCTTTGGTCCGTGGAGACAACCCCGCCAGGCGTAAGAGTACAACACCAGCGTGTATTCGTCCCAAGCGGAAAACGAGCTCACCAAAGTCCTTATCCGCCGTGATCAGCAATGCGCTATTTTGGTTCGCCCTACTTAATACGGTATCATCATCAATGCTCGGACTTAACTCCGCAATGTATAACACAGTATGACTATCCTGCCGCAGGCGATCAACGATGGGTTTATCAACACTTTCATCAACGAGCAAATTCATGTAGTTTGCTCGACAATTGGATAAATAACATCAGCACGCAGGGTCTGAGCCGCAAAATTCAAGGCAGCCAGAACACATTCCCTGGTCAAACGGGGATGAGCCTCAAGGAGTTGATCAATCGTTTCACCTGCGGCGAGTTTTTCTAAAATTAATTCAACAGGAATGCGTGTTCCTGCGATGACGGGCTTCCCCATCATCACTGAAGGATCCGATTGAATGAGTTTGGTATCCATGTCTCTTACCTCAATTTCCGCTCTAAAGATTATAGCTGCAAAGTCGTTCTATTTCATAAACAAATTGGCTTAAATGAAATTCCTATGGGAGATTTCTATCTGCACGATTTGTGGACTGATATAATTGGATTATCGGTTAATATCAGGTTGACTTTCTTCCTCTTCCCTGAGCTATTGGACCAGGATTTGCTTCTTTGATCGCTTCCAGGGAATTCTCGGGTTTCTTTTCCCCATACGCATTTTCTAATGCCCGTTGTGAAAAGCGCAGCTGCTCGTCTTGCTCGTCATCACGAGACTGCTTTGGGAGGACGAAGACAAGCAACCGGGTATCTGGTTCTAGTTGACATGGCTCGTCCAGGTAAATCTGCTCTCCATCAAAGTGTGCCCGCATTGTTCGAGGATTCATACACTCTTTCTAGATCAATATCGTCGCCCAACGGCTTCGGCTTCATGCAAGTTTTCCCTTCATTCCCAAGACTTCAGAATATGTCTATCAGGTATAAAAGTTCTTAAACCTTCCTTTTTATGGAGTAGAGTAGGCATAAGAAAAAGCCTGACTCTGCAACGATCTGATCCTCAAATTCACCGCATAAGAAAATCAAAATTACCCATGACGATAACATTTGAAAATGGGTGCGTAAAGTGAAACCCAACGCCTCAACTACGAGTCGCCCAATAAATGGTTCGCATGAGGTGTAATTCCTCGTAACTGATTTTCTGGTTAAACGCATCAAAAACCGGGCGTAGAAAGTCAGGTCCGAGCGAGTCGAAGGTCTCCAAGAAGGGGTCAGGCCATTAATTAAATGAAAAGGGAGCAAAAAAACTAGACTCGTTCCTAATCAATTAATCATAGGTCTGACCCTTTTTCGAATGCGTATGTTGCGCCGCGTACTCCCCGCCGGTCCCGGATGTCACAGAAAGTGTCTACCTTTGCGTCCTGTAGTGCCCGGAAGAAACCAGTTTCATCAAACCCGTATACGCCGATGGTGACAATTTTAGGGTTCATCTTCACTCCGAGGGTATCGCTTGCGCGAGCGGAACGTCGGTTCACCAAACAGAGAGAGTTGACCGCCAGTCAGCCGGTCGATGATTTCAGCTTGGGAGCGGAGGGCATCATTTTCGTCAATGTGAATGACAGGTATCTCTCCATCCGTCAAGGTCACACCGATCAGCTTGCTCCGGTGGCACTCCTCCGGTTTTCCCTCACTACACATAAGGGCGACCCGCCGATGTTGAGAAAAAGCGGTGTGGATACGGTGAATCCCATCCGCGTAAAAGTGCGTTGCTTTGACCTTTACGTAATCCACGACTCCGTTCACGTAACAATTTTCATCACCAGGCTGCCCGCCGAGCGTATCGCCCATGAACAAATAGCGAATGCCGTGTCTCTGTAGTTCGTCCGCTAGTTCCTCTTTGGAAAACTCCGGCTTATACCGCGAATAAGGTGCCGAACGCACATCGACAAGATACGCAATATCATATCGCTGTAGCGCCTTTACAAACTGTTCAATGGAACGGCTTCCGTAACCGATGGTGTAAATCGGAATGGTCATATCGTGAAATACCTTTTGGTGGCAGAAACCGTTAGGGCGGGGGAACCCCGCCTTCAATGATTAAATAATCGGAGATAACTGGTACATCCAAGATTTACCCTATTTTCTCTGCGATTTCGTTGACGGGTTGAAATGGCCTCTTTACATCTGAAGGTGGAATAGGAATAACCGCATCAATGTACGGTATTCAGACCTCTACTTACCCGATTATCTCTTGATGGGTTGACATATTGCGCAAGTTATGAAGCAATTTCACCTGAAGTTAAAAGAATGGACTGATACAAGTGGCCTGGCGGGCTCATTCAAACGCTGCGCCAAGTTCCGCGCAACCAGTACTTGACGGTGACCGAACCCACTCAGCGATAGCGCCTTGGTCACTGCTGTCCGCTGCATTTTCTTGTCTTCTCAGAAGAAGACAAAGGACCGGACCACGACATTCTTCCGGCAGGGAGCGTCTTCGGGCGCAGCTGGGTCGATACAGGCAGAGTGAAAAGACCAACGAGACACGGAACCGTCGGTGACAGAGTCGTAGCACTTGAGCATCGAAACTTCAGTGGGCTTTTGCTCGGGAAACCAGTACCACTCGTGGTCGGGGCGGTAGGTAAAGCGGGTGGTCTCGCCGACACGATCGTCGTAGATGCGGTAGTTGGTGATGTAAGGCTGGTCAGCGAATGAGGGCCAGGCACAGAGTACGAAGGGGTTCTGACGCACCGTCCGCATCGGCTTGGCGAGGTTGATCGACATGAAGCGCCGTGACATCTTCGCCTTGGCCTGCTCCTCCGTGTTGTGCTGCTCGCGCCCGAAGTTCCGCAGGTTTTTCGTGAGCAACTCGCGGCAGCGCATACGACCGCTGTTGTCGTTCAGGTCGTTGTGCACAATATTGGCATAGTTTGCATTCACCCCCGGGTTTTTGTTGTCCTGGTCCTCCATGCGGTCGCCCTCGTAATCCTGGTCAAACACGTCGTGGTTGTACACGAGCGCATCCGTCGCGTCCGGGAAAAAATCCAGGAGGAGTTTCTCCATCTCCGAATAGAACACGCTTTCCACCTCCACCGCGTCGTAGAAGTTCTCGCACTTGGACTCGCAGTGACCCAGCGCGAGGCCAAGCTTGTCCATACACTC
Organism: bacterium; assembly: GCA_965205865.1. Classification (GTDB taxonomy): domain Bacteria; phylum SAR324; class SAR324; order SAR324; family NAC60-12; genus CBDBHR01. The sequence continues at coordinate 599,627 of CBDBHR010000028.1, forward strand.
GGGGCTGTTGGGCGAGAGACCTGGATAGTACTCCTCCATTCGCCGCGCGTCGCGTAACACCTGTGGAAAATAGAGGCATCTCCGATTGATCTCCTGCTCTTCCTTACGCAACGCAGTTGCCTCGGCCTTGCGGGCCGGGTCCCGCCAAAGCGCGTTGGAAGAGACGATGGAGAAAGACGGCCGCTCGTAGACGGTGTAACGTAGTGGAAGCGCAACACCACCTTCAGGGGCTTTGATGTTGTTCGCCCGAATATAGTCCAGACACTCTGAGTGGGTACGAAACCCGAATCCCCACTTAGTCTCGATGGGACCAGGGGGAGCGTTGTCGAGCATATCGATAACCTCCGGCCCCTCCCCCTCTAAAATCTGGCGGAGCGCCGCTTCCGTGGCCTCAGCAGTTCCTGCATCCCCATCCCGATCGAACGACATGTAAGACAACCCCCCGTTCTCAGCGATGGGTGGTGGCTGCCCTTCCGTAAGTTGAAGGGGAGGTATATAGACCGACGAAGCTGTCTCCACTGCATCCTGATACGCGATATTATTTTTAAACTTGTCCATAGTGTATCCTCCGGTTAAATTCACCCCATCTTAGCTCACGGGGCTTGTAATTCTCAAGGCTCATTTTTATTAATGAAAATGATAAGATAAATGATGCTAAGAGAAATAAAGAACCAACTCATCCTGACCCGAAAAAGGTCAAAAATCAAGACATGCGCGTATTCCGCTCACTTCGATCACTGGTTCCGGCCACTTCGATTACTGATTCCGCTAGACTTCGATCACCCCTCATGTCGGCTTTCGGGACCACGAATAGTAGGCTGGTTAGAAATTTTTTCATTTTCCTTTTGACAGATGCTTTCTTAGTAGTTCATGAGTCGTAAGTTCTCGTAACTCATTGATATTATTGAGTCCGTGATAAACACTTTGTCATTCTCGCGAAAGCGGGAATCCAGCTTATTTTCAAGGGCTTACGCAGACTGGATCCCGGATCAAGTCCGGGATGACATAAGAACTCACCACTGACGAGTTAGTAGGGATAATCAAAAATATTGCTACAGTCAATATCATTTGAAAATAAGTGTGTAAAGAGAAATTTACGAGAGAATTTTTTTAGCAAGTTTCTTAGAGGGGTGGATAGCCTGTTGAATGTTTTAGCGTTTTTGCTCTGTACCGGTTTAAAACGAGCTGATTTCAGAAGCCACCTCTCTTTGCCGGGTCCGGATCCCCGGCATCCCTTTTCGATAGGTTGACAAATATCTTCAATGTGGGATACACTGTAAATTATTTTCATTCCACTAACAAAAATAAATGTGAATTATCGAGGAGATTATCATGGAACAACCAAAATTTGAAAGCACCGTCAATCCCCGTAAATCAACTGCCCTGTTTGCTAAATGGGGTGTGCTTGCAGTAGTAGTACTTGTTGTCTTGTACACCATCATCTTAGGCATTTATACAATCGAAGAAGGCCATGTAGGCATCGTCAAACGTTGGGGGAAAGCGGTCTCCGCCGTCGAACCTGGTTTGAATTTCAAAATGCCATACATGGAAACCGTCGAAGAGATCGAAATTCGCGCTCGCAAGAATGAAGAAGTGTTGGCCGCTTCTACTTCCGAGACGATGCCGATCACGGCCACAGTCTCGATCAACTGGGCCGTCATTAAAGAACAGGCCTTGGACATGTATGTGAATTATGGCGGGTTGTCTCAGTTTGAGAGCCGTATCCTCGACCCCCGACTGCGCTCGGCAACGAAAGAAGCGATCGCCAAACATCCGGCCGATAGGATCATTCAGCAACGAGAAGTGATTATCGGCGATATCCAAACATCTCTGAACAAGACCATGCATGGGTTTCCAGTCGAACTGGATTCGGTACAGCTGGAAAATTTGAAACTACCGGAAAATTATTTGCAGGCCATTGGAGAGAAGCAGCGAGAAAAAGAACTGGCCAAAGCCGAAGAACACCGCTTGACCAAACAGCAACACACGGCGCAACAGGCTGTCAATACGGCCAATGCGGACCGAGATTCTCAGAGAGCCAGAGCCGATGGAATGGCTTATGAGATCAATACGATAGCCGAAGCGGAAGCCACGGCCATCAAATTGAGAGGCGCGGCGGAAGCGGAAGCCATTGAAAAGAAAGCCCAAGCCATTGCCACCAATCTTACCTTGGTGGAATATACCCGAGCTTTGAACTGGGATGGAAAATTGCCCGTCACGGTGATGGGCGAAGGGACCAACATCCTCTGGGGCATGGGAACTCAGTGACAATCTTAAAATTCCGAAAATTCTGAAAAACTCAATCTGTCATTATCCGTCCACATATAAATCTCATGAAGACCTCTGATATTTTTGAATTGGAGTGCCATGTGATGCATTATGACTGGGGGAAAAAAGGGAAATCTTCCTTGGTTGCCCGTTTGTTGAGGGAACGTACGATTGATCCTGCAATGCCTTATGCCGAGTTGTGGATGGGAGCGCATGCCAATGCTCCCTCTCGTGTCAAAATTGGAGACGGTATCCTGCTCTCGCAGGTATTGCGTACCAAACCGGAGCTCCTTGGTGAATATACCAGACGACGGTGGGGGGTTTTGCCTTTTCTATTCAAAGTGCTTTCCATTGCTCAACCTCTCTCTATTCAAATGCACCCTGACAAAGATTGGGCCGAATCTCTACATCGACTCGACCCGGCTCATTACCCGGATGCCAACCACAAACCGGAAATTGCCTTGGCTCTTTCCGGATTTAAAATGCTATATGGTTTTAAAAACAAAACCACGCTCCTCGAGACTTGGCAGCAGTACCCTTGCCTTGCGGAATTTTTAAAAGAGGTCAATCCAACCTTGCTTGATTCCGGTCGCGCTCTTTCCATTGATCCGCAGAAAATGCTACCTGTCTTACTGCAGCTTCCAAAAGAGAAAGGTCTGGCATTGCTGAAAGCACTTCATAACAATATCATGCAAAAAAAAGATCGCAGCGAAATGGATTATTCCTTCCTTGATTTGTATCCCCATTATCCAAGCGACCTGGGATTGTTGTTTCTTTATTTGATGCAAAAAGTCGAAGTTGCCCCTCATTCCTCTGTTTTTTTGCAGGCCAATCAGTTGCATTCCTATTTGAGCGGAGATTTGGTGGAATGCATGGCCGATTCAGACAATGTGATCCGGGCGGGCATTACCAACAAGTTCAAAGATGTCGAACGAATGTTGTCTCGAATCTCCTACCAAGATCGACCGCCCCCCTTGCACGCCGGGATACCTGTTTCTGACCGCATTCGGCGCTATCCGTCAGCAGCGGAAGAGTTTGAGTTGCAAACCATCCAATTGCCAGAAGGTCATTCGATCCTTCAGGAAGAAACAGACAGTCCAGCCATTTTACTGATCTTGTCGGGAAAAGGTCTGCTGAGCAGGGAAGGGATTGGTTTTGGCCTGGAATCGGGTCGGGTTCTATTTACAGGTGCTCAACTATCATATACCTTGTGCGCCAGTGAAGCCTTGCAGGCTGTCAGGGCTTCCGTGCCGCTGCCAGGAAACTGATTCCCTTTCTTAGCCGGAGGAGATTCAACGTCGTTTTTTCGCGTACAATCGTTTGACGTGAAAAAGCACCCGCTCGATCAAGTAATCTACTTCCTTTTGCCGAGTATTCCAACCCATACTCACTCGCAGGCATGCTTTTGCTTTTTGCTTATCCAAACCCATGGCCAACAAGACCGGACTGGCTTCGATCGCGCCCGAAGAACAGGCGGATCCCGTCGAAACTGCAATCTGGTCCAAGTCCAGAGAAATCAGAAGACTTTCGGCACTGAGGCCGCTCCAGCCAAAATTCAGGGTGTTGGGCAAACAAGGGGCTCGAGCTCCATTGAGAAAAAAACCATCGGTGCCTTCAAATGCACGAATCATTTGCTCCTTAAAAGCCGTCAAGCGTTGGGCGATCGACTCTTGATGGGCCAGGACCCATGCGAGAGCTTCCGCAAAACCGTAGGCCAGCATGACGTTTTCCGTGCCAGCCCTCCTCACACGCTCTTGTTTGCCACCTGCTATCAATCCAATCAGCAGTGTTTCTTGTTTGACGTAAAGCAGCCCGATTCCCCGGGGGCCACCAAATTTATGGGCGGTTGCAGTCGCATAATGGATTCCCCATTCCTTCCAGTTCATCGGAATTTTACCCAACCCTTGTACGCAGTCCACGTGGAACGGAATTTGACACTCCCGAGCCATGGCAGTCAAGGTGTCAATGGGCTGAATCACACCCGTTTCATTGTTGGCAGCCATGATCGAAATCAAGCGGGTTTGCGGGCGGATAGCCGGGGTCAGGGTTTCTGGAATAACCCGACCTTCGCCATCAACCGGAAGATAGCTCACCTCAATATGTGGCATCTTTTCCAGAATCCGGCAGGTTTCCAAAATGGAGGGATGTTCGATGCGGGAAGTGATGAGATGGACGGGTTCAACTGTCAGTAAAAACTGACGCAAAACCGTATTGTTGCTTTCACTGCCACCGCTGGTAAAAATCAATTCTTCGGATTCGACTCCCAACAGGCTTGCCAGGCGGGCGCGTGAGGACTCGAGGAGGTCTTTCGCCACTCTGCCAGTCTGGTGGGGGCTGGATGGATTACCAAATTGATTCTGAGCGATTCGAGCCATTTTTTCCGCAAGATCCGGAAGCAAAACTGCAGTCGCATTGTAATCAAAATATGTTGGTTTTTCAGAAGAAAACATCGCTCACTCTCACTGCTTGTCAGCATCGAAAATGACATGCTCTTGCCAATCTTGCGCATCCAAATCTTGCTCGGAAACAACTTTGCCCCTCACCGAAATCCCCGCCTTATGTACGGTATCCGGGGTTCCGGAAACCAAAGGGTGCCACCACTTCAATTCCCGGCCCGTAGCAAGCAAGCGATACGCGCAGGTGGCAGGCATCCACTCGAATTGCCGGATGTTCTCCGCATCCAAAATCGCGCAATTGGGCACCAATTGCATACGATTGGGATAGGACTTGCAACGGCATTGTTCCAAATCAAGCAGACGACAGGCAATATCGGTATAATAGACATTTCCCATTTGCGCGTCCGAGAATTTATGGACGCAACAACGACCACAACCGTCACACAGAGACTCCCATTCTTCCCTGTCCATTGCGGCCAGGGATTTGGTTTTCCAAAAAGGTTCACTCATAGAGCCATTATGACGATGTTGAAATAGATTGATTCAGTAGCTGTCCCGGAAGAATCACCCTTTCCTTGTGGTGAGGAGTGAAGGGAGGGGCGATTTGCCAGGACGCCCGCCCCTGTCCCTGCCATCGACATAGGGATCTGAATCAGAAGATATTCAGTACAAATATCAGATTGTTGTTCAATTCACAATTCCCGCATCAGAGCCTGGTAAGAGTGCCATTTCTTTTACTTGCTAAGATATCAACGTAGTAGGTTTTCATGATGGCGATTCCTGGATTCCTGGTCTTCGCCAGGAATGACACACTTGTGGGGAAGCGTATTCATGGAAACTGCTGATTACAAAAAATATACGCGTAACATTACCTGGTTAATATGAGATTCCTTTCAATACGCGAAAAAAAGCTTGATAAATATATATTGCACCTATTGTACCTTAGGATTGTTTGGGGAAGAGTAAATGAGTTGCAGTGAAAAGAATTTCGCTTCCCCGGGAATCTTTTTTCCCTCATCCTTGCGGACGTGTCCTATCAAGAGCTGGCTATCGGTTCCTTCAAAAGAAATTTGGTGAAGCCGCGGAATCTTATCAAGCCATTCTAGCAACTCTCTCTGTTGATGAACTCGAAACACTAGGAGAAAGACTCATCACTCAATCGACTTTAGAAGACATTTTTCAAGGGTTTCCCTGGAGTGGCTCTCCACCAAAGCTTTCTTAAATGATCTGTAACAACAAAATAAAATGGATCTCGCAATGAGAAAAAGAAAGTATTTGACTTCTGGATCTCGCTGTAATATGAAAGATCTTCATTAGAATTTATAAGAATACAGAATTAATGAATCACCGTATTAAAAAAAGCAATGACCATCATTTGCAGAACGAATATATTATTATTCCAAGGACGGAAAAACAATTGAGGGAGTCTCCATTTTTATATAAAAAATCTTGATAAAAGGTTAAAATGAGAGTAGTATACCGACACCCAACTCCTAGTTCCCAGCACCCAGTTCCCAGTCCTAAATTCTACCCCTTTATGTCATCTCGACAGGGCCGTCGGTGCGCCGAAGCGACGCCCAGTCCGAAGGGGAGAGATCCTTAAGATTCCTCGTTTCAAATTCCAAATTCCAACCCACCTTCCAAATTCCAGGAAAGAAAGGGCAAGGGGAAATTTGGAACATCAATCAAGTCAACCGAAAATAAATTGTTATTCCTTCAACTTTCTTATAAGGAGAACCCTATGTATTTTAAGAAATTTGTCGCCTCCGTCATGGGGCTGACCGTGGCAGACGCTGTGTCTGCCACGAAAATCCGATTCGCCCCAAGGCTGGTGAATCGTTCTCAACACCCTCAATTTAAAGAGGTTCTTATGAGTATGATAAATAAACTTTTTGCCTCCCTCGTGGGGCGGAACCCGGCAGGCTTCGGGTCTGCTGTACAAAAGCTTGTCCTCGCAAACTTGTCCCCGCGAAAGCGGGGAGCGGGGATGCAATCCTTATTGCTCATCCTCACCCTGATGGTGGCCACATTTTGGGTCAGTTCGGCCGTGGCAGCTGATAAAAAGATGGTCAAAGACCCCACCACCGGCAAGATGGTACAAGCACCTGAGTATGGCGGGACATTGACCTACGCCGAGCGGATCGAGCCTCCGGGGACTGACCCCTACTCCCAGGGCCACGGACCAAGGGCCGTCGATGCCGTTTCAGAGAAGCTGGCCATCGCGAACTGGGGAATAGACAGGGATGAATTTGGCTTCAACACCAGGTACGTCCCGCTATCTGCCATGAAACCGAATCTGGCGGAAAGCTGGGAAACGCCTGACCCCACCACGATCGTTATCAACATCCGCAAGGGCGTTCGCTGGCATAATAAGGCACCAATGAACGGTCGGGAACTGACCGCCCAGGATGTCGAATATAACTTTCATCGTATTACGGGTCTGGGCAGCGGCTTCACCGAACATAGCCCCTTCGACCCGATGAATGCCGCGTCATGGGAATCGATTACGGCCACCGACGATTCCACGGTTGTTTTCAAGCTAAAGGCGCCTCGCAGCGATGGGCTGGAGACGATCGTCGCCCACTGGTTTCATTTCATTATGCCCCCCGAGGTCATCGAGCAACATGGCAACGTACAAGATTGGAGGAACCTGGTTGGCACCGGGCCCTATATGCTGACGGACTGGGTCAAGGGCAGCTCTCTGACCTATACCAGGAATCCGGACTACTGGGGCACCGACGAAAAATACCCAGAGAACCGCTTGCCCTATATCGACGAGTTACGGCGGGTGATTATGCCCGAACAAGCAACATGGCTGGCGGCACTGCGCTCGGGTAGGCATGATATCACAGGTTTATTCGGCGACACTCAATTGGGGGATGTCAACCAGGTAGCGAGCCTCCAACGGAGCAACCCCGAGATCACGTTGTACCCGTGGTACTTTCGCTCGGAGACCTCTGTTACCTTCAACCTGCGCAACCAGTCGCTCTTCAACGACATCCGCGTGCGCAAAGCCATGCAGATGGCCATTGACCTGGAGACCATCAACAAGACTTACTATAAGGGTTTTGCCAAGTGGCAACCCCAGGGGATTGTCGGGGATAGTCTGAAGGGGTTTTATGTCCCCTTTGAAGAGTGGCCCGAAGCGGTCAAGCAAGGCTATCGGTATGACCCGGAAGGGGCGAAGCAGCTTCTGGCTGAAGCGGGCTATCCCAATGGCTTCAAGACCGCCCTTCACCACTTGCTGCGATTTGATGTCGGCTATCAGGAAATCGCCGTTGAATACTGGGCACAGGTTGGCGTTGACGTGGAGATTCAGACACATGACAATACTCCGCTTTTAGCGCTTAAACGGGAAGGCAACTATGAGGGGATGGTTTCTGCGGTTCTCGGCGTCGACCAGGGGCCCATGCCCATGATGGACTGGATTGCCTCGGGATTTGAAGGTGTGGCCTACCACGGCGGACACCAGGACCCGGTGATGGACGCCAAATCGGAAGCCGCCAAAACCGCTGCCACCCCTGAGGAGCAGCAGAGGCTGATTAGAGAGGCAGATATGTACTTGATAGAGCAGCAGTGGTTCCTATGGGGTCCCAAAGTTCCATTGTTTAATGCATCCCAGCCATGGATCAAAGGTTACAACGGTGAAGTCGAAATGGGACTGGCTCGCGCAGCGGCTATCTTCGCCCGCATTTGGATTGACCAGGATCTGAAGAAAGAAATGGGGCATTAGTGCTTGATGGACAAGTCCCCCTTTGAAAAAGGGGGATTTAGGGGGATTTTAAGACTTCATACTCAAATCCCCCCTGGCCCCCCTTTGGTAAAGGGGGGAAAGAGGAGTATCATATGAGAGCCTATCTCATCAGGCGCTTATTGCTGGTCATCCCCACTCTGTTTCTCTTGAGCATCATCGTCTTTCTCTCGGTGCGCTTCATCCCCGGCGACGTCATAGACGCCATGTTGGGTGAGCTGCATTCTTATGGGGTCGATATAGACCGTGAAACGCTTGAGCGCCGGCTGGGATTAGACGTGCCTACCTGGGTGCAGTATGGACGCTGGATCGGCGAGATTTTCCGGCACGGCAGCCTGGGCCAATCCCTGTGGCGCCATTGGACGGTAGAGGAGGAGATATTCTCCAGATTGCCGGTCACCATCGAGCTTGGCCTGCTGGCCATCGTCATCGGGCTCGTGATCGCGCTGCCGGTGGGTATCTACTCGGCGATACGCCAGGATACGCTCGCCGACTACGCGGGGCGCTCCCTGGCCATCATCGGCTTGGCCACGCCGAACTTCTGGCTGGCCATCATGGTGATGATCTACCCAACCATCTGGTGGGGCTGGACCCCACCGCTGGAATACATCCCTTTCAGCGAAGACCCGTTGGGGAATCTCTGGGGGTTCTTCATCCCCAGCCTGATTCTGGGGACGGCCTCGGCGGCTGCCACCATGCGCATGATGCGTACCATGATGCTGGAGGTGCTGCGGCAGGATTATATCCGCACCGCCTGGTCCAAGGGGCTCCGGGAGCGGGTCGTGATTATCCGGCACACCCTCAAAAATGCCCTCATCCCGGTGGTGACCCTGATTGGCCTGCAATTGCCGATCCTGGTGGGGGGCGCGGTGATCATGGAGAACATCTTTGCCCTGCCGGGACTCGGCCGTCTCATGCTGGATGCCCTGCAAAGCCGTGACTACCCGGTGGTCCAGGGAACCAACCTGTTTTTCGCCACCGGGGTGGTGCTGCTCAATCTCCTCATCGACCTGATTTATCCCTATTTGGACCCGAGGGTGAGGTATGAATAGTCGTTATGCTCCTGGTAAATATAGGTTTGAGATTCGTCTGTCAGAAGAAGTCCCGGAGGGACGAAAGGAAGTAGCTCGCCAGATCGAAGAAGTGTCGTCCCTCTGGGACTAGCTGAGGAGGAGGGGGGTTCCTTTCCCAGCAATGAATCGCTGGGCTATTCCCTTTCGTCCCTCCGGGACTGTATTATAGAAAAATCGAGAACATGAACAACACTCATGAAACACCATTAACAATCAGCGAGCCCAAGCGACGGGGCCGGTTTGCGGATTTCTTCATCAGGCTGTGGCAGGAGAAGCCCCTGGGTACTGCCTGCGGGATTCTCATCTTGATCTTGATTGTCGTCGCTCTCTTTTCCGAGGGTCTGGCGCCTTATCCCTATCGGGAAATACACCTGGCCGACATCATGCAAACCCCATCCGCCCAGTATCTCCTGGGGACCGACCACCTGGGGCGAGACTTGTTGAGCCGCCTTCTCTACGGGGCTCGTATTTCGATAATGGTCGGTTTGGCCGCGACGGCACTCAATGTGATCGTCGCTGTCCTGATTGGCGGCACTTCCGGATTCCTTGGGGGGAAAGTGGACCTGGCTGCGCAACGTTTTGTCGATGCCTGGATGGCTTTCCCGGGACTGCTGCTCTTGTTAACTATCATGTCCATCGTGGGACAAGGGCTCCTTCAGATCATCGTGGTGCTGGGGATCGCCGGAGGTATCGGCGGTTCCCGAGTCATCCGCAGCGCCGTGATTGGTGTCAAAGAGAATGACTATTTTCTGGCCGCCCGGGCCGTAGGCACTTCCACGACCAAAATCCTCTTACGGCATGTGCTGCCCAATATTATGGCGCCGATCATCATCATCTTCTCGATCAACATTGGCGGGGTCATCATTGCCGAAGCCTCGTTGAGCTTCCTCGGATTCGGGCTGCCCGTCAAGGTTCCCAGCTGGGGAGGGATGCTCAGCCGGGAAGGACGCCAGTACATGGAGCAGGCGCCCCGGCTGGCACTCTGGCCAGGGCTTTGTCTGACGATTGTCGTCTACTCCCTCAACATGTTCGGCGACGCCATGCGGGACCTGCTCGATCCCCGGCTGCGGGGCGGGCAGGGCAGTTACGGCGCCGCGAAGATGAAACGTAAAAGAGGATTCCTGGCCAGGTTTATTTCTCCTTTCAATCATTAGAAACCACCGCCAGCGGAAGAATTTCCAAGAGGCTGCCGTAATCGTTGCTATTGAAGGTCGATTTTCCATTAGCTCCGGGGAGACTTTGCTTCCGCGGCGGCTTGTAATTCTTCAGAGACGTCGCGTGCTTGCGTAGGACGGAGGCGAATCTCCTCGACCACGGTCCTTGCGGGCATGGTGGCGCAGAGGTAAATCGCCTGCGCAATGTCTTCCGGCATCATCATCGTCGAACGGGCTTCCGCATCCGGAGGCAGCGGCCGATTGTTCAGGATAGGCGTATCGACTTCGGCCGGGATGATGGTACATGCGCGGATTCCCCTGGCATTCAATTCGACGTTGGTATGATACATCAGGTTGTGAGACGCTGCTTTGGCTGAACTATATGCCGCTCCTCCCAACAGACCCGGACGTATCGAAGCATAAGAAGAAACTGTAATCACCACTCCGCCTCCTTGTTCGATCATGGGGTTCACGCACGCTTGCGTCAAACGGTAGACGCCTTCGACATTGACTTTGTAGACACTCTGCCACTCGACTTCACGGAGGTATCGAATGGAACGCGCTTTAGATCCATGTCCGGCATTGTTGACCAGGATGTCGACGCGGCCAAACTCGGCAACAGTCCAGTCTCCCAATTCGGCGGCGGCATTCCCGTCTTCCAGATCGGTTGCTCGCGCCACGGCATGACCACCTGCCTGCTTCACTTGGGTGGCCACCTCCTCCAGCGGTCGCAAACGTCGCCCGGCCAAGACAACTATGGCTCCTTCCCTTGCAAAGATGATGGCGGTTTCCTTACCAATTCCTGTCCCACCACCCGTAACGATGGCAACTTTTCCTTCCAGTGTTTTCATTTGCGATCCTCCTATAACAATACTTCTAACAGTTTTAGAAACGGAAAAAACTAATTGAGGCTTTCTCAGTGTTTCTAATGTCATTCCTGGCTTGACCAGGAATCCAGAGTATTTGCTGATGAACTTCTGGATGCCTGATCAAGTCAGGCATGACGCAGTCATCGGGATTGCTTGAATTATTTCAAACTGAGAAACTGACTCAGAGGTGTAAATAATTCAGATACTTTTTCTAAGTATTTGAAATGATTTATTTTCAGTTTATTAAGAATTAAAAAAAATGTCAGAACCATTGCTATAAAAAATACGGATAATTTGGTAAAAGGCTGAAGAAAAAAGATATGTCATCTCGAACTTGTTGCGGGATACAAGAAGCAGTTAGCGAGGCATTCCCCTGAATTCCCGATAGAGTCGACCTTGACAAAAATAAAAATATCACGGGTTACTATTTGATAACAGATCCTTGGGGATTGTGGAAATCAACCATTTGAGATAAAATCAAAACGTATTGTCAAAGTAAAACAAGAATCATGAATGACAAGCACTGCCATTCTTTTTCCGTGCCAAAATGAAAATTGTTCAAGTTTTTCAAAAAGTCCGAATTAAAGCCGGTCGAGATCTACATGGGGATGCTCATAACGCTCTTTGGTGAACGGGAAACCGTTGGAGAGCAAGCACAGGGTTTTAAGACGCAGCCGGTCTGACACCAGAAAAAAAGAAAAGCGACGAATACTGCCATGCTGTTACGATCTCTACTTTTTGTCCCTGCAACCAATGAAAAATTGCTGGAGAGCGCGCTTCGGCGTAAGGCTGACGCGATCCAGCTCGATTTGGAAGATGCCATTCCGCAGAGCGAAAAAGAGGCGGCTCGCCAAGCGGCGGCCCGGGCAATCGGGAAAATACGGGGGCGTTGTCCTTATGTCGTGGTACGCATCAATGCGCCGCTGCGATTGGCGTTGCCGGACCTTGAAACGATAATGGGTCCCGGCCTGGATGCCATTACGATCCCAAAAGTTCCCCACGCGCACTTTCTACGACTTTTGGATGAAACAATTGGAGAATTGGAAGCGGAACGTGGTCTGCCGCCGGGGGGCGTGCGTTTGATCGCCACGATTGAAAACGCGGAAGGGTTGATTCACGTCAATGAAATTGCAACCGCAACTCCTCGTCTATTGGCACTGATAGTCGGCACCGAAGATCTTTCCGCCTCATTGGGGACGCAACCTCTTCCCGATGCCATGTATGTCCCGCATATCCTGGCCTTGGTTGCCGCCCGCCAGGCTGGTATCATTCCATTGGGATACCTGGGGTCCATTGCCGTTTATAACGACAAGGAAACCTATCGGGAATGGGTCGGTCGCGCCGCCCTGCTTGGTTTTGAAGGAGCTTTCTGCATCCATCCCAATCAAGTCGAGATCTGTAACGAGGTCTTCCAACCCTCTGCAGACGAGATTGCCAAAGCCCGCCGATTGGTCGACGCCTACGAAAAACACCTCGCTTCCGGTGTGGGTGTCTTTGTCGATGAGGGCCAAATGGTAGATAATCCCGTGATCAAACGCGCCCGCGCCGTCCTTGACAAAGCGGACGCGATTCAGGGACGATCCCTGAACCCATGAGTCTCTTCAATATCTTGAAACTGCCGGTTGCCAAAACTCACTTAGAGACATTTTTTTCGACTTTGGAAATGGCCTCCACCAGGGCAGGTCGACCTTCTCGATTGGCGGCTTCTGCCCGCTTGAACGCAGGAGCCAGACCACCCGGCGTGGCCACCCGCTCGCTATGGACTCCCAACCCTTCTGCGATTTTAGAATAATTGCCCCCCAATTCGTTGCTCCTGTAGCGTTTGGTAGCCTCTGGCAAATGGTGATCATAATTGGTCATCACCGAGTTGTTGAGCACCACAGTCAGGATGGGAATTTCGGAGCGCACGGCGGTTTCGAGATCCAAGCCCGACATGCCGAATGCGGCATCTCCCATGATGTTGATCACCTGCTTCTCAGGAGCCGCCAATTTGGCGCCGATTGACAGGCCCAGTCCATAACCCAACTGGGTGGATTTACCCCAACCAATGTAGCCACGGGGAGAAACGGGTTTCCACATAGGCAGCAACTGATCGCGAGGATAACCGGAATCATGTGTGATGATGGTGTTGGCCGGGTCAAAGGAATTTGCCAGTTCTCGAAACACGCGGTAAGGGTTGATGGGGATTTCGTCGGAGGCATGGCGGGATTCCCACTCCGCATCAAATTCATCACGAACGGAAGCAACACGATTTGCGACACCCTGGCCATCTCCGCGCACCCTCGGACCATCCTGTCGCTGATATTCTTCGATCATTTGCTGAAGCGCCAGGCGAATTTCTCCGACCGCGCCAAACTCGACTTCGTAATCTTTACCGATATCTTCCGCACAGTTGCTCACCTGAGCAAGAACAATACCTTCAGGCATTGGGGTCGTGAAGGTGTTCCGGGTGAAACTGGTTCCGACTCCCATGCTGAAATCCGTAGATTCCAGAAAGCGTCGCACCATCAAAGTACGCGACAGTCCTCCTGTTCCCAAAGCCAGAGGATGATTTTCCGGAAAAGCGCTTTTGCCGGCCAAGGTGGTCATGACAGGCAGTTGAGCCAACTCTGCAAAGGCGACCAATTCGGCCGTTGCTTGCGAATACAGCACCCCTTGCCCGGCAACGATGACGGGAGAGGAAGCTTTCAACAAGGCCGTTATCAGTTCCCGCACATCTTCCTTGGAGGCGAGGGATTCTCGACGTCGAACAATTTTGTATTCCTCGACATTTCCCGGATAATCCAATCCCATCACGTCCCCGGGCATCTCTAACATCACTGGTCCGGGGTGACCTTGTTTCATCTGTATTAATGCGCGTCGTAACATGTGCGGAATGTCTTCAACCTTGTTGATCTGGGCAGCCCATTTGGTAACGTATTGAAAATTTCGACGGGCCTCGAAAGTCGGAGACACTCCCTGTCGAGACAAAGGCTCTCCTCCCGCCAAAATCAGCATAGGGACCGAGTCGGCATATGCTTGGGCCACGCCGGCGAAGCAATTCTCCGCCCCCGGCCCTTGCTGCATACTAAACACCCCAAACCTGCGTCCATTCGAAATACGACTGAAACCGTCCGCGATATTGACTCCGCTGCGTTCCTGACGACAAATGATGGGCCTAATACCAATGTGGGCGCAGGCTTCGATGAGAGGTTGGGCAGGAAAGGCGGAGAGGAACTCCACTCCTTCGATCTGCAATATTCTTGCTAATGCTTCATATCCATTCATAGTTGATACCTCATTGCTTATCGATTCAGTAAAGAATTTGTTGATTGGAAAGGCTTCCGCCACCGACTCGATCTTCAATGCTGGCCCCACGGTACTCCTTGATTTCCAGAGCGCTGAAGGCGTTGATGATCATGTATTGCGTGGGTAGGTCCTCCCAGCGAGCCCTATGGAATTTTATGGTGCCATCTCCTCGATACAAAGATTGTGGAGGCGTTGGATTTGTCGATGCCGGAGATAACACCGCATAAGCAACATCTTCCTTGCCCCATTCCCCAGTCCGGGGCATGTATTTATAATGGATTTGTCCTCTCAGTGTTCCGTCGACTGGAGGCCGAGCGGGTGTAGGAAGGTCCGCGGCGTTTACCTCTTTCATGTTGTTAAGCTTGATATCGAGAAAACGGAACCCCATCCAACTGGCAGCGCAATGGATTTCTCCGTTGTAAACGACGGGTTCCGGCAATTCACAATAGATTTTGGAAAAACCCAGTTGTTCGCGGCCTGTGAGGATTGGATCGGTCAGGTTTTCCCAAAGCACCGTCAAAAAAGGGCCACTGGCGCGGTCTTTTTTGCCTTGGTAGACCACCGGAAAAGTGACGCCAAGAAGATTATAGCCACGCCCTGCCAGCCAATCGATCTCCTTCATGTAGGTTTCACTGACCGTCACCACCGGTTCTCCCGACAATTCGAATCCTGGTGGTAAAAAATCTTTCAATTGCTCCGCATTGGTAAGAAAACTGACTGAGACGCTTTTAGACTTGCGTTGGTCCTGTTCAAAAGCAAACTTCTTGCCACCCGGACCTTGCCTTGGTCCGGACATGGGACCGAAATGGGTCGGCATCATGTACATCAATTCCTGATTCAAGGGATATGTCATTTTTTTTCTCCTTCATTTGGTTTGTTTTTTTGGGTATTTGCCCATGATAAAATTATGGCCGAGAAGCGGCTGGGCTGCAAAAAGCCCACCGTCGACGGGTAAGACTACGCCCGAGATCCAACCTGCCTCGTCACTGGCCAGAAAAACGGCAGCCCAGGCGACATCCCAGGGAGTGCCCTCGGTTCCCAACGGGACGACTTGCCGTCGTCGCTCCCGAAGATCGGAAGGCAGGTGGCTTGTAAATGCGGAGTGCAGATGACCCGGAGCGATGCAATTGGCTCGAATGCCATCCCGTCCATGCCACGCTGCGGTTGTTTGGGTTAAAATATGGAGAGCTCCTTTGGAAACCGAGTAAGGTACTCCGTAGTGGTCGGCAGCGGCAATGGCATCGCAAGACGAGAAATTGACAATCGATCCTCCTCCTGAGGCGATCATGGCAGGAATAGCATGCTTACTTGCCAGCATGGCACTTTTCAGATTTAGATCCATGGCCCATTCCAATTCGTTTTCATCAAATTCCGCAACACCGGACCCTTTACTTTTCTCACTCGAGATTCGACTTTGTCCACCAAAGCCAAGATTGTTGACCAGTACGTGCAAGCCGCCAAAGCGTTCGACCGCCTCACTCACCATTGCGCGACAATCTTCATTTTTAGTACCATCTCCGGTGAAAATCGATGCTTCGCCGCCAATCTCTTCTCTAATGGTTTCTACGGTTCGTGCCGCATTTTCAGCCGTCAAGTCGGCCACCACGACTCTGGCGCCTTCCTTGGCCAGACAAATCGCCGTGGCTCTGCCGGTACCTGACTCACCCTCGTAGCCACCACCTCCGGTGACGATAGCAACTTTGCCCCGCAGTCTGGGTTCTCGTTTTCCGTATGATTCAAAATTCATAGTATGGCTCTCCGGTATATTAAGCGGGGATGCGCAGGCGTCTCAATCCATTAAGACGCCGCCGTCGATCGTAATGGATAACCCGGTCAGAAAGTCGGATTCGGAGGAAACCAAATAAGCGGCAGTTTGTGCCACGTCCCGAGGAGTGCCAATCCGTCTCAGTGGTGTGCCGGATAAGGTTCTTTTTTTGATTTCTTCCAAATGGTCTGCCGTAGAAACGCCATCAGGCGCGGTAGCTTCCGCAATATCAGTGTATCGCTCAGTTAGTATCATGCCCGGGCAGAGCGCGTGGACTTGAATGCCATGGGGTCCGAGTTCCTTGGCCAGGGATTGAGTCAACCCCCGTATGGCAAATTTCGATGCGCAGTAGGCTCCAAAGTTTGCGGCGCCAAACTTACCCGAAAGGGAGGACATATTGAGAATCTTGCCTCCCCGACCCTGTTTTATCATCACTCGAGCCACGGTTTTGCAGCACAGAAAAGTGCCTTTCGCGTTCACTCGCTGCACTCGGTCCCATTCTTCCTCTTTTAATTCTACCAAAGGAACTCGATCCTCACCTGCTGCCGTGCCGGCGTTGTTGACCAGGATATCGATCTGTCCGAAGCTCCGCAAAGTTTGGCGGACTATTTCCTCGACGTCACCTGCCTGGGAAACATCGCCCAGGATCGCCAAAGCTTTCCCCCCCAATTCTTCAATTTCACGCACCACATCCGGCAACCCGGCCCAACTTGTCGAGTTTTTGGGGTTAGCCATATAATCAGTGACGACCACATCGGCTCCTTCCCGAGCCAATCGAGTGGCAATGGCTCGTCCAATACCTTGTTCGCCACCCGCTCCAGTCACCAAGGCCACTTTTCCTGCAAAATTGTATGTCATTTTGGAATCCAAAGTTTTCAAAAACTCGAATTCTATCAATTTCATTTGGGAATTACAAGCATAAAGTTTTCTGACCGTTGATCACTTTTATGTAAAATGGAAAATTTTATTTTTGGTTTGAAAGAACCTGAGTTTTATTTTGGACAATATTTGATAATAAACCTGTGGTTAATCACAGCCGTAAACAATTAATTTGGCCGCTCCTTCCCTTAAGAAATTTACCAAAGAATCAAAATATTCTCTCGTCAATTTCTCGTTACGCACCAAACTTTCAAATTTGATGCTCAACTTCCCAGAAAACTCACTCAATTGATAAAAGAAACCGGTCATGGTGCCATGCATACGCTTGAACTTCCCAAAAGGAATAAAACGACTGACACTGAAATTCTTAAATACGTGAATGATCAAGACTGCGTCCTCGTCACAAAAGATCAGGATTTTGTCAATTCCTTCCTTGTCTCTCGCCATCCTGATAAGTCATTACCACCGGCAGAGCCGGTGGCTTGAAAAGGCCCCCAGGATGGGGGCAAAACGTGCTCGTATTCGTAAAACGTGCTCGTGAACGTGAACGAAAGGGGTTATGCTAGATCATGAAAAATTAGATGTTTACCAATGTTCCATCGAATTTTTAGCATTGAGTGTCCAAATCATTGAGACATTGCTCAGAGGAAACTCTGCCTTAGTTGATCAACTGAAGCGTGCCTCATGGTCGATTCCTCTCAATATTGCCGAGGGGTGTGGCAAAACGTCTCTTTCCGACAAGCATCGATTCTACGCGATTGCTCGAGGATCCTCTATGGAATGTGGCGCGATTCTCGATGTTCTGAAAGTTTTGAAGATCGTTCAGTCTCCATTATTCGATAAAGGAAAACAGTTACTACATCGCATTGTCGCTATGTTAACAAAAATGTGTCAACGATCTCACTAATCGTTCACGAGCACGAGCACGGCTCACGGACACGTATACGTTACTCATGTCTGACCGGCAAAGCCTATTAGGTTCGCACCAGCAGAGCTGGTGGTTTAATGAATTCAATTACTGCTTGTTTCGACAGGAAATATCAAAAATCGGGAGTTAGAAAAGATATTTTCAACAAAGCCGGATCAAATCATCCGTTTATTTCAAGAATATCATTTCGTTGAATTGAGCAAAGAGTTTCTTCTCATTCATGAGTAAGCCACCTTCACAAGTACACACACGCAACATTGTATTACAACATGTCATCTCGACGCCTGGAGAGATCTAAAGATTCCTCGCCTTTGGTTCGGAGTGATACAACAACGGATGTGCTACAATGTCATGTATTAGTAAAGCCAAAAGCTATTTCGCGTCAGCGACTCGCTATTGTCTAAAAGGAAATTTGTAATATTTTAGCGCGCTTCTCAATAATACTTGACATTGACTGCAGGGATAGCGGATAGTGCGACAGTTTTTTGTTCCTCAGTCGGAGAGCGAAGGTTACCAAAACCGTGGTGAGCGCCTCGAGGTGGCGCCTGTTCATGCTGCTCCCAAACCTGCAATATCGTATAGGAAGGATCGAGTTTAAAATGCTTGAACGATTTAAGGTTCCAGAAGAGATTGCCGTCCGCGTCAATCATAATGACATGCGAATGACGGTTGGAGCAATCTTTCAAAAGATGGAGATGCCGGAAGCCGATGCTCGACTGGCGGCTGATGTCCTCATGTATGCGGATATCCGCGGAATCGAGACCCATGGGGTCTCCAACATGATGCCTGTTTATATCAAAATGTTTCGCGACGGAAAGATCAATCCGACTCCCAACCCTCGGATCATCGCCGAAGCGCCTGCCGTGGCGACGCTTGATTCGGACCGGGGATTCGGCTTGGTGGTCGGCCCACAAGCCATGGATATGGCCATTGAACGCGCAAAAAAATATGGGATAGGCGCCATTACTCTAACCAACGGCGCTCATTTTGGGGCAGCCGCTTATCACGCCGCAATGGCTCTGAAACACGACATGATTGGAATGGCAATGACCACAGGCTGGTTGGCTCTGGTTCCCACTCATGGCGCCAGACCGATGGTGGGCTTGAATCCCTTGGCAGTTGCCGTACCGGCGCAACAAGAACCCCCTTTCCTCTTTGACGCCACCATGAGTTCTGTTGCCGGGAACAAGATTGGTCTGGCAAAAAGGCTCGGCGTGGATGCTTTGCCGGGTTGGATTGCGGAGAAAGACGGCAGCCCGATTATGGAGGAAGGACCCATTCCCTCGGAATGGATGTTGCTTCCGCTCGGCGGCACCCGCGAGATAGGATCTCATAAAGGCTACTCGCTGGCGATGATGATCGAAATACTATGTGGCGTCTTGGGAGGCGATGGCGCCGGTCCCTTCAGACGTCAGGATCCGTCGCACCACTTTCTGGCCTACAACGTCAGTGCATTTGGCGATGTCGAAGCCTTCAAGCAGGAGATGGACATCTACCTCCGCAGTCTGCAAGAAACGCCTGCGGCACCCGGTGAAGATCGCGTGGTGTATGCAGGATTGCAGGCGCGCGAAGAAGAGATTTCGCGAATGGAGAAAGGTATTCCGTATCACCCCGATGTCATCGAATGGTTCCACGGAATCACCAGCGAACTGGACTTACCGGACCGCTTCCGCTGAGAATTTAATCAATCTTTCGGCCATCTCTTTGCCACCAGGAACGCTGAATTTTGATGGTGATGGCAGTCATGCTTCTTATTCCGGCTACCAGGCATAGGCTTCGGGAGCTTCTCCCCCCGGTCCGGGCCAGATTTCATCCAGTTTGTCCAGCGTCTCACGATCCAGCGTGACCTCGGTCGCGCGTACCGAACTTTCCAACTGCGCTAATGTACGAGGGCCAATGATCACCGAGGTCACTGCCGGGTTGTGAAGGAGCCAGGCTTGAGCTACTACGGCAGGCGTCTCTCCCAATTGCTTGCAAAGGGATTCATACCGTTCGAGTTGGTTTCGATGTTCAGCCACGAATATTTCATAACCTTTATCGTGACCCCTGCGTCCACTCTTCGGAGGTTTTTGCAAGATTCCGCCGAGACGCCCGCCATGCACGGGACCCCAAGGAATCAAGCCGAGTCCATAATACCGGCAAGCAGGGATCACTTCCAACTCTGCGGTACGGGTACAAAGGTTGTATCTCGTCTGCTCGCTAACCAGTCCCATCATGTTTCGCCGCGATGCTTCCTGACAAGCGGTGGCAATGTCCCAGCCTGCAAAGTTGGAGGAACCAACGTAGTTGACCTTACCTTGCTTCACGAGACTGTCGAAAGCCTGCCAGGTCTCTTCCCAGGGACATTCCCGGTCGATATGATGCATTTGATAAAGATCTATAATGTCCGTTTGCAACCGACGCAATGAGCCTTCTATTTGTCGGCGGATCTTGACGGCTCCATAACAATTCGATTGTCGATTCGGTTCTGCTCTCATGCCCTCCTTCAAGAACGCGGAGTAGACCTTGGTCGTCATCACAACCGCGTCCCTGCGACCATCGCCCTGAGCGAACCAACGTCCCACGAGTTCTTCGACAAGACCATATCCCCACTGGTATCCATAAGCGTCGGCGGTATCGAAGAAATTGATACCGAGCTCCAATGCTCGATCCATGATGGCGAAACTATCTTTTTCATCGGTCACCGTTCCTAAATTCACAGTGCCGAGGCACAGGTTGCTCACCAAGGTGCCATGTCTACCCAATCGCCTGTGTTCCACTGCCATGATTTTCTCCTCGTCTCAGTTTTTCATACCAGGTACCTGCTACCTGTTTCAAATTTGCGTACTCGTAATTCAATTGGCGCAACCTTCCCCCCGCTCACGTTTCCGGTGATACAACCCCTTTTACTCACTCGACAATTCTAAGGAACAAACCTTGAATAACCTGTAATTCTTCCAATGGCGTGAGCAAAATTGGGGGACATGTACAGCGGCATCCCAACTCTACTGTTTTATGCCTGCTGTTACCTGTACCCTAATTTTGCGTATCCATACTTCTAACTTATTTAAATTTCATTCCTAAGATCTCGTAAGTCATTGAAAAATTAAGTCTGTGTTGCGCACTTTGTCATTCCCGCGAAGCATGTCCCCCTGAAAGAGAGGAACGAGAATATGAAAAGAGGCAAGGGGGATTTCCCAAAACGTTATCCTATCAAACGTCTCAAGGGATAACCAGCATAAATATTGATCTAATTGACTCGGCAACAGAAATGGATAAATTTTAAGGGCACCTTTCATTTTCCAGTTTACAGTTCCCTAAGTTGAGCGATTCGTAATAAAAAAAGCTCCCAACCTTGGGAAAAATGTGTTATATTTCAGTGGTTAAAATAAAAAAATTCACAAAATCTAACACAACCCAACAGGTAGAGAGCTTTATGGAAAAAAATATAACAGTTCAGGATAAAAAGAAACAGATAATTGATGCCATTCAGCCAACCGATGAACACTTGACAAGTCGTGCCGGATTGGCCTTGTTTGCCCAGTATCTGCAAAGCATTCGGCTGATGCCGATCATCGAAAGGTTGTTTGGTTCGATGCGTAAAAATAAAAAAGGAATTGCTGTCTCTGATTTTTTTGCGCAGATCCTCTGTTTTTTCATGGACGGCAGCAGCCGTCATCTCAGTTGGTTCGATCACCTCAAAAGGGGCGAGGGTTATGCCGCCTTGCTGTCATGCAGTGAGCAAGACCTTGCCTCCTCGCATGCCGTGAAAAGATTTTTTGGAAAGTTCTCTTTTGTACGAGTCTACCTGTTTCGTCATCTGCTGCAGATACTGTTTATCTGGAGACTGAAGAAGACTTGTCCAACGGTGATTGTGTTGGGTCTGGATTCGATGGTACTTGATAATGATGATGCCCTGAAACGCCATGGTGTCCAGCCGACTTACAAGATGGTCAAAGGATTTCATCCCCTGCAGATGAATTGGGGTCGTTATATGGTTGACGCAGTTTTTCGCGGAGGTAGCAAACATTCGAATCACGGGAAAACTGTTCAGAATATGCTGGTTCATATCGTGAAAAGGATTCGCCGCCAATACCGAGATGATGTACCAATCATGGTGCGCATGGACACCGGTTTTTTTGACGAAAAAATCTTTGAAACCTGTGAACGACTGAACATCGGTTAGCTGAAGCGGAGGAAAGTCCTATGCCAATGTGAGGAATGCTGCGGAAGAAGCCACTGACTGGCAGACCTTCACTTCATCGGGCAAGAAGGAGATCTGGCAGTACACCGAGTTTAAGAGCCAGCAGGGGACATGGAAGAAGGCTCGTCGCACGATCTACAGCCGCTTGATTGAACACGATAGCCAACTCTCTTTGCCGGGTTTGGATCATGATGGCGTGATCATTACGAACCTTGGTATGGGAGAGGCCATTGATGGCCAACTCAGCCAAGCCGCTGAAGAAAAGCGCATCGATGCTCATAGCATCCTTGGCTCGTACCACGGACGGGGAAAGGATGAACTGGCCAACCGGGCGCTGAAAAACTTTGGTCATCAACAACTTCCCTTCAAGGACTTCATTTCCAATACCGCATGGTACTATCTGATGCTGCTTGGCAATAACCTCTTCGAATCCTTCAAAGAAGATGTCAGCAAGCCAGTGATTGCGGTAACGATGTATGCTGATACCTTCCGGCGCCAGTTTCTTGATACGGCAGGCAAACTGCTTCGTCATGCCGGAAAACTGATCTTGAAAATACCAAAAAAGACCTTTGAGCGCTTGCAATTGGACCAACTATTTGCCACCTGCCAGCACGCATTGGCGCCAATCTGATCAACGGGTTTCGCTTCAATTAAAAAACAAAAACATTAAAGTTTAAGGGGATAAGTGCGTCCAAAACATGAGAAATGAAGACCTTCCACATCTGAAAACAGCATTTTGATGCTCATTCTCACTCAAACATCCATGGATTTGATGATCAAAATCTGATTTCAGAATGATTGCCTTTCTCAGGCAAAAAAATCATCTTGAAAATCTGATCCTTTTTTAGAATCGCTCAATTTGGGAGTTCCTCTGTCATCCTCGCGAAGGCGGGGATCCATCTTCGTGACTACCACTGGATTCCTGCCTGCGCAGGAATGACAACAAAGGCGGCAAACTGTAAACTACTTTTTTCTATTTTTGAAGGGTCCCATTTTAAGCAATATTAATTGAATTCATTAAACCACCAGCTCTGCTGGTGCGAACCTAATAGGCTTTGCCGGTCAGGCATGAGTAACGTATACGTGTCCGTGAGCCGTGCTCGTGCTCGTGAACGATTAGTGAGATCGTTGACACATTTTTGTTAACATAGCGACAATGCGATGTAGCAACTGTTTTCCTTTATCGAATATTGGAGACTGAATGATCTTCAAAACTTTCAGAACATCGAGAATCGCACCACATTCCATAGAGGATCCTCGAGCAATCGCGTAGAATCGCTGCTTGTCGGAAAGAGACGTTTTGCCACACCCCTCGGCAATATTGAGAGGAATCAACCATGAGGCGCGCTTCAGTTGATCAACTAAGGCAGAGTTTTCTCTGGGCAATGTCTCAATGATTTGGACACTCAATGCTAAAAATTCGATGGAACATTGGTAAACATCTAATTTTTCATGATCTAGCATAACCTCTTTCGTTCACGTTCACGAGCACGTTTTACGAATACGAGCACGTTTTGCCCCCATCCTGGGGGCCTTTTCAAGCCACCGGCACTGCCGCTGGTGATGACTTCCTATTCTTTCAAAATCATCCTGTGAACGTCATCGCTCCCTGCTCCCCGCTTTCGCGAGGACAAGTTTCGCGAGGATGACATATAAACTAGGATACTCAAATTATTGAAGATTTATGTCGAACTCGGGTTAAATTAGTTGGAGAGAGGTTATCTTTCAAACTCCTTTTACCCTCCACCTCCAGGGCCTGCCCCTCGCATATTCCCGCGCTCCCGTCCGTCCGAATAACGAAGCGGAAGGAGCAGATATACGAAGAACACTCGAGACTGCAGGAGTGATTCAGGTCGATGAAGCCCGTCTTTGAAAAATATTCTTTAAAATTCCTACCAACAAGTGAATCCGCCATCGACAACCAGCACGCCGCCTGTCATTAAACTGGAAGCTTCACTTCCCAGAAACAGGACTGCCGAGGCGATTTCGTGGGATTCGCCGATGCGATTCTGAGGAGTCGCTTCTTTCATTTTTGCCAGGATTTCCGGCCTTTCCAAGCCTTTCTTCGTCATATCCGTCGCAATATAAGTGGGGGCAACCGCATTGACCCGCACGCCCCGGCTGGCCCATTCGACGGCCAGGCATTTAGTCAGTTGGTGAACGGCAGCTTTGCTGGCATTGTAGGCGGCTTGGGAGAACCCATTGTTGACAACGATGCCGGACATGGAACCCAGATTTACAATACTGCCCCGCTCTTGCGCAAGCATGATATTTCCAAAAGCCCGGCAACACCAAAATACGCTGTTGAGATTGATGTCGATCGTTTTATTCCAACTCTCATCCTGCAGGGCTTCACCTCTTATGCCGTTCCCCCCAATGCCTTGACTGTTGACCACAATATCCACCTTTTGATGCGTTTGTTGGATGGTAGCTGCCAGGGAATCGACCTGCCGGGTGCTGGTCAGATCCACAATATGCGCCGTCGCCTCCACTTTTCTTTCCTCACGCAATCGTTGGGCGGAGGCTTCGACTTCCGGTAAGATGTCGCTCAATACCAGAGCGGCGCCACATTCTGCAAACGCTTCTGCGCAGGCATAACCGATTCCGCGGGCGCCACCATTGATGACCACGACTTTGCCAGTGAGTCTATACTTTTCCAAATACATAAGCATTCCTTATTTGTTAATTGGTTGGCTTTGATTTTCTATTTCAGTCCTTCCTGGTTCGAGAAAGATTCCAGGAAAATACCAGACAATGCATTTACCGGATCCCGAATCGAGCTCAGAATCGAGCTCAGGATGACAAACTATTGAAATCATTAATTATTCTAAAAACAACAACAAATATCACATCCTTCGGAATAATCGACGTGGAGTGATTCGATTCCAATTGATTGGAGACTCAGATCTTTGCGGCAACTCCACCATCGACGTTGATGATCTCGGCAGTGAGGAAGCGTGATTCTTCGGATACCAGGAACAAGAAAAGATTGGCGACGTCCTCAGGGTAGCCGGGACCCGGAATAATCTGCGCCATGTTGAACATCTTTTCGAAAACATGATGCCCGCCATCGGGATCGTTGATGGTTCCCCGAGTCGCGCCGGGCGTCATGATTTGACCGGGACGTACGCAATTGACCCGGATGTTATGTTTACCCCCAACCCCGGCCATGTAACGGGTGAGCGCATCGACTCCCGCTTTTGCCGCGTAGTAAGCCGGTGCGGCAGTACCGAATTCCTCGCGCATCCAGGGGCTGAAACCCCGCTGAGCGGCGAGTGACGACATGTTCACCACGGCACCGCCACCTGCTGCCACGAGGTGTGGCCAAACAGCGCGTGAAACATAGAACGTGCCGTTCAGATTGATATCGATAACATAGTTCCAATCTTCGTCGGACGTGTTGGGGAAGTCGCCCGCAGCCCCTCCACCGGCATTGTTGATCAATATGTCTATGGCGCCGTAAGCTTTGGCCGCTTCCGCCGCCGCCGAATCGACTGAGACGACGTTGCTCACGTCACAGGCGATGAAAGTGGCCTCTCCACCTTCCTCGCTAACGGCTTTTTCAACTCTCGCCCCTTCCTCTTCCCGCCTGGCCATAATCACGACTTTGGCCCCTTCCCTGGCAAAAAGATGGACCGTCGCTTCACCAATCCCGCTGTTGCCTCCCGTGACAATCGCGACCTTGTTTTTCAATCGTTGTGTCATCTTCTTTCTCCAATCTTGCTGTTTGTCATTGTACCGTTATAAAAATTTTTGATTTTATCCATCCCGTTCACTTCTCGTCCACCTTTCTCGAGAGGCAAGCAGGTGAGACTATTTGTATAAATTCTTTGCAAGCACCTGTCAACAAGAATTTGGGGATCTTCGCAGGTTCCTGCAATTCGAAGCAACAATTTCCCCAAGACTCTAGTGTCGATAGTATAATCAATAAAAGGCGGCCATGACAGGTTTATGGTCCGAACCCGAGGCTTCCTCCATCACTCGCATTTCCTGCAAAGCATTGGCAAATCCATCACTTGCAAAAATGTAATCCACCCTTTTTGGACTTTTAGCAAAAAAAGTCAAACCCGCTTTCTCACCATGATGCAGCGTCCACAGGTCCACAAAGCGATTGATAAAGCCTTGGTTGGTTTCTGCTGTCCCAATCATTGATTCATATTCAGCGCTGTCGGGAGTCATGTTGAAATCTCCGAGTAACAGGGTATCCTCGGGAATTTCTTGGGTTGCATCGCAAAGTTCCCAGTGATCATCTTGCGGGCCTGTCACCGAACCTCCCTGGCTCCTGCCGGTCCGCATAATTTTTTTCAATGCCTCGACCTGCTGCAATCGCTCCTTGTCGGATGCGTGGTTGAGATGGGTGCAGAGCAGCCTGATTCGCTTTTCCGGCGTATCGATGACCGCGTCTATCGCAATGCGTTGCAAACTGAGCCGGTCCTTTAAATGCTGCTTCGGCAACATATGTACACGGGCTTGCTCTATGGGCCAACGCGAAATGATTAAATTGCCGAATTGTCTTCTGCGATTTTGTATTTTGTTGTCTTGAAGAAGAATACTGGCATCGACATCGAGCGCTGGTCCAAAAAGATGAAACGATCTTCGAATAATTCGCTCAAGCGTTTTTACCTGATCCTCCATTCCCGTACGTTTCCACCATCTGTCAATTTCCTGCAAGCCGATAATATCGCAATGTCGGACTTCCCGCAATACGATCGACACTGGTTTCTCCGTCCAAACCCGTACAATATTGCGTGTTGTAGTTACGATGCTTAATTTCATTTTAATTCCCTTTGGCAATGTGGTTCACACCCACCCACTGTCAAATACGAATGATCGATTTTGACTGCGCGACTTTAAATTTTATTCCTCGATGCTCTTGATTTTCCAAGGCAAACCGCAGTCTGCTCGAAACAGACTTTTTTCTCATAAAACGCTGGAGTAGTTAAATCAGTTCGATAATTTCCAGTCAATGGAAACAACTGCCATTATTGCACGAGAGGAGACAATGGAGAAACAGGAATCTTGTCCAAAAAAGGTAATGGATCTCCTCTTTTTCCATAAAAAATTGCGAGCGCGATAATTTGAGTGAGATTCTTGTGTCGGGCTGTTAAAAAGAAGCGAGTTGGAATACGATTTCGAAAGTATCATTGAAGGGAAACAAGCATGAATCAAATACGTATTGAATGGGCTACCGAGGATGACGCGCAGTTGGTCATGTCACTCATCAAGGATCTCGCGGCTTACGAAAAGTTGTCGCACGACGTCATTGCGACTGAAGCTGACCTCAGACGCGCGTTGTTTAGCGAACCACCTGCCGTTGAGGCGTTGATTGCCCGAGTCGAAGACGAAGCTGTTGGTTTCGCCTTATTTTTTCACAATTTTTCCACATTCCAGGGGCGGCGAGGCCTCTATCTCGAGGATCTGTTCGTCAAGCCAGAATCACGCGGGAAAAGGATACGGACGTCAACTGCTCATAAA